>CAWGWM010000007.1:0-182952 GCA_963826245.1 uncultured Thermoleophilia bacterium | reverse complement strand
GTCGTCACGTGTTTCGAGCTACCGTTCGATCAGGGACGCTTCTCCCCCTGGGACCCTTCCGTGCGGAGGGCTGGCGGGGGTTGGGGCCGTGAGCGCGCGCGCCTCGCAGCGCTCGCCTCGTACGGCGGCGCTGGCGCCGTCGCTCGTTCCGGGGCTCGCCGTCGCAGGCGCGCTTGCGGGAGCGCTGGCGGTCGCCGCGTCGCTCGCACAGGCGGAGGTATCGGGCCGGACGGGCGACGTTCTGGGGCGGCCGACGGCGCGATCAGTGGGAATTCCCCATTCGGATCGGGCGGATTCACCTCCGTCGCTTGCGACTCGCGGTCTGTCGGTTCGTGAGCTCGTTGGCCAGAGGTTCGTCGTCGCGATGGCGGGAGCCACACCTTCGGCGAGCCTGCTGGCGCGGATCAGGAAGGGAGAGATCGGAGGAGTGATCCTCTTCGGCGGCAACGTCGAGGGCCGGTCGCAGCTCGCCCGCGCCGTTGCGGTCATGCAACGCGCGGCGCGTACCGGGGGGCGCCCGCCGCTCCTGATCGCAACCGACCAGGAGGGCGGGCGGATCCGAAGACTGCCCTGGGCCGGGCCGCTTCCATCGACGACGGAGCTCGGTCGCCTGGAACCGGTACGCATCCGCTCGGAGGCGCTCGCCGCCGGGCGACAGCTCCGCTCGGTCGGTGTCAACGTCGACCTCGCCCCTGTCCTCGATGTCCCCGTGACCGGCTCGTTCATGGCGCTCGAGCAGCGCACGTTTGCCATGAGCGCAGGTCGCGTCTCGGCGGCGGGGATCGCGTTCGCGCGCGGCCTCGCCGCAGCGCGTGTCGCCGCAGTCGTCAAGCACTTCCCCGGCATCGGCCGGGCGACCCGGAACACGGATCGCACGGCGGTCTCCATCTCCGCCTCGGCGAAGACGCTCGAAGCTCGTGACCTCGTCCCGTTTCGCAGGGCGTTCGCCGCCGGCGTTCCGATTGTGATGCTCTCGAACGCAGCGTACCCCGCGCTCGACTCGAAGCCTGCTCCCTGGTCGGCCCGGATCCAGGCACTGCTACGGACAGACCTCGGATTCGGGGGCGTCACGATCAGCGATGCTCTCGAGGGAGCGGCCGCCACTCGTGGACTATCGGTTCCGAACGTCGCCGGTGCTGCCGCTCGGGCGGGGGTCGATCTGCTCCTCCTGACCGGAAGCGAGACCGCGAGCGCCGCCGCGTTCGAGCACGTCGTACGAGCCGCGCGGCGCGGCCGGCTCACCGCGGGGGAGCTGCGCACGAGCTACGAGCGCATCCTGGAGTTGAAACAGGCGTACGCCTGAACGTCGCGGGCGACTACTCGGACGCGATACCCTGCGGGAACACCTTCAGGAGGCGGATATGACTGAGCTGGCATCGGCGCCGGGCGAGAGCGAGGCAGGCACGACGGACAACGGGATCGTGGCGATCCATCACTGGGTCGGCGGGCGCCTCGTCGCGGGCACCTCCGGCCGGACGAGTCCCGTGTTCAATCCGGCGACGGGCCGTCAGAGCGGCGCGGTCGATCTGGCGTCGGTCGAGGAGGTGGCCGCAGCAGTCGATGTCGCGCGGCAGGCCTTCGTGTCGTGGAGGTCGGTGTCGCTTGCGAAGCGCGCGGAGTTGATGTTCAACGTCCGCGAGCTCGTACACGCGCGCAAGGAGGAGATTGCGAAGCTGCTCGTGGCCGAGCACGGCAAGGTGTTGTCGGACGCGATGGGCGAGGTGACGCGCGGGCTCGAGGTGATCGAGTTCGCCTGCGGGATCCCGACGCTGCTCAAGGGTGAGTTCTCGGAGCAGGCCTCGACGGGAGTGGACGTGTACTCGATCCGGCAACCCGTCGGTGTCGTGGCAGGGATCACGCCCTTCAACTTCCCTGCGATGGTGCCGATGTGGATGTGGGCGCCTGCGATCGCCTGCGGCAACACGTTCGTGTTGAAGCCGTCCGAGAAGGATCCGTCGGCGTCGTTGTTCACGGCCGAGCTGCTGAAGGAGGCAGGGCTGCCGGACGGCGTCTTCAACGTGATCCACGGGCGACAAGGTCGCGGTCGACGCTCTCCTCGAGCATCCCGACGTCGGCGCGCTCAGCTTCGTCGGCTCGACGCCGATCGCGCGCTACATCTACGAGACGGGCACCCGGCACGGCAAGCGCGTGCAGGCGCTGGGCGGAGCGAAGAACCACATGATCGTGCTCCCCGACGCCGATATCGAGATGGCCGCCGACGCTGCCGTCAGCGCCGCCTACGGCTCGGCCGGCGAGCGCTGCATGGCCGTCTCCGTCGTCCTCGCAGTCGGCGATGTCGGCGACCCGCTCGTGGCGGCGATCAAGGAGCGGCTTCCCAAGATCACGGTCGGGAACGGCATGGACCCGACCTCCGAGATGGGCCCACTCGTCACGCAGGCCCATCGCGACAAGGTCGCGGGCTATCTCGACTCGGGCGCCGAGCAGGGAGCGACCGTGCTCGCCGACGGGCGCGCGTCCGTCCCCGAGGGCGACGGTTTCTTTCTCGGCGTCTCGCTCCTCGACGACGTCACGCCCGAGATGGACGCCTACCGGGACGAGATCTTCGGGCCCGTCCTCTCGATCGTCCGCGTCGGAAGCTATGACGAGGCGCTCAGGCTGATCAACGACAATCCCTACGGCAACGGCACCGCGATCTTCACCCGCGACGGCGGTGTCGCACGCCAGTTCCAGTTCGACGTCAACGTCGGCATGGTCGGCATCAATGTCCCGATCCCCGTGCCCGTCGCCTATTACTCGTTCGGAGGGTGGAAGGCATCTCTGTTCGGTGACAGCCACATCTACGGCCCCGAAGGGATCCACTTCTATACCCGAGGGAAGGTCATCACGAGCCGCTGGCCCGATCCCGCAACCAGCAAGGTCGACCTCGGCTTCCCACAGACGCGGTAGCCGTTCGTGCAGCAGCGGGGATCAAGGCTGGAGCGCGGGTAGCGACCAGATCGCCGCATCCTCCCGTCCGAGACGCCAGAGACCGATCCGGAGACCCCGGGCGCGTGCAAGTTCGAACCGAATGTTCAACGAGGTGGCGTCCGTGTACCAGACCTCGTGCGAGCCGTCCGCGGCCGTGTAGCCGAATGTCGGAGCCTGTGCGACCGGATCGACAGCGGGAGTCGCGCCGACTCTGGCCGCGAGCGCCATGATGTCCTCGTGCTCGAGAGGCGTCCCCGGGTTTGCGCTCCCGCCGCCGTTTGACCAGTCGAACCCATACAGGCCGAAGCCGAGCACGAACTTCTCGCGGCGCGGGCGCGCGGCGACATAGTTGGCAACCTGGGTCGCCCAAGGTAGGTCGTCGATCGCCCCGGGCTTCGAGGTCGACCAGTGGATTCCCCAGGACATGACCAGGACGACGTCGGCCGACTCGGCCAGGGCGTCATAGTCGAAGAAGGTCGACCGAGGATGGTTCTTGACGTCCTTCACTTTCGCCGAGACGTCGACCGAAAGCGCCTTTCCGGCCGCGTGCAGACGCCCCGAGAGGTCCTTGATGAAGCTCGTGAACGCATCGCGGTCGGCAGCGGCACCCGCTTCGAAGTCGATGTTCGCACCGTCGTAGCCGTTGGCGTCGACGGTGGCGACGATTCCGGCCAACGTCGCTTCTCGTGTTCCAGGATCGCGAAGAATACGGTTGAGGGTTGCGGTTCGCTGGCAGTTCCATCGTGCGTGGACGCGGATGCCTCTGGCCTGCGACCACCGGGTGACCAATGGGTCGTCCCTTCCCTCGAAGGCACCGTCCGAGCGACAGTCGAAGTAGGTCGGAATGACCGTACCGATCTGCTGGTAGTGGGCTTGGAGATCGTGGAAGCTACGACTCGTACTCGCGAGGACGAACGCAAATATGCCGCCCGAGGTCTGCGGGGGCGCCTTTGTCGTGACGTCGACGGGTACCGTCTCGGCGCTCCGGTAGCCGAGCGAATCGACGGCGGTGATCGCGAATGAGTAGGTCGTCGCCGGGAAGAGGTTGCCCACACGCACCTCCGTCCCCGGGGTCTGCGTCACGAGTTGCCCGTTCCGCCGCACCTGGTACGACAGACGAACCCCGCCGCTTCCAGTACTCGGAGCCCAGCTGAGGGAGACCTCACGATCGGAGACGGCCGCAGCGAGCACCTGGCCCGGCACGGTAGGGGCGTTGTGCCCGCGGACGACGCGGACACGCACGGATGGCCTGCTCAGCTTGCCCCGACTGTCGACAGCTCGAACCCAGAAGCTTGCCGTCCGCAGCGGCGGCAGAGCAACGACCAGGCTGAGGCCTTTCAGCTGGCGCACGGCCGCTCCGTCGCGGAACACCCGATACCCGACGAGTCGACCTTCGCCGCGCCGCGACCTCGACCACGCAATCCTGATCCCGCTCTCCTCCTCGTCTACCGTCAGGTGCTGCGGCTTGGTCGGCGCCTTCCAGACGCAGGCGGCGAACGATCGCTGCCCTACACCGGACCGTGCGGCCGGAACTCAGCGCCATCCGCACACTCAGCGTGACCTTCCGCCCCGGGATGACCTTGACGCGAAGCCGAAGCTTCCGGGTCTGCCCGACGACGACGCCGTTTCTGAACACGCGGTATCCCACGGCGCTCACCGTCGTGCGGGGGGCACGCCACCGGAGGATGCCGGCCGTCGCTCCCGTCTTGCGGACGAACTGGAGGCGGAGGGGCTTCGGGCACGCGGTGGCATCCGAGCTCGCGAGGCCGCGCTCCGATCCAACGACCGCCGAGACCGTGAGGGCGAGGATGATCAGCGCAAGTGGCTCGGGTCATTTCTCGCTCCGGAGCTGCGAGAGTGTCACGGTCTCGTACCCGCGGCGCTCGAGGCCCTTGAGGACCGCGCCGAGCGCCTGAACCGTGACAGAACGATTGCTTCCGCCATCGTGGAGCACGATCACGGCACCCGGCTTCACACCGGCGAGGATGCGCGCAGTCAGCGCCGCAGGGGACGTCGACAGGTAGTCGCGCGGGTCGACAGACCACAGCGCCGTGGTCATTTCGAGCCCGCGTGCGATCCTTGTATGTCGGTCGACATTCTCGCGGTACGGGGGTCGTGTCACACAGGGCCTCACCCGTGCGGCCGCCGTGATGGCGGCGCTCGTCGTCATCAGCTCACGGCTCAGCGAGGCGGCGCTGGTCGTCGCTCCGTGTGGCTGAGACCACGTCCCGTTCCCGATCTCGCTGCCGCCAAGCACCATCTTCCACAGCACGCGCTCGCGGCCGTCGATCTTGGATCCGGTGACGAAGAACGTCCCCTTGGCTTCGTGCTTTGCCAGGACGTCGAGGATCTGTGGCGTGTACACGGATGGGCCACCGTCGAAGGTGAGCGCCACGTCCTTGCGGGCGCCGGAGCCGGCCGTGAACGGCTCTGCCAGGGCAGGAGGACACGGCACGCTTCCAGCCGCCGCAAGAAGCCGGGGCCGGTACGGGACGTCGAGCCCGCGCTCGAGGAACGCGGCTCGTGTCGTTGTCTCGGCTTCCCGCAATCGTGCGAGAAGCTGTGCGCCGGACTGGTTCTGGACCTCGAGGCGATGAATGTGGTAAGGGTCGTCCCCGGGAAGAACGAACCGCCACCCGGACTGACCGTCCTGGTCGAACGCGACCGAGACATGCCGTCGTAGCGCTCGCCGGACCGCGTCGACGACGCCGGGCCGACGCGCGTTCTGACCCCAGTCGCCGTACGGGTATGCGAACGCGGACGTCGTCGAGTTGCCGTTCGTGCGCAGCATGACCTGTCCGCGCAGAATGTCTGCCTTGATCCGCTCTTCGAATTGTGAGATCGACTCGTCCGGCTTCGGGTTCACGAGCGCCGACACGGGGAGACGACCCTTGACGTCATCGAAGCGGTGATGAAGCGCGTAGGTGTGATTCGCGAGTTCCCATCTGCCCGAACGCGCGAACGAGCGGAGGTCCTTCCACGACTCGTAGTAGAAGCTGAATCCGTCCGCGGCCTCACCGATGACGAACATCGTGGCCCTCATGCCGGTGTCCTTCAGGATCGGGTCGGCTTGAATCATCGCGTCCGATCGACCGTCATCGAACGTGATCAGGATCGGCTTCTCGGGGATGTCTCGAAGCGACCCGGTGTTCCGATAGCGCGCGAGGACACCTGTCGTGATGGCCGTGTAGCCGGCGAGCTCGAGCACGCGCATGTGCTCGGCGAAGTTCGTCCGCGAGATGATGTAGCGATCGTCGACCAGTTCGCCGCTCGCGCGGCCGAGTCCGTGGTAGACGAGGACGGGTACGCCCCGGAACCGATGTGCGAAGAGACTCGATGCCAGGTAGCGCCGTGCGCGGGTCGAGCCTCGGCGTCGCAGGAGCGGCGATCGTGTACCGCCCTCTGAGGTACATGAGGAAGCCGTCGTCGGTCTTCGTCATGTACGCCCAGATCGGTACGACGCTGAGTGGCAGCATGAGCAGGCCAAGCGCCGACTCTGCGATCCACCGCGGCCGGTCGGCCGATCGTCGCCAGATGCCTCTCATGCCGCAGGCTCCTCGCACATCGTCCCGACGACCTCGACCTCGCCGTGCCCGTGCTCTGTGTGGGTCGAGTCGCGTGTCCCCCAGCTCGTGTTCCTGATCGTGGCGAGCGCGTAGTAGGTCTGCCAGACGAGGAACGTCATGTAGACGGCGACGAAGGTGATTCCGTGCCACCACAGTGGGCTCCGGCGGACGATCGCGTAGTAGAGCGAGTAGAGAACGGCCATGACGTAGGCACCGACGATGTAGAAGAGCGGGCTCCCGGCGCCGATGGCACGAAACCAGACGGAGTGCAGGACGACGATCGGCGCGATCCAGGGAAAGAGGCAACCGAGATACGTGAGAATGGCAGCGACCGGATGAAGCCTCCAGGCGAAGGAGGAGACGTGGATCGACTCTCGGAGCCAGGACTTCTTCCAGCGCAGCTGTTGGACGGCGAAGACGCGAAGCGTCTCGGGTACGAGCGTGTGCGATTTCGCCTCGGACTGGTACGTGATCCGCCATTTCTTGAGCACGTAGTTGGTCAGAGCACGGTCGTCACCGAATGTCGCCGGCCGACCCAGGAAGCGCTGCGATTCCCACCGCTCGAGTACTTCGAGGAGCGCTGTGCGGCGGTAGGCTGAGAAGCACCCGGACGCGCAGGTGATCGCCCCGAAGACGGATTCGCACCCCTTGATCACGCGGAATGCGACGAAATACCGCACCTGCTGCATCCGCGTGAGCCAGTTCGCGGTCTTGTTCAGAACCTCCGCGTGGCCGACGACCGCTCCCACATTCGGATCCACGAAGTCGGCCACGAGGCGCGCGAGCCCATCAGGCTCGACGACCGAGTCCGAGTCGACGAAGACACAGATCTCTCCGCTCGAACGGCGAATGCCCTCGGCCATGCCCGCGCGCTTGCCGCGATTCTCGGGGAAACGGACGCAGACGACCTGCGGATGGCGCTCGTGCGCAGCGAGCATCCGTTCCCACGTCGCGTCCGTCGAGCCGTCGTCCAGGACCACGACCTCTATGCGATCGGGAGGATACTCGCTCGTCAGGCAGGCGTCGATCGTCGCCTCGATGCAGTCCTCCTCGTTGAAAGAAGGGATCACGATGGAGCACGTGGGTCGATAGCCGGTGTCCGGCGTGGGGCGGTAGAACGGCGCGATCGCGAAGCGTGCGGCGACGTAGAACGTGACGCAGAGGGAGTACGCGTAGAAGAACGGGTCGTTGAAGAAGGCGGCGAGCCCGGTGTCCTTGGCGATCCAGATCCAGTAGAGGAGAACGATCGCGTAGAGAACGCACGCGAGCTGAATGGCTCGGGCGGCGCCCCTGAAGATCAGCGAGTTCCGCAGCCTCGGGGGCAGGGACGCTGTCGATTCGTTCAGGGGTCGGAAGGGAGCGAGCTTCGGGCGAGGGTCGTCACCGCCCGCAACGACGAGCACCTCCGAATCCTCGGCGTGCTGCTCGTTCGTGTTCTCCCCGTGTCCCCGTCGGTCGTGCTCGCGCGCCGCAGAACCAGCGCTGCTCAACTCCCGGAGAGGAGTGTTGGCGGCTCTCCTCCCACGAACCCGCTATCGGCGTACCCGCTTCGCCTCGGATCGCTCGAACGAGGGAATCGGTGTCGGGGAAGTCGAAGCACCGGGTCGCGCAGACCCGAACGATCTGCCGGCATACGATCTCCCTCGCTCGAGGGTCAAGCTCTGCGGCACTGTGGCCGACGTCAGCGCTACCTGCGGTGGGAACCGACATCCGACCTCTGCGGCATGGAGGTGGAGGCAGTGAGCACTGGAACCCTCGCCGGAGCAAGCACGGTGGGTTCGTCGTCGATCCTCGGCGTCTGTCCCGTCTCCGGGTGCGGCGCGCTGACGCTCGGTGGAACATGCGTAGCCCATGACCCGAGGGATCCTCCGACCTATCCTCGCGGGCGACCGTGGACTGTCGCCGATCGCGCGCTGGACTCTGAACGCGCTTGACGTCGTCCACCAGCGCGTGGGCTTCGGTGGGCACGCGGGGCGATCTTGCATTCGTTCGCCCGGGCTCGGCCTGGGATCGGCGATCATCAGAAGATGTCTGTTCTCGTCGAGGGGTTCGACCACGACGCGATCGCCCTTGCGGTAGCCCTCACGTACGAGGGTGCGATCGTCCGACTTGCAGGCTCCGGCGAGGCGCCCGCCGAGACGTCGGAGCTCGAGGGGCTCGGTATCGTTGTCGAGTCGCGCGCCGACCTGGATCGCGACCCGGGGCCGGCGGATATTGCATTCCTCGGTGTCTGGACGCCGGAGACGGCGCCCCGTGTCGGACTGCTTCGCGCGCAGGGGACGCGCGTCTCGTGCCTCGGCGACCTTCTTCTCGAACGGTGGCGCGGCCCTAGCGTCGGAATCACCGGGACGGCTGGCAAGACGACGACGACCGCTCTTGTCACCGCGATGCTCCAGGCTGAAGGGATCAGCGTCGCAGTCAGCGCCGGTGCCGCCTCGGGCAACCTCTGGCCGACGTCGGAGCTGCTGGCGGCCGTAAACGACGATGCCGCCTCGCAGGAGGTTCTCGTGCTCGAGCTCACCAGTTCCCACCTCTGCTTCATGCACCGGAGCCCGACGATCGCCGCGGTCGTCTCGTTCTGGCCCGACCACCTCGAGTTGCACGGAAGCCTGGAGCGATACCGGGCGGCGAAGGCGACGATCGCGCAGCACCAGCGCGCGGATGATGTGCTCGTTGTCAACGCGGACGATGACGCCGCCACGTTCGCGGCCGAGTCCCGGGGTCGCGTGCGCGCGTTCTCGCTCCACGGCTCGGTCGGTCCCGGTGCCTACGTGCGCGACGAGTCGGCTCTCGTGCTCGTCGGGCAGTCCGGCGTCGAGCACCGCTGCCGCCCCTGGCACGGCGTGCCCACGCACCCGAACAACGCCGCGGCAGCAGCTGCGGTCGCCGCCGCTGCAGGCGCCTCGCCCGCCGCAATCGAGGCGGGCGTGGCCGAGTGGAGCGCGCTGCCGTTCCGCGCCCGCGAGATCGGCACACTTGCGGGTGTCACGTGTGTCGACGACGGCATGGCGGCAACCCCCGCGAAGGCCGCCGCGCTTCTCGCCCGCTATCCGGATCGCTCGATCGTGCTGATCGCCGGAGGGCTCGACGACGCCGGTGGTGGTCGTGTCCATGCAACGCCCGAGGAGTCCGTGCTGCTCGAACGCGCGTGCGACGACGTCGCCCGCGCGGCGCGATCGGTGATCCTGTTCGGGGAGGGAGGTGCCCGCCTTAGGGAGCTGCTCGCCGGACGAGGCACGGATCTCTGTGAGGTGGATGATCTCGCGGCCGCCGTCGTATCCGCAGCAGCGCGCGCCGGAGGGGCCATGGCGGTCGTGTTCTCCCCGTTGTTTCCGGTTTCCTCCGCGGACAGGGGCTCCTTCGAGAGACTCGTCGCCGAACACCGCTGAGCGCTCGTGGCTGCTTCCCCGACGCGTCGCTCCGTCGCTCTGCAAGAGTGCACGGCATGAAGGTGACGATGCTCCTCGCCGACTACGTCCAGGTCTCCGACGGCAAGCTCACGGTGATCGGCGGCGGGTGGTCTCTCACCGGGCCGGACCCGGCGCCGTTCGGGATCGCGATCCTCGTACTCGTTCCCTGGGATCTCGCGAACCGCCGCCACACGCTTCGCCTCGAGCTCATCGATGCGGACGGAAGCGCCAGTGATGATGCCGGCGCAGGACGGGGAGGTCGGCGAGGAGAAGCCGATCGTGTTTCTCGACGACGTCGAGTTCGAGGTCGGACGTCCTGCGGGCATCAAGCCGGGCACCCCACTCGAGCTGCCGCTCGCGGTCAACTCCGGGCCGCTGCCGCTCGAGCCGGGCGGGCGGTACGAGTGGCGCCTCTCGATCAACGGCGAGGGCGACGAGGACTGGCGCCTCGCCTTCAGCGTTCGGCCGCGGGAAGAGACGGCGTAGGGGCCAGATCCTCCCACGGGCTCGGGCGCCCAGTGCCGGGAAGGCAGCAGTCCGGCGGGCACACGTCGTGGCTCGCCCCGTAGCGCCCGACGGCGGGCCGGCTCGTCCCGGCGGTGAGCCGTTCCTCGATCAGCGATCGGATCATCCCCACGAACGCGGGATGCGTCGAGGCGCTCGACGCCCGGACGAGGTCGAGCCCGAGCTCGCGCGCGCGATCCTGCGCCTCGACATCGAGGTCGTAGAGGACCTCGAGGTGATCCGAGACGAACCCGATCGGTGAGACGACGACGTCGCGCACGCCTTGCTGCGCGAGCGAATCCAGGTGGTCGAGGATGTCCGGCTCGAGCCATGGGACATGAGGAGGGCCACTTCGACTCTGATACACGACCGAGCTGTCCTTGACGCCGAGTCGATCGGCGACGAGCCGGGCGGATTCGCGGAGCTGATCCTCGTAGCGGCAGGCCCGCGCCATCGTCGTAGGGATCGAGTGAGCGGTGAAGGCCAGATGGACACTCCGATCGTCCGGGAAGGAGGCGAGTGCGGTGCGGACGTGATCGGCGTTTGCCTCGATCCAGCCCGGGTGGTTGTAGAACGCACGCGTGCGCAGGACCTCGGGCGCCCTCGGGCCGACCGCCTGCTGCGCGTTGAAGATGTCCTCGCGGTACTGACGGCAGCCCGAGTACGACGAGTAGGCCGACGTGAAGAACGCGAGCGCGCGCTCGATCCCGGCGTCTGCCATCTCCCGCAGCGTGTCGGTGAGGAACGGGTCCCAGTTGCGATTGCCGAAGTAGATCGGGAGCCCGATCCCGTGGGCGTCGAGATCGGTCCGGAGCGCCGCGATCAGCGCCCGGTTCTGGGCGTTGATGGGGCTGACACCGCCGAACAGCTCGTAGTGATGCGCGACCTCCGCGAGGCGCTCGCGTGGCACGTTGCGGCCGCGGGTCACGTTCTCGAGGAACGGGATCACGTCGTCCATGCCCTCCGGCCCGCCAAACGAGACGACGAGGATCGCGTCGAAATGCGTCTCGGGGAGCGTCGAGATGAAGCCGTCGGCCGGAGCCTTGGGTGCGGGAGCGGACATATCTGGTCGAGGGTAGCCGCTCGGGAGGGGCCACCGGCCGCACCGAGCGAACGATCGAATGGAGCGTGCCGGGATCGAACCGGCGACCTCCGCCTTGCAAAGGCGGCGCTCTCCCAGCTGAGCTAACGCCCCGAGCGTGCACAGGGTACCGATTCGCAGCCCCCTAAATCTCAGTCTTAGTGTTATAGATTTATTTGCTATGTAACGACTCAGATTGCTATAATCGATCTACATGTCATCAACCCACCAAGGAGGTAGAACCATGGCAACCGTTGTTCGTTGGGAGCCGTTCCGGGAGCTTGCCTCTCTGCAGAGCGAGATGGGCAGGCTGATGAACGGCATCGTTGAAGGACAGGGCCGTGCGGGCCAGTCGACATGGGCGCCGGCACTCGACGTCTGGGAGACGGACGCCGAGCTCGTCTACGCCTTCGACCTGCCCGGCGTTCCCGAGGATGCGATCCAGATCGAGGTCTCGGACGAGACACTGACGATATCGGGTGCGCGAACCCGGACCGACGAGCGTGCCGACGACCGCTTCTATCGCTTCGAGCGCCGATTCGGCGCGTTCAGTCGAGCGGTCGGGCTGCCGCAGGGAGCCGACGAGTCGATGATCACGGCCGTCTACCGTGAGGGCGTGGTCGAGATCCACGTCCCGAAGCCCGCCGAGCAGAAGCCGCGACGGATTCCGCTCGGGTCGGCTCCGGCGGACCTCGAGGCGAGCGCCAACTAGGAGCAGGCAGCAGATGACGCGGCCCCGGTACGCCTCGGCGGCCGGGGCCGCCGACTGCGCCCGGCGCCCGTCAGCCCGGTCGTCTTTGCCGGGTGCCCTGCTCGAGCCGCCGCAGGCCGCCCGAGAACCCGAGCGTCTGACTGCCGGGATCCTGTTGCTGCTGCTCGAGCTTGCGGAGTCGCTCCTCCATCTCGGAGATCGCCGGTGCCGGCAGGCGACCGTCGACGGAGTCCTCCAGCTCGTCGAGCTCACGTTCCTTCTGACTGACGAGGCGCTCTCGGGCAGAAACCGCCTCGCTTCGCCCGGCCAGCTCGTCGCGCGTGCGCAGAAAGAGCTTCTCGGCGTCTCGGAGCTCTTTCAGTCGGGCCTCGATCTGAGCGAGCCGGTCGGCGTCGGGCTCGGCCGATAAGCCGGCGTCCGATTGCTCTGCGGCTGCCTCGAGCTCCCGCGCGCGGGCGTCGAGGTGCGCCTCACGTGCGGTCAGTACCCGTTCTCGGTCGGCGAGCTCCTTCTCGCGCCGCGCGGCCTCGAGGGCGTTCTCACCCGTGTCCGCATCTGCATCCGGCGCGGCCGTCGCGGCTCGTGGACGGACAACCGCGGCCGCGCGCGGTTCGTCGCCGGAGCGGCCGGCCTCCACCAATGCGTGGTGGAGCTCCAGCTCGCGCTCGCGGACGGCGTCGATACGCTCGTTGAGCTGGCGCTTCAGCTCATCGAGAGCGGCATGCTGTGCCCGAAGCGCGTCGCGCTCTTCGTCGATCGAGGTCGGTTCTTCGCGGCGCTTGAACGGCATTGCCCGGATTGTACGGCGGGGGCGGGCACAACCCTGCCGCACCCCCGCCGAAAGGTGTCAGGCTGCGCGCTCCAGCCGCTCTTCCGCTCGGGCTCGCCGCACGATCTGTTCGGGCTCGCCGAACCGGATGCGGGCTCGAAGCGCGCGGTGCTCGTTCCAGAGGGAAGCGAGCTTCTCGTCGAGAGCTTTGATCTCCTCGACGATGTCGGGATTGCGGCCCTCCGAAAGCCGGTGCCAGAGCTCTGCCCGACGCTCGCTGACCTCGTCGATCTCTGCGTGAATGGTCGCGATGGTGTTCATGCTCCCTCCAACGCTGGACCTAACCTCGACATTCCGTGCCGTCTCGCAACGCAACAGAAACGCAACGTCGCCGGACCGTCACGCGGGAATGCAGGAAAGGTGGTCAGTCGTAGCCGAGATCGGCGAGCCGCTCTTCGTCGAGCCCGAAGTAGTGCCCGAGCTCGTGCAGGACGGTGATTCTGATCTCCCGCTCGAGCTCCGCAGGATCGTCGAATTCGTCCTCGAGCGGCACGCGGAAGATCGTGATCTGGTCGGGGAGCGTGCCGGCCATGTCGCCCCTCTCGGGGAGTGGAATCCCCTCGTAGAGCCCGAAGAGGTCGGGGTCGTCGGGATGCTCATCCTGGACGACGACGAGGATGTTCTCGAGCGCCGCGGCGAGGTCGCCGGGTAGTGAGTCGAGTGCCGCGCGGACGTGATCGTCGAAGCTCACGATCGCTCGCTGCTAGCGGATCACGAGCGCCATGATCGCCTTCTGCGTATGAAGGCGATTCTCGGCCTGATCCCACACGAGCGACCGAGGGCCGTAGAGCACGTCCTCCGTGATCTCCTCGCCGACGTGGGCGGGAAGGCAGTGCATCGCCACGACTTCGCGGCTTGCGACCGAGAGAAGCTCTCCGTCGAGCCGGAACCGCTCGAGGTCGAGGAGGCGCTGCTCGCGCTCCGCCTCCTGGCCCATGCTCGTCCAGACGTCGGTGTAGAGGACGTCGGCGGCGTCCGAGCCGTCGAGCGGATCGGTGGTCGTCCTCACCGTCCCTCCGCTCGCGATCGCGTCCGCCTCCGCCGCCGCGACGACAGACGCCGACGGCTCGTACCCGGCGGGGCAGGCGGCGGTGAAGTGCATCCCGAACCGCGCGGCGAGGCGCATCAGTGAATGGCACACGTTGTTGCCGTCCCCGAGGTAGGTGAGGCGAACGCCCTCGAGCCCACCGAGCCGCTCGCGAATCGTCATCGCGTCTGCGAGGGCCTGCAGAGGGTGCGCGAGGTCGGTGAGGCCGTTGATCACCGGTATCGACGAGTGCTCGGCGAAGATGTCGACCTCCTCCTGCTCGAACGTGCGGATCAGCAGCCCGCTGACGAAGCGCGAGAGAACGAGCGCCGTGTCGCGATAGCTCTCGCCTCGAGCGAGCTGCAGGTCGCCCGCGGGAAGGTAGAGCGCCATCCCGCCGAGCTCCGCGATGCCGACCTCGAACCCGACGCGCGTGCGAGTCGACGGCTTGTGGAAGATCATCCCGATCGTCCTGCCGGGGAGCACCCGGAGCTCCTTGCGGATCAGTCGCTCGTGCTTCAGCTCGTCCGCGAGGTCGAGCGCGAGCTGGAGCTCGTCGCGTGACCAGTCGGAGACGCGCGTGTAATTCCGGCCCTTGAGGCTGTCAGGGATGCCTGCCATGCGTGGATGCTAGCCCGCGTCGCTAGATTGCCTCACATGCCAACCTTTCACGAGCAACTCAACGAGCAGATCGCGTACGAGTTCGCCGCCTCGCAGCAGTACATCGCGATTGCAGTGCACTACGACGCGCGGACGCTGCCGCAGCTTGCGGCGCACTTCTACCGCCAGTCGATCGAAGAGCGCAACCACGCGATGATGATGGTTCAGTACCTCCTCGACTCGGACGACGAGGTCGTCGTTCCGGCCGTTGCGGCGCCTCAGACGGCCTTCTCTGACGACGTTGCCCCGGTCGCACTCGCTCTCGACCAGGAGAAGCGTGTCACCGCGCAGATCTCCGCACTGGCCGTGACGGCCAGGGAGGAGGGAGACCTCGTCGCCGAGCAGTTCATGCACTGGTTCCTGCAGGAGCAGCGCGAGGAGGTCTCGTCCATGTCGGCGCTGCTCCAGGTCGTCGAGCGGCTCCGCGACAACGTGATGCTGGTCGAGGACTACCTGGCGCGCGAGTCGGGTGGAGCACATCCCCTCGAGGCAGGGGCGCCCCCCGCTGCCGGCGGGGCGCTCTAGCCTCCGCGTGGTCGAGCTCAGGGTCGAGACCGAGCGGCAGAGCCAGCTCGTCGATATCACGCAGCGTGTGCGAGACGCGCTCGCCGGACAACCGCGCGGCTCCGCCGCGCTCGTGTACGTCCCGCATACAACGGCAGGCGTGACGATCAACGAGCATGCCGACCCCGCCGTCGCGCGGGACTTCGAGGCGGCGCTCGTGCGGATCGTCCCGTCCGACTGGCCGTGGCAGCACGTCGAGGAGGGCGAGGAAAACGCTCCAACGCACATCCGGGCCGCATTCATGGGGCCGAGCGTCGTGATTCCCTTGCGGGACGACGGTTCGCTCGCCCTCGGGCAGTGGCAGGGCATCTTCTTCTGCGAGTTCGACGGGCCCCGTCAGAGATCGGTCCTCGTCACCGTGCTCGCCTGACGTCCGTCACGCCGAATGAACGTCGCGACGGTCGAATGCCAGGACGCCGGCAAACGCAGCGATCACGGCGATCGCCAGCAGAAAGAGAAGATGGGACGCCGCAAACCCCTGGCGCAGTGGATCGCTCGCCGCGTAGTGGTAGAACGGCGAGGCCTTCTGCAGGGGCTCGAGGGCGCTGACGAGTGACGCGAGCGCGTTGACGAGATACGCGGCGACCGCCGCTGCCGCCGCGAGCCCGACGGCGACGGCCTTCCGCCCGGTGGCCGCACCGATGACGAACGCGATCGACCCGAACGTCAACGCCAGGGCGCCCGCCGTCATCGAGGCAGCGAGGACATTCCAACTCGAGATGTCCAGCCCGACGATCCTCACCCCGGCCGCGAGTGCGAGCCAGAGCACGGTCGCGAGGACTGCGACCTCCGTCGTCGCCGACAGGAGCTTTGCCACGGCGAACCTCTGGCGCGTCAGCGGCTGCGAGAGCAAGAGCTCGAGCGTCCCCCGCTCCTCTTCCCCCGCGATCGCGCCGGCTCCGCTCGAGACGGCCGCGATCACGAACAGGAGGGGAACCATGAACGAGAAGAGCTCGCTGCCGAGGTAGCCGGCACCGGAGACGTAGTCGACGGATCCCCCGAAGGCGATGAACGCCTTCAGTGCCTCCGGGTAGTCCTGGACGAGGTTGTTCAGCGCCGGATTGTCCCGGACGCTCGGATAGACGGCCGTCATCAGCGCCACGAGGCCGACCAGGCCGACGGACCACCAGAGCATCGGACGCCGAAGCTCGCGCAGGCTCTGACCGAAGACGCTACGGAGCATGCCGCGGCTCCCGATAGAGGGCGAGAAACACGTCCTCGAGGTCCGCCTCGTGGCTCTCGAGGCCGAGCACTTCGAAGCGCGCCAGCGCCTTGACGAGCGGGTCGGCGGGGCCGTCGAGTGCGATCGTCACGACGTTTCCGTGGCGAGCGGTCTCGCGCACCCCGGGTAGGCCGTCGAACGCCCCGGGCGGAGGCATCGTCGTGAACGAGACGACGACACGCCCGAGGGCGCGGGTGCGGAGTGACTCGACCCCTTCCACGAGCTCGAGCCGGCCGTCGCGAACGAGGGCGACCCGGTCGGCGACACGTTGCACCTCCGAGAGCGCGTGCGAGGACAGGAAGACGGTGCCGCCGTCGGCCGCGGCCTCGCGCAGGAGGTCGAGCACCTGCTCCTGCACGAGCGGATCGAGCCCGGACGTCGGCTCGTCGAGAACCAGCAATTCGGGGTGGTGAGCGAGGGCCTGGATCAGGCCGATCTTCTGTCGGTTTCCCTTCGACAACGAGCGCACCGGCCGTTCCAGGTCCGCGTTCAACGTGCCGGCGAGGGCATCGATCTCCGGCCCGAGGCGGCGTCCGCGGAGACCAGCGAAGTAGCGGAGGATCTCACGACCGGAGAGCCGTTCGTAGAGCCGCAGGTCTCCCGGGACGACGCCGAGCCGACGGCGCAACTCGACGCCGTCGCGGCGGGGATCGAGACCGAGGACCCGGACCCGGCCCGAGGTCGGGCGGGCGAGGTCGAGGAGAAGCCTGATCGTCGTCGTCTTTCCCGCCCCGTTCGGCCCGAGGTAGCCGAAGACCTCTCCCTGCGGGACGACGAACGACAGGTCGATCACGCCGCGGTCCGCGCCGTACTGCTTCGTCAGCCGCTCGGCCACGATCGCGTCCATCTCGTGAGTCTTGTCCGCGCAGCGCGAGGGCGCATCCGGTGTTCCTACCCACCGGGCTACGGAACATTCCACGTGCGCCGCTACGCTGGCTCCTCATGGCAGCCCCTGTCTCGAACGGTGAGGAGCTCGAGCTCCACGTCGACTCGCTCGCCTTCGGCGGCAACGGTGTCGCGCGCCTGAACGGATTCGTCGTCTTCGTTCGGCGCGGCCTGCCCGGCGACACGGTGCGGGCTCGGGTCACGAAGGTCAAGCGCGGCTTCGCCGAGGCGACGATGCTCGAGGTCCTGACGCCGGGGCCGGACCGCGTCGTGGCGCCGTGCCCGCACTTCGGGGCGTGCGGCGGTTGCCGCTTCCAGGACTACGCGTACGAGCGTCAGCTCGAATCGAAGGCAGCGCAGGTGCGCGACGCACTCGTGCGGCTGGGCGGGATCGCCGAGCCGCCTATCGACCCGATCGTGCCCGCCGCCTCGCAATACCACTACCGCAACAAGCTCGAGTACTCGTTCACCCAGACGCCCGATGGCCCGGCGCTCGGCTTCCACCGTGCAGGGCGCTGGGACGAGGTGTTGCCGCTCGAGGTGTGTCTTCTGACGAGCGACCTTGGCAACGCAATCCGCGACGCAGTTCAGGGCTGGGCGCGTGAGGAGAAGCTCGCCGCCTACGATCAGGCGGACCAGAAGGGCTACCTTCGCCACCTCGTCGTCCGCGAGGGGCGGAACACCGGTCAGGTGCTCGTCGAGCTCGTCACGGCGAAGGGGAAGAAGTTCGAGGAGGGATACCTCGTCGAGGTACTGCGCCGCTTCCCCGAGGTGCGCTCGATCCACTGGGCGATCAACGACACACCCGCCGAGGTCACGAACCTGCCGACGGTGCTGCTGTGGGGCGAGGACGCGATCGAGGAGGAGATTCTCGGCCTCCGGTTCCGCGTCCGTCCGAATGCCTTCCTGCAGACGAACACCGAGATGGCGGAGACCCTGTACTCGATCGCGCGCGAGTTCGCGGGCCTGATGGGAACGGAGACGGTGTACGACCTCTACTGCGGCACCGGCACGATCGGGCTCACGTTCGCCCCGGACGCGCTGACCGTGTGGGGCGTCGAGATCTCCGAGGAGTCGGTTGCGTGCGCAATCGAGAACGCGGAGCTGAACGGGATCACGAACGCCGCGTTCTTCGCCGGCAACGTCTCGCTTGCGCTCGAGGAGCTGCAGGAGCGGGCCGGAGCTCCCGACCTCGTCGTCGTCGACCCGCCGCGTGCCGGCCTCGCGGGCAAGGCGCTGCGGCGACTCGGCCGTCTCGAGGCGCCGCGGATCGTCTACGTGTCGTGTAATCCGACCACGCTTGCCTCCGACCTGAAGACGCTGCGCGAGGACTTCGGCTACGAGCTCGTTCGCTGTCGCCCGGTCGACATGTTCCCGCATACACCGCACATCGAGACGGTGAACCTGCTCGAGCGTCGCGCCGCCGCGTGACGCCGGGGCGAGACCGGTCTCGCCCCTACGACAGCTCGAGCCCCCGCTCGCGCCACGCGCGCCAGAGGCGGTCCGCGTTCGGGATCAGGAAGCCGAGGCAGATTGCGGGCAGCGCCGGCAGGCCGGTGAGGTCGAACGCGTCGGTTGCGATCAGCGTCAGCGCGAGCAGGCCGACCATCGAGATCCATGTCGATCGCACCCTGAGGGCGAACCGGTCGGCTGCAGCGAGGAAGAGGGCGAAGAAGAGGATGTCCGGAGGGCCGATGTTGGCGGATCCCTCCTCGCCCGGGAGACGGAAGGCGATCGAGACCCGGTCGAACAGGCTCGGCTGCTCGGAGACGATGTAGTCGGTCGGCCCGCGCCAGACCGAGACGACGTCGACCCACGGGATGATCAGGGAGATGAGGACGACCCATGAGAGCGCCTCGAAGACGGTCATGAACCAGAAGCCGACCGCCGTCAGCGCGAGCAGCTTCGTGACGTTGAAGAGCGCGCCGAGACCGGCGAGGTGGAGCAGGAGCGAGAGAGCGACGAGAGCGGCTGCGGCGTGGGGGAGCCATCGCGACGCTGCCGCCGGGAGGGCGAGCCACGGGACGGCGAAGGTGACGGGGAGCACGAGGAGTGCTATCACGAGGACGTCCGTCTGGTTCCCGAGATCGGGCAGCACGCCGGCCCCGGCATCCCAGGCGACGAGAACGGCGACGACGACGGCGAGCGCCCCCGCCCGCCGCGTGGTCAGTACGGCGGCAGCTCCGCCCACCACGGGCCGAGCGCCTTGAACGCATTCCAGAACGCGGTCTTGGCGTCCCGGTCGTCGAGTGCCCCGTCGATGTCCGGGGTGACGATCGCCTCGATCGTCGGCGTGAAGCGGAGCAAGGACCCCGATTCGCTCCCGCCGAGCGGGTCGGCGAGCGGGAAGTCGAGGCTGTCCAGGAAACGGGCCGACTCCTCACCCATCACGATCACGAGCCTTGGCTGGACGATGTGGAGCTCGCGCGTCAGCCATGGGACCGCCTGTACGGCGTCCTCGGTGCCGAACTTGAGGCAGTTCGTCCCGTAGATCGCGAGCGGGTCGACGTCGAGCCGCTGCAGGGACTTGAGGAGCGCGTTGCCCGTGCGGCCGAAGAAGGCGACGCCCTCGGCGATCTCGGCGGGCTGCGGAGAGTGCTTGAGGAGGAAGATGTCGGCGAGCGGGTGCCCGGATCCGAGCACCGGAACGTGAGTCTCGTCGGCGATCGCGAGGAGCTCCTGCTGCAGCTCGTTGATCTCGCTGATCGCCTTGCGGAGATAGCGTTCGTAGATCTCGTCGGTGGGCGGGGCGCTGGGCACAGGAGTACCGATCACCTTCTGCTCTAGCGGACCTTCTCCTTGACCTGGGCGGCCCATTTCAGCGACTGCAGGTAGGCGAGCGACTTTGGCCGGCGAAGGACTTCGGCGCTGCGGAGGGAGAGGAGGAACTCCTCCGGCCCGTCGAATCGGCGCATGCGGAGCGCTCCCGTGCCGACGCCCTGGAGGACGTGGGCGTCCGACCCGGCGCCGGCGAGGAGGCCGTACTTGCGCTGGAAGCGGAGAGCCTCGTCGTTGTAGGCCTCGAAGAGGAGGCGCGCGTTGTAGACCTCGAGGACGTCGATGTCGGCGATGTGGCGCTGCAGCGTCGCGGCCGAGGGAATCGCGTGCATCCTGTCGAACGGGTGGGGAACGTAGACGATGCCGTCCTGCTCGCGGATCGCCGCGATCGTCTCGGCGAAGGTCATGCCACGCGGGATCTCCTCCTTGAGGAAGAGGCCGATGACCTCACCCTCGTTGTCGGTCTTGACTTCCTCGCCCGGGATCACGATCAGCTTGTGCCGTCGCGCGATCTCGACCACCTCGAGCGCACCGCCGAAGACGTTGTGGTCGGTGACGGCGATCGCCCCGAGGCCATCGGCCTCGGCGTGAGCGACGAGCATCCGCGGATCGATCGAGCAGTCGTGCGACCAGCTCGTGTGCATATGGAGGTCGACGGTGATCCACTCACGGTTCCCGAGGAGATCCACATCGGTTGCCTGACCCGGCGCGGACGAGCGCCGGCGACCGGTCGCCTTCAGGTAGACCGTCTCGAGGTGCTTGGCGAGCTCGTCGAAGTCCGACGCGAGAGCACACGCCCGCGCGCTTTCGCCCTCGCGAGCGCGGAGGGCGGAGTCCTCGGCGAGCCGCGCCACCGCCGCCGACGCCAGTTCGGGCTGCTCGGCGAGGCCGGCGGGATCGGCGATCGCACACCCGCTCGACTGCGCTTCGAGCAGGAGGCGACGGCTGCCTCCCGGAACGGGGACGAAGACGGCGGCCTCGGCAAGCGCAGCACGTCGCGCGTCCAGCTTCACGAGAGAGCGCACGCGGGCGCGGTCACGCAGCTTGACGGGTATCGCCGGCCTTCGCGTGAGTGGCGCCGTCCGTGCGAGGACGACCTCCCAGCCGGGAAGCGCGGGGAGCAGCCGCAGCACCGCGCGTGCAATCGCGCTCTGGCCGGGTGCGAGCTCGACGACGACGACCTTTCGCTTGGAGGCGGGCGCGAAGAACGAGGAGTCGACGCCGATCGAGACCTTCTCGTAGTCGCCCGGGAAGCGCTCGCTCGCGCGCGCGATCGCGTCGTCGGACGTGCCGAGCAGCACGTCGACCCGCGCGAGGAGCTTCGCGCGCTTGTTCTTGCGCGGCGCGCCGGCGATGCGCTCCCGCGAGAAGAACGTCGCAGCCGTCGTCGTGTGGGCTTCGAGGAGCGCTGCCGACGAGAGGCTCGACGTGCCGGGCTCGAACCCGTGCACGACGTCGAACGCCCCGATCGAGAGGGCCGTCGCGAGATTCGCCCGCAGCCCCACGGGAAGCGCCATCCGCTCGCTCAACGAGGTCGGCACGGCGGCACCGATCGCGAGGACGTCGCCGACGACACCGCGCTGGAGCGCACGCCGACCATCGAGCAGATCGGCGGCGCGCGTCGACGGCGCAACGATCGTGACCGTGTGGCCTCGGCGGCGCAGCGCCGCAGCCACACCGCTGACGTGCTCGTTCACGTCGTGCGGCTGCGACCACGAGAACGGTGTCACGAGACATATACGAAGGGCCATGGCCGGCGGATTCTAGCCTCGGTCGCCTGCAGGTAGAGTCGACCCATGACCGACGTCACGATCCAGGTGCGACCGAACGGGCCGTTGAAGGTAACGGGCCCGATCACGATCATCGATAGCGAGGGCGTACCGTTCGAGATACCGCAGGGGAGTTCGATCGTGCTCTGTCGCTGCGGGCACTCGAAGAACAAGCCCTTCTGCGACACGACTCACCGCGAAGTCGGCTTCGAAGCGGACGACACCGCGCCGCGCGCCTCGTAGGCGCGACGGCGGAGCGAGCAGCCACGAACGGTGGCCGCCCGCTCCCGCGTCACAGGGTCACGCCTTCGCCGACGCCTTGGCCTTCTTCTCGGCCTTGAGGCCGTACTGCTTGATGAACCTCTCCGTGTTCTCGTGCGCCTCGTCGTCCACGATCTGGACGGGCGGCGACTTCATCAGGTAGCTCGACGGAGCCTCGAGGGCCCCCGAGATGCCGTTGTTGAGCGCGAGCTTCGCCATCCGGACGGCGTCGATCACGATGCCGGCCGAGTTGGGCGAGTCCCAGACCTCGAGCTTGAGCTCCAGGTTCAGCGGCACGTCGCCGAAGGCGGTTCCCTCCATGCGGATGTACGCCCACTTGCGATCGGTCAGCCACGGCACGTAGTCCGACGGGCCGACGTGGACGTTGCCCTCGCCGAGGTCGTAGTCGAGCATCGACGTGACGGCGTTCGTCTTCGAGATCTTCTTCGACTCGAGGCGCTCGCGCTCCAGCATGTTGCGGAAGTCGGAGTTACCGCCGACGTTCAGCTGCATGGTCCGATCGAGATGCACGCCGCGCTCCCGGAAGAGGCTCGTGAGGACACGGTGCGAGATCGTGGCGCCGACCTGCGACTTGATGTCGTCGCCGATGATCGGGACGCCGGCCTGCGAGAAGCGCTTCTGCCAGTAGGGCTCACGGGCGATGAACACCGGCATGCAGTTGACCATCGCGACGCCCGCCTCGAGGATCTGCTCGGCATACCACTTCGCCGCCGCTTCGGAGCCGACCGGAAGGTAGTTGACGACGACGTCAGTCCCGGTCTCCTTGAGGATATTGACGATGTCGGCAGTCTCGCCGGGCGCCTTCTCGACGACCTCCGAGAGGTACTTGCCGATGCCGTCGTGCGTCATGCCACGCGACACGGTGATGCCCGTCTTCGGCACGTCCGAGAACTTGATCGTGTCGTTCGGGTGCGCCCAGATCGCGTCGGCGAGATCCTCGCCGACCTTCCCCTTGACGACGTCGAACGCGGCCGTGAACTCGATGTCCGAGATGTGGTACCCGCCGAGGTCGACGTGCATGAGCCCCGGGACGAACGCGTCGCGGTCGGCGTCCTTGTAGTACTCGACACCCTGGAGGAGCGAGTTGGCGCAGTTGCCGACGCCGACGATGGCGACGCGCACCTTGTCCTTGGAGCGGGCCTTACCGTTTGCAGAGCCGTTGGTAGCGGCCATGGGTGTGTCCTTTCCGCGGCCGCCCCCGAATGGGACGGACCTGCTGCTGTTCGATTGGAAGGGGACGCCGAGCTCGTCGGAGAGCGCAGCGAGGATGACGTCGTTCGTGTTCGAGCCGATCCGGAATGCCTCCGCCTGGATAGTCTCTTTCAGCTCTTCGGGCATGCGGAGCAGCACGACGGGGCTCGAGCCCGGCAACGGGCTCCTGCGCTTCGTCGGTGTGTAGTCGACGCCGAACGTGTCGGCGAGTATGCCGACGGCGACGTCGTTCAGGCTGGCGCCACGGCGTGCGGTCTCCCGCACGAGCGCCGCCTTCAGAGGTGACGGGGTTCGGACGAGGACGCCCTTTCGGGATGAAGTGCTAGCAGACAAACTGCTATCAGTATAGCGCTTGCGGTCGCGAATGGTCGAGCATGTCGCGACGCTCCGTACGCCGTGCTTGGGTGCACGCCTCGCGCAATCCTGAAGGGGCCTGCGTTACGACGCGGCGAGCTCGCGCAGCTGGCGCCGCACGAAAAGGATGCGCTGGATCACCGTGACCCAGGCCATCGCTGCGAGGACGTAGATCGGCCACTGCAGCCAGCCCCACGGGGCCAGGCCGAGGCCGATCGAGATCAGGACGACGCGCTCCACGCGCGATCCGAAGCCGACGTCGCCGCGGAGGCCCAGCGCTTCTGCCTTGGCTCGCGTGTAGGAGACCAGGAACGAGCCGATTACCGCGGCGAAGGCAGCGACGAGGGCGATGTCGTTCCCCTCGCGCGCGAACACGAGCCCGATTGCCGCGAGCATCGCTGCTTCACCGAGCCGGTCGAACGTCGAGTCGAGGAAGGCGCCGAAGACGGTGCCCTTGCTCGCTGCCCGGGCGAGAGCACCGTCCAGGATGTCGGCGACCGAACCGACGATGAACAGGATCCCGCCGACCCAGAAGTAGAGCTTCGGGTTGCGCTCCTCGAACCCGACGAGGACGGCACCGGCGAGACAGAGCGTGACGCCGACCATCGTCAGCATGTCGGGTGTCAGCTTCGTCTTCGCCACACCCTGCATGGAGCGCTGCAGGATCTGGCGGGCCGCCTGGGTGTACTCCTGCTTGACCCGATCGAGCTCGCTGACGCGTGGCCCGTCGCTACCGCCGTCGCTCACGGAGCGGTCGCCGGCTTCCAGCGCGAGAAGACCATGCGCCGGAACAAGACGAGGCCCGCCGCGACAGCGAGGGCAACGCCGGCGAAGACGTCGAGCCAGTAGTGGTTCCCCGTCGCCATGACGGAGAACCAGACCCACACAGGCCAGAGCAGCCAGAGAATCCGCACGATGAGATGTCGGCAGACGCCGAACATGACCACCCCGACGATGAAGGCGTCCATCGAGTGGAGGCTCGGCATCGCGGCATAGGGGTTCGCGGTGAGCGCGACCAGGCCGGACTCGTGGTTGAGGCTGGAGTGCTGCGCCAGCGTGTCGACGAACCCCCACTCGGGGAACAGGCGCGGCGGGGCGGTCGGGACGAGCACGTAGCAGACGAGGCCAACCAGATTTGCCCCGATGAGCCAGTTCCGGAACCCGGCGAACCGCTCGTGATGCTTGAAGTAGACCCAGAGGAGCGTCAGGCCGACGACGGCGAACTGGGAAAGCCAGTAGGTGTAGGTCGTCGCGGTGATCAAGAGCGACGACGAGTCGACGAGCTCCTGCAAGGTCGGCTCGAACAGCGTGCCGGACCAGTCCTCGAGATGGATCACGTGAATGCCGTTCCAGAACGCCGCACCGACATCGCGATCCGCGAATCCACGAGCGATCTGGTAGACGACGTAGAACCCGAGCCAGAACGCGAACTGTGCCAGGAGATGCAACCAGCCGCGCGGCAACCGCCGGCTGACCGTCTGGGTGTAACTGGTCATCACACCCATTCTAACGCCCCGGGACGATTACCTCGGTGTGCGGTTCTGCGATTGATAGTCGACGAGCGCTCGGACGTACTGGGAGCGCTCGAACGCGCGCGGGTCACCGCATGTCTCCTGGCTCATGCTGCCCTTGAGCTGCTCGACCGAGTTGTAGTCGTTCTCCGTCATCCACGTCGACAGCGCGTCGGTCAGCTCTTCCAGCAGGTCAGGACCCCGCCGCAGCAGCGCCGAGGCGAGCATCACGGCGTCCGCACCCGCGAGCAGCAGCTTCACGACATCCTCACCGGACTGGACGCCGCTCGTCGCCGCGAGACTGGCGGCGACTCGGCCCCGGAGAATCGCGATCCACCGCAACGGCAGTTGCATCTCTTCGTTGCTCGAGAGGTGCAACTCGGGCTTCACCGTCATCGTCTCGAGGTCGATATCGGGCTGGAGAAAGCGGTTGAAGAGTACGAGCCCTGCGGCGCCCGCATCCGCGAGGCGCGACGCGGTGTTTGCGAACGCGGTGTAGTACGGCCCGACCTTGACGGCGAGCGGGACCGTGAGCGCGCTGCGGACACTGCTCACGAGCCGGAGCGTTCGGTCCTCGACGCTCGCGGCCGACGCGTAGGGATCGGTCTCGACCGCGTACACGTTGAGCTCGATCGCGTCGGCTCCGGCCTGCTGCAGGAGCTCCGCGTACCGGACCCAGCCGCCCGGTGTGACGCCGTTGATCGACGCGATGACCGGGATCGCGAGCGCGGTCTTCGCGAGCGCGACGTGCTCGACGTAGGAGTCCGGCCCGGTGTTGTAGTCGTCCATCTCGGGGAAGTAGGTGAGCGCCTCCCCGAAGCTCTCGGCTCCGCGCTCGAGGACGAGGTCGACCATCGTCTGGTCGTGCTCGATCTGCTCCTCGAAGAGCGACGGAAGCACGACGGCCGCGGCGCCTGCCTCTTCGAGCTTCCTCAACGTGTCGATGTTGCCGGTCAGCGGGGATGCCGACGCCACGAGCGGGCTTCTGAGCTCGAGGCCGAGATAGGTGCTGCGCAGGTCGGGGGTCATACGCCCTTCTCCTTCGTTGCGGGGTCGTCGGTCGCCTGCTCGTCGGGCTCGTGCTCGATCTGCGCGAGCTGTTCGTACACGAGCCGGCGTTCGTCGACGTCGTGTTGCGCGAGGTTCCCGAGCCGTTCGGCCTCCTCGGGTCGCGAGCGATGGAGCATCGAGAATCGGGCCTCGTTGCCGGTAAACGCTGTCAAGGGCAGCTTTGCCCGACGGGAATCGAGCTGGAGCGGGTGCTCGCCCGGCCCGGCCTGGCGTGGGTCGTAGCGCCAGAGTGGCCAGTAGCCGGTGTCGACCGCGAGCTTCTGCTGTCGCATGCCTTTCTCCATGTCGATCCCGTGTGCGATGCAGTGGCTGTACGCGATCACGAGCGACGGTCCCGGCCAGGCGTCGGCCTCGGCGAGAGCCTTGACGGTCTGTGCGTTGTCGGCACCGAGTGCGACGTGCGCAACGTAGACGTTCCCGTATGCCGTTGCGAGGAGGCCGAGGTCCTTCTTGCCGCTCTGTTTCCCACCTGCGGCGAACTTGGCGACGGCTCCGCGGGGCGTGGCCTTCGAGGCCTGTCCTCCCGTGTTCGAGTACACCTCGGTGTCGAGCACGAGCACGTTGACGTCACGGCCGGAGGCGAGGACGTGGTCGAGGCCGCCGAAGCCGATGTCGTAGGCCCAGCCGTCGCCTCCCACGATCCAGACGCTCTTGCGCACGAGGTACGCCGCGAGCGTCTCGAGCCGGCGCGCCTCCGGGCTGTCGATCGAGCCGAGGCGATCGAGGAGCGCCTCGACGACGTGTCTCTGCTCGGCGACGCCGGTCTCGGTGTGCGGATCCGCGACGGCGATGGTCGCCGCAAGGTCGGGGGCCAGCTCGGCGATGAGCGATCGAGCCTGGTGCGCCTGTGCGTCGAGTGCCAGTCGCATCCCGAGGCCGAATTCGGCGTTGTCCTCGAACAGCGAGTTCGACCAGGCAGGCCCGAGCCCGTCCCGATTCGCGCTCCAGGGCGTCGTCGGGAGGTTCCCGCCGTAGATCGACGAGCACCCGGTCGCGTTCGCGACCAGCATCCTGTCCCCGAAGAGCTGGGTGAGCACCTTGAGATACGGCGTCTCGCCACAGCCCTCGCAGGCCCCGGAGAACTCGAAGAGCGGTTCGAGCGCCTGCGACCCCTTGATGGTCGCCGGATCGACGAGGGTCCGGTCGATCTCCGGGATCGAGAGGAAGAAGTCGAAGCGCTCACGCTCGATGTCGAGATGGTCGAGCTTCGGCTCGAGATTGATCGAGCGGTGCCCCACGGCCTCTTTCGCGTGTGCCGGGCAAGTGTCGACACAGATGCCGCACCCCGTGCAGTCGTCGGGTGCGACCTGGATCGTCATCAACATGCCCGGAAGGTGCCGGTCGCGCCAGTCCTTCACCGGAAATCCTTCGGGCGCCCCCGCGAGGTGCTCCGGAGGGAACACCTTCATGCGGATCGCGGCGTGAGGGCAGACGATCGCGCACTTGGCGCAGTCGATGCAGATCGACGCGTCCCAGATCGGGATCTCCTCTGCGATCGAGCGCTTCTCGTAACGGGCGGTGCCGACCGTGAACGTCCCGTCGACGGGGAGGGCGCTGACGGGAAGCATGTGTCCGCGTCCCGCCAGCATCGCCGAGGTGGCGTACCCCGCGAGGTCGAGCTCGGCCGCGACCGGAGGAGCCGTCGGCCCAGGGGGCGCGAACGTGGCCGGCACCGTCACTTCGCCGAGCCCGTCGAGAGCGGAGTCCACCGCTGCCTCGTTGCGGTCGACCACGGCCTGGCCGCGCTTACCGTAGGTGTGGCGGATCGCCGACTTGATCGCGACGATCGCGTCGTCGAGCGGGAGGACGTCCGCCAGTGCGAAGAAGCACGTCTGCAGCACCGTATTGACCCGGCGGCCCATCCCGGACTCCTGAGCGACCCTCGTTGCGTCGACGACGAAGAACCGGAGTCGCTTCGTCACGATCTGCTCCTGGACGGCCGGCGGGAGATGCTCCCAGACGCTCCGGGGGCCGTACGGCGCGTTGAGCAGGAACGTTGCGCCCTCGGCCGCGACACCGAGGACATCGACCTTCTCGAGCAGCCCGAACTGGTGGCATGCGACGAAGTCCGCCCGATCGATGAGGTACGACGACCGGATCGGCCGTGGCCCGAAACGGAGGTGCGAGACCGTCATCGAGCCGGACTTCTTGGAGTCGTAGACGAAGTACGCCTGTGCGTATCCGCCGGCCCCCGCTCCGATGATCGAGATCGAGTTCTTGTTCGCTCCGACGGTGCCGTCGGCGCCGAGCCCGAAGAAGACGGCGCGAACGACGTCGTCGGGCTCGGTCGTGAAGGAGTCGTCGGCCGGCAGCGAGAGGCGCGTCACGTCATCGACGATCCCGACCGTGAATCGGCGCCTTGGCTCGGTCTCGCTCAGGTGGTCGAAGACGGACTTGACCATCCCCGGGCTGAACTCCTTCGAGCCGAGCCCGTAGCGTCCGCCCGTGACGAGCGGCATCGGACCGTCCCGCTCGGCGAGGGCAGTGACCACGTCGAGGAAGAGGGGCTCGCCGAGCGAGCCGGGCTCCTTGCAGCGATCGAGCACGGCGATCCGTTGTGTCGTGGCGGGGAGGGCCGCGACGAACGCGTCGGCCGCGAACGGCCGGTACAGGCGCACGGTGACGATCCCGACCTTCTGCCCCTCGGCGACGAGTTTCTCGGCGGCTTCGGCCGCCGCAGTGCTCCCGGACCCCATCAGGACGATGACGCGCTCCGCATCCGGCGCACCCGCGTAGTCGAACAGGCGGTAGCGGCGCCCCGTGCGTCCAGCCAGCTCGTCCATGCGCCGTTGCACGATGCCCGGCAGGGCGTCGTAGTACGGGTTCGCTGCCTCGCGGGCCTGGAAGAAGACATCCGGGTTCTGAGCCGTGCCTCGGAGCACCGGATGATCCGGGGACAGCGATCGGCTGCGGTGCGCCACGACGAGTCGCTCGTCGAGCAGGGCGCGGACGTCGTCCTCGTCCAGGCGCTCGACGGTGTTGAGCTCGTGGGATGTCCGGAAGCCGTCGAAGAAGTGGAGGAACGGGACTCGTCCCTCGAGCGTCGCCGCGTGAGCGATCAACGCCATGTCCTGTGCCTCCTGCGGGGACGACGAGGCGAGGAGCGCGAACCCCGTCGAGCGGGCGGCCATCACGTCGGAGTGGTCGCCGAAGATGGAGAGCGCGTGCGTCGCGATCGCGCGGGCGGCCACGTGGATCACGGCAGGGGTCAGCTCCCCTGCGATCCTGTACATGTTCGGCAGCATCAGGAGGAGGCCCTGTGACGACGTGAACGTCGTCGACAGTGCCCCGGCCTGGAGCGCGCCGTGGACGGCGCCTGCGGCGCCACCCTCGCTCTGCATCTCGATCACGTGCGGGACCGCCTCCCAGACGTTCGGGATTCCCGCGGCAGACCAGGTGTCCGACAACTCGCCCATCGGGGAAGCGGGCGTGATCGGGTAGATCGCGATCACCTCGCTCGCGCGGTACGCGACCCAGGCGGCAGCCTCGTTGCCGTCGATCGTTGCTCGGGCGGGCATCGACACAGCGTGCGCGCGCGCGCCCCGCCGTGCATCGGGGGCGCCCCCGACTGTGGTTCGGTCTTCCCGCACCTTCGAAGAGGCGGTCAGCCTCCGATGTAGGACATCTCCACCTTCGGGAGATCTGCCGTCCGCAACGAGCGTTCCTCGGAGTAACGATCGGTGCGGCGACCCCAGATCCGCCCGATGGCGTCGTGGATCTCGGCGTCGTCGGCGCCGCCGCGGACGAGCGCTCGGAGGTCGTGTCCCTTCGTCGCGAACAGGCACGTGTAGAGCCGACCCTCGGCCGAGATGCGCGAGCGCGTGCAGTCGCCGCAGAACGGCTGCGTGACCGAGGCGATGACGCCGATCTCACCGCTGCCGTCGGCGTATCGCCATCTGCGGGCCACCTCGCCGCGGTAGTTCTCCTCGGCAGGCTCGAGCGGGAGCTCGGCCGAGATCCGTGAGACGATCTCGGCTGCGGGCACGACGTCGTCGAGGCGCCAGCCGTTCGTCGCACCCACGTCCATGTACTCGATGAAGCGGAGGATGTGGCCGCTGCCCCGGAAGTGCCGAGCGAGCGCGACCATCTGGTCGTCGTTGACGCCGCGCTTGACAACCGCATTGACCTTCACACGCAGGCCGGCCGCGGCGGCGGCGTCGATGCCGTCGAGCACGCGTGAGACCGGGAAGCCGACGTCGTTCATCGCGCGAAACGTGTCGTCGTCGAGCGAATCCAGGCTGACGGTGACGCGGTCGAGCCCGGCCGCGGCGAGCACCTTCGCCTTCTGCGGCAGGACGGCGCCGTTCGTCGTCAGCGCGACGTCGAGGCCGTCGAGCGCGGTGAGGCGCTCGATCAGGAGCTCCAGGTCGCGCCGGAGAAGGGGCTCGCCGCCGGTGATCCGGATCTTCTCGACGCCGTGCGCGACGAACGCGTGCGCCAGCCGCTCGATCTCCTCGAACGACAGCAGCTCCTTGCGGTCCATGAATCGGTAGCCGCGGCCGAAGACCTCCTTCGGCATGCAGTAGACGCAGCGGAAATTGCAGCGGTCCGTGACCGAGATCCGCAGGTCGCGAACCGGTCGGCCCAGCGTGTCGAGGGTCGCGGGGGGCGTGCTCATCCGCGAACCAGCGTAGCCAGCGACGCCCCCTCCGGGTACCTGCGGTCGCCGGAGGGGCGCCGCAGTAGCCTGCGCGGATGGACGCCGTCCTCCTGTCACTCTGCTCGGCTGCGCTGTTCGGTGGGATGACGGTCGCGCTTCGCCCTGCCCTTTCTCGCGGGGACGACCCCCTCGTCGGCGCGTTCTTCACCGTGCTGCCGGCGGTGGGCGTGGCACTCGTCGCGGCCGCGATTGCCGGGGACTGGGACATCGCGGCAGTGTGGCCGTTCGCTCTCGCCGGCATCCTCGGTCCGGGAGTGTCCCAGATCCTCTTCACGCTGGCGATCAGGGACGCCGGCCCGTCCCGTGCCTCGGCCACCGTGGGAATGGCTCCTCTCTTCGCCGTCACGTTCGCCGTCGTCCTGCTCGGCGAGCCCCTCGTGGCCGGGATCCTGCTCGGCGCGGTGCTCATCGTCACCGGGGGTGTCCTGCTCGCGAGCGAAGGCGGACGGCCGGGTCACGTGAAGACGATCGGTCTCGTCTTCGCCCTCGCGGCTGCCTGCGTGTTCGCCTCCCGCGACACGTTCGCCCGCTGGCTCGCGGTGGATGCAGGCGTGTCACCGGAGCTTGCGATCAGCGCGACCCTCCTCGCCGGCGCAGTCACGATCCTCGTTGCCGTGGTCGCCTCCCGACGCCGGTTGGCGCCACGTTCCTGGGCCGCGTTCGTTCCGGCGGGCATTCTCTTCGGGCTCTCGTACGTCTCGCTCTACGAGGCGTTCTTCCGCGGCCGCCTCAGCGTCGTGGCGCCGCTCGTCGCGACGGAATCGCTCTGGGGCGTGGGGCTGTCGGCCGTCTTCCTGCGCCGGATCGAGGGTGTCGGTCGTCGCCTCGTGTTCGGCGCGCTGTTCGTCGTTGCCGGCGGGATCGTGATCGGGTTGACACGGTAGGCGAAGGGCCCTTGTATCTGATAACATCTGACTCAGATTTATCTCAGTCATTCACACTCAGGTAAGGAAGGAACTCAGATGGCAAAGACAATTGGAATCGACCTCGGCACGACGAACAGCTGCATGGCCGTGCTCGAGGGTGGTGAGCCGACCGTGATCCCGAACGCCGAGGGAGGGCGCACGACGCCGTCCGTCGTCGCGTTCGCGAAGGACGGTCAGCGGCTCGTCGGTGCCCCCGCCCGGCGCCAGCAGGTCACGAACCCCCAGAACACGATCTCCTCGATCAAGCGCTTCATGGGACGCAAGTGGGACGAGGTCTCGGACGAGATGACGATCGTCCCCTACGAGGTCGTCCAGGGCGAGAACGGCGACGCTCGTGTCGTCGCCGACGACAGGCAGTCGGCCCCGCCCGAGATCAGCGCGATGATCCTCCAGAAGCTGAAGACGGACGCGGAGGCGTTTCTCGGCGAGCCCATCACCGACGTCGTCGTGACGGTGCCCGCCTACTTCAACAACGCGCAGCGCGAAGCGACCAAGGACGCCGGCAAGATCGCCGGCCTCAACGTCGTTCGAATCATCAACGAGCCCACGGCGGCTGCGCTCGCCTACGGGCTCGACAAGGAAGGCGCCGATCAGACGATCCTCGTCTTCGATCTCGGCGGCGGCACGTTCGACGTGTCAGTGCTCGAGCTCGGTGACGGCGTCTTCGAGGTCAAGTCGACGAACGGCGACAACCACCTCGGCGGCGACAACTTCGACAAGGTGATCGTCGACTGGATGACCGCCGAGTTCAAGAAAGACCAGGGGATCGATCTCGCCGCCGACAAGATGGCGCTCCAGCGGCTCTACGAGGCCGCGGAGAAGGCGAAGATCGAGCTCAGCTCGACGATGACGACGCAGATCAACCTGCCGTTCATCACCGCGACGGCCGAAGGCCCCAAGCACCTCGACCTGCAGCTGACGCGGGCGAAGCTGACCGAGCTGACGAGCGAGCTTCTCGCGCGGACCGTCGGTCCGACGAAGCAGGCCATCGCGGACGCGGGAATCGATGCTTCCGGCATCGACCACGTCGTCCTCGTCGGCGGCATGACCCGCATGCCGGCCGTGCAGGAGCGCGTCACCGAGCTGCTCGGCAAGGAGCCCCACAAGGGCGTCAACCCCGATGAGGTCGTGGCGGTCGGCGCTGCCATCCAGGGTGGCGTGCTCAAGGGCGAGGTCAAGGACGTCCTGCTCCTCGACGTCACTCCGCTCTCGCTCGGAATCGAGACCAAGGGCGGCGTGATGACGAAGCTGATCGAGCGCAACACGACGATCCCGACGCGCAAGTCGGAGGTGTTCTCGACCGCGGAGGACAACCAGCCGTCGGTCGAGATCCATGTGCTCCAGGGCGAGTCCGAAATGGCCGGCTTCAACAAGACGCTCGGCAAGTTCCAGCTCGTCGGGATCGCGCCTGCCCCGCGCGGGATGCCTCAGATCGACGTGTCGTTCGACATCGACGCGAACGGGATCATCCACGTCACTGCGAAGGACAACGGCACCGGCAACGAGCAGCAGATCAAGATCGAGGGCGGCTCGGGCCTGTCGGAGGACGAGGTTCAGCGGATGGTCAAGGACGCCGAGGCACATGCCGAAGAGGCCCATGCACTGCGCGAGCTCGCCGATGCGAAGAACATGGCGGAGACGCTCGCCTATCAGACCGAGAAGTCGCTCGACGAGCACCGCGACAAGCTCGAGCCATCCGATGCCTCGACGCTCGAGGGTCGCATCATGGAGCTCAAGCAGGTGCTCGAGAGCGGCGATCTCGCGACGATCCGCGAGAAGACCGAGGCACTCAACCAGGCGGCCCAGCCGCTCGCGCAGGCGCTGTACGCGGATGCCCAGGCGGCATCGGCACCGGGCGGCGCCGACGGCGAGGGCTCCTCGGTCGCCGACGACGAGATCGTCGAGGACGCCGACTTCGAGGTGATCGAGGACGACGAGACTGCGGCGAAGGCGTGACCGACGAGCTCCACATCGAGGTCGACGAGCCGTGGGGCGACGCGACTGCGGGTGAGGCGCCTGCGGGTGAGGCTGAAGCCTCACCCGCACCCGCCGACCCACTCGCGGAGGCCGAGGCGAAGCGAGACGAGTATCTCGCCGACCTGCAGCGGCTCGCTGCCGACTTCGACAACTACCGCAAGCGGGCTCTTCGCGACCAGCATGCGTATGCCGCACGCGCTTCCGAGCGGCTTGTGACCAAGCTCCTGCCCGTGCTCGACGACCTCGAGCGCGCGCTCGTCGCCGCGGCCGAGCACGAGGAGGCGAAGGTGATCGAGGGCGTGGAGATGACGAAATCCGCGCTCGCGGCGGCACTTGCCTCGGAGGGGCTCGAGGAGATCGAGGCCGACGGGTCTTTCGATCCTCACGTCCACGAGGCGCTGCTCGCCCAACCCGCCGAGGGCGTCGAGTCCGGCTCGATCGTGCAGGTCGTGCAACGCGGGTACCGGCTCGGGGACGCAGTCCTTCGCCCGGCCCGCGTGATCGTGGCCGAGTAGCCATGGCGCGCAACCCGTACGAGATCCTCGGCGTTGCGAAGAACGCGACCGACGACGAGATCAAGAAGGCGTATCGCAAGCTCGCCCGCGAGAGCCATCCGGACGCGAATCAGGGAGACGCCGCGGCCGAGGATCGCTTCAAGGAGATTCAGGGCGCCTACGACCTGCTGTCGGATGCCGAGAAACGCAAGCAGTACGACTCGTTCGGGGCGGCGGGGCCGCGCGGCGCCGGGCCGGGAGCCGGAGGGTTCGGCTACGAGAACATCGATCTCTCCGACCTGCTCGGGCAGTTCGGCGGGATCTTCGGCCGTGGCGGGGGGCGTCGCGGGCGCCCACAGCCAGAGCGGGGTGCCGATCTCGAGTCTCGCGTCCGCCTGTCGTTCGAGGATGCGCTCGTTGGCGCCCAGGTCCGGGTGCCCGTCGAGGTCGAAGCCCCGTGTCGCACGTGCAGCGGATCGGGCGCCGAGCCCGGCACGTCTCCGATCACCTGTCCGCAATGCGGTGGGTCGGGCACCGTTTCCGACTCCCACGGACTGTTCGCGCTCTCGCAGCCGTGCCCCCGCTGTCGCGGGAACGGCCTGATCGTCGAGAAGCCGTGCAAGGCGTGCCGTGGGACGGGTCGCGAGCGGGTGACGAAGCGGTACTCCGTCAAGATCCCGGCCGGCGCGAAAGACGGCACGAAGGTACGGCTCAAGGGCAAGGGTGAGCCCGGATCGAACGGTGGCCCGCCCGGCGATCTGTTCGTCGTCGTCTCGGTCGCCCCCTCGCCGCTGTACGAGCGTCGCGACTCCGACCTCGTGCTCGAGGTGCCCGTCACGTACCCCGAGGCGACACTCGGCGCGACGGTCGAGATCCCGACCCCCGAAGGCCCCGTCAACCTCAAGGTTCCGGCAGGGACCGAGAGCGGCAAGCTCCTGCGTGTCAAGGGCCACGGCGCCCCCCGGCTGAAGGGCGGCGGCAAGGGTGACCTGATCGCGCGCATTCGAGTCACCGTGCCGCGCAAGCTCACGAAGGCCGAGAAGGAGGCCCTCGAGGGATACGACAAGGTGCTGCGCGAGCGGCCCCGTGACCGGGCGTTCGCCGAATGAGCAGCCGGCCGCAATACATGATCTCGGTGGCGGCCGAGCTGGCGGGCATGCACCCGCAGACGCTCCGCGCGTACGAGGCGAAAGGCCTCATCAGGCCCGGACGGACTCCGGGCGGCACACGCGTCTACTCGGATGACGACGTGCGGCGCCTGCAGTTGATCCAGCAGTTGACGACGAAGCTCGGTCTCAATCTGGCAGGCGTCCAGCACGTCCTCCGTCTCGAGGACGAGCTCCGCCGGCTCCGCAACCGGATGGAGCAGCTCGAGGCTCAGCTGCGTACCGAGATCCACGAGACCCACCGGCAGTACCGCCGCGAGGTCGTCCTCTACCGCCCCCAACCACCAGCGAGAACGAAGTAGGGCGGGCGCCGTTCCGCCGACACGAAGGAGCACCCCATGGATTTCAACAAGCTGACGATCAAGTCGGGTGAGGCAGTCGCCCGCGCGCAGGAGCTCGCGCGCCAGGCCGGCAACCCCGAGCTGATACGCGATCACCTCGCGGCCGCGCTCCTCGAGCAGGAGCTGCCCCGGACGCTCCTGCAGCGCTCCGGTGCCGATCCCGTCTCGATCCAGGCAGAGGTCGAGGCACGCATACGCGCCCTCCCGGCCGTGTCCGGATCGAACGCACAGCCCCAGGCGGGCGGATCGTTCCGGAAGGTGCTCGACGACGCCTTCGACGAAGCACGCACGCTGGACGACGAGTACGTCTCGGTCGAGCACCTCGTGCTCGCACTCGACCTCGTACCCCGCGAGGCACTCCTCGGGGCTCTCAAGGAGGTGCGCGGTGGCCAGAGAGTGACCACGCAGGATCCCGAGGGGACCTACGAGGCGCTGACGAAGTTCGGTCGCGACCTCACGGCAGCGGCCGAGGCGGGGAAGCTCGATCCCGTCATCGGGCGCGACGAGGAGATCAGGCGCACGATCCAGGTGCTCTCGCGGCGGACGAAGAACAACCCCGTCCTGATCGGCGAGCCCGGCGTCGGCAAGACGGCGATCGCGGAAGGCCTCGCGCAGCGCATCGTCGCCGGCGACGTCCCCGAGGGGCTGAAGGGCAAGCGTGTGTGGGCGCTCGACGTCGGTGCCCTGATAGCGGGAGCGAAGTATCGCGGCGAGTTCGAGGAGCGGCTGAAGGCCGTTCTCGCGGAGATCACCGCGGCCGAGGGAGAGATCGTCCTCTTCATCGACGAGCTCCACACGATCGTCGGGGCCGGGGCGGCAGAGGGCGCCGTGTCTGCCGGCAACTTGCTGAAGCCGATGCTCGCCCGCGGCGAGCTGCGGGCCGTCGGCGCAACGACGCTCGACGAGTACCGCAAGCACATCGAGAAGGACGCAGCGCTCGAGCGGCGCTTCCAGCCAGTGCTCGTCGGGGAGCCCTCGGTCGCCGACACGATCGCGATCCTCCGCGGCCTCAAGGAGCGCTACGAGGCGCACCACGGCGTGCGGATCCGCGACGCGGCCCTCAATGCCGCCGCCGTGCTCTCGGAGCGCTACATCACGGATCGCTTCCTTCCCGACAAGGCCATCGACCTCGTCGACGAGGCTGCGTCGCGGCTGAGGATGGAGATCGACAGCTCGCCCGTCGAGCTCGACGAGGCGGAGCGCCGCGTGACACAGCTCGAGATCGAGTTGACCGCGATGGCGAAGGAGACGCCCGCGTCCCGCGAGCCGGTCGAGCGGGAGCTCGCCGAGGCGAAGACGCGTCGCGACGAGCTCGCCGCCCGCTGGGCCGGGGAGAAGGACATCCTCGACCGCGTCAAGGAGATCACGAGGGAGATCGACGAGCTCCGGATGGAGGCCGAGCGCGCCGAGCGGCACGGCGACCTCCAGCGCGTGGCGGAGATCCGCTACGGCCTCCTGCCCGCGCTCGAGCAGGAGTTCGCCGTCCGTGGCGAGGCCGTGAGCGCGACGGAGCCGATGGTGAAGGAGGAGGTCGACGAGGACGACATCGCGGCCGTCGTCGCGTCATGGACGAAGATCCCGGTCGACAGGTTGCTCGAGGGCGAGGTACAGAAGCTGGTCCAGATGGAGTCGCGGCTGCACGAGCGCGTCGTGGGTCAGGAGGCTGCGATCGACGCGGTCTCGAACGCGCTCCGCCGCGCCCGCTCCGGGCTGCAGGACCCGAACCGCCCGATCGGCTCGTTCATCTTCCTCGGCCCGACCGGCGTCGGGAAGACGGAGCTCGCCAAGGCGCTCGCCGAGTTCATGTTCGACGACGAGCGGGCGATCATCCGGCTCGACATGTCCGAGTACATGGAGAAGCACACCGTCTCTCGGCTCCTCGGCGCGCCGCCGGGCTACATCGGGTACGACGAGGGTGGCCAGCTGACGGAGGCCGTTCGGCGGCGTCCCTACTGCGTGATCCTGCTCGACGAGATCGAGAAAGCGCACGCCGACGTGTTCAACGTGCTTCTGCAGTTGCTCGACGACGGCCGTCTCACCGACGGCCAAGGGAGAACTGTCGACTTCAGGAACACCGTCGTCATCATGACCTCGAACATCCGCTCGGACACGCAGCTGCTCGAGCACTTCAGGCCCGAGTTCGTCAACCGCGTCGACGAGATCGTCGTGTTCGCACCGCTCGATCGGGAGCAGATCGCCGCGATCGTCGGCCTCCAGCTCGAGCGTCTCCAGGCGCGGCTCGGCGAGCGGAAGATCACGCTCGAGCTCTCCGGCGAGGCGGTCGACCTCATTGCCGAGACCGGCTGGGACCCCGCCTTCGGAGCGCGGCCGCTGAAGCGCGCCATCCAGCGACTCGTCGAGAATCCCCTCGCGCTCGAGCTTCTCGAAGGCCGCTTCGACGAGGGCTCGGCGCTGCGGGCGGTCGTCGACGGGGGAGCGATCCGGTTCGAGGTCGCCGAGGCCGCGGCCGTCGAGGCGGGCTGATGCCTGACGCCCTTCTCGTCGCCGCGACCGAGCGCGAGCTCGACGGGCACGACGGGCTCGTGTGCGGCATCGGCCCGATCGAAGCAGCGGCCGCCACGGCTCGCGCGCTGTCGGAGCGCCGGTGGGGGGCGGTGCTGCACATCGGCGTCGCCGGTGGGCGTGGGCTCGACATCGGCTCGCTCGTGATCGGCAGCGAGGCCGTGTACTGCGACCTCGGGGCTGCGATCCCGCTTGTCGGCCGCCTCGAAGCCGATCCTGCCCTGCTCGCCGCCGCGCAGCGCGTCCTTCCCGGCGCCCACGCGCTGCCGATCGGGACGAGCGCCGCCGTCGGTGGCGCCGATCGCGAGCTGCCGGTCGAGGCGATGGAGGGGTTCGGCGTCCTCCGAGCGGCCACGCTCGCCGGGGTTCCCGCCCTCGAGGTTCGGGCCATCTCGAACGAGATCGGCGAGGCCGATCGCGCTCGCTGGGAGATTGGAACCGCTATCGCAGAGCTGTCGCGCGTGACGCCTGCCCTGCTCGCGCAGATCGCCGCCGTCGCCCGCGCCTGAGCGGGCGCGCTCGGCGGTCAGAGCTCGTTGATGCGGACGGCCACGTCGAGATCCTCGTTCGCGGCTCCCTTGTACACGCAGCGCGCCGCGAAGCCCCCCGGGGCTCTCGATATCTCGTCGTAGAACGTCCAACGTCGTAGCCGGCGGTCAGGCCCACCGTCGACCTCCGCCGCGACATCGGCTGCGACCACGGGGCGACAGGGGGCCACCCTGCTCCTTTCACGCGATTGCCGACCGCTGTAGTACTGACAGCAAAACCTCATACCGCCGCTACCGTCTCGCTCATGGCGCGCCGCGGCTACCCGAAATCGAGCGGCCCACTCCCGCCTCCGCTTTCCCCCGCCGCCCGCACCGTTGGGCAGCTCGTGGCGGAGACCCTCCACCTCTACGGGCGCAATTTCTTCGTCGCCCTACCGCTCGGCCTCGTGGTCGCGATCGCCGACCAAGTATCGCTCGGGCTCGAGCTCCCGGGCCGGATCGCTGTCCTGGTCGTCGCCGCACCGGTCCTCAGCGCAGCGTACGCCGCCGCGTCGGCGCTCGCCTCGGAACAGCGGCCGTCGACCGCGACCTGGGTCGTCGCGATCGTCCTCGGCACGATCGTCTTCCTGCCCGCGGCCTTCCTGTTTCCGTGGTTCGCTCTTGCGGCGGTCGTCGTGCTTGCGCTCTTCGGCAACGCCGTTCCCGCCGTCGTGATCGAGGGTCACGGGCCGCTTCCGGCCGTGAGGCGGTCGGTCGAGGTGGCTCGCGCCGACCTCGTGCACGCGCTCGCCGGGCTTGCCACGCTCGTGATCATGTTCGGGATCGCCCGGCTCGCGATGGGCTTCCTGCTCCGCCAGCAGGCGGACGCGACGCTGCGAGTCTCCATCTTCCTCGCCGACACGGTCCTCGGGCCGGTGCTGTTCCTCGGGGCTGCGATCCTGTTCCTCGATCTCCGGGCCCGCGTCGGGACGACGCGCGAGGAGCGCCTCGCCACGCGGCGCGCCGAGCACGGCGCGGCGAAGTAGGCTCTCCACGACCCGACGACCGAGGAGGCTGCGATGGCGCTGTACCTGATGCTCACGACCCTGACCGAGAAGGGCGTGCAGACCCTGAACTCGAATCCGGCCCGCCTGCGCGAGGTGAACCGCGACGTCGAGGAGCTCGGCGCGAAGATCCTCCACCAGTGGGCTTCGCTCGGCGCGTACGACTTCGTCAACGTCGTCGAGGCACCAGACGACCTGACGATCGCGCGGGTCTCGGTCGCACTCGGCGCGCGGGGGAGCTCGAAGATCGAGTCGCTGCCGCTCGTCTCGGTGGACGACCTGCTCTCCTCGCTCGAATAGGCGTGCTCAGGCGGCCGCGAAGCCGGTCGCCCGCTCGCGCACCCTCAGCGGGCTCGTCGGTAGCCCGGCTGCCGGTTCCATGTTGAAGCCACCCGGGGCGACGTCGTTCGGGGTCTCCGGGTGGAAGAGGGCCGCGAGCAGCTGGATCTGGTCGCGGCCGACACCGAGCTCGAACTGGCCACCGCCGTAGGCCCCGATCCCCTTCTCGGCGCAGTAGTCGTAGGCGCCGAAGAGCTTCTCCACGGATCCGAAACGCGACGGCTTGATGTTGACCGTGCGCGGCGGCCAGCGGAGCGCCTCGATGTCCGCAACCGAGTGGATCACCGCATCCCAGGTGACCCGTGCGCTCTCGGGCTCGAGCACCGGCAGCGTCTCGGACGTGAGCGCGGGATCTTCGAGCCAGGCGTCGGGGAGCCCGACGACGACCCTCTCGTAGAGCTCGGCGTCCGGCACCGTGTCGACCCCGGTTCCGCGATACTGGCCCTTGAAGTCCACCGAGTCGACGGCGCCCGTTGCCGCGAGCTCGGCGATCAGCCCCGCGGACCAGTCTGCCGTCGCGTCGAGCTTGAACCGGAGCGCGGGATAGTGGGCGAGCCAGGCGTTCAGCCGATCGGTCGTCGCCGGCTCGCCGAGCCGCATCGAGACGACGAACGTCAGCGGGTCGGCGCTACGGCCGACAACGTTGCCGAGCGAGCTTCCCGCCTGGCGGAGCGCGAGATCGAGCGCGGCGCTCTCGAACCCCCAGCGCCTGTAGTCGAAGTACGCGTGCTGGTCGGGCTCGTGGTCGAAGAGCTCGAGGGAATCGAGATGGCGTGAGAACGTGCCGAGCGTCCACTCCCCGGCGAGCGCGTGGATCGGCCCCTGCGCCTGCGCGAGATCGTGCTCGGCGGCGTCGTAGGTGACGTCTTCTCCGAGGCCCACCTCACCGGCGCCGTGGAGATGGATCACCGTCGACTTGCGGAGGAAGCCGCTCGAGACCTGTTGCTCGAGGCCCTCGAGATCGTAGCGCTCGACGGCAAGGGGGAGATCGCGGACGGTGTCGTAGAGGATCATGGTTGAAGCTCCCTTAGAGGTTGGCGTGGGCGGTGGCGATCGCGCCGGCGAGGCCGGCGTTGTCGACGATCAGGTTGCGGTTGACGCGCCGTGTCTCGCCGCCGGAGTGCTCGTGGAGATAGGCCAGGACGAACGGCGTCACCGCCTGGCCCGTGACGCCCAGGCGGGCTGCCTCGGCGACGGCCTCATCGATTAGTGACGTGACGTCGAGGCTCTCGCTCGGTGCGCGGCCGACCAGGATCGCATTCCCGCCGAGGCGCCAGTGACCCTCGGCGATGCGCGCGAGCTCGATGACGTCGTCGACGCGTGCCGACACGGGCGGGCCGCCGGCAGCGTGGTAGAAGAGCGGAAGCGTGTCGGTGCGGAAGCCGATCACGGGAACGCCCAGCGTCTCGAGCAACTCCATCGTCGCGGGCACGTCGAGGAGGGACTTGATCCCCGACGAGGCGATGACGGCCGGGATCCGGGCCGCGGCCGCGAGATCGGCCGAGACGTCGGGGGGCGTGGGAAAGCCGCGATGCACGCCTCCGAGGCCTCCGGTTCCAATGAACCGGATCCCGACCGCGGCCGCGGCGGTGAGCGTGCCGCCGACCGTGGTCGCTCCGACGGCCCCCTGCACTGCGCAGACCGCGAGGTCGCGCGGGCCGAGCTTGCGCGCGTCGGGCTGGAAACGCTCGAGCTCGGAGGCCGTGAGCCCGATCCGGATCCGACCGTCGAGGACGCCGATCGTGGCCGGCACGGCGCCGGCAGCGCGAACGGCGGCTTCGCTCGCCATGCCGGTGGCAACGCCGTCCGGCGCCGGAAACCCATGGGCGACGAGCGTCGTCTCGAGTGCCACGACAGCGCGGTCTTCAATGAGCGCCGTCTGCACCTCGTCACTGACGTCTATCAGGTCGTGCATCAGAGATCGAGCCTAGCGCGCGGGCACCGGAACGGGCATCGAGCCGGCGTGCTGGACGCACCTCGCGCCCGCGGCGAGTGCCGGCGCCGGGCCGCCGACGAGCCAGCCGGCGGCGAACGCGTCGCCTGCGCCGGTCGAGTCGACCACCGTCTCGACCGGGAGCGCCGGGCGCTCCTCACCGTCGAACGACGCACCGGCCGCGCCGCGCTTGACAATCCACGTCATTCCGACAATCGGGCCTCCGACGATGCGATCCTCGTCCTCGTTGGCGAAGACGATGTCCGGTGCGACCGCCTCGAGAAGCGAGCGGAACCGCGCCGCGCCGTAGTCCCGGATGACGCTCCATGAGGAGAGGTCGACGGTGATGCGCGCCCCGTGGGCACGTGCTGCCTCGACCGCGGCGAGAGCTGCCGTGCCGACAGGCTCGCGCAGCAACGCGTATCCCGAGACGTGGAGATGAGTACAGCCCTCGAACCACCGCTCCTCGATCTCGTCGGGCACGAGGTCCGTCGCGACGCCACGGTCGGAGCACATCGTGCGCTCGCCCGACGGGTCGACAAGTGCGACGATGACCCCGCTGCCGTCCTCCGAGACCGGGCCGACGATCTCGACCCCGAGATCCTGTAGTCGCGCGGCGGCGAGCGCACCGGCGTCGTCCCCGCCGCGCTTGCCGATGAAGCGGGCGCGTCCGCCGAGCTCGGTGATCCACGCAGCGACGTTGGCGGCCTGTCCGCCGGGGCTGAGCACGATGCGCGACCGCGCGTCCGCCCCCGTCGCGAGCGGCTGCTCGAGGCGCACGATCACGTCCAGCACGAGGTCCCCGAGGCAGCAGATCGTCATCGCATACGATCCTTGCATGGAACGGCGATGCTCGCGCCGCGGCGCTGCAGTCGGCGGGCCGGGCGCCTGATGGTCGGCAGGGGGCTCAACGGCAAGGGGATGCGCTCGCTCCTGATCGGCGGTCTCCTCGGGGCGTCCGCTGCGGCGGCCGCGCGACGCCTGCGGCCGCGGCGCCCGCGGGTCGAGGTGCCGTCCGGCCTCGGCGCCTTCGAAAGCGCGCCGTGCTACCGCGAATCGTCCGAGAACAAGCGCACCGACGGCCCGTAGCCCCGGAGGACGCGATCGGCCCGCTCGATCGTGCGCAGGTTGATGTCGGCGTCACCGATACCGAGCGATCGTCCGACGAGCATCGCCCGACCGGCGGCCTCGAAGTACGCACGCTCTCCGACCACCGGCCGGATCGTGCGAATCACGAGGAACGGCCCGAAGACATGTGTCTCGAACACCCCGGCCGGTCCGGGATCGCGGTTCTCGATCTCGAGACGGGGTCGGAGGTTGTTGCGCTCGCTCGCGTCCAGCACCCAGACACCTCGGCCGAGAGGTCGGGGTTGCCGGCCGAGGACGCGAAGTGCGAGGGTCGTGTCGGCGCGCGGGAGCACGGTGTCCGGGAAGTCGTGGTTGCGCTCCCAGGCACCGAGATACAGAGGCTCGTATCCGAACAGCAGGTCGTCGGGGCGGCTCGTCGCGGCGAGGAATGCCTCGGCCTGGGCACGGGTCGCCTGTCGCTTGTTCGGCTCCCACTCGAATAGAGGCGGTGTTCGCTGCCACGCCCAGCCGACCTCGAGCACGACGAGAACGGCGGTGAGGGCCAGCGCGGCGGGGGCATGTCGTCGCGTCGTACGCACGATTCCTGCAGCGACGACGATCGCGAAGAACGGGAGTGCGAAGATGAGATGGCGCGATTCGGGTGATGCCGAGCCGCCGAGCCGCGCCGCGAGGAAGGCGACGACGGGGATCCCGACAACGCTCAGAACGAGGACGCGCGTCTCGTTCCGTGCCGTCACGAGACCGACGAGGCCGAGGAGCAGGACGATCGCGAGGACGGGCCACCGTCCGGTGCTGAAGTCCCCGGCCGTCTGCCAGAGATACGTGACGATCGCCCACGGCCCACCGAGCTTCGACCCGCGGCCGCCGACGCCGACGTCGAACCGGTTCGCGAGCACGAGATCGGTGATCCAGAACGGGATCCCGGCCACGCCGACCGCAACGAAGGCGACGGCCGCACGCCGCAGCTGATCCCGGCGCGCCAGGAGGACGAACGCAGCCTGCGACGCGAGGACGAGGGCCCCGTACGGGTGCGCGGTCACGGCGAGGAGGATCGCCGCTGCCCAGACGCCCCAGGAGGCCCACGCGCGGCGGTCGAGGGCGCGCAGGAGGAGGAGGAACGAGAGGAGCGAGAGGAACAGGAAGAGGCTGTACATCCTCGCGTACACGCCGTGGAAGAGGAAGACCCAGCTCCCGGCCGCGAGAGCCGTCGCGATCAGCGCGCTGCGCCGATCGGCGATTCGCCTGCCGAGAATCGCGACGAGCGGCAGGCTCGCGACGGCGAAGCTCGCCGACACGAGTCGCATCGTGCCCAGACCGAAACCGAGATGCGCGACCGCCCAGGCGAAGAGGAAGTGCAGCGGTGCTCCGCCGCGGTCGCGCGTGACGTGCTCGATGACCCCGGGGATGCTGTCGCGACCGACGAAGAGCGCGAGCGTCTCGTCTTCGTGCGGCGGCCAGGCCATCAACTGATGGCCGAGGAACGCTCCCGCGGCAACGGAGATCGCTCCGACCGCGAGCCAGAAGCCGTGCGCCACCACGAACGACCGCACTGCAACGAGCGATGTTCGAGCCGCAGGACGGGTCGTAGCGTGCTCTGTCATCCGCATTCGCGCCAAAGCGTCGCTGGTAGATTCTCCGCCTGATGCCGATCTACGAGTACCGGTGCCCGAACGGGCATACCTTCGAGATGTTCCAGAAGATGAGCGACGCTCCTGCGGAGAGCTGCGAGACGTGTGGGGCGAGCCCGGTCGAGAAGATCCTTTTCCCCGTGGCTGTTCATTACAAGGGCTCCGGCTTCTATTCGACGGACTACGGCCGCGGGTCTCGCAAGCCTGCGGGCAAGGAAGGGGAAGCGGGCTCGGGCGACGCTGGTGGCTCGAGCGACAAGACCGCGTCGTCGGAGAAGTCGGACAAGAAGGACGCGCCGAAGGACTCGGGCTCGAGCGACAAGAAGCAGGCCGCGAGCGACTGACGCGAGTTCATAGCTTGCGATCCCCGATGACACAGCCGGGAGCGTAGGGCAGGCCCTTCGGTGGCCGCAGTGGCGCAGACCGGCCGGTGAACATGGAGACGGTTGCGACGTTGTCCTCGGAGCCGAAGATGACGGACTGGCCATCCGCGCTTCCGGGCTCTCCCCCGAGGCGGCAGTGCAGCGCGTTCTTCGAATCCGCGCGGAAGTAGGTCCATCCGAGCTGGAGTACCTGTCCGGCCGTCAGGTCGGTGGCCAGGGGCTTGACGATCGAGCCTCCTCGAAACGGGAGCTTTGCTGCGGTGCCCACGGATGTGACCTTGTCCGCGGTTGCCTGGATGACCTGCTGCTGGCGACGGGCACGATCGAGGTCGGTCTCGGACGCGTCCAGGCTGTTCTCGCGGACCCTCGAGTAGACGAGCGCGCGCGACCCGTTCATGTGCTGCCTGCCTTTCTCGAAGCGCCAGCCCTTCCACTCCTGGCAGCGAGCCGATGTCGCATAGGGGCAATCGAAGCGATTCGAGAGGATCGGTCGCGGAACGTCGATGTCGATTCCGCCGACCGAGTCGATCAGCTCACGGAAGCGATCGAAGTCGACGAACGCGACATGGTTGACGTCGAGTCCCGTCAGGTTCCTCACCGTCCGGAGCGCGAGCGTCGGCCCGCCGTACTGGAAGGCAGCGTTGATCTTCTCGGCGCCGTAGCCCGGGATGTCGACCCGCAGATCCCTCGGGATCGAGAGGAACGCGAGACGGTGTTTCCGTGGATCGGTGCGGATCAACATCACCGAGTCGGAGCGGTGGGCATCGCCCCGTCCCGACTGGGTGCCACCGTCGGTTCCGAGAACGAGAATCGTGGTCGGCCTGGACGTGAGCATGCCGCTCTGGTCGGTCAACTCCGCCAGCACGGGCGTGGGGACGCGGTCGTTCGCGTCGGCGATGCCGCGGGAGAACGACAGGTAGCTCGCACCGAGCCAGACCAGGCCGAGGGCGAGCAGTGCACCAAGGGCGAGAGTGAGCCGGCGTCCGAGACGCTTTCGCCGGGGCTTGCCGAGCTTGCCGTTCGGGCTGGACTTGCCGTCCTGCGCACGTGGCGGGCGCTGCAACGGGACCTTGCCCTTTGCCCTACCGCCTTTGTACACCCGATAGGGCTTCTCTTGTTCGGGCATCCGGGCGGTTATCGTAGCCGCGCGATGCATGAAGGGCGTGTTATCGGGGTCGACCTCGGGGGAACGAAGATTCTCGCGGGTCTCGTCGCGCGTGACGGGTCGATCGGCCGCACGATCGAGATCCCGACACCGGGTGGCACGGCGGCAGACGTCCTGAGCGCGGTCGACGGCGTCGTGGACGCCCTCCTCGAGGACGGCGTGGCTGCAATCGGCTACGGGGTGCCGCTCAACATCGATCGCCGAACCGGTGTTGCTCTGAGGGCCGTCAACCTGCCGGTTCAGGAAGTGCATTTCCCCGATCGTGCCCGCGCGCGCTATGCGCTTCCCGCGGGCGTCGAGAACGACGGGAACGCCGCAGCGCTCGCGGAGTGGCGTCTCGGCGCCGGCCGGGGCGCGAGCGACGTGATCATGCTCACGCTCGGGACCGGCGTGGGCGGCGGCCTCGTCGTCGACGGCCACCTTTACCGCGGCTGGGCCGAGCTCGGTCACACCGTCGTGGTCGCAGGTGGGCCGCCCTGTCAGGGGAACTGTCACGGGCGCGGTCACCTCGAGGCGGTCGCCTCCGGGCATGTGGCCGATCGCGCTGCAGCGGAGCTCTACGGGCCGGAGGGCGATGCACCATTGCTCGTGAAGCGCGCCCGAAGCGGTGAAGCGCGCGCGATCGAGGCGCTCGCCGAGATCGGGCGGCTGCTCGGGATCGCGATCGGATCGCTCACGAACATCTTCGATCCCGACGTCGTCATCGTCGGCGGCGGGTTCGGCGTCGCAGCAGGCGACCTCATCCTCGGGCCGGCGCTCAGAGCGGCCCGCGAGGAAGCGATCCGACCTGCGGACGAGGCGCTCCGGATCGTCCTGGCCGAACTCGGCGACGAGGCAGGGTTGATCGGCGCCGGCCTCGTCGGCTTCGAGGCACTCGACGGGGTGAGGTGAACGTGGCGCTCGCCGTCTGCGCCACCCCGATCGGGAACCTCGCAGACGTGACGTTGCGCGTGCTCGAGGAGCTCGCAGCGGCAGACGTCGTTCTCTGCGAGGACACCCGCCAGACCCGCGTTCTGCTCGACCGCCACGGGATTCGGGCGCGGCTCGTCTCGTATCACCAGCACAACGAGGCGAGTCGAGTCGCCGAGCTCGTGCCTCGGTTGCTCGCGGGCGAACGGATGGCCCTCGCCTCGGATGCCGGATTACCGGGCATCAACGATCCCGGCGCCAGGATCGTCGCCGCGGCACTCGAAGCAGGCGTCCCGGTGACGGTGCTGCCGGGTCCATCCGCCGTCGAGACGGCGCTGGTCGCGAGCGGGCTCGCGGGAGAGCAGTATCGGTTCATCGGCTACCTCCCGCGCCGGGCGCAGGAGCGCGCTCGGCTCTGGCGCGAGCTCGGCGACTGGCCGCACCCGGCGGTTGCGTTCGAGTCGGCGAGGAGGCTGCCTTCGTCTCTCGCGAGCCTCGCGACGGCGGAGCCCGCCCGACACGTCGCCGTCTGTCGGGAGCTGACGAAGGTGTTCGAGGAGGTCGTCCGTGGCGAAGCGGCAGTTGTTGCCGAGCGGTTCCGCGAGGCACCGCGAGGAGAGGTGACGCTCGTCATCGGGCCGTCGACGCGCGTCGCCGACTCCGACGTGGCGCTCGCCGCCGTGATCGAGCTCGTTGCCGCGGGCGCGCCGAGGGGTGTGACGGCCACCGTGGTCGCGCGGCTCACCGGGGTGCCACGGAACACCCTGTACGACACTTCGCTGTAGTCTTACTTGACAACGTCAGAACCGCACGTTACTCTTGCTGTAGGAGTTGTCCGAAGTGAAAACAGCAGTCCAGGGCAACGGAAATCTGGAGTAACAGGCAACCGGTGGCAGTGCCACAGGAGGTGGAACGGTGCGTCGTCTCACGGTTGGGTTCGCAGTCCTCGTCGCCCTCATCGCAGCTCCGGCCGGCTGGAGCTGGACGTGGCCCCTTTCCGGCGACGTCCTACGACCCTATGCCCTCGGCCCCGACCCGTATGCGGCCGGGCAACATCGGGGCGTCGACGTCGGCGGAGGCGCGGGCGAGGCTGTCCGAGCACCCTCGCCGGGAACGGTGTCGTTTGCTGGAGTCGTTCCGGGGTCGGGTCGTACCGTGACCATCCAGGCCGACGGATACGCGGTTACGGTCACGCACCTCGGGGATATCGCGACGAGCAAGGGGGCCCAGGTTGCGGAGGGGGAGACCGTCGGCCTGGCCGGGCAGAGCGGAGAGGCCGAGTGGCCGATCCCGTACGTCCACCTCGGGATCAGGGTCTCGACCGCCGCGGACGGCTATGTCGACCCGATGACGCTCTTGCCGCCGCGGGCCGTTGCTCCTCCTCCTGGCGGCGGTGCAGCGTCCTCCGCGCCAGAGGTGGTCTCCCAGGCGCAGGAAGCTGCCCCTGCGCCGGTCGTCCGGCCTTCGGTTGCCACAGGTGCCGCGACGGTATCCCCGACGCCGGCGATCCGCACCGCGGTTCCTACCGGGCCGACGGCGAGCGCGGCAGCCGCCACCCCGGCCCCTGCGGCGCCGGCCGGGGTCGCAGCGCCCGCCGGCGTTTCGGTCGAGGCATCGCGTGCCGCGGGCGTCACGTCCCGGGCGACCTCGAAGCCTCTCCGTCACGTGTCCGCTGAGCGTGTTGCACCGACCGAACCACGTGCCACGCTCGACCTGCCGGCACCCACCGTGGCCGCTGACCCTGGCACTCGTCTTTCGGGCGGGATGCCGGGTAGGGCGCCGGCCGTGCTCCTGTCCGTGCCCGCACCCGGCGTGCTTCACGATGCAGCACGCGCGGCCCCACCCGATCCCGAACACGCCGCGCCCGCGCGAACGGGCGCGTCGCGATCCACGCCGATCCGGTCCGACCGGGCTCGCCGCGCATCGCGTGGCCCGTCCGCCGGGCAAGCGGCCGCGCCGGCCGAACCCGTGAGGGTGCTCGTGCCCGACCGCAGGCTCCCCCTCACGGCGATCGTGGTCGGGATCCTCCTCTCAGCCAGCGTCTTCGCGGCGGTGCCGGCGCGCCGCCGTAGAATTGGTCGGCATGGAGCCGTTCTACGTCACGACGCCGATCTACTACGTGAACTCGACCCCGCACATCGGGCACGCCTACACGACGATCGCAGCGGACATCCTGGCGCGCAACCAGCGACAGCGAGGCGCCGAGACGTTCTTCCTGACCGGAGTGGACGAGCACGCGGCGAAGGTCGCCCGGGTCGCAGCCGAACAAGGACTCTCGCCACAGGAGTACGCAGATCAGATCGCAGTCGTCTGGCGTGACCTCCCACAGCGCCTCGATGTCTCGAACGACTTCTTCATCCGGACGAGCGACCCAGAGCACAAGCTCTTCGTGCAGGGATTCCTCCAGCGCCTCCACGACAACGGGCACGTCTATCAGGACGTCTACGCGGGTCTGTACTGCGTCGGGTGCGAAGCCTTCAAGACCGAGGCCGACCTCGTCGACGGAAAGTGCCCCGAGCACGACCGCGAGCCAGACTGGATCGAGGAGCGCAACTGGTTCTTCCGGCTCTCGTCGTTCGAGAAGGAGCTTCTCGCGCTCTACGAGCGGTCCGACTTCGTGCTGCCGGGATTCCGGGCCAACGAGGCGAAGAGCTTCATCGAGGGCGGCCTGCAGGACTTCTCGATCAGCCGGGCGGGGCAGACCTGGGGCATCCCGATCCCGTGGGATCCGGATTCGGTCGCCTACGTCTGGGCCGACGCGCTCGTCAACTACGTCAGCGCACTGACCTACGCGAGGCCGGGTGCGGACCTCGTGCCGGTCTTCTGGCCGCACGTGAGGCATCTCCTCGCGAAGGACATCCTGCGATTCCACTGCGTCTACTGGCCGGCGCTCCTCCTCGGCGCCGGATACGAGCCGCCACGACAGCTGTTTGTGCACGGATACCTTCTGCTCGACGATCGGAAGATCTCGAAGTCACTCGGAAACGTCGTCGACCCCCTCGACCTGATCGACGTCTACGGGGCCGACCCGGTGCGCTTCTGGTGTGCGCGAGCCGTGTCGTTCGGGCAGGACGGTGCGGCATCGATCGTGGGTATCCACGAGCGCTACGAGCGCGAGCTCGGCAACGACCTCGGCAACCTCCTCTCGCGTACGACCGCGATGGTGGCGCGCTATCGAGGCGGGACGCTTCGCGCCGTCACGTCGCCGGACTGTGTCGTCGCGAGGGCGCTCGATCCTCTCGCCGGCGATCTCGCCGCACGTCTCGACCAGTTCGACATCACGGGAGCCCTGGAGCGCATCTGGGACGTTGTGCGGATCCTCAACCGTGAGGTCGAGACGACGGCTCCGTGGCAACTCGCCAAGGATCCGCTCCGGGCCGACGACCTCGACCGCGTTCTCTACGACCTCGTCGACGGGCTCAGGGCCGTCGCCGTCGCGCTTGCGGCGTACATCCCGACAACGGCAGCTGCGCTCCTCGCGGCTCTCGGCCAACCTCCCGCTGTCGACTGGGAGAATGTCGCATACGGCTTGACCGGCGAGACGCACGGCATCGTTGCGGCTCCCCCGCTGTTCCCGCGGCTCGAGGCGCCCGTGGAGCTCGACGCGCCCGTGGAATAGGCACCGCGGGATGATCGACACGCACGCGCACCTCGACGGGTGCGATGAGCCGGCGGCCTTTCTCGTCGAGCGGGCACGTGCCGTCGGCGTGTCCCGTATCGTCACGATCGGGACAGGGATCGCATCCTCCCGGGAGGCACTCGCGATCGCGAGTGCCGAGCAAGGCGTCGTCGCGGCGCTCGGGATCGACCCGCACCAGGCGGCCGGCCCTGACGCCGAAAGGATTCCCGAGCTCGTCGAGCTGCTCGCACTCCCGGCGGCCGTCGCCGTCGGCGAGATCGGGCTCGACTACTTCCACGATCGCGCGCCGCGCGACGTGCAGCTCGCCCTGTTCGAGCGCCAGCTCGACGTCGCCGCGTCCCTCGAGCTTCCGGTCGTCATCCACACGCGAGATGCCGACGACGACACCGCCGCCGTGCTCGCCTCGTTCACCGGCCGGGTCGTGCTCCACTGCTTCTCCGCCCCGGGGCTGCTCGAGACCGCAATCGAGCGGGGCTACTACGTCTCCTTTGCTGGGAATGTGACCTATCCGAAGGCGCCCGCCCTTCGAGCCGCAGCCGCCGTCGTACCGTCCGATCGGCTCCTCGCCGAGACGGACAGCCCGTATCTGGCGCCACAGCCCCTTCGGGGCAAGAGAAACGAGCCCGCCAACGTGCTCCACACGCTCGCCGTCCTCGCGAAGGTCCGCGGCGAGGAGATCGCGACGCTCGAGGCGCAGATCGACAACAACGCGAGCGCGGCGTTCGGCCTTCCGGTGCCGTGACCGTCCCCCCTCCCAAGAAGTCGCTCGGCCAGCACTTCCTCGTCGACGACAACATCCTCGGCGTCATTGCCCGGCTCGCCGAACTCGACCGCGAGGACATCGTGCTCGAGATCGGCCCTGGTCTCGGTACTCTGACGACCGTTCTCGCGGCGCGATGTTCGCACGTGCACGCGGTGGAGCTGGACCGCCGGCTCGAGCCACACTTACGGGAGATCGCCGCGCATCCGGGAGTCTCCCTGCACTGGGGTGACGCGCTCAAGCTCGATCTGGCGGGGCTCGACCCTCCGCCGACGAAGCTCGTGGCCAATCTGCCGTACAACGTCGCGACGCCGATCGTCGCGGAGAGCCTCGATCGACTTCCGACGATCGATCGGTGGTGCGTGATGGTGCAGCGCGAAGTCGCGGATCGCTTCTTCGCCGTTCCGTCGACCAAGGCCTACGGCGCGGTCTCCGTTCTCATCCAGCTCGCGGCCGTCCGAACCGGCCTTCATCCCGTCTCGCGTAGCGTTTTTCGGCCTCCGCCGAATGTTGACTCGGCGCTCGTCGCGTTCAGGCGCGTCCCGCTTCCCGACGAGTTCTCGGGCCTACGCCGTGTCGTCGAGGGAGCATTCGCCCATCGTCGTAAGACACTGGCCAACTCGCTTCAGCTCGCCGACGTCGCCTCGAGAGAGAGCGCCGTCGCCGCCCTCACCGGCCTCGGCATCGACCCGGCCGTGCGCGCCGAGGCGCTCGCCCCGCCGATCTTCGTCGAACTGGCACAGAGGCTCGCGTGAGGCGCCTCGAGGCTCACGCGAAGATCAACCTCGCGCTCGTCGTCGGCCCTCTCCGCGACGACGGGAAGCACGAGATCGTCACGATCCTGCAGCGGGTCGCTCTCGCGGACGTGATCGAGCTGTCGGCCGGGGACGGCCGTTCCGTCACGGGCTTCGACGGTGACACGATCGTCGCCGCCGCACTCTCAGCGCTCGCCGCCGAGGCGCGCGTCGAACCGCGTTGGAGCATCCACATCACGAAGAACATCCCTGTGGCGGCAGGGCTCGGTGGCGGGAGCTCCGATGCGGCAGCGGCGCTGCAACTCGCGAACGAGACGCTCGCCAGCCCGCTCGACGACGAGAGGCTCTCGCGCGTCGCGGCGTCGATCGGTGCCGACGTGCCGTTCTTCCTCCGGCAGGGTCCCCAGCTCGGGACCGGCGACGGGTCGCAGCTCACGCCGGTCGACCTCCCACGGAGCTTCACCGTCGTCCTCGTCCTCCCCGACGACGCGCACAAGGAGTCGACCGCGGCCGTCTACGCCGCGTTCGACCGACGACGTGGAGCGGACGGATTCGACGGGAGGCGCGAGGCGCTCGCGTCTGCGCTCGAGTCGTGCGGCGAAGCCCATGACCTCGCAGCGCTTCCACCGAACGATCTCGCACGATCGCCGCACGCCGATCGCCTCCGCGACGCCGGAGCGATACGGGCGGACGTCAGCGGAGCAGGCCCGTGCGTGTACGGGCTGTTCGCCGACGCGATGGTCGCCCGCCGGGCCGAGCTCGAGCTCCAGTCGGTCGGGAGAACGTGGTTGACGTCACCGCGCTGAGGTGGGACCTCTCTACGCTGGGATCGTGTCCAACCTCGTCGTCGAGCACTCGTCGGCCTCGTCCTGCTGGCGGCGATCATGCTGACCGTCCTCGTGCTCGACCGACGGTGAAACGAGGCACCTCCCACACCGTGGGCAACCGGGCGGCGGGGTACACTCGACTTCCCGATTCACTGGGGCGTAGCCAAGCGGTAAGGCAACGGGCTTTGGTCCCGTGATCCCAGGTTCGAATCCTGGCGCCCCAGCCAACGTGCCGACCATGCCCCCACCACCCTCCCAGCTCGCAGCCGTCGTCATGGCCGGAGGCCGGGGCACCCGCATGCGCTCCGCGGTACCGAAACACCTCCACCCACTCCTCGGCCGACGGATGGTCGACTGGATCGTCGAGGCTGCGACTCCGCTCGAGCCTGCGCCGCTCGTGATCGTTGCTTCACCCGAGACGGCAGACCAATTTCCGGAGCTGACTGTCGCAGTCCAGGAGCAGTCGCTCGGGACGGGAGACGCAATTCGATGTGCGCGGGAGGCACTCGCCGACGCCGGCGAGGTCCTCGTCCTCTCCGGCGACACACCGCTGCTGACGACGGCACTTCTCGAGGATCTGGTCGCAACGCATCGTTCGGCCGGCGTCGGGGCGACCGTGCTCTCGTTTGTCCCGGACGACATCAGGAGCTACGGCCGCGTCGTTCGGGATGCCGGCGGTCGTCTTCAGTCCATCGTCGAAGCTGTCGACGCGACGCCGGCGCAACTTGCGATTCGCGAGGCGAACTCCTCGATCTACGTCTTCCGCGCGGATCTTCTCTGGCCGGCGCTCGACCGGCTGCAGCCGGTCAACGCGCAGGGTGAGCTCTACCTGACGGACGCTGTCCGCGATCTCGTTGCCGGCGGCCACGCGGTCGCCGTCCACGTCGCGGGCGACGCTCGTGAGACGGAAGGCGTCAACACGCGGGTCGAGCTCGCTGCGGCCGCCGCGTTGCTGCGCGACCGGATCAACACCGAGCACATGCTCGCGGGCGTCACGATCGTGGATCCCGCCTCCACCTGGATCGAGCCGACCGTGCGACTCGAGCCCGACTCGATCGTTCATCCGTTCACCCTCCTCCGGGGCGTCACCACCGTTGCGGCGGGAGCCGAGATCGGTCCGCACGCCGTCGTGATCGACGCCGAGATCGGACCGGCTGCGACCGTCGGGCCGTTCTGTTACCTTCGCCCCGGGACGAGACTCGGTGCGAGATCGAGAGCGGGGACGTTCGTGGAGCTCAAGAACACGCAACTTGACGAGGGCGCGAAGGTCCCGCATCTGAGCTACTTCGGCGACGCGGAGGTCGGTGCAGGGACGAATGTCGGCGCAGGATCGATCACGGCGAACTTCGATCATCGGCCCGGTGTGCCCAAGAAGCGGACGGTGATCGGCAAGGACGTGCGCGTCGCCGTCGACACGATGTTCGTCGCCCCCGTGACGGTGGGCGACGATGTCTGGACGGCAGCGGGCACCGTGGTCTCCGAGGATGTTCCGGACAACGCGCTCGTCGGATTCCCGCCGAGGCAGACGATCAAGGAGGGTCGGGGTGGAAAGCGGAACGGTTGAGCAGACGCTTCCGGGGCTCGGCGTTCCCGGGGACACGGGATCTGTTCCGGTCGGTCGGGCGCACGATCGGCTTGACGTCGAGCAAGCGACTCATGGTCGTCTCCGGCCGCTCGCATCCCACACTGGCCGAGAACATCGGCGCCAAGATCGGCTGCGATCTCGGTGAGGTGACGCTGAAGACGTTCGCGAGCGGCGAGACGTACTGCCGCTACGAGGACTCGATTCGTGGGGCCGATCTCTTCGTCGTTCAGACCGCGTCGATGCCCGTCGATCAGCACCTGATGGAGCTGCTGATCATGATCAACGCCGCCAAGCTCGCGTCCGCCAAGCGCATCACGGCCGTGATCCCCTGGTACTTCTACGTTCGTCAGGACAAGAAGTCGCGTCCGCGCGAGCCCATTGCCGCGAAGCTCGTCGCCGACCTCCTCCAGACCGCGGGCGCCGACCGCGTGCTCACGATGGATCTCCACGCGGGTCAGGTTCAGGGCTTCTTCGAGATCCCCGTTGATCACATGACCGCAGTGCCGATGTTCGCCCAGTACGTGCGCGACCTGAACCTGGGCGAGGAGGTCGCGGTCGTCTCACCGGACACGGGTCACGCCAAGATCGCCGGCAAGTTCGCCGAGATGGTCGCCGGAGATCTGGTCATCCTCAACAAGGTGCGGCCGGCGCACAATCAGGCGAAGGTCACGACCGTGATCGGGGACGTCGAGGGAAAGGTCGCGGTGATCATCGACGACATCGTCGACACCGCCGGGACCCTCGTCGCAGGTGCCGAGGCGCTCAAGGACGCTGGCGCGACGAAGGTCTACGCCTGCGCCACTCACGGTCTGTTCAACGGTGCCGCGCTCGAGCGGATCGCGGCGAGCGAGATCCACAAGCTCGTCGTCACGGACACCGTCCCGCTCGATCCGCTCACGCAGCCGGCCAACGTGCAGGTGCTGTCGATCGCCGGCATCCTCGCCGAGACGATCTCCAACGTCTTCGCCGACGACTCGGTATCGGCGATCTTCGCCGGCGAGAACCAGCTGTTCTAGGCGGCGAGCTCGATCCGATCTCACACGAACCGGGCTCTGAGGACGAGGCTGAAGCCACACCCCGTCGTTGCGAGGGCCACACACGCGTGACATTTCCAAACACCGCGGCGGCCGAGGGGAGCCCCGCCGTCGGTGGATCGGGCGGTAGGGCGAGACGGGCTCCAAGCCCACGGCGCGGGTGATCAATCCCGGAGGGGCTCGACGACACGGTAGATCTCCACCCGGGGCTGTTCATCTGTCTGTAGGCGGCCGCGATGCTCGCGCGCAGGTCCGACTCGCGGGCTCCGCCGCCGCATCGGGCGGCTCCCAGAGGTAGATACCTGGCGGCGTGTGCCCAGCGTTGCGAGTCTCAACGCACGCGATCGGTTGACGCATCTTCTCGAACGGCGGGCCAGGGGTGGACCTCGCTGCGGCTCGCCGGGAGTGAGCGCGCTCGCGTCCCCGAGCCATGCGACGTCCCGGACGCTCCAGCTCCGTGGTCGATAGAGTGCCCCGTGTGAGCACGTCGCCCCCGAATACCGGCCCGCTCGGGCAACCGCGCGGAATCGGCTTCGGGATTCTCCTCTTCATCGTCACCCTCGGGTTCTACGGCTGGTACTGGGTCTTCAAGACGCAAGACGAGGTGCAGGCGCACTCGAGCCAGGGTGTCGGCGGTGTGCTCGGGCTCGTGATCTACATCCTGATCAACCCGGTCACGTGGTTCCTCGTCCCATCCGAGGTCGGCAAGATGATCAAGCTCGACGGCCGCGAGGCACCCTTCAGTGGCTGGTTGGGCCTCTGGTTTCTCTTGCCGATCGTTGGTGCTTTCGTCTGGTTCATCAAGGTGCAGGGCGCTCTCAATCGCTACTGGGAGAGCAAAGCCGCGTCGGCGACCGCAGAGTAGGCACGGCTCACGTCGTCCAGGCTCGAGCAGGGCCGCGGCGTGCACGCGTGACCACGGACCGCGCAGTGCTCGATATCGTGCCCGGTCGCGAGGCCGAGTTCGAGATCGCGTTCACGATGGCCCAGATGATCGTCGCGACAACGACGGATTCGTCGCGCGACAGCTGCCGTCGTTTCCCCGAGCCGTTCCGCACCGACGAGCACTTCAGGCCGGCCGCAGCCGGACGGGCGTAGGCGAGGAAGTCCGGCGACACCCCCTGAGAGTGCCGCCGGCCCACCTGTCTTATCGGCAGTTGGCGACGCACCGTTAATCGGTGTGGCGCGGAAGGGAGACTCGCGTAACCGGCGAAACGGAACGTTGGCCGGGTCGGCCCGGCGTCGGCACCTTTCCTCCCCTGAGGGGTGCACGGTTGCCGCCGGCCCGGTCGCCTTCGGTTGCAAGCACTCATCGGAGCGCGCCGGTGGGAGTCCGCTACACTTCGCCGCCGTGTCTGGGGACAGGATCACACTCGAGGTTCAGGAGCGCGGTGCCGACCAACTCGGCACCCGCAACGTCAAGCGCCTGCGGCGTCAGGGGCTGATTCCCGGCGTCCTCTACGGCAAGGCGAACAAGGCCTTTGTCGTCGGCGAGCGTGAACTGCGCGTCGCCCTCACGGGCCCGTCCGGGCTCCACGCGATCGTCGACGTGGTCATCGGGGATACGAAGACGCCCCGGCACGCCGTCCTCAAGGACTATCAGCAGCATCCCGTCCGGGGTACGATCACGCACGTCGACTTCCACGAGGTTCGGCTCGATCAACCGATTCAGGCAGCGGTCGGTGTCCAGCTCGTCGGCGAAGCGCCCGGCTCGAAGGTCGGGGGAGTCGTGCAGCAGGTCGCGCGCGAGCTCCAGGTCGAGGCCCTGCCGTCGAACGTCCCGGAGCACATCGAGGTGGACATCGGATCGCTCGAGCTCGGCGACACGCTCCGGTTGCAGGATGTGGCAGCGGTATCGGGCGTCACGTTCCTCGACGACCCCGAGATGGTGATCGCAAACTGCTCGAGCCCGCGCGGGCTCACCGAGGCCGAGGAGGCAGCGGAGGCCGAGCTCGCGGCCGAGGCGTCCGCGGAGTCCGCCGCGGCGGCCGGCGAGACCGACGCCGAGACGGAACCCGAACCAGACGCGGAGTAGCGCTTGGCGCTCTTCCGTCGGGCCGATTCGGCTTCGACGCTCGACCTCCTCGTCGTCGGCCTCGGCAACCCCGGCCGTCGACACGAACGCGACCGACACAACGTCGGCTTCATGGTCGTCGACGAGCTCGCGCGCCGCTTCGGCGGGACCTTCAGACAGAAGTTCAGCGGTCAGACCGGCGAGGTGCGCATCGGCCAGGCGAAAGTGGCGCTCCTGAAGCCGGACACCTTCATGAACGACTCGGGACGGTCGGTGCAGCCGGCGGTCGCGTTCTACAAGGCCCCGTTGGACACTCTGCTCGTCATCCACGACGAGGTCGATCTCGATCACGGTCGCCTACAGGTCCGCCTCGGTGGCGGTCTCGCGGGGCACAACGGGCTCCGCTCGCTCGCTGGACGGCTCGGGAGCCCCGACTTCCTCCGTCTCCGTGTCGGCGTCGGCCGTCCGGGCAGAGGTGATCCCCGCGACGTCGCAGACTTCGTTCTGGCGCCGTTCGCGCCCGAGGACGCCGCCGCCGCCCTCGTCGGCCGCGCTTCGGATGCGGTCGAGTCGCTTCTCGAGCGAGGTCTCGAGGAGACACAGCAGCGGTTCAACGAGCGGCCACCCGGCGAGCCGTCGGCGGGCACGCCGGAGGGCTGAGCGCGCCGCGGTCGCCCGACTTCGACTCCTCGATCGGGAGGGAGACCGTGTGTGCCGAGGATCGTCCGTCTCGGCCCGGTGGCTGCCGCCGAGGCCGGTGTCCCCGTGGCCGCTGTCCTCTTGTGGCCGCTGTCTCTCGGCCGTCGTCGACCGGGGCGATCGACCCTGCCGAGCCGACACGCTCCCGGCGCACTCTCGGCACACAGCGGGAACGGGTCGCGCGCTACGTTGAACTCAGGGGCGCGAACGTACCCCCTGGGACGTTCCGGGGGAGGCCGTCGAGATACTGCTCGTCCGGGCGGGCAGCGCTAGGATAGGGCCCACGCGGGCGGTTTCCCGCGTTTCTGCATGGACCAGACACCCCTTCACGCCTTCATCGCGGAGCTCGCGGGCAGCGATCGCTTCCAGGCGTTCACGACGTCGCTTCCCGGCCGCGCACGGGTGTCCGAGCCGGCGCTTCCACTCGTGCTTGCGGCGCTCCACACGGAGCTCGGACGCGGCCTCCTCGTGCTTCTGCCCGAAGACGCGGATGCGCGCGATGCCGCCGAGGGCGCTTCGTGGTTTCTCGGCCCTGATCTCGTCGCGTTGCTTCCGGGCCGGGGGGTCTCTCACGCCTCGGGGCTCGCGCCGCCGCCACATCTGGTCGGAGAGCGTGCGCGTGCGCTCGACGTGCTCGCGCGCGGCGGCCTCGTCTGCGCCTCTGCGGCGGCGCTCGCCGAGGGAATGCCCCCGCCCGAGGACAGGCCGGCTCCGGTCGCTCTCGTCGTGGGCGAGGAGCCGGGCCTCGACGGGCTCTCGGAGTCACTCGCGAGCTCCGGCTACGAGCGCGTCGAGCGTGTCGATCAGCGCGGGCAGTTCGCCGTCCGGGGAGGCATCGTCGACCTGTTCCCGGCGACCGGCCGCGAGCCGCTGCGCGTCGAGTTCTTCGGTGACGAGATCGAGCAGATCCGCGCCTTCTCGCCGTTCACGCAGCGCGCGCTCCGCAGCGTGAGCTCCGCGAGTGTCTACCCGGCGGCCGAGCGCCGTAGCGAAGCGGTCGACCTCGAGAGCACGGCTCACGCGTGGGAGACCACGGACTCTGACGGCGCCGGCCGAACGGAGCCCGAGGATCTCGTTCCCACCGTTGACAGGCATCCGGACTTCGTCTGGCAGCCGGATGAGGTCCGCGCGGTCTGGGAGGAGGAGGGTCTCGCGCCCGTCTCGCTCGAGGGTGCGACGGAGCTGGATCCCTTCCCGCGCGGCCAGGCGTTCCAATTCGAGGCGCAACGGCCGGCGATCGCCGCGCGCGGCCTCGCGGAGGCCGAGAACGAGCTGGCAGGCTTCGTCCGTTCGGGCAACCGCGTCGTCGTCACCTTCCCTCACCGCGGCGAGGCACTCCGGCAGGGTGGTCTCCTGCGGAAGGTCGAAAGCACGATCCTTCCGGACGGCGCGGCGCTCCCACGAGACGCGTCGGTGCGCTTCGCCGTCTCGTCCGCACGTCGCGGCTTCGTCTGGCGCGATCTCCGGCTCGTACTTCTCCCCGACACGCAGGTCTTCCGCAAGCGGCCGCCGCGTGCGGACGCGCGGCTCGGCCGCGCGCTCGCGACGTTTGCCGACCTCCGTGTCGGCGACCACGTCGTGCACGAGGATCACGGCGTCGGTAAGCTCCTCGGGTTCGAGACGAAGGAAGTCGCGGGTGTCACGCGCGACTACCTCTTCCTCGCGTTCCGCGGCGACGACCGGCTCTACGTGCCGCACGAGCAGCTCGGCAAGCTCTCGCGCTACATCGGCGCCGATGCGAAGTCTCCGGCCCTGTCGAAGCTCGGTGGCAAGGCGTGGCAGAACCTGAAGAGTCGCGCGCGCGAGTCCGTCCGCGAGCTGGCCGGCGAGCTGCTCGCCCTCTACGCCCAGCGGCAACGCGCCGAGGGAGCGAGCTTCGACCTCTCGAACGACTGGCTCGAGCGCCTCGAGGCATCGTTCCCGTATCGCGAGACGGACGACCAGGCCCGCGCCATCGAAGCCGTCAAGGAGGACCTCGAGTCGCCACGGCCCATGGACAGGCTCGTCTGCGGCGACGTCGGGTTCGGGAAGACAGAGGTCGCTGTCCGTGCGGCGTTCGCCGTCGCCGTCAACAACCGGCAGGTTCTCGTCCTCTGTCCGACGACGATCCTCGCCGAGCAGCACTGGAACACCTTCCGCGACCGCTTCCGCGACTTCCCGCTCAACGTCGAGATGGTGTCGCGGTTCCGCAAGCCGGCCGAGACGAAGAAGGTGATCGCCGACTTCGCGGCCGGCAAGGTCGATGTCCTCGTCGGCACGCACCGCATCCTCTCGCGCGACGTCATCCCGAGCGCCCTCGGCCTCGTCATCCTCGACGAGGAGCAGCGCTTCGGCGTCGCCCAGAAGGAGCTGATCCGCTCGCTGCGCCTCGAGGTCGACGTCCTCGCTCTCTCGGCGACGCCGATTCCGCGGACGCTTCACATGTCGCTCGCGGGGCTTCGGGACATCTCGATCATCGAAACACCGCCCGAGGGACGACGTCCGATCAGAACGACCGTGGGGGAGTACGACGAGACGCTCATCAAGACCGCGCTCGAACGGGAGCACGCGCGCGGCGGACAGGCGTTCTACCTGCACAACCGGGTCGAGTCGATCGACGAGATGGGCGAGAAGCTGCGCCGGCTGTGCCCGGGGCTGCGGTTCCTCGTCGCCCACGGGCAGATGCGCGAGAACGAGCTCGAGGAGCGAATGCATGCCTTTCTCGCCGGCGACGCCGACGTGCTCGTCTCGACGACGATCATCGAATCGGGTATCGACATTCCGCAGGCCAACACGCTGGTCGTCGAGCGTGCCGATACCCTCGGCCTCAGCCAGCTGTACCAGATCAGGGGCCGGGTGGGACGATCGGACGTCACCGCCCATGCCTTCCTCTTCTACCCGGACGCGACCGAGCTGACCCCCGAGGCGCGGGCTCGGCTCTCGACGCTCGCGGACCACACCGAGCTCGGCGCCGGCTTCCAGATCGCGATGCGCGACCTCGAGATCCGCGGCGCCGGCGACCTCCTCGGAGCCGAGCAGTCCGGACACGTTGCCGCAATGGGATTCGAGCTGTACGTCGAGATGCTGAACGAGGCGGTCGCGGAGCTCTCGGGTCAGGCGCGCACCGCCGTTCGCCCGGTACGCGTCGACGCTCGCGTCGACGCGTACATCCCTGCCTCGTACGTCGCTTCCGAGGCGCTCAAGATCGACCTACACCGGCGCCTCGCCCTCGTCGAGCACGATGACGAGCTCCGCGAGCTGCGAGCGAGCGTCGAGGACCGCTACGGCCCCGTACCGGAACCGGTCGAGAACCTCTTCGCGATTCAGGAGGCCAAGCTCTCGCTCGTCCGGATCGGCGCCGACTACCTCGTCTTCCGCGGCGGGCGCGCGACTGTCGGACCGCTCGCTCTCGGATCGGACGAGCTCAGGGCACTCCGGACCGCTGAGGACACGGTCGTGTACACGCAGGCAAAGCGAGAAGTATCGCTGCGTACCGACGACCTCAAAGGGGCGCTTGGGCTTGCCGATGCTATTATCGCGGCGCGTTCGGCCGCCTAGTGGCCCTCGACGTGCGGTGGGCATGTCGGACCCGAACAGATCGCAACTAGGAATTAACGCACCCTCGTCTATACCTTCAGAGTCCCTGTCACGCTGTCCCCACGAGAAAGACTTGTCATCCCATGAAACCAGCTCGCCTCATTGTCTCCCTCCTCGTTGCACTCGTCGTGGTCGTCTCGGCCGCCTGCGGAGGCAGTGACCAGAGCGTTCCGGACAACGCCGTGGCCGTCGTCGACGGCACGCCGATCACGAAGGCGGAGCTGGACGACCTGCTCGGGCGTGCCAAGAAGACGTACGTGGCGCAGAAGCGAGCCTTCCCGAAGGCCGGCACCGCGGAATACCAGAGCCTGCAGACCCAGGCCGTCGCGTACCTCGTCCAGCGCGCCGAATACGACGTCGAGGCGGCCAATCTGAAGATCGTCGTCACCGACAAGGAGATCGACGACCGGATCGAGCAGCTCAAGACGCAGTACTTCGAGGGCAATCAGGCGAAGCTCGACAAGCAGGTCAAGGATCAGGGCTACACGAACGAGTCGTTCCGAGACGACATCAAGGCCCGGATCCTGTCCGAGAAGATCTACGTCGCGGTGACGAAGGACGCGAAGGTCACCGACGCACAGGTCACGACGTACTACGTCGCCAACAAGACGCAGCCGCCGATCTACACGCCGGAGAGCCGCGACGTCCGTCACATCCTCGTCAAGTCGAAGGCCGAGGCCAACAAGATCTACGACGAGCTGAAGTCCGGCGCGGACTTCGCGACGCTCGTCAACAAGTACTCGCTCGACGAGGCCTCGAAGGCGAGCGGAGGCAAGATGACGATCAAGCGCGGCGACACGGTCAAGGAGTTCGACGCGACCGCGTTCCTGCTGCCGATCAACTCCCTCTCGCGCCCCGTGCAGACACAGTTCGGCTTCCACCTCATCCAGGCCCTGTCGAGCGTCAGGCCCGCCAAGACCCTCACCCAGAAGGCCGCGACTGCCCAGATCAAGGCGGTCCTTCTCGACCAGGCGAAGAACGACGCCCTGACGAAGTGGACGAACGAGAACAAGAAGGAGCTCGACAAGAAGGTCGTCTACGCCGTCGGGTATGAGCCCCCCGCGGTCGCGACCGACGCGACAACGACCGGCTGATCCATGCCGGTCGCCGCTGACGGGGCCGGGCTCGCAGTAGCCCTTGTCGAACTCCAGGCGCTGACGCGGCGGCTCCGGCAGGAGTGCCCGTGGGATCGGGAGCAAACCGCGCGGACGATCGTCCCGCACACGGTCGAGGAGGCATACGAGGTCGCCGATGCTGCGTACGGTGGTGACCCGGCGAAGCTCCTCGACGAGCTCGGCGATCTGCTCTTCCAGACGTACTTCCTCGCCCTCTTGCTCGAGGAGCAGGGCGAGGGCGACCTCGAGACGGTCGCGCGAGGGGTGCATGCCAAGCTCGTGCGCCGCCATCCGCACGTGTTCGGTGACGGTGAGGCAGACTCGCCGGGTCGTGTACGGGAGCGCTGGGAGGAGATCAAGACCGAGCAGGAGGGCCGAGCGGGGGTCTTTCACGACGTTCCCGAAGCGCTCCCCGGGCTGCTGCACGCTCGCAAGGTGCAACGTCGTGCCGCTGCCGTCGGCTTCGACTGGCCCGATCTCGACGGTCTGCTCGCGAAGGTGCGCGAGGAGGTGGCCGAGGTCGAGGTCGAGCTGGCCCGAACCGGACGGCCCGCGCCCGAGACGGAGCCCGATCCGCATGTCTTCTCCGAGATCGGAGATCTCCTGTTCACGATCGTCAACCTCGCACGTGTCGTCAACGTGGATCCCGAGCTGGCGCTTCGCGCCACGACCGCGCGCTTCATCGAGCGCGTGGAGACGGCCGAGCAGCTCGCGGCCGGCGACGGCCACGCCTGGAGCGGCCTTCCCCTCGACGCGCAGGAGGCCTGGTACGTCCGCGCGAAGGAGCGACTCGGCCAGGCCCACGAAGGGTAGGAGACCAACCCGCCGAGCGATTGGCCGGACGCGGCTACGCTGTTCGGGTGAGCGAGATCGTCCATGTGCACGGGAGGCAGGTGCTCGACTCCCGGGGAAATCCCACGGTCGAGGTCGAGATCGGCCTCGATTCGGGCGCCTTCGGGATCGCTGCCGTCCCCTCCGGTGCCTCGACGGGTGAGCACGAAGCCGTCGAGCTGCGCGACGGCGGCGACGCCTGGCTCGGAAAGGGCGTGACGCGGGCAGTCGCCCACGTCAACGGTGAGATCGCCGACCGCGTAACCGGAATGGATGCACGCGAGCAGCGCGAGATCGACGGGGCCATGATCGAGCTCGACGGAACGCCGACGAAGTCCCGCCTCGGCGCCAACGCCGTTCTCGGCGTCTCGCTCGCGCTCGCCAAGGCCGCCGCAGCCGACGCGGACATGCCTCTCTATCGCTGGCTCGGCGGCACCAACGCTCACATCCTGCCGGTCCCGATGATGAACGTGATCAACGGCGGCGCCCACGCACAGAACTCGCTCGATTTCCAGGAGTTCATGCTCGTTCCGGCGGGAGCCGACTCGTTCGGCGAGGCGCTCCGCGTCGGGGTCGAGTGCTATCACTCGCTCAGGGCGCTCCTCAGCGAGCGCGGTCTCTCGACCAGCGTCGGCGACGAAGGAGGGTTCGCACCAGACCTCGGCTCGGCCTACGAGGTGTGCGAGGTGATCCTCGAGGCAGCCGAGCGCGCGGGCCACCGGGAGCGGGTCGCGATCGCCCTCGACCCCGCGACGAGTGAGCTCTACCGCGACGGTGCGTACGTTCTCCAGCGACAGGGAGGCACGCTCGACGGGAACGGCATGACCGACCTGTGGGCCGATCTCGCCGACCGCTTCCCCATCGTGTCGATCGAGGACGGGCTGGCCGAGAACGACTGGGCCGGCTGGCAGACGCTCACCGACCGCCTCGGCAGCCGCCTGCAACTCGTCGGCGACGACCTCTTCGTCACGAACGTCGAGTTCCTCCGGCGTGGGATCGCCGAGAAGGTCGGCAACGCCATCCTCGTCAAGGTCAACCAGATCGGATCGCTCACCGAGACGCTCGACGCGATCGCGCTCGCCCAACGCAGCGGATATGCCACCGTGATATCGCATCGCTCCGGCGAGACCGAGGACGCCACGATCGCCGATATCGCCGTCGCCACGGGCAGCGGCCAGATCAAGACCGGGGCTCCGGCCCGCTCTGATCGCACGGCCAAGTACAACCAGTTGCTTCGGATCGAGGATCAGCTCGGGGCGGAGGCGGTCTATCCCGGCTGGGACGCCTTCTCGTCGACGTCCAAGCGTTCATGAACGCACACGTGCGGCGGACCAAGATCGTCGCAACGATCGGCCCGGCCTCGTCGTCCCCGGAGGGCATCACGGCGTTGATCGCAGCCGGCATGGACGGCGCCCGCCTGAACATGTCACACGGGGTGCACGACGACCATCGCACGGTCGCGGAACGTGTGCGTGAGGCCGAGGCGGCGGCGGGACGGCCGATCGCGCTGATCGCCGACCTCCAGGGGCCGAAGCTGCGGATCGGCGATCTCGTCGAGCCGGTCATGCTCGAGCGTGACGCGACGGTGGTGATCGTCGGCGAGGACGCCGCGCAAGAAGGCGACATTCCGGTCAGCCCTGCCGTGCTCGGCTCGGTCCTACGGGTCGGCAACGACGTGCTGATCGACGACGGTCACGTCAAGCTTCGCGTCGATGCCGTCGAGAGGGGGAGGGCCCGTTGTACCGTCACGGGCGCGGGCCTCGTCTCGTCGCACAAGGGAGTCAACCTCCCCGGTGTCCCACTCCCGATTCCCTCGATCACCCGCAAGGACCTCGACGACCTCGAGTTTGCGCTCGAGCTCGGCGTCGACTTCGTGGCGCTCTCGTTCGTGCGCTCTGCCTCCGACGTGCGTGCTCTGCGGACGCTCATCGAGGCGCGCGATTCGACGGCGCGGGTGATCGCGAAGATCGAGAAGGCGGAGGCGATCGCGGCGCTCGACGAGATCCTCGCCGAGTCGGACGCTGTCATGGTCGCCCGGGGCGACCTCGGCGTCGAGATCGGCGCCGCGGACGTGCCCCTCCTGCAAAAGCGGATCATCATCCGAGCCCTGGAGCGCGGTCGCCCCGTCATCACGGCGACGCAGATGCTGGAGTCGATGATCCACCAGACGGAGCCCACAAGGGCCGAGGCGTCAGATGTCGCCAATGCGATCCTCGACGGGACCTCCGCGATCATGCTCTCGGGCGAGACGGCGGTCGGGGACTTCCCGACCGAAGCCGTCGAGGTCATGAACCGGATCGCCTGCGCGGTCGAGCCGAGCCTCAACTACCGCCACGAGATCCCGCGCGCCGAGGATACGCCGACCATCGGCCAGGCCATGTCGAACGCGGCGTGCGACATCGCCGAGGCACTCGAGGCAAAGGCGATTCTCGTCCCGACCTTCACCGGGCGGACCGCTTCGGGCGTCGCCAGGCTGCGGCCGAGGCGGCCCATCATCGCGATCACACATCAGTCCCATTCGCTGCGACACATGGCGCTCGAGTGGGGCGTCACCCCGGTCGAGATCGCCGAGACCGACGATGTGGAGGACCTCTGGAACCGCGCTCTCGGCGCCGCGCGTGCGAGCGGGCTCATCGACAGCGGCGACCGGGTCGTGATCACCGCCGGCACCGCCGTCAACATCCCCGGCACCACCAACGTCATCAAGGTCGATATCGCGTAGACAGCGCGTTGCCTGACCGGGAGGCAGCGGTCGGGAGCGGATCGCGAAGGAAAGACGGTGGGCGGGCGCGAACGTTGAACGGTGGCGAAGCAACCAGTCAAGACGGAGCGGCGCAGGCGCCGGCGATCGCGACTCCTCATTCCGCTCGCCGTCATGATCGTGATGGGCTTCCTGTACTACAGGCCGATCTCGACCTACCTGGAGACGCGGAGCGAGCGCGAGGCGCGCATGGAGCAGGTCGTCGTCCTCCGTTCCGAGAAACAGCGGCTCGAGCGGAGGCTCGCCCGGGCGACGAGCGCCGCCGCACTCGCCCGCGACGCGAGACGGATCGGGTACGTCAGGCCCGGTGAGCGGCTGTTCATCGTCAAGGGGATCGCCTCCTGGCAACGCACCCATCGCACCCACGCGCCGTAGAGCCGTCGCTACCGTGTCGCCCGTGGACGACTGCGACCTCGTCGAGCGCCAGATCGGACGCCGTCCGCGCGCCTTCCGTCGGGTGGCAGCGCGCTGCCCCTTCGGCATGCCTGCCGTGACCGAGCAGGAGCCGTACGACTCGACCGGAGCGCCCTTCCCGACGACGTACTACCTCACGTGCCGCCATGCGATCGCCGCGGTCTCGCGGCTCGAGGCCGCCGGGGGAGTGGAACGGTGGAGCGATGCGGTGGCGGCAAGCTCGCACCTGGCAGCCGACCTGGAACGCGCGACCGAGCGCCAGCGCCAGATCCGGCATGCTCTCGCGGGAGCGAGGATTGGCACGGACGACGGCGCGTCGCTCGATACCGGGATCGGGGGCTCCCGCAATCCCACCCAGCTCAAGTGCCTCCACGCGCACGTCGCGTTCGCGCTCGCACAGCCCGGCTACGAGCTCGGCGAGGCGATCCTGGCCGAGGTCGTGGAGCCGTGGCCCGTCGACGCCTGTTGCATCCCCGCCGACGGGGGCACGGGTTGATCGCCAACCTCGATCTCGTCCGCGACGACTGGGAAGCTGGTCACCGGCGTCTCGAACTCGAGTCGCGTGACGAGCGCAAGGCTGCCCTGCTCGCCATGCAGGTCGAGATCGTCTCGGCAGAGCTCCGGCGGCGTGTCGGGAGCACGTTCACGCTCGAGACGCTGGCCGTCGCGTACGCCGATGCCGACGTCTGGGTGCGACAGGCGATCGAGGAGCAGGCACCGGTGCCTGGGTGGGCGAGGACGATCGCGATGGTCGAGGACGCGACCTTCCACATCTATGCGCGTGGCGCCGTGGACTACACCCCGTGAGCGAGTCCCGCGCCGGCTCGCGCCGGGCCAGGCGGCGAAACCCCTGGCCGCGCCGGCTGCTCGTCACAGCGCTCGTTCTGCTCGTGTTCGTCCTCGGAATCGCGCTCGGGAAGGCACTGAACGACGGCCCGCCGACGCCCGCCACCGAGACCTACGTTCGCACCCTGACGACGCTCACAGACGAGGCGGGAACGACCGGCCCGTGACAGCCGCTCCCTAGAGCTCTTCGGACGCCTGCAGGAGTCCGGCGACGATCACGCCGATCGCTGCGGCGAGGCTGATCCAGATCCCAACCCCGCGTCCGGCGAAGAAGAAGTCGTCGGGAATCGAGATCGCGCGCACGAGCACGATGATCGTCGCGACCGCGCCGAGGAAGATCATCACGAGGCTCTGCGGCACCGACGAAGGTGGCTCGACGCCTGCCTCGCGGAGAGCGACGACGAGAGCGGTGGCGACTCCGAGGAAGAAGACGACCTTGCCCGCGATCCCCGTGTCCCATCCGATGACCGAGACGCGTACTCCCTCTCCATCACCCGAGTACCAGCCGGTGAACGCCGAGACGGCGAGAACGACCCCCGCGAGGAAGCCGAGCCGGTCACCGATTCCGAGGAGGCCGCGTTCGAGGAACGAGCCGCCGTAGCTGTCGCGGTTTGGAAGGGCCATCGGGCTCATAGTATGGATCATCGCGCCGATGGAGTTGGCACCTACACTTCAAGACGTGGCACGGCAGACACGCGACGCACGGACAGACGACGTCCCGATGGTCGATCACGAGGCCGTCCGGGACACGGTACGCCTCCACCGAGCGCGCCGGAGGGCGCGAACCGAGCATCGCAAGCGGACCCGGCACGCAGGCGTCAGGTTCTGGGTCGTGCTGCTGCTCCTTCTCGTCGCCAGCGTCGCCCTGTCGATCATCATCTGGCACGAGATCCAGAAACTCTTCGGCCTCTGACACGCTCGAGCGGAAATACGGCCGTCACGACGGCCCTCGTGGTGGTTCTCATCGCGCTCACCGTGACGCCGGTCTTCGTCGTCAATGCCTTCCGCGTCCTCTCGAACGATTGGTTCGTGCGCTACGAGCTCGGTCGTGACGACTTCCCCGTCGACCGCTACGGCCTCGTCGACGCCGATCGGCTCGCGCTCGCCATCGTCGGCCTTCGCTCGATCGAGCCCGGCGGCGAGGGGATCGCGCTACTCGAGCGGGCAACGCTGCCGGACGGATCGAGCGCGTTCGACAGCCGAGAGCTGCGGCACATGAGAGACGTTCGCGAGCTCCTCGGGATCGCGTTCCGCGCACAACTCGTCGTCGTTGCGATGCTCGCCGCGCTCGGATTCGCCCTCCGGCGTTCGGTGCGCTGGCGCGCGGTCGTGCCCCGCGGCCTGCTCGTCGGAGCGCTCGCCACCTTTGCCATCGCCCTTCTCGCCGTTCCCTCGATCCTGCTCGGGTTCGACGGGTTCTTCCTCCGCTTCCACGAGGTGTTCTTCAGCGGTGACAGCTGGCGCTTCTCGAACACCGACACCCTCCTCCGCATCTACCCCGAGACGTTCTGGCAGGACACCGCTCAGTTCGCCGCCGCGATGGTCGTCGCGCAGGCGGCCGTCGTGGCGGTCGTCGCCACGCTCTGGCTGCGTAGGCTCCGCCGGTCCGAGGCCGTGTCGTGATCGAGCTCCGTCGTGACGGAGATCCCTACCTGCGGATCGGTCATCGCGGCGCAGCGACGCTCGCGCCAGAGAACACGCTCGAGTCGTTTCGGGCCGCGGTCGACGTCGGAGTCGACCTCATCGAGTTCGACGTGCTCGATCTCCGCGACGGGCCCCTGATCATCGCTCATTCCGATCATCTGGACGAGGTGAGCCACGGTGAGGCGACCGGACGCGTCCGGAACCTGTCGCTCGAAGCGCTGCGCGAGGTCGCGCCGAACGTCCCGACTCTCGACGAGGCGCTCGCATTCTTCACCGACGAGGCTCGTGAAACCGGTCTCCACGTCGATCTGAAGTTGAAATCCAGGCTCGACGAGTTGACAGCGGCGATCAGGCGGCACGGGCTCGAGGACCGGACCGTGGTCAGCGGCCACCACATCCCGAGCCTGCGCGCGGTTGCACGGGCGTCCTCGCGGATCAGGATCGGGATCACATATCCGGAGGACAAGCTCTCGATCTCCAGGAAGCCGTACCTTTGGCCGATCGTCTCGCTCGGGCTCGCCTCGATGCGCGCCTCGGTGCCGCTGCGGCTGCCGCGCCTCGCTCGCCGCGCGGGCGCGAGCGCCGTCATGCTCGAGCGGCGTCTCGTGACCGACGCGTCCGTCGCGAAGGCACACGCCGCGGGGCTCCCCGTTCTCGCCTGGACCGTGGATGACCCGGAAGACCTTAAGCGTGTCGTAACGGCCGGTGTCGACGGCGTGATTTCGAATGATCCGCGGCTCTTCGTGGCTACACTGGCATGGTGAAGCGCGGGGTGTCGATAGCAGCGTTCTCTGCGTGCGCCGTCGCGGGGTTTGCCGTCGCCGTCGTGCTCGTCGCAGCACCGCGCGCGGGCGCCGACGAGGGAACGACCTCCTCCGCGACGACGCCGACGACCCCCACCGAGACAACGACCGCCACCACACGCACGACGCGGACGCCCCCGCAACCCAAGCTGATCACGGCAGGTGTCACGATCGGTGGCACGCTCGTGGGTGGCCTGACGGCGGCCGAGGCCCGAAAGCTCGTAGTCTCGCGGTTCAAGCGACCCCTGCGGCTGAGCGGCGGCCCGGGCTCACGGTTCAAGGTGCCGCCGAAGCAACTCGGGGCAGTGCCGGACATCGCGGCAGCAGTGGGTCTCGCGTCGCGGGTCAAGCGGGCCGGCTACCACGTGCCGCTCAAGGTGGATGTCTCGAGGCCGAGGGTCGATCGCTACGTGGCCGCTCTCGCCAGGCGATTCGAGCGAGAGCCGGTCGACGCGACCCTTCGCCTCCGGAACCTGAGGCCGGTCGCGAAGAGGGACGCTCCGGGACGACGACTCAAGTCAGTCGTCGCGACGCGAATGATCGTGCTCGCGCTGAAGACGCAGAAGCGTGACTTGCTCGGCCTTCCGTTCCAGAGGGTCAAGCCTTCGGTCGAGAGCAGCGAGCTCGGGTACGCGATCGTGATCAAGCGAGCCTCCAACCAGCTGCTCTTCTACAAGGTCGGAGCCAAGACGAAGCTCCTCCGCGCATTCAAGGTCGCTACCGGCCGCTCCGAGTATCCGACGCCGCTCGGAAAGTTCGAGGTCGTCAACATGCAACGCAATCCGTGGTGGTATCCGCCGACGACGTCCGAGTGGGCGAAGGATCTGGAGCCCGTTCCGCCCGGTACGGGCAACCCGCTGGGCACGAGGTGGATGGGGATCTCCGCGCCGTATGTCGGGATCCATGGGACACCCGACGCCGCCTCGATCGGCTACTCCGCGTCGCACGGTTGCGTCAGGATGTTGATTCCGGAGGTCGAGTGGCTCTTCACGAGGGTCGAGCTCGGCACGCCGGTCTTCATCGTCGCGGCATGACCGGGCGAGCGAAGACCGTCGGACAGGTTATTGCCGTCGCCGCCGTCGTCGGCCTCCTGTCTCTCCTCGGCTGGAAGCTCGCGTTCGGTGACGGCGGCGGTGCCTCCGAGGCGCTCGCGAGCGGACAGAACCCGGTCGCGCCCGATTTCACGCTGCCCCGGATCGATGCAGAAGGCGGAGACCTGACGCTTTCGGCGCTCAAGGGCAAGGCCGTCGTCGTGAACTTCTGGGCTTCGTGGTGCATTCCGTGCAAGGACGAGGCCCCGGAGCTGCAGAAGACCTACGAGAAGTACAGAGACCAGGGCCTCGTCGTCCTCGGGGTCGACGCGAAAGACTTCCGGCAGGACGGCAAGCGATTCATCCAGCGCTTCGGGCTCACGTACCCGATCGTCGACGACGGCAAGGGGTCGACCCTCGGCAAATGGGGCGTGGGGGGGTTCCCCGAGACGTTCTTCGTCGATCGTGAGGGCCGACTTGTCGGCGAGGTCATCGAGGGCGGGGTCGACCTCGAGCGCAACCGCGAGCGGTACGACGAGGGGATCCAACTGGCACTCGGCAACGCGAAGTGATCCGATTCGCCGTCGTCGTCGCTGCCGCGCTCGTGCTCGTCGCGGTGGCCGGGGCGGGAGGCCGTCCGGTTCAGGCCGACCTCGAGGCCGAGATCGTGTGCCCGACGTGCAAGACGACGCTCGACCAGTCGAACGCTCCGATCGCGATCCGCATGAAGCAGTACATCCGGGCGCGCATCGCCTCGGGGGACAGCGCCGCCGAGATCAAGTCCCAGCTCGTCGCCCAGTTCGGCCCCGCCGTCCTCGCCGAGCCACCGAAGCGCGGATTCGATCTCCTGGCGTGGCTGCTCCCGCTCGGTGCAGTGGCGATAGGCGCTGTCGTCGTCGGGGCTCTCGCGCTGACCTGGACACGGAGACGGGACGAGCGGAACGAATCCCCCGTGGCGGTCCTCGATCCCGATCTCGAACGGCGGCTCGACGAGGAACTCGACCGGTTCGAGGACTGACGGGCGTGCGACCCACGGAACCGCTCGTCGCGCTCGTCGCCGGCTTCGTCTCGTTCCTCGCCCCCTGCGTCCTGCCGCTCGTTCCCGGCTACCTCTCCGCTATCTCGGCGGTCGAGGCGAACCGACTCGGTGACAGGGGCTCGGCGCGGCGCGTGATGCTCGCGAGCGTCCCGTTCGTGCTCGGCTTCACGATCGTTTTCGTGCTGCTCGGCATCGGGGCGCAGTTGATCGGAGCCGGGCTGTTCCAGGACCAGTTCCTGCTCGAGCGCATCGCGGGATTCGTCCTCGTCGTCTTCGGGCTCGCTTTCATGGGCCTGCTGCCGTGGCCGGAGCGCCTCGTCGGCGCGGGGCTCGTCCAGGGAGCCCGGAGCCGCGGGTCACGCGTGCTCCTCGGAGGCGCCTTCGCGATCTGTGCCGCCCCGTGTATCGGGCCGGTCCTCGCCGCCATCCTCGTCCTTGCGGGAACGTCGGACACGGTCCTCCAGGGGGCGTTCCTGCTCGCCTGCTACTCGCTCGGGCTCGCGATCCCCTTCGTGCTCGCCGGTGCGATCTTCACGCGTGCGATGGGGGCGTTTCGATGGCTGCGCGATCACTACGCGGCGATCCAGATCGTCAGCGGCGCGATCATGGTCGCTCTCGGCCTCCTTCTCTTCTTCGGTCGCTTCTACGTTCTCCGGATCTACCTCAACCGCGCGCTCGAGTGGTTCGGCGTCGACGGCTTCCTCTAGAGAGGGCAGCCCGGGCCGTCCTCCCGCGGTGCTAGGTTGAAGGCATGGCGACGATCCTGCTCGTGGGGGTCGATCTGTTCTTCCGTGGCAAGCTGGAGGCGCTTCTTCCCGACCACCAGCTCGTCACGAAGGATTCGGCCGATCCACCCGATCTCGTCCTCTGCGACATCGCGCGTGTCGAGCCTGCCGATGTCGCCGACAATTGGCCGGAAACGCCGATTCTCGGCTATGCCAATCACACGGACACGGCAGGTCTGAGGGCCGCGAATGCGGCCGGCTTCGATCAGGTCATCGTCAAGTCGGCGCTTGTCGAGCGTGCCCCCGCGATCGTGTCCGAGCTCGTTCGTGAGTAGGAAGCGGTTCCTCCGGCACCCGCTCTAACGCCCTCGCTAGGATTGCGGCGACGATGACCTACATCATTGCCGAGCCCTGCATCGATATTCAGGACAAGTCCTGCGTCGACGTCTGCCCGGTCGACTGCATCCACGAGATGGGGCGCCTCCTCGTGATCGATCCGGAGGAGTGCATCGACTGCGGCGCCTGCGAGCCCGAGTGCCCGGTCGAGGCGATCTTCCCCGAGGACGCGCTTCCCGACAAGTGGGAGCCGTTCGTGAAGATCAACTACGCGTTCCCCGACGGCGCGGCCGTGATCGACCCGCTCGTCGACGCGTACGCGACCGAGCACAACGTCCAGAACGAACCTCTCCCGTAAGGGGCGAGACCGGTTTCGCCGGATCTCCGGCTGACTCCACGCCGACCTCTACAACCGCGTGGCCGACGGGGGCAGACGGATCGCGATCCTCGTGCCCGCCGAGTCCGTCTCGCTCGTGAACGTCCCGTTCAGCTCGCCGGCGCGCTCGGCGAGCGCCGCGAGAACCGCCGCGCGCCGTTCCTCCGCGCCGTCGTCCTCGATCCGCAGCTCGACACCGGCAGCGACCGCGAGGATCGAGATGCTGACACGCCCCGGTGGGCCTCGCCGCACTGCCTGGTCGAGCGCATCGCGGACGATCTGGTAGAGCCCCGACTGGGCTCCCTCACCGAGATCGTCACCCGCGGACACGTCGAGGTCGAACGCGACGCCGCGCCGTACCGTGTGGCGTTCCGCGAGCTCGGCGAGCGCGGCCGCGAGCCCGAGGTCGCGCAGTGCGTCGGGCTCGATCCCGCTGACGATCTCCCGCAGGTCGACTCCGACCTCGCGCGCGACGGCGAGTGCTCGCTCGACGATGGCGCTGCCACTCGCGCCGTCGCCGGCCTCGAGCGCATGGTGCGCGGCATCGAGCATCTGAGCGATCGCGGCGACGAGCTGAACCGGCCCGTCGTGGATCAGCTCGGCGAGCCGGCGTCGCTCGTCCCGTTCGGCCCGTAGCCGCTCGACGAGAACCCGGCCGTCGGGCTCGTCCGTCAATCGATCATCGCGTCACGCAGAGCGATCGCGACCGCCTGTGTGCGCGTGTCGGCTTCGAGTTTCGTGAGGATGTGGCGCACATGGCTCTTCACGGTCTCCTGGGAGATGAAGAGCTGAGCGGCGACATCGGCGTTCGAGAGCCCGTCGGCGAGGAGCTGCAGGATCTCGCGCTCTCGGGCGGTGAGGACGTCGGTGCTCCCCCGGCTCTGCGTCAGGGCCGACATCAGCGCCGGGTCGACGAACGTCTCGCCCGCCGCGACCTTCTCGATTGCTCGGAGCAACGTCTCGTGTGGCGCTTCCTTGAGGATGTACCCGCGAGCACCCGATTCGAGGCCGCGCTGCAGGAGCGCCCTCTCCGAGTAGGCGGTGAAGATCAACACCTTGGCGTCGGGCACGCGACGCATGATCTCTTCGGTCGCCTCGATTCCGTCCATGCCGGGCATCCGCAGGTCCATCACGATCACGTCGGGGAGGCGACGCTCGGTGAGCGACACCGCCGTCTCGCCGTCGGCGGCCTCACCGACGACGCGGATGTGCGGCGATCGCAGGAGCGCGAGCCGCAGGCCCTCGCGGACGACCTCGTGGTCGTCGGCGAGGAGTACGGTGATCTCGGGAGTTTCGGCCACGCCGCGATTCTACGCGTGCGATCAGACGGGGGCGGCATTGGGTTCGTGTCAAGGGATTGAGGCGCGAAGACCTTGCACGGGTCGACGTCGAATCACACGAGCCCGGCGAATTCTCACAGGCGGGGAGCCCTTACGGGTGCCTGTGGGATACTCGGCCGATGGCTCGCGTGGCGCTGTTCGTCGCTGTGGGGATTCTGTGGTGTGTTCGCTCGTTGCAGTCACTTGCCGAGCCTGAGTACTGGGATCCCGTTTCCGTTGCCGACTGGCTCGCGGTCTTCTCGTTCAGCGCGGCCCTGTTCGCACTGGCCGTGGCTCTGCCGTTGTTGGCGCGCATAATCGGTGGGCGGGCCGTGTTCTGGGTCTCGTTCGTTCCCGCTGCAGGGGCTGCCGTGTCGGGCGTCGGGAATCTCCTGGAGGACGCCCTGCAGTTGGGGGCCGGCAACGTGTTCTACGTGGTCGGTGGCCTCGTGTTCTGGGTCGGCTTGCTGGTATGGACGTTGGTGGTTGCGGTCACCGCAGTCGGTCGCCGTCGACTGATGGCGCTCGGTGTGGTCGTGACGATGATCGGACTCGTTCTGTACGAGTCGGGCGGCGGCGTTCTCGTCCTTGGAGCCTGGCTCGCGGCCGCATTCGTGGCTGTCCGTCAGCAGACGCGTGGGGAGGCCAGTTGAGGCACTCACGAGCCACGCGTGGACGGGAGGAGCACATCGCCTCCCATACGACGCGGGCGTCCTGATGGCCGGCGGTGCGCTGCTCTTTCCATCGAATATCTGTGGCTACGGTCGCACGGTCCCACCGGGGCGGACGAGGGAAACGTCGTCCTGGGGCTTACCCAGCACGACTACCGCCGTTGGGCGATCATCCCGACGCTGCTGTTGCTTCCCGTCCCGTACCTGATGGTCGCCGGCGTCTTCGCCGCGGTGATCCTCGACGGCGTCCTCGTCGACCGACTCGATCTGAGCAGCGGAGTCGCCGCCGCCGTCGTGACGGGCCTCGGGCTCATCGTGCTGGCCAGGACACTGCGCCGGCCGCAATCCCCGGCTACGGGGTCGCCGAGCGCACCATTCCGGCCGCAACGGTGTCGTTCGTCGCCTCGTCCAGGAGGATGAACGCGCCCGTTGCGCGGTTCTCGGCGTATGGGTCGACCATGAGCGGACCGGAAAGGCGCAGGCGCACGGTGCCGATGTCGTTCAGCGTCATCGTGCTCGCGTCGCGGTACTCGAGCGTGTCCATGTCCACGACTCCGTCGATGCCCTCGACGACGGCACGCGCCGTGCGCGTCGTGTGCTTGACGCCGAGTCTCGCGCCGACCGTGAGTGGTCGCTCGCTCATCCAGCAGACGGTCGCCTCGAGCGCGCGCGCGGCCAGCGGCTGGTCGTCCGGGTCGACGAGCATGTCTCCGCGCGGCACGTCGATCTCGTGCTCGAGCCTGACCGTCACCGACATACCCGGCGTCGCCTCCTCGATCGGGCCGTCGGAGGTCTCGACGGAGGCGACCCGTGTGGTCAGCCCTGACGGCAGCACCAGGACGTCGTCGCCGGCGCGCCAGACGCCGCCCGCGACCTGACCGGCGTAGCCGCGGTAGTCGTGGTACTCCTCCGCCATCGGGCGGATCACCCACTGGACGGGGAAGCGGCGGTCGACAAGGTTGCGGTCGCCCGCGAGCTCGATCTCCTCGAGGTGATGGAGCAGCGTTCCGCCCTGCCACCAGGGCATTCGGTCGGACTGGTCGACGACGTTGTCGCCGTGGAGCGCCGCGATCGGGATCGCGACCGCATCCTTGACACCGAGTTGCGCAGTCAGCTCGTCGAGCTCGCGGGCGATCTCGCCGAAGCGTCGCTCGTCGAACCCGACCAGGTCCATCTTGTTGACTGCGAAGACGAGGTGGGGGACGGCGAGCAGCGAGGTGATCAGCGTGTGGCGGCGGGTCTGCTCGATCACGCCCTTCCGGGCGTCGACGAGGACGACGGCGGCGTCGGCCGTCGACGCTCCGGTGACCATGTTGCGCGTGTACTGCACGTGGCCCGGGGCATCCGCGAGCTGGAAGCGCCGTCGCGGCGTGACGAATCCGCGGTAGGCGACATCGATCGTGATGCCCTGCTCGCGCTCCGCTCGAAGGCCGTCGGTGAGGAGCGCCAGGTTGACGTAGCCGTCGCCGCGGCGCTCGCTCGTCTCCTCCACCGCTTCCATCTGATCGACGAAGACCTGCTTCGTGTCGAAGAGGAGCCGGCCGATGAGCGTCGACTTGCCGTCGTCGACCGAGCCGCACGTGACGAGGCGCAGCAGGCCGGATGTCGCCGCAGTGCGGGCGGCCGGCGTCACGAGATCAGAAGTATCCGACACGTTTCCTGTCTTCCATCGCGGCCTCGGAGGCGCGATCGTCGGCGCGGGTCTCGCCGCGCTCGGTGACCCGGGTGGCGGCGATCTCGGCAACGACGTCGTCGAAGGAGGTTGCGTGCGAGCGCACCGCACCCGTGCAGCTCATGTCTCCGACCGTGCGGAAACGCACCCATTCGTGGAACGGGGTCTCGTCGTCGCTCCGCGCGATCACGTCTGACGTGGCGTAGAGCATCCCGTCGCGCTCGAACACCTCGCGCTCGTGCGCGTAGTAGATCGACGGCAACTCGAGGCCCTCGTGGGCGACGTACTGCCAGACGTCCAGCTCCGTCCAGTTCGAAATCGGGAAGACGCGAACCTGCTCGCCCTTCCGGATCTTTCCGTTGTAGAGGCTCCAGAGTTCGGGTCGCTGGGCGCGCGGGTCCCACTGCCCGAAGTCGTCCCGAAACGAGAAGATCCGCTCCTTTGCCCGCGAGCGTTCCTCGTCGCGCCGGGCGCCGCCGATCGCGGCGTCGAACTGGTACTCCTGCATCGCGTCCAGGAGCGTCGTCGTCTGCAGCTGGTTGCGAGAGGCGCGCGGGCCCGTCTGCTCGACGACACGGCCCCGGTCGATCGACTCCTGGACAGAGGCGATGACGAGGCGCTCCCCGAGCTCCGCGACCCGCCGGTCGCGATACTCGATCACTTCCGGGAAATTGTGTCCCGTGTCGACGTGCATGAGGGGGAAGGGGAAGCGCCCGGGGCGAAACGCCTTCTCGGCGAGGCGGAGGAGCACGATCGAGTCCTTGCCGCCGGAGAAGAGCAGCACCGGGCGTTCGAGCTCCGCCGCCACTTCGCGCATGATGTGGACGGCTTCGTCCTCGAGCTCGTCGAGGTGGGATCGATAGCTGCTCGTGCTCATGCGTCGGCGTGGATTCCGCACTCGGTCTTGTCGCTCCCTGCCCAACGGCCCGCACGGCCGGGGCCGGGTGCGGTGCAGTGGATGCAGCCGATCGAAGCATAGCCGCGCGCGTGGAGCGCGTTCACCGGCAGGTCGCGCTCCTCGATGTACTCGTCGACCGCGGCCCCGCTCCAATCGGCGAGTGGATTGGCCTGCCAGAGCTCGTGGCGCGCATCCCAGCCGATCTTCCTCGTGCCGGCGCGGGTCGGTGATTGCTCGCGGCGGAGGCCCGTGATCCAGCCCTCGAGGCCGCCAAGGGCGTTGCCGAGCGGTCCGACCTTGCGAATCGAGCAGCAGAGCGACGGATTGGACGCCCACAGCGCGTCGCCGTGGATCGCCGCCTGACGTCCGAGCGACGGGCCTTCGTACACCTCGACCTCGATGCCGTAGCGCCGCTCGAGCCGGCGCCAGACGTCGTAGGTCTCGGGAAAGAGCACATGCGTGTCGAGGGCGAAGACGCGGGCGTCTGGCTCGATCGTGAGGAGCATGTCGAGGAGCACCGACTCTTCCCTCTGGAAGGAGCAGGCGAGGGAGAGGTTCGGGTGGAAATGCTCGACCATCACCCCGACGACCTCGGGTGCGCTGAGCGACTCGGCATCGGCCTGCCCGACGAGCGTCCTGATGTCCGTCTCCATCGTCCAGACAGTATCATTCGATGAGGGCTGGTTATTCGTTGCATAAGCGTAATCACTCGTGGGGGCGGGCAGGGTAGAGTCGCCGCGTGGACGAGTTGCCTGGAGGTCTCCTACGCGTAACGATGCCGTTGCCGACGAGGCCCGGGCATGTCCACTGCTACATCGTGCCGGTCGAGGACGGGCTCATGCTCGTCGACACCGGTCTCGGCCTGCCCGATGCGCGGGAGCGGTGGGACGCGGTGCTCGCCGGTCTCGACGCGCCGGTCGTGACGACGTTCCTGACCCACTTCCATCCCGACCACCTCGGCGCCTCGGGCGACCTGCGCGATCTCACCGGAGCGCCCATCGTTCAGGGGCGGCTCGACGCGCAACAGGCGCGCACCGTGTGGGAGAACGACGCCTGGGCGGACCACCTCGCCGAGTGGTTCCACCGCAACGGTGTGCCGGAAGACGTCACCGCCGAGCTGATCGGGCAGGGAATGCGCTACAAGCCGTTCGTCCGGACGGTCCCCGATCCGGAGGTCGTCGACCCCGGTGACACGCTTCACGGCTGGGAGCTCGTGGCCGCTCCCGGTCATGCAGACGGCCAGCTGACCCTGCTCCGCGACGGCGTGCTGCTCGCCGCCGACCATCTTCTCGCGCGGATCACGCCGACGGTCGGCCTGTGGCCCGAGAGCCGCCCCGACCCGCTCGGTGACTACCAGGGGGCGCTCGAGCGAACGATCGAGCTCGCGCCCGTGGTCGCCTACGGTGGTCATGGAGACATCATCACGGATCCCGTCGGGCGAGCTCGCGAGCTGATCGCGCACCATGACGACCGGTTGCGCGTGGCTGCCGCTGCGCTGGGCTCCGAGCCGTTGACCGGCTACGAGGTGTCGTTCCCGCTGTTCGGTGACGACCTCGGGCCGGCCGCGCGACGGTTTGCCGTCGCGGAGACCCTTTCTCATCTCGAGCGCCTCGTTCTCGACGGGCGGGCCGAGCGAGTCGATGCGGTCGACAGCGACCTCGTCGCCGTCGTCTCCTATACTGCCGCGCAGTAGTGGGCGACCTACCCTCCAGTACCGAGGCCCCGAGGCCCGGGGCATGACGGTTTCTCTCGAACTGCTCGGCGTTGCCCTGCTGATCCTGCTCAACGGGTTCTTCGTGGCTGCCGAGTACTCGCTCGTCACCGTGCGTCGCACGAGGCTGCGGGAGCTCGCGGACGAGGGCAGTCGTACCGCACGCTCGGTGATGAGGATCACGAGCGATCCGCCGCACTTCATCGCGGCGATGCAGCTCGGCGTCACGCTCACGTCTCTCGCCATCGGTGCGATCGGCGAGCACGTGCTCTCGGAGCTGTTCGGGATCTGGCTCGGCACGTTCCTCGCCGTGTTGTTCGCCTTCCTGGTCATCACGTTCATGCACGTCGTCGTCGGCGAGCTCGTTCCCAAGGGCCTCGCGCTCAGCTACTCCGAGCGCATCGCGCTCGGCGTCTCGACTCCTGTCCGCGCGTTCTTCTTCGTCTTCAGCCCGGTGATCTGGCTTCTGCAGCTGTCGAGCGAGTGGGCCCAGCGCGCGATCGGCATCGACCCCAAGAAGGTCGAGGGGGAAGCGCACTCGGAGGCGGAGCTCCGGATGCTGCTCGAGGTTTCGAGCGAGCACGGCGAGATCGAGCACGGCGAGCGGGAGATGCTCTACAAGGTGTTCGACTTCGCCGACAAGGAGGCATCGGACGTCATGGTCCCGCGCCCCGACGTCGTCGCCATCTCGTTCGAGCTCGACCCCGAGGACGCGCTCCGGGCCGTGCTCGAGTCGCCGTATACCCGCTACCCCGTGTATCGCGAGTCGCTCGACGAGATCATCGGGATCCTGCACGTGCGCGACCTCGTCTCCGCGCTCCACGACAGCGCCATCGCCGAGGTCGAGCTCGAGGCGCTGCTCCGTCCCGCGTACGTCGTTCCCGAGACAAAGGACCTGGCAGCGTTGCTCGCCGAGTTCCGGCGTACCAACCAGCACATGTCCGTCGTCGTCGACGAGTACGGGTCGATGGTGGGAGTCGTGACGCTCGAGGATCTTCTCGAGGAGATCGTCGGCGAGATCGAGGACGAGTTCGACCTGCCGGACGAGTCGGTCGAGAGGGTGGACGAGGCGACGATCAGGATCGCCGGCACCTTCCCGATCGACGACTTCAACGAGGAGTTCGGTACGGCGCTCGAGCACGAGGACTACAACACCGTCGCAGGCTATGTCTTCGACCTGATCGGCCGGGCGGCGGAGCCCGGAGACGAGGTGCTGACGGACGGATTGCGGATCGCCGTGCTCGGGGTCGAGGGCTCTCGCATCCAGCGCCTCGAGGTGGAGTTCCTGCCGACACCGGAGACCGGCGACGAGGAAGGCGAGGCGGCGTAGACCGCACCGGATCGACCGCAAGCCCGGAGGGCTCACCGCTCCGGCACCGCGATTTCGTGCTCTTCCTCGGCGTGCTGCTCGCGTCGGGCTTCGCGATCGAGATGTCGTTCGTCGCCATCGGATGGCAGGTGTATGCGGTTCGCAGCAACCCGCTCGACCTCGGGCTGGTAGGGCTTGCGATGTTCATCCCGTTGCCGTTGCTCGCGCTCCCGGCCGGCCATCTGGCCGACCGGTTCCCGCGGCGGATCCTGCTCGCGGTGGCGATCGGTCTCGAGGCGACGATCATGCTCGGCCTCCTTGCCGTGACGCGCGCCGGAGCCGAGTCGACCTGGCCGTTCTTCCTGCTCGCCTTCGCGACGGGTGTCGCGGCGGCGCTGGGGGCTCCGGCGTCGCGCGCCCTGGCCCCGTCGCTCGTGCCGCGCGAGATCCTCGTTCGGGCGCTCGCGTTCCGATCCGTGGTCTTCCAGGTGTCGGTCATCGTCGGGCCGGCGGTCGGCGGCCTGCTGTTCGCACTCCACTCCGAGCTCGTGTACAGCGTCGCCGCGGGCCTGAGCGCGTTGGCGCTCGTCGGAGTGCTGCTGCTTCGTGCCGGTCGCGACCCGGTGGGCGGCTCATCGCCCGACCTCGCGAGCGTCCTCGGCGGTGTGCGCCTCGTACGTCGTACGCCCGTGCTGTTCGGCGCGATCTCGCTCGACCTGTTCGCGGTGCTGTTCGGTGGCGCCGTCGCCCTGCTTCCCGTGTTTGCGAAGGACGTCCTCGAGGTCGGGCCGGCCGGCCTCGGCATCCTGCGGGCCGCTCCCGCGGTCGGTGCGCTCGCCGCCGGGCTCGTCATGACCCGCTGGCCCGTTCGCAGGCGGGCCGGGCGCACTCTGCTGACCGTCGTCGCGCTCTACGGCGTCACGATGGTGGTCTTCGGGCTCTCGCAGACGATGTGGCTCTCGCTGCTCGCGCTCGTCGGTGGAGGCGCCGTCGACATGGTCAGCGTCGTGCTCCGGCAGTCGATCTTGCCTCTCGTGACGCCGGACGACCTGCTCGGACGCGTGAACGCCGTCGAGATGGTCTTCATCAGCGCCTCGAACGAGCTCGGCGCGTTCGAGTCCGGCGTTGCGGCTGCGCTCGTCGGTGCGGTCCCCGCCGTCGTCATCGGAGGGGCCGTCACGATCGCGATCGCCGTCTCGTGGTCGCGGTTCTTCCCTGCTCTTGCCCGGGTCGAGCGGCTCGAGGACCTGCGCCCGGCCCCGTAGGGTGCTCAGGCGAGACAGGTCTCGGGCAGCTCGAACCAGCGCAGGTGCTCGAAGTCGTCGCTGACCCAGGCGTCGACGGCCCCAGGCGCGATTGCGTCGGCGAGGACGCGCCGGGCTTCCTGGAGATATCCGGCGAGCGCCGACTCGGGCGCACGGTCGTGTGGCAGGTCGGGGACGAGGAGCTCGCCCGACGCGGCGTCGTACGAGAGTGACGTCAAGCGCAACGGAGGCTCGACGTGGCCGGCCCGGTGACGCCACAGCCCGGTGAGCGGCTCGAACCGGTACGCGGGTAGGAGGCGCCACCCGTCCGTCGCGACCAGGTCGACGGCCGCGACGATGTACTCGAAGACCGCCTCGGAGATGAAGTAGTTGAAGGACACGCGCGTCCAGCCCGGCTTGATCCCCTCGCAGCCACGACTCACGATCTGGCGATACTCCTGCGAGCGCTCGAGGCCGATGCCGAGCAGCCGGTGGCCGTAGGGGCCGGCGCAGGAGCAGCCGCCGCGGGACTGGATCCCGAACAGGTCGTTGAGCAGTGCGACGACGTAGTTGTGGTGGAGGTAGCGGCCTGTCGGACGGGTGACGACGAACGACACGATGGAGAGTCGCTCCGCGTCGAGGTTTCCGAGAATGCGGATGTTCGGATTACCGGTCCAACGATCGACGGCTCGGCGCCAGAAGTCCTCCTCGTGCGCCCTGATCACGTCGATGCCGACCGCCTCCTTCAACTGGAAGACGAGCCCGGCGCGGATCGCCTCCACGATCGCGGGGGTGCCACCTTCCTCCCTGGCGACGGGGTCGTCGAGGAAGCGGTGCTCGGTCGGCGCCACATAGGCCACGGTTCCGCCACCCACCACGTCGGGGACGCGGTTGGCGAGGAGCTCGCGCCGGACGACGAGCACGCCGGGCGTGCCCGGGCCGCCGACGAACTTGTGGGGACTGAGGAAGACCGCGTCCTTGTCCGCCAGGGGGTGCTCGGAGCATGTCGGGTGCATCTCGATCTCGACGTAGGGCGCCGCCGCGGCGAAGTCCCAGAACGAGAGGGCGCCGTGGCGGTGGAGCAGGTCGGCGATCGCGCAGGTGTTCGAGAGGATGCCCGTCACGTTCGATGCCGCGGAGAACGAGCCGATCTTGAGTGGACGATCGGCGTGGCGGACGAGCTCGGCCTCGAGGGCGACCAGGTCGACGTGGCCGTCCGCGTCCTCGGGAATCACGACTACGTCCGCGATCGACTCGCGCCAGGGCAGCTCGTTCGAGTGATGCTCGAACGGGCCGACGAACACGACCGGCCGCTCGTCGGCTGGGATACGTGCGGAAAGGGCATAGCGATCTTCGAGCTGCGAGGGGATCCGCAATCCCAGGATGCCGATCAGCTTGTCGACCGCTCCGGTCGCGCCCGAGCCGCAGAAGATGACGCACGTCTTCGCGCTGCCGCCGACCGCATCGTGGATGATCTGCCGCGCGTCGTCGCGCAGGCAGCTCGTCTGTAGACCGGTGCCCGAGGACTCGGTGTGCGTATTCGCGTAGCGGGGCAGGACCTCCGCGCGGATGATGTCCTCGATGAACGTGAGCGAGCGCCCGCTCGCGGTGTAGTCCGCGTACGTGACGCGGCGCGCGCCGAACGGGCTGAACATCACCTGGTCGTCGCCGATCACCGACTCCCGGATCCGGCGGAGAATCGGGCTATCCGGTGGTGAGCTCACAGTGGGAAGGTACCGTTCCGCGGAGTCGCGCTTCCGCGTCGCTCGCCGAAGTGGCCCCCACGGTCAGCGGCGAGCACCGCGCAGCAGGCCCGCCGCTCCGGCATTCCGGATCGACGCGTCGACGATTTCGATCGGATGGAGTGCGGGGAGCGGGCTGCCCGCCCGCCTGAGTGCCGTCGCCACCTGGACGAGGCAGCCCGGGTTTGCGCTCGCGTAGACCTGCGCGCCGGTCGCCAGCACGTGCGCCGCCTTGCGGTCACCGAGCTCGCGCGCCGCCTCGGCCTGGGTGATGTTGTAGATCCCGGCGCTGCCACAACAGATGTCCTGCTCGGCAGGCTCGATCACCCTCAGCCCGGGGATCCGCCGGAGCGACACCGCCGACGAGAGCGGGAGCCTCTGCGCGTGGCGGAGATGACACGAATCCTGCATCGCCACGGTCAGGTTGAGCGGATGTCGGGGCGCTCGGGGCTCGATGCTCGCGAGGAACTCGCCGAGATCGCGCACCCGAGACGAGAACTCCGTCGCCTGATCGGCCCAGTCCGGGTCGTTCCCGAGCACGTGCCCGAGCTCCTTCAGGTGGGAGCCACAGCCCGAGGTGTTGACGATCACCGTCTCGACGCCGTCGAACGCCTCGATGATCCGGCGGGCAAACGCGCGCCCTTCGTCGCCCCTCCCTGCGTGCATCGAGAGCGCTCCGCAGCAGCCCTGCGGCGGTGCCACGACCTCGTAGCCGTCCGCCGCGAGCACTCTCGCCGTCGCCGCATTGACGGTTCCGAACACCACCGACTGCACGCAACCTGTGAGAATGCCCACACGCCCGCGCGTCTCGCCACGCGCGGGCGTACTCTCTTGCGGCTTCTCGGTCGAGCGCCACGGTGGAGCGATCTCCGTCATCGCACCGAGTCGTCCCGGCAGCGGGAGCTTGCGCCCCACCGGGGCGAGACGCAGCGCCGGACCCATCCGCTTCGGGTAGGGGAGGAGCTTGAAGAGCGCGCCGCGGACGAAACGGTCGCCGAACGGTCGCCGCGTCGTCGTCTCGATCGTCTCGCGCGTTGCCTCGATCAGCTTCCCGTACTGCACGCCCGAGGGGCACGCGGTCACGCACGCCATGCAGCCGAGGCAGGCGTCGAAGTGGCCCGTGACCGTGGTGTTGAGCGAGATCGTGCCGTCGAGATGCGATTCGATCAACTGGATCCGACCACGCGGGGAATCCATCTCCTCGCTCCAGAGCAGGTACGTCGGGCACGTGGGCAGGCAGAAGCCGCAGTGGACGCAGTCGCTCGTCAGCGAGCGGAGGACGTCGTCGTGGGTGGCGTGCGATCCGGTCACGAGAGCACTCTCTGGGGGTCGAAGCGCTCGCGCACTCTCTCCTGGAGGAGCAGCACCGCTTCCGGCGTCTCGGCCTGCGTTGGCGTGGGGAGAAATGCGACTCCTGCTGCGGGTCTGACCACGGCCTCGGGCAGATCGGTCAGGAACGCACCCAGCTCTCCCGGTGAGAACGTTGCGCGGCCGAGTGCAACCGCCTGACGTTCCCTGGACTCCGCCCAGACCGAGGCGTCCGACTCCGCCCCCCCGACCAGGCCCTTTGTCGCTTCGACCTGGGCGGCGACGGCCGCCGCCCCGCCCTCGAACAGGACGGCGACCCGGCCCGGGTGGAGGACGTCGACCGCGCTCGGGACGAGTTGCGAGCCCAGCAGCCTGGCTGCAACGGACGCCGCGTCCTCCGTCTCGACGACGACGGTTCCGGCAGTGACCGGCGCGGGGTGGAGGCGAAGGCTGACGCGGCCGATGAACGCGAGCCGGCCCCGCGAGCCGCAGACGAGCTTGCCGAGGTCGTAGCCGGCGACGTTCTTCACGACCTTCCCGCCCGCGTTCACGATCGTCCCGTCTGCGAGAACGAGCGTGACGCCGAGGACGAGGTCGCGTGGCGCGCCGAAGCGGTGCCGCAGCGGGCCGGAAAGGCTCTCCGCGAGACACGCGCCGATCGTCGGGTCGCCGGGCGGATCGAGCGAGAGGCGCTGCCCTGACGGCGCGAGCGCTGCGGCGAGCTCCGACAGGCGGATGCCGGCCTCGACCGTGCAGGTGAGATCGCCGGCCTCGTGCTCGAGGACGCGGCGCATCCCGCCGGCGTCGAGGTCGTCGCCGATGCGGACGCGTCCGCCCCCGGCGGCAGCCGCCTGCAGGAGGCGCGCTGCCTCGTCGAGGCTAGAAACGCTCGCCAAGCCCGATCATCTCCAGTGGATGCTGCCGGTACGGGCCCGGCACCTCACCGCAGAGGCGCGGCGTCGGGATCACCTTGCCGGGATTCGCGATCCCGTCGGGGTCGAATGCCCGACGTAGCCGCTCGAATGCCTCCAGATCGCGCTCGGAGAACATCTTCGGCATCGAGCAGGCCTTGTCCACGCCGACGCCGTGCTCGCCCGTGAGCGAGCCTCCGGCGTCGAGGCAGGCGCCGAGGATCGCCTCGGCCAGGACCTTCGCCGCCTCGGTCTCTCCCTTGGCCGCGTCGTAGAGGACGAGCGGGTGCAGATTGCCGTCGCCCGCGTGGAAGACGTTGCCCACCTGGAGGCCGTGCTCCCGCGAGAGCTCCCCGATCCGGCGCAGCACCTCCGGCAGCTTCGTTCTCGGCACGACACCGTCCTGCACGTAGTAGTCGGGCGACATCCGGCCCATGGCGGGAAACGCACCCTTGCGACCGAGCCAGAGGAGCGCGCGCTCGGCGTCGTCCCGGGCGGCGCGCACCTCGAAGGCGCCGCACTCCCTGCAGATCCGATCGACCGCCCGAGCGTCCTCCTCGACCTGGACGGTGATCCCGTCGAGCTCGACGAGGAGCAGTGCCTCGGCACCCTCGGGGTAGTTCGGATGGTAGGCCTGCTCGGCGGCGACGATCGTCAGCCGGTCCATCATCTCGATCGCCGCCGGGAGGATGCGGTTCGAGATGATCGCGGAGACGGCCTCACCGGCCTCGTCGATCGACCCGAACGCGGCCAGCTGCGTCGTCACCGCCTCGGGCGTGCGAAGGATGCGGAGCGTGATCTCTGTCGCGATCCCGAGCGTCCCCTCCGAGCCGATGAAGGCACCGAGGAGGTCGGGGCCGTCGGGGTCGAGAGCCTTCCCGCCGAGCTCGACGATCTCGCCGTCCGGAAGCACCACCGTCAGCCCCGTGACGTGGTTCACGGTGAAACCGTTCTTGAGGCAATGCGCGCCGCCGGAGTTCTCCGCCACGTTGCCGCCGATCGTGCAGACCTGCTGGCTCGAGGGATCGGGTGCGTAGAAGTAGCCGTCGGCCGCGACGGCCTTGCTCACGTCGAGGTTGGCGACTCCCGGCTCGACGACGACGCGCTGCGCGGCGAGATCGATCTCCAGGATCCGGTTCATGCGCGTCAGCGAGATGACGATGCCCTCGGCGACGGGGAGCGCCCCGCCGGAGAGCCCGGTGCCCGCGCCCCGGGCGACGAACGGGATGCGCTCGCGGGCGCAGATCTGCACGATCGCCTGCACCTCGGCCGTCGATCCCGCGAGGACGACGAGCTCGGGCATCGCGCGCCAGCCGGTCAGGCCGTCGCAGTCGTAGACGCGGAGCTGCTCGAGCTCGGAGATCACGTGGCGTGCGCCGACGACGGTCTCCAGCTCGGCGCGAACGGTGGCGGGGAGCGGCATCGCTGCGAGTCTAGTCAGCGCCGAAAGGCGACGAATCAATGATCGATTATCGCGGGTTCGTGCTGCGTCGTGCGTGACGGTCGCGTAGGATCGCCCCATGATTCCCATCGATCGTCCCGGAAAGATCATCTGCGTCGGCCTCAACTACAAGGACCACGCCGAGGAGCAGGGAGTCGATCTCCCGAAGGCTCCTCTCTTCTTCGCGAAGTACACGACCTGTCTCATCGGCCCCGGCGATGCCATCGTGATCCCGCCGGTCGTCGAGCAGTGCGACTACGAGGCCGAGCTCGGCGTCGTCATCGGCCACACCGTCAGGAACGTCTCGAAGGAAAACGCATTCGAGGCCGTCCGCGGGTACCTCGTCGCAAACGACGTATCGGCCCGTGATCTCCAGTTCGCGGACGGCCAATGGACGCGCGGCAAGTCGCCGGACACGTTCTGCCCGGTCGGCCCGCTCGTGCCCGCCTCCGAGGTGCCCGACCCGCATGCGCTCGGGATCCGCGCCATCGTTTCCGGGGAGACGTTGCAGGACTCGACGACCGCCAACCTGATCTTCGGGATCGACGAGATCATCAGCTACGCCTCCCAGACCTCGACCCTCGAGGCCGGCGACCTGATCCTCACCGGCACGCCGGCCGGGGTGGGCGTCTTCCGGAATCCGAAGCGCCTTCTGCAGCCGGGCGATTCGGTCACGATCCAGATCGACGGCATCGGCGAGATCACCAACCCGGTGATCGCCGGCTGAAGGGGGGGTGACGATGGCGGTCATCTCTCGCACCGTCCTCCGCGAGCAGGTCAAGGACGTCCTGCTCCAGCGGATCGCCACGGGCGAGCTCGAGCCGGGAGAGCGCCTCGTCGAGACCCGCATCGCACAGGAGCTCGGCACGAGCCAGGCGCCGGTGCGAGAGGCACTTCGCGATCTCCAGTTGCTCCGCCTCGTCGAGTCGGAGCCGTTCCGCGGCTCCCGTGTTCGCGTCTTCGACGAGGAGGAGATGATCGAGGTCTACCCGGTGCGGGCAGCCCTCGAGGATCTCGCCGCGCGCCTCGCGGCGGTCAACCTCGAAGGTGACGTCTCCGCGCTCGAGGTCGAGTTCGAAGCGATGAAGAAGGCCGTCGAGCGGGACGACACGAAGTCCCTGGTCGAGCACGACATCGCATTCCATCGGCTGATTGTCGAGGCGGCCGGCAACGCGGTGCTCGAGCAGTGCTGGAAGTCACTCGGTGTCGAGAGCCGGATCACGATCACGCTCTACGGCACCTACATGGATCCGACGATGGCCGCCGAGCGGCACGTCAAGCTGATCGACGCGATTCGGTCGGGAAGCGCGAGCGCCGCCGGCCGCGAGGCACGGAAGCACGTCGAGGTATCCGCCCGGCTGATGCGCAGCCATCTCGACGCCGCCCGGCGATGACCGGTCACCTTATTCTCGCCTCGCACCGATGACGCGCGTTGACCCCGCTCGACTGAGGTGACGAATCGCTCGACCGCGACGCTCGTCGCGCTCTTCCTGGCGGCGCTGACGCTCCGACCCCAGATCGTCGGCGTCGGGCCTCTCATCCCATCGATCCAGGATGCGTTCGGGTCGTCGCACGCCGTCGTCGGCCTGCTCGGAACGATCCCCGTTCTCTGCATGGGGTTGTTCGCCCCGGTCGCCGCCTACCTTGCCGCGAAGATCGGGACACGGCGCGCGATGACGATCGGCCTCGCTCTGATCGGGACCTTCGGCGTTCTCCGCGCAACCATGCCGTCGGCGTGGCTCGTCGTGTTGCTCACGTGGCCGGTCGGGATCGGGATGGGCCTCGGGAACGCGCTCGCGCCGATCTCCGTCAAGGAGCACTTCGAGAAGCGTCCGGCGACGGGCACCGGCGTGTACACGACCGGGATCCAGATCGGCTCCGCCAGCTCGGCCGCGCTGGCAGTGCCGCTGGCAGCCTGGTTCGGCGGCTGGCGCGGCGCCCTGATCGCGTTCTCCTGCGTCGCTCTACTCTCTCTCGTCGCCTGGGTCGTGCTGACGTGGGGCGACGAGCCACACGCTGCCCCGGCCGCAACGGTGCCGCGTCTGCCCTGGCGCAGTCGCACGGCGTGGCTCCTCGTCGCGATCTTCGCGCTCATGGGCTCCGCCTACTACGGGCTCAACGCCTGGCTTCCCGATGCGTACGCCGAGCGCGGGTGGAGCGCGGGGGAGGCGGGCGTGCTCCTCGCGATGATGAACCTGACGGCGATCCCGGCCTCGTTCCTGATCCCGTGGGGCTCGGACCGAACGGGGAGGCGCAGCCCGTTCCTGCTCACGCTGAGCGGCTTCTTCATCACCGGCTCGGTCATCCTCGTCGCCGCACCGGGCATTGCCTACGCCGGCGCGCTCCTGGCAGGTATCGCGCAGGGCGGCCTGTTCGCGCTCGTGATGACGCTGCCGCTCGACTTCGAGCATACGGCGTCGAGGGTCGGAGCGCTCGTCGCGATGATGCTCGGCCTCGGGTACACGATCGCGGCGATATCGCCGTTCTTCCTCGGTGCGATCCGCGACGTGACGGGCTCCTTCGACGCGGTGCTCTGGGTTGCGGCAGCGTTCCTGATCGCGCAGTTCTTCGCGCTCCTCGCGCTCACGCGCATGCACCCGTCGTCGAGAGCCGCATGAGCGCGGCGGTGGCCGGAGTCAGCCGGTCGCCAGGGTGCGCCGGAAGTGCGCCACGGTGCGCGCGACACCGTCCGTGAGCGACGTGCGCGGAAACGCGCCGACCTCGCGGTCGAACCCGGCTGCCTCCATCGCCGCCGGGAACGGGAGGCGGTCGCCGCTCCACGTGATCGCGGCCCCCGGAACCTCGGCCTCGATGCACGCGACGACGTCTGCGACGTCTGCCAGAGCCCCCGGCGTGTTGTAGACCCCGGTCGTCCCGTCGGTCACGTGCGCGGCCAGGACCGCTGCCCGCGCGACGTCGGGAACGAAGTCGTAGACCGCGGTACCCGAGAAGCCGATGTGGAACGGCTCGCCACGGACTGCTGCGAGCATCGCCATCGTCGGCCCCGAGGTCATTCCCTGATCCCGGCCCGGGCCGTAGACCACGTAGGGGCGCAGGCCGATCGACGCGACTCCCGACTCGGTACGGTAGACGCGGGCGACGCCCTCGTCCGCGAGCTTCGAGACACCGTAGAGGGTCGCGGGCGCCGTTCCGCCCGACTCGGGCGCAGGCGAAGGGTCTCCCGGGTTGTAGACGGCTGCGGAGCTCGCGTACGCGAGACCCGGGATGTGGTCGAGCCGCCGAGAGACGGCGTCGAAGAGGTTCACGGTGCCGGCGACGTTCACGTGCATGCCGAGCGGGGGGTTGGCGCGCACGAACGGCACCTGCAGCGCTGCGAGGTGGACGACCCTCGTGATCGCGTGCTCGTCGAGCGCGCGCTCGACGGCGGCGAGATCGGTGATGTCGCCCTTGACCATCGTCACCGCCGTCTCGTCGTCACCGAGGACGAGCTCCAGGCGGCCACGGTCGTCTCCGAGATCGAAGCCGACGACCTCGTCGCCGTCGTCCATCACGCACCGGGCAACCCAGGCGCCGAGGCAGCCGAGGGCGCCCGTGACGAGCACGCGCTCAGCCAAGAGGCGCGTCCTGGTAGACGGTGACCGTCTCCGTGTAGAACTCCATCGCGGCCCGACCCTGCTCGTGGGGGCCCCACGCGGAGCTCTTGAGGCCACCGAACGGCACGTGCACGTCGGCTCCCGCGGTCTGCGAGTTGACGTGGAGGATGCCCGCCTGCAGCTCGTTCGCGAACCTCTGGGTCGCAAGCAGGTCACGCGTGAAGATCGCGGCGGAAAGACCGAACTCGACCGCGTTCGCCCGCGCGAGCGCCTCGTCGAGGGTCGAGAAGCGGTACAGGGACGTGACGGGGCCGAAGACCTCTTCGCACGAGAGGAATGCATCGTCACGGACGTCCTCGAACACGGTCGGCGCGATCAGATACGCCTCGGCGTCCGCCCTCGTGCCCCCGGCGGCGATGGTGCCGCCTTCTGCCTTACCACGCTCGATCGCCGCCAGGACCTCGTCGAACGGCCCGGCCGCGACGACGGGGCCGACCTCGGTCGCCGGGTCGGCGGGGTCGCCGACCTTCCCGGTCGCGATGCGTGACAGGAACGTCTCCCGGAAGGCGTCGTAGACGGTGTCCTGGACGAGAATCCGGCGCGTTGCAGTGCACTTCTGCCCGGCAGACCAGAAGGCTCCCGCGAAGGCCGCGTCTGCGGCGCGATCGAGCTCTGCGTCCGCCATCACGATGAAGGGGTTGTGGCCGCCGAGCTCGAGCTGGACGCGGCAGTTGCGGGCCGTCGCCTCGTTCCGCACCGCGTGACCGACCGGAACCGAGCCGGTGAAGGAAAGCGCGCGTACGTCCCGGTTCGAGACGAGCTCGGCGCCGACCTTCGACCCTGCGCCGGTGACGACGTTGAGGACGCCGGCCGGAAGGCCCGCCTCGGCGAAGCACTCCGCGACGTGGAGGCCCGTTCGGGGCGCCTCGTAGCCGAGCTTGAGCACGACCGTGTTGCCGTAGATCAGCGCCGGCGCGAGCTTCCAGACGGGAATCGCGATCGGAAAGTTCCACGGGGTGATGAGGGCGGCGACGCCGAGCGGGCGCCGCCGCGTGTAGAGGGTCTGGTTCCCGACGGACGGCTCGTATACCTCGCCGGCGGGACGGTACGCCTCGCCCGCCGAGTAACGGAGGATCGCTGCGGCGCGCGCCGCCTCCATCCGGGCCTCGCGCAGCGGCTTGCCCATCTCGGCGGTCATGTCCTGTGCGATCTGCTCGACGCGCGCCTCGATCGCGTCGGCCGCCTTGAAGAAGAACGCCGCGCGTGCAGGCGCCGGCAGTGCGGCCCATCCCGCGAATGCGGTCCGCGCCGCCTCGACCGCGGCCCTGGCGTCGTCGGCGCCCGAGGCGGCGTAGACGCCGGTCACCTCGGAGGGCCTCCATGGGCTTCGCTTCTCGTAGGTCTCTCCGGAGGCGCTCTCGCTCCACTCGCCGCCGATGAAGTTGCGTGCCGCCGTAGCGGACAGGGTCTCGGTCACTTCGGTGTCCTTTCGAGGAGGTCGACGGCGCGCACGACGGGGTTCGTCAGCGTGCCGATCTCGGGCACGTGGATCTCGACCACATGTCCCGGAAGCAGGGTGAAGTCGTCCGGAGGGACGAGCCCGGTGCCGGTCAGGAGGACGCTGCCCGGCGGCACCGGGTTGTCCCGCACGAGCCAGCTGACGAGGTCGGGGAAGCTCCGCTTCATCCGCGCCGTCGACGTCGCCCCGTCGAAGAGGGTCGCCCCCTCGGCGTCGCGGATCGTCATCTCGATCGTGAGGGGCGAATCCCAGTCCTCCGGCACGTAGAGCGCCGGGCCGATCGCGCAGGCTCCTGCGAACACCTTCGCCTGGGGGAGATAGAGGGGGTTTGCGCCCTCGATGTCGCGGGACGAGACGTCGTTCCCGATCGTGTACGCCACGATCGTGAGGTCGTCGCCGAGCACGACCCCGATCTCGGGCTCGGGCACGTTCCACGTCGCGTCGGAGCGGATTGCGATCGGGTCGTTCGGGCCGACCGTGCGTCGGCACTCTGCGTCCTTGAGGAAGAGCTCGGGCCGGTCGGCGTCGTAGACCAGGGCATAGACGTCACTGCCGGACTCTTCGATCCGGGCGTCGCGGCTGCGCTCGTAGGTGACGCCCGAGCACCACACCTCGGGCGGGTCGCCGGGGCGCACGAGCCTCCAGGGTGGCTCCAGCGCGAGCGACGGCTCGTCGGCGACGCGCGCTCGTAGTCCTTGGGTCGATTCGACGTACAGCCCGTCGGCGAGACGGACGATCGCGCCGTCGTGGACCGTGCCGTCGCCCGTCGTGAAGCGAACGTGCCTCACGATCGGTACCGGGTCGTCGGGAGGGGCGAGCCCATCAGTAGACGGCCCGGCCGCCGGAGATGTCGTACGTTGCTCCGGTCGAGAACGAGCACTCCTCGCTCGAGAGCCAACAGGCGAGCGCTGCGACCTCCTCGGCCTTGCCCACCCGACCCATCGGGATCTTCTCGACCATGTAGTCGACGTGCTCCTGCGTCATGTCGGCGAGCATCGCGGTCTCGATCACGGCCGGAGCGATGCAGTTCACGAGCACACCGGTGCGGGCGAGGTCCTTGCCGACGGCCTTCGTCAGCGCGATCACGGCGGCCTTCGACGCCGAGTAGGCGGCCGCCATCGGGTTGCCCTCCTTGCCGGCGATCGACGCGATGTTGACGATCCGGCCGTAGCCGCGGTCGGCCATGCCCGTGGCGACGGCGCGATTGCACCAGAAGACGCCGTCCGCGTTGATCGCCATGACCCGCTTCCACTCCTCGTCGCTGACATCCGGCGTGCGCAGCGAGTTCCCGGAGACCCCTGCCGAGCAGACGAGGATGTCGATCGGGCCGAGCTCTGCGGTCGCCGTGGCGACCGCGGCGTCGACGTCGGCCGAGGCCGAGACGTCCCCCGCGACGGGCAGCGCACCGTCGATCTCCGGTGCCCGGAGGTCGAATGCAGCCACCTTCGCCCCTTCGCGGAGGAGGCGCGCGGCGGTTGCCGCCCCGATGCCGCTGGCGGCGCCGGTGACGAATGCGACGCGCCCAAAGAATCGATGATCGTTTGTCATGAGGTGCAGCCTATAAAGTTTGCACGCATGGGCTTCGATCCAACCGTCGACTATCCGCTCGGCTCGCGACGCCCCGACCTCGTCGAGACGCCGTCGGGGCTTGCCCTCGACGACGTAACGCTCGAGGCGGCACGCGCGGGCTCGCTGGTCGCCTCCGACGTCAGAGCGACGCCGGCGACGCTCCGCCGGCAGTCCGAGGTGGCCCGGGCGGCGGGGCGCGCCCAGCTCGCGGACAACCTGTACCGGGCCGCCGAACTGACCAACATCCCGGACGACGAGGTGCTCGAGATCTACACCGCGCTGCGCCCGGGGCGCTCGACCGCAGGCGAGCTCGAGGAATGGGCTCGCCGGCTCGACGACCGGGACGCACCCCTGACGGCCGCCTTCGTCCGCGAGGCCGCGGCCGTCTACGTCGAGCGGGGGCTCGTCGGTGGCTGAGAGCTCCGCGCGCTTCGCCTCCCGGGCCGAGAAGGAGCTCCGCCGCGAGTTGCTCGTGACCCCTCTGCCCGAGCTCGGTCTCGTGGCGGCGAACGGCCCGAACGATCCGGAGCCCGAGATCGTCGTCGAGAAAGGCGTCGTCCTCCGCATGGACGGGCGCGCCGCTTCCGAGTTCGACGTGATCGACCGCTTCCTCGTCGCACACGGCCTCGATCTCGATGTCGCCGTCGAGGCGATGGCGCTCCCCGACCTCGACATCGCCCGCATGCTGGTCGACGTCGATGTCCCCCGGTCCGAGATCGTGAGACTCGCACGCGGTCTCACGCCGGCCAAGCTCGCGCGCGTGGCCGGCCTGCTCGATCCGGTCGAGTTGATGTTCGCGCTCAAGAAGCTGCGTGCCAGACGGACACCGGCGAATCAGGCCCACGTCACGAACCTGAAGGAGAGCCCGGCCCTGCTCGCCGCGGACGCGGCCGAGGCCGCAGCGCGAGGGTTCGCGGAGCTCGAGACGACGGTCGGGGTCGCACGGTACGCCCCTCTCAACGCGATCGCGCTTCTCGTGGGCTCGCAGACGGGACGCCCCGGCGTGATGACCCAGTGCGCGGTCGAGGAGCGCCGCAACCTCGAGCTCGCCGTGAACGGCCTCGTCACCTACGCCGAGACGCTGTCGGTCTACGGCACGGAGGAGGTCTTCGTCGACGGTGACGACACGCCGTGGTCGAAGTCCTTCCTCGGCGCCGCCTACGCCTCGCGCGGTGTGAAGGTCCGATTCACGTCGGGCACCGGCTCGGAGGCGCTCATGGGGCAGGCGCAGGGGATGTCGATGCTCTACCTCGAGGCGCGGTGCATCTCGGTCGTCCGCGCAGCCGGCTCGCAGGGCGTGCAGAACGGCTCGATCTCGTGCGTCGCGCTCGTGCTCTCGCTTCCCGGCGGGACGCGCGCGATCCTCGCCGAGAACGTGATCGCCGCGTGGCTCGACCTCGAGGTCGCCTCGGGGAACGATGCCATCGCCTCGCACTCCGCGATCCGGAAGACGGCCAAGCTGATGGGGCAATTCCTCCCGGGCACGGATTTCGTCACTTCCGGCTATTCGGTGATGCCGCGCCACGACAACACGTTCGGTGGTGGCAACTACGATGCCGACGACCTCGACGAGTGGATGACGATCCAACGCGACTGGCAGGTCGACGGCGGGATCGAGCCCGTCGACGAGGCGGAGGTGACGCGCGTTCGCGATCGTGCGGCTCACGCGATCCAGGCCGTCTTCGCCGAGCTCGGCCTGCCCGAGGTGAGCGACGCCGAGGTCCATGCGGCGACGGTCGGCTACGACGCGGGCGACATGCCGGATCGCGATCGCGCAGCGGACGTCGACGCCGCGGACGCTGCCCTCGAGCGGCGTGTCTCCGGGCTCGACGTCGCACTCGCGCTCGACCGCGCCGGATTCGCGGACGTTGCGAGGGCCGTTGTCGAGATGCAGCGTCAGCGCGTCTCGGCCGACTATCTCCAGACCTCGGCGGTGATGGACGAGGACGGCTACGTGCGCTCGGCCGTGAACGACCCGAACGAGTACACCGGGCCCGGCAGCGGCTACCGGCTCGAGGGGGCGCGCTGGGAGGCGCTGCAGGCGCTGCCGCACGTCGTCGATGCGGCGCAACTCGGGTCGGGCGAGGAGGGGACGGACGCGATCGTCGTCGCCGTGGGCGAGGCGGCGGCCGGAACAGACCCTCTGGAGGTCGTGATTGCGGTCGGGCCGGCGTTTGCCGACACGATCCGGGAGACGATCAACGGGCTCGCTCACGGCGACGTCCTGGCGGCGATCGCCGACGGCGTCGGCGAGGGGGGAGCGACGCCGCGCGTCGTTCGCGTTCGCCGGGTGGCCGATGTCGCGTTCATCGCCCACGACGGCGCCTGCCTCTCCGGCTCGGGGATCGCGCTCGGCATCCAGTCCAAGGGCACGGCCGTCATTCACCGCGCCGACCTGCAGCCGCTCGACAACCTCGAGCTCTTCGGGATGTCGCCGCTCTACTCGCTCGAGAGCTATCGCGCGATGGGTCGAAACGCCGCCGGCTATGCGCTCGGGCACCGCGTCGGCCCCGTGCCCACCGAGCTCGACAACTTCGCCCGGGCAAAACTGATCGTGCGGACCACGTTGCTCCATGCCCGCGAGACGCGGGCCGTCGAACGAGGTGCGGCGCCGGTGGAGCTCGCCCTTGCGGCCACCCCGCGGCCTCTTCCGACGACGTCCGCCTCGTAGGGGCCGGTCCCGCCTAGAGAAGCCCCTGGGCGCGCTGCCTGGCCTGCAGCTCGCGCTCGGCCTCGTCTTCCTCGCGGAAGAGGCGCACGAGCAACCAGACGATCACTCCGAAGAAGACGATCGCCTGCTCGGTCGTCATCAGGATCCCGCCGAGGTTCTGATCCTGCGCCACGCCGATGCCCCAGAGGCGCGTCGGCAGGGTCTCGTAGTAGCCGTAGAGCGGCGGGGCGAAGGTCAGCGCCAGGCCGAGGAATGCCGAGCCGACGAATGCCGCGAAGACGTAGGCGATCCTGCCGAGCGTCGGAACCGAGCGGGGGGCGTCGCTGAGCACCGGCCACCAGAAGAGCAGCCCGATCGTGATCATGAACAGGTGCTCGAGGTTGAGCAGCTGCGGGTTGCGGAGCGCGGTGTCGTACACACCCCCGAGGTGAACGGCGTACCACCCGACCAGCCAGACCGGAAGAGCGATCGTCGGGCGCGTCGCCAATGCGAAGGGCCTGCCGCCCCGCGCTCCGATCGCGGCCCGCATGGCAGGCGTCAGCCCGAGGATCAGGAGCGGCGGCGCCCAGTCGGCGATGATCACGTTCTGGAGCAGGTGGAACAGCAGGAGGTAGTCCACGGCGATCGTCTCGAGCGGTGAGTTGAGCGCGACCACGATCAACGCGACCCCGGCGCCGAAGGCTGCGATCCGGGCTCGTCCGGGTGGATCGCGCCGCGCGGCCCGCGCGTAGGCCAAGACGGAGACGCCACCGGCGACGACGAACAGCGGCTCGAACGTCGGCGACCAGGGGGAGCTCACGCTGCCTCACCGGGGAGGGCGAGGAGCTCGGCACGGCGTCGCTGGTTCGCGCGGAGGAGGATGACGAAGGCGAGCCCCACGGTGAGGACCTGCTCGACCATCATCACGACGCCCGCGATCTTCTGATCGGTCAGCGGGGAGAGCCCGAGGAGGCGTACGGGCTGCTCGACGTACGACGGAAAGAGCGGCTCGTAGTCGAACAGGATGACGTACGCGAGGATCTGTCCCGTCCAGAAGACGAGCGCGGTGAACCCGAGGCGCTCGCCGATCGTCAGCCGGTGATGCCTGGACGGATCGACGATCTGCGTCCAGATGAGGATGCCCCCGACGATGAAGCTGAGGTGCATGACGTCGTGCCAGATCCACTGATGCAGTGCCGCTTCGTAGAAGCGCGGGACGTGCCAGGCGACGAGCGCGACGACCCACACCGCGTAGCTGATGCCGGGTCGGAGGAGGAAGCGCAGCGTCGAGCGAAGCCACCTCGTCCGTGCGAGTGGCACGAGTAGATCGCGGGGAAGGAAGAACACGGTCAGCGGTCCGCGGACGGCGACCACGGTGAGGGCGATGCCGAGGTCGGCGATGAAGACGTGCTGGAGCATGTGGACGCTCTGGAGGTAGGCCTCGCCGATCCGGTCGATCGGTGAGACGATCGCGAGAACGGTCACGACGACACCGGCGACGAAGAGCGGGATCCGCGTCCACGGCGCGAGGTCGGATCGGCGGCGATGGAGGCGCAACCAGCCGTGGAGGAAGAACCCGATCGCGACGAGACCGCCGCCGAGCACGAGCGGCTGGAACGACCAGGCCCGCCACAGGTTCTCGCTCGCGAGCAGTGCACCCACGCGATCAGGCTAGCGCGAGTCAGCCGGACGCAAGGGTGGAGCGCGCGGCGGCCCGGCCGGAGCGGACAGCGCCTTCCATGTGCATGTGGCCGATGCCCGCAAGGTCGGTACCGGCCCAGAGGATCGAACCGACCGGGCGGGTCAGGTCGGCTCCGTGGCGCGACAGACCGCCGATCCCGAACGTGGCCGCATAGGCGCCGCGGGTCCATTCCTCCTGCGACCAGTCTCGCTCGATGACGTCGACCGCGTCGAGTGCGCGCGGGCCGAAGAAGTCCGCGAGGCCCTCGAGCACGAGGCGCCGGCGCTCGCCGGGCTCGAGCCGCTCGGCCGTCCTTGCCCGCTCGCCTGCGAGGAAGGTGCAGAGGACGCCGGGCAGGCCCGCGGGCGGCGTGTTGTCGTAGACCTCGCGGACGAAGGCGTACGGAGCGAACCCTTCTCCCGCGAGGCCGTCGGCACGCCAGAACGGCTCGTCGTAGACGGCGAGCACCTTGATCACGTCGCCCTGGGTCATCGCCTGATGGAGGCGCATCCGCCAGCCGGGGAGAGCCGGCTCGAACCTGATCAGGCCGGCGACATTCGGCGGCACGGCGACGATTGCCTTCCGTGCGTGCACGTGGTGGGAGCCCGCCTCGATCTCGACGCCTTCGTCGTCCCAGCGCAGCGTTCGAACGGGAGCGTCGAGCACGACGCGGTCGCCGAGGCGCTCGGCGAGGCGCAGTGGGATCAGCTGCGTGCCGCCGACGACACGTGAGTGGAGGCACAGGTCGGGCTCGAAGAGGTTCGCGACGCTGCCCGCCCCGGCGACGGTCGCGAGAGCGCTCAGCAGCGAGAACGTGTCGGCGGGCTTGGTCATGTAGCCCCCCGCCATGAAGGCGCGCAGGAGGTCGCGCCCGAGCGTGTCGTCGACCTCTTCCGCGAGCCACTGCTCGAACGTGAGCGCATCGAGCTCGGCGGCGCGAGGGTGCTCCCAGGGAGCCTCGGGGTCGAGCTCGGCCACGAGCGTGTCGAGCTTCGCGACGGCCGCGTCATACGCCCGTGAGGACGCCGCCGGGAGAGGATCGTCGGTGCCGCGGTAGCGGTGGAGTGTCCCGTCCCCGTCGATCGTGAGGTGGTCTCCCTCGCGGTAGGCATGGAACAGCCCGATTCCGAGATCGGCGAGGAGCGCGTGCATCTCGCTCTGGTAGGGCGCGATCCACTGGCCGCCGAGCTCGTTCGGCTCGCCGCCGATCTCGATGTTCAGCAGGCGGCCGCCCACCCGGTCGCGTGCCTCGAGAACGACGACCTCGCGGCCGCCGGCGACGAGGTCGGACGCGGCGACGAGGCCGGCGATCCCCGCGCCGACGACGACGACGTCCGCTGTCTGCCTGACCATACGGTCAGGATAGTGGAGACGGTGGGATCAGGCGTCACTCCGACCCCACGCAGGCTGCAATCAGGAAGGCCCGGGCGGCATCTCGCCGACGGGCCACGGCTTGCCGCCGACGCCCCAGTTCTTCGGGTTGTGGCCCTCGACGATCACCCAGGTGTGGTCGCGCAGGTCCGGGTGGACGGCCTCGCAGAGCGCGTCTGTCATGCCGGCGATGAGCTTCTCGCTCACCTCCGGGGTGACGCGGTAGTCGAACAGCTCGACACGGATCAGCGGCACGATGGCTCCCTTCACGAGCGGTGGGGGTCGGACGTACGGGTGTCCCCCGATCCTACGACGTCAGCGCGCGAGGTAGCCACCGTCGACGGGGATCACGGCACCCGTCACGTAGCGCGCGTCGTCCGAGAGGAGAAACGCGATCACGTCCGCGACGTCCTCCGGTGTGCCCCAGCGGCCGGCGGGGATCCGCGCGTCGATCTCGCGCCGTCGCCACTCCTCGAGAGAGTCGGTCATCTCCGTCTCGATGTACCCCGGTGCGACGGCGTTGACGCGGATGCCCTTGCCGGCGAGCTCGTTCGAGAGTGCCTTGGCGAGTTGCGCGATGCCGCCTTTCGAGGCCGCGTAGGCAGAGACATTGAGGCCGCCCTGGAACGACATCATCGAGCCGAGCAGCACGATCGAGCCGCCGCCTGCGCCGTCGATCATTCGGCGTGCCGCTGCCTGTGCGAGCACGAAGGCCGACGTCAGGTTGACGTCGATGACCCGTTGCCACTCGTCGAGGCTGGTCTCGAGAAACGGCTTGCGGACGATCGTGCCGGCGTTGCAGACGAGGGCGTCGACCCGGTCGAGCCGATCGACCGCCGCCACGGCTGCCGCCGGGTCGCCGAGGTCGACGCCGGTCGCGCGCTCCGCCGTCTCGACCGACCAAGCGTCCCGGCGGAGTCGCTCGGCGATCGCGGAGCCGATGCCGCGGGTCGTCCCCGTGACGAGCACCGTCCGCGGTGCCTCACTCATCAGCGTTCGACGTGCAGCGAGCCGTTGAGATCGCCGAGCACGAGATCGCGCTCCCGGTCACCGATGTGATCGAGCGGGACCGGTGAGAGCGCCTCGATGAACGTGACGCCGCTCTCCGAGTAGAGCTCGTGCTCGACGCCACGGTTGATGATGCAGGCGTCACCGGGCCCGATCTCCCTCGTCTCGGCGCCGATCGTCATCCGGAGCGATCCCTCGAGCACGAGCATCGCCTGCTCCGTGTGCTCGTGACTGTGGCGTTTCACGGTCGTGCCCGGCTCGTACGTGACACGGCCGAGAAAGACTTGATCGCCCGCGATCGGGTGGAGCCCTACCCCCGGAAAGATGGGGAAGGGCTCCACGCCGTTGAACGAGCGAAACGGCGAGCCCGCCATCAGGCGGCGACGCCGAACGTGATCCCGCTGCCGACCGCATTCACCGACAGCTCCGCGTCGAAGACGACCGTCTTCCCGCCGCGCGTCGGCTCTCCGCTACCGGCCGCCTTCTCCTGGAGCGCGCGGAGCACGCGCTCGGGCGTGATCGGGAGCTCCGTGACCCAGACGCCGACTGCATCGAACACGGCCGTTGCGATCGCCGGCGGCTGGGCATTGTTCGCCATCTCGCCGATGCCCTTCGCGCCGTACGGGCCGTCGGCTGACGGGTTCTCGATGATGATCGTGTCGATCTGGGGGAGATCCTGCATGCCCGGGACGAGGTACGACCCGAACTGGCCGCCTCTATGCTCGACCGAGGGGTAGTACGGGTAGCAGTTCTCGAGAACGCCGAGCCCGAGGCCCTGCACCGCACCGCCCTCGATCTGCCCCTCCACGAGGGTCGGGTTGATCGACCGTCCGACGTCGTAGCACTGCCAGAGACGGGTCACGGTGACGACGCCTGTCTCGTCGTCGACCTCGACCTCGGCCGCGCACGAGGCATACGAGATCGCCGAGTGGGGCGGGAGATCGACCTTGCCGGTCTGCGGCTCGACGATCGTCGCGTACGGCTTCAGCTGCGCGCCGGTGCCGGTCAGCAGCTCCCCATACGTCCAGGTGGCCGCGGCCGCCACGTCGGGGACGCCGATCTTCTTCTGCGGTGCGCCCTTCGCGATCACCTCGCCGTCGACGATCTCGAGGTCGGCCGGGTCGATCTCGAGCTCCTTTCCGGCGATCTCGAGGATCTTCTGCCGCACGTTCTCCGCCGCCTTCTCGACCGCCTTGCCGGCGACGAACGTCGCCCGCGACGCGAACGTGCCGGTGCAGACGGGCGACGAGTCCGTGTTCGAGTTGTCGTACGTGATCCACTCGTAGGGCACGCCGATCGTCTCCGCCACGATCTGCGACTGGATCGTCTTCGAGCCGTTGCCGATGTCCGAGGTGCCGGCGAACACGTCGATTCGGCCGTCGGGCTTGACCTTGATCCAGGCCTGCGACGGGTCGCCGTTCTGGTTCATTCCGGTCGGATACTCGATCGCCGCGAAGCCGCGGCCGGTCTTGACTGCCATCAGTGGGCCTCCGGGTTTCCGAGTTGGCCGACGAGGTGCTCCGGGAGGAGGTCACCCGATCGCTGGCCGGGGGTCATCGCCGCGTACTCCGGCTTCAGGTCGTGACCGACCGCGTCGGCGATTGCGAGGATCGTCGGCACCGTTGACGGATCGGTGTACGCGATCTGGTTCGGCGAGGTGTCGCCGATCCGGTTCGCGTTCTTGAGCCGCAACTCGAACGGGTCGATCCCGAGCTCGAGCGCGATCCGGCTCATGTGCGTCTCCGTCGCGAACGAGACGGACGTGACGCCGAAGCCACGCATGGCCGTCGTCGGCGTGCGGTTCGTGTACACGACGTACCCGTCGAACTCGACGTTCGGGATCGAGTACGCGCCCGTGTGGTGGAAGCTGTGCTTCGTGAGCCCGTACGGCGAGAACCGTGAGTACGCACCCGCGTCGTGGAGCGTCAGCATCTTGCGGCCGAGGATCCACCCGTCCTTGGTGACCGCGTCCGCGATCTCCATATGCCACGGAGCCCGCGTCGACGAGCAGAGGAACTCCTCCTCACGCGTCCACCGCCACTTCACCGGCTTGCCCGACTTCTGTGCGAGGAGCGCGCACATCGTCTCCGTCGCGGTGTCGACCTTGCCGCCGAAGCCGCCACCGACGGTGCCGCCGACGACCTTCAGCTTGTTCAGTGGCACCTGCAGATGCGCTGCGACGACGCCCATCGAGAAGTAGAGCGCCTGGGTGCACGAGTAGATCGTGAGACGGCCGTTGGCCTCCGGGACGACCTGGCAGACCTGCGTCTCGACCGGGGCGTGCTCGATCGCCGCCGGCCGGTAGACGCCCTGGACGATGAGGTCGGCCTTGTCGAATGCCTCCTCGACGTTGCCCTTGCGGATCTGGCGTCGGTCCATCTCGTCCTCGAAATGCGTGTACCAGTTGCCCTCGTGGTGGATCACCGGGGCGTCGGCGTCGAACGCCTTGCGGACGTCGAAGAGCGCCGGGCGCTCCTCGAAGTCAGCGGTGATAGCGGCCACGGCCGCCATCGCCTCGTCCTCGGTCGGAGCAGCGACGACCGCGATCGGCTGGCCCAGGTAGCGGACCTCGTCCTTGGCGAGCAGCGGCTCGTCGGCGGGAATGCCGAGGGCCGAGAGATGGCCGTACTCGAGCAGCGGGACGTCCTCCCACGTGATCACGTGGACGCCCTTCATCGCCTCGGCCTTGCTCGTGTCGAGGTTTGCCATCACGGCGTTGTGGGCCGGCGAACGGAATGCCTTCACCCACAGTGTGCCGGGGATCCGAACGTCGTCGACGAACTCGGTCCGACCCGTCGCGTGGGCGACGCCGTCGTAGCGGGGGACGCGCGCGCCGACCGCTTTCATGCCACACCTCCTAGGTTCGTCATCGCGGTTCCTGCCGCCGTGACGGAGGGGTCGAACGACTCGCCGCGCGCCACGGCCGCGACGGCGTCGATGATCTTCACATAGCCCGTGCACCTGCAGACGTGGCCGCCGAGCGCTTCCTGGATCGCGTCGCGGTCGTCGGCGCCACCGCCGTCGATGTACGCCTGCGCGGCGAGCATCATCCCGCCGGTGCAGAACCCGCACTGGGCGGCGTAGTGGTGCGTGAACGCCTGCTGCATCGGCCCCATGTTCTCGGGTGAACCGAGGCCCTCCACCGTCGTGATGGCGGATCCGTCGACGGACGCTGCAGGGGTCAGGCACGACCGTCGCGGCTCTCCGTCGACGAGAACGGTGCAGGCGCCGCAGCCGCCCTGTTCGCAGCCCGCCTTGGGGCTCGTGATGCCGAGCTCCTCGCGGAGCACGTCGAGCAGGCTCGTCAGCGGCCCGCTCTCGATCGGGGTGTCGACCCCGTTGATCGTGAGATTCATGCGGACTCCTCGAGTTGGGTGAGAACGCGACGTACGAGCACCGGCAACGTCTGCTCGCGGTACCACGCAGACGCGAGAGCATCGTCGCCGAACGAGACGTCGGCGACGGCGGCCGCGCCCGCGGCCGCGGGATCCGACGCGGCCGCCTCGGCCGAGCGGAGGCGTGCACCGGTTCCGGCGAGGCCCGTGGCAGCGAGACGGATCGCGCCGTCCGTGGCGCGCACGCCGGTCACTGCGAGCACCGTGTACTCGTGCGTGTGCGGATAGTCGAGCGCGGCGAATGCCGATGCGGCAGGGCGTGCAAAGCTGACATCGAGGATCAGCCGGCTGTGCCGGTGCGGCAGGAACTCCTCCAGCGGCTCCGACCGCTCACCGTCCGAGCCCGCCGAGCGAACCGTCGCGTCGAGCGCGAGCAGCGCGCCCTGGAGGTCGCCGCGCGGCGCCTCCGGGCCCTGGCCGACGCACAGATTGCCGGCCACGGTCGCCTGCCCGCGGATCTCGCCGTCGGCGACATTCCGCGCGCACGCAGCGAGCGCCGCAACCTCGTTCTCGATCCCGACGAGAGCAGCGACGCTGGTCGTCGCCCCGATCGTGATCGTGTCACCGTCGATCGTGATCCCGCCCAGGCCTGCCTTCGTGAGCAGGATCACGCGGCCCGGAAGGAGCCGGCCGTACGTGATCTCCGGCAGCACGACCGTGCCTCCTCCGATCACGGTCGTCCCGGCCCCGTCGCCGTAGAGGGTCACCGCCTCCTCCGGGGAGGACGGGATGAGAACGTCAGAAGCCATTTCGATCCTTTCTCGTTGCTGCAGCCGTCACGACTGTTGCTTCCCGCCGATACCCCAGTGGCTCGGCTCGACACCCTGGATCACGACCTGGATGTGCTCGGGCGCGGCACCGCTCGATTCGGCGAGCGCGTTCGTGAGGGCTTCGATCATCTTCGGCACGGACTCCTCGGTGACGCGGCGGTCGTACAGCTTGACCTCGATCATCGGCACGGTGTGGTCTCCTTCGGCTCGGCCGACCCCGACGCGGGCTCGACGCTGGGAATGTTTCGACAGTGTGACATTGTCGTACCGTCCGTGCAACGCTATCGTCCCGACGGAATGGCACAGGTTGCATCCACCGAGCAGCGCGTCATCGACGGGGCCCGACGGGCGATCGCGACCGGCGGCTGGCAGGGGGCGACCCTGACCCGCATTGCCGAGGAGGCCGGCATGTCGCGGATGACGTTGCACCGGCGTGGCCTCGGCCGGGAGGAGATCTTCGCTCTGCTCGCACGCGACTACGAGGACGCCTTCAGGGCGGCGCTCTGGCCGTTCGTGACCGGCCGTGGCACGGGGGCGGAGCGACTCGAGGCGACGCTCGTCGCGGTCTGCGAGGTGACGGAGGACCACCTCTCGTTCCTCGCGGCGCTCGACGAGGAGGCGGACAAGCGGTTCTTCCACGAATCCGTCGGGGAGATCCGCTCCCGTGACGGCTACATCAATCCGATCGAGCGACTGCTCGCCGACGGCATCGCGGACGGGTCGATCAGGCTGGTCGACGTGGAGGAGACGGCGACGGTGCTCGTCAACGCCGTCGACCGCACGTATCGCCATCTTCGACGCGCGCACGACTGGGACGAGGAGCGCTCGCGCACTGCGCTGATCGATCTCGTCCTCCGCGGCCTGCTTCCGTAGGCCGGGTCGCCCTACCGCATGAACGGCGGGCTGGCGTAGACGCCGTCCACGAGGGTGGCCGGATCCGGAGCGGGCGCCGTCTCCGCCTCGGCGAGGCCGGCATCGATCTCCGCCGTCGCTGCCTCACGCATCCTTCCGATCGCGTCCAGATCGACCCCGTCGAGCGCGAGGCGAGCGGCCAGGCGCTCGATCGGGTCGTAGCGCTCGGCGAACTCCTCGCGCATGCCGGAGGGCATGTAACGCGCGTCGTCGTGCCCGGCGTGGCCGTGCATGCGCACCGTCAGCGCCTCGACCGCCTGGGGGCCGTTGCCGTTTCGCGCCCGTTCGACCGCCGCGCGCACCGTGTCGAGGACAGCCAGCGCGTCGGTCCCGTCGACGCGCTCGGCCGGGATCGACCAGCCGCCGTAGATGCGCTGGGCGATGTTCGTGTTGACCATCTGGCGGGCGACGGGCGTCGAGTACGAGTAGCGATTTGCCTGGATCACGAACACGGCCGGCACCTGCCAGACGGCGGCGAGATTGAGCCCTTCGTGGGTGTCTCCGACCGAGAACGCGCCCTCTCCGAGGAACGTCATCGCGACGCGACGCTCGCCGCGTCGCTTGAACGCCAGGGCCGCGCCGGCGACGAGCGGGACGAGATCCCCGAGCATCGAGACGAGTGGGAACACGCCTCTCTCGGGCGCCCCGAAGTGCATGTTGCCGTCTCGGCCGAGCGTGGGGCTCGTCGCCTTGCCGAAGAAGTTGCGGAAGACGTCCGCCGGCGTCGCGCCGCGCGCGAAGTGGCACGCGAGCTCCCGGTTGAGCGGGGCGACGACGTCTTCGGGCCCGAGCGCGAGCCCCGCGCCCGCAGCGACGCCCTCCTGGCCGCGACCGGTGTAGACGGAGCCGGGAACGCGCCCCTGGCGGTAGAGAGTCATCACGCGATCCTCGAACAGGCGCTGCAGGAGGACGAGGCGGAAGAGCGCGATGCGATCGTCGGCGTCGACCGAAGGCGTTGCTGCGCAGGGCTCGATCGGCATCAGTACGCGAGAAGCTCGTCGAGGGCGGCAACCGTGCTGTCGACCGAGGGCATGTACGCGTCCTCGAGCTCGGGAGCGAACGGGACGGGCGTGTCGGGCGGGGCGTGCAGAGCTGGCGGCGCGTCGAGATGCTCGAAGGCGCGCCGTGCGATGAGGGACATGACGACGCCCGCGGCGCCCGTCGAGCGGGAGGCCTCCTGCAGGACGAGGACACGCGAGGTCTTCTCGATCGAGGCGAGAATCGTCTCGTCGTCGAGCGGCCAGATCGTGCGCAGGTCGACGATCTCGATGTCGGCGTCGACCGCCTCCGCGGCCGCGAGCGCGGTCGTGACGCCGGAGCCGTAGGTGACGACGGTCGCATCCGATCCCGCCCGCGCGATCGTGGCGGGACCGATCGGCGTGCGATGGCTCGCCGGCGGAGCGTCTGCCCGAAGCGTGCGGTAGAGGCGCTTGTGCTCGAAGTAGAGGACGGGATCGGGATCGTCGATCGCCGCGCGGAGGAGTCCGTACGCGTCCTCGACGCTGCCGGGGCAGACGATCTTGAGCCCGGCCGTACCGACGAACCATCCTTCCGGCGAGCCGGCATGGAAGGGGCCACCGCGAACGCCTCCTCCCGTCGGGCAGCGGATCGTGACGGGGATGCTCTGCCCCGAGCGCCAGTGCGTCTTGGCGGCGACCGTGACGATGGGGTCGAAGGCGCACGTGATGAAGTCCGCGAACTGCAACTCGACGACGGGGCGCTCTCCCATCCAGGCCGCTCCGATCGCGGCGCCGACGAACCCTTCCTCCGAGATCGGCGTGTCCATCACCCGTCCTTCCCCGAACTCCTCGAACAAGCCGGCGGTGACGCCGAAGGCGCCCCCGAAGACGCCGATGTCCTCTCCGAGGAGGAAGACGCGATCGTTCTCGCGCATCGCGTCCTGCAGGGCGGCGCGAATCGCTTCGAGATAGGTGATCTCGCCGGCTGGGCCCGAAGCCGTAAACCCGCCGGGCGCCTCCAGATGACCGGTCGTCGACACAGAACCGAGCTTATGCGATCAGGCTGCCGCGCTCCGCACTCGGGTCGGTCACGGCGCCGGCGGGAGCGTGAACTCCTCCGACCCGAGCCCCATCTTCCTCGTCTCTGCCGTGGTCCTGTGTTCGACCTCGAGCTCGGGACCCGGAACCGAATCGCCGATGAGGCGTGAGACGACGCGCCCGTGGTCAATGCGCGCCGGATAGTCGTGGATCGGCAGGAGGAAGGTGCCACTGTTGAGCGCCTTCTTGATCGCACCGCGCTCCTCGCGTTTCGACGTGCCCTGGTTTCCCGTCGATTGCGGCTCGTAGTCGAGCACCTGATAGATCGGGTCGATGATCTGGTTCTGGATGTCGTAGACGACGTCGCCGCAGATACAGGCCGTCCCCTCGGCGGTCTCGACCAGGATGTTCATCGACCCCTCCGTGTGCCCACCGGCCGCCTCGCACACGATCCCGGGTGCGATCTCGTCCGGACCGGACAGCTCGAGGTCGAGCAGGCGCATCGCTCCGGGCTTGTGCAGGCGGTCGATGTGGTGCTTCACGTACTCGGCCGGATACTGCTCACCCTGGATGCCCGACACCGAGTACTCGAGCTCGCGCCGATTCGTCACGACCGTCTGGCGCATCGCGAACTGGTTGTCCTGCCCGGCGTGGTCTATGTGGTGGTGGGTATGGAGGATCCACCGTACGTCGCTGATCTTGACGCCGTGCTTCGACAGCTGGCGACGGATCGTCATCTCCTTGGTCACGATTCCCGTCATCCCGAGGGTCTCCATGATCTCTGGGTGGCTGGCGCCGGTGTCGACGAGGATCGGCTCGCTGTCGGGGCCGAGGATGAGATAGCCCCACGTCTTTACGCGCGTGCGGATGCCCATGTTGCGGGCGAGCACGAGGAAGCTTGATTCGAGCTCGATATCGATCAGGTCGAGCATCTTGATCTCGTATGCCATCGGAATGGCTCCTCTCGGATCACTGCGGATCGGATCGCACCACATCATGAACCCGCGGTCGGCGCACCTTCTTCTATCGTTCGGCCGTGACCCGCGACGAAGCACTTGCCCGCCTTCGGGCAACGCTCGCCGAAGGCCGGCCGATCATCGGTGCAGGCGCAGGCACGGGCCTCTCCGCCAAGTGCGAGGAAGAGGGTGGCGTCGACCTGATCATCGTCTACAACTCCGGCCGCTACCGGATGGCGGGACGCGGATCGGCTGCAGGGCTCCTCGCCTATGGGGACGCGAACGCGATCGTCGTCGAAATGGCGGCCGAGGTGCTCCCCGTCGTTCGGGACACGCCGGTGCTCGCGGGGGTGAACGGCACCGACCCGTTTCGCTCGATGCCGCGCTTCCTGCACGAGTTGCGAGACCTCGGCTTCTCGGGCGTCCAGAACTTCCCTACCGTCGGGGTCATCGACGGCAACTTCCGTCAGGTGCTCGAGGAGACGGGGATGAGCTTCAAGCTCGAGGTGGAGATGATCCGGGCGGCACGCGAGCTCGACCTCCTGACGACTCCCTACGCGTTCGATCCGGAGGAGTCCCGCTGGCTCACGGACGCGGGGGCTGACATTGTCGTCGCCCACATGAACACGACGACCAAGGGAATGATCGGAGTGACGAGCGCACCATCCCTCGACGAGTCGGTCGTACGGGTGCAGGCGATCGCCGATGCCGCCTATGAGGTCAACCCCGACGTGCTCGTGCTCTGCCACGGCGGCCCGATCGCCGAGCCGGAGGATGCGCAGTACGTGCTCGAGCGCACGGCCGGAGTGGTCGGGTTCTACGGCGCCTCGAGCATGGAGCGCCTGCCCGTCGAGACGGCGATCGCCGACAATGCGCGCCGCTTCAAGCAGCTGTCCTTCACTCCCCGCTGAGCTCCATCATCCGGGCGCGTTTGGCGTCTCATCTTGAGCAATGCTGACGGAGTCAGACGACGAGGAGATGAGGGCGGACATGCCGCTGCGGGAGCGCCAGGAGCGCGAGATCGCCCTCGGGCACTCGCTCACGAGCGCCGAGCACGAGCTCGCCCGCGAGGCGGTCGTGCTCGCACGCACGCTGGGGCGAGCCGGTCTGACGTTCGACCCGCTCACGTTCATCTCGCTGCGCATCATCGAGGGATGCCGGGACGAGCACGTCGACCCCGTCGACTGTCTCAACGTACTCGCAGGATTCGGGTTCCTGGAGCGGTCGGTCGAGCTCGCGGTCGGCCTGCTCGGCGAAGCGGCCTGAGCGAGCCCGCTCCCGTTCTTGCCTCCCGGGCGCGGGACGCGTCGACTACCCTCAGTGGGATGAGCGCATTCCGCACGATCGACGATCTCGAGGTGGCTCTTCAGGCCGCCGACTACCTGCCCGATCGCGGTCTCTCGACCGCGCTGTTCCTCGCGCTTGCGCTCGAGAAGCCGCTGCTCCTCGAGGGCGAGGCAGGTGTCGGCAAGACCGAGGCGGCGAAGTCCCTCGCGATCGCCACCGGCTCACGGCTGATCCGCCTCCAGTGCTACGAGGGCCTCGATGTTGCGCACGCCGTCTACGAGTGGAACTATCCGCGTCAGCTGCTGCACATCCGCGCAGCGCAGGAGGGAACCGTCTCCGAGGACGAGCTGTTCGGGCCGGAGTTCCTGATCCGTCGGCCGCTCCTCGAGGCGATCGACTCGGACGAGCCGGTCGTGCTTCTGATCGACGAGATCGACCGCGCGGACGAGGAGTTCGAGGCGTTCCTGCTCGAGGTCCTCTCGGATTTCCAGATCACCATCCCCGAGCTCGGGACGATCCGGGCACGGCGCAAGCCGGCGGTGATCCTCACGTCGAACAGAACGCGTGAGCTGCACGACGCGCTGAAGCGCCGTGCGCTGTTCCACTGGATCGGGCATCCGTCGATCGACCGCGAGATCGAGATCGTCAAGATCCGCGTTCCCGGCGTCTCCGAGCGACTCGCGGCCGAGGCGGCAGCGTTCGTGCGCGAGTTGCGCGGCCTCGATCTCGCGAAGCCACCCGGCGTCGCGGAGACGATCGACTGGACGATGGCGCTCAACGCCCTCGGGCGACAGGAGATCGACGCCGACGTCGTCGAGCAGACGCTCGGCTCGGTGCTCAAGTACCGCGAGGACATCGAGGCGGTGCGGGACGAGACGCTCGCGCACCTCGTCGACACCGCTCGCACGACAGCGGCGCGGTAGTCCGACATGGCCGACGCGGTCGTCCGCCACGTCGTCACCTTCGGGCGCGTCCTCCGCGAGGTGGGGCTCGAGGTCGGTCCCGGACGCGTCGCCGACGCGTTGCGCGGCCTCGACGCAGTCGACCTGACGCGGCAGGAGGATGTCTACTTCGCTCTCCGGCAGACGCTCGTCTCCCGGCAGGACGAGCTCGATCTCTTCGACCGGGCCTTCAAGGCGTGGTTCCTACGCGCACCGGTGCTCCCTCCCGTTCGGGCGACCGATCGTCCGGCCGAGCAGCAGAAGGCCGGCGAGTCGCTCTCGGAGGCGGAGGGCGGCGAGCAGGACGAGGAGATGGGAGATCCACTCGAGCTCGGCGCCTCGGGGCACGAGCTCCTGCGCGAGAAGGACTTTGCCGAGATGACGCCCGACGAGTACCGGCGGGTGCGGCGCCTGATCGCCGCGATCGCCGAGAACCGTCCTCTGCGGGATTCGCGCCGCCGCCGCTCCGACCCGCGTGGCGACCGGCTCGACATGCGGCGCCTGATCAGGCAGTCGCTCCGCACCGGGGGGGACCCCGTCGATCGGCCCTACCGCGCGCGCAAGGAGGTGCCGCGCAAGCTCGTCGTGCTGTGCGACGTCTCCGGATCGATGGATGCCTACGCCCGCGCACTCGTGCTGTTCCTCCACGCCGCGGTCGGCTCGGGTCCCGGGGTGGAGGCATTCGCGTTCGGCACGCGCCTCTCCCGACTGACGCCGGAGCTCGGCACGCGCGATCCCGAATCGGCGCTCGAGAAGTGCACCGAGGCCGTCACCGACTGGGGAAGCGGCACCCGGATCGGTGCCTCGCTGAAAGAGTTCAACGACCTCTACGGCAAGCGGGCCCTCTCGCGCGGCGCCATCGTCGTGATCGTCTCGGACGGCTGGGAGCGCCAGGATCCGGAGCTCGTCGGCCGCGAGATGGCGCGACTCGCCCGCGCCGCCTATGCCGTGGTCTGGGTCAATCCGCTGAAAGGGAACCCGGAGTACCAACCGCTCGCCGGCGGCATGCGTGCTGCGCTGCCGTACATCGACCGGTTCCTCTCCGGCCATAATCTGAGAAGTCTGGAAGAGCTGGCGGCAGTTCTCGCCGGCATCGAGAGGAGGCACGCTGCATGAAAGAGATCCTGGACGAGGTCGAGCGCTGGCGCGAGGCCGGTGAGAAGGTCGTTGTGGCGACCGTCGTTGCCACGCGTCGCTCGGCACCCCGACCCGTCGGCACGAGCCTCGCGATCTCCGAGTCGGGGAAGATGTGTGGCTCGGTCTCCGGCGGCTGCGTCGAAAGCGACGTGTACGAGAACGCGATGGACGTGATGCGGTCGGGCGAGGCGAAGATGCTGAGCTACGGGATCACGGACGAGATGGCGTGGGGCGTGGGGCTGCCCTGCGGCGGCGAGATCGACGTCTTCGTGGAGACCGTCGAGTGAGCCTTCTCCACCGACTCTCCGAGCTGCGCGATTCCGGCGAGCGCGGCGTGCTGTTCACCGTCGTCGAAGGCGACGGCATCGGCGGGAAGGAGCTCGTGCTCGAGACCGGAGAGCGCGTCGGCGGCGGCGTCCCGGACGCCGCGACCGATCAGTTCGACGAGCTCGTCCGGCGCGGCCGCAACAAGCTGCTCTCCCTCGCGGGCGACGACGTGAAGGTGTTCGCGGAGTGGTACGGGCCTCCCCCGCGTCTCTTCGTGTACGGCGCCGTCGACACCGCCGAGGCGCTCTGCCGGGGGGCCAAGCTGCTCGGCTGGACGGCGATCGTCGGTGATGCGCGCGGCATGTTCCTGTCGCCCGAGCGCATGCCGTCGGCCGACGTCCTGATCCAGAAGTGGCCCGAGGAGGCGATCGCGGAGCTCGAGCCGGACCATCAGACGGCCGTTGTCGTCCTGACCCACGACGACAAGTTCGACGAGCCGGCGTTGAAGGCAGCGCTCGCGAGCGAGGCGTTCTACGTCGGCGCCCTCGGCTCACGCCGCACGACGGAGCGGCGCCGCGGGCGGCTGCTCGAAGCAGGCGTTGCGGAGGAGCAGCTCGACCGGATCATGGGGCCGTGCGGCCTCGACATCGGCGCGGACACCCAGGAGGAGACGGCAGTCGCGATCCTGGCGGAGATCCTCGCCGTCCGAGCCGGCCGCGGCGGCGGCCCGCTGCGCGACTCCAAGAACCGGATCCACGTCGAGGCGAAGTGAGCCCGGGGGAGACAGACAGTCTCCCCACGTGATGCCGCCGGAGGGGGAGAGGCTTCAGCCTCTCCTCAGGGTTTCCGCGCGTGCCAGATCTGCGCTGGGAGCAGGAGCCAGAGCGGCAGCTCGCGCAGCGAGGCGCGCAGGTTCGGGCGCTCGGGCGGGAACGCGGCGCTGATGCGCACACCATGCTGGCGAACGAGGAGCCGAAACGCAGCCCTTGCGCGCGGCGCATGCCAGCGCGACGTCACGACGACGACCTCGCGTGCCGCGACCCGCCGGATGTCGTCGAGCGCGTTCGCCGCGTTGCCCACCGTCGTCCGCGCATCCGGGTCGACCACGACCTCGCGGGCGCTGCCGCTCCAGGCGGCCGCCATCAGCTCTGCCTCGGAGCGGGTGCCGGGCACGCGCGCCCAGCCGGACAGCACAACCACGTCGCTCCCCGTGCTCACCTCGGCCGCCCGTGCGAGTCGCGCGGCCCCGATCGGATGAAGTTCGTCACGACCGCCGTCGGCATACCCGAGAACGACGATGACGCGAGGTCCCGCCTTGCTCACGAGTGGCGACGGCGCAGCCAGCGGAAGAACAGCAGCGTTCCGATCACCGTCAGCACGAGCTTGATGGCCTTCTTGCCCTGGAGCTTCGACTCCCCGCTCGCCCGCTCCCGCATGTGGACCGGCACCTCGGCGACGCGGAGGCCCTCGGCCTTCAGTCGAAGCAGCGCCTCGACCTCCGGCGCGCCACTCGCATACGGCTCCGCCATCACCGGCATCGCCTTCGCATTCACGGCGGCCATCCCGCTCGTCGGGTCGTGAAACGGCCGTCCCAGGCGAAGGTGCATCGCCTTCTGGAGCAGTCCGATCCCGAAGCGACGGCTCGCGGAGGGAACGTACCGCTCGTCGTCGTAGCCGTCGCCCTCGGCAAATCGCGATCCCACGGCGACGTCGCAGGAGCCCGCCTTCACGAGCTCGAGCAGGCGCGCGAGTTCGGCGACCGGGTGCTGGCCGTCGGCGTCGACGCGTCCGCAGAACGCGTAACCGCGCTCGGACGCCTCGCGATAGCCCGCCGCGATTCCAGCGCGGAGGCCTCTGTTCTCGCCGAACGAGACGACCGTTGCGCCCGATGCGTGCGCGACCTCCGCGGTGCGGTCCGTGGAGCCGTCGTCGATCACGAGCACGTCTGCCGCTGGGAGAACCGATGCGAGCTCTGCGAGCACGGCGGGAAGGTTCGCCTCCTCGTTCCAGGCGGGGACGAAGACGACCGTGTCGGTGCTGGTGCCCATCAGCCGCAGGGTACCGCGCGAGACAATCGATGTCGTGTTAGCGTCGAGGCGACAACCTCCGTCATGAAAGGGGATCGAAGTGCCTGGTATCGACGCCAAGTCGCGTGCGATCTACGACCTCGTCGAAGAGGGCTCGGGTGTCGAGCAGCTTGCGACCGGGTTCACGTTCACAGAAGGGCCGATCTGGCATCCCTCCGAGCAGGTCCTGTACTTCTCGGACATGCCCGCCGACATTCGCCGCAAGGTGGCGCTCGACGGAACCGTGACCGAGGTCAGGAACCCTTCGTTCAAGTGCAACGGGATGACGCTCGAGGCCGACCTCAACCTGCTCGTCTGCGAGCACGTGACGAGCTCGCTCGTCCGTGAGCGCACCGACGGTGTGCGCGAGACGCTCGCGTTTCACTGGCAGGGGAAGTACCTGAACAGCCCGAACGACGTCACCGTTCGCTCGGACGGCACGATCTACTTCTCAGATCCCTGGTACGGCCGCTTTCCCGGCTTCGGGGTCGAGCGCGAACGCGAGCTCGGCTGGCAGGGCGTCTTCCGGATTCCTCCGGGCGGCGGGCAGGACGAGCTCGACCTCGCGCTCCCGCAGGACGAGTTCGACATGCCGAACGGGCTCTGCTTCTCGCCCGACGAGTCGCTCATGTACATCAACGACACGCCGCGGGCGCACATCAAGGTCTTCGACGTCAACGCCGACGGGACGCTCGCAAACGGCCGGATGTTCTTCGAGGGGATCGGCACCGGCGTGATCGAGGAGGGAATCCCCGACGGCATGAAGGTCGACGAGCTCGGCAATGTCTGGGTGACGGGCCCGCAGGGCGTCTGGGTGATCTCCCCGGACGGCGAGCACCTCGGCACGATCGAGGTGCCGGAGGCGGTCGGGAACCACACCTGGGGTGGGCCGGACTGGCACACGCTGTTCATTCCCTCGTCATCGTCCGTGTACACGATCCGGACCAAGGTCGGCCCGCGGCGCGAGCCGTACATGGGATAGGAGGCAATCATGTCTGACGAACTCACACTCGACCCTGGCCGCTGCGCGTTGCTGATCCAGGACATGCAGAACGACGTGATCATCGAGGGCGGCGCGTTCGCCGAATCGGGCTCGCCCACTCACGCCAAGGAGCAGAACGTCGTCGCGAACGTCATCGATCTCGCCGCGGCGTGTCGTGCGAAGGGCGTACCCGTGATCCACGTCTGGTACGTCGTCGAGAAGGGCGCTCCCGGCCTCAAGCTGAACGCGCCGCTCTTCAACGGCGTCGTCGACACCGGCGCGCTCGTTCGCGGCACGTGGGGCGCAGCTCCCGCGGACGGCCTCGAGGCGCAGGATGGCGACTTCGTCGTCGAGAAGATCCGGATGAGCGGCTGGCAGGGCACGAAGCTCCAGAACGTCCTCGACGCCCTCGACCGTGACACGATCATCGTCACCGGCGCATGGACGAACATGTCGATCGAGCACACGTCACGAACCGGCGCGGACATGGGCTACACCGTCGTCGTGCCCGAGGACGGGTGCTCGACGATGAACGCCGACTGGCACAACGCGTCGATCAACTACGCACTGCAGAACGTCTCGACCGTGACGAACTGCGCAGCGGTGAAGGTGGCGCTCGGAGGATGAAGACCCGGGCCGGACTCTTCCGAGCCGTCGGCGAGCCTCTCGAGGTCGTCGAGATCGACCTGGCGGAGCCCGGCCCGAACGATGTCGTCGTCCGCATCGCGGCGGCCGGCATCTGTGGCACCGACCTGCACCAGGTCAAGGGTGAATGGCAGCGGCCGACGCCGATGGTGCTCGGTCACGAGGGAGCGGGCGTCGTCGAGCACGTGGGCGACGCCGTCGACTCCGTCCGCGTCGGTGACGAGGTCGTTCTCTCGTGGGCGCCGTCATGCGGGCACTGCGTCGACTGCGCGCGGGGTCGGCCTGCCGCCTGCGTACCGCTTCACCGGGCGATCGGTAACGGAACGCTCGTCGACGGGACGACGGGAATGGCGCTCGACGGAGCGACCGTGTACCGGGGCACGGCGACCGGAGCCTGGGCCGAGCGGGTCGTCGTCACGTCGAAGGTGGCGCTGCCGATCGGATCGTCGATCCCGCTTCGCGACGCTGCGTTGCTCGGGTGCGCCGCACTCACCGGCGTGGGCGCGGTCCTGTTCGCCGCCCGTGCACAGCCGGGGGCGGTCGTCGTCGTGATCGGCGGGGGAGGCGTGGGACAGTTCGTCGTCCAGGGGGCACGGATCGCGGGGGCGGAGGTGATCGTCGTCGTCGACCCGGTCGAGGCCCGTCGAGAGCAGGTGCTTCGGTTCGGCGCGACACATGCAGTGCATCCGGACGACCTGAAGGAGGCGATGAAGTCTGTCGCCCCCGACGGCGCCGACTACGGCTTCGACGCCGTCGGCTTCCCCGAGACGAGCGCAACGGCGCTCCGCTTCACCCGCAGCGGTGGAACGACCGTGATGGTCGGCCTCCCACCAACGGGACTGCGGCTCGACCTCGACCCCGGTGAGTTCCTCCGTCGCGAGAAGTTCCTCACGGGAACGATGTACGGCTCCGAGGACCCTGCGGTTGCGCTTCCGATCCTGCTCGACCATGTCGCAGCCGGTCGGCTCGAGCTGACACCGCTGCTCGGAGAGGTCTTCCCGCTCGAGAGGATCGACGACGCGGTGCAGGCGAGCCTCGAGTTGCCTGCGGGTCGTGTCCTGGTCGAGCCCTAGTCGGTCAACCCGGAGGAGGGACCGACGTCTCTCCCCACCCGGCCGAGAGGGCAGCGACGGCCTCTTCCTGGAGCCAGCTCAGGTAGCCGTAGAGGACAAGCGCGGGAGCCTCGGGGTCTTCCGGATCGAGATGTGCCTCGTAGGTCGCCTCGCTGACGTCCAGCTGGGTACCGAGGTAGAGGCGAAGGCTCTCGAGGGCTCCGAGCCAACCCTCGAGCTGCTCGCCGGTGAGTCGCTCCGCGCCCGCGGTTTCCTCGACGACCCGCAACGCCGCGAGCTTCCCTCCGAGAAGCTCCTCCCGCATCAGCCGCCGGAACTCGTCCTCGGCCTCGCCGTCGTCGGGATAGGCAGGAGGAAACAGGCGCTGGAGCCCCGGGTCGTCCGTCTGCATGACATCGCGCAGCTGCGAGGGCAGAGAGCGGAGCAGCTCGCGCTCCTCGGGCGGCAGCCGCAGCGTGTAGCCGCCCGTGCGATCGCGCGTGATCCGCGGGCCCGCCATCAGTCCTGCCTTAGCGTCGCCCACAGGCCGTGCGCGTGCAGTCGTGCGACGTCGAACTCCGCCGTCTCCTTCTCGCCCGACGACACGACTGCCTTGCCGTCGTTGTGCACCTGGAGCATCATCCGCGTCGCCTCCGCCTCCGAGTAACCGAACAGCTTCCGGAGCACGAACGTGACGTAGCTCATCAAGTTGATTGGATCGTTCCACACGATCACGACCCAGGGCCGGTCGTGGTCGAATTCCTCAGCGAGGTCCGGTAGGCCGACTTCGATAGGTGCCTCGATCGTCTGGCTCACCGCGTCATTCCTGCTCTCTCGGGGCGTCCTCGTCGCTGTCGCCGTGGCCGTAGGCGCGTAGTCGGGCGATCAACTCGGCGCTGGTGGGCTCGTCGTCCTCGTCGGCCACGTCGTCCGGGTCCGGAACCGCCGGAACCGGGACAGGGGGAGTGGCAGCAGGCTTGACTCTGTCATCCTTCTCGCGCCGCGCCGCATCGGCCGCCGCAGCCTGAGCGGCGCGTCGAGCCTCGGCTTCGTCTCGTCGAGCTCGTTCCGCTGCGGCAGTCTCCTCCTCGCGGCGGCGCTTCTCGTCGAGCTTGCGCTGCTCCGCCTCCTCTCGTGCGCGGGCCTCGGCAGCGCGCCGAGCTTCGGCTTCGTCTCGACGCGCCTGTTCCGCCGCGGCTCTCTCTTCCTCGCGGCGGCGCTTCTCGTCGAGCTTGCGCTGCTTGGCATCCTCCCTGGCCTGTGCTTTCGCCGCGCGCGCGCTTCGGCTTCGTCTCGGCGAGCCTTCTCTGCTGCGGCTCTCTCTTCTTCGCGGCGGCGCTTCTCGTCCGCCTTGCGTTGCTGCTCTTCCGCCCTGGCCCGCGCGCGCGCGGCGCGCTTGTCCTCGGCATCTCCGGTCGCAGCCTGCTCGGCTTCGTCGCGGCGTGCATCCTCCTCTGCAGCCATAGAAGCAGCGACCGTCGAGCGCGGCTCGGGCTGGGGATCGTGTTCCGGCTCCGGCTCCGGCTCGGGCTCGGGCTCGGGCTCGGGCGCCGGTTCGGGCTCGGGCTCGGGCTCGGGCGCCGGTTCGGGCTCGGGCTCCGGTTGGGGCTGGGGCGCCCGCCAGGGCTCGGGTACGACCGCGGGCAGAGGGGGCGCCGCCGCTGCGAGCTCCTGATCTCGGAGAACGACCCTGCGGATCTTCCCGCTCGAGGTCTTCGGCAGCTCCGTGACGAACTCGATCTCCCGCGGGTACTTGTACGGGGCAGTGACCGTCTTCACGTGGCTCTGGAGCTCGACGGCGAGGTCGCGCGACGGCTCGTAGCCCTCGCGCAGGACGACGAACGCCTTCACGAGCGCTCCCCGATCGGCGTCAGGCTTCCCGACGACGGCGCTCTCGAGAACCGCAGGGTGCTGGAGCAGCGCACTCTCGACCTCGAACGGGCCGATGCGATAGGCGGAGCTGAGGATGACGTCGTCGGCCCGCGCGGTGAACCACAGGTACCCGTCCTCGTCTCGCGTCCCCCGGTCGCCCGTCACGTACCAGTCGCCGCGAAACACCGCCGCCGTCTCCTCCGGTGCGTCCCAGTAGCGAAGGAAGAGCGACGGCGGCCGGCCTCGAAGTGCAATGTCGCCCTCGACACCCGTGGGCTGCTCGTTGCCGTCGTCGTCGATCACGGAGATGTCGTATCCCGGCATCGGGCGCCCCATCGATCCCGGCTTCACCTCGGCGTCCGGCACGTTGGCGACGAGCAGCGTGTTCTCCGTCTGCCCGTAGCCGTCGTAGATCGTCAGGCCGAACACGACCTCGAACGCCTCGATCACCTCCGGGTTGAGCGGCTCCCCCGCCGAGACCGCGTGACGGACGCTGCCGAGATAGAAGCGCTCGAGCTCGGGTTGCTTGGCCATCATGCGATATTCGGTCGGAGCCTGGCAGAGCACCGTCACCCCGAGGCGCTCGATCAGGCCGAACCGCTCCTCCGCGTCGAAGCCGCCCTCGTGGAGCACGATCTCCGCGCCGCACGACCACGGGCCGAGGAGCACATTCCAGATCGACTTCGCCCAGCCCGTGCCGGCGGTGCACCAGACGAGGTCGTCGGGCCTGGCCGTCAGCCATTGCTCGGCCTGGAGGCGCTTCGTCCACGTGTACCCGTGGCTGTGCACGACACCCTTCGGCTCGTTCGTCGTCCCGGATGTGTAGAGGATGAAGGCGATATCTCCCGCGGCCGTGTCGTGTGTGGGCTCGGCGATCGAGTGCGCCTTCAGCTCGTCTTTCAGCTCCTCGACGATTGCCACGTCGACCGTGCCCGCGATCTCGTCGAGCACCGGCGCACGCTCGCTGTCGGTGACGACCAACGTCGCGCCCGCGTGTGACACACGGAAAGCGATGTCCCCGGCGCGCAGCATCTCGGAACACGGAACGGTGACGATCCCCGCCTTCAGCGCGCCGAGCATGACCGAGTGCCAGACCGGGGTCTTGCCGACGAAGACGAGCACTCGATCGCCGGCCAGGAGGCCGCGCGAGCGGAAGTACGACGTCCAGCGGCTGGCGTCGTTCGCGACCTCCTGGAACGTGCGGCGATCGATGATGCCCTCGCGGTCGACGAAGGTCATCGCGGGCCGGTGGGCGTCGAGCGCGGCAGTCTCGACGACGTCGCGCGTGAAGTTGAACCGCGCGGGAACGGGGAAGTACGTATCGGGCTCTGGTGCCTCTACCCGCTTGCGGCGTCTGAACCTTGCCATCGCTCCCGGTAGTCCTCTCTCACTGGAGAAAAGATGTCGATGACGGTCGCGCCGTCGGGGCCGCAGTAGGCCGAGTGCTCGACGTCTCCCGGTAGGACGTAGCCTTCCATGGGGCCGAGTTCACGCGCCACACCGTCGACGACGAGCGCCTGCATGCCCCGTAGCACGATGCCGAGCTGCTCGTGGGGATGGCTGTGGGCTGGGACGGTTGCTCCCGGCCCGAACTCGATCAGGTTGATCATCGCGCTCTCTCCGAATAGGGGACGGCCCTCGACACCCTCCACGAGCGCGAAGGCTGCGAGATCGTCGAACCGGACGAACTGGGGTTCCATGTCATCAGTATCGTATCGTCTCCAGTTCCGGCGAAAGCGCAACGTCGCCGTAGCTATCGTCCCCCGCATGGCACCTCTCGCGACAGACCTCCTCCGTGATCAGGCGTACGTCGACGGCGCTTGGGTCGGCGCCGACTCCGGCGCGACGTTCCCGGTCGTGAACCCGGCGACGGGAGCCGTCATCGCCGAGGTGCCACGGATGGGTGCGGCCGAGACGCGTCGCGCGATCGAGGCGGCGCACCGCGCGCTCCCGGCGTGGAAACACCGGATGGCAAAGGACAGGGCGCAGATCCTGCGCCGTCTCGCCGACCTGATGCTGGAGCGCAGCGACGATCTCGCGGCGCTCCTCGTTCAGGAACAGGGCAAGCCGCTCTTCGAGGCAACGGCCGAGATCGGCTACGCCGCTTCCTTCTACGAGTGGTTCGCCGAGGAGGCGAAGCGGCTCGACGGAAGCGTGATCCCACAGCCGCTCCCCGACCGGCGTATCGTCGTCCTCCGCGAGGCGATCGGCGTCACTGCGGGGATTACCCCATGGAACTTCCCGGCGGCGATGCCGACGCGAAAGTCGGCTCCGGCGCTCGCGGTCGGCTGCACGATGGTGCTGAAGCCCGCCGAGCAGACCCCGCTCACGGCGCTCGCGATCGCAGCGCTCGCCGAGGAGGCGGGCGTGCCACCCGGCGTCTTCTCCGTGGTTACGGGCGACGCAGAGGATGCCCCGTCGATCGGTGGCGAGATGACGTCGAACCCACTCGTGCGTAAGCTCGGCTTCACGGGCTCGACCGAGGTGGGCAAGCTCCTCATGGCCCAGTGCGCGGGCCAGGTGAAGAAGATCTCGCTCGAGCTCGGCGGCAACGCGCCGTTCATCGTCTTCGACGACGCCGATCTCTCCGACGCGGTGGCCGGCGCGATCCTGTGCAAGTTCAGGAACTCCGGTCAGACCTGCATCTCGGCGAACCGGTTCCTCGTCCAGGACGGCATCTACGACGCGTTCGTCGGTGCGTTCACCGAGGCGGTCCGTGCGCTCAGGGTCGCCGATGGCTTCACCGAGGGAGTCCAGGTCGGGCCGCTGATCGACGAGCCTGCCATGGCGAAGGTCGAGCGGCACGTCGCGGACGCGCTGGCCCAGGGGGCCGACCTCCTCGTCGGTGGGGGGCGCATCGACGGCCAGTTCTTCCAGCCCTCGGTGCTCACGGGCGTCACGATGGACATGGCAATGAGCTGCGAGGAGACGTTCGGTCCGGTGGCGGGGATCAACCGGTTCGCGACGGATGCCGAGGCGGTCGCGATCGCCAACGACACGCCCTACGGCCTTTCGGCCTACTTCTTCACGCAGGATCTCGGGCGCACGTGGCGGGTCGCGGAGGCGCTCGAGTACGGAATCGTCGGCATCAACACGGGCTTCATCTCGTCCGAGGTGGCGCCCTTCGGCGGGATGAAGGAATCGGGCATTGGACGCGAGGGGTCGAGCCACGGCGTCGACGACTGGGTCGAGCTCAAGTACCTCGCGATGGGCGGCATCGGGGAGGCGATCTAGAGCATGGTGATCATCGAACAGCGCGACTACCACGTCCACACGGGTCGGCTGCCGGAGCTCGTGCGACTCTACGGCGACGAGGGGATCGAGATCCAGCAGGAGGTGCTCGGTGGCTTCGTCGGCGCGTTCACGACCGACATCGGGGCGCTCTCGACGTACACGAGCATGTGGCGCTACGACAGCTTCGAAGAGCGCGAGGAGCGGCGCGCAGCGCTGCTCGCACGCGACGACTGGAAGGTGTTCATGGGGAAGATCCAGCCACTCATCCACACGCAGCAGAACCGGATCCTGACGCCGACCCCGTGGTCGGCGCTCCAGTAAGGGAGGCTTGAAGATGGGTCAGCTCGACGGGAAGGTCGCTCTCGTCACCGGAGGCTCGCAGGGCATCGGGCTCGCGATCGCCGAGGGACTTGCCGCCGAGGGGGCGCGGATCGTGATTGCGGATCTCCGGGGAGCGGAGGCCGCTGCGGCAGCGTTCCCCGACGGCGTCGGGCTGACCGCCGACGTCGCCGATGAGACCGCCGTCGAGGCGCTCGTCGCCGATGCCGTCGAACGGTGCGGCTCGATCGACGTGCTCGTCAACAACGCGGGCCTCTACGCATCCCTCGAGATGCGCGCTTTCACCGAGATTCCTCTTGCCGAATGGCGTCAGGTGATGGACGTCAACGTCGCCTCGATGTTCCTCATGTGCCGGGCTGTCGTGCCCGTGATGCAGCGAAACGGCGGCGGCCGCATCGTCAACATCTCGTCCGGAACGCCGTTTCGTGGGGTGCCGTTCCTCCTCCACTACGTCACGAGCAAGGGGGCGATCGTCGCGTTCACCCGGGCACTCGCGAAGGAGGTCGGGAAGCACGACGTGCTCGTCAACTGCGTCGCGCCCGGCTTCACGATGTCCGCCGGCGTCGAGGCGCATCCGGAGGTCGTCGAGAAGCTCCGCGACGTCTCGGTCTCCGCGCGGACGATCCAGCGCGACCAGGTGCCGGAGGACGTCGTCGGCGCGGTCGTCTACTTCTCGGGACCGGGATCGACGTTCGTCACCGGACAGACGATCGTCATCGACGGCGGCCAGTATTTTCACTGAGCGCGCGATGCCGAAGAGAGGGTGAAGCTCGGCTTCGCGGGCGCGGTAGGGTTGCCCTATGAGGCTCTCTCTGTACGAATTCGAGACCGGGGTGGAGACGATCGGCGGCGACCGGGTCGTCTACGACATCGCGAACGCCAGCGCCTCCTTCGGCGCCGCGAACGTCGAGGGGCACGCGCTCGTCTGGCAACTCGACGAGACACCTGAGGAGGCCGAGGGCGCGCGCCTCTCGCGTCGCGTCCAGCTGGATCCGTATGAGGACTGGGTGCTGCGCTGCGACCGAGTCGACTTCCCGCCCGGAGGCGTCGCGTACAGACACACGCACCCGGGCCCGGGGATTCGCTACCTGCTCCACGGCGAGATCGACATCGCGACCGAGGGGAAGATGTCCTCGTACGGCAAGGGCGGAGCGTGGTTCGAGTCGGGGCCCGATCCGGTGCTCGCCACTGCTTCGGACCACCAGCCGACGGCCTTCGTTCGGGTGCTGATCCTCCCGGCCGAATGGGCCGGGAAGCGCACCATCCGCTACGTCGACCCGGCAGACGACGCGCGTCCGAAGCTCCAGACGGCAACGGTCTACTTCGAGCACCCGATCAGCCTCCTGTGAGAACGGGCGGCAAGCTTCTCGTCGACCAGCTCGTCGTTCACGGCGTCGACGTGGCGTACGGCGTGCCGGGGGAGAGCTACCTCGCGGTGCTCGATGCGCTCCACGACGCCCCGATCGGGTTCGTCGCCTGCCGCCACGAGGTCGGCGCCGCCAACATGGCCGACGCGTACGGAAAGCTGACCGGACGCCCCGGCATCTGCATGGTCACGCGTGGGCCGGGGGCGACGCATGCGGCCGGTGGGGTGCACACCGCCTACCAGGACTCGACCCCGATGATCCTCCTGATCGGGCAGGTGGGGCGGGGGATGATGGATCGGGAGGCGTTCCAGGAGATCGACTACCGCCACATGTTCGGACCGATGGCCAAGTGGGTGGCGCAGATCGACAGCGCCGATCGCGTCCCCGAGCTCGTCGCGCGCGCGTTCCACGTCGCGACCGCCGGCCGGCCCGGCCCGGTCGTGCTCGCCCTGCCCGAGGACATGCTCGTCGAGCAGTCGGATGCGGCCGACGCCGAGCCCTACGCGATCACCCGCGTCCATCCCTCGTCGCACGACGTCGAGCGGGTCCGGGCGCTGCTCGAGCAGGCGGAGCGGCCGCTCGTGATCGTCGGCGGTGCTCCCTGGAGTGCCGAGGCGCATGCTGAACTGACCGCGTGGGCGAACGCCGGTGCGCTCCCCGTCGCGGCCGGGTGGCGCTGCCAGGACTTCGTCGACAATACGTCGGAGTCGTACGTGGGCCATCTCGCGCTCGGGCCCGACCCGCGACTCGCGCAGCGGGCGCGCGACGCCGACGTCCTGCTCGTGATCGGCGACCGGCTGAGCGAGATCACGACCTCGGGCTACACCATTCTCGAGGTTCCGAGCCCTTCACAGGCACTCATCCACGTGAGCGCAGACCCGGACGAGCTCGGGCGCGTCTACTCGCCGGCGCTCGCGATCGTCGCCTCGCCTGATGCGTTCGCGCTCGCGCTCGCCGGGCAGCCGCCTCTCGATCCAACTGCGCGGCAGGCCGAGACGGTGAAGGCGAAAGCGGAGTACCAGGACAACCTTCGCCACCGGCCGGCTCCCGGGGCGCTCGACATGGGTGAGGTGATGGCGATCGTCCGCGCGCGGCTCCCGGCCGACGCCATCGTCACGAACGGTGCGGGCAACTTCTCGGTCTGGACGCACCGCTTCTACGAGTTCAAGGAGTATCGAACCCAGCTCGCGCCCACGAGCGGCGCGATGGGATACGGCGTCCCGGCCGCGGTGGCCGCGAAGCTTCTTCACCCGGAGAGGATCGTCGTCGCGATGGCGGGAGACGGCGACTTCCTGATGACCGGCCAGGAGCTCGCGACCGCCGTTCAGCAGGATGCGGCGATCGTCGTCCTCGTCGTCAACAACGGCATGTACGGCACGATCCGGATGCACCAGGAGCGCCACTACCCGGGGCGGGTCTCCGGCACCGATCTCGTCAATCCCGACTTCGCGGCGCTGGCGCTGGCGTTCGGCGCTCACGGCGCCGTTGTCGAGCGGACCGACGAGTTCGCCGCAGCGTTCGACGCGGCGCTCGCAAGCGGGCTACCGGCCGTGATCGAGTTGCGCGTCGACCCGGAGGCGCTGACACCGCGGCAGACGCTGTCCGAGATCCGCGAGGCGGCGCAGGCCCGGCTCGGCTCGTCGTAGGATCAACAGGACGCCCAATCAACGAGATCAAAGGAGCATGAGATGGCAAAGTCCTACGCAAGCACGGTGATCGGGGCATCGCCCGACGAGGTCTGGGCACACATCCGCGATTTCAACGGTCTCGCAACCTGGCACAGCGGGCTCGTCTCGCAGAGCGAGATCGAGGACGGGAAGGCCGGCGATCAGGTCGGTGCGATCCGCAGCTTCACCCTCGGAGACGGCACACACCTTCGCGAGAAGCTGCTCGAGCACTCGGACGTCGAGCGCTCGTACACGTACGACTTCCAGAAGACGCCCTTCGACGTCGACAACTACTGCGCCACGCTCCGCGTCACGCCGGTCACGGACGGCGGCGGCAGCTTCGTCGAGTGGTGGACGACGTTCGACTGTGACCGCGACCAGCAGGGGCACTGGACCGACTTCTTCGCCTCGCAGGTCTTCCAGGGCGGCTTCGACGCGCTCAAGGCCCACTTTGGCTGAGATGTCGGGCCGCCGTGAGCTCCGCGTCGCGGGTCAGGCGGAGCCGATATCGCACTTCACCGACGCAGTGGAGGCGGGCGGGTTTCTGTTCGTCTCCGGCATCGTTCCCGTCGACGAGCAGCGCGAGCTCGTCGGCGGGGACGACGTCGTCGCCCAGGCACGGTGCGTGTTCGAGAACATGCGCGCGGTGCTCGCGGCAGGTGGCTGCACGTTCGCCGACGTCGTGAAGGTGACGGTCTACCTGACAGACGTGAGCGACCGCCCGCTCGTGAACCCGGTCCGCCAGGAGGTCTTCGGCGAGACCCGCCCCGCTTCCACGCTCGTCGAGATCTCCGCGCTCGTGATCCCGGGAGCGAAGATCGAGGTCGAGTGCGTGGCCCTGATCCCGTCTTGAGCAGTCGCAGCGAGATCTCGCTCGCGAGCCGACCCGTTCTCTCGCATTCCGCGGACGCGGTGGTCGCCGACGAGCTGCTCTTCGTCGCGGGGATCCTGCCGGTCGACGCGGGAGGGGCGCTCGTCGGCGGCAACGACGTGCGGGAGCAGACCCGTTCCGTCTTCTCCGAGCTCGACCAGATCCTCGCTGCGGGTGGCTGCTCCGGCTCGAACGTCGCGCGCATCAACGTCTACCTCACCTCGATCGGCGATGCGGGGGCGGTCGACGCGCCGCTGCGGCAGACCTGCGGCGCGGCGTCGGTCGCCGGGACGGTCGTCGAGGTGAGCGGGCTCGCGATTCCCGGGGCGAAGATCGAGATCGACGCGATCGCGGTGCGGGCGACGTGACCACCGACCCGTACAACGCCGCGATCACGTGGCTCGCCGAGCCCCTCACCGGCGCGGCCGACGGGCCGCTCGCGGGCAGGACGCTGCTCGTCAAGGACCTGATCGACACGGCGGGCATCCGCACGACGTACGGGTCGCGGATCTATGCCGACCACGTTCCCGAGCGCCACGCGTCCGTCGTCCAGCGTGCGCTCGACGCAGGCGCCGTCGTCGTCGGTAAGGGCAACCTGCCCGAATTCGCGTGGGGGGTACTCGGCGCGAATCCGTGGTACGGAACGGTTCACAACCCGCTGCATCCGGGCAGGACGACCGGCGGCTCATCGGCCGGAAATGCAGCCGCACTCGCCGCCGGGCTCGTCGATCTCGGGCTCGGGACCGACACGGGCTGCTCGATCAGGCTGCCCTCGGCCGCCTGCGGCACCGTCGGGCTGAAGTCGCGCTGGGGCGTGCTCCCGCTCGATGGCATCTTCCCGCTCTGTCCCACGTTCGACACGGTCGGGCCGATGGGGCGGACGGTCGAGGACGTAGCCCTCCTCTGGTCGGTGCTCTCCGGCGCCCCCGTGCCGGGGCCTCGCCTCGACGGGCTCACGATCGGGCTCCTCCGCCGTGCGCCCGATCTCGGTGACGGTCGGGAGACGGAGCAGACCGATGTGGCCGAGCAGTGGGTCGAGGATCTCGAGGGGCTGGGGGCGAACGTCGTCGAGGCAGGGATCCCCCCTGCGCAGGCGGACATGTGGCCCCTGTTCTTTCACGAGGCTGCCACGAGCCATCGGGAGACGTTCCCTGCCCGCGCCGACGAGTACGGCGACACGATCCGGCCGAAGCTCGAAGCTGCACAGCACGTCACCGACGAGGCCGTCGCCACGGGCCGCGCCGCGCTCGCGAACTGGCGCTCGTACGAGCCGGACGTCGACCTCTACGTCTCTCCGTGCTACGCGATCGACCTCCCGGCCGAGGATGCCGACGAGCTCGAGGTGCGCCTCCCGCTCACGTCGTTCCTGCGCTGGGTCAACCTGATCGGCTGGGCCGGTCTTGCGGTGGGGAACATGCAGTTCGTCGCCCCGCACGACACGACGGTTCTCGCCGCCGGCCTGGCGTGGGAGCGTCGGTAGATTCGGCGTCCGCGCGTGGGGTAGGACGCTGAAGGGCCACTAGGTCCCGTCGAACTCGGGCTTCCGCTTCTCGACGAACGCCTCGACGCCCTCGTGGAAGTCGTGCGTCTGCTGCATCAGCCCGTAGGCGAGGCCCTCGAGCTCGAGCCCGACGTGGAGCGGCCCGTCGTAGACGGTGTTGAGCACGCGCTTCGACATTGCCAGCGAGAGCGGCGCGTGACGCGACAGCTCGGCGATCAGAGACGAGACGCTCTCGTCGAGCCCGTCGGGAGGAACGACTTCCGTGACGAGGCCGATTGCGAGGGCCTCCTCGGCCGCTACACGCCGGCCTCGCATGATGATGTCCTTCGCGCGCCCGACACCGACGAGCCGAGCGAGCCGCTGGGTGCCGCCGGAACCGGGGATCATCCCGATCGTCGCCTCGGGAAGCGCCATTAGCATGTCGTCGGCCGCGATGCGGAAGTCGCACGCGAGCGCGAGCTCGAGGCCGACGCCGAAGACGTACCCCTGCAGTCGTGCGATCACCGGTTTGGAGCAGCGCTCGGGTGCCGCGACGTTCTTCGCGAGCTGCGAGACGACCCAGGGAGACTTCGTCAGGAAGCCGGCGATGTCGCCGCCGGCCGTGAACTGGCCGCCCGCGCCGGTGAGCACGACGAAGCGCACCGACTCGTCGCGGTCGAGGTCGGCGAAGAGCGCCGCGAGCTGGTCGCGTGCGAGCATCGAGACCCGGTTGAACTTCCCCGGGACGTCCAGCGTGATCGTCGCCACGCCGCGGTCGCCGTCGTACTCGACCCGGAATCCGTCGTACTCGGTCACGCGCTCTCCTTTGTCGCCTCGGTTCGCAGGACTCTCCGCAGGATCTTCCCTGATGGGCTCTTCGGAAGCGTCGCCACCCGACGGTATTCGCGCGGCCGCTTGAAGCGGGCGAGCGGCGAGGCGAGGCAATGGGCGTCGAGCTCTTCGGGAGTCGCCTCGCCGACGACGACCGCAACGACCCGCTGGCCGAGCCGGTCATCGGGTGCCCCGACGACCGCCACCTCGGCGACTGCCGGATGGCCGGCGAGGATCTCCTCGACCTCGAGCGGGTGGATGTTCTCGCCGCCGGAGATGATCATGTCGTCGACTCGCCCGTCGATCCAGAGATCGCCATCGTCGTCGAGGTGCCCGATGTCTCCCGTGTGGTACCAGCCGTCGCGGATCGCCTTCGCGTCGGCGTCCGGACGGTTCCAGTAGCCGCCGAAGGCCTCGTCCCCGGAGAGGTGGGCGCAGATCTCACCGTCCGCCCCGAGCTTCAGGCGTGCGTTCACCGCCGCCCGTCCCGCGCACCCGGGCTTCGCGACCTGGTCGCGGCCGATCGAGAAGGTGTAGATCTCGGTCGAGCCGTAGTGGTTGACGAACACCTCGGGGTGGAAGACGTCGACGCAACGAGCAACGACGGTCGAGGTCATTGCGGCTCCGGCATACCCGAGGGCGCGAACGCTCGAGACGTCGTGACGCTCGACCTCTTCCGCGGTGACGAGGTCGTAGAACAGGGTGGGGGCGAGATAGAGCGACGTGATCCGCTCCTCCTCGATCAGGCGGAGCGCGTCCCGAGGTTCCCAGCGCGCCTGGGGGACGTAACAGCCGCCGACGAGGTGCATCGCGAGGAGCGAGTGGATACCCATCGTGTGGTAGAGCGGCATCACGCCGAGCGTGCGGTCGCCGTGCGCGTAGCCGTGCTGCAACGCCTGGCTGAGACCGCCGGCCCTGTCTGCCGCGTGACTTCGGGGGACGCCCTTCGGCCGCCCGGTCGTCCCCGACGTGTACAGCTGCAACGAGATCTCGTGCGGATCGCGATCGAGAGCACCCGGATGCGCTGGCCCGTCGGGCAGGCGATCGTCCTCGCGGACGACGCGTTCGGCGCCCGCGTCCGTGATGCAGTAGTCGAGCTCCTCCTCGGCCAGTCTCCACGAGAGCGGCACGAAGACGGCGCCGGCCCACTGCGCTGCCCAGTAGAGAAGCGCCGTCTCCAGCCGGTTGTCGAGCACGACCGCGACCCGCGCCCCGGGCGCCACGTCGAGGCCGCCGGCGATCCGGGCGATGCGTGGGACGAGCTCGCCGTAGCGAATACCGGGGAACGCCTCGAGCTCCGGATGGCGCTCGCAGGCGGCGAGGAGCGACTGCGCGAGGTTCACCGTTCACGCTCCTGCGCCGCGATGATCGCGCCGGCCTCCTCGATGGCGGCGACGATCGGGGCGTACCCCGTGCAGCGGCAGAGATGCCCGGAGAGCATGTCGACGATCTCGTCGTGCGACGGCGGTCCACGCGAGAGCAGGTCGTCGGCCGCGATCAGGATCCCCGGCGTGCAGAACCCGCATTGGAGAGCGTGCCGGCGTTTGAACGCCTCCTGCAGCGGCGACAGCAGGGCATCGCCCGCGAGCGACTCGACGGTCTCGACCACGGCACCGTCTGCCTGCACGGCGAGCAGGCAGCAGCCGCGCACCGAGACGCCGTCGAGGCGAACGGTGCACGCACCGCAGACGCCGTGCTCGCAGCCCACGTGTGTTCCGGTCAGGCCGAGCGTGTGGCGGAGGAAGTCGGTCAGGAGGAGGCGCGGCTCGACCTCTTCGACGACGGGCTTCCCGTTCACCGTCAGCGTGATCTCGGTCATGCCGACCGCTCCCAGGCGTGGAGCAGCGCCCGCTCGACGAGCGTGCCCGTCACGTGCCGGAGGTAGGCGGGCGACGCGTGGGTCGAACCGGCCGGGTCGACCGTACCCTGTGCGAGAGCTCCTACCTCACGTGCCGAGGCGGCGGTCACGTGCGACCCCTCGATCGCCTCCTCGATCTCGGCGAATGCGGTCGGATGATCGGTCACCGCGCCGATGCGTACCCGCACGTTGCGCGCGACACCCTCGGCGCGGCAGAGCACGACGGCGACCATCGAGAGGGCGAAGTCGCCGGCGCGAAGGGCGAGCTCCTCGAACGCGGCCCCCTCGCCCTCGGCCGGGTGCGGCCAGAGTGTCTCGACGACGAGCTCGCCCGGAGCGAGCGTCGTCAGGAAGTGCGTCACGAAGAACGCGTCGGGCTCGACCTCGCGGCGGCCTGCCGGGCCCTCGACCACGATCGTCCCGCCGAGCGCCGCGAGGCAGAGCGGGATCTCGGCCGAGCCGTCCGCGTGAGCGACACTTCCGCCCACCGTGCCGCGGTTGCGCGTGACGAAGTGACCCACGAACGGAAGTGCCTCGCGCAGCAGCGGATGCGTGCGGAGGTCGCGCTCGAGCGCTGCCTGCCGGACCGTTGCCCCGACGCGAAGGACGCCGTTCGACTCGATCGTGTCGAGCCCCGCCCGGTTCACGTCGACGAGGAGCGTCGGCCGCACGAGACGCATGTTGAGGGCCGGTACGAGGCTCTGACCGCCCGCGATCGGCTTCGCGTCCTCGTCGCGCGCGAGCGCTGCGATCGCCTCCTCGACCGAGTGGGCCGCGACGTACTCGAAGGCGACGGGCTTCACGCCGGATCTCCTTCTTGGAGGAGCTCCCAGACGCGCGGCGGCGTCAGCGGCAACTCGACGTCGTCACGCCCGAGCGCATCGGCGACCGCGTTCGCGATACACACGGGCGCGCTCATCGTGTTGCCCTCGCCGACTCCCTTTGCACCGAGCGCCGTCACCGTGGACGGCGTCGAGAGGTGCCCGATCGTGAGCGCGGGGATGTCGGGAGCGGTCGGCGTGAGGTAGTCGACGAGCGAGGACGTCATCAGGTTTCCCGATTCGTCGTAGATGTGATGCTCGTAGAGCGCGGCTGCGACGCCGTGAGCGAACCCGCCGAGCACCTGCCCGTCGACGAGGAGAGGGTTGAGGAGACGTCCGGCGTCGTGCACGGTGACGTAGTCGAGAACGCGGACCAGGCCGGTCTGCCGTTCGACCTCGACGGCACAGACGTCGACGATGAAGCCGTGCGACGCCGACGACGCGATCCTGTCGTCGTCGTCCGGCGGGTCGAGCGTCGGCGGCGCCCAGAAGGCGACTGCCGAGAGACCGGGCTCCTCGCCGGGTGGAAGCCCTTCCGGGTTCCAGTGCGCCGTGCCGGCGATGCGACGGAGGGACAGCCCGGCGTCTCCCGCGTGGGCGCGGATGGCATCGATCTTCGCCCGCAGCTTCAGCGCAGCCGCCTGCACCGCGCCGACCGCGACGCCGGAGAAACGTGACGAGTAGGCGCCCGACGCGACGCTCCACGGCACGCTCGCCGTGTCCATCTCCGCCATCACCGTGACCTCGTCCGGGGAACAGCCGAGCGTATCTGCGACGACCTGGGCGCAGACCGTCCTGTGGCCCTGGCCCTGGGGCGTCGTCGCGAGTCGAACGGTGATGCCGCCGAGCGGGTTGATCGAGATCGATGCCCCCTCGGCGTTTCCCGACTTCGGCAGGGTTAGCGCCCGCTCGTCGGCGGTCTGCGCCAGCGTGATGTAGCCCATGTTCGAGATCGAGGGCTCGACCACGCACGTGAGCCCGATGCCGGCAAGCCGATCATCCGCGCGCGCCGCGACCACCCGAGCCCGCAGCTCGTCGTAGTCGGCGAGCTCGAGTGCGTGATCGAGGCAGGCCGCGTAGTCGCCGCCATCGTAGAGCGCGCCGGACGGTGTCCGGTACGGCATCGCGTCCGCGGCGATCAGGTTCCGTCGTGCCAGTTCGGCCGGGTCGAGGCCGAGCCGCCGCGCGGCGATCGCCATCGTGCGCTCGAGACCGAAGTAGAGCTGCGGGCCTCCGAAGCCACGGTTCAGGCCCGACGGCTGCGTATTCGTGAGCACGACGCGGTTACGGACGCCGACGTTCTGCACCGCGTACGCACCTGCGAGCGAACCGTGCATGCGGTACAGCGTCGCCGGCTCCGGCGCTCTGACGTACGCGCCGACGTCCTCGACCGCGTCGTAGCGGAGCGCGACCAGGCGACCATCGGCGGTGAATCCCGCCTCGACCTCGGTCGTACGCCCCGTCGACGCCGAGCTCGAGGCGAGGTGCTCGAGTCGGTCCTCGATCCACGTGACCGGCACGCCGAGACGACGTGAGGCGAGCCCCATGAGCACGATGTACGTGAACACCGAGGACTTGACGCCGAACGAGCCACCCGAGTCGGGCGGCGTCAGGAGTCGGAGGCGGTCGCCTTTGAGCCCGAGCGCGGCGGCCGCGACGCCGTGCAGCGTGAACGGCCCCTGGAAGTTCGCCCACGCCGTCAGCCGCCCGGCGGTCTCGTCCCAGTCTGCGACAACCGCGTAGCACTCGACGGGGGTGCATGTGAAGCGCGGGACGTGGAACGTGTGGCGGAGCACGATGTCCGCCTCCGCCATCGCAGCGTCGACGTCGCCGTACGCGAACGTCCGATCGTGGATTGCGGCAGCCGCGAGGGGATCGAGCACGGGATCGAGGGGGTCGTAGTCGACCTCGACGATCTCGGCGGCGTCCTCGGCCAGGTAGCGATCGCGGGCGACGACGACCGCGATGGGCTCGCCGACATACCGCACCGTGTCGACGGCAGTCGCGTACTGCGGGGTGCCGCTGTCGATTCCCGCAGGGAACGGCCGGGACAGGGCGACGACGTCCGCTCCCGTGAGCACGCCGATCACGCCGGGAGCCGCCAACGCGGCAGACGCGTCGACGGTGATGCGCGCGTGCGCAAGCTGCGACCGGACGACGGCCGCGTGGCAGGAGTGTGCGACGGGAGAGAGGTCGTCCAGGAACCGACCCTCGCCCCGCAGCAGGGCGTCGTCCTCGAAACGTTCCAGGGGTCGGCCGACCCAGGGCTCGGAGCTCGCGGTCACCGCATCATCGTCGCGGTCCGAGGGCGAGCCCCGCAATCGTCCGTTCGGATGAGGGCAACGAGGAGTGGCCGGAACGGCCGCAGCGCCGCCTACCCGAGCAGCCCGCGTCGACGCGCGGTGTAGGTCGCCTCGGAACGCGAGCTCGCATCGAGCTTGCGGAACAGGCTGCGGGCGTGCGTCTTGGCGGTCGTCTGCGAGATACCGAGGCTGTCCGCGACCTGACGGAATCGCATCCCACGGTCGAGGCACGAGAGCACGTCGAGCTCGCGAGGAGTCAGCGCGGTCTCCTGCCGGCGCACACGGCTCCGCGGGAGCCACGATTGCCCTCGCGAGACGGCGTCCACCGCGAGCGGAAGCGCATCCTCGACCTCGGCGCGGAGGACGAACCCGGTCGCGCCCGCAGCGAGCGCGACGCCCAGGCTGTCGCCGCCGTCGTGCGGGGCGACGACGAGCAGCGGCGCGTCGACGCCGGCCGCGCGGAGCTCGCCGATCCAGGCGTCGACCCGCCTGCCGCCGAGCGCGAGATCGCCGATCACGACGTCCGGCGCACGGAGCGGGCCGGAGCGGACGGCGTCGGACGGTGAGCGCGCGAGTGCGGCGCGTGCGAGGCCCGTCTCCTCGAGGAGACGGGCGATACCGTGGCCGACGAGCGGGTCGTCATGGCAGACGAGCACCGTCGTCGGGGCGATCTCGTCCGGCTGGGCGAGTGCCAGCGAAAGCGCCCCGAGCAGCGGCTCCACGAGTGCGCACGCGTCCGCGGCAGTCCGCCCTGTCGTGTCGAAATGGAGGTTGAGGGCCCCGGGGCGCCCCAGCGGATGCCTCAGGGGCAGCGACGCCCCGGAGCGGAATCCGTGCTCGCGGACGATCCTGTCGAGTGGCCGCGAGAACCCGCGCCGCTGATCGAAGTTCGGTGAGACGAAGACCTTGCCGTCGGCTGCGCTGCGATGATGGGTCGACGTGCCGAGAGGGAAGCGCGTGCCAGGCCCGAGGAGCACCTCGCCGCGGGCCTCGAGGATCTCGAAGGCATCGTCGTCGGCGTCGATCTCGGAGAACGAGACGCGCGCGGCGCCGAGCGTCTCGAGAATTTCGTCCGCCACCTCGGCGAGCTTCGCCTCGCCGTCCGACAGCATCTGCCCGATCGCCGTGATCCGCTCCGCCTGGGTCACGCGGCGGACGGTACCAGCGTCAGCGGGAGGTTCGCTTCGCCGCGAGCGCCACTTCCTCGTCGCTCGGGCCGCCGTGCTCGAGCGCCCGGAAGGCGATCAGCACCGCCCGCGGGTCACGGGCGTGGCGTTGCGCCGCGAGGGTCAGCGGCTCGCGGACGGCTCCGCCGCAATGGGCGCACGGCCAGTAGATCCGCGACATCAGCTGCGCGGCCCGTCCGTCCGGGTACATCCTCAGGATCTCGAGGATCGTCGTCGAACCGCGGATCTCACGGCGCAGGGTGTCGCCGTCGGCGACACCCTGCGCCGGGAGAAAGCCCGGGATCGCTGTTCGAGACACGGCCGCGCGTGGCGTCCTACACCGCCGCGTGGGCGAGGATGCTCGGCTCGGCCGGTGCCATCCGGACGGCGTTCCGCGGCAGCTGATAGCGGGCGTACGGCAGGATCGCCACCTTCGCATCCTCTCCGTGACGTGCCATCGCGGCAGCGAAGGCCTCGTCGAGCGAGGTCGTTGCGTCGAGCCCGATGTCGGCCGCCATGGCGAGGTTCTCCTCCAGCGTGACGACCGTCAGGTGCTTGCGCGTCATCACCTCGTAGATCGGCACCCAGATGCAGCCGGCCCACATCTGGATCTCGCGCTTGTGGATGTCGTGCAGCACCTTCTGGTAGTTCTCGGCCGTCGCGGGCATGTACGGCTTCATCAGGTCCATGAGCGCGAAGCCGGGGAAGTCGCCGATCGCGGTCGAGACACCGGGAGAGGGGCTCGTGTAGATGATCGTGCCGCCGTCCTTGAGCACGAGATCGGCGGACATGCAGCCCCAGCCCGTGTGGAAGAAGAGGTGGTCGGTGGGCGCGAAGACGCCGCAGATGACGATGTCGGCCTGCCCCTTCTCCTCGACCCAACTGTCGTACGCGTAGATCGCGTTGAAGCGCCGGATCGCCTCGCGATGCGCCCGGGGGTGTGACCCGAAGATGCAGTCGATCACGCGCCCGTGCGTGTCGAGGATGACGTTCATCGTGCAGTCGAGGCCGCACATCGTCGCGACCTCGTCGATATCCGTGCGCATCGGGCCGGCGTAGGCACCGTAGTGCGTCTGCGGCGAGGTGACGAACGCGCAGTGATTCGACTCGACCGTCGCGTCCGAGACGACGCCGGGAAGGATCAGCTTGCCGCCCCCGCCCGCGCCCCAGTGGTTCGCCTGCGCCTGACCGATCGTGATCTTGAGCTCGGCCGAGGCCACCTCGGTGTGAAGCCAGACGGGAGTGCCGCCCGACGAGACGCCGACGAACGTGTAGACGTCGGGGTTCTGGGGGTCGTTCTGATGGAAGGCCCAACCGTTCGCCTCCATCCGGGCGAGGTTGTCGCGCCCGATCTTCTGCTCCATGTCCGACTCGGACATGGGGAAGACCTTGCCGTTGGCGCACACGACGCGGACGTCGCTAACCCCGGCTGCCTCGATGGCGTCGAATACAGGAGGCAGCAACTTCGAGGAGGGGGTTGGTCGAAACTGGTTGTCGATGACGACTGCGATGCTCGTCTTGCCGGCGAGGAGCGCGGCGAAGGCCGGGCCGTCGAACGGCTCGGCGAGCGCGCGACGTGCAGCCTCGGTCGAGTCGCCGACCGGCGGTGGCTCGTCCGGATACACCGCTGCGACGAGGTTTGCTGCGGGAATGTCCAGCGTCAGAGTGTCCCGGTGCTTCTTCGAATCGTCGTCGGTCGCACCGATCGCGAGGGGATCCATCGACTCGTACGGGATCACGGCGTGGTAGGTGTCGCTCATCTGCCCTCCAGAAGTGTCATTGCGTCCACAGCGAGGCTAGGCGCTCCGGGTGGTGGCGGTCAAGCACGATCATCGATCCCGGAGCGGTCGGCTGCCTCGTCCCTATGGACGAGGCGCTGTCGTGACGTTGTCAGAAAGAATCGATTATCGCTCGTTCTCTGTTGTATCCATCCCGGTTCGTTGTTAGGTTCGTCTCCCCGTGAACGATAAGACCGCACAGCTCGACATCCGGCAACTAGCCCCCAAGCTCGCCGTCGGGCTTCTCGTGGGCTTCGTGCTGCTCTACGTGATCGTCCTTGCGAAGCCTGTGGACGAATTCGGCACGGGTGGTTGGCGATCGACCAACACCGGCTCCGCGATCGACAACCCCGGGGCGCTGGTCTACACGTTGCTCGACGCGATCACCTTCGCCGGGCTCCTCTTCATCGTGGCAAGCGGCTTCTCGCTCATCTTCGGCCTCATGCGCACCGTCAACATGGCGCACGGCTCCCTCTACCTCCTCGGCGCCTACATCGCGTACGAGATCCAGCAGCGGATGACGGGACAGGGGTTCTCCGTGCAGCCGGCCGACGTCAACACGTGGGAATGGGTCGTCCCTCTTCTCGTCGCTATGGCGGTCATCGCCGTCTTCGGAGTCCTGATCCAGCAGCTCTTCCTGCGTTGGAACCAGGGTCAGGACCTCCGCCAGGCGCTGATCACCATTGCGATCTCGGTGATCGTCGCCGATCAGGTGATCGCGCATTTCCCACGTAGCGTCCCCGAGGGCTCGTCGCGATTCGGGGGGAACGCGGTGAGCCTCGGCTGGCCCGGTTGGACGAACCGTCTCGTCGATCTCCACGTGTGGGACACGAGGTACTCGTTGGCACGGCTCGTGATGCTCTCGCTCGGTGTGGCGGTCGGGATCGGGCTCTGGCTCTGGCTCTACAAGACACGCACGGGGATGGTCATTCGCGCCGGGGTGGATGACCCACAGATGACCTCCGCGATCGGCATCAACATCCAGGTCTTCTTCGCGATCGCGTTCGCCGTTGGTGCAGCGTTGGTCGCTCTCGGCGCGACGGTCGGAACCTCGCAGGGCAACATCTCGCAGGGCCAGGACGGGGTCTGGCTCCTGTATTCGCTCGTCGTCGTGATCATTGGGGGCATGGGCTCGCTGCTCGGCGCCGTCGCCGGGTCACTGCTCTTCGGGCTCGTCACCGCGTTCTCCGTGACGTACCTGCCGGTTTCCGGCACCGATTGCTGTACGCAGTACTCGCCGGTTCTCACGTTCGTCCTGATGGCGGTCGTCCTCGCGTTCAGGCCGCAGGGGCTCTTCGGGAGAGCGGGATGACCCTGTCTTCCACGAAGGCTCTCGTCGAGCGGAGTATCGGCGTCGCCGTGCTCGTCCTCGCCTTGCTGGCACCCGTCCTCGTCTCCGACTTCTGGCTCGACACGGTCCTCACCCAGACGTTCATCCTCGGCATCGGGGCCGCGAGCCTCGTGTTTCTCTCGGCCTACGGTGGGATGATCTCGTTGGCGCAGGCGGGTCTGATGGGCATCGCCGGATATGCGCTCGGGAACATGGTTACCCAGAACGTGCCGGGCGGTGAGACCAAGGGACTCCTGCTCGGGTGGAATCCGTCGCTCGCCGTCGTTCTTGCCATCCTGCTGACGGTCGGTCTCGGGTTCATCTTCGGCGCCGTTGCCTCACGGAGCTTCGGGATCTACTTCCTGATGCTCACCCTCACGTACTCGGTGATCGCGTACCTGTTCGTCAGCCAGGTGACGCAGGTCGGCGGCTTCTCGCCGATCGCCGGCGTCGACGCATACACCCCGGGATTCATCGGAGACGTCGTCAACGACCGGCAGCGGCTCTACTACGTCGCGCTCGGCGTTGCCATCGTCATCTACGGGCTGATCCGCTACCTCATACGGACGCCCTTCGGGATCTCGCTGCAGGGCATCCGCGACGAGCCTTCGCGTATGGCGTCGCTCGGCTACAACGTCGCGCTGCACCGGACCCTCGCCTTCGGCATCGGCGCGTTCGTGGCTGCGATCGGTGGTGTCCTCTTTGCCTGGTGGTCGGGCCAGCTCTCGCCGTCGAACATCGGCCTGGCAGCGACGATCGAGCTGCTCGTGATCGCGGTGATCGGAGGGCTCGGCCGGATCGAAGGCGCCTGGCTCGGCGCGTTTGCCTACATCGTGATCAACAACGAGGTGACGAACAGGATTCCGTCCGACGGACTGCCGGTGATCGGCGGTACCTTCAACACGGTCATCGGCATCGTCTTTCTTGCGATCGTGATCGCATCCCCCGACGGTCTCGTCGGGATCTGGGACAGAATTTGGGATCTCGCGCGTTCGCGAGAGCCCAAGCAGCCCGCCGCCGAGGCGAGCGCGGCGGGGTGAGTAGGAGGCGGGGAAGGAGGTCGGAGTCGGTTCGATGAAGGGCAACAACGAAGTTCGAGGGAAATCTGTTTTCCGTACATCCAACGAAGGAGGAACTGCAATGAAGCGACGACAGGGGTGGGCATTCCGCCTCCTCGTCTCGGTCGGGGTGATCGCGGTCGGAATCGCCGCGATCGCGTCCGTATCGATGGCGTCCTCAGCGGCGACGGGCACGGTCCGCGTTGCGGTCATGAGCGACTGCAAGGGGGCCTTCGGTTTCGCGCAGGAGCTCGGAATCGGTGGCGCCCAGACCGCGTTCGCCCAGTTCGCGAAGGGCAAGGTCAAGAACAAGAAGAAGCCGTCTGCGGGCATGACGGGCATCACGGCGGGTGGCAAGAATGTCAACATCGTCGGCTACGGCTGCGGTGACGACACTCCGGCGACCGCGCTGAAGGAGGTCCGCCGCCTGATGCAGCAGCAGAAGGCCGACGTCCTCATCGGGCCGCTCTCGGGTGACGAGGCAGTTGCCATCGCCAACTGGGTCAAGCCGCGGCCGGCGAAGACGGTCATCATCGGCACCGCCGGGTCGCAGGATCCGACGTTGCAGATCGCGCCGAAGAACCTGTTCCGCTACCACGGCGACGGCGCCCAGTGGAACGCAGGCATCGGCGAGATCGTCTACAAGAAGCTCGGCTGGCGCTCCGCCGCGATCATCATGGACGACTACTCGTTCGGATGGACGTCGGCGGCCGGCATCATCGCCGACTTCTGTGCGATCGGCGGCAAGATCACGAAGCGCGTGTACCCGCCGCTGAACACGACCGACTACTCGTCGTACGTCCGCCAGTTGCCCAAGCCGGGTGACGTGGACGGCTACTTCTGGGTCGTCGGTGGTACCGGCACAGGCCCGGCGCTGAAGGCGTTCGAACAGGCCTACGGCCCGATCGACGCGAAGCAGCACTCCGGCAACCTGTTCCTCTGGTTCCTGACCGGGAAGGACGATGTCGCCCCGCGCATGATCGGCGCGTACGTCGGCGGCTTCGGGACGGCACCCGGGTTGAAGGGTGTCACGGCCGTGAATCAGTACCGGAAGTTCGTCCTGAAGACGTACCCGGGCATGCCCGCTGATGACGGGTTCTTCTACAACTACTACCAGGGCGCTCGCGCGTTGATCCAGGGCCTGAACAGCTCCAACGGCGCCGTGGGTGCCAAGTTGCAGGCGAATATGCCGCGGTCGATCTTCGCCCCGTTCGAGCTCTCGGACAACGGCAAGGTCAAGCTCGACGCGAACCGCCAGTCGATCCAGGATCAGTGGCCGGTTCAGATCATCAAGGGCAAGGACGGTGGCCCGGCGATCACGCTCACCGGGTACGTCCCGAACGTGAACCAGTCGTTCGGTGGCCTGTTCAGAAAGAACAGCCCGCCGCCCAGCCGCACGCAGCCTCCGTGTGTGAAGAAGAAGCTGCCGTGGCAGGGCAAGATCCGTGTGGTCAAGGACGGCGTTGTCACGAATCAGGTCATCAAGTAGGACAGTGACCGCTGCAGCACCATCCGCTGCTGACGCCGGCCCGATCCTCCGCTTGCGGGGGGTCGGCCGGCGTTTCGGCGGCCTGCTCGCCGTGAGCGACGTCGACCTCGACGTCGCTCAGGGCGAGCGTCGCGTCGTGCTCGGCCCGAACGGCGCCGGCAAGACGACGCTGTTCAACGTCATCTGCGGCGACATGCCTCCGACCGGCGGCACGATCGAGGTGTTCGGCGAGAACGTCACGGGGCGTCCGCCGCGGACACGGGTGAAGCTCGGCCTCGCCCGCACCTACCAGCAGTCGAAGCTGTTCCTCGGACTGACGGTCGAGGACAGCATTTACCTGGCCATTGTCGGCGTCGAAGGGGGGCGCCTGCGATCGATCCGCCGGCCGGGACGCGACCGCGAGATACGGGAACGCGCGAGGGCAGCCGCCGGCCGCGTGGCGATCGACGGCAAGCTCGGTGAGCACGTCGGCGACCTCTCGCACGGCGAGCATCGCCAGGTCGCGATCGCGATGGCGCTCGCCGCCAATCCCAGGCTGCTGATGCTCGACGAGCCTGCTTCGGGGCTCTCCCGCGGTGAGCGAGGGCTCCTCACCGAACTGTTGCTCTCGCTCGACCGGTCGATCACTCTCGTCCTGATCGAGCACGACATGGACATCGCACTCACCGTCGCCGACAGCGTGACGATGATGCACGACGGCCGTGTCATCGTCGAGGGGACACCCGACGAGATCCGTGCCAACGAGATGGTGCACGATCTCTACCTCGGGCGCGGGCACCACCATGAGTGAGCAGCAGCAGGCCGCGCCGCCTCCTCCCGTGACTGACACGGAGGCGTTGCTGGAGGTCGAGAACCTGAACGCCTTCTATGGGAAGGCACGGGCACTCGAGGATGTGAGCTTCAGGATGGCGCACGAGTCCGTCGCGATCGTAGGGCGGAACGGGATGGGCAAGACGACGCTGTGCAATGCGATCATGGGCATCTCTCCTCCTTCCGCAACCGGCTCGATTCGCTTTGCGGGCGAGGAGATCATCGGTGGCCATTCGTACCGGATCGCGAGGGACGGGATCGGCTACGTTCCGCAAGGGCGCCGTCTCTTCCCTTCGCTCACGGTCGACGAGCATCTGAGAATCGCGTCCCGCGGCTCGGCGACAGACGGCGGAGGTGACTGGACGAGGGAGCGGGTGTATGAGCTCTTCCCCCGGCTTGCGGAGCGGAAGCGCAACGGCGGCGCGCAGCTCTCGGGTGGCGAGCAGCAGATGGTCGCTATTGGCCGTGCGCTGGTCACGAACCCGCGCCTGCTCATCATGGACGAGCCGTCCGAGGGGCTCGCCCCCGCGATCATCGAGACCATGGTCGAGACGTTCCAGCGGCTCGAGACCGAGGGGCTCGCGATCCTCCTGATCGAGCAGAACCTCGGCGTCGCGACCGCACTTGCAACGCGCCAGCTGATCATGGTCGCCGGAAGCATCGCGACCGAAACCACCGCTGATGTGCTCTCCGGCGATCCGGAGCTGCAGCGACGCTACCTCGGCGTGGAGCCGCTGGCCAAGTAGGCTGTTCCCGGCTTGACTCCCTGCGGACCATCGTGATCATCAAGTCTTCCGTCGCCGCCGGCGCGATCGCCTTCCTGCTGCTCCTCGCCGGGTGCGGCGGCTCCGGCTCGCCCGGCAACGCGATCGCCTTTGTCAGCTCGCAGGACGGCGACTACGCGATCTACGGGATGAACGCGGACGGAGAGAACCAGGGGCGCCTGACCGACGAGAGCGGCGATCTGTCGACTCTCGAGGGTGTCCAGTTCCAGACCCAACCGGCGTGGTCGCCCGACGGCAGCATGATCGCCTTCGCGAGCGCCCGGGAGGGGTCGTTCGACATCTACGTCATGAACAGCGACGGTTCGGGGACGAAGCGGCTGACGTCGGTGAAGGAGAACGACCAGCACCCGACCTGGTCGCCGGACGGAAGTCGCATTGCGTTTTCCCGGTTCAGCGATGTCGACCACCTCTACGTGATGAACGCAGACGGAACCGGTGCCCGTCGTCTCACCGACGACGACCTCACGGCCGAGGCTGAGCCCGCCTGGTCGCCGGACGGCCGCTGGATCGCGTATTCGCACCGGGCATCGGGGAGCGATCTCCGCGAGATCTGGGTCGTGCGCCCGGACGGATCGGGTCGGGTCGGCGTGACGAAGCTCGACGCAAGGAGCTACACACCGACCTGGGATCCGAGCTCGAAGCGTCTGGCCTTTGCGTCGAACAGCGGCGGGGCCCTCTACGACATCTACACGGTCGGCCTCGACGGCAAGGACGCGCGACGGCTCGTCACCTCGACAACCGACGCCTTCGAGCCGGCGTGGTCCCCCGACGGAACGGCCGTCGCGTTCTCGCGCGACGGTGCGATCGTGGTCACGACGCTGGACGGCGTCGAGCAGCAGCTCACGAACCCCGAAAACAACGATTCGAGCCCTGCGTGGAACCCTACTCAGGGTGCAGACAAGGAGGGAAACTGATGGCTACCGTCGTGCTCGTGGGAACGCTCGACACGAAGGGCGAGGAATATGCCTTCCTCGCCGATCGAATCCAGGAGCAGGGGGTCGACGTCATCCTCGTCGATGCAGGCATCGTCGGGGCTCCGTTGGCAGCTCCCGATGTGACGCGGGAGGAGGTCGCCGCAGCGGTCGGTGCAGACGTCGAGGCGCTCGCCGCCGCCGGCGACCGTGGCGCGGCCGTCGAGACGATGTCGCGCGGCGCCGCCGAGATCGTCAAGCGTCTGTACGAGGACGGCCGGCTGAACGCGGTCGGTGGCCTCGGCGGCTCGGGCGGCTCGTCGCTTGCCACCTACGCGATGCGGCAGCTGCCGATCGGCGTTCCGAAGCTGATGGTCTCGACCGTCGCCTCGGGTGACACCAGCCCATACGTCGGCTCGGTCGACGTGACGATGATGTACTCCGTCGTCGACATCGCGGGGATCAACCAGGTGTCGGCCCAGATCATGACGAACGCCGCGGCGGCCCTTGCGGGCATGGCACGGGCGACCATGCCGCCGCTCGGTGAGAAGAAGCCGCTGATCACCGCCTCGATGTTCGGCGTCACGACGGCGGCGGTCACGACGGCACGCGAGAGGCTCGAGGAGCTCGGCTACGAGGTGCTCGTCTTCCACCAGACGGGCGCCGGAGGCGGGTCGATGGAGGCCCTGATCGAGGCGGGCTTCATCGCCGGATCGCTCGACGTGACGACGACGGAGTTCTGCGACCTGGTCGCGGGCGGGGCGCTCGTCGCCGTGCCGGAGCGGCTCGAGGCCGCCGGCAAGCGTGGGATCCCGCAGGTCGTCTCGCTCGGCGCGCTCGACATGGTCAACTTCGGCCCCATGGACACGGTTCCCGAGCGCTATCGCGACCGGAACCTCTACGTCCACAACCCGACGATCACCCTGATGCGGACGACACCGGACGAGTGCCGCGAGATCGCCCGGATCATCGCGGGGAAGCTCAACGCGGCGACAGGCCCGACCGAGCTGTTCGTGCCGCTCCGCGGCGTGTCGGCGATCGCCACCGAAGGTCAGGTCTTCTATGATGCAGACGCTGACGCGGCGCTCTTCGAGACGATCCGCGAGCTCGTCGACACATCGAAGGTGACGGTGCACGAGATCGACACGGACGTGAACGACCCGGCCTTCGCGCTCGCGATGGCGAACCGCCTGCACGAGCTGATCGGGGTGGCGGCATGACCCGGGCCGAGGCGCTCGCGCGCCTTCGTGCCCAGATCGCAGCCGGCAGCCCGATCATCGGCGCCGGCGCCGGGACAGGGCTCTCCGCGAAATGCGCCGAGGCGGGCGGCAGCGACCTGATCATCATCTACAACTCGGGCCGCTACCGCATGGGCGGGCGCGGCTCGCTCGCGGGGCTGATGCCGTACGGCGATGCGAACGAGATCGTGGTCGACATGGCGCGCGAGGTTCTGCCGATCGTGAAGGAGACGCCCGTTCTGGCCGGTGTCTGCGGCACCGATCCGTTCCGCCTCATGCCTGTGTTCATCGCCGAGTTGAAGCGCATCGGCTTCAGCGGCATCCAGAACTTTCCCACGGTCGGCCTGATCGACGGCACCTTCCGCGCCAACCTCGAGGAGACGGGAATGGGCTACGGCCTCGAGGTCGACGCCATCAGGATCGCGCACGAGCTCGATCTCCTGACGGCCCCGTACGTCTTCAGCGACGACGATGCGGCAGCGATGGCGGAGGCCGGAGCAGACGTCCTCGTCCCCCACATGGGGCTGACGACGGGCGGCTCGATCGGCGCGGACACGGCAAAGACGCTCGACGACTGCGTCCCGTTGATCCAGGGGATGCACGACGCGGCGAAGCGCGTCAATCCCGACGTCATCGTGCTGTGCCACGGTGGCCCGATAGCCGAGCCTGACGACGCCGCGTACGTCCTCGCCCGCACGGAGGGTGTCGTCGGGTTCTTCGGGGCCTCCTCGATGGAGCGACTGCCGACGGAGGTCGCGATGACCGAGAACATGAAGCGGTTCAAGTCGATACCCGTGAAAGGAGTCTAGATGGCAGGAGCATTCAAGCCGGCCGATTCGCTCGCCCGCGACGAGCAGGACTGGGGCGTCTTCGCCCAGATCAGCGGGCCTCGCGACGGCCTCGCCGGCATCGTCGCGATCGAGGCGACGTTTCTCGCAGGCAAGTGCCACGACTTCCACCGCCACCCGGGCCAGGAGGAGGTCATCTACGTCATCGAGGGAACGATCGAGCAGTGGATCGAGCAGGAGAAGAGGGTGCTCTCCGTCGGAGACTCGGTCGTGATCCCGGAATCGGCCGTTCACGCGACGTTCAACGACGGTGATGCGGCGGCCCGGATTCTCGCGATCCTCTCGCCGGCCGTCGGCGAGGACGGCTACGGCCTCGAGGATGTTGCGGAGAGCGAGCCCTGGGCGTCGCTCCGCTGATGCAGGCGGTTCGTGTTCACGAGGGCGGCGAGCTTCGCCACGAGACGGTCGCCGATCCGGTCGCGGCCGCCGGTGAGGTGATCGTCGAGTTGCGGGCGGCCGGGCTGAACCGGCGAGACATCCTCGTCGTCGGCGGGACCTACCCGTTCCCGCTGCCGCTGATTCCCGGCTCGGACGGTGCGGGGGTGCGCCGCGACACCGGCGAGGAGGTCGTCATCTACCCGGCACTCGACTGGGGCTCGCGTGAGGAGGTGCACGGGCCCGACTTCCAGATCCTGGGTGGTCCGCGCGACGGAACCTACGCAGAGCTCGTCGCCGTGCCCGAGACGAACGTGTTTCCGAAGCCGGACAGGCTCTCGTGGGAGGAGTCGGCCGCCTTCCCGCTCGCCGCCCTGACGGCGTACCGCGCCCTGTTCTCCCGCGGTGGCCTTCGCACCGGCGAGACGGTGCTCGTGCTCGGCGCGGGGAGCGGCGTCTCCACGTTCGCCGTGCAGCTGGCAGCGCACGCAGGTGCGCGGGTCCTCGTCACGTCGTCGTCCGACGAGAAGATCGAGCAGGCGTGTGCCCTTGGTGCCGAGGGTGGTGTCAACTACACGACGGAGGACTGGGCCGCACGGGTGAAGGAGCTCGGCGGTGCCGATCTCGTCGTCGACGCCGTCGGCTCGACCTGGCCGCAGTCGCTCGACTGTCTCCTTCCCGGCGGGCGCTGCGTCGTCTTCGGCGCCACCGGCGGCACCGAGGCGGCGCTCCAGGTGCGACCGTTCTACTTCGGCCAGTTCTCGTTGCTCGGGACGATGATGGGGAGCCCCGCCGATTTCGAGGGCTTGCTCGGAGCGCTGGAATCGGGCTCGTGGCGACCCGTGATCGACTCCGTCCGCCCGCTCGCCGAGGCCGCCGGCGCGGTCGAGGCGATGGCGAGTGGGAACCATTTCGGCAAGCTGGTGCTCTCGTGCTCCTGAGCACGACGGAGTGGGGTGACCCGGCAGGGAAGCCGATTCTTTGCCTGCACGGCGTCACCGGGCACGGGCGTCGGTTCCGCCGCCTCGCCGAGGAGCGCCTGCAGGCCTACCGCGTCGTCGGTGTCGACTACCGCGGTCACGGCCGGTCGGGCTGGGAGCCGCCGTGGAGTGTCGAGCAGCACGTCGCCGATCTCCTCGAGACGGCCGACGCGCTCGGGATCCCGGACGCTGCCTGGATCGGGCACAGCTTCGGCGGCAAGCTCGTCGCCGAGGTGGCGGCGCGCCACCCGGATCGGGTCGTCTGCGCGGTGCTCCTCGACCCGGCCATGCAGATCGACGTCGCGGTCGCGAGCGAGCGGGCCGACATGACGAGGGCGGACGTCTCGTTTGCGACCGCCGACGAGGCGATCGAGGCGCGACTGTCCGACGGCTCCCTCTTCACGACGACGCGGGAGACGCTCGAGGAGGAGGCGCGTGAGCATCTCGTCGAGTGCGCGGACGGCCGCCTGCGCTGGCAGTACGCGCCGGCTGCGGTCATCGTGGCCTGGAGCGAGATGGCCGCGACGACGCCTCCGTGGCCGCGTTGCTCGACGCTCGTCGTGTGCGGCGAGCGATCGTGGATTCCGGTCCCCGTGCCTGCGCGTAACGGGTCGATCACCCGGGTCGACGTGCCCGGCGGCCACAGCGTCCTCTGGGACGACTTCGACGCGACGGCCGACGCGATCGTGCAGTTCTTCGCCTGAGCCCCGAGGCAGGGACGTGCCCGAGTCACCCGAGCAGCTCTACGAGCGTGCCGCCAAGGCGTTGATCATGCCGCCGGTCGAGGAGTGGGAGACCTTCCCTTTCCACGGGGAGATGCGCCCACGCCGACTCGAGCCGCCCGCCGCCGTCGATCGACCGCGGCGCGGTACGGGCGGGGTGGACTGTCACAGCTGCCTCGCGCCCGACGAGGACTACCTGTGGGCGAGCGCTCGCTGGCGCCTGCGTGGACTCGATCGACCGTCCGGCCTACCGGTCGTCGTCCTTCTCGAACCACGCCGACATGTCGCCGAGCCGGGCGACCTGTCCGACGAGCTGGCGTCCGAGCTCGGCCTGATGCTTGCCCGCGTCGAGCGCGCGGTTCGCTCGGTCGGCGAGATCGGACGCGTTCACGTCTGCCGCTGGGGCGACGGCGGGGAGCACCTTCACTGGTGGTTCATGGGCCGGCCGGCGAGACTCCCGCAGCTGATCGGCAGCTTCGCTGCCATCTGGGACGACATCCTGCCGCCGACACCCGAGTACATCTGGAGGGCGAACCTCGAGCACGTCGTCCGAGAGCTGGACGCCGGCGCCTAGCGAGGCTCCCGCGCAGCCATGACGAACCAGCCCTCGCCGTCGACGACGAGCCCGTTCTTCGTCGTCCGCAGAAGAGCTTCGGGAACCACTCTTCGAGCGCGTCCCGGCCGGCTACTCCGGCTTCGCGCTCATCGCCCAGATCGTGACGACGTACGCCGCGAGGAGGATGAGAGAGAGAATCATGCTCGTCCGGAGCAGGCCGCTACCGCCACCGTTCCTGAGCTTGCGAACGCCGATGCCACCGACGATCAGCGAGATCAGGAGGAGCAACGCACCGATGTCGGCCGTGATGTAGCCGATGCCGACCCAGGCAGGGTCGGTGGGTGCGTCTTCGAGGCCCTCCTTGCTGTAGAGCCATTCGGCACCGACACGCATGACGATGTAGCCCGGCAGGCCCACGGCGAGCAGCGAGAAGTAGCCGAGGCGGAGCATGCTCTCCCTTCCGCGGGCCAGACCGAGGGCGAGCGCCGCGGTCAGCAGGCCGCCCATGAGGATCATCGCGCCGAAGACGTGCAGGAACAGCGGTACGTTCCAACTGTCGGGCCGGATCGAGGCGAGAACCGTCACGCGCCCGGCTTCCAGATCATGTCGACGAGGACGAGCACGAAGACGAGGCTGGAAAGGGCGTGCATCGTGAGCCCCGCGCTCGACCTATTCAGCGCCGCCAGTTCGGCATTCGGCCCGGTCTCACCCGCTGCCTGGAGCTCCCGGGCCCGATCACCCGCCCGTTGGTACGCGTCGCCGCTGCGGCGGCCGGTCTCGAACCCGATTGCCCAGAGGACGAGCGCGATCAGGACCCAGCCGTCCCAGAGCTGGTAGCGGTCGAGTGAGACGGCGAGCCAGACGCCGAAGACGATCGTGCCGAGAAACGCGACCGCGATCACGGTCGTTGCGGGGCGCGCGACGTCGTTGATCCCGACGGTCGTGTCGGGAAGATCCGTACGGCGGAGGGCGACGACGATGATCCAGAACAGCACCATCGCGGCTCCCGCCGCGACCGCGCTGAGGACGTGCAGCGCCAGAATCCAGTCGTCGAACTGCACGGCGCGATCCTACGAAATCAACCGATGTCATGCAACTCGTGGCGTTGGGTTCGGCTCGGCCGTGACCCTGCCGCAGCGCTCGATGCACCGGCGCGTTGTTGTTACGGCAGTGTCGGGGAGCACGCCGCGTGTGGCTTCGACACGCGGACGGTCGACGCAGGGTGCCTCAGCAGCTGCCCCGGTGGTCGGATCGGGCGGGGAACGAAGTTGCCACCGCAGTTCGGGCACCGTCCGCCGAGGCGACTCTCGGCGCAGTCGACGCAGAAGGTGCACTCGTACGTGCAGATCCTCGCGAGATCGCTGTCGGGCGGCAGATCGACGTCGCAGCACTCGCAGTTCGGCCGGAGCTCCAGCATGGAGCCAATCTATCGGTAGCGACGTGCGCTCCCGGGATGTTCGACCATGTCACGACCCGCGTCTCCGATCGCAGCACGTCGGAGTCGATCGACGCGTGGCTCAGCGCCGCGCCTCGTCGGCGCCCGGGACCACGTTCCTTGCTTTCCTGCATCCTCCGCCACTCCTCTGCGACGTCGAGGTGGGTGGCGAACCAGACATCGGGGAAGCTCGCGATATACGTGAGCAACTCGTCCAGCATTGCGATCCGCGGGTGCCTGCCGATACAGAACGGGTGGATCACGAGGAGGAAGCAGCCGCCGGCAGCATAGGAGCCGTCGAACTCCGCCTTCCAGATCTCGAGCACCTGAGAGGGCGTCGCGTACCCCGACATGTACGGGAAGAAGTTGAAGAGGAAGGAGGGAGCATCGTCGAGCTCCCAGCTGACGGGCAGCTCGACGAAGTCGCGCAGCTCTCCTCCGAGCACGGGCACGCGCGGCCGGTATGGCTCGTCGTGACCGAAGAGGCTCGAGTCGTACGCGAACCCGAACTCCTCGAGGAGGTCAGCGGTGTTCGGGCCGAGCGCGAACGGCGGAGACCGGTTCCCACGCGGCTTGGTGCCGAACATGTCCTCGATGCGGCCGATCCCGCGGCGCATGAGCTCGCGCTCGTCGTCGATCGGGATCTCGAGGACGCTCTCGTGGTAGTAGCCGTGATAGCCGATCTCGACGTCATGAGAGGCGATTTCCCGACAGGCGTCGGGATGATCGTCGATCACCTGCCCGGGGACCATGAAGGTCGCCGGGATCTGGTGCCTGTCCATCAGCTTCAGGATCCGGGGAATACCCGCGCGAATGTCGTAGTCACCACGTGAGAGCGGGCTCGGCGTGTTCAGCTTGAACGTTCCGCTCCAGAGCGTCTCGGCGTCGAAGTCGACCGAGATCGTGATCGCGCACCGGTACTTGCCCTTCCACGTCATCCTTGCCTCCATTCGTGCATCGTCAGCCGCCGATCTCCCCGAGGTCGGGTAGGCGGCACTGGATGTCGGCGGTGGCCGACCAGAAAGCGGCTGCTGCGCCGAGCCACGTTCGTCGGCCCACGGTGGGCCGGTGAACTGGACACCCACGGGCATGCCGAGGTCGTCGAACCCTGCCCGAACCGCGCAGGTCGGCAGCCCGGCCAGGTCCTGCGGCACCGTGTTGCTCATCACGAGTCGCCGGAACTCGATCGGCGAGCCGAGGTGCTCGACGAGCTCTTCCCCGATCAGGCACGGTGGCCCGGCCGAGATCGGCGTCAGAATGAGATCGACTTCGCGAAAGGCGCGTGCAAATCCGGCTCGCAGCCGCTGGCGCTCGGCGGCGGCACGCAGGTATTCGACGGTGCCCTCGCTCGCCGCGAGCTCGAGGCGAGCTCGGACATCAGGGCCGTACTCGTCGGCGCGGGCCGAGAACAGGCCCGCTTCGCGGTGCGTGAACAGCGCCTCGGCCCGCTGCGTCGCGCCGAAGGTCTCGAACACCGTGGCTGCCTCCGCCAGGCCGATCTCGCCGACGTCGGCCGCCAGGCCGCGAGTCGCCCGGACGGCCGCGGCGAACACCGCCGCGACATCCGGAGCGAGCGGTATCGGATGGAGGTCGGAGCAGAGCCCGACGCTGAGACCCGAAAGGCCATGCTCGAGTGCTTTCCCGAGATCTCCGAGGGCAACGTCCTCCGTGGACGGGTCGCCGGGATCGTAGCCGGCGATCGCCTCGAGCAAGAGCGCGGCATCGGCGGGGGTTCGGGCCATCGGCCCGGGATGGTCGAGGCTGTGCGCAAGGGGCCACGCTCCGGTGAGGCTGACGCGTCCGTAGGTCGGCTTGAAGCCGACGGTGCCGCAGAACGACGAGGGCACGCGAATCGACCCGCCCGTATCGCTTCCGATCGCGAGCGGAACCTGATGGCTCGCGAGCGCGACCGCCGATCCACAAACGGCCTCCGGTCCGGCCACCGCTCCGATCTGTCGAGCTTCGCGTCCACACGCTGCAACATCGCAGCCCGACCGGAGCTCCGGCCTGCCACGAATCGGCCGGCGCGTACGTACGATCCGGACGTGTTCGACCGTGTCACGATCCGTGTCTCCGACCGGGGCGCGTCCGAATCGATCTACCGGACGCTGCTCGGCGAGCTCGGGATCGAATCGACCTACGCCGACGCCTGGTCCGTCGAGTGGGGGGACTTCTCGCTTCTCGAGGCGTCGCACGAGCGCCCCGTCACCGAGGGGCTCCACGTCGGGTTCGCGGCAGCGAGCCGTGCCCTGGTCGATGCGTTCTGGCACGCGGGGAGGGCGAGCGGGCTGCCCGACGCGGGAGCGCCCGGCGAGCGACCGCACTACAAGCCTGACTACTACGGCGCCTTTCTTCTCGACCCGGACGGAAACAGCATCGAGGCCGTCCATCACCGGTCACTCCGCCCGGACGGCGGGATCGACCATCTCTGGCTGCGTACCGCCGACCTCGTGGCGTCGCGGGCGTTCTACGCTCTCGTTGCGCCTCTCGCCGGCCTCCGGATCCGCGATCTCGGTCCCGAGCACGTTCAGGTGCTCGGAGCGAGCGCCTCCTTCTCCGTCGTCCCCGGCCGACCGACCCGCGGGCTCCACATGGCGTTTCCCGCCGAGACGAACGCAGCCGTCGACGAGTTCCACCGCGCGCTCGTGGGCGCCGGCTTTCGCGATGGCGGCCCTCCGGCCACGAGGCCGGTGTATCACCCCGACTCCTACGGTGCCTCCGTCCTCGATCCCGACGGCAACAGCGTCGAGCTCGTCAACCACGCCCGTGCGCTGGGCCACGTCGAGAGGGGCCGGACCGGTCGTCTCCCGGCCACGTAGGATCCATGCATGGCCGAGTTGCGGGAGACGCTGCATCGCGTCGCCGACCTGATCGCGGACTATCGCGAGAGCCTTCCCGATCAGGACGTGGCACCGTCCCTGGGACGGGCCGCTGTCCGTGAAGCACTGTCACGGGAACTGCCCGAGGCCCCCTCGCCGGTCGACGCCGTCGTCGACGAGCTCGTTGCAGGAGCCAAGCCAGGGCTCATGGCCTCCGCCGGGCCGCGGTACTTCGGGTTCGTGATCGGCGGCTCTCCGGACGCTGCGCTCGCGGCGGATCTCCTGACTGTCGGCTGGGACCAGTGTGCATACAACGAAGCGCTCTCGCCCGCGGCGCTCGCGTTCGAGGACGTTGCCGGCATGTGGCTCAAGGAGCTACTCGGGCTTCCCGCATCGGCGTCGGTGGGCTTCACAACCGGTGGGCAGGGAGCGAACACCGTGGGGTTGGCAGCGGGGCGCTGGAGGGTGCTCGATCAGGTCGGCTGGGACGTGGGCCGGGACGGTCTCCGCGGTGCGCCTCGCCTGAGGGTCGTGGCGAGCGCCGAGCGTCATGCCACGATCGATCGGAGTCTCCGCCTGCTCGGGCTCGGCGAAAGCGCGATCGAAGAAATCCCCGCACTCGCGGACGGCGCGATGGACACGGACGCACTGCGTGGGGCGTTGTGCTCGCAACCGGACACGCCGACGATCGTCTGCGCGCAGGCCGGCAACGTCAACACCGGTGCCTGCGACGACCTGAAGGCCGTATCGTCGCACGCCGCCGAGACGGGAGCGTGGGTCCACGTCGACGGTGCGTTCGGGCTCTGGGCCGCAGCCAGTCCGGCCACGAGGCACCTCGTCACCGGGATCGAGGCAGCCGACTCCTGGGCGTGCGACGGGCACAAGTGGCTGAACGTGCCGTACGACTCGGGGTTCGTGTTCTGTGCGCATCCGGACGTCCACGTCATCGCGATGGAGTACACGGCCTCGTATCTCACGGGTCAGGTCGCCGGCCGGGCGTTCGGTGGCGGCGATTTCGTACCGGAGTCGTCGCGAAGGGCACGCGGGTTCGCGGCGTGGGCTGCGCTCCGCGCACTCGGCCGTTCGGGAGTGGCGGACCTCGTCGAGAGGTCGTGTGCAGTGACCCGATACGGTGCGATGCTCCTGGGCGATCTCGACGGTGTCGAGGTGGTCAACGAGGTCGTGTTGAACCAGATCCTCGTGCGGGTCGGAGACACCGAGCTCACGAACACGGTCGAGCAGCTGGTTCAGGCGGAGGGGACGTGCTGGCTCGGAGCGACGACCTGGCGCGGCGAGCGGCTGCTACGGATCTCGGTGTCGAACTGGTCGACGACGGAGCGGGACATCGAGCTCACCGTCGACGCCATCGCGCGGGCGCGCGCCGAGGCGGTCGCCGAGACATCGCCCCCTGGCGCTCGAGGAACCGGCGCCGTCAGCTGAACACCCACTGATCCCAGTCGGCGACCGGCTCGTAGCCGATGCGTGCGTAGATCGCGTTCGAGGTGGGATTCGCGAGGTCGGTGAAGAGAAAGCAGAATCCGAGGCCGGCCGCGAGCCGCTCGGCGGTCAGATCGGCGACGAGCGACGTTGCGTAGCCCTGGCCGCGGTGCTCGGGTGGGGTGTAGACGGGGCCGACCCTGGTGCCGTTCGGGGTCGGATTCCCGAAGGCCGCGAGCGAGACCGGCCCGTTGTCGTCCCAGAGGAGCCATGAGCCGTCCGGATCGGCCTCACGGCGGCGGTACGTGGCCGAGGTGTCTTCGCGATGTGGCGCTTCCCCGAGGGCCTCCTCGGCGAACCGGTCGAGCCAGTCGAGAACGGTCGGGACGTCCTCGCTCCCGACCCTCCGCATCCACCCCGGGGCGCGGGGAAGCTCGTGCACGACGGACGCGGAATGGATCCGTTGCCTGATTCCCATGCGCGCCTGCACGCCGGTCAGTTCCACCCAGATGGACGCAAACCGGGCGACGACGTCGTGGGGGCCGACCGCTCCGGGGAGCCCGGGGTGCATGTCGAGGACTGCCTTCGCGACCGGCTCGACGGCGTCGAGCCCGTCGAAGCGGCTGAGCACGACGCCGTGGGGAGGCGTCCGCAGCAGGCAGCCGACGACCGCGCCCGCATCCTCGGCGACGACGAACGTCGGGTCGAAGCCGTAGAGCCGGGGCTCGTCGCGCAGCCGTCCGAGGAGCCCGAGCGGAAGGTTGTGCTCGGGCTCGTGGGCGGCGAGGAAGCGGCCGCAGCACTTCTCGAATGCGTTCGCGTCGTCGACCCGAACGGCACGCACGGTCAGGGGGCGGCGAGCCTTGCCGACGTGCGGCCGGTGCCGGACGACCCGCCGACGGAGGCAGCCCTCACGACTCGACCTCCGTGAGCCGGTCGTAGGCGGGCAGCGTGAGGAACTCGACGTAGTCGGGCCGCGTCGCGATGCCCTCGAAGATCGTCCGCGCATCGTCGTAGCCCGGGCCGAGCGACGCCATCTCCTCGTTCGTGATCCGAAGCACGTCGTCCGCGGTGAAGCGGGCGTGGTGGAGCCACTGCCAGATCTGGGAGCGGCTGATCTCCGCGGTCGCGGCGTCCTCCATGAGGTTGTTGATCGCGACCGCGCCCGACCCGTCGAGCCAGGCGGCGAGATACTGGATCCCGACCGAGACGTTGTTTCGCAGGCCGTCCTCGGTCGCCTCGCCGGGCGTCGCAGCGATGTTCAGGAGGTCGGCCGCCGAGACGGAGACGTCGTCGCGCTGCCGATCGATCTGGTTCGGCCGGTCACCGAGCACCGCGTCGAAGGCCTCGTAGGCGGTGGGGACGAGGTCGGGGTGGGCGACCCACGTGCCGTCGAAGCCCTGCGACGCCTCGCGCTCCTTGTCCTCTCGCACCTTGGCGAGCGCGACGGCGTTCACCTCGGCGTCGCGACGCGAGGGAATGAACGCCGCCATCCCTCCCATTGCGAACGCGCCGCGGCGGTGACACGTCTTGACGAGAAGCTCGCAGTAGCTGCGCATGAACGGCACCGCCATCGTCACCGCGCCGCGGTCCGGCAGGACCATCTCCGGCCGGTGTCCGAGCTTCTTGATCACGCTGAAGATGTAGTCCCAGCGGCCGGCGTTGAGCCCGGCGGAATGCTCGCGGAGCTCGTAGAGGATCTCGTCCATCTCGAACGCGGCGAGAATCGTCTCGATCAGGACCGTCGCCTTGATCGTCCCTTGCGGTACGCCGAGCCGCTCCTGCGACCAGGTGAAGACGTCGTTCCAGAGTCGCGCCTCGAGGTGCGACTCGAGCTTCGGGAGGTAGAAGTAGCGCCCGTTGCGGCCGTGGTTGCGGAAGAAGTAGAGGCCGAAGTCGAACAGCGATCCGGACATCGGAGCCGCGTCGACCTCGAAGTGCCGCTCCTCGAGATGCCACCCTCGCGGGCGAACGAACAGCACGGCCGGGCTCTCTGCGAGCGCGTACTGCTTCTCACCCGTGTCGAGCGAGATCGTCCGCTCCAGGGCGTCCGTGAGGTTGCGTTGGCCGTCGATGCAGTTGAACCACGTCGGCGAGTTCGAGTCCTCGAAGTCGGCCATGAAGACGCGGGCGCCGGAGTTCAGCGCGTTGATCACCATCTTGCGATCGACCGGGCCGGTGATCTCGACGCGCCGGTCGGCGATCTCGACCGGGGTGGGCGCAACGCGCCAGTCGCCGGCACGAACATCTGCCGTCTCCGGCAGGAAATCCGGCAGCTCGCCCGCGTGGAGGCGCTCGAGCCGTTCGGCTCGCCGAGCGAGCAGCTCGGAGCGGCGGGCGCCGAACTCCCGTTCCAGATCGACGAGAAAGCCCTGCGTTTCGTCGGTGAGAACGTCCGTGGTATCGGTCATCGGCCAATCATCTCAGTTCCTCCGTCAGCGTTTCGTCGAGTGCCACCGCGAGCCGGTCCGCATGCTGTTCGGCGAACACGAGAGGGGGCCGGATCTTGATCACGTTTCCGAGCGGGCCGGTCGCGCCGACGAGCACGCCACGACGGCGAAGCCCGTTCGCGACCACACTGCCGATGTCCGGCCTTCCGGTCGCGTCGCGGTCGAGCTCGACGCCGACGAAGAGCCCGGGGCCGCGCACCTGCCTGATCGCGGTCTGCCCCACGCCGATCTCCGAGAGCCGCTCCCGGAGGTAGGAGCCCACGCGCTCGGCGTGCTCGGCGAGCCGCTCGCGCTCGATCACGTCGAGCACTGCTGTCCCGACCGCCGCGGCGACCGGCGACCCTGCGAAGGTCGAGAAGAAGTGCCAGCGGGCGGCGAACTCGGCGGCGATCGCGGGCGTCGTGACGACCGCGCCCATCGGGTGCCCGTTGCCCATCGGCTTCCCCAGGGTGACGATGTCGGGCACGACCCCGTCCTGTGCAAAGCCCCAGAACGGGGTCCCGACCCTCCCGAAGCCGGCCTGGACCTCGTCGGCGAGGCAGAGGGCGCCGACGGCCCGGGCTCGAGTGTACGCGGCGCGCAGGTAGCCGGGAGGGACGGCGAAGATGCCGTCGCTCGAGAAGACGTCGTCGCAGACGAGCAGTGCCGGGCCGTGCCCTCGTCCGCGCAGGCGCTCGTAGGCGTCGTCGACCTCGCCGGACACGCGTGCGGCGGCATCCGGCGCCCCGAGCGTCGCCGCTCCGCCGATCCGCGCCACCCAGGGCTCGAGCGCGTCGGGCCCGAGCTCCTCCGGTGAGAGAGCCGCCGTGGCGGCGGTCGTGCCGTGATACGCATGCTCGGTGATCACGACTCCGCGGTTCCCGGTCACGGCGCGCGCGATCTGGATCGCGACGTCGTTCGCCTCGCTCCCCGAGTTGACGAACATCACGACCGAGAGCCCGTCGGGCAGCAACGCCACGAGCCGGTCGGCGTAGACGGCCACCTCGTCGACGAGGTAGCGCGTGTTCGTGGTGAGTCGCCTCGCCTGCCCCGAGAGGGCGGCCGTGACGCGGGGATGTGCGTGGCCTACCTGCGGCACGTTGTTGTACGCATCGAGCAACTCGTTCCCGTCGGCGTCCGTCAGCCAGACGCCGCTGCCCGAGACGAGGCGTACCGGTTCGTCGTAGGTGAGACCGAGCGCCGGCCCGAGCCGTTCCCGGCGCCGCGCGAGGCTCTCCTGGAGCGAGGAGCTCGTGGGACGGGGAATGCCGCACGCCTCTGCAAGCGCCGCCGCAAGAGGCGCGGAACCGCGGTCGTCGATCCGCCCGAGCGTTTCGAAGCAGTCCTCCTGGTCGGCCAGGATGTAGGAGATGTTGTCCGGGTGGAGCTCGGCGCGCCAGGCGGAGATCAGCACCGACTGCGCCATCCGCGCGCCCGCGAGCTCGGGCAGCAGCGCCACCTCGGCGCTCGTGAGCGGTCGCACGGCGTGATACGCCGTCGCGACCTCGACGAGTGGGTCGAGGGGATCGCCGGCGCCGAACGCCTGATAGGCGGCGGCGATCGCGGGATCGATGATCGTCGGGGCGTGAACGAGGTCGCCGAAATCGACGATCCCGGCCAAGCGCTCCGGGTCGTCGCGGTCGACCAGCACGTTTCCGGGGTTGACGTCCCCGTGGATCGTCGAGGACGGAACGAGCTCGAGCGCCGGCGCGATGACGGTGTCGAACCGGTCGAGCCAGCGCTCGACGAGCGCCCGGCGGCCCGCATCGGAGATCTTCGCGAGCTTCGAGCGCAGCTCCGCAAGCCGGGTGACGTCCCAGAGGATCGGTCGTCGGGCAAGCGGGTGAGTGAAGCCTGCGAGCGCCTGGTCGAGGCGTGCGACGGTCGCTCCGACTGCGCGCCGGGTCGTGGGCGAGACGGGGTCGGAGGGAAACGCCCGCCCGTCGATCAGGCCGACCAGCTGAACGGCGTGGCCGATGCCCTCGATCGTGACCGAGCCGATGGGCCGGCGGCCGACCGTCCGCCGCGGCTGCGGGATCGGCAGCCCCGCGTCTGCCCTGAGAGCGTGCTCCATCGCGAGCACCTGCATCTCGACGACGTCTGCGGGATCGGCCGGGTTGCCGACCTTGAGGACGAACGATCCCGCCGTCCCGTCGATCCGGAAGTTGCGGTCACGCTCGCCGTCGAGCGATGTCGCATCGCCCTCGACACCGAAGACCGTGCGAGCGACCTCGACGGCGAGCTCGAGGGGGACGTCCGGCGGCCGCGCTTCGAGGACGTCGTCGCTCACGGCGCCCCACGATAACGGTTCTCGACCTGCCCCCACGACGTCGGTGGCTACGCCGCGCTCATCTCCGGTGCGTGGGCGTTGCCTTCGAACTGCTCCTCTTCGGTAGAGCCGCTGAGGGCGAGGGTCGATGCAGTCCCGCCGGAGATCGCCTGCAGGATCTCGTCGAAGTAGCCGGCGCCGACCTCGCGCTGGTGACGCGTTGCCGTATACCCCTCGTCCTCGAGCTCGAACTCGCGCTCCTGCAGTCGCACATAGGCGGGCATCGCCTCGGTGCCGTAGCCGCGTGCGAGCTCGAACATGGAGAGGTTCGCGGCGTGGAAGCCCGCCAGCGTGATGAACTGGAAGCGGTAGCCGAGCTTCGCGAGGTCGCGCTGGAACGCTGCGATCTGCGCGTCGCTCAGGTGCTTGCGCCAGTTGAACGACGGCGAGCAGTTGTACGCGAGCAGCTGGTCGGGGAACGTCTCGTGGATCGCCGCGGCGAACTGCTCGGCCTGGGCCATGTCGGGCGTCGCGGTCTCGCACCAGATCAGGTCGGAGTAGGGGGCATACGCGAGGCCGCGGGCGATCGCGGGCTCGATGCCGTCCCGCACGCGGAAGAAGCCCTCCGCGGTGCGCTCGCCCGTGCAGAACTCCCGATCGATCTCGTCGATGTCGCTCGTCAGGAGCGAGGCCGAGAGCGCATCGGTGCGGGCAACGACGAGTGTCGGCACGTCCGCGACGTCGGCTGCGAGCCGGGCTGCGACGAGCGTTCGGATGTGCTGTGCGGTCGGCACGAGCACCTTGCCGCCGAGGTGGCCGCACTTCTTCTCCGACGAGAGCTGGTCCTCGAAGTGCACGGCAGCCGCGCCGGCCTCGATGAACGACTTCATCATCTCGTAGGCGTTCAGCGGCCCGCCGAAGCCCGCCTCCGCGTCGGCGACGATCGGCGCGAGCCAGTGCGTCGAGTCGTCTCCCTCGGCGTGCGTGATCTGGTCCGCGCGCAGGAGAGCGCTGTTGATGCGCTTCACCAGGGCTGGGGCGCTGTTTGCGGGATAGAGGCTCTGGTCCGGGTACGTGTTACCCGAGAGGTTCGCGTCGGCTGCGACCTGCCAGCCGGAGAGGTAGATCGCCTTCAGTCCGGCCTTCACCATCTGGACTGCCTGGCCACCGGTCATCGCGCCGAGCGCCGGAACCCATTCCTCCTCTGCGAGGAGCGTCCGCAACCGCGTTGCGCCGAGGCGGGCCAGGGTGTGCTCGACCGTGACGGAGCCGCGGAGACGCTCGACGTCCTCCCGGTTGTAGGGACGTTCGATCGTGTCGGTGGGGCTCATGGCTCTGCGCTCCTCTGGATCCAAGATGACAGTTATTGGATCCATTGTAGCCATATTTTCCCAGTTGGGCGCCTCTATTCGTTAGTTTCGGATCCGAAAAGGTGCATTCTCTTGTACACTCTCACCATGAGCACGCTGCTCTCGACGAAGGCCGACGACATCGCGCGAGTGCTCGAGGACGAGATCGTCGGTGGCCTCCTTCCTCCCGGCACGGTGCTGCGGCAGGAGCAGCTGTCCGAGCGGTTCGAGGTCTCACGGACGCCGGTGCGGGAAGCGCTGCGGCGCCTCGCCGCGCTCGGCCTCGTCTCGTTCGAGCCCAACCGGGGCGTCCGAGTGCGATCGCTCTCTGCCGGGGACCTGCGCGAGGCCTACCTGGTGCGCGCCGAGCTCGAAGCGCTCGTGACCGAGGTGGCGACGTCCCGCATGACGCCGGCCGACTTCGAGGCGCTGGACGCCGCCGAGCAGCGGTTCTCCGCCCTGACCGTCGAGTTGCGGGAGCAGGCCCGGCACGGCCTTGCGAGTGAGTCGCCCCTCTTCGTCGACTGGATGCAGGCCAACTACGCATTCCACGACGTCATCTACGCCGTGGCGGCGATGCCCTTCGTCGAGCGTCTGGCGAAGAGCGCCCGGCGGACATTCATCGGCGACCGGGTCTGGAGTGCTCGCGTGGAGCTCGACGAGCTGTACGCGAAGAACGACCTGCAGCATCGGGCGATCCGTGAGGCGATCGCGGCGGGGAGCACTGCCGGTGCGCGGCTTCTCGCGCGCGAGCACGTCCTGTCGTCGGGCCGACTGATCGAGGTCGTAATCGAATCGCTCAGCTCGTCCCCGGAGCCGTAGGCGCGAGGGCGAGATCGGCCAGCGTGCGCATGTCGGGCACCGTCAGGCCGGGGCTCGCGGACGCGGGCGGCGTGGCACCGAACCCGGGCCGGCCGTGGCGGCGGTCGACCCAGACGCTCGTGAGGCCGAGCTCCCTCGCCGGGACGTGGTCGTGGAAGAGGCTCTGCGCCGCGTGCAGGATCCGCTCGCGCGGGACGTCGATCGTCTCGAGCGCGAGCTCGAAAGGACGATGGCTCGGCTTGTAGGCGCGTGCGTCCTCGGCCGTCACGACCCAGTCGAACGTCACGCCGAGCCGTCGGTTCGAGCGCGCGAAGAGATCGCGATCGCAGTTCGTGATCACACCGAGCCGGAACCTCGAGTGCAGTCGCCGGAGCGCGGCCGCGGTGTCCCGGAACGCGGGCCAGTCGCCCATCGCCTCTGAAAAGCCGCGCGCGTCGTCGTCGGACGCCTCGAACCCCAGCTCGCGACAAAGTGCGCACAGGCCCTGCGCGAGCACGTCACGGTAGGGCACGTAGCTGCCTCCCTCGAGCGCAGCCTCGTGGCTCGCGTAACGCTCGAGGAGCTCATCGTCCACGCCCTCGATCCCGCGCGGGGCCAGTATCGGCTGCAGCGCGTCGAGGATGCCACGCTCCCAGTCGATCAGTGTGCCGTAGCAGTCGAACGTGACCACGTCGAAGCGACTGAAATCGATCTCGGTCATGCCCTTCAGGCCCAGAACACGTCGAACGCGGCCGGATCGCTCGGAAGCGCGAGCACCTCGCGCACGAGGCCGTTCTCGATGCGGAAGAGCAACACCTGGTCGATCTCGAGGCGTCGACCCTTTCGCTCGCCGCTCGCACGGTAGAGCGCCGCCGCCCTCGAATCCGACGCGAGGACGTCGATCAGCGAGGACGCGTAGGTCCCGTCGGTCTCCTTCGGCAGCCGCCCGAGGAAGGCGAAGATCTCGGACCTGCCGTGGAACGTGCCCGCCATCGTGCCCGTCCCGGGCACGCTCCAGGTGGCGTCCTCCGCGAACGCGTCGCGGAGCGCGAGCCCCTGCTTCTGCGCAAACGCGTCGAAGATGCGACGGACCAGGGCTTCGTTCTCAGCGCGCGCCACGGCTCTTCTCCCAGCGGTCGATGAGTCCTTCGACGTGCCGTCGTTGCGCGTCGCCGAACGGATAGCGGGCGAGAAGGCGACGGGCTTCGGTCGGGTCGTCGTTCGCGACTGCAGCTTCGAGCCGCTCGCGCTCGGGGGTGGGCTGCCGGAGCTGCCGGCGAAGCCAGCGCAGCAGGCTCACCGTCTCCTGATCGGCCGGTTGTGCCATGTCGTTCAGCTTACGCCGTCGCCGTCTTCCGAGCCGCGCCGAGACGATAGGGTGGGAGGGGTGGACACGCTGCTCGCGATCGCCAGTCGTCGTGACGAACGCCGCATGATTCCAGGTGCGCTGCCGCCCGAGCTCGCGTGGCGGTTGCTCGATGCCGGGCGTCTCTCGGGGTCGGCGGGCAACCGTCAGCCGTGGACGTTCGTCGTGCCGACGTCCCGCGCGCGGATCGAGACGCTTGCCGAGACCGTGTACGTCCCCGAGAACGTTCTCAGCGCGGGGCTCGTCGTCGCGGTCGTCGTGAGTGGCAAGGGGCCGGTCTCGTTCGATGCCGGACGCGCCGCGCAGAGCATGCTGCTCGCGGCGTGGGCCGAGGGTCTCGCATCGTGCCCGAACGGCATCGCCGATCCCGAGACCGCTCGCATCGTGCTGGGAGCTGCCGAAGACGAGAAGCCCGTGATCGTTCTCTCGTTCGGCTTCCCAGAACGGCCACGCGACGTGGACGCCCGCACCGTCGAGGAATGGAGCGCGCGGGCCAACCGTAGGCCGCTCGAGGAGCTCGTGCGATGGCTGCCGTGACCCGGATGCGGGGGGGCCTCGATCTCGGAGGCACCAAGATCCAGGCGGTCGTGACGGACGGCGAGGCAGCGGTGTTGGGTCAAGCGCGGCGCGAGACACCGCAGCGGGGCGGTCCCGAGGCGGTCGTCTTCGAGCTCGCGCAGGCGCTCCGCACGGCGTTGGACGAGGCCGGTGTCGAGCCGATGGGCCTCGCGGCGGTCGGCGTGGGGGCGCCCGGTACGATCGACGTCGACAGTGGCACGGTCACCCAGGTGGCGAACATCGAGGGCTGGGACGTGTCGTTTCCACTCGGGCCTGCACTCGCAGAGGAGCTCGGGCGGCCGGTCCGGATCGGCAATGACGTAAACGTCGCGGTCGAAGCCGAGCGCCGGTACGGTGCGGGCCGGGAGTTCGAGTCGTTTCTCGGCGTCTTCTGGGGAACGGGCGTCGGCGGTGGGATCGTCGTGGACGGAGTGCACGTCGTCGGTCGGGGCTCGGCCGGCGAGATCGGCCATATCTGCGCACGTCCAGGCGGACGTCGCTGCAACTGCGGGCTCAAGGGGTGCGTCGAGGCATACGCGGGCCGCGGTGCGCTCGAGGAGCAGGCCCGGAAGCACGCTGGGGATCGCAACACGGTCCTGTTCGAGATCATGGAGAAGCGGGGTCGCGACCGGCTGACGAGCGGCGTCTGGTTGCGTGCGCTTCAGGCGGGCGACGAGCTGGCCCTGGAGCTGATCGAGGGCGCGATCGAGGCGCTCGGCGTCGGGATCGGATCGGCGGTGACGCTGCTCGACGTCGAGGCAGTCGTGATCGGTGGCGGGCTCGGCGAGCGCCTCGGTCCCGAATGGCTCGCTCACATCGAGGCGGCAGCCGCGGAACACACATTCTTTGCCGAGCCTCCCGTCTACCGGCTCGCCGAGCTGGGCGACTTCGGCGGCGCGATCGGCGCGAGCCTCCTCAGGTGAGGGTCGCGATCGTCACCGGGTCCGGCCGGGGCATCGGCGCTGCGGTCGCACGTCGGCTGTACGCGGACGGCTGGACGCTCGTCCTGGGCGATGTCGACGCAGAGGCGGTCACGCTCCTGGCTGCCGAGCTCGGACGGGACGCCGCGCCGGTGATGCTCGATGTTCGCGACCCGGCGGCGTGGGACCGCGCAGTGGCACTGGCGGCAGAGTCAGGCGATCTCGCTGCGCTCGTCAACTGCGCGGCCCGCACCGACATACGGGATCTCTTCGAGATCACACCGGAGGAGTGGGACGACGTCCTCGCGACGAACCTCCGCGGCCCGTTCCTCGGCATCCGCGCCGTCGGCCCGCTCCTGCGGGAACGCGGCGGGGGGCGGATCGTCAACATCTCGTCGGACTCGGCCTTCCGCGGCCGTGGTGTCACGGGCGCGCACTACGCGACGTCCAAGGCCGGCCTGCTCGCACTCACGCGGCGCGCGGCGGCAGCGCTCGCGCCTGCAGGTGTCACGGTGAATGCCGTCGCTCCCGGGACGATCGACGGTGAAACGGTGCGCGAGCTCGCGGGAGAGCGGATCGCCGATCTCGCGGATGAGATCCCCGCCGGCCGGCTCGGCCGGCCCGAGGAGATCGCGGCACTCGTCGCGTGGCTGCTCACGGACGAGGCCTCCTACGTCAACGGCGCCACGCTCCTCGCCGACGGCGGCGCCGCGCTGTAGGGCGAGAAAGGTTCAGTCGGGGGGCCTGTCCCGGGCGGGGCACCGCCGCACCTACGACGGGAGGGAGCGGCGCAGGAACCCGAGGAGGTTGTCGCAGCTGACCGCTGCGATGTCCGCTTCGTTCCACCCTCGGGAGCGCATCGCCTCGAGAAGCGCGGGGTAGTCCTCCGGCCCCTTCAAGCCCTCGATGCCCGCTCCCGGTGCGAGCCCCGGAGGCATCAACCCGTCCGCAGGCAGGGGCATCGGCGGGAGCACCTGGCTGAGACGGGTCGTGAAGTCGCTGCCGAGGCAGACGTGCTCGACGCCGACGATCTCGATCGCATGCTCGAGGTGGTCGACGACGCGGTCGAGCGTTCGTGCGACGGGGTCGATCGCGATCGGATGCAACATCAGTCCGAAGAGCCCACTCGCGTCGGCAAGCGATCGGAGCTGCTCGTCGGCGAGATTGCGGGGATGGTCGTTGACGGCGCGGCAGCCGGCGTGGGAGCAGATCACCGGCGCCCCGCCCGCCCGGCCGAGGATCTCCGAAAATGCCCTGGGCGACGCGTGGGCGAGATCGAGGATGACGCCCAGCTCGACGAGGTCGTCGACGAGGGCGCGCCCGAGTCGGGAGAGGCCACCGTCCTCGATCGCGCCGTCGGAGTACGGATTGCGGCGGTTCCATGTGAGGCCCGCCATCCGGACACCGAGCTCCCAGAACGTCTCGGCGGGCCAGAGCTCGTAGCCGAACTGCTCGACGCCCTCGAGCGACAGCATCAGCCCGATTCGCTCGCCGCGCTCGACCACGTCGAGATCGGCGGCGGAGCGGACCTGCTGCACGCGGTCGCCGTTCTCCTTCACGGCCCTGAGGAGGCAGGTCACCTGGCCGAGCGCCTCGCGAAGCGTCCCCTCGGGTTGGCGCTCGAGCTCCACGAAGACCGGGCACACCTGGAGCCCGACACCACCCGCCTCGAGGAGCGGGAGCCATGTGCGGGCGAACGTCTCGCGCTCGCCGAAGCGCAGCTCGCGGTAGCCGAGCTCGAGGAGGAGATCGAGATGTGCGTCGGCGATCATCGCGGGAGTCTACGGCCTTGGAAGGGTCGGCTCCGACCGCGATCGGCGCGGGTCGGTCTCCGGATCTTGACATCCCCGGTACCGGGGTTTAGTTTGTGCGACGATCATACAAAACCCGCCACTGGGTCGACCCCGTCGCTGGCTGACATCCCCCCCGTCACGAACCACGCCCATGAGCTTCGAGCGCGCCGGTAACGCACCTTCTCGCTTCGACCAGACAACTGTCCGTCGCGCGAATCTCGGTGTCGTCCTCCAGCAGATCGCCGCGGGTGAGCCGCGCTCCAGGGCCCGCGTCGCCGCCGAGACGGGACTGACGCGGGGAACGGTGTCGAGCCTCGTCGGCGAGTTGATCGAGCTCGACCTCCTCCGCGAGACCGGCGAGGACGAGCGGTCGGGCCGCGTGGGCCGCCCTGGGCAAGTCCTCGAGCTCGACGACCGGATCGTCGCTGTCGGCCTCGAGGTCAACGTCGACTACCTCGCGGTCTGCGTCGAGGACCTGCGAGGAACGATCCGCTACGAGGAGCACGTGCACGTCGACAACCGGCGCTCCTCTCACCGGCCGGTGCTGAACCGGCTGGCCAGAATGGCCCAGGAGGCATTCGCGATGATCGACGAGCAGGATCTCGTATCGGCCGGCGTCGCGGTCGCGCTGCCTGGCCTCGTCGATCCCGAGTCCGGGACGCTTCTGCGGGCTCCCAACCTCGAGTGGTCTGAGGTCCCGGTCGCAAGCGAGGTCTCGGCGAAACTCGGCGGTCTCGACGTGCGCGTCGGCAACGAGGCCAACCTTGCCGCTATCGCCGAGCATTGGCAGGGCGCCGCCCGCGGCCACGACAACTTCATCTGCGTCTTTGGCGAGGTCGGCGTCGGTGCCGGCATCTTCAACGGCGGGGATCTCTTCCAGGGCGCCCACGGCTTCGGCGCGGAGCTTGGGCACATCACGGTCGATCCAGACGGGCTTCCATGCAAGTGCGGCTCGACCGGCTGTCTCGAGACGATCGTCGGCCAGGAGGCGATAGCCCGCCGCGCCGGGATCGACGTCGATGGACAGGGAGGCGTCCGAAACGTCACGCGCGAGCTCGTCCGGCGTGCCGAGGGAGGCGACCGCGCCGTCGTCGCGAGCCTCGCCGAAGCAGGGCGGTACCTGGGGATCGGGCTTGCATCTGCCGTGAACCTCTTCGACGTCGATGCCATCATTCTCGGTGGCTGCCTCGGCGCGCTCACGCCGTGGCTGGCCGACGACGTTCGCACGCTTCTCCGCGAGCGTGTTCTGTCGTCCGCCTGGTCGATGTGCGAGGTGCGCGCCTCCGAACTCGGGGACGAGGCAGCAGTGCGCGGAGCTGCGGCGTCGCTGCTCGGACCGGTTCTCGCCGATCCCTGGCTCGTCGCGGGCGGCGCTTCCCCGAACGTCGCGGCCCGGCGCTGACCGAGGCGGCCGTTTCGGAGATACTACGAGCCACCCCCTGACCGCGAGGAGAACAAGATGAAGACGTCCCTTGGAATCTGGGCGCTCGGCCCGATGATCACGCGGTTCGTGCCGATGGGCTACCAGCCCGAGCACACGAACGAATCGACGGCGACCAAGGTGCGGCGTGCGGTCGAGGGCCTCGGTGACCTGATGGACGATTACGAGTTCCACTACCCCGGTGAGCTGAGTCCCGACAACCTCGACGAGGTACGCGAGGCGCTCGACGGGCACGGGATCGCTGCCATCTGCACGGGGTTGCACACGGACCCCCGGTTCGGGCGCGGCGGGCTCACCTCACCCGACGCCGCCACACGGGCCGAGGCGCGCCGACTGACGCGCGAGACGGCCGAGCTCGCGGGGTCGCTCGGCACGAACATGATCTGCTGGCCCGGGATCGAGGGCTACAACTACCCGTTCCAGACCTCCTACGCGCAGGCCTGGGAGTGGTTCATCGAGGGCATGGCCGAGGCCGCCGAGATCTGCGCGAAACACGGCGTGAAGCTCTTCCTCGAGCACAAGAACTCGGAGCCGGCGATGAAGATCTTCATGCGCAACATCGGCATGACGCTCCACGTGATCCACACTCTCCGCGCCCAGGGGATCACGAACGTGCAGGTCAACATGGACTGGCAGCACCTGATCATGAACGGGGAGTCGCTCGGCGAGTACGCCGCACTGCTCGCCGCGGAAGGGCTCCTCGGGCACCAGCACGCGAACTCGGGCTGGGGCACGTTCGACGACGACAACATGGTCGGCGCGACGGCATTCATGGAGACGCTCGAGCTCGCGCTCGAGCTCCGGCGCGCGAACTACGGGGCAAACGGCGAGCGGCTCGGCTTCGACCTCTACCCGTACACCGAGGACGCGGTCGCGGCCGTGAAGCGCTCCGTCCTGCAGTGGAACTTCATCGACTCGGTGGCCGGGAAGATCGACGAGGCTGCGTTGCGCGAAGCCCAGGGCACGAAGGATGCGGTCCGCGCCTACGAGATCGTGTACGCCGCGCTCGGTGCGTAGGACGCGCGATGACCTGGCGGAGCTGACGGGCCGACTCGTCGCGATCGAGTCGACCAACCCCGATCTCGTGCCCGACGGAGTCGGCGAGGCACAGATCGCAGCGTTCGTCGCTACCTGGCTCACCGATGCCGGTCTCGACGTCGATCTCTACGAGGCTGCCCCCGGACGCCCGAACGTCGTCGGAGTGGCCCGTGGGAGCGGCGGCGGCCGCTCGTTGCTCCTGAACGCCCACATGGACACGGTTGGCGTGGCCGGGATGGAGAGGCCCTTCGAGCCGGCCGTGCACGACGGTCGTCTGCACGGACGCGGCTCCGGCGACATGAAGGGCTCGCTCGCCGCGTGCATGCTGGTCGGAGCAGCGGCAGTGCGCGAGGGCTTCCGGGGCGACCTCATCGTCGCGGCGGTGGCCGACGAGGAGGTGGGAAGCCTGGGCACGGAGGCGCTCGTGCGCCGCACCACGGCCGACGCCGCGATCGTGACCGAGCCCACCGACGAGGTCGTCGCCGTCGCCCACAAGGGGTTCGTCGCCTTCGAGATCGAGACGGTCGGACGCGCCGCGCACGGCTCACGGCCCGACATCGGGATCGACGCGATCGCCGCAATGGGACCGGTGCTCTCCGGGATAGCCGCGCTCGATGCGCGGTTGCGTGCCGGTACCGGCCACCCGCTGCTCGGCACCGGCTCCGTCCACGCAGCCGTGATCGAGGGCGGCCAGGAGTACTCGAGCTACCCGGCTGGTTGCCTGCTGAAGGGGGAGCGGCGCACCGTTCCCGGCGAGACGGTCGAGCATGTTCGCTCCGAGCTCGACGAGCTGACCGCCGGCACCGGGGCGAGCGTCACCACCCCCTTCCACCGAGGCCCGTTCGAGACAGCGGCCGACGTACCCGTCGTTACCGCGCTCCACCGTCACCTCGGCAGCGATGCGGTCGGAGGCGTCGCATTCTGGGCCGACTCCGCGCTGCTTGCGGAGGCCGGGATCCCGACCGTCCTCTACGGCCCGATCGTCGGCGGTATCCACGGGGAGGACGAGTGGGTCGATCTGGCGTCGCTCGAACGCTGCCACGACGCGTATCTCGCCGTCGCACGCGAGATCTGTTGCTGATGCGCCTACGCCTGCGCCAAAGCCCTGGCGAGGTGCGCACGTGCATCCTCCGTCACTGGAGCCCCGTGCGAGACGAGGATGCTTTCGACCGGCAGGTCGAGCAGTGGCTTCAGCGCAACCCGCAACCGGGCATGTCCGATCCCGCTCGGCAGCCACGACTCCGGGCACAGCCGCACTCCTCCGTCTCCGTCACCGAGAAGGACGTCGCCCGGGACAAGGGCGCCGTGCGCCGGAATCCAGTAGGCGACCTCGGTGGAGCGGCCTGTCGCGAGCGCCTCGATACCCCCCGGCAGAGCGTCGCCCGGCCTGAAGCCGACCGGCTCGACCCCCGTCCGCCGTTCGTTCGCGGCGCGGGCACGGCTCGTCGCGTGCAGGCAGCCGTCGTAGCGCCGGACGATCTCACCGGCGCTACGCGCGTGCCAGAAGACCGTGATGTAGACGTGCACCGGCCGGCCGAGGCGGCCCACGTCGCGGTCGAGTGCCGCCCAGAATCGGGCCGCCTCCGACGGAACGGACGGTACGAGCGGGTCGATCAGGACGACGGCGTCGGGCCCTTCGACGTAGACGCAGCCGACCTCGTCCCGCCACTCGTCGTAGTACGTCGTCCAGCGCCAGAGCCCATCCGCGAAGCGCGTCACGTCCATGGCTCCTGACGCTACCACCGCGCTCGTCGGGCTCGATGTCGGCACGACCGGCGTCAAGGCTGTCGCCGTCGCCCCGGACGGCAGCGTTCTCGCGCGGGCCGAGCACGGCTATCCGCTCTCGACTCCGAGGCCGGGCTGGTCGGAGCAGGATCCCGAGGACTGGTGGGCAGGAGCCGTTGCTGCGATTGCGGACCTCGGCCCGCTCGACGTCGCGGGGATCGGCCTCTCGGGGCAGATGCATGGCCTCGTCGCGCTCGACGCCTCCGACCGCGTCGTTCGGCCGGCGATCCTCTGGAACGACCAGCGGACGGCGGTCGAGTGCGCCGAGATCGAGGAGCGCATCGGGCTCGAGCGGCTGATCGCGCTGACGGGGAACCGCGCCCTGACGGGGTTCACCGCACCGAAGCTCCTCTGGCTCCGGCGCCACGAGCCCGAGGCATTCGGCCGGATCGCGCGCATCATGCTGCCGAAGGACTACGTGCGGCTGCGACTCACGGGCGAGTGGGCCACTGACGTCGCAGATGCCTCGGGCACCTTGCTGCTCGACGTCGCCCGTCGCGAGTGGTCGACCGACGTGCTCGGTGCGCTCGACCTCGATCCCGGCATCCTACCTCCGCTTCTCGAGTCGCCCGAGCTCTCCGGGGTGACCCGGACTCGTGACACGTTGTCACAAGGAATTCCGGTCGCGGCGGGTGCGGGTGACTGCGCGGCCGCGGCGCTCGGGGTGGGAATCGACCGGCCGGGGCCGCTCTCGATCGTGATGGGCACGTCGGGGGTCGTCTTCGCTGCCCTGCCCTCGTTCGCGAGCGATCCGCAGGCCCGCGTGCACGCGTTCTGCCATGCCGTGCCCGGCCAGTGGCATGCGATGGGTGTCATGCTCTCGGCCGCCGGCTCGTTGCAGTGGCTGCGCGACCGGCTCGCCCCCGAGGTGTCGTTCACCGACCTCGTTGCGGAGGCCGGTTCCTGGGCGCCCGGCGTCGAGGGGCTCCTCTTTGCGCCCTATCTCGCGGGTGAGCGCACCCCGCACGCCGACCCGTCAGCACGTGCGGCCTTCACGGGCCTCGGGCTCCGCCACGACCGTGGTGCGCTCGTGCGTGCGGTTCTCGAAGGTGTTGCGTTCGGGCTGCGGGATTCGCTCGAGCTCGTGCGGGATCTCGGTGGCCCATGCGACCGGGCGCGTGCCTCCGGAGGAGGCGCCCGTGGCCTGTGGCTCGAGATCGTCGCCTCTGCTCTCGGTCTTCCGATCGAGAGGACGGAGGTCGAGGAGGGGTCAGCGTTCGGCGCCGCACTCCTCGGCGGCGTCGCCTGCGGGGTCTTCCCGGACGTCCCGGGCGCGGTCGCGAGCTGCGTCCACGTTCGCGAGACGGTCGAGCCCGACCCGGCCTGGCAGGGCATCTACGAGGAGACGTATGCGCGCTATCGCGCGCTGTATCCGGCACTCGACGCGGTAAAGGAGCGATCTGAATGACACGACCGGTGAAGTGGGCCTGATCTCCACCGCAGATATCAACGGCAAGCTCCTCGCGGGCGCGCAGGCATCAGACGAGGTAGACGTCGTCGCGGTCGCGAGTCGTACGGCCGCGCGTGCCGAGGACTACGCACGGGAGTGGGGCATCGAGCGCTCGTACGGAAGCTACGACGACCTGCTCGCCGATCCGGAAATCGAGGCGGTCTACATTCCGCTTCCGAACACGATGCACAGTGAGTGATCGATCCGGGCGCTCGAGGCCGGCAAGCACGTGTTGTGCGAGAAGCCGTTCAGCCGCCACATCGCCGACGTCGAGCGGGCCTTCGACGCGGCCGAGGCCACGGGGCTGCACCTCTCGGAGGCGTTCATGTACCGGCACCACCCGCAGACCGCGAGGCTCTCGGAGCTCCTTGCATCCGGCGAGATCGGTGAGTTGCGGGTGATCCGCGCAGCGTTCAGCTATTCGCTCTACGACGCCGACAACATTCGCCTGCGGACGGACGTCGAGTGCGGGACGTCGCTGCCGAACCGCGACGAGCTGGAGGCGATCGGGACGGAGGGCTCGCTCTTCCTCGACGATCCGTGGCACTGCGGGACTCCGGTGATCGAGCTGCGCCGCGACGGCGCGGTCGAGCGGATCGAGGTCGAAGCTACGAATCCGTATCGCCTCGAGCTCGAGGACATGAACGCCGCCATCAGAGGCGAACGGCAGCCGTTGCTCGCGAGAGCCGATGCGCTCGGACAGGTGCGGACGATCGACGCTCTGTTCCGGTCGGCTGCGGAAGGGACATCTGTCGACCTCTGACTCCGAAACCGCTTGCCGGGATTTCGCGTATACCTCATGACACACGACGGAGGAGGACAGGGTGAGACGATGGATTCCCTCGGCGGCAGTGATCGTCGTCGGGGTCGCTCTCGTCGCCGGGTGCGGTGGCGGCGATTCGGAGAGCGCAGCGCCCGACACGACCGCGGCCACGGAGACGAGCGGGAGCGGCGACTCCGGCACCCTGACGGGCTCGGTCGGGCCGGGCTTCGAGATCTCGATGGGAGAGGACACCGTCGCAGCCGGGACCTACACGTTGACCATCGACGACATGGCGACGGATCACAACTTCCACTTCACCGGCCCCGGTGGCGTGGACGTGAAGACGGAGGTCTCCGAGGAAGGCACGAAGACGTTCGAAGTGGTGCTCGAGCCGGGCACCTACACCTTCGTGTGCGATCCGCACGCGGGCTCGATGAACGGCACGCTCACGGTCACGTGACCGTGCTCCAGCGACGGTGACGGCACGGTCTCGCTGTGGGAGAGCGCCCCGGAGCGAGACCAGCGTCGTCCCCGGGTTGGGCTATGCGTGCACGATCGGGATCGACTCGATCCGGCCGTCGACGATCCGCCAGGCGGCGAGCTCGTCGGTCCGCACCGTGTAGATCAGGTACGGCTGCCCGGCCCAGAGGCCGATGTTCTGCACGTCCGTGCGCGAGGGCCGTGGGGGCGACGAGATGTGCGAGTGGAAGACGGCCTGCGTGACGTCACGGTCGTTCGCGTCGGCCCAGGTGATCGGATCGATCTCGAGCTCGAAATGATAGGGCGACGGCGACGCGTTCCGCCCGGGGATGTACTCGACGGCGGTCCCGCGGTCGAACATGACCAGACCGCACGCCTCGTTCGGCAGCTCTCCCGTCGCGTGTGCGACGAGCGCTGCCCGCACGTCGGCGGGAACTACCACCAGATCGTGCGTTCCATGGACTGCTCGAGGTCGTCGTCCGACGCCTCCCAGAAGTCCGCGGAGAGGTACTTCCAGCCGGCGTCGGCGAGGATCGTCACGATCACGCCCTCGTCCATCTCCTCGGCGATCTTGCGTGCCACGTGGAGGGCGGCGCCGCACGAGACGCCGGCGAAGATCCCCTCGAGGTCGAGGAGCGCTCTCACCGCCCGAACCGATTCCGCATTCGAGACGAGCATCTTCCGGTCGAGCTTCGAGACGTCGAGGATCGGAGGCACGTAGCCGTCGGCGAGCGAGCGGAGACCCATCACCGAGTCGCCGGGCAGCGGCTCCGCGGCGGCGATGACGACGTCGGGGAACGACTCGCGCAGGCGCTCGCCGACGCCCATCAGCGTTCCGCCGGTTCCGAGCCCCGCGACGAGGACGTCGACATGGTCGAGCGCTTCCGCGATCTCCGTGCCCGTGCCCTCGTAGTGCGCACGAGGGTTGGCCGGGTTCGCGTACTGGAACGGCATGAAGTACTTCGGGTCGCGCGCTGCGAGCTCGAGCGCGAGGCGAACGGCTCCGTTCGACCCCTCCGCTCCGGGGGAGAGGACGATCTCGGCCCCGTAGAGCCTCAGCAGGCGCTTGCGCTCGTCGGTCGCATTGTCCGGCATCACGCACGTGAGGGGGTAGCTCTTCAGCTTGGCGATCATCGCGAGCGAATGGCCCGTGTTGCCCGAGGTCGGCTCGAGCAGGTGCCGCCCGGGCTTCAGCTCACCGGATGCCTCGGCCGCCTCGATCATCGACTTCGCGACCCGGTCCTTGATCGAGCCGGTCGGGTTCTGGCCCTCGAGCTTCGCGTAGATCTGCACGGCGGGCTTTGGGGAGATCCGGGGCAGCTCGACGAGCGGCGTGTTCCCGACCAGGTCGAGGAGCGAGGAGACGACCGGCCGCGACCGCGGCGGGGTGGAGCCACCGGCCATCGCCGGCAGCAGGATGACGGTCTGGCCGTCGGTGATCTCGGTGTCGAGCCCGTCGAGCGTCCGCACGTCCTCCCCGCCCAGGTAGACGTTGACGAACGTCGCAATCTCGCCGCCGTCGAAGATCTGCGAGCCGAGCGCCGGAAAGCGGTCGGCGAGATCCTCGAGCACGGCGCGCACCGTCGCGCCGTTCGCCTCGACCTGGCGCTCGCCACCGACCTCGGCCCGCAGGGTCGGCGGGATGCGGACGGCCGTCACGCGGGCACCGGACGCTGCTCGTGCGGCACGCCGCTGCAGAACTCGACGTAGTCGACGTACTCGGAGATCGTGGGCGTGTCGCCGCAGACGGGGCAGCCCGGATCCTTCTTGACGGCGACCTCGTCGAAGCTCGTGTAGAGGGCGTCGAAGAGCAACAGCCGGCCGGTCAGCGTCTCGCCGGCGCCGAGGATGAGCTTGAGCGCCTCGCTCGCCTGCAGGGACCCGACGATGCCCGGGAGGACGCCGAGCACGCCACCCTCCGCGCAGCTCGGCGCGAGCTCCGGCGGCGGCGGCGTCGGGTAGAGGCACCGGTAGCAAGGCCCGACGTGCGGGTGGAACACCGTCACCTGGCCCTCGAAGCGATAGATCGAGCCGTGCACGACGGGAATGTCGTGCCACACGGAGGCGTCGTTGACGAGATAGCGGGTCGGGAAGTTGTCGGCCCCGTCCACGATCACGTCCCATCCGTCCGCGAGGATCCGCTCGACGTTCTCGGAGGTCAGGCGCTCCTGGTAGGGGATCACCGTCACGTCCGGGTTGAGCGCCTCGATCGCCTTCTTCGCCGACAGCACCTTGGGCTCGCCGAGGGTACTCGTGGAGTGAACGATCTGCCGCTGCAGGTTCGAGTCGTCGACGACGTCGGCATCGATGATGCCGATCGTGCCGACGCCCGCAGCTGCGAGGTAGAGCGAGGAGGGCGAGCCGAGGCCGCCGGCTCCGATCAGCAGCACCCGCGCATCGAGGAGTTTCTGCTGCCCGACCTCGCCGACCTCGGGAATCAGGATGTGGCGCGAGTAACGTGCGCGTTGCTCGGGGCTGAGGGCGCGCGGGGTCTCGTACGCGTAGCCGTTGTGCTTCCAGTCGGAGAACCCGCCCGACATCGACGAGACAGTCGTGTACCCGAGCTCGCCGAGCGCCTTCGCCGCGAACGCCGACCGCGCTCCCGCGGCGCAGTAGATGACGATCTCCCGTGACTTGTCGGGTATGGCGGCCTCGATGCGCGACTCGAGGTTCCCACGGGCGACGTGGATCGCGCGGGGAAGGTGCCCCTCGTCCCACTCGTCCTGCTCGCGGACGTCCAGGAGGATCGGCCGCTCGCCGGCGGCGAGGCGATCGTGGAGATCGGGCGAGGTGACCTCGTCGATCTCGCTCTTTACGTGGTTGAGCAACTCCCGGTACGTAGCCATTACTTCCAAGAGTATAGCGTGTCGCCGTCGGGTCGAAGAGGCGTCACGTGGCATCGCCGAGAGTACCCGCAGATCGCGCTCCCGGTCGCGTCGGCGACGAATTGACATTGTCCAAGCCCGAACACTCCCGGAGTCGCGCGGCTCACGGGATCGTGGCGGCTACCGTTCTCTCGTGAGCGCCCGCACACGAACGTTCCTCATCGTCGCTGCCCTTGCCGTTTTCGCCGCGGTCGCGGTCGCCGGCATCACCGCTGCGACGAGCAACGAGCCCGGGGGCGCGGCCGCGATCGGGCCCACGGTCCGACCCGGTGCGCCGCCGCTCTCGCTCGATCTCGGTCTCCGTATCGACCGGGAAGCCCGCGATCTCCGCGAGGCCGTCGGGCTCTACGAGGAAGGGAAGCTCGTCGCGGCGAAGGAGCGATTCGCCCGCCACGGCTCGCTCGAGGCGCGGATCGGCACGGCGTTCACAAGCTGGCCGGACGAGACCGTCGCGCGCCTGACGGAGCTGTCCGGCCTCCATCCGAAGAGCGCCGCGATCCAGCTCAACCTCGGGATCGCGCGCTACTGGGCGGGCGAGGGCGACGCGGAGGCAGCCTGGCAGTCCGCGGCCGAGCTCGAGCCCGACACACAGTACGCCGTCACGGCAGGAAATCTCCTTCACCCCGAGTTTGCCCGCAACCTGCCGCTCTTCGTGCCCGTCGCGAACGTCCCCGTGGCGGTCCGGCAGCTCGATCCGCCCGACCAGTTCGCGACGCTCGCGCGCCGGGCGAGGAACGGCTCCGTCGCCGACCGTCTCTTCTACGGCGTCGCCCTGCAGCGGCTCGGGAGACAGGTCTCGGCCGAGCGTGTCTTCGCGGAGGCGGCGCGACTCGATCCGACCGATCCCGAGGCGCGAGTCGCGGCCGCCGTCGGCCTCTTCGACAAGGCGGAGCCCGTGCGCGCGTTCTCCCGGCTCGGGCCGCTCTCGAAGACGTTCCCCCAGGCGGCGACGGTGCGCTTCCATCTCGGCCTTCTCCTCCTCTGGTCGGGGCAGGTGAAGGAGGCCCGCCGCCAGCTCGAGCTCGTGCGGACTGTCGAGCCCGACTCGCGCCTCGTCGGGATTGCGCGGCAGTACCTCGATCAGCTGGACAAGGCCAAGATCTGATTCGTCAGGGCCGAATCTTTGACGCGGGGATGCCCGACGGCTACCGTCAGGGCAGTCTTGATCGACAAGGGGGCGGTTCTTGAGCGCAGCTGATTCGAGTGGCACGGCGCCGACCGTCGTCCGCGTGGGCGTTCTCGACCTGCTAGAGGTGCGAACGCTGTTCGAGGCCGGCAGAGGTGCGGGCAAGCTCGAGGCAGAGGAGATCGCGATCGCGCTCGACGAGCTCGAGCTCGACGCGTCCCAGCTCGACGAGTTCTACACTGCGCTCGAGGAGGCGCAGGTCGATGTCGTCGGCACCGAGCAGACCGAGGCCGAGGTCGAGAAGGAGTGGGCCGCGGAGGCCGAGATCTCGACCGATACGTTGCAGCTGTTCCTCAAGGACATCGGCAAGGTGCCGTTGCTCACCGCCGCGCAGGAGGTCGAGCTCGCAAAGAGGATCGAGCTCGGCGAGCACGCGGCCAAGCAGGCGATGGTCGAGGCGAACCTGCGACTCGTCGTCTCGATCGCGAAGCGTTACCGCAACCAGGGCCTCCCGTTCCTCGACCTGATCCAGGAGGGGACGATCGGCCTCGTGCGGGCTGCCGAGAAGTTCGACTACCGGAAGGGCTTCAAGTTCTCGACGTACGCGACCTGGTGGATCCGGCAAGCGGTCGCCCGGGCCATCGCCGACAAGGGACGGACGATTCGGATGCCGGTGCATGTCGTCGAGAAGCTGAACAAGATTCACCGCAGCGAACGGAAGCTCCGATCCGAGCTCGCGCGTGACCCGACGCTCGCGGAGATCGCGCTCGACCTGGACTTCACGGTGGACGAGGTCGAGCAGATCAAGCGATCGGCGCAGACACCCGTGTCGCTCGAGAAACCGGTCGGTGACGACGACGAATCGGAGTTCGGCCACTTCCTCACCGACGTGACCGCCCAGCTTCCCGACGAGGCGGCCGAGGTGACGCTTCGCCGAGAAGCACTCCGATCGATTCTCGGATCGCTCTCGCAGCGCGAGCGGGCGGTTCTCGAATTGCGTTACGGCCTCAACGGCCAGCAGCCACAGACACTCGATGAGGTCGGACGGACCTTCAACGTCACCCGCGAGCGCATCCGCCAGATCGAGCATCAGAGCCTGAAGAAGCTGCGCGCGCTCGCCGAAGCGGGCAACGTTCGCGATGTAGCGTGAGCTGAAGCCGCTTCGGAAGGCGACAGGGTTCAGCCTGTCGTCCGGGGTGCGTGCTGCACGCCAGTAGACTGACTCCGCCGTGCAGGTCCCGCCCCTTGACGAGCTCGTGGGCGAGCTCTCCGAGCTGATCGCGATACCGTCGGTCAGCGCCGACCCCGCCCACCAGGCCGACGTCGCCGCTGCAGCGGCGTGGGTTGCAGATCGCGTGCGCCGGGCGGGCGGCTTCGCCGAGGTGATCCCGTGGGGCGAGCGGCCGCTCGTCGTCGGTGAGATCCGCGCCTCGCAGAACGCCGAGTCCGCCCCTACGATCCTCTGCTACGGGCATTTCGACGTCCAGCCCCCCGACCCGCTCGAGCTGTGGGAGTCGCCGCCGTTCGAGCTCGTCGATCGGGACGGCTGGCTCTACGCACGGGGAATCGCGGACGACAAGGGGCAGCTCTTCATGGTGCTCAAGGCCGCCGAGCTCCTCGCCGCTGCGGGTGATCTCCCGGTCAACCTCCGCTTCGCGTGCGACGGCGAGGAGGAGATCGGCGGCCATTCGGTCGTCGACTGGCTCGCCGCCGACGAGCGTGGGGCGGACGCAGCGATCGTCTTCGACAGCGGCATGGTCGAGCGCGACGTCCCTGCCTTCAACATCGCGGTTCGCGGCCTCTGCTACTTCCACGTCGAGCTTCGAACCGGCAGCCGCGACTTGCACTCGGGCATGTTCGGCGGAGCGTCGCTCAACGCGATGCACGCGCTCATGCAGACGCTGGCCGCGGTCGTGCCGCGCAACGGAAGGGTGCCCGAGCCGCTCCGCGCCGGCATCGTCCCGCCGTCCGATGACGAGCTCGCCGGCTGGTCGGTTCTCCCCGCCGGCCCTGCCGAGATCGCGGCGGCGGGTTCGAGGGCAGCCGACGGAGCGGCGGCCGGCGAGTTCTATGTCCGCACCTGGGCCGAGCCCTCCGTCGACGTGCACGGCCTGGAAGGAGGCTCGCCGACGCTCGTCAAGACCGTCATTCCCGTGGCAGCCCGCGCGAACGTCTCGATTCGCCTCGTCGGAAACCAGGATCCGGGCCTGATCTCCGCCGCCTTCGAGAGGCTCCTCCGGGACGCTGCTCCCGAGGGCACTGAGCTCGAGATCACGATGCGGTCGTCGGCTCCGCCGGGCCTCGTGCCTGCCGACGCACCGGCAGTCCAGCTCGGGCTCGACGCGTTCGAGGAGGTGCTCGGCGTCCGGCCCCTGCTCGTGCGCTCCGGTGGCTCCATCCCGCTGGTCTCGGCGCTCGCCGGTCGCGGCGTCGCCACGGTCATGACGGGATTCGCCCTCAACGAGTCGAACGTCCATTCGCCGAACGAGCGGATTCCGACGGCGTACCTCCCGCTCGGGATCGAGACCGCCGCAGCTCTGTACCGTCACCTCGGCGACCTTGGGTAGCGCTCCCTTCTCGTCGCCGCTCGCATCCGAGCTCGCCGAGGGCGTTCTCGAGCGCTTTCTCCGCTACGTCCGCGTCGACACGCAGTCGGAGGAGGATGCCGAGTCGTACCCGAGCACGGCCAGGCAGCTCGACCTCTCTCGCCTGCTCGTCGACGAGTTGCGCGAGATCGGGCTCACCGACGTCGAGCTGACCGAGCACGGCTACGTCTTCGCGAGCCTTCCGGGGACGGAGGGCGCGCCGGTGATCGGCCTGATCGCGCACGTCGACACGACCCCCGAGTCGCCCGGTACGGGCGTCATCCCCATCGTCCATGCGGACTACGGCGGTGACGTGCTCGTGCTACCGGGCGACCCGAGCCAGATGATCGACCCGGCCGAGGAGACCGCTCTTGCGGCGCGCGTCGGCCACGACATCGTCACGAGCGACGGCACGACACTGCTCGGCGCCGACGACAAGGCGGGCGTGGCCGAGATCATGGCGGCCGCCGCATATCTCGTCGCTACTCCCGGGCCGCGCGCCAACGTGCGCATCGCGTTCACGGTCGACGAGGAGGTGGGCCGCGGGACCGACCACTTCGACCTCGACGCCTTCGGCGCCGAGGTCGCATACACGCTCGACGGCTCAGGTGTCGGGGAGGTCGAGATCGAGACGTTCTCGGCCTTCCAGGTGCGCGTCGTCTTCCGAGGGCGCGGTGTCCATCCGGGCTCCGCCAAGGGCAAGCTCGTCAACGCGGTCAAGCTCGCTGCGGAGTTCATCACCGCCCTACCGCAGGGCGCTCTCTCCCCCGAGACGACCGACGGCCGGCAAGGGTTCATCCATCCGTTGCGGATCAGCGGAGGCGTCGAGGAGGCCACCGTCGTCCTCATCGTGCGTGATCACGACGACGTGCTGCTCGGGGAGCACACCGCGCTCGTGCGGCGGCTGGCCGAGGAGGTCGGGGCGCGCGAACCGCGTTCGCGCGTCAGCGTCGAGATGAAGGAGACGTACCGCAACATGCGCACGGTGATCGACAGGCATCCGCGCGTCGTCGCTGCCGCCGAGGAGGCGATCCGCCGAGCAGGCGTCGAGCCCGTGCGCTCGCTGATCCGGGGCGGTACGGACGGAGCCCGGTTGTCGGCGATGGGGCTTCCGACGCCGAACCTCTTCACGGGTGGACAGAACTATCACTCCACCCGCGAGTGGGCGAGCGTGCAGGACATGGCTGCTGCGGCAGCGACGGTCGTGGAGCTCGTCAGGGTGTGGGGGGAAGACGACACCCATACGACCGGCTGAAGCCGGCCACCACCCGCAAAGGAGGGGTCACGGGGAACCGTAGGTTCCCGGCTTCAGGACCCGCGAAGCGGCAACAAGGAAAGACGACCGTAGGCGGGCGCGAGCCCGCGATACGCTCGTTCTTCGTGGGCTCGCGCCCGCCCTACGCGTCGTGGACGCCGCAGCCGAGCCAGTCGTGCCCGAAGTGGCGCATCTCCTCGATCAGCGGCAGCAGGGCAGCACCCTTCTCGGTCAGCTCGTACTCGACGCGCGGCGGAGACTCCGCGAAGCTCCGGCGGAGAACGATCTCCTCGGCCTCGAGCCACCGCAGCCGCTCCGCGAGCGTCCGGGGACTGATGCCGGCACACGCGTGCTCGATCTGGGTGAAGCGCCGCGCCCCCTCGGAGAGCTCGTGAACGATGAGCACCGTCCACTTGGCGCCGATGATCGCCGCGGTCGCAGCCACCGAGCAGGTCTGGGACTGGTGGACCTGGAGCATCGTTCGCGTAGCCACGGCGTCAAGCATACCGGCTCAAACGGTCAATCCCAGGGCGGCGGATTGTGTACCCAGCGGCCACCGACCATCGTCGCCACGATCTCGACCGACTCCAGCTCGTCCACGGGGCAGGTGAACGGGTCGCGCGAGAGGATGACGAGGTCCGCGAGGAACCCCGGGAGCAGCCTGCCACGACGGCGTTCGTCGCCCGCGAGCCAGGCGGGTGTGACGGTCGAGGCGATCAGCGCCTGCGCGACGGTGAGCGCCTCCTCGCCGCGCCAGGCCGGCCGATCGTCGATTGTCCGCCGTACGCCGGCGATCACCCCGGCGAGCGGGTCGAGCTCCTCCACCGGCGCGTCCGAGCCGTTCACGACCACGGCTCCGGAGTCCCACAGGCTGCGAAATGCATAGGCGCCGTCGAGGCGATCACCCCAGTAGTGCTCTGCAAGGTCGCGGTCAGACGCTGCATGCGCGAGCTGAATCGAGCAGGCAACTCCGAGCTCGGCAAAGCGGGGAACGTCCGCGGCGTCGAGGCATTGGGCGTGCTCGATGCGATGACGGAGGCCCCGAGGCTCCCACGCGTGCCTCGTCGCCTCGAAAGCGTCGAGCGCGTTGCGGTTCGCCCGGTCGCCGATGGCGTGCACGGCGACCGGCCAGCCGACTTCGGCCCCGCGCAGGATGATCTCCTCGAGCTCCTCGCGACTCGTGATCTCGACGCCGGTACCGTCGAGCATCAACGCCGTCCGGGAGCCGAGCGTCCCGTCCATGAACGTCTTCAGGTAGCCGAGGCGCAGGAAGTCGTCCCCCATCCTCGCCGGCAGGGGCAGTGCTGTGACCTCGTCGAGCCGGTCGGCCGGGATCGACTGCCAGACACGGAGCGAGAGGCTCTCGGTCTCGTGGATCCGGCCGAAGATCGAGACGGCGCCGAGCCAGCCGTCCTTGTCGTGGATCGCACCGACCCCACGGGCGTTCGCGACCCGGATGCCCTCGCGCGTCGCCTCGATCCACTCGACCTCGGTCACCTCGACGAACCGCTCGCGGAAGTGCCACGCCGACTCCTCGCGCAGCACCCCGGTCGGCCGCCCCGCGGCATCGCGCTCGACGACGCCTCCGGCAACCTCGAGATCGCCCTCGGCAACGGCGAGACCGGCGCTGTTGAGCCAGAGCGAGTGGTAGTCCTTTGACCAGAGCGCCGTCGGCGTCGCGCCCGTCACCGCATCGAGGGCGGCCGCGGTCGGGCGGTCGGGCCACGCAGCATCGCGCCAGCCGGTGCCTCGAATCCAGCGGCCGCGTCGCGGGTGCGCCTCGACGCGCACCACCGCTTCGCCGACCGAGGTCGCTCCCTCCAGTCGCACATCGTGGCGTGCGAGCGCCCAGGTTGGGAAGTGCACGTGCGAGTCGGTGAACGAGGGGAGGACGCAGCGTCCAGCGAGATCGACACGCTCGGGCGTCGGCAGCATCCACTCGTGCGTCCCCACTCCTCCGGCAACGCTCGGCCCCGCGATCGCGAGCGCGCCGGCGGTCGGGAGCGACGGGTCGAGCGTGCGGATGACGCCGTTGTCGAGGATCACGCCGACAG
>CAWGWM010000006.1:0-85673 GCA_963826245.1 uncultured Thermoleophilia bacterium | reverse complement strand
TCCGCGCGAGCTCAGGCGTCGGGCGTGACGATGCCCATCGACTCGAGTGCCTGGCGGGCGGCAACCTGCTCGGCTGCCTTCTTCGTCGAGGCCTTGCCGATCCCGACCTGCTCTCCGGCGATCACCGCCACACAGACGAACTGGCGATCGTGCGGCGGCCCCTCCACGGCGAGAACGCCGTACTGCACCTGGTTCCCGGAGCGAGCGAGCGCCTCCTGAAGCTCCGTCTTGTTGTCGACGTGACCGGTGCGCGCGAACTCGATCCGTGAGTCGAACGCCTCGACGACGGCCCGCTCCGCCTCCTCGAATCCATGCTCGAGGTAGACGGCTGCGATCGCCGCCTCGAGGAGGGCAGCGAGAACGTTGCGGCTCCGGACGATCCTCTCGAGCTCGGCCTCCGGCACGTCCTGCGCCTGCGCGAGCAGGAAGCGCCCGAGATCGAGCTCCTTCGCGACTGCGGCGCAGCTGTGACGCGAGACGACGTGGGCCCTGATCTTCGCGAGCCGACCCTCCGTGGAGTCGGGAAAGCGGTCGTACAACGCCTTCGCGATCGCCAGCTCCAGCACCGAGTCGCCGAGGAACTCGAGGCGCTCGTACGACGACGCACGATCGGGCGCCCACGACGTGTGCGTGAACACGTGGTCGCGACGCTCCGGGGGAAGGGCTTCGATCAGGCGCGCGAGCAGGCGCCCTTCCCCCGGGGCATCGCTGCTACTGGTGCGCGACGACGTAGTCGACAGCCTGGCCGACGGTCGTGATCTTCTGCGCATCCTCGTCGGAGATCTTGATTCCGAACTGGTCCTCGAGCTCCATGATCAGCTCGACGAGGTCCAGGGAATCGGCGTCGAGATCCTCCTGGAACGAGGCCTCCTCCGAAAGATCGCCTTCGTCGGCGCCGAGCTGCTCGGTGAGGACGGACTTGACGCGCTCGGATACTTCTTCACGGGACAGTGCCACTATTCTTCAACCTCTCGTTGTGCCGGACGGGTTCGTGGAGCGCGAGGACTCTACCACGCGCTCCGGAAGAGCCACGCGCATGCGACCGACGACATCATGGTCGATTCCGCGTGCAGCCATTCTGATGGCGTTCTCGATCGCGAACCTGGAGCTCGAGCCGTGCGCGATCACGACGAGGCCGCGCAGGCCGAGAAGGTAGCCTCCGCCGGTCGTCTCGGGGTCGAGCCGCGCCCGCAGACGCGCAGCAGCGGGCCGGATCAGGAGGCCCCCGAGCGACCCACGCGTCGTCTGCACGATCTCGGCTCGAAGGGCGATCAGGAGGCTGCGCACGGTGCCCTCCAGCGTCTTGAGGGCGACGTTCCCCGTGAACCCGTCACAGACGATCACGTCGTTCTCGCCCGAGAGAATCGAGCGGCCTTCCGTATTCCCCTCGAAGCGAAGCGAGCTCGCAGTGAGCATCGCGTGCGCGTCGAGGGTCAGCTGGTTCCCCTTCTCCGGCTCCTCGCCGATCGAGAGGAGCTTGACCCGCGGCTCGTCGATGCCGAGCACCTCCTCGGCGAAGACCGAGCCCATGTACCCGAACTGGAGCAGGTGCTCCGGCTTCGCGTCGGCGGTCGCACCGGCGTCGATGAGCACGCACGGCCCTTTCTCGGTGGGGATTACGACAGCGATGCCCGGCCGAAAAACGCCGTCCAGCCGCCTGATGTGAAGCAGGCTCGCCGCGAGCACAGCCCCCGTGTTCCCGGCCGAGACGACCACGTCGGCGTCACGGTCGCCGACGGCTCGAACTGCCCTGACGAGCGACGAATCCGGCTTGCCGCGCACGGCGTCGGCCGGCTTGTCGTCCATCTCGACCATCCCCGTCGTGACGACATGATCGAGCCCGTGGGTCTCGAGGCCCTCGGGCCCGTAGATGATCGGATGGACGTGGGACGTCGCGGCGGCGACCGCGCCGGCGACGATCTCGGCCGGCTCACGATCACCCCCGAGGGCGTCCACGGCGACGCGGACGCGCATCCGACCTAGGGTGCGGGAGTCCCGAGCGGCTGGATGTCGCGCCCCCGGTACGTCTTGCAGGTCGGGCACGCGTGGTGCGAGCGGGTCGGCGCACCGCAGTTCGAGCAGACGCTGACGCTCGGCGCGGAGATACCGTGCTGCGCGCGACGCTTGTCGCGCCGGGCCTTCGAGGTCTTTCGCTTGGGGACTGCCATGAGCGGCCGCGGAGTGTACCGGAACCGGCCCGGGGCGGTTTCGGCGAAGGATCGAGCGACGCGCCGACGGTCAGATCGCGAGCAGGTCACCGAGCGCGCGCGGCCGGATGTCCAGTCCCCGCAGCTCGTCCAGCGGAACCCAGACCGGCTCGTGTGTGCCGCTCCGCTCGCGCTCCCGATCGGTGAGCAGGGCGTGGTCCGGCCAGCTTCCGGTGCCGAAGCTCCCGCCGACGATCCATGCGTCGTAGTAGTAGAAGATCGTGCCGCCGAACGACTCCTCGTGGACGAGCGGGCCGAGCTCGACCTCGACGCCCAGCTCCTCGAACGCCTCTCGGCGCGCCGCGTCCTCGGGCGTCTCGCCCTCTTCCACGCCTCCCCCGGGGAAGAGGTAGTACGTGCGGCCGTCACGGACGCGTCGGATCAGGGCGAGCCTCCCGTGATCGACCAGCACGATCCGGGCGCGGGGAAAGAGCTCCGTCATTCCTCGCGCAGGGCCTCGAGCGCCGCCCAGCGAGGATCCTGGATCGTCTCCTCGTGGGCATGCGGCTCGTCGTTCAGGTTCTTGCCGCAGACGGGACAGAGGCCGGCACAGTCCGTTCGGCAAACGATCTGGTTCGGGAGGGCAGTCGCGATCGCGTCGCGCGCCCATTGCGACAGTTGCAGCTCACCGTCGACCACGTACTCGGACTGCAGGTCCTGCGGTGCGTCGTCCGCGGTCGCGTGGTACTCCTGCGAATCGACCCTCGCGTCGACGGTCGCGTCCTGGAGGCACCGCATGCATGGCCCGTGCAGGCGCGCCCGGAAGATCAGCCGGAAGACGTCCCCGCCGACTGCGCGCTGGACCTCGAGCTCCGCCGCGGCCTCCGCGGGAACCGGAAGGTACCGCTCGCCGCCGAGATCGAACGGCTGCAACGCGATCGAGACGGCCTCGCGATGCACGTCGCCGAGCCGCAGCCGCAGACGGCGAAGGGGGAACGTGGTCATCGAGTCAGCGTAGCCTGCGCCACTCCGGGCGACGCATGCCCTCAGACGTAGGAGTCGTCGTCCGCGCCCGGGCCGATCGGGTCGATCGGGCCGATGCCGGACATCACCGATTCCTGCGAGCGCTCGTGCAGCCGCTCACGTCCACGGCGGACCGCGACGAGGAACTTGTCGAGATTGACCTCGAGCGTCGACAGGATCCCGTCCGCCCAGTCCTCCATCTCGAGTCGCGTCTCGCGCGCCTGCCGTCGGGCGTCGTCGACGATGTCCTGAGCCTGACGCTCGGCGATCTTCACGATCTCGGTCTGCGACGCCTCGCGAACCGCCTGCTCACGCGCCTCGCCGACCAGTCGGTCGCACTCGCGCTTCGCCTCGGCGAGCATCTCCTGCCGTTCCTTGACGATCCAGCGCGCCTGCTTGATCTCCTCGGGGATGGTCGCGCGCATCTGGTCGAGGATGTCGTAGATCTCCTCACGGTCGATCCGCACCTGATCGGTCAACGGCACGGCCTTCGAGTTGTGTACGAGATCGTCGAGCTTGTCGATGAGTACGAGAACGTCCATAGCCGGATCTTACTCCTGTGGACTCAGAGGGGCGCCGGGTCTGCCGTCCGGAAACATTTCCCGGAACCGGCGCGCCACGGCGTCGGGCACGAGTTCGTCAACCTTTCCGCCGAACGACGCGATTTCCTTCACACCGCTCGACGAGATGAAGCTGTATTGCGGGCTCGCCATGACGTACATGGTCTCGACCTCCGGGGCGAGCAGCCGGTTGAGGTGGTTCATCTGCGCCTCCCACTCGAAATCGGCGATCACGCGGAGGCCTTTCACCATGGTCTTCGCCTCGTGCTTGCGAGCGAAGTCGACGACGAGCTCGTGGAAGACGTCGACCGCGACGTTGTCGAGCGGCTCGAGCGCTTCCTCGAGGAAGGCAACGCGCTCGTCGAGCGTGAACATCGTCGCCTTGTGGTGCGGATCTCGCACGACACCGACGACGATCCTGTCGAAGATCGCCGCCGCCCGCCGGATGACGTCGATATGCCCATTCGTGACGGGATCGTACGTACCGGGGTAGATGGCGGTGATCATGGCGTGAACAGGGTAATGCGCGCGGAGCCGTAGCGTCGGGTGGTGACGAGCTCGAGCGGGAGCCCCGGCTCGACGCGCACCGACGTCTCGACGACGAGGAGGCCCTCCGGGGCAAGGGCCCCCGGGAGTGCCTCGGCGAGACGGGGCTCGAGATCGGACCAGGTGCCGTAGGGCGGATCGACGATGACGAGGTCGTAGGAGCGACCGGCTCCCCGCTCCTCGCGCAGTGCCTGGAACGCATCCTTCTGGAGGACGAGGGCGCCCGTGAAGCGAAGCTTCTCGAGGTTGGCGCGGATCACCGCGCAGGCGGCACGATCGGACTCGACGAAGACGCAACGGCGCGCGCCGCGCGAGAGCGCCTCGAGCCCCATGGCCCCCGAGCCGGCGAAGAGGTCGAGCACCGCCGCATCCTCGACGGGCCCGATCAGGTTGAAGGCCGCCTCTCGCACGCGGTCGCCGGTAGGGCGCGTCGCGTCGCCCTTCGGTGCCGCGATCCTCGCGCCGCGACGCTCGCCCGCGATGATCCTCATGAGGCACCGAGGTGGTCGGCAACGAGGATCTCGGCGACCGCATCGGTGAGCAGCCCGTCGTCCGGCAGGCTCACGGCGGCCCGTCGCGCCCGCTCGAGCAGGTCGGTGTCCTCGCGCAGGCGCGTGAACCGGAGATCCGAGAGACCCGACTGACGCGCCCCGAGCAACTGGCCCTCGCCCCGGATCTCGAGATCGCGCTCGGCGAGCTCGAAGCCGTCGCTCGTCTGCACCATCGCCTCGAGCCGGTCACGGGCGACGTCGGTCAGCTCTTCCTTCGGCCCCGAGACGAGCAGGCAGTAGGACTGCTCCGCCCCACGCCCCACCCGGCCGCGCAGCTGGTGGAGTTGCGCGAGGCCGAAGCGGTCGGCCTCCTGCACGATCATGATCGTCGCATTCGGCACGTCGACACCGACCTCGATCACCGTTGTTGCGACGAGCACGTCGATCTCACCCGCCGTGAATGCCGCCATGACCGAACGCCGCTCGGCCGGCTTGAGTCGCCCGTGCAGGCAGCCGACCCGGAAATCCCTCAGCTCGGCTCTGCGAAGGCGTTCGGCCTCGTCTTCCGCCGCGCGGGCGACGGTCGTCTCGGAGGCCTCGATCAGCGGGCAGACGACGTACGCCTGGCGTCCGTCGCGAAGGTGCCGCGTCAGACGCTCGTACGCCTCGGAACTGCGGTCGTCCGTGACCCAGGCGGTCACGATCTGCTTGCGGTTCGCGGGCGGGGCCGTGATCTCGGAGACCGAGAGGTCGCCGTAGACCGTGAGCGCGAGCGTGCGGGGGATCGGCGTCGCCGTCATGTGGAGGACGTGCGGGCTTCGCCCCTCGGCGAGCGCGGAGCGCTGCTCGACGCCGAAGCGGTGCTGCTCGTCGACCACGGCGACGGCGAGGTCGCGGAAGCCGACCTCCTTCTGGATCAGCGCGTGCGTGCCGACGGCGATCTGCACGTCACCCGAGGCGATCAGCTGGCGGACGTGTGCATGCTCCTTCGCACCGAGGGCGCTCGTGAGCAGCGCGACGCGGACGCCGAGCTCCGCGCAGATGCCCTCGATCGTGAGGAAGTGCTGCTCGGCGAGGACCTCGGTCGGTGCCATCAGCGCGCCCTGCCGATCGGCCTCGACGGCCCGCAGGAGCGTGTAGAGCGCGACCACCGTCTTGCCCGAGCCGACGTCACCCTGGAGGAGCCGCTGCATCGGGGTCGTCTTCGCGAGGTCGCGGTCGATCTCGACGATCGCGTGGTCCTGGGCCCTGGTCAGCATGAACGGGAGCACCTCGCGGTAGCGCTCGAGAAGCGACCCCGCCTTCGGCAGCGCTTCGGCGACGAGCCGCTCGCGCTCCGCGGCCCTCCGTGCGAGTGCGAGCTGGAGCACGAGAAGCTCGTCGAAGGCGAGCCGGCGGCGACCCGTTTCCGCCTCGTCGGGCGAGCGCGGCCGGTGGAGGGCGACGAGTGCGTCGGCGCGCAGGGGCAACTCCTCGCTCGACGCGAGGCGCGCGGGTAGCGCATCTCCCTCGGCACGGGCGGACTCGAGTGCGATGCCGACGAGCGTCCGCAGCTGCTTCTGCGCGAGGGCCTCGCTGGCCGGATAGACGGGCGCGTAGTCCGCCGTCTCGGCCGTCTCCCCGAGATCGTAGGTCTCGACCTGGAAGCCGTAGCGATTCGGCTTGCCACGCAACCGCACCTTCGTCCCGGGTGTCAGCTGCGCTTCGAGCCACGGCTGGTTGAACCAGGTCGCCTTGATCTCACCGGTGTCGTCGACGACGCGTGCCGTCAGGATCCTAAGGCGCCCACGGCCGCGGCGGGCGCTCGTTCCGAGCACGACGCCCTCGATCACCGCCTCGTCCTGGCCGAACAGATCGCGAATGCTCCGCTCCTCGATGGGACGCTCGTATCGGCGCGGTCTGTGCGCGAGGAGGTCACCGACCGTGCGCAGCCCCAACCTGGCAAGGCGTCCGCGTGCCGCCGGGCCGACCTTCGGAAGCGTCTCGACGCCCAGGGCGAGCGACTCCGGCCGAGGAGCGCTTCGGGGCCGCGGCCAGGCCGACGGCGGGTCCAGGCCGGCGAAGCCGACCGGAAGCCGGATCTCAGTGCGTGGGCGGACCACCGGTGACCGAGTATAGGACCGGAACCGGCGCGGGTCCAGCCGTGACCGTCATGCCCCGGGAAGGCGGACGACCACCTCGAGGCCGCGCTGTTGCCCGTCGCGGAGCTCGACAGTGCCGCCGTCGACCTCGACGAGCCGCCGCGTGATCGCGAGACCGAGGCCCGAGCCAGGGGTGCCGGAGCCTGCGCGCCAGAAGCGGTCGAAGGCCCGCTCCTTCTGCGCCGCCGTCAGTCCCGGCCCCTCGTCGGTGACGTGCAGCTCCGCGTACCCACCGCCACGGGAGACCGATACGACGATCCGAGAGCTCTCGGGCGCGTGGCGCAGGGCGTTGGAGACGAGGTTGTCGATCACCTGCGTCACCCGGTCGGCTCCGGCCCGTGCCGCCACCGGTTCCTCGGCAACGAACTCGAGACGAACGGCGGCTGCACCCGGTTGTAGCGCGTCCAGTCGGTCGCGAGCGACTGCGACCAGGTCGACCGTTCCCGCCGGAGTCACTCCGGCGTCTGCGCGCGCGAGAGCAAGTAGCTCGTCGACGAGACCCGAGAGTCGCACCACCTCGCTCTCCGCGGCGTCGAGGTTGCCCCGGCCACCGTCTCCGACGTGGCGCTCGAGATTCTCCAGCCGCAAGCGCAGAGCAGTGAGGGGTGTCCGTAGCTCGTGGGACGCATCGGCCACGAACTCCTGCTGTGCCGAGACGAGCCCTTCGACGCGAGCAACCATGTCGTTGAACTCGAGCGCGAGCTTGCGGAGCTCAGGTGGCCCGTCCGGCACGGGTGCGCGGGCCGCGAGGTCTCCGGCACCCGCATCCGCCGCGGCGAGCTCGAGACCCTCGAGCGGTTGGCGAATCCAGCGGGCGAATCGCAGTCCGATGAGGGCTGCCGCACCGAGCACGACCACTGCGATGCCTGCGAGCACGAGCCAGTAGTTCCGCACTCGCCGGTCGAGCTCCGAGGTCGGATAGGAGATGCGCACCGCTCCGTGAACGACGCCGCCCGAGGCAATCGGGACCGCCACGTAGAGGAGGTCGTAGCCGAGCGTCGTCGAGTGGCGGACTCCCGTCGCATAGTCGCCGCGAAGCGCGGCCCTGAACTCTGGTCGTGAGGCAAAGCTGCGCCGACCCGGCGCTTGAGGGAACGGATCGACGAGGGCGATCCCCTTGCGATTCGTGATCACGACCCGCGCGCCCGTGTCGGCCGCGTAGCGTGTCCCGAGCGCCTTCAGCGCCGCCAGGTTCGAGGTCGAGTCGCCCTCGACGGTGCTCTCCGCGAGCGATGCGATCGACACCGCGTCCCGCTCCACCTTCGAGGTCAGGCGCGCCCGCTCGCCGCGCGCGTTGATGAAACCGAGCGGCACCTCGAGCATCGCGAGGACGACGACGGCGAGCGAGAGGTAGCTGATCAGCAGTCGGCGCGTCATGCGCGCAGACGCAGCCCTATCCCCCGCACGGTCTCGATCAGCGTCGGGTCGCCGAGCTTCTTTCGCAATGCCGCGACGTGCACGTCGACCGTCTTCGAGGAGCCGTACCACGTGGTGTCCCACACCTCGCGCAGAATCCTCTGGCGGTCGACGACGATGCCCGGCTCGGACGCGAGCAGAGCGAGCAGGTCGAACTCCTTCAGCGTGAGCTGTAGCTCGCGCCCGTCGATCGTTGCTCGCCGCGCCGGCACATCGACTTCGATCGTTCCGACCACGAGCGTCTCGCGCGCCTCGTGGCGGCCGGGAGTCCGTCGCGCCACGGCCCGAATCCTCGCGACGAGCTCTCGGAGGCCGAACGGCTTGACCACGTAGTCGTCTGCGCCGAGCTCGAGACCGACGACCCGGTCGATCTCCTCGCCCTTGGCGGTGACCATGATGATCGGGACGTCGGAGCGAGAGCGCAGCTCGCGGCAGACGGTGAACCCGTCGATGTCGGGCAGTCGGACGTCGAGCAGGACGAGGTCGACCGGCGCTGCGTCCAGTGCATCCTGCCCCGTGGCGACGCGCGTCACCTCGAACCCCTCGGCCAGGAGGCCATCGACGAGGGGCTCGGCAATCGTGTCCTCATCCTCCACGACGAGTAGATGCATGCCCTGATCGTAGGTCGCAGCGGCGAGCGGCGTGAGCTACGGGGCGAATCGAGGCGAACTCCTTACCTTCGCGTGGCTCGCGGCTTGCCGACGGGGTCCTACGTTGATGGGACAACACGAACGGGAGGTCATTCCATGAACCGCACTCGCGCCCTGATCGTTTCACTCGCCGTCGGGCTCGCCGCTGTCGCGGGAGTCTTTGCTCTCGGTCAGACGGTCGCCCTGGGCAACGCGACGAGCTCCACCGCGGATCAGAAGGTTGCGCAACGGACGCGGCAGCTGAACCGCTACGAGGCGTCGCTCCGCAAGGCTCTCGCCCAGAAGCCCCCCGCGCTGCCGGCCGTGCCTCGGGCGGGCAGCGCCGGCTCGGCTCTGCAGGTCGCAGCAGGCACCCCGACCGCGAGCGTCGCATCCGTACGGGTCGTCTATCACCGTCCCCCGCCCGTCGTCGTGATCAAGCATCGCGCCGGCGGCGAGGACGAGACCGAGCACGAGGGAGCTGAGGCAGATGACTGATACAAGCCATCGCCTCTACGCCGTCGTGATCGCGGTCGTCGTCTTCTTCGTCAGCTGGGCCACGGTTGCCGCGAAGCCCTGGGCGACGACGAAGACCGACCCTCGACTCGTCGCCATCGCTCAACGAGAGCAGAGGCTGCGCACCGACGCGAAGCTCGTGCAGAAGGTCGTCGATCGCCGCATGCAGGCGTACACCCTCGCGCTGAAGGCCCGCGAGAAGCAGATCGCCGCGGTCAAAGCACAGGCTGCCGCAACGCAGGCCCGCGCTCTCGCAACGGCGCAGTCGAACGCGGTATCGACGCAGTCGGCGGCGCCTGCCGTTCGGGTCGTCAACCTGCCGCCGCTCACGATCACGAGGACGTCGTGATGCTGAGGCGGACGTTCCGCGCCATGGGAACCGACGTCGAGCTCCTGCTCGACGCAGAGCCCGGCGAGCGCGTCGAGGGCGCGCTCGACCGGGCCGAGGCGGAGTTCGAGCGGCTCGAGCAGGTGATGTCACGCTTCCGCGACGACTCGGAGCTGTCCCGCCTGAACCGCGACGGGACGATTGCGGGAGCAAGCACCGATCTCGTACGGGTCGTCGAACTGGCGCTCGAGGCCCGTGAGTCGACGGGCGGGCGCTTCGACCCGACCGTGCACGACGCCCTCGTCGCAGCCGGCTACGACCGCACCTTCGACGCCGTCGAGCCGGATGCAATCGGGCAAACGGTCGCGACTCCGCCGCGATGCGGCGGCCGGGTCCTCGTCAAGGGCCTCGGGATCGAGCTCCAACCCGGCTTCCGACTCGATCTCGGCGGGATCGGCAAGGGCTACGCGGCCGATCGGGTCGCCGACCTGCTTGCCGTAGTCGGGCCATGCCTCGTCAATGCCGGGGGAGATATCGCCGTACGCGGCGGCGCCTGGCCCGTTGGCGTCACCGACGAGGTCACGGTCGAGCTCACGCGAGGCGGCCTCGCCACCTCCGGGCGCGATCGCCGTAGTTGGATCCGCAACGGCGAAGCCCGGCATCATCTGATCGACCCTGCGACCGGGCTCCCCGCGACGGAGTCGCCGATCAGGGTCACCGTCGTCGCCGGGTCGGCAGCGGCGGCCGAGGTCGCGGCGAAGACCGCGTTCCTCGGGGGGACGATCGACCTCCCGCGTGTCACCCTCACCGCTCGCGGGCACACAGTCCTCGAAGGAGGATTGACGTGAGACACGACCCCACATTCTGGCTCCTCGCCCGCGCGAGCGGGCTCACCGCCTACGTGATGCTGACCTTCTCCGTCCTCGCCGGTCTCGTTCTCAAGTCCCGGCCGTTCAGGTCACTGAAGCCTGCCGCAGTGACCGATCTGCACCGGATCCTGGCGATGCTCGGGCTCGGGTTTCTCGTCGGGCACGCCGTGGCGCTCGTGCTCGACACCACCGTGAAGGTCAGCATCGCCGGGCTATTCATCCCCGGGCTCGTCTCCTATCGGCCGGTATGGACGTCTGTCGGCATCCTCACCGCCGAGCTGATGGTGCTCGTGTACGCCTCGTTCTCGATGCGCAAGCGCATCGGGAACAAGAACTGGCGGCGCCTGCACTGGGCGACCTACGGGATCTTCGCGGCGGCCACGATCCACGGGATCGGCGCGGGAACGGACTCCTCACGACCATGGGCCTATGCGCTCTACGCCTGCGCGGTTGGATCAGTCGCCGCAGCGACGGCCTGGAGGGCACTGGTCTCACCCGTGCCCGCACGGAAGCATCGCGCCCGACCGGCACCGAGAGCAGCCTCGCCGCGGGCGACGGGCGAGCCGGCCACATGAGCTCTACGAGGGGTACGAGCTCGCGCCGCCCAACGCAGTCCACGTACCATGATCGCATGCGAGGCTGGACGAGGATGCTACTCGGAGGCCTGCTTCTCTGTGCGATCGCGGCGGCAGGCATCGGCCTGAACTTCACGCTTCTTCGCCTCACGGGTGATGCTCACGACCCCGTCGGGCGGCTGAGCCCCCGCGCCGTCTTCTCCGCCGAGACGACCGGCACCACGCAGGTCACGACGACCCCGGCGCAAGCCGAGACCGCGCCCGAGACCGAGACCGACGACGGGTCCGAGAAGGGAGACGGTGACACGGACGACTAGAAGTCGTCGTCCTGGAACCAGAAGAAGCCCACCGAGCCGGGGCCGGCATGGGTGCCGACAACCGCCCCGAGGTTCTCCACGAGCTCGACTTCGGCGTGGGGGCGGGCCTCGAGCGCGAGCGCAGAGATCTCCTCGATCCAGTCCGGGGCGTCGGCGTGCGCGATCGAGACTCGCAGTCCCGGCCGATCCTCGGTCGCCTCCTCGAACAGGCGACGGAACTCCGCGAGCGCCTTCTGACGACCACGCACGCGACCGACCGGCACGACGACGCCGTCCTCGCACGAGAGGATGGGCTTCACGTGCAGGAGCGAGCCCGCGAGCGCCTGCGCCTTACCGATCCGGCCACCCTTCTGGAGGTACTCGAGCGTGCCCACCGTGAAGACGACGGTGTTGTTCGCCTTGAAACGGTCGATCAGCTCCTCGAGCTCGGCATCGGTCGTCCCGCGTGCAAGACGCCTCTCGATCGCGAGCGCCAGCATCGCGACCGCGAGCGATGCCGTTTCGGAGTCGATCAGCCGAACGCGGTCTGCGCCGGCGACTCCGGCCGCCTGCACCGCCGACTGATACGTCCCCGAGAGCTTCCGCGAGAGATGGAGCGAGTAGATCCGGTCGTACTGCGCAAGGCCCTCATAGACGCGCAGGAACTCACCCGGCGTCGGCTGAGAGGTGGTCGGCAGGCTCGGCGAGGTCTCGAGGCGCTCGTAGAACTCCCGCGACGAGATCCCGACGTGGTCGAGGACGTCCTCGACGCCGAAGAGGACATGGAGCGGGACGACCCGGATGTTGTCGAAGCGCTCGCGCGCCTTGCTCTCCGGGAAATCGGAGGTCGAGTCGAGCACGATCGCGGTGTTGGCCGTGGTCAGCTTCATCTCGTCGCTGCGGACCGTATCGCTTTCACGATGTCGGCTGTCGGGCACCCCTTCTCGAGCAGTGCCGCCGCACCGGCGGCGAGCACGAGGCTCCGCTCCTCGGCCGTCGCCTCCGCCGTCAGGCAGACGACCGCGACAGAGCCTGTCGCAGCATGCAGGGCGGCGGTCACCTCGTCGCCCTGGAGGCCGGGCAGGCGGTAGTCGATCACGACGACGTCCGGAGCGAGATCGGCCACGGTCGATACGACCTCGCTCCCGTCGGCCAACTCGCCGACGACCTCGATGCCGTCGCGCCCGTGCAGGAGCAGCGACAGCGTGGAGCGGTAGACGTCGTTGTCCTCGACGAGCAGCACGCGGACGGGACGGTCGGTCATGCGAAAACGAGCAGCGGATACAGCGGTTGGCCTCCCTGCTGCTCCTCGTGCGCCACGCCCGGGAACTCGGCGTCGAACCGGGCCCAGAAGGAGTCGAGCTCGGGGCGGTCGGCTCCGACGATCGCCGTAAACGAATCCGATCCATCGGCCAGCACTCCCCGTGCGACCTCGAGCGCGACCTCGCCGAAGTCGGCGTCGCACGCGACGATGTGCCCTCCGACGAGCCCGAGCCACTCACCCTCCCGCACCGCGACGCCGTCGACCGTCGCCGTGCGGGTCGCCGTGGTGACCTCGCCCGTGAGCAGCCCGTCGAGAGCATCCTCGATCGCGGCGACGTTCTCGTCGGCCGGGCTCGAATGCGTGTAACCGGCGTTGACGGCCAGGAGCCCCGCCTGAAGCGACTCCGTCTCGACGACGCGAACGTGCTTGGACGTGAACTCGGTTGCCTGGATCGCGGCACCGATCACGTTGCGGTTGTTCGGCAGGATGAGGACCTCGGGAGCGTGCGCGCTCTCGACGGCGTCGGCGATCTCCTTGGCGGACGGGTTCGCCGACTGGCCGCCGGCGATCACGATCACCTCTCCGAACTTGCGCTCGAACAGCCAGCGGTTGCCGGCGCCGGCGGCCACGGCGACGACGGCCGTCTGAAGGTCGGGGATCCGCTCGCGGATCTGCTCGTCCATGTCGGCCACCTCACGCGTCGAGTCGATCACCGTCCCGAGAGCCCGGGCAGCCTCGATCGCGCGCTCCGGGTCGTTCGTGTGGACGTGCACGCGTAGCATCGCCGAATCGCCCACGACGTGAAGTGAGTCGCCGATCTGCCAGAGCGCCTCGGAGAGCACCTCCCGGTCGAGCTCCGAGCCCTCGACGACGAAGTTCGTGCAGTACCTGTATTCCGAGAACGCGTGCTCCGCCTCCGGATAGTCGTCGTCCTCGTCGGGAACGACCTCGGGAACCTCGATGCCCGCGACCGAGAAGTAGACGCCCCGCAGGATCTCGACGAGCCCGACGCCCCCTGCGTCGACCACACCGGCCTCACGAAGCTTTGCCAGTTGCTGCTGCGTCGCCGCAACCGCCTCCTCCCCGCGCTCGACGACGCGGGCGAGCAACTCGGCTGTCGAGAGACCGCGCGCCTCGGGCGCCGCGGCCGCATCGGCCATCTCCTTGATCACCGTCAGCATCGTGCCCTCGACCGGGTTCATGATCGCGCTCCACGCCTCGCGTGAGCCGGCAGCGAGCGCATCCCGAATCGTGGCAGCGTCGATCGTGGCACGATTGCCGAGCACCTCGGCGAGTCCCCGCACGATCTGGCTCAGGATCACGCCCGAGTTGCCGCGAGCCCCCATCAACGCCGAGGACGAGAGCTCGCGGGCGACGGCGTCTCGACCACGCGCATCCGACGCGTCGAGCGCCTCGACGACGAAGCGAACGGTGCCGGTCATGTTCGTCCCGGTGTCGCCGTCGGGAACCGGGTAGACGTTGAGGCGGTTGATACGGGCGCGGTGGGCCTCGAGGTTCATCAGCGCGTCACGCGACAACCTGCGGGCGACGTCGGCGTCGGTCACGACCGCCTCGCATCGTCGATGAGTACCTCGACCCTGGCCACGGTGACACCCGTCTGGGTCGTGACCTCGTACACCACGCGGTCGCGGAGCATGGCGGCGACCTCGGCGAGCCTCAGCCCGTATTCGACGATCACGTGAAGGTCGATCTCGACGCCGCCGTCACACGCCTTGACGTCGATGCCGTCCGTCGCGGCGTTGCGGCTGCGGAATCGGGGGAAGCGCCGCCCGCCGATGCCGACGATGCCGTAGCTCTCGGCCGTCACGCGTCCGACGATCTGCGCGATCGTCCGGGTCGAGACCGAGATCCGGCCGAGCTCGGTCGTCGCCGCAAGATGGATGCCTTTTTCCACGCCGCGAGGTTAGACCACGCCGGCCGGCTCCGGGTTGCGCGCACGCGACGGGCCGGGGCCCGGCGCGAGGTTAGACGGCCTTCGTGACCTTGCCGGCCTTGAGGCACCGGGTGCAAACGTAGGCCCGCGTCGCCTTGCCGTTCAGCATCATCCGTACCTTCTGCAGGTTCGGGTTGAAACGGCGCTTGGTCGCGACCATCGAGTGGCTCCGGTTGTTGCCGAAGCCGGGCTTCTTGCCACAGAGTGAGCAGATCTTGGACACGCGACTCCGGATGGTAGCGGAAGCCGGTGCGCCGAAGACCGAGGAGCAACGACGACGGGCCGCCGCCGGATTGGCCCGGTCCTCCGGCGGCTAACGCGCTGCGGCGGCGCGCAGGTTGGCGAATACGTCCGCCATTTCGAGGCCCGTGCGAACAGCCTCTGCGCCTTTCTCGTAACGGCTCTCCGCCTGGTCGGCCCGGTCGAGCGTGAGCACGCCGAACGCGACGGGAACACCCGTCTCGATCGCGGCCAGCTGCAGGCCGCTCGCGGCCTCGCTCGAGACGTAGTCGAAGTGCGGCGTGTCGCCGCGGATCACACAACCGAGGGCGACGACACAGCTGAACCGGCGTGTCTTCGCGAGTGCCATGGCGGCGAGCGGTAACTCGAAGGCGCCTGGGACGGGCATCACCGTGACGGAATCGCGAGTCACCCCACGTACCTCGAGCTCGGCCAGAGCGGACTCGAGCATGGCCGTCGTCACGTCGCCGTTGAATCGCGCGACGACGATGCCGACGCGGCGGTTCTCGCCGTGCGGCTCACCTTCGAGCACTGCGTAACCAGGTGGCACGGTCAGGTCGCCGGGCGCGTGCTCCATCGACGTCGAGACGTGGTCGGAGAGAACGACCGAGCCGTTCTCCCCGCTAGCGGGAGACGACTGCTGAACGCCTTGCTCCCCCTCCGAAAGGGCAGCGTCCTCGGCGACCACGGGCTCGTCGGCTGAGGGAATCTCGGCTGAGGGAACGTCGGCTGAGGGAACGTCGGCTGAGGGAACGTCGGCTGAGGGCCCATCGTCTGCGTCAACCGAGGGCTCATCGTCCGCGTCGGCTTCGATCGTCGTCGACCCGGCTGCGGGCCAGCCGTCCAGGACGTTCTCGCTCGATGCTTCGAGATCGGCCTCACCGACCGCCTCGCCGGCGTCGCCGGGCCGATCACCTGCGGGGTCGTCCCCGACGACGAGCTCTTCAGGCTCATCGTCCCAGCGGGGTGTCTCGTATCGGTCGCTCATCCGTGCCCCACCCTAACGATCGTTCAGGAGGTCTCCGAGCCGAACTGCTCCCGCGGGTCGTGATCGGCGCCGCCGATCGTGTGCCCGAGCTTGTCGCGCTTGGAGTCGAGGTAGTCGCGGTTCTCGGCATTCGGCTCGACCTCGATCGGCTCCTGAGAGACGACCGACAACCCGAACCCGGAGATGCCGCTGATCTTCCGCGGGTTGTTCGTGAGCACGCGAATCGTGCTGAGCCCGAGGTCGGCGAGGATCTGTGAGCCGATGCCGTACTCACGGGCATCGACCGCGAAGCCCAGCCGCAGGTTCGCCTCGACCGTGTCGAGCCCCTGCTCCTGCAGCTCGTACGCCCTCAGCTTGTTGAGGAGCCCGATCCCACGGCCCTCCTGCGCGAGGTAGAGCAGGACGCCCATCCCCTCGGCCTCGATGATCCGCAGGGCGCGTTCGAGTTGCTCTCCGCAATCGCAGCGCTGGGAGTGGAAGACGTCGCCGGTGAGGCACTCCGAGTGGACGCGCACCAGCACATCCTCCGCGCCGTCGACGTCACCCTTGACGAGCGCCACGTGATGCTTGCCCGTCAGCACCTCCTCGTAGGCGACGGCCTGGAAGACGCCGTGCGCGGTCGGAAGCCTGACCGAGGCGACACGTTCGACGAGCTTCTCGGTCTGTCGGCGGTACTCGATCAGAGCGGCGACGGAGACCATCTTGAGACCGTGCTGCTCGCAGTAGCCGATCAGGTCCGGGACACGTGCCATGCTGCCGTCCTCGTTCATGATCTCGCAGACGACACCGGCCGAGAACAGGCCGGCAAGGCGCGCGAGGTCGACCGCTGCCTCGGTCTGGCCCGACCGCTGGAGGACGCCGCCCGTCCGCGCACGCAGCGGGAAGACATGACCAGGCTGAACGAGGTCATGGGCCGTCGACGTCGGATCGATCGCGACCTGAATCGTGTGGGCGCGGTCGTGCGCCGAGATGCCGGTGGAGACGCCCTCGCGCGCCTCGATCGAGACCGTGAACGCCGTCCCGAACGGCGTCTCGTTCTGGTCTGTCATCTGGCGCAGCCCCAGCTCCTCACACCGCTCTGCCGTGAGACAGAGGCAGATCAGGCCGCGAGCGTGGGTCGCCATGAAGTTGACGGCCTCGGGGGTGACGAACTGGGCGGCAATCGTGAGGTCGCCCTCGTTCTCACGGTCCTCGTCGTCGACGACGACGACGAAACGGCCGGAGCGAATCTCCTCGATCGCCTCCTCGATGGATGCGAACACGGTCCTGTGCGCCTCGGTGCTCATGCGGTCATCGTACCCCTCCGAGGCGTTCGCTCCGGTGTCCTACGGGAGCGGCGGGAGGAGTCGCTCGACGTACTTCGCGAGGACGTCGACCTCGAGGTTGACGCGCTGCCCGGGTACGACGGCGGAAAGCGTCGTCGCCACGACCGTGTGCGGGATCAGCGCTATCCCCAAGGCGTCGTCCTGAAGATCCGCAACCGTCAACGAGACGCCCTCGACGGTGATCGAGCCCTTCTCGACGCAGTAACGCAGCGTCTCGGGGATGGCTTCGATGACGACCCGCAGGCCCTCCCCCTCGCGATCGACGGACCGTACGGTGCCGATTCCGTCGACATGGCCCTGGACGATATGCCCGCCCATCGAGTCCCCTGCCCGCAGGGCGGGCTCGAGGTTCACCGCCGATCCCCGCTCGAGCGTCCCGAGCGTCGTGCGCGAGACCGTCTCGGGCACCGCGTGAAAGGTCAGGCGGATGCCGTCGACGCGCTCGGCCGTCAGGCAAACGCCGTTGATCGCAACCGAGCCGCCGACGTCGATCCCCGGCGCCGTGAGAGGCGCGTCGATCTCGAGCACGATGCCGTGGTCGCCCCCACCGACGACGGCGATGGTCGCCACCTCGCGGACGATTCCCGTGAACATGCGCGAAGGCTACAGCGGCCGGGATTCAGGGCGCATGCACGTACGCCTCGAGGACGACGTCCTCTCCTGCCGGCGCCGCCGAGAGATGTGTGAGCGCTACCACGCCCGAGAGCTCGTCGAGGAAGCGGGGGCCTGCGCCGGCGATCGTCGGCGCGACGAAGACGAGCAGCTTGTCGACGAGGTCCGCTTCCAGGAACGACGTGGCCAGCGTCGGCCCACCCTCGAGGAGCAGCGATTGAACGCCCTCGGAGGCAAGAGCCTCGAGCTCGTCGACGAGCTCCCCCGAGCGGAGCTCGAGCTCGGAGCCGTCCGGGAGCGGCCCGCGGCCGAAGGCGAGTCGCCGGGGTTGCCGCACGACCGGCACGTCACGTGGATCGAGACGTGGCGCGTCTGCGTGTACCGTTCCCATCCCGACGGCCACCGCGTCCGACGCAGCGCGCAGCTCGTGCACGCGACGCCGGGAATCCTCCCCGCTGATCCACCGTGCGCCGGGAACGGTGACGCGCCCGTCGAGCGTGATCGCGACCTTGTACGTGACGAACGGTCGTCCGAGTGCCTTCCACGTGCGCCAGGCCTCGTTCTGGCGCCGTGCCTCGATCCGATCGTCCAGCTCGACCTCGACGCCGGCGCGGCGGAGACGGTCGAGCCCACCGGCGGCCTCGGGGTTCGGGTCCAGGCACCCCGCGACGACGCGCACGATCCCGGCTGCGACGATTGCGTCGACGCACGGTGGCGTCTTGCCGTGATGCGCGCAGGGTTCCATCGTCACGTGGAGGGTCGCCCCGCGGGCGGCGTCACCGGCGGCGGCAAGCGCCACGATCTCGCCGTGCCGGCCGCCGTGGGCCTCGGTGACCCCCTCCCCCACGATCGCGCCGCCGGCAACGACCACAGCACCGACCGTCGGGTTCGGGTAGGCGACGGAGCCCGCGGCGGCGACGAGCTCGAGCGCACGATCGAGGCTCATCGGGCTGCTGCAGCGATGCGCCGATAGGCCGCCGCGGGGTCCGGATCCGCGAACACGGCATTGCCGGCGACGAAAACGCTCGCACCGGCCGCGCGGACCAGGGCAACGTTGTCCTCGCCGACCCCGCCGTCGACCTGGATGGGTGTCTCGACGAGCGTCGCCAGCTCCTCGATGCGTCCGTACGCATCCGGCAGGAACGGCTGGCCGGAGTAGCCGGGCACGATGCTCATGCAGAGAACGAGCTCTGCCTCCGCGGCGGTCGCGGCCGCGACCGCGTCGACGACGTCCGTGGCCGGATTGAACGCAAGCCCGACGGCGAGCCCGAGCGCGCGGGCTGCGGCGCCGACCCCGCGAGGGTCGGGCGTCGCCTCGACGTGGAACGTGACCGAATCGGCACCCGACTCGGCGAACTCGGGGAAGTGATGGGCCGGATCGGCGACCATCAGGTGGCAGTCGATCACCCCGCCCGCGTCGTGGACCAGCGGCGCGATCGCTCGTAGGACGACCGGCCCGATCGTGACCGGCGGGATGAAATGGCCGTCCCCGACGTCGAAGTGGAAGATCCGGCAGCCCGCGTCGAGCAGCGCCCCGATCTGCTCGCCCAGTCGCGTGAAGTCGGCGGCGTACAACGACGGCGCCACCTCGCTCGGCCCTCGCAGCCACGTGTCCCATCCCATGCCACGATCCTACGACTGCAGACGCTCGTCCGGCGGCTCAACGACCGATCTCGTGACCACGCGGCACGAGGTCGAGGCTCACGAGACGCGGAGACGGGCGATGAAGAAACCGCTCGTCGCGTGGATGTGCGGCAGCGTCTGGAGGAACTCGGGGCGGGCCGGGTGACAGAACTGCGGCCACATCGCAGCGAGCGACGTGTCGATCTCGAGCCCGGCCGCGTCGACGACGGCCTCCGCCTCGTCGCGATTGACCGTGCACACGGAGTAGACCACGGTGCCGCCCGGGCGGACGCGGGCCGCGGCAGCGCGCAGCAGCTCGAGCTGGAGCTCGGGGAGCGGGTGCGAGCGCCAGCGGAGATCGGGGCGGGCGGCAAGGACACCGAGCCCGGAGCAGGGCGCGTCCACGAGTGCGTGATCGAAGCCGGTCAGCTCGTCCGGCAGGTCGCGACCGTCGGCGCACACGACGAGGACGTTCGTCGCCCCGAGCCGCCTGACGTTCTCCTCCAGCTCCCTGGCCCTCGACGCATTGAGCTCGACCGCGACCACGTCGCCGGCGAGCATCGTCGTCTTGCCACCAGGGGCCGCGCAGAGGTCGAGAACGCGATCGCCGTCATTCGAGCCGACGCAGAGCCCGGCGAGCTGCGATCCCACGCTCTGGGGCCACACACGGCCTTCCTCGATCAGGCGCTCGTCCATCCGGTCGACATGCCAGGCGCCGGGAACGTCGGAATCGGGCCGGCCCTCGATCTCGCCGCGCACGAGACGGACGACGGACTGTGGTGCCTCGTTCTGCGCCCGCATGAGGGCGAGGGCGCCGTCGGGGCCGAGATCCCGCCACCATATCTCGGCGATCCAGTCCGGATAGGAGTGACGCAGCCCCGCCTCTTCGGGGGTCGTCTCGGGAAGAGCCTCGATGCACGCCCTGGCGTCGTCCGCGAGACGCCGAAGAACCGCGTTCGCGAACGGAACGGCGCGCTCGAGCCGTGCCCGGCGCACGAGCTCGACGGACTCGTTGACGGCCGCGTATCGGGGGACGCCGTCGAGGAAGGCGAGCTGGAAGGCCCCGAGTCGCAACGCCGCCCGGACCGGCTCGTCGAGCTTCCTGACAGGACGCCGCCCGACCTTCTCGATCACGTAGTCGAGCGTCCGTGCTCGCTGGACGGTGCCGTACGCGAGCTGCCGCGCAAGCGAGCGATCGCGTTCGTCGAGACCCGCCGCCGCCGTCCGCAGGGCCCGATCGGCGTATGCCTCGTGCTCGAAAACGCGCCGAATCACGTCGAACGCCGCCGACCGCGCGGGAGAGATCACCGCTGCCTTCATCGCAGTCCGCGCAACCAGGCGGCTGCATCCATCCGCTTGCCCCCGTCCGGTTGCACCTCGACGGGCTCGAATGCGCCGCCCGGGCCAACCCTCGCCTGCCAGACCGTCAACGGCCTGCCGTGGAGCTCGGCGCGGGCGCCGATGTGGGGAGAGAGCGCCCGAACCCGGCGCACGAGCTCGACCGCCGGGAGGTCCGGGTCGAGCACGCGATCGGCTGGGGTGATCTTCTCGGCGTACGTGACGCCCTCCGTCGCCTGAGGAACGAAGACCGGGGTGTCGGCCGCGAGAACCTCGTCGAGAAGCTCGACGGCGATGCGCGCAGCCTGCGCGAAGACCACTCCTGCGTCGTCGTCCACCGCAATCGGGAACGACCGCTGTGCGGCGATCGGTCCGGCGTCGAGCTCCTTCACGGTCTCATGGATCGTCACCCCTGTCTCGCGGTCTCCGGCGAGGATCGCCCGCTCGACCGGCGCTGCACCCCGCCAACGAGGGAGCAGCGACGGGTGGACGTTGAGGTAGGCCCGCGCGCTCAGCATCTCCTCGGGGATCAGGAGGCCGTACGCGCAGACGATCACGCTCGGGGCACCGAGCTCGTCGCCGGCCGTGGGGCGCTCCGGCTGCAGGACGGGTATCCCGAGCCGCTCTGCGACGATCTTCGCCGGGGGCGATGCGATGCGGCGCCCGCGTCCCTGCGGCGCGTCGGGCCGCGTCAGGAGCACCGAGATCTCGTGCCGGGCGGCGAGCCGCTCCAGCACATCGGCTCCGAACGGCGCCGTCGCCGCGACGGCGATCCGGGCCAACCGGTCTCTACCTCGAGAGGACGAGCCTCGGCCGCAGCTGCGCCATCGCCTCGCGCCGCGACTCCGGATCCGTGCGGTCGATGATCAGCCTGCCGTCGAGATGGTCGAACTCGTGCTGCGCGACGCGGGCGGGAAGACCCTCGAGCTCGAGGCGAAACGGCGCGCCGTCCACACCCACGGCGTCGATCGTCACCGCTACCGGCCGCTCGACGGGCACGCGCACCGGACCAAGCGAGAGACAGCCCTCGCTGTCGACCTCGACCCCGTCGCCGGTCGGCACGAGCACCGGATTGACGACGACCACGTCGTCGCCCTCGTTGTGGAAGACGAACATGCGGCGCAGGATCCCCACCTGGGTGGCCGCGAGGCCGACACCGTCGGCGTCGCGCATGAGCACGAGCATCCGCTCCGTCAGCATCGCGAGCTCCTCGTCGAACCTCTCCACCTCGTTCGCACGCATGCGAAGGACCGGATCGCCGTACTGGCGGATCTGAGACAGCGCGAGCTGACGGCGGGCACGAGCCTCGGCCTCGATCCGCGCTTCCAGCTCGTCGTCGACCTCGTCCTCGAGCTCGTCGTGATCGTGGTCGTCCTCGTGGTCGTGGTCGGCCATGCGGGCGAGTCTAGCCGCGGCGCGCAGGCCGATGCCGCGGCCTCGTGCGCCGGACAGGTCTCGCCCCTACAGCGACTGCGGGTCGACGTCGACGACCGCCGTCAGGCCACGCCTGCGCAGCTCGGGGCTCGCGAGGACGAGTAGCGCCGCGGCGCGGCGCGCGAACGCCCTCGGCTCGACGGTTTTGGCCACGAGCTGCGCCCGATAGCGGCCACGGAGCCGCAGAAGCGGCGCCGGGCCGAGCACCGTCCCCTCGACACCCTCGAGCCCCGTCTTGACCTCGCGCAGCACGTCCGCGACACCGATCGCGTCGGGCCCCGACGCGACGACCGAGATCAGGTGACTGACCGGCGGGTAACCGAGCGCCGTCCGCCGCTCGAGCTCCTCGGCGAGGAAGCCGACGACGTCATGCCGCTGGGCGAACTGGAACGGCATCGCGTCGGGCTGGAACGTCTGCACGAGCACGAGCCCCGGGGCATCGCGACCGCTCCGGCCCGCGAGCTGGGTCACGAGCTGGAACGTCTTCTCCTCGGCCCGGAAGTCCGGCATCGAGAGCCCCGTGTCCGCATCGACGACGGCGGCGAGGTCGACACCGGGGAAGTGATGCCCCTTGGCGACCATCTGCGTGCCGACGAGGACGACCCTGTCCGCCGCCCGAAAACGCTCGAGCGTCTCGCGTAGCGCGCCGGGTCGTGCGGCCGTGTCGGCATCGAGCCGGAGCCGCTCGAGCTCGGGGATGTTGCGCTCGAGCTCTCGCTCGAGTCGCTGCGTGCCGGCCCCGATGTGCGCGAGCTCGACGGAGCCACAGGCCGGGCACGACTCCGGAACCGGTTCGCGGTGACCGCAGTGATGGCAGTGCAGGCTCTCGTCGCGGTGGAGGGTCAGGGCGACGTCGCAGTTCCCGCACCGCCGTGAGAGCCCGCAGGCGCGACAGTGGATGGCAGGGGTCACCCCGCGCCGGTTGAGGAGCAGGATCGCCTTGCCGCCGCGCTCGGCGATACCGCCGAGCTCTCGGAGCAGCGGCGCCGACAGGGGAAAGCCGCTCTCGCGGCGGAGATCCACGATCCGCACGCGTGGCATCGGCGCCCCGATCCGGGCCGAGAGCTCAACCCGCTCGAGCAGGGCGAAGCTCTCCGGGCGAGGCGTGGCACTGCCGTACACGGCAACGGCGCCCTCGAGGGCGGCGCGCTTCGCGGCGACGGTCCGCGCGTCGTACCGAGGGTCGGACTCCTGCTTGTACGAGGAGTCGTGCTCCTCGTCGACGATCACGAGCCCGAGGTCGCGCATCGGTGCGAAGATCGCAGAGCGCGCACCGACGACGACGCGCGCCTCCCCTCGTGCGATCCGGTCGCGCTCGTCACGACGCTCCGCCTGCCCGAGGGCCGAATGCAGGATCGCAACGGTGTCGCCGAAACGCTCTCGAAAGCGCCCCACGGTCTGCGGTGCGAGCGCGATCTCGGGGACGAGGACGATGGTGCCGAGTCCCCGCTCGAGAGCGACCTCGCAGGCCTGCAGGTACACCTCGGTCTTGCCGCTCCCGGTCGGGCCGACGAGCAACAGGTGCGCTCCCGTGGCCCTGTCGAGCCCGGTGACGATGCGGGCGACAGCCGCATCCTGCTCGGCGGTCAGCTCGGCCGGGCTCGGCTCACCCGGAAGAGATTCGCGCTCGACCGGGGAGGGTCGCTCCCCGCGTGGTGCTCGGCGCACCGGCGCGACGAGCTCGAGCGCTCGCGCCGGCGTCGTGCCGTAGTAGTCGGCGACCCAGAGTGCGAGGTCGACGAGGGCGGGCGGGACCTCACCGAGCACCTTCCCGGCCGCCGCGAGTGTGATCCCCGCCGGCGCCTCGACATCGACCGCCACGACCACACCCCGCGTCGTGCTGCGCCCGAGTCGGACCTGCACGATCGAGCCCTTGCCGACGTCGTCGGAGATCTCGTAGGTGAAGGCACGCGCCACCGCGCGGGACGAGACGAGCGGATAGACGGAGCCGAGGCGCACGCCCCGAGCCTAGTGGGGCTTGCCGGCCTCGCACTCGTTTCCCGTGACGTGTAAGGTTCTCCTTACATGGACTGCTCGATGATCGCGCTCACGGACGTCGGACGCTCGTTCGGGGACGTCGAGGCCGTCACCGCGACCTCTCTCTGCGTCGAACGCGGCGAGGTCGTGGCGCTGCTCGGCCCGTCCGGCTGTGGCAAGACAACCCTTCTGCGGCTGATCGCGGGCTTCGAGACACCCGACAGCGGCAGCGTTTCCGTCGCAGGATGCCCGGTTGCGGGCGACGGGACGTGGGTTCCCCCCGAGCGTCGGCGCGTGGGGATGGTCTTTCAGGACTACGCCCTCTTCCCGCACCTGACGGTCACGGAGAACGTCGCCTTCGGGATCCCGCGCAGGGATCGCGCAGCACGCGCTCCGATGCTGCTCGCGCTGGTCGACCTCTGCGGCCTGGGCGACCGGTATCCCCACGAGCTGTCCGGCGGCCAGCAACAGCGCGTCGCGCTCGCCCGGGCGCTCGCACCCGCCCCGGACGTGATCCTGCTCGACGAGCCGTGGTCGAACGTCGACCCGCACCTCCGCGGTGAGTTGCGCGAGGAGGTCGCGGCTGTCCTGCGCCCGCTCGGCGTCACCGTCGTGCTCGTCACGCACGATCGGGAGGAGGCGTTCTCGCTCTCCGACCGGATCGCGCTCATGCGCGACGGCACGATCGTCCAGGAAGGAACGCCCGAGGAGCTGTACCAGGCGCCCGCCTCCCGCTGGGCGGCCGAGTTCGTCGGTGCGGCGAACTTCGTGCCTGGAACCGTCTCCGGCGGCCTCGTCAGCACCTCGCTCGGATCGTTCCCGGCCAACGGCGCCTCCGGCGCATCGCTCGTCGAGGTGCTCGTGCGTCCCGAGCTGCTCGAGCTCGCCCCCGACCCTTCTGGCGCGGCGGAGGTCGTCGCGCGGGAGTTCCGGGGCCACGACGTCTTCTACCGCGTCCTGCTCGACGGCGTCGAGCTCGTGTCACAGCGCCCCTCAACGGAAGTCGTCCCGCTCGGCTCCAGGGTCTCGATCAGGGTGCACAACGCCAAGGCCCCCGTCTTTCACTGACAGAATCATGTAAGGCGTGCCTTACATGATTCTGTAAGGTGACCCTTACGCCAATTGTCGGCTTTGACCCTGGGAGATACGCATGAGGATTCTCGTGGCTCTGTCCACGCTCGTCGCCGCGCTCGCGCTCGCGGGTTGCGGTGGTGGCTCGTCGAACGACAAGCTCACGATCTACTCCGGCCGCGAGGAGGAGCTCGTCCAGCCCCTCATTGACGCGTTCGCCGAGAAGACGGGGATCGACGTCGAGGTGCGCTACGGCGAAAGCGCCGAGCTGGCGGCCACGATCGCCGAGGAAGGGGACAACTCGCCGGCCGACGTGTTCTTCTCCCAGGATCCGGGGTCTCTCGGGGCCGTCGCAGCCGAACTGGCGCCGCTCCCACAGGAGACGCTCGACCGCGTCCCCGAGCGATTCCGTGACGAAGGCGGTCACTGGATCGGCACGTCCGGACGCGCACGCGTCCTCGCATACAACACGAACGCCCTCACCGAGGACGAGGTCGCCGACTCCGTGTTCGACCTCACCGACCCGGCCTGGAAGGGCAAGATCGGGATCGCGCCGACCAACGCGTCGTTCCAGGCGTTCGTGACCGCGATGCGGCTCTCCGTCGGTGACGAGAAGACGAGGAAGTGGCTCCTTGACCTGCAGGAGAACGACCCGAAGACGTACGAGAAGAACACGCCCATCGTGGAGGCGCTCGCGAGCGGCGAGATCGACCTCGGGCTCGTCAACCACTACTACCTCTACCTGGTGAAGCAGGAGCAGCCCGACGCGCCGATCGCGAACCACTTCCTCGCCGCCGGCGACCCGGGGGCGCTCGTAAGCGTTGCGGGCGTCGGTGTTCTCGCCGGCGCGGGCAACAGCGAGGCGGCCGGCCAGTTCGTGGACTACCTCGTGTCGGACGAGGGGCAGGCGTTCTACACCGACTCGGCCGAGGAGGCCGAGTACCCGCTCGTCGCCGGCATCCCGGCCAAGGAAGGGCTCCCGCCGATCGACACGCTGGATGGGCCGAACGTCGATCTGAGCACGTTCGGAGCGGAACTCGAGTCGACGCTCGAGATGCTGCGCGAAACCGGCTACCTGTCATGAGCCGTCGAGCGGGGGGCCGCCGCCCCCCGCTCCTGCTCGTCGTCACGGCGAGCATCGTCGTCGTCCTGCTCCTGTTGCCGCTCGCCTACCTGGTCATCCGGGTGGCGAGCGGCGGTGGACGCGCTCTCGATCTCCTGTGGGATCCACAGACGCTGCGGCTCGTCCTCCGCACCGTACTGCTCGTCGTCGGCGTCGTGACAGCGACAATCCTCGTCGCCGTTCCGTTCGCGCTGCTCGTCGTCCGGACCGACCTGCCGGGGCGCCGCATCTGGGCGACCGCCGCGGCGCTGCCACTCGTCATCCCGAGCTACGTCGCCGCCCTCTGCCTGCTCGGGTTCTTCGGCGAGAAAGGCCTGCTGCAACAGACGCTGGGAGTCGAGCGCCTCCCCGACCCGACCGGGTACTGGGGCGCTCTGGTCGCGCTGACGCTCTCCACCTACCCCTACGTGTTCCTGCTCACGCAGGCGGCGCTCCGTGACCTCGATCCCGGCCCCGAGGAGGCCGCTCGCAGCCTCGGCGCCTCGCGGGCCAGAGTTCTCTTCCGGATCACGCTGCCGTCCGTCCGGCCGGCGATCTCGCTCGGCTCGCTCCTCGTCGCGCTCTACACGCTCTCCGACTTCGGCGTCGTCTCGCTGATGCGCTACGACGCCCTCACCCGGGCCATCTACCTCCAGTACCGCAGCCTGTTCGATCGCACACCTGCGGCCGTGCTCGCGCTCGTCCTCGTCGGCCTCACCGCGGTTGCGCTCTGGCTCGAGGCCCGCGTGCGGACGCGCGGCACGCTGTACCGCACGAACCCCGGCGCAGCTCGACGGGCGAAGCCGATCCCGCTCGGCCACTGGCGGATACCGGCGCTCGCCTGGTGCGGCCTCGTCGTGACCGTGTTCCTGCTGCTCCCGGCCTTCGTGCTCGGATACTGGTTCCAGCGAGCGCTCGTCAACGAGCGTGCGCTCGAGATCTCCTGGCGCGCGGCATTCGACTCCGTCGGCGTCTCGGGCGGAGCTGCGGCCTGCGCCGTCGCGGCGGCGCTTCCCGTGGCACTCCTCGCGCTTCGCTACCCGTCGCGACGTTCGCGGCTGCTGGAGCGGCTGTCGTTCGCGGGCAACGCCTTGCCGGGGATCGTGATCGCGCTCTCGCTCGTCTTCTTCGCGGCGCGGTACGCGTCGCCGCTCTACCAGACACTCGCGTTGCTCGTCTTCGCGTACGTCGTCCGCTTCTTCCCGCTGGCGCTCACGGGAGTCGAGTCAGCGATCGGGCGGGTGAGCCCCAGGGTCGAGGAGGCTGCGCGAGGGCTCGGTCGTGGCCCACTGGCGACGCTGGCGCTCGTGACGGCGCCGCTCGCCCGTTCGGGAGTCCTGGCGGGCGCCGCGCTCGTCTTCCTCGCCACGATGAAGGAGCTCCCCGCCACGCTCCTGCTGCGCCCGATCGGGTTCGAGACGCTCGCAACGGAGGTCTGGAAGCTGACCCAGATCGGCGCCTACTCCCGCGCGTCCGTGCCGGCGCTGCTGCTGATCGCCCTCTCGGCGCCCGTTCTCTACCTCGTCTCGGCCGACCGCAGGCCGGAGAGCGGCACTGTCAACTAGAGTGGCTCCATGGCGCACGGGCACGGGCATTCGGTCGACGAGTACCTCGAGACGATCTACTTTCTCGCCTTCCCGATCGGCGAGTATCGGCCCGCGACGGCCTCGAACGCGATAGCGTCGCGGATCGCGGAGATGCTGGGCGTCTCCCGCGCGTCCGCGGGCGAGATGCTGAAGCGGCTCGAGGCCGACGGCCTCGTCGAGCGAGGCGAGCAGAAGGAAGCGATCCTGACGCCGAGCGGCGTCGAGCGGGCAGAGCGCGTCGTTCGCAAGCACCGCCTGATCGAGCGGTTTCTGACCGACTTCATGGGCTACACCGCAGCCGAGTCCCACGTGCATGCCGACGAGCTCGGCGACACGTTCTCGGACGACATGGTCGAGCGGATCAATGAGCGCCTCGGCTATCCCGACCGCTGCCCGCACGGCTGGCCGATCGAGACGGAGGTCGAGCAGGCCGAGAACGCGCTGCTCGTGTCGCTGGCCGAGCTCCCCGCAGGCGACGAGGCCGAGATCGTGCGCCTCGCCGAGCACGACGGTGATCTTCTCGACTGGTTCTACGACAACGGGTTCGCACCAGGAGCGGCGGTCGCGCTGCAGGAGCCCGCCGGCGACGGGCCACTCCTCGTCGTGCTCGACGGCAGGTCACGCACGATCGACGAGAAGTCCGCGCAGGGGCTCTACGTGCGACCGGCTGCCTGAGGCCCGAACCTCAGACTTCGGCGGGTGCCGCGAGGCCGGCGGCCGCGCGCAGGGTCTCGGCCTTGTCCGTCCGCTCCCACGTGAAGCCTGCATCCTCACGACCGAAGTGACCGTAGGCGGCTGTCTTCCGGTAGATCGGCCGCCGGAGGTCGAGGTCGCGCATGATCGCACCGGGCCGGAGGTCGAAGTGCTCGTGGACGAGGCTCTCGATCGTCTCCAGCGAGACGACGTTCGTGCCGAAGCAGTCGATCAGGATGCTCAGCGGACGGGCGACGCCGATCGCGTACGCAACCTGGATCTGGCAGCGATCGGCGAGCCCCGCGGCGACGACGTTCTTGGCGACGTAACGAGCGGCATAGGCGGCCGACCGGTCGACCTTGGTCGGATCCTTGCCCGAGAAGGCACCGCCGCCGTGCGGCGCTGCGCCGCCGTAGGTGTCGACGATGATCTTGCGCCCGGTCAGGCCCGTGTCCCCCATCGGCCCACCGATCACGAATTTCCCCGTCGGGTTGACGTAGACGAAGTCTCGCTCCTCGAAGCGATGCTCGTCGTAGAGGTCATGGGGCAGGATCGGCCGAAGGACATGGTCGATCAGGTCGGGCTTGATGAGCGTCTCCGCGTCGAGGCCGTCCCGATGCTGGGTGGAGACGAGCACGCGCTCGATCTCGACGGGCCGCTGATGGCCGTGCTCGTCGACCTCGTACCGGATGGTCACCTGTGCCTTGCCGTCGGGACGCAGGTAGGGCAGCACGTCCGCCTTGCGGACCTCGGAGAGCCGATGCGTGATGCGATGCGCGAGCTGGATCGGCAGCGGCATCAGCTCGTCGGTCTCGTTCGACGCGTAGCCGAACATCATGCCCTGGTCTCCGGCGCCGATCCGCTCGATCGGGTCGAGATCGCCGTGTTGCGTCTCGAACGACTCGTCGACGCCCTGCGCGATGTCCGGCGACTGCTCGTCGAGCGCGACGATCACCCCGCACGTCTCTGCGTCGAAGCCGTACTTCGCGCGGGTGTAGCCGATGTCGGCAACGGTCTTGCGGACGATGCGGGGGATGTCGACGTACGTCGTCGTCGTGATCTCGCCCGCGACCACGACGAGCCCCGTGGTGATGAGCGTCTCGCAGGCGACCCGGCCGTGCGGGTCGTCGGTGAGCACGGCGTCCAGGACGGCGTCGGAGACCTGGTCAGCGATCTTGTCCGGATGCCCCTCGGTGACGGACTCCGAGCTGAAGCTGAACGAGCGAACACTCATCGGCGCAAGCCTAGCCAAACCGGAACTGCCCGGCGGATCACTCCGACGTCGGCTCGCGGCCCATCAGCGTCGCGACGAGATCGCCGAGAGGAACGCCGTCGAGCACCGTGCAGACTCCCTCGGTGATCGGCATCTCGACGCCGAGCCGATGCGACAGCTCACGGAGCACGGGCGCCGTCGTCAGCCCCTCGACGACCATCCCTATCTCCGTCGTGGCTTCCTGCGGCGTCGCCCCGCGCGCGATCAGCTCCCCCGCGCGACGGTTACGGCCCGATGCGGCCCAGCACGTCACGATGAGGTCGCCCATCCCGGCGAGCCCTGCGAACGTCTCGGGGCGGGCGCCGCTCGCCTCGGCGAACCGTCCCATCTCCGCGAGACCCCGGGCAACGAGAGCGGCCTTCGCGTTGTCGCCGAGCCCGAGCCCGTCGGCGCCGCCGGCGGCGAGCGCGATCACGTTCTTCGCGGCGGCACACAGCTCGACGCCGACGATGTCGTCGTTGACGTAGACCCTGAACGTGGCCGAGTTGATCGCGAGCTGGATCTGCACGGCGAGCGCTTCGTCCTCACCTGCGATCACAGCCGCCGCCGGAAGCCCGCGCGAGATCTCCTCCGCGATGTTCGGGCCCGACAGCACCGCGACGGGGCGGTCGGCGACGAGTGTCGAGAGGCGATTGCCCGTGACCGGATCGAGACCCTTCGTGAGGCTGAGGATCGGACACCGGCCCGGCAGAGCCGCGACGGTCTCGGCGAACGCCGCGCTCGGGACGGCGACGACGGCGAGGTTCGCCTCGGCCACGGGGGCGTCGGCGATCGTCACGGCGGCGACACCGGCGAGATCGACGTGCGGCAGGTAGCGCGGATTGTGGCCCGTCGCGGCGATCTGCTCGACCTGCTCAGGGTCACGGCAGGCGAGCGTCACCTCGTGGCCGCGGTCACGAAGGACGACCGAGAACGCCGTCCCCCAGGAGCCACCTCCGATCACGGTCACCCGCACGACTACTCGCTCTTGACGAAGTCGATCGAGACGGGGACGCCCTCGAGGTCGAACCGCTTGCGAAGCTCGTTCTCGACCCAGTAGCCGTAGTCGCGGGTGACGAGGCTCGGGGCGTTGACGAAGACCCGAAACCGCGGCGGGCGAGTCGAGACCTGCGTGCCGTACATCAGCTTCAACCGCCTCCCCCGCGCTCCCTGCGGCCCCGGCCGCGCCTCCTTCAGCTCGTCGAGTGCCCGGTTGAGCTCGGCGGTCGGGATCCTGCCGGAATGCTTCGCGAACAGCTCCTCGACCTTGTCGAGGAGGCGACCGATTCCGCGGCCCGACTTCGCCGAGACGGCGATCACCGGTGGCCGCTGCCGGAGCCGGCGGCCGAGGTGGCCCTGCGCCTCCGTGATCTCGAGATCGGTGATGTCCCATTTCGAGAGCACCGCGAGCGTCGAGCAGCCGGCCTTGCGCGCGATGTCGGCGACCGCCAGATCCTGCTCCACGATCCCCTCCGATGCGTCGAAGAGAACCATGGCGACATCCGCGCGCTCGGCCGCCTGGAGGGCGCGCAGCTCGGAGTAGTACTCGATGCCCTGCCGCTGCTTACGCCTGCGCCGCAGCCCGGCCGTGTCGACGAGCACGAAGGTCGTCTCACCACGCTGCAGCACCGTGTCGATTGCATCACGCGTCGTGCCGGGAACCTCCGAGACGATCACGCGCTCACGACCGACAAGCCTGTTGAGAAGTGACGACTTGCCGACATTCGGTCGCCCGAGAATCGCAACCCGGATCGCCTCGGTGCCGATCGCGACCTCGCCCGCGCCGGGCAGCCGGGCGACGATCTCGTCGAGCAGGTCGCCGGTGCCGTGGCCGTGGAGGCCCGAGAGCGGCCACGGGTCGCCGAGCCCGAGGCTGTAGAAGACGGCAGAGTCGCTATCGCGCTTCGGATCGTCGATCTTGTTCGCGAGCACGATCACGGGCCGCTTCTTCTTGCGGAGGATCACCGCGAGCTCCTCGTCCCCGGGTGTGATTCCCGCGCGCGCATCGACGACGAACAGCACGAGATCGGCCTCGTCGATCGCCGCAAGCGCTTGCTCGGCGATCTTGTTGCCGAACGGCCCGCCGTCGGCCTCGTCGACGCCGCCCGTATCGATCAGGCGGAACCAGGTGCCCGTCCACTCGCAGAGCAGCTCCTTGCGGTCGCGCGTGACCCCGGGAGTCTCGTGCACGACGGCCGCACGACTCTGCGTGAGACGGTTGATCAGCGTCGACTTGCCCACGTTCGGGAACCCGACGATGGCGACCGTCCCCGAGATCTCGCGCGGGGGCTCGGCCTCGTCGACCGACTCGACGTCGCGCCCGTCGCTCTCGCTCATGACGGCGGCACCGCTTCGGGTCGGCCGAGATCGTGCATCTCGACCAGGAAGTCGAACAGCTCCCGGATCTTCGCCTGCAAGATGCCGGACGCCTCCTTGTACCCCTTGCCGCCCTTCGGCAATCCCTCGAAGAGGATCGGCTGGCCCCACGCCAGTGAGATCGGGTTGCGAGGCTTCCAGTCCTGGGAGCCGTGAATCGCAACCGGGATCACCGGGACGTTCTCCTGCAGCGCGACCATCGCCGCCCCCGGCTGGATCTCCCCGGGGACACCGCTCCCCTGTCTCGTTCCCTCGGCGAAGAGCCCGAGCGCGTGACCCTCGCTGACGATCGTTCGCATCGTGCGCACAGCGTCCCGGTCCGACTCGCCGCGGCGAACGGGGAACGTGCCGAAGGCACGTATCAGGGCGCCGAGGCCCGGCACGCGATGGGCCTCGATCTTCGCCATGTAGTAGATCGTGCGTGGGCAGGCGGCGCCGAGTGCGGGCGGATCGATCCAGGAGAAGTGGTTGCACGCGATCACGAGACCACCCGTCAGCGGGACACGATCCTTGCCATAGACCTTCAGCCGGCCGGCGAAGGTCACCGCGCCGCCGATCGTGGGCCGGCCGACGGCCCAGACCTTGTCCGTCGTGTTGCTCACCCGACACGCTCCCGCAGCAGGCCTTCGATCCGGTCGATGACCTCGTCGAGGGTGAGCAACGTCGTATCGACTTCGACGGCGTCGTCGGCTCGGTGGGTGTTGCCGGCGTCTCGCTCGTCGCGGCGGCGCATGTCGTCGGCAGTCAGGTCGACGGTGCTGCCGTCGCGCTCGGCGTGCCGACGTTCGGCACGCACCATCGGATCGGCCACGAGCCAGATCTTCAGGTCGGCATGCGGGGCGACGACGACGCCGATGTCGCGGCCCTCGATCACGGAGTCGCCCTGCTCGCCGAGGGCGCGTTGTCGCTCCCGCATCACCTCACGGACCTCGGGGTGTCGCGCGACGATCGGGACCGACGCGTCGATCACCGGCTCCCGGATCTTCCGCGTCACGTCGTGACCGGCGATGGTGACGCCGTCGGCGTCGTCGAACTCGATCGGATTCCCGCGGGCGAGCTCGGCGAGGGAGGTCTCGTCGTCGAGGGCAATCCCCTGACGGAGCGCGAGCCACGTGAGTGCGCGGTACATCGCGCCCGTGTCCAGGTACCGGAACCCGAGCCGCGCCGACAGCGCACGGGCGACCGAGCTCTTGCCGGCCCCGGCAGGCCCGTCGATCGCAACGATCATGCCGCCGCCTCCCTGCGGAGTGAGTCGAGAAGCTCGAAGAAGCCCGGGAAGCTTACTGCCACACAGCCGGCATCTTCGATCTCGACGCCGTCCTGGGAGTCGAGCGCGGCGATTGCGCCGAGCATCGCGATCCGGTGGTCGCCGCGGCTCTCGATGCGACCACCACGGGGGCGGGTGGGCACGCCGCGAATCCGAAAACCGTCCTCGGTCGCGGTGACGTGCTGGCCGAGAGATCGAAGCGCATTGACGGTCGACTCGACGCGGTCGGACTCCTTCGCCCGCAGCTCCTCGGCGCCCCGCACGCGACTGTTGCCGTGCGCGCACGACGCCGCGAGCGCGAAGAGCGGCAGCTCGTCGATCGCGAGCGGCACCTCGGGGCCGAGCACCGTGGTTGCAACGAGCTCCGCCGACCGGATATCGAGATCCCCGGCCGGCTCGCCGCCGATCCGGCGGCGGTTGTAGACGGTCACACGCGCGCCCATTCGCTCGAGGATCGTCAGGAGCCCCGTTCGGCGGGGGTTGAGGTTGACGCCGTGGATGTGGAGCTCGGATCCCGGGAGCATCGTCGCCGCAATGATGAACGGCGCTGCCGACGAGAAGTCTCCGGGCACCTCGATCTCGTCCAGCTCGAGTCGCTCGGCGGGGTGAACGGTGACGCTCTTCTCGCGCCGCGTGATCGTGACGCCTGCTGCCTCGAGCATCAGCTCGGTGTGATCCCGTGTCGGCGTCGGCTCGACGACCGTGGTCTCGCCCGTTGCATAGAGCCCGGCGAGGAGGATCGCCGACTTGACCTGCGCGCTCGCGACCGGCAGCTCGTAGGTGACCGAGCGGAGGGGCCGCGCATCGATCCCGAGCGGCAGGTGCCCGTCCTCGGTCTCGAGGACGGCGCCCATGCGTGCGAGAGGCTCGGTGACCCGCTTCATGGGGCGGGCGCGGAGGGACGAGTCACCCGTCAACACGAACTGCTGCCCGTTCTGGCCCGCGAGGATTCCCGTCAACAGCCGGACGAGCGTGCCCGCGTTCGCGCAGTCGATCGGTCGCCCGGGTGAGACGAGCCCCCGCAGCCCCTTCCCGAAGATGCGCAGCGTGTCCTGGTCGTGCTCGTAGACGGTCACCCCGAGCGCACGAACCGCCTCGATCGTCGCCTCCGTATCCGCCGACCTGCCGAACCCACTGACGCGGGTCTCCCCGTCGCCGAGCGCGCCGAGCAGCACCGCCCGATGCGAGATCGACTTGTCGCCCGGCACGGCGATGTGCCCGACGAGTCGCGTCAGCGGCTCGACCCTCATGCTTCGATCACGGGTGCGCGGACGACACCGTAGCCCTGCTCCTCGAGGAGGGTCGAGGCGCGCTCGGCCTCGTCCTCGCCCGCGACGATCACGGTCAGCGTGCCGCCCCGGTCGGTCGAGAGATGCTCCATCTCGAAGTCCTCCACGTTGATCCGCTCGGCGCCGAGTGCCTGGAAGATCCCGGCGAGGACGCCGGGCCTGTCCGGAAGGTGGATGCGCAGGCGCTGCAGGGCTCCCGGGTCGCCGTAGGCGGTCGCGAGCATGCGGCGCCGGTTCACGGCGGCTTCAGCGATCCACCGTGCGAGCTGACCGCCGTCTTCCGCGGTCAAAGCTGCCTCGAGCTGCTCGATGCGGCGCCGGTGCTCTCCGAGCGCCGCGACGACGGCTTCCCGGTTGTCGAGGAAGATGTCGACCCAGATCCGCGGGTTCGCTCCGGCGATGCGCGTCATGTCGCGCAGCGATCCACCCGCCGCCTGCAACGGATCGTGGCCGTCGACCCGGGCCGCGCCCGCCTGGTTGAGGAGAACGTTCGCGAGCGCGTGCGGGAGATGGCTCGTCACCGCGACGAGCCGGTCGTGGGCGCCCGCATCGATCGCGACCGGGCGGGCTCCGAGCGCGGTCACGAGCCCGTGGACGGTGCGCAGGAGCTCAGGGCCGGTTCCGGCAGTCGGGGTCAGGAACCAGGTGGCTCCCGCGAAGAGATCGGCGTTCGCGCGGTCCGGGCCGCGCGTCTCGGCGCCGCAGATCGGGTGGCCGCCGATGAAGCGGGGATCGCCTCCGGCAGCGGCGCAGACCGCGCTCTTCGTCGAGCCGACATCGGTGACGACGCACTCGGGGGAGACGAGCTCGAGCACCTCGCGCACGACGTGCGGCAACTCCGCGACGGGTGCGGCAACGAGGACGAGCTCGGCCCCGGCGACCGCGTCCGCGAGCGTGGGGGCAGGATCGACGGCTTCGCGCTCGCTCGCGATGCGAAGCACGTCGGGATCGGGATCCCAGCCGCGGACGGTCGCGCCCGCCTGCCGCGCCGCAAGCGCGGCGGACGCGCCGATAAGGCCCGTCCCGACGACGGTGATGGCGCGAAGCACGATCGTCACTACCCGCGCATCAGCTCGGCGACCCGGAACGCCAGGTCGAGCGACTGGCGGGCGTTCAAGCGCGGGTCGCAGAGCGTTTCGTACCGGGTGTCGAGCTGTTCCTCGAGCACGGCTTCGGAGCCGCCGAGGCATTCCGTCACGTTCTCACCCGTGATCTCGAGATGCACTCCGCCCGGCCACGTGCCGACCTCGCGATGGGCGGCGAAGAACCCCTCGATCTCGCGCAGGACGTCGTCCAGGCGGCGCGTCTTGTGGCCCGAGCCCGTGACGAAGCCGTTGGCGTGCATCGGATCGCAGACCCAGACGACGGGTACCTCCGCTTCCTGCACGGCGCGCAGGAGTGGCGGCAAGAGCTCCTCGACACGGCTCGCTCCGAGTCTCGTGATCAGCGTCAGCCTGCCGGGCGAGCGATCCGGGTCGAGTTTCTCCGCGAGCGCGACGAGCTCGTCGGGTCGCATCGACGGGCCGACCTTGACGCCGATCGGGTTGTGCAGGCCCGAGACGAACTCCACGTGCGCGCCGTCGAGTTGCCGGGTGCGCTCGCCGACCCAGAGGAAGTGTCCGGAGCACGCGTACCAGTCACCGGTCGTCGAGTCCTTGCGCACGAGCGGCTCCTCGTAGTCGAGCAGCAGCGCCTCGTGGCTCGTCCAGACGTCCACCTCGTGAATCGAGCGCTCGTCACCGAGGTCGATCCCGATCGCCTGCATGAAGCGCAGCGCCCGGCCGATCTCGTTCGCGATCGTCTCGTACCGCCGGCCCTCGAGCGAGCTCGCGACGAACTCCTGGTTCCAGGTGTGCACCTGCGTCAGGTCGGCGAAGCCGCCCTTCGTGAACGCACGCAGAAGGTTGAGCGAGGAGACCGCCTGGTAGTAGGCCTGGACGAGCCGCTCGGGGTCGGGGGTGCGTGCCTCGGGCGTCCGCTCGTCGGAGTGCACGGCGTGGCCGCGGAACGACGGGAGCTCGACGCCGTTGATCGTCTCCGTCAGCGCCGAGCGTGGCTTCGCGAACTGCCCCGCCATGCGCCCCACCTTCACCACGGGCAACGTCGCTCCGTAGGTCAGGACCGCCGACATCTGGAGGAGGAGCTTGAGGCGCTCGCGGATCGCGATCACGGAGAGCTCGTGGAACGACTCCGCGCAATCGCCCGCCTGGAGCAGGAAGGCACGACCGTGCGCTGCCTCGGCGAGCTGGTGCCGGAGTGCGCGTGCCTCTCCTGCGAAGATGAGGGACGGCAGGAGCGCGAGCCTGTCACGGACAGCTGCGAGGGCGTCCTGATCAGGCCACTCCGGCTGCTGGAGCGCGGGAAAGCGATGCCACGAGGCAGGCGTCCAGGTGGGGTCGGTGACGGCCACCCGCCCAGTGTAGATGCCTCTCGAACCGCGGTTGCGCCTCCGAACGGCCCGCCGCGCTAAAATGCTCCGCCATGTCTTCGCTCCATCGTCTCATCCTCTTCTGGCGCCCTTGACGCGCACCGGCCAGACGACCCCGTGCGACCGGACGCCGTAGCGTCCGCGGGCGCACCTCAGAGCGAAAGGACTTCGAAATGCGCATCTTCTCGGGCATCCAGCCGACGGGCGAGAAACACCTCGGCAACCTGATCGGCGGCTTCCGCCAGTACGCGAGAACGCAGGAGGAGGGCGATGCGTTCTTCTGCATCGTCGACCTCCACTCGATCACGACCGACTACGAGCCGGCCGACCTGCACAGCCGCACGCTCGACCTCTACGCGATGCTCGTCGCGACCGGGCTCGACCCGGCGCGCTCGACGATCTTCGCGCAGAGTCACGTCACCGCGCACGCCGAGGCAGCATGGCTGCTCTCCGCGGTCGCAAGCTACGGCCAGTTGGGCCGCATGACGCAGTTCAAGGACAAGTCCGATCGCCGCGACTTCGTCTCGGCCGGCCTGTTCACCTACCCGGTGCTGATGGCCGGGGACATCCTGCTGTACCAGGCCGACATCGTCCCGATCGGCGACGACCAGCGGCAGCACCTCGAGCTCTCACGGGACATCGCGGAGCGGTTCAACACACGCTTCGGCGAGACGTTCACGGTGCCGCGTGGCGTCTACCCGACGGTCGGAGCGCGGATCATGGACCTCCAGGAGCCAACGCGGAAGATGTCCACCACCGGCGGCACGCCTCAGGGCACGATCGGGATGCTCGACGGGCCGGACGTGATCCGCAAGAAGTTCCGCTCTGCCGTGACGGACTCGGGGCGCGACGTACGGCGCGCCGACGACAAGCCGGGCGTCTCGAACCTGATCGACATCCTCTCCGTCGCCTCGGACCGCGCTCCGGAGGAGATCGAAGCCCACTACGGCGACGGTGGCTACGGTCAGTTCAAGCAGGACGTCGGCGAGGCCGTCGTCGAGCTGCTCGCGCCCGTGCAGGAGCGATATGCGGAGCTTCGTGCAGACGAGCCCGAGCTCTTGCGCCTGTTGCGCCTGGGCGCGGGCAAGGCACGCGCGGCGTCGGCTCCGACCCTCGAGCAGATGTACGAGAAGATGGGTTTCGTCCGGGTGTGAGAGCAGCGCGGGGGAGCCGCTTCCCGCTGGGGAGGACTTCGGTCTCTCCCCCCGGGTTCCACCCGTAAGCCGGTCGACAGCCGGCTACGCCACGGGGTCGAGCAGCTCGGCGTGCTCGCTCTCGGGCGGAAACCCGTATGCGTACACGACGAGCTCGTCGACGCCGTGGTTCGCCGTCTGCAACGGCGTTCCGGGATCGACGTGGATCAGGCCGCCGGCCGGTACATCCCGACGTTCGGCAGGGTCACCCAGGTACATCGTCAACGTCCCCGCGAGGACGACGAAGGTCTCCTCCTGGGAGACATGCCTGTGTCGCCGCCCACGGGCGCCGGGCTCGTAGCGCCAGACGTTCGCCCGGGTATGCGAGAAGCCTGCGAGGTCGCTCAGCTCCGCGACGTGGCGTGCTGCCTCATCGGCGGCATGTGGACGCGTCTCCCAGGCGAGCTCGTCGAACCGGATCGTGCGGAACCCCATATCCCGCAGGTTAGAGGCCAACGAGGTGCCGCAGCTGCGCCACCTCGCCGGAGCTCAACGGCCGCCAGGCTCCGACCTCGAGACCGCGGGCGTCGAGGCCCGCGTAGCCGGTGCGCCGCAACCGAACGACCCGATGCCCCACCGCCTCGCACATGCGGCGCACCTGCCGGTTGCGGCCCTCGTGCAGCACGAGCTCGAGCCGCGACCGGCCGAGTTGACGGGCCTGCGCCGGGGCCGTGACGCCGTCCTCCAGCTCGACGCCGTTCGCGAGCATCTTCACGGTCGCGGGCGCGAGGTCACCCTCGACATCGACGACGTACGTCTTCTCGACCCCGTAGCGCGGGTGCGCGAGCCTGTGGGCGAGGTCACCGTCGTTCGTGAGCAGGAGAACGCCGCTCGTGTCGATGTCGAGCCGGCCGACCGGGACGACGCGCGCCTCGTGCCCGACGAGATCGACCACGGTCGGGCGTCCCTCCGGGTCGCTCGCGGTGGTCACGACCCCGAGCGGCTTGTGCAGGAGGACGTGCGCGAGCTCCTGCTTGCCGACGCGCTCACCGTCGACCTCGACCACGTCACGCGACGCGACGAACGTGTTGAGCTCGCCGCGACGTCCGTTGACGGTGACGCGACCGCTCTTGATCAGCTCATCGGCCGCCCGACGCGACGCGACACCGGCCCGGGCGAGATAGCGATTGAGTCGCACGTGGGGGATTGTCGTCTACGCTCCCCCGCGATGCGCGACTACACGCAGCTGACGCGGAGGCTGGCCGACCTGATCGTCGGCTACGGCGCGAACGTGCAGCCGGGCCAGCTCGTCGGCGTCTCGAGTTACATCGGCAAGGAGGATCTGACGCGGGAGGTCGCCCGGGCCGCGTATCAGAGAGGCGCCAGCTTCGTGGACGTCCTCTACTGGGACCAGGTCGTCAAGCGCCAGCGGTTGCTGCACGGCGATCCGGAGACGCTCCGCTACATCCCGCCCTGGATGGAGGCCCGGCTGCGGTACTTCTCCGACGAGCACGCGGCCAGGATCTCGCTCAGCGGCCCGCAGGCCCTCGACGTGTTCGAGGGCGTCCCGAGCGACCGCTCCGGGACGGACGCGCTTCCCTACCTGCCCGACATCGGCGAGATCATCAGCCTCCGGACCACGAACTGGTGCGTGTCGCCGGCGCCGACGGAGGCGTGGGCGCGGGCCGTCTACCCCGATGCCGACCCGAACGAGGCGTACGGCCTGCTCTGGGATGCGATCGCGCACGTCTGCCGCCTCGATGCCGACGATCCGGCTGCGGCGTGGGACGCCCGGTTCGCGGCGATCGCCGAGGGCGCCGAGAAGCTCACCGCGCGTCGGTTCGACGCAATCCGCCTGCGCGGGCCGGGTACCGATCTCACGGTCGGCCTGTTCCGGTCGTCGCGGTGGCAGGCCGCAGGCTTCGAGACGATCGACGGGCTGCACCACTTCCCGAACATCCCGAGCGAAGAGACGTTCACGACACCGGACCCTCACCGTGCCGATGGGTACGTCAGCGCGACGCTGCCGCTCGAGTACTACGGCTCGATCCTGCAAGGGATCCGGATCGAGTTCGAGGCCGGTCGCGCGGTCAAGATCGACGCCGACGACAACGCCGACACGCTGCGCAGCGCGTGCGCGAAGGACGACGGCGGTACGCGCCTCGGCGAGCTCGCGCTCGTCGACGGGGGCGGACGGATCGGCCCGCTCGAGACGGTGTTCTTCGACACGCTGCTCGACGAGAACGCCGCGAGCCACATCGCGCTCGGATCCGGCTACGAGCAGGCCGTGGAAGACGAGGATGACCGGCAGCGGATCAACAGGAGCTCGATCCACATCGACTTCATGATCGGCAGTCCCGCGCTCGACGTCGACGGCATCACGACAGGGGGAGAGACGGTTCCGCTCCTGCGCAACGGCGCCTGGCAGATCTGACTCGGCCCGCTCCAGATCAACGCGCAGCCGCGTCGTCCTCCCAATCGCGCCAGTCGACGCCGTGCGCGCGAACGTGCGCGCGCACCGCGAGCCCGATCGTCGGGTAGAAACGGCCCTCCCCGATCTTCTCGATCAGGCCGTACAGCCTCAGCTTGTCCTTCACCGGTCCCTTGACCTCCGCGAATGCGAGCTCGATCCCCGCGCGATCGAGCTCCGCGTCGAGCTCGACGAGCACCTCCGCAGCGGTGGAATCGACATCGGTGATGGGCTCCGATGCGAGCACGAGCGTCTGTACGGGGCGCCGTTCCGCCGCGACAGCCAGGTGAATCGCGTCCCGGAAGACCTCGGCGTTGGCGAAGAAGAGCGGCGCATCGAAACGAAAGAGCAGGAGCCCGGGAATCTGCTTCCCTTCGGGATGGCGAATCGTGTCGTGATAGCCCTTGAGAGCCGGAACGCGCCCGAGTACTGCGGTGTGCGGGTGCCAGGCTCTCTCCAGCACGGCAACCACCGAGAGCGCGACGGCGAATCCGACGCCCGGAAGGATCCCGAGGACGAGCACGCCGGCGAACGACGCGACGGCAAGGGCGAAGTCGCCGCGATTGACGCGCAGGAGGCGCCGGAATGCCGGCAGGTCGATCAGCCGCAAGACGGCCGCAATCACGACGGCCGCGAGGGTCGCGACGGGGATCTCCTCGAGCGCTCCTGTGCCGAGAATCAGGACGGCTCCGACACTGGCGGCAGCAACGACGCCCGTCAGTTGCGTCCGGCCCCCGGCCGCCTCTGCAACCGGCGTTCGTGACGAGCTGCTCGAGATCGGAAATCCCTGGAAGAGACCTGTTGCCAGATTCGCGGCTGCGAGGCCGGCGAGCTCGCGGCTCTGATCGACTCGCTCTCCCAGCCGAGATGCGTAGCTGCGCGAGAGAACGCTCGTATCGGCGAACGCCAGAAGGGCTATCGCCACCGCACTGAGCATCAGACGGCCGACATCGCTGACGGAGGGTGACGGAATCGTCAGCGACGGAAGGCCACCGGGAACGGATCCGACGACAGCGACGTCGAGGTCGAGGAGGGAGGCCAGGAGCGTCGCGGCGCCGACCGCGATCAGGATTCCCGGCACACGTGGCGCCACCCGCCACAGAAGGAGCACGATGGCGAGGCAGCCGATGCCGACCGCAGCGGTGGTGGGGTCGACCCGCTCGAGCCGCCGTGCGAGATCCCCGACGTTGTCGACGAAGCCCCCGGTCGGAACGGTGACGCCGAGGAGGCGGGGCAACTGGGCGGCGATTACGATCAGCGCGATCCCCGCGAGGTAACCCACCCTGACCGGCTTGGAGAAGAGGTCCGTGAGGAACCCGAGTCGGGCAATCGCCCCGATCAACAGGAGCGCGCCGACGACGAGGGCGAGCAACCCTGCGATTGCCACCCGCTCGGATGGGCTCGAGCCCGCCAAGGGGATCACAGCCGCGGCAACGAGAGGTGCGAGGGCCGAGTCGGGGCCGAGCACGAGGATTCGCGACGGTCCGAAGCAGGCATACGCGAGGAGGGGGACGACGGTCGCGTAGAGGCCGGTGACGGCAGGGAGGCCGGCCAGCTCGGCGTAGGCCATTCCCTGAGGGACGAGCAGCGCCGTGAGCACGAGACCCGCAACGACGTCGCGATGGAGCCACTCCCGGCGGTAGGTGCGTGCGACGGCGACTCCGGGAAGAAGCGACTCGACCCGCCCACGAACGGGTCCCGGCGTTCGCCCATCTTCGCTCATTTCGCGCGCTCCACGGTCGCTGCCTCGTCAGTGGTGACGATAGGGCAGGCGTCGCGAATGTGCTCGGCCTCGCGGAAGACCGATCCGCGTCGGTCTTGGACTCGTCGCTACGAGGCTCGCGCCTCCGCCACCTCGAGCAGCCGCTCGCGGATCGCCGTCTGGTCCTCGCCGATGTCGTCGAGCCGCGGCAACGCGGCCAGGGACTCGAGCCCGAAGACGCGCTCGAACAACGCCGTCACGCGGTAGCGCACAGCGCCCCCGGGGCTGTTCTCGCGCCCCGCCTCGGCGATGAGACCGCGCTCGACGAGCGAGGCGACGGCGGAATCGGCTGCCACGCCCCGGATCTGCGCGATCTCGGGCCGCGACACCGGGCCGAGGTAGGCGACGATCGCGAGCGTCTCGAGAGCGGCCTGCGAGAGGCCTCGCTCCACCGGCCGCTCGAACAGGCGCGCGCAAGCATCCGCGGCTTCACGCGAGGCGCCGAACGCGTAGCCGCCCGCCACGTGCTGGAGGACGATGCCGCTGCGACCTTCCCTGTAGCGCTCGCGGAGGAGCCCGAGCGCCGTCTCGATCCGTTCGACGTCGTCGACGGTCGCCTCGGCGAGCTCGTCCACGCTGAGCGGCTGCGACGCGACGACGAGGAGGGCTTCAACGGTCCTCGCGAGCGAGTCGAGAGGGTTGGCAGAGATCAGGCGGAGCGGGCGGTCCACTGCAGCATCCTTCCGTTGTCGGTGTCGAAGAGGGGCTCGTCGGCGCGGGAGATCCTGATCGGAGCGAAGGGGGCGGCCTGCGAGATCGCGATCTCGCCCTCTTTGCGCAGCTCGAGCAACGCGAGAAACGCCACGGCCTGCTCGACGCGAGAGAGACCCTTCATCTCGGCATCGAAGTCGAACCGTCGCCGGCGCACGAGCACGGCCCGGAACCGCTCGACGAACTGCGAGACGGGCGGGAACCGAAGAGCAATGTGCGAGAGAGAGACGCGGGGTGGCTCCACCGCGAGGCCGCGCATCGCCTCGACGAGACGGAGTGGCTCCTGCGCGGCAAGGCGGCGCTCCGGGCTGGGTGCCAGCGGCGACGGCCCGAGGCGGAAGTAGAGCTCGCGCTGCTCCTCGAGACGTTCTCGTAGCCAGACTGCGGCGAGCTTCATCCGCCGGTACTCGGCCAGACGGCGTGCAAGCTCCTCGGCGGCCTCCTCCGGCTCCATGTCCGCGAGCTCGGCCTCCTCGTCGGGGAACAGGTGCCGGGCCTTCAACTCGAGCAGCGCTGCGATCAGGACGAGGAACTCGCCGCAGGCGTCGAGGTCGAGCTCGTCGCGTTCGGCGAGGCGCTCGACGAAGGCGACGACGATGCCGGCCATGTCGATCTCCGACGGCTGGATCGCGTCCTTGAGCAGGAGCGTGAGAAGGAGGTCGAACGGGCCCTCGAATGCATCGAGGTCCAGCTCGAGGTCGCGGACGGCGCTGGCCACGGTCGGACCCTAGCCCTCGGGTCGGACGCGACTCTTGGGCACGTCCATCCGTGGCCCGGTTGGAGGCGCCGGAGCCCCGCCTCGCCCACGTCGCTGCGACAGCACGAACCAGGCGATCCCCGCGAGGCACACGATCGCCGACACCCAGGTGTTGACGCGAAGGCCCAGGATGTCGTTCGCCGGGTCGATCCGCACGAGCTCGACCCAGAACCGCCCGAACGAGTAGAGGGCGATGTAGAGCGCGAAGATGCCGGGTGGCTTCGGACGGAAGCGGCGTTCGACGACATACACGAGCAGCGCGGCGGCGAGCAGGTTCCAGAGCGCCTCGTAGAGGAAGGTCGGGTGGTAGATCGCCTGGTCGAGCGACGCGAGAGGCCGGTGCGCCGGGTCGATCTCGAGCCCCCAGGGAAGATCGGTCGCCTTCCCGTAGAGCTCCTGGTTCCACCAGTTGCCGATCCGCCCGACGGCCTGGGCCACGAGCAGCCCCGGCGCGAGGCAATCGGCGAGGAGCCACACATCCGCGCCCGCGCGCTTGGCGATGATCCCTCCGACGAGACAGCCGGCGGCGATCCCACCCCAGACTCCGAGGCCGCCCTTCCAGATCGCGAAGGCTCCCCACCACTGGTCCGGCACCTCGTTCCAGCTCGTCGCGACGTGGTAGAGGCGCGCGCCCACGATTCCCGCGCCGACCCCCCACACCGCGCACCGGAAGATGAGATCCCAGTCACCGCCGCGATTGACCCAGCGGGTGCCGGCAATCCAGATTGCGAAGCCGATGGCGGCGAGCAGCGTCAGTCCGTACATGTGGATCGTCAGCGGGCCGAGCTCGAGCGCACCGTCGCCGGGTGAGGGGATCGAGGCGAGGAAGGTCACGATGTGTCATTCTCGCTCGGACGCAGGACGCCTCCGTCCCGGAAACGAGTGACGCCCGGCCTCGGCCGGGCGCCTGGGTGCCGATGGTGGGTCGGCCTAGAGAAGGATCTGGAGTGCGAGGTCGATCGGGCAGCCGCGCTCGAGCAGGCGCATCGCGCGGTGGAGGTCGACCTCGTGCGAGGCGGCGAGGACGGTCGCCGACTCGAGGTCGTAACCGACGCGCGAGAGCGAGTGGACGCGCCACTGCTCCACCAGCTCGATTTCGACATCGGGTCGCTCTTGAAGCTCTGCCGCAGACATCATCGCCTCTGTTCGCACGGATCGTGTCTCCCATTATTCGACCGGGAGCCACGATTGGATGTCCCCTTTTTACGGGATTCGTTTCAGGAAATTGATGCGTTCTGGTGAGGCTTTCGTAAAGGCGTGGCGAGCACCTTCTTCGCACTCAGTGCTCGAGCCAGGCGAGAAACCGCCAGAACGGGTCGTTCGCAGGGGGTATGTGCGGCGGTCGACGCCGTGTGGCCCGGCCCTCGGCCCAGGTCACGTACGACCGGAGTCGCTTCCCGATCCGCCGACGTGTCGCGTCGGTGGGCGAGACGATCGCAGTCTCGAGAGCGAAGCGCCACGCAGCCGCTTCGCTCTCGAGGCGGCGGCCGCTACGTCCCGGCCCGACGAGATGCCCGATCTCGTGTAGTGCGATGAAGTAGCTGACCTGGCCACGAACCGGCGGGATGCGAATCTCGAGCCGTCGCTCGCGACGACCGTTGCTATGCCGCACGCTGACCACGACGGCACGGCCTCGCCCGTCTCTGCGCGCGATCCCGTGGGCGGCGCAGAGGTCGTCGATATGGCGATCGAGGGTCTGTGGTTGCATCGTCCTCGAGGGTAGAGAGCACCCTGGAGGTCATTCGACCGGCGCCGTGCTGTCAGGCCTAGCGGTAAGGCTCGCCGCAGTCACTGAACCAGGTGATCCTCGCGCCGTCCGAACGCATCTGCATCGTCGTCCGCGACTGCACTCCGCCGAGCGTGGAATCGATCCGCAGCGTCCAGGCTACCGCCAGGCCTATCTGACCGACGCCTCGCCGAGCAACGCTTTCGCCTCGGCGATGAAGTCCGAATCCGGCTGCACACGGTAGCCCGGGCCGAGGGCGAGCGTGCGCGCGCCCATCGACGTCTCGAGCGCGAGGTACACGGGCGACTCGCCCGGGTACTCCTTGACGAGGCGCGCGAGCTCCTCGATCACGCCGGCCTCGGCCTGGCGTGCGTCGAGCTTGAAGCGCACGTCACGGCGCTCGGCGACCGCCTCGAACGCCGTCAGCTCGAGCGCGATCAGCTTCGTCTCCCCCGCCTGCTTGTGGTCGACGCGCCCCTTGACGACGAGGATCCGGTCGGCCACACACAGCTCCCGCACGCCCGTGTAGATCGCGGAGAAAACGACGACCTCGGCCGAGCCGGTCGGATCCTCGAGCTGCAGGAACACCATGGGCTCACCCTTCTTCGTCGTCAGGTGCTTGATCGCCGAGATGATCCCGCCGACCGTCACGACCTCGCCGTCGCGCCGCCGTTCGATCTCACCGAGGGTCGCATCGGTCTTGCGTCGCAGCTGGTCACGTACCGCGCTCAACGGGTGCTCGGACACGTAGAGGCCGAGTGTCTCCTTCTCGAGACGCAGGAGCTCGCTCTTCTCGAACTCGCTCGCCGCGATCGGTGGATGATGCTTACGCGCCACCTCCGCCTCCGGCTCGAGGTCGCCGAAGCCCATGTCGAAGATCGAGCCCTGGCCGGCGAGCCGGTCGGCAGCGAGCTTCTGTCCGTAGGCGAGCGCCTGCTCGAGCACGCCGAGCATCCCCATCCGCGAGGCACCGGTCGAGTCGAGGGCGCCACACTTGACGAGCGACTCGAGCGCGCGCTTGTTGACGACCTGCGGGTCGACGCGCTCCGTGAACTCCCAGATCGTCGTGAACGGGCCATCCTCGTGGCGCGCAGCGATGATCGACCGGGCCGCGCTGTCTCCCACGTTCTTGACCGCGTTCAGGCCGAAGCGGATCTTCCCGTCGACGACGGCGAAGTCGGTCGCCGACTCGTTCACGTCGGGCGGCAGCACCTCGATGCCCATCTCGTCACAGGCGTTGACGTAGATCGGCACCCGGTCCTTCGTGTTCATCACCGACGAGATCAGCGCCGCCATGTACTCGCACGGATGGTTCGCCTTCAGCCAGGCGGTGCGATAGGCGATCAGGGCGTAACAGACGGAGTGCGCCTTGTTGAACGAGTAGTCCTGCGAGGACTCCATGTCCTTCCAGAGCTGGTTCGCGACCGACGGGGTGACGTTGTTCGCCGCGCAGCCGTCGAGGAACTTCGGCTTCAGCGACGCCATCAGCTCGTGGATCTTCTTGCCGATCGCGCGCCGCAGCGTCTCGGCCTCGGCCGGCGTGAACCCCGCCAGTTGCTTCGCGATCTGCATGAACTGCTCCTGGTAGATGCAGATCCCCTGCGAGTCGCTCGTGATCGCCTTCAGTCGCTCGTCGATGTAGGTGATCGCCTCGCGGCCGTTCTTGCGCGCCGCGTAGCTCGGGATGTACTGCATCGGTCCCGGCCGGTAGAGAGCGACGAGCGCGATCAGGTCCTCGAACTCCGTCGGCTTCACCTGCCGCAGCGCGTCCCTCATCCCGGAGGACTCGAACTGGAAGACGCCCGACGAGTCGGCGCGCGCCAGCATCTCGTACACCTTGCGGTCGTCGAGCGGGATCGAGCCGATGTCGAGGCCGCCCCCGATCAGCGCGACGGCCTTGTCGATCACGTCGAGGTTGCGCAGGCCGAGGAAGTCCATCTTCAGCAGGCCGAGCGCCTCGACGTTCTTCATCGAGGCCTGGGTCACGACCTCCTGGTCGGCACCCTTCTGCTGCAGCGGCACGACCTCGATCAGCGGCTGGGCGCCGATGACGACAGCTGCCGCGTGGATCGAATCGGCCCGTGTCAGCCCCTCGAGCGGCTGGGCGAGGTCGACGATCTCCTTCGCCACCGGATCGGCCTTGACGGCATTCGCGAGCTCACCCCCGGGCTTGAGCGCCTCGGCGAGCGTCTGGCCCGGGCCCTCGGGAATCATCTTCGCGATCCGGTCGACGGTGCCGTACGGGATCTCCAGCACGCGCCCAGCGTCTCGCACCGCCGCGCGGGCAGCCATCGTCGAGAACGTGATGATCTGTGCCACCCGATCGCGGCCGTACTTCTCGGCGACGTAGTTGATCACGCGCTCGCGACCCTCGACCGCGAAGTCGATGTCCATGTCGGGCATGTCCTTGCGGGCCGGGTTGAGGAACCGCTCGAAGAGAAGGCCGTAGCGGATCGGGTCGACGTCCGTGATGCCGAGGCAGTACGCGGCGAGGGAGCCGGCAGCGCTGCCGCGACCCGGCCCGACCGAGACCCCGTCGCGCTTCGCGAAGTCGATGAAGTCGGCCACGATCAGGAAGTAGTCGGCGAAGCCCATCTCGTGCACGGTCTTCAGCTCGAACGCGAGCCGCTCGGTCAGCTCGGACGTGACGCGGTCGTAGCGCTTCGCGAGCCCGGCCTCGCACAACTCGACGAGGTAGTCGAACGAGTCGCGGCCTTCGGGCGTCGGGAACTTCGGGAGCAGGATCCGGTCGAGCGCGATCTCGACGTTGCAGCGGTCCGCGATCTCGAGCGTGCGCCGCATGGCGTCCTCGTGCCCGGGGAAGTCGAGCGCCATCTCCTCCGGTGTCTTGAAGTAGAACTCGTTCGCACCGAAGCGCCAGTGGTTCGGGTTCTTCAGCGAGTCGCCGGACTGGATGCAGAGGAGCGCCTCGTGCGGGTACGCGTCGGTCGCGTCGAGGTAGTGCACGTCGCCCGTCGCGACGAGCGGAAGCCCACGCTTCGCCGCGAGGCCCGGAAGCGATTCGAAGACCGACTGCTGGATCTCGAGCCCCGCGTTCTGCAGCTCCACGTACGTGTTGTCGCGCCCGAAAATCTGCTCCAGCCGGTCGAGCTCCATCTCGGCATCGCCCATACGGGCCTCGGTGATCGCCTTCGAGACACGCCCGGAGAGGCAGCCGGAGAGCGCGATCAGGCCGGACGAGTATCGATGCAGCAGCTCCCAGTCCACCCGTGGCCGGTAGTAGTAGCCCTCCAGGAACCCGAGCGAGCAGAGCTTGATCAGGTTCCCGTATCCGGCCGTCGTCTCGGCAAGGAGGGTCAGGTGGGCAGTGCCCTTGACCTGCTTGTGCCGGTCGTCGGCGACGTACACCTCACACCCGAGGATCGGCTTCACGCCCTGCTCGCGCGCCGCCTTGTAGAGGTCGATCGCCCCCGCCAGCGAGCCGTGATCCGTGAGGGAGACGGCGGGCATCTCGAGCCGCGCCGCCTTGCCGACGAGCGCCGGGATCCTGCACGCTCCGTCGAGAATCGAGTACTCGGAGTGGACGTGGAGGTGGACGAACGAGGCGGACATCGAGTGAGCCACTCTACTGCCGGGATGTGACGGCGCTCGGCGCGGTCTATTGTCACCAAGCGGCGGCGGGTCTCCTACGACGCGATGCGGCGGAAGGCGTGGATATTCCCGGAGGGGGTGACAGTCGCCTCCCGTCGGACGACTACAACCGTCTCTCCGTCCCGCCAGCAACCCGCCACCATCGCCTTCCACGTGGGGCCCTCTGCGACCGCGGCGAGGACAGTCTCGACGACGTCGGCGGCGACCACGACGTCTCAAACCCGTCGGCTGATGACGACCGCGACCCGGGGAATGCCGCGCTCCTCGCTCGGCCCGGGCCAGACCGCGTACGCATCGAGCGGGTACCGGTCGCCGCGGCGTGACGCGTCCGGGGCCGACGGCTCGCTCAGGGCAATCGACGAGGAGAGCCTCGCGGTCGAGCGTGGCCGCTGGATTGCCGCGTGGGAGCGCCTCCTGACGCTCGGTGAACCGACCGCGGCTAGACCGCCAGGTGTGCGCGGGCGTTCCGGATCACGCCGGGCCGACCTCCAGACCGAGCTCGGTGAGAGCCGAGCGCAGCGCGGCAACCTCCGCCTCGAGCGTGGCAACTCGCTCCTCGAGGGGGTCGCTGGCCAGAACCGGTCGCGGTCGATCGAGCTCAGGCGTGTCGGCGACCGCACCGCCGAGCAGCTGTGCGTAGCGCTCTTCCTTCTGGCCGGGTCGCCGTTCGAGGCGCACGACGAGCTCACGGTCGATCAGGCGCTCGAGCGTCTCCTCCACCTCCGCGAGCTCGGCAAACGGGTGCAGGCGGTCGCTGCGCTGCTTGAGCTCGCCGGGTGTCTGCGGGCCACGAAGCATGAGCACGCAGAGGAGTGAGACCTCGTCGTCGGCGAGCCCGAGCGTATCCTGCACGAGCTGGCGGTACTTCACAGAGCGGCTTCCCTGGCCCGACGCGAGTCGCGCCCATTCCTTGCGCCAGAGCCGTTGCAACGCCTCGCGGATCGTCTCCTCGTCGTAGTCGACGACCGGATCGCGGTTCGTTGCCTGATTGCAGGCGAGCCGCAGCGAGTTCAGGGTCAGCGGATACGTGTCCGGCGTCGTTCGCTGCTTCTCTATCAGGCAGCCGAGCACGCGGATCTCAGCGGCGTCAGCGTCCACGCAACCAGCGTATCGCGCGGCTCGATGGCGCAGCGGCCCGAGCGGACGGGCAGAGTACCGGCATGCAGAGAGATCCGGATCGCAACGTCGTCGGCGGCGATCTGCTGCCGTGCTCGAGTGACCCGGTGACCGGGTTCTTCCGGGACGGCTGCTGTTCGACCGGCCCCGAGGATCTCGGCAGTCACACGGTCTGCGCGGTGATGACAGAGGAGTTCCTCACGTTCAGCCGGGAGACGGGTAACGACCTCTCCACTCCCCGGCCCGAGTGGGGCTTCCCGGGCCTGGAGCCGGACGACCGCTGGTGCGTTTGTGCGTCCCGGTGGCTGGAAGCGCACCGGGCGGGCGTTGCCGCTCCCGTCGTCCTCGCCGCAACGCACGAGCACGCGCTCGAGATCATCTCGATCGACGCCTTGCTCACGCACGCGACGACGGCCTGATTCCCTCGACGGCGGTTAAGTTCGACGGCGAAAACGCCGATGGCCATTCCATGGCAACCCGCCAGACCGACTCGCACGTGCGCAGCGTGATCGAGACCGAACGCCTGCGGCTCGAGCCCTGGGACGACTCGCACTTCGAGCGCTTCGCCCGGTTCATGCGCGACCCGGACGTGACCCGCTACATCCGCCCCGAGCCGCTCGATCTCGAACGCGCGATCGAGCAGCACGAGCGCTCGCTCGAGGAGTGGAAGCTCCACGGCTTCGGCAAGCGGGCCATGATCGAGACCGAGACCGACCAGTGGCTCGGCTTCGTCGAGCTCTCCCCGGTCGGCCCGAACAAGGGATCGCGCGAAGACGACGTCGAACTCGGGTACTTCGTCGAGCCGTCACGGTGGGGCGAGGGGATCGCCACGGAGGCGGCCGCGGCCACGCGCGACGACGCATTCCACCGCTGCGGAATCCCTGAGCTGATCGGCCGCTGCCGCGTCGAGAACGTCGCGTCCGCCCGGGTGCTCGCAAAGGTCGGCTTCCGCCGCCTGCGCCTGTTCGAGCTCGACGACGGGATCGTCGTCGAGGTCCACCGGATCGAGCGCGGCGACTGGGTCGGGAGCGGGGAGAGCCGTGCACACTCGGCGTCCGACTTCAACCCGGCGGCCGGTGCCGGCTACCGCGAGACCGGATGAGCATGGCCGTCGCCGACCGCATCGCCGACCAGCTGACGACCTACGAGGTCGTCCTCCTCGCAGGCAGCCCGCGACGCTACTCGCTCGGGCTTCCGGCCGGAATCGAGGCCGGCGCGCTCATCGAGGTCGACGGCGAGCAATGGACGGTCGCGGACGTGCGTGTCGCCGAGGGCGCGCCGTCGAGGCTCATCTGCATCTACCCGGTCTGACACTACCGCTCGCCCGACACCTCGCGTCGTCGGCCATCGTCGGTAACCTGACCCCCTCGGACGCGGTGCCACCACCGCTCCGCATCGAGAGAGGCTGAGGGCCCCGGCCCAGCGATGCCTCGGCAACCTGCTCCAGCGCAAGGTGCCACACCCGGGGTGATGTCGAGCGAAGAGGAGTAGGAGATGAGCACCACCGAGACACGATCCTTCAGCGGGCTGCTTGCCCAGGGGGGTACCCTGATCTCGGACGGCGCGACCGGCACGAACTATCAGACGATGGGCATGGAGCCGGGCCTGGCACCCGAGGAGTGGCTCTTCCAGGAGCCCGAGCGGGTCGTCGAGCTCCACCGCGCGTTCGTCGACGCGGGCGCCGACATCGTCCTCACCTGCACCTTCGGGGCAACGCCGCTCCGGCTCACCGACGGGCCGCTCGCCGGGCGGGCGCGCGAGGTCAACCTCCGTGCGGCCGAGCTCGCGCGGGAGGGCGCCGGCGCCGATCGGCTCGTTGCAGGGTCGCTCGGGCCCACGGGGCAGCTGATCGAGCCGTACGGGCTCCTCAACCGCGAGGGCGCCGTGGCCGCCTTCGCCGAGCAGGCGCGCGCGCTCGCCGACGGTGGCGTCGACCTCCTCGTGATCGAGACGATCTTTGCCGTCGAGGAGGCCCTCTGGGCGGTCGAAGGCGTGCAGCGCGTCACGGACCTGCCACTCGTCGTCTCGTACAGCTTCGACATGGGCACGCGGACGATGATGGGGCTCAGCCCGACGGATGCGGTGGCGGCGGTCGTCCCGCTCGGGATCACCGCGGTCGGGACGAATTGCGGCCGCTCGCTCGCCGACGCCGACCTCGTCGTGGAGGAGATGCTGGCCGCAGCGGGAGACGTCCCCGTCTGGGTGAAGCCGAACGCCGGCGTGCCGAAGATCGTCGGCGCCGAGGTCGTGTACGAGGCGGGGCCGGAGATGCTGGCGGAGCACGCGGCGCGCTATGCCGCGCAGGGTGTGCGTGTCGTCGGCGGGTGTTGCGGGTCGACCCCCGCCCATGTCGTTGCGATCGCGCGGGCACTCGGGCGCTAGTGGCCGCTCCCGCACGCGCAAGCGGCGTCCTGCTGCACATCACGTCCTTGCCGTCGGGCAGGCTCGACGACGACGCGTATCGCTTCGTCGACTGGCTCGTAGCGGCGGGCCAGTCGTGGTGGCAGCTCCTGCCGTTGCATCCACCCGACGCGCTCGGCTCGCCCTACGCGTCACGATCGGCATTCGCGGGCCATGAGGGCCTGTTGGCGCCGCTGGGATCGCCACTCCACGACGACGGTGTCGGGGACGAGGGAGCGCCTCGCGGTCGCTGGGTCGACGAGTGGGTTGCCTTCGCAGGGGGTGACGAACGGCGCGCGCAGACACGCTTCCAGCGAGAGTGGTGCGCCCTGAGGGGCTACGCGAACGACCGAGGGATCAGGCTGATCGGGGACATCCCGCTGTACGTCGCGGCCGACTCGTGCGACGTGGTAACGCACCCCGGGCTGTTCGATCACTCCGTCGTGGCCGGCGCCGCGCCGTCCGTCAACCATTCGGAGGGACAGCGCTGGGGAATGCCCGTCTTCGACTGGGAGCGGCACGCCGCCGACGGCTTCGCGTGGTGGCTCGAGCGCCTCGAGCGGGAGCTCGAGCTGTGCGACCTCCTGCGCATCGACCACTTCCGCGGCCTCGTCCAGTTCTGGCAACTCGCACCGGACGAGCCCGACCCGAGGAACGGCTCGTGGGGCACCGGGCCGGGTGTCGCCTTCTTCGACGCCGTCCGCGCGCGGTTCGGCGGACTGCCGCTGATCGTCGAGGACCTCGGGTTCATCACGCCCGACGTCGTTGCCCTGCGCGAGGAGATCGGCGTGCCCGGAATGCACGTCGTCGCCAGGGTCGGCGAGGTCGACTGGCGCACCGATGCTGTCCTCTACACCTCGACCCACGATTCGGAGACGCTCGCCGGGTGGTGGCAGCGCTGGGGGCGCGCGAACCAACCGCAACTCGCGCGCGGCGCGACCTCGCCGGACGACGAGCACCGGGCGCTCCTCGCGACTGTCCTCGCCGCCGAGAACGACCTCGTCATCATTCCAGCCCAGGATCTCCTCGGACTCGGCAACGAGGCGCGCATGAACAGGCCTGGCACCGTCGGTGGGCAGAACTGGACGTGGCGGCTCGAGAAACCGTTCGACACCGCCCAGGCCGAGCGGCTGGCAGACCTGACCCACGCAGCCGGACGATCGGGCCCGGTGTCACCCTCCTGAGCGACTAGCCCTCGCGCTGCATCGCCGCGTCGAAGGCAACCGCCGACGGGGCGAAGTCGGTGCGCCGAACGAAGTCGAGCGCGTCTCTTGCCCCCCACTCCCGGTCCATCCCCGAGTCCTCCCACTCGATCGAGAGGGGGCCGGAGTAGCCGATCCGGTTCAGCGCACGGAAGAACGCCTCGAAGTCGACATCGCCGTGGCCCGGTGAGACGAAGTCCCAGCCGCGCTGCGGCTCGCCGAAGTTGAGGTGCCCGCCGAGAATGGAGCTGCGCCCGTCGAGGAAGCGGCGGGAGTCCTTCACGTGGACGTGGTAGATCCGATCCGCGAACTCGACCGCGAACGCAGCAGTGTCGAGGAACTGATGCGCGAAATGGCTCGGGTCGAGATTGATCCCGAACCCGGGCCGGTTGCCGATCGCGTCGAGGGCCCTGCGGGTCGTGACGAAATCGTAGGCGATCTCCGTCGGGTGCACCTCGAGCGCAAACCGCACGCCCTCGGCGTCGAAGACGTCGATGATCGGGCCCCAGCGCTCCGCGAACTCGTCGTACCCACGCTCGATCGCACTGAAGTCGTTCGGCGGAAACGAGTAGAGCATGTGCCAGACGGGCGATCCCGTGAAGCCGTTGACGACGGTAACGCCGAGCGCTGCCGCCGCACGGGCAGTGTCCTTCATCCGCTCCGCCGCGCGTTGCCGGACTCCTTCGGGAACGCCGTCACCCCATACCTCCGACGGCAGAATCGCCTCGTGGCGTGCGTCGATCGGATCGGCGACCGCCTGTCCGACGAGATGGGCTCCGAGCGCCCAGCACCCCAATCCGTTCCCCTCGAGAAGCTCACGACGTGCCTTCGCGTAGCCGGGGTCGGCGACCGCCTTGTCGACCTCGAAGTGGTCGCCCCAGCAGGCGAGCTCGACGCCGTCGAAACCCCAGGTCTCGAGGTCGGCAGCGAGATCCACGAGCGGCAGATCGGCCCACTGGCCGGTGAAGAGGGTTATTGGACGGGCCATCTCGACTCCTTGCGGACGGGGATCGGTTGTCAGGATGCTTACACAGTTACATCGACCGGACGGTGAGGAGGTGCCCGCGAGGCCACTACCGGCGGATCATGTTCTTCGCGATGAAGAATACGTTCGCGGGCCTCTCGGCCAGGCGACGCATGAGATAGCGGTACCAGTCCGGACCGTACGGGGTCGCAACCAGGACGTCATAGCCCTTCGCGACGAGGTCGAGCTGGAGCTTGGCTCGCACCCCGTAGAGCATCTGGAACTGGAACCGGTCGCGGCCGATGCCGTTGGCCCGCGCGTAGCCGATCGCCCGGGAAATCAGGGCCGTGTCGTGGGTCGCGATGGCGGTGAAGCCACCCGCCGACAGCGAACGTTCCACGAGCATCGCGTACGCCTCGTCGACGTCACTCTTTTCGGGGTACGCAACCGCGGGAGGCTCGAGGTACGCGCCCTTGACGAACCGGAGGTTCGGAGAGAGGTCGAGCAACGCCTCGAGATCGCCGGGCGTGCGATAGAGGTACGACTGGAGCACGGTGCCAACGTTCTCGTGGCCCGCGTCGCGAAGGCCGCGATAGACCCGGAGCGTCGCATCGACGAACGTCGACTCCTCCATGTCGATGCGCACGAAGTTCCCCAGGCGCGCTGCGTGGCCGACGAGCTCACCGATGTTCGCGCGCGCGAGATCCTCGTCGAACGCCAGGCCGAGGTGCGTCAACTTCAGGGCGACGTTGACTCGCAACTGCTCGGCGGCGATGCGGTCGAGGATCGTCGTGTACGCGTCGACGACCGCGCGCGTCTCCGACTCGTCGCTGACGCCCTCCCCGAGGAGCGTCGTGTTGGCGAGAAGCCCCTTGTCGTTGAGGCCACGGAGAGCGACGACAGCCTGGTCGAGCGACTCGCCGGCGACGAAGCGTGCTGCGCCGAGACGCATTCCGTGCCGTCGCACGCCCCGCTGAAGCCGAGGGCTTTCCGCCGCAGCGAGAATCGCCCTTCTCAGCATGCCTCCCGCTCTCCGTCCCTCGCCCGATGTCGCGGGGGTTCAGTCGAAAACCGAGGGACGACAGGCATCACGACGCAAGACTCTATTCGAGACCTCGGGCCAGGAAGGCTGTCCCGTCGCTCGAGCGTCGAGCTCTGCGGGTATCCCGCAGCCGCCGGCAGGAGACCACGGATGACACGCCAAGCCGACGGCTGCGAGAATCGGTGCACAGTGGCCTTCTCCGTTCGCCCGATCGAGTACTTCTACGTGAACACCCGCGACGAAGCGGGTGCCGCCCACCAGGTGCTCTCCGCCTTCGCGGGACGGGGGGTCAATCTGCTCGCCTTCACTGCGGTGCCGAGTGGCGGGGATCGTGCGCAGTTCGCACTCTTCCCCGAGGATCCGACGATGTTCGCGGCCGAGGCACGCCTGGCCCAGATCGACGTCGAGGGTCCGCATTTCGCGCTGCTTGTGCAGGGCGACGACGAACTGGGTCGGCTGGCCGGCATCCACGAGCGCCTCTTCAGAGCCGGGGTGGACGTTTACGCGTCATCCGGCGTGAGCGACGGCCGCGGTTCCTTCGGATACATCGTCTACGTCCGGGAGAACCAGTTCGAACGGGCCGTCGAGGCCCTCGAGATCTGATCCCGCGGGTCGCCGCGCGGCGACCCCTCTCGATTCACGATCCGGCCGCAACGGGCGACTGGGCTACGCTCGCGCTCAAGCGCTCGCCTCGAGGCGCTCGAGGGGCGTCGGTTCCCCGCGCCGCCTTGCACGCGAGCTTGCGACGGCCTCCGAGCCGATCACCACGACGAGAACGGCGACGAGCAGACATGACACGACGAGCGCGGAGGCCGTCAGCCCGACGAGGCCGACGAGCACGCACCCGACCGCGCCCGCGAGGCGCCTCCAACCGACCGAGCCGGCCATTCGCAGCCGGAACAGCGTGTGGCCGAGGAGGTAGATCGCAGGACCGGCAACGAGGGCGACGAGCTCGGGCGTGGAAAGGCGGTCGAGCGGATGTGCGATCACGATCTCGTCGCCCACGGCCGAGACGATGATGCCGGCCACGATGACGACGTGCAGGTAGGTGTACCCGTCTCGCGCCAGCTTCGTACGGTCAGGCGAGAGCGAGAGCCGGCGCTCCGCGATAGCGGCCACATAGTCGAAGTACAGCCACCAGAACGCCGCGGTCATGAGAAATGCAAGGCCGAACCCCACAAGACGTGCGGTGTCGAGTGGTAGCTCCGCGGTCGTCAAACCCGTGATGACGATCGACTCGCCGAGCGCGATGATGATGAAGAGCTGAAACCGCTCCGCAAAGTGAGAGGTCCCGACCTCCCATGCCGAAGCCGCGAGCTGCGGGCGGCCCGGGATGCGATAGAAGAGGAGCGGTGCGATGTAGTCGAGCGTGACGGCGATCAGCCACAGCGCGATCCGCGTGTTTCCGGTTGCGACCCCTCCAGCGATCCAGAAGATGCCCGATGCGATGAGCCAGGTGAGGATGTGGGCTGCAGGAAGACGATCCGGCGACCCCCGCCCAGTCACGACGAAGGTGAGGAACGCGTGTCTCCCCACCTGGATCGCGACGTACGCGCTCGCGAACAGCAGCCCGCGGCTCCCGAACGCCTCGGGGATGGCAGCGGCCATCACGAGACCGGCAAACATGATCGCGAGAATGAGCAACCGAACGACGATCGCGTCCGGGTCGAGGATGTTCGTGACCCAGGTCGTGTAGGTCCACGCCCACCAGACGACGAGCAGAATGAGGAGCGCACGGCCCGCACCACTCCATGTGAGGTCGTCCAGCAGGAGGTGCGCGACCTGGGTCACCGCGAGCACGAAGACGAGGTCGTAGAAGAGCTCGAGGTTCGACGCGTGCGCGCTCTCGTCGGGCGTGCTGCGGCGGAGGTAACGGCTCATTTCCGAGACAACGCTACCGGGTTCTCCGGGAGCCTCCGGCATGAGATGCAATCCACCCTCTGGACAATGTGGCGAAACCGAACATGCTGTACCCATGGGGGGAAAACGTGGCGGGTGAAGAACCGCACGAGGAGATCGTGGCGGACCCGCGGGAGTGCCCGTTCGAGCTACCGCCGTTCGAGCAGCCGCTGATCGCCGACTCGGCTGCGAAGGCGCTCGCTATCCGTGGGATGATCGCGCAGGCGGAGCGAGAGCGAGCCGCGGCCGCCGAAGAGACAGGCGACGCGCGCCGGGCCGCTCAACCACCTACGACAGAGGGGTCTCGCGGCTGAGCTGCTCGCGAAACGTGCGTCGCAAGTCATCGACGGTGCCGGCGGCCAGCGTCCGGTCGGTGAACTCTTCCTGCTCGGCTCGATCGAAGAGGTTGAGAAACGCGACAACCATCGGCTCGGGGCGAGTGGGACGGCTTCCCGGTCGCCAGCTGCACCGCTGCTCGATCTGCGACAGATCGGCACGCTCGTCGTCACGGAGCGTCGGCTCGTGCTGCGACAGCAGCCCTGCGAGCTCGGCCTGGAGGTCTGCGGCCCGGTCTGCCAACTCGGCCCCTCCGCTGCTAGCGGAGCCGGTAGACGATGCGACCGCGGTCGAGATCGTACGGGGAGAGCTCGACCCGCACGCGGTCGCCGGGGAGCATTCGGATCCGGTAGCGCTTCATGCGGCCGGCAGTGTACCCGATCATCTCGTGACCGTTGTCGAGCTTGAGCCGGAACATCCGGTTGCGGAGGGCTTCGATGATCTCGCCCTCCATCTCGATCTTTTCTTCCTTGACGGCGATGGCGCGGCTCCTTTCTCTCAGTGGGGCGGGCGCGGCGCCCGCGGCCGCCGAAGCGGCCACGGGCATCCTGCGACCGAGCTACGAGACGACGACGACGTTCGTTGCCTCCGGGCCCTTCGCGCCCTCGCGGGCCTCGAATGTGACCTTTGCTCCTTCCGGAAGCGACTTGAAGCCGTCACCGGCGATGTTGCTGTGATGCACGAAGAGATCCTTCGATCCCTCGGCGGGCTCGATAAAACCGAAACCCTTCGCATCGTTGAACCACTTAACGGTTCCTTCTGCCATGAAATACACCTCCCACCACAACTCACGAACGCATAGGGAAGGCGCACTCGCGCAAACCTGGATCGCTCTAACTCCAGTCAACGGTAGCAGCAATAACGCGCGCTCGCGGGCCCGCGCTCAGGCAGACGGCAGGGCCGCCCCGACGGCGAGCGCGTCGAGGCGTTCGACCCACGGAGTCGCTCCGAGCCGCTCGAGCGACTCCCGGGCCGCTGCGGCGAGCGGCGCACACTCCTCCGCGCGGCCCGAGGCCAGAAGCAGCTCGGCGTGCTCGAGCTGCACGACCGCGAGCTCGAACGGCATGCTGATCTCGGCGAAGAGCGCCGCCGCACCGACAAGCTCGCGCTCGGCCTCCGTCGGATCGTCTTCCCACGAGAGTGCGGCGCGGAACCGCGCCGCCTGCGCACGCAGAAACCGTGTGCTGACACCCGGCGGGAGGGCCTCGACGATGCCGACCAGCTCGGTGAGCCTGGCGTCGTCGCCGAGCGCGCGCGCGGCCTCGGCACGGATGACGAACGACTCCTTCACGACCTCGGCGCCGAATCCGAACCCGGCACACACCTCGAACGCGCTCTCGGCCGCAGCGAGCGCGCTCGCGAATTCGCCGTCGTACAGCAAGAGGGTGGCCCTGGCAGAGCTGAACGCAGCCTTCTCGTAGATGTCGCCGGAGGTCTCCATGGCGCGAAAGCGCTCGCCGATAGCTATCGCTTCGTCCGGCGTCCCGCGGCGGGCGCCGATCGCCGCCTGCACAACCGGCCCGACCACGAATGCCACTCGAGTCTGCTCCCACTCGTCGAGCGGAAGCTCGGCGAACATCGAGAGCACCTCGTCCCACGCTCCGACGGCATAGAAGGGATAGAGCTGGCCGAGGAATGAGAGCTCCCAGTACCGGTTACCGACCCGCCGACTCTGGGCAAGCCCGTCGCGGACGATCGTGCACGCCTCCTCGTACCGATCGAACTGCGCAAGTGTGTCGGAGAGGTTGTACGACGCGCGCAACGCGACCGAAGGCTTGTCGTGCTCGATGGCCGTCTGGAGGGCGAACTGCATCAGCGCGAGCCCTTCCTGCTGGCGCCCCGACCCCATCAGGATGATCGCCTTCGTCGTGAGGGCCTGCGCCAGCACGTCCGGCAGTACGAGGCTCTCGGCCATCGCGAGCGCAGCTTCGATCCGCTGCATGGCGAGCTCGACCTGGCCACCGAAGAACAGGAATCTCCCGAGCTGCGCAGCCAGAGAGGCGAGGTCGGCGTCCGGCACCTCCTGGGAGAGCAGCTCGTACGACCGGTTCATGCGCTCGAGGCCATCCTCGAGCTTGCCCAGGTCCCACATCACCTCGGCGAGACGAGCCTCGACCCGCGCTGCGGGGTGGTGCGCCTCCGAGCCCCGGTAGAGCGCGATGGCGCGATCGAAGCAGACCTTGGCCTCCTCACCGCGGGCGCCGACGCGGGCCATCATGCCAGCACGCTCGAAGAGCTCGGCCTGGACGAGCGCGTCGTCGCTGAGTCCCGCAGCCCTCTCGTACGCCCGCTGTGCCTCGGCCGTCGCCGCGAGCGACGCGGCTCGCTCGCCCGCGCGTACGAGCATCTCGCGCGCACGGTCACGGATCTCGCCCGCGTCGGATGCGTCAGGTGCGGCGTCGAGCGCATCGATGAGGTGCTGGGCGACGACTTCGACGATCTCGTCCTCGTCGCTGCCCGGAAGCGAGAGGAGATACGCCGCCGTCGCGAGGTGCTTGGCCTTTCGCTCCTTCCGTGAGATCGTCTCGTAGGCGACGCGCTTGACGATGTCCTGGAGGAAGGCGTACTGGCCCCGTTCGGGCGAGAGCGGATCGGCCTGGACGGAGAGCACCTCCTTGCGCAGCAAGGAGGTGAGGATCGGCTCGAGCGTGCTCGCGTCCGAGCCGGCGAGTGCCGTCAACCCCTGCTTTGTAAAGGTCTTGCCGAGCACGGCGCCGTCCTGGACGAGGTGGCGTTCCTCGGCCGTGAGCCCGTCGAGCCGCGCCGCGACGAGCGCCTGCAGCGTCTCGGGCATCTCGAGTTGCTCGATCGGCCCGGTTGGCCGGTAGACCGCGCCGTCGCGCGTCAGCAACCCACGGTCGAGCAGCATGCGTACCGTCTCGACGGCATAGAGTGGCACACCCTCGGCCCGCTCGAGGACACGATCACGCAGATCTTCGGGCAGGCCCGGCACAAGGCCGGTCAGCAGCTCATTCATCGCCGTGGCCGGCAGCGGCTCGAGATAGAGCTGTGTGTACCCACGCTTGCCGGCCCAGGTGGAGCGCTTCTCGGCGAACTCCGGCCGGGCGAGCGCGAACACGTAGAGCGGCTGGTTGCGCGACCAGTCGAGCAGGTACTCGATGAAGTCGAGCAGGCCGGAATCGGCCCACTGGACGTCCTCGAAGAGCAGCACGGTCGGATACCTCTCGGCGAGCCGCTCGAAGAGGATGCGCCAGGCGGAGAAGAGGTTCTCCTCGTCGCCCCGAATCCCGTCCTCGAGGCCGAGCAGGTGGGCAACGCGCGGCCGTACCCATGCACGCTCCTGTTCGTCCGGCAGGTGCTCTTCGAGTGTCTCGGTGAGCTTGACGCCGGCGGAGGCTGCATCCTCGTCCTCGCCGATCCCACATCGTGCGCGCACCATCTCGGCAAGCGCCCAGTACGCAACACCTTCGCCGTACGAGAGGCAGCGACCCCGGTGCCAGAACGCGTCGGCTGCGAGCCCGTCGATGTACTTCTCGAACTCCCAGGCAAGCCGTGACTTGCCTATCCCGGCGACCCCCGAGACAAGGACGAGTTGGGCACGACGCTCCTCGTCCGATGCGTGGAAGAGGTCCTTGACGAGCTGCAACTCGCGGTGGCGGCCGACGAACGGCGCCTCCAGCCCGACGGAGCGCATCGTCCCTCCGCGGCCGGCCACGACCCGAAGGGCACGCCAGAGCTGGACCGGCTCCGTCTTCCCCTTCATCTCGTGCTCCCCGGCGTCCTCGTAGGCGATCGTCACCTCGGTCGCCCGCTTTGTCGCCTCGCCCGTAAGGACGGTTCCGGGCTCCGCCGCCGACTGGATCCTGGATGCGGTGTTGACGAGGTCGCCTGCGACCATGCCCTGGTTCGTGGCGCCGAGCGTCACTGCGGCCTCTCCCGTCAGGATGCCGGCGCGGGCTCGAAGCAGAGGGTCGAGTTCGGGTATCGCGCCGATCAGGTCGAGTGCTGCCCGCACGGCTCGTTCGGCATCGTCTTCCTGGGCGACCGGCGCGCCCCAGACCGCCATAACGGCGTCGCCGATGAACTTCTCGACCATGCCGCCGTACCGCTCGATCACCGTCCGCGCTACATCGAAATAGCGGCTCAGAAGCTCCCGCGTGTCCTCGGAGTCGCGGCCCTCCGAAGCAGCCGTGAAGCCGACGAGATCGACGAAGAGAACCGACACGAACCGTCGCTCGGCGACCGCAGGCGCGTAGCCCGCGACTGCGGCGCCGGCAGCGGCGACCTCACCGCCGAGCCTGGCGCCGCACTCGCCACAAAACTTCACGTCGGACGCGTTCGGCGTCCCGCACGACGGGCAAAGGGCTGCGAGGCTTGTCCCGCACTCACCGCAGAACTTACGGCCATCCTCGTTCTGCGTCTGGCAGGCGGTACAGATCATCGGCTGACCCTAACCCTTCGAAAACCTCGGCGCTCGCTGTCGGCGAGCGAGCCTACGCCAAAGCAGCCGACCCGAGGTCCCCGTTCCGCTCTGTCCGCTCCTCGAGTACGTCGTACACGTCCTGGACCTCGGCACGCGTGAGCGCGTCGACGTCGGCGACTCCCGTGATCTGCTCGACGAGTGCGAGGGTCTGCGATCGGTCGACACGGCCGTTCGGGAGGCGGAACCCGGCCGCGCGGGCAAGGCCGAACAACCGGCGGATCTGTGGCTCCGACGCGGGTCGCGTATCCCCGCGCGCCCGGAGCCTCATATAGGCCGATTCGTCGAGCTCGACCGACTCGGGGGCGATCCCCTCGGCGAGTACGGCGCGAAGCAGCTCCGCGGTCGCGAGGACGTCGCTGAGCGCCTCGTGAGCGTCGGCGAGCACGATGCCCCGCCGCTCGCAGATCGACTGCAGGCGATGGTTGTCCGCGAGAGGCTCGAGCAGCCGTGACGCTTCGAGCGTGCAGGCGACGGCAGGCGGGACGTACTCGATCCCGACCCGCGCGAACGCAGCCTGGAGGATCGGCAGGTCGAATCCCGCGTTGTGAGCAACGAACACCGTGTCGGCGAGGAATGCCCGGAGCTCGCCCGCGCAGTCGGCGAACGCCGGCGCATCGACGACATCGGCGGCGGCAATGCCGTGGACGGCGGTCGCCTCCGCGGGGATCTCGCCGATCGGCCGGACGAGGCTCGTCAGTCGTCCGACCTCGACCCCGTCCGGATCGAGGCGAAGTGCGGCGAACGAGACGATCTCGTCGGTCGTCGCATCGGTTCCGGTCGTCTCGCAGTCGAACACTGCGTAGCCCGTCGGCACCGGTGCCGAGCTCCGCAGCAGCGCCGTACCGGGACGGTCCCCGGCAGCCCACTCGAGGGGCGGGGCGAAGAGGTCGAGGACGAGTTGCACGGGCATCCTTCGAGGATGTCCTCCGGATCGGACGTCACCCTTACGTTGAGTGAGCGTGTTCCCCCTTGACGAGCGATCGAGCGCCCATCAGGCTGGCCCGATGAAGAGGAGGCGGCCCCTGCGACCCCGAACACGGCAATGAGGAGGCAGGCGACGGACATGGACGCCCTGAAGCACACCGGATCGGCCCTGGCGCAGCCGGACGCCGCGGTTCTCCGTCGGGCGAAGCGCGGAGATCAGCGGGCGTTCGCGGTGATCGTCCACGCCTACGAGCGACTCGTCTTCACGTACGTCTACCGACTCGTCGACGACCGGCGCCTGGCCGAGGATCTGACCCAGGATGTCTTCCTCAAGGTCTTCCGCGGCCTGCCCGGCTTCACCGGGGATTCGGCGTTCACGACCTGGATGTTCCAGATCGCCAAGAACACCGTCGTCGACGAGCTGCGCGCGATCGAACGCAGGCCGACGGCGGTCAACATCGAGGACGTGCCGATGCCGACGCTCGTCGAGCCGCGCTACGAGCATGCGGAGCCGATCGAGGCGCTCTGGGCTGCGGTCTCGCTCCTCAACGTGGACCTGCGCACCGCCTTGCTGCTCCGCGACATCGTCGGGCTCTCCTACGTCGAGATCGCCGACTCGCTCGAGATCACGCTGGCGACCGTGAAGTGGCGAATCCACAAGGCGCGCGAGAGCGTTCAGGCCGCCCTCGAGCTCGAGGGCTTCGGACGCACGACGCGAGACACGACGCGGTTTCCGACTGAGGTTCGACCATGAGCGACTGGAACACGTCCTATACGCGCAACCTCTGGCGACCCGAGGAGCCTCGGCTGTTCATCCGCCGCTCCAACGGCATGGGCTGGTCGGTCAACTTCGCCCATCTCCTCCGTCGCACCCGACGCGCGCAGTAGCCCTCGGGTTGGAGAAAGATCGGACACCGGCTCAGGCACCGAGCCGCGACAGCCTCGAGACCCACGAACTCGTTCACGGCGAGCGCGGCGACATGGTCGAGATCCTGGTAGACGAGGGTGGCGTGGCCTGTCGACCCGCCCGTCGACTGCGACAGGTCGCGCCGGGCGTGTGGGTTGTCGAAGTCCGCGGCCGCGACCGCGGTTGTCCGGCCGTCACGCTCGATCCGACGGCGGCCCTTGAACTCCTCGAACCTCGACGCCCCTGCTCGCAACCAGAGCCTTCACGTCGCAGAACGCGACCCGGCCGCGTCGAGCAACGGGCGGTAGGGACTCGGCGGATGGTTGTGGACGCTCTCGCGGAGGAAGTCGAGAAACCGCTGTTCCCGCCGCTCGATGCCTTCCCGAACGCGCCTGCGCGCCTCTGCGAGAGACAGAACGTCGGCCAGATACCGACGGAGCGAGCCCGGGAAGCGAGCGAGGCTGCCGGCGTACGCGACGAGATCCCGACGAGGCATTACGTCCTGTCGGGTTGCGGCGCGGCTGGCATGCGCGCAGACTCCGCAACACGCGGCGCGCCCGCGGCTAGGATCGGTCGATGAGACTCCACCATCAACCCCGTAGCCGCTCGACGCGCGTGCTCTGGCTCCTCGAGGAGCTCGGGATCCCTTTCGACCTCGTCGTCATGGCGCGCGAGGCGAAGCAGACGCCGGCGTATCGCGCCCTCCACCCGCTCGGGCGTTCACCCGTCCTGGAGGAGGAAGGAGGCCCCGTCTTCGAGTCGGCCGCCCTGATCCTCCACATCGCAGATCAGAACCTCGACGCAGGACTGATTGCGCCGCTCGGCTCGCACGAGCGTGCGCTCCAGTACCAGTGGTGCTTCTTCGCAATGACCGAGAGCGAGAGCGCTCTCATGGACATCGCGCGGCAACTCTGGCAGGACGTGCGGGAGCCCGACGCCGAGGTCATCGAGCGAGCGGCGGCACGGTTCGCCAGAACGGCCGGAGTCGTCGCGGAGGCACTCGGGGACGACGAGTACCTCGTCGGCAACGCATTCTCCGTTGCCGACATCGTCGTCGGGTCCGTGCTCGGGTTCGCGCGGACGGGGGAGCTGACCGAGTTGCCGGCGGACGTCACGCCGTATATCGACCGGCTCGAGGCACGACCGGCGCGTCAACGAGCGGTCGCGGTGCAGGTCCCGGCGTAGCACGTCGTGCGACTGCGTCCCGTCGCGATCAGGGCCATGGGACGTGCCCATCGCGCGATCTACCGCCTCACGCGGGGACGCGCGCTCGGACGCGTCGCGGGCATGCCGGTTCTCCTCCTGACGACCACCGGGCGCCGATCCGGACGCGAGCGGACCACGCCGCTGACCTACTTCGTGGACGGCGCGGATCTCGTCGTCGTCGGCTCGAACGGCGGAGAAGACCAGGCACCCGCCTGGTGGTTGAACCTGCGCGACAAGCCGCATGCGACCGTCACGATCGGGTCGCACGCTCGTCCGGTCACGTCCCGCGAAGCGGATGCCGACGAGCACGCCAGGCTCTGGCCGATGATCACCGAGGCACACGCGGGCTACGCGGGCTACGCGCGGAGAACGCAGCGACGGATCCCCGTGGTTCTCCTCTCGCCCGTGCGCGCACACGAAAATGCACCGAGTCGGTAGCCCCTTCGTCCAGCTCCCCGACCAACCGTCGCTTGCGCTTCAGCCGCCCGGGAGGCCTTCATCCTCCGGTGCCCCGTGCTCGGTGCACAAGGGAACATACGGGCCGTGGCTGATCGAGGCAAGGGTGCCTCCGGCGAGAAGGTCGCAATTTGCGCAGAGATCGTTTCGCGCCGCTGACGACGCCGTCGCGACGCGCAGATATCGATCGTGCGAGCGGGCGGCTCCGTGTGCTCGCCACACGGAACGGCCGCTTGCAGCCGAACGACCCCGACCGGCACACTAGCCTCGCGGAATGCCACGGCTCACGATCGAACACGATGCGACCGGCGCCGATGCGACCACCACCACTCGCCGGCGGTCGCTAGCCCTCCGGCTCGACGGCGAGGCCTGGCTGCGGGTCGAGCCCGAGGTGCTCGCAGAGCTCGGAATCAGCCACGGCGACGAGCTCGATGATGCGGCATGCGCGGAGGTCGAGCTCGCCCTGGCCCGCGCGCGTGCGCGCCTCTTCATCGTTCGCTCGCTCGCGGTGAGGATGCAATCTCGCGCCGAGATCGTCGAGAAGCTCGAGGCACGCGATGTGCCGGCAGCCGTCGCCGAGGAGGCGATCGAGCGGGTCAGCGGATATGGCTACCTCGACGATGCCGCCCTTGCGGGACAGCTCGCTCGCGGTATGCGGAGCCGGGGCTACGGCCGGCGACGCGCCGACCAGAAGCTGCGTGCCCGGGGGCTTACAGACGCAGTTGCCGAGCGAGGCGCTCGACGAGGCCTACGCGGAGGAGGACGAGGCCGCGCTCGCGCGCGACGCACTCGGCAGCCGATCGGTCGCGGACGACGCTGCGCGGCGCCGTGCGATCGCGTTCCTCTCACGGCGCGGCTTCTCCGCGGGCGCAGTGTGGGCGGCAATCCGACGCGCCGCGGAGGAGGAGTAGATTCGGCCCGTGCCGATTCCTGCCGGATACACGGTGAGCGACGGACTGAGGGCCGGTGGGTACCCCGGCACGCCAGAGGCAGTCCGAGCACTCGAGAGCGCCGGCGTGACGCTATTCGTCGACCTCACGCACCCGTCCGACCCGCTGCCCGACTACGGGCCGTGGCTGCGTGCTGCACGGCGGATCGCGCATCCGATCCCCGACATGGGAACACCGACAGCCGGTCACATGATGCGAATCCTCGACGACATCGACGGCGTGCGAAGCACGGGCGGCGGCGCCTACGTGCACTGCTGGGGCGGCGTCGGCCGGACCGGATCGGTCGTCGGCTGCTGGCTGATGCGCCACGGCCTCGACGGGGGTGATCCGATCGCGCGCATCGCCTCCCTCCGCGCCGGCATCGCCGGCGACCGTTCCTCTCCCGAAACACCGGCCCAGGCCGATCTCGTCCGTGGCTGGCGGCTCGGCTGGTGAAGCGCCTCTGGATCCTGCGACACGCGAAGTCGAGCTGGGACGAGCCCGACCTCGCGGATCACGACCGGCCCCTCGCGCCGAGGGGCCGAAAGGCAGGGAAGCGGATCGCTCGCTGGGCCGATGCCAACGGCGTCAGGCCCGATCTCGTGCTCTGCTCGAGCGCGGTCCGCGCCCTGGCAACGCTCGAGCTCGTCCGCCCGGGCCTGGGCGATCCCACCGAGGAGGTGGAGAGCGGTCTCTATCACGCGAGCGCGACCCAGCTCGTCGCGCGCCTCTCCATGGTCGACGACAGCGTGACGGGAGTGCTTCTCCTCGGCCACAATCCTGCGATGCTCGACCTCGCTGCTCGTCTCGCCCCGCCCGGCCCCGACGCGTTCCCGACGGGCGCCCTGGCCTGCCTGCGGCTCGAGATCGAGCGCTGGGACGGCGTTCGGCCCGGCTGCGGTCGGCTCGAAGACCTCGTTGTCCCGCGCTCGCTCGCCCCCTGAGGCGCCCCCGGCACGGACATGGCACACAACCGCCACAGACACGGCACGGTTCCGTCGGCATGCTGTCGCCATGAGAGACAACAACGATCGATCGCCGACTCCGATCCTACGACTGGTCGCCGAGCCAGAGCGCCATCAGGATCGCGTCGACAGGAACCCCGTCGCGCAGGTACTGCCCTCTCCGAAGCCCCTCGCGCTCGAAACCGAACGATTCGTACAGGGCTATCGCGGGCTCGTTCCAGGGGAACACGTGGAGCTCCAGCTTCTGGACTTCCGACGCCGCGGCCCACGCGACGGCCTGCTCGAGCAGTGCCCGGCCCACTCCGCGGCGACGGTGGGTCGACGCGACCATCAGCCCGAGGTCACCGACGTGTCGGCTGGCCGGATGCACGTCGCGGGAGAGCGACAGGCGAGCGACGATCGTGCCGGTGTCCTCGGCGACGAAGACCGCCGCGTCGGGATGGCGGCGGACAGCCCTGAGGTAGCGTCGTTCGTCGGCAGCGCTCCGCCATTGCTCCGTCGTCAGGAGCCAGGAGCCCTCCTCGCCGCCGATCTCGCCCGCCAACTCGACGAGCGGCTCGGCGTCGCCCGGCTCCGCCGGTCGGATGACGATCATGGGACGACGAGCCCGTGACCGCCACGCCGTGGATCCCCGGCAGCGGCGAGGCGCCCATCCGGAAGCCGCTCGACTGCCGACACGCCTCCGAAGTAGAGATTTCGGCCGGCCCAACGATTCACCTCCTGACCCTGCTCCTGCAGCTTCTGCGCCGCGTCGTCCGGCCATCCTCCCTCGACCTGGACGACGTCGCCCTCGATGTGCAGCCGCGGGTGGTCGATCGCGACGTCGACCGGGAGACCGCCCGCGACGACGTGGTAGACCGTCTGCAGAATCGCTCCCGAGAGCCTGACGGAGCCCGCGCTCCCGAGGATGAGGCGGGGCGCACCGTCCACGAGCACGAGCGTCGGAGCCATCATGCTCGGCAGTCGCTCGCCGGGCTCGCGCACGGTCATTCCGATCACGTCGAGCTCCCCGAGCATGTTGTTGAGCTGGAACCCGTGGGCGAACTCGCCCGAGCCGGAGCCGAGCGTGGACGAGAGGGCCGCCGCGTTGCCCTCGCCGTCGATCACCGAGACGTGCGTTGTCCCGGTGAGGCCCGAGCCCGTGGATCCCCCGTAGCCGCTCCGGAGCGCGTCGACGAGAGCGACCGCGAGCGCCGGGTCGTCGCCGCCCTCCCAGTTGTCAAGCGACACGAGCCCGCGCGTGATCACGCCTCCACCGAGCGAGGGGGTCGGACACGTCGCGACACGCATTCCGCCGAAGGCCGTCTCCGTGGGCCGCCGCTCGACGACCTCGTACCTCTCGATGTCGGACGCGAGCTCTGCCGACACGAGCCCCGTCAACGCCGCGGGGCCTGCGTCGCGGAGACGCTCGAGCCCTGGCCCCATCGTGGCCGTCTCTGCGCGGGCACGCGAGCCGTAGATGCGACGGCCCGCGTCCGTCCGCTCGAGGATCGGGGCGAGGATCTCCAGCAGGAATCGCTGTGGTCCGGTCATGGCGACGCCGGCGGCTGCGAGATCGAGCGCCGGTGAGAAGAGATCTGCCCAGGGGAGCCTTCCACGCGTATCGTGCGCTTGCCACAGGCCGGCCACGAGGCCGGGAACGGCAACCGATGACGGGCCGACGTGGAAGACCTGCGTCGACGCGTCGCCGAAATCGATCAGCACGTCGTCCATGTGGCCACGTTCACGCGTGGGAACGGAGAAGAAGCAGTCGAGGAGGGTCGGTTCCTCGTCGGCGTCGCGGAGGAGCAGAAAGCCTCCCCCCGCAGGCCCCGTCAACGGTCCCTCGGCCACGAATCCGGCGACCGCCGCGGCGACGACCGCGTCGACGGCGTTTCCTCCGTGCCCGAGGGCCCATGCCCCTGCCTCGGCCGTGTGGCGGTTTCCCGCTGCGATGGCACCGCGCATCCCGAGAGCGTAGTGCTTGCCGGGGAGCCGAGCCCTCCCCGCCGGCGGTGCGCGTGGCGAGTTGCAAGCGACAGATGTGCGAGATGTACGGATTCGTCGCCGGCGCTCTCGGAAGCGGCACGGGCTTCGTCTCACTGAGAGTGACACCTCACCTGCCTGTCGCGACACCGTCGGGCCTCCGGAGCGCTCGCGCGCCTCAAGCCTCGACCCCCGGATGCCGACGCTAGGAGTGCGATCGTGATTCGCCATCATCTGACCCGACGACATCTCACCCTGGCAGGCGTCTCGCTCGCGCTTCTCGTCACGCTCTGCCTCAGCCCGTCGCTTCTCGGGAACCGGGTCGGTGAGGCATTTGCCGGGCTCGGCACTGCAGATCCGGCGAGTCTCTGGATCGCAGCTCTCGCGTTCGCCGCAGCGAGCGTGTGTGGAGCTCTGGCCTGGCGGGCCGCGCTCCGCGCGAGCGGCTCGCCGCTCCATATTGTCGACGCGTCTGCCCGGTACGCGGTCGGCTGCGGACTCAACGCCGTCGCTCCGGCGCACGTCGGGTCGGCCGTGCGCGTCGCGCTCTTCGGTCGGGTGACGAACGGCGGTTGCTGGACCGTCGGCGGAGCCGCCGCAGCCGTCGGGGTTACCCGGACAGTGTGGCTCGGGTTCCTGATCGCGATGGGGAGCCTCGGCGGGGTCCTGCCGCGCTGGCCGCTTCTCGTGGTCGGCACGCTCGTCGTCGGCTCGATCCTGCTCGCGTACGGATCGAAGCGCTTCACGCTTCCGCGACGTCTCGACCAGGTTCTCGTTGCGTTCCGATCGCTGGCATCGTCACCTCGCGACCTCGCGATCGTCGCGGGCTGGGCTCTTACGGGCGCGGCCGCAAAGGTTGCAGCTGCCGCAGCAGTCGGCGTCGCGTTCGGCATCGACAACCCGCTCAAGGCCGCGCTCGTCATCGTCCCAGCCGTCGAGCTCGCTGCGTTCCTGCCGTTGACGCCCGGCAACGTCGGCCTGGCGAGCGCCGCGGTCGCGCTCGCGCTCGGCTCACAGGGTGTCGACTCGCAGACGGCCCTCTCAGCAGGAATTGCGTTCGGCGGCGTGGAGCTCCTCACCGGAATGGCGATCGGGGCGGCAGGTGCGCTCGCACTTGCCGGGCCGTGGGTGCGTCCGTACGTCCGCGTTGCTGTCGCCGGCACGGCGGCGATCGTCGCCGCCGCCGCGTTCGGGGCCACGGTTCTTCTCCCCGCCGTTTGACCCGAGGCACGCGTCCCCCTCGGATGCCCCCCCGGGCGCAGACATGTCGCGCCCTACTGCAGGAAGCTCGGCAACTCCGAGTCGTCGCTCGAGCTACGGCGTGATGTCGTTGCCGTGCCGGCGAACGAGGGTGCGAGCGACCGTCGGTGTGTGCCGCCGAGGCCGGTCGCGATGACCGTGACCCACACCTGGCCGTCGAGGCGCTCGTCGACCGTCGCGCCGAAGATGATGTTCGTATCGTCGGTCGCAGCTCCTCGCACGACCTCCGCCGCCTCGTTCACCTCGAGCAGCGTCAGGTCCTCACCCCCCGCGATCGAGAGCAGGATGCCCTTCGCACCGACGATCTCCGTATCGATCAGCGGCGACTTGAGTGCGCGCTCCGCCGCCTCGCGAGCGCGGTTCGGGCTCTCCGAGTAGCCGATGCCCATCAACGCCGATCCCGCATCCGACATGATCGTGCGCACGTCCGCGAAGTCGAGGTTGATCAGGCCCGGCATCGTGATCAGGTCGCAGATGCCCTGGACACCCTGACGGAGCACATCGTCGGCGACCTTGAATGCGTCGACCATCGACGTCGTCCGATCGAGAACCTCGAGCAACCGATCGTTCGGGATCACGATCACCGTGTCGCACGCGGCCCGGAGCTCCTCGACGCCCACCTCGGCCGACTGGCGCCGTCTCGTTCCCTCGAACCTGAACGGCGTCGTCACGATCCCGACCGTGAGCGCGCCGAGCTCGCGGGCGATCTTTGCGACCACCGGGGCGGCACCCGTACCCGTTCCACCGCCCTCGCCTGCCGTGACGAAGACCATGTCCGACCCGCGGAGAGCTGACCGCACCTGGTCGTACCCCTCCTCGGCGGCCTTGCGGCCGGTCTCGGGATCGGCGCCGGAGCCGAGCCCCTTCGTCAGCTCCTCACCGATATGGATCTTGACGGGCGCGTCCGAGACGTTGAGTTGCTGCATGTCGGTGTTCACGCCGATGAAGTCGACCTGCGCGATACCGGCGTCCATCATCCGGTTGACGGCGTTGAGGCCGCCGCCGCCCACGCCGACGACGCGAATCACGGCGAGGTACGACGCCGCTTCGCCACCGACGTTCAGCCTCGGCGCGCTCTCCGGCATCGAGCCGAGGAACCTGCTCGCAGGCGGCTCATAGGGCGGGTCAGGCTTTGCGGCCTTGGCAGGCTTCGCGACCTTGGCAGGCTCCGCCACGGCAGGAGTCGGCTCCGCGGACGGCTCGGCGAGTGTGACAACGGTCTCCGGAGCCGGGGGCGGATCCGCAATCTGGGCCACACCGGACTCGGGAGGCCCTGACCCGAAATCGTGGACGTGCTCGACGGTCTCCTCGAGCGCAGCCTGCTCGCGGCGGCTCATGGGCGCGGGCTCGGCAGCCGGGGGATCAGTGGGCGGTGGCTGGATCAGCGTCGGCTGATCGTCGCTCGCCGCGGTGGGCGGAAGCTGCTCATCGCCCTGTGTCTCGCCGCTTTCCTGGCGCTGAGCGGCCTCGGTCGCGCGGAACAACTCGGCGAGCGGCCCCTCACGCATGCTCGCGCGCTTCCGCGCCATGCAGCACCTCCTTCGCCAACTCGCGGTATGCCTGTGCGGCCGTCCCTGCGGGGTCGTAGGCGAGCACCGAGGTGCCCTTGACCGGCGCTTCCGCGTAACGGACGGTCTTCCTGATGCGCGTCCGGTAGACGAGGTCGCCGAAGTTCTCCTCGAGAATCTCGACCGCCTCGCGCGCGTGGAGCGTGCGTCCGTCGTACATCGTCGGGACGATCCCCTCGACGCCGACGCGCGGATTCAGGTTCTCGCGCACCATCGCCAGGGTGTTCTCCAGCTGCACGAGGCCGCGCAGCGCGAGGTATTCGCACTGCACCGGCACGATGACGCCCGTCGCCGCAACGAACGCGTTGATCGTCAAGAGGCCGAGCGACGGGGGCGTGTCGATCAGGATGAAGTCGTAGTGGTCACGCACCTCGAGCAGGGCCTTCTCGAGAGACCGCTCGCGTCCGATCAACGCTGCCAGCGCGAGCTCGGCGCCGGCGAGGTCGATCGACGCGACGGCGAGGTCGACCTCGCGCTTCTCGATGACGTCGGAGATCGGGATCTTGCGCACGAGGACGTCGAACATCGACGTCTCGATCGTGTCCGGGTTGAGACCCTGGCTCATTGTCAGGTTCCCCTGCGGATCGAGATCGACGAGGAGCACGCGGTGGCCCATCTCCTTGAACGCAACGCCGAGGTTGAGCGTGGTCGTCGTCTTGGCGACGCCGCCCTTCTGGTTCGCGAGAGCAATCACGCGCGTCCCGGTCGCTCCCGGCAGCGGTGCCTGCGGCACGACGACGGGGGCGGGCGCCGGAGCCATCTCCACGGGGAGGTCGTCGCCGAGCGTCGCACGATCCTCGACGAACGCGTCGGGCTCGAGCTCGGGCAGGGGCTCGGGATCGCTCACGGCGACATCGAGCTCTTCCTCGACGACCGAACTCTCGCCACGAGAGGAAGGGCGCTGCAGGAGGCGGACGAATCCCATTGCGCCACGTTCACCACGTTGGACCGCTCTCCTTCAATCAATCCTCGCCATCCCAGTAGTCGACCTGCTCGAGCCTGCCGATCACACCCACTCCGCGGAAACTCAGCTTCCCCGAGCGCGGGTAGTAGACGATGTCATTCGTATCGGCCGTCCCGAATCCGAGCAGCGTCATCCCGTCGGCGCCCGCGCGAATCGCGTGCGCTCGTTGCGTCCCCGCCGGGCGAGCCACCGTGCAGCCAGCGTGCACCGGTACCTTCTCGATCTCGCCTCCCGTCCGGGCGCTCGGGTGGATCATGACGGTTCCACTGCCCTCGAGAACGACAAAGATCTCCTCCTCGGCGGAATGCACGTGCGGCGGATTCATCAGCATCTCGGGCTCGACCACGTACTGTGAGAGGCCGACACGCTCCGATCCGGTGGCATCGCCGAGCCGGCGGACGTGGCTCGCAACCGTCCCCTTGCCGGTGCCGCGTCGCACCGATTGGACGTCGGCAACGTTGACGATACGCGACGGCCGCTCCGACAGAACCTCCCACGTGGGAGGGCCGACAGCCGCCTCGCGCGCCCAGGGGTGATCCTCGGGCGCCCCCTGGAGAACCCAGGTCGGCCCGAGCCACGAGACGCCGGCCCGTGGCAGGAGCGTGTTCGCGGGGTAGTGCCGTTCGCCGAAGGCGAGCACGACGAGACCATCGTCGCCTGCGCCGATCGTATGGGCGTACTCGCACGCGAGATGAGCGAGGCAATCGCCCGCACCGACGGCGAACGCTTTCTCCGCTTTGCCGTCCCACTGCACCGAGACGCCACTTCCCGAGAGGACATAGAAGATCTCCTCCTCGGAGCCCTCGAGATGCAGGGGCGTCGCCCACTTCCCCGGGTCGATGGAAATCCGCTGCACGCCGACCGTGACGGAGTTCGCTCCCGCGAGGTCTTGCCACGTCGCAGCGATATGGCCTTGCTCCTTGCGGCTCCCCTCGATCTCGTGCCAGTCCGTGACCACGAGGTCATGTTAGGTCATCGCGGCCCGACCGACCGGCACGGCCGGGCCGGCCCGTCAGGCAGGCACCGCGTCGCGTGCGAGCGCCTCTCTGAGCCGGATCACCGCATCGTCGGCCGCATCACCCCCTTCGACCCGAACCCACGCCTCGGCATCGTGGAGCAGACCGCGTACCTCTGCCAGCAGCTCTGCGGGGCTGGCGGCAGCCCGATCGAGGGCGTCGATGCGCTCCAACCGCTCGATGACTCTGCGTGCCTCTTCCATGGGACGCAGGCTAGAGGTGAACCGGTGTCGTGTCTGTTCCATCTGTGTGCCGGCTCTGTGTCGGGGCAGCTCTCCGCCGCCGCGAGGCTCTCCAACCTCTCTCGAAGCTGGAGCCGTGGAACGGAGCGGCTCAGCCGGCGACGCGGAGCGAGCGCTGATCGCGCACGCCAAGCAGCGTCTCGTCGAGCTCACGCAACAGCTTCGGACGATCGCCGTGCTGCAGCGTCGCGACGAGCACGCACCGTGCGGCGTCCGAGACGGCCGCCGAGCACGAGCCCGCGTCGTCGAGCGCGGTCAGCTCCTCGTGCAGCGCCGCCCGCTCCTTCGGATCGGGCTCGAGCAGCACCGCAGCCCGCAGTGGCCACGTCCCACCGAGCGACGCTGCGAAGGTTGCACGAAGCTGCTCCGAGCGGAACGGCTCTTGCTGGAAGAGCGAGAGCTCCCACCGGTCGAGCGCCTCGGCGAGCGCCGCGTCGGCATCGGCCAAGGTCAGGCGCAGGAGAAGCTCGCCGGCGAGCGCCCCGCGGAACGAGTCGAGCCGCGTGGCCTCGCCGGGGGGCTGGGTCGCGGCGATCGGCAGAACGGGCCGGATGCCGAACGGACGGCCGTCGAGCGTCTCGAAGAGAACGGGCCCGGCCGAGAGGGGCGCTGCGGTTGCCAGCCGGATCGCGCTCACGGCGTCGGCGATCTCGGCGGGCGCGTCCGGGAGCTCGTCCTCCGCCCCGAGCGCGGCTCGAAGCTCGAGCACGCAAAAGCGATCCGTCTCGCGGCCGAAGTCGGTCGGCATCAGCGAGGACGCCTCGGGCCAGTGCCGCGCGAGCTCGCCGTCGGCGACTGCGCGAATCCGCAATCCGGGTGCGAGCTCGGACTGGGTGGTGACAGAGATCCCGACGAGGGGTGCGACGGCTGCGTACGTCCGCCGTTCACCGTAGAGCGAGCGTTCGAGCTCGGAGTAGGCGCGGTCGAACGCATCGTCGTCCCAGTCGAAACCACCACAGGACTCCGCTGTCGATACGAGGAGCCCGACAAGAACCGTGCGGAACAGCGCCTCCTCCTCGGAGGGCTTCCGCCCGACGTGTGCGCGAGCGAAGATCGCTGCGGCAGGCTCACGCGAGAGCTCCTCGAGCGCGATCACCGCGTCGTCCCTCCCACGCAGCCGTGGGGCGCGCTCCTCGACGAACGACCGGACGAGCGGCCGGTACTCGTAGAGGGCCGGACCCGAGCGGTGCTCGTGCTCGACGAAGGCAACCGGAAGCTCGGCGCCTTCTTCGATCTCGCGGAGGAGGTACGCGAACGCCCCGAGCGCGAAGCTCCGGAGAGATGCGTAGAGGTGAGGTGCCCGAGCCGCCATGCTCCGTTCTACGCGGTCAGACGGTGATCTCCTGTCCTGGGCACCCCGCAGCGGCTCTCCCGGCCACGCCGCAACGGTACACTTCGTCCAGGAAAAGTCCAATGACCACGGCCCTCCTCAACATTGCAGCCATCTCCCGGCGAACCGGCGTTGCACCGGACACGCTCCGCAAGTGGGAACAGCGCTACGGCGTTCTCCGGCCCGTGCGCACGGCCGGCGGGCAGCGCCGCTACGACGAGTCCGACGTGCTACGGGTCGAGTGGCTGCGCGATCGGATTGGCGAGGGCTGGCGGATCGGCGAGGCAGCGCGCATGCTCGACGGAGCGGTGCCGGTGACTCGTGACGATCCGGCCGAGCTCAGAGATGCGCTGATCGGTGCCGTCCGCGACGTCGACCTCGTGGCGCTCTCGTCCATTCTCGATCAGGCGTTCGCTGTCCTACCCGTAGAGCGCGCACTCGGCGACGTCGTCACTCCGGCACTCCAGTGGACCGGCGAGGCATGGCATCGCGGCGACCTCTCGATCGCCCAGGAGCATGCGATCAGCGGCAAGGTTCGCGCCCACCTTGGCAAGCTGATCGCGGACGGCCGGGGCGACGTGCACGGCACCGCAGTCCTCGCGTGCGGGCCGGGCGAGCACCACGACATCGGCCCGATGATGATCGCCGTCGTGCTCCGCGCAGACGGCTGGCGCGTCGAGTTCCTGGGCGCGGACACGCCGGTCGATACCGCCGTCGCCTTCGCCGAGCGCGTTGGCGCGACGGTTCTCTGCTTCAGCGCTGCGCGCACCGAGACGATTCGGGCGCTGCGCGAATCGCTCGCCGCCGACGCGACGGAGACGCCGACGCCGATCGTCCTCGGCGGCGCCGCCGTCACTCCTGCGCTGGCGAAGAAGCTTGGCGTGACCTACATCGATAGCACGCTCGAGACCGCCGTCGAGCAGATGCGCGCGTTCGCGACGAGATGAGCCCGTGGCTCCAGGCAGGGCTCGCGGGCGCGACGGCGGCGGCCGTGTGGGGGCTCGTCGAGCCGATCGACCAACGGCTGTTCCGGTTCCCCTACTCCGATATCGCAATCCTGGGGAAGCTCGTCACCCGGGGGCCCCACTGGCGCGTCGCGGGTTGGACGATGCACATCGTCAACGGAGCGGTCGCCGGCCTCGTGTTCTGGGCTCTCTTCGAGTGGCTCGGGACGAACGCCTTCTGGTTTGCGATCGCGTTCGCGATGGTCGAGCACGTCGTCACGTATCCGCTGACGTTGCTCACCGACCGATTCCATCCGGCCCGGGGCTCCGCGGAACTGCCGCCCATGTCACGGTCCGGCCGGGCGTTCGCGCAGGCGACCTTCCGTCATCTGCTCTTCGGGATCGTGCTCGGCATGCTCGTCGTCATCTAGGCCGGAGCACTGCACGGCGCGGGCCGGCGAGGAACCCTGCCTCGACGAGCAGTTGCATCGCCTCCGTCTCGGCTACCGGACGCCCATCGAACCGCTCTACCGCAAGGCGCTTGGCGTGGCCGTCTCGCACCCACTCCGCGAGCGCGCCGAGCGCCGGGCGGAGCCATTCCTCGTCCGGATCTCGGAGCGGCACGAGCGTCCGGCCCCCTCTCTCGACGAACAACGCCGCCGCGCCGCCGAGCAGAACGACGTGTGCCCCCGCAACGCGTGCCGCTCGAGCGCCGGCGCGACGCGGCCACGGGAGCGCAGCACCGTACGGCTGAGCGGGGTCGGCGGCGGCGAGAACCAGCGCCTCCCGGTCGCCGCCGGAGCGGATCTCCCGCAACCTCTCCACCGCACCGGCGAGCGCGAACTGCGCCCCGCCGAGACCCTCGACGAAGTACCCTCGCCGACAGGCGCCGATCGTCTCGAGCGCACGCAGCTCTCCGTAGACGGCACCGTATCCCCCGGCGTGCCCTTCCGCGCGCACGCCGTCGCGCACGATGATCCCCTGTCGCTCGAGCAGGAGCTCCGCGAGCGCGCGGCGGTCGACAGCCGCCGGAAACAGCCGTGAGGTGAGCGACCAGCGTCCCTGCGTCGACGTCGTGCCGGCAGCGCGCGTGCGCGCGAACCGGCGCGGGCGTCGCTCGGCGACCGGTGTGCCGTACCGTCGAACCGCGCGGAGCGGCGTCCACGCGTCGTTCGTCACCTCACCGGCCCAGACGAGCTCCCACAGGGCGGGCAGGGCCGCTTCCGCATCGAGCCCGGTGGCCTGGAGCAGGTCGGGCCAGAACTCGGCCGACTGCTCGAGCGCCCGCCGCAGCATCCCGGCGGCCTCGTCCTCGGGGGCCGGCGCCGCAGCCGGTGACCCGAGAAGCGACGCATCGGCCCGGAAGTACAACGCCACGCGGTCGAGCCCGGCTCCCACCCACACGACCTCACCCGTGGCGCACAACGCATCGAGCGATGTCGGTTGGTAGTCCGGCACGCGCCGACGGAGGACCTCGCTCTCCCAGAGCGAGACCGGGAGCGGCAGCCCCTGCAGGGGGACGAGCGCCTCGCGAAGCGTCGCCCGCCGGTCGATGCCGTGCCAGGCAGGAAGGAAGCGCCCGAACGCAGACTGCTCGGCCGGCTCGACCTCCCGGCGCAGCGCTGCGAGCGAGGCGCGACGGAGGCGCCGGAGCACGTCGGGATCGCACCACTCGCGCTCGCTCCCTCCGGGACGCAACTCGCCTCGCACGAGCTTGTCGGATCGCTCGAGCGCGGACAGGCAGCTCTCGACGAGAGTGGTCTCGAGGGCATACCGCACTGCGGGCTCGGCCGTCGTGAACGGGCCCCGCGAACGCGCGAAGCGTCCGAGCAGGACGCCGAGCGCATCGGGCACGGCATCGAGGTAGGCCTCGGGGAGACCGCCAGGGGGCATCACGCCGAGAGCGTCCCGGAACAGCCCGGCGTCCTCGGCAGCGATGAGGCGCTCCTCCCCCGCCACCCTGATCCGAAGCGCGCGACGCTCGGCTTCGAGGACCGCGGCGTGCGCCAGGTCGACCTCGTCGTCGCGAAGATCGCCGCGCCGCCGGAGGAGATCGTGCAGCTCGTCCGGAGAGCGCGGGTCCCCCGCGAGCTGCGCCTCGACGTCCGCGAGCGCGGTCGGATCGAGCAGATCGCGCAGCTCCTCCTGTCCGAGCAACTCCCGCAACAGATCGCGATCGAGCGACAGCGCCTGCGCACGGCGCTCGGCGGCAGGGGTGTCGTCCTCGTACATGTACGTCGCGACGTACGCGAACAGGAGCGACGACGCAAACGGCGACGCGGACGCCGTCTCGACCTCGAGGAGGTCGAGCTCGCGCGTCTGCAGGCCCCTCAGGATCCCCTTCAGCGCGGGGAGGTCGAAGACGTCCTGCAGGCACTCGCGATACGTCTCGAGCACGATCGGGAAGGAGCCGTAGTTACGGGCCACCTGGAGCAGGCTCTGAGCCTTGAGGCGCTGCTGCCAGAGCGGCGTGCGCTGCCCGGGACGCCGTCGCGGAATCAGCAGCGCCCGCCCCGCGTTCTCCCGGAAGCGAGACCCGAACAGCGCGGTCTGCCCCACCTCCTGGACGACGAGATCCTCGATCTCGTCGGGGGAGAGGAGAAGGTCGGCGATCGGCGGTGGCGCGTCCGCCTCGGGGAGGTGGAAGGCGATCCCGTCGTCCGACCAGATCGACTGCACCTCGAGCCCGAGGGAGTCTCGAAGCCGCGCTCCGAGCGCCATCGCCCAGGGCGCGTGCACGCGGGCACCGAACGGGGTCAGGATGCACAGCCGCCAGTCGCCGATCTCGTCACGGAACCGCTCGACGACGATCGTCCGATCGGACGGAACGACGCCCCCGTTCGCGGCTGCCTGGTCGCGAAGGTACGTCAACAGGTTCCTGGCCGCGAGCGGGTCGAGGTGGTAGTCGCCGGCGAGGCTCGCAAGCGCCTTCGCGTCGCTCTGGGCGACGAGCTCGCGCGAGGCCCGACCGATCTTCTCGCCGAGCTCGAATGGCCTCCCCACGCCCTCGCCCTTCCAGAAGGGAACGGCGCCCGGCGCGCCCGGAGCGGGTGAGACGAGCACGCGATCACGGGTGATCTCCTCGATCCGCCACGTCGACGCACCGAGCATGAACGCCTGTCCCTGCCGCGCCTCGTAGACCATCTCCTCGTCGAGCTCACCGACGCGGCCTCCCCCTTCGACCTGGAAGACGCCGAAGAGGCCGCGGTCGGGGATCGTGCCCGCGTTCGTCACCGCCAGCCGACGCGCTCCCTGCCTGCCCTTGACGACGCCGGCTGTCCTGTCCCACACGATCCTGGGTCGTAGCTCGGCGAACTCGTCCGACGGATACCGGCCCGCCAGCATGTCGAGCACGTTCTCGAGTTGCGTGCGGGCGAGGTCGGCGAAGGGGTAGGCGCCCCTGACGAGCCGATGGAGATCGTCGACCGAGATCTCCTCGTCCGCGCAGATCGCGACGACCTGCTGTGCGAGCACGTCGAGCGGGTTGCGTGGGATGTGCGTCTCCTCGATCTGCCCCTCGCGCATCGCCCTCGCGACGACCGCGCACTCGAGCAGGTCGCCGCGGAACTTCGGAAAGATGCGACCCTTCGAGACTGCACCGAGGTCGTGCCCCGCTCGGCCGACACGCTGGAGGCCGCGGGCAACCGATTTCGGGCTCTCAACCTGGATCACGAGGTCGACCGCGCCCATGTCGATCCCGAGCTCGAGTGACGAGGTCGCGACGAGGCAGGGGATCTGACCAGCCTTCAGCAGCTCCTCGATCTCGACGCGCTGCTCACGCGCGAGCGATCCGTGATGGGCACGAGCGATGTTCGCTTCCGCGAGCTCGTTGAGCCTCAACGCGAGCCGCTCGGCGAGTCGCCGGTTGTTGACGAACACGATCGTGGAGCGGTGGGCCTGGACGAGATCGAGCAGGGCCGGATAGATCGACGGCCAGATCGACCGGGCGGTCGCTTCGTAGCCCGCGGCCATCGCGACGTCGTCCTCGACGACGTGCTGCGCCAGGGCTGGATTCGAGCCCGGCTCGCGCATGTCCTCGAGCGCGACGACGACCTCGAGGTCGAGCTCCTTCCGCGAGCCCGCATCGACGAGCTCGATCGGCCGCCCGCCGCCGACGAAGCGCCCGATCTCCTCGAGCGGCCGCTGTGTCGCGGAGAGGCCGATCCGCTGGAACGGCTGGGTCACGACCCGCTCGAGGCGCTCGAGCGAGACGGCGAGATGGGCCCCCCGCTTGGTGCCTGCGACCGCATGCACCTCGTCCACGATCACCGTCTCGATACCCCGCAGCATCTCGCGCGCCTGCGAGGTGAGAAGGAGGAACAACGATTCCGGCGTGGTGATCAGGATGTCGGGCGGCGTGCGCATCATCTGGCGGCGCTCGCGCTGATCGGTGTCGCCCGTACGCACGCCGACAGTGAGGGCCGAGCCCAGGCCGACGAGCGGCGCGCGAAGGTTGCGCTCGACGTCGTAGTTGAGTGCCTTCAGCGGCGAGACGTACAACAGGCGAAGCCCTCCACCCGGAGCGGCGTTGAGGCGGTCGATCCCCGTCAGAAACGCGGCCAGTGTCTTCCCCGAGCCCGTCGGCGCCTGCACGAGAACGTTCGCGCCGGTCGCGATGACCGGCCAGGCGGCCTCCTGGGCCGGGGTCGGGCCGGCGAACACCCGCTCGAACCAGGCCCGCGTCGCGGGCGTGAAGGAGGCGAGCGGATCCATCGGCCCAGCGTATCCCGTGCCCGGCTGGATGGGCCGGTCGGGCTACGATCGGGGCATGACGGCGCCGACACCGATCCACTTCACGGGAGACTCCGAGGCCGACGCCTTCCTCGGGGCCAGTCCGCTGGCGCTCCTGATCGGCTTCGTCCTCGACCAGCAGGTCACCGTGCAGAAGGCGTTCTCGTCGCCGCTCGAGCTGTCGAAGCGGCTGGGCGGCAACCTCGATGCCGGCGCCATCGCGGCGATGGATCCGGGCGCACTCGTCGAGATCTTCCGCGAGAAGCCCGCGCTGCACCGGTTCCCCGCCAACATGGCGTCGCGCGTCCAGGAGCATTGCGCCTTCCTCGTCAGCGAGTACGGCGGCGATCCCACCGCCGTCTGGGACGGCGTTGAGGACGGCGCCGAGCTCGAGCAGCGGCTCCTCGAGCTCCCCGGGATCGGCGAGATGAAAGCGAGGACGATGATGGGGGTCCTCGCGAAGCGGCTCGGGGTGCGCCCGAGCGGCTGGGAGGCGTTCGCGCCGGCCCACGAGAGCCTGGGCGACGTCGATTCCCCGGAGGCACTCGCCGCGTACCAGGCGGCCAAGCGTGCCCGCAAGGCGGCGCACCGCGCCGCGTCCGCGAGCTGACCCTTGCCGATCGAGCTGCGGACACTCACCGACGGTGGGCAGACCGCCGCCGAGGTCGCGCGAGAGGTGGCGACGTTCATCGGAGAAGCGCGCGAGAGCCTCGACCTGGCGCTCTACGACGTGCGGTTCGAGACCGACGCCGGCGCGCTCGTCCTCGCGACGCTGCTCGCGGCGCAGCAACGCGGCATTACCATCCGGCTCGTTTACAACGTCGACCACCCGGGCCCGATCCCCGTGCCTCCACCGCCGGAGATGACGCCCGACGCGATCGAGGCTCTCCCCGTCCCGACGCGCGGCATCGCAGGCGTGCCGGATCTGATGCACCACAAGTACGTCGTCCGCGATGCAACGGACGTCTGGTCTGGATCGACGAACTGGACGGACGACTCATGGACGCGGCAGGAGAACGCGATCGTGCGGGTCCTCGGCTCGCCGCCCCTCGCGCGCGCGTTCACACTGAACGTCGACGAGCTCTGGAAGCGGGGCAAGGTCGAACACACCGGGCGCGTCGAGCCTCGGCCGGTCACGATCGACGGAGAGACCGAGGTGCGTGCCTGGTTCACGCCGGAGTACGGCGACGCCCTCTCCCACCGGGTGGCGAAGTTCCTCGGGCGGGCGAGGAAACGCATCCGGATCGCCTCGCCCGTGCTGACGTCGGGCCCCATTCTCGGAACGCTCGTCGAGGTCGTCAACGAGCACCGCTGCGACATCGCGGGCGTGGTCGACGAGACCCAGGTCGACGAGGTGTTCCACCAGTGGGCGACGAACGGCGTCAGCGCCTGGAAGATCCCGCTCCTCGAGACGATTCTCACCGGCGCCCCGTTCTCGGGCAAGCCGTCGACCCGCTGGACGCCGCAGTCACTGCACGACTTCATGCACGCGAAGGTCGTCGTCGCCGACGACGTCGCGTTCATCGGCTCGTTCAACTTCTCGCGGTCGGGTGAGCGCAACGCCGAGAACGTCCTCGAGATCCACGATGCTGCGATCGCCGGTCGCCTCGCCGTCTTCATCGACGGGATCCGGGGCCGCTACCCCTTGACGACGCCCCCTCAGATCGAGGGATGAGCGGCACACCTACGATGCCGAGACCTTCCCCGTGAGGCTCGCCGCCGTCGCCGCAGCCGTCGTCGCAGCGATCGCTGCCACCACGTCCCGGGGGTCGCCGCTCCCTCCGGCACCGGCGTGCCCTCTCTTCCCCGCGGACAACGCGTGGAACCGCCGCGTCGACACCCTTCCCGTGGCCACGGGATCGGGTGCGACGGTGGCGGCGATCGGTGCGACGAAGACGCTGCACGCGGACTTCGGGTCGGGTCGGTGGAACGGCGGCCCGATCGGGATCCCGGTCACGGTCGTCGGCAAGGGCGAGCGGAAGAGCCGCGTGCGGTTCGCCTACGCCGACGAGTCCGATCCCGGCCCGTATCCCATCCCACCGGGAATCCGCATCGAAGGAGGAGCGGCATCCGACGGCGATCGGCATGCGCTGATCGTCGACCGCGACGCCTGTCGCCTCTTCGAGCTGTACGACCTCCGCCGCTCCGGCGGACGCTGGACGGCGGGATCTGGAGCAATCTGGAACCTGCGCTCGAACCGCCTCCGGCCGCCGGGGTGGACGTCGGCCGATGCGGCGGGGCTGCCGATCCTGCCCGGGCTCGCCCGCTATGACGAGGTCCTGAAGGGCCGCATCGACCACGCGCTCCGGTTCACCGTCTCGCGCACGCGCCGCGCCCACGTCTGGCCCGCCCGCCACCACGCGAGCTCGCTCACCGATCCTGCCCTGCCGGCGATGGGCACGCGGCTGCGCCTCAGGCGAACGTTCGACGTGTCAGGCTTTCCACGGCAAGCTCGGGTCGTCCTGCGGGCGCTGAAGGAGTACGGGATGGTCGTCGCCGACAACGGCTCGGACTGGTACGTCTCCGGCGCGCCCGATCCGCGGTGGTCGAACGACGAGCTGCACGCGCTCGCCCGCGTTCCCGGCTCGGCGTTCGAGGTCGTCGATACGTCGTCGCTCCGCTGACCCTCCTGATCCCACACGCCGAAGCCGATACGAGAGTATGCGGCTGCTGGCATCGATCGCCGTCGTTCCCGTGCTCTTCGTGGGCTGGCAGCTCTGGGTGGATCACTCGCTCGAGCAACGTCTCGCGCCGGTCGCGTCGGGGATCGCCGGCCGGTCGGTGGAGGTCGACTGCCAGAGCGCCTTCGGTGCGCTGGTCGACGCACAGGGTCGCAAGGGGGAGGTGTCGTTCGACGCGAGGGGAACGCCCGGGCGGACGCTCTTCCTGACGCGCGATGTCTGCACACGTCTCCGCACGTTCGAGAAGAAGACGACGCACGCGGAGCTCGACTGCCTTCGGGCGATCGACTGGCGCGCGACCGACCCCCTGGCCACCTCTCCCGACTGCTACACCCATGCCTCGGACACGATCTACGCGATCCTGATCCTGGCGCACGAGAGCTACCACACAGCGGGCTCCCGTGACGAGGCCGAGACGAACTGCTTTGCGATCCAGGCGATGGCCTGGACGGCGATGCAGCTCGGCGCCCCACAGGACGAGGCCGAGCTCCTCGCGCTCGCGATGGAGGCGCTCGAGCCCGCTCAGGGACCGGAGTACGGGACGAACGAGTGCCATCGCGGTCGGCGGCTCGACCTCCACCCCGAGACGCCCGATTTCCCGACCGAGCACCCGATCGTCGCTCCACTCGGCCTCGGGGGATCTCCGCCGACGTAG
>CAWGWM010000005.1:0-215495 GCA_963826245.1 uncultured Thermoleophilia bacterium | reverse complement strand
GAACGGTAGCTCGAAACACGTGACGACACTGTGCCGGAAGGGCGACGGTTTCGGTACGAGCGATCAGAACGAGAGCAGGCCCGCCTCTGTAAGGGGACGCCGCGCCCAGGCGAACGTCTTCGTGTACCAGCCCTCGAGGGGCTGCAACGTAACCCCGGCGCTCGACGAGTGCACGAACCAGCCGTTCCCGACGTAGATCCCCGTGTGCCCGACCTCGGCCGGCTTCGAACGTACGCCCTTGCTACCGAAGAAGAGAATGTCGCCCGGCTCGAGCGCGTCGAGGCCGACCCGCGCGGGCTGCTTGACCTCGCCGCTCATCGCGTAGGTCGTCCTGCCCTTCAGCATGTCTCCGAGCAGCGGCGCAGCGGGGAACGGCTTGGTCTTGTACACCCGCCAAACGAAACCAGAGCAGTCGAATCCTCCCGGAAGAGTGACCGTCCCACCCGGCGCGGTGCTACTCCACAGCTTCTGCGTGGTTTCCGATGTGCCGGCCCAGACGTAGGGGTACCCTACGAACCGCAGCGCCCGCGTGAGGACAGCGCTCTGCCACTCACCGAGATCGGGGAGCGCGAATGTCCGGCTGAGCTGGTCGAGCCACGAGATCTGCCCCGTGGACAGCGCCATCGCACGCGCGAACGAGTAGGCCGCCTCGGCCCGCGTCGCCGGCTGGTTCGGCAGCAACTCGAGCTGATCCTGATCCTGCGGATGGTTCAGCCGGAGACCGAGAAGGCGGGCAACCGTCTCCGTGCCGAGCATCGCCGTCGGTGTCAGGCCTGCCGCCTGCGCCGACCCCCGGATGCGCCGCGCGGCGTCACGCAACCCGAGCGCGGCGACGAGCTGCGCATCGAGCTCTCGCATCGTCACGAGCCGGCCCGGGTCGGCCGCAATCGTCGCGCGCTTGCCCCAGGCGGCGATCGCTTCCGCGAGCTCTCCTCGCGTCAGCGGATCCGTCGCGCGGAAGGTCTCGGGCTCCGTTCCGAGGATCCCGGCAGAGGTGACGGTCTCGATCTGGGCATCGGCCCACGATCGGGCGACCAGGGCTGGTGGCCCAGGGGCAGCGATCGCCTGCGACACGACGGGCACCGGGACGGTGAGTGCCCCGACCGCAGCGAGCGCAAGGAGGATTGTTGCCGTGAGCGCAAGCAGGCGCCGCATACCTTCTCTATCGGCCCGTTCCCCAGCCGGCTTGAACGCATGCCGACGCCCTCGGCGGGTTCTTAACAGATTCGAACGAACGGCGATGAGCGGCTACCGTGACATCGTGTCAAGGCGCCTACCCGCACCTCAGCTCGTCGTCGCTTTGGCGGTCTGTGTCGCGCTCGTCGCGATCACGACCGCATCTGCAGCGACGCGGAAGCCCGCGCCAAAGACCGTCGGCCCAACGGTCACGGGCGGCAAGGCCTCGCTCGCCAAATTGCGCGGCAAGCCTGTCTTCATCAACGTCTGGTCGTCGTGGTGAAGCACGTGTCAGAGCGAGGCAGTTGCCTACGCGCGTTGGGTGAAGAAGCAGGGCAAGGGATACCGGTTCCTCGGTCTCAACACCAATGACACGAACGCCGACGCACGCGTCTTCCTGAAGAGGTACGGCTGGACATGGCCGTCGATCGCCGATCCGAAGAGAAAGCTCTCGCGCCGCTTCGGCGCCACCTATCAGCCCGCCGTAATCCTGGTCGATGCGAAGGGCCGGTTCGTCGGGGGCTTCCAGGGACGCGGCACCCCCGCACGCTGGAACGCCCTGAAGCGCCAGCTTCGTTCGCCCTGAGCCGTCACGCACGCACCCGGGGCTGTTCCGAGATGACCTCCGACGACGCGATCCTCGACGCTCTCCGGCACGCGGAGGCGGTCGCGGAGGACGATCGACTCGTCCTCCTCTGCTTCATCGCGAGCCGCCACGTCACCCTCTCTCCCGAGGAGGCGAACGCCGCCCTCCGCCGCTCGGAGCTCCTCCTTGCCGCCGGCGGTGACCCTCGGCGCCCACTCGAGCTCCAGGGGCGGGCAGTGACCGCTCTCGCCGACGACCTCAACGACCCCGAGCGTCGCGCCCAGCTCGCCACGGGCCTCTCATCGCTGAACGTGTTGGCAAAACAGCTCCCCTCAACGACGAAGACGCTGACGGCACTGCGTCTCGACAGCGACCTCGCCTGGCAGTGCTTCGCGATGGCGCTCCTCGCGGAGGCGCTCGCAGAGGCGGAGTAGAGGCCGTCAGGCGGCCACGGGCGTACCGCGGAGTATCAGGAGGTCGCCGCTGACGGTGCGGACCCGAAGCTCGTGGACCTGCTCCTCCCCCTCGACGGACGGATCGTCGCCCAGGTCGAGCTCCGACCGCATGCGCCCGCTGACCGAGCTCGCGTCGATATAGAGGCGCTCGCCGGGCGCGATGGCAAGGCGAACGTCGCCCGAGACGGACTGCACTCTCATTCCGCCCCCGCCGGCGGCCTCGAAGCGAACATCGCCCGAGACCGTCGCCACCGAGAGACCGGCCGACGCAGCGCCGACCGACAGGTCACCCGAGACGAGGTTCGCGTTCAGGAGCCCGCCGCTGCGACGGATCCTCACGTCACCTGACGCCGTGCGGCAGTCGCTCGGACCCGCGATCTCGTCGGCGCGGAGATCGCCGCTCGCGGCTGCAAAGCGCAGTCGCTCCGCTCGCTCGAGCGAGACGTCGCCGGACGATGTCTTGACGGCGACCACGCCGAGATCACCCGTCGCCTCGAGATCGGCCGAACCGGAACGGAGATCGAGATCGCTGCCGTGCGGGCAACGCACCCGGACGCCGACCTTGGCACCAAAGCCGGCCAGGAACCCCGACCTCTTCTGCAACTGCACCACGATCTCGTGACCGTCTCCACTTCCGGTCATCTCGACGCGTGCGTCCGCGATCGCCTGACGCGTCGCGTCGTTGTCGCGAAGTGGGATCAGGTCGATCTCGACCCCGGGCTCGCTCCTCGCGGCGACGAACACCTCCCCGCTGCCGAGGCTCACGGTCAGCGACACGTGGCCCGTCGTGGCAAAGTGGGTCATGACCGGCCGCCGGGTCCCGGCTGCGGTGGTCGCCGGACGACGCGAACACCGTCAGGGCGATGGCGTGGCGGACGACCTTCGTCGAACGCCGGGAGATCGACACTGCCGAAGAGTGATGGATAGAGCGTCATTCGAACTCCTCTCGTGAAACGTGCGGATCGAGCCTCTAGCTGCGGGCAAAGCCGCGTAGACGGTTACCGCTCTGCCCCGGGCTCTTTCGGGGCTCGACGGCGCGAGCGAGCGAGCGCACGATCCAGGCGTTCGCCGACACGCCCTCGCCGCTCGCGACGACTTCGATCTGGACTTTCAGCGCCTCGGGAAGGCGCAGGGTGATTCGCGCGCTGAGGTCGTCGCCGGGTGTCGGCGGCAACTCGGGCTCGGGTGCGCGATCTTCGACGAAGACGAGCTCCGGGTCACGGCCGGCGAGGCGGACCTCGACGTGACCGGACGAGAGCTGGTCGTTGAGTGCGAGCGACGCCTCGGTGAGGACGTCGAGTAGCCGCAGTTGAAGTGCAGAGTCGACCGCCGCCATGAGCCGCTCGCCGGCGGCGACCGACGCCTCGTCTCCGAGAGCCGCCGCGGCCCCGAGGTCGGCCTGGATCGCCTGTACGTGTCGTTCGATGTCCATGTGACCATCATATGACATCACAATGATGTCTGTCAAGGGCAAGATGACGTCGGATCGCTGTCGCAGCCGCCGAGGATGGTAGAGTGCGCCGGCCGACCGCCTCGGAGTCCCGCTCCGGGCGGCGCGTCGCTCGCCGCCCGATCGAAGCGACAGATCATGTTCCAACCGGATGCGTGTCGCAGCGACACGGTATGAGGAGCCCCGCGCGTGCAAGACGTCGACCCAACCGATCTGACCCTCTGGCCCACCCTGCGCCACCTCTACCCGTTGTGGCGGGAGCAGTGGCGTCTCGTCGCACTGGGCCTCTCGTGCGCGCTCGTCTTCACCGGGCTCTCGCTCGCGATCCCGATCCTGATCCAACGCACGATCGACAACGCGATCGACGGGGGCGACAGCGCGCTCCTGCTCCCGTACCTCGGGCTGTTCGTCCTCCTGGCCGCGCTGCGCTTTGGATTCAACTTCGTTCGCCGCTACTCGACCGCGCGGGTCGGTGTCGCTGTCGAAGCGCGACTGCGCGGGATGATGTACGACGCGTATCTTCGCTTTCCCCGCGCCTTCTACGACCGCCACGCGACCGGCGAGGTGATCTCGCGGGCGACGAATGACATCTACCCGGTGCGCTACTTCATCGGCTGGGGCGTCGTCCAGGCGCTGCAGAGCGTGATGATGCTCGTCGGAGCGGCAATCGTCCTTGTCTCGGTCAACGCCAGGCTGACGCTGTTCGCTGCCCTGGCGATGCCACCCATCGCCGTCCTCACCTACGTCTTCGCGCACAAGGTCTTTCCGATCTCGCGGATCGTCCAGGCGCGCAAAGGGAATCTGACCGAAGCCACCGACGAGGCGGTCATCGGGATCGAGATGGTGCAGGCGTTCGGGCGCGAGGACGATGTCCGTGACCGATTCGGCGATCGCGCCGAGGCGGTCCGCCACGAGACGATGCGCCAGGCGGGGATCGAGGCGCACTTCCTCCCCGGCCTGATCTTCCTCCCTTCTCTCGGGATCGCCGCCGTCCTCTACTTCGGCGGCAAGGAGGCGATCGACGGAACGCTGACGATCGGCCAGTTCACACTGTTTATCACGCTACTTCTCCAACTCGTCTGGCCGCTCGAGGCGCTCGGGTGGATCATCAACCTCGGACAACGGGCGACTGCGGCCGCGTCGCGCTCGTTCGCATGGCTCGGCTCGATCAAGGCTCTTCCCGAGCCGGACGATCCGCTGCCGCTGCCGGACGGGCCGCTGACGATTCGGCTCGAAGGGGTTCACTTCAGCTACGGCGTCGGCAGCGAGGTGCTGTCGGGGGTCGACCTCGAGGTCGCTCCCGGGGAGATCGTCGCCGTCTGCGGCGCGACGGGCTCCGGCAAGACATCGCTCCTCAACCTGTTGCCACGGTTCTACGACCCGACCGCAGGGCGCGTTCTGATCGGCGGCGTCGACAGCCGCGAGATCGCACTGAGCGAGCTTCGCGACTCGGTCGCTCTCGTGACCCAGAAGCCCGTCCTCTTCTCCGTGCCGCTACGAGACAACCTCCTCGCCGGCCGGCCCGATGCCGACTGGACAGACGTGCTGGCCGCCTGCGAGGCGGCCGGCGTGGCCGCATTCGTCGACGGATTGCCGAACGGCTACGACACGCTCATCGGAGAGCGGGGAGTCAACCTCTCCGGCGGTCAGCGTCAGCGCGTCGCGCTTGCGCGTGCGCTCGTGGCACGCTCGCGCGTGATCGTGCTCGACGACCCGATGTCCGCCGTCGATACCGAAACGGAGCGCCACCTCGTCGCCACGCTACGCCCATCAGTGGCAGGCCGAACGGTGCTCATCGCGGGCCAGCGGCTCTCGACGATCCTCGTTGCCGACCGGGCCGTTGTCCTGAAGGACGGCCGCATCGTCGAGAGCGGACTGCCGCAGGATCTCATCCGCCTCGGTGGCGCGTTCACCGACCTCTTTGGAGACGAAGCGCTTGCCGCATAGCCGCCGCACCGGTTTGTCCCGCCTCGGGCGCTACACGGGCGGCCGCCGCAAGAGGTTGACCGGCGTGATGCTGATCGCTGCCGTCTCGGCGGCGGCGCCCGTCGCCGGCTGGGCGATCGTCGGCGACGCGATCGACAACGGGATCAAGGCCGGCGACGCGACTCGGCTGACGGCTGACGTCGTGCTCTACATCGGCGTCGGCCTGACCGCCTGGATCCTCGGGACGACGACGTGGCTGATGTTGGCCGGAATCGGCCAGCAGATCGTGCTGGACCTGCGCCGGGACCTGTTCCAGCATCTGACCTCGTTGTCGCTCCGGTACTTCTCGCAACAGAAGGCGGGCTGGATCATCGCACGGCTGACGAGCGATGTCGATGCGCTCTCCGATGTCCTGAATCAGGGGCTGACGACGCTCGTCGTGAACTCGATGACCCTGGTGGCGGCGATCGTCGGGCTCTTCGTGCTCGACTGGCGCCTCGGCGTCGTCGCGCTGATCATCCTGCCGCCCGGCATCGTCGTCACACGCTGGTTTCAGACCACCTCGCACGTCGCATTCGCCGACGTCCGGACGCGAATCGCGGCTGTCACGGCACAACTTGCCGAGTCGGTGTCGGGGATGGCCGTGGTCCAGGCGTTCGGCCGCGAGCGGGCGTTCCAGTCCGAGTTCGCCGACCTGAACGAGGCGAACCGCGTCTCGAACGTCTACGCCCAGAAGCTGTCGTCGTTCTTCTTCCCCGCGATCGAGTTCCTCGGCGCGATCGCCACGGTCGGCGTTCTCTTCGCGGGCGCGAAGATGATCGACTCCGGCTCGCTCGAGATCGGAACGCTGATCGCTGCCATGGGAATGCTGCAGCTCATCTTTCAGCCGTTGCAGGAGCTCTCGGAGCTCTACGGGCAGGTACAGGCGGCAAGTGCAGCGATGACGAAGATCTCGACCGTCCTCGACGCGGATCGGGACATCACCGATCGCGAGGGTGCTCCCGAGATCGGCCGGATCGCCGGGCACCTGCAACTCGACAACGTCGTCTTCGCCTACGGCGACGAGCCCGTCATCCACGGCATCTCGATCGACGTGCCGGAGGGCGGCTGCGTAGCTCTCGTCGGCGAGTCGGGCGGCGGCAAGTCGACGACCGCCAAGCTGATCGCCCGCTTCTACGATCCGCTCGAGGGATCGGTCAAGATCGACGGGATCGACCTCAGGGAGATCCAGCTACGGTCGCTGCGCCGGCAGCTCGGCGTCGTGCTTCAGGATCCGTTCCTCTTCAGCGGCACGATCGCCGACAACATCCGCTTCGGCCGCCCGGAGGCAACCGACGACGAGGTCGCTGCGGCCGCGCACGCGATCGGAGTCGACAGGATCACCGCGCGGTTCGAAGGCGGTCTCGATCACGTCGTTCGAGAGGGCGGATCGGGGCTCTCGGCCGGCGAACGACAGCTGATCTCGATTGCCAGAGCGCTGCTTGCCGACCCACGAATCCTGATCCTGGACGAGGCGACGTCGAACATCGATCGGCCGAGCGAGATCCTGATCGAGCAGGCGTTCGACACGCTGCTGCGCGGCCGGACCTCGGTGATCATCGCCCACCGCCTCGCCACCGTTCGACGGGCGGACGAGATCGTCGTGATCGAGAAGGGCTACGTCACGCAGCGAGGCACCGAGGCGGCGCTGCTAGCCGAGGACGGGCCGTTCCGGCGGCTTGCCGAGACGATGCACGGCATGCCCTCCCGCGACGTCGCCTAGGTGTGGAACAGGTGCCCGCACCTCCGCGGGTTACGGGTGAGCCGTCGGGAGGCGCCGCGCTAGAGAACGAAGACGTCGTCGCGCATGATGGGCGTTGCCTTCCCGTCGCGATCGAGACCGTCGACGTCGACCTCGGGCCCACCGATCATGAAGTCCGTGTGCGTCCGCGAGACGTTGACGCCCATGGCGATGAGCTCCTCGGGGCTGAGACCGCCGGTTCCGTTCACTGCCATCGGCAGGCCCGACCCGTATGCGATGTGGCAGGTCGCGTTCTCGTCGAAGAGCGTGTCGAAGAAGACGAGCCCCGTCTGCTTGACAGCAGACGCCCCGTCGACGAGCGCCACCTCGCCGAGGAAGGGCGACTGCGGGTCGGCCTCGAGCTGGCCGCGGACGATGTCGGCTCCGTGCGACGCGCGAACGTCTACCACCCGGCCGCCTTCGAAGCGCAGCTCGAGGTCTCGAATGATCGACCCCGCAACCGCAAGTGGGTACGTCGAACGCACGGTTCCCGCTGTCCGGCGCAGGTCCGGCGACGTGAACACCTCTTCCGTCGGAAGGTTCGGGATGTGCTCGATCCCGTCCTGCGTCGTGAACGCGGCGCACATCCAGCGGGACGCGGAAAGAAGGCCGACGGTGAGGTCCGTGCCCGGCCCGCGGAAGCGAACCGCGTCGAACCCGCGGTCGTTGAGGGCAGCGGCACGCCGCTTGAGCAAGGCGTCGTGCTCGCGCCAGGCGAGCACCGGGTCGTCGGCGTCGAGTCGCGTCGCCGTCGCGACCGCCCGCCAGAGCGCCTCGACGTCCGGCTCCCCGAAGATGGTGTTCGCCCAGCCTGCGTTCGGGGCCGAGACGATCACCCAGTTCGCGAGGCACTCGGCGACGACGGGGAGGTAGACGGCCCGGAGATCGGACGGCTCCGAACGGGCCACGAGCGACGGATCGAGATCGGAGAAGAGCTCGGGGTTCGCGTCCCCGCTGAGCTGGATGATTGCCGGCTTCTCCGTCCGCCAGGCAGCTGTGGCGTCGAGGAGGAACTGTGGCGTCTTGCCGAGCATTTCGTGGGGGCCGAACTCGATCGCGGCCCGCCGGAAATACTGGTCACCGTACCGCGGCGTGACCCGTGTCGCACCGGCACGGTAGGCCTCGCGCGCCACGGCACGCGCGATCGGCGCGTGCTCGACCTGACAGATGACGACGACCTCCTGCCCGGCCTGGACGTTCGCGCCGACCCGGACCGCGAGCTCCGCATACCGACGGAGGCGCTCGTCGGCGTCGGCGGGAGGGTCGGCGGGGACGCTCATCGCAAGGGCCTAGTGGTTCGACGTTCCGTGGCTGACAGGAATGCTCAGTCGGCCGCGCACGGGAGGGCTTACTCGCCCCAGTCGAAGTCCCGCGAGCGTCCCCAGAGGTCGTCGTCGACCGTGGGCCCACCGGGTGCAGGGGCGTTCTCGGCGGTTTCCTCGCCCGGCCACGGCAGCGCCAGCGACTGCAATTCGGCAGCGGGCTCACCGTCGAGGGTCTCCTCGATCCGGGCCTGCTCCTCGGATTTGAACAGCGGATGGTTCTCGAACGGATCCTCGATCTGATAGCGATCGAGCGGCATCTCACCGTCGAGCTCTGCGTTCTGCTTCTTCAGCTCGAGATGATCCTGGATCACGCTCGCGAACGGTGATTCGACGACGGTCATTTCGGAGTCAACGGGCATAGAAACCTCCCGGTTCGGGGAAAGGACTGGGAACCACGCGCGTCGGCTCCACCCGGAATCGTAGCCGACCCGAGGGCGTCGGGAAAGCCCCTGCAACCGCTCGCAGCTGCCGGAGCGCAGCCGTCTGGCACGATGTGCAGATGCCGCCGCTCCTGCCCCGGAACCCCGTCACCGCGGGTCTCGTCGTGTACGACCTCTGGCGCAAGCTTCCGCCCGCGCAGCGTCGCCTTCTCCTCGATGCTGCACGCGCACACGGCCCTCGGGTCGCAGCAGCAGCCGTCGCGGCGACAAGAGCACGCAAGCGCACCTGACGAGCGCCCTGCGCGGCCCGTCGCCGAGACGTGCCGCGCGCGGTGCATACCCCCGCTCAGTCGGTCTGAACGCCGAGCGCGACGCGGACGATGCGGTCCTGCTCGTGCTGATGGGCGGTGGGGTAGCCCTCACTGGGTGATGCTTTCCACGAGCGCCCCACGTACGTGACGCCGGCGCCGGACGAGCTCGACTTCGCCGCTTCGTCGAGTCGGTGCCGGATCGACCGCCAGGCACCCATGTTCTGCGGCTCCTCCTGCGCCCAGACGATCTCCTCGACGTGTGGCATGCCGCCGATCAGTTCCGCGACACCGTCGAGGGGGAACGGGTACAGCTGCTCGATGCGCGCGACCGCGACGTCGGGTGCGTTTGTGCGCTCGTCGTGACCGACGATGTCGTAGTAGATCTTGCCACTGCAGAGGATGAGCCTCGTCGCGTCGCCGCGGCCGCCATCGTCGGCGATGATTGGCCGGAACGCACCCGTGGCGAGGTCGGCCAACGTCGACGAGGCCTGCTTCAGGCGCAGCAACCCCTTCGGGGTCATGACGATCAGCGGACGGGCCGTCGCATCGAGTGCCTGTCGACGAAGGAGGTGGAAGAACTGCGCGGCCGTCGTGCAGTTCGCGATGCGGATGTTGTCCTGCGCTCCCTGCTGCAGGAACCGCTCGAGGCGGGCGCTCGAGTGCTCGGGCCCGTTCCCCTCGTAGCCGTGTGGCAGCAGGAGCGTCAGGCGTGACGTCTGACCCCACTTCGACCGACCGGCGACGAGAAACTGGTCGATCACGATCTGCGCGCCGTTGACGAAGTCGCCGTATTGCGCTTCCCAGAGCACGAGCGCATCGGGCGCGGCCACCGAATAGCCGTACTCGAAGCCGAGCGCTGCGTACTCGGAGAGTGGCGAGTTGTAGACCTCGAACGATGCTGCCGCGCCCGGGAGGTTCTGGATCGGCGAATACGTCTCTCCCGTATACGGGTCGTGGAACACGAGATGGCGATGCGCGAACGTCCCGCGCTCGGCATCCTGGCCGGAGAGCCGCACCGGGATCCCGTCCTCGAGGAGGGTCGCGTAGGCGAGAGCCTCGCTCTGGCCCCAGTCGATGCCGCCCCGCTCGATCCTCTCGTATCGCCGATCGAGCTGCTTCGAGAGCTTGGCATTGATCGTGAACCCGTCCGGGGCGGCGAGCAGCTGCTCGTTCAACGCACGGAGCCGGTCGGCCGCAACCGCCGTGACGACGGCGTCGCCGGTCGTCGCAATGCGGACGACCTCGGCGGGCGGTGCAGCGGGGGTTGCCTCGGCAATCGCGGTCACGAGTTGCTCGTGGGCACGCCGGAGCGTTGCCGTGACGGCTGAGACGTACTGCTCGGCCTCCTCGCTCGTGACGACGCCCTCGGCAACGAGTCGCGTCCGCGTACAGCGCCCGCACGGTCGGCTGTCGCAGAATCCGCTCGACCATCAACGGCTGCGTGTACGACGCATCGTCCTGCTCGTTGTGGCCGAATCGCCGGTACCCGACGAGATCGATGACGAAGTCGTGCCCGAACTCGGCCCGGTAGGCGAGCGCCAGCCGCACTGCCGAGACGGCCGCCTCGGGATCGTCGGCGTTGACGTGCACGATCGGGACGTCGAAGCCCTTCGCGAGATCGCTCGAGTACCGAGTCGACCTGCTCTCGGTCGGGTCCGTCGTATACCCGATCTGGTTGTTGGTGATCAGATGCAGCGTCCCGCCGGTCGAATAGCCCTCGAGCGACTGGAGATTCAGCGTCTCGGCGACGACGCCTTGCCCGGGGAAGGCTGCGTCACCGTGGATGAGAACCGGAAGCGCGACAGACGGATCGTGGATACCCGCACCGGCCGATCTGTCCGTCTGCTCGGCTCGCGCCCGGCCCTCGACGACGGGGTCCGCAGCCTCGAGGTGACTCGGGTTCGGCACGATGACGACGTCGATCTCTCCGAACTCGGTCAGGCGGGTACCCGACGCGGGGAGATGGTACTTCACGTCGCCGGAGCCACCCTCGGGATCGACCACGAGTGCATCCGCCGAGCGCTCCCCTTCGAACTCGCGGAGGATCTCCTGATAGGAGCGACCGACGGTGTGCACGAGAGCGTTCAGCCGCCCTCGGTGGGCCATGCCGATCACGACCTCGTGCGCTCCACCGGCCGCCGCGAGCGCAACCGCAGCGTCGAGCATCGGGATGAGCGACTCGAGCCCCTCGAGCGAGAACTGCTTCTGGCCGAGAAACGACCGGCGCAGATACTGCTCGAAGCCCTCGGCCTCGGAGAGGCGGCGGAGAAGCGTACGCTGTTCCTCCGGGTCGAGCGGCTGCCGGAACCGGCCGGACTCGATCGCCTGGCGGAGCCAGACGCGTTCTGCGTGATCCGAGATGTACTCGATCTCGTAGGCCATCGAACCGGTGTACACGTCCCGAAGTCGGGGAAGTGCCTCGAAAAGCGTCTCTCCGTCGACATAAAGACGGAGGAGTGACGCCGGTATCCCGGCCTGCAGCTCGGGGGTCAGCGGCGGGACGAGACGCGATTCGTCGAGCGCCGGGTCGCCGATCGGCTCCGATCCGAGCGGGTCGAGGCGCGCTGCGAGGTGCCCATGCATCCGGTAGGCCTTGACGAGGGCCATCGCCGCCGCGACGCCGCCGAGCAGCATCTCGTCGACGCGCCCGGGGTGCTCGGCGGCTCTCGGGCCACGCTCGTCGGTGAGGGGCGCACCAGGCGGTGACGAGCCGTCGACCGTCGCGAGGGGGGCAGGCGTGACCTCGACCTCGGTGTCGACGCACGGCTCCGCGGGCGCACGCGCCACGTCTGCGCCGTTCGACGCGGGGTGGAGAACGTCCGTCAGTCCGGGGAGCACGCCGGAGACGGCACCGGGATCGCGTTCGAAGAGCTCGCGCCACTCGTCGGGCACGCTCCCGGGAGCATCGAGATAGCGCTCGAGCATCTCGGCGACGTACCCCGCATTGAGGCTGCTCGGATCCACGCGACTCATCTGACGCGTTGTACCGGTCCCGGCGGACTCGGCAACACTTAAATCAGCGGGTTCTCGGTGATCACGGCGATCGTCATGCCAACCACCCAGGCGACCATCGCGACGAGCGCCGCCTTGAGTGCGAGCGACTCGTATCGCGCGCTCAGCCGGGCGGAGACGAGTGCGAGCACGATCGCGACGAAAGCAGTGCGGCCCGGTCGCGCATCGAGCTCGAGGAGGAGTCCGAATCCCATCGCGATTCCCGACAGGATGATCGACGCAACGGCGAGGAACCCCGCCACGACGTCCGCGGCGGGGTGTCGCTCGTTCTGCGTTTCGAGCGTGCTCATGGTCGAACCGTACCCCTTTGCACGGCTGGAGCGGCGCCGGTACCGCGCCGAGGTGTGTGCGGACGGACAGGGCGTCGGGCGTTCGGCCGTCGACGCCGGGGCGTTCGGCCGGACGGCGGGGTATCCGAGAGCACGGTGACGCCCGCCGGCTCACGCGGCTCGGGCTCGGCTTTGATCGCCCACCAGATCACGACCGCGATATAGACGATCGGGATCTTCAGGATCACCAGCATGAAGATGATCTCCCAGGCCATGGGCCTTCAGTCTACGTCACGCGACCGACCCTCCGCCCGCCGCCGGATCAGCCGTACTGCGACGAGGTTCAGCAGTCCGCCGGCGATCGCAACCGCGACCATGCCCGACCCGAACGTGGTGGAAGCCGTCGTCGCCTCGGTCTCGACCGAGACGACGACGATCGGGCCAACCCCGATCCGGAGAGAGCCACCGGCCGCCTGTGTGGCGACTGCCAGAGACGCCGCGCCGGCATAGACGAGGATCCCGACGGCGATCGCCCCGAGAAGGAACGCTCTCAGATCCCGCATGCCGTCCTCCCGTCGCCCCCGAGAGCCGAGAGCGAGACGGCGTGCGCGACGAGCGGGAGACCGAGCATCCCGAGCAGCGGTACGACGAGGAGGTTCCCGAGGATTATCAGAGCAAGACCGACGGCCACGGTCGTAGCCGGGCCGGAGAACGCGACGAGCGATCGCCGCCCGGCCCCGAGAGGGGCGTGCAAGACGAACGTCCGGCGGCCGTGGAGAACGAGGGCGCTCGGCACGCCACGCAACGTGACGACGTGGCCGGCCTCGTGAAGGCCTACCCCGATCCCCGTACCGGCTCCGAGGCCGAGCGCGACGAATGCGGCGGCGCCTCGGCCGTCGAGGGCGAGGGCGAGCGGGAGCAGGGAGATCGCGGCCGCACTCGAGACCGAGAGCACACGTGACCCGGACGCCCGAAATACACTCGCGGCAGCACCCGACACCGTTCCGGTGTCGAGTGCCCGTCGAACGGTGACCGGGGCAGGGAGCGTGGCTGCCGGGATCAGCCGGGCGGCGAGGGCCAGCCAGTCCGCCCATCTCCGCAGGCGGGAGCCGTCGTGGCCGATGTTGACGATCGCAAGTTCGTTCAACGTCCAGGTGAACTGCAAGACGTCGCGCCTCGCGACCTCGAGCGGGAGGCAGTACGTGTCCGCGAACTCCCGGACAACGGCATCGAGCCGTGCCCCCGCCCGCCCGAGAACAAACCCGCCGGTCTCGTTCAGCGGCCAACGGCACCCGCGAACGATGTCCTCGACGTGACCGCCGCCGACCGAAACTCCCTCGGGCAGCACGACATGGTCGCTGTCGACGATCATCGCCCTCCCTTCTCGAGGCGGCGAACGAGTGTTGCGACCGCCAGGCCGGAGACGAGGAGGCAGAGGACGGTGGCCGTCGCCGGATCGGGGACCCCAACCCGGGCAAGTCGCGGTGCAACGATCCCGACCCCGAGAGAGGCACCGACGGCCACGGCGGCGAACGCGGAGAGGGAGCTGACCTGATCACCGATCCCATCCCTCCGCCACGGTACGAGAGCGCCTGCGAACGTGGCGACGGCCGCACCGGTCACCGTGAGAATGGTCACCACAGCGACGGTTTGCCTGTCGACCCCTGACCACGCGGCGGCAAGCGCGCCGATGACAGCGACGGGAGTCGCCACACCCACGAGCCCCGCGACCCACGTCGTCGTCGCGATCGTTCGCCGCCCTCGAGGCGCGCCCCGCCAGAGCCAGGTCCCGGCGACGAGCCCTCCCCAGCCCGCGAGAGCTGCCACGAGCGCGCCGAGCAGGGTCGTGGTCGTCGCGAGCAGGAACGGCCCCGGAGGCGCGGCACTCGACGCGATGGCTGCGAAGGCACCCGCCGCTCCGAAGCACGTCGCCGCAACAGCGCCACGCCGCACGTCCGTTCGCCGCCAGACAAGAGCGAGAGCCGAGGCGGGGAGCGGCTGCCGCCAGATGGCCCCGAGATGCCGGCGGCGAACGGCGCGAGAGCGTGGCTCGCGCCGCTCTGCCGCCAGCGTGATCCACGCACCGGTGAGGACGCTCGTGGTGATCCCCGAGACCACGAGTGCTACCCACGCTGGCCCTCCACTGCTCAGCGCAAGGGTGGCGGGAGCAAGCGGACCGAGCGAGGCCGCACCCGCGACGCTCCCAACGACGAGCCAGACGGCGAGACCAACGCCCAACGGCACGAGACGGAGCCGGGGGCCCCGCAACGCGATCTGCACTCCCTCGACAACGACTGCGCCAACCGGAGCCGCGCTCATGATCGCGGCCACGAGCGTCAGTCCGGAGACGCGACCGCCGGGAAGCGAAGCCGCGATCGCCAGGGAGAGGGAGAGCAGGGACGGGAGGGCGACGAGCGCCGCGAGGGCGGCCGGTAGCAGCAGGCTCGCCGCAAGCGCCGAGCGGGCATCACAGGGGCCCGCGGCGATCTGCTGCCCGAGCGCAGCCAGCGGTGAGAGCGAGGTGGCGACGAGCGCCCCTGCCGCGGCGGCCGCGAGACACGGGCCAAGCACGAGCGCGGTCGCGAGCTCGGGCGAGCTGACCCCCGCCGCGAGCTCGGCACCGAGCGCCCGACCGACGCGCGCGAGAACGAAAGGCGCAACCGCGACGAGACCGAGCGCGATTGCGGCAGGAAGCGGCGCGGCCGAGGCGATGGCCGCCAACCGACGCATCTGGCAACGCACGACGGCCCTAGAGAGCCCGAAACGCATCTCTCGTCCTTGCGCGAAGCGAGCTGTCCCCGAGGGCCGCCAGGAACACGTCCTCGAGCGAGTCGGCATCGTGACGGGCACGAAGGGTTGCAGGCACTCCGCGATCGAGCACCTTCCCTCGATGGAGCAAGACGACGTCGTCGCAGACCGTTCCCGCGAAGTGCAGGTCCTGGGTCGCGAGCACGACCGCCGACCCTCGGGCCGCAAGTGCCGCAAGCGCCTCTCCGAGAACGACGACCGCCTCCGGGTCGAGCGTGGCCGTCGCCTCGTCGACGAGGACGAGGGGTGTACCGAGCGACAGCGCGGCAGCGGCACTCACCTGCCGACGAAGCCCCCGAGAGAGCGTGCCGACCCGCTGCTCGAGCCGTCGACCGACTCCGAACGCACGGGTGAGGACACGCGCACGTGCCGCCGCCTCGGCACCCGCGCCCCAGAGCGCGTGGGTCAAGTCGATCAGCTCCGCTCCCGTCAGTTCGTCGAACCCCGCGGGCTCGTCCGGGACGAGAGCCGTCGACGACCTTGCGTGCCTCGACCCTGCCGGGGCACCGGCGACGAGGATGCGACCGGCGTCGATCGGGCCGAGCCCCGCAACCGATCGGAGGAGCGTTGTCTTGCCCGAGCCGTTCGGTCCGACCAGCCCGACGATCGATCCCGCTTCGACGTGGAGATCGACGCCGGCAAGAGCGACCGCCTCGCCAAACCGCTTCGACGCAGCAGTCACGGAGAGGGGCCGCGACAGCGAAGCCGAGGCGGGAGGGCGGCGCCCGGCCGCCCTCTCGCCCGCGTCCTCCGCGCAGCCCGTCCTACTTGCTACGGCAGACAACCTTGAACCCCGTCCAGCCGAACGAGATCTCGGCGCTGCCGCCGCCGTGACGGCACCAGGTCGCCCACGCAAGGGCCACGGCGTACGCGAATCCCACGACGACGGCCCACCAGATCACGTCTTCCTGCTCAGCGGGATCACCCGCGAACCCAAGGGCGGGCGGGGCGTACGCGCCTGCAAGCACTACCGGTGTGTCCATGCTGCCTCCTGTTCGATGCTCCGTGGATGACATCTACGCTAGGGAGGAAACACGCGCAGGTGTGTGCCAGCTGTGTGTCGAAACCGTGACGGCGAGGGCGTCTTCTTACAGATGCCTCACAGCCCCTCGCTAGGTTCTCCGTCAGACGCTGATCAACAAGGAGGAATTACGTGCGCCACGTCCCACTCATCGCTGCCGTCCTCGCCGCAGCCGTACTCGCGCCGATCGCGGCATCCGCTGACCGGATGTGGGTCGGCTTTCACGACGACCCGATCCTGCGGTACGACACCGACCGACAGAACGCCATGGAGGCTGCGACGGTCACCAACAACGCGTCGGTCGTCAGGTCGCTCGTCACCTGGGCCGATATCGCGCCGACAAAGCCACAGAACGCAATCAACCCGTTCGACAGCGCATACCGCTTCGACGACCTCGACGATTTCGTTCGCTCCGCGCAGAAGAACAATGCCGAGGTGCTGCTGACCCTCTGGGGCACGCCGGGGTGGGCCAACGGCAACAAGGGGACGAAGTACCTGCCGAAAAAGATGGCCGACTTCCAGAACTTCGCGAGGGCGGTCGCGACCCGGTACTCGGGGCGCATCGCCGGGTATCCGTTCGTTCGGTTCTATGGCCTCTGGAACGAATCGAACCTGGGGCAGTTCCTGAGCCCCCAGTTCAATGCGAAGGGCAAGATCGTCAGCGCAGCCGCCTACGCGAAGCTCGCCGCAGCCGGGTACAAGGGGATCAAGTCCGGGAACAAGAAGGCTCTCGTCGCGATCGGCGAGACGTCGTCTGCCGGGCGCGACAAGAAGGTGGCCGGCGCGAGCGACGCGGTTCGTCCAGGGACGTTCGCCATGCTCGTCGCGAAGGCGAACAAGAGGTTGAAGTTCGACGCGTGGGCCCAGCATCCGTACCCGGTGCCCGTGAATCAGAAGCCAACCCAGAGGGTCAAGTGGCCGAATGTCTCGCTCAGGTCATTGCCGCAGTTCGAGAAGTCGCTCGACGAGTGGTTCGGGCGCAAGAACATCCCGATCTGGATCAGTGAGTACGGCAACGAGACGAAGCCGGGCGAGCCGAAGGGCGTCACGGAGGCGCAGCAGGCTGCGTACATACAGCAGGCCGTAGGCATCGCGAAGAAGGACGCACGCGTCCAGATGTTCATCTGGTTCGTGTTGAGGGATTCGCCAGGTAGCCCATGGCAGAGCGGGGTCTACCGGGAGGACGGCGGCGCAAAGCCGGCCCAGCGGAGGTGGGCTGCCGCAACAGCATCCCTCAGCCCCATCAACGGGAACGTCAGGGTCAAGGGCGGAACGAAGAACCCGCTCCTGACGATCTACCTGCGTTCGTTCTGCAGTAACAACCCGATCGGCTCGACGATCGGCATCGCTGCGAAGACGACGCTCGGAAGCGACCTGGCGGCGCTCTCCCAATCCGAGGGATCCCTCAGAGCCGACTGCACGGTGGCGACTCGCGTGATCGGCCTGACCGTCGCGAAGGGCAAGAAATACTCGGTGGCGATCGATGCGAACACGAAGAACGGCGACGTCGCCCGACGCACGATCACCGTCGTCGGGGTCTGATCCCGCAGTTCGACCTCCAGGGGTGAGGCCGCGGCCTCACCCCTGGAGCGCTCGTCTCGAGACGTCGTCGTCGGAGACCCGCTCCACTCAGCGGAACAACCAATTCGGACGGCTGCCGGGCTCCGGTGCCGGCCGCCGCTGAGGTCTGTCGACCGCAGGAGATCGTGCGTTTCAGGGAAAACAGCGGCGCAACGGCTCCTGACGGTAGCCGCCGAGCCCCGTGCGCGACTTGTAAGGAGAAGGAAAAGTCCTGCTTTGAGGGAATTACAACGGCCGGGAAACGTTATACACTGTGACGACATCGTTCCCCGCGGGAACGCGTTTGACGGGGCCGCGCGCGGCGGGCACCGAAGCGAACGATGTAGACGTGACTAACAGAACGATGGAAGCACTCCATGCACGCGCGCGCACGACGACTTCAGAGCGAAAGGATTCACCCTGACCACCACGATCGACATCCCTGCAATTGACGCTTTTCTGGCCGACGCCCAGGAGCGCGGTCGCGTCGAGACCACCGAACTCGAGGCTCTTGCCCTCGAGCTGGATCTCAGCGAGACCGCACTCGAGGAGGTCCGCGCCGCACTTGCGGACAGGGCCATCCCCGTCGACGCGGCCGACGATGCGGACGAGACGGACGCCGTCACCGCGGCGGAGGAGGCTGCCTGGACCGCAGACACCTCGCAGGTGCTGACCGACTCCCTGCAGCTCTTCCTCCAGGACGTCGGCAAGCACAAGCTGCTGACCGCCGCCGAGGAGGTCGCTCTCGCGAAGCGCGTCGAGCGCGGCGACAAGACAGCCAAGGAGCGGATGATCAACGCGAACCTACGGCTGGTCGTCTCGATCGCCAAGAAGTATCGCGGGCACGGCGTCCCGTTCCTGGACCTGATCCAGGACGGCGTCATCGGGCTCAACCGGGCCGTCGAGAAGTTCGACTGGCGCAAGGGCTACAAGTTCTCCACGTACGCGACGTGGTGGATTCGCCAGGCGTGCCAGCGCGCGATCTCGAATCAGGGCGCCACGATCCGCGTGCCAGTGCACGTACAGGAGCGGCAGCAGAAGCTCGCCCGGGCACGCCAGCGCCTCGAGGTGAAGCTCGAGCGCGAGCCGACGATCGAGGAGCTCGCCAAGGAGACAGGGCTGAAGGAGTCCCACATCGAGGAGGCACTCTCGACGGCGGACGCTTCCGTCTCGCTGAACCAGTCGGTCGGATCGGACGGCGACGGCGAACTCGGTGACCTGTTCGCCGATCGCAGCGCGGTCGACCCCGCCGACGAGGCCGACGAGACGTTGCAGCGCCTCGAGGTCCGGCGTGCCGTCGAGGCACTTCAGGAGCCCGATCGCCGGGTGCTCGAGCTGCGGTTCGGCTTCACGGGCGAGCAGTGGACCCTCGAGGCCATCGGCAAGGAGCTCGGCCTGACACGCGAGCGCGTACGTCAGATCGAGTCCCGCGCGCTGACGCGCCTCCAGCACCAGCTGAAGGACGTCGTCCGTGTCGAGGGCGGCGACGTCGTCCTGGCCGCGTAGGGCTGGCCCGCACCGCTCACGGCGGTTCTGATCGAGCCGAGGGGCCCGCGACGGCGGGCCCCTCGGCGTTTCTAGCCGGTGTTGCGCAGTGCGGCGGCGATGCCGGCGATCGAGCGGAGCAACGGCCGCCGGGCCGCCTCGTCACCGCCGCGCCAGGCGCGAAGGAGCTCGACCTGGATCGCGTTCATCGGATCGACGTACGGATTGCGCAGCCCGATCGAACGCTGCACGACCGGATGGCGATCGAGCAGCTCGTCGGCCTCGACGATCGCGAGGATCGCGTCGACGGTACGCCGGTGCTCGACGGAGAGCACGTTCCAGAACCGCTCGGGCTCAGCGCTCGGGGGCACGAGCGAAACGTACGCCTGGGCGATCTCGAAGCTCGACTTGGCGAGGGTCATCTCGAGGTTCTCGACGAGTGCCCGGAAGAACGGCCACTCGGCGTAGAGCCGGCGCAGCCAGGCGAGCCGCTCGCCCTCGAGGCCGTAGGCGTTGAATGCCGCACCGCAGCCGTACCAGGCAGGAAGCAGGCAGCGGTTCTGCGTCCACGCAAACACCCAGGGTATCGCTCTGAGCGCCTCCAGCTCGCCTGTCGCCGCAGCCTCCGGGCGCGAAGCGGGGCGCGAGCCGATCTCGAGCAACGCCAACTCGTCGACCGGCGTGAAGCTCCGGAAGAACGCCGGAAAGAGCAGGTCCTCCCAGACGAGATCTCTGTACGCCGTCTGCGCGACTGCAGCGAGCTCGTCCATCGTGTCTCGCGCACCCGCGTTCGGCGGCTCGAGGCCGACGAGGTCGGGGAACGTGGTCAGGAGGGTCGCCGCAACAGCGGCCTCGAGGTTGCGCTCGGCGAGCCCCGGCAACCCGTACTTGAAGGAGATCGTCTCACCCTGCTCGGTCAGCTTCAGGCGGCCGTCGACGGCCCCCCGCGGCTGCGCGAGGATCCCGGCGTGCGTCGGCCCACCCCCTCGCCCGGCCGAGCCTCCGCGCCCGTGAAAGACGGTCAGCTCGACGCCGCGCGCCTCGGCGATGCGCGTGAGCTCTTCCTGGGCCTTGTAGATCTCCCACTGTGCAGCCAGATAGCCGCCGTCCTTGCCCGAGTCGGAGTACCCGACCATGACCTCGAGGCTCCGCCGCGGGCTCCGCTCGAGGATCTCTTCGACGAGCGACCCGGCGGCGCGAAGGTCGGCGATCGTCTCGAGCAGAGGAACGCCGACGAGCTGGGCACCGGACTGACGCGCGAGGGCCTCGGCGTGGAGGACGTCGTCGGCGGTTCGCGTCATCGAGACGATCAACCGATCCACGGCGGCCGTCCCATGCCGCGACTGCGCAGCTGCGGCCGCTGCGAGCGTGCGATGAATCCGCTCGTCGGGCTCGCGGACAGCAGAGGCGTGAACCCGGATGTCGAGCTTTGCGACATGGAGACCAAACGTCCGTGCCCGCGCACGGAGATCCGCAAACCGGCCGTCGGCAACCCGTTCGCCCCGATGTGCGCGCAGCAGCACGTCGAGCTCGTCGAGATCGGCCAGGAGGGCTGCACCATCGGCGTAGTCGTCAGCTCCCAGCCGCTCGAAGATCGAGACGAGGGCGGCACGGAACGGCTCATCGGCATCACCGAGCTCGGGGACGGAGCCGATCACGGACGTCGACATGCCCCACGCCGCCCCGAGCGCGGTCAGCTCGGCTTGAAACAGCTGCCGCGCGAGCTGTCGCGCCCTTTCGAGCGCGTCCTCGATCGTCTCGGCGCCGACGTGCGGGTTCCCGTCCAGGTCGCCGCCGATCCAGCTGCCGAAGTGCACGGCATCTCCCGCGTCGGTGAGCCGTGCGTCGAGAGCGCGCTCGAGGTCGGGCACGGCGTTCCAGAACGACTGCTCGAAGAACCAGAGGCCCTGCCGGATCTCGTCGACCACGCGAGGACGCTTGGAGCGGATCTCGTCGGTCTGCCAGAGCAGGGTGATCTCCTCGGCGAGCCCGGCCTCGACGCGCTGGCGCTCGGAGTGCGGGCTGCCGTCGTCGTCGAGGCGAGCGAGGTGGGCAGCAACGCGGCGGTGTGCCTCGAGCACCGTGCGACGCGTTGCCTCGGTCGGGTGCGCGGTGAGGACGAGCTCGACGCGCAGCCGCCGCCCGGCTGCCTGCAGAGCCTCGTCGTCGACACCGGCGGCATCGAGCAGCGCGAATGCTTCGGCAAGGGACTCGCGTGGGATACGTCCCTCCGCTTCGTATTCGCGCCGGCGCCGGATCCGGTGATGCTGCTCGGCGATGTTGACGAGCTGGAAGAAGAGCGCGAACGCCCGCAGGACAGCCCCCTGCCGATCGTGGTCGAGCGCTGCGACGGCCCCGCCGAGCTGGTCGCGCGCCCCTCCCGAGCGGGCCTCACGCGCGAGCGCCCTGATGCGCTCCTCGTCATCGAGGAGGCCTTGCCCTCCCTGCTCGACGAGAACCCGCCCGAGGAGGTCGCCGAGCAGTCGCACGTTTGCGCGAAGAGCAGAGTCGGCGGACATGCTTCCACCCTAGAGAAACGCGAAACCCGCCTCGCAGGGCGGGTTTCGGATGGAGCCGAGGGGGCTCGAACCCCTGACCTTCTGGCTGCCAGCCAGACGCTCTCCCAGCTGAGCTACGGCCCCGAGGTCACCGATTGTAGATGCACTTCACGCCGACGCGGCAGCTTCGAGCTTCGGGACGTCGTTCCACAGATCCTCGAGCCGGTAGAACGCGCGTGTCTCCTCCGTGAAGACGTGCAGGACTGCGTCCGTGTAGTCCGCGATGATCCAGGTGCCCTCGCGCTCACCCGCCACGGCGCGCGGCAGAAGAGCGTGATCGCGCTTCATTACGAAGTGCACCTCGTCGCTGATCGCCTTCGTCTGGCGTGCGTTCGCTCCGGTGACGATGACGAAGAAGTCGGTGTAGTCGCACACCGCCCGCATGTCGAGGATCGTGATGTCGGTCGCGAGCTTCTCCGCGGCGATGGCAGCGATACGGCGAGCTTGCTCGAGCGATGTCAGGTCGGTCAGCTTCCTCGGTCGGATGGTCCCGTGCGATGCTCGGGTCGGTGGGGCGCAGTGTACCGTCGTTCCGAGCCTCTCAGGGCGTGCGGTACAGATCGAGCCGCTCGATCTCCGCCGCCACGGCAGCAGGGACGAGATCGTCGATCCGTCGGCCCTCGGCAACACGATCGCGAATATCGGTGGACGAGATCGGGAGTGGCGTGATGAGGAACAGCTCCACCCGATCCGGACGCGGGAGCCCCGCAATGACACGTTCGAGTTCTCGCAGATCCGTTCCCGGCCGGGTCGCCGCGCCGATACGGGCAAGCTCCAGCACGCGCTCCGGACGAGACCACTCCCCGAAGGCGGCGAGCTCGTCCGCGCCGATCAGAAACACCGGGTCAACGAGTCCGAGCTCCTCCAGCGAGTCGACGGTTCGGGCAAACGGGTCAAGCGAGACGTCTGCCTCGTCGACGGGCGCGAACGCGAGCTCGGCCAGCACGAGCCGGATCTGCGGCGCCGTCACGACATCCTTGTGCCCGGGGTCGGCGACGACGCGGACGAGTAGGCGGGAGAGCTCGAAATGCGCGATCGCCTCCCGCGCGAGCTCGACATGCCCGTCGTGTGGGGGGTCGAAAGCACCACCGAAGATCCCGACACCGCCGGTCATTCCCACACGACGACCTCGTCGCCGATCTCGACCTCCGAGCCGCGCCGCACGCCGGCGTCCCGCAGGGCCGCCTCGAGCTCCTCACCTTCGGGGACGACGCCGACGACACGGAACCCCTGCCCGGTACGGAGGACGCGAAACTGCCGCCGCTCGGGCGGGCGTGGTCGATACTCGAGAAACGCGGGAACCTCCTCGGGAACAGGGACCTCCTCGGGGAGGCTCTGCTCGCAGAAGCCGAACAGCAGCGACTCGAGCTCGGTGATACCCGCCCCGGTCGCGCAGGAGACGCGATGCACGGCGACGATTCGCTCGTCCTCGACGGTGAAGGGTGCGGGTTCGGGGTCGAGATCCGACTTGTTCAGGACCACGAGCTGTGGACGCTCGCCGAGACCCGCACCGTACGCCGCAAGCTCGCGGTCGATCACGCCGAAGCGATCGTCCGCGTCTCCCTCGGAGGCGTCGATCACGTGCAGGAGGAGCCGAGCGCGCTCGAGGTGCGCCAGGAACTCGTGGCCCAGGCCGACGCCTTCACTTGCACCCTCTATCAGGCCGGGCACGTCGGCAACCGTCAGCTGGCGACCATCGGGGCCGTCGACCGTGCCGAGCATCGGCGTCAGCGTCGTGAACGGGTAGTCCGCCACTCTCGGCTTCGCATTCGAGATTCGGCGCAGGAGAGACGACTTGCCCGCATTGGGAAGACCAGCGCAGGCAGCGTCGGCCATCAACTTGAGGTGAAGCTCGAGCTCGATGGACTCTCCGGGCTTCCCCGTCTCGGCGTAGCGCGGTGTCTGCCGCGTAGGCGTCGCGAAGTTCGAGTTGCCTCGACCGCCCCCACCTCCACGCGCGGCGACGATCCTCGCTCCATCCTCTCGCAGATCGGCTACCGGCGACCCATCCTCGGCGTTCGTGATCTGCGTCCCGACGGGGACGGTGAGCACGATGTCGGAGCCGTCGGCTCCATGCTTGCGCGAGCTGCTTCCATTGCCTCCCCGTCTCGCGTCGAACACGGACTTGGCCCGAAACGACGAGAGGTCGCGCAGGTCGGCGTCGGCGACGATGACGATGTCGCCTCCGCGTCCGCCGTCGCCACCGTCCGGCCCGCCCTTCGGGACGAACTTCTCCCGCCGGAAGCTGAGTCCCCCGTCACCGCCTCGACCGGCCTTGACGCGGATGCGTGCGCGATCGTGGAACATGCTCATCCGCTCATCCCTCCCTGCGAATGATGCTGGGCCGGACGGGCGCGCGCCGAGGCGCGGCGTGCCCTAGCTCGAAAGCTCGTTGACCGAGATGAAGCGCTTGTCGCCCGAGCGACGAAATTCGACGACGCCCTCGCGCTTCGCGAAGATCGTGTGGTCGCGGCCAAGGCCGACGCCGTCGCCGGGCCGAAATCGTGTGCCGCGCTGACGAACGATGATCATTCCGGCCTTCACTTCCTGACCGGCGAAGATCTTCACGCCGAGGCGCTTGCTTTCCGAGTCACGACCGTTCCTGGAGGAGCCGAGCCCCTTCTTGTGTGCCATCTAGCTCTCATCCTCCTCGGCGGTCTCTGATGCGATGTCCGGCTCGACAGCGGGCTCGGCCTTCGGCTTCGCAGCCGCCCTCGGCTTGGCCGCGGTCTTCGGCTTCGCCGCGGCCTTCGGCTTCGAATCGGCTTCGGCGCCTGCTGTTGCCGCCGTCGCCTCGACCTCCGGCGTCGCGGCAGCCTTGGGCTTGGTGGCGGCCCTCGGCTTCGCCGGTGCTTTCTTGACGCCGCCGATCGACTCGATCTCGATCTGCGTCAGTGCCGAGCGGAATCCCGTGTGGCGCTTGTAGCCGGTGCGCTTCCTGTACTTCCCGATCCGGATCTTCGGCCCGCGCTGCTGTCCGATCACCTTGACGGTCACGGTGACATCCTTGGGCGCGAGAGAGGGCGCCCCGTTGCCGCCGACGAGGAGGACGTCCGGCGCGAAGGTCGCGCCGTCCTCGGTCGGGAGACGGTCGACGAGCAGCCGCTGCCCTTCGCTGACGCGATACTGCTTGCCACCGAGGGAAATGATTGCGTAGCTCATGTGATTCGGGTCTCCGACGCGGAAAACGCGGGCAGGTGCCCGCGAGCCGATGGAGTGTAGCGAACGGACGACATCATCTGCGGTCGAAGTCGTCGAGCCACTCCGACATCGGCACGTAGCCCTCTTTCCCGCCGGAGGGTGCGTCCGTAGCGTCGGGTGGGCTCTCGACGATCAGGTCGGCCGTCGCGGTGGCGATCGCCTCGGGCTCTGCCGTGGCCGCTTCCGGTGCCTGCGCCTGACTCTCGACCCCGAGCGCAACCGCTCCGTTCTGCTCGTCTTCCGCGTCCGTGCTCGCCTCGACGGCCGAGACCTTCTTGCGGTGGTTCTTGCCTCCTCGACTTCCACGGCGGGTCTTGCGCTTGACGACGGGGGGCGCCTCTCCGTCGGCGGCGCCGTTCGCGATCGCGTCGTCCGCGACGCCCTCATCCGCAGCAGCCTCTGCGTGCGCTTCGGCATCGGCGCCGTTCGGTGCAACAGCGGCAACGCTCGTGCTTTCCACCACCGGGACCGTGTCGTCCGCCGTGGCCTTGTCGGTCGGGCCATCGGGAACGTGAATTCGTGTTGCACGGCGTCGATTCGCGCCCTTTGCGGGTGCTGTCTGCGAGGAGTCGACGGCTGCGTCGCCCGGCACCTCATCGGTCACGTCGACTCCAGGCGCGCTGTCCGTTGCTGGATCCGGTTCGCCCTCGGGGTCGCTCACGTCTCGAAAGTCGGTGCCCGTGGCGGCGCCGGCGGGCTTGCGACGACGCCGGCCACCACGTGAGCCGCGGCGCGTTCTCTTCTTCGCGGGCGCCGGCTCATCGCCGTCGGTGCTTGGCTGGCCGTCGGCACTATCGTCCACGGCGTCGGCGATGGCGTCCTCACTCGAGAGCACTTCGACGGCGCTGCCATTCGTGGTCGGCGGCTCCGCCGCCCCATCGTCGGAGACGGCAGCATCGGCCGACTCATCCGTGGCCGGAGCCCGCCGCTTGGCGGGAGCCCTCGTCGGCTTCTCTGCCTCGCTTTCGAACGTGATCGGGCCGGCCCCGGTGCCGTCGGACGTGACGAGCGTCGCGAAAGCATGCCCGTCGAGAACGCGGCCTATCATCACGGCCGCCTTCTTGCCGACGAGCTTCGCCGCATCGGCAACGAGGACGTCGAGGCCATCGAGCTTTCCGGCGGCCGCAGTTGCGTCGTACCGACCGACCTCGCCGAGCTTGATCTCGACCGTCGTTCCCTCGGCGGCGTGGACGGCGGGTTGCAGGTCAACGAGTTTCCCCTCGGCGAGGACGGAGAAGTGATCGGTGTGCACATGCCCTTCCGCTGCGACGAGGAAGAACCGACGGCGCGCTGCTTCCTCGATCGCTGCCAGCCGAGCACCACCCGGCCCGACGACGAGCTCGAGGACGCGGGGGTGGAGGGCAACCTGATAGGCCTGGACGCGACTCCCGGGCGCGGCGAGCGCTCGGAGCTTGCGCTCGACGTGCATCGCGACGGTGCGATCGGAGACCACGATCCCATCGCCGGCACAGGTGGGGCACTTCCGTGTGAGAATCTCGCGCGGCCCGTCGGTGACATTCTGGCGGGTCATCTCGACAAGACCGAGCGGAGAGATCTCGACGACGTAGGTCTTCGTCCGGTCGCGCTCCAACTCGTCACGCAGCGCATCCTCGACGGATGCGCGATTCTTGGGATTCGCCATGTCGATGAAATCGATCACGATGATCCCGCCGATATCGCGCAGCCGAAGCTGGCGAACGACCTCCTTCACCGCTTCGAGATTGTTCTTCGTGATCGTGTCCTCGAGACGCTGATTCGAGTTCTTCGAGCGAGAGCCGACGAAGCGACCCGTGTTGACGTCGACCACGGTGAACGCCTCGGCGTAGTCGAAGATCAGGTAGCCGCCCGACGGGAGGTCGACACGCCTGTCGAGGGTCGAGGCGATCTCCTTCTCGACGCCCGACGTCTCGAACAGGGATTCCTTCTCCTTGTACCGGTGCACACGCTCGATCATGTGCGGCGACGTCTTCTTGAGGTAGCTCACGATCCGCTTGTGTGTGCGCTCGTTGTCCACCTGAGCCGAGACGAAGTCACCCGCGAAGAGGTCGCGCACGATCCGAAGCGGCAGCTCGGCCTCCTGGTAGACGAGGGCGGGCGCAGCCGCGCCCTTCGCTCGCGCCTGGATCGTCTTCCAGAGGCGCTGCAGGAACACGAGGTCGCGCTCGACATCCTCTGCCGAGGCGCCTTCGGCGGCCGTACGTACGATGACGCCGCCCTCCTTGACGTCGAGCCTCTTGATGATGTCCTTGAGCCGCGCGCGCTCGGCGTCCTCGAGTCTTCGGGAGACACCGAGACCCTCCCCGTTCGGGACGTAGACGAGGAAGCGACCGGGGAGCGAGATCTCCGTCGTCAGCCTGGCACCCTTCGTCTTCATCGGGTCCTTCACCGCCTGGACGAGCAATTGCTCGCCACGGGAGATCAGGTCCTGGATCTTCTTGCCGTGCCGCTTCCCCTCGAGCTCGGGTACCACGATCTCGTCGACATAGAGAAAGCCGTTCTTCTCGAGCCCGATCTCGACGAATGCGGCTTCCATTCCGGGAAGGACGTTGTCGACGGTTCCGAGATAGATGTTCCCTGCGATCGAGCGGCGCTCCGGTCGCTCGAGGTAGACCTCGGCGACACGATCGTCCTCGATCACGGCGACGCGCTGCTCACCGATGTCCACCGAGATCAGCAGCTCACGCTTCGCAGCGGGAAGCGGGGCGCGGCGCGGAGGCTGGCGCCGCCGCTGGCCGGAGCCCGAACCGCCCTGGCCACCCGTGCGCCGGCGATCCGCGTTCCGCTCGGCCCGCTGGCTGCGCTCGGGCTTCTCCCGGGCGGGATCCTTCGCCTGCTTTCCAGCGGCCGCCGTCGCACCTGGTGCAGCGGTGTCCGCAGCCGTTCCATCGCCTGCGGGTCGTTTCCGTCCCCGCCCGCCACGGCTTCCGCGACGTCGCTTGGCGCGCTGCGCCTCTGTTTCGGATCCTGCGCGGGGGGCGCCGGAAGCGGATGGCTTGGCCGCCGAAGCGACCTCCGGCTCAGCCGGAGCTGCCTGAACTTCTGTTGTCGCGCCCTCGGGCGCAGTCTGCTCGTTCTTCTTGTTCTTCCATCGAAACCAGGGCAAGGGTTGCCTCTCTCTGTTGTAGCGCGCGCGGGCGCACAGAACCCCACCGGGGTGCCGACCTCGCGCAGCGGATGTCAAAAACCGTGGCCATGTTCAGTTGGGCCTCGCGACCCAGGGTATCAGTGCGGGCCACGCACGGCCGTGGGACGCGCGGGAGCGTCTGCTCAGGCTGCAGCCGGCCGAAGCCGTGTCCGACGAGCCCGAACGGCGCGGAGGCGCTGATTGAGGCGGGCCCATGCCCACGGCTCGACCTCGGCATAGCGCTTCTCCGACTGGGCGCGGGTCGCCTCGAGGTACTCGAACCACGCATCGGCCTCTTCGATCTGGAGCAGTTCTTCCGCGAGCTCGACGTCCGGCACCGGCACTCCCTTCGGATCTCGGTTGCATCCTCAGTGTCGGTGCGATCCTAGGACCCGGTCCGGACGGACAACCCTCCCTCACGGCGGAGCAGCGTCGTACCGAGCGCCAGCGTGGCTCCGTAGGCGACGCCCGCCCGTACGACCGGCCCTCCCATCGGAAGGCGCCGCACGCAGGCGCGCGCACCGAGGCCCGTCGCGAGGGCCGCGGCGAGAGACGGGCCGGCCGCGAGCGCAAGAGCTTGTGGATCGCGTGGAAGCGTCTCGCCCCGGGCGACCCCGAGAAGAAGCAGCATACGGGCCTGCGCCAGTGCCAGCAGCGGGAGTTGCGGCTCCGCGATGCGGGACGACGCGGCAAGCCCCGCGTTCGCGACGGCCGTCGTGACGATCAGGCGGCGAGAGACCGCGGGTCGCAGTACCGGCAGGCGCGCCGCAAGCGATGGGCCGTCGCCGGCGGACGCTCGCGCGATCGCCATCGCAATCGCGTCGATGTCGAGCCCGTTCCCGCATTCGACGACATCATCGGCGAGCACGTGAGGAATCCGTTCGGAGCCGCCTCGCCGAACGACGATCAACGGCGTCTGCTCCCGCGCGAGCCGACGCAGCACGCCGCGCTCGTCGAGTGTCGGATCACCGACGACCAGCCGGATCGTGGCGACCCGACCAGCCGCTGTCTCGGTGACGGTGACCGCGCTCGCATCACCGCCCGCCACAAGGGCCGTTGCGAGCTCCGGCGCACCGGGGCCCGAGACGGCGATCCGCGGCAACGCCTCCTCGCTCCCGCGCACCTCGCGCACGAGCCCGAGGAGTTGTCCGATCCCGATCCCGGCCGGCATCAGCGGAACCTCATCGCCGTGCCACGGGCGTGGATCGACTGCAGCACGCCGATCGCGAGCAGGTTCGCGACCATCGACGAGCCGCCGACCGTGACGAACGGGAGAGGGATGCCGGTGACCGGTGCGATGCCCATCGTCATCCCGACGTTCACGAACACCTGGAAGAGGAACGCGGTCACGATGCCCCCCGCCACGACCGCCCCGTAGAGATCGCCGGCGACGGTGACGACACGCAGCCCCCGCCAGACGACGAGCAGGTAGAGGAGAAGCAGGATCGACGTCCCGACGAACCCGCGCTGCTCGGCAAGAGACGCGAACACGAAGTCCGTGGCGTGCTCGGGCAGGTAGTCGAGACGCGTCTGGCTGGCACCCTCGACGCCACGCCCGGAGAGCCCACCGGCTCCGACCGCCGTCCGAGACTGCGTCACGTTGTAGGTCAGGTCGCCCGGGTCGCTGTCGGGGTTCGTGAATCCGGTCAGGCGGGCGGTCTGATACGGCTTGAGGACCTGGACGCCCGCGGAGGGCAGGAACCAGAGCACGCTCGCGACGACGCAGAGCGCCGCGCACCCGAGCACGGCCAGGTGGAGCCACCGAACACCCGAGAGAAACAGCACGCCCGCGAGCGCGCCGACGTAGACGAGGGCGCTGCCGAGGTCCGGCTGCAGGAAGACGAGCAGCATCGGCATCAGCCCGAGCCCGATCGCGGCCACCACGGTCGAGATCTCCCCGACCCGACGGCCGCGCTCGACCATGAAGCCCGCGATCGCCAGAACGAACATCAGCTTGCCGAACTCGGACGGCTGGAACTGGAACGGCCCCAACTCGATCCATCGCTTCGAGCCGCGGACCGCCTCCGCGAACACGAAGACGAACGCCATGGCGCCGATCGTTCCACCGTAGAGGAACCGCCAGTACCGCTGGTAGACCGATGGCGGGATCGCGATCGCGACGAGCATCCCACCGACACCGAGAGCGGCGGCGATCGCCTGCCGCACGACGTAGTAGTCGGGGTTTCCCCGAACATCGAACCGGGTGATTCCGGCTATCGCCCAGAGGCCGTAGGCGACGAGAGTTGCGGCGGCGAGGAGCAACATCCAGTCGAGCCGGCGCAGGATCGAGCCGACATCGAGGACGCCGAGGGACGACGAACGAACGGACGAGGGCCGGGATCGCGTGTCGACGATCAATCGACGTTCACCACGTTCACCGGCGGGGCCTTGCGGCCGAAGTACTTCTCGAACACCCGCAGGGCGGCGGGAGCCGCAGCAGACGAGCCGTGGCCGCCGTTCTCGATCACGGCACACACAACGAGCGCCGCGTCATCGGAGGGCCCGTAACCGCACCACCACGACTGATCCTCCAGGTGGCCGATCGGGTAGCCCGGGAGGTTGACGACCTTCTCGGCCGTTCCCGTCTTGCCGGAAATCGAGATCGGGAATGCGGAGAAGACGGAGGACGACGTCCCGTTGGCCGAATGGGTGGCGGCCCACAGCCCCTCCCGCACGGCCTGGAGAGCCGCAGGATCGACGCCGGCGTCGAGTGGTGGGGCCGGCGGGAACTGCTGCAGCGTCAGTGACTGCTCTCCCGTGGTTCCCCGCTGCTCCGCGCCCGAGACGAGGTAGGGCGTGACGAGCTTGCCACCGTTCGCGATCATGGCGTAGAAGCGCGCCATCTGCAGCGGCGTCACCGTGATGTCCTTCTGACCGATCGCAAGCTGGATCGAATCGCCCGGGTTCCACGCCTTGTCCCAGTCGCTCGTGAACGTCCGCTTGCGCCATGCAGGCGTGGGTACGACGGTCTGCGACGAGGGCGCCTCGTTGCCGATGTCGAGCCCCGTCGGCGCCCCGAAACCGAACTTGCGGGCCCACTGCTGCATGCGACTGCGCTCGTCTGTACCACCCTCGTAGAAGCGATTGCCGACGGTGTAGAAGTAGGTGTCACACGACGTCGCGAGAGCCTCCGGCAGGTTCATCGGCCGATTGACGTACGGATCCCAGTTCTTGAACTTCTGCTTGTCGATCCCGTACTCGGCCGTCGGCGTGCACTGGATCGACGAGTACGGCGAGAGGAGATGCTCCTGCATCGCAGCGAGCGCCGTGACCGGCTTCCAGACGGAGCCGGGCGGGTAGGCGACCTGGGTGACGCGATTGAGGCCCGGGAAGCCCGCGGCCTTCGCAGCCGCGTCGTTCACGAGGGGGGCGAGCTTGTTGGGGTCGATGCGCCCCACGTAGACCGACGGCTTGTACGTCGGGAACGAGGCCATCGCGCGCACCGCACCGTCCCGCGGATCGAGAGCGATGATCGCCCCGCCCTCGACGTTGTACTGCTTGTTGGCTCTCGCGAGCGCGATTCCCTCGCGGATCGCTCGCTCCGCCGCGCGCTGCACGTCGATGTCGATCGTCAGGCGCACCGCCGTTCCGGGCTCCGCATCGCGCCGCAACTCGACAGGGCTCTGCTGTCGTCCCCGGGAGTCGACCCGGATCTGCGCGGCGCCCGAGATGCCGCGGAGGTATTCATCGAACTTCGCCTCGACGCCGGACTTGCCGATCTTGTCGCCACCGCGGTAGTCCTTCCCCCCAACCTGCTTGCGTTTCAACTCCTCGGGCGAGACCTCACCGATGTATCCGAGGAACTGCGCCCCGAGCGACTGGTAGGGGTAGTTCCGCAGATAGGTCTGCTGAATCTGGACGCCGGGGAACTCTGCGGCGTGCTCCTGAAGATAGAAGACCTGATCGTCGTGAACCGCGGTCTTCACGGTGATCGGCGTCAACGGATCGCCTCCGAGAGCGTCGACCTCGCGCGCGAGGCTTCGCGCCGGGACTCCGAGGACGGCGGCCAGCCTCTGGATCATCCGGTAGCGGCCCTCCTTCTTCGGCATGTCCCCGACCCAGAGCTTGACCGCGGTGCCCGGCACGTTCCCGACGAGCACCCGGCCCTTGCGGTCGAGAATCGGCCCGCGCGGCGCCTCGACGCGGATCGTGCGGAGCTGATTGTTCTGCGCGGCGTCGAGGTACTTCGCGCCGGAGAGGACCTGCAACGACCAGAGGCGGAAGAACAGGACCGCGAAAACGGCAAGGGCGACGACGCCGAGGACGCCGACACGGAACGCGAGGCCGGGAGTGAGCCGATACGGCGCGGAGACCGAGGGATCGGGTGGCAAGAAGCGCGGCGACGTCGTCCGCCGCTCGCCGTAGGGAGCGTCAGACAAGGAGCTCCACCTCCCGCGGTCGCTGGGCCCGCTCGGGCGTGCCGACGACGCGACGCACGAGCCCGAAGATCGGATACGTGAGGAGAGCGTTCCAGACCAGCGCAGCGGGGAGCGCAACGAGCGCCACGCGAACGGAGATCACCTCTCCGAGCATCACCTGCAGGCCGTACCCGCCGAGCGCGACGAAGATCGTCGCCGCCACGGTCGTCAGGATCGGGGCGTGCGGTCGGCCCCGACCGGTCGTCTCGCCGTAGCGCCCGGCCCAGTATCCGACGAGTGTGAGCAGCAGGGCCGTCAGGCCGAGCGTGCCGAGCGTCGTGATGTCGACGATCAGGCCTGCACAGAAACCGGCGACTGCACCGGTCACCGATCCCCGGAGCAATGCCACGGCGACCAGCGTCACGAGGAGAACGTCGGGGCCGCCGCCTCCGATCGTCACCGACGAGAAGGCCGACACCTGAAGGATCGTGACGGGGAAGACGACCAGGGCGACGCGCAGGCCGTTCACCAGGCTCACTTCTGGCCGTCCTTCTGCACGAGCACGAGAACCGCATCGAACCGATCGAAGTCGGCGAACGGCTCGACCTGGATCTGTTTCCAGAGATCCGTGTCTGCCTGGCCGACGCTCGTGACGCGGCCGATCGGGATCCCCTTCGGGTAGAGAGACGCAAGCTTGCTGGAACGCCAGCCGGCGGTCACGATCGTGTCTCCGACGCTGACCTTCGCCTTCTTCGGAACGCGATCGAAGATCAGGGTCGACGCCGAGCCTCGCCCATGCTTGACGATCCCGGCCGCACCCGACTTGACGTCGAGCGCGGAGACCGCGAGCTCCTCGTCACCGAGGAGCGTAACGCGCGACGAGCGCGTGAAGACCCGCGTCACGCGACCGAGAAAGCCGTCTGCCGTGACGACTGGAGCGTCGATCGAGACCCCGTCGTTCGAGCCAGCAGCGACGACCACCTCCTGCGCGAAGCTTCCGATCGGCCGGGCGATGACCGCCGCCGCTAGACCGGTGTAGTCGTCAGGGAACCGCGGGCCGTCATGGAAGGCGAGCAGCGCTTTCAGTCGGGCATTCTCGTTCGCCGCGAACTGGTTCTGGATGACCTGCTGCCGCAGCGCCTCTGTCTCCTCTCTGAGGCGCTTCGCATCGGAGCGCGCCGTCAGGAGCGAGTCCGCCCACGCGTAGGCGTCACGGAAAGGCTGCGCTACCCGCTCGCCGGCGATCGTAAACGGTCGCAGCGCAGCGGCAGCGCTGCTCTCGACGGACGCGACAGGCCCGTCGTCGGGCCGGCGGAACGAGAACGTGATGAGGACGAGCGCGAGCACGATGAGGAGCCCCACCACGATCCGTCGCCTGACGGCGGATGTCGATCGGGAGGGGTGCTGGCCGGTGGCGGGACGCCGGACGTTGACGCCCAGCACCGCCGTGCGTGCGGTGCGATGACGGGGCACAGATGCCGATTGTACCGGCCCTCACGGCCTCCCGGGCGTGCCGGAAGCGCGCGTTCTGCGCGTGACGGCACCGGATCGCGCCGCCGCGCACCGGCCACGGCGGCCGTACCCGCTCAGAGCGGGCGAGACGCGCTCAGCGTCGGTAGCTGTTTCGGCGCTTGCGCGACCGCTCTGACCGAACGATCGTGTCGAACTCCTCGAGGGAGCGTCCGGAGCCGACCGCGACACACGTCAGCGGACTCTCGGCGAGGTGCACCGGCATCTGCGTCTCGTGGCGGAGCCGCTCGTCGAGGCCCTGGAGCAGCGCCCCGCCGCCTGCCAGCACGATCCCGCGGTCCATGATGTCCGCCGCGAGCTCGGGAGGGGTCTTGTCGAGGGTCGACTTGATCGCGTCGATGATCTGGGAGACAGGCTCGTCGAGCGCCCTCCGCACCTCTTCGGAGGAGATGACGACCGTCTTCGGGAGGCCTGTCAGCATGTCGCGCCCGCGCACCTCGGCCTGCACCTCTTCGGGCAGCCGGTAGCCGGAACCGACCTCGAGCTTGATCTCCTCGGCCGTCTGCTGACCCGACGAGAAGCTTGTACTCCTTCTTGATGTGGTTGACGATCGCATCGTCCATCTCGTCACCACCGACCCGCAGCGACTGGGAGACGACGATTCCACCGAGCGAGATCACGGCGACCTCGGTCGTCCCGCCGCCGATGTCGACGATCATGTTTCCGGTCGGCTCGCCGACCGGAAGCCCGGCGCCGATCGCGGCGGCCATCGGCTCCTCGATCAGGTAGGCCTGACGTGCGCCTGCGGCGAGGGTCGCGTCCTCGACGGCACGCTTCTCGACGCCCGTGACGCCCGACGGAACGCAGACGATGACGCGCGGGTGGGCGAAGCGGTGCTGATGCACCTTCTGGATGAAGTGCCGCAGCATCTGCTCCGTCACGTCGAAGTCGGCGATGACGCCGTCCTTGAGCGGCCGGATCGCGGAGATGGTCCCGGGCGTGCGCCCGAGCATGCGCTTGGCCTCGACGCCGACGGCGTGGACGTCGCCGGTGCGCTGGTCGATCGCGACGACGGACGGCTCCGAGAGCACGATGCCGCGACCCCGCACGTAGACGAGGGTGTTGGCTGTGCCGAGGTCGACCGCCATATCGCGGCCGCCGAAGCCGGTGAGAGCGTTGAACCAGCTCATGGACGGAGCAGTCTAGCCTGGATCTCCAGAACGTTCTCGCGTCGCTACTCGCCGACCGACGCGAACAGGCGCCACGCGTCCGGCACTCCCTTGAGCACGTGCTCTCCCCGGTCCGAGAACACGAGCCCTGAGCCCACGACGAGGTCCTTCACCGTCGATGAGACGAGCACCTCACCGCCACTCGCAAGCGCCCCGACACGCGCGCCGATCGCGACGGCCACGCCCGAGATATCGCCGCCGCGGATCTCGATCTCGCCGGTGTGCAGCCCGGCGCGAACGTCGATCCCGAGCGACTCGACGGAGCTGCAGATCGCCCGCGCGCAACGAACCCCTCGCGCGGGTCCATCGAACGTGGCAAGGAATCCGTCACCCATCGTCTTCACCTCCACTCCACGGTGTCGCGCGAGCTGGCCGCGGATCATGCGGTCGTGCTGCTCTCGCACTTCACGCCAGCGGCGATCGCCGAGCGCCGTCGCCTGCGCGGTCGAGTCCACGATGTCGGTGAAGAGCACGGTCGCAAGGACGTGGTTCTGCTCGAACTCCTCATCCTCGCGCACGTCCGTCACGAAGCGCTCGATCTCGCGGACAAGCGCCGCATGATCTCCCGCCCACGGCCAGTGGTCTGCGCCTTCCAGCTCGATGTAACGTGCGCCGGGAATGGACTGTGCGACAAAGCGACCCGCACCGACGGGCTCGACCTGGTCGCCTTCCCGATGGAGTACCAGCGTCGGCACTCCGATCGCCGGCAAGAGGCGGCGGATGTCCATCTCGCGGAATACCTTCTCCTGCGCGAGGCTCGCCCCGGGGCTCGTCCCGACTCGTTGGATACGCGTGAACCAGGCGAGCTGCCGCTCGTCACCGACGAACGACGGCGCGAACAGGCCCAACGTCTCCTTGCAGTACGACTTCGTGCCCCAGCCACCTCGCACCGCACCGAGGTATCCGTCCCATTCGCGTTCGGTCCATTGCCAGGGGTAGTCAGGCGCCTGAGTGCCGCGCGCGGCGACGGCGTACAGAACGAGCCCGGAGACACGGTCGGGAGATCTCGCGGCGAGCATCGCGCACATCGCGCCGGTATCCGAGAAGCCGAACAGCACCGCCCGTTCCGAGCCGACCGCGTCGAGAACGGCGACCAGATCATCGGCGAGATCCTCGAACGGCGGTATGTCGTCGGCCGAGTACCTGTCCGAGACCCCGGCTCCGCGACGGTCGACGACGATCAGCCGCGCAAACGAGGACAGGCGACGGACGAAGGCGGCGAATGGTTCGCTCTCGAGCATGACCTCGAGGTTGTTGAAGACGGGCACGAAGACGATGTCGATCGGCCCATCACCGAAAACGGCGTAGCCGATCGAGATCTCTCCGTTGCGTGCGTACTGGATGTCGAGCGGCTCTCGCACGCGACGATCATCGCGCAATCGCCATCACGGTGCACGGACAGTCTCAGGATGAGAGGAGCGCCGGCGCGTGCTCAGCGAGTAGACCGACGAGCAGCCCTCCCGGGAGCCCGACGACGTTGAGGTAGTCGCCGTCGATCCGGGCGACGAGTCGCCCCCCGAGGCCCTGGATCGCATAGCTCCCCGCCCGGCCGCACCACTCGCCCGAGTCGAGGTATGCCTCGATCTCCGCGGCCGAGAGAGCGCGGAACGTCACATCGGTCGCGGCATGCTCGACGACCGCGAAGCTATCGCCGAGGAGGCAGAGCCCGGAGAGGACCCGATGGGTGCGCCCTGAGAGGTCGGCGAGCATGGCGCGGGCGTCATCACGGTCGGTCGCCTTGCCGTAGATGCGCCCGTCGAGGTGCACCGTCGTGTCGACGCCGAGCGTGACGGTTCCGTCGATGTGTACGGATCGCGCCTTGCCCTCGGCGTGACCACGCACGAGTGCGACCGGCTCGGCGTCCGGCGGGTCGTGCTCGACGAACGAGGGCTCGAGGACGGTGAACGGGATTCGCAGCTGCTCGAGGATCGCCCGCCGCTGCGGCGACGTCGAGGCGAGGACGAGGGCACGGTCAGGGTTGGCCACGGAAGTTCCTTCCGAGCTCGGACTGGTAGCTCCGGCCGAGCGTCGGTGCATTCGCATGGAGCCAGCCGTCGAGGCGATCGTGGCCCCGGGCCGGCTCACCGGAGACGAGCAACCCGGCCATGAGGCTCTCGAGCTCGTCCCGCGTCAGCACGATATCGCGCACGAGCACGCCGAAGATTCTCGAGCCGCCGAGTGCGATCCGTGCCGGTGCGGTGTGGAACCGCGCCCGGCTCCCCACGGCCGTTGCGATCCGCCTGACGAGGCTCTCGAACGAGACGCGCTCAGGCCCCGCGGCGTCGAGCGCCAGGTCCCCGTCTTCCATCCCCGCCTCGACACAGATCCTCGCGGTGTCCTCGACCGAGACCGGCTGCACGTCGTACGTCCCGTCGCCGGGCACGAGGAAGAGCGGCGTCCGGCGCAGGATCCACGCGATGTTGTTGATCAGGATGTCTTCTGCGCCGAAGACGAGCGTCGGCCGCACGATCGCGTAAGACATCCCGGAGGCGCGGACGAGCTCCTCCACCTGCGCCTTACCGCGGAAGTAGGGGAACGGGGAGTCGTTCGTGGGGTTCGAGACGCTCACATGCACGAGGCGGCGAACGCCTGCGCGCGCGGCTGCCTCGAGGAGTAGACCGGTGTTCGCGACAGCAGCGTCGAAGGTGGTCTCGCCACGCTCGAAGCGGACCCAGTACGTGTTGTAGAGCGTGTCCGCTCCGCGCAGGCCCTCGACGAGCGAGTCGTCGAACACGAGCGGCGCCGTGTCGACGCGCGACGCCAGTGGGTGGGTCGGCTGGGGACGACGGGTCAGCGTTCGAACCGAGCGGTCGCGGCCGAGGAGCTCCTCGGCGATGTGGCGCCCGATGTACGAGAACGCTCCGGTGACAACGTCGAGTTCGCTCACGGACGGTCAGCCACGTCTCGCCGCGACCCAGATCTCCTCCACCGGCCACTTCCGAGACCACTCGGCCGAGAACGCATCGTAGTACTCGTGGTCGACTGCATCGTCGGGTGCGTAGAGCTCGACGAGGTCGATCAGGTCGAAGCCGGTGTCACGGAGGAGCCGGAAGAGCTCGCCGTGCGGCAGTTGCCATTCGACGCCGACCTCTCCGGGGAACTCGAGCCGACCGAGACCCCGCTGCGGCCGCAGGAGCGCGTCCGAGGGCCGGCCCTCGTCGGGAGCACAGAGGATCGAGATCGTGCTGTTTCGGAGGAACCAGAGCCGTCCACCCGGGCGCAGGAGGCGATGAGCCTCCGGGATCCAGCGGTGCGGGTCGCACCAGATGCTCGCCCCGTACTCCGACACGGCGAGGTCGAAGCTCCCGGACGGGAGCGGCACGTCTTCGGCGCTGGCCTCGACGAGCGGGAACTCGATCCCGAACTCGATCTGGCAGCGGCGGGCGGTCGCGAGCTGCGCCGGGGTCACGTCGACGCCGACCGGACGGGCACCGCGCCGCGCGAGCCAGGCCGAGACGTACGCAGTTCCGCAGCCGAGCTCGACGACATCGAGCCCCTCGACAGGGCCGAGCGTGCCGAGCGGCTCCTCCGGGACCCCGAACACCCCCCACGTGATCTCCTCGGAGGCCCAGGCCGAGCTCGCTTTCGCGTCGGTGTACTCGGCGTTCGCGTTCGTCCAGCTCTCGCGGTTACGGCGTGCGTCGTCGGAGATCTCGGTCACGTGCTGAAGGGTAGTGCTCCCCCGGAGCGTCGGCTCCGGGGGAACAGGTTCAGACCAGACCGTCCGGGAAGAAGAGCGAGAGCTCGCGCTTCGCGCTCGCCTTCGAGTCCGAGCCATGGACGATGTTCTCGGAGAGCAACGTGGCGAAGTCGCCGCGGATCGTGCCCGGCGCCGAGTCGGCCGGGTTCGTCGCGCCCATCATCCCCCGCACGCCGAGAATGGCGTTCTCGCCGCGAACGGCGAGCGCGAGGACGGGGCCGGACGTGATGAACGAGACGAGCTCCCCAAAGAACGGCTTGCCCTTGTGCTCGGCGTAGTGCTGCTGCGCGAGGGCCCTGGGGATCTTCAGCAGACGGGCGCCGCGGAGCTCGTAGCCGCGACGCTCGAAGCGGGAGACGATCTCGCCGCAGAGTGCGCGACGGACGCCGTCCGGCTTGACGAGAACGAGTGTGGTTTCAGTAGCCATAGGCGCGGAGCCTAGCCGCATCACCGCGTCGACCGGGAGGCGATCAGCTCGAGCGGCGCGCACGGAGCGGCTGCAGCGGCTCGTCGCCGAACGCAGCCGCCGGCGGCACCGGCTCCGCACAGAACGGACATGCCTGCCAGATCGCCTCGAGGGGTGCACCGCAGGAGCCGCATGCCTGCTTGAGGCGCGTCGTGCATACCGGGCAGACGAGGTACGACGCGTCGACCGGGCCACGGCAGACCGGGCAGCGGAGATCGTGCTCCGCGAGCCGCTCCTCGAGGGCGCGGTTGTCGAGCTCCCGATCACGCCGCTCCTCGATCGAATCCGGCGGGCGCAGGAAGAGGTAGACGATCGGCCCGGCGAACGGTGGAACGAGCCCCAGCGCTGCCGCCATGCCGACGAGCCATGGGTCGTCGATACGGCGACGCGCGTCCTTGAAAACCCACAAGGCTGTCGTCAACCAGAAGACGACGACGAGGAACCCGCTCAGGTTGCGGGCCAGGATCCAGGTGTTCGAGTCGAAGAAGGTTTCGGCGATCATCGGCAACATCATGCTCTCAGAGAAGGGCCTTGCCGAGGATATACCCGAGGGCGAATGCTCCACCGACGATGGCCGCGACGACGACGACCGCGAAGGTCAGGGCCGTCAGCCGCTCCCCCATGCGCGAGCGGCGCCTCATCCTCGTTCGGCCTTCTCGAGATCGGCGAGGAGGTACAGGGATCCTGTCACGAGCACGGGCTCCCCAAGTGCGTGTGCGCGGAGAAGCGCGGCGGTCGGATCATCGACCTGCTCCACGATGTCGAACGCCGCCCGGGCGCGCTCGGCGAGCTCCGCCGCCGGCAGCGAGCGCTCGTTCGTCGACACAGTCGCAACGAACCTCCTCCCCACCGTCGCGAGTCGTCGCAGCATCAGGTCGACATCCTTGTCGGCGAGGATCGATGCGCAGATCGTGAAGTCGGCCGGCGCGAGGCGATCGACGAGCCAGCTGACCCCGTCCGGGTTGTGCGCACCGTCTCGCACCTCTCCCGGCCGGTGCTCGAGCCGCCCGGGCAGCGACACGGGCGTCGGAGGAGCCACGGCATGCCCGACGAAGGCGGCCGCCGCTTCTCGCGCCCCGCCGAGTCGAACATCCCCCAAGGAGACGAATCTCCTGAACGTGTCGTCCGGCAAGATCACTATTGTGTCGTCAGAATGGACAACAGCGAGTTTCTCCCTTGCGATTGCCTCGACCGTTTCGCCGAGAACGTCGGTGTGCTCGAGCCCGACGCTCGTGAGCATGACCACGCGCGCGCGCAGGACGTTCGTCGCGTCGTGGCGCCCTCCGAGCCCTGCCTCGACGACGGCGGCGTCGACTCGCGCATCGGCGAACGCCCACAGCGCCGCTGCCGTGATCGTCTCGAACTGGGTTGCCACGATTCGGGTCGCCTCCGGCCGAACCCGGCGCAACGCCGCCTCGAGGTCACCTTGCGCGCCATCGATCCGCAACCGCTCGGCCCAGTCGCGCACGTGTGGCGAGATCGTCGCGCCGACCGAAAGCCCCTCCGTGAGGAGCAGCTGCTCGATCGTGAGGGTGGCGGTCGACTTCCCGTTCGTGCCGACGACATGAACCGCCGGGTATTCCCGCTCCGGGTTGCCGAGAGCGTCGAGCAACGCGCGCATCCTCTCGAGCCCGAAGCCGTCCTCGGGCCAGGGACTGAGGCTCTCGAGCCAGGCTACGTCGCCGCTCACGAAAGCTCACGCTCCGGTGTCGGAGAGCGCCTCGAGCTCGCGCCTGAACCGCTCGAGCTTCGCTCGCTCACCATCGACGACGTCGGGCGGGGCGCTCGCGACGAATCGCTCGTTTGCGAGCATCTTCTCGGCCCGCGTGATCTCCTTCTGCAGGCGCGCGATCTCGGCACCGACGTCACCTGCGACCTTCTGGCGCTCGGGCCGGACGACCGCCGCGAAGATGCGGCGCTCGTCTGGGGTGTCGAGCGACACCTGGACGCCACTCCGACGGAACGTGACCGCGGCATCCTGAACGCGTTCGAGCGCAGCGACGTCGTCCCGGAAGCGATCGTCGGCATCCACCCAGGTCGACACGATCAACCGGCTCCGCGCACCCGGGATGTACGACCAGATCTCCTCGGTCACGTGAGGCAGCATCGGGTGCAGCAAGGCGAGGAGCCGCTCGAGCGCGGCGAGAGCAGTCGCGGCGACCTCCGGATCGTGTTCGTAGAGACGTGGCTTCACCGCTTCCGCGTACCAATCGCAGAAGTCGTCAAAGGTCAGGTGATAGAGCACGTTGGCGGCAGTGGCGAAGTCGAACGCGGACCAGGCCTCTTCGACCTGTTCGCGGGCCGCATCGATCCGCGCGAGGATCCAGCGTTCCTCGAGCGACGTCGGCTCGACGGCCGGCACCGCTTCCTCGGCGTTCTGCAGGATCAGGCGCGCCACGTTCCAGAGCTTGTTCGCAAGCTTGCGGCCTTCCTCGATCGCGCCGGGCGAGAAGCGCACGTCCTGCGTCGACGAGATCTTGAGCAGGCCGTAGCGCGTCGCATCTGCGCCGTGGGCGTCGATCATCTCGATCGGGTCGACCCCGGTTCCCAGGCTCTTCGACATCCGGCGGCCGTCGGTCGCGAGGACGGTCGAGTGGATGATGACGTCGGTGAAGGGAACCTCGCCCATCGCCTCGAGGCCCGCCCAGATCATGCGGTTCTCCCACAGGCGGATGATCTCGCGCGCCGTCGAGCTGACGTTTCCCGGGTAGTAGGCCGCGAGCTCCGGTGTCTGCTCGGGCCAGCCCAGCGTCGCGAACGGCCAGAGTGCGGAGGAGAACCAGGTGTCGAGGACGTCCGGGTCGCGCGTCAACGCGACGCCGGCACCGGCGCGTTCCTGCGCCTCCTCTTCCGTCACGGCACAGATCGTCTCCCCGTCCGGCGTCGTCCAGATCGGTAGCTGATGCCCCCACCAGAGCTGGCGCGAGAGGCACCAGTCGGGGCTCTCCTCGAGCGAGGCGATCGCGAACCGATGCTGCGACTCGGGGTGGTAGCGAACCCGCTGCTCCCCGAGTGCCGCGATCGCCGGACGCGCCGGCTCCTCCATCTTGCACCACCACTGGAGCGAGATGAGCGGCTCGATCCTCGTGTGACAGCGCTCGCACGTCCCGACCGCATGCCGGTGGTTCTCTCTCTTCTCGAGGCGTCCCTCGTGCTTGAGCCAGGCGATCACGGCGGCGTCCGCCTCGACCTGCGTGAGCCCCGCCAGGTCGCCGGCATGCTCGTTCATCCTGCCGTCGAGCCCGATCACCATCGGCTCGGGAAGCCCGTGGTCGCGCCCGATCGCGAAATCGGTCGGATCGTGCCCGGGCGTGATCTTGAGCGCGCCGGTCCCGAACGACGGATCGACGCGCTCGTCCGCGATCACCGGAACCGCACGCCCGACGTAGGGAACGAGGACCGTTCGCCCGATCGCGTCCCGGTACCGCTCGTCGTCGGGGTGTACGGCGACCGCAACGTCGCCGAGGATCGTCGACGGACGGACGGTCGCGATGACGATCCCGTCCATCCCGTCACCGTCTTCGAATGGGTAGCGCGCGAACGTCAGCACGTCGTCCATCTCCTCGTGAGCGACCTCGAGGTCCGAGATGGCCGTCTGGTGGAACGGGCACCAGTTGACGATCCTGTTTGCCCGATAGATCCAGCCGCGCTCCCAGAGGCGTACGAAGAACGTCGTCACCGCGCGCGAGTACTCCTCGTCGAGAGTGAAGCGCTCGCGGCCGTAGTCGAGCGACGCGCCGAGCCGCCGGTACTGCCCCATGATCGTCCGGCCCGTCTCCTCGAGCCATTCCCAGGTTCGAGCGACGAACGCCTCGCGCCCGAGGTCGTGCCGCGTCAGCCCTTCCGCGACGAGTTGCTTCTCGACGACGTTCTGCGTCGAGATTCCCGCATGGTCGTACCCCGGTTGCCAGAGCGTGCGGAACCCGCGCATCCGGTGCCAGCGCACGAGGACGTCCTGGATCGACCCGTTGAGAGCGTGCCCGAGGTGGAGGTCGCCGGTGACATTCGGTGGCGGAACGCAGATGACGTAACTGTCGTCACGGTGCGCTCCGGCACCGGCCACGTACAACCCCTCACCCTCCCAGATGTGCTGCCAGCGAGCCTCGACGCCGTCAGGCCTGTAGAGAGATTCCATCGAACTGCGGGACGCCATCGGATTGGGCGACTCTATCGACAGGCAGAGCTGTACGGCGCGAACCGACGACGCGAGCGCCAGCCGCTGCAAGACGGGGCTGTCAGCTGCCCACGATGAGGAGCGTGCTCGTCCCGTGCGCGTAGAGCTTCCCGGCCGCGTCGACGATGCGGCCCTCCGCGGTCGCAACCGTCCGGCCACCATGAACGACCGTGCCGGTGCACCGGATCGAGGTGAAGGCGAATTTCGTGCGCCCCCTGAACCCGTCCACCGGGCGCGTGCGCCTAGCCATCGCGACCGCCGCCGAGAAGCGCGACTGCGAGCCCATCGGGGTCGTCGACGGCAACGCGCAGTCGGCGCACGTGGACGGGCACGATCAGGACGCGCCCGGGCATCGGCGGATCGAAGATCACCTCGACGAGCCCGTCGCCGGCGCCGTTGACGAGCCAGTCACCACGCCACCCGTGGACGCCACGGCTGACGACCGTCTGCGTCAACGTCCGCGCCGACCTCACCGCCGACCGCGGGGAACGGCCGTGGAAGCTCATGCCCATCGAGACCGACAGATCTGCGTCGTCGAGCGAGACCCCCGAGCGAGCCGGCCCGGAGGCGAGCGCGGTCATCAGGAGCCGCGAGAACCGTCCGTAGCGAAGCGGGAACCGCATCTCCACCGATCACGAAGCCCTACGAGGCAGCGTTGCCCGCGGCGGCGCCGAAGTCGTCGCCGGCGTCGCCCGAGCTCGCGGCCCCGCTCGTGACCAGCGTCGGGCTGAGGCCTCTCGAGATCGTCTCCTTGGTGATGACGCACTTGGAGACGTCTTTGCGGGACGGGAGCTCGAACATGACGTCGAGGAGCGCGGCCTCGATGATCGAGCGCAGGCCCCGCGCGCCCGTTTCCCGCTTCAGCGCCTTCTCCGCGATCTCGAAGAGGGCGTCGTCCGTGAAGACGAGCTCGATCGTGTCGTATCCGAAGAACCGCTGGTACTGACGGGTCAATGCGTTCTTCGGCTCCGTGAGGATCTGCACGAGGTCGTCGCGCCGGAGCTGGTGCACCGCGGAGACGACCGGCAGCCGTCCGATGAACTCCGGGATGAGGCCGAAGTTGACGAGATCCTCGGGCATCACGGCGGACAGCAGCTCGGCGCCCTCCCCCGAGTACTTCGAGCGAACGTTCGCGCCGAAGCCGACGGAGTTCGCACCGATCCGGCGCTCGACGATCCGATCGAGGCCGGCAAACGCTCCACCGCAGATGAAGAGGATGTTCGTCGTATCGATCGAGAGAAACTCCTGGTGAGGATGCTTCCGCCCGCCCTGCGGCGGCACGGACGCGACCGTTCCCTCGAGGATCTTGAGGAGCGCCTGTTGGACACCCTCACCCGACACGTCACGCGTGATCGACGGGTTGTCCGCCTTACGCGCGATCTTGTCGACCTCGTCGATGTAGATGATCCCCGTCTCGGCCTTCTTGATGTCGAAGTCGGCTGCCTGGATGAGCTTGAGGAGGATGTTCTCGACATCCTCTCCCACATACCCCGCCTCGGTCAGCGCCGTCGCATCCGCAATCGCAAACGGGACGTTCAGAATCCGGGCGAGCGTCTGCGCGAGCAACGTCTTCCCGCAGCCGGTCGGGCCGAGGAGCAGGATGTTCGACTTCTGGAGCTCGACCTCACCCTCCTCGACCTGACCCATGCGAACGCGCTTGTAGTGGTTGTAGACCGCCACCGACAGCGTCCGCTTCGCTTCTTCCTGCGAGACGACGTAGTCGTTCAGAACCGCGTAGATGTCCTTCGGGCGAGGCAGATTGTCGAGATCGAGTGAGACCGGGGCGGTCAGCTCCTCGTCGATGATCTCGTTGCAGAGATCGATGCACTCGTCGCAGATGTACACCCCGGGTCCGGCGATCAACTTCTTCACCTGCCGCTGGCTCTTGCCGCAGAAGCTACAGAGCAGCTGCTCGTTTCCGTCGCTCGCTCGGGCCACGTCTCTCCTTTGCTCCGAAATCGCCGGTCTGGCTATCCCGTCAGGTTTAGCGGTGCGCGATCACGCGATCGATCAAACCGTACTCGACGGCCTCGGTCGAGGTCATGAAGTAGTCGCGATCCATGTCCTGTTTGACCTTCTCGACGTCCTGTCCCGTGTGGTCGGCCATGATCTCCTCGAGCTTGCGCTTCAGCGCAATCGTCTCCCTCGCGTGAATCTCGATGTCGGACGCCTGTCCCTGATAGCCACCCCAAACTTGATGGATCAGAATTCTCGAATTCGGCAGCGCCATCCGCTTCCCTTTCGCGCCACCGGTCAGAAGGAGCGCACCCATGCTCATCGCGATCCCGACGCAGATCGTCGAGACGTCCGGCTTGATGAACTGCATGGTGTCGTAGATCGAGAGCCCGTCGTACACCGAGCCGCCCGGCGAGTTGATGTAGAGCGAGATGTCCTTGTCGGGATCTTCCGACTCGAGATGGAGCAACTGGGCGTTGATCAGGTTCGCGATCTGCGAGTCGACCTGCGTCCCGAGAAAGATGATCCGCTCGTTCAGCAGTCGTGAGTAGATGTCGAACGAACGCTCGCCGCGCGAGGTCTGCTCGATCACCATGGGAATCAACGGGCTCATTCGGGCTCCTTGCTGCCGGGTGTCCACAACTTCTTCTCCGGCTCGGTATTTTCCTTGTCGGGCGTCCACATCTTGTCGCGCGCCTCCGCGAGCTCCGGAGCGATCGGCTTGACGTCGGCGACGAGGCGATCGAGTGCCTTGCGCAGGCGCAGATCCTCCCGTAGCGACTCCTGGTGCCCGTGCGTCCAGATCCCTTCGATCACCTCGTCGGGATCGTCTCCCGACTCCTCGGCCTGCTCGCGAATGAGGGCCTTGACGTCCTCGTCCGCAACCTCGATGCCGGCCCGATCTGCGAGTGCCTCGAGCGCGAGCTCGCGGGCCACGGACTGCGCCGCCTCCCCGTGCATCTGCGCGACCAGCACCTCGGGCGACTGGCCCGTCACCTCGAAATACGTTTCGGGCGTGATGCCCCGGCGACCGAGCGAGCGAACGAACCCGTCGAGCAGCTCGCGAGCCCGTGTCTCGACGAGCGGGCCGGCCGCCGTGACGTCGGACGCCTTCACGAGCACGTCGGCCGCGGCGGCCCGGAAGGCAGCGTCGATCTCGGCCTCGACGGCAGCCCTGACCCGACCCTCGATCTCGGCCCGCAATTCGGCCAGCGTGTCGAACTCGCTCGCCGAGCGTGCAAGGTCGTCGTCGATCTCCGGGAGGACCTTTTCGTTGATGTGCTTCACGGTGATCGAGACGGTCGACTCCGTCTCGTCGGCGAGCTCGTACGTCACGTCCTTGGTCTCACCGACACTCGCGCCGATCAGGGCAGCCTCGATCTCCTCCATGAGCCGACCCGACCCGAGCTCGACGACCGTGTCCGACTGGGTCTCGCCCGCTTCGCCGACGAGATCGACGACGAGCGTGTCGCCCTGCCTCGCGGGACGCTCGTCGGCCGGAATCAGCTCCGCGACGGTCTGACGGAGGGCTTCGAGCTCCTGCTCGACGAGCTCCTGCGGCACCTCCGCTTCCGCACGCGGCACCTCGAGCGTCGTCCAGTCGACGATCTCGGGAATCGGCTGCACCTCGATCGTGGCCGCGAACGACCACGCCTCCTTGTCGGTCGTCGGGAGCTCGAACTCGTACTCGGGCGCTGAGATCGGGCGCAGGCGCGTGCGCGACGCCGCCGCCCAGAACCAGCCGCTGATGTGTGACTCGACCGCCTCGACCCAGATCCTGTCGCGGCCGATCTTGGAGACGAGCACCGGCGTCGGGACCTTGCCCTTACGGAAGCCCGGGATCTTGACGGACTCGGACAGGTCGTTGGTCGCGTGCTCGACTGCATGCTCGAGCTCGTGCGCGGAGACATCCACCGTCAGGCGGACGCGGTTCTCGCCAAGCTCCTCCACCTGCGACGACATCAGATGGCCATTCAAGCAGAGACGGTGCGGCCCCCCGTAGGGTTGACCGTCGGTCCGGTCCGTCCGACGCGGGTCCTACCCTCGGAACATGCTGATCGGAATCGTCGTCTTCGGCGCCGTCTTCCTCGTCGGCCTCGCGCTCGGAACCATGACTCGAAGACCACTCGCGACCGCATCTCTCGTCGTCGCCGCGTTCGTCAGCGTGCTCGTCTTCCAGACGCACGAGCCGCTCGCAGGCTTCGCGGCCTTCGCCCTGATAGCTCTCGCAGGTCTTGTCGTCGACTCCGTGCGCGAAACCGTCGGGCTCCTGCTCGGTCGCTAGATTTCGCCGAACCACGCGGGCGTGGCGGAATTGGTAGACGCGGCGGGTTTAGGTCCCGTTGAGCTTCGGCTCTTGGAGGTTCAAGTCCTCTCGCCCGCACCTTTCCTTGGCAGCTCGAGACGCGCCGTGTCCCGGGCTTCACGACCATCATGACCACGACGACGAACAGCGGGAGACGCGCATGCCGCGAACCTCGATGTCACTTGCGAACCCCTGCGATCCGGCTCGTGTCCCGCGTGGCGAGGATGCGCAACGCCAGCGTCTGGTTGAAGAACCCTCCGCCGATCCAGATGATCGTCGCAGAGATGTGAAGGAAGAGAAACAGCTCGCACCACGTCAGGAAGGGCTCCTTGATCGCTGGATCGCCGGCAGTGTCGACCTCGTCCACATCGCCGGGCATCCACCAGGCAGGGAAGCGACAACGACGTGCGACGTGACGTCCCTTGACGCGGCGGGCGGACGGATTTCACGACCGTCGAGAGGCGCGAAGGGCAGCCTTCGGGGCGCCGCCGATGGCCCCGGGAGGAATCGAACCTCCGCGCGTGGATTCGAAGTCCACCGCTCTATCCACTGAGCTACGGGGCCGTGCTCGGATGCACGGTATCCTGTCGAACGCACGTGGTGGCGGTAGCTCAGTTGGTAGAGCCCCGGGTTGTGATCCCGGTGGTCGCGGGTTCAAGTCCCGTCCGCCACCCTCTCGAAGAGAACTTGCGCAACGCGTCGAGCGGGCACCGTAGGATCCGCTGATGCGGCACACCCGCTACGGCTACTGGCTCGAGGAGGCAGGCCCCGTCGAGCCGGCCGAGCCCCTCGCCGGTGATACCACCGCCGACGTCGTCATCGTCGGCGCGGGCTACCTGGGGCTCTGGACCGCCTGGCAGCTCAAGGCTCTGGAGCCCGAGCTCGACGTCGTCGTGCTCGAGGCTGGGCTCGCAGGACACGGTCCGAGCGGGCGCAACGGCGGCTTCGTCTCGACGCTCTGGGACGACCTGCCGATCCTGCGGGACGCGGTCGGCGACACGCGCGCCGTCGAGGTGTGCCGCGCCTCGGAGAGCGCAGTTCACGGGATCGGCGCCTGGTGCGAAGCGCAGGGGGTAGACGCGTGGTACCGCTTCGGAGGCACGCTCCAGGTTGCGACGAGCGAGGCGCAGATGGGCGACTGGGACGAGGTCGTCGACGCGTGTCGCGCCGTCGGAGCGGCCGGGGAGGCCGTGCCACTCTCACGGGAAGAGGTGGCGACCCGGTGCGCGTCGCCGGCGTTCCTCGGCGGCATGGTCCTGCCGACAGCCGCGAACGTCCAGCCGGCCCGCCTCTCGCTCGGCCTGAGGGGCAAGGTCATCGAGGCAGGCGTGCGCCTGCACGAGCGCACGAGCGTTCGCTCGCTGTCGCGCGACGGTGTCGCAGTGACCACGGACGGGAAGGTCACGGCCGGGGCGGCCGTGCTCGCGGTGAACAGCGCAACCGTCGGCTTCGGCGGCTACCGCCTCGCGCTCGGAGTCGCGTCGAGCCACATGGTCATCTCGGAGCCGGTGCCCGACGTGATCGACGAGATCGGCTGGACGGCCGGCGAGAACATCCACGACTGCCGCACGCTCCTCCACTACTTCCGCACGACCGCAGACGGACGAATCGCGCTCGGCTGGGGCGGCGGTCACATGGGCGTCGGTGGCCGACACCGCGAGCGCCTCGACATCGATGCGTCCGCGGCGACTCATGCCATCACGGCGCTACGACGCTTCTTCCCCCAGCTCGCCGACCGGCAGATCACGCATGCGTGGGGTGGCCCGATCGACGTCTCTCCCACCCATCTGCCAATCTTCGGATCGAAGGGCAGGATCCACCACGGCTTCGGCTTCACCGGGAACGGCGTCGGCCCGACGTATCTCGGTGGCGAGATCCTGGCCCGGCTCGCGCTCGACCGGCGGGACGAGATCACCGGGCTCGCGATCGTCGAGCCCGATCGAAAGCTGATGCCGCCCGAGCCGCTGCGGTGGGCGGGAGGCTCGGCGATCCGTGCCGCCCTCGTGCGCCGCGACGCCGCCTACGACAGCGGCAACGAGCCCGACGCGCTCACCGGCTTCGTCGCGTCACTCCCCCGACGCCTCGGACTCCGACTGCCCCGTTAGCCCCGTGGGCGTCGAGGCTCGCGAGAACCTCGTCGAGCGTCGCGCCCGCGTCCGCCTCCTCGGGTGCGCGAGTCGCCGCCTCGGTGCGGCTGAGCTCGCCGAAGACCTTCGCGAGGGCTGCAAAGAGCTCGGGCGGCAGGCCCGCTGCCTGCTGGGTCGCGGCGATCTCCTCCATCTCGGCCACGTAGCGGCCCGACTTCGCCGCGATGCTCTGCAGCATCCGCGGGGCGTCGTCGACAAGATCGGGGTAGTGCCGTCCGAGGTCGTCCAGCACGAACTCGCAGCACGCCGTTCGCGTGAGCGCTGCCCGGAGCGCCTGGGCAAGGATCGCGGTCTGGCCCTTGTAGAACGAGGCCGTCGACATCTTGATCGCCGACGCCGTCCCGATCGTGTCTCCGACGACGCGAAGCTCGAGGCCCGGTGTATCGAGACTCGCGACCTGTGCTGCCCGCGGGCCGGAGAGGTAGATCACGGTCGTCCCGGCGACGCGCGGTGGCGGTCCCGAGATCGAGCCGTCGACGAGGTGGAGGCCTCGCTCCAGCGATGCGCTCGCGACAACGGTCGCATCGTGGTCGGCGAGACGGCGTTCAGATCCGCGACGAGTGGCCGAGCGCCGGTGCGGACCGCGGCATCGGCGATCGCCGCCGCTACGTCGAGAGCCGCACCGGGCGGTACGACGGAGAGCACGATCGCCGACTCGACCGACGACGTCGTCGATCGTCGGTAGCAGCGCAAGGCCCTCGGCAAGCTTCCGTGTACGCGCGCTTCGCCTGCGACCGTCGACTACGGCTCTCGTACCTCCGCTCATCAGGATGCGCCCGATCGCGCTGCCCATCGCGCCGGGGCTGACGATGCCGACGGGGACCATTCCGCGAGCCTAGTCGTCACACGCTTCCCGACACGCAGGAGCTCTTGATCACCCTGCGCCGAGCGCACGGGCTGCTAACCTCGGCCACGGAGATCGTCGTCGAACGTCGAGGAGGACCGTGCTTGCGTCTCCCTTCAGGCGGTAGGATCTAATTGACAACTGGCCTGCGGACGCGCGGTCGGCTTCGAGCTGCACAGGGGACGACGGCTGCGACTCCGGCACAGTGATGTGGCGGGCGACGCAACCACAAGGAGACGAAGGGATGACGAAGCAGATCGAACGTGCGTACGGCGGAAACAGGCGTACAAGCTGGTTGTTGGCAATCACGGTCGTCGTGATAGCCGCGGTCGCGATTCCGCTGACGAGCGCACTTGCAGGATCCGGACGCCCAGAAGTACTACACACTCGGGTTCGACGCGAGCGGTGCAACCGCGACCAAGTCGATCTGCGTCGGTGACACCGTCGACGTGACGATGCGGCTGAGCAACAACGCGAAGTCCCAGACTCTCGGCTCTGCCAGGGTGATCTTCCCGTCGTTCGTCACCGTCCAGGGAGTCACCGCCAACACCTGTCTCGCTGCACGAACTCAACCTTGCGGCGAGGGGTGGTTACAAGGAGTTCACCGTCAGGCTCAAGGCCGACGCGGTCGGCTCCTCCAGTTCACCGATGGCTCGACCGGCCTGCCCGGGACGGTCACCGTCAAGCAGGCCAACCAGTTCAACGACTCGACCGGCGACGCCAACCTCTTCGAGGTCGATCCGGAGACGTCGCTCCCGACGCTCACCGCCGCATTGTGCATCGGCACGATCTCGGGCAGGATCTGGCAGGACACGGACGAGAACGGCCAGCCCGGACCGAACGAGAACCCCCAGGCCTTCAACGTCTACCTGTACGAGAAGACCACCGCGGGGTACGGTACCCCCCGGACGACGACGGCGTCGCAAACCGGCGTTTACACCTTCTCCAACGTGCCGCTCAACAAGACCTACCTCGTGTGCGAGAGTGATCCCCTAGCGGGAGTCTGGGCGCAGTCAACGCCCCCCGCAACCCCGCCGCCGCCGCCGAAATGCGCGACAGACGGACGGGAAAGCAACGGCTGGGAGTTCCTCTTCGGCCAGAGCGTCAACGACAAGCATTTCGGCAACGTGCCGGCAGTCAACGCGCAATGCAACGAGGCATTCCAGGGAGGCGTCGAAGGGAACTTCCAGTACCAGGCCAAGCTCCACGCTGTCAACGGGGATTGCAAGACCGGTGAGCTCGTCATGTTGACCTACACCTCGCAACAGAACGGCCTCGTCGCGACGCTCCACCCGACCAACACGACCGCCGGGACGAAGTTCCCGGTGATCGAGTGGATCAAGTGGACGGGCCTCACCGGCACAGCGCAGAATCCGGTCACGCTGCGCTACGACGACATTGCTCCGTACGGTGATGCAACCCGCGAGATGCCCATGTGCAAGTTCGACCCGCGCCCGGATGGCGATTCCTTCGGACTCAACGACGCTACGGACATCTTCCCCGAGGCAACGCCCGTGCACACGTCGTGCATGATCGTGAGTACCGATTCGGCCGGCGGGACGTACGAGGCGTACGTCTACTCCGAGGTCGACGGCTACCGGTCGACCGGCTAGCTCGGGGAGCGAGAAATAGTGAGGAGCTGCAGGAGGCGGTCCGACCTCCTGCAGCTCCTCTCGGTCGGCCTCTCGGCCCGTGCAGCGGGCAAGGTCGGCACGGGCCTGAAGGATCTGGAGCTCCTCGTAGAGCTGGCCCTGCCTGCGAGCGAGCGCGAGCGCCGCTGAGACCTCGTCGGATGCTTCGTCGAACCGATGGAGCGCCATGAGTGCGGCCGCGCGGACACGACCCAGAGGAACCATCAGCGCAACCGCCTCGTCCCCCGCCGCCGTCTTGCCGCCGTCGAGCAACGCGAGCCCACGTTCGGGATCAGCGGCGCCGATGCATGCCGCTGCGAGGTGGATCGTGACGTCCAGGATCAGCTGCGGATGCCCGATCGACTCCGCCTCGTCGACCGACCGCTCGAGCATCGCGACGGCCTCGACGGGCCGCGAGCGCTCCGTAGCGAGACGCGCGAGCTGGATATCCGCGAAGATCGCGCCGAGAGTGAAGTGCGACGCTCTGAGCGCGCGTCGAGCCTCGAGCAACACCGTCTCGGCGTGGTCGAAGGCACGCCTGCTGACGAGAAGCTCGCCGAGGTTTGCTCCGGCGAACCCGGCGTGTGCCGGATCGCCCACACGCTGCAGATCCTCCTGAGCCGTCGCGTAGCGCTGGGCCGCCTCGTCCCACCGTCCCTCTGCGTATGCCTTCACACCGAGGTTCATCTCGGTTATCGCGGCGATGCGAAGCTCACCCAGCTCGCGCCAGATCTCGAGCGCGCGAAGCTCGTAGACGGCCTTCTCGGGCTCCCCGAGCAGGTCGTAGCCGCCGTCGAGGACGACGTACGCGCGTGCGAGCGCACGGCGGGCGCCTGCTTTCTCGGCGTCGGCAGCCGCCGCCTCGGCAAGTGCGAGTGCTTCCCTCGCCCGGCCCTGTTGAAGGCGGATGTTCGCCCGAAGCGCGGAGAGCCCCGCCCGCACCTCGGCGTCAGCGGCCGATCGCGGGGGATCGACGAGCCTCAACCCTGCCGTGGTCTCCCGCAGCGCGCGACCGTAGGCACCGACTCGCAGCCGCACCATTGCACGCTTCTCATAGATCTCCGCTTGAGCAACCTGATCATCGAGCAACCTGGTCGCCGCGCGAAGAGCGTCGAACGCCTGGTCGAACTCTCCCGCTGCCTCCCGCACGACGCCGAGCGAACGCCACAAGGCTGCGATGTCCGCGTCACGCACGCTGGCGAGTCGAGCGCCCGCCGTCAGTGCACGCTCGTAGAAGCGTGCGGCCTCGATGTTTGCGAACACCCCACGCGCCCCGTCTCCGGCGACGCGCGAATACGTATACGCCTCCTGCCACCGTCGCGCGTACGAGTAGTGGAGCGACAGAAGCTCTGCCGCAGCATCGGGATCGTCGCCGGCCGCGGCGAGGATCGAGTCACCGACGTCGGCATGCAGCTGCTGGCGCCTTTGGAACGGGAGCCCCTCGTAGGCCGCGTCGCGAATCAGTGCGTGGCGGAACTGAACCCACCCGGTCCGGTCGAGAGAGAGAAAGTCGCCGAGCTCGCGGAGCACAGCGGAAACGCTGTTGGAGCCTCGCCCCGCGAGGACGACCGGAGCGTTCTCGACCCGAAAACCGACCCCGAGGACGGCGAGCGCGCGCAGTCGGCGACGCGCGGCGGTCGGAAGCCTGTCGATTCGTGCGTGGATGAGACCCTCGACGGAGCGCGGCAGCGACTCGACATCGTCGCCACGTCGAAGGGCGTCGAGCAACTCGATCAGGAAGAGCGGGTTCCCTGCCGCGCGCTCGGCGAGCTCGTGAGCCTGCCGGGACATGAGCGGTGTGTCGGGCGTGGCGGTGTGAATCAGCGCGACCGCTTGCTCGACGCGAAGAGGTTCGAGCTCGAGACGGAGAAGCGTGTCTCCTTGGTCCGCTGCCAAGGGGCTGTCCGGCCCGGGGCGCGAGGTGAGGACGAGAAGCCACGGGCGGTCGCCGAAGCTCGGTTGTGATCCGAGCCAGGAGCCCCCAGGAGGGCTCGTCCATCCAGTGTGTGTCCTCCGACCACCACGATGGCGGGCTCGCTCGCGACCTCGACGACGAGCGCTGCGACGACCTCCTCGAGTCGTGTCCTTCGAAACTTGTCGTCGAGCGCCCGTACCTCCGGCGACGGCTCGACGGCAAGGTCGAGGGGCGTCGCGAGGAGGGACAGCCACGGGCCCAGCGTCGGCGTGCGCTCTTCCACGAGTTCCGCCAGCGCGGATACGCTCGCGGCATCATCGAGGCCCTCGAGGCCGAGGACCGAGCGCAGGATCGCTCGGAACGGGAAGTACGGCGTGCCGGACTGGTAGAGCCGGCAGCCGGCTCGGACCACCTTCGGGGCCTCGGCCCGGGTGAGGAACTCGTCGAGGAGCCGGCTCTTCCCCATACCCGGGTCGGCCGAGATCTCGACGATTCGACCGACGCCGCTCCGGGCCGATTCCCATGCCTCGTGCAGCGCGGTCAGCTCGTCGTCGCGACCGAGGAGCGGAAGTCCCGCCTCGGCGATCGTCGTTCGACTCCCGATCGCGTGCCCGACGGTGAACGCCGTTATCGGATGTTTCTTGCCCTTGACGAGGAACGGCTCGAGCTCTGACAGTCTCGAACGTCGTTCGGGAGGCGTCGAGGACGGCTGGTGTGGCCACGATCTCGCCAACGCCCGCCCGGGCCATCAACCGCGCAGCGAGGTTGACGTCGTCGCCCATCACGGTGTATGTCCGCCGGTACGGGGGGCCGATAGCGCCGGCAAAGACAGGCCCCTTGTTCACGCCGATGTGCAGGGGGAGGCCGGAGTTGTCGGTGACGAGATCGCGCGCCGCGAGGAGGATCATCTCCTCGTCCGCCCCCGTTACGATCGGCGCTCCCGCCGTGAGGATGATCTTGCCGCCATCGGGGGCGATATCCGACGCGAGGAACGCGACGCCGTGGGCGTCGGCTGCCTGCTGGGCCGAGCGCACGAGAGTGTCGAGGGCTGCCGAAGCGACGTCGGCGCCCTTCGTGTGGACGAGGTCGTCGAACCCGCCGTAGTGGACGAAGGCGATAGCCACCGAACGATGCTCGGGCTCGACCTCACCGGCGAGCACCGTCTCACGCAATGCGACGGAGACGAACGGCTGGAGACCGAAATCGACTGTCTGCGTGACGATCTCTGTCCGCTCGACACCTGGAGCATCACCGGCGAGCAGCACACCGGGGCCTAGGACACGCCCGCGGTTCTTCGTCGGAACCGCCGCGGCGAGCGCCGGGCTTAGCAGAACCTGGCCGGCGGAAGCAGCCCCCTCCATCGTCACCGTCTCGGTCGCGGCCGGCCCGGCAACGATCAGCTCCCGATGCGAGCCGCCGACGAGGAAGAAGTGGAAGCGCCCCGTGTGGGCGCCCACGGACATCCTGAGGGTGACCTTCCCCGAGGTCGTCGAGAACGTTCCCGACCGGCGCAACTCTGCCCGCATCCCATGTGCGGCCGCCACGGCGCGAAGCGCGTGCCCGTCGCCCTGGAAGAAGATGAGCAACGCGTCCCCGCCGAACTTGATCAGGCTTCCGCCGCAGGCGTACGCCTCCGCGAGCAGCGCCCCAAACGTTGCGCCGATGACGTCCGAGACCTCCTCGGCGCCGACCTTGCCCTGCCGCGCGAGACGCTCGGACATCTTCGTGAAGCCCGAGACGTCGACGAACACCATCGACCCGTCGATCTCGCGCACGAGGACGTCGGGCGTCGTTCGCTGCCAGTCGAGAACGAGACGGGGCAGGTAGGGCTGCAGCGGTGAGACGACGCGCTCTGTCATCGGGGTGCTGGCCTTCCGTTCGCCCAGATTTCCTGCCGCAGACGATTCCGGCCACAGAACGCGCGCTCGCGATGCCGCCTCTGATCACACGACGAGCTTACTCGGCGCCTCACGCCAGAGTCCCTGTCGGCCGATTACCCTACGGTCACGCGCCCGTAGCTCAGTGGACAGAGCGGCGGACTTCTAATCCGCGGGTCGGAGGTTCGAATCCTCCCGGGCGCATCGGTGTCCATGCGTGATCGCGGCCCTTCGCCACCCCTTCTCGGCGAAAGGGGGCAACACACGGCCGATCGGGGAGGCCGCCTACAACGCGGTCGTGCCGAAGAACACTCCGAGAGCAAGGCGACGATGGCGGACGGGAGCGGCTGAACTTGCCCTTCGGCGCGAACCCACGGGACTCGCGGCACTCCCGCCCGCCTTCTCAGTTGTAGGCAAGTTGGGACAGACCGCAAGGGTTCGTGTTCTGCCTGCCCGGAGTGCTGGCAGCGGGAATCGGGCGGAAAGTGGGTAGGCCCGCCGGAGCGGGCCTACCACACGATCTGGGTTGGGAATCGCTGCGGTTAGCTGATCGGCAGCTTGATCTGCGACAGCGGGGCAAGACAGCCCTGTGGCCGGTGTGCCCCGATGTTTCAGTTACCGCAGGCCCACGTTACGGTGATGGGCTTTCCGCCCTGCTTGGCCGAGAACGTGCCGCTCCTGAGTCCCTTCTTCAGCACGACCTTCGCGGGGCCACTGTACTCCGTTCCGGGCGGCGCCTGGACAAATGCGCGGATGTCCCACTTGGCTCCGGCGACGTACGTCCCCGGCTTCTTCGGCTTCGGCCTGATCACCACGCTGGCGAAGCGGTTGACCTGCTTCTTCGCGCTATACGTGAGAACACCGATGAAGAAGCCCATGCTTGTGCCTTCACTCGTGCTGTTGCCACACGCCCCACCGACGATCTTCGACTTCTTGCCGCCGATCTTGAGCGTCGCCTTCGCAGGCCCGCAGTACAGCGTAAGACGATCGCCGCCACTGGTGATCGTCTTGACCGTCCCCGTCTTGTTCATGGCCTTCGTGCATTTCGGTGTTGCGGCTTTGGCCGCATCCCCAGCGACGGCAGAGGACACAACAACGGCACAAGACGTCACGGCCACAGCGACAACGAGGATCAGACGCATGATGTCTCCCCCGCCGTCCCCGAGGTCAGCAACACACCGAACACCGAACACAGAGCCGAGGATCTCCTGAACATGGACCACTCACCTTCCGGATAGCTTCCGGAAGGGGCGCTCAGTCGCTCCGCAACAGCCGCGCTGTGGCGACCGCACCCTTCCCCAGAGTGGAAGGCCCTCACCTTGATACGGGAGAGGTTCTAACAGACAAGCGGTAGAGATTCAACTTGCTGCCTGCCGCGACGCTACGGCACAACACCAAACCACCAAGTTCACGGTCGGACCCGAGAGGTGTGTCCTAGCTGCGTTCCGAACTGCCGTGACTTGAGCAGGTTGATGGGCTGCGGGGACGCACGTGCGCATCGTGAACGCCAGGTCATAGTGGCCCAGCCAACGCTGCGCCTGGTCGGACCCCGAGCACCGCACTCGATCAGCCGGGTGTCCGCCGTGTGGCGCAGCCTGTGCCAGCCGCCGTACTGGCTATGTCGTCTCGGGTGGCCACTCGATCTGGGCTGGCGCAACGGCTTTCTCGACTGCTGCCTTGTGTGCATCATCGACGGGCGCTTGGGCGGTGACCTCGGCGACCTGGTCGCCAACGAGGGTGCCATCGCCCCACAAGAAGATCTTCGCGATCTCGCCACGTTCATCCGCTTCGATCAACTCGACTTCGTCGTAGCCTTCCAGCATGCGATCAAAGATCGCGCCGTCGAACTCCCCTGGCTCGTCTCCGGTGGGCGCGTACTTCCCACGCTCGCCCAGGAATACGTCGCCCCTGTAGATCATGACCCGCTGGCAATCGTCCGGTTTCTCCACGTCGTCCTCCCTCACTCTGGTGCAACACCTGTATGCATGGGAGGCAGCGTCCCCGACACAACGCTCAGTGTCAACGAAGAGGTGAGAAGGAAGCCGTGGACATCCCGAAGATGCCCCACCCGGCAAACCCTGTCGGCACCTCCGGTGTGCCGTCGGCCAGGAGGTGACGATCAGGCGGTGGGCGGGCCGTCAGGGCGTGGTCGCGCCGGACGACACCCCGGTGACCGTAGGGCCGTCATGGGGCAACAGGAGGGCAACCAGACCCACCGAGACGACCCGAGACGGAACCGGCTCCAGCCCAAGCAACAGGCCGGATCCGCCCCTCAGCGTCTCTGCCGATCTGACCTCGACGCAACTACTGATCCACGGGTCGGAGGTTCGAATCCTCCGGGGCGTATAACGAGGAGCCGCGAGCCGGTAGAGCGCGGTCGACTATCGTAGAGTGGCGGAGCTGCCGGCAACGAGACGCTGAGAGCGAAGGTTGCGAGAACGATGATCGAGGTCGATGGGAAGCACGTGTTCACCGAGCTCCACGAGCTCGTCGACCCGTCGCATACCGCGCTCGTCGTGGTGGACATGCAGCGCGATTTCTGCACGCCGGGCTGGGCGTTCGACCGCCTGGGAGTCGATATCTCGATGTACCCGCCGATGATCCCGAGGCTCGCGCGGCTGATCGGAAGGGCGCGTGCGGCGAGCGTGCCTGTGGTGTTCGTCCAGATGACCGTCCTCCCGGGGCGGATGAGCGAGTCGCCGGCCCAGATCCGTTTCAACCTCCGCCTCCACCTCGAGAGCCATGGTGAGGGCGAGCCCTTGCAGTACACGGTGGACGGGTCCGAGGGACAGGCGATCGTCGACGAGCTCGCCCCCGAGCCGGCCGACCTAGTCGTGAAGAAGTACAGGTCGAGCGGCTTCTGGGGCACGAACCTCGACCTCCTGCTGCGCAGCAACGGGATCAAGTCGGTCGTGATGTCCGGCGCGACGACCGAGGGGTGCGTCGAGTCGACGGCGCGCGATGCGTTGTTCAACGACTACTACGTCGTGATCGCAGAGGACTGCGTCGCGAGCGACGACCCGGCCCAGCACGAGGCATCGCTTCTGCTGATGCGCCACCGGTTCGACATCGCAACGGCCGAGGAGATCGCTGCCGTCTGGCCGACGCGAAAGGCCTCCGGCGCCGCCGCGGTCAGGGCATGAGCCTGCTGCCCGAGGCGAACCTGATCTCGTTCGCGCGCGGGATCCCCTCGCCCGACATGTTCCCGCTCGCACAGCTCGCCGAGAGCGCGAAGCGGGCGGTCGAGAGGGACGGCCGTGTCGCGCTCAACTACGGGCCGCCTGCCGGTTTCGGGCCGTTGCGCGACTGGCTGGGCGAGCGCCACGGCGTCGCACCTGACCGCGTGGTCGTGCTTCCCGGGTCGCTGATAGGGCTCAACTTCGTCGTCTGGCATCTCCTGTGCGGGGGCGGCAGCGCGATCGTCGAGGCGCCGACGTATGACCGGATGCTGCACACGCTGGCGGCGGCCGGCGCCGACGTCGTCACGGTCGATCGCGGCGCGGACGGGCTCGACCTCGACCGCGTGCGCACTCTGGCGGCCGGCAGTCCGAGGCCGAAGCTGCTCTACCTGCTGCCCACGTTCCACAACCCGACCGGCAGGACGTTGACCCTCGAGCAGCGGCACGCCCTCGTCGAGCTCGCGCTCGAGTACGAGCTGACCGTCTTCGAGGACGACCCCTACGGGCTGCTTCGCGTCGAGGGTGAGGCGCTGCCGCCGGTGCACGAGCTCCTCCGCGCCCGCGGCGGCGACGACCTGGCCGTCTTCTCGTCGTCGTTCTCGAAGGTCGTCGCTCCGGGCCTCCGCGTCGGCTACCTCCTGCTGCCGCAGAGCCTCGTCGCCCCGGTCGAGGCGCTCGCCACACAGACGTACGTCTCGCCGGCGCTGCTGCCGCAGGCGCAGCTGCACGACTTCCTCGCAGCGAGCATGCTGGAGCCGCACCTCGAGCTCCTCCGCGCGTTCCTGCTCCCGCGTCGCAACGCGCTCCTCGACGTGCTGGACGAGCAGTTGCCGGGGCACGCGACGTGGACGCGCCCGGAGGGCGGCTACTTCCTCTGGCTCGAGCTGCCGCAGGAGATCGACGCAGCAGCCCTCAACGAGCGCGCCCGCGCCAGCGGGGTGGCGTTCGTGCCCGGAGCCGGGTTCTTCCGTGGCGCCCGCGGACACAACACCGCCCGGCTCTCGTTCAGTTACCCGTCCGTGGACGAGATCCGCACCGGGGCCTACCGGCTCGCGTCGCTCGTGCGAGAGGAGCTCGACCGTTGACCACCGCCCCACGACAGCCAGAGAGGCAGCCATGACGCTCGACCCACAGTTTTTCATGCAGGAAGACACCCCCGTCGAGGGCCCGCCCCGCGAGCTCGTCGGCTACGGCGAGCACCCGCCGCACGTGCGTTGGGAAAACGACGCGAGGGTGGCGGTACAGATCGTCGTCAACTACGAAGAGGGCTCGGAGAAGACCTTCGCCATGGGCGACGGCGAGAACGACATTCTCTACGAGCTGCCGTTCAAGCTCGAGGGACAGCGCGACCTGGCCGTCGAGTCGATGTACGAGTACGGCACACGTGCCGGTATCTGGCGCATGTTCCGCATCTTCGACGCCGCAGCCATCCCCGTCACGTTCTTCGCCGCCGCCGTCGCGCTCGAGCGGAACCCTGCGGTGGCCGCGAAGCTCGCACACCGGGGAGACGAGGCAGCCGGGCACGGCTTCCGCTGGAGCAACCACTTCGAGATGACACGCGACGAGGAACGCGAGGCGATCCGGCGCGCGGTCGAGTCGATCACGCGCACGACAGGCTCGCGTCCTCTCGGCTGGTACTGCCGCGAGATGAGCACCAACACCCGGGAGCTCGTCGTCGACGAAGGCGGGTTCACGTACGACTCCGACTGCTACAGCGACGACCTCCCGTACTGGACGCGGGTCCTCGACCGCCCGCACCTCGTCGTCCCCTACGGCCTGGTCGTCAACGACGCCCGCTACGTCGTGCCGCAAGGCTTCGGCAGCCCCGAGCACTTCCTCGAGATGGCGAAGGCGCACCTCGACCGCCTCCGCGATGACGGCGACGACGTGCCGCGCATGATGTCCGTCGGCCTGCACCCACGCATCACCGGCAACCCCGGCCGCTCGGACGCGCTCGCCCGCTTCATCGACTACGGTCAATCGCTCGGCGACGTCTGGTTTGCGCGGCGAATCGACATCGCGAACCGGTTCATCGAGCAGGAGCCCGCCGAGAACTGGCTCTAGGCCGTTTCAGCGTGTTGCAGTTCGTCGCTGCCCCCGAGGGCGGTCTACTCGGTCCGCGGGTCGGATGTGCGAAACCTCCGGGCGCGTGAGAAATCGCCGCGACCCTATACGCGCCCACGCGCCGAGACGAGCGGCGGCGCGAGCGTCGAGCGGCGCAACGCGACCAGCACGGCACCGGCGCCGAGGCAGCCGACGCCGAGCAGGACGGCAGCCCGCCAACCGGAGGCGTCGATGAGCCAGCCGCCCGCGACACTTCCCCCCGCGATCCCGATCGAGACGGACGTCCCGAACCACGAGAACGCCTCGGCGACCGATCCCGCCGCCGCCACCTGACCGATCTGGCCGTAGACGGCGGCGACGACCGGGGCGATCGGGAGCCCCGCGACGAAGAGGAGGAGCGTCATCGTGACGATCGATCCCGCGAGGAGTGGGAGGAGCATCAACAGGACGAGCACGCACGAGCCGATCATGATCCTGCGCCGCTCGTCACGTGATGGCCGCAGGGCCGCAGCGAGGCCGCCCACGAGTGAACCGAGAGAGAATCCGGCGAGTGCCACGCCCGCGAGCGCGCGGTTGCCCTGCAGCTCGGCGAACGCGGGCACGGCGATCTCGGCCGCGCCGAAGCCGAGCCCGAGACAGAGCGAGAGGAGCGCGAGCGTCCTCACCCCGACAGAGGAGAGGGCCCCGAGGCGCGAATGGTGAGGCTCGTCGGCCGGGCCGGTGGCGCGGATCGGTGGCAACTGCGCGTAGGCGAGTGTCCCGACGAAGGCGAGCACGGCAGCGCCTGCGACGGCCGCGGCCGGGTCGATCGTCGCGAGCAGCGCAACGAGGAGCGGCCCGCCGACGAAGATCACCTCCTGGAGCGCCGCATCGAGAGCGTAGGCGGTCTTCGCCCCGTCTTCGCCCGCGACCGTCGGCCAGATCGAGCGCAGCACCGACGAGACCGGAGCCATCGTGAGGCCCGTCGCCGCAGCGACCAGTGCGATGACCGCGATCGGTGCGTCGAGCTCACCGAGCAGCGCGACCCCGGCGAGGAGCGTGGAATAGAGCACCATGCGGACGCGCAGGACGCGGTAGGCACCGCGCCGATCGACCTGACGGCCGCCGTACGGCGCCCCGACGGCGACCGAGACTCCGTACGCGGCAGCGACGAGACCGGCCTCGCCGTACCCGGCGCCCGTCGCCCGAACGAGGAGCACGAGCGCAAGCACAGCCATCCCGTTCGGGAGCCTCGCGACGATGCTCCAGCCGAGAAGGGCGCCCGCATAGGGTTTCGCGAACAGCTCGCGATAACGGGCGACTCCGCGCGTTACCGGTTCGGCGGGCACTACGTCCGGGAGGCTCGGGCAGCGCGCTCGGCAGGCATCAGCCGAGGATAGGTGCTGTGCTCACGTCCGTGCGGGGCGACCGAGATCGCGGGGCGGGCCGACTACCGACGCGGTCTGTCGCACGGGACCGCTTCAATACGGGAACGCGGGTGTAGCTCAATGGTAGAGCCCCAGCCTTCCAAGCTGATTACGAGGGTTCGATTCCCTCCACCCGCTTCGTTCGTCTTCAGCCCTCCGCGTTCAATCCCGAGAACCGCAGCGACTCGGGGTACGGGAAGAAGTCGACGATCTCGCCCTCCTCGACTCGCCGCTGGCACTCCAGCCAGAACGCCGGCTCGAGCAGGTCGGCATGGTGGCGCATGAACAACTCGCGCACCCTCGGATCACCGAGCAGGAACGTCGCGAACTCCTCGGGGAAGACGTCGTGCGGGAGAACGGCGTACCACGGCTCGCTCGAGAGCTCGGCCTCCGGGTTGGGCGGCGGCGGGATCCGGCGAAACGTGACGTCGGTGAGGTACTCGATCTCGTCGTAGTCGTAGAACACGACCCGGCCGTGGCGGTTGACGCCGAAGTTCCGCCAGAGCAGGTCGCCCGGGAAGATGTTGGCGATCGCAAGGTCACGGATGGCGTTCCCGTACTCGATCACGGCGTGCTCGAGCTCGTCCGGCGTCGCCCGGTCGATGGCGATGTTCAGCGGCACCATGCGCCGCTCGACGTAGCAGTGGCGGATGAGCAGCCGATCGCCGTCGACCTCGATCATCGACGGCGCGAGTGCCTCCAGCTCCTCGAGCAGCTCGGGCGCAAACCGATCGCGGGGCAGCGCGAGGTCGGTGAACTCCAGTGTGTCGGCCATCCGCCCCACGCGGTCGACGTGCTTGACCATGGCGAACTTCGAGCGAACCGTCTCGCGATCGGTGTCCTTGCCGGGCCCGAAGACGTCCTTGATGATCTTGAAGACGGTCGGGTGCGACGGGAGCGTGAAGACGAGCATCACCTTGCCGCGAATCCCGGGCGCCTCGACGAACGCGTCTTCGGAGTGGTCGAGGTGCCGGAGCAGGTCCCGGTAGAAGAGCGTCTTGCCCTGCTTCCCGAGGCCCAGCATCGTGTAGAGATCGGAGCGCGTTCGGGTGGGAGAGATCGCCCGCAGGAACTCGACGTATCCGGAGGGGACCTCCATGTCGACCATGAAGTAGGCGCGCGAGAGGGAGAAGAGGATGCTGATCTGGTCGGAGTCGAGAAGCACCGCGTCGAGCGCGAGCAAGCCACCCTCGTCGTGGAGGACCGGGACGGCGAAGGGAACCGCCTCGTATCCGTTGACGATCGTGCCGATCACGTACGCGGCCTTGTTGCGGTAAAACGCGGAGCTCAACACCCGGACCTGGTGATTCGGCTCGAGATGCGTCCACGCGCGCTCCGTCCGGCGTTCGACAGCCGCCGCGAGCGTCCCGACGTCGCGCTCGAGATCAGCGAACGGCCGGCGCCAGCCGAACTCGCGGAACACGCGCTCGAAGCACGCCTGCAGGTTCCCGTCCTTCGGGTAGTAGCTGCGGTAGATCGGCGGGTCGGACTCGATGTCCTCCGTCGAGATGGTCGCCCGGACGAAGATCAGGTCGTTGTGGACGTAGCTTCGGTGCAGGATCCGCGTGATCACGGAGTTGAAGAACGTCTCCGCGAGCTCGGGCTGCGGATGAGCGACGAGCAGCCCGATGTACTGGAGCTTCGCCTCCTGCCAGACGGACATGTCGAGCCGCTCGACGTCGAACTCGGCTCGGAGTCGGTCGACGCACTCGCGCACGCGCAGGTCGTAGAACTCGATCCGCTCCTGGACTGCGGCCTGCACCTCCCCCCAGGCGGCTCGATCGAAACGCTCCTTGGCCTCCGCGCTCGCAGCACGAAAGAGCCGGTAGTGCCGGTCGAACCCCTCGATCAGGACCGCTGCGATCCCGTCAGCTGCAGAACTCGCGTCGGACGGCACTCGGATGGGCGGAAGTGGTTGTGCGATAGCCTGAAGCTTCCGGCTCGACTGTCGATCCGAGGCACTCATCCACACACACGGTAGGGAAATGACAACCCAGACGCATATTCAGGTTCCAGCAGGTGGAAGCAAGATCGTCGTCGGCGAGCCGACACCCGACAACCCGATCATCCCGTTCATCGAGGGGGACGGCATCGGCATCGACATCACCCCGGTGATGAAGGCCGTCGTCGACGCGGCCGTCACAAAGGCGTACGCCGGTGCGCGGCAGATCCACTGGATGGAGATCTATGCCGGTGAGAAGGCGACGCGCCTCTACGGCAGCGACGTCTGGCTCCCGGACGACACGCTCGTCGCGGCACGCGACTATTCGGTCTCGATCAAGGGGCCGATGACGACACCTGTCGGCGGAGGCATTCGCTCCCTCAACGTCGCGCTGCGACAGCAACTCGACCTCTTCGTCTGCCTCCGCCCGGTGCGGCACTTCGCCGGCGTCCCGAGCCCGCTGCTCGACCCCTCGAAGACCAACATGGTCATCTTCCGCGAGAACACGGAGGACATCTACGCGGGGATCGAGTGGGAGGCCGAGACCGACGGGGCGAGGAAGGTGATCGCGTTCCTCCAGAACGAGATGGGCGTGTCGAAGATCCGCTTCCCCGAGACGTCGAGCATCGGGATCAAGCCCGTCTCGCGGCAGGGCACCGAGCGGCTCGTGCGCAAGGCCATCCGCTACGCGCTCGACAACGGCCGCACGTCGGTGACACTCGTGCACAAGGGCAACATCATGAAGTTCACCGAGGGAGGCTTCCGCGACTGGGGATACGGGCTCGCGGCGAACGAGTTCGGCGCCACGCCGATCGACGGTGGCCCGTGGCTCCAGATCGAGCACGAGGGGCGCCAGATCGTCGTCAAGGACGTGATCGCCGATGCCTTCCTGCAGCAGATCCTCCTCCGCCCGGCCGAGTACGACGTCATCGCCACGCTGAACCTCAACGGCGACTACATCTCCGACGCTCTGGCAGCGCAGGTCGGCGGAATCGGGATCGCACCGGGTGCCAACCTCTCCGACGAGGTCGCGATGTTCGAGGCGACCCACGGAACGGCGCCGAAGTACGCCGGCCAGGACAAGGTCAACCCGGGCTCGCTGATCCTGTCCGCCGAGATGATGCTGCGGCACCTCGGCTGGATCGAGGCGGCCGACCTGATCATCGAGTCGCTTGCGGCTGCGATCGCCGACAAGCAGGTGACGTACGACTTCGCGCGGCTGATGGAGGGTGCGAACGAGGTCTCCTGCTCGGCGTTCGGTCAGGCGATGATCGACCGGATGTAGCCCTCGGGGCTCAGCGGCCGGAGGCGGAGAAGTGCTGGTAGTCCTTCACGCCCGACCAGCGTCCGCCCCAGCCCCAGCCGATCGCGTCGAAGGCGCGCACGAGCGCGTGGCCCTCGGCCGCCATGCCGGGACGGAAGGGCGTCCGGCGGACATATGAGCGACTCGCGCGATGTGACGTCGTGCCCGACCCCGAGACGTACGGGTTCTCGATCGGGTTGACGTCGATCGCGCGACCGTAGGCGTGCTCCGAGTAGCGCGTCGTCCCCTCGACGAAGCGGCAGTTGAACGCCGATGTGTTGTCGGCGTGGATCGAGCGTTCGTCGTCTCCCCCGTAGCGGTCGATCGGCACCATGCGCCTGATCGGGAACCCCTCGGCGTAGAGCCGCCGCAGAGCGCCCAGGACACGTGCTGCGACATCTCGGTGGACGATGAGGCGTCCCCGACGGTCGCGGCCGTCGAAGCCGTGGTGGGTCGCGGTGACGACGCGGAGGTCGCGCAGCCGCACGGGGCACCCGGGGCGCCAGGAGACGCCGGTCATCTGCCGCGCAATGGCGGGTGAGATCCGCGCGATGGTGCCGCGGAAGCCCGTCTGCGACGCGGCACCCGCATCGGGAACGACACAGCCCGCGGCGACCATGAGCGTCACTGCGACAACGGTGACCGAGTAGCGCACGCAGGCCGTCATCAGGGGCCGCCGGCCGCGCCCACGACGACCGAGCCGTCGAGGTCGAGCCTCTCGGTGAGCCAGTCGAGCTGATCGGCGAACGCCCTGTCCGAAGGAGCGTGGCCCTGGTCGTACCACCGCCACGTCGCCGCGGGTCCCGCCGCTTCCGCGAGCGCCTGCAGGGCCGCCGTCGGGACGATCTCGTCGCTGCGTCCGTCCTGGAGCAGGATCGATTCGGGCGGTGCGAGCGCGATCCAGCGCAGGGGATCGACGGCGCCGAGCTCGTCCCTGATCACCGGGCGGAGCTCCTCGGGCGCCTGCTCCGCGTACTCGGCAACCGGCGTCGAGCCGGCCGAGAGGAGGCCGAACGACCCGATCCGGGGCTCGACCCCGGCGAGGATCGCTCCGATCCGCGCGCCGCCGCTCCAGCCGACGAGCGCGATCCTGTCGGAGTCGACCCTCGGGAGGGTCTCGAGGAGGTCGACGCCGCGCCGAGCGGCGACGACCGTCTCGACGACCGCCTCACGCTGCGCCTGCGCACGCTCCTCGGGTGACGCGCCGCTGGGATCGACGTCCTGCGGCATCGTGATCGTGAGCGCGACCACACCTCTGGCCGAGAGCCACGTGGCGGGAACGAGGAGCTGCGTCCGGTCGCCCGGCGAGCCGTGGAGGTAGACGACACCCGGGAACGGCCCCTTCCCGGGTGGGACGACGAGCATCGCGTCGATCCGGTTCCCTGCCGGCGTCGAGTACGACACGTCGTGGACCGCGATCGGGTACTCCTTGTTGACGACGCCGCGGTCGACGTATTCGAGCGGCGCGGTCGTGTCGTAGGCGAACGGCGACTCGGCGGCTTGCTTCTCGCCGCCTCCCCCGCATCCCAGTGCGCTCCCGATCGAGACCGTGAGGAGAATGGCGGCCAGGGCTTTCATCACGAAGTCGGGACGGCGAGATTCGAACTCGCGACTTCTCGCTCCCAAAGCGAGCGCGCTACCAGGCTGCGCCACGTCCCGTCGCGGACAGTGTAGAGGCGGTCACGTCGCGACGATGACGACGAGCCGCCGTGGGCCGTGGACGCCCTCGACCCGGGTCAGCTCGATGTCGCTCGTCGCCGACGGGCCGGAGACGAGAACGAGCGGACGACCGGCTCGCGCGCTCGGCTCGAGGGCAGCGATCAGCTCGGGCACCGTTTCGACGATCGCCTCCGCGCGCACGATGCAGACGTGCAGATCGGGAACGAGGCTCAGCGCACGGCGCCCCTGCCCCGGCCCACCGTCGAGGGCGATCGTGCCTGTCTCCGCGCACGCCCCGAGACAGGTCGTCAGGGCGCCGTCGAGTGCGTCGAGGTCGCGAGAGGATAGACCCGCGTCCTCCACGAGCTCGACTCCCGACGGTCGTAGGGCGACAGCGAAGTCGGGTGCGATGCCGATGCCCCGAGACCCCGCGGCCGCGAGCGCCCCGGCGACAGCGCCGACGGGATCGCCCGTAACGACGACCGTCGCCTCGTAGTCCCGAACGCGCTCGACGAACAGGTCGATAACGGCCGCCCGATCGCGCGCGCCCTCCAGGTCGTAATCACGTGGCACGACAACCGTCAGGGGCCGGTCGGCGAGCGAGGCTCTGACCCGTGCCAGGATCGCCTCACGTGCGGTCGGCACGACTCTCCCACCACTCGCGGAACGTCTGGGCGGGCAGCGCCGGGAGATCGCGCGAACGGCCCCAGGCACCCAGCGGCCCCGGCGGGAAGCGCGTGATCCAGCCGCCGCGCGCGACGGGGCGCTGGAGCTTGCGTCCCAGTTGCTGCGCCCGCTCGTATCCCGCGCGCGTCGCGAACGCGCGCCCGAGAAGCTTCAGCGATCTCCCCTCGATTCCGGCGCGCTCGCGCGCGACCACCTTCCCACGCTCGTGGACGAGGATCGAGGGGATGTCGATCAGGACCGGACAGACGTCATAACACGCGCCGCAAAGCGACGACGCGAACGGGAGTGACGCCACGGGCCCCTTCTCCACTGCCAGCTGTGGAGCGAGGATCGCGCCGATCGGGCCCGCGTAGGGCGAGTGGTAGGCGTGCCCGCCGGTCTGCCGGTAGACGGGGCACGTGTTGATGCAGGCCGAGCAACGGATGCAGCGCAATGCCGAGCGGCCCTCCGGATCACCCAGGACGCGCGTCCTGCCTGCGTCGAGAAGCACGAGGTGGAATGCCCGCGGCCCGTCACCGGCGCGCACCCCCGTCCACAGGGACGTGTACGGGTTCATGCGCTCGCCGGTCGACGACCGCGGCAGCAGCTGCAGGAAGACCTCGAGGTCGCGGAAGCGCGGGATCGCCTTCTCGATCCCCATCACGGTGATCAGCACCTCGGGCAGCGTGGTGCACATGCGGCCGTTGCCCTCGGACTCGACCACGCAGATCGTGCCCGTGTCCGCGGCAGCGAAGTTTGCGCCCGAGATCGCAACCCGCGCCCGCAGAAAGGCCTCGCGAAGATGCAGCCGTGCCGCCTCCGCGAGCTGCGCCGGCTCGTCGGTGAGCGCGGGCAGGCCGAGGCGGTCGCGGAAGAGGTCGCGGATCTCGACCCGGTTCTTGTGGATCGCGGGCACGAGCAGGTGGCTCGGGCGCTCACCGGCGAGCTGGACGATCAACTCGGCGAGATCCGTCTCGATCGGCATGATCCCGGCTCCTTCAAGGGCCTCGTTGAGCGCGATCTCGTCGGTCGCGAGCGACTTCACCTTGACGACCTCGTCGACGCCCTCCGCCCGCACGAGGCCGATCACGATCTCGTTCGCCTCGGCGGCGTCGCGCGCCCAGTGCACCGTCCCGCCGGCCGCCTGCACGGAGGCCTCGAGCGTCACGAGCACGTCGTCGAGAGAGGCGAGCGTCTCGTCCTTGATCGCCGCCGCGGCCTCGCGCAGAAACTCCCAGTCGGTGACCTCGGCGACGACACCGGCTCGCTTGCGCCGGATCGACGTCGTCGCGTGCCGGATGTTCGCGCGCACCTGCGGGTTCGCGAGGGCCGCGGTCGCCGCATGCGAGAACGCCTCCGGGCGCGCATCGCGCGACGCAGCCGTCGGCACCCCGGTGAGAGGCTGAAGCCTCTCCCCACCACGGCTCGCATCACCGCTCACGTTGCGAGGATCTCCGCCAGGTGGAGCGGCCGGATCTCGATCCCACGGCGCCGCAGACCGCCGCCGATGTGCATCAGGCAGGAGCTGTCACACGCGCATACCGTTCCCGCACCGGAGGCGGTGATCGCCGCGATCTTGTCGTCGAGCATCGCGGTCGAGACCTCGGCGTTCTTGACCGCGAACGTCCCGCCGAAACCGCAGCATTCCTCGGCGTCGGGAAGGTCGACGAGCCGGACACCGGGCACCGCCTCGAGCAGGCGGCGGGGCGCATCACCGACGCGCAGGAGCCGAAGCGAGTGGCACGTCGGGTGGTAGGCGATCGCTCCCTCGAACCCGGAGCCGACGTCCTCGACCCCGAGCACGCCGGTCAGGAACTGGGAGAGCTCCCACGTGCGCGCGGGCACGCCACGGTCCTCACCGCCGAGCAGGGCACCGTAGTGCTCGCGCACCTGCGCGGCGCACGAGCCTGATGGAGTCACGACGGCCTCGAACTCCTCGAAGACCTCCACGAACCTGGAGGCGAGCGCAGCCGCTTCAGCTGGATAGCCCGAGTTCCCGTGCATCTGGCCGCAGCATGTCTGCTCGAGCGGGAACACGACCTCGATACCAAGGCGCTCGAGCACGGTGACGGTTGCCTTGCCGACGTCGGGGAACAGCGTGTCGGCGAGACAGGTCACGAACAGAGCGACACGATCGATCATCGCTACCGACCCTAACGCGCCGGCGGCCGCGGGATGACGTGGTACGGATACCCTGTCGGCGTGGTCGAACGCGTCCTCCTGGCATCACCGCGCGGCTACTGCGCCGGGGTCGAGCGCGCCGTCGAGACGGTCGAGAAGGCACTCGACCACTACGGGGCGCCGGTCTACGTTCGCAAGCAGATCGTCCACAACATCCACGTCGTCCGCGACCTCGAGGCGCGCGGCGCGATCTTCGTCGACGAGGAGACGGAGGTGCCGGAGCGCGCAACCGTCGTCTACTCCGCTCACGGTGTCGCGCCGACCGTCCATGAGAACTCCGCCACGCTCGGCCACAACGTGATCGACGCGACGTGTCCCCTCGTGACGAAGGTGCACGTCCAGGCGCGACGGTACGCAGCCGACGGGTACACCGTGATCCTGATCGGCCACGCGGGGCACGAGGAGGTCGTCGGGACGATGGGCGAGGCGCCCGAGGCCACGGTGCTCGTGCAGGACGTGGCCGAGGCCGAGGCGCTGTCGCTGCCCACGGACGCCCGCCTCGCCTACATCACCCAGACGACGCTCTCCGTCGACGAGACCTCGGAGATCATCGGCGTCCTGCGTCGCCGCTTTCCTCAGATCTACGCACCCCGCAAGGAAGACATCTGTTACGCGACCTCCAACCGCCAGTGGGCGGTGAAGGAGATGCTCGCCGAGATCGACCTGCTCCTCGTCCTCGGCTCGAAGAACTCGTCGAACTCGAACCGGCTCGTCGATGTGGCCCGGGCCTCCGGCGTGGCGGGTTACCTGATCGACGACGAGACCGAGATCGACGAACGATGGCTCGACGGCGTGCGAACGGTCGGCATCTCGTCGGGAGCCTCGGCACCCGAGCGGCTCGTCTCGCGGCTCTGCGACTGGTTCCGGGACCGTGGTGTCGATCGGATCGAGCCGTTCCAGCTCGTCGCAGAGGACGTCACGTTCAAGCTCCCCGTCGAACTGCGCCGCGAGCTGATCCTCGCCGAGACGCAGCGCTGACCGACGCACCGCTCACGCTGGCGGTGGTCGTCCCGGCGACCGACGACCCTCCGACACTCGACCGGTGCCTCGCGGCGATCGAGGCGTCCACCGACCCCCCCGCGGAGATCGTCGTCGTGACGACGCCGCCCAAAACGGGGCCTGCGGCGGCGCGGAATGTCGGCGTCGCCGAAACGCAGGCCGATGTCGTCGTCTTCGTCGACGCGGACGTTGTCGTTCACGAGGACGTGTTCGCGCGGATCCGGGCGGCCTTCGCTGCCGACGACGACCTGGCGGCGATCTTCGGATCCTACGACGACGTCGTCGTGGCGGGCGAACTGGTCACCGGATTCCGCAACCTGCTCCATCACGTGGTTCATCAGCGCTCCGCCGGCGACGTACGGTCGTTCTGGACCGGCCTAGGGGCCGTACGACGCACGGCCTTCGACGAGGTCGGTGGGTTCGACGCGGAGCGGTATCCGCGCCCGTCGATCGAGGACATCGAGCTCGGCTCGCGCCTCGCCGAGAGAGGGCGAATCCGTCTCGATCCCGATCTGCAAGGGACGCACCTGAAGCGGTGGACGCTCACCTCGATGGTGCGAACCGACTTCAGCGGGAGAGGAGTGCCGTGGGTTGCTCTCCTCGTCGAGCAGCGGCGAGCGCCGGCGACGCTCAACCTCGGCGCCCGCGAGCGTGCCAGCGCGGTCGCGGCACTCACCGTCGCGTACGGACTCGCCCGCCGTCGACCGCGCATCGCTGCCACGAGCCTCGTCGCGGGCGTGGCACTCAACCGGGACCTGTTCTCACTTCTCCATCGGCGCCTCGGCGTGCGCGGCGCCGTGGCGGGTGCCTGCCTCCACACCGTCCATCAGCTGACGGCCGTCGCGGCCGTGCCCGCAGGAGTGATCGCCTTCAGGCGACGCTAGCGACCAGGGCGTCCTGCCCCAGTGGGTTCTGCAGCTCGCCCTCTTCGTGATACTCGGCGTCCGCGTTCACCGCCCACACGTCGTGGTCTGTGCCGTCGATCAGGTTGAGCGTCCCGAGCACGGCTGTCCACATCGAGTGATCCTGGTTGTTGTACCGGTGGAGCCCGTTCCGGCCGACGGTCTCGAGATTCGGGATCGTCTCGAGAAAGGCCCGCAGCGTCGCCACCGCTTGGCCGTACCCCTTGTCGTACATCGGATACGCCCGTGGCACGCGGATCGCGAGTCCGTCGACGACGCTCGCCGGATTGATCAGGCCGATCTGTGCGAGCTCACGCTTGGCCAGCTCGATCAGCGCGTGATCCGGGAGTGTCCAGGTTTCGTCGCCCTGGAAGCAGAAGTACTCCGCTCCAAGGCTCGTATACCCGGGACGGGTCATGCCCGGGCTCCAGGCACCGAAATTCTGCACGCGCCCCGCCCGCGTGCCGGGGTCGTGGAGATAGATCCAGTTGTCGGGGAACGGCTCGGGATCGGTCGAAATCAGTCCGACGACGAGGAGATCCCTGTACCGCAACCGGCGCGCGGCCGCGACCACGTGATCGGGCGGCAGGGGGTCGAGGGAGAGGACGAGCTCGGACAACGGGATGCTCGAGACGATCCCGTCGACATCGATCACCTCCGCGGGGCCGCTACCCCGACTCACTTCGATCGCGAACGCGCCGCGGGAGTCGTGAACGACGCGACTGACGCGCTCACCGAGCCGCACTGGCACGCCTGCCTGCTCCGAGCGGGCCGCGAGGGTCTCCCACATCTGCCCCGGCCCGAGCCGCGGATAGTGGAACTCCTCGATCAGGCTCGTGACGTGACGCCGCTTGATCCGCAGCGCCGAAACCAACGCCGTCCAGAACGAGAGGTTGCGAATACGCTGCGCCGCCCATTCGGCTTGGATCTCGCTGCCGGGAATGCCCCACACCTTCTCGGTGTACTCCCGGAAGAACGCGTCGTAGAGACGCTGTCCGAACCGGGACGTCACCCAGTCCTCGAAGGTCGCCGGCGGTTCCGATCGTCGCATCTTCGCGGCGGCGTACGAACCGAGGCAGCGCCCGGTCTCGACCATGCCGAGGCGACGAACGACATCCTCGGCGCGGAGCGGATAGGCGAAGAAGTCGCCGCGGTAGTAGATCCGCGAGAGACGCGGCCTGACGAGGAACTCGTCTCCGAGCGCCTGTTCCCACATCTCCTGGACCCACGGCACCTTCGTGAAGAAGCGATGCCCGCCGAGGTCGAAGCGGAAGCCGTCGTGCTCGACCGTCTTCGCGATCCCGCCGACCTGGGCATCCGCCTCGAAGACGATGCCTGGCTTGCCCCGGACGGCGAGGACGTGCGCAGCCGTCAGGCCCGCCGGTCCGGCTCCGAGCACGGCAATGCCGGCTGACGATGTGGCGCCCATGCACCGTTCACCCTATAGCGCCCCGGCGCGCCTTCGACTCCAGGATGTACCCCGCGGCGGCGAAGCCCTGGCCGGCGAGCATCCCGAGGCCGACGGCCGGGCTGTCACGGAGCCCGGACACCACGCCGCCGAGCAGGGCGCGCGTGGGTATCCGCGCATGTGTGCCTCGGGCACGCAGGTGACGGGCCGCGCGGCCGTACCGCACCTGCTGCGCGACGAACGATCGCCGGTCGAGGGCAGAGCGATGATCGACACCTACGCCCGGAACGCGCCTGAACACGGCTCCCGCTCGCGCCGCCCGCACGCACCAGTCCCTGTCCTCTCCACCTGCCGTCCGGAAGCTCTCGTCGAACGGCACCTCGACGAGGAGGTCGCGTCGGCAGGCCAGGTTCATCGTGCGGAAGAAGGCCGATGCGACCTCGGCGTGTACGGCGATCCGCTCGCTCGCGCGGAGCCAGACGTTGGCGTCAGCGGGTGCGCGGACCGAGCCGGCCGCGACGACGCGGTCGCCGGTTGCCACTGCCTCGACGAGCTTCTCGGCCCAACCGGTTTCGACGACGCAGTCGTCGTCGAGCAGGAGGACGATCTCGCCGCGCGCGGCCTGCACGCCCGCGTTCCGTGCCGCTGCCGGCCCGACGCCTTCGAGCCGCACGATTCTCGCATCGAACTCGGTAGCCACCCCCGCGACGTTCGCCGGGACGCGTCCACCGTCGTCGACCACGACGAGGTCGAGCGGGAACGCCTCCTGCCGGCCGATCGATGCGAGGCAACGTCGGAGCGCATCTGAGCGGTCGCGGCTCGGGATCACGACGGACACGCACATCACGAATCGATCAGCGAACTGCCCGCGCTCTCGAGATCGAAGCGGGCAAGCGCGGTCGCGGCGATGTCGACGATGTCGGCTCGGGGTCGCTCCGTCGCGCGACCCGATGCCGGTCGCACGAGGGCCCACGCGTCGTCGGTGTGGTTGCCGGAGCGGCCGCTCGCGACGCCGCTTCGGCGGATCGAGCCGTGGAGCGGAGAGCGGAGCACCTCGCCACGCCGCGACGGCCGGTCGCTCCACCGCACGACGAGGTCGGGAAGAAGGTGGGAGCCGGGCCCTCCGCCGAATAGCTCAGAGACGACATCCACCGCGGCGACCGCCGGTGCCCCGTCCTCGAACGCGAAGCTCAACAGGCCCGTCCCTATCTCTGCGGCGAGTGCGGCGCTGTCGTCCGGGTCGACGATCCCTTCCCGCTCACGCCCACGGACGTTGAACCGGATCATGCCTCCGACGTCCGACGGCACGGTGAACGCCCGGGTCCTCGACCAGTCGGTGCCCCTCAACTCGAGTCGTGACGCAAGCTCGACCGCGGCCCGATCGGGCAACGCCGCTGCAACGCGTGCACGCAGGGAGGTCGGCACCGCCGCCCGGAACCCCCAGGATCCTCCGACCTTGTCGCCGTTCAGTCGGGTGCCGTCGAGCACCGCAGAGAGCATGTTGCCGAGCACATCCGTCCGGCTCGAGTCAGCCGCCATCCCGATCGGCGAGAAGACGACGACGTCTGCGTCGCCGGGCAGGGCGTCGATGATCCTTCCCATCGCCGCGTCGGCCGCGACGACGATCTCCGCCAGCGCTCGGCGGAGCTCCCCTGCCGCCCGGGGGGAGATCCCCTCGACGACCGCAGCCGGATCATAGAGCCGGTGTCCACCGAGATGGATCGAGGGAAAGCCCGCCACCACGACGTCGGGTCGGACCTCGGGCAGCGCAGCGGTCACGAGATCGGCGACGCGGGTCGGTGCAGCGCCGAGCGCGGCCGCGAGGTGCCGCAGGCTGCGCTCGTCCGTCTCGCCGAACACCTCCTCGGCCCGGGGAGCCGGCGTGAAGCGGCGCTCCCACCGGCGTCGGGCCCCCTTGGGCACCGAGAACGGTCGCAGCACCACGCGGTTCGTGAACTGCCAGCCCGCGACGAGGAGACCCTCACTTCCGGTCGACTGCGCAGCCTCGTACGGGTCGACGACGAGCACCCGCCCGCCGACGCCGGAGACACGATCCCACAGCGTCGAGGGATACCCGAACCAGTCGACGTATCTGACCCGCTGCCCCGCTGCATCCCACATGAACGGGTAGTGCAGGCCGTGCTCGCTCACGGGAACACCGCTCCACATCGTCGGGAAGACCGCGGCGGCGAACTGCGCTGCGGGAGTCGCGAGCTCGACAGGAGTTGACTCCCGACGTACTTCGGCGAGGCGCGGAAGCCGCCCCTCGCCCTCGAGCTCGGCGACCAGCGAGGCAGGTATCGCGTCGAGCACGATCAGCGCCAGCACGGGGCTCCCCGTCCTCTCACAGGGAAGTCCAGTCCGGGCCGTCTGCCGCGGTCACCGCGTCGAGGACGCTCATGGCTGCGATACCCTGTTCGGCGGTCGCGAGCCGCGCGTCGACGGTCCCGTCGCGGACGGCCGTCGCCGCCGCCGCCAGCTGAGCCGCGAGTGAGCCGACGAGGTGATCGGGGCTTCCGCGTCGCACCCGTGCCACCACGCGTCGAGCAAGGCCGCCACGCTCGAGCCGGGCGACCACCTTCCCACGGGCGTCCCGGCAGACGAGGCGCTCACGCCAGGCACGGCCGTGCGAGACCTGGATTCGAGCCATGATTCCGTCGAGGTCGATCTCGAACATGGCCTCGGCAGGACTCAGGCGCGCGACGCGCACCCGGACGGGAGTCCGTCCGGTGAGCCAGAGCGCCAGATCGACGAGATGCGGTCCGAGGTCGAGCAAGACCCTTTCAGAGCCGTCGCACGCGCCCCACCTCGACGGCAGCATCGAGAATGCGAGCTCGAGACGCGCGGGGGGGCGGTCGAGCCGGGAGAGCAGGCTCGCAAGGGCGGGGTCGAACCGGCGGTTGAAACCGAGCCACGCCGGCGGATCGAGCCCCACCAGCCCGCCTGCCTCCGCAGCTGTCCGGGCAGGGGGCTTCTCGACGAGGGACGACACGCCCGTCGCGGCCGCCGCACGCGCATCCGGCACGTGCGCCTCGACGGCATGGGCGAGCACGAGCAGCTCGATCTCGGTGGCAGCCAGGAGCTCCGCCGCGGAGGCGTAGGCAGGGCATCCGGGCGCGATCGCCCTGCAGCGTGCCTCCTCACGATCGGCGACGGCCACGAGCTCGACGCCTTCCGCGTGTGCCAACGCGGGCACGTACCCACTCTCTGCCAGCCGGCCGCACCCGACGAGGCCGACGCGAACGGGCTCCCTCACGCTTTCTCGATGACGGGGCCATCGAGCGGCCCGGTCACGACCGACCGCGCCAGCGTCTCTCGCGCGATCCACTCCGCGTGCGCGAGCACGTCACCGTCCGTCTCGGGGATCGTGACGGCGATGCGGTCGGTGAGCTCGAGGCCGGCGTCTTTCCGCATCGTGTTGACGCGGTGGATGAGCTCGTAGACGCGGCCCTCGAGTGCCAGCCCGGCGTCGACTGCCGTCTCGATCGCGACCGTCACTCCCGCATCGCCCGCAACGGCCCACCCCTCCCGGCCCGCGCGCTCGACGAGCACCTCGTCGGCCCCGAGGACGTGGCCGGCCACGCGAAAGCCGCCGCCGTCGAGCTCCTCGAACTCGCCGGCCTGCAGCGCCGCACGAACGACGCCGAGCTCCTTGCCGAGCTTCGGCCCGAGCACCGGAAGATGAGGCTTGACGCGCAACTCCGCATCGACCTGGCCGAACTCGACAGCCTTGACGCGGAGCTCCTCGGCGATCTCGTCGGCGTGTGCGACTGCGAGCGGCGCACCCTCGACCACGATACGCCGCAGTGGCTGCCTCAGCTTGAGCCCCGCCGCAGAACGCGCCTGGTGACCGAGGGCGACGACCCGACGGAGCTCGTCGACCTCGTCGAGGAGCGCGAGATCCGGCGCGCGGGCCTCCGGCCAGCCCGCGAGAAACACGGAATCCGGTGCACCGTCGATCACATCCGTGACGAGCGCCTGCCAGAGGTGCTCGGCGAGGAACGGCATGACCGGAGCGATCACCCGCAGCCCCTGAACGAGAGCAAACCAGAGCGTGCGCAGTGCCGTCTCCTCGCCGTCCCAGAAACGCCGTCGGGAGCGACGGATGTACCAGTTGGAGAGGTCGTCGACGTACGCCTCGAACGCGCGCGTGACGTCCACGGTGAGCCAGCGCTCGTACCCCGCCCCGGCGTCTATCACGAGCTGTGCCGTCCGCTCGACGAGCCAGTCGTCGAGCGGCTGCAGCTCTGCGTCGGGCCGACCGCGCTCGAGATCGGCGTATACGGGTTGGAACGACTCGATCGCGCCGTAGTCGACGAGGAACCTGGCCGAGTTCCAGAGCGTCAGCAGGCGCCGCTTGATCTCCTGCGCCGGGCCGAAGCCGAAGAGCAGGTTGCGGTCGGGCGGCTGGGCGCAGTACTGCCACCGCATCACGTCGGCGCCCATACGCGCGAATGCGTCCTGCGCGTCGATCATGTTTCCCCACGAACCGTGCATCTCCCGCCCGTGCTCGTCGAGCATCTTCTCGTAGCCGAGCACCTTGCGGAACGGCGCGCGCCCCGTCAGCGCGACCGACATGAACAGCTGCGAGTAGAACCAGAGCCTGATCTGCTCGCGCATCTCGGAGACCCAGTCGGCGGGGAACCACTCCTCCCACGTCTCGTGGGCGGGCAGGTCGGCCGTCGTCAGACCGCGGGCCGCACCGGTGGCGTACCCCTCGGGAAGAAGCTCCGGGTTCCCCCAGCCGAGCGTCGAGAAGGGAACGATCCCCGCATCGAGCCACACGTCGCCGACCTCCTCGATCCTCGTCACCTCCTCGGAGCAGGCCTCGCAGCGGACCGGCACGGCGTCGATCCAGGGCCGCCTGAGCTCCTCGAGCTGATCGAGCCCCGAAACGGCCCGCTGCTCGAGCTCCGCCCGCGAGCCGATCACGTTCAGATGCCCGCACGAGCAGGGGTAGAACGGCAGCGGAAGCCCGTAGTACCGGCGGCGCGAGATGTTCCAGTCGCCCATGTTGCGCAACCAGTCGTCCATGCGCTTGCCCATGTACTCGGGCGTCCACTCGACGGTGGCGTTCGCATCGAGAAGTGGCTGCCGGATCTCGTCGACCCCGATGAACCAGTCGTCGGAAAGCCGGAAGATGAGCGGTGTGTGGCAGCGCCAGCACTCCGGGTAGCGATGCTCGTGATGCTTCGCTTCGACGAGCAAGCCGCGCTCCTCGAGGTCGCCGATGATCTGCTCCGCGGCGTCACCTGTCGAGAGCCCGTGGAGCCAGCCGAAGCTCGGGTAGAAGTGCCCCGCCTCGTCGACCGGCGCGATCACCGCGAGCCCGAGCGCCTTCGAGAGCTCGAAGTCCTCGGCGCCGCAGCCGGGAGCGATATGCACGACCCCGGTGCCGTCCTCCATCGAGACGTCGTCCCACGGGATCACGCGGTGCTCGACGTCCCCACCGGGCCCGAGCGAGTCGAACGGGCCCTCGTAGCGCCAGCCGACGAGCTCCGATCCCGGCAACCGCTCGACGAACGTCTCGTCGGGGTAACGGGCAACCGCGACCCAGTCCCCGTTGTCGAGGCGCCCGTACTCGGAGTCGGGGTTGACGGCCGCCGCGACGTTCGCCGGCAACGTCCACGGAGTGGTCGTCCAGATCACGACGCTCTCGCCGGGTCGATCGAGCAGCCTGAACCGGACGAAGAGCGACGGGTCGACGCGGTCGACGTAGCTGCCGTGGAGCTCGTGGGCCGAGATCGACGTGCCACAGCGGGGGCACCATTCAGTCGCCCGGTGGCCCTTGAGGAGCCACCCCTTCTCGTGGACGATGCGCAGGAACTTCCAGATGTACTCGATGTTCGTGTCCGAGAACGTGAAGTAGTCGTTGCCCCAGTCCATCCACTGGCCGAGGCGAATGGAGCCCTCGGTCAGCTCCGCGGCAGACGTCGCGACGACCTCGCGACAGCGGCGCGAGAACTCGGCGAGGCCGAACTCCTCGATCTCCTGTTTCGAGTTGAGCCCGAGCGCCCGCTCGACACCGACCTCGATCCAGAGGCCCTGGCAGTCGAAGCCGTTCTGGTACCGCTGGTGGTAGCCCTGCGCGGCCTTGTAGCGCTGGAACACGTCCTTCAGGGTCCGGCCCCACGCCGTATGCACGGCGAGTGACTTGTTCGCGGTCACGGGGCCGTCGAAGAAGCTGAAGCGCGGCCCGCCGGCGTTCTGCTCTCGTAGACGGGCGAACGTTCCCGCCCGCTCCCAGAGGGAGAGGACGTCCCGCTCGAGCGCGTCGTGGTCGGGTTTGTCCGGAAGGGGTGCGAACATCACCCGATTCTAGGGAAGAGGCCGAGGCGCCCGATCGTTGTAGATAGGTGAGACCACGTTCATGCCGTAACGTTTCGCAACGGCATCGATAATCGACCAACTCCGCGAAGGACCGAAAGGAACAGATGGCAACTGCAGTCAAGAACGACACGTTCGACCAGGAAGTGATTCAGAGCGACGTCCCCGTGCTCGTCGATTTCTGGGCCGAGTGGTGTGGCCCGTGCCACGCCGTCGCCCCCGTCCTCGATCGCATCGTGGACGAGCAGGCGGGCGGGCTCAAGCTCGTCAAGGTCAACATCGACGAGGAGCGCGAGCTCGCCGAGCGCTTCGGCATCGCCTCGATCCCCACGATGATCCTCTTCCGCGACGGCGAGCCGTCCGTCTCGGTGATCGGCGCTCAGCCCAAGGGCGCGATCGAGCGCACGCTCGGCCTCACGGCAGCGTAGATCCGACCGACCCCACCCCAACAACGAGCCGGCCCTCGAGCCGGCTCGTTGTGTTTCGGCCGGGCCTGTCGCCGGGTACGGTACGGCCATGAGCCCGCGTCACGTTCCGGCCTCGGTCACCGAGCTTCAGCGGATCGGCCTGTTCGGGTCGCTTCCGGGTGAGACGATCGCGAAGCTCGCCGCGCGCATGCTGCGCGAGGAGGTCGCCGGCGGCCAGAAGATCGTGACCGAAGGCGAGCGGACGGATCGCTTCTACGTGCTCCTCTCCGGCCTTGCGGGTGTGACGCAGGAGGGCAGGGGAGCGCGCTCCGTGCTGCGACCGGGGGAGACGTTCGGCGAGGTCGCGCCACTGATGCAGATCGAGCGGACCGCGACCGTGACCGCCATGACGACGTGTGTCGTCGCGAGTTGCGACCGCGAGACGTTCAACGAGCTGCTGCGACCGCTCTACGTCTCCGACTGAAAGGAAGCCGAGGGTGAGGCCAGAGCCTCACTCAAGCTCGCGCACCGCGGCGTCCGAGAGCGTCGGCCAGGCCACCTTCGCCCACTCCCCGAACGGCCTCGTCGTCAGGACGACACAGGCGAGCCGGCGTCGGGGATCGACCCAGACGAACGTGCCCGCGCCGCCGAAATGCCCGAACGTCTCCGCCGAGGTGAGTGAGCCCGACCAGTGCGGAGCCTTGCTTCCCTTCAACTCGACACCGAGGCCCCAGTCGAGAGGGCTGAAGCGCCCGAAGTCCGGCAGCACACCGTCGAGCCCTGGGAACTGGACGGCCACCATCTCAGCGTTCGTCTCCTCTGCAATGAGCCGCGGGACGAGCAGCTCGCGCGCCAGGACGAGCAGATCGTCGACGGACGCGTGCATCCCCGCACCGGGATGGCCCAGTGGGTCGAGATCGATGCCGAGTGGCTCGCAAACGGCGGCGCGCGCGTAGTCGGCGAACGGCATCTCCGCGGCCGCCGCGACGTGCTCACCGAGGAGCGCGAACCCTTCGTTCGAGTAGATCCGACGCCGGCCGGGCGGAGCGATCGGCGTCGTCCCGTCGAACGGAACGCCCGACGCGTGAGCCAGAAGATGGCGGACGGTCGAGCCGGGCGGGCCGGCCGGCTCGTCGAGGTCGGTGACGCCCTCTTCCACTGCGACGAGCGTCGCGAGCGCGGCGACCGGCTTCGAGACCGAGGCGAGCCGAACGGATCGCTGCGCGTCGCCACGCGTGGCGATCGTCGAGGTCGCACCCGTGACTCCGGCGGCGGCGAACGGGACGTCCCACGCGTCGATCTGGCTCAGAGCGTCCACGTTCGATCAGTGATACTACCCCGACGATGGGGCGCCGCCTGATCTTCGGACACTCGCCGTACGAGGCGATCGCGGGCTACTCGCGCGCAGTCGTGGCGGGGTCCACCATCTACGTCGCCGGAACCGCGCCGACGGCGGCCGACGGATCTCCAACACCCGAGAGCGCGTACGAGCAGGCCCGCCTGTGCCTCACGATCATCGCCGGTGCGCTCGCCGATGCGGGCGCGACGATGGAGGACGTCGTCCGCACACGGATGTTCATCACCGACGCGGCCGTGTTCGCCGACGTGGCCCGCGCGCACGGAGAAGTCTTCGGCGAGATCCGCCCGGCGTCGACATGCGTTGTCGCGGGGCTCCTCGACCCCACCTGGAAGGTCGAGATCGAGGCCGAGGCCGTCATCCGATGAGCGCCGGGACGCAGAGCCCCGACGATCCGCTGGAGCCGGCCGCTGCTGCCACCCCGGCCGCACCCGCCGGCGGGAAGCAGCTCATCCCGCCGGACATCACCGGGAAGGGGTCGAGTGGGACGGGTGCCGCGGCCAGCGTGCTCGACCACCACTTCGGGAAGAGCGACCCGTACACGCTGGGGGTCGAGGAGGAGTACCAGCTCCTCGACGGCACCTCGTTCGACCTCGTCCAGCACATCGAGACCGTGCTCGCGGCGATCGAGGGGCACGAGCTCGAGCCGCAGATCAACCCCGAGCTGATGCAGTCGGTGCTCGAGATCGCGACCCCCGTCTGCCACACGCCGGCAGACATCATGGGCGAGCTCGCGAAGCTGCGCTCCTACGTCTGTGGCATCGCCCGTCAGAAGGACATGCGCGTCGGATCGGCGGGGACGCACCCGTTCAGCCTCTTCGAGCGGCAACGGATCACCGCCAAGGACCGCTACCGCCAGCTCGTCGACCAGCTCCAGTACATCGCGCGTCGCGAGCTCATCTTCGGGATGCACATCCACGTCGCGATCGACGACCCCGACAAGGCGATCAAGGTGATGAACGGCATGTTGCCGCAGCTTGCGCCGCTGCTCGCGCTCTCTGCGAGCTCACCGTTCTGGCGCGGCGAGCCGACCGGGCTGATGTCGAGCCGACAGATGGTGTTCGCTTCGTTCCCCCGCTCCGGCCCTCCTCCCCGGTTCCGCGACTACGCCGACTACGCCGAGGTCGTCGGACAGCTCGAGCGCACGGGATGCATTGCCGACTACACCCACATCTGGTGGGACATCCGGCCGCACCCGCGGCTCGGCACGATCGAGATCCGGATCTGCGATGCGGTGACGCGGGTCGAGGACGCTGTCGCGATCACCGCGTACTGCCAGGCGCTCGTCAAGCAGCTGTCGGAGCGCCACGATGCCGGAGAGGAGATCCCGAGCTACCACCGCATCCTCACGACCGAGAACAAATGGCTGGCAGCGCGGTACGGCCTCGAGGCGCCCGTAATGGACCTCGCCACCGGACGTCGCAACCGTGTTCCGTTGGCGCAACTCGTGCGTCGGACCGTTCGCGAGATCGAGCCGCACGCGCGCGAGCTCGGATCCGAGCGCGAGCTCGAAGGCATCGGCGCCCTCCTGGCGCGCGGCAACAGCGCCGACCGCCAGCTCCGCATCTTCAACGCGAACCGCGATATTCGCGAGGTGGTCGAGGAGATCGCGATCGCAACGGAGACGCTGCCGGTGGACGTCGGATAGATGCTCGAGCCAGGCGAACGTATCCCGGAAGCCAGAGTCTGGGTCGAGACGCGCGGAGGCCCTGTCCTGCTGCGCGAGGCGCTTGCCGGCGAAGGGGCGTCGTTACTGTGCTTCTATCCGCTCGACTGGTCACCCGGCTGAACGAACGAGCTCCTGCTCCTGCGTGACAGGGCTCCCGATCTCGAGCGGGCGGGCATCCGCACGTACGGCATCTCGCGCGACTCGCCCTGGTCGCACGCCGCCTGGACGATGACGCTCGGCGTCGAGAACGTCGCGCTCCTCTCCGACTGGGAGGGCGAGGCGACACGCGGATTCGACGTGGCGCGCGAGGTCAACGGGATGACGGTCGTACCCGCTCGGAGCGCGTTCCTGATCGAGGGCGATACGGTCAGGGCGGCATGGAACCTGGGGAGCGACCTACCGAACATCGACGCCGTGATCGCGACGGCTTCGTCGCTCTCGCGCTAGCGCTCTACGCCGCGTGCGCGATCTGGGCCACGTGGCCCGCGGTCAAGCACGTCGACGACCACTATCTCGCACGGCCTTCGCCCGGCTACGGTGAAGCCGCGGCAGGCGACCACCTCCAGCTCGGGTGGGCCTTCTGGCTCCCGGGGCACCAGCTCGAGCGTGGAGCGTGGCTGCTCGCCGACCCGTATTCGTTCCGCCCGCAGGCCACGGCGGCACCGAACCTGCAGGGCTGGCTGCTCGGTACGCCGTTCTGGCCGCTCCGGCATCTCTTCGGGAACATCTGGGCCTACAATCTGATCGTCCTCCTCTCGGTCGTCGCGGCCGGCGGGGTCGCCTGCTGGTGGCTGCGATGGCTCGGACTCGTGCGCACCGCCGCCCTCGCGGGCGGCCTCGTGTTCGCCCTTGCGCCGTACCGGGTCGGCCAGTCGACCGGGCATCTCCTCGGCCTGATCGCGTTCCTCCTGCCGGCGGTTCTGCTGGCGCTCGAGCGACGACGGTTCGTCTGGGCGGCACTTGCACTCGCCGCGATTCCACTCTCGGGCCAGATCCATCTGGCGATGGGCGCAGTCGTGCTCGCGCTCGGTTACGCGTGGGCTCGGGTACCCCGGTCGGATTGGTGGAAGGCCGCTGCCGGCGCGGGGGCCGCTGCAGCTGCCGCCGTGGCCGTGCAACAAGTCGTCGTCGCCGGATCCGTCGTCGCCGGCGGCCGGAAGTTCACGGAGGTCGAGCGCTACTCGGCGGAGCTCTCCGACCTTTTCACGCGCGGCGTCGGCGCCGGTATCGAGGAGTACGTCTTCCTCGGCTGGCTGACACCCCTGCTCGCGCTCCTCGGCCTCTGGGCGATAAGGGGAAAGCGCGGGCTCGCGGTCTTCCTCACCCTCGCTGCCGTCGTGCCGGCCGTGCTCGCCCTCGGCGCGAACGTGCCGCTCTACGAGCCGCTCTGGCGCGCGATCCCGCCGCTGCGCTTCGCGCGCGTCCCCGAGCGCCTGATGCCTATCGCCTGCCTCGCGATCGCCGCACTCGTCGCGTTCGCCGCTGGTCTTGTGTTGAAACAACGGAGAGTCGCCGGCGTGCGCCGGCGATTGATCGTTCCGGTGGGAACGGCCGTGCTCCTGCTCGCCCTCGCGGCCGACGTCTCGGTGCCGGTGTTCGGTGCCGTCGAGCCCGATCGGGGTAACGCGGCGTACGGCGCGATCAAGGGCGACGGCCGCCTGTTCGAACTGCCCGTCTTCAATCCCGGAACCCACTTCGGCAGCGTCTACCTGGCCTATGCGCGGCAGTCGCCGCGCGAGCGACCGCAGGGGTACTCGACCACCGCGACCGCGGCCTCGGAGCTTCTCACACGTCGGTTGCGCGGCGTTTCGTGCGGGTTCGGACCGCTTCCGTACAAGGTCCTCGGCATCCGCTTCGTTGCCGTGCATCGCGGCCTCTATGGGCAGAGCGGCTGGTTCGGTCCGGACTGCGCGGATCGCGCCGCGGCGGCCCTTCGCCGCGACGGTTGGACGCTGCTCGCCCGGGATGGCGTGATCTCGAGTTGGCGCGCGCCACGCTGACGTACGATGGGCTGCCGTGGCCCGCTCCGCACCCGCGATCGACTACCTGGAGGCGATTCTCAACGCGAACGTCTACGACGTCGCCGTCGAGACGCCGCTCCACGAAGCGCCGCTTCTCTCCGCGCGACTCGACAACCGCCTGCTGCTGAAGCGCGAGGATCTCCAGTCCGTCTTCTCGTTCAAGCTTCGCGGTGCCTACAACAAGATGTCCCGGCTGCCGGCCGCACACCTGCGCCGCGGCGTCGTCGCCGCCTCGGCGGGCAACCATGCCCAGGGTGTCGCTCTCGCCGCGAGGCGACTCGACACCGAAGCGACGATCGTGATGCCGGTGACGACGCCGCAGATCAAGGTCGAGTCCGTCGTCGCACTCGGGGCGACGGTCGTGCTCGAGGGCGACTCGTACGACGACGCCTACGACGAGGCGATGCGCATCGTGCGCCGCCGGAGGCTGACGTTCATCCATCCCTATGACGACCCGGACGTGATCGCGGGTCAGGGAACGATCGCCATGGAGATCCTGCGGCAGTTGCGAGACCCGATCGACGCGATCTTCGTCGCGGTCGGCGGCGGCGGACTGATCGCGGGGATTGCGGCGTACGTGAAGCGGCTACGGCCCGAGATCCTGATCGTCGGCGTGGAGCCCACGGACGCGAACGCGATGGATCGCTCCCTCCGGGCAGGTCGCCGGATCACCCTGCCCCACGTCGGCCTCTTCGCCGACGGCGTGGCCGTGAAGCAGGTGGGCGTCGAGCCGTTTCGCCTCGCGCGCAAGTACGTGGACGAGATGATCCTCGTCGACACCGACGAGCTGTGCGCGGCGATGAAGGACGTCTTCGAGGACACGCGGGCGATCGTGGAGCCGTCCGCCGCTCTTGGCGTTGCAGGTGCGAAGCGCTGGGTCGAGCGGGAGCAGGTGTCGGGCAGGAATCTGGTCACGGTTCTGTGCGGCGCAAACATGAACTTCGACCGGCTCCGCTTCGTCGCCGAGCGCGCGGACCTCGGCGAGGCACGCGAGGCCGTCTTCGCGGCGACGATCCCCGAGCGCCCCGGCAGCTTCAAGAAGTTCTGCGGCCTGCTCGGGAGGAGCAACATCACCGAGTTCAACTATCGCTACGCCGATCCGGCCGAAGCGCACGTGTTCGTCGGCCTGAGTGTGCGCGACAGCGCGGAGAAGGACCGGCTCCTCGGAAAGGTCGAGCGGGCCGGGATCAAGGCGCTCGACCTCACCGACAACGAGCTCGCGAAGCTCCATGTACGCCACCTCGTCGGCGGCCCCGCGAACGCGCCGAACGAGGTTCTCTACCGCTTCGAGTTCCCCGAGCGGCCGGGCGCATTGATGCGCTTTCTCGAGGCGATGAGCCAAGGCTGGAACATCAGCCTGTTCCACTACCGGAACCACGGCGCCGACTACGGACGTGTGCTCGCCGGCATCCAGGTGCCGCCGGGCGAGCGGCGGGCATTCAAGGAGTCGCTGCGAAAGCTCGGGTATCCGCACGAAGAGGAGACCGGCAACCCGGCCGCAAGGCTGTTTCTCGGGGCCTGAAAACGGGCACCACCGACAACAGAGGCGCTCAGCGCGAGAACAACGCGGCCTGTCCCTGCCCGACGCCGACGCACAACGTCGCGAGGCCCACGTGGCCGTCGCGGCGGCGCAGCTCGTGCAGGAGCGAGACGACGAGGCGGGCGCCGCTCATGCCGAGCGGGTGGCCGAGCGCGATGGCACCGCCGTTGACGTTGACTCGTTCCTCGTCGAGGCCGAGCTCGCGGCAGACCGCGAGCGATTGCGAGGCGAAGGCCTCGTTCAGCTCGACGAGGTCGACATCGTCGAGTGAAACCCCCGTGCGCGCGAGCAGCTTGCGCACCGCGGGTACCGGGCCGATACCCATGACCGCAGGATCGACGCCCGCCACGGCCGACCCGACGAACGTGCCGAGTGGCTCGATCCCGAGCGCACGTGCCTTCTCCTCGCTCGCGATCACGAGCGCGGCGGCACCGTCGTTGATCCCGCTCGAGTTGCCCGCAGTCACCGTCCCACCGCCGCGGAACACCGTCTTCAACGTGCCGAGCTTCTCGAGCGTCGTGTCGGGGCGAGGATGCTCGTCGCGAACGAGACGCCCCGCGGGAACGATCTCGTCGTCGAAACGACCCGCGTTCGCCGCAGCCGACCAGCGCAAGTGGGAGCGGAGCGCGAACGCATCCTGGTCGGCGCGCGAGACGCCCCAGCGCTCGGCGACGTTCTCCCCCGTCTCACCCATCCGCTCCGTCGAGTACCGCTCCTCGTAGCGGGGATTGACGAAGCGCCAGCCCAGCGTCGTGTCGTAGACCGGGCGCTCGGCGTCCGGAGCGGCAGGATCCGGCTTGGCGGTGACGAGCGGCGCGCGCGACATCGACTCGACGCCGCCCGCGACGAAGAGGTCTCCGTCGCCCGCGATCACCGCGTGGCAGGCCCCGGTGACCGCCGCGAGGCCCGAGGCGCAGAGCCGGTTGACGGTGATGCCGGCGACCGAGTCGGGCAGACCGGCGAGAAGGGCGGCGAAGCGGGCCACGTTGCGGTTGTCCTCGCCTGCCTGGTTCGCGCAACCGAGCCAGACGTCCTCGATCTCCATCGGGTCGACACCCGCCCGCTCGACCGCCGCGGCGACCGCGACCGCAGCGAGATCGTCCGGGCGCACCTCCGCAAGACCGCCGCCGTGGCGGCCGATCGGCGTCCGCACCGCGGACAGGATCACCGCCCTGATCACACCGCGCGTTCCAGCATCCAACGGTCGACCTGCTCGGCGCACTGGCGTCCCTCGTTGATCGCCCAGACGATCAGGGACTGCCCACGCCGGGCGTCGCCGGCCGCAAAGACGCCGTCGACCGACGTCGCGTAGTCGGCCGCGTCGACATTGCCCCGACCGTCCCGCTCGACCCCGAATTGCCCCAGCAGCGACTGCTCGGGATGGAGGAAGCCCATCGCGAGCAGGACGAGCTCGGCCGGACGCGACTCCTCCGTGCCGGGAATCGGTGCGAACGGCGGCGATCCGTCGTTCTGGGCCCAGTGGATCTGCTCGACCTTCCCGCCGGAGCCCGAGAGCCGCGTCGTCGAGATCGCGAAGTCTCGCTCGCCACCCTCCTTCAGGGCGTACGACGTGCGGAGCTTCAGCGGCCACCGCGGCCAGGGCGTGATGTCGTCGGGTCGCTTCACGGGTGGCTCGCCCAGCACCTCGATCTGCGTCACCGAAGCAGCCTGCTCCCGGTGAGCGTTCGCAACGCAGTCGGCGCCGGTGTCACCGCCCCCGATCACGATCACGTGCTTGCCGGCGGCCGTGATCGGACGCTCCGGCGGAGGCGGCGCAAGCTCTCCCGCCGTTCCGACCTCGGCCGCGATCGCGCGCGCTCGCTCGTAGAGGTACTCCATCGCGTAGTGAACGCCGTCGAGGTCCCGCCCCTCGACGGGAAGATCCCGCGGCACCCGCGAGCCGGTCGCGATCACGACCGCGTCGTACGAGTCCCGCAGCTCGTCCGCCGCGATGTCGACGCCCACCTCGACGCCGTAGCGGAACGCAACACCCTCGGCCTCGAGCTGGGCGAGCCGGCGCTCGACGAGCCGTTTCTCGATCTTGAACTCGGGCACACCGAACCGGACGAGCCCGCCGGCTGCCTCGTCGCGCTCGAACACGGTCACCGAGTGACCCGCCCGGTTGAGCTGCTGCGCGCACGCGAGGCCCGCCGGTCCGGCACCGACGACGGCAACCGTGCGACCGGTTTGCACCGCCGGTGGCCGCGGTACGACCCAGCCCTCGTCCCAGGCACGATCGATGATCGAGACCTCGATCTGCTTGATCGTGACCGCCTCCCCCTCCCGAATCTCGAGTACGCAGGCCGCCTCACAGGGCGCCGGGCAGAGCCGGCCCGTGAACTCGGGGAAGTTGTTCGTCCGGTGCAGCTCGACGATCGCCTCCTGCCAGCGGTCGCGATACACGAGGTCGTTCCAGTCCGGGATCAGGTTTCCGAGCGGACAGCCGTGGTGGCAGAAGGGCACGCCGCACTCCATGCACCGCGCGCCCTGGTTCCGGAGCTCGAGCAGCGGCAGCGGGCGGACGAACTCGCGTACGTCCTTGACGCGCTCCACCGGATCGCGTTCGAGGGGCTCGGCCCGGTCGAGCTTCAGGAATGCGCCCAGCTGGCCCATCAGGCGGCCTCCTCGCTCTCGGTCGTGAAGAAGCCACCGCCCCCGGCCGAGACGGCGTGGTCGTCCCGCTCGATCGCGAGGTCGGCGAGGGCCCGCTTGTAGTCGTGCGGCATCACCTTCACGAAGAGGTCTGGGATCGTTTCGGGGCTCGCGAGGACGGTTGCGGCGACGGCCGATCCGGTGCGCTCGGCATGCTCGCCGACGAGAGCGAGAACCGTGGCAGCGTCCTCCTCCTCGATCGGGTCGAAGCCGACGAGCTCCATGTTGCAGCGCGAGGCGAAGGTGCCGTCGCGGTCGAGGACGTACGCGATCCCACCGCTCATCCCCGCCGCGAAGTTTCGACCGGTCGGGCCGAGTACGACGACGACGCCGCCCGTCATGTACTCGCAGCCGTGATCGCCGACACCCTCGACGACGGCGGTCGCACCCGAGTTCCGCACTGCGAACCGCTCTCCCGCAAGCCCGCGGAAGAACGCCTTGCCGGACGTCGCGCCGTAGAGGACGGTGTTCCCGATGACGACGTTCTCCTCGGCGAGGAAGGCCGCGTCGGCAGGTGGTCGCACCGAGAGCGTGCCGCCCGAGAGCCCCTTGCCGACGTAGTCGTTCGCGTCGCCGACGAGCGCGAGCTCGACGCCGGGGGCAAGCCAGGCGCCGAACGACTGCCCGGCCGACCCCGTCAGCTCGATGTGCACGGTGCCGTCCGGCAATCCGGCCCTGCCGTGCGCCTTCGTGATGTGGTGTGAGAGCAGCCCGCCGACGGTGCGGTTCCGGTTGCGGATCGGGGCGGCCAGCCTGACGGGCTCACCACGATCGAGTGCCGGCGCAGCAGCCTCGATCAACTCCCAGTCGAGCGCGTCGGCCAACGGGGAATCCTGCGCCCGCATCCGCCGCACCGGGGCATCTCCCCCGCCAGGAGCCGCGAGGAGCCGCGACAGATCGATGCCACGCGCCCGCCAGTGCGCGATCGCCTCGTCGGCCTCGAGCAACTCGACCCGTCCGACGAGATCCTCGTAGCGCCGGATCCCGAGCCGCGCCATGATCTGACGCGCCTCCTCGGCAACGTAGAAGAAGAAGTTGACGACGTGCTCCGGTTGGCCGGCGAAGCGCTTGCGGAGCTCGGGATCCTGGGTCGCGATCCCGACCGGACAGGTGTTGAGGTGGCAGGCGCGCATCATGACGCAGCCGCTCGCGACGAGTGGGGCCGTCGCAAAGCCGATCTCGTCGGCGCCGAGGAGTGCGGCCACGACGACGTCGCGGCCCGTCTTGATCTGCCCGTCGGTCTGCACCCAGATACGTGAGCGGAGGTCGTTCCGCACGAGCGTCTGTTGCGTCTCGGCGAGCCCGATCTCCCACGGAATCCCCGCGAAGAGGATCGACGAGAGCGGTGATGCTCCGGTGCCTCCGTCGTGCCCCGAGATGAGGACGTGGTCGGCGTTGGCCTTCGCGACGCCCGCCGCGACGGTGCCGACTCCGACCTCCGCGACGAGCTTGACCGAGATGCGCGCAGTCGGGTTGGCGCAGCGCAGGTCGTAGATCAGCTGCTTCAGGTCCTCGATCGAGTAGATGTCGTGATGTGGCGGCGGCGAGATCAGGCCGACGCCCGGCGTCGTCAGCCGGACGCTCGCGATGTACCGGTCGACCTTGTGCCCCGGCAGCTGGCCACCTTCACCCGGCTTCGCGCCCTGGGCCATCTTGATCTGGATCTCGTCGGCGTTCGTGAGGTAGTCGATCGTGACGCCGAAGCGCCCCGACGCCACCTGCTTGATCGCCGAGCGGCGTAGGTCGCCGTTCTCGTCCGGCGTGAACCGGACAGGGTCCTCGCCCCCCTCGCCCGTGTTCGACTTGCCGCCGATCCGGTTCATGGCGATCGCCAGGGTCTCGTGCGCCTCGCGCGAGATCGAGCCCAGCGACATCGCTCCGGTGACGAACCGCTTCACGATCTCGCTGGCAGGCTCGACGGCCTCGAGCGGGATGCCGCCGCCGTCGGCCTCGCGGAAGCGGAGCAGCCCCCGCAGGGTGAGCCGCCGCACCGCATCGTCGTTGACGGTGCGGGCATACGCCTCGTAGGTCTCGAAGCTCTCGTTCCGCACCGCGTCCTGCAGCAGCGCGATCGTCTCGGGGTTCCACTGGTGGTGCTCGCCGTCGCGCCGCCAGGCGTAGAGGCCGACCACCGGCAGCAGCGTCTCGGTGTCGCCGGGGTAGGCCCGGGCGTGCCGGGCGAGCATCTCTTCCGCGATCTGCTCCGTGCCGATCCCGCCAATGCGGGAGGCGGTGCCGGTGAAGTGGCGCTCGATCAGCTCGGGTGCGAGGCCGACGGCCTCGAAGATCTGGGCGCCGCAGTAGGACGGGACGGTCGAGATGCCCATCTTCGACAGCGTCTTGAGGATGCCCTTGCCGATGCCCTTGACCGCGCGCCGTTGAGCCTGCTCCGCCGTCATCCCTTCGGGCAGCATCCCGATCGAGACGAGCTCGGCGATCGTCTCGAGCATCAGGTAGGGGTTGACGGCGGCCGCCCCGTAGCCGATCAGCGTCGCGACGCTGTGGACGCTGCGCGCCTCTCCCGTCTCGGCGACGAGACCAGCCTGCAGGCGGGTGCCCTCGCGGACGAGGTGGTGGTGCAACGCCGAGACCGAGAGGAGCGCGGGAACCGGTGCCCGCTCGGCGTCGACGCCGCGATCGGAGAGGATCAGGATGTTGATGCCCGCGGCGAGGGCGGCGTCGGCCTCTCCGCAGAGCCGTTCGAGAGCGGCGTCCATCCCCGCTGTGCCCTCGGCGATCGGCCACGTCGTGTCGAGCGTGCGGGCCTTGAAGATCGCCGAATGCACCTGTCGCAGCTGTTCGAGCTCCCCGTCGAGCAGAATCGGTGACGGCAGCACGAGCTGGCGGGCGTGCTCCGGCGTCTCGGCGAGAAGGTTCTTCTCGGAGCCGATGCTTGCCTGCAGGCTCATGACGATCGCCTCGCGAATCGAGTCGATCGGCGGATTGGTGACCTGGGCGAAGAGCTGCTTGAAGTACGAGTAGAGAATCCGGTTGCCGCCGGAGAGCACGGCGAGGGGCGTGTCGTTCCCCATCGAGCTGACCGCCTCCTCGGCATTGCGTGCGAGGGGCGCGAGCGTGACCTTCATGTCCTCCTGTGTGTAGCCGAAGGCGATCTGACGCTGGCGCAACGTCTCGGTCGGCGGCGTACGCGGCTCGCGCGCGGGCAGGTCGCCGAGCTCGACGACCTCCCGTTCGAACCACTCCGCGTAGGGCTTCTGTGTAGCGATCTCGAGCTTCACCTCGTCGTTCGGGACGATGCGGCCACGCTCGAGATCGACGAGGAACAGCTTCCCCGGTTGGAGGCGGCCCTTACGAAGGATGTCCGCCGCCGGAACGTCGAGCACGCCGGCCTCGGATGCGAGGACGACCCAGCCGTCGCGCGTCTCGAGCCAGCGGCCCGGTCGCAGCCCGTTGCGGTCGAGGGTGGCGCCGATCACGCGCCCGTCGGTGAACGACACGGCGGCCGGCCCGTCCCAGGCCTCCATCAGGCAGTGGTGGTAGGCGTAGAAGCCAACGAGCTCGGGCGGCAGATCCGTGCGCCCGGCGGTCGCCTCCGGGATCATCATCATGATCGCGTGGGGAAGCGAGCGGCCCCCGAGAACGAGCAGCTCGAGAACGTTGTCGAGCGTGGCTGAGTCCGAGCCCCCGTCCCGCACGACGGGCAGCACCTTCCGGAGGTCGTCGCCGAAGAGATCGGATGCGAGCTGCGACTCGCGGGCCCGCATCCAGTTGATGTTCCCGCGAACCGTGTTGATCTCGCCGTTGTGGGCGATCATCCGGTACGGATGTGCAAGCTCCCAGCTCGGGAACGTGTTGGTCGAGAAGCGCGAGTGGACGAGGGCGAGCGCCGTCTCGGTGCGCTCGTCCTGCAGGTCCGGGAAGTAGCCTCTGAGCTGAGGAGCCGTCAGCATTCCCTTGTAGACGATCGTCCGTGACGAGAAGCTCGGAACGACCGCCTCCCGCCCGAGCTCGAGCTCGAAACGGCGACGAATCACGTACAGCTTCCGCTCGAAGGCATCCTGGTCGTCGGCGACGGCGTCACCCGCTGCGACGAACAGCTGCCGGATGACGGGGGCGGACGCGCCTGCAGTCGTGCCGACGTACGCGGGGTCGACGGGGACATCCCGCCAGGCGACGACGCGCTGGCCCTCCTCCTCGACGAGCGACGCGAGGTGCTGCTCGAGCTCCGGACGACGGACATCATCGGACGGAAGGAAGCACATCGCGACGCCGTAGGAGCCGGCGGCTGGTAACGGGTGGTCGAGCACGGCCCGGAAGAAGGAATCGGGAAGCTGGAGAAGGATGCCGGCCCCGTCCCCGGTACCGGCATCGGCGCCGGTCGCACCGCGATGCTCGAGATTCTCGAGCGCCTGCAGCGCGCGCAGCACGGTCTCGTGACAGGGCCGCGCATCGAGCCGGGCGACGAACGCGACGCCGCAGGCATCGTGCTCGTACTCGGGCGCATAGAGGCCCGGCTCGGAACCGCGTATCGTGCTCATCTCGACGCTCCCGAGAGGGGATGGAATCTCGACGCTCCCGAGAGGGGATGGATCAGCGCCGGCATCGATATCCGCGGGTCCACGCACACGATTTCTCCTCGGCTAGCGGTGTCGGGTGCGGGCGCGAAGGTCGAACACGACTTCAAAGAATAAAGCAACGGCCCGGGAAGCGACGCATCAGGGCGCGAATACGACCGCGAAACGCCCTTGCCATGCGGATCTGCGCAACCCGTCGTTCGCGCAACCGGAGGTACGATGGCCCGAATGGGCGCCTCCATCCTCGCCGATTCGCCGGGGCGGACGCTCACGATCCGCGGCACCGCCTACCCGATCCTGCTGCCGAAGGTACGCGATCCACGGCTGCGCCTCGCCCTCGTGATCACCTCGTTGCAGGTCCTCGGCCAGACGGCCTTCGGATTCCAGCTCTCGCGAAGCCCAGATTCTCGTCGCGCTGCTCACCTGTGCCGTGCTCGAGTTCGCGATCGCGTTCCGGAGCCGGGGCGTGATCATGTGGCCCGCGAGCGCACTCCTGACGGGCAACGGCGTCGCCTTCGTTCTCCGCGTGCCGGGAAGCGCGTGCGGCGGAAGGCGCGGGCTGCCTACATTCCCATGGCGTGGTAGCCGGAGTCGACGTAGAGCATCGTCCCGGTCACGTTCAGAGCGTCATCGGAGAGCAGGTAGGCAGCGGCGCCGCCGACGTCGTCGGCGGCGATGTGGCGGTGGAGCGGCGCGCGCTGCTCGAACATCTCCTCCATCGTCGTGAAGCCCGCGATCGAGCGAGCGGCGAGGGTACGCACGGGCCCGGCCGAGACGGCGTTGACCCGGATCCCGCTCTGGCCGAGGTCCCAGGCGAGATAGCGCATGCTCGCGTCGAGCGTCGCCTTCGCAACGCCCATCACGTTGTAGTGCGGCACGGCGCGGACGCCGCCGAGGTACGTCATCGTCACGATCGAGCCGGCGCCTCGCGCCTGCATCAGCGGCTCGGCGGCCTTCGCGCAGGCGACGAGCGAGTAGGCGGAGACGTCGACGGCCATCCAGAAGCGGTCGCGCGGCGTATCGATGAACCGGCCTTCGAGATCCTCGGCTGCCGCGTACGCGACGGAGTGCACGAGCACGTCGAGCCCGCCGCCGAAGGCCTCGCCGGTCTCGGCGAAGACACGGGCGACATCGTCGTCCGAGCGCACGTCGCACTCGGTGACGAGCTTCGCGCCGACGGAGTCGGCGAGCTCCCGGACGCCCTTCTCGATCCGCTCGCCCTGGAAGGTGAACGCGAGCTCGGCCCCCTCCTCGTGCAGCCGCTTCGCGATCGCCCAGGCGATCGACCGCTTGTTCGCAACCCCGAGCACGAGCGCCTGTTTCCCCTCGAATCTGCCCGCCATGCGACGATCCTAACGTGACGCTCCCACCCGCGCTGCAGGCCGGCATCGACGAGCTCGTCGGCGGGGTCAGACCCCAGGACCTCGAGCGATCGTCACGCGCTCTCTCGGAGGCGTACCGTGCGGGCGGGGCCTCGGCTTCGCGGGCAGCGCGAACCGCAGGTGACGTCGCTGCGTACCTGACGACGCGCGCACCTGCGACCTACGCCGCCGCGGCGGACGTCTTCGGTCAGATCTGCCTCGTTCGCCCGGAGTGGCGACCGACGTCGCTCCTCGATCTCGGCGCCGGGCCGGGGATCGCGACGTGGGCGGCGCTCGCAGGCGTGGCCCACGGCGGCCACCGCCTCGCTCGTCGAGGCCGAGCCAGAGATGGCGCGTGCCGGAAGAACGCTCGCGAAGCGACGGTCCGGAAGCGCTGCAACACGCCGCCTGGGCCGTTGGAGACGCGGGTGGCAGCGGCTCGCAGGCCGATCTCGTCGTCGTCTCCTACGTCCTCGGAGAACTGGCGCAGGATCGGCTCGCGGCGCTCGTCCTGCGCGCCTGGGAGCGCACCGCCGACACGCTCGTGATCATCGAGCCGGGCACGACCGCGGGCTACCGGCGCACGCTCGCCGCGCGCGACGTCGTGACGGCGGACGGTGGCTCGACGCTCGCGCCGTGCCCCCACGATCTGCCGTGCCCGCTCCCCGACGGCGACTGGTGCCACTTCTCGGTGCGGCTCCCTCGCAGCCGGGCCCACCGGCTTGCGAAGGATGCCGAGCGGGGCTTCGAGGACGAGAAGTTCTCGTATGCCGTTCTGTCGCGGACGGGACCGAAGGCGCGGCGGGTCGCGCGTGATCCGACGGCCCGATCGGCGGCCGGGGCACGTCGTGCTCGAGCTGTGCACGCCGTCCGGCCTCGAGCGGCGGACGGTGTCGAAGAAGGAAGGCACGACGTATCGGCGCGCGCGCAAGCTCGACTGGGGCGACGCGCTCTGACCCCATCGCGTGACGCCAGATATCGTGGGCGTCGTGCAGCGGACAGCCGTCATCACCGGAGCGTCGTCCGGTATCGGGGAAGCGACCGCGCGCGCGCTCGCGCGAGCAGCGGCTGGCATTGCGTCCTCGTCGCGCGGCGCGAAGATCGACTCACGGCACTCGCGGCCGAGATCGGGGGCGAGGTCGAGCTCTGCGACATCGGTGACCGCAACGCCGTCGACGCGCTCGCCGCACGCGTGCTCGAGCGTCATCCCGCAATCCACCTGCTCGTCTCGAACGCCGGCATGCCCGCCCGCGGCACCTTCCTCGCCGTCGACCTCGATCTCGTCGAGCGCGTGATGCAGGTCAACTACCTCGGCAGCGTGTGGTGTGCTCGCGCGTTCATGCCCGGGCTCGAGACCGCGGCCGGGGCCGGTGGCGCCCACATCGTCAACGTCATCTCGGTCGCTGGCACCGTCTCGTTTGCACCGGCGGGCGCCTACGCCGCATCGAAGCACGCGCAGCTCGCGTTCTCACGCTCGCTCTCGGCGGCGCTGCGCGGCTCCGGGATCGACGTCCACTCGATCCTGCCGGGCTTCGTCGAGACCGAGGGCTTCCCACAGAAGAACGTGCTCAAGAGCCGACTCATGCGTCGATTCGTGATCGAGCCGGAGGACGTCGCCGCGACGATCGTGAAGGCGATCGAGAAGGGCAAGTCGGAAAGCGTCGTGCCCTGGTTCCCCTATCGCCTGGTCGGCGTCGCACAGGCCCTCCTGCCGGGGGTCGTCGCCCGGTTTGTCGGAATGTCCGACTACAGGAGCGGCGCGGTCTGAGCCCAGGCGGGCCCGGGTCGGATGCGTCGGCCGCCACGGCGTTGACGAGCGGGTGAGGCTGAAGCCCCACCGAACGCTCACGTCAGGTCAATCCGCCCCGCTTGCGAGCAACGTACCACCCGATCTCGACGTCGTAGACGGCGCCGGGAGCCATCCCGCCGACGCGGCTGCGCTCCTCGCCCTCGAGACCGACGAGATCGAGGTAGCGCTCGAGATCTCGCTTCTCGAGCGTGACCTCGTTCGTGAGCACGTCGAGGTCGTTGGCATCGAGGAACCCGCGGATGTCCTGGTCCGGCAGCAGGCGCGTGTGAGAGGGATCCCGGGCGCGCTCGAACCGGTCGAGCTCGGCTGCCACGCTCGGATCGACGTCACCGATCTGGTCGACGACGAGAATGCGTCCACCGGGACGCGTCACGCGGGCGAGCTCCGAGACGATGAGCTCGGGCCTGTGCGCGTGATGAAGCACCCGCATGCTGCCCGCGACGTCGAACGAGCCGTACGCAAACGGCAACGCGGTCGCATCGCCGACGATCAGCTCGCAGTTCGAGGGAGCGAGCTTCTGACCCGCCGAGACGAGATCCCGCGACAGGTCGACGCCGACGACACTCCCGACGAGTGGTGCGAGCGCAAACGCGAGCGCGCCGGCCCCACAGCCGCTGTCGAGCGCGCGCTCGCTGCCGTCGAGGGGTGCGAGCAACTGCTGGGCGCGCGCCCGAAGTGCCGTCGCGCGCTCCTCCTGCATCGCCACGCGATATCCGACAACGTCACTCATCGACGACCTCACGCTCCGATCGGGTTGCCCGCGAGACGATCCCGCAGGCGATCTCGTAGGGGATCGTGCCTGAAACGCGCGCGTGCTCTTCGATCAGGATACCGTCGCCGATCAGGGTCACGGGGTCCCCGGGGCCTGCGGTGTCCGGCAGGTGAACGGCGAGCGAGTCCATCGAGACCGTTCCGAGGACGCGCGCCCGCTCGCCGTTGACGATGACGTCTGTCCCGGTCATGTCGCGCCGAAACCCGTCGGCGTAGCCCACCGGAACGATCCCGATCCGCGTGGGCTCGTCCGCGACGAAACGACGGCCGTAGCCGGTGCTCTCGCCCGGCTCCAGTGTCTTCACGAGTGCGATCGAGGACTCCCAGCGCAGCGCCGGGCGCAGGCCGTCGTGGCCGGGGTCGGCGCCGAAGGGCGAGATCCCGTAGACCGCGATCCCGCAGCGAACGGCGTCGAGGTGAGCACCGGGCAGCCGGAGCGTGCCGGCGCTGTTTGCGATGTGCCGCTGCAGATGCGCGTGCGCCTGGGTCGCGGCGAGGAAGCGCGCGAGCTGCCTCTCGGTGAACGCGGGATCGCTGTCGGCCGAGGCGAAGTGACTCATCAGGCCGACGACGCCCGACCCCGGCGCCGTGACCTCGGAGAGCCCCCAGCGGCCCATCCCGGTGTCGAGCTTGAGGTGAACCGGGACTCCCTCCGGCACCTCCGTCGTCGAGGAGCCGATCTCGAGGCGTGCAGCCCGGATCACGTCCGTTGCAGAGGGCTTGGCGCCGCCGAGCACGACGATCCTGGCCGCAGGGAGCGCTGCGCGAAGCTCGAGCGCCTCCCCGAGCGTCGCCACGCAGAGCGCGCTCGCACCCGCGTCGAGCGCCGCCCTCCCCACGTCGACGGCACCGTGCCCGTACCCGTCCGCCTTCACGACCGCCCACAGCTCGACCTGCCCGACCAGGTCGCGCAGTCGCCGCACGTTGTGGCGGATCGCGCCGAGGTCGACCCTGATCAGCGAGCGAGGCACTCGTTCATTCTCCCGCTCACACCTCGGCCGTGAGGCCGTCCCAGGCAAACGTGACGTTGCGGCCCTCGGCCCGGAGCCGCTGCTCGACCTGCACGAGCTCGCCGTGGGAGATGCAGTCCATCTCCTCGACGTGACTCAGGATGACGCGCTCTGCGTCCAGGGCAGCGACGATCTCGAGCGTCTCCGCGAACGTCGCCTCGTACACGAGCACCGGATGCTCCTCGTGGATCAGCCGCTCCCCCGTGAAGAGATCGAACTCGCAGATCCCCATCGGCAGGACGGCCAGATCGCACCCCTTCACGTCGACCGGAGGCGACCAGCCGTTGAGCTCGTCCATCGCGACGAGCAGCCGCCTGTCGCCCTCGGTCAGCTCGAAGGCGTAGACGTAGTCCTCGGCGAGGCGGAAGGGCCGCACGGTGACGGCGCCGATCTCGACCGTTTCACCGTCGGAGAGCTCATGGATCCTGATCCAGCCCCGCTCCTGCATGAAGTCGAGGTGCGCCATGCCGCCGAGCCAGCGCCGGAAGTCGGCCGCGACCTGCTGCGGGAGGTAGATGTCGGTCACGCGCGGCCGTTTCGCCTCGCGAGGCCACGTCCGGAAGTCGCCGTTGCGGGTCTCCCACACGCGCCGTCCCATCGTGTGGTCGGGATGCCAGTGCGAGTAGAAGCAGGCTGCGATCTCGCCGATCCCGGCCCGCTCGAGCTGGAACTTCGACTCCTCGGGCGTGTCGAAGAGGATGTTCGGCCCGTGGACGAAGGTCGATGGGCCCGTACGCGCCGAGCGCCCACCCACCTCCCGTGCCTCCACGCACACCCGGCAGGCGCAGCCAGGGCGAGGGATCGTCGCCGCGCCACCGGAGCCCAGGATCTCGACCCTCACCCGATCGAGGCTAGCAACGGCCGCCCTGGCCGGTCAGTCGAGCACGGACGGCAACATCGCGACGACGTCGCTCGCGATCAGGCCGACTGGATGGTCGACCACGGCGGCGGCGAGCCCGTGCGCGGTCGCGGCGGCTGCCGCGGCGACGACCGGTTCGAGCCCCTTGGCCAGAAACGCCGCGATGACGCCGGTGAGGACATCGCCCGTCCCGGCGGTGGCGAGCGCGGCTGGCCCGGAGTCGCACACGACGGGGCCCTCGCCGGGAGCCTGCACGATCGTGTCCGCTCCCTTCAACACCACGACTGCACCGAACAGGTCTGCGGCCGCGCGGGCCGCCGCCAGGCGATGGCCGTCGACCCACGCCGAATCGCGATCGAGAAGTCGTGCGAGCTCTCCCACATGCGGCGTCAAGACCGTCGGGTGCGCGCGAACCGCCGGCCGCAGGCCGAAGAGGGCGTCGGCGTCGACGACCACGGGGACGTCTAGCCGCGCGAGCAGCTTCGCGACGAGCGCCTGCGCCTCGGCGCTCCGACCGAGGCCCGGCCCGATCGCAACGGCGTTCGCCCGCGCCGACTCCGCCATGACCTGCTCCTCCGCATCGGGCCAGTCGAACCCGCGCTTGACCGGCTCGAGCGCGAGGGCCTCGACGACCGAGAGGCACTCCCGCGGGACGGCGAGCGTGGCGTAGCCCGCATCGGCACGCAACGCAGCCATGGCCGTGAGCACAGGAGCGCCCGTCGTGCCGGGCGAGCCACCGACGACGAGCACGGCGCCTGCCGTGAACTTGGAGTCACGCGCACCGCGTCGCGGGACGCGGTCGAGCAACGCGGGAGTCGCTCGACGCGCCGCGGTCGGCCTGGGCGCCAAGACCGATGTCGGCGACGACGATCTCGCCGGCGCGGAATCGTCCGGGCGCGACATGAAGACCGACCTTGCTGCCGTGGAAGGTGACCGTGTGCGCCGCGCTCACCGCGACCCCCTCGACCTCACCGGTCGAGGCGTCGACGCCCGACGGCAGGTCGACGGCGATCACCGGCTGGCCGCAGGCGTTGATCCGGTCGATCAGCAACGCAGCGTCGGGCCGCGGGCCGCCGCGGAAGCCCGTGCCGAACAGGGCGTCGATGACGACGTCGCAGCCCTCGACGGCATCGGTCTCGACCGCCTCGAGCCCCGCCTCGCGGAGGATGCGCGCCGCGATGCGCCCGTCGCCACCGTTCGCGCCTCCGCCACAGACGACGGCGAAGCGGCGAGCGTGTGGGAACAGCCGCATCGCCTCGCGGGCGACCGCGGTCCCGGCACGCTCCATCAGCTCGTACGCGGTGTCGGGGAAGCCCGGGTATGCCTCTTCGGCCTCGCGCATCTCGGCCGCCGTGTAGAGGGCCTCGAAGCCGTGCTCGGCCATCCCCGCCTCGACCTAGTCCCCGACGCGCACGACGCAGGACGCGCCCGCCATCGTGTGCGAGTGGGTCAGCGAGACGTCGATCTCGAGCATCCCGACGCGCTCGGCGTAGCCGGCGGTGCGGCCCGTCAGGGTCACGCCGGGCTTCGGCGGGCCGACGATCTCGATGTCCTTCCACGTGAAGCGCACACCACAGCCGAGGGCCTTTCCGACCGCCTCCTTGCCGCAGAACCGGGCGGCGTAGCTCTCGGCGGGATTGCGTCGCGTCTCGCAGTACGCCTGCTCGGCCTTCGTGAAGCACCGGTCGCGGAACCCGGGGCGCTCGAGCGCGCGCACGATCCGCTCGATCTCGATCAGGTCGGTGCCGATCTTGACGGGCATCGCGGCTACAACGACCGTTCGAGCCACTCGGGGAAATGCGCGAGCGAGCTCAACACGATCTCGGGGACGAGGCCCGACGTCTCGAGCGTCTCGGGGCGGAACTTGCCGGTGCGCACGAGCGCGGTGCGCATCCCGAAGCTCTGTGCCCCACGCACGTCCGCCTCGACATCGTCCGTGACCATCCAGGTCAGCTCCGGCTGCGCCCCGAGGGCATCGAGGGCCGCGGCGAAGTAGGCGGGGCTCGGCTTTCCGAGGACGGTCGCGTCGACGCCGGTGGCGTACTCGAGACCGGCGACGAACGCGCCCGCGTCGAGGAGTGGGCCGCGGCTCGTCTGCCACCACTTGTTCTTGTGGAGGCAGTACAGCTCGGCCCCCATCTGCAGCTCTGCAAAGGCGCGCCCGAGGTTCATCCACGAGAACACCTGATTCGGCTCCGTCGTCTCGTCGCAACCACCGAGGAGCACTGCCTCGGCTCGATCACCGACGAGCTCGATCTCCTCGAGGTCGGGAACGATCGCCCCCATCACGAGCGCGAGGACTCGCTTCCCCGCGAGCTCGCGGGCAGCGGCGCGGGGCGTCGTCTGGAGCTCGTCGTCCTCGAGGTCGAAGCCCAGCTCACGGAGCTCGAGCGCGAGCGTCTCTCGTGAACGCGTGGAGTTGTTGGTCACGAAGCGGAGCGCGTGACCCTGCTGCCGGAGTCGCGCGACGGCATCGACGGCTCCGGGGATCGGCTCACCGGAGACGTGGAGGACGCCGTCGATATCGAGCAGGATGCACGCCACGCACGGCATTCTCCCAGAACAAGGGGCTGGGCGACAGGGGCGTCGGCACCCCGTGGCGCTACCTTCTGATCATGAGCGCGGGGCACCACCACGATCATGCACACGCATCGTCGAGCAGCTCACTCCGCTCGCTGACGATCGCGCTCGTACTCAATGCGGCCTACACGCTCGCGGAGGTGATCGCCGCCGTTCTCGCCGGGAGCCTCTCACTCCTCGCGGACGCCGGCCACAACCTCTCGGACGTGATCGCGCTCGCGGTCGCGGCGGGCGCGGTAATGCTCGCGCGACGGCCCGCGACACCGAACCGGAGCTTCGGTCTCAGGCGCGCCGAGATCCTGGCCGCGCTCTTCAACGCCGTTTCCCTGATCGTGATCGCGCTGATCGTGTTCGTCGCTGCGGCGATGCGGTTCTCCGACCCGCCAGACGTGCCGGGCGGCTGGCTGATCGTCGTCGCCGGTATCGGTCTCGTCGTCAACGTGGTCGGGGCGGCAGCGGTATTCCGGCGGGGTGGCCGTGACATCAACCTCCGCGCTGCGTACGTCCACCTTGTCGGTGACGCGCTCGGGTCGCTGGCGGTGATCGTCGCCGGCGTCGTCATCGTCACCACGGGCTGGCCGTACGCGGACCCGATCATGGGCGTCCTGATCGGCGTCTACATCGTCGTCAGCGCCTGGAGCGTGCTGCGCGAGTCGGTGCTCGTCCTGCTCGAGTCGACCCCGCGCGGCCTGGACGCGGAGGAGATCGGCCGTGCGCTCGTCGCCCAACCCGGCGTCGTCGAGGTGCACGACCTGCACGTCTGGGAGATCACGAGTGGCTTCCCGTCTCTCTCCGCCCACGTGCTCGTCGGCGTGGGCGAGGACTGCCACGGAATCCGCCGAGCGAGCGAGCGGATGCTGACCGAGCGGTTCGGCATCACGCACACGACGCTCCAGGTCGATCACGACCACGCCGACGCGCTCCTGACGATCTCTCCACCGGTGCGGCCGTGACGGGCAATGACAGCGCGACGACGCGTCGCGTGACGCGGTCGGTCGTGCTGCCCCTCTCCGAGATCGAGCTGCGCGTCTCGCGCTCGAGCGGGCCCGGCGGGCAGCACGCAAACAAGACCGAGACGCGCGTCGAGGCGATCCTCGACGTGGAGGCGACATCCGCGCTCAGCGACGCGCAGAAGCGGCGCGTGGTCGCCAGGGTGGGGCCTGTCCTCCGCGCGGTCGCACAGGACGAGCGCAGCCAGCTCCGCAACCGGGAGCTCGCGGTCGACCGGCTCGTCTCGCGGCTCGCCGAGGCGCTTCGCGTGGAGCGAAAGCGTGTTCCCACGAAGCCGTCGCGTGCCGCGAAGAAGCAGCGTCTCGAGGCGAAGAAGCGGCGCGGGGAGACGAAGCGGCTGCGACGGGTCGACGAGCGTGAGTGACCTCGCGTCGGGGCGTCGTTTCGCCGCATCTCACCGGCTCGCTCGGCACGCCGTACCTCTACGCCGCCGAGACGCCGTCCACGCAGGATCTGCTGAGCAGGGACGATCTCCCGCACGGCGCCGTCGCCGTCACCGAGCACCAGACCGCGGGTCGCGGACGGTCGGGCCGCCGTTGGGACGACGCGCCGTCGACCGCACTCCTCTTCTCGGTGCTCCTGCGTCCTCCCGACGGGACGCCGCTCCCGCAGATCTCGCTCGTCGCCGGGCTGGCCGTGGCGAACGCGATCGAGATCGTGACCGGCATCACTGCGGTGGTGAAGTGGCCGAACGACGTTCTCCTCGACGACCGCAAGGTCGCGGGAATCCTCCTCGAGGCGTCGGGTACGCGCGTGGTCTGCGGGATCGGGATCAACGTGAATCAAGTTGTGGCCGACCTGCCTGCGACAACGCGATCGCCGGCGACGTCGCTGCGGCTCGCGACAGGTCGTCCGTTCGACCGGGGAGCCGTTCTCGTGGCGGCGCTCGAGGAGCTCGAGCGCGCGTACGACACCTGGCTCGCCGGAGGCCTGGCGCCGCTCCTCGACGACCTGGAGCAGCGAAACGCGATTCGCGGGCGGCGGGTGCGCGTCGCCGGCCGGACGGGCACCGCCGGGGAGATCGCGGCGGACGGGAGGCTGACGATCACCCTCGACCGCGGGGACGTCGTTCTCGTCGAGAGCGGCGAGGTCGAGCTCGGGTCGGGAACCCCGGGGAGGGGCTGAAGCGTCTCCCTGGCACCACGCCGGGGCCCGCTACGCCAGCCTCGCCCACTCCTCGGGCGTGTTCGCGTTCCTCGCCGAGCGGAGCTCCGGATCGACGGCCCTCAGCTCGGCGTCGGAGAGCAGCTCGTCCTCCGTGAGGTCCCGCACGGAGAGCGCAGGCGGAATGTCGCGGAGGCCACGCGCTCCGCGCGCGAGCAGCGACTCGAGGGCCGGTGCGATCGCGACCCGATAGGCCGCGAGCAGTGGCTGCGCTCGGCCGCCGATCATCGGAACGACAGCATCGTCGCCGTCACGCAGCAACGCAAGCACGATGCGCACGAAGGCCGGCACGAGGAGCGGCGTGTCGACGCCGCAGGTGAACGCGGCCTCCGCTCTTCCGTCGAGTGCGGTGAGACCCGCATGCAAGGCGGCGAGCGGCCCCTCGTGGGCGACGGCGTCATCGACGACGAACGCGTCGAGCGGCGGTAGCTCCTGCCCCGGCGTCCGGACGACGCACACAAGCCCGCCGTCGATGCCCTCTCGTACGACCGAAACCGCATGCTCGACGGCCGTCCGACCGTGCCAGTCGAGGAGCGCCTTCGACGTCCCCATCCGGCCCGAGCGGCCGCCGACGAGGACGATCCCGCCCGCGCCCATCTCAGGCGGGATCGCGTGCCTGGACGTGCTGGAACCCGAAGCGGCCCTTGATGCAGAGATTGCCGAGCGTGACGTCGTGGTCGTCAGGGCTCGTCACCTTGACGATCGTGTTGTCCTGCACGTGGAGCTCGAGGTTGCAGCCGACGCCGCAATACGGGCAGACCGTTGTCGTCACCGTCTGGTCGTCCACGCGCCAGTTGCCCTCCTCGCGCAACTCGTGCTCGGAGCGGAACATCAACGCGCCGGTCGGGCAGACGGCAATGCAGTTGCCGCAGTAGACACACGCCGACTCCGGCAGCTCGGCGACGTACTCGGTCGAGATGCGCGCGTCGAATCCCCGACCCGCCACGTGGATCGCGAACGAGTTCTGGAACTGCTCGCCGCACGCGTCGACGCACTTGTAACAGAGGATGCACTTCGAGTAGTCGCGCACGTACAGCTCGTTGTCGATCTTGATCGGCGCGTAGACGGTTGCGGCGGTCTGCCCGTCCGGCTCGACGTGGTGACCCGTACGCTTGCGGTCGCGCTCCGCGTCGGGAGGCGCCGGTGGCCCGAATCGCTCCGGCTCCGCGTCGTAGCGCTCGAGGTAATCCGGGATGACGTCGGTCGTCGTCAGGTCGACCGACGAGGCGAGCAGCTCGAGCACGAGCTTGCGGGAGTGGCGCACGCGCTCGGAGTCGGTCTGCACCTTCATGCCCGCCTCCGCCTTGCGTGAGCAGGCGGGGGCGAGAACGCGCGATCCCTCGACCTCGACGACGCAGACCCGGCACGCGTTCGCAGGCTCGAGCGTGTCGCCGTAGCAGAGCGTGGGCGTGTCGATCCCGAGCCGACGGCACGCACCGAGGATCGTCTCGCCTTCGAAGACGCGCACGGACCGCCCGTCGATCTCGAGCTCGATCATGCGCTTCGGCGCGAGCAGCTCGCTCACGAGAACACCCCCAGGCGCTCGATGGCGGACTCGACCGCGCTCGAGGCGGTCTGCCCGAGACCGCAGATGGACGCGTCGCGCATGCACTGCCCCACCTCCGAGATCACCGCGAGCTCCGTCTGGACGCCGCCTCGGGTCTTCCCGGAGACGAGCCGGGCGAGTGCCTCCTGTTGCCGCACGGTCCCGACGCGGCACGGGACGCACTGGCCGCACGACTCGTTGCGGAAGAACGCAGCGAGGCGCATCAGCAGCCGGGGCATGTCGACCGTCTCGTCGAGGACGAGGACGACGCCTGAACCGAGCGTGGTCTTCGCCTCGCGCGCGTCCTCGAACGTGAGCCGGAGGTCCAGCTCGTCCGGCCGCAGGAACCCACCTGCCGCCCCGCCCATGAGAATCGATTGCAGCTCCTTGCCGCCGGGCACGCCGCCCGCCAGCTCGAACAGCTCGCGCAGGGTCGTGCCGAACGGCACCTCGTAGACACCCGGCCGCCCCACGTGGCCACAGACGCAGAAGAGCTTCGTCCCGGTCGAGGCCTCGGTGCCCGTCTCCGCGTAAACGGGGCCGGATCGGGTGACGATGTCGAGCACGTTGACGAGCGTCTCGACGTTGTTGACGACCGTCGGCTTGCCGAAGAGGCCCTCGACGACGGGGAACGGTGGCTTGTTGCGCGGCTCGCCGCGATTGCCCTCGATCGACTCGAAGATCGCCGTCTCCTCGCCACAGATGTAGGCGCCGGCGCCCTTACGGACCTCGATCTCGAAGTCGAGCCCCTCGCCAAGGATGTCCGTCCCGAGATATCCGCGAGCGCGCGCCTCGGCGAGCGCGGCCTCGAGCGCGTGCTGCGGCTCGGGGTACTCCCCTCGGATGTAGACGTAGCCGCGCTCGCAACCGGTCGCGTACGCGGCGATCGTCATCGCCTCGATCAGCGCGAACGGGTCGCGCTCCATGATCACGCGGTCCTTGAACGTGCCCGGCTCGGACTCGTCCGCGTTGCAGACGAGGTAGTGCGGCCGGGCGGGTTGACGGGCGACCGCATCCCACTTGACGCCCGTCGGGAACGCGGCCCCACCGCGACCCTGGAGCTTCGAGTCCTTGACCTCGCGGATCACGCCCTCGGGACCGAGCTCGATCGCGCGCCGCAAGGCCGCGTACCCACCTTGGGCGCGGTACCCATCGAGGCTGACTGCTCGCTCCGACGACGCGCGGCGCAGCAGGCGCAACGACCGGTCGCCGGCCTGTGGCAGCACCGTGGCCGGCGCGGGACCGGGATCGGCTCCCGCCAGCAGCGCGAGCACGTCGGCGGCGGTCGTCAGAGCGAGCGTCCGCTCGTGGGGCTCGTCGCCTGCGTCGCTGACGAGCGCGGCAGGCGCTCGGTCGCACTGACCGAGGCAAGGGCTGCGGTACCACGCCGCCGAGCCGTCGTCCGAGAGCTCGCCCTCGGCGCCGAAGCGCTCCTCGATCTGCGCGATCAGGTCGTCCGAGCCGACGCACTTGCACGCAATGTCCTCACAAACGTGGACGACCCGCGCGGGTCGCGGCTCGACAGCGAACATCGCGTAGAACGTCGCGACGCCGTAGACGTCCGCCGGAGGCAGCGTGAGTCGTCGGCAGAGCTCGTTCAGGCCGCCGGGACTGATCCAGCCGATCCGCTCCTGCAGCGCCCACAGCGCAGGCAGCAGGAGGTGCCGGCGCGCCCGGGCAGCATGACCCGTGCTCGCGGTGTTTCCCTCGGGCCCGCCGAGACGATCCCCGCCGTCCCAGCCGTCGACGGACGCGCCGAGCACGGTGTCGAGCGCGGCGCTCTCGGCGCCCGTCGGCTCGGCGCCGGGAACGAGGTGGAGATCCACTACGCCTGCCCACCCACGGCGGCCGGCTCCGCGACTCCCGCCCGCTCCTCGCGGTCGGAAGGCTCGATCTTCTCGACCCGGATCGCGGCCGCCTTGAACTCCGCCGTGCCCGACTGCGGGTCGGTCGCGTCGATCGTGAGCTGGTTCGTGTCGACCTGATCGGGGAAGTGGAACGTCATGAACGCCAGTCCCGGCCGGAGGGCCGCGTCGATCCTGACGGGAGCCTCGACCGAGCCGCGACGCGACGCCACGCGGGCGATCTCGCCGTCTGCGAGCTCGAGGCGTTCCGCGTCCTCCGGAGAGAGGTCGAGGGACTCGCCGCGATGGAGTGGAGAGGAGTAGAGATTGCTCTGTGCCCCCGTGTTGTACGACTCGAGCCGCCGGCCCGTCGTGAGGCGAATCGGGTAGTCGTCGTCGAGCTCCTCGAAGGGCCCTCGCGCCTCGACGACCGTGAACGGCGCCGGAGGCCCGACGAGCGGATCGGCCCACAAACGCTCGTGCAGGATCGGCGAGCCAGGATGCGCCTCGTCGGGACACGGCCACTGAAGACCCCCGCGCTCCTCGAGGCGCTCGTAGCTCATCCCCGCGTGCATCGGTGAGAGCGACCGCAGCTCGTCCCACACGATCTTCGCCACGGGCTCGGGCCAGTCGTAACCGAGCCGGCGCGCGAGCTCGGTGATGATCCACATGTCGTCGCGGGCCTCGCCGGGTGGGTCGAGCGCCTTACGCGTGCGCTGCACGCGCCGCTCGCTGTTCGTCACGGTGCCGTCGGTCTCGCACCACGAGGCGGCCGAGGGGAAGACCACGTCGGCCATCTCGGCCGTCTTCGTGAGCACGATGTCCTGAACGACGAGGAACTCGAGCTCGGAGAGGAGCTTGCGCGTGCGGTTGATGTCCGCTTCCGACTGGGCCGGGTTCTCCCCGATCACGTAGAGCGTCCGCAGCTCGCCCCGCTCCATTCCGTGGAACATCTGCGTCAGGTGCCAGCCGTAATGCGGACGGATCGTCACGTCCCACGCCGCCTCGTACTGCGCGCGTGCCTCGTCGTCTCGCTCGATGTCCTGGAACCCCGGCAGCTTGTTCGGGATCGCGCCCATGTCGCCGCCGCCCTGCACGTTGTTCTGGCCGCGCAGCGGGTTGAGGCCGGAGCCGAAGCGGCCGACGTGGCCGCAGAGGAGCGCCAGGTTGATCAGGGAGAGGACGTTGTCGACGGCGGTGTGGTGCTCCGTGATCCCGAGCGTCCAGCAGATCATCGCCCGATCGGCGCGCGCGAAGGCGTGTGCCGTCTCACGGATCACCTCGGCGGGAACGCCGGTCAGGCGCTCGCCTTCCGCGAGCGTGAACGGCTCGACCGAGGCGGCGTACGCGTCGTAGCCCTCGGTCGCGTGGTCGATGAACGCACGATTCGCGAGGCCGGCGTGGATGATCTCCCGTGCGATCGTGTTCGAGAGCGCGATGTCGGAGCCGACGTCGAGCCCGAGCCAGCGGTCTGCCCACTGGGCCGAGGACGTGCGTCGCGGATCCATCACGAAGAGGCGCGCGCCGTTGTGGACACCCTTGAGCAGGTGATGGAAGAAGATCGGGTGGGTCTCGCGCGCGTTCGAGCCCCAGAGGAGGATGACGTCGGTCTCCTCGATCTCTGCGTAGGACGACGTGCCGCCGCCCGCTCCGAACACCGTCGCCAGACCGACGACGCTAGGCGCGTGTCAGGTTCTGTTGCAGGAGTCGATGTTGTTCGTGCCCATCACCTGACGGGCGAACTTGCCGGCGAGGAAGTTCATCTCGTTCGACGCCTTCGAGCACGAGAAGATGCCGAACGACGTCGAGGTGTCGCTCTCGCGCGCGCGGGCGAAGCCGGCGGCGGCGCGGTCGAGTGCCTCCTCCCACGATGCGGGGCGCAGGACGCCGTCGTCGCGCACGAGCGGGGTCTCGAGGCGGCCTCTTGGCTTGCGCATGCGCTCTCCTTCTTGGTGGGGAGAGGCTTCAGCCTCTCCCCCGGGTTCCTCCGGTGCCCATAGCGTGCCCGCTCGGAGCGATCGCGTCAAAGTGACCGGATCAACCGCATGATAGATGTGATCTATCATCGCGGAGTGGACCTGCGCCACCTCCAATACCTCGTCGCGCTCGTCCGGGAGGAGCACTTCGGCCGGGCGGCCCGCTCGTGCGACGTCGCCCAGCCGACGCTCTCCTCCGGGATCAAGCGGCTCGAGCGCGAGGTCGGCTTCCCGATCGTGCGGCGCTCACAGCGCTACGAAGGGCTCACCCCCGAGGGCGAGAAGGTGCTCGACTGGGCACGGCGGATCCTCGCCGACGTCGACGGCCTCGATGCCGAGATCGATGCGCTGCGGGGTGGTCTCTCCGGGCAGCTCCGTGTCGGCGCAATCCCGACCGCGCTCCCGTGTGTCTCGCTCCTGACGACGCCGCTCGCCGACCTCCACCCGGAGATCTCGGTCACGGTGCTGTCGCTCAACTCGCGCCAGATCGAGCGCGGGCTGCACGACTTCGAGCTCGAGCTCGGCGTCACCTACCTCGACTCGGAGCCACTGACAGGGGTACGGACGATCGGGCTCTACGAGGAGCACTACGTCCTGCTCACGGACGGGAACGGGCCACTCGCGCAGCGCGAGACCGTGACGTGGGCCGAGGCGGCGTCGATCCCGCTCTGCCTGCTCACGAGGGACATGCAGAATCGCCGCATCGTCGACGGGATCTTCCACGAGGCCGGTGCCGAGCCGAGACCAACGGTCGAGACCAACTCGATCTCGACGATGTTCGCGCACGTGCGCGACGGGCCGTGGTCGAGCGTCATGTCGCGCGCCTGGCTCCACGTCATCGACGTCCCGGTGGGGATGCGGGCGATTCCGCTCGTCGCACCCGAGACGACCCGGACGATCGGTCTCGTCTGGCCCGATCGCGACCCGGAGTCGATTCTGGCGCGGGCGCTGCTCGAGGTCGCGCACGACGTCGACCTCGAACGGGGCCTCGGCTCGTGATCGGTCACTGCCTCGCGCGCAGGCGAGGCGGCGGCCCACGGCTACTTGACGCGGAAACGGCGAACGTCGTGTCCAGCGAAGCTCGTCACCCACATCGACGATCCTGTGCGGGCCAGCGCGAAAGCTCCCGGCCCGGCTGGGAACGTGTCCACAACCTTCCGTCCGTCGAGTGTGACCCGATGAACCACGGAATGCTGCTTGTCCGTGATCCAGACGAGGCGGTCGGCGCCGAGGACGGCGTCGGCGAGCGTATTGTCGATTGGGAGCCGGGTCAGCACCGGAACCCGTTCGCACGACCTTGGTCAGCGCCGGGGGCGCGACCGAGCGCGAGAACGCGCCCGGAGGGAGCACAGCAAGAGCCATCGCGGCGAAGGTCGGGACGACGAATGACCTTCGTCTCATGACGCCGGGAAGGTAGCACCGACCTCAGGCGATGATCCGCTCCGGCCGCGAGTAGACGTTGAATCGTTCGTCGCGCACGAAGCCGCAGAGCGTGACGCCGCGGTCGACCGCGAGATCGATCGCGAGCGACGACGGGGCGCCGACCGCCACGATCACGGGGCAGCCCGCGACGACCGCCTTCTGCACGAGCTCGAACGAGAGGCGGCCGCTGACACAGAAGACGTGCTCACCGAGCGGCAGCAGCCCGTCGAGAAACGCCCGCCCGATTACCTTGTCCATCGCGTTGTGCCGGCCGACGTCCTCCCGCGCGAGCACGAGCTCACCCGCGACCGTGAAGAGCCCCGCCGCGTGGAGGCCTCCCGTCGAGTCGAAGCCGGCCTGAGCCTTACGGAGACGATCGGGAAGACGGGCGACCACCCCTGCCTCGATCGTCAGCTCGCTTTCGACCGGTGGCGCCTCGACGGCGATCGCCTCGAGCGCTCCCTTGCCGCAGACGCCGCAGGACGACGTCGTGTAGAAGGAACGCGCGAGCCGGTCATGGTCGAAGCCTGGCGCGTCGAGCTCTATCGTGTTCGCCGCCAGATCGTCGGGAACACGGGCGGACAGGGCGCGCAGCCCCTCGGAGAGCGCAAAGCCGAGGGCGAGCTCCTCGTCGTGCCCCGGCGTCCGCATCGTCACCGCGACTGGGACACCCCCGATCCGGAGCTCGAGGGGCTCCTCCACGGCCACGCGGTCGTCCCGCTCGTCGCCTCCCGGGAGCCCGACCACGCGCACGGCGGCGGTGCTGTAGGGCGGTGGCGCCTCCCGCTTCCGCGTCATCGTCTCGCAACCGTAGCCGCGGAGCCGCAAGGCCGCGCGGTGTGGAAGGCCCTTCGAGGCGAGGACGTTCCTGCAAACGGCGATCAGGCTCCGCAAAACCGAGGTGCGGCTCGCCGACCCGTAGGCGAGGGGCCTCCGAGTTCCGTCCACCCGGTCGGGCGCGACCCGCGGCGCGTCCGCGGACGCGCCGCTCAGCCGGCGGTGGCCACCTCCATGGGAGCCGCCGGCTCACCCTCGCCGACGAGGAATGCGTACGAGAATCCGGCGATAAGCGCCCCGAGCACCGGGGCGAGGATAAAGAGCCAGAGTTGATCGATCGCGGACGATCCCACGAAGAGCGCTGGCCCGATGGAGCGCGCCGGGTTCACGGACGCGTTCGTGACCGGGATCGACACCAGGTGAATGAGGGTCAGCGCGAGCCCAATGGCGATCGGCGCGAAGCCTTTCGGCGCCCGTGTGTCGACGACGCCGAGAATGACGTAGAGAAAGACCGCCGTGAGGACGACCTCGATCACAAGGCACGCGAGCAGGTTGTAGCCGCCGGGTGAGCGGTCGGCGTACCCGTTGGTCGCGAACCCGGAGGCCTTGGCGGAGAAGCCGTCCCTGCCCGATGCCACGACGTACAGGACCGCGGCAGCGGCGATCGCTGCGAGCACCTGCGTGACGATATAGCCGACGGTGTCCTTCCAGGCGAACCGGCGGCCCGCCGCGAGCCCGAGCGTCACGGCCGGGTTGAAGTGCCCACCCGAGACATGACCGAACGCGTAGGCCATGGTCAGCACGGTGAGGCCGAACGCCAGCGAAACGCCGACGAAGCCGATTCCGAGCTGAACGCCGTCGGAGAGGAACGTGGCGGCCAGAACTGCCGAGCCACACCCACAGAAGACGAGCACGAACGTGCCGAGGAACTCGGCGGCGAGTCGCTGGGGCGTTGTCGGGACTGCCTGTTTCATCGTCCTCTCCATTCCGTGACCGTTGGCGATTTCTGGGAACGCTATCGCACCGTGAGGCAACCGACGAGCCGATGAACAGCTCGCCGGGCGCCCCACACGAAATCGGGAGCTTCTCAGGCCGGCAGTCGAGGTCGACCTCGAGGTCGTGATCAGTCGAGGTCGAAGCGATCGAGATTCATCACCTTGTCCCACGCGGCCACGAAGTCGTCCACGAACTTCTCCTGCGAGTCGTCGCTCGCGTAGACCTCCGCGAGCGCACGAAGCTGGGAGTTCGACCCGAACACGAGGTCGACGCGACTGCCTGTCCACGTGCGCTCGCCGGTCTTGCGATCGCAACCCTCGAACGTCTCCTCTGCCTGAGACGTCGGCTGCCACGTCGTGTCCCCGTCGAGCAGGTTCACGAAGAAGTCGTTGGTCAACTTCCCGGGCCGCCTGGTGAAGACACCTATCTCGGATCTATCGTAGTTCGCCCCGAGTACACGCAGGCCGCCTACGAGGACGGTCATCTCGGGAGCCGTCAGCGTCAGCAGCTGTGCCCGATCGACCAGCAGCTGCTCTGCCGGACGGTCGTGCCCGCTTCCGAGGTAGTTGCGGAACCCGTCTGCCGTGGGCTCGAGCACGGCGAACGACTCCGCGTCGGTCTGCTCCTGCGATGCGTCGGTGCGACCGGGTGCAAAGGGAACCTCGACGTCGTACCCAGCATTCTTTGCGGCCTGCTCAACGGCAGCGCACCCCCCGAGCACGATGAGGTCGGCGAGCGAAACCTGCCTTCTCCCGCCTGGCTGCGAACTGTTGAACTGCGTCTGGATCTCCTCCAGAGCCGGCAGCACCTTTCCAAGGTCGGTGGGGTTGTTGGCCTCCCAGCCCTTCTGGGGAGCGAGGCGAACACGTGCTCCGTTGGCTCCACCGCGCTTGTCGGTGCCGCGGAACGTCGACGCCGAGGCCCATGCGGTCGAGACCAGCTGGGAGACGGACAGATCCGACGCGAGGATCGTGTCCTTGAGCGCGGCGACGTCCTGCGCCCCGACCAGTTCGTGGCTGACCGCGGGGACGGGATCCTGCCACAGCTGTGGCTCCGCAGGCACGAGGGGGCCCCGGTAGCGCGCGATCGGCCCCATGTCGCGGTGCGTGAGCTTGAACCAGGCCCGCGCGAAAGCGTCGGCGAACTGCTCGGGGTTATCGTGGAATCGCCGCGCGATCGGCTCGTAGATCGGATCCATCCGTAACGCGAGGTCCGTCGTCAACATCACCGGGGTATGCCGCTTCGACGGATCGTGGGCGTCGGGTACGGCGTCCGCCGCAGCAGGATCCGTCGGAACCCACTGCCACGCACCGGCTGGGCTCTTCACGAGATCCCAGTCGTAGCGAAACAGGGTCTCGAAGAAGCTGTTGTCCCATGTCACCGGGGTTGGCGTCCAGGCACCTTCCAGCCCGCTCGTGATCGCGTCGCCCCCCTTGCCGGAGCCGTAGCTGCTCCTCCAACCCAGACCCATCTCCTCGAGGGGGGCAGCCTCGGGCTCGGGGCCGACGTTAGCGGCGTCGCCCGCACCGTGGGTCTTGCCAAACGTGTGCCCGCCGGCGATGAGCGCCACCGTCTCCTCGTCGTTCATCGCCATGCGACGGAACGTCTCCCGGATGTCCTGGGCGGCGGCAAGAGCGCTGGGGTTACCGTTCGGCCCTTCCGGGTTCACGTAGATGAGGCCCATCTGGACGGCGGCGAGCGGGTTGGCGAGGTCGCGATCTCCGCTGTAGCGCTCGTCGCCGAGCCACGTGTCCTCGGTGCCCCAGTCGGTCTCTTCGGGCTCCCAGACGTCCTCACGCCCCCCGCCGAAGCCGAACGTCTCGAACCCCATCGACTCGAGGGCGCAGTTGCCGGCGAGAACCATCAGATCAGCCCACGAGATCTTCCGACCGTACCGCTGCTTGACCGGCCAGAGCAGCCGGCGCGCCTTGTCGAGATTCGCGTTGTCCGGCCAGCTGTTGAGGGGCGCGAAGCGCTGCTCGCCGGATCCGGCGCCTCCGCGGCCGTCGCTAATGCGATACGTGCCCGCGCTGTGCCAGGCCATCCGGATCAGGAGCGGACCGTAGTGGCCGTAATCGGCCGGCCACCACGTCTGCGACGTCGTCATCACCGCCTCGATGTCACGCTTCACGGCATCGAGGTCGAGGGTCTCGAACTCCGAGCCGTAGTCGAACCCGTCGCCCATCGGGTCGGCCATCGGTGGGTTCTGGTGGAGGACGCTCACGTCGAGCCGGTTGGGCCACCAGTCCCGATTCGACCTGCCGGTTCCGGCCGAAGCCGGGCACTTACTTTCGCTCTCCACGGTGTTCTCTCCTTCGGTTGCGGCAAGGTTGTGATGCGCAGGAACCCTCTCTCGTGCAAAGAGTACTGACGACGTTCCGCCGTCGACGCGATGACCTCTGGGTCGAATGGAGACAGCGAAACGGCGGGCAAACACCTCGAGATCTTCTACGGGAAGCTCGGCGTCCGTCGTCGCGCGCTGGCCGTCGCGGTCTCCTCCCGCCCGTCGCCACAGGAGCCCGGGTAACGGGCCGGAATCCGGTAGCCGTGCCCTACTCGACGGTGACGGTCTTGGCCAGGTTGCGCGGCTGGTCGACGTTCAGCCCGCGCAGGCGCGCAATCCGGTAGGCGAGCAACTGCAAGGGCACGACCGCGAGAACGGTCTGCAGGAACGCGGGCGAGCGCGGGATGTAGATCACGTCGTCCGCGTGGTGCTGGATGTCCTCGTTGCCGTCCGTCGCGATCGCGATCACATGGGCACCGCGGGCGCGGACCTCCTGGATGTTCGAGACCATCTTGTCGTAGACGTGACTGCGCGTCGCGATCACGACCACAGGAGTCGACTCGTCGAGAAGCGCGATCGGGCCGTGCTTCATCTCGCCGGCCGAATACGCCTCGGTCGGGATGTACGAGATCTCCTTCAGCTTCAACGCGCCCTCGAGCGCGACCGGGAGGCCGATGTGACGGCCGAGGTAGAGGAAGAACGGCTTGTCGAAGTGACGCTGCGCGATCTCGTCGATCGGATGGCTTCCGTCCAGGAACGCCTGGATCTTCTCCGGCAGCAGGTAGACCTCGCCGAGGATGAACATCAGCTCGTCGGGCGGGAGCGTCTCGCGGACCTGTGCCAACTTGAGCGCGACGAGGAAGAGCAGGCTGACCTGCGCGGTGAAGGTCTTCGAGGCGGCGACGCTCACCTCGAGCCCGGCACGGGTGTAGAGGACGGAGTCGACCTCGCGCGTGATCTGCGAGCCCATCATGTTCGTGATCGCCACCGTGCGCGCGCCCATCTTGCGGGCGAGCTTCATGCCGGCGATCGTGTCGCGCGTCTCCCCCGACTGCGAGATGCCGATCACGAGCGTGCTCGTGTCGAGCACCGGGTTCCGGTAGATCCACTCGGACGCGACGTCGTGCTCCACCGGAACGCGGGCCCACTCCTCGATCGCGTAGCGCGCGGCGACGGCTGCGTGGTACGAGGTGCCCGCCGAAAGGATCACGATCCGGCGCAGATCCTTCAGGTCTGCATCGTCCACCCCGAGCCCCTCGAGCTCGAGCCGACCGTGGCGGACACGGTCGCCGATCGTCTCGGCGACTGCGTCCGGCTGCTCGTAGATCTCCTTGAGCATGAACGTCTCGAACCCGGCCTTCTCGGCGCTCTCGTCGTCCCAGTCGAGCACGACGAGCTCTCGCTCGATCGCGGAGCCGTCGCCCGCGCGCAGGTGCCGTGCACCGTCGGAGGTGATCACGACGAGGTCGCCGTCCTCCGGGAAGTGCACCTCGCGGGTCTCGCGCAGGAACGCGGCGGCGTTCGACGCGAGAAAGGTCTCACCCTGCCCGACCCCGACGACGAGCGGGCACTGGTGGCGGGCCCCGACGAGAACGCCCGGATGGTCGCGATGGATGACGACGAACGCGAAATGGCCCTCGAGCTCGTTGAACGCCCGGCGGGTCGCCTCGACGATGTCGCCCTCGTAGAACTCCTCGATCAGGTGCGTGACGGTCTCGGCATCGGTCTCCGACGTGAAGGCGTGGCCGGCCCCGCCGAGGCGAGCCCGCAACTCGCGGTAGTTCTCGACGATGCCGTTGAGGACGATCGCGACTTCGGCGGGATTGTCTCCCGCGAGCGGATGAGCGTTCGCCTCCGTGACGCCACCGTGGGTGGCCCAGCGCGTATGACCGAGACCGGTGGTCGCCGGCGAGGCCCCCTTGCCGGCCGCAAGCTTCAGATTCTGGAGGTTGCCGACGGCCCGCGTATACCGTAGGCCGTCCGATTCGAGGAGAGCGATCCCGGCCGAGTCATAGCCTCGGTACTCGAGGCGCTCGAGGCCGAAGAGCAGCAGGTGCTTGCATTCCCGGGGCCCGACGTATCCGATAATCCCACACACAGGCGGTTCTCCTTCGTCGTCCCGCCGGCCGTCGGCGTGGGGGTTGACAGCGCCGCATCCTCGGAAGTTCGCGGCCGGTGCGTGCCCGACTAGTCGCCGAGCTCCGACCGGACGAGAAGCGCGACTTTACCACAGAGGGCCGTCGCTTCCGCCTCGCTCTCCGCCTCGACGAGCACCCGCACGAGCGGCTCGGTGCCCGAGGGCCGGACGAGGATCCGACCACGACCTGCAAGCTCGTCGCCGAGCCGCTGCACCTCACTCGTGACCGCGCCGGACAGCCGAGGCTGCGCAACCGCGACGTTTGCCTTCGCCTGCGGCAGACGCTCCATGACCGAGGCTGCCGCGGCGAGCGAGTCACGGCCGACGGCACGGCAGAGCAACAGCGCTGCGGCCAGGCCATCGCCGGTGACATGGCCCTCGAGCGCGATCAGATGGCCCGACTGCTCGCCGCCGAGAACGGCACCCTCGGCGCGCATGGCCGCGAGGACGTGTCGGTCGCCGACGTCGGTCGTGATGACCCGGACGCCACGGTCGGCCATCAACCGGTGGAAGCCGAGGTTCGTCATCGTCGTCACGGCGACCGTGTCGATGCCCTGAGCCAGCGCGAGGATCGCGAGGATCTGGTCGCCGTCGAGGGCGGCGCCGGACTCGTCGACGGCAAGCATGCGGTCACCGTCGCCGTCGAAGGCGATCCCGAGATGGAAGTCGCCGTTCCGCACGATCCCCTGGAGCAGGCCCATATCCGTGGCGCCGCAGCCGACGTTGATGTTGGATCCGTCGGGCACGGCCGCCACGGTCGTGACGTCGGCGCCCAGCTGCTCGAACACCACCGGTGCGATCGCCGAGAAGGCGCCGTTCGCACAGTCCAGGGCGACGCGAAGGCCGCTGAGGTCGGAGCCGAAGTGCTCGAGGATGTGCTCGACGTACCCGGCAGCCGGATCCTCCGCCACCTCGACAGAGCCGCCGCCGAGCGCCGTTACATCGAGGTACGCCTCGATCGCCGCCTCGTCGTCGTCGGAGAGCTTGTGGCCCTCCGCGCTGAAGAACTTGAGGCCGTTGTACTCGGGCGGGTTGTGGGAGGCGGAGAGCACGACACCGAGGTCCTGCGCCAGCAAGGCAACAGCCGGCGTCGGCAGGACGCCGCCGCAGACCGCGATTCCCCCCGCCGACACGATCCCTGCGACCAGCGCCTCCTCGAGCGCAGGACCGGAGCCGCGGGTGTCACGACCGACGAAGACCCGCCCACGCGCAGCCCACATCGTCGAGGCTCGCCCGAGCCGCTCGACGAGATCGAGCGTCAGCGTCTCGCCGACAATGCCACGAACGCCATCGGTTCCGAAGTGAGTACGGGCCATTGGGAATTGGCCGCCCGAAGACGGCAGGGTGCACGCTGCGCGGTGGAAGCGTGCGGACTAGCGCTTGGAGAACTGCGGCGCCTTGCGCGCCTTGTGCAGGCCGGCCTTCTTGCGCTCGACCTGGCGCGCGTCACGCGTGAGGTACCCCTCGCGCTTCAGCGCAATACGAAGTTCCGGATCGGCCTCGACGAGCGCCCGGGCGATGCCGTGCCGCACTGCGCCGGCCTGGCCGCTGATGCCGCCGCCGTGGACGCGGACACGGAGGTCATATGTCCCCTCGGCGCCGGCGGTCCTGAACGGGCCGAGCGCGGACGTGCGATGCGAAGCGCGAGGGAAGTAGTCCTCGAGCGTGCGCCCGTTGATCCAGGTCTTCCCGTCGCCGGGGCGCAGGATGACACGCGCAACCGAGGTCTTGCGCTTGCCGGTGCCGAGATACTGTGCCACGTCAGCCATCAGTTCAGCGTCAACTCCTTCGGTGCCTGCGCGGCGTGCGGGTGCTCGGGGCCGGCGTAGACCTTGAGCTTCGTCAGCTGCGCTGCGGCGAGCTTGTTCCTGGGCAGCATGCCCTTCACGGCCTTGCGAATGACCTCCGTCGGTCGCCGGCTGAGCTGCTCACGCATCGTTCGCGTCCTCAGCCCACCCGGGAATCCGGAGTGGCGGTAGACCAGCTTCTGGTCGAGCTTCTGGCCGGTCAGGTGAATCTTCTCCGCGTTGACGACGATCACGAAGTCGCCCGTGTCGACGTGCGGGGTGTACTGCGGCTTCTGCTTGCCGCGCAGGGTGTCGGCGATCTGGGTTGCGAGTCGGCCCAGGGTCTTCCCCTCGGCGTCGACGATGTACCAGTCGCGCTGGACTTCTCCCGGCTTGGCGGTGTAGGTCTTCATCAGTCAGAAAGAGGGCGGCCAGGTGACCGCACGACGGCGGAGTGTAGCAGGCAATCGAGGGTGTCGACCGTCGTCGGCGCGGGCCGAAACGCCCCCCAACAGCGTCCGGGAGGCGTTAGGCTCGACTCGTGATCATCTGCCAAGCGTGCGGTGCGGAGAGCCCCGACGGGTTCAAGTTCTGTGGCGCCTGCGGGGCTCCACTCGCGCCGGCGGCCGCGCCGCGCGAGGTACGAAAGACGGTCACCGTCGTCTTCTGTGATGTGACGGGATCGACCGCTCTCGGCGAGCGGCTCGACCCGGAGGCGATGCGGCGGACGATGGGCCGCTACTTCGAGGAGATCCGCCTGATCGTGGAGCGGCACGGCGGCACGGTCGAGAAGTTCATCGGGGACGCCGCGATGGCCGTGTTCGGGATCCCGGTCGCACACGAGGACGATGCTCTGCGCGCAGTGCGGGCGGTGGCGGAGATCCGCGAGCGGCTGACCGGGCTAGGCGAGGAGCTCTCCGTCGCGCTCTCCTTCCGCACCGGCGTCAACACGGGCGAGGTCGTGGCCGGCGAGGGCGAGACGCTCGTGACGGGCGACGCCGTCAACGTGGCTGCCAGGTTGGAGCAGGCCGCAGCGACGGGCGAGATCCTGATCGGCGCCGCGACGCTGTCGCTCGTACGCGACGCGGTTACGGTCGAGGCGGTCGAGCCGCTCGAGCTGAAGGGGAAGCGCGAGCCGGTGCCTGCGTTCCGGCTCGTCGCTGTCGACGCGACGGCCGACGCTTTCACACGCCATCTCGACGCCCCGCTCGTCGGGCGCGTGCGCGAGCAACAACGCCTGAGGACGGCGTTCGAGGATGCCGTCTCCGAGCGCGTCTGCCACATGTTCACGCTCCTTGGGCCCGCCGGGGTCGGCAAGTCGAGGCTGACGGAGGAGTTCCTCGCCGTCGCCGGAGCATCCGCCGACATACTGCGGAGCCGCTGCCTCCACTACGGCGAGGACATCACGTACTGGCCGCTCGTCGAGATCCTGCTCGCGATCGGAGTCGACCCTGCCAACGTGATCGGTTCCTCACCTATCGACACGCAGCTGACGTTCCGCAAGCTGATCGAGGCGCGCGCAGTGGAACGACCCCAGATCCTCGTTCTCGACGACATCCAGTGGGCCGAGCCCGTCTTTCTCGATCTGATCGAGCACATCGCCGACTGGTCACGCGACGCCCCGATCCTCCTTCTGTGCATCGCCAGGCCGGAGCTCCTCGAGCTCCGCCCGGGCTGGGGCGGCGGCAAGCTCAACGCCACGACGATCCTGCTCGAGGCTCTCTCGCTCGACGACTGCGAGCTGCTGATCTCACGGCTCGCCGGGGGAGCGGCGCTCTCCGATGACGTGCGTCGCAGGATCCTGCAGGCCGCCGACGGCAACCCGCTCTTCATCGAGGAGATGCTCGCAACCGTCAGCGAGGACGGCGGTCAGGGAGAGATCGTCGTCCCTGCGACGATTCAGGCTCTCCTCCAGTCCCGGCTCGATCGGCTCGGCCCAGGCGAGCGAGACATGATCGGCCGCGGCGCCGTCGAGGGTCAGGTCTTCCACCGCGGCACCGTGGTCGAGCTCGCACCGTCCACCGAGCGGGATGCCGTGCCAACTCACCTCCTCTCGCTCGTGCGCAAGGAGCTGATCCGCCCCGACCAGGCGACGTATCCCGACGAGGAGGCATTCCGCTTCCGCCACCTCCTGATCCGGGACGCAGCCTACGACTCGCTCCCCAAGGAGACCCGGGCCGAGCTCCACGAGGCGTTCGCCGACTGGCTCGACCACCACGCGTCCCTGATCGAGCAGGACGAGATCGTCGGCTACCACCTCGAACGCGCCTACCGCAACCGGGCCGAGCTCGACCGTGCCGACCCGCGCCTCGACGATCTCGCGCGACGCGCTGCGACGAGGCTGACAAGCGCCGGCCTCGGCGCGGAGGAACGGGGCGACATGGGTGCCGCCTGCGGGCTGCTCGGACGCGCCGCCGCTTTGCTGCCGGAGGGCGATCCACAGCGGCTCATGAACCTCTTCCGGCTCGTGCATCCGCTCAACATCGTCGGGCGTCGCGACGAGGCACTCTCGGCTGCGAGGGAGCTCGGCGCCTCGACCGAACCGCGGCTTCGTGCGTTCGGCCGGATCGCGGACAACACGAACGCCGCCTACTCGGGGGCGTTCAACGCAGACCACGCGAGGGCGAACATCGAGGAGGCACGGTCGATCTTCGGCGACCTCGGGGACGAGCTCGGACTGGCGTGGGCGGAGTTCTCAGCGCTCGTCGTGTGCTGGATGAGCTGCCAGGTGGCAGCGACAACGGCCGCCGCTCTGCGTGCCGAGGTGCACGCGCGCGCAGCCGGAGACAATGCCCTGACTGCCACCGTGCACTCGTGGGGCCGGCGATCGCTGGCGTTCGGGCCGGCGCCGGCAGCGGAAGCGATGCTCGCAGCACAGGAGATTCTGGACAACGCGACCGGCCTCCTGGCTCGTGCAGAAGCGCAGCGTCTCGTCGGCAAGCTCCTCGCGGTGCAGGGGCAACACGAGCAGGCGCGCGAGGTGACTCGGCAGGGGACAGCGGCTACGAGGGAGGCGGGCATGCTCGTCGAGGCCGCAGCCAACGCCCAGACGATCGCGTTCGTGGAGGTTCGCGCAGGGGCGTCCGACGCGGCAGAGACGGTGCTCCGGAACGGCGTCGAGGAGCTCGATCGTCTCGGGAACCGAAGCTACCGCGGGACGACGGCGCTCTTGCTCGCCGACCTGCTCGCCGACCGTGGAGCCTACGAGGAGGCAGCTCGGTTCTGCGCGGAGGTGCGCGAAAGCTTGAACGAGGACGACCTGACCGACGTCATCGGGCTCTCTGCAATCGAGGGCTTTCTCACCGCCACGGCGGGTGACCTCGAGGAGGGTGTCCGGCTCACGACGTACGCCGTCGAGGTTGCCACGACGATCGACATGTACGACCACAAAGGCCGCGCCTTCGAATGGCACGCTCGGACGCTCGCCCTCGCCGGCCAGCCGGGACAGGCGCGCGAGGCAGCCGCGACCGCGCTCGCGATCTACGAGGCCAAGGGCGACATCCCCGCGAGCGCCTGGGCACGCGAGAGGCTCGACGGATTGTCCGCCTGACGCTCGATCGCGCTACCATCGGCGAAAGCGAAACGGGGAGCTCGGGGCAGCCGGGCTGAGAGGGTGGCGACGGCGCCATCGACCCGCCGAACCTGATCTGGGTAATGCCAGCGGAGGTATGCGCGTTGACGTCGGGAGCAGTCGTGATCGTTGCCGGAGGGCCTTCCGTCGTCGGCGGGACGCCCGCCCTGCCCGCAGGGGCGTTCGTGATCGCCGCAGACGGAGGCATCGACCGCGCCCACGGGCTCGGGTTGCACGTCGACCTCGCGGTGGGCGACTTCGACTCGGTCACGCCGGCCGGGCTCGCCGCGGCTCGGGCGGCGGGTGCGCGCGTCGAGCGGCATCCCGTGGCCAAGGACGCAACCGACCTCGAGCTCGCGCTCGACGCCGCGCTCGCGCTCGCTCCCACCCGGCTCCTCGTGATCGGGTCGGCCGCCGGCCGTCTCGACCATCTGCTCGGGTCGATGCTCCTCCTTGGCAGCGAGCGCTACGCGGCGATGGAGATCGACGCCTCCCTCGGCGCGGCGCGACTCCACGTGATCCGGGGCATACGAGCCTTTGCCGGCGCACCCGGTGAGCTCCTCTCGCTCCTTCCCGTTCACGGCCCCGCCGTCGGCGTCTCGACGCACGGCCTCGAATACCCGCTTCACGGCGAGACCCTGCCGGCGGGCACGAGCCGCGGGATCTCGAACGTCTTCGCCGCACACGAGGCCCGGGTCACCGTCGAGAGCGGCTGCCTCATCGCGGTGATCCCCGCGGCCGAGCGAGAGGAGGGCCTGTGACGCTCTGGCACAGGCTCGGGGTCGCGCTCTCTCTCCTCGCCGCGGCGGTCGCGACGGGCTGTGGAGGGTCGGGTGCTGCGACCGAGAGCAGGGAGGTCGTCCTCGTCACGCACGACTCGTTCGTGATCCCGAAGCCGGTGAAGGCGGCGTTCGAGCGCGAGAGCGGCCTGAGACTCCGGATCCTGCAGGGCGGCGACGCCGGCGAGGCGGTCAACCGGGCGCTGCTCACGAAGGGGAACCCACAGGGAGACGTCCTCTTCGGGATCGACAACAACCTGCTCTCGCGCGCCCTCGACGAGGATCTCTTCGAGCCCTACGAGCCGGAAGCGCTCGACCGCGTCGACAGCACCTACGTGATCGATCCCACCCACCACGTGACGCCGATCGACCATGGCGACGTCTGCCTCAACATCGACCGGAAGTGGTTCTCCGCACACGGCGTCCCCCCGCCGAAGGCCCTTGACGACCTGATCGACCCGCGGTACGAAAAGCTCCTCGTCGTCGAGAACCCTGCCACCTCCACCCCGGGGCTCGCCTTCATGCTCGCGACCGTTGCCCACTTCGGCGAGACCGGCTGGCGCGACTACTGGAGCGCGTTGCGCGCGAACGGCGTGCTCGTCGTCGACGGCTGGGAGGAGGCGTACACCACACGCTTCTCCGGAGCAGGGGGCAGCAGCGGGACACGCCCGATCGTCGTCTCCTATGCGACGAGCCCTGCGGCCGAGGTGATCTTCGCCGCCACGCCGCCCGCGACGGCTCCGACGGCTGCGGTCACCGCGAGTTGCTTCCGGCAGGTCGAGCTCGCGGGCGTGCTCGCCGGGGCGAAGAACGCCAGGGGCGCGCGCGCCCTGATCGACTTCATGCTCTCGGAGCGCTTCCAGGCGAGCGTCCCGGAGAGCATGTTCGTACTCCCCGTGCGGACAGGAACGCCGCTCTCCGCCGTGTTCCGACGTTACGCGGTCTCGCCCGCGCAGCCGCTCGACCTGCCTGCCGCCGAGATCGGGGCGAACCGCGACCGCTGGATCGACGAGTGGACGCAGACCGTCCTGCGGTGAGACGCACGTGGCGCATCGGCGCTGTCCTCGTGCCCCTCGGCTTCGTCGCGCTCTTCTTCGCCTACCCTCTCGCCGCGATCCTCGAGCGCGGCCTCACGTCTGAGGGAGGTCTCGCGCTCCCGTCGGGAACCGGCGCACTGCTCTGGTTCACGATCTGGCAGGCCGCCGCCTCGACGGTCCTGACGCTCGCGGCCGGGCTGCCACTCGCCTGGGCCGTCGGCCGGTTCCGGTTCCGCGGCCGCTCGACGGTGCGCGCGCTGGTGCTCGTTCCGTTCGTGCTCCCGACCGTGGTCGTTGCCGCGGCGTTTCTCGAGGTGCTACCGGGAGACTACGAGGGCGGAATCTGGGCGATTCTTGCCGCCCACGTGTTCTTCAACGTCGCCGTCGTCACCCGGATCGTCGGAGGAGCCTGGTCGACGATCGATCCGACATCCACGGAGGCCGCCACCGTGCTCGGCGCCGGCCGCTGGCGCCGGATGCGCGAGGTGACGCTCCCGGAGCTCGGGCCCGCGATCTCCGCGTCGGCGGCCCTCACGTTCCTGTTCTGCTTCACCTCGTTCGGCGTGATCCTGATCCTCGGGGGCCCGGGGAGGGCAACGCTCGAGACCGAGATCTACAACCGGGCTGCCCGGCAGTTCGACCTCCAGGCCGCAGCAACGCTCAGCCTGCTCCAGCTCGGCGCTGTCGCGATCGTGCTCGCCGTGGCGAGCATCCTGGAGGGACGAGCCAGGGGAGCGAGCACGCTGACGAGCGAGCGTGACGTACTGCGGCGGCCGACACGGCGGGAGCGAGTCGTGGTCGCGGCCGTGCTGTCGGTTGCCGCCGCCGCCCTCGCGCTGCCCCTCCTCGTGCTGGTGGGACGCGCCCGGGGAAGCTTTGGCGCGTTGTTCGACGAGACGCCCGTGCTCCTCGTGGAGCCGTGGCGGGCCGCGGTGTACTCCGTCGCCTTTGCGTTCGTCGCCACCGTCATCTCGCTCGGCGTCGGAGTGCTGGCCTCTCTGGCCCTCGCCGGCCGGCCGGCTGGGGCACTCGACGGCTTTGTCCTCCTGCCCCTCGGCGCGTCGGCAGTCATGCTCGGGTTCGGCTTCGTGATCGCGTTCGACACGCCGCCACTCGAGTTCCGCTCGTCGTGGTGGCTCGTCCCCGTCGCCCAGGCGCTCGTCGCGACGCCGTTCGTGATCCGGATCGTCACTCCAGCCCTGCGAGCGATCGATCCTCGATTACGCGAGGTCGCCGCTTGCCTGGGGGCGTCACCGCGCCGGGCGTGGCGCGAGGTCGACCTCCCTCTCGCCGGGCGCGCAGTTGCCGCAGCGGCGGGGTTCGCCTTCGCCGTCTCCCTGGGCGAGTTCGGCGCCACGGTCTTCGTCGCCCGGGCCGAGCAGCCGACGCTCCCCGTCGCGATCTTCCGCTTTCTCGGACGGCCGGGAGAGCAGAATCAGGCCACCGCAGCCGTGCTTGCCATCGTGCTCGCGGGAATCGCAGTCGCAGCGGCACTACTCGCCGAACGCGCCGCCGACGGACGGGCCGAGGTCCTCTGATGCTCGCCATCCGTTCTGCGCGCGTCGCACTCGGCGGCCACCTCGCCCTCGCCGGTGTCGACCTCGATGTCTCGGGCGGCACGGTGACCTCGGTGCTCGGCCCGAGCGGAAGCGGCAAATCCACGCTGCTGCGAGCGATCGCCGGGCTCCAGCGTCTCGACGGCGGCACGATCGAGCTCGACGGCCGCTCACTCGAAGGTGTTCCCGCCCACGAGCGCGGGGTCGGCCTCATGTTCCAGGACGACGCGCTCTTCCCGCACCGCAACGTCGCGCAGAACGTCGGCTTCGGGCTCCGGATGCAGGGAGACGACCCACCCTCCGTTGCGAATCGTGTCACCGAGCTCCTCGAGCTCGTGCACCTTCCCGGGCGCGAGCATCGGTCGGTCCGGTCGCTATCTGGAGGCGAGCGAAAGCGCGTTGCCCTGGCACGGGCGCTCGCGCCCTCTCCACGGCTGCTGCTCCTCGACGAACCGCTCGGTGCGCTCGACCGGCCGCTCCACGATCGGCTCGTTCGCGATCTCGGGGCGCTGTTCGCGCGGCTCGACCAGACGACGCTCTACGTCACGCACGATGTCGCAGAGGCCTTTGCACTCGGACATCGCGTCGCCGTGATCCGGGACGGGCGCATCGCGCAGGTCGCGACGCCGGAGGAGCTCTGGAGCGCTCCGGCCAATGCCTGGGTCGCGCGCTTCCTCGGTCTCGCAAATGTGGACGAGCGCGGCGAGACGACTGTCATCACACGGCCCGAGGGAGTCAGGCTCGTGGCCGATCCAACCGGCGACGCGGTGGTCGAATCGAGCCGCCGAAACGGGCCGCTCGTCACCCTGGAGGCCCGGTTTGCAGACGGCCGGCGAATCGTCTCCGCACACGCCGGCCCCGAGGCGTCGGCCCCGGGTGAGCGGGTTCGCGTCGAGATCGACGCGGAGGCCGTCAGCGAGGTACCGACGGAAGCGTGAGCGCGCCCGGCTCAGCGCTCCCGGACGCACACCCGATCCTCGGGCCCGACGATCTTGTCGAAGAGCGCGTTGAACACCCTGTCCTGCTCGGGGTCATAGTGGCCGAGTGCAGCCCCCTCCCACTGCACGACCGGGGTCACGCCTGGGCCCATCACGGTGACGCGATGGCGCTTCCCCGTGCCGGCCGGCCGGACGACCCGTGTCGGGTAGCCGGGAGGGGTCATCTGGGGGACGAAGCTGTAACAGAAGGCGCCGTTGCGGCTGTGCGCCACCTTGCCCGCATCGTGTCTCCAGCCCACGCCGAAGATCGAGTCGAACGTGTCGACGTAGAAGTACCGCGCGTACGAGTCGCGGCGCGTCGAGGACGGTGTCCTGTAGCCGAACACCGGATCGCCCCTGTAGGAGAGCCGCCCGAACAGTCCCTGCCACCTTCCTCCGTAGGTCCAGTTCGGCGAGACCTCGAGCAGCGGCAGCTCCCCGCGCCAGTGCGAGATGTGGAGCTCGAAGGCGGCCTGCTCCGGCTTGAACGGCTCGATGCCACGCATCGGCAGGCGGCGCTGCCAGCGCTGCAGCGCCCAGTAAGAACCATCCGGCGCCTTGCAGGCGTTCACGAGCCAGACGAGAGGCGGGCCGTCGTAGGGGCGGCACCGGTTCTTGAAGGATCGCCACGTCTGGCGACCGTCCTTCTTCCAGCCTCCGGCGTAGTCGTACCGGAAGTGGCGTTGCGGGATGTTCGGGTCCGGCTTGACCGCGTTGATCGCGCCCCAGACGTAGACATGCCGCAGCACACCGCGGGAGGTTCGGTAGGTGACGAGCGCCTCGCCGCGCCCGTTCGCCTTCAGCGAGATGAACGAGACGTCGAGGTCACCGAACTGCTCGCTCGCAGACGCGGGAGCAGCGAGGGCGAAAGAGGCGGCGAGGAGCACCACCGCGATGACGACCGAGCGGGTACGCATCAACCGCGATCCAGGGTAGCTCCCCCCGTGCACCCAGCGTGTAAGGCCTACGAGCTCCCCCAGCGCTCCCAGCGCACGAGCTCGTCGATGGGCTTTCGCGCCTGTGTCAGGCGAGAGACGAGAGCTGTGTCGTCTGGTTCCGTCGGCTGTCTCCCGATCGTCACGATGCAGACGAACGCGATGTCGCCCGGCAGATCGAGCAACTGGTTCAGCGCCGGCACCTCCTCGTCGGGTACGCCGTACACCCCGGTACCGAGCCCCTCGGCGAGCGCAGCGAGCTGAATCAGCATGAACAGCGAGCCCGCATCGACGTACCAATAGGGAGCAGGCCAGGTGAGCTCGGCGCCGTCGACCAGCTTGTCGGTCTTGCGGTAGCGCTCGTGGTAGCTCTCCTCGCGCGTCCCGATCACCACGTGCACGGGGGCCGTCGAGATCCAGGGCCTGTGCCCGAGCGCGACGTACTCAGCCTCGCCCGCGAGGCCTGCGAGCGCACTGCGCGTGGTCGGATCGGTGACGACGACGACCCGATGCCCCTGGCTGAAGCCGGCGCTCGGCGCGCGCCGTACGGTGCCGACGATGCGCTCGATCGTCGCACGGTCGATGGGGTCGGGCAGGTAGTCGCGCACCATCCGCCGCCGCTTGAGCAGCTGCCAGAACGGCTCGCCGAGATCCTCGCCGGTCACTCCCACTCGATCGTTGCGGGCGGCTTGGAGGAGAGGTCGAGCGCGACGCGGTTGACGCCGGGCACCTCGTTGATGATCCGGTTCGAAATCGTCTCGAGGACGTCGTAGGGAAGCCGCGCCCAGTCGGCCGTCATCGCGTCCTCGGAGGTGACGGCCCGGATCACGACGGGGTACGCGTACGTGCGCTCGTCGCCCTGCACTCCGACGGACTTGATCGCCGGCAGGACGGCGAAGCTCTGCCAGAGCTCGCGGTAGAGGCCAGCCCGGCGGATCTCCTCCTGCAGGACGGCGTCGGCGGCCCGCAGGATGTCGAGCCGCTCCTTCGTGACATCGCCGATGATCCGAATGGAGAGCCCCGGCCCCGGGAACGGCTGGCGCCAGACCATGCGCTCGGGCATGCCGAGCTCCTCCCCGACCCGCCGAACCTCGTCCTTGAACAACAACCGCAGCGGCTCGACGAGGTCCATCTCCATGTCGTCCGGCAACCCGCCGACGTTGTGATGCGACTTGATCTTGGCCGCGACTCCCTCGTCGCCACCGGACTCGATGACGTCGGAGTAGAGAGTTCCCTGAACGAGGAACCGGACGTCGCCGAGCTTGTCGGCCTCCTCCTCGAAGACGCGGATGAACTCCTCCCCGACGATCTTGCGCTTCGTCTCGGGATCGCTAACGTCGGCCAGCTTCGAGAGGAACCGCTCCTCCGCGCGGACATGCACGAGCGGCACGTGGAAGTGACCGGCGAAGGTCTCCACGACCTGCTCTGCCTCGTTTTCGCGCATCAATCCGTGATCGACGAACACGCACGTCAGTTGGTCGCCCACCGCCTTGTAGACGAGCAGCGCTGCGACCGCGGAGTCGACGCCGCCCGAGAGCCCGCAGATGACGCGCTCCGAGCCGACCTGCGTTCGGATACGGCCCACCTGCTCCTCGATCACCGCCGCAGGCGTCCAGCTCGGTGGCGCGCCGGCGACCTCGAAGAGGAAGTTCTTCAGCATCTCCTGCCCGTCCGCGGTATGCACGACCTCGGGGTGGAACTGGACCGCGTACAGACCGCGGGCCGGATCCTCGAACGCGGCGATCGGTGTCGAGGGTGACGAAGCGGTCACGCACGCGCCCGGCGGCGCCTCGACGACCGAGTCGCGGTGGCTCATCCAGACGACCTGCTCCGGCGCCAGCTCGTCGAAGAGCTTCGACTCGAAGAGCGCCGCGTCTGCCTTTCCGTACTCGGCAACGTCGTTCGCCTCGACAGTGCCGCCGAGATCGCGCGCCATCAGCTGCATCCCGTAACAGATGCCGAGCGTCGGGATGCCGAGCTCGAGTACCGCCGTGTCGAGCTGGGGCGCCCCGTCTGCATACACCGACGCGGGCCCTCCGGAGAGGATGAGCGCGAGCGGGTTCAGCGCCTGGATCTCGGCCGCGGTCAGCCGATGGCTGACGAGCTCCGAGTAGACCCGGGCCTCCCGGACGCGCCGCGCGATCAGCTGGCTGTACTGGCCACCGAAGTCGAGGACGAGGACCGGCCGCTCCTCGGGCGTGGGCTCGTTCGCGGGAAACTGGATGACGGGCGCCTCAGACACGCCGGTAGTTCGGAGCGTCTTTGCTGATCGTGACGTCGTGAGGGTGGCTCTCGCGAAGACCCGCGCCGGTGATCCGCACGAACCTGCTCTCCGTCTTCAGCGCCTCGATCGTCGGGACGCCACAGTAGCCCATCGCCTGCCGCAGCCCGCCGACGAGCTGATAGACGATCGGCGCGAGCGGGCCCTTGTACAGCACACGACCCTCGATCCCCTCGGGGACGAGCTTGTCGACGTCCTCGACGTCGCCCTGGAAGTAGCGATCCTTCGAGAACGAGCGAGCCTTCATCGCGCCGAGTGAGCCCATCCCTCGGTACTCCTTGAAGCGCTCCCCCTGAACGAGGATCACATCGCCGGGCGACTCCTCGGTGCCTGCGAGCATCGAGCCGAGCATCACGGTGTCGGCACCCGCGGCGATCGCCTTCGCGACGTCACCTGACGACGTGATGCCACCGTCGGCGACGACCGGGATACCGTGACGGATCGCGACCTCCGCAACGTCGAACACCGCGGTCACCTGCGGGACGCCGACACCCGCCACGATGCGCGTGGTGCAGATCGAGCCCGGCCCGACTCCTGCCTTCAGGCAGTCGGCACCCGCATCGATCAACGCCTCCGCCGCCTCGCCCGTGGCGATGTTGCCCGCGATGATCTCGATCTCGTACTCGGACTTGATCCGGCGAACCATCTCGGCAACGGCATGTGAGTGCCCGTGCGCGGTATCGACCACGAGGACGTCGACGCCGGCGGCAACGAGCGCGCCGGCCCGCTCGATCGCATCGGAGCCGACCCCGACCGCAGCGCCGACGCGAAGCCGTCCGCGCTCGTCCTTCGTCGCCAGCGGGTAGAGCTCGCGCTTCTCGATGTCCTTCACGGTGATCAGGCCCTGCAGGCGCCCCTCGGCGTCGACGATCGGGAGCTTCTCGATCTTGTGGCGGCCGAGCAGCGCCTCCGCCTCTGCGAGCGTCGTGCCGACGCGCCCCGTGACAAGGTTTTCGTGCGTCATCAGCTCGCCCGCCCGCTGGTCGGGCCGGGCACCGAAGCGCAGGTCGCGGTTCGTGAGGATGCCGACGAGGACGCCGTCCGGATTCGTGATCGGCACGCCCGAGACGCGATAGCGCGCCATCAGGTCGAGCGCGTCCGCGACGAGATCGTCGGGCCCGAGCGTGACCGGCTCGACGATCATCCCGGCCTCGCTCCGCTTGACCTTGTCGATCTCCGCGACCTGATGCTCGATCGCGAGATTGCGATGCACGATCCCGAGCCCACCCTGGCGTGCGAGCGCGATCGCGAGCCGGGCCTCGGTCACGGTGTCCATCGCCGCCGAGACGATGGGGATCTCGAGGGCGATCGTCGGGGTCAGGCGGGTCGCGGTCGCGACGTCGTTCGGGAGGACGGCCGACTCGGCGGGAACGAGCAGCACGTCGTCGAAGGTCAGCCCTTCCTTGCCGAACTTGCTATCCCGATCGAGCTCGAACTCCAAGAGTCGAATGACTCTACCAAGCAGGCTGGACGGCCACCGGTTTTCTAGCCTCCGGCCACCGGCTCGAGCTCGTGCACTTCGACCTGAGACGCGAGCCTCGCACCCTCGCGCGGATCGAAGCGCCCGGCTCCGACTTCGAGGATCGAGGCCGAGCCGGCGGCCACGGCGAGCCGTAGCGACTCCTCCGCCGTGCACCCATCCCCGTTGGCCGCGAGCCACCGGGCGAGAAAGACGTCGCCCGCGCCGACCGCCGACACGGGCTCGAGCTGCGGCGCGCGAACGTGGTAGCGCCGCACCTGGCGCTCCTCCCGAACGAGCGCGAAGCAGCCCCGGTCCATGGTGATCTGGACGTTGCGGGCGCCCATGTCCGCGATCGTGTCGAGTGCCATCACGAAGTCGTCGTCGTCCTCGAGCTCCTGGCCGACGAGCTGCTCCGCTTCATGCTGGTTCGGCGAGACGAGCCATGGCTCGGCCTCGATCCCGCGTCGCAGGGGCTCTCCCTCTGCGTCGAGGACGACGGGCGTGCCGAGACGCGCCATCTCGCGTACCGCGTCGGCGTAGAAGCTCTCGTCGACCCCGCGTGGGAGCGACCCCGCGAAGACGACGGCGGCCGCGCCACGCGACAGGTAGCGCAGCTTGTCGAGCAGGATCGCGAGCTCGTCCTCCGACACCTTCGGCCCCCACTCGTTGATCTCGGTGTAGGTGCCCGCGGTCGGGTCGACGACGGCCGTCGAGGTACGCGACTCGTCCCGGATACGCACGAAGTCGTTGAGGATCGCCTCCTCGGTCAGCTCCTCCACGATCCGCGTGCCTGTCCGCCCGCCGGCGAGCCCGGTGGCGACGACCGGGACATCGAGGCGCTTCAACGCCCGCGCGACATTGATGCCCTTGCCCCCGGCGAGAACCAGCACCTCGCTCGAGCGATGCCGGTGCCCGGGCTTGAAGATCGGCACGCTGAGCGACCGGTCGAGCGCTGCGTTGAGGGTGACGGTGATGATCACTGTGGCCCCTTCCTACAAGACGAGTGCCTTCTGACGACGGAGCTACGAGACGAGCCCGAACAGGTGGTGCATCGTGCGGCGGGCATACCACTCGGCCTTGCCGACGACCCCGACCGCGGGGATCGAGGTGGCGGCGACGAGGGGCGTGCGTGCGATCAGCCTACCGTCCGAGAGCACCCTGACCTCGCCAACGCGTTGGCCCTTTTTCACCGGGAGCGCCAGCGCCGAGCGTACGACGACACGCTCGACGAGGGGGCGTCCCAGGTGCACGCTGCGGACGACGTCCCTTGCGGCGACGAGGGGAACGGGGTCGAGCCCGTAGCCGACCTCGGCGTGGCCGTAGACGTGGTCGCCGGTCACGACGACCCGCTGGTACTGAGCGAGGCCCCAGGTGAGAAGCGCTGCGAGCTCTGCGTTCCGCTGCTGCTCCGTCGCCGCGCCGAGGAGCGCGCCGGTGATCCGGACGCCGTTCCGCTGGACCGCAGCGACCTGTGACCACCCGGCGTCGTTCGTGTGACCCGTCTTCGCCCCGACGAGGGGGAGCGTCCCGATCAGGCTGTCGGTGGAGGTGAGCGTCCGGTCGCCCGCGATCGTCGCCGTCGATCTCGCCGACCAGGTGCGGATGAACGGGTTCCGAAGCGCCGCAGCCAGCAGCATCGTGACGTCGCGCGCACTCGAGACGTGCCCGGCCTCGTCGAGACCATGGGGGTTCGCGAAGTGCGTACTCGTGAGGCCGAGCTCCTTCGCCTTCGCGTTCATCAGCTCCAGGAACCGAGGCAGCGAGCCGCGGCCGACATGGAGCGCGAGCGCGGTGGCCGCATCGTTCGCACTCGGGACGAGTGCGGCGATCACGAGATCGCCGACGGTCAGCCGCTCGCCCGCGCGGAGTGCCACGGACGACTCGCCGACGGACGCCGCCTGTGGGGGAATCGTGACGATGTCGTCGAGCGACGCGTTCTCGAGCGCGACGAGGACGGTCATCAGCTTCGTGATGCTTGCGGGCGCACGCGGGACGTCCGGCGCCCGGGCGGCCAGGGTCTCCCCGTCGGGGCCGCCACGAACGATGTAGGCAGGCGCGGCGACCGGCGGCGGCGCCGCGAATGCGGCGGCGGCCGCGCACGCCGCGAGCGCGACGACCGCAAGGACGGAGGATCCGCGGCGCATCTCCCGGAATCTAGTCGAGGGTTACCAGCCCGCGGCGGCCCAGATCTCGGCGGAGAGCCGCGCGGCTTCGGCCCCGGCCGCCGCTCGCCAGTCGTCCTCGGTATTGCGGTAGGCGAAGATGACCGAGCGGGAGGCGTTGACGAGTGCGCTCGCCGGCCCGCTCGTGAACGCACGGGCGACGTCGGCGGGTGTCGCCCCCTGCGCGCCGACGCCGGGCAGCAGAATGATCTGCTGCGGCATGGCCCGGCGCGCATCACCGATGAGCCGTGGCGCCGTGGCACCGACCACGGCGCCGACGCTCGACATCCCGCGCTCACCGACGAGATCGGCCCCCCACTCCGCGACGAGCCCGGCCACGTGGCGCCAGACCGGGGCTCCGTCGGAGAGGACGGCGTCCTGGAGATCGCGCGCACCGGCGTTCGAGGTACGAACGAGGCAGAAGATGCCCGCGCCGTGCCGTCGGCAGGCAGCGAGATAGGGGTCGACGGAGTCGGTGCCGAGATAGGGATTCACGGTGAGCGCGTCCGCGAGCGGAGGCTCCGCGCCGCGTGGCTCGAGAAATGCGGCAGCGTACGCACGGGCAGTCGAGCCGATATCACCGCGCTTGGCGTCCGCGATCACGAGCAACCCCGCGTCGGTCGCGTAGCGCGACACGCTCTCGAGCGCGAGCCACCCGTCGCCGCCGAGCTCCTCGAAGAACGCGACCTGGGGCTTCACCGCCACGGCGTACGGTCCGACGGCGTCGATGATCCCCTTGCAGAATCGCTCCACCGCGGCCGCAGCCGCCACGCGGCCGCGGCCCGCCTCGCCGCGAAGCTCGACGGGGAGAAGATCGACGCGCGGGTCGAGCCCGACGACGAGCTGCGTGCGCTTGCGCTCGACCGCCGCGGCGACCCGATCGGAGAACGGGGCGACGGTCGACTCCCTCGCTCCGCCGTGTGCGCTCATGCAGCCAAGGCTACCCCGTTGGCGACGCGCTGGATCGCATCGCGATCGAGAGCGACGACGTGCAGCTCGGGCGGCGGGCGACGAATGAACGACGCGATCAGCAGAAGCTCGTCGGTCGAGGTCGCGGCGAGCGAGGCCGTCGGGTCGCGACGAACTTCCGCCAGGCCCGCGTCGATCTCGATCGAGCCACCACCCCCTCGCGGGATCGTTCGTCGCGCGACGACACCTCCGGCGACGAAGACACCGCGCACCATGCCCTGCTCGAGCGCGGGCACGACCAGGCAGGCGCGCAGTGCCTGTGCCTCGCGTACCTGGTCGATCCTGGCGACGACCTCCTCGAGCGCTGCGATCCGATCGCGCAGGCGGGCAGCGTCCTCGAAGCGAAGGTCGACCGCGAGGCGCCGCAGGCGGAGACGGAGCTCCGGGAGTGCAGCTCGTGGATCGTCGCCGTCGTAGCCGGCGAGCGCCTGAGCGGCCCGTCGCGCGATCCCGCGCCCGCTGACCGGCCCGTGAGCGGTCGGCTCGCTCACGCACGTCCAGGTGACGCCGCGTCGGCGGAGATAGACATGCCGGTCGGGCCGGGTGCCACGAGCGTTCGCGGGCGGGCGCAACTCGCGAAGCAGCCTGAGCTCGTCGAGTGCCGCCTCGAGCTCGCTTCCGGTCAGGTGCCAGTCGACACGCTCGAGCGCCCCGAGAGCCGCCTCTACCGCCGGCCGTTGACGACTACCGGAGAAGTACGAGCGCAGCCGTGCGCGGAGGTCGCGAGCCTTCCCGACGTAGAGCGCCTGGCCTCGGGCATCGCGGAAGACGTACGTCCCCGGTGTCGCCGGCGCACGGGCGACGAGCGAGCGCTTGGCGTGGAGTCGCCGCGCCCTCGGTGCCGAAAGCTCAACGAGATCCGCGACCGTCTCGGCGCCGCGCTCCTGCGCGAGCCCGATCAGCGCGATCAGGATCTCGGCCGTCGCAGAGGCATCGGCGAGCGCGCGGTGGCACGGTGTCGCGGACGTTCCGAAGAAGTGCGCGAGCGGCTGCAGGCCGAAGCGCGTCGTCCTGCCGCCGAGGAGTCGGCGCGACAGCCAGACCGTGTCGACGACAGGCGCTGCGACACGCCGCCCGGTGAGGCGCTCGACCGCGCGGTCGAGGAAGCCCATGTCGAACCGCGCGTTGTGCGCGACGAGAACCGCATCGCCGGCGAAGGTGAGAAAGCGTCGCACTGCAAGGTCCGCAACGGGCGCTCCCCGAACGTCCTCACGGCCGATCCCCGTGAGATTGGTGATTGCGAGCGGCAGTTGCACTCCCGGATCGACGAGCGTCTCGAACGTCGCGCCGAGAGTGAGGCACTCGATCCGCTGCGCTCCGATCTCGACGATGCGCGAGCGCGCGGGTGAGAGGCCGGTCGTCTCGAGATCGAAGACCACGAAGGTGGCCGACTCGAGCAGCGCCGTCGCCCCGGGCGCGTCGGCTAGCCCGACGGCGGCGCCACGCCAGACGAGGCGGGCGTCGCCGGTGACGACCTCGTCGAGGAGCGAGCGTGCGATCGCGGTCGGCGCCGAGGCGAGAGCGAACAGCGACTGCGCGGCCTCGGACGCGGGAACCGGCCCCCGGGCGGCCTGCACGAGCTCCACCAGGCGATCGGCCGCATCGAACGACAACTGCATTCGCCACACCCTAGACGAACATACGTTCGCCGCCAAGGACAAAAGAGAGGGCCCAGGGGGAGTGGGCCCTCGTCTCTCGTCCTCGGAGGAGGTCGCCCTAGTTGACGGCCTTCTTCAGCACGGAGCCGGCCGAGAACTTCGGCACGGTCGCAGCCTTGATCTGGACCTTCTCGCTCGGGTTCCGCGGGTTGACGCCCATCCGCGCCGCCCGGTGCGTCGTGTGGAACTTGCCGAAACCGGTGAAGGTCACGGTGTCGCCGGCCTTGAGCGCCTCCTCGACGGTGCTGAGGAACGCCTCGACTGCCTCGCCTGCCTCGCGCTTGGACGAGCCGGTCTTCCCGGCTACTGCGTCTATGAACTCCTGCTTGGTCACTACCACTCCTCCTACTAGACGGTCGTTGTTGGGACCGCCGGAGACCTTAACACTCCGACGATTTCGGCTCAACTCTGCGGGTTTGCGCCCCCGCTGCACGTGCTCGATCTGCCGGGGCGCGAGAGGTCATCAGGCAGGCGCTCGCCCGGTGAGGAGATCGCTCGCGTGGTAGAGGCAGCGAAGCCGCACCCCCATCCGTGCGAGGGCATCCGCCCCACCTTCCTCACGGTCCACGACGCACACGGCGTTCCGGACAACGAGCCCTGCGTCTCGGAGTGCAGACACCGACTCGGCGAGAGCGCCGCCCGATGTGACGACGTCTTCGAGAAGGCACACGACGTCCCCCTCGTCGAACGGGCCCTCGATCCGATTTGCCGTGCCGTATTCCTTCGTCTCATTGCGGACAATGATGAAGGGCAGTTCGGACGCCATCGAGGCCGAAGCGGCCAGCGCAACGGCTCCGAGAGCCGGTCCGGCGAGCCGGACCGCGTCCGGCTCGGCCTCCGACGCAGTCTCGGCGAGTCGCTCTCCGAGCGCCCGAAGCAGGTCCGGTCGCGTCTCGAAGCGATACTTGTCGAGGTACCAGGTCGACCGCTTGCCGGACCGGAGGAGGAAGTCCCCCTCGAGAAGCGCGTGCTGGACGAGAAGGCGACCGAGGTCGTCGATCACGGACCGGCGGCCTCGGCGGCGATCGCCAGAAGCCGCTCGAGCTCCGGGGATCCGGCGTCGAGCGTCACGGACGAGCCATCCTCGTAGCCGATCGTCGCACGGTCCGGGCTCGACGCCCCTCGCCGCGTGAGGAACCACCACGCGACCGCGCCGATCACGGCGAGGAAGAGGAACCTACGCATCGTCGGCCGCCTTCTTCCTGCGCGACCGGGTCTTCGTCGGCTCGGGCTCGATCCGACCGAGCATCGTCCGCAGGTCGTAGATCACGAGGCCCGCGATCGAGTCAGGGGTCGTGGTGGCGATTGCCGCCCGCCCGCCCTCGCGGACGAGAAAGACATGCGCGCCGTTGCCGCTGACCTCGATACGCGAGATCGGCAGGCCGGATCGCACGTCGCCGGCGGCAGCGACGAGGTCTCCCGCGATACGCGCGAGCTGCTCGCCCCGCTCTGCCGCGCCCGTGCTCGCGAGGACGAAGCCGGATTCACCGAGGATCGCGACGTCGCGGACCTGGGCGGAGAGTTCGAGAAGCTCGGCCAGTGCCTCGTTCGGCGTCATCGCGCATCGACGCTACCAGACGACGGGTATGGAGCGATCGGCAGATAGAGGGCCGAGGGATCGATCGGGCGGGCGCTACTCCGGGGCGCGAAGCGCCGACGCGAGGGCGCGCGTCGCGCGGGCGCGATGCGAATTGACCGCCTTCCACGCGTCGCCGAGCTCGGCGACGGTCCGCCGCTCACCGTCGGGCACGAAGATCGGGTCGTAGCCGAACCCCTCGTCGCCGCTGCCGGTCGCCGCAACGGCACCCTCGAGCCGCCCTTCGACGACGATCTCCCTTCCACCCGGTCCGATGGCGACAATCGTGCACACGTAGCGCGCCCGTCGGTCCTCGACGCCGGCGAGCTCGGCGAGAAGGCGTGCGACCCCGTCATCGGCCCAGCGAGCGGACTCGAGACCGGGCCGACCTCCGAGCCCCACCGCCTCGATCCCGGAGTCCTCCCCGATCACCCAGACGTCGTCTGGTGAGAACCGGCGGCCGAACGCGGCCTTGCCGCGGGCGTTCTCGGCGTACGTCGTCCCCGCCTCGGGGGGAAACGCCTGCGCTTCGACGAGCTCGATCTTCCAGTCGGTGAGCGCGCGGCGGAACTCGTCGAGCTTGTGCCTGTTCCCACTCGCGAGGCGCGCTCTCACTCGCGGGGTGCCTCCGCGGCTGTGCGCTGCGCGAGGGCGAGCTCCTCGATCCCGCCTGCCGCCAGATCGAGAAGCTCGTCGAGCTCGTCACGCGTGAAGGGCTCCTGCTCCGCCGTCGCCTGCACCTCGACGAGACGTCCGTCGGCCGTCATCACAACGTTCATGTCCGTGTCGGCCTGGGAGTCCTCCGGGTAGTCGAGATCGAGCACCGCGACGCCGTCGACGACGCCGACGGACACTGCGGCGACCGAATGCGGCAGCGCCTTCGAGAGGCCCATCCGGTCGAGCGCACGATACGCGGCGACGTAGGCGCCCGTGATCGCTGCGCATCGCGTGCCACCGTCCGCCTGCAGGACGTCGCAGTCGAGCCAGAGCGTGCGCTCGCCGAGCGCCTCGAAGTCGCACACCGAGCGAAGCGCACGGCCGATCAACCGCTGGATCTCGACCGTTCGCCCATCCGGCCTTCCGCGGGAGACGCCGCGTTGCGTGCGGTCGCCCGTCGAGGCCGGCAGCAGCGAGTACTCGGCCGTCATCCAGCCGCGGCCCTTGCCGCGAAGCCAGCGCGGGATGTCCTCCTCCACGGTGGCGGTGCAGAGCACCCGCGTCTTGCCCTGCGACCAGAGGACGCAGCCGTGCGGCTGCTCGAGGAAGTCGGGCAGGACGTCGAGCGTTCGCAGCTCGTCGGCCCGGCGGCCGTCGTGCCTCATGCGGCGACGACCTCCAGATCGGCGATCCGCACCTGCTCGACATCGGCGATCGGGAGCTGCAGGAACCGGCTCCCCATGGCCCTGAACGCGGCCGTGTCGCCGGTCGTCAGAAAGCGATACGCGCCCTCGCGCGTGGGATCGTTCTCAATCGCCTTTCGCGCGAGCGTCTCCGACACCTCGTGCGCGGTCTCGTCGGCGGAGAAGATCAGTTGCACGTCCCGCCCGAAGACGCGTTGCAGGATCGGGCGGATCAGCGGATAGTGCGTGCAGCCGAGGACAACGGTGTCGACACGGGCCTCCTTTAGCGGTGTGGCGGCCTCGCGCACCGCCTCCACCGTCGCCTCACCGAACGGGTCGTCACCTTCGATCAGCGGCACGAGCTTCGGGCACGCAACCGGGACGACGGTCACGCCCGCGTCGAGCGTTCGGATCAGCGCCTCGTAGCGGCCGCTCGCGACGGTGGCCTCGGTCGCGAGGAGCCCGACGCGGCGATTGCGGGTGGCGCGCACGGCCGCGTGTGCCTCGGGCTGGATCACGCCGATCACCGGGACGGCAAGGGCGACCTGGAGGTCCGGCAGTGCAGCAGCGGTGGCCGAGTTGCAGGCGGCGACGACGAGCTTGACGCCCTGTGCCTCGAGGAAGCGGCCGATCTCGGAGGCGTAGCGCCGGATCTCGCCGAGCGGCCGCGGGCCGTACGGCAGCCGGGCGCCGTCACCGAGGTAGACAAAGTCCTCGTGTGGCAGCGTGACGAGGCACTCGTGGAGGACGGTGAGGCCACCGACACCGGAGTCGAACACGCCGATCGGGCGGGCATCCACGCGGAGGAGTCTAGACGCGCCCGCCGCTGGACTGGCGGCCAGGTGACCCGAGGCCTGTGCTCTATCGTCTCGCCATGCCTGCCACCGTGCGCCTCGGAACGTGTAGCTGGGCCGATGAGGGGCTCCTCAAGGCCTGGTATCCGCGCGGCGTGTCGACGGCCGCCGCCCGGCTGCGCTACTACGCCGAGCGGTTCGACGTGGTGGAGGTCGACTCCCCCTACTATGCGCTCCCCGACCCGGACGTGACGCGGCGCTGGGTCGAGCGCACCCCCGATCACTTCACCTTCCACGTCAAGGCGAGCGCCGCGATGACGTGCCACGAAGGGGAGCCGAGCAACGCGTCGTTCGAGGCCTTCCGCGGTGCGCTCGAGCCGCTCGAGCTGTCGGGGAAGCTCCGCGGCGTGCTGCTCCAGTACCACCCGCGGTTCGTGAAGTCGAAGGAGGCGAAGGACGAGCTCGCTCGGGCACGCGAGCGGCTCGAGCCGCTCGTGCCGCTGATCGAGTTCCGTCACCGCTCCTGGATGGACCCGGACGAGCGCTCGGACACGCTCGGCTTCCTCGAAGACAACGGGCTCGCATACGTCTCGGTCGATGCCCCGCTGACTCGGGCGACGAACGTCGCGCCCCGCGTCGCAGCGGCGACACACGCCGTCTCCGTGATCCGCTTCCACGGGCGCAACGCACAGACGTGGAACATCCGCGGCGGGAGCGCCGCCGACCGATTCGACTGGATGTACGCGCCCGACGAGCTCGCGGAGTGGGTCGAGCCGACGCGCGTCCTCGCCGAGCAGGCCGACGAGGTCTACGCGCTGTTCAACAACAACCGCGACGACTTCGCGCCGAGGAGCGCCGTCATCTTCCGGGGCCTGCTCGACGACGCCGGGCTCGAGGCGACCGGTGGGATCGACCTGCCGCCCGCCGAGATGACGTTGTTCTGAATCGCACGCGCTACGCTCCCGCGATGCGCGTCCTCTCCGTCGTCCACGAGCCGACCTCGACGGGCGGCGGCGGCCTGTTCGAGCACGTCGTCGAGCAGCGTGGCGACCGGCTCGAGCGGTGGGTCACGGTCGCCGGTGGCCCCGGGCCGGACGCGCCTGCCGGCTACGACGCGATCATGGTCTTCGGCGGGGCGATGCACCCCGACCAGGACGCCGAGCATCCCTGGCTCGCGGAGGAGGCCGCGTTCATCCGCGAGGCGGTCGGCCGTGAGGTGCCGCTCTTCGGCGCCTGTCTCGGAGCCCAACTGGTCGCCCGCGCGATGGGGGCGCAGGTCGGCCCCATTCCAAAGCCCGAGGTGGGCTGGCACGTGGTCACCGTCAACGACGTGGGCCGCGACGACCCCGTCCTCGGCGTTCTCCCGGAGCGCATCGACGCATTCCAGTGGCATTACTACGGGTTCGCACTCCCGGCGGGAGCCGTGCTGCTCGCGGAGAACGACGCCGCTCTCCAGGGCTACCGGCTCGGCGAGCGAACGTGGGGCGTCCAGTTTCACCCCGAGGTGACGCGGCACATGCTCGACAGCTGGTTCGTCGAGGGCGTGAAGGAGATCCCCGATCCCTACCTGATCAGACGTGAGACCGACGCGAAACTCGGTACCTGGAACGAGCAAGGCCGCCGCCTCTGCGGCGCGTTCCTCGACTACGCCGCCGGCTGACCCTCTTCGATCGGAAGCGTCTCGTCGGCCGACCACTCGTGCCACGAGCCGACGTAGTTGCGCGCGGCGTAGCCCGCAGCTCCGAGAGCCTGAGTGGCGACGGCCGAGCGGCCGCCCGAGTGGCAGTACGCGATGACCTCCGCGCCCTCGGCGGCACCGACGAGGGCGCGGATCCCGTCCGCGCCGCCTGCGGCCAGCAACTCCTGGAGGTCGACGTGACGCGCTCCGGGAACGTGCCCCTGGCGCGCGTCGCACTGATACCCGGCCGTGCCCACGTACTCCGCTGCCGTACGAACGTCGAGCAGGATCAGGCCCTCCTCCCCGAGTCGCCTGACGAGCTCGTCGCGTGTCATGTCGGTCACAGTGCTGCGACCACATCGAGCTCGGCCCGGACCGACGGTCGCTCCGAGAGCCGCGCGAGCCAGTCGGCGAGCGCCGCGAACGGCTCGAGCGAGATGCCGAGGAGATCACGCGCCCTGATCACCCACGGGACGTACGAGATATCGGCGAGACCGAATGCGGAGCCGGTGAGGTACGGCACCGTCGCGAGCAGGGAGTCGAGGCCGGCGAGCTCGGCCGCGAACGCGACGTCCGCGCCTTGCTCCCCGCGGCGCAGCGCGTAGTACGGCCCCGTGAAATCGTCGTGCCGGAACGCGAGGAGCCGGGCTGCGGCACGCTCCTCCGCGCCCGCGGGAAGGAGCGGCGGCTCCGGAAACCGCTCCTCGAGGTACTCGTTGATCACGGCCGACTCCGGCAGCACCCAGCCGGCCGACTCGAGGACCGGCACCTTGCCGATCGGATTGAGCTCGTACACCCAGGCAGGGCGGTCGGCGAGGTCGATCACGACCGTCTCGTACGCGACGCTCTTCTCGGCGAGCGCGATCCGAACGCGCGCGCAGTAGGGGCAGCGTGGCGCATCGATCAACCGGAGGGCCGCCATCAGCGATCGATCCTGGTCGCGAGATCGTCTGCCGGGGCGTCGCTCCAACCGTGGTCGGCGCCGGTGAGGCCGAGAACGGCAGTGAGGCCGGCGAGCAGCTCGGCTGCCGGCGGGAGGTCGGACGGAACGCGCGCTACGGGCGTCGCCGCCCTGACCGCCGCCTGCGATGCGCCGGTGTAGCGCTCGACGACGACGGGGTTCGCATTCAGGGCGACCACCTCGCCGGGGGGCAGGGGCCCGTGGAACTCGGGAACGGACGCGTACTCGTCGACGATTCCTCCCCGGTCGAACAGGATCATGCGGACGAGCGCCTCCTGCTCGACCCCGACTGCGATCACGACGAGCCCCGTGCGGGCCGAGATCTCCTTGGCGAGCCGGCGCAGCATCGCCGGGTCACGGTCACAGACGTCGTCGTAGACGGTGACGTACCCACCGCGGGGTTGGGTCACGATCGATCCCGTCGACCTCCCGGGCAGACGGGGAACGAACATCTCGATCGCCTTCACGATCCCGTCGGCCGCGTCCGTCTGCACGTGGATCGAGCCGAAGGAGGGAGCGCCTGCATTGCCTCCGAGGCGCTCGAGCAACGTGGCGACGGGTGCCGCGAGCACGATGACCTCGTCCCTGAACCCCCAGTGCTCGTACACGGCACGCGCGGGCGCGTTGGACGCCATCACCTCGAGGTCGATCGTCTCGACGCCGTTCTCGGCGAACCGGGCGGCGACGGCCTCGACCAGCGCGTCGGCCACGCCGGCACGACGCTCGGCCGGGACGACGTAGAGGTCGGTGATCCGCCCCACGCGGGAGCCGCGCCGGCGCGCCAGCACCATTCCGACGGCATCGCCGTTCCGTTCCGCGATCCATGCGAGCCCAGACTCCACGATCGCGCGAACCTCGGCGAGCTCCGTCGCGGGGTCGACGTCCTCGTGCGCGGGCGGCGGCACCTCCGCCGCGAAGGCCCTCCAGAGCATCTCGATACCGTCGAGGTCGGCGAGCGTCGCCGCCCGAACGTTCACCCGTGCACCCGTGCGCCGGCGAGCAGCATGTGACAGGCGATGTTGCGCCAGGAACCGAACCGCTCTCCCACGTTCCGCACCTCCGTCTCGTCGAGATCTCTCCCTGCACCGTAGAAGAACGAGACCGCCTTGCGCACGGCGAGGTCGCCGGCAGGCCACGCGTCCGGCCGCCCGAGCGCGCGGGCGAGAAACCAGTCCGCGCTCCAGCGGCCGAGCCCCCGCTCCGCGGTGATCGCCTCCACGACCCGGTCGTCGGTCATCGCGTCGAGCCCGTCGAGGTCGAGGTCTCCGCCGGCGAGACCGACGATGTACTCGGCCTTCCTCGTCGAGAAGCCGACGGCACGGATCTCCGCGACGCTCGCCGCCGCAAGCCGCTCGCGGGTCGGAAACGACCACGCCTCTTCCACCCTCGCCCCGAACCGCTCGATCAGGCGCGAGCGGACGGCGAACGCCGAATGCAGCGACACCTGCTGGGCGGTGATCGACGTGACGAGCATCTCCCACCGATCCGCGACGAGCGGTGGCCGGTAACCGCTGAGCGGCTCGCGGAGCACTGCCAGCACCGGGTCGTCGGCCGCCCATGTCCAGAACCCGTCGAGATCGAGCGGAGCACCGAGGAGCCACGAGATCGTGGGAACGAGCCGGTCGTCACCCGGGTCGATCTTCACCCCGCGGGGAGCAGCCTCGACGCGCACCTCCCGGCCGGCGATCACGCGATGGAGGCCTCCCTCGTGCCAGACGTTCGCGAGATCACGGCCGTACGTGCGGAACCGCTCGGTCGACGCCTCGAAGTCGTACGGCTCCGGAAGTGCGACGAGGCGCATCGGGGCGATCGGCGGGATCACGCCGCAGACCGCGAGGCGAGCGAACGCCGGACATCGTGCAGGTCGTCGAACGGCTCGAAGGCCGTGCTGCCGTCGGCGAGCCAGCGGGCGAGGCCGGCTCGCGCGAAGACGCGATCGGCGGCGAGCGACACGCAGCGGTCGGAGACACCGTCGCCCACGTACGCGAACGGGCCGCCGCCCGCGAGCGCCACGCGCTTGCACGGCTCACCGCAGACGGCACACGTCTCCCGCTCGAGGAACACCGACCGCCACCCCGACGCGGCAGGCTCGATCGTGTTGGCGACGACATCGGCCGCGACTCCCTCCCGCTCGAGGACCGGGAGGATCAGGTCGCGGAAACCGGCCGAGATGATGAGCGGCCGATGCTCCGCGACGAGCTCGGCAAATCCCGGGCGGATCGTCACCGTCTCGAGCAACCAGCCCATCACCTCGTCGAACGGTGCCGTGATCGTGGCCATCTCGATCTCGATCACCTCGTTCAACGTCAGCTCTCGCCCGATCCGGGCCTCGAGCGCGCGGAAGACGTCGAGATCGCCGAACCGCTCGATCGCCATGTGGAGGGTGTCCCTCTCGGTCACGGTCCCGTCCCAGTCGAGAACGAGGCGCATCAGGCGAGGGGGCAGGAAAGCGTGCCGATGCCGTCGACCTCGAGCGTGGCCCCGGCATCGACGCCGGTGAGCGTGACGACGGCAGGACCGGCAATCACATCGCCCGGCCTGAGCGCCGTGCGCCGGGCGGCAAGGGCGATCGCGTCGGCCCAGGCGAACGGGCCAGGGGCAGCCTCTTCCTGCCGATCGCCGGCGACGAACCGGCAGGTGGACGCCGTCGGATCGATCTCATCGGGCGTCACGACCACGGGGCCGAGCACGATCCCGAAATCGGACCGCTTTGCCGCCGGTTGCTCGCTCGGGTCGTGCCACTCGACCAGTCCCGAGTAGCCGCCGACCGAACCACCCGCACCGATCACGGCCGCGATTCTCGCGCGCGCCGCCAGGCCCGCCCCGGCGACCGGCACGCCGGTGCCGACGACCGCCGTCGCATTGGCGAAGCCAAACGCGCCGTGCTCCGAGAAGATCCGCACGGTCGGCGGGTACTGCACGGGGACGAGCACGGTCACGTCGGCCAGCGCGTACTCGGCGTGCTCCCGAGCGCCGCCGCCGCCGAGAAAGAACGACTGCAGCGTCTGCGCCGCGAGGTGGAGCACGCGATCGCCGTCGACGCGGCCGACCCAGCCGCGGTCGAGCGGGTTGTCGTTCGGGTGGAACATGCAGAGGCGCACGTGCCCATTCAACCTGTTGCGGGCGCCGTCACGGCTCGGTGTGGACGATCACGTCGGCCACGCCCGGCATCGCCGCCCGCACCCGCTGCTCCACGCGAGATGCCGTCTCGTGGGCGCTCGCGAGGCTCCCCACCGGATCGAGCCCGAGCGTGAGGAAGACGATCAGTCCCTCGTCGGTGTGGAGGAACCGAACCGACCGTGGGGGCGAGCCCGTCATGCCCGCGACAATCCGCTCGATGCCGGCCGGATCGTCGTCGGCCTCATGCCCGGCCGCCGTCTCGGCGAGCGGCTCGAGATGGCTCTGCACGTCGATCACCTCATCGACGCCGTCCACGATCGCCCGCTCGACCTGCTCGGCGAGCGCGTGCGCCTGGTCGAGTGGGAGCTCGCCGGGTAGCTTCAGGTGAAGCGACACGTGGACGCCGTCCGGAAGCTCGATGACGGACAGGTTGTGGATCTCGCGCACGCGGGCGACCGACATCGCCGCTTCCCGGACCCGTTCGCGGAGCAGGACCTCCTCACCGGTGGGCTCGACGTGCACGACGACATCGCCTCCGGGGAGAGCATCCTGCACGGCCGCCTCGACCCTGTCCGCGACCGCGTGCCCCTGACCCACCGCGGCCCCCGGCGAGACGCCGATCACGACGTCGGTGAACGTTCTTCCTGCGGCCTCGCGGAGCCGGAGCCGCCGCACCTCGACCGGCGGATCGATGGCCGCGATCGCGCCACGCGCTGCCCGGACGGAGTCCTCGGGAGCGCGGTCCATCAAGACGTCGACGTTGCGACGGATGAGCCGCGCGGCTGCGACGACGACGAGGAAGGCGACGAAGAGCGCCGCGAGCGAGTCGCCCGCCTGCCAGCCCGCGCGTACCGCGAGCAGCCCGGCCAGGACGGCGATCGTCCCGACGAGGTCGCTGCCGAAGTGGAGCGCGTTCGACGCGAGCGCCGGGCTGGAGTACCGCCGCGCGGCCCGGATCGACACGACCGTGCGCGACGAGTCGATCAGGATCACGACGCCGATGGCGGCGAACACCCACCACGCGGTCGTCGTGTCGATCTCGATCCAGCCCGCGAGCCGCGCCGCCGCGAGCACGGCGACGGCGATGCTGACGAGCATGAGCACGAACGCCTCGGCGAGCGCGGCCAGGTGCTCCGCCTTGCCGTGACCGTACGGGTGCGAGTGATCGGCCGGCCTCCCCGCCATGCCGATCGCAAAGAAGCTGAGTAGAGCAGCAACGAGGTCCGTCCCCGAGTGCAGCGCCTCGGAGACGAGGCCGAGGCTGCCGCTCGCGAGACCGGTTGCGAGCTTGATTCCCATCAGCGCCACGGCGGCGCCGACCGAGACGAGCGCGACGCGTCGCTGCGGACTCATCCGCGCAGCGTACTTCGTCGCGGGCGGTTCACTCGCCCGGCGAGACGGGCGACCGCCTCCGCGCCGCGAGGATGCCGATGCCGATCAGGATGCCGCCCGCTACCTGCACGACGTCCATCGTCTCACCGAGCAGCACGACGGCAAAGATCGCGGCGAGGAACGGCTGCAGGTTGGCCGCGAGCGTCGCGCGCGAAGCGCCGATGATGTCGAGGGACTTGAACCAGAGGATGTTCGTCACGACGAGCGGGCCGAGGGTTGCGAAGAGGAGGAGCACCCAGACCTCCCAGCCCAGCTGCCAGTCCTGCGATTGCGTCTGCGGCAGGCCGATGATCGCGATCCCGATCCACGAGAGCGGCAGCACGACGGCGCTGATCCGCACGGCCGAGTAGCGCTGCATCAGGGGTGTGATGAGCACCGAGTAGATCGCCCACGTCGTCGCGGTCATGATGCCCCAGAGGATCCCGGCGGCATCGGCGCCGAACTGACCGGCGGCGCCGAGGGCGACGAGCCCGACGCCCGCGAACGACAGCGCGGCACCGAGCCAGAACCGCCGCGGGAGAATCTCCGTGCCGAGAGCGAGGCCGATGAGTGCCGCGAAGATCGGCGTAGCGGCGAGGATCAGCGCGATCACGGACGCCGAGGTCGTCTTGAGGGCGTAGACGAACCCGATCTGGTTGAGGAACAGCACCGCCGCTGCGCTCCCGACGACGAGGAGGTCCTGTCGGGCGATCCGCAAGGAGCGCTCGACCGCGAGCGCGATTCCGACGAAGACGAGCGAGGCGAGGCCGTAACGCACGGTCGAGAACGCGAGGGGCTGGAAGCCGTGCGTGAGGATGTACCGGCTGACGGTGAGATTCAGCGCCCAGAGCACGATGGCAGAGAGCAACATCACCTCGACGGGTCTGGGCCGGCGCATCCCCGTGACGCTAATCGTTAGGCTTCGCGGCGCGATGGCAGACCCGACGATCGACGACATCGAGGCCCTCGTCGGCCCCGCCACACCTCATTTCGCCTTCCAGATCAGAGCGCGCGTGCGCGAGCTGATCGCGGAGCTGCCGGAAGGAGATCCCGTGCGCAGCTACGGGGAGGCCAGGATCGTGATGCTCGACGATCTCGGGCACGCCTCGTCGAAGGCCGAGAACGACGCGCCCGAAGAGCCTCGCACCAGGATCGGCTGGGACGAGATTCCCTCGTCGGCGCCGGTCACCCGGCCCCTTCCGCGCACGGGGTGAGTGACGGCCGGATGGGACGGTCTGCCTTCGTCTCGGGCGGCTCGAGGGGCATCGGAAGGGCGATCGCACTACGGCTCGCGCGCGATGGCGCGACGAGGGTGGCAATCGGCTACCTGCGCTCGGACGCTGCTGCCGAAGAGACGGCCGCCGAGTTGCGGGCGCTCGGGGCCGAGCCCGTGCTCGTGCGCGGCAACATCACGTCCGACCGCGTCCTCGAGCAGGTCGCCGAACTGGGAGCGCTCGACGTCTTCGTCCACAACGCGGCGACCGGTGTCATCCGCCCGGCGCTCGAGACGGAGGACAAGCACTGGGACTGGACGCTCAACGCCAACGCCCGCGCGTTCCTGACGCTCACCCGCGTGATCGCACCCGCGATGCCGGCCGGCTCGGCGATCGTCGCGCTCTCGAGCCTCGGCTCGATCCGTGTCCTCGAGAACTACGCACTCGTCGGGACGTCGAAGGCTGCGCTCGAGTCGCTCGTCCGCTACCTGGCCGTCGAGCTCGGCCCGGCAGGCATCCGCGTCAACGCCGTCTCGGGCGGAGTCGTCGACACAGGCGCTCTCGACCACTTCCCGAACCGCGAGGAGATGCTCGAGATGGGCTCCAGCAACGCAGCGGGGCGCATGGTCACGCCGGACGATCTCGCGGGAGCCGTCGCGTTTCTCGCCTCACCGGATGCCGACATGGTGCGCGGCCAGACGCTGATCGTCGACGGCGGCTTCAGCCTCCCGGCGTAACCCGGCCGAGCACGCGGCCGACGGTCGCCTTGGCGATGACTCCCGCCATGCGCGGATTCTCCTGCAGGCGGCGGAGCGAGTACTCGTACCACCGTTGGCCGAACGGTACGTAGACCCGAACGGGGTGGCCTGCATCAACGAGCTCCGTCGCGCGATCCTCGCGCACGCCGAGCAGCATCTGGAACTCGTAGGCGTCCTTCGGGAGCGGCTCGACCCGGGCCAGCGACTCGACGAGGAGGTGCTCGTCGTGCGTCGCGATCGCAACGCGCGAGCCTCCGTCGAGCAACTCGTCGAGGCACGCGAGAAAGGAGCGCCGCACGACGTCGAAGTCGTGGAATGCGATCGCGCGCGGCTCGACGTAGATCCCCTTGCAGAGCCGGACGCTCGGCCGGAGGTCACGGAGATCGCCGATATCGGCGAGCGTCCGCTTGAGATATGCCTGGAGGACGATGCCGACGTTGTCGAGCCCGTCGCCGCGCAGAGCGCGATAGAGCGCGAGCGTGTCGTCGACACAGCTTGCGTCCTCCATGTCGATTCGCACGCGCGCGCCCTGCCTCGCGGAGGCGCGCACGAGCTCCTCGACCAGCGACCGGCAGAGCCCGAGATCGAGCTTGAGCCCGAGGCCGGTCAGCTTGACGGAGACGTTCGCGTCGAGGCCGTCGGCCGCGATCGCGGCGAGGACGTCGCCGTACGCGGTCGCGATCGCCTGTGCCTCCTCGGCCGTGTGGATCTCTTCACCGAGGACGTCGACGGTTGCCCGCTTGCCGGTCGCGTTCAGCGCGCCGACGACGAGACGAGCGTCGTCGAGCGTCGGGCCCGCGATGTACGGCGCCGAGACGCGACGGACGAGCGAGCGCGGGACGGCGGGGAGGGCCGTCGCGACCGCGCGGTCGAACAGGCTCATGACTACGACTCGCGCATGAATCCCTGGCGCGCCGCGCTGACGAGCGCGACCGCCTCGGGGAAGAGGATCCGCATCGCCTCACGCAACGCACGCGCCTGCTCCTCCGGCGGGCCGCTCGGCTGCATCTGCTTCAGTGCCGCGGCCGTGAGCTCGACCGCGGTGCTCAGTGTGAGCGTCGCGAACTGCTCGCGTTGCGCCTCCTTGACGCTCTCGGACTGCGTCTCGGCGAAGTCGCGCAGGCCCCGGAGGATCTCCTCCGGGTCGCCGCCGAACGGAAAGAAGCCGCCGCCCTCCATTCCCGGAGCGTAGCGGAGGCGCCCGCCCGATCCCTCGTGACAACGTGTCACGAGGGGAGCGGGACCCGGTAGGCGCCGACGACCTCCTGGAGGAGCTCGTCCAGTGTCCCCTGCGCGCCCTTCAGCGCCGCGGTGAATGGCGAGGGAGCGGCCGGGTCGAGCGCGAGCTCGAGCCGGCGGGTGGCCGCGCCGATCTCGTCGAGACGCGCCGGCGAGGCGAGTTGCGGCGGCACGCCGATCGTCTGCTGCAGCGCGCGGACGGCCTCTTCGGCCTCGCCGATCCCCTCCGGGTTCTCTGTCACACGGAGCGCCACGAGCTGCGAGAGAAGCTCATCGAGATCACCGCCCACGGCCGACTCCTCCGCGATCTCGCAGAGGGCGGCGATCGACACGGTGTCCTTCACGTCGCGCCGGTCGACGACCTCCGCCCCCGCGTCGTCGAGCACGAGCCAGGAGCGCGTGCCCTCCGACGTCTCGAACGCGCAGAGATACGACCGCCGCCCCGGAGTCGCCTCGGCCGGAAGGACGGCGCTCACCGCGCCGCCGGTGGGCGCGAACCTCTCCGCGAGCGTGGCGATGCGCTCGAGATCGGCGAGCAGCGTCACCCCCCAAGGATAGAGATCCATGGCAGGGTAGGCCCGTGTCCGAACGACGTGACCACGCGCGCGCGCTCTTCGCTCCCCTCGGCCCCACGTACGACCGGGTCGGGGCGACGCTGTCGTTCGGGCAGGATCCGCGCTGGCGTCGGACGATGGTGGATCGCGTACCCCACGACGGGGGGTCGGTGCTCGATGTCGCGACGGGTACCGGGCTCGTCGCCGCGCGCCTCCTCGCTGCCGGCCACCGCGTCACGGGGCTCGACCAGAGCGCAGACATGCTCGCCGTCGCCCGGGAGCGATTCGGGGACACCGTCGACCTCGTGCAGGCATCGGCGACGGAGATCCCGTTTCCCGATGCGTCGTTCGACCACCTCACGTTCACGTACCTGCTGCGCTACGTCGACGACCCCGGCGCAACGCTCGCCGAGCTTGCGCGCGTCGTCCGGCCCGGCGGCACGATCGCGAATCTCGAGTTCTGCCTCCCACGGGGAGCCTGGCGGCCGCTGTGGGATCTCTACGTCGGGGTCGGGCTCCCGGCAGCGGGTCGCGTCGTGTCGCGGGCGTGGTACGACGTGGGTCGCTTCCTCGGCCCGTCGATCCGCGAGTTCTACGAGCGCTGGCCGCTCGAGAGCCAGCTGGAGCTCTGGCGCGGTGCCGGGATCACGGACGTGCGGGCGCGTCGAATGAGCCTCGGTGGCGGGGTCGTGATCTGGGGTATCCGCAGATGAGGCCGGCGTTCTACGCGCTCGGCCGCGGTGGCTGGCGTGACTACGTGACCCTTCTCCACGTGCCGTACACCGCCTGGCATCTCTCCTACGTCGTCGTCGGCGGCTGCCTCGTGGCCGAGGTCGCCTGGGGACGACTTGGCCTCACCGTGCTCGCGTTCTTCCTCGCGATGGGCATCGGCGCCCATGCCCTCGACGAGCTGGCCGGCAGGCCGCTCGGCACGGCGATCCCGTCCTCGGTGCTCGTGGCTGTGGCGCTCGCCTCGGTGATCGCCGCCTGCGCGATCGGCCTCGTCGTGGCACTCCGCTTCAGCCTCTGGATCCTGCCGCTGACCGCGATCGGGGCGTTCCTCGTCCCCGCGTACAACCTCGAGCTGTTCGGAGGCCGATTCCACTCGGACATCTGGTTCGCCGTCGCGTGGGGCGCATTCCCGGTCGTGACCGGGTACGTCGCGTGCGAGGGAGAGCCGCGTGCGGTGGCTCTCGTGGCAGGTGGGTGGGCGACCGCTCTCTCGCTCGCGCAACGGCGGTTGTCGACTCCCGTCAGGCGCGTGCGCCGCGATGTCGTCGGCGTCTCGGGCGAGATCGAGCTCACGAGCGGCGCACGCGAAGCTGTGACGCGAGACCTCCTGATCGCGCCGTCGGAGGGTGCGCTGCGCCTTCTCACCGTCGCAACCGTTCTGATCGCGGCCGCGCTCGTGACGGTTCGCCTATAGCGTTCTGGTGTGACCGTCTGGATTCTCGCAGGCTGCCTGGCTGCCGCGCTCGTCCTCGCGCTCGTCCTGTGGGTCGCGCTGCGCAAGGCCCGCGTTCGTGCGACCGCGACGGCGACGCTCGTTGCGGATGCGCGGGCACAGGTGGCGGCGGCCGTCGCAGAGGAGACCGCGGCGCACACCGAGGAGATCCGGCGGACTCTCGCACGCGAGCGTGCCGACACGATCTCGCAACTGGCCGCCGAGGAGCGGCGTGTCGCCGAGGAGCGGCGAGCGACGTTCGCCGAGCGCGAACGGCGGGCAGGTGAGGCGCTGGTGGACACGCTCTCGGAGGTCGAACGACGCCTCGACGAGCGGCTGCACGGGGTTGCCGACGACCTCGAGCGCTCGCAGCGGCACATCGAGGCGCAGCTCGCCACGCTGATCCAGAGGCAGCAACAGGCAGTCGCTGACGTCGAGGCGCGCATCGAGCACGACGCGGCCGAGCTCGGCTCGACGAACGACGAGCAACGCCGGGCCGTGCTTCGGCTCCGCGAGGAGCTCGAGCGTGCGGCCGCTTCGGCCGTCGGCGATGCGCTCGACGAGCTCGAATCGCAGACGATCGAGCGGCGACGGTCGATCGAGGAGATCACCGAGCGGCTCCGGGCCCGGGAGGCGACGATCGCCGAGGGCATCGAGCAGGCGGAGACGGATGCGAGAGCCCGGCTCGAGCTGACGTTGATCGAGTTCGAGCGCCGGCAGACCGAGCGCCTCGAGCGCGTGACGGAGCGTGAGATCGAGCGACACGCCCAGATCGCGGCGACCGCCTTCGACGCGCGCATGCGCGAGATCCGTGAGGACGCCGCGACGAGGCTCGGGCGCGAGCTCGACCAGGCCGCCGACGCGATCATGCGCGACGAGCTCGCCCGTCGGCTCGACGGCCGCGAGTGAGGCGCCAACCATTTCCGGAAGGGATCGTCTAAACCATCACGAATCCCCGGGTCACAGATGGCAGAGATCACCGAAACCGATACCGAGCAGGGCAACGAGCAGGCGAAGGTCGAGAGCTGGCGCCTGCACGTGCTGATCGAGGCGGGATTCCCGCTGCCCCTCGCCGAGCAGCTCGCGGCGAGCGATGCGGATCTCCACACCTGCGCCGACCTGTTGCGGCAAGGCTGCACGCCGCTCACGGCCGCGCAGATCCTCCTCTGACGGCTCTCGCCCGGGCACGGGGACGCGCTCCGTACGGGGCCGCCACGTCTACTCTGGCGGGGTGAAGGTCGAGGCAACGTTCCACGGCGACCGCAAGGTCTTCAGCGTCTCCGCATTCAACGACGGCGTCGGGATCTACCTGCGCCGGCTCCCGACGCTGTGGGTCGAGGGCGAGGTGATCGAGCTCCGCCGAAACGACGCGTGGGCGTTCGTCTTCTTCACGCTCCGGGATCCGGCGAGTGGCGCCTCCCTCAGCGCGACGATCCAGCGCCGCCGCTTCGACAGCCTCGAGCTCGCCCTCGCGGACGGCGAGCGCGTGCTCGTCGAGGGCAAGGCCGAGCTGTACGCCGCCAAGGGCACGCTCAACTTCCGTGCAGTCACGATCGAGCGGATCGGGATCGGCGACCACCTGGCGGCGATCGAGCGCCTCAAGCGCGCGCTCGCCTCCGAGGGCCTGTTCGCCGCCGAGCGCAAGCGCGCACTACCGGCCTTCCCGCGCGCAGTCGGCGTCGTCACGGGGGCGGATGCCGCCGCCCGCGGCGACGTCGTCACGGGCCTGCAGGCGCGATACCCGGCCGCCCACATCGTGATCGCGGAGACCCGCGTGCAGGGAGCGGGCGCGCCGCGCGCGATCGCAGCAGCGATCGCGCGGGTCGCCGCACATCCTGCGGTCGACGTGATGATCGTCGCGCGCGGCGGTGGCAGCTTCGAGGATCTCCTGCCGTTCAGCGACGAGGCCGTCGTGCGCGCCTTCGCCGGGTGCCCCGTTCCGATCGTGTCGGCCGTCGGGCACGAGCAGGATACGCCTCTCTGCGATCTCGCCGCCGACGTCCGCGCCTCGACACCGACCGCAGCGGCGCGCCTCGTCGTCCCGGACCTGTCCGCGCTGCATGCCTCGCTCGGGCGCCAGCGAGCGCTCCTCGACAGTTCGGTCCGACGCGTTCTCGGGCGCGAGCGAGAACGCTTGCAGCGAAGCCGCGACAGGCTCGCGAGCGCGCCGCTCGTGCTGCTCGAACGTCGACGCATGTCGCTCGATCACGCTGCGGCCCGGCTCCAGGCCCTCTCCCCGCACGCGACGCTCACACGCGGATACGCGATCGTTCGGGCCGACGGCGTCGCGCTCCGCAACGCGAACGCCACCTCGTACGGCGAACGCGTCGAGATCGAGCTGGCTTCCGGCGACCTCACCGCGAGCGTAGAGGAGGTACGCCCGTGAGCGGCGAGGAAACGTTCGAGACCCTGACCCTCGAGCTCGAGGAGATCGTCGGCAAGCTCGAGCGCGGCGACGTCGCGGTGGACGAGGCGATCGGCCTGTGGCAGCGGGGCGAGGAGCTTCACCGCCGTTGCGCGGCGTTGCTGGACGCTGCAGAGGGCCGCATCGAGGAGCTCTCGGGCGGCCCGGATGACACGAGCGCCCCGGATGACACGGGAGCCTCGGATCTGTAAGGTCACCGCATGTCCCAGCCATCCGTAGATCTCATTCGTGCCGTGCCTCTGTTCGCCGACCTCGATCAGAAGACGGCGGAGCGTCTCGCCCGCGAGTTCGTCGAGCGTCACTTCGACACGGGCGCCGCCATCGCGACCGAAGGCTCAGGCGGGCTCAACTTCTTCATCGTCGCGAGCGGCGAAGCCTCGGTGACCGTGCAGGGAAAGCAGGTCGCGACGCTCGGCCCCGGCGCCTCGTTCGGCGAGGTCGCGCTTGTCGACAAGTCCGCCCGTACGGCGACGGTCACCGCCACGGGCCCCATGGTGACGTACGCACTGCCCGTCTGGAGCTTCAGGCCGTTCGTCGAAGAGCGCCCCGAGCTGGCGTGGAAGCTGCTCGAGATCCTCGCCGGGATGCTGCGCACCGCTCAGTCGCGCTAGGGGCCGTGGCGACCGGCCGCGATGTGGAGTTGTCCGACGCCCAACTCGTGGCGGGCTGCCGTGCCGGGGACCCCGCTGCGTGGAACGCTCTCGTGGAGCGCTTCTCACGCTACGTCTCCGCGATTGCGACACAGGCGTTCCGGCTCTCGGAGCACGACGCGGAGGACGTCTTCCAGGATGTGTTCGCGAGGACGTACGAGCGCCTCGGCTCGCTTCGCGCCGATGACTCAATCCGCCCCTGGATCGGTCAGCTGACGCGCAACTGCTGCCTCGACCTCTTGCGGGCGTCCGGACGGGTCGTGCTCATCGAGGAGCCGGAGGAACTGGCCGCGGACGACGTCATCGCAACGCTGGACGACGCGATGACGGTGCGGGCCGGGCTCGCGCAACTCAGTGGGGAGTGCCGGGAGGTTCTCGACCGATTCTTCTGCCGCGACGAGAGCTACCGCACGATCGGAGCCGACCTCGGCATCCCCGCCGGGACGATCGCGAGCAGGATCTCGCGCTGCCTCGCGCATCTTCGATCCGAGCTCGAGGGAAGAAACGCGGCGTCCACAACGTCCATTGGTCAGGTGATCGGATGACGACATTCAACGAAGAGCAGCTCGGCGAGCTCCTCCGCCTGCTTCCCCCGGCTCCCGCCGGCTGGGTGGCTGCGGCGCAGGAACTTCCGCAGGCGCGCGCCCGGCTCGACGCGCTCGTCGCGCGTGCCGAAGCAGACGCTGCCTTCCGGGCATCGGTCGTGGCCGACCTCGAGGTTGCGCTCCGCGCTACCGGGGTCGAGCCGAGCCCCGTGGTCGTCGAACACCTGCGCAAGCGCCTCTCGCAGTGAGCCGACCCGGAGGCAAAGCACGGGCCGATGTTGCAGCCCTCGGCACGAGAAGTATCGACGCGTTCCTGGATGCCCTCGAGGCGCCGGCTCCGTCCCCGTGCGGCGGGACGGCGGCAGCGATCTCCGCGGCCATGGCGGCGGCGCTCGTCGCGATGGTGGGGCGCGGCTCGAGCTCCTGGAGGGACGGAGCGGGCGTCGCGGCCCAGGCACGAGCTCTGCGTGTGCGCCTGACGGCCCTCGGGGCCGAGGATGCCGTCGCGTTCGAGCAGGTACTCGTCACGATGCGCGATCCGTCGGGGAATCGTGACCAGCGAGACTTCGCGATCGGCAAGGCGCTCGTTCGGGCGGCCGAGGTGCCGCTCCAGATCGCGGAGGCCGCCGCCGACGTCGCCGAGATCGCGGCCCTCGCAGCGGTCGACGGCGAGCCTCGCGTGAGACCCGATGCGGCCGCAGCGGCGACGCTCGCGGAAGCCGCCGTCCGCGCGGCCACGCACCTCGTGGAGATCAACCTCGCGATCGTTCCCGGCGACGGCCACTCGGAGAGCGCGGCCCGGCTCACCGCTGCTGCGGCGCAGGCACGGGCGCGGGCGCTCGGAGCGTCCGAGTGAGCGAACGCCTCCTCCCCGCGTGGAGTCTCACTGCGGAAGCAGCAGGCTCGATCGCGATCCCGGCCGAATGGCCAGAGCACGTGACGCGCGACTGGGCCATCGGAGACGCGACAGGAGCGGGCGTCGACGTCTGCATCCTCGACAGCGGAGTCGACGGCGATCATCCCCTCGTCCGCGGAGTGGAGTCGTCGGTCGCGGTTCACATCGAGGGAGACGAGACGACGATCGTCCCGAACGAGGTCGGGGACGTCTGCGGTCACGGCACGGCGTGCGCGGGGATCGTCCGAGCACTCGCTCCCGACTGCCGCCTGCACAGCATCCGCGTTCTCGGCGAGGGGAACACAGGCAGTGGCGAGCTGATCCTGGGAGGGCTTCGCCACGCGATCGAGCGCGGCTTCGACATCGTCAACCTCAGCCTCTCGACCACGAAGCGAGGGTTTGCCGAGATCCTCCACGAGCTCGCAGACAGCGCGTACTTCCAGGGGACCGTGCTCGTCGCATCCGCTCACAACATGCCGGTCGAGAGCTATCCATGGCGCTTCTCGTCGGTGATCTCGGTCGGGAGCCACGAGGGCACGGACTCCTACGAGTGGTACGCGAACCCGAGGCCGCCGGTCGAGTTCTTCGCCCGAGGCATCGACGTCGACGTCGCCTGGGCCGGAGGTGGCACCCTTCGGTGCACCGGCAACAGCTTCGCCGCCCCGCACATCGTCGGGCTCTCCGCGCTCGTGCTCTCCAAGCATCCGGGCCTGACGCCGTTTCAGCTCAAGAGCGTTCTCTACCTGACGGCCGCGAACACGGAAGGAACGGAATGACCGAGGGCAACAGGTATCAAGAGGCGGTTGCAGCCGGAATGCTCCCGTCGGCGGAGAGCCACAGAGCGCTCCTGCAGTCGATCGTCGACGTCGCCCGCGCGATCTTCGGCGCCCAGGCCTCGTCGATCTTCCTGCTCGATCGCGAGACCGACGAGCTCGTCTTCGAGGCCGTCTCGGGCGAGGGCGAGGGCGATCTCGTCGGGATGCGGATCCCCTCGAGCACCGGCATCGCCGGCTGGGTGCTCGTCACGGGCCAGCCGATCGTGATCGACGATCTCCAGCAGGACCCCCGCTTCGCACGCCAGGCCGCGGAGCGCACGGGATACGTGCCGAAGGCGCTGATGGCCGTCCCACTCGTGAACGGCGAGGCGACGCTGGGCGTCCTGCAGGTTCTCGACCGGGCACAGGATCGCGCCACCACGATCGGCGACATCGATCTGCTGATTCTCTTCGCCAACCAGGCGGCGATCGGTCTCGATCTCCTGCAAACTGCCCGGCGCGCGCGATCCGTGGCCAACGAGGGCGAGGGCCGCGAGGCCGTCGTCGCACGCGTCGCTTCGTTGCTCGAACGGATCGAGGACGACACAGCGGCCGTTCAGCTTCTCGACGCCCTCGAAGCAGTTCTCGCACGCCTCGCATGAGCACAACGAGAAAGACCCGGCCGAGTGGCCGGGCCTATTCCCATCGACTTCGGGTGCGTCCTTCCCGCACCTCGGGCGCAACGCCCGGGCGGGCTACGGCTCGATCTTCGGCTCGACCTTCGGCTCGACCTTCGTCTCGAACCTGTGACCCTCGAAGTCCGGCTCCACCTTCGGCTCGATCTTCGACTCGAGCTTGTGGCCCTCGAAGTCCTCGGCGGCCTCCTCGACCCTGGCGCTCTCCTCGACCCTTGCGTTCTCATCCGACATGTCGTGCTCCTTTCGATCGTTGCCTGCGATGTGATGTCCGCAACTGACCACTAGACGGACAGTGCGCCGGAAATCTTCCCACCGCTTCGAAGTTGATTCACCATCGTCCCGCTCCAGAGCCGAGAATGCAAGAGATGAAAGCCCGGATCTCCGATTCCACCCACGCGTTCGGCCAGGTTTTCGCCAATCCGGACCTCCGCCGGCTCCAGCTTGCGTGGGCCGGCTCGCTGATCGGCAACTGGTCGTATTTCATCGCGCTCGCGATCTACGCCTACGACGAGGGCGGTGCGGCCGCGGTGGGCGTCGTCAGCGTGATCAGGATGATCCCGGCCGCGATCGCGTCGCCATTTCTCGCCGGCCTTGCCGATCGCTTCTCGCGAAAGCTCGTGATGGTCGTAACCGACGTCATCCGCGCAGCGCTCATGGTCGCCGCGGCGTTGACGATCTGGCAGGGGTGGTCGGCCTACGTGGTCTACGCGATCGTCGGCCTCTCGACCGTCGCGGGGACAGCATTCCGCCCCGCGCAGGCTGCGCTCCTCCCCCACCTCGCGCGCAACCCGGCGGAGCTCACTGCAGCCAACGTCGCATCCAGCACCCTCGAGTCCGTCGGAGCATTCGTCGGCCCGGCGCTCGGCGGCGTGCTGCTCGCCGTCACGAGCATCGAGACAGTCTTCGCCGTCAACGCGCTCTCGTTCGTCTGGTCGGCGCTGCTCGTGCTGGCCGTACGCGGTGGCTCGAAGCCGGCGCCGGACGAGGCGGCAAGGCACGAGCACGGTGCTTCGGGCGGGGCGCTGGCCGGCTTCCGTGAGCTCGTTCGCAACCGCGATCTTCTCGTCCTCTCGGGGCTCTACACCGCGCAGACACTCGTCGCCGGAGCGCTGATGGTCCTCGTCGTCGTCAGCGCGCTCGAGTTGCTCGACGTTCAGCCGTCCGGGGTCGGCTACCTCAACGGAGCGCTCGGCATCGGTGGCCTTCTGGGCGGATTCGTGGCGCTCGTACTGGCGACCCGGGAGAAGCTGGCAGCGGACTTCGGGATCGGGCTCGCCCTGTTCGGGCTTCCACTGATCCTGATCGGTGCGACGTCCTCCGTCCCGGTCGCGCTCGCCGCGCTCGCCATCGTCGGCCTCGGTAACTCGATCGTCGACATCAACGCCCTCACGATCATGCAGCGCGCGGTGCCGAACGACGTCCTCGCGCGCGCTCTCGGCTTGTTGGAGGGGTTGCTCATCGGCGCGCTCGGGGTCGGTGGGCTCCTCGCACCCGTGCTGATCCACGTCGCGGGCATCCGCTGGGCTCTGATCCTCACCGGGCTCCTGCTCCCCGTGCTCGCGCTCGTCGCCGCGACGTCACTCCGGTCGATCGACCGTCGAACGGCCGCGCCCGCCCACCTTGGCCTCCTCCGCACCATCGATCTGCTGAGCGCACTTCCGGGAGCGACGCTCGAGTCGCTCGCGCGATCCCTGACGGAGATCGCGTTGAAGGCCGGGACCGTGATCGTCCGAGAGGGGGAGACCGGCGACCGGTACTACGTGGTCTCCTCCGGAGAGGTCGAGGTGGCGGGCCGGACGCTCGGACCGGGAACGGGTTTTGGCGAGATCGCGCTTCTCCGCGACGTGCCACGGACCGCCACCGTCACCGCTGTAACCGACGTGACGCTGCTCGCGCTCGAGCGCGACGAGTTCGTGGCCGCAGTGACCGGCCACGAGCCGGCGCTCGCGACGGCGGAGGAGCTGATCGCGGCACGGCTCGGATCATTCGATCCGGGGATCGCGAAGCTCTGACGGCCGTGATCGGCGGGCGGGACGGGCCTCGCCCTACGTCGGCGATGAGGGCGGCGGGCCCTTCCCCGCCCCGACGAGGTCCGGCTCGGCGGTCGCCTGCAAGAGAAGCACGTCCTCCTCCGACTCCTGCTCCTCCTCCATCGTCTTCAGGGACGCGAGCGAGATGCCCTCCCGTGCGAGGAAGATGAGCCCCACGCCGACGCCGACGGACATCTCGACGGCCTGCAGGACGAGGCCGTACGCGAAGCCCGTCCCGTAGTCGACGCCGTACTGCACGAGCGGCAGGGCGACGGCCGCCTGTAGGAGGCCGACGTTTCCGGGCCACAGCGGGAAGATCGTGGCGACGTTCATCAGCACGAGCACGAGCCCGGCGGCGGGCAACGGCAGGTTCATGTCGAACGCACCCATCACAGCCCAGACGGCGAGGAGTTGCATCAGCCAGCCGAGGCACTGGAAGAGCGCTGCCCCGAGCGCTGCAAGCGGGACCCGGAGCACGGCAAGGCCCTGGCGGGCCATCGTCAGCAGAGCACCAAGGCTGCCCATACCGTCGTGGACCCGTCCCTGCCCGGCGCTCGCAGAGACGAGACCGACCGTGAGGAGAACGAAGCCGATGACTCCGAAGATGACGAGGCTCGTCACGGCCCAGTGCGGGATCTTCGCCGTCAGCAGGACCCAGGTGACGAGGATCGCGACCGGAAAGAGATCGAACAGCCGGTGCGCGAAGACCGTCCCGAGGAGCGTCGCGCTCGTACCCTTCCCGTGCGGGACGTGGCGTCGGAGGACAGCCACGCGCGCGAGCTCGCCCGCGCGGGCCGGCAACACCGCGTTTCCGAGCAGGCCGATCCCGAAGGCCGAGAAGACGTGCCCGAAACGCGGGTGCGGCCGCGGCAGCGCCTGGTTGATCGTCAGCCGCCACGAGAAGGCCCGGGCCACCACGGAGAGGAGGTTGAGGGCGATGCCGACGACGACCCAGCGCCAGGAGACGAAGTCGAACGCGTGGTACACCGTCGTCCATTCCGGCCCTCGCCACCAGATCGCGAGGATCGCGGCGACGAGTGAGGCGAGCACGAAGAGCCCCCGGGCCCACGGGTTGCGGACGAGATCGGCGAGTCTGTTCATACCGCGTTCAGGCCACCCGCGCCCGGGCGCTCTCGATCGTGCGCTCGTAGATCCCCTCCATACGAGCCGCGATGTCGCTCCAGGCGTAGCGCTCCAACGCGACCGCCCGGGCGGCAGCACCCATCTCCGAACGACGTGACTCGTCGGTGAGCAGGGCGACGACCGCCTCGGTCAGCGCCGACGGATCGTCGGGCGTCACGGACACCGCCGCCTCGGGGGTGAGGACCTCCCGGTACCCCGGGATGTCCGACGCGACAACCGGGAGGGCGCAGGCGTATGCCCGGGTCAGGACCATCCCGAAGCTCTCGCCGCCGAGCGACGGGGCGATCAGCGCCTTCGTCCGGGAAAGCAGCCCCGTCAGCTCCTCCTGGGGGAGGAACCCGAGGATGTCGATGCCCTCGTCGGAGACGCGGAGCCGGGTGAGGAGGAGCCTGACGGCGAGCGGATCCGATCCGCAGACCTGGAGCCGGGCACCGGTGCGACGATGGATCTCCGGCCAGGCGCGCAGGAGGACCTGGAGCCCCTTCCTCGTTTCCTGGCGACCGGCGAACGTGACCGTGTGCTCGCGCCCCGCTGGATCGACATCCGCCGGAATGAGAACGCCGTTCGGAACGATCTCGTAGTCCCCCGGCAGCCACCGCGCCGCCGAGTCGCGCGCGCGCTCCGAGACGGCGAGCCGCGTGTCGATCCTGCTTGCGAGGAAGCCGAAGACCGGGACGGCAGCCTTCATGTAGCCGAGGTCGCCCGAGGCATGATGCGTGACGACGATCGGCGCGGTCGCGAGGGCGAGCACCGTGATGCACGTGACCGGCGTCATCGGCTCGTGCAGGTGGAGTACGTCGAAGCGCTCGCGCTCGAGCACCTGCCTGATACGAAAGATCGCCCGGGGACTGAGGATGATGTTCGGGAGCGAGCCGTTCGCGGGCACGATGACGGAGCGACCGATCGGGATCACGTTTGCGGGAGGGTCTCCGTGGCGCCCGACCCTCGGGTGCAGCACACGCGTGAACTGGCCCGGCGGGTCGTTCCCCATCACGAGGCGCACCTCGTGCCCTCTGGCCTCGAGCGCAGCGGCCTGGAGCTCGGCGTGCTCGACGACCGCACCCCAGAACGACCACGAGAAAGGCACTACGATGCCGATCCTCACCCGGGGAGCCTATTCACTCTGCGGTCGCGCCGGGGAGAACGCGCTCCCAGAAGCCTCCAAGGAGGTCGAGCTCGGCGTCGTCGAACTGTCCGAGGAACCGGCTCCGCACGCCCGCGAGATGCGTGACGCGAGCCTCGCCGTAACGCTGCCCGCCCGCCTCGGTGAGCTCGGCATTCAGTCCCCGCCGGTCGCCGTCGCAGCGACGTCGCACGACGAAGCCGTCGCGCACGAGGCGGTCGACGAGGCGGGTCAGGCCGCTCTGGCTGAGCACGACCGCCGTCGCGAGCTCGGACATTCGCATCCGCCCCTCGGGCGCGCCCGCGAGCGTGAGGAGCACCTCGTACTCGTGCAACGAGAGATCGTGACCGACGCGAAGCTCGGCGTCGAGATCCCGCACGACGGCGGCGTGGGCGCGGAGGAGGCCGCGCCAGGCCGCGAGCTCGGAGGGGGAGAGTTCGGAGTTGACAGAAGATACTTGCATGTGCAATTATTTATCTTGTTCCTGCAAGTATCCCTGAAACGAGCCGCACACGTCGACCGAACCCGACGACGGCGACAAAGGAGATCGCAATGCGCTTCGAAGGCATCCACCACGTGACGTGCATCACCGGCGACGCACCGGGCAACGTCGACTTCTACACTCGCGTGCTCGGCCTGCGGATGGTCAAGAAGACCGTCAACCAGGACGACCCGACCGTCTACCACCTCTTCTACGCGGACGAGGAGGGCAGCCCAGGCGCCGACATCACGTTCTTCGAGTACCCGGGCGCACGGCGCGGCCGCGCCGGGGCCGGCATGGTCCACACGATCACGTTCCGCGTCGCCTCCGACGCAGCCCTGGACTTCTGGGCGGCCCGGCTCGAAACCGAGGGGATCTCGACCGCACGCACGGACGGCCGGCTGCGGTTCGACGACCCGGAAGGGCTCGGTCTCGAGCTCGCGGTCGTCGCAACGACGGACGTGCCGCTCGTCGCGCGTCACCCCGACGTCCCGGCCGACGTCGCTCTGCAGGGCTTCGAGAGCGTGCGCGCTTTCGCGGGCGATCCGGAGGCGAGCCGCCCGCTCTTCGAGGAGACGCTCGGCTTCGTCCCGACGGGGGCCTCGCGGTGGGAGGTGCGCGGCGCGATCCGGGGGGGTCACTTCGCGTTCGATCCACCACCCGCCTCGGGCGCGGGGATCCCCGGCGCCGGCACGGTCCACCACGTCGCCTTCGCGACGAACATGGACGAGCAGGATGCGTGGCTCGACGCGGTTCGCAGGGCCGGTCAGTCGGCGAGCGGCGTGATCGACCGCTTCTGGTTCCGCGCGATCTACTTCCGCGAGCCGAGCGGCGTCCTCTTCGAGCTCGCGACCCTGGGGCCGGGCTTCACGATCGACGAGGATGCCGACCACCTCGGCGAAGCGCTGATCCTGCCGCCGGCGTTCGAGCACCTGCGCGAGCAGATCGAGCCCGTGCTGACACCACTGCCGGACCCGCGCGCCGCCTGGGTGGTCGGATGAACGAGCCCTTGCGCTTCCTCGAGCGCGCTGCGACCGGCGAGCCCGAGGGAGCGCTCGTGCTTCTCCACGGCCGCGGCGCCGACGAGCACGACCTCTTCCCGCTCCTCGACGCACTCGACCCGGAGCGGCGGCTGCTCGGGATCACGCCGCGCGCGCCCCTCTCACTGCCGCCGGGAGGAGCCCACTGGTACCGGCTCGGCGGCATTCCGACGCCCGACCCCGACACGTTCTTCCCCACCCTCGAGACAGCGGCGGCATTCCTCGACGGGCTGCCGGTGCCGATCGAGCGCGTCGTGCTCGGAGGCTTCTCTCAGGGCGCCGTGATGAGCTGGTCGCTCGGCCTCGGTTCCGGCCGACGACGACCGGCGGCCATCATCGCGATTTCCGGCTTCATGCCCGAGGTCGAAGGGATTCGAGCTCGACCTGAGCGGCCTCGAGGGCTACCCGGTTGCCGTCGCGCACGGGGCGCTCGACCCCGTCATCCCCGTCTCGTTCGGCCGCGAGGCAGCCGAGCGGGTCGCCGCAGCGGGAGCAGATCTCCTCTGGCGCGAGACCCCGGTTCCGCACACGATCGACCCACGCATCCTGCCGGAGCTGCAGTCGTTCGTCGCATCTGCTCTGGCGTGAGCGATCGGGTGAGGCTGAAGCCTCACTCCCGACTCGCGAGCAGCGTAGGGGCGTCTGACGCACGCGGGATCGTGCCACCTCGGTCTCACAAGTCTCGGCCCGACCGCGTTTCAGAAAGGAATGAGAGAGCCGGGACGTTAGAGAAGGCATGGCACGCGGCTGGAGAATCTGGACGGCGCTCGGGATCGTCTACCTCGTCTGGGGATCGACGTACCTCGCCATCAAGATCTCGGTCGAGACGCTGCCGCCGCTCCTCTCTGCCGGGCTCCGGTTCACCGTCGCGGGCGTGCTCCTCGGCTCGATCCTCGCGATCCGCCGCACGCCGCTGCGCGTACCCTGGCGTCAGGCCACCGCGGCGGCAGGGATCGGAGTGGTATTGCTCGCTTGTGGCGTGGGCCTCGTGACCGTCGCCGAGACGAGGATCGACTCGAGCGTCGCCGCCATGATCGCCGGCTCGGTGCCACTGCAGGTGATCCTCTGGCGGACGCTCGCACGCGAGCACGTTGCGACCGCGACGAGGGTCGCGGCGGTGGGAGGGCTCGGCGGGCTTGTCCTGATCATCGGCCCTGCCGGAATCTCCGGCGGTTCGGCAGCGATCGGGCTCGCGATCATGCTCTGCGGCTCGATCGCGTGGTCGACAGGGTCGTTCGTCTCGCGCCGCCTGCCCCTGCCGAAGGACGCGTTCGTCGCCACCGTCTACGAGATGCTCGGGGGAGGCCTCGTGCTCGTCGTCATCTCGCTCGCACTCGGTGAGGGCGCCGAGCTCGTGGCCGGCACCGTATCGGCGGCCTCACTCGCGGCCTGGGCCTATCTCGCGATCTTCGGCTCCCTGATCGCGTTCACGGCGTACGCGTGGCTCCTCCAGCACGCCCCGATCTCACAGGTCGTCACGCACCAGTACGTGAATCCCGTCGTCGCGATCGTCCTCGGCGGCCTCTTCCTCGGCGAGTCGCACGACCTGACAACGGTCGTCGGCGCCCTGATCGTGATCGGCGCGGTCTTCGTGACGATCCGCAGCGAGAGCCGACGTCCCCTCGTTCCGCCGGTCGTCGAGCCCGACTGCGCTGCGCCCCCGATGCGCGCCCGGTAGGAGCGAGACCCGCTCCGCCCTACGGCAGATCGACCTGCGTGCGGCGGTGCACGAGAAACTCGAGCAGGTCGGATCGCGTGAGGATCGCGGCCGGCTTGCCAGCGATACCGACGACGACGGCCGCGCTCGGCCCCGAGAGGTCGGCGAAGACCTCGTCGAGCGACGCGCGCACGTCGACGACCGAGAGCGGCGGCTGCATCGCGACGGCGATGTCCTCGTTGAGCGCATCCGGGTTCTTGAAGACCCGGTCGAGCAGGCTGCGCTCCTGGATCGAGCCGACGATGTCCGTAAGCGACTCGGCCGCTTCGTGGCGAACGACTGGAAGCTGCGAGATGCCGTAGCGCTGCATCAGCTCGATCGCGGCCCCGACCTTCATCGTCGACTCGATCGTGACGAGGTCGGGGAGGTCCGTCTCCTCACCACGCTTGAACCGCAGCACCTCGTCGATCGACGGGGTCGGTGTCGTCCGCTCGAGGAATCCGTACTGGAGCATCCAGTTGTCGTCGTAGAACTTCGAGAGGTACGAGCGGCCGCCATCGGGCAGCAGCATCAACACGCGCGCCTCCGGGCCGTAGCGCGCAGCCACCCGAAGCGCGACCCAGGCGGTCGACCCGCACGAGCCGCCGACCAGCAGCCCCTCCTCGCGCGCGAGCCGCCGCGCGGTGAGGAACGAGTCCCGGTCGGAGACGCGAATCCACTCGTCGACGACCTCCGGGCTCATCGTCTCGGGCCACGTGTCCTTGCCGATTCCCTCGACGAGGTAGGGGCCGAGCGGATGGTCGGCATCCGCGGTGTAGACCGAGCCCTCGGGATCCGCTGCGACGATGCGCACCTCGGGACGGTGCTCCTTGAAGTAGCGGCCGACGCCGGAGATCGTGCCGCCCGTGCCGACGGAGATCACGATCGCGTCGATCTGGCCACCGTCTGTCTGCTCCCAGATCTCGGGGCCGGTCGTCAGGTAATGAGCCTCCGGGTTCGCCATGTTCGAGTACTGGTCGGGCTTGAAGCCACCCGGGATCTCCTCCGCGAGGCGGTCGGAGACCGAGTAGTACGACTCGGGTGAGTCGTGGTCGACGGCGGTCGGGGTGATCACGACCTCGGCGCCGTAGGCACGCAGGGTCGAGATCTTCTCCTGGCTCATCTTGTCCGGCATCACGAAGATGCAGCGGTAGCCCTTCTGCGCGGCTGCGATGGCGAGGCCGACACCGGTGTTGCCCGAGGTCGGCTCGACGATCGTGCTGCCGGGGCGAAGCTTCCCTTCGCGCTCGGCGGCCTCGATCATCGCGAGCCCGATCCGGTCCTTGTTGGAGCCACCCGGATTGAGAAACTCGAGCTTCGCGAGCAGAGTCGGCGGCGCACCCGCCCCGAAGCGGTCGAGGCGCACGATCGGTGTCCCTCCGACGAGGTCGAGCAGGGTTGGGTAGGTGCGGCTCATGGCGCGAACACTACGCGCACGGTGCATCGCCGAGTGGCGCCCGCAGGTTCGCGCGCCGGCGACGACGAGCGGCTCTGCTATATAAGTTGTTTCTAACGTTAGAATATGCTTACATAGAGAGATGGAGACCGCGCTGAAGGCGATCGCCGCACCACGCCGCCGTCAGATCCTCCGACTCGTCCGCGACGAGGAGCTGTCGGCCGGTGAGATCGCTTCGCATTTCGCCGTCACCCGTCCGGCGGTCTCTCAGGACCTGACGCTGCTGAAGGAGGCCGGGCTCGTGGACGAGCGACGCAACGGCACAAGGCGCCTCTACCGCGCGCGTCCGGAGGGCCTGGCCGATCTGAGGGTGTTCCTGGAGGAGTTCTGGGGCACCCGCCTGGACGCGCTGAAACGTGAAGCCGAACGAGAGGAGAGGAAGAACGATGGAAACCACGACTGAGCAGCTGGTCTACGAACGGGAGCTCCAGATCGACGCATCGCCCGAGACCGTGTGGGAGTTCCTCGTCGACCCGGAGAAGGTCGCCCGCTGGAAGGGCCTCCCCGCGTCGGCCTTCGAGCCGACGCCCGGCGGCGCGTATCGCATCGAGGTCATCCCGGGGCACGTCGCAAGCGGCGCGTTCGTCGAGCTCGAGCGCCCGAGCCGGATCGTCTACACGTGGGGCTGGGAGGCCGGTGAGGACGGCCCGAGCCCCGTGCCGCCCGGGTCCTCGACGGTCGAGATCGAGCTCGTCCCGGTCAACGGCGGCACGAGCCTTCGGTTCACGCATCGGGACCTGCCGAACAGCGCCGCCGCCGAGTCGCACGCGGTCGGCTGGGATCACTACCTCGGCCGCCTCGTTGTCGCGGCGAGCGGCGGCGACCCGGGCCCCGATCCCTGGCTCGAGAACGCGGCGTGAAGCGCGACACGTACGTGCTGGTTCGATCACCTGACGAAGGGAGACGATGATGGCGAAGTTCCTGCTCGTTTACTCGGGAGGCGGCGGCCCACCCGAGACACCCGCTGAGCAGAAGGCGGTCATGGACGCCTGGATGGGATGGTTCGGCGGCCTCGGTGACGCGGTCGTGGATATCGGCAACCCCGTCGGCCCGGCCGGGACACTCGGCAGCGCCGCGTCGGCGGGGCTGACCGGCTACTCGCTGCTCATGGCCGACAGCCACGAGGACGCGCTCGCGAAGGCGGCGGGCTGCCCGATCCTCGGAAGCGGCGGCGGCGTCGAGGTGTACGAAGCGTTCGAGATGTAGCAATGCGTGCGCGTGCGCGGCCGGACGGCTCGTCGGTGGTCCGGCTGCGCCCCGATTCGGGCCGTCAGGAGCGGATGAGCCGGCGGGCGCCCTGGATGCTCCCGCTGCGCTCGGTCAGACGCTGGATCTCGACACGCTCGCCGGACTGCGGGGCATGGATGATCTTCCCGCGGCCGATGTAGAGGCCGACATGGCCGAGCCCATGGAAGAAGACGAGATCGCCGGGATGGAGCTTCCCGCCGCGGACGGGGCGTCCGTATGCGTACTGGGCTGCGGCGTTGTGCGGCAGGTCGACGCCGAGCTTGCCGTAGACGTACGCGACGAGACCGGAGCAGTCGAAGCCGCTCGGCGACATGCCGCCGTAGCGATACGGCGTCCCGAGCTCCTTCACGGCGATCCGAACGACACGCGTTCCGAGCGAAGGCGACTTCGGACGTGGCTTCGTGACCGCCAGAGGAACGGATCCGGGCAGCCGGGCAGGGTTCGCAACGGTGCCGGCCGTGGGCTTCGCGGCAACCGCGGGCGCAGCACCGAGCAGTACGACGCACGACGACAGCAGGCAGATGCGGGGGAGGAGAGCCATGAGGGGTGACCGGAGGCGGATCGGGCCGCTAGATAGCCCGTCGCGTCGCAGTGACGAAGGCACCGTAGCAATGTCCTCCGCCGGTATCGGCTGCCCCGACCACGACCTTTACAACTCCTCTTCCCTCGATTCGGGGAGCGCTCGGATGCTGCAGCCTCGCTCCGAGCACTTGGATTCCGAGCACGGGAGACACCGATGAGCGAAGAGGCAAAGACGTTCGAAGGCGCGTGCTACTGCGGCGCCGTCCAGATCGTCGTCACGGGCGAGCCCGTAGGCGCCGGCTACTGCCACTGCGTCGCCTGCAGGAGTTGGTCGGCCGGCCCCGTGAACGCCTTCACGCTCTGGCCGCCCGAGGCGGTCGAGGTCACGCAGGGATCTGACCAGATCGGTGAGTACAACGAGAACGACCGGAGCTATCGCCAGTGGTGCAAGGCGTGCGGCGGCCACGTGCTGACGCGCCATCCACTGTGGAACCTGATCGACGTCTACGCGGCGACGATTCCCTCGTTCCCGTTCACTCCTGGCGTGCACGTCAACTACGAGTCGACCGTCCTGCCGATGAAGGACGGCCTGCCCAAGCTGAAGGACTTCCCCGCGGAGTTGGGCGGCTCGGGCGAGACACTGCCCGAGTAGCGACTGAGACCCGGCCATCCCGGACGGGCACCGTCGAACGCTCGTCCGGGTTGCGCTCGGCCGTAGACTGGATTCATGGGACGCCTGCTCCGCTCGATCGCGATAGCCGTCGGCGCCTGGCAGGGATACAAGCTGCTCGCAAGCGGTGCCGTCACGATCGATGTGGGCGTCGGCCGACGCGTTCGCCCGCTCGGGCCGGTCAGCTGGGAGATCGAAGCGCCCCGCGAGACCGTCTTCGATGTCATCGCGACCCCGTATCTGGGGCGCACCCCACGGGCCCTCAAAGCCAAGCTCGACGTGTGGGAGCGCACCCCCGACATGGTCCTGGCAGCGCACTACACCGACGTCAAGGGGGCGACCACGACGACTCTCGAGACCGTGGGGTTCGAGCGGCCGTCGCAGATCGATTTCCGGCTCGTGCGCGGCCCGGTGCCGCACGTCAAGGAGTCGTTCGTCCTCGAGGCCACCGAGACAGGGACTCGGCTCACCTGGGAGGGAGAGCTCGGCACGGACTTCTGGGCGGTCGGGGCGTGGTGGGGCGACCGGGTCGCCATCGTCTGGGAACAGACCGTGCGTGCGTCGCTTCAGGCCGTCCGCGCAGAAGCGGAGCGTCGCGCAGGGAGCGGCTGAAAGCCCCGAACGCCTCGCCCGCGCCCGAACGACGCAGCGCCGGGCACCCCATGATGGTCGCCTACAAGGCCTCCTGGGACGAGATGAGCGGCGACGCGCTCAGCACTCCGAATTCCGCCCGAGGACGAGGGCGACGTCCCCATCGAGCAACGCCCCAGGGACAGCGCTGCCCAGGTCAGCCACGTGTGGCTGTGGCGTCCGGGCTGCGAGGGAGCAAGTGGCATGCGCGAGCGTGCGGGAATGGTGCTCGAGTGAATGCTGCCGGGGAATCAGAGCAAGACCGTCGTTCCGACGGCGCTCTGGACGAACGCGTCGGGGAAGCGATGCGCGAGTCGGTGGACTGCCTTCCAGCCGGTGCAGTGTGCCGGCATCAGCAGTTCGGGTTGCAGGTCGTCGAACGCAGCGACGGTCGGCTCGATGACGGGCTCGAACATCGGGCCGCTGAGGTGGAACCCTCCGATGACGGCGGCGACTCTCGTCTCGCCCGTGAGCCGCTGCGCGTGACGCACGACGTTGATGATCCCCGCGTGACCACATCCCGTCAGGACGACGAGGCCGCGTCCGGCAAGACGCATCACGATCGCCTGATCGTCGAGAATCAGCGGGTCCGGTTCCCATCTTCGGTGAACGTACGCCTCGTGGCCGGCGAAGCCGGTCTCGAACGGTGTTGTGCGCTCGACCTCACCGGTGACGAGCACGGAGCTGTCGAGGAGGAACGACGGCTGTCGGTCCTCGACGATCTCGAACCCGGCGCCCTCGAGCGCCGAGCGGCTCGTCACGGGTAACTCGGCGGGATCGAGCCCACGGATAGCGAGACGCCTCCGATGCCAGAACTCGGGGTGGATGAGTACGGGGAGGTTCCTCCGTCCGAGCTCCTTGGCGACGCCCTCGAGGCCGGCCACGTGGTCCCAGTGACCGTGGCTGAGCACTATCGTCTCGATGTCTCCCGGCAAGATCTCGAGCCGGCGCATGTTGTCGACGATGCCGGTCGGTGTCACGCCTGCGTCGAACAGGATCGTCCGCTCCCGACCAGCGGTCGTGACGCGAACGAGCGCGGAGAAACCGGGCTGAGCGACCAGTGCATCGGGCAGGCCGTCCGTGATCGCCGAGACGACGCGCGGTCGAGCAAGATGATAGAACCACGTCCTGCGCTGCACGTGCTCTTTCGGGAAGAGCAGCGGGTCGGTCACGTTATCCATCAGGATCGTGATCCGGACGGCGTCGACCGGCATGAGTGGAATCGAAACCACTGAAACCTCCGACTGAGAGGTCGGGCCCGCTCGCAACGTGACGACCGGGCGTCGTCGGCGGGTTCGTATCAAACGTATCAGCCGCGTGGCTCCGTCGATCGGGAACGGGGCGCTTTCGAACAGGGGGCTCTGCGAGGCTGGAGAGAGCGTCGATCTGATGCTAGAGCGTGCGGCGTTCCGGGTAGCGCGGCAATCCGTCGTCCGGGATCGGCTCCCAGATTGCCGCGTACGTCGTGTACTGGCGTGCCGAGGGCCGAATACCTGGATCGCCGTCGATAGCGCCGAGCCGTACCGACTTCGCCTCCGGATCCTGGGGATCGCGGCTCCAGAGAGCACCACCACACTTGCCGCAGAAGTCCTTCGGAAAACCGTCGGCAGGCTGATACGTGCGGATGAGCTCGCGCCCGGCGACGACGGTGAGCGAACCGGGCTCCAGTTTCGCCGACGCGGAAGCGCCACTGCCCGTGCGCCGCTGGCAACGCGTGCAATGACAGTAGGTCGCTGACAGGGGTGGCGCAGAGATCTCGAACCGAACCAGCCCGCACAGGCACGCACCGGTCAGCAACACAGCCACGGCACGAGCTTACGCGAAGCAACCGGTGAACCCGCCACCCTCGCTTGCGCCGCGTGCAGGGATCTTGCTTCCGCCAGTGCCTCGCAGCGCCAGGGTTGAGGGATGTCGCCCGGGGTGAGCGCCTGCGATGCCGGCCTCGCGGTTGTAGCATCGGGTGACACCGCCTCAGCGCGCGTTGGCACCCGCGGCGTGCGCCGGGCGACGACAGGAGGTGCTCGAATGCCCAAGTACGTGACCCTCTACAACTGGACGGATCAGGGCGTCGTGAACGCCAAGAGCACCGTCGATCGCTACCAGGCCGCCAAACAACTCGTCGAGAGCAAGGGCGGCAAGATCGATGCGATTCTCTGGACGGTGGGACCCTACGACCTCGTCACGGTCGCGGATTTCCCCGACGATGAGACCGGGACGGCTGTGGCCCTGCAGCTCGCCGCGACCGGCAACCTCCGCTCGACAACGATGCGCGCCTTCGACGAAGGCGGGATGAAGGCGATCATCGAGAAGATGGGCTGAGCGCCCGCCAGACTCGACCCGTGACGGGGCCCCGGAGGTGAGGGGCCTCGTCACGACGACCCAGGTGCGTACGCCGCCCAGCGCGAGCGATCGTGAACACGGGATCGGGTCTTGCAGAGCGACATCGACATCGCTCTCTCCGGGGGCCTCGCCGTGACGCTCGAGCGCCGCGATGGGTGAGGCTTCAGCCTCACCGCTCGAATGGGCGCGGCCCGGGGCGCACTGCGGGTGAGGCTGAAGCCTCACCGCCGCCGCCTGGTCAGGTGCGAACGAATGCGCGAGCGACCTCTGCCCGGCTAGTGCCGGAAGTGGCGTCGGCCCGCGAAGACCATCGACGCGCCGGCTTCGCGCACGACGCCCACGACCTCGTCGTCACGCTTCGAGCCGCCCGGCTGAATGATGGCGCCGATCCCCGCCGCGAGCGCGATCTCGGGGCCGTCCGCGAAGGGGAAGAACGCATCGGAGGCCAGAACGGCGCCTTCGAGCGAGTGCCCGTGCTCGCGCGCCTTCTCGACGGCGATCCGAACCGCGTCGACGCGGCTCATCTGACCCGCCCCGACGCCGAGCGTCTGGCCGTCGCGTGCGATGACGATCGCGTTCGAGAGCGTGTGCTTCACGACCGCCCAGGCAAAGAGCAGGTCGTCCCAGGTCCCGGCCGCGATCTCGCCGCACGCGACCTCCATCGCATCGAGCGGATCCGGGCCGCTGTCACGCTCCTGCGCGAGCATGCCTCCGAGCACCCGCTTGAGGTCCCACTCGGCGGGATCCGCTGCTCGGCGCTCGCTGTCGTCGAGGATCCGCACGCCCGGCTTCTGCACGAGCGCCTCGAGCGCCATCTCGTCGATCCCCGGAGCGAAGAGCACCTCGACGAACTGCTCGGCCAGCCGCTCGCCGAGCGCCGCGCTCACCGGCCGTGTCAACACGACGACACCACCGAACGCCGACACCGGGTCGGCGGCGAGTGCCTTCCCGTACGCCTCCTCGATCGTGCTCGCGACGCCGACGCCGCACGGATTCGCGTGCTTGACGATCACGCAGGCGGGCCGGTCGAACTCGAGCGAGAGCAGCCGTGCGGCAGAGAGATCGTTCAGGTTGTTGAAGGAGAGCGGCTTGCCGTGGAGCTGCTCCACCATGGCGAGCAGGTGCGTGCGCGCTCCCCGCTCGGCGTAGTAGACCGCCTTCTGGTGGGGGTTCTCGCCGTAGGCGAGGTCGAGGGCATGGTCGAGCACGGGCACGAGCGTCTCGGGGAAGCCGAGGCCGCGCGAGAACCACTGCGCCACCGCGCTGTCGTACGCCGCCGTCGTCGTGAACACACGCGCCGCGAGCTCACGACGGGTCGAAACGGAGACGTCACCCTCGCGCAACTCGGAGATGATCCGGTCGTAGTCGTCCGGCCGACAGACGGGAATCACGTGCGCGTGGTTCTTCGCGGCGGCCCGAAGAAGCGCGGGCCCGCCGATGTCGATCTTCTCGATCGCGTCGCCCCACTCGACGTCGAGTCGGGCGACGGTCTTCTCGAACGGATAGAGATTGACGCAGACGAGGTCGATCGGAGAGATCCCGTGGGTTTCGAGATCGGCGACGTCCTCCGGCACGTCGCGGCGCGCGAGGATGCCGCCGTGGACCGCCGGATGCAGCGTGACGACGCGATGGCCGAGCATCTCCGCGAAGCCGGTCAGCTCCTCGATCGCGATCACCGGAATGCCCTCGTGCGCGAGCAGCTGGGCCGTGCCGCCACTCGCGACGAGCTCGAAGTCGAGCCGGAGGAGCTCCTCGGCGAACGCCGCGACGCCCGTCTTGTCGAAGACGGAGAGCAGCGCCCGTCTCATGCGGCAATCAGCTCCCTGACGACCTCGGGTAGAAGCCGGTGCTCGACCGCACGGATCCGCTCGTGCAACGCCTCGGGCGTGTCCCCCGGAAGAACCGCGACGGCTTCCTGTCGCAGCACCACACCCGTGTCGACGCCGTCGTCGACGAGATGAACGGTCGCTCCGGTCTCGGTCGCCCCGGCTGCGAGGGCGTCCTCGACTGCATGAGCTCCTGGGAACGCAGGAAGCAGCGCCGGGTGCACGTTCACGACTCTACCCGGGAAGCGGGAGAGGAAGACCGGGCGTAGGAGGTGCATGTACCCGGCGCACACGACCAGTCCCACGCCTCGCCCGAGGAGCCAGTCGCCCATCGCCGCGTCGCGCGCATCCCGATCCGGGTAGTCGGCGAGCGCGAACACCGCGGTCGCCGAGCCGGCCCGCGCGGCACGGGCGAGCGCGGGTACGCCCGCGACGTTCGAGGCGACGGCGACCACGGGGAGGCCGGCGTCGATCAACGCCTGCAGGTTCGACCCGCTCCCACTCACGAGCACGCCGATCCCCACCGCCGTCATTGCCAGGTGACTCCGTCGCCGCCGGCGACGTGACCGATCACGAGGTCGTTGCCCGCAACATCGGCCGCCGGGATGACGGCGCAGTAGCCGATCCCGATGTTGAAGACCCGGCGCATCTCGTCCTCGGGAACCCCGTTGGCCCCCAGCCACCCGAATACCTCCGGCCGCTCCCAGGCGGAGGGATCGACGACAGCGCCGAACCCCTCGGGCAGCACTCGAGCGAGATTGCCCGCGATACCCCCTCCGGTCACGTGCGCAAGCCCGCGCACGTCGGCGCGCGAGCGCAGCGCACGGACGTCGTCGAGGTAGAGCCGCGTCGGCGGCAGGAGGAGGTCGGCGTCGAAAGGAGCGTCGCCGACGATCTTCCGCACGAGGGAGAAGCCGTTCGCGTGGATCCCGGCCGATGGGAACCCGACGACGACATCCCCCGCCTCGATGCGTGATCCGTCAATGACACGGTCACGATCGACGACGCCGACAGCCGTGCCGCAGAAATCGATCTCGCGCTCACGGTAGATCCCCGGCAGCTCCGCCGTTTCGCCGCCGAGAATCGCACAGCCGGCGATCCGGCAGACGTCCGCCGCGCCCTCGATCAGCTCGGCGACCTGCTCGATGTCGATCGAGTTCGCCGCGACGTAGTCGAGGAAGAAGAGCGGCTCGGCGCCCGTCGTGAGGACGTCGTTGATGCAGTGGGCCGCGAGATCGGCGCCGCACCAGCGGAGGCGGTCTCCCCTGCGACCGAGGACGAGCTTCGATCCGACCGAGTCGGTCGAGGCGGCGAGCAGGCGCCGCTCGTCGATCGCAAACAACCCCGCAAAGGCGCCGAACGCGCCGGCGACGGCGGGCGTCGCGGTGGAGGCGACCGCGGCGCGCAGACGGTCGACGATCGCGTCGGCGGTCGCGAGCGAGACGCCTGCTGCCGCATAGGTTCGGAGCGCGGGGGGAGAGACGTCAGTCTCTCCTCGGGGTTGAGCGTCCACGTTCAGGGCGACCGCCGTCGCGAGGGACGAAACCCGAGGGAGAGACTGAAGTCTCTCCCCATCCCGTACGGGCGAAAGCCGGAGACGAGACCAACGTCTCTCCGCGTCCCCAAGGTGCTCACATCGCCACCGCCTCGAACCGCATCTTCGTCCCGCCGCCGACCGGGACGGCCGTCGGGTACTCGCGCGTGAAGCAGGCACGGCAGACGGCGTCCTCGGGCAGCCGGGTCGCCTCCTGCATCCCGTCGAGCGAGAGGTAGTGGAGGGACGTCGCGCCGATCCGGGCGCGCATCTCCTCGACCGAGCGGTACGCCGCGGCGAGCTCGTCCGCGTCGGCCATGTCGATGCCGTAGTAACAGGGCGAGACGACGGGGGGCGACGAGACGCGCACGTGCACTTCCTTCGCGCCCGCATCGAAGAGCATCGCGACGAGCTGCTGCATCGTGTTTCCGCGCACGATCGAGTCGTCCACGATCACGACGCGCTGCCCGGCGACCTCGTCGAGCGGGTTGAACTTGAGCTTGATTCCCTGGCGCCGCAGCTCCTGGTCGGGCTGGATGAACGTGCGCCCGACGTAGCGGTTCTTGATCAACCCCTCCTCGAACGGAATCCCGGACGCCTTGGCGAACCCGATCGCGGCGGGCGTGCCGGAGTCGGGGATCGGCATCACGAGATCGGCGACCGCGGGCGCCTCGGCAGCAAGGATCTGGCCCATGCGGACACGGCTCGCGTGGATCTCTCCGCCGTCGAGCCGGGAGTCGGGACGGGCGAAGTAGACGTGCTCGAAGATGCAGGCTGCGCCACGACCCTCGGGCACGGCCTGGGAGCTGTGCAGCCCCCCGCCGTCGAGCCACAGCACCTCGCCCGGTGTCACATCCCGCTCGACGGTGGCGCCGATCAGGTCGAGCGCGCAGCTCTCGGATGCGACGACCCAGTCCTCGCCGATGCGCCCGAGAGTCAGCGGCCTGATCCCGTGGGGATCACGGAACGTGACGAGCGTCTCGTCCACGAGCGCCACCACCGAGTAGGCGCCCTCGAGCCGCGCCATCGTGGCGGCGACCGCCTCGGGGAGCGGTGCGGGGTCGCGCGCGATCATCGCGGCGATGACCTCCGTGTCCGAGGTCGAGCCGAGCCGGATCCCGTCCGCGACCAGCTCCTCACGCAACTCGCCCGCATTCGTGAGGTTGCCGTTGTGGCCGAGCGCGACGGTGCGGGCGCGTCCGTGGTGGACGAGCGGCTGCGCGTTCGACCAGTGCACGCCTCCCGTTGTCGAGTAGCGCGTGTGACCGATCGCGACCTCGCCGGGAAGAGCCTGGAGCTGCTGTTCGTTGAAGACCTGGGCGACGAGCCCCATGTCCCGGAGCACCGTCAACCGTCCCGCTTCGGAGACGGCGATCCCGGCCGACTCCTGCCCCCGGTGCTGCAGCGCGAAGAGGGCGAAGTACGTCAGCCGCGCGACATCGCGGTCGACCGATCGGATTCCGAAGACGCCGCACATCAGGGCTCACGCCCCCAGGCCGTCCGGAGCTCGCCGAGCGCGACGCCGAGGATCTCGTCGCCGCCCACCTCGCCGATCCGCCTGATGGCAACGTCGGAGCCGAGCGGATCGGTCTCGACCTGCTCCGCAGGCATGGCGAGGATCACCTGGCCCCGCCCCTCACCGAAGAGCGTGACGACGTCCATGGGCAGGTCGAGGCTGGCGCCGACGCCGGAGTAGAGCGCCGCCTCGGCGAGCGCGACTGCGAGCCCGCCGTCAGAGACGTCGTGCGCGAGCGAACAGCGCGGCGCCGCAGCGGCGACGAATCGGATCAGCTCGGCCTCGGCTGCCAGATCGAGCTTCGGCGGCGTGCCCGAGACGGTCCCGTACCGCGCCTGCAGCTCCGACCCCGGCAAGGCGGGAGCTCCGGTCGCGGCGAGCAGGATCGCGTCGCCCGCACGCCAGCGCCCGGGTGCGCGCCGCACGTCCGGGACGAGGCCGACACAGCCGACGACCGGCGTCGGCGGGATCGAGCGGCCGTCCGTGTCGTTGTAGAGAGACACGTTGCCGGAGACGATCGGCAGCCCGAGTGCCTCGCACGCCTGGGCCATCCCCTCGATCGACTCGGAGAGCTCCCAGCCGATCTCGGGCTTCTCGGGGTTGCCGAAGTTGAGGCAGTCGGTGAAGCCGAGCGGCGCCCCTCCCGCGCAGGCGACGTTGCGCGCTGCCTCGAGAATCGCCGTCGCTCCACCCACGAACGGGTCGAGCGAGCCGAGTCGGCCGGTGCCGTCGAGCGTCAGCGCGAGGCCGCGGTACGAGGGGCGGAGTCGCAGGACCGCGGCATCGAGACCGGGACGGCGAACGGTGCGCGACTGGACGAGCTGGTCGTAGCGGCGCGTCACGAATGCGCGCGATCGCAGCGCGTCCGAGCCGAGCAGGTCGAGCAGCACGCGGCCCGTCGCGGGAAGCTCGGGAAGGGCGACCTGGGCCGGCGACTGCCTCGGCTCCCGCTCGACGACGTACCGGGGGCAGTCCTCCGTCAGGAAACGAGCCGGGATCGCGCCGACCTCCTCTCCGTGCCAGAGCGCCCGCAGCTGGCCGGTTTCGGTCACGGTCCCGATCTCTGCCCGGTGGAGCTCCCAGCGGTCGATCACCGCCTCGACCTCGGCGAGCCGATCGGGCGCAACGATCGCCACCATCCGCTCTTGCGACTCGGAGATCATGATCTCCCACGGCTCCATCCCGTCCTCGCGCTGAGGCACGCGGTCGAGGTGCACGTCGATGCCGAAGTCGGCGGCCATCTCGGAGAGCGACGAGGCAAGGCCCGCGGCGCCGCAGTCCTGCAGCGAGAGCACGAGCCCGCGCTCGACGAGCTCGACCGAGACCTCGATCAGCCGCTTGCCCGTGAAGGGATCGCCGACCTGCACCGAGGGACGCTTGTCGGCGGCCTCCACGCCGAGCTCCTGGCTCGCGAGGACCGATGCGCCACCGATCCCGTCGCGTCCGGTCGTCGCCCCGTAGAGGACGAGCACGGCGCCGGCAGTATCGGCGCGCGCGCTCATCACGGCGTCCGCCGGGAGGAGCCCGACGCACATCGCGTTTACCAGGCAGTTGGAGGCGTACGCCTCGTCGAAGACGACCTCGCCGCCCACGTTCGGTACCCCGACGGAGTTGCCGTAGGCGCCGATCCCGCCGACGGCGCGGGAGAAATGCGCGTCCGGCGCTCCGAAGCGGAGCCCGTCGAGAAGCGCTATCGGCCGCGCTCCCATCGCGATGATGTCCCGGAGGATGCCCCCGACTCCGGTCGCGGCTCCCTGGAAGGGCTCGACCGCCGAGGGGTGGTTGTGACTCTCCGCCTTGAACGTGACGGCCAGTCCGTCGCCGAGGTCGAGCACGCCTGCGTTCTCCCCCGGACCCTGCAACACGCGCGGCCCCTCGCTCGGGAGACGCCTGAGCAGCAGGGCAGAGTGCTTGTAGCCGCAATGCTCCGACCAGAGGAGCGAGAAGACGGCCAGCTCGAAGTGGTTCGGCTCGCGCGCCAGCAGTTCCCGGATACGCGCGTTTTCCCCGTCCGTGAGGCCGAGCTGACGGTGAATTGGCTGTTCCGCGACGGAGCTCAGGACGTCAGTCTAACCGCGGCCCCGGCGGGCACGACGTGAGGCGATCCTGACACGCGCATGCTGGCCGCACGTTTACCCTCGACGCACGATGAGCCGCCGCGACACCCTCCTCCTCTTGCTCCTCTCGGCCATCTGGGGCGCCTCGTTCCTCTTCATCAAGGTCTCGGTCGACGTGCTCGAGCCCTCCGTCGTCGCACTCGGACGGGTCGCGCTCGGCGCGCTGTTGCTCCTCGCGCTGCTGCCGCGCCGCGGAGGCCTCCGGCCACTGAAGGGCCACCTCGTCCCGCTCCTGATCCTCGGAGCGGTGAACAACGCCCTCCCGTTCTGGCTCCTCGGCTTCGCAGAGACGAGCCTCGATTCCGGCCTGACCGCTGTCATCCAGGCCTCGGCGCCCCTCTGCACCGTCGTCCTCGCGGCGCGGATCGACCGAACGCAGCGCGTCACCGGGGTGCGCCTGGCCGGAGTCGGGGTCGGGTTCGTCGGGGTCGTGTTCCTGATCGGCCTCCAGACAGGCGGCGAGCTGATCGCGGCCTTCGCCGTGGTCGGTGTCGCAGTCTGCTACGCGTTCTCGGTGCTCTTCGCCGGCCGCACGATGCGGGAGGTCCCCGTGCTGCAGGCCTCGTTCGGCCAGCTCGCGTTCGCATCCCTCCTGCTTGCGCCGTTCGGTCTCGCGCAGCTTCCCGAGACGATGCCCTCGGCGAACGTGCTGCTGTCGGTGCTCGCGCTCGGCGTACTGGGATCGGGCATCGCCTATCTCCTCTACTTCTCGATCATCGCGAGCGCCGGCGCCTCGCGTGCGATCCTGGTTACCTACCTCGTGCCGGCGATGGCGTTGATCTACGGCGCGATCTTCCTCGCCGAGCCGGTCACGATCCCGTCGCTCGTCGGCCTCGTGCTGATCCTCTCCGGGACCGCGCTCGCAACCGGCATGGCGCACGTCAGGCGCCTGAACGGGTTTCGGGCTAGCTAGCCTCGCCAGGTGACCCGCCGCTACTGGCCCCTGATTCTCGCGCTCGCCGTGGTCTGGGGCGCCTCGTACCTCTTCATCAAGGTCGGCGTCGACGGAGGGCTCTCGCCGGCGGCGCTGATGGCCGCGCGGGCGCTCATCGCTGCCCTCTTCCTCATCGGCTACCTCTGGACGACGATCGGGCTCTCCGCCGCCGTGAGCCAGATCGTGGCCGCCTGGCGCGCGTGTGTCGTGCTCGGGGCGCTCAACGCAGCCGTCCCTTTCTGGCTCGTCGCCTGGGGCGAGACGAAGATCGACTCCGGCGTGGCGGCGATCGCGCAGGCTACGGTGCCGCTCTTCTCGCTGTTGATCGGCCTTCGCTTCCTGCCACACGAGCGGATCAGCCGACTCCGGATCGTCGGTGTCGTCGTCGGCCTCGTCGGCGTGGGCTTCGTCGCAGGCGTCGCACCTGCTGGAAACACCGGGGCGGTCGTGGGCACGCTGGCTGTCGTCCTCGCCTCGGTCTTCTATGCGTCCGCCTCGATCTACGGGCAGCTCCATCTCCGAGGCACGACCTCGGGCCCCGTGCTCGCGACGGGCTCGATGCTCGTCGCCGGCCTGATGCTGCTTCCGTTCGCGATCGCGCGACATCCGACCGAGATGCCGACGGCCGGTGCGATCAGCTCGCTTCTCCTGCTCGCGATACTCGGCACGGCATTCGCGCAGCTGATCCTGTTCCGCGTGCTCGGGCTCTTCGGAGCGCGCAAGCTGAGCCTCGTCACCTACCTGATGCCGGCGATCGCACTCCTCTACGGCGCCGTCCTACTCGACGAGAAGGTGACCGCTGCGGCAATCGTCGGGCTCGCGCTGATTCTCGTCGGGGTTGCGCTCGGCTCCGGATCGTTCCAGCTACCGCGGCGCGCCGGCAAGCCGGCCGCTCAGGCGCCGTAGGCGATGCGACGGCGCCTGAGCGGGCGTCGCCCCGAAATCAGAGAAGAATCCGAAAGGCGGTCGCGGGCGGGCAGCCGCGGCGCACGAGCTCGACCGCTTCGTGAAGGTCGATGCTGCGATCGAGAGCGAGCACGAACGCCGAGTCGCTGTCGTAGCCGACGGCGATGAGCTGCTCGATCCGCCAGCTGAGGACGCGTGCAGCAGGATCGGGGCGGGACTCCTCGTCGGTGTCGACGACGAATGCCTCGAGTGCCTGGTCGCCGCTCATGCCGCCCTCCACTCGCGGGCGACGGCGCGATTCTGCTCCTCGACGTAGCGTGCGGTCGCGTACGAGGATGCCTCCGCATGGCTGAGCTCGAGTGCGCGCCGCGCGAAGCGGTACCAGTCGATCCACGTCGTGAGCCTTGTTGCGTCACCCATGTCAGTCGCCTCTCTGGAGGGTGGTGTTGTGTCCTCAAGGTGTATCGACAGGTTGTTCGGAAACCTTGCGCATCCTTTGCGCGTCCGATGCCACGCACGTTAAGAACGTGTTTCGATCCAGGCTTCGAAGAGCGCCAGAACGTCGGGCAGCGAGGCGCGGCCGAATCCGAGCCGGACGTGACCGGGCTCGTCGACCACCGTCCCGGGAAGGAGGAGAACGCCGGTGTCGGCCACGAGGCGTGCGCAGAAATCGGACGTGTCCCCCACCCCCTCGACGCGGACGAAGCCGATCGTGCTCGCGTTCGGTCGTGCCCATGAGAACTGCTCGGCGCGCCGCGAGAGGAACGCATCGACGAGGGCGAGGTTGGCGAGCACGAGCGCGCGGCTCCGGTCGGCGAGGACGCGGCGGTGCCGGAGCGCGAGGGCGCTGAGCAGCTCGCTCGGGGCACTCGCGCAGATCGTCGTGTAGTGCTTGAGGTCGACGATCGCAGCAAGTGCCTCACGATTGTGGGAGGCGATCCAGCCGAGCCGGAGCCCCGGCAGGCCGTAGGTCTTCGACATCGAGCCCAACGAGAGAGCGCGGTCGTAGATATCGACCGCCGCCGGGAGGCGGTCGGCCGGATCGTGCTCGAGCTCGCGGTAGACCTCGTCACAGAAGAGCCAGGCGCCGCGCTCGGCGCAGAGGCGAACGATCCGGTCGAGGACATCCCGCCGCATGAGCAGCCCTGTCGGGTTGTGGGGGGTGTTGATGTAGACGAGCTTCGTGTTCGGGCGCAGCACCACTTCGAGCGCATCGAGATCGTGAGCCCACCCAGCGGCCGCCGACCGCCGCCATTCGCTCACCTCGGCGCCCGCCGAGCGCGCGACCTGGAGTGCGGACTCGTAGCACGGTGTCTCGACGACGACGTGATCGCCCGGCTCGAGCAGCGCGTGGTAGGCGACGAAGATCCCCTCCTCCGCGGCGGAGACGACGACGACGTCGTCCGGTTCGGTCGTCTCGTAGAGCGCCGACGCGGCAGCACGCATCTCGGGCGCTCCCGGCGACTCCGTGTACCCGAGCCTCTGACCGAGGAGCCGCTCGGTCGCGTCCGGTTCGAGCGCGAGGAGCTCGGCCACCGGCACCGACTCCGCGTCGCTCGAGGAGAGCATGTGGGGCGCCGAGAACTCGTGCTCCGCGTAGTACTGCTCGATCCGAAACGGAGCGATCCTCACGCGGCCCGCTTAGGTCACGATGGGCTGGGCTTCGCCCTCGGCGACCGCGAGGACATCACCGCGCCGAAGCAGCGCAAACAGGAGCACCCCTCCGGCTGCGAGGAAGATGGCACACCCGAGCCAGGCGATGTGGAAGCCGTCGACGAGCGCCTGGGCCGTCTCGGCCTGGGTCGGCTCGCCGCCGTTCGCGGCGAGCACGTCGGCCGTCTTGCTCGCGGCGAACGTCGAGAGGAGTGCAAGCCCGAGCGCGCCGCCGATCTGCTGCGACGTGTTGAACAGGCCCGACGCAAGGCCCGCGTCGTCGACGGGAATGCCGCTCGTCGCGATCAGCGTCACCGGCACGAACGTCAGGCCCATCCCGATCGACGTGATCAGGATCCCGGGCAGGATGTCGGAGAGGTACGTGCTCTCGGGCGTCAGGCGCAGGAACAGGAGCATCCCTCCGGCCGCCATCGCGAGCCCGACGAGGGGCACTTCGCGCGCGCCGAGGCGAGGGATTAGCTGCTGCGACAGCCCGGCGCCGATGATGATGCCGGCGGTGAACGGAAGGAAGGCGAGGCCGGCCTCGAGCGCCGAGAAGCCGAGCACGCGCTGGAGGAAGAGCGTGTTGAAGAAGAACATCGCGAAGAGCCCCATCGCGACCACGAGCATCGCGACGTTCGCGCCGCGGACCGTGCGCACGGAGAAGATCGAGAGCCGGACGAGCGGCTCTGCCGAGCGCTGCTCGATCACGACGAACGCGACGAGCAGGACGGCCGAGAGCGCGAGGATCCCGAGCACCTCGCCCGAGCTCCAGCCCGATTCCGCCGAGCGCACGATGCCGTAGACGAGAGCGATCAGCCCGCTCGTCACCGTCAAGGCGCCGGCGACGTCGAAGCTCTTGTGCACGTGGTCGTCGCGCGACTCCGGCACGAACCGCAGCGAGAGAAGGAACGTCGCGATCCCCACGGGGATGTTGACGAAGAAGATCCATTGCCACGACAGCACCTCGACGAGCACGCCCCCGAGCACGAGACCGACGGCGCCGCCGCCGACGGCGATCGCCGACCAGACGCCGAGGGCCTTCGTCCGCTCGGAGCCTTCCCGGAACGTCGACGTCACGATGGCGAGCGCGGCGGGTGAGACGAGTGCGGCGCCGAGCCCCTGCAGGCCGCGGGTGATGATCAGCCAGTTCGCGCCCTGCGCGAGACCGCACAGGAGCGAGGCGGTCGTGAAGAGGACGACCCCCGCGAGGAAGACGCGCTTGCGCCCGGCGAGGTCGCCCGCCCGCCCGCCGAGGAGGAGGAAGCCTCCGAACAGCAGCGTGTAGGCGTTCACGATCCACTGCAGGCTCGTGTCGGTCATCTCGAGATCGCCCTGGATCGTCGGCAGGGCGACGTTGACGATCGTCGCGTCGAGAATGACCATGAACTGCGCCAGGCAGACGAGCACCAGGACGAGCCATGGGTTGACATGTGGGAGCTTCGCGCGGGCGGTCATGCCCTCGAACGTATCAGCGCGCCCGCGGGCTACGGGTACGGGAACCCATACTCTTCGCGTGAGGCTTCAGCCTCACCCCATCGACCGACGAGGAGCCACTTCAGCGTTGGGGTTCGCATTCGATAGGCTCGACGCTGATGGCCGCTTCTTTCTTGCTCGCTGTCGACGAGGATCAGGACGGTCGCGCGGATCTCGAGGCTCAACTCGTGCGACGGTACGGCCTTGACTATCGAGTGGAGTGTCTTGCCGATCCAGCCGAGGCGCTGCGCCTGCTCACGAAGCTTGCGGATGACGACGAGGAGGTCGCGTTGCTCCTGGTGCGCAACGCGCCCTCGCGGACAACGGCCTCGGATCTGTTCGACCACGTGCGGCAACTCCACCCGCACGCCAAGCGAGCACTTCTGGTTCCGTCAGGCGCGTGGTCGGACCAGACCAGCGCGGAGGCGATCCGGACATCGTTGGCTCTGGGGCGGATCGACTATTACATCCCCAGCCCTGAGCGGTTGGTTGACGAGGTCTTTCACGAAGCCGTCTCGAGCTTCTTGCTCGAGTGGGCACACGATCGAGGCCTCGTCCCGCAGACCGTTCACATCGTCGGCGAGACGTGGACCGGTCGCGCATACGAGTTGAGACAGGTGTTCGAGCAGTGCTCTGTCCCGCACAGCTTCTGCCTGGCCGATTCGGAGCGGGGGCGTGAGTTGCTCGTCGGCGCAGGGAGCGACCTGAGGCTCCCCGCCATGGTGCTTCCCGACGGCCGTATCCTTGCCGACCCCTCGAACTCGGAGATCGCCGAGGCCGCAGGAGCCCCACCTGGTCTCGAAGGGCACTCGTTCGACGTGGTGATCATCGGTGCTGGGCCGGCGGGCCTGTCGGCGGCCGTCTATGGCGCGTCGGAAGGGCTGAGCGTCCTTGTAGTCGACGAGGGGGGTATCGGTGGGCAGGCGCGGTCGAGCTCACTGATTCGTAACTACCTCGGTTTCGCGAAGGGCGTCAGCGGCAGCCGGCTTGCTGAGCAGGCCTACGATCAGGCATCAGCTTTTGGAGCGAGTTTCGTATTGATGCATCGGGCTGTCGCCCTCACGCGCTCGGGGAACCGGCTCACAGTCTCGCTTGCTGATGGCCGAAACATCACCGCAGGCGTGGTAATCCTCGCCGCCGGAGCAGCGTATCGCCGCTTGAATGTTCCCTCGCTGGAGGCGCTGCACGGAGCGGGCGTGTTCTACGGCGGCGCACTTTCGGAGGCACGGGCACTGAGCGGAAAGGACGCTTTCCTTGCTGGTGGCGGAAACTCGGCGGGCCAGGCGGCCCTCCACCTGGCGCGCTTTGCTCGGAACGTCACCCTAGTCGTGCGCTCGTCGTCGATCGAGGAGGGGATGTCGCACTACCTCGTGCGAGCGATCGAGGCGGCACCAAACGTCGATGTCCGCGTCGGCACCGAGGTCGTCGGCGGGGGAGGCGACGGCCACCTACGGCAACTGATACTTCGTAGGCGCACCACCGACGAGGATGAGACGGTCGCGGCCGACGCCCTCTTCGTCATGATCGGAGCAAACCCCCACACCGACTGGCTGCCCGTCGACATTGCCAAGGACGCACATGGGTTCCTGCTCACCGGTAGCGACATTCCAGAAGGCGCCGGCTGGTCGCTGAAGCGCCCTCCGCTCGCTCTCGAAACCAGCATGCCCGGCGTCATCGCGGCAGGCGACATCCGACACGGCTCCGTCAAGCGCGTCGCCTCAGCCGTCGGAGAAGGCGCGATCGCCGTACAACTCCTCCACAGCCTGCTCGCGGACGAACTGCTCCAGGGCCGGCAACGGACCGAGCAGCCGAGGTTTTCGAGTGTGTAACGCACCAGGGTTCAGCTCAGCGCGCGGTGCCTCGTAGCCACAAGTCCTCGATCGCGGCGTCAGGCGAGGAAGCAGCGTCGAGCGGTCATCCGTAAAAACGGGCGCCGCCAGGCGCTGACGAGACACACCCGGTTGCACCAGCATTCGGGAAATGTCCCCAGCCAGGCTCGCCCCAATGACGCCTACCCAGTCTCGGGGTGGGCAGATGAAGGAGATCCGGCCCAGCACATGTACACCGCTCGAGTGGTGTGGGTCGTTTCGTGCGCGATCGCGGATCGATCGCGGGAACTTCTTGACCAACCCGGTTCATTCGTGGTCGTGGCGACACTTAGACTCGATTGATGATGACGTGCCAGTCGTGCGGCAAGGATGTCCCGGGTGAGTTCCCGTTCTGCCCGTTCTGCCGTGCTCCACTGACTGCTTCCCCCGCATCGGTAGCGCAGGAGCGGAAGGTCGTCTCGGTGCTGTTCTGCGACCTGGTGGGGTTCACGGCGGCGTCGGAGCAGGCTGATCCGGAGGAGGTGGCCGCGCGCGTCGCGCCCTATCACGCTGCCGTGCGGGAGCGGATCGAGGCGTTTGGTGGGACGGTGGAGAAGTTCATCGGGGATGCGGTGATGGCGGTGTTCGGGGCGCCGGTCGCGCACGAGGACGACGCGGAGCGGGCGGTGCGGGCAGGGTTGGCGGTGTTGGAGGTGCTCGACGCGCTGAACGCTGCCGACGACACGCTGGGGCTGTCTGTTCGCGTTGGCGTGAACACGGGTGAGGCGGTGGTCTCGCTCGGCGCGAAGCCTGAACTCGGTGAGGGAATGGTCACCGGCGATGTCGTGAACACGGCTGCGAGGATCGAGGCGCAGGCGCCGGTCGACGGCGTCGCGGTCGGCGAAGGAACGTTCCGGGCGACAGAGCGGGTGTTCGAGTGGGAGCCACTCGAACCGATCGACGCGAAGGGGAAGTCGCAGCCGCTGCCTCTGTGGCGGGCGCTTCGACCGACCGCACGGTTCGGGTCCGACGTGATCCGCTCGATGACCTCACCCCTCGTCGGCCGCGAGCTCGAGGTGCTGCAGGTGCGTACCGTGTTCGACCGGATAGTGGCCGAACGCTCGGTGCAGCTCGTGAGCGTTGTCGGCGAGCCCGGGGTCGGGAAGAGCCGCCTCGTAGCGGAGCTCGGCGCTCATGTGGACGCGCTGCCGGTGCTCGTGCGCTGGCGGCAGGGTCGCTGCCTCCCGTACGGGGAGGGGATCGCGTTCTGGGCGCTCGGGGAGATCGTCAAGGCGCAGGCGGGCATCTACGACTCCGACCCGCCCGAGGAAGCCATTCGGAAACTCGAGCAGGCGGTCCCGGCCGTCGAGGAGGCCTCCTGGCTGACAGCCCGCCTGCTGCCGCTGCTCGGCATCGAGAGCGGAGCGCCGGCAAGTCGGGAGGAGTCGTTCACCGCGTGGCGCCGGTTCCTCGAGTCGATAGCGGAACCCGACCCAGCTGTGCTCGTCTTCGAGGACCTGCACTGGGCCGACGAGTCGCTGCTCGACTTCCTGGAGCACTTCACCGATTGGGCGCAGGGCGTGCCGCTGCTCCTCGTCTGCACGGCGCGCCCGGAGCTCTTCGAGCGTCGCCCGGCCTGGGGCTCAGGTCTTCGAAATGCGACCACGATCAGCCTTGCGCCACTGTCGGACGTCGAGACCGCGGCGCTCGTCTCGGGTCTGCTCGAGCGCGCGGTCTTGCCCGTCGAGACCCAGCAGGCGCTCGTCGAGCGGGCCGGCGGCAACCCACTGTACGCGGAGGAGTTCGTCAGAATGCTGCGGGACAAGGATCTGCTCGACGAGCGAGGCGGCCTTCGGACGGGCGCCGAGGTTCCGTTCCCGGAATCGCTGAAGGCGTTGATCGCGGCGCGGCTCGACACCCTCCCGGCCGAGTCGAAGACGTTGCTGCAGGACGCCTCGGTGATCGGGAAGGTGTTCTGGGCGGGAGCGGTGGCGGCGATCGCCAACCGCGACGGCGTCGACGAGACGCTGCACGAGCTGGCCCGCAAGGAGCTCGTGCGCCCCTCGCGGCAGTCCTCGATGGAGGGCGAGCAAGAGCTCGGCTTCTGGCACGCGCTCGTCCGCGACGTCGCCTACTCGCAGATCCCTCGCGCGAACCGTGCGCTGAAGCACGTTGCCGTCGCCGAGTGGCTCGAGGCCAAGGCAGGAGAGCGGATCGAGGACATGGCCGACGTCCTCGCCTACCACACAACCGAGGCGATCTCCCTCGCCGAGGCGACCGGAAACTCGGAGTTGGCCGCCGCCGTCGCGCCACGCGCGGGCCGCTACGCGCTCCTTGCGGGCGAGCGGGCCCTCGGCCTCAACACGATGCGCGCCCTTCAACTCCTCGAACGGGCACTCGAGCTGACCGCAGAGGACGGCGACGACTATCCGCATGTCCTGCTTCGCTTCGCCGCGGCGGCAGTCGAGGCGGGGCACGCCGTGGACGCTGTCGACGCCTGCGAGCGAGCAGCCGCCATCTACCGCGCCCGAGGCGACATCGTCCACACCGGGGAGGCGTTGACGCTCCTGGGACTCGCCACGCCCGGATTTGTGGAAGGCCAGCACATGCGCGAGGCGATCCAACTGCTCGAGAGCGTTCCCGCGGGGGCAGAGCTCGTGGCCGCCTACGCGCAGCTTGCGGGCGTGCAGCTCGTTCGAGGGGAGTACAGCGCTTGCATCGCCTCAGCACGGCGCGCACTCGAGCTCGCCGATGAACTCGGACTCCCCACACCGGCGCGCGCCCTTGGGTTCCACGGTGCGGCGCTCGCCAACACCGGCGACCGGCACGCGATCGACGAGATGGAGACCGCGAGGCAGCTGCTCGTCGAGCGCGGCCACGGCCGCGACGCCGCCGTCGCCCACCACAACATGGCCATCAACATCTGGGTCTTCGAAGGCCCGACTGCCGCGCTCGTCGCCTTCGAGGATGTCGAGCGCTTCACCGAGCAGCGCGGGCTCGCCGAGATTGGCGCGAGCTCCCGCGCGGCTGCTCTCGAGCGCCTCGTCGACGTCGGGCGATTCCGGGAGATCATCGCACGGAACGTCCTCCTCTCACCACTCGAAGAAGCGGGTGTGATGAACCTGCCGGCGGCAGTCGAGCTGTACGCCGCCACCGCCCGCGCCCACCGCGAGCTCGGCGATGCACGCGCCGCCGCGTCAGCCGCCACGCGCGCGCTCGCGCTGGCGCGCGAACTCGATCACTGGCTCGGTATCGTCGTTGCCTGTTCGCCATCCGCCTCCGCCGCCCTCGACGAGGAAGATCGCGCGACCGCGCTCGCCCTTCTCGACGGAAGCTGCGGATCGCCCCGACGGACCGGTCAACGAGGAGTACGCCGGCCGCCTTCCGGAGCTCGTGCGCTGTGCGCTCGCCGCCGGTGACATGGCTCTGGCAGAACGGCTGGCCCAGGGTGTCGACCAGGCAGGGCTGCCCCTCCACGACCACGCCTACGCCTCCGCCCGCGCTCTGATCGGCGAGGCACACGGCGACCTCCGCAACGCAGCCGAACGATATGAGGACGCAGCAGCCCGCTGGGACGGATTCGGGGCGCGACTCGAGCACGCGAACGCAATCCTCGGCCAGGGCCGCTGCCTCGCCGCCCTCGATGATCCCTCTGCCGACAGGATGCTCCGCGAGGCACGCGCCCTCTTCGACGACATGGACGCGCGACCCAGCGTCACCGAATGCGACTCGCTGATCGCGCAGGTCAGCAGGCTCAGCTCCTAACACGGCCAACGTCGCCCCTCCCCCTCGTCCCGTTGGCAGCGAGACACCGTGGCCTGTGCCAGCGTTAGGGAATGACACTTGAGCCGTCTCAGGTGGCGGCGTAGAGCGTGCGAGGGCCCTCGATGCCTTTGAGCTCTCGAATGCCTCTGTTCTCAAAGTGGAGGCCCGAGCCCTCGACGAGATCTCGCGTTGTCTGCGTGACGAGTATCTCGCCCGCCTCTGCCTCAGCGAGCACGCGGGCCGCTAGATGAACGGCGATCCCTCTCAGTTCGTCGGTCCGCTCGACCTCGCCGGTGTGGATCCCGATGCGGACATCGAGCCCGAGCGTGTCGAGTGAGTCGCGTACGGCCATCGCGCAACGAATCGCTCGGCCGGGGCCGTCGAACAGCGCGAGGAAGCCGTCGCCCGTCGTACCGAAGTCGGCACCAGAGAACGCGGCGATCTCTCGCCGCACGAGGTCGTTGTGCTGTTCCAGGAGCGCAGCCCATGCGGGGTCGCCGAGCTCACGAAGACGGTCCGTGGAGGCGACGATGTCCGTGAACAGAATCGTCCCGAGCACGCGGTGACTGCGCACGGCGGGACGCGAGCCGGTCAGGAACTCCTCGACCAGATCGAGGAACTGATCCGCGTCGACCCAGGGAACGTGGTCGTTGCCCGAAAGCTCGATGAAACGGGCCCCGGAGATGTGCTCGGCGAGGTAGCGGCCCCCCTCGATGTGCGCGTCGCGATCGCCGAGACGATGGAGGACAAGCGTCGGACATCGCACGGCGGGAAGCACGTCATCGAGGTCGACTTTCGAGTTCATCAGGATGAGATCACGGGCCGCAGCGGGACTGAGTGACGCCCGCCCTCGTCGCTGGAACCACGCCGCCATAGCGGCATCCGCGCTGGGGATCATGGTCGCGAGCTCCACATCCTCCCCCCATGTCTCCTCGATGTCCCTCGCCAACGCAACGCGCTCGTCCCAGGTCGGCGCCCACGGATAGCCGTCCGTGCGCACGCGCTTCGCGTACGACCCGTAGAGGACGAGGGCGCGCGTCCTCTCCGGGTATGTCGCTGCAAACAGAACTGACATCGGACCGCCTTCGGAGTAGCCGAAGAGCGCCGCTCGCTCGCTCGAGACCGCGTCCATCACCGCGCGCACGTCGTCCATCCGCTGCTCGAGATCGGGCTGACCGACACTACGGTCAGAGAGACCCGTGCCGCGCTTGTCGAAACGGATGAGCCTGGCGAACGAGCCGAGCCGATCGAGAAACGACGCATGAGTCGGGTGTTCCCAGTCGATATCGAGATGCGAGAAGAAGCCGGGCACGAGCACGAGATCGAACGGGCCGTCACCCGTCACCTGGTAGGCGACACTCACGTCCCCGCTACGCGCATACCGAACCGGTTCGTTCACGACGCGACCTCTAGGAGACCGTAGGAGTTCGCCGCGTACGCCCGCGGCTACAACAGTCACGTTACCGCACCCGCTGCTCCACGAGGACGACACAGACGGCCCTCGCTATCAAGAGGGTGATGCACTTGAGTGATCCTTCAGCTTCGAGAGCCGATATCAAGGGAGATGTCGATGCGATCAGGCACTCGTCGGGTGGAGCGAGGCATACTCGCAGCTGCCTCGACGCCCGTGAGCCCGGATCAGCGCTCCTGAGAGATCAGGTAGTCGATCGCACGGATCGTGGCTCGGGGCTCCAGCCGCCCGATCGAGCCGGTCGCATACACGGCGTGAGCCACGGTGCCGCCCGGGTCGAGCACAAAGCCGGTCGCGTGGAGACAACCACGTCCAGGGGCGAAGTACGCCCCGTACCGCTCGGCGAACTTCGTCATGTCGAGGCTGTGAGCCACCGCGAACGTCAACTGCTCGTCGTCACGCATCTTCTCGGCATCTGCGGGCGGGTCGACCGAGGCAGCGACGATCGCCGTCTCGCGGGCTCGGAACTCGTCTGCGTGCTTCTCGAAATCGGCCAACTGCCGATGACAGTGCGATCACCAGTGGCCGCGGTAGATCAAGACCACTGTTCGCTGCGCGTTGGGCAGAACGAGCGACCCACCACCCACGAGTTCGAGCTCGAGCGGCGGAAAGCGATCACCCGTATCGAGTCTGCCCGTTTCAGTCCATGCCATGCGCACTCGCCCCTTCGACGCAGAACCTCGCGGTCCGCCCGACCCTACCAGTGCCCGAGGTGCACCCACCGCGCGAGACCCGTCTCCCGCTGTACTCGTGAGCCGAGTTCGATCTCGGTTGCTTGCCGTGATCGTTCTCGCGGCGACGGTCGCTGCCGCTGGGTCAGACGAGATCCGGGCAGAACGAATCCATGTGACTGCGCCTGAGCTTCATGGGGCTAGCACCGCCCATGACGACGGCACAGGCCGCGCCAACGACGCCTGGCACTTGACGACGACACCGTAGGGCGAATAGCCGCCGAGATCGAACGACGCGAGGGTGCAAATGCGCGAGCGTGCTGACACCCGATCCATGAACCACGTAGGATCAAGCGAATGGAGCTAATTCATACGTGTTATCGCATCACCGACCCGGAGCGGTCGATCGCGTTCTACGAGGCGCTCGGTCTCGAGAAGCGGCGCGAGCTGCCGATCCGCGAGGAGGCGATGAACTACTTCCTCGGCGTGCCCGGGAAGCCCGTGCCGGAGCTCGAGCTGACCTACAACTTCGGTGTCGACTCCTACGAGATCGGCACGGCGTACGGGCACATCGCGCTCACGGTCGAGAACATGGCCGAGACGCTCGAGAAGCTCGCCGTCCACGGGATCGAGCCGGAGCGCCCGCCGTACTCGGTGCGTGAGGGTGGCTCGTTGCTCTGCTTCGTCCGCGATCCCGACGGTTACCGCATCGAGCTGATCGAGCGCAACGACTACTGACGACCCGACGAGGCAGCCGAGGCGTCTCGATCAGCGTATCGAGACGCCTCGCGCGTATATCGGTATCGGCTCAGGCGGAGACGGGGGCAGGAGCGCCCTGGTTCAGGACTGCGACGCCGAACGGCTGCACCGGCTCGTCGAAGCTGGAGACGATCTCCGACTCCGAAAAGAAGCCGACGACTTTGACGGTCTCGGTGCCGACGTTGACGAGGCCATGCGGCACCATGGCGGGGATGACGGCGAGGTCGCCCGCGGTGAGGCGTCCGCGTTCGTCGCCGACCTCGGCCTCTGCTTCGCCAGCCACGATGTAGAGGATTTCCTCGGCGCTGTCGGTGTGGCGGGCGAGCCTGTCGCCCGGCTTGACCTCGAAGTAGACGACCGCGCTGTCGTGTGAGCCCGCCCACTTGTTGATCGGGAACGCCACCTGGACGCGCGCGTGCTCCGGGTCGCTGTCGAACCAGCCCTGCATCAGCTCGAGTTCGGTGGTCTTTGCAGTCAACATCCGATTCTCCTTTCATAGAACATTTATGGTTGATGAAAATGGACTGTACGCCGACTACCAGATCTTGTCAATATTCGTTACACAGTTATGTTCTTTGAAATATGGAATTGGGCGCAGGCGATCGTGCGGGCAGCCTCCGGCTCACGGCGAAGCACGAGCGGAGCGAATCTCACCCCGGACGTCCAGGCGGGCACCCGGGCTCGCCCGCTACCCCACTTCCGTTCCGGCGTGGAGGGGCTCGAGCCAGGCCGACGGCAGGACCGCGGGGATCCTGCCCGGGTAGGTGGGGACGACCCTGAGTGCGAGCTCGCCCGCCGGACGGTTCTCGATCGCCGGCCGGAGATCGTCGAGGCTCATCGCCAGCCGCAGGCTAGGAGCGATCTGGAAGTCGGCAGCGTTCAGCTCCTCGCCGCCGAGAACTCCCTCGGCGATCCAGTCGTCGATCCGCTGCAGCATTCCAGGGAGGATCGAGATGTCGCGGCGCACGTTGGCGTCGGTGGCCTCTCGCGCGCGGGCATCGAGGGCGATGAACGGTCCCGACGTCTTGACCGCCAGTCCGTGCGGCAGGCCGATCTTCGCCCCTTCCAGGTAGCTGCGCAGCGCTGCCTTCTGCTTTCGCACCGACCACAGGAAGATTTCGCGGACGCGCTGCTGGAGGTCTTCGTCGCCGAAGAGCTCGACCTCCTCGACTGCCGCTCTGTGGTCTGGGTCGGCGGGGTAGAGCGGCCGCTCCGGCCTGAGGCGCTCGAGCTCACGGGTGATCTCACGCGATCCCTGGATCCGTCGCCCGTCGACCTTGATCGCCGGCACCGTCCGGCCGGGGAATCGCATCGCCCTCAACACAACCCACGAGGCCACCGGCAGCAGGTCGGTGCGCTTGTAGGGGATGCCCTTGTGCTCGAGCATCCGCTGCACCGACACCCCCGGGTGGGATCCAGGGATCGTGTAGAGGTGCACGTCGATCGAGCCCGAGCTCGACAGGTCGAGCTCCGCCGGCTTCGCCGTGAGCAGCTCGCTGGTCTCGGTGGTCGCCATGGTCGCTCTCCTTTCGTAGAACATCGATGGATGGTGAAATCGAGACGACCCTACTCTCGTCGGTACGATCTGTCAAGATTGGTTACACAGTGATGGGCGACAAAAAACCGACGAAGCGCAAGTACGAGCTGAAGCAGCGCGCCGACGAGATGGCCAACACGCGCCGGCGGATCACCGAGGCGGCCGTCGAGCTGCACGGAACGGTCGGGCCGGCCCGCACCACCGTGAGCGCGATCGCCGAGCTCGCCGGCGTGCAACGCCACACCGTCTACCGCCACTTCCCGAGCGACGCCGACCTGTTCGGCGCCTGCTCCTCGCACTACTTTTCCGCAAATCCGTGGCCCGCCCTCGAGCCGTGGCGCGCGATCAACGACCCCCGCCAGCGGCTCACCGGAGCACTGGACGAGCTCTACGCCTGGTACGAGCGCACCGAGCCGATGTTCAGCAACGTCATCCGCGATCTCGAGCTTGTCGACGCTCTGCCGGCAACCATCGTCCCCTTTCAGCGCTACCTCACAGAAGCGGCCGAGATCCTGGCAGTCGGCTGGCCTGCCCGCGGGCGCAGGCGGCGCGTCCTCGACGCCGCGCTGCACCACGCAATCGACTTCCAGACCTGGCGCTCACTCACGGCGAACGACCAGATCACCCGGACCGAGGCCTCCGAGCTCGCCGTTGCGCTCGTCGCAAGCACAGCCGCGCCGCGGCCCTGAGCAACCGTCGGGACACGACACCTCCCGACGGCCACTGAGGTACGTCCGCGGCCGGCACTCGCCGACGGTGGAGTTCGTGGGATACACCGGCCGAGGCATCGCCTCATTCTCTGCCGCCCGGCGACAGGGGAAGCCGGCGTCAGTCGGCGAGAGCAGCGTCGGCCACGTGCTCGGCGATCGCCAGCGATGACGTCGCCGCGGGGGATGGAGCGTTGCGTACGGCTGTGACGGGGCCGATGCGGCTGATTCGGAAGTCGTCGACGAGCGAACCGTCGGGGTCGACCGCCTGTGCGCGCACGCCCGCTGGCGCCGACACGAGGTCGGAGACGGAGAGCTCAGGAACGTAGCGGCGCGCCTCGGCGGCGAAGACCCGCTTGAGCAGCGAGCCGCGCATCTCTCGCACACCCGCCCGCCAGTGCTTCCGGGCGAGCGCGCGGAAGCCGGGCGAACTCAGTGTCTCCTTCAGGTCTGCGAGCCGGACGTCGCGACGGCGGTAGCCCTCCCGTGCCAGCGCCATGACCGCGTTCGGGCCGACAGCGACACCGCCGCCGATCCGCCTCGTGAAATGAACCCCGAGGAAGGGATAGGCAGGGTCGGGCACCGGATACAGCAGTCCTCGTATGAGCCCGTCGCGCTCGGGAGCAAGGCTGTAATACTCGCCGCGGAACGGGATGATCGTCGGCTCGCGCGTATCGCCCGCGCTGCGGGCGAGCCGATCCGAGTGAAGGCCACCGCAGATGACGAGGTGATCGAACTCGAACGTCTCCCCGGCCGCCGTGACCCGCGCGATGCGTCCGGAGACGGCGATCTCCGACACCTCCGCGTCGAGCACGATCGATCCTCCCGCCGCCTCGACGTCCGCTGCAACTGCTCGCGCCACAGCCCGGTAGTCCGTGATCCCGGTCGTCGGGGAGTGGAGGCCAACGAGCCCGGCGGCGTGCGGCTCCACCTCGCGAAGCTCGTCTCCCTCCAGCCAGCGGAGCCCCCGGACGCCGTTCGCCTGCGCGCGGGACTCGAGCTCCCGCAGCCGCGCGATCTCGGCGGCGTCGAGGGCGACGACCAGCTTCCCGCACTCGTCGAACGGGATCGCGCGTTCCTCGCAGTACGCGCGTAACAGCCCGGCACCCCGCCGGCACAGCTGCGCCTTCAGGGAACCCGGCGTGTAATAGATGCCCGCGTGAACGACACCGCTGTTGCGGCCGGTCTGGTGAGACGCGATCTCACGCTCCTTCTCGATCACGGTGACACTCGCGTCCGGCCGCAGCTCGGCCAGCCGCCGCGCGACCGCGAGGCCGACGATCCCGGCACCCACGACCCCGATCCGAAGCTCAGCCACGTCAGGCACCGAACGTCACCGCGACGGTCTTCGTTCGCGTATCGAACCTAAATGCGCGCAGACCCTGTCCCCGGCGCCTAGAAGTTGTCCGATGGGCTCACGTGCACCTCCGAGAAACGAAAGACCGACTCCGCACCTGCCCTGGGGGCCGCGGACGAGATTACCTGTCCAGACAATACTTCGACAAACGGAGTCGGTCAAGCGCCGCGCCGACGACCGGCACCATGTAGATTCGGACACATGGAGCACCGCTCTGCAGACGAGCTCACCGCCGCGCTCGACGAGATCCGGAGCTCTCCAACGTCGGAGGGGCGGGTCGAGCTCATCGTGCGACGACCCGCCGAGAACGAGCGGGAGGTGCTCGACGAATGCGCGCTCGATCTCGAGGAGGGTCTCGTCGGGGACATGTGGCGCACCCGGGGGAGCGCTCGCATGCCGGACGGCTCCGCCAACCCCGACGCGCAGCTGACCCTGATGAACACGCGCGCGGCAGCGGCGATCACCGGCGCCCCCGACCGCTGGCAACTCGCGGGCGACCAGCTCTTCGTCGACCTCGACCTCAGCATCGAGAACCTTCCGGCCGGAGCGAGGCTCGCGCTCGGCGACGCCGTGATCGAGGTGACCGCCGAGCCCCACACGGGGTGCTCGAAGTTCAGCGCGCGCTTCGGCACCGAGGCGCTCAAGTTCGTGAACAAGTCACCGGGCCGCGAGCTGCGTGCTCGCGGAGTGAACGCCCGCGTCGTGACGCCGGGCACGGTGCGCACGGGCGATCCGATCTCGAAGCTCGGAAGCACGTAAGCACCCCGGGAGAGACTGAAGTCCCTCCCCGTTCGGCCCGCTCCTACAGTCCCGAAACGCCGTCTCCGATCAGCTTGGCGCCGATCAGGAGCAGGATCACGGCCATGATGACGCCGTTGTTGTGCGCCATCCAGGCACGCAGCCGCTCGAGCAGCACCTCCGAGCGGTCGCCCACCGCGAACGCGATCACGACGGGCGTCGCCACGCCGATGATCGCTATCAGCGTGAAGAGCGTCCATGCGATCGCCTCCTCGCCGGCAGTCGCCCCGGCACCAGCGACGGCGGCAGCGCCGGCCACGATGAGCAGCAGGTTCTTGGGGTTGAGCCCTACCACGACGACCCCGGCAACGAGCGCCTTCGGGGCCGAGAAAGCGTCGAGCGCGCCCATCCACTTCGGTAGAGGTGGCTCCTCGTCCGGGTGCGGCCGGCCACGCCACTGCTTCGCGGCCAACACGAGCAGGAGACCGCCCACGACGAGCTTGAGGGCGGACGTACCGTTCGACGGCCCACCCGAGTCACTCGTCCCGGAGCCGACCCCGACCACGATCAGGAAGCCACCGATCACCGCGGTGCTCGCCGTGCAACCGAGAACGTAGGCGACGTCCTTGACACGGCCGCCCACCGAGCTGACGAGCAGGACGGACGCGATGATGGGAATGGGGCTCAGGGACACGCCGACCGCCATCGTCAACATCTGGCCGATCGCCGAACTCACGCCGAGCTCCCCCCGTTGCTGTCGGTCGATCCTACTCGGCTGACCCCGTCGTGTTACCGGCGAGGAACGACGAGCCGCCGCTGCCGGCGACGAAGCTCTTCTCCGCGAGCCAACCGCCGTCGACCGGCAGTGCGACGCCGGTGACGTAGCCGGCGCTGTCGCTCGCGAGGAAGAGGGCGGCCTGGGCCACGTCGCCTACGGCGCCGTAGCGGCCGAGCGGCACGGAGACTGCGAGCTCCTGCTCGAAGTTCTCGTCGGAGAAGTACTGCTCGGTCATCGGCGTCCGGATCACACCAGGACAGAGCGCGTTCACCCGGATACCGGCGGGGGCGAGGTCGCGGGCGAGGCTCTTCGTCAGCCCGACGATCCCGTGCTTCGCGGCCGTGTACGCGGGCCGGTGCGAGAGGCCGATCAGGCCACCGACCGACGCAAGGTTGACGATCGCGCCGCCACCGCTCTCCCGCATCCGCCGCGCGGCCGACTGGCAGCAGTAGAAGGTGCCGCTGAGGTTGATCGCAATCACGTTCTCCCACTCGTCGTCGGGCATCGTGTAGACGTCCCCGATCTCCCGAACACCCGCGCAGTTGACGAGGACGTCGATCCGCCCGGCGGCGCCGAGCACGCGCTCCATCGCCCCGTCGACCTCGGCCGCGGAGCGCACGTCGACCCCGAAGAGGAGCGCGTCCGGGGCGCCCGCTGCAGCGAGGGCATCGACCGTCTCCTGCCCGGCGTCGCGCGAGCGGTCGAGGACTGCGATCCGCGCACCTTCTCGCGAGAACGTCTTCGCGATCTCTCGGCCGATGCCGCTTCCCGCGCCCGTCACGACGGCGACTCGATTCGCTAGCTGCACGTCTTCCTCCTCGTCCGCGTCAGGAACCCCAGGTCAGGCAGTAGCATCGCGCAAATGGACGCAGCGGCGAAGACGAGGGCGCCCTGGGAGATCACGGGTGCGCGCCACGGAGGGATCACGGTCTCGAGCATGACCCGCTCGCTCGAGTTCTACTCCGGCCTACTCGGCCTCGAGCTCGTCTGGCGGGGCGAGCTCCCGGCAACGGTCGTCGGCCGAATCGTGGGCGTGCCCGACGCAACCGGCTTCGACGTCGCGTTCCTGCGCATACCCGGTAGCGAGACGCAGATCGAGCTGCTCGAATATCACGGCATCGAGCAGGCATCCGGTGCGACCTCGCCCGCGCGGCACGGTACCGGCCACTTCTGCGTCTTCGTCGACGAGATCGAGGCGCTCTACACGGATCTCGTCGCCCGGGGTGTTCGGTTCCGCTCCGACGGGCCGGTCGAGATGCCGACGGGCCCGAACGCCGGCGGCAAGAGCCTCTACGCTCTCGACCCGGATGGGTACCTCTTCGAATTCCACCAGCGCCCGCCGCATGTCGCAGCCTGACGTGCCCGCTTTCGCCGACCGCCCGCCGGAGCGGCCACCGCTCGTCGAGCAGTACCGCCGGATGCTCCTGATCCGCGTCTTCGAGGAGCGTGCGGCGGAGCTCTTCCAGCAGGGCGTGATCTTCGGAACGGCCCACAGCTGCGTCGGCCAGGAGGCGATCGCGGTCGGTGCCGCGGGCGCGATGCGCGACACCGACTACCTCGTCGGCCACCACCGCTCCCATGGCCATCTCATCGCCGCCGGCGCCGACCTCCATCGGATGATGGCCGAGATGTTCGGGAAGAGAACCGGGTACTGCAAGGGCCTCGGTGGCTCGATGCACATCGCCGACCTCTCGCTCGACATCCTCGGCTGTAACGGCATCGTCGGCGCCGGCCTCCCCCATGCGTGCGGAGCCGCTCTGACCGCGACGCTCCGCGCCACGGGCCAGGCGACGGTCGCGTACTTCGGAGACGGCGCCGCCGGTCAGGGGGCAGCCCACGAGGCGATGAACCTCGCCGCGACATGGCGGCTGCCGGTCGTCTTCATCTGCGAGAACAACCAGTTCGCGCTCTCGGCCGACTGGCGCACGCAGCGTGCGGTCGAAGACCTCGCAGACCGCGCGGCCGGATACGGGATGTCGGGTGAGGTCGTCGACGGCAACGACCTCCTTGCCGTGGAAGACGCCGTCGGCAGGGCGCTCGAGCTCGCACGTGCCGGCGGTGGGCCGACGTTCCTCGAGATGAAGACGTTCCGCCGCATGCAGCACTCGATGCGGGCAAACCTCCCCGACGTGCGCGACCCGGCCGTGATCGAGGAATGGGAGCCGAAGGATCCACTGCCCCGTTTCGAGGCGATCGTGCGGGCGGCCGGAGAGCTCGACGACGAGCTCGCAGCCACGATCGCGCGCGACGTCGCCGCCGAGGTCGAGGCGGCGATCGAGACCGCGCTCGCCGACGAGGATGCGCGCCCCGACGACCTGTTGCCCGCCGTCTTCGGTCCGCACCGCCGCCATCCGGAGCCGCCGGAACCGGGCGACCGAGCGCTCGGCTTCGTCGCGGCGCTCCGCGAGGCGCTCGATCTCGAGCTCGCGGCCGACGCGGACGTGATCGTGATGGGCGAGGACGTGGGCCGTGTGGGCGGCTTGTTCCGCGCGACCGAAGGGCTCTACGAGCGCTACGGCGCCGAGCGGATCCGGGACACGCCTCTCACCGAGAGCGGCTTCGTCGGCTGTGGGATCGGCGCAGCGTTGACAGGCCTCCGCCCCGTCGTCGAGCTGCAGTTCTCCGATTTCGCCGGGGTTGCGTTCGACCAGATCATGAACCAGGCGGCCAAGCTCCGGTTCATGATGGGCGGCGCACCGAAGGTACCGATCGTCATCCGGATGGCGTCGGGGGGCGGTCTCCGGCTCGGCGCCCAGCACTCGCAGAGCCTCGAGGCGCTCTTCGCCCACATTCCGGGCCTCGTAGTCGTGATGCCCTCGAGCCCGTTCGACGCCAAGGGCCTGCTCGCAGCGGCGATCGAGGACGACAACCCCGTGATCTTCCTCGAGCAGAAGCTGCTCTTCTTCGGCGATCCGGTACCGGTGCCCGAGGAGCGCTACGCGATCACGCTCGGCCAGGCACGTGTCGTGCGACCCGGCACCGATGTCACGATCGTCGCCCTCGGCGCGGTCGTTCCGCACGCACTTCGCGCCGCCCACGAGCTCGAGGCCGACGGCGTCAGCGTCGAGGTCGTCGACCCGCGGACGCTCGTGCCGCTCGACACCGACACGATCGCGGCGTCGGTGGCGAAGACCCACCGCGTCGTCGTCGCACACGAGGCGGTGCAATTCGGAGGGTTCGGAGCGGAGATCGCAGCGCACATCGGCGAGCACAGCTTCTGGGACCTCGACGCTCCGGTCGTGCGCGTCGGGGCTCCGTCCCACCCGATGCCGTATCAGAAGGACCTGGAGGTCGCGGCCCTGCCGGGCCCGGCCGATCTCGTCGAGGCGGTTCGCCGGCTGCTTGCCGGGTAGGCCGGTTCGGCGCGCGCAACCCGGGCGCGGCGATACGCTCTCGGCCCCTGTAAAGGTGACACGAGCACAAGGAGCCCGTTCGATGGCGGCAGGACATGACGCACTCCCCGTAGGCACGCTCCCCCCGCTTGGCGAGATCCCGCCACGCATGTTCGCGCAGCTCGTGCGACAGGATCGTTTCGGCGACCCACGCACGGCGTTCCAGGTAGAGGAGGTCGACACGCCGTCGCCCGGCCCGGACGAGGTGCTCATCGCCGTGATGGCATCCGGGATCAACTTCAACAACGTCTGGGCGGCGCGTGGCATCCCCGTCGACGTGATCGCCCAGCGACAGCGAGGCGGTGACGTGCACGACTTCCACCTCGGCGGAAGCGACGCCTCGGGAATCGTCTACGCCGTCGGCGACGGCGTCGAGCGGGTGGCGGTCGGTGACGAGGTCATCGTCCACCCGGGCTGGTGGCGGAGCGACGATCCGTGGATCCTGGCAGGCAAGGATCCGATGATCGCGCCCTCGGCCCGCATCTGGGGCTACGACCACGACCGCAACTACGGCTCCTTCGCGCAGTTCGCCCTCGCCCAGCAGCATCAGGTGCTTCCGAAGGCCGATCATCTGACCTGGGAGGCCGCCGCGGCGTCCACCCTCGTCGGAACGACGGCGCAGCGGATGCTCTTCGGCTGGGCCGGGAACACCGTCCAGAAGGACGACGTCGTCCTCGTCTGGGGTGGCTCGGGTGGGCTCGGCAGCCAGGCGATCCAGCTCGTGAAGCACGCCGGCGGTATTCCTGTCGCGGTCGTCTCGAGCGCGGACAAGGGCGAGTACTGCGTCGGCCTCGGTGCCGCCGGCTACATCGATCGCACCGAGTTCGACCACTGGGGCATCCCACCCCACTGGACCGACGGCCCCGGCCAGAAGGAGTGGACCGCGGGCGCGCGCGGCTTCGGCGGCAAGCTCTGGGAGATCGTGGGCAAGGGGAGGAACCCCGCGATCGTCTTCGAGCATCCGGGTGAGGACACGATCCCGACGTCGATCTTCGTCTGCGAGTCGGGCGGCATGGTCGTCGTCTGCGCGGGCACGACCGGGTACTCGGCGACGGTCGACCTGCGCTACCACTGGACACGCCAGAAGCGGTTGCAGGGCTCGCACGGCACAAACGACGAGCAGGCGACCGCCTACAACGACCTCGTCTGCGAGGGGGTCGTCGATCCGTGTCTCGGCCAGGTGAGCGCGTTCGAGGAGATCGGCGCCGTGCACGCGCAGATGGCCGACGGTGCCCTCCCCTTCGGAAACGCCGCCGTCCTGATCGGCGCCGCGACGACCGGGCTCGGCAGCAAGGGCGGGTGAGGTGAGCGAGGAGCGTCCGCCCGGCGGCCACGCGGACGCGGGGCGTCCGTGACGCGCACGAGGAACTACGCGGACTCGCATCGGGTGATCAGCGTCAGTACGAAGCGGTTCGCCGCGTCGCCCTACGTCGACCGTTACGCGACCGCCGAGACGGTCTTCGGCGTGTACGCGGGACGTCTCTATCCACTCTCGCTCGGCCATGACCCGGTAGCGGACTACTGGCACCTTCGCAGCAAGGCCGTCCTCTACGACGTTCCGGAGCGCCCATTGCAGGTGGAGGGGCCCGACGCCGAGCAGTTCCTCGATCGGATCCTCACACGCGACGTGACGGCGATTCGCCCCGGGAGGGCGTGCTATGCGCTCGCCTGCGACGATCGCGGCGGAATCGTCATGGACGGTGTCGTGATTCGCCGGTCTGCGGATCGGTTCTGGTACGTGCTCGCCGACGGCGAGTTCGTCGGAAGGCTCGGCGCCGAAAGCCGCGGGCTCGACGTGACCATCTCCGATCCCGGGTCGTGGGTGATGCAGGTCCAGGGCCCCACGTCCCTCGACGTGCTCGCGGGCGCATGCGACGAGGCGCCGAAGCCGTTTTCCTACTTCTCGGTCGCCGAGGTGTGCATCGGCGGCCAGGATGTGCTCGTCTCGCGGACAGGCTGGTCGGGCGAGCTCGGGTTCGAGATCTACACGCTCCCGGGTACCGACGCGCTCGCGGTCTGGGATCGTGTCGTTGCCGTCGGAGCGGCCCACGGGCTCCGCGTACAGGGCCTCGAGTCGCTCGGGATTCGCCGAATCGAGGCCGGGATCCTGGACAACGGAACCGATATGGATCCATCGCTGACTCCGTTCGCCGCCGGCCTCGGCGCGTTCGTGGATCTCGACAAGCCGGAGTTCGTCGGACGGGAGTCGCTTGCGGTCGCCGACCGGCGGACTCGTCTCCTCGGGATCAGCGGCCCGACCGCCCCGGCGGCGGGAGAGCTCCTCCTCCACGGAGGGGAGCCCGTCGGGCGTGTGACGACGGGAGCGTGGTCCCCCTCCCTGGAGCGCGGAATCGGGTACGCCCGGTTCGATGAGCCCGCGGAGTGGACCGGCAGCACGATTCGCTCAACCGCAGGAGAGGCGTTCGAGGTCGTCGAGCTTCCGTTCTACGACCGCGAGAAGGCGATCCCGCGCGGCCTCGCCGTGTGAGCGACCACGCCCACTTGCTGCTGCAGCGCCTCCGAATCGCGTACGCTCCGTCGCGCTCTGCTTGGATAAGCGGCACACCCCCGCACGAAGGAGATCCGAAGGTGGCAACGGTCGAGGAACCACGGACGTTCATCCGTCCGGACGGCAAGGAGAAGGTGACGGGCACCGGGCGCTACACCGCCGACCTCGTGCTCGCGGGAGAGCTCGTGGCGAAGTTCCGCTACGCCGACCACACGCACGCCCACATCACGCGCATCGACACCTCGAAGGCCCGTGCGCTCCCGGGCGTACTCGCCGTCGTGACGCACGAGGACGTACCCGACGTCCTCTACGGCGGCATGGTGCAGGACCGCCGCCTCTTCGCGAGGGACACCGTTCGGTTCGAGGGCGACATCGTCGCAGGTGTGGCGGCGACGACCGCCGAGATCGCCGAGCAGGCCACCGCGCTGATCGAGATCGACTACGAGCCGCTTCCCGTCGTGACCGATTTCGAAGCCGCGCTCGCCGACGACGCGACCCTCGTCCATCCCGACTGGGAGAGCTACCGGGGCGACAAGGAACTCGGGAGGAGTCGGAACACTCTCGGCTACTCGACGATCGTCAAGGGAGACGCCGACGCGGCCCTTGCGGGCGCAGACGTCGTCGTCAAGGGGCGCTACGTGACCGACCCGGTCCAGGGAGTCCCCATCGAGCCGCGCGCAGTGATAGCGCAGTGGCAGGGCGACAAGCTCACCGTGTGGACCTCGACGCAGGTGCCGTACGCTGCCCGTGGCGGGATCGCACGCACGCTCCAGATCGCCGAATCGAACATCCGCGTCGTCGTGCCACTGCTCGGCGGCGGCTTCGGCGCCAAGTGCGACTTCCACTTCGAAGCCCACGTCGCCGCGCTCGCGCGTGCCGCGCGCCGGCCCGTCAAGCTCGTCTTCTCGCGACGCGAGGAGTTCGTCGCAGTCGGCCACCGTCGTGAGGGGATGGTGATCGAGTTCGAGACGGGCGCACGCTCGGACGGGACGCTCGTCGCACGCAAGGCGCGACTCGTGCTCGACAAGGGCGCCTACTGCGGCGAGGGCGGGTTCTTCGCACAGATGGCCGCGATGCACGCGCTCGGGCCGTACGGGCTCGAGAACGTCCACATCGAGTCATCGCTCGTCTACTCGAACAACCAGCCGTCGTCCTCGATCCGCGCCCCGACCGCGCCACAGGTGTGCTGGGCGCTCGAGCAGCACACGGACGAGCTCGCGGCCGCGCTCGAGATGGATCCGGTCGATCTTCGCCGCAAGAACGTGATCGAGACGGGCTCCGTGACGGCGACGGGCCAGGTGCTGGAGCAGATCGCGATGAAGGAGACGCTCGAGAAGGCGGTCGAGCTGATCGGCTACGGACAGGAGCTTCCCGACGACGAGGCGATCGGCGTCGCGATCGGCTGGTGGCCGTGCTTCGCATCGAAGAGCGGCGCCTACGTGAAGCTGAACCCGGACGGCAGCGGCACGATCATCACCGGAGCACAGGAGAACGGCACCGGCTCGGTGATGGCGATGCCCACCTATGTTGCCGCAGAGCTCGGCATGGAGCCCGAGGACTTCTCGATGCTGTACCAGGACACGGACGCAGCGCCGTGGGACATGGGATCGTGTGGCTCCCAGACGACCTTCAACAGCGGTCGCGCCGTGATCGCCGCGGCCGTCGATCTGCGAGATCAGCTGCTCGATGCAGCGGCGGAGCGGCTCGAAGCGTCGCGCGAAGATCTCGAGCTCGCCGGGGGCGCGATCTTCGTCAAGGGATCGCCCGACAAGTCGGTCAAGATCGCGAGGCTCGCGGGCCGCGGGACGTTCCACGGGAAGAGCGAGGACGTCGTGCCGGACGGTCCGGAGGCGGCTGCCGAAGGCTGTGTCGGCAGGCTCGGCCTCGAGTCGTTCCACGCGCCACAGCTGATCGCCCACGCGGTTCGTGTTCGGGTTGACAGGGACACCGGCGTCGTGCGGGTGCTGCAGGTCGCGGCCGCGCACGACTGCGGCAAGATCCTCAACCGGATCGGCGCCGACGGCCAGGTCTACGGCGGCGTGGTCATGGGCATCGGCCAGGCCCTCTCCGAGGGCACGCAGCTGGACGACGAGGGGCGCCACCGCAACGCCCACCTGACGGACTACAAGCTCGTGACGGCATCCGACGCACCGAAGATCGACGTCGCGTGGATCGAGACCGACACCCCCGGCGCCGGGCCGAAGGGCTCGAAGGGCGTCGGCGAGCCCCCGTGTGTCCCGACGGCGGGCGCTGTCGCGAACGCGATCGCGAAGGTGATCGGAGCGAGAGTCCACAAGCTGCCGATGACACCCGAGCGGGTCTGGGAGGCGGGCGAATGAGCGTGCAGGCCTTCACAACGGCAACCACCGTCGACGAGGCCGTCGCGGCACTCGCCGCCGGCGCCCGTCCGGTCGCGGGCGGCACCGACCTCGTCGTCGGCGCGCGCTCCGGCAAGTCGACGCTCCCGGAGCGCGTCGTCGCGATTCACCGCGTCGCGGAGCTCCGCGGCGTCGAGGCGAAGGACGGCGGCCTCCTTCTCGGCTCGCTCGCGACCCACGCCGAGATCGACGCGAACGACGATGTCCGCGAGCGCTTCACTGCGCTCGCCGACGCGTGCGCGATCGTCGGGTCGCACGCGACCCGCGCCCAGGGCACGATCGGTGGCAACCTCATGAACGCATCGCCCGCGATGGAGACCGGAGGGCCACTCGTCTGCTTCGGCGCGAGCGCGACGTTGGCGTCGCCGTCCGGGACACGCTCGCTCGCCGTCGAGGATCTCTGGGACGGGCCGGGGAAGACGACCGCCGCGTCCGACGAGCTCCTCGTCGGGATCGACATCCCCGCGCCGGCGGCGGGAACCGGAAGCGCCTATCTCCGGCTCGAGTACCGGCGCCAGATGGAGATCGCCGTTGTCGGCGCAACGGCCGTCGTGACGGTTGCCGACGGCCGGGTCACCGTGGCCCGCATCGCGATGACGGCGCTCTCCGCGACGATCCGGCGCGTGCCCGACGCCGAGGCAGCACTGGTCGGGAGCGACGGCGGTGACACGGCTGTCGCGAGCGCCGCGGCGGCGGTGGCGGCCGCGGCAACGCCGATCTCGGACGTGCGAGGCTCGGCCGACTACCGACGTGCCATGGCGGCTGTGATCGCCCGGCGCGCGATCGAAACGGCGCTCTCGCGCGCCCGACAGGAGGACGCATGAAGGTCGACGCGACACTGAAGGTCAACGGGATCTCGTACCCGGTCGAGCTCGATCCCGGCACGAACCTGCTCGCCGCGGTTCGGGACGTCGTCGGCCTGACGGGCTCGAAGGAAGGTTGTGACGACTCCGAGTGCGGCGCCTGCATGATGCTCCTCGACGGCCAACCCGTGAACTCGTGCTCGTACCTCGCGCTCCAGGCCGAGGGCAGCGAGATCACGACCGTCGAGGGGCTTGCCGACGGCGACACGCTGGCCCCGTTGCAGGCGGCGTTCCTCGAGCTCGGTGGCGTCCAGTGCGGCTTCTGCACGCCGGGCATGCTCGTCTCCGCGACGGCGCTCCTCGCCGACAACCCGAGCCCGACCGAGGACGAGATACGTCTCGGCCTCTCCGGCAACCTCTGCCGCTGCACGGGCTACGACGGCATCGTCAAGGCCGTATTGAGCGTGAGCCGGGCCTGAGTCCCACGATCGCGAGAAGGCCGGTGCGGCCGCTGCCGTGCTCGGCACCAGCACGCTGACGGCCACGATTGATGCGGCCCTCACCGAGATCGTCACCCTCGACCGTCGGCGGCGACTCGTCGAGCGCATGAAGGGCAGCGGACGTGGGATGGGGCCGACGAACGACGAGCTACAGCGCCTGCGCACGCCGTGAGCGTCAGGTTTCTCGTCGACACGAATGCCTGGAATCGCAGCAACGTCGCCGACGAGCTGTCGTCACTCTGGACAGACCTGGCCGAGTCGGGCAAGGTCGCGCTGTGCCCTGCCGTCAGGTTCGAGTTGCTCTTCTCCGCTCGCGGCCACGCTCGTGCCGGTCGGTAGAAGCCGCACACGCGCGTGGGTACTTACCCCCGATGACTGCCCGCCGGCGAACGCCGATAATTGCCGGGTACGACGTCCTCGTGTCGCGCGGCATTCGAACTCATGACACGAGGAGAGGTGTCGAGGAGAGGTGTCGCGAGGGTGCGCACTGCCGACCAAGCAAGGCAGACCATGACGTCTCCGGTAGGCGGCGTGAGTCACGGCGAACACCGAAGTTCGAGCGCCACCGCTGCGATGGTCTCGTGCTCTGACCTGCGCCGCCGCTTCGGCGAGGGCGGGGCAGCCGTCGATGCACTGGCGGGGGTTTCGCTCGAGTTTCCGAAGGGAGAGTTGACAGCGATCGTCGGGCCCTCGGGCTCGGGAAAGTCGACCCTCCTGCACATCCTCGCCGGACTCGACCAGCCTACGGGCGGGTCGGTCTGGATCGATGGGGTCGAGATCACCGCCCTCGATGATCGAGCGCTGACCGACCTGCGGCGGGACAAGCTCGGCTTCGTCTTTCAGTTCTTCAACCTCGTTCCCGTGCTGAACGCGGAGGACAACCTCGTCCTGCCGCTGAAGATCGCGGGCAAGCGTCCCGACCCGGACTGGGTCGGAAGCCTGCTCGAGACCGTCGGCATGACCGATCGGCGGACGCACCTGCCTTCGGAGCTCTCCGGCGGCCAGCAGCAACGGGTGTCGATTGCCCGCGCGCTCGTGACGCGGCCGGCGGTCGTGTTCGCAGACGAGCCGACGGGGAACCTCGACTCCAAGTCGGGCGCCGACGTGCTCGGGTTGCTCCGACACGCCGTGGACCAGTTCGAACAGACGGTCGTGATGGTCACCCACGACCCGCGAATCGCTTCCTACGCCGACCGCGTCATCGTCCTCGCGGACGGCGTGGTCACCCACGACGGGCGGGTGCAGGCGGCCGACGAGGTTCTCGCCCTGATGCAGATCGAGTAGGCGATGCTCGCTCTGACCGTACGCGGCGTCGTCGCGCGCAAGACGCGCGGATTCCTGACGGCCCTCGCGGTCTTCTTCGGCGTCGCCATGATCGCGGGCACGCTGATGCTGACCGATTCGGTCAACAACTCCTTCGACAACATCTTCTCGGAATCGAACAGCGGCGTCGACGTCAGCGTCGCGACGAAGGAGACGATCGAGGACTCCCGCGGGGCTCCCCCGCCGGCCTTCGACGCCGGCGTACTCGAGCGCGTGCTGGCCGTCGACGGGGTCGCGGAGGCGGCCGGAGGGATCTTCGATCCAACCGTCTCCGTCCTCGACGAGCAGGGGGAGCGCGTCGGCATCGTCGGCCCGCCCCATTTCGCTGTCTCGGTCGCGCCCGATCGCTTCAGCCCGTGGAACTACTCGGACGGTCGCCCACCCGAGAGCGCCGCCGAGATGGCGATCGACAACTTCACCGCCGAGCGGGAGGGCTGGGCGGTCGGCGACACGGCCCGGGTCGCAGGCACAGGAACGACGAAGACGTACGAGATCTCGGGGATCGCCCGCTGGGGCTCCGGTGTCGAACTCCTCGGCGCCAGCCTCGCGATCTTGACGCTGCCCGAGGCGCAACGGCTCACCGGCAAGCAGGCGAAGTTCGACGAGATCGCCGTCGCAGCCGAAGGGGGGGTCTCGCCCGAGGAGCTGAAGGTCGCCGTCCAGCGAGCGGTCCCTGCCTCGCTCGAGGCCCTGACCGGCGAGGAGAACGCGGCCGACGAATCCCAGGGATTCAAGGAGGGCTTCGGGATCATCTCGAACGGTCTGCTCGCCTTCGGCGCCGTCGCCTTGTTCGTGGGAGGCTTCATCATCTTCAACACGTTCTCGATCACCGTCGCGCAGCGCACGCGGGAGTTCGGAATGCTACGAACGCTCGGAGCCCATCGGCGCCAGGTGCTCGGCGCGGTGCTGCTCGAGGCGGCGATCGTAGGGCTCGTCGCTTCGGCACTCGGAATCCTCGGCGGGATCGCGTTCGTCGCCGGCATCATCGCCATGTTCCAGTCTTTCGGGTTGGACATCCCCTCGAGCGGGCTCGTCATATCCCCGCGCACCGTCTGGATCGCGCTCCTCGTCGGTGTGCTGGTGACGATCGTCGCCTCGCTGGCGCCGGCGCGCCGGGCCACCAGGGTGACGCCGCTCGAGGCGCTCCGGGAGGCCGGAGTAGGCCGCCGCCCCTCGCGTCGACGCGCCATCGTGGGCCTCGTGCTCCTCGGCCTTGCCGCGCTCTCGATCGCCTGGGGGATGTTCGCAACCGACAGCTTCGGCTCGGCCTTCGTCTTCCTGGGACCTGGCATCCTGCTGCTCTTCCTCGGTGTTGCGCTCCTGAGCGGCCGCCTGATCGGCCCGCTGTCGGCTCTGATCGGCTGGCCGCTCGAGCGCTTCGGTGGCGTCCCCGGGCAGCTCGCGCGCGAGAACACGCAGCGCAACAAGAGCAGGACGGCAACGACCGCTGCCGCTCTGATGATCGGCCTCGCGCTCGTCGTCTTCGTCGCCACCTTCGCTTCGGCGTTGAACAAGTCCCTGACCGAGGCCCTCGACCGCCAGTTCGCCAGCAACCTCATCCTCAGCAACAGCGACCAGTTCACGAGAATCCCCGCCCAGACGGCGGAGGCAGTGCGCGGCATCGAGGGCGTGGCCGTCGTCTCCCCGGTTGCGCACGGTGACGCACGAGTCCAGGGTGTCTCGGGCGCCCAGGCCGTGAGCGGCCTCGACCCGGAGAGCATCGCTCCCGTCTACACCCTCGACTGGCGCGAGGGCTCCGACGCCACGCTGGCGGAGCTCGGAGACAGCAACGCCGTCATCGAGGCCGACTGGGGCAAGGACAACAATGTCGTGGTCGGAGATGTGATCCGCCTCACGACGCCGACCGGCAAGAAGATCAGCTACACCGTGCGCGGCAGCGTCCACGACAAGGCCAAGCTCGTGGTCGGCACCTTTGCCGTGTCACGGGACAGTCTCCAGCGTAACTTCGGCGTCGACGGCGACAGCTACACGTTCGTCCGCTACACCGAGGGAGCAGACCCCGACACGGTGCGCACCCGCATCGACAACGAGCTCGCCGCAGCGTTCCCGACCGTGGAGTCGCGCTCGCAGGCGGAGTTGGAGGCCGACAACCGCACGCAGCTAAACCAGATCCTCGTCCTCATCTACGCGCTGCTCGCGCTCTCGATCCTGATTGCCGTCTTCGGTGTCGTGAACACGCTGATCCTCACGATCCACGAGCGTACCCGGGAGATCGGGATGCTGCGGGCGATCGGAACCTCGAAGCGCCAGGTGCGGCGCATGATCCGCTACGAGTCGGTGATCACCGCGATGATCGGAGCGGTCATCGGCGCCGGCATCGGGCTCGTTCTCGCCGTCGTCTCCGTGCAGGCGCTCTCGAGCGAGGGCCTCGTCCTCTCGATCCCCTATCCGCTGATCGTGACCCTGCTACTCCTCGCCGCAGTAGCTGGAGTCGCTGCAGCGATCGCTCCCGCCCGCCGCGCCTCCAAGACCAATATCATCGAGGCGCTCCTGTACGAGTAGGTCGGCGCGGCCGCGCCACGGCTGCGCGACCGGTCGGATCACTCGAGCCCTGCTGCGTCGGCGCTTATCCCCCGGCTGTGATGCCGTGCCGGAAGAACTCGGCGTCCGAGGGCCGTCGCGACGGAGACCACCGAGCCCGACGAGGCGTACGCCGACTGGCCCGGCGACTACGTCCCGGTACGCCTCCACTGGCCGCTCGAGCCCGGCCCCGAAGGCTGAGAACCGCGCCTTCCCGTCGCGGTGGTCGAGGCCAGTGGGCCCCGTGCGCTCATCCCACCGACGGGGGATCCACAGCGCGCTCGACCTCGGCGGCAGCTTCGAGTAGCGTCGGCCGAAGGGCCCTGCGTCGAACCGAGTCCAGCCGCGAGGTCGGGCCACTGACGCCGATCATCGCTACGAGGTCACCCGCCCGGTCGCGAACCGGCGCGGCGAGCGAGACGAGACCGTCCTCGAGCTCGTCGACGATCTCGGCGAAGCCGCGTCTCCTGACGCGCGCGAGCTCGACGTCGAGCTCCGCGAGGGTCGCGTGCGTCCGGGCCGTCAGCCGGGCGGGACGGCTCTCCTCCACCCACGCCGCGAGCTCGGGCCGGCTCAGCTCCGCGAGGAGGAGCTTCCCGGCTGCCGACGCGTGCAGCGGGACGTCGGCTCCGACCCAGCCGACGACGCCGAGGTGATGAGCGGCGTCCAGCTGGACGACGATGTCCATCCCGATGCGGCCGGTGACGATGGAGAGCAGCGCCGACTCGCCGGTCAGGTCACGGAGCCGGCGGAGAGGCCCGCCTGCGGCCTCGATCAACGCCTGCCGGGGATCCGCGAGCCGGGTGAGCCGGAACAGACCGTGTCCGATCACCCACCCCGTCGCCGTCTCGGCGACGAGCCCCCTGTCCGCGAGGGTTCGCAGCGTGCGGCTGACGGTCGGCCTGGGCTGCCCCGTGGCGCGTGCGAGCGCCGAGGCGGAGGCGGGCCGGCTCGATTCGGCGATCGCTTCCAGGACGTCGATGGCCCGGTCGAGGGAGCGCGTTCGCGGGATGCCGGCGCTAGTGCTCATATAATGAGCAGTCTAGATCATCTGTTGTTCAGGTGATACATTCGCCGGATGCTCATCGACTGCGACATCCACATCGGGTACGAGACGCTGGCCGATCTCCTCCCCTATCTCGACGCCCCCACGGCAGAGCTCGCCCGGCAGTCGGGGACGAACGGTCTCGCGATGCCGACGTACCCCTGGAATCACCCGTCCGGCTGGATCCGCCGCGACCTCTACGAGCGGGACGATGGCCACGACGCGAACTTCGTCTTCATGTCGCTCGCGACGCTCCGGGCCCGCCACCTCGACGCCTACGGGGTCGACCTGGGCATCGTCGAGCCGGACGAGGCGGCCGTGTTCTCCGTGCTCCCGAACGCCCAGCTCGCCGCGCGACTGTGCAGCGCGTACAACGACTGGCTGCTCGACAACTGGCTCCTGCCGGAGCCGCGGCTGCGCGGGATGATCGTCGTCCCGGCCCAGTGGCCGGAGGCGGCCGCCCGCGAGATCAGGCGAGTCGGCGGCAGGGACGAGTTCGTCGGCGTCTTCCTCCCGGGTGCGGCGCGCGTGCCGTACGGGAGCCCGATCTACGATCCGATCTGGGAGGCGGCGAACGAGCTCGGGCTTCCGGTGGCCGTGCACACGCACTACGAGTCGATCGGGATCGCGGGCCCGCTCACGGCGGCGGGAATGCCCGACTACTACGCCGAGTACCACACCCTCTGTGGCTCGGGGATGTACGGGCACCTCGTCTCGATCCTCTGCCACGGGATCTTCGAGCGCTTCCCCGACACGCGGGTCGCGATGGTCGAGGGCGGGCTGGTGCCGTTCGTCGGCTTTCTCTGGCGCCTCGACACGAACTGGAAGGCCTGCCGCTCCGAGATCCCGTGGTGCCGCAAGCGGCCCTCCGACTACGTCTGGGACCATGTCCGGTTCGCCACCCAGCCGCTCGAGGCGCCCGACGATCCCGGACAGCTTCTCCGGGCGATCGAGTTCCTGCGCCCCTCCGAGACGCTCATGTACGCGAGCGACTTTCCCCACTGGGACTTCGACGAGCCCGAGCAGACGCTGGCCCAGCTTCCCGCCGAGTGGCGCGACAACGTCCGCTGGCGCAACGCCGCCGGTCTCTTCCGGCTGCCCGTCGCGGCGGCCGCCGCGCCGTGAGCCCGGCCTCGAGGGAAGCCCGCCTCCCGCTGCGCGAGGCGCCCGGCGAAGGGGCCGTGCGAATCGTCGAGATCGAAGGCCGCCGGATCGGCCTCTACCGGGTCGGGGAGGAGCTACTTCGCGCTCGCCGATCGCTGCCCCCACCGTGGGGCGCCTCTCTGCGCGGGCGCCGTCGCGACGGCGGTCGACATCCGCGACGGCGAGGTCGTGCTCGGCACGCCGAACGGGACGGTTCGCTGCCCGTGGCACAAGTGGGAGTTCGACATCGCCTCCGGCCGGGCGCTCCTCGACGAACGGCTCCGGGTGCGACGGTACGCCGTACGGGTACAGGGGGACGAGATCGTGGTCTCGCTCGACCTGCCGTCCGCGGCCTGATCCGTCAGTCCTCCTCGGTCACCGGCTCTCGGGCAGGCACGTGCCGATAGAACGGAACCGGCTCGGCCGGCAGCGGGGTGTTCCCGAGGATCGGGTCGGACGCCTTCTCGGCCACCA
>CAWGWM010000004.1:0-199529 GCA_963826245.1 uncultured Thermoleophilia bacterium | reverse complement strand
GGCTCAACCATCGTATTGCTCGTCACGCTGGCACGAACCGTCGCGCGCAGCCTCTGCCGTCGCACGGACTCCTACGTCCAGAACACGCTGATCGTCGGAGCGGGCCTCGTCGGCCAGCGGGTGGCGCGAAAGCTGGGCCAGCATCCGGAGTACGGCGTCAACGTCGTCGGGTTCGTCGACGAACACCCGCGCGACCGCGACGATGGGCTCGACGAGCTGACGATCCTGGGACACGTCGACGACCTGCGGCACTCGTACGGGACTTGCACGTCGACCGCGTGATCGTCGCCTTCTCCGACACCCGCACGAGAAGACGCTCGAGGTGATCCGGGAGCTCAACGGCGTCGACGTGCAGGTCGACATCGTGCCGCGGCTCTTCGAGGTGCTTGGCCCGAAGACCACTGTCCACGGGGCCGAGGGCCTCCCGCTCCTGGGTCTCGCTCCCGCTCGGCTACCGTGGTCGAGCCTCGTCATCAAGCGCACCCTCGACATCGTCCTCGCCGCCGTCGGACTGATCCTCCTCGCACCCGTGTTCGCAGCCATCGCCGTCGCGATCAAGCTCGATTCGCGCGGCCCTGTGCTCTTCCGGCAGGTGCGGATGGGCCAACGGATCTCCGTTCCGGATCCTCAAGTTCCGGACGATGGCCGACGGCGCCGATGAGCGGAAGCACGAGGTCGCCCACCTGAACAAGCATCCGTCGGACGACGACCGCATGTTCAAGGCGCCGGACGACCCACGGATCACGCGCGTCGGTCGCTTTCTGCGCCCCACTCCCTCGACGAGCTGCCGCAGCTCGTGAACGTGCTCAAGGGCGAGATGAGCCTCGTCGGCCCTCGGCCGCTGATCCCGGACGAGCATCGCCACGTCGACGGCTGGGCGACTCGGCGGCTCGACCTGAAGCCGGGCATGACCGGTCTGTGGCAGGTGCTCGGCCGCGACGACATCCCGTTCGGCGAGATGGTCGGCCTCGACTACCGGTACGTCACGACATGGTCGATCTGGCAGGACATCCGGCTCATGTGCCTGACGATGCCGGCGCTCGCCAGGCAGCCGGAACAGTCCAGGTAGCCGGGCCGACGCCGACCGCAGGCTGATGCAGACAAGGCACTTGCTCTCCGGCATCGGCGATCACGACATAACTCGTGTCGCCGCGGCCGCACTGATCGCTGCGGTCGCGGGGTACGCGCTCGTGAACACCGGAGAACAGCGCGCCGCAGCGTTGTGCCTCCTCCCGCTCGTCGCGATCCTGCTCGCCCGGCCGACCGTCCCTCTCGTCCTGCTCGGCGCCTCGTTGCCGCTGCTCCACAGCTTCACGGTGGCGGGCTACTTCGTCACGATCAGCGACCTGCTGCTCGTCCTCGTGACCGGTGGGATCCTCCTGCGCGCGGCGACCACCGGCTCGGCGCCTGCGATCCGTGCCCTCCGGCCGGTCGCGTTCCCGCTGACCGTGTACGCGAGCGTGATGATCGTCCTCCTGCCCGCCCACCTCAGCTTCGGAGAGATCGTGAAGACCGGACAGCGGTTCGAGCTGTTCCTCTTCCCGCTGATCGTGGGGGCGTTCGCGGCCCTGGCGGGACGCCACACGCTGATGCTCCGGGCCTACGTGCTCTCGGCCACGGTGCTCGCGGTAGCGTGGCCGCTCGAGCTTCTCGGCGGGCAGAAGAACCCGGTCGGGCAGCTCATCGGAGGCGCGATCCTGCTCCTCGTCGCCGTTCCGTCGCTCCGGCGGCTGCTGCCGTGCCTCGTGATCCTCGTGCCCGGGCTCCTGATAACCCAGGGACGCGGTGCCGATCATCGCAACCATCATCGGCGCCGCCGTGATCGTGATGATGCAGGGGGGCAACGCGCGCCTGATCGTGACCCGCACCGTTCCTCTCGCCGTGATCGCGGTGGTCGCGTTTCGCATTGATGCCGGCGGCAACGCAGGAACGGGTCACGACGCTCTCCGGCCGGAACGGGCAGCACCGCAGCCCGTGCGATCACCTACCGGCAGCTGTACGCCACGGACGCGTGGCAGATCATCGACGCGCATCCGTGGACGGGAGTCGGCGTCGGCAACTACAGCGCAGGTACTGCGTCCGAGCTGACGCTGGTCAGCGATCCGCACCAGGTACTCCTTCTCCAGGCGGCCGAGGGCGGGTACGGCCTGGCCGCGGCATTCGTGCTGCTCATCGGCGGATCCGCGCTCGCGCTCTACCGGATGAGACGAGTCGAGCTCGCGCCCGCTGCCGCGGCTGTCCTGGTGGCGACGGCTGCGCACGGACTGGTGGACGTCTACTGGGTACGCATCACGCCGGTGCTGGGCTGGCTCCTCGTCGGCATGGTCTGCGGTCTCTATGCGAGGAGTCGCGAGCCCGAAGTGGGGCCATGACGCCCAATCGCGTTCACATCGTGATCGTCGCCTACCACAACGCCGGCGAGCTCGAGCGCTGCCTGGCCGAGCTCGACCGAGGCGTCGAGGTCACCGTCGTCGACAACTCGAGCTCGGCGGCCGTAAGGGCGGTGGTGGAACGACGCGGTGCGGCGTATCTCGACCCGGGACGGAACCTGGGCTTCGGGGCTGGAGTGAACATCGCCTTACGGCACCTCGGCGGGGAGGCGCCCAAGAGCAGTTCTGTTGCTCAACCCCGACGCGGTGGTCACTGCGGGGGACCTGGACTCGCTCATCGAGTGCCTGAACGAGGCCGGGAACGAGCGCGTCGCCGCCGTCTCACCGCGGCTCGTCGATGACGACGGCAACGAGCAGCGCGTGGCGTGGCCCTTTCCGACCCCGGGAGGCGCCTGGCTGGAGGCCGCCGGGCTCGGCCGAAGGCGAGAGGGGCCACGGTTCGTGATCGGTGCGGTGATGCTGCTTCGATGGGAGGCACTCGAGCGTTGGGTATCTTCGACGAGCGATTCTTCCTCTATGCCGAGGAGACCGACTGGCAGCGGCGAGCGCTCCCGCTGGGGTGGTCGTCGGCTGTCTGCGAGCGGGCCGTAGCGATACACCGCGGAGCGGGAACGAGCGCTGATCCACGTCGACGAGAGATGCTGTTCCACGCTGCGCACGAGACGTACATCCGGAAGTGGCACGGCCGCTGGGGGTGGCGGTCGTACCGGTCTGCCGCATGCCTCGGGGCCGCCGTGCGTGCGGTCGCCCTGAGAGGCGAGCGGCGCGCGGAGGCAGCACGGCGGGCCGGTCTCTACCTGCGAGGCCCTCGTCGCTGCGCAGGCCTCGTGCAAGGCTAGTGGCATGCCGAGCGTCGTCCACGTCGTCGTCACCGGGAAGTTCGCGGGCGTCGAGCGTTACGTCAGCGACTCGGCCCGCGAGACTGCTGCGCGAGGCTGGGAGACAGCGGTGGTCGGAGGGAGCCCGCAGCGTATGGAGACCGCGCTCGGCAGGGCCGTCCAATGGCTCCCCGGAGCAACACCGGTCGAGGCGCTGCGGTCGCTCCGGCGCCTCGGGCGCCGGTACGTCTGTCACGTTCACATGACTCTGGCCGAGGCGGTGGCGGCTGCAGCACGACCCATCCACCGTGCCCCGATCGTGAGCACTCGACACTTCGCCGCTCCGAGAGGCGCGACGCGGGCCGGCCGGCTGCTCTCACCCTTGATCGCACGGGGCCTGGCGCGGCAGATAGCGGTGTCCGACTACGTCGCGCGATCCCTGGAACGACAGCCCGACGCGGTGATCAGGAGCGGCGTCCCGCACCTCGGAGTGCGTCTGGAGCCGCGCGAACAGAGTCGTCCTCGTGCTCCAGCGACTGTCGCCGGAGAAGGACACGATCACGGCTCTCCGTGCGTGGCACGCATCCGATCTAGCGGACGAAGGCTGGTCGTTGCGCGTCGTGGGAGCCGGCTCGGAGCGAGAGGCGCTCGAGGCGTTTGTGCGGTCGACAGAGTGGTCGGCCTGACGTTCGCGGGGCCTGTCGATGGCGTCACCCGAGAGTTCGCTGCTGCAGGTGTTCTGCTGGCTCCGGCACCGGCAGACTCCTTCGGCCTGTCGGTCGTCGAGGCAATGGCCGCCGGGGTGCCTGTCGTCGCGTCTTCGGCCGGAGGACATCTCGAGACCGTGGGCCTTCTCTCGGACGCGGCAATGTTCTCCGCCGGCGATCCGGAAGCAGCAGCAGCGTCGCTTCGCTCTCTGCGCCCGGAGGCGGCTCGCGCCGAGCTTTCAGCCGCAGGACGCCTACTGGTGGAGACGACCTTCACGATCTCCGGTCACATTGACAGCCTGATGATCGAATACGAGGCTGCTCGGCGCGCGGCAGCGGGACGGCGGGCACGGGGATGAGCTCGGCGCCAGGGAACACTGTCCTGAGAGAGCTCGTCGTCTGCTCACTCGAGCCCTGGGACGACGTCTGGCGACGGAATCAGTTCTTCGTCGATGCCCTTCTCAAACGCAATGTCGACCTCCGGGTTCTTTTCGTCGAGCCTGCGGCCGATGCGCTCTTCGATCTCCGGAGCAACCGCACGCCGACGATGCCACGTTTGCGGAGGGTCTCGAAGGACGGTCGCCTTCGTGCTGTCCGGCCCTTGAAGCTGCTTCCGCGCAAGGCGGGCGGACTCGCGGACACCCTGCTCCTCGAACAGGTGATACTGACAGCGAAAGCTCTGAGATACACGCGGCCGACACTCTGGATCAACGACGCCACCTACGCGCCGCTGATCGCGAAGACGCGCTGGCCGTCGCTCTACGATGTCACCGATGACTGGCTCCTTGCGCCGGCCGAACCGCGCGAGCGGGACCGCCTAAGGCGCCTCGACGCGCTCGCGCTCGCGCGGGCCGACGAGGTCGTGGTGTGCTCCCCCGCGCTCGCCGAGAGCCGCGGGAAGCAACGAGCTGTCACCCTCGTTCCGAACGGGGTCGATGTCGAGCACTTCCGGAGGCCACGACCGCGGCCGACAGACCTTCCCGCCTCGCCGACTGCCGTGTACCTCGGGACCCTGCACGATGCTCGCATCGATGTCGAGCTCGTCGTCGAGCTCGCGACGGCCGTCCCGGAGCTTAAGCTCGTGTTCGTTGGGCCAGATGCGCTCGGAGCTACGTCGCGTCAGGCTCTTCAGGCGCTACCGAATCTCTTCCTGCTCGGTCCCCGGGCATACGAAGTTGCTCCCGCCTACCTCCAACACGCCGACGTGGTGGTCGTGCCGCACCGCGTATCAGACTTCTCCGAAACGCTTGATCCGATCAAGGCGTACGAATGCCTTGCGATCGACCGCCCGACGGTGGCGACACCTGTGGCGGGCTTTCGCGAACATGACGGCTCGCTGATCATCGCAACCCGCGATGTCTTTGCGGATCGCGTCGAGTCTGTATTGCGACAGCCACGGGCCGCGGTCCATCGTGGCGAGCCCGTCAGCTGGGAAGAGCGAGCCGCTGCATTCGAGGGCGTGTTGCGGCGAGTGGCCGACAATGGATAGCGAACGCGAGCCTATGCGCCACGCCGCGTCCCGCTCGTCCACAGACCGGCGACTGTCGCATCCGTCGGAATGGGGAAACGGACGACCGCGTTCGCGCGATGGGCGTGCGACGATTTGGTGGCGACTTGTATCCACGCGCCGTCATCCGAGATAGAATTCACGTCGCCACCTCTGAACGATTCCTGCCCAACCGTCCGGTCGGTGATCTCTGAAAACACCCACTCGCGATCGCGGCCTCATAGATGCGAGCCAGGCGAGCCACTGCAACGACGGGCGCATAATGCGCGTCGAACCACTCGGCGGTTCTCCGCCGGGCCGCAGCGTTCTCGTCGCCGTCCAGGAGTCGGAGAAGCTCCCTGGCAAGGGCGGGCGCGTCTCCCACAGCCGTCACGCTCCCAGCCATGCCATTGCCGACGATCTCGGGCAGCGCCTGGTGGTCACTCGCCGCGACAGGAATACCCAGGGCCATTGCCTCGAGCACGGTCAAGGGCAGTCCATCACACTCCGTCGGATAGGCAAACACGTCCATCGTAGGAAGGTATGTCGTAAGCAACTCGGTGCGCGAAACACGCGGATGCCAGATGACTCCACGGGATTCCAGCTCCAGCTTTTCGCCCCGCGGCGGAGAGCCGACGATGAGCAATTCAGCGTCGGGGTGGTCGCGACGCACAATCTCGAATGCCTTTAATACCGTAGGACCTCCCTTTGCCTCGAACTCCCCGGCTACGAACCCGACCCTGCGTGGCCGTTCGAGCGACTCCGGTCGCTGTGCGGCGTCGACAAAGCAGGGGGCAACGTGCAAGCGGGTCGGATCGGTGCTTCCGCGCCGCGTGAGTTCGCGCCGCAGATACTCGGTGAAACAGACCACCGCGGCAGCTTGAGGCATGGCGAATGACGTGTGCTGGACTCCGAGACGGCCGGCCAGTACCGCATCAGCCCTGGATGCCAGATCGATGTGGCGCTCGGACCAGCCCCAGGCGCCGCGATAGAGGTCATCAATGACGTTTCCGTTGCTCACCACCAGTGGTACGTCGAGTCTCGGGAATGACGCGCTGAAGCAATGGCAGTGGACGAGGTCATACGCGCCGCTCTGCACCGAAAAATGGCGAAACGGTTCGCGGAACAAGACTCCGGTGCGACGGAGCGCATTGATGCTTCGTTCCCGGCCAATCCGAGCCAGTGCCCATAGCCGTTGTCGGCCCGCCGCCTCCACGTACTCGTTCCGGCGTCCGAGCTCACGCAGTCGCCCCGCCGCTAACGCCTCCGGATACGTCTCGTAGTGGACGTTCGGAGGTGGGTGCTTCAGCAGCCCTTGTGTATACACGACGTCGCCGTTGGGCGGATCGAGCTCGGGTACAGGACTAATGAGCAGCACCCTCAGAGGCCTATCGGTCGGCACAGCCATCAACGGTCAGGAGCGGTGTCCGACAAGGTCTCGGTAGGCGCCGGCGGTTGCTTCGGCCGTGTGCTCCCATGTGTAGCGCTCGAGGATGCGCTGTCTCAGGAGATCCTGTGGAGGGGCGGCGAGAGCAGCGAGAACCGCCGCTCGGATTCCACGTACGTCGTCTGGCGAGCAGTACCACGCTAGGTCTTCGAAGTACTCCCGCGTGTAGCCGACTTCCGTCGTCACCACATTGCAGCCCGACAGCGCGGCCTCCAAGCTGACCAAGCCGGTCGTCTCGAACGCGCTCGGAAGAGCGTGAATGCGAGCGCGGCCGTAGAGATCAACCAGCTCGCCCTGATCCTTGTGACCGAGCACACGTACCCATTCGCCTGCGGCTGCCCTCACGGCCTCCGCGTATTCAGGGTGGTGTGGATGATCGCCACCGACAAGGGTGAGTCGTACTCCCGTTCCCTGCAGCGCCTTAATGAGACCCAATTGATTCTTCAGCGGTTCCAAGCGCGCGACGCAGAGAACTCCATCGCGCTGCTGCCACGGTAGACCGCTGGAAAAACGCCGCGGATCCGCGGCGTTCGGTACTACGCACATCGGTGTGGTCACACCGAGGTCTCGAGCAATCTCGTCGGCCTCCATCTGAGAGTTCGGAAGGAGCAGGTCGGCGGCTTCCATGAGCGCGGTCGCCTGGATCGCAAACTCGGCGAACGCCTCACACTTTGCGACGTACCGCCCACGCGCCGCGGCCAGTGAGAGGACCCCCGCCATTCGAGCGCGCGTGCCGAGAACCTTCCAAAGCGGCTCCTGCGCGATGAGTCCTGCACGGAGAGCCTTGCTCCAATAGATCACCGAGAGACACACGGGGATCCCGCGGCGACGAGCCTCTCGGATATGCCTGGTCTCGAGCCCAAGCCCATGAACGACGTCGACACCTCCCCACTCAGGAGTCTCGTTACGGCACACACGTACCACGACGCCATCGAGCTGCGACACCGACCTGACGGTCATGTCCATCTGGACCGCGTGCCCCCCGAATGGGGCCATCGAAGAATCCGGGTTCCATAAGAGCGCCTGAAGACCGTCGGCCACCCGACCATCTTGCCCGACGCACCTTGGCCAAGGGGTTCTTGAATACCCTGACAGCGTGTACCGCGTGACCTGGGCGACTATCGCGACATCAAGCCCGATGGGCCAGCAACGGTACGAGCACGAGATCCAGGCCGCCCTTCGAAGGGTCGCAGGTCCCGACTGGCTGTTCGAGTTGGTCACCGTCACTTCAGCGCGGTCGGAAATCGCCGGTGCGAAGCGCGTTCCACATCGCCTCAGTAGCACTGCGCCCCTGCCGGTGAGTCGTGCTCTTGGCCGAATGCTCTACGGGAACCCCGACCTCGTCCACCGTTTCGACCTTCGGCTTCCGGCGGCATGGGGTAGCGAAGTCGTGACCATCCACGACCTACCGCCGCTTCGATTCCCCGACGAGGGTCGGCTCACCCGCTCTGCTGCTGCCGGAGCGCAACGCGCGGCACGCGTGATCGTGCCGAGCCGGTTCGCCGGTGAGGAGCTCGCGGAGCTGATCGGCGTCAGTGACGTCGAAATCGTCCCGTACGGGCTCAGCGCCGAGTACGTGGATTCCGTCGAGGCAACCGACGACGATCTGCTTGCGGTCGGCATCTGCCCCCCGTTTCTCCTGCACGCTGCCGGGGCAAGCCTGCGGAAGAACCTGACCGGGCTCGCCGATGCCTGGAAGCTGATCTCGAGCCGCCACCCGGATTTGACTCTCGTCCTCTGCGGTCCGCCTGCTCCCCGGAGAGACCGTCTATTCGACGGTGCTGTGCGCGTAGTGAAGACAGGGCGCCTGGAGTCGTCCAGGGTCGGTGCCCTGATGCGGCGTGCGAGTGCCGTGATCGTCCCCTCGGTCTACGAGGGCTTCGGTCTCCCAGCGCTCGAGGGGATGGCTTGCGGTGCTCCGGTCGTGGCCGCAAGACGCGGCGCACTGCCGGAGGTGTGCGGCGACGCCTCTCTCCTGGTGGAGCCGGACGGGAGGGCGATCGCCGACGGCATCGAGGAGGTGCTGTCGAATCAGGAGCTCGCCGAAAAACTCCGGGAACAGGGGCGTAGAAGGGCGGCGGAGTTCGACTGGGATCGCGCCGCGCACGAGCACCTGCGCGTCTATCGCGAGGCGCTCGATGCTGACACGAGACGACCGGGGAAGTCCGTTCAATGAGAATCGTGCTGCTGCCGAGCGCCTACGCCCCTGCGGTGGGCGGCGTAGAAGTGCTCACCACGCGCCTTGCGCATCACCTTGTGCTCCGCGGCCACGACGTCGAGGTGTGGACGGGCCGCAGCGAGGACGACTCACTGCCGGTTGAGGAAACGATCAAAGGGATGCGAGTGCGTCGTTTCGTCTTCACGATGCCCCGCGTTGACCTGCGCTCAACGGCGGCTTTCCCCGTCGCAGCGGTTACGACGTTGAATAGGCTGCGGTCGGCTGCGCGGGAGTTTCGGCCGGACGTCCTTCACGTGCAGTGCTTTAGCGGCAATGGAGCCTACGCGACAGCACTGAGCCGCCTCACCGGAACACCGCTCGTTGTGACGTTGCAGGGAGAGACGGTGATGGACGACCACGACATCTACGACCGCTCGGCAGCTCTCCGTCTCTCACTTCGGCTCGGCCTCCGAAGAGCCGCCGCCGTGACCGGTTGCTCGGCGTTCACACTCAGAGACGCCGAGGCCAGGTTCGGGCTCGACATGAGCAAGACTCGGGTGATCTTCAACGGCGTCGACGTCGACGAGACCCCGCCCATCCCGGTGGCCCTACCGTTCGAACGATACGTGCTGGGCCTGGGCCGCGTCGTGCACAAGAAGGGCTTCGATCTTCTGCTCGAAGCGTTCGCGGGAATCTCGGCCCTCCACCCGGACGTTGGGCTCGTCATCGCCGGGGAAGGCGCCGAGCGCGAGCCGTTGCGGCAACGAGCGCTCGCCCTCGGCCTGGCTGAGAAAGTGCACCTGCCGGGTCGATTGGGCCGGGGCCAAGTGGCCGCGGTGATGGACGGTGCGGAGGTCTTCGTCATGCCCTCCCGCGTCGAGCCCTTCGGCATCGTCGTACTCGAGGCCTGGCGGGCCGGGGTGCCTGTCGTCGTCACGCCACATGGCGGTGCATCTGAGTTCGTCACGCACAAAGTCTCCGGTCTGGTCGCTGACCCCTTCAAGTCGGACGCGATGGCATCGGCAATCGATGCGCTCCTCAACTCACGGGCACTGCGTGTGAGACTGGCAGATGCTGGCGCCTCCGAGGTCCCGTCGTTCGGTTGGTCGCGACTCGCCGAAAGCTATGGGAAGGTCTACCGGGCTAGCATTGTGTTGTAGACATTTGCTCCGCTGCCCCGTCAGCCTTTTAGGCGTCTCGGCACCAACCAGTGCAACGCGTGTCATCGGACTCGTCGAGTGAGCGAGCATCCGGATCAACCCATAGGTGACCACCGGTGACAATTTCACGCAACTATTGTTGCCGCGTTCCGCCCGATGGCAGTGGCGGCGTGCCGAGGGACCTGAACTGTCACGGCTCTCCGCGGCGACAGGCTCGAATCGCATCCGCTAGTCGCCGATTTCGATTTCGTGCCAGTCGGGCGGATGGATCTGGCGAAGCGTCTCGGGAAGTCCGATCGTCCACGGCACCGTCGGTCGCGGATCCTCCGAGAGGAAGGCGCCCCACCATGAGAACGTGGAGTTCGCGCAGATGTGGTGCCGGCACCTAGTCATCAGCGTGAGGTCGATCCAGTCGTCATTACCTTCAACGAAGGTGGCCTCGCCCAGCCGAAGGTGCTGCCGACACCAGCCTGGATCGTCCGAGAACACGACGAGTTCGGTGGAGGGATCAGCGTCCCTGATCTCGGCGATGGCACGCTCATAGTAGGAGACGGGCAACGCGCAGTGCAGGGCGTCCGCGGCGAGGTAGTCGCCGCGGCGCACGTGAACTGCGGTCGCACTCGCCATCTTCTCAAGGGACGGCATCCGCGCTGCGGCAGCCTCCCGCGCCGCCGGGGATGGGCTGAGGAACGCTCGAATCTCTTGCTCGCGGCCGCTCCAAAGCGACAGGTCTTGAAAATATACGCGGTAATCGGCGGGGATGTGCTCGACGAAGGAGACCGGCGACGAGCAGCGGACAGTGACCCAGCGCGATCGAAACCAGTCATCGGGGACATTGAAGTAGGGCCGATAGGGCCAGTCACTCCGGAACACGACCCCGCGGTCGTGCCGGGAGGCGATCGCGTAGGTTCCGGCGATCTGGAAGAGCTGGTTGCCGAGCCTTCCCCACTCGCCGAGTGGGAAGGTGAGTTCGGTGCGGGCAGCAGCCGCGCGCAGCGTCTGGACGATTCGATCCTTGAGCATGGAGGCGATGTTGACAGCACGCATCGACTCGCGTGTCGCTCACTCGTCGAGCGGGCTGCGCGTAGTCGGATCGCGCTTGTGCTGCTGATCAGGCAAGCGGTCTGTCGGCGAGCGAGTCAATCTGGTCCGGCTGCCGGAGCACCGCGGGCTGTCGGAACGGGACCAGCAGCTTGTTCACTTCGGGCGATCGCCTTTCATGGAACAGGCGGCGTGGGTCTGCAGAGATTACTCGGGCCGATGCTGACCTCGTGACCGGCGACAGAGGCTTGTGCGTCACGCTCGCCCGTCTCACGAGTTCCTAGCTGGTCGACAAGTAGGGTGCGACCGTGACGGCCGAACTCCGAAACCCGCGATGACACCCCAAGTTGCTGTTGTAGTGCCCGCGTACAACCCCGGCAGGTACCTCGTCGAGAGCGTCCACTCTGTCCTCGCTCAGACGTTCACAACATTTGAGCTCGTAGTCATCGACGATGGATCAGAACCCGACGCGTTCCCTGAACTCCCGGAGGATGCCCGACTCCGGATCGTTCGGCAGCTCAACCAAGGCGTGTCTGTCGCCCGCAATCGCGGGGTCGATGAGACAACGGCCCCGTTTCTGGCCTTTCTGGACGCTGATGATCGCTGGCTTCCTCAGAAGCTCGAGCGGCAGCTCGCCGCCCTCAGTGATGACCCCGAGGCTGTTGTCTGCTACAGCCAGTTCCGCCACATCAACCCAACCGGACAGGTCGTAGCGGACGGCAGCGCTCGGCGCATCCGTGGGCGTCCTGACCTTCTCACGAGTTCCCCAATCCCACTCTCGTCGGCAATCGTGCGGCGCGGTGCTTTCCGGTCTGCACGGTGCTTCGACCCGGCCTATGCAATCGTTGCAGACTGGGATCTGTGGCTACGCCTTATCGACCTCGGCCCATTCGTGTTCGTCGACGAACCTCTCGTCGAGTACAGAGTCGCTCCGCACAATCGTGGCCAGATGAGCGGTAATCCCTGGAGGGCTTACCTTGAGTCGACGTCTGTCCTCGATCGCCAGGAGCTTCTCGCGCTCCGTTGCGAGGACGCAGAGACCTGTCGGCTCGTCGAGACGGGGCGTTCGGCGATGCGTCGCATGCGCTCGGAGCAGGCCGCCTTCCGGTTCGTCGACTCTCTCGGCGCCCAAGCCGAATGGAGCATGCTTGGCACCGCCATGCGAATACATCCGGCCGCCGGGATGAAGGGAGTGGCACAACGCTTCGAGCACCGAGCGCGGAGTGCGGCGCGTCGCGTGGTTCGGTCGACGAGGTAACAGCAGCGTCCAGGTGGTCGTGAGTTCTTCTCATAGGGGCGGATGGCCCCTACCTCACACAGCTGTACTCAATGTCTGCGGACATTCGGGCTAGCCACGTCCCGACCGAATCGCGCCGCCGACCAGGCGTGCATATGCCTTACGACGGGTAGGACCAACGGACAGGGCGAGCGCGCCAACATACACCAACCCGATCAGAGCCGGTCCGACGATGCCCGCCATTGGCCCCGACCCGCCCAGAATAAAGCGAGCAGCTGCGCCGGCTCCTGTGGCTGCTATCGCGGGCAACCCCAGCGTCCTCACTCCAACAAAGGAGAGGGTGACCCACGGAACGCTCAGCATTCGGCTCACATGTCGCGGAAGCACGATCATGTTGAAAACGAGAAATGCCATAAGGCTCGCCAAAGCAGGTCCGACAATTCCGACCTCATTGGTGAGCACAATCGAGAGGCCGAGATTGCAGACGGCTGTAACGGTGAAACCGATGAGAAGGAAGTTGAGCCGGTTCATACCCGTGAGGAGCATGAGGCATGAATGCCCAGGGGCGCCAGCAACGCCGCACGAGAGAAGCAGGATCAGCACGGTGTTCGAATCCTGCGGTGCCGAGCCTAGCCAAGCGTTAAGTAGCTGCTCGCCGAAGAAGATCAAAACGATCACTGAGGGCACAAGGATTGCTCGGGTGAGAAGCGCGGACTCACGTAGCGCAATCAACGTGCGGCGGTCATCGCGAAGCGCATTGGCGTGCGCGAAGGTCGGCACCAATACATCTGTCGCCCGCGACGAAAGCTGACCGACCATCACGGATGCCCTGACCGCGATCCCGTATGCCGCAACGGCTGTAGGGCCAAGAATGGCAGCGACGACGAGCACATCTGACTGGATCGCAACGAGCGAAGTGATACCGAGGCCTGCGTTTCTCCAGCCTGACCCCAGGAGTTCGCGGACGACCGTCCGATCGACGGGCGCCGAGCGAATCTCGATCTCAGGAGCAACGCGCTGCGCAATTCTGCGAGCTGCAAGCGCAGGGCCAAGCGAGCCGATTAGCGTGACGAGCGCCAGAGGCACGAGGTTCGTCGTCAGTGAGACAGCTATGACCTGTGCGACAGCCGTGATGATGCGAAATACGACTCCGATGGTCATCATCTGGTCAACGCGGCCCGCTGCCTGGACGATCACCGCATTAATCGTGAACGCAAGCGTCAAAAGGAACCCGATGCCCAGAACGAGCGTTGAGAGTCGAACCTCCGCTGTTGATGCTGCTTCGCTCGCACCGAGCAGCCCCGGAACGAGTACAAGAATTGTGAGCGCAAGGGTTCCGAGGGATGCAAGCGCCCAGTAAGTCGCACGGGCGCTGGCTGCAACCACCGAGGCCCGCCGAGCGTCCGCTTCCGCCAACGCTGACGCGATGAACCGCACCGTCGCAACGCCAAGTCCCAGCTCGACGATTCCGACGTAACCCGCGAGCGTTAACGCGAGCGTCCACGCTCCGAAGCCCTCGACCCCTAGCTTCCGAAGAACAATCGGCGTGACAAGCAGACCGATCGCGAGATTGATGGCCCACGAGCCGTAACCGGCAAGAGCGTTACGGGCAACAGCGCGGTCGTCGGCGTTCGCACTCATGACCCGATCAGTCGTGTTCGGCTCCAAATTCGTCACGAACGATCGGATCGCCGGACGACCTGAGCCGGCACTCCGACGCACACCGTTCTGGGCGGCAGGTCGCCCCGGACAACCGCGTTGGCCCCTACCACTGTCCCATCACCCACCGACGCGCCACAGAGCACGGTCACCTTGCAACCAAGCCACGCATCGGCGCCAACGACCACCGGTTGCACAGTCATTCGACCGGACGACGGTGGAGCGCCTACCTGATGATCGTGGTCGCGAATGGAGACGAGCTCCGCCAGATAGGCGCCAGGGCCGATCACCAGCCGATCACGCGCAGCGAGCGTGCAGTGGTGTCCGACGAAAGCCCGGGCGCCTAGCTCGATGACTCCGCCGCCATACACCGCAATCGTCGTCCCGTCATCCACCTCACAGCCGTCTCCGAGCACGAGACGTGCGTCTGGATCGAGGAAGAGACGGCAACCCCGACCGATTCGAACCCTGTCTCCGACCTCGATTCCTGGATGAACGGCCCGCCAGACCTTCGGCCTGACTCGACGCTCCACGCATCGCAGCCGAGCATTGATACTATGCAGACTCATTCGCGGAGCATAGATCGAACGTTCGCGAACAGACCCTATGTCGACGCGCGCCGGCACTCGTGCTCCGGGCTGGGAAGATGCCCATATGCAAGTGTTACGGGTCTACCACGGCGGCCGCAGCCCAACGCACCGCGCACGTGAGCGAGCGCTCGTGGCTGCCGGAATCGACGTTACCCTGGTCGTCCCCGCGCGGTGGAATAAGGGAGGCGCCGAGACGAGACTGGCGGACGAATCCTTCAACATTTTTGAGCTGGCCGTAGAACGCAGCGAGGACGTCAACCGACACGCCTACATCGACCGCGCCGAGCTCGACGGACTCGTTCGAGGCGTCGATCCGGACATCCTCGACATCCACGAAGAGCCGTTCAGCGTTGCCGCCCGCCAGTGGCTCGCCGCCGCCCCTCCCGACCTCCCGATCGTCATGTACACGGCCCAGAACGTCGACAAGCGCTTCCCGCCACCGTTCGCCCAGTACGAGCGCGCCGCCCACCGACGCGTTCCGCCCTCTACCCGTGCAGCGCCCAGGCGGCCTCCGTCGCCCGGGGCAAGGGCTTCGGCGGGCTGATCGACGTCCTGCCGCTCGGCTACGACCAAGCCGTCTTCCAGCGCCGGCGCACAGTCGCTCGACGACGATCTCGTGCTTGTTATCGCGGGTCGCCTCGTACCCGAGAAGGGCGTCACCGACGCGGTCGAGATCCTCGCCCGGGTCAACGCCGCCCGTCCGGCGCGGCTCGTCGTCGTCGGCAGCGGGCCGGAGGAGGCGACCGCGCGGGCACGAGCGCGGGCGCTCGGCGTCGGCGACCGGGTCGAGATCGTGCCATGGCAGCCCACCGACGCGCTCGCGGCCACCTACCGGAGTGCGCACTTCGTGCTCGTCCCGAGCCGCCCCACGGAGACGTGGGTGGAGCAGTTCGGGCGGATGATCGTCGAAGCCCACGCGAGCGGCGCCGTCGTCGCGGGGTACGCGAGCGGCTCGATCCCGGAGGTCTCGGCCGGGGCCGCGATCCTGGTGCCGGTCGGAGCGGTGGCCGAGCTCGCGGATCGCATCCTCGAGGTGGCGGGCGACGCGGCGGCCTACGACGATCTCCGCCGCCGGGGCTTCGCGCTCTGCGCCGAGCGGACGTGGGAGCAGGTCGCGGGGCGGCAGGCGGAGCTCTACCGGCGGGTGGCGGCGGGCGACGTTCCGCAGCTCGATCTCCCCCGCTCGCCGAAGGCGCGCCGTGCCGCAGCCCGGGCCGAGTTCGGGCCGACCGCTGCGACGACGGCGGGCGTGCGGCCGTTCGCCCTGCCCGTGCTGCGGAAGGGCGGCGTCGTGCCGTCGGTGCTCGGCGGCGTCATCGACCTCGGTTCCGAGATCGCCGCCCGGGTGCGCCGCGGGTGATCACGGGCCAACAGCGCCACGAACGGGCGCACGACACCTCCGACCCTACGGCGCGAAGAGCTCGACGGTCGCGCCGTGACCCGACGCCCGGGCGAGGCGGCCGTCACAGGTGACGAGCGGCACGTCGAGCATCTCGGCCAGGGCGACGTACACCCCGTCGTAGATTCCGAGCGTGTGACGGAGCTCCCACGCTCGCTCGACGAGCGCGAGATGGGGGTAGCGAACGATCGGGAGCAGCGCCGCGTCGCGGAGCGCGTCCGTCGCCCGGTCTGCAGACAGGGATCCTTGCGCCGCGAGCCGCCGCAGGGCCTGGGCGACCTCGACGTCGACGAGATGCGGGGCATGCAGGTCGTCGTCGGCCAGCACACGCCCGGCCAGCTCGGTATCCGGGGCAGCCGCCGCCAGGAGGTCGACGACCGCGGATGCATCGAGAACGATCACGCGACATCTTCGGAGTCGCGGCTCTCGCGGACCGCGCGCACGATCTCCACCCGCGGCGCCCCACCCTGCCGCGCGGCAGCCCGGGCCAGCACGTCGGAGACGGTCGGCCGGCGGGCGAGCCCCGTCAGCTCCTCCAGCAGATACTCGGAGAGCGACAGCCCGGCCTGCGCAGCACGAACGCGCAACGTCGCGTGGACGTCGTCGGGCACGTCGCGAATCTGGATCGCCTTGCGCACGACCATGTCATCATACAAGCACTCTGGGTATGATGCATGCAAGATGCCTCTGCGGGACATGGCCCGCTCGCCCCGGCCCCTACGGCGAGACGATTTCCCTGTAGACGGCGAGCAGCCTGGCCGTGGTGCGCTCGGGCGTGAACTCGAGGCTCCGCTCGCGGCCCGCTGCGCCGAGCGTGGCGCGCAGGGCAGGGTCGTCGACCAGGCTCTGCAGACTCCGAGCCAGCGCGTGCGCGTCACCCGGCGCCGTCAGGATGCCGTCGACGCCGCTCGTGATCAGCTCGGCCGGCCCCCCGGCGTTCGCCGCGATCACGGGAACACCGGCGGCCATGCCCTCGAGCACGACCTGGCCGAACGGCTCCGGCGCGACCGAGCAGTGGACGAGGACGTCGAGCTCGGCGAGCTCGGCCCAGACGTCCTCTCGGAAGCCCCGGAACTCGACCTGGCCGGAGATTCCGAGCCGCTCGGCCCGCTCCGCGAGCTCCCGGGCGTAGGCCCCCTCGCCGAACAGGGCGCTCCCGATTATCCGGCCGCGCACATCCGTGCCGCGAAGCGCCTCCGCGAACGCGTCGAGGAAGACGTGCTGGCCCTTCCACTGCGCGAGCCGCCCGACAACGCCGATCGTGACCGGCCCGTCCTGCCGCGGCTCGCGCTCCAGGGTTGGCGGGACGACGGGGTTGTAAACGACCCGGCCGCGGCGCAGGTGCGGCAGCGTCTCGAGGGTGGCCTGCGAGTTTGCCACGACAGCAGTCGGCAGGATGCGCGAGGCAGTACGCACAAGCGTGACGGCGTTCCGGGGCAGGTAGTCGTCGGCGATCCGGTCACGGACGTGCCAGACGACCGGGATGCGGGCAAGGCGTCCCGCCACGCCGCCGTAGAGGGCCGCCTTGAGCGAGTTCGTATGCACGATGTCCGAATCGAGCTCCCGCAGGCGGCGGCTCAAGCGCACGACGTACGGAGGGACTCGGGCAAGAGCGTGGAGGCTCAGCGCACCCGCCTGCAACGTGCCCTTCCTCAGATCGCGGACCGAAGGCGCAAGCGGCATCACCTCGACGGCGATCCCCCGTTCCTGCAGCTTCTCGACCAGCCGGCCTTCCTCGCCGAGGATGACGCGCACATCGACCTCCTGCGCGAGCGCGGGCAGTAGCTGCAGCATCGCAAGCTCTCCCCCCGAGAGCCGCGCGACGTGGTCGACGAACACGACGCGGAGCTTGTGGCCGTCCGGCCGCTGCCGTTTCATCGGGCATCCCTGCTGCGGGCGGGTGGTCGTGTCACGTGGCGCCGAGTGTATTCGGGCAGGTCGTCGGCGACACGCGGGAGAGGAGCGTCATGGCAACAGGTTGGGCAGGCACGCGTGTCCCCTACGCTGCGGGGTGTGAGTGCTGCAACGCCGCGCGTCGCGATCGTGCACGACTACCTCACCCAGAGAGGCGGGGCCGAGCGCGTCGTCCTTTCGATGTGCCGAGCGTTTCCCGAGGCGCCGGTCTACGCGTCGCTCTACGACCCGGAGAGCACGTTCGACGAGTTCGGGGCGCGCGATGTGCGGGCACTGTGGCTCGATCGCGCCGCGCCGCTGCGCCGGCGCCACCGCCTGGCCCTGCCCCTGCTGCCCGTTGCGTTCACGACCTCGCACGTCGACGCCGACGTCGTCCTTTGCAGCTCGAGCGGCTGGGCGCACGGGATTCGCACGAGCGGACGCAAGGTCGTCTACTGCCACTCGCCCGCGAAATGGCTCTACCGCACCGATGACTACCTCGGTGCGAATCCCTCCACCGGCGCACGCCTCGGCCTTCGGGCTCTCGCGCCGCCGCTGCGTGGCTTCGACCGCCGCGCCGCCGCAAGCGCCGACACGTACATCGCCAACTCGACCTTCATCGCGGCGCAGATCCGCGACGTCTACGGGATCGAGGCGGAGGTGGTCTGCCCGCCCCCCGGCCTCGGTCCCGACGGGCCTACCGAGCCGATCCCGGGCGTCGAGCCGGGTTTCCTGCTCGTGGTGGCGCGACTGCTCCCCTATAAGAACGTGGGCCAGGTCGTCGACGCGTTCCGCCGCCTGCCCGAGCACAGGCTCGTGGTCGTAGGCGACGGGCCAGAGCACGACCGCGTCTCCGCGAGCGCCCCGCCCAACGTACGGCTCGTGGGAGAGGTGGGTGACGCAACCCTGCGGTGGCTCTACGAGGGCTGTAGAGCCCTCGTGGCGGCCTCCAGGGAGGACTTCGGCCTCACGCCGGTCGAGGCTGCCTCGTTCGGCAAGGCCACGGTCGCGCTGCGCTGGGGCGGATTCCTCGACACGGTCGTACCGGGGGTGACCGGGGTGTTCTTCGACGACGCAGATCCTTCATCGATCGCGGATGCGGTGGCGGCGCTCGTCGCCGCCGACTGGGACGAGGGCAGCATCCGGGCGCACGCGGAGACGTTCTCGGAGCAGCGCTTCATCGCTCGAGTGCGCTCGATCGTCCGGCAGCGCATGTTGCCGGCGCGCGTTTCGGCGCAGACCCGAGTACGCTCGGATTGATGACTGCGCACGAGACAACTGCCGAGACGACCCGTCGCGGGCATGCACATGCCTGACGGAGGACTCCCGGTGCCAGGCCCCGACGTCGTCGCACGACGCGTCGACGACGAGGTGGTGCTCGTGAACCTGCGGACGAACCGCATCTTCGCGCTCAATCCGACGGGCGCCCGGTTCTGGGAGCTACTCGAGGCCGGCGCCGACCGTACCGCGATCGAGGAGACTTTGAGAGGCGAGTACGAGGTGTCACCGCCCGAGATCACGGCCTCGATCGACGCCCTGGTCGAAGAGCTGCGTTCGGAACGACTCGTGCAGGACCCAGATCCTCCAGCGTCGTGAGCGCGCCGGCGCTCGTGCCGGAGCTCGAGATCGTCTCCTCGGCCGCCGAGGAACGCCTGCTCCCCGCTGCGGCCGAAGGGCGCGTCGAAGTCTGGGCCGGGAACGGCGTCGACGCCTACGGCTACACCGCGGCCGGGCACGAGTGGATCCACCTGCCCGGAGTCGCGACGTTCCGCTTCTCGACAGTGCCGACGACAGTCGTCGCGATACCCGACGCCGACCGTTCGGCCGAGGGTGTCCGCGATGCGTACTTGCGCAACATCCTGCCGCTCGTGCTCCAGATGTGCGGCACCGAGGTGCTGCACGCGAGCGCAGTGAGGACGGAGGTGGGCGTGCTCGCCGTCTGCGGGGTCTCGGGCGCAGGAAAATCGACCCTCGCCCACGGGCTGTCACAGCGCGGGTATGAGGTCATTGCAGACGATGCCCTGGCGTTGAGGATCGACGGAGCGACGGCCACGGTGCTTCCAGTCCCGTTCGGCCTCAAGGTCCGTAGCGACACGGCTCCTCACGACGTGGCCACACTCACACTTGCTGGGGGCGAGCTGCCCCTGAACGCGATCCTCGTGCTCACAGCCACGGACGAGATCGGGACCGCGTCGATCCGCCTCGACCGACTGGACTCGCCTGCGGCATTCACGGCATTGCTCGTGCACGCGTACTACTACCGGCTCTCGGACATCGAACGGAAGAAGCAGATGGTCGATCGCTACCTTCAGCTGGCGTCCTCGGTCGAGGTCGTCGACGCGCGCGTTCGACATGACTACGGGACGCTGCCGTCGGTTCTCGACAGCGTGGAGGAGCACGTTCTGGGTGTGGTGCGATGACGGCGCCGTTCGATCTCGAGAGCGTGACGAATCTTCCCGACGGGACGTGGATCGTCCGCCTGGATAGCGAAGAAAGGCTCTCGAGACTGCACGCTCAGAACGCGAGCGAGCGGGGCGATCTGGCCGGTGGAACATATCTCTCGCTGCGCTGCCTGTTCGCCGGCACGCTCCACAATCGGAGCGACCTCCTCCGCGAGCTCGGAGCGGATCCGAATCTCGACGTGATCGCGACGCTGTTGCGCGCCCACTCGCGCTGGGGTGACGGGCTGCTCGACCGACTCGAGGGCGTTTTCGCGCTCGTGATCTGGGATCAGGACTCCGAGACGTTGCTCGCGGCCCGCGACGCGATGGGCCTGTACCCACTCTTCTACTCCCGCACTGAACGCACCCTGTTGCTCTCGAACTCGATCAAGGCGCTCGTCGGGCGACCTGACGTCTCGGCCGCCGTGAACCTCCCGGCGCTCGTCGACCATCTTCGCCACGCCTGGCCCTATCCGGACGAGACATATTTCGAGAGCGTACGACGGGTTTCGCCTGGTCATGCATTGAGGCACGATCGCTCTGGTGTGCGCGTGTGGCGCTACTGGGATCCGAGCCCCGACGGCACGATCGACTGGGTGACAGCCGACGAGCTCCCGGAGTTCGACCGGCTCCTGGAGCAGGCCGTCGTGCGCTGCCAGAGCCTCGGCCCGGCAGCAGTCTTCCTCAGCGGCGGCCTCGACTCGGTCAGCGTCGCCGCCGTCGCCACCAGTGCGGCGCGTGCCGGCGGCCTGCCCGACCCGCTCGCGCTCTCGCTGGCGTTTCCTGACCCGGACGCGAACGAGGAGCCGGTTCAGCGGGGCGTTGCCTCCGCCCTTGGAATTCCACAGGTGCTGCTGGACTGGTCAACGGCAGTCGGGCAGGAGGGGCTGATCCGAGGCGCACTCGACCTGACTACCGGCGCGCCCGCGCCACTGGTAAACGTGTGGACTCCCGCGTATGACCGGCTGGCGCGAGCAGGCAAGGATCAGGGACGCGACGTGATCCTTACCGGCACCGGCGGAGACGAGTGGCTCACCGTGAGTCCCTTCTACGCCGCCGATCTCCTCCGACGGGGCGACCTCAGGGGTCTCGGCCAGCTCTACCTTGGCCACAGTCGCTCCCACAACCTGAGTCGGGCTCGCTACCTGCGCAACATCCTCTGGCGCTTCGGCGCGAGGCCAATCATCGCCACGACCGCAAAGAGAGGGGTCGACCGAAGCGGGACGCGCCTGATCGAACGATCCAGGCTCAAGCGGCTCCAACGGACCGCGGGGAGCTGGCTCGCACCGGGCGCGGCACTCCGAGCGCAGCTTATCCAGCGCGAACAGGACATCGTGCGCCGTGAGGCCCTCCGTCGCGGTGCGGCGCAGGCGAGCGACCGCAGCTTCCCGTCGTTCTATGTGGGAGAAATGCGCTCCGCCCTCGACCATCCACTCGTCGCCATGGAACTCGAGGAGACCTTCGAGCAGTCGCGCCGCCTCGGAATCCGCATACTTTCTCCCTACTGGGACGCCGATCTCGTCAGCTTTCTCTATCGGACGCCACCTGAGCTGCTGAATCGCGGCGGCCGCTCCAAGGGGCTAGTACGCGACGCCGTGGCGCACCGCTTTCCGATGCTCGGGTTCGAGCGACAACGCAAGGTTTCCGCCGCCGGCTTCTTTCAAGCACTGATGCGAGAGGAGTCGAGCCGCGCGTTCAAGGCCGTAGGTGAGGGTGCGCTCGCCGAGATGGGCGTGATCGACGCTGCCGCCGCTCGCGAACATCTAAAGAGAGTGTTTCAAGACCCACAGGGGCGGGGCATCTATCTGCTCTGGGATGTGTTAACGTTGGACGGCTGGCTCGGGCGCAACCGCCAGCAGGGGAGTGATACATGAGCGGTCAACGCAAGCAATGGATGCCGATGAAGATGACGCACCTCGGTGATGTGCGGACGCTGCTGAAGGGCGGTGGGGGCAAGCTGTCATTGACCGGCGGTGACCCGGGCGAGAACCGGAAGCAGCAAGGCGGCGGCGGGTAACCGAACCGCTGACGGCCGACGAGAGTGCTCGTGGCCGCCCTTCTTTCTGCCGGAACGACGGGGTGAATGACCCACGGCTTATAGCCGGAATCACGCTCGCGATCGAACGTGCTTCGGTTGAGGCGGTGGCAACGCTGCGCAACGCCGGAGTTGCAGCGCTCCTGATCAAGGGACCACCGCAGCAAGCATGGCTCGCGCCCGCCGGGTCCCCACGGGCCTCCGTCGATGTCGACCTCCTCGTCGACCCGACCGACGCGAGTAGAGCAGAAGCCAAGCTATCGGCACTCGGCTACGGTCTCGAGCCAGAAGTGACCCCGGGGGTCGAGCATCACGCGACTCTCTGGAGGGCGGCGGGCCGGGTTGCGGTCGAGATCCATAGAACGCTACCGGGTACCGACCCTCGTCTGATCTGGCCCGTGCTCGGAGGCGAGACAGAAGCGGCGGAGATCGCGGGGGAAGCTGTTCAGATCCCGAACGAAGCTGCCCGTTGTCTCATCGTCGCCCTCCACGCTGCCCATCACGGGGCGGGGGAGAACGCGCCCCTCTATGATCTCGAGCGCGCCGTCAACGTCGCTGGCCGCGCTACGTGGGAACGGGCAGCCGAGCTCGCCCGTGCTGCTGGCGCGGAGACCGCCTTCGTGACGGGATTGGGCCTCGTTTCTTCAGGAGAGGCGCTTCGCGCCGAGCTCGGGCTCCAGCCGCCGCCGCTCAGCGAACGGCTGGCAATGAACCTCGCGCCGCCGGTCTCAGGAACCCCCGGGTTCTACTGGCTCGCACAGCAGAAGAGCCTTGCTGCCAAGACGCGGTACATCGGGCGCAAGCTCGTTCCGCCGGCCGACTTCATGCGGTTCAAGTACCCGTACGCTCGCAAAGGGCCTGGCCGGCTGACCCTCGCGTATCTGTTCCGGCCGCTCTGGATCGCGCGCTGGGCGGTGCCCGGTTTCCTCTCCTGGCAACGAGTACGCGCGACAGCGGCCGCGAGCGCCGGCCCGGCGGAGGTACGCGGGAGAGATGCGATCCTGCGGGATGGCAACACGATTCTCAGCGTGCGCATGCTCCCCTGGACGCTCCTCCTGCCGGCGCTGAAGCGCATCCTGCCGCTCCCCCGCCTCGCCCGCCTGATGTGGACCGAGCCGGCCGCCGCGACCGGAACGAGCGCGGACGATGTGCTCGCGCTGGCCGGCGCGCTCACGCACCTGCGGCCTCTGCCTTCTCGGGGCAACTGCCTGGAGCGAAGCCTGCTGGCCTATCGCTACCTCGCGCGGGCCGGTTTAGGCCCTTCGCTTGTGGTCGGCATCGCACGCGACGACGTGGGCGCCGTCGAGGGCCACGCCTGGATCGAGATCGGCGGCGTTCCGGTACGAGAGCCGAAAGGGGTCGATCGCTTCACCAGGGTGGCAGCCTTCGGCGCCGGCGGACAGGGGCACCCTGATGGAGCCTCCGAGGCGATCCCGCCGACAGCGGAAATCGACTGCGCTCAGTACTGCCCGAGCGTTCCCTGACGTTTCGCCTGTGAGATCGCGGCCGCGAGCAGCCACACCGCGCACGGGAGCGTGACCATCCCGAAGACCAAGAGGGCAAGGGCATCGCCCGTCCAGCCTTCCCCGTCGAAGAGCGCGTTTCGCAGGCCCTCGAAGGCGAACCACGTCGGCATGAGTTGCCCTATGGACTGCGCCCACTCGGGCAGCACGCTGACCGGGAACAGCGCTCCGCTGACGAACGTCATCGCGAAGATGATCGCGCCCGCGATGGACATCGCGCGCTTGAACACGATCGCTGCTGCTGCTGCAAGGATCCCGATCGGTGCAAACGCGATCCCCGCGGCGAGGAGCATGACGAGAACCCCGGCCCAGTCGGCGTCGGGTGCGTCGAGGTCGAGGGTGAGCGCCGCGATCGCCAGGTACGCGGCGGCCCGGACGACGGCGAACCCGAGGGGGAACGAGATCACTCCGAGCGCCAGGTCGACCGCCCGCAGCGGCTGGGCGCACAGGATCTCGAGCGTCCCGGTCAGCTGCTCGTCTCGCATGCGGTAGGCGACCCCCGTGGACGTCGCGTAGATGACGAGCGACATCACGATCCCGGCTACGGCGAACGAGAAATAGGACGGAGCCGAGCCGAGATCCTCGGCCCCGGTGGTGACGAGCTTCGAGATAAAGAAGTAGACGAGGAGATCGATCACGCCCCAGACGACGTCGAATCCGAGCGAGAGCCGGTACGACCGCGCCAGCGAAAAGTCGCGGCGGGCGAGCGCCGAGACGGCAGAGCTGGTCACGTGAGCTCATGATCGAGGGAAAGGTGCCGGGTCACACGTTCGAGATCTTCCGGCAGATGTGTCGCGCAGACGACGGCCACGGAAGGCCGCCGCTCGACCGCTGCCCAGAACCGTTGCCGGGCGGCGGTGTCGAGGCTGCGGGTGGGCTCGTCGACGAGCAGCAGCGCCGGCTCGTGGATCAACGCCCGCGCTAGCGCGAGCTGCTGGAGCTGGCCGCTCGAGCAGCGGTCGCAGCGCTGTACGGCGATCTCGGAGAGCTCCAGCTCCTCGACGAGCTCGTCAACGCGAGAGGCTGCGGCTCGGCGAGAGAGGCCGCGGACCCCGGCGAATACGCGCAGGTTCTCCGCGCCCGAGAGTCGCATGTAGAACGACCGCTCCTGCGAGAGGGACAGGCCGATCGAGCGCCGCGCCTCGAGCGAGCCGGCAGGATGCCCTCCTACGAGGATCGTGCCGCTGCTCACCTCAAGCGTCCCAGCGATGCAGCGCAGCAGCGTCGTCTTGCCGACACCGTTTGCTCCACGAAGAGCGATGCGCTCCCCCGCAGCCACCTCGACGTCTAAGTCGGACAGAACGAGCTTCTCCCCGAACCGTCGCGTGACGGCGCGAGCAGAGAGCACGGCGTTCGTGTCTGCTGGGGTCTGCCCTACCACCCGCTAAGCGTAGTGCCGCACGCACGGGGAGCAACCGGATCGCGCCGAAACGACGGCCAGCGCCTCTCGGCGCCGGCTGTCGATGCATGCTCCGAGCCTGAAGGAGCTACTGGTCCTGCCCGCTACTCCTCGTCATCCGGACATGGTCCCTCGGCATCGCCGTGGGCAAGGTGTGCAGGGACGGCGGACGGCGACACGCTGATCGTCACCGGCTTGCCCGGATTGCCGGGTGGATAGTGGCAGATGAGCACCTTGTCCTTGTACTGGTCATCGCCAGGCCCCTGCCCTGGATCGCAGGCTCCGACGGAATCCCCGTGGGCGAGATGGGTGGCAACAGCCGAGGTCGAAACGCTGATCGTCACGGGCTTACCGGGATTGCCGGGAGGGTAGTGACAGATCGTCTGCTTGCCCGCCGCACTCTGCTGACTCGCGTTGCTCGCCTGGCTCGAATTACCCTTGCCGGTGTCGTTCTTGACAACGGAAGTGACGGCCTTCTTCGTGGAGTCGGCTGCGTTCGAGGCCGCCGACTTCGCGTAACCCATGCCGCCGAAGGCGCCAAATGCGACCACGGTGACGAGAGCGAACGCGAGGGCGAGACCGAGGCGAGGACGGGTACGCCCTGGCGCACGGGCCTCGGAGACTCCCCCGAGCATCTCGTCGACGAACTCGTCACGCGGCTCTGGACGATTGCTTCGGAGCGCGTTCTCGAGCTCTCGTAGCTCCCGTGATCGCCTACCGAAAAGCCCCATTCGCTCCCCCACTCTGGCTGGAAAAAACTGCTTCTGCTGGTTACTACCACTCGGAGCCCTGATTCCTTACAACGAGTTTTCTACCGATGCGATCAACCTGGGAGAAGCTGCTTCAGCTGTGGGCTGAGAGGGTTCAGGATCCGCACGCGCTCGAGCGCGGCGCGCCGGGCCGGACCGTCCGAGGCGAGAGCCAGGTCGAGCCACAGAAGCCAGCTGTCTGGGTCTTTCCGAACCGCCTCGCGGAAGCTGGCTCGCGCAGCTCTGACGTCACCTGCACCGAGTTGTGCCTCGCCGAGGAGCCTCTGCGGCTCGGACGACCACGGTGCCCAACGCGCGGCGTCATGCGCTGCGCTCGCCGCCGCCGCCCAGCGGGAGGAGTCGACCGCATCCCTGCTCCGTCCGAGTGGCACCGCGCCGAGCACCGATACGAGCGCAAGCGCTGTCCCGGCGACGGCGAGCGGCAGCATCACGACGTCACGGCGAGTCCTGCCCACCGATGCCGTCGTGCCGCGAGCACACGCAACCAGGCTGACGGCTGCGAGCAGCGCGGCGATCGTCACGCCGGTCAATTCCCAGTCCCAGTCAACGCCGGCGTGCACGAGGTAGGCTGCGAACGCGGCGACCGCGCCGGGAAACACGACCGACCTCCGCACGCGTGCAGCCGCCACAGCGGGAACGGCCAGGAACCCGACGAGGAGCGCCAGGCCGACCACGCCGAGCTCGCTGAGGTTCTCGAGATAGAGCGAGTGTGCGTTTTGCACCTTGAACGTCACGGGGCGGTGCTGCGCCCACGAGGCCGCGTATGTGCCGCCCCCCCGCCCCGCGACCGGGTCCGCCTTGAACTCGTCCCAGGCGACGCGCCAGTGATCGATGCGACCGTTTGCCGAGAGGTCGAACAGGCGGCTGTTGAGATCCGCGGATGACTGAATGGGGGTGCTACGGAACCGCGTCCAGGCCGACTGCGTGAGCGCAACCGGGGATCCCTCGTGTACCCAGACGACGCCGGTGCCCGTGAGCGCGAGCACGACGAGCGCGCCGGCAAACACGCGGCGGGTCGAGGCTCCTACGCGGACATTGCGATCGATCAGCGCGAACGCCAGCCCCGCCGCAGCCGCTGTGATGGCGAGAGCTCCGAGCGCCAGGAGCAGCGTTCGACCCTGCGAGCGTGCCTCGACGAAGGAAGCACCCTGCGTCGTGAGTGCATCCGAACGCGAGGCCAACCACACCGCGAGGACGCACCACGGTGCAACGACGAGCGAGGCGACGAGTAGCCGCAGCCGGTAGGGATCGAACGCAACCGCGACCGCAAATCCTGCGGCGAGCGCGATCCACGCACCGCGGCTGTACGTGAAGTACAGCGTCGCCACCAATACCACCGGGAGGGCGGCCGCGGCGGCGCGAGAGGCCGGCCGCTCGGCACGTGCGAGGAAGCCGACCGCGATCAAGATGCCCATGACCGCGTAGAGCCCGAGACCGTTCCAGTAGCCGACCGGGTCGGAGAGACGGTAGCCCGCGACGGTATCGAAGGTCGCGAACCGACCCGGGAGCAGACGCGTGAGCAACGCGAATCCCGAGATCGTGGTGACGGCCGCAAGGCAACCGCCGAGGAGCAGCGGCGCCGTCTTCCTTTCCACAACGAGGAGCGCCAGCAACACCACACCGAGGTACGCAAGGGTGCGCTGCGTCTCGAACACGGCACTGGTGGTCGACGTCGACCACGTCACCGACAGCAGCGTCCAGCCGCCGAAGGCAAGCAGGAGGCCGAGGAACGTCAGGTCGAGCCGCCGGAGTCGCGCACCGCCCCCGGCGATAAGGATGGCCGTTGCCGGGACGAAGGTGAGGGCCGCGGTCCACGCCCAGCTCTCCGGGAAGTAGCCTCCTTCGGCGGCCGCGACTCCACCACCCAGCAGAAATCCGCACAGCACGGCGCCGACTGCGTTGAGTCGGAGAGTTACTGCAAGCGGGCGAGAATCGGCGTACTCGATGCGCAAGGTGTAGCGCATGCGCAGGCCGGCGGACGAACCACGATGGTTGTCAAGCGCGCAAATGTACCGCCCCAGCAGGGTCGAGCTCGTCAAAAACGCGCCCCGAACTCGCGTAACGCGACCGGGCGATCAGCCCGTTGCCACCCACGGGAGGGCGAGGTCGAGCTCCGCTTCCTCCCACCACTCGCTCGGCGGCGGCTGCGCTTGCTGCACGGCGGGGTCGCCGGCGGTCGGGCGGCGTCGTTTGGAGTCGATTCGCATCTTGGCCCAGCGGCGCTCCCGCTCTAGCTCGACCTTGGCCTCGATTCGCATGTGGTTCACAAACCACTCGAGGAAGACGCGGCGCTTCTCGGCCGCGGCCGCGACGAAGGCGTCGACCTCACGCTGGACGCGCTCGGCGGCCGCCAGGCGTGCTCGCGGTCGAGGCGGTGGGTCTCCGGCTCCATGGGCGGAGTATCGCTCAAATCGGGGGAGTGGGACAAGCGTGGGAGATCCAGTAATTCTTCCTTTCTTACACATAACGTGCTAAACCGTGCTAAACTCTCACCGCAATGGCTCTCGATCAAGGCAGCCAACGCCTCAACGTCACGCTCACTCCCGAGCACGCGGCAAAGCTCAGCCGGTTGGCCGAACAGGCGTACACCCAGGAAGGAACGCTCGCCCGTTCACTTCTCTCCCGCGCGATCGACGAAGCAGACATCGACAGCCGCAGCATGGTCGAGCTCCTGAACGGCATCCCCGGGGCCCTCGAGCGTGCCCAGCTCGGCCGCGAACAGGCTCGCACGGGCGACACGATCCCACTCGCCGACCTGTAGCCGTGGCGCGCGTGGAGGTCAGCCGTGCGGCGGCCGACGACATCGCGCGCCTGCGCGTCACGCACTCGCTGCCGCCCGACACGACCGAGCGCATCAGGCGTTCACTGCGGTCGCTGGAGCCGTTTCCACGGCTCGGCACGGAACTCGAAGGCGAGGAGTGGGCGGTCTTCCGCTTCGTTCTCGGCCCCTGGAGATGGATGGTGATCATCTACGAGGTCGACGACGGCGATGATCGCGTGGTCATAGTCACCGTGCAAGACGGGCGATCCTCGAACACCGCGACCGCCCCCCGCTAGAGGCGATGGCTTCTGTCGAGTCAGGTCCGTGGCATCGTTTCCAGTTGTCGGTACGAGGGAGCGCGGCAGGCGAGGGCTGGGGTCAGGTCTTCTTCGTTCCAACCGGCAGCCTCAGCTGGTTCTTCGTGCCGCTTTTGCGAGATCCGGGGTTAATCCGGGGTCACGACTTCTTCCTCGAGATCCGGGAGATCCGGGGCAGGTCTTCTTCGTTCCAATCGGCCGGATGAACTGGCGGAGAGCCGGGGTCAGGTCTTCTTCGTTCCAATCGGCAGCCTCAGCCGGCTCTTCGTGCCGCTTTCGTGACGAGTTGCCCACACTCCTCTTTGTTGTCTGTTCGGGCGATAGGATCGGCCGATGGTGCGTACTCCGCGGATCGAGCATGCCGGTGGTGTCTTCCACGTCGTTGCGCGCGGCAACGAGCGGGCCCTCGTGTTTCGGGATGACCGGGATCGGGAGCGGTTCCTCGAGATCCTCGGCAAAGTGGCCGTCCGGTATCGCTGGCGGGTGCTCGCCTACTGCCTGATGGGGAATCACTTCCACCTGCTCGTGATGACGTTGGAGCCGACGCTCGCGCGGGGGATGCGGCAGCTGAACGGTGTGTACGCGCAGTGGTTCAACCGGCGTCATTGCCGAGTGGGACATCTGTTCCAGGGTCGCTACAAATCGGTGTCGGTGCAGACTGATGCCCATTTGCGGCGCACGGTGCGCTACGTGATCAGGAATCCGATCCGCGCTCGGCTCACCAGCCGGCCGGAGCAGTGGCGCTGGACGAGCCACCATGCGACAGTCGATAGAGCTGCGGCGGGGGTCGTCGCTGTCGATGAGCTGCTGGCCTGCTTCGCCGACGACCGGGCGAAGGCGTTGAGCCTCTACCGAGAGATGGTCGAGACGGTCGAGGATCCTCCGCCGGCAAGGCATCCGCTCGTTTCCGGCGACGATGTCTTCGTCGTCGAGCGGCTTGCGTGTGTGCCGCGGGACCCGGAATTCACCCGGGCGATGGTGCGGCCGCCGCGACCGACACTCGCCGAGCTCGTCGGCTCGACCGACGACTGCGAGGGGATCGCGACCGCCCACGTGGGGCACGGATACAGCCTGCGCGAGATCGCTACCCACCTCGGCTGCTCGGTCACGACCGTCCACCGACGCGTCCGCGACCGTGACCGTGAGGCCGTGCGGCGGAGTCCGCCGACGCCGGCGGCGGCGGGTGGAACGAGGAAGACCTGACCCCTACGTGACGGTCGGCTCCGTCGGCTCCACTCGTGTCCCGTGGAGACGAGCAAGACGGCAAGGTCGCCGGCGAGGCTCTCCGGAGGGCGCGGCTGCCATTGGGTCGACGTCGAGCGATGCGATCGCACCCGCGAGAAGCTTCCGCACCCGCAGGCGCTCGTCCTCGGTCGCGGCGACGATACGGTCGGCCTCCCAAGCGCGCAACCGGATCTCGTCCGCTTCAGCCTCGATCTCCTTGCGGCGCTCGTCGAGCTCGGCCGCAATACGGTCGGCCTCCGCCCGCGCCTCGGCGAGAATCACCTCCGCATCATGCTCGACCCCCGCACGGCGCTCGGCGTCGACCGAGCTCAGAACGCGATCGGCCTCCGCCCTGGCCGCCGCAAGAACCTCCTCCGCCTCACGCTCAGCCGCCACGCGGCGCTCCTGCATCTCTCGTTCGACGCGGGCTGCCTCGACAAGCAGCTCCTCCGCCTCGCGCTCGGCCTGCGCCCGGCGTTCCTGGAGCTCGGCGAGGGCAGCACGCTCGCGCTCGGTCTGTGCCTCGACGAGTGCCGAAGCCTCGCGCGCCTCCGTCAACGTCCGGAGCGCTTCGGCACGGGACGCTTCGCGCACGTCGTCGGCAGCACGTGCCGACGCGATCAGCAGCCGCGCCGCCTCCTCGTCCGGTGCACGAGACGACTCGGTCGGCCTCGCCCCGGCATCGCCGCCCAGTTTTCGGATCGTCCAATCGTTGAAAGCACCGCGCTTCTCCGCCGCGGCAGCAACCAGCTCGTCGACCTCCCGCCGGGTGCGCTCGGCGACCGCCGCGTGGTCGGCGAGCATCTGCTCGCGGTCGCGTCGATGTGTCTCCGGTTCCATCCCGGGAGTATCACTCAATCGAGGGAGCGCGACAAGCGCCTCGAGCAGGCGAAGCACCGGTCGCGATGGCGTCTCCACGCGATGCAGCGTAGGATTGTCGGCGTGAGCAACGATCCCGACCTCATCCAGTCAGGCGAGACGGCCTACCGCCTGCACCTGAGCGAGGCCGAGCTGAAGGTCACGCACACTGCCCTGAAATCACTGTTCGACGATCTCGGCCACGACGAGGCCGACATCCGCGAGATCGTGCGCGGCGTCCTCGCAAAGCTTCCGGACGAGCACTCGATCCGGGCAATAGATCTCGAAGACCCTCGCTGAGACGATAGCCGCGAGCCCGGGGCTCTCTCAGGGGTCGGTCTGTGGAGCCTTAGCCGGCGCGCGCGGCTCGAGCGCGCTCGGCGTCGTCCGCAACACCGTTGCCGTCCACTTCGGCAGCCACCAGTTCCAGCGTCCGAGGAGCTGCATCGACGACGGAACGAGCAGCAGCCGGATCAGGGTCGCGTCGATGATCACCCCGGCGGCGAGGCCGATCCCGAACTGCTTGATGTCGAGGCCCGGCCCGGTCGAGAGTGCGAAGAACGCAAACATCAAGACGAGCGCCGCACTCGTCACGAGCTTGCCGGTACGCGCGAGCCCGAGAGAGATCGCCGACTTCGTGTCGTGCGTCTCGTCATAGCTCTCGCGGATCCTCGTGATCATGAACACCTCATAGTCCATCGAGATCCCGAACAGGAACGCGAAGATCATGAGCGGGATCCACGAGATCACCACGCCGGTCGCCTGCACATTCCAGATTGCCTCACTGCCGTGACCCTGCTGGAAGATGAAGACGACGACGCCGAAGGCGCAGCCGAGCGAGATCAGGTTGAGGATGACGGCCTTCGCCGGCAGCACAATCGATCGGAAGGCGCGCGTGAGAAGAACGAAGGTGAGCACGATGACGAACAAGAGGACGTATGGGAAGTTGCCATAGACCGCGTGCACGAAGTCCCGCTCCTCGGGCGCCGCTCCGCCGAGCGTAAGGGTCACGCCCGGGCCTGCGCTTGCCTGCAGGGCCGGCAGAACGCGGTCTTGCAGGTCGGAGATGGTCGAGCGGCTCGCCTTCGACGACGCGTCTCCGGTCGAGAACGCCTCGACGAGCGCGTTGTCGCCCCGACGCCAGCCGGTGCCGGGCGGAGCCTGCGCTCCGGCGATCCCGGCCGTACGGCGGAGCTCGTCTGCAACCCCGTCGAGGACCGCCGGGTCGGACGTCCCCTCCACGAGCACGATGAACGGCTTGAAGGCGCCGGCCGTGATTCCGGCGTCCGCAAGGATCTGGCGTCCGCGATCGGCGTCGCCGGCCGCTGGTTGATCGGCGACCTGCGCCTCGCTCGGGTTCATCTGTGACGCGGGGATCAAGAGCGCCACGACGATCGCCATCCCGACGAGGAAGATCACGAGCGGGCGCTTGGACACCACGCGAGCCCATCTGGTCCAGAACCCTGCCTCGGCATCGTCGGGCGACAGCAACCGCTTCGGCATGATGCGGATCCGGTTGATCCGGTGCCCGAGAATCCGCAACATCGCCACGGTCAGCGTGATCGAGGCGATGACCGAGACCGCGGGGATCAGCATCCCACCGATTCCGATCGAGCGGATGAACGGCACCGGGAGGATCAGCATGCTGAGCAGGCCGATGGCAACGGTCGAGCCCGACACGATCACCGAGCGCCCGGCGTGCTGCATCGTCTCCATGAGTGCGTCGTCGACCTCGCGGCCTTGTCTGAGCTCCTCGCGGAACCGGAAGATCATCAGGAGCGAGTAGTCGATCGCCAGCCCGAGCCCGACGAGCGCAACGAGGAACTGAACGACGAGCGAGACATCGGTCACGAACGTCAAGCCGTAGATGAGAAGGAACGTGGTCAGAATCGATGCCGCTGCCGACAACAGCGGCACGAGAACGGCAGGCAGCGTCCCGAAGACGAACATCAAGATCACGAGCGCGCCTATCGCACCGAGCATGGTCTCGGCGAACACGCTCGGCCCCGCGCTCTCGCCCTGGGCCTGGAGGATCGCATCGACTCCGGTCACGGACGCTGTCACGCCCGCCGGCAGCGCGGCCTGGATCGCCGCCCGCGTCTCGTCGAACGGCAAGACGATCTCGAAGGTCGATTCGCCTGCCGGATAGATCTCCGCGAACATCGTGTGCCCGTCCTCCGACACGTACGCATCGCTCCGTGTCGAGAACCAGGAGCTCGTCGACGATCCCTTGTTGACCGCGGCACCGGCAGCCAGCGCATCCTCGAGTGCACTCTGCTCGCGAATGTCGCCGTCCTTCGTCTGGAACGCGACCACGAGCGGGTAGCGACGCCCTGTTCCGAATGCCGCGAGCGTTCGCTCGTTCGCCTCGTAGGCGGAGAAGCCCGGAATCGTGAACTGCTGGTACCAACGATCGGTGAGCTTGCCGGCCGCGACAGCCCCTGCGATTGTCAGCAGCAGCCACAGGATGACGACGAGCCATCGGGCCCGGATCACGGTGCGCGCGAGATGCTCCACGACGCGTGACCCTACAGCATGAACAGGGAGGGGCTGGACACACCCGCGAAGCCCGCTCGGGAGGGGCCGTTCCCGGGCTGCCGCGGCCTCAGTTCGCGGTCGAGGACTCCAGCTGCCCTCGGGCACCGAAGTCGTACTTCACGTCCGGATCCTTCGCCGCCTTGACCTCGTCGAGGCGGCGAACGGGACGCGTGTGCGGTGCGTCCTTCAGCAGCTCCGGATCTTCCGCTGCCTCCCGGGCGATCGCCTTCATCGCGGCGATGAACGCGTCCAACCGCTCCTTCGGCTCGGTCTCGGTCGGCTCGATCATGAGCGCCTCCGGGACGACGAGCGGGAAGTAGATCGTCGGCGGATGGATGCCGTAGTCCATCAGCCGTTTCGCGACGTCGAGCGCGGTGACGCCGTACTCCTTCTTGAGCCGGCGCGCCGAGAGCACGAACTCGTGCATGCAGAGGCGGTCGTACGCCACCTCGTAGTCGTCCTTCAGCTCCGCGAGCACGTAGTTCGCGTTCAGCACCGCCGTCTCGGACATCGCCCGCAGGTCGGTCCCGTAGGAGCGCATGTAGGCGTACGAGCGCACGAAGACGCCGAAGGGCCCCGCGAAGCCGCGCACCCGCCCGATCGACTTCGGACGATCGCGGTCGAGCCGGAAGACATCGCCCTCGCGGACGACCTGCGGTGAGGGCAGGAACGGCTCCAGATCCGCACGCACCGCGACCGGCCCACCGCCGGGCCCACCACCGCCGTGGGGCTGCGAGAACGTCTTGTGCAGGTTGTAGTGGACGATGTCGAACCCCATGTCGCCGGGCCGGGAACGGCCGACGACGGCATTCAGGTTGGCGCCGTCGTAGTAGAGGAGCGCTCCGGCCGAGTGGAAGATGTCCGCCACTTCCGCGATGCCCTCGTCGAAGAGGCCGAGCGTGGACGGGTTCGTCAGCATCAGGCCGGCCGTACGCTCGTTCACCTTCGCGCGCAGATCGTCGAGGTCGAGGTTGCCCCGCTCGGTCGTCGCCACCTTCTCGAGCTTGTAGCCGGCCATCGTCACGCTCGCCGGGTTCGTCCCGTGGGCCGTGTCCGCGGTGATGATCGTGTCGCGCTGCTCTCCCTCACCACGGTCGGCGAAGTACGCGCGCATCAGCATCAGGCCGGTGAGCTCTCCCTGCGAGCCCGCGGCAGGCTGCAGGGTCACGGCCGGGAGCCCGGCGACCTCAGCAAGGATCTGCTGCAGCTCCCACATGAGCTCGAGAGCTCCCTGCGCCCCCTCGTCCTCCTGATGCGGGTGGAGGTGCGCGAAGCCGGGGAGCCGCGCGGCGACCTCGTTGATGCGTGGGTTGTACTTCATCGTGCAGGAGCCGAGCGGGTAGAAGCCCGTGTCGATCCCGAAGTTCCGGTCGGCGAGGTTGGTGAAGTGGCGGACGATCTCGTTCTCGGCGATCTCCGGCAGCCGTGGCGGCTCCTTGCGCGCGAGCGCCGCAGGCACCTCGGGAACGGGAAGGTCGTAGCCCGGCACGCGACCGGCGCGCCGCCCGGGCCGGCTCTTCTCGAAGATGAGCTCCATCAGCCGCACACCTCCGCGAGGACGTCCGCGAGGCGGTCGATGTCGGCCGGGGTGCGCTTCTCGGTCAGTGCGACGAGGAGCACATCGTCCATGCCCTCGTAGTCGCGGCCGAGCGCGTAGCCGGGATGGACGCCGTGGGCGCGCGCCTCGCGGATGACCTCACGTGCCGGGCGCGGTGTCCGCAGAGCGAGCTCCTTGAACACCGGCTGGTCGAACGCCGCCGGCAGGCCGATGCGCTCACGCGCGTAGCCCGCGAGCGCCATGCAGGTCTCGCCGACCTCGCGGAGCCCCTGGGGGCCGAGCCACGCGAGCGTGACGAGCCCACCGAGCGCGAGCAACGTCTGGTTGGTCGTCATGTTCGACGTCGCCTTCTCGCGGCGGATGTGCTGCTCCCGGGTCTGCAGGGTGAGCACGAACCCGCGCTCGCCGTCGAGGTCGACCGTCTGGCCGACGATCCGTCCCGGAAGCCGGCGGATGAAGTCGGTGCGTGAGGCAAGGAAGCCGTAGTGGGGGCCGCCGTAGCTCTGCGAGTTGCCGACGCTCTGGCCCTCGCCGATCGCCATGTCGCACCCGTAGGCACCGGGCGCCTCGAGCACGCCGAGCGACGTGAGGTCGACGTGCGCGACGGCGAGCGCCCCCGCCTCGCGCGCGGCCGCAGCGAGCGCGGGTGCGTCCTCGAGGCAGCCGAAGAAGTTCGGCTGCGGGAAGATCACCGCGGCCGCTCCGTCGGCTGCTGCCGCGACCCGGTCGGGATCGGTGACGCCGCCCGTGTGTGCGACCTCGACGATCTCGAGGCCGAATCCGGGCGCGTACGTCTTGACGACCTCGCGAAGCTGCGGATTCAGCGTCTCGGCGAGCACGATGCGCGTGCGCCCGGTGGCATGCTTCGCGACGTAGCAGGCGTCTGCCGCGACCGTGAAGCCGTCGTAGCCGGAGGCGTTGGACACGGCCATTCCGGTCAGCTCGCAGATCGCCGTCTGGTACTCGAAGATCGCCTGGAGAATGCCCTGGCTCATCTCCGGCTGGTAGGGCGTGTACGCCGTCAGGAACTCGCTGCGCTGCAGGATCCGGTCGACGATCGCCGGTACGTAGTGGTCGTAGATGCCCGCCCCGAGGAAGGAGAGCTCGACGCCCGTGTGAGCGTTCTTCGCGGCGAGACCCTCCAGGTGCCGGATCAGCTCCACCTCCGTGAGCGCCGGGGGGACGTCGAGCTCACGCGTGAACCGCACCGCCTCCGGGACCTGCTCGAACAGGTCGTCGATCGACGAGACGCCGATCGCCGCGAGCATCTCGTCGCGATCGCGGTCGGTGAGTGAGAGGTACCCGGCGGTCATTGCTCGGCGACGACCGCCCGGTATGCCTCGACGTCGAGGAGATCGTTGAGCTCGGTCGGGTCCGAGAGGCGGATGCGAACGAGCCAGCCCTCGCCGTAGGGGTCGTCGTTGATCGACTCGGGCTCGTCGGAGGCCTTCTCGTTGACCGCGAGGATCTCACCGGACAGGGGCGAGATCACATCCGAGACCGCCTTCACCGACTCCACCTCGCCGTACGCCTCGTCCTTCACGGCCATGTCACCGACCGCCGGGGCCTCGAAGTGGACGAGCTCGCCGAGCGCGTCCTGGGCCCACCAGGTGATCCCGAGCACCGCCTCGTCGCCCTCGACCCGCGCCCAGTCGTGCTCGGGGTGGTACTTCAGGTCGTCCGGATAGCTCTCAGCAGCTGCCACCTAACTCTCCTCCTTGACGTAGATCGGTTTCTTGACGATATGGGCCGCCTTCGGCTTCCCGCGGACATCGACGACGATCTCGGTGCCAGTCGCGGCCATGACCGTCGGAACGTATCCCATCCCGATCCCCACATCGAGCATCGGGGAATGCGTCCCCGAGGTGACCGTGCCCCCGCCCGTGATCGGCATGCCCTGCCGGGGGATCGCCTTCTCGTCCATCACGAAGGCGACGAGCTTCTGTCGCGGCCCTTCCTCCTTGACCCGGCGGAGCACCTCGGCGCCGGAGAAGTCCTTGTCCAGAGCGCACGTCCAGCCGAGCCCGGCCGAGATCGCATCGGTCTCTGCCGTGATGTCGTTCCCATGCAGCGGGTAGCAGACCTCGAGCCGAAGCGTGTCCCGCGCACCGAGGCCGCAGGGCGTCGTTCCGGTGGCGACGATCGCATCCCAGAGCTCGACCGCATCCTCGGCCGGGCACATCAGCTCGACGCCCTCCTCGCCGGTGTAGCCGGTGCGGCAGATCATGACCTCGACGCCGAGGACGACGCCCATCTCGTGCGTGAAAGCCCGCCCTGCGGACAGGCCGAGCGAGGCGAGGGCCGCGGGGCCCTGCACGGCGAGGAGCGCGTACTCGTCGGAGGCGTCGCGCACCTCCGAGCCCGAGATCTCGCGCTCCTTCAGCCAGGCATAGGCGGCCGCCCGGTTGCCCGCGTTCACGACGAGCAGCGTGTGGCCACGGTCGATCCTGTAGGCGATCAGGTCGTCGACGATGCCCCCGCGCTCGTTGGTGAGCAGCGTGTACTGGGCCTCGCCGTCCGTGAGCCGACCGAGGTCGTTCGAGAGCAGCCCCTGGAGCAGGTCCGCCTGACGCGGCCCCTCGACGTGGAACTGGCCCATGTGCGAGACGTCGAAGACGCCGCGGTCACGCCGCACCGCCAGGTGCTCGGGAATGACGCCCTCGTACTGCACGGGCATGTCCCAGCCCGCAAAGGGAACCATGCGCGCGCCGAGCGCGACGTGGCGGTCGTGCAGGGGCGTCCACTCGAGGCCGGGGTCGCTCACGGCGCGACTCTACCGCAGGGGTCAGGTCTTGCAGGTCCCTCCCACGCCGAACACGAGAGCCGTCGCCCTCGCCGGAACATGCGCCACCCGACTCCTAGTCCTCGCGCAGGAAGCTCGGGATCTCGATCTCGGAATCGGATGTCCGCGGCGTCTCGAATCGCCGCTCCGACACCGGGGGAGCGATCGTCCCGGGCGCCTCGACACGCCGGCGCCGCGGTCGGCCGCCGAAGCCGGTCGCGATCACCGTCACCCGCACCTCGTCGCCCATCGACTCGTCGATCACTGCGCCGAAGATCACGTTCGCGTTCGGGTCGGCGTGGCCGGTCACGACCTCCGCTGCCTCGTTGACCTCGAACAGGCCGACGTTGGAGCTGCCCGTGACGTTCAGCAGCACACCGGTCGCACCGTCGAGCGTCGTCTCGAGGAGCGGCGACGAGACGGCCGCGTGCGCGGCGTCGGCTGCACGGGTGTCCCCCGAGGCCGTGCCGATACCCATCAGGGCCGAACCGGCGTCGCGCATGATCGTGCGCACGTCGGCGAAGTCGAGATTGACGAGGCCCGGAACGGTGATGAGGTCGGTGATGCCCTGCACTCCCTGGCGCAGGATGTCGTCGGCGATCCGGAACGCTTCGGTGACCGGCGTCTTCTTCTCGACGACCTGGAGCAGCCTGTCGTTCTCGATCACGATCAACGTGTCGACGCGATCGCGCAGGTTCTGGATTCCCTGCTCGGCCTGCTCCGCACGTCGACGGCCCTCGAATCCGAACGGTCGTGTGACGACGCCGACCGTCAGCGCCTCGAGCTCGCGCCCGAGCTCGGCGACGATCGGCGCCGCGCCCGTGCCCGTGCCACCACCCTCGCCGGCGGTGACGAAGATCATGTCGGCGCCCTTGAGCGCCTCCTTCAGCTCGTCGCGCGTCTCCTGGGCGGCCGCGAGGCCGACGGCTGGATCGGCGCCTGCGCCGAGGCCGCGGGTCGCCTTCGACCCGATGTGGATCTTCACGTCCGCATCGGTCATCAGCAGCGCCTGGGCGTCCGTGTTGACGGCGATGAACTCGACGCCGCTGAGGCCCGACTCCACCATGCGATTGACCGCGTTCGTGCCGCCGCCGCCGACTCCGACGACCTTGATCACTGCGAGGTAGTTGCCACCTTGTGTGCTCATGAATGTCTCACCTCAACCTGCCTGGACGTCAAGCTCTGATAGAGCTACTGAGTGTGTCTGCTCTGGCTTTCGGAGCAAGGGTACGGACTCCTTGTCGGCATTGTCAACGGAAACCTCAAGGAGCCTAAGCTGGGTCGAGAGTCAACTCTCAGGCTCAACCTGAGAGTCGAGAGTTCCGGAGACGGGTCGGTCGGGGACGGCGACGTCGAGATAGGTCGTGTCGGACGTCAGCAGCGGGATCACACGCGCCGCGACCGCGAGCTTCAACGCCACGTCGACCGGGTCGCCGAGGCGGACCTCGAGGCCGGACTGGAGGCGCATCGTGAGGTTCACCGGCGTCGCGGTGACGGACGTGATGCGACCGGGGAAGTCCGAGCCGACGAGCGGCGTCACGGCCGTAACGGCGGTGAGGAGATCACCCTCGGCGTGAGCTCCGACCTGCAACTGGACATCGCGCTTGATCCAGATCCGGGCGAGCGTCGGTCGGTGCGTCCGCGTGGTCGTCGCCATCACGCGGCCGCTCTCGGCGACGACGTACGCACGCGTGCCCTGCCGGACGACGGCGACGGGCCGTTCCGGCACGACGACGACCCGGAGCGTGTGCGGGAAGGCCCGGTTGAACCGCGCATCGGCGACGGTCGGGAGACCCTCGACCGAGCGGAGCGATGCGTCGAGATCGAACTTGAGCAGGCTCTCTCCCTCGACTGTCTGCAGCGCGCGCCGGACCTGGGCACGCACGCCTGCCGGGCCGCCGGCGACCTCGATCGTGTTCACCGCGAACACGGGGGTCTCGCGCGCGGCGATCCAGGCGAGCCCGGCGCCGAATACGATCAGAAGTGCGGTCAGGAGCGAGCGCGCCGTGGGGATGAACCGCGCGAGCTCGGGGCGATCCGCGGCGAGCCGCCGCGGCGCGGGGGCGGCCACGGCCTGTGGGCGCGCACGAGGCCGCGATCTCTGGTCGTTTCGTCCCCCGGCGGCCACGGGATCGACTTCGCCGCGCGGAGGCCGGCTCCTACGTGCCCGGGAGCGAAAGGTCGCCGAGGAACACGACCTCATGCTCGAGATCGACGCCGTGCTCCTCGAACGCCCGTCGTCGTGCCTCGGCCATGAGCGCGAGGCAGTCGGCCGTCGTCGCACCGCCCGCGTTCTCGATGAAGTTCGCGTGCATCGGCGAGATCATCGCACCACCGACCCGGTAGCCCTTGAGCCCGCAGAGCTCGAGCATCCTCCCCGCGCCGATCGACCCCTCGGGATTCTTGAAGACCGACCCGAAGGTGCGCTTCGTCGTCGGTTGCGTCCTCTTCCTCCGCGCGATGAGATCCTTGATCTCGACCCGGATCTCCGCGGGATCTCGCACGACGAGCTGGTACTCGACCGCCGCCACGACCTGACCGTGCTCGAGGTTGGAGTGCCGGTACGAGAGCCCGAGCTCAGCGGGCGACAGCCACCCTGTCCCGGCCGCGGTCGCGACGAGCGCGCGCCCGAGGATGGCACTCCAGTCGCTCCCGTAGGCGCCCGCGTTCATCCAGACTCCACCGCCTGCGGTTCCGGGGATGGCGCAGGCGAACTCGAGCCCTCCGAGCCCGGCATCGCGGGCACGGTGGAGACACACCGCGTTCGTCGCGCCGCCACCCGCAACGAGCATCGTTCCCTCGGCGCGCACCGCCGCGAGCTCGCCGGCGAGGCGGAGGACGAGCCGGTCGACGCCGGCGTCCGCCGCGAGCACGTTCGACCCGAGCCCGACGACCGCGACGCCGAGACCGCGTTCTGCAGCGGCGCGCAGCGCATGCTCCAGTTCCGCGAGATTCCGAGGCTCCGAGAAGGCGCTCGCAGGCCCGCCGGTGCCGATCGTCGTCAGCCGCGCGAGCGGGACGCCCTCACGAAACGGCGTTGAGTCACCGCTCATTCCGGCAGCCTCTCCACGATTGCCCGCGCGATCTTCCACGGCTCCCCCACGCCGAATGTGATCACGAGATCTCCGGGGCGCGCCCATGCGACGGCCAACGCGGTGGCGTCTGCCTGTGTCGGGGCCCAGCCTGCCCTGACGTGTGGCGGTAACGAGTCGACGACGAGCTTTCCGGTCACGCCGTCACGGGGCGCATCGCGAGCACCGATGATGTCGGTCACGATCGCCGCGTCCGCAAGGCCGAGCACGGCCCCTAGCTCCCCGTGCAGCTGACGCGTGCGCTCGACGACGTGCGGTTGGTAAACAGCGATGACATGGCCGCTCGTCATCGAACGGGCGGTCCGGAGCGTCACCTCGAGCTCGGTCGGGTTGTGGCCGTAGTCGTCGTAGACGGTGATGCCACCGCGGGAGCCGACGAGCTCGAGCCTCCTGTCGACACCGGTGAACCCCGCAATCGCTGCCTCCGCCTCGGCCCGGGCCACGCCTGCGAGCTCGAGCGCGGCGAGCGCCGCCGCCGCATTCTGGCGGTTGTGCTCGCCGGGGATCGAGAGCTCGAGCTCCGACGGGGTCAGCTCCCAGCTGCGAACGACCTGAGGCACCCTCGCGAGCCACTCGTCGAAGAACGCAGTCAGCTCGGCTTCCGAGGCGTACGCCGCGTGGTGGTCGAGCTCGATGTTGGTGACGACCGCGATCTGCGGTGTCAGCGAGCCGATCGAACGGTCGGATTCGTCACCCTCGACGACGAGCCAACCGCGTCCGGCGCCGGCGTTCCCGCCGAGCTGCGGGACGAGGCCGCCGATGATCCATGCGGGGTCGCGGCCGGTCTCGTGGAGGACGTACGCGATCATCGCGGCGGTCGTCGTCTTGCCGTGGGCCCCGCCGACGACGATCGACGGCTGGGCGGCCACGAGCTCCGCGAGGAACGCGGCGCGGGGCGTTCCGTCGATTCGGTGGGCGTGCGCGGTCGAGACGACGGCCTCCCAGCCGTCGGGCGGCATCGGGCCGTCGCCGAGGTCGACCTCGATTCCCTCGAGCGAGCCCATGAAGATCGTGTCGCCGACATCCCAGCCGCGGACCTCCGCTCCGAGCGCGCGGGCGATGTTCGCGTACGCGGACATCCCCGCGCCGCCGATGCCGACGAAGTACAGGCGCCGGCCCGCGAGGACCTTGTGTTGATTCGACACGAGCGCTCGAACGTCGTCAGCGGCCGGCAAGCTCGATCAACCCCTCCGCGATCCGGTCGGCGGCATCGACCCGCGCCATTCCGAGCATCGCCTCACGCATCGCGGCCAGGCGCTCGGGATCCGCGAGCAGTTCTGCGACGAGCGCGGGAACCGTTCCGATCTCGGCATTCGGAACGACGATCGCCCCCCCACCACGCTCGAAGTGCCGAGCGTTGAGCGTCTGATGGTCGGCGGTCGCATACGGGTACGGGACGAGGATCGACGGCGTTCCTGTCGCAGCGAGCTCCCAGACGGTGCCCCCCGCGCGAGAGACGGCCACGTCGGCTGCCGCGAGCACGTCGCCGAAGCGTTCGGTCTGGGGCAAGAGGAGATAGCCGGGGCGATGCACCCGGCTCTCGAGAGCCGGGAAGTCCCGCTCCCCGGAGACGTGGACGACGGAAGGGCCGTCTTCTCCCCAGGCCGTTACGGCCATCTCGTTCAGCGACGTCGCGCCCGCGAGCGCACCGAAGACGGCGACGACCGGCGCGTCCGCGCGGAAGCCGAAGCGCGCCCTGGCATCCGCACGGTTCGCGCCGAGGTGCGCGACCGGCACCGGCCGCCCGACGACCTCGACCTTCTTGCCGTCGCGGCCCGGAATCTCGTAGGCGAAGAACAGCCGGGACGCGAACGGCGCCGCGAGCCGGTTGGCGAGCCCCAGATGCGCGTCGGCCTCGGTCAGCGCGGCCGGAATCCGTGAGAGCCGGGCAGCGAGCACCATCGGCCCGGCGACGTACCCGCCGCCGCCGAGGACGACGTCAGGCCGTCTCCGCTTCAGGATGGCCCTGCATGCCAGGGGAGCCTTCCCTGCGCGCCACAGCGCTCGGAGCAGCTCGAGCGACGGTTTCCGCGGGAAGCCACTGATAGCGAACGGGTCGAACTCGAAGCCGGCCTCAGGAACCAGCCGCGACTCGACGCGGTCGGGACTGCCGGCGAACGTCACGGTCGCTCCGCGCTCGCGCAGCGCTTGCCCGACTGCGAGTGCGGGCCTGATGTGACCGGCGGTTCCTCCCGCTGCGATCACGACTACGAGCTTGGACGACGCGGTCATTCACAGCGATGTTAAGGAGAACGCCGACCGAAGCGAGCAGCACGATCAACGACGAGCCTCCGTACGAGACGAACGGGAGGGGAATTCCGGTCAGGGGCGCGATCCCGAGCACCGCGAACAGGTTGACCGCCGCCTGGCCGCAGACGAGCGTCGTCAGCCCGGCAGCGAGTCGCTTCCCGAACGGATCGCGGCAGGTGAGGGCGATCCGGAAACCGGCCCAGGCGAAGACCCCGAACGCGACGATCACTGCGGTCGTGCCGATCAGGCCGAGCTCCTCGCCGACGATGGCGAAGATCATGTCCGTGTGCGCTTCGGGAAGGTAGGAGATCTTCGAGACCCCCTGTCCGAGGCCCTCACCCGTGATCCCTCCCGACCCCATGCCGATGATCGCCTGGACGGTCTGGAAGCCTGCGCCCTGCGGGTCCTGCCAGGGATCGAGGAAGCTGAGGAAGCGCTCTCGCCGATACGGGGCGGCATAGATCGCAACGGCGCCGAGAGCGAGAGCGACCGAGCCGACGAGCGCGAGGAGCCGCAGCGGCACTTCCGAGACGAGCAGGATCCCAGCGATCATGATGCCGAGCGAAATCGTCGTCCCGAGATCCGGCTGGAGCATGATCAGTCCCATGAAGAGCACGACAACGAGGCCGAGCGGCTTCATCAGCTCACCGACTGTGCGCGGTATCGGCCGGCGCGCGAGCAGGGCGCACGCCCAGACGCACACGGCCAGCTTGGCGAGCTCGGACGGCTGCACGCTGATCGGGCCGAGCAGGAACCAGCGGCGCGCGCCGTTGATCGGCGGTGCGATCGCGACGACCGCGATGCAGAGGACGAGCGCTCCGACGAGAAGGATCGGGGCAACTGCGCGGAGGCGGTGGTAGTCGAACCGCGACGCAAGCGCGAGCAACAACAGGCCGACGAGGGCGTAGGCGCCCTGCTTGACGAGGAACGTCATCGGATCGCCGGCGCCGAGGGCGGCCGACGCCGAGGTGGCGCTGAAGACCATCACGAGGCCGAAGGCGACGAGCCCGAGGGTGACGAGAACGAGGAGACGTTGCTCGAGCTGTCCTTCGGATCGGGAACTCACCCCTGGAGCTTCTGCACCAGCTTCCCGAACTCCTCCCCACGCTGCTCGTAGCTCGTGAACTGGTCGAAGCTCGCGCAGGCGGGTGAGAGAAGGACGACGTCGCCTTCCCCGGCCTCGCGCGACGCCGCCGCGACCGCCGAGGCGAGGTCGTCGTGCCGTTCGAATTCGACGCCGGCCGTCTCGAGGGCAGCCGCGATCTCGTCCGCCGCCTCACCGATGACGTAGGCACGATCGCGCGGGGCGAATGCCTCCGACAGAGGCGCGTACGGTTCCGCCTTGCCGCGCCCTCCCAGGATCACGAGCTTCCGCGCGCCCGGGAACGACGCCAACGCACGCAGCGCGGCGGCCACGTTCGTCGCCTTGGAATCGTTGACGTAGCGCACACCTGCGATCGTCCCGACCTCCTCGATCCGGTGCTCCACGCCGGGGAACGAGGCGAGTGCCTCGGCAATGGCCGCGTCGGGGATCCCGGCGGCGCGGGCCGCGGCGGTTGCCGCCGCCGCGTTCTCGCGGTTGTGCGCTCCGGGGATGCGCGGCTCGGCCGGCAGCGGGTCGTCGCCGTCGAACTCGACGCGCGGGGCGGCACCCGGCAGAGGGCCGAGCCCCAGGGGAACGATCGCGACATCGTTCGCGTCCTGGTTCTCGAAGATGCGCAGCTTCGCGTCGCGATACGCGTCGAAGCTGCCGTGCCGGTCGAGGTGGTCGGGCTCGAGGTTGAGCAGGACCGCGATCCGCGGTTGCAGCGTCTCGATGTCCTCGAGCTGGAACGACGACAGCTCACACACGATCCAGGCATCCGGGCCGACCGTGCCGACGAGGCTCGTCAGCGGGCGCCCGATGTTGCCGGCCACCGCGGCCGGGACCCCGGCCGCGTCGAACATCGCGCCGAGAAGCGCGGTCGTCGTCGTCTTGCCGTTCGTGCCGGTGACACCGAGGATCGGATTCGGAAGCAAGCGCGCTCCGAGCTCGATCTCGGAGATCACCGGGATGCCCTTGCTTCGGGCTGCCGCGACGGGGGGCGCCTCCGACGGGACGCCCGGGCTCTTGACGACGAGGTCGACACCCCCGAGGGTGTCGTCATCCCAGTCGCCGAGCTGCACCTCAGCCGTGAGGTCCGAGACGTCGGCGTCGGCCGACCGGTCATAGGCCACGACCTCGTCGCCGGCGCCAGCAAGAGCCGCGGCCGCAGACCGTCCGGAGCGTGCGAGTCCCACAACGAGAGCTTTCATGTGACCATCCTTCGGCGCGCCACTAAAGATTCCGGCAACCTGGAGCGTCATTCAGGGTAGATGGGATGCGCTCTCGCATCCTCCCTGCGCGAGATAGACTCGACCATCGGTCTGTCGGCCTCAGCCACTCAGCCGCTCACGTATCCGGTGCGCGTGCGGCGGTTTCTCAGAGGGGGCGCGGGTCTCGACCGCGTTCCGGACGAGATGCGCCGGGCTCTCGCCACGCGCGACGAACGGTTCCTCGAGATTGTCCGGCGACACGTCTACCCGCGGGCCTCGAGCCCGTACCGGCGTCTGCTCGACCACGCCGGCTGCGCGTTTGCGGACGTCTGCGACCTGGTGAAGCACCACGGGCTCGACGGGGCGCTCCGGAAGCTCGCGGAGGGTGGCGTCTACCTCACGGCCGCGGAGCTCAAGGGCAAGGCGGATGTCGTCCGAGGGCAACTCCGTTTCAGGGTCGCTCCTGGCGAGCTGCGGATCGTGACGCGTGGGTTTCAGAGCCACAGCAGCGGCAGCAGCAACCCGCCACAACGCGGAACGAGCTCGTTCGAGTGGCTCGCGCACCAGACGACGACCGCGGGTGCGTTCGTCCTCGCACACGGGCTGGAATCGCACCGGCACAGCGCCTTCGAGCCGATGCTCCCGGGGCAAGCCGGGATGACCTTCATGCTGATGCTGGCGCGGCTCGGGATTCCGTGCGAGCGGTGGTTCGCCCGCACGGTGCCGTTCCGCAACCGTCTGGAGAGGACGTACTTCTCCGTGCTCGCGCACGAGCTCGCGGCGGTCGGCACCCGCGTGGGCCCCGGGTTCGGCCGACCGGAGGAGCTGGACGAGGACAACCTGTCGGTCATCGTCGAGTGGATCGTCGGCAGCCATGCCCGCGGCGAGCCGACGTGCGTGCGCACTGCTGCGTCCAACGCAGCGCGCATCGCCACCCGGGCGCGGGAGCTCGGGCGCTCGCTGGACGGCGTCACGTTCCTCTCGAGCGGTGAGCCGATGACGCCCGCGAAGCGACAGGCGATCGAGCGGGTCGGTGCGCGGACGACGGTGCAGTACGGCTTCGAGCCGGGCTCGGTCTGGGTCGGCTTGGGCTGTGCGAACCCGCTGCACGGAGACGAGATGCACCTGAGCCTCAATACGCTCGCGGTCGTGAACCCCCTGCCCTTGTCGCAGGGGGGCCGCACGGTTCACCCGCTGCTGTACACGACGCTGTACGAGTCGGCCGGCCGGGTGCTGATCAATGCCGAGAACGGTGACTTCGCCACGCTCGACGAGCGGAACTGCGGCTGCATGATGCACGAGCTCGGCCTGACCGTGCACGTCCACGGTGTCCGCAGCTACGAGAAGCTGACCGCCGAGGGGATGAGCTATCCCATCGATGACGTCGGCGCGATCCTCGAGGGCCGGCTGCCCGCCGAGTTCGGCGGCGGACCGTGCGACTACCAGCTCCTCGAGGAGGAAGGCAGCGACGGCCAGACTCGTCTCACGCTACGGATCCATCCGCGCCTCGGTGAGATCGACGAGGAGCTCGTCCTCGCGCGGTTCGTGGAGCAGCTCGGCCGTGCCGACCGGAACCGGGAGTTCATCGCCGGGAACTGGAGCAAGACCGGGACGTTCAGGGTGGCCCGTGAGGTTCCGCGCACGACCGCTCGGGGCAAGATGGCGTCCGTTCACCTGGGTGTCGGGAGGGGTTGAACGCCGGCGACCCGGGGACGATCAGCTGCGCTGCGCGACGACGATCCCGCCGACGATCAGCGCTCCGCCGACGGCGATCGGCACGGTCACGTGCTCCCCGAGCACGAGTGCAGCGAGGATGAAGCCCGAAACCGGCTGCAGGAACTGAAAGGTGGCGATCCGCTGGATCCCGCCACGGTCGAGAGCCCAGTACCACCCGACGTAGCCGAGGATCGACGTGACGAGCGCGAGAAAGACCACGGCTGCCCACGACCGCGCGCCTGCGTCCGGAACGCCGTCGAACGCGAACAGCCCGAGGACGAGCGGCCCGAGGAGCACCGACCCGAGGACGACGCCCCACAGGGTCGCCGAGACGGCAGAGACGCCACGGGGCGGCAGCATGGCGCCCGCGACGTATCCGGCCGTGACCACGAGAGCCGAGGCGACGACGAGCAGGTCGCCGAGAAGCGTCGCGTCGTTTGCCGCCGCACCGCGCCCGCTGATGAGCACGACCTCGCCGGCGAGTGCAACCGCGCATCCGATCAGCCATGCCCGTTGCGGCATCCGACGCGCGACGAGCGCCGCGTACGCACCGGTGAAGACGGGCAGCACCGCGAGGATCATCACGCCGTGAAGCGCCGATGTTCGCTGCTGCCCGACCGTGTAGACGACCGGAAAGACGACGAACGCAGCGAGCGCCGAGACGACGAGCAGCTTCCGCGATCGCTCGCTCGTGGGCCTCGGGTGCCGCCCTCGGTGGAGCAGCAAGACGGCGACGAGACCGGCGAGCACCGTCCGCAGGCAGGCGACGACGAGCGGTTCGAGATCCTCGAGCGCGTACCGCGTGGCGATCGGCGTTGCACCCCACGCGACCATGACCACCATCGCGACGGCCACCGGCACGAGCGCCGCGCGCCCGGGCGACGGGGCGTGCACTAGAGCTTGAAGCGGAGGTAGTAGCGGTAGTAGAGAACGAACCCGATCGTGCAGAGGATCGCGCCCACGATCCAGAACCGCACCATGATCTTCGTCTCCGACCAGGCCTTCATCTCGAAGTGATGATGGATGGGCGCCATCAGGAAGACGCGCCTGCCGGTGCGCTTGAAGCTCGCGACCTGGATCATCACCGAGAGCGCCTCGAGCAGGTAGATCCCGCCGATGAAGACAAGGAGCACCTCGGTCTGGGTCATCACGGCGAGGCCCGCGATCGCGCCGCCGAGCGCCATCGATCCCGTGTCGCCCATGAATACCTCGGCCGGAAACGCGTTGAACCAGAGGAAGCCGATCACCCCGCCGATCAGGGCTGCCGCGAAGATCGCGACGTCGAGGTAGTTGTCGCTGCGCAGGCCGACATCGCCAGAGCGAATCCACGAGATCGCCGCGATCGCGAGGAACGTGAGCAGCGAGATCGCGCACGTCCCGGCCGCGAGGCCGTCGAGCCGTCGGTCAGATTGACGCCGTTCGCCGTACCGGCGATCACGACGAAGAGGAACGGGAAGTAGAAGATGCCGAGATCGATGTTGACGTCGACGACCGGGAAGTAGATCTCCGTGTCCAGGTAGCCGACCTGGGTCACGACCCAGCCGACGCCGATCGTGATCAATACGAGACCGAGCATCTTCCAGCGGCCGTTGAGGCCGAGCGAGCGACGCTTCCGCACCTTGAGGTAGTCGTCTGCGAACCCGATCGCTGCGCAGCCGAGGGTCATCGCGAAGAGCGTCAGCCCCGGCCTGGTGTAGACCGAGAGGAGGATGAACGGCACGAGAGCCGTGGCGAGGATCAGGAGGCCGCCCATCGTCGGTGTGCCCTGCTTGACGATGTGACGCGCAGGCCCTTCCTCGCGGATCTGCTGGCCGACGCCGCTGCGACGCAGCCACTCGATGAAGGTTGGGCCGATCACGATGGCGATCACCATCGCGACGAGGCCGGCGATCAGGACTCGGACCATGCCCTTGCCCGTTTCTCGATCGATGCCGGGATGCCTTCGAGCCCGACCGAACGCGATGCCTTGACGAGGATCGCGTCACCCGGCTCGAGCAGGGCGAGGGCTCCGGCGAGCGCCGTCGTGTCCGGCGCCCAGTGGCGCGCCGAACGGCCCGTCCCGAGGTACGCGGCCGTTCGCTCTCCGACCGCGATCACGAGCTCGATCCCGAGCCCGTCGAGGAGCTCGCCGATCTCGGCGTGGTAGCGCTCCGACTCGACGCCGAGCTCGGCCATCTCCCCGAGGATCGCAACCCGGCGACGCGAGCCGGCGCGCTCGACGAGATCGTGCAGCGCCGCCCGCATCGAGGTCGGGTTGGCGTTGTAGGCGTCGTTGACGACGAAGCCGCCACCCGTGAGCGCGATCTCCTCCCCGCGCCAGCGTGACAACCTGATCGCATCGGCGCCTTCCTGCGCTCTTTCGAGAGGCAGGCCGAGCGCGTCATAGGCGGCGAGCGCCGCGAGCGTGTTCTCCGCCATGTGGCGGGCCGTGAACGGCAGGCGTAGTGCGATGTCGCGATCGCCGAGCCCGAATCGCCACTTCTCGCCGACCCGTTCGACCCGCGCCCGGTCGAAGCGGCGGATCTCGATGTCCGAGCCGCCGAGATGCGGCTCGAGCTCGGATGCGTCCGCGGGCACGAGGGCGATCCCTCCGGCCGGCAGTGCTGCGATCGCTTCAGCATTCGCCTCGGCGACCTTCGCCACGGTGCCGACGAGCTCGAGGTGCTCGGGGCCGATCGAGGTGACGACGACGACGTGCGGGCGCGCCACCTCGCAGAGGGCGGCGATCTGCCCCATCCCGCGCATGCCCATCTCGGTCACGAGGACATCCGTGTCCGGTTCGAGCCTGCAGACGGTCAACGGAAGGCCGATCTCGTTGTTCTGGCTCGCCTCCGCCCAGATCGTCGGCACGTGAGCGTTGCAGAGCGCGCCGAGGATATCCTTCGTCGAGGTCTTGCCCGTCGACCCGACGACCGCAACCACACGAGCGTCGCTTCTCGAGCGCACGAGTGAGGCGAGCGCTGCGAGCGCCGCCTCCTGATCGTCCGGCACGAGCGTCGCAGCACCGCGTGCCGCGGCGTCCTCCACGTGCCGAACACCCGTGTTGAGGGCGACGAACAGGTCGCCCGGCCCGACCGCGCGGGAGTCCGCCTTGATCCCCGTGACTGCGGCGCCGGCCGAGGCAGGGCGCTCGAGCTCGCCGAGCGCGAGAGCCTCGATCTCTTCCCACGCGACCGGGATCACGAGGTGAACCCGGCAGCGCGAAGCGCCTCGCGGGCGACGACGCGGTCGTCGAAGGGCTCGATCACGCCGGCCGTCTCCTGCCCCTGCTCGTGACCCTTCCCGGCGATCACGACGACGTCCCCCTCCCTCGCGAGCGAGACAGCCCGTCGGATGGCACTGCGGCGGTCGGGATCGATCTCGACGTCGATCCCCGTTCCCTGGAGGATGTCCTGGATGATCGCGAGCGGGTCCTCGCGCCGCGGGTTGTCCGACGTCACGATCACGTGATCCGCGCGCTGCGACGCGACCGCCCCCATGATCGGGCGCTTGCCGCGATCGCGGTCGCCGCCCGCTCCGAAGACGCAGATCAGGCGCCCGTCGCCGAGCTCGCGCGCCGCCTGGAGCACGATGTCGAGCGAGTCGGGGGTATGCGCGTAGTCGACGATGAGCGCGAACGGCTGGCCCTCGTCGACGGCCTCGAAGCGCCCTGGCACCCCGATGACAGTCCGGATGCCCTCGGCGATCTCGTCGTCCTCGATATCGAGGAGCAGGCCTGCGGCGACGACACCGAGGACGTTCTCGACGTTGAACCGGCCCCGCAGCGGCGTCTCGATCTCGATCCCGGCAGCGCGAAACCTGCTTCCCTCGGGTCCCACGACGAGATCCTCGGCGCGTACCTCGGCCGCTTCCGTCAGCCCGAACGTGACGATCGGCGCCCGGGCCGCCTCGACGAGCTCGAGCGCGAGCCGGCGGCCGTGCTCGTCACCGATGTTCACCGCGGCGGGTGGCGGCTGCGCCCCCACGAACAGCCGCCGCTTGGCCTGGTAGTAGTCCTCCATCGTCCCGTGCAGGTCGAGGTGGTCCTGCGTGAGGTTCGTGAAGACGAGCACGTCGAACCGGACGCGGTCGAGCCGACGCAGGACGGAGCCGTGCGACGAGGCCTCGACGGCGACGCTTCGGTCGCCCGCGTCGAGCATCTCACGGAACAGGCGTTGCAGGTCGATCGCCTCGGGGGTCGTGTGCAGTGCAGGGCGACGCTCTCCTCCGACGACCCAGTCGACCGTTCCGACGAGCCCCGACGGTCGGCCGGCAGCCTCGAGGACCGACCGGAGCAGGAACGTCGCCGTCGTCTTGCCGTTCGTCCCGGTGACCCCGGCGACCTCGAGCGAGCGCGTCGGCTCGCCGAAGAAGAGGTCTCCCGCGACGGCCATCGAGAGTCGGGCATCCTCGACGAGTAGCTGCGGGACGTCGATGTCGAGCGGGTGCTCGACGACGAGAGCTGCGGCACCCGCCGCCACTGCGGCCGCGGCGAACGCGTGTCCGTCGACGCGCGCGCCCGGCACACAGAAGAACGCGGCGCCGGGCGTGACGCTCTCGGCGCTGTACGCGAGGTCGGTGATCTGGACGGCTCCGTGGGCGCCGATCTCGCTCGCCGCGAGCACGCGCGTCAGGTCGTCGAGGTCCACGAGTCACCATTCTACGGAGGGCTCGGAAATCGCCTCCTGCTCACCCGCCGGACGCGGGTTACTGGGCGGCCGCGTCTCCCGGTGTGTGCGTCTCCGGTGCATCGGGTGGGACTTCCATGTACTGGAGGCAGAAACGGGCCAGATCCCGGAACGCCGGAGCTGCGACGACACCGCCGTAGATGTTGCCCTGGGGCTCGTCGACCATGACGAGAATGGCGAAGCGAGGGCTCTTGGCCGGCACGAGCCCGACGAACGAGGCGACGTACTTGCGGACGTAGCGGCCGTTCTCGGCCTTCTGGGCCGTCCCGGTCTTGCCCGCCACCGTGTACCCGGGGATCGCCGCCTCGGTCCCGGTTCCCTCGAGGACGACGTCGCGGAACATTGCCATCATCCGGTCCGCGGTGTGGGTCGAGACGACCCGCTTTCCCGTGTTGCTCCGCACCCGCTTCGTCCCGATCTTCTCGATCAGCCGCGGCGTGTGGCGGACACCGCCGTTACCGATCGTCGCGTACGCCGAGACCATCTGCAGCGGCGTCACGGCAATGCCCTGTCCGATCGGCACGTTCCCGATCGTCGACCCCGACCACTCGTCGACCGGCAGCACGAGGCCCGAGCTCTCGCCCGGGTAGTCGAGCCCCGTCGGACGGCCGAAGCCGAAGCGATCGACCCAGGAGGCGAGCCCGCCGGCGCCGAGCTTCTGCGCGACCGTGATCGTACCGACGTTCGACGACTGCGAGAGGATCTCCCTGACGCTCATCACCTCGGTGCCGCGCGAGTGTGCCTCCCGGATGACACGATCGGCGACCTGGATCGTCGGCGCGAGCGTGAACTGGGTCGTCGGCGCGACGACGTTGTCCTCGAGTGCCCCTGCAATCGTCACGATCTTGAACGTCGACCCGGGCTCGTACGTGTCGGTGACGGCGCGGTTCCTCCGCGCGTCGGGAGACGCGGTGGAGAACGCGTTCGCGTTGAAGGTGGGGTAGTTCGCCATCGCCAGGATGGCACCCGTCCGTGGATCCATCACGAGCGCCGCCGCTCCGTGCGCCCCGAACTGCTGCACCGTGCTCGCGAGGATCTGCTCGGCTTTCGCCTCGATCTGATGATCGATCGTCAGCGTTACGTTCCGTCCCGAGCGCTCCGGTCTCGACGTGACGACGTCGATGGCACGGCCAAACGGGTCCTTGATGATCGTCTCGAACCCGGACTTGCCCGCGAGCATCTTGTCGAGCGAGCTCTCGAGGCCGTCGAGGCCGTGATTGTCGGTTCCGGCGAAGCCGAGCACATTCGACGCGACGTTCCGCTGGGGGTACGTCCGCAGCTCTTCGGCGTAGAACCCGATCCCGGGGAGGTTGCGCTTCATGAGTGCGTCGGCCTTGACCGGGTCGGTCTTGCGGGCGATGTAGACGAACCCCTTCGAGCGGTCCTTGAGGATCGGATAGAGCTCGTTCGCGTCGAGCCCGAGCGTCTTCCCGATCACGACGGCCGCGCGTTGTGCATCCGTGATGTTGCGGGGGTCGGCGTAGACCGTGGTCGCCTGCTCGCCGATCGCGAGCGGCTCTCCCGTGCGGTCGTAGATCGTGCCACGCCCCGCCGGGATCTCGATCGTCTCGCGATGCTGGGTCGTCGCCATCGCGGCGAACCGGTCGTGCTGGGCAGCCTGCACGTATGCCGCCCGGGCAACGGCGACGGCGAAGAGGAGTCCGAACGAGATGAGGAGCAGGCGAATTCGGTGATTCGCGCGCCGCTCTCTCACTTTTCCCCGAGCCGGACGTACGTCGTTGTCAGCGCGTCCGCCTCCTGGAGCCCGAGGCGCGCCTTCGCCGCGTCCTCGATCCGGAGCTGCGACGACGCACTCGAGAGCCGCGATCGCAGGAGCGCGTTGTCGGCCCGGAGCTGGGCCCTCTCCCGGCTCAGTCCGTCAAAGTCCATGTTCAGCTGCAGCACGAGGACGTTCACCGCCACGATCCCGGCGAGCATGACGCCGACAAGCAGGATCCAGGCCACTCCTCCGGCGAACGGGCTGCGAGGGCGAGCCGTTCCGACCTTCGCGCGGGCCGACTTCCTCGGCGCGCCGGACTGGGCGATGGTCGACATCAGGCCTTCACCGCGACGCGGAGGCGTGACGAGGCCGCGCGCGGGTTGCGATCGAGCTCCGCCGCGGAGGGCCGCACAGGGCGCTTCGTGAGCAGCCGGAGCTCCGGTTCCTTCCCGCAGACACAGATCGGGAAGTCGGGCGGGCACGTGCACCCCTTCGCTCCCGCGACCATGAACTGCTTCACGATCCGATCCTCGAGCGAGTGGAAGCTGATCACGGCGAGCCGTCCACCGGGACGGAGCATCGCGACCGCGGCCGGCAGGGCGGCCTCGAGCTGACCGAGCTCGTCGTTGACCGCGATCCTGAGCGCCTGGAAGACGCGCTTGGCCGGATGCCCTTCCCCGAAGCGCGCCGGGGTCGGGATCGCCATCTTGACCACGTCGACGAGGTCGAGCGTTCGGAAGAACGGCCGCTCCGCGCGACGGCGCGCGATCGCCCGTGCGATCGGTCCTGCGTAGCGCTCTTCCCCGTAGCGCCGGAAGATCGTGGCGAGCTCCTTCTCGTCCCAGGTGTTCACGATCGTCGCGGCCGTCACGTCACCCGTGGGATCCATGCGCATGTCGAGCGGCGCGTCGGTGGCGTACGAGAACCCGCGCTCGGGCCGGTCGATCTGCATCGAGGAGACCCCGATGTCGAGCAGGATCACGTCGGCCTTGATGTCGTTCGTGGACAGCTGCGTGAGGATCAGTGCGAAGTCGCCACGGAGGAAGCGGACGTCGACCCCCGCGCCCGCCTTGAAGCGGTCGAAGTGCGCCTTCGCACTCGGGTCGCGGTCGACGGCGACCAGCTTGCCGCTGCCCGCGAGATCCTCGGCCAGCAGGCGAGCGTGCCCGCCCGCACCGAAGGTGGCATCGACGACGGTCTCGCCCGGTTGCACGGCGAGGAACTCGCGCACCTCGTCCGCGAGGACGGGCGTGTGATCAGACGCGCTGTGCGGCAAGACGTTCGGCAGCATGGTCGGCACTCCCTTCGATCCCTTCCAGGCGCTCCGCCCAGACGGCGCGGTCCCAGATCTCGAGGTGATCGTTGCTCCCGATCACCGTGACGTCCTTTGCGAGGTTCCCGTAGCGAATGAGGTGGGCCGGCAGCAGCACGCGCCCTTGCTTGTCGGGCGTGTCTTCGGCGGCGCCGCCGAAGAAGAGGCGTTGGAGGGTGCGAGCCTCCGAGCTGAGCGGATCGAGCCCGCCGATGCGCTCCGCGATGGAGGAGCGCCAGGCGTCTGCGGGATAGACGTCGACGCTGCGGTCGAGCCCCTTCGAGAGGACGACGCCGTCAGCCAGCGAGTCGCGAAAGCGTGCCGGCAGCGTGAGCCGGCTCTTGTCGTCGATGGAATGGTCGTACTGGCCGATGAACATGCGCGCTGCTCCACAGTTGCTCCCACGTTTCCCCACTCTAAACCACTTTCCCCCACTTTGCAACCCCCCTTCACCACCCGTGCCGATCCGTATCCTGGGTGTGGATGGTCGGCGACCCGGGAGACGACATCGCGGCTGCGATCGTCGACGACGAGGATCGGCGATACGTCGAGAGCCTCGCCCCCGGCGCCGAGCGCGCGGCGGTCGTCGCCAGCGTGCTCCGCCACCGCGCACCCGAGGCGCTCGGGATCGGCGACCCGCTTCCCGCGGTCACGCTCCGGCGCGCCGCGGATCTCGAGGAGATCGCGCTCGCGACGCTCCTCAAGGGGCGGCCACTGCTTCTCGTCTTCGGCAGCTTCACCTGACCGCCGTTTCGTCGCCGGTCGGGCGACGTCGAGAGCGTCTTCCAACGCTACTCCGACCGCGCGGACGCTGCGTTCGTCTACATCGCCGAAGCCCACGCCGCCGACGAGTGGCAACTGGCGTCGAATCGCGAGGAGGGCGTCGTGCTCGACCAGCAGTCGACGCTCGAGGAACGCCGCCTGCAGGCTCACGAGACGGCAGCGCGCCTCGGTCTGACGATGCCGCTCTTCCTCGACGGGATGGAGAACGACGCGAGTCGGGCATTCGCCGCCTGGCCCGAGCGGCTCGTACTGGTCGACGCCGAATCGCGGATCGCGTATCCGGGCAAGCCCGGCCCCTGGGGGTTCTCGCCCGAGGAAGCAGAGCGGCGTCTCGCCGCACTCCTCGAGCGGAGCAACGCCTCCGGAGTGACAGCGACCGATCGATGGTGTTGACTATCGCCGTGCCACCGGGGCTCATGGGCCATCTCTCGCGGCGGGGTTTCCTCGGCGCATCCGCGCTCGCCGCGGCAGGAGCGCTCGCGCCGCGCGCCGCGGGCTCCGGCGTCGCCGGCCGGCGGGTGCACGCCGTCGACGGAGAGCCCGCGGCCCACCATTTCGTCTCGCGGCCCGACCTGCTGCCGCCGCCGGTCGAGATCCTCGCCTCCGGTGCCGGCCAGGCGAAGGGCCACATCCTCCTCGCCCCGTTCAGCTTCCCGAGCTCGCCTCCGTCGACGGAGGCGAGTGGCCCACTGATCATCGACCGCACCGGCCAGCCGCTCTGGTTCGAGCCGCGCACGAACGTCACGGCGATCGACCTCCGGGTACAGAGATATCGAGGGGCGCCCGTGCTGACATGGTGGGAAGGCACCGTCTTCGGCGGCTACGGGGGTACGTTCGTCGTTGCGGACGCCGCGTACAACGAGATCACGCGGATCCGCGCGCACAACGGCTACAAGGCCGATCTGCACGAGATCCTGCTCACGTCGAGAAACACCGCCCTGATCACGATCTACAACGAGATCCGGGCCGACCTCACGAGCGTCGGCGGCGCCGTCGACGGACGCCTCGTCGAGGGGGTCGTGCAGGAGATCGACATCGCGACGCGGCGCGTGCTCTTCGAGTGGCACAGCATCGACCATGTGGTGCTGGACGAGTCGTTCGACCTCTCGGTCACGCAGGCCGGGAACGTCGACTACTTCCATCTCAACTCGATCGGCGTCGACACCGACGGGCATCTGCTCGTGTCGGCGCGGAACACGTCGGGTGTCTACAAGATCCACCGCCGTACGGGAGCCGTGATCTGGCGCCTCGGAGGGAAGCGGAGCGACTTCACGCTCGGGCCTGGAGCCTCGTTCGCCTTCCAGCACGACGCCCGCCGCCACGCCGACGGCACGATCACGATCTTCGACAACGCCGCCGGCAGCCCGACCGACAGAGGGATCGCAACGCGCGTGCTCCGCCTTCGGCTCGACACGGGATCGAAGACCGCCACGCTCGTGCGCGACTACCAGGCGCCCGAGTTGCGCACCGCCTGGGCGATGGGGAACGCGCAACAGGTCGCCGACGGCGGCCTCTTCGTCGGCTGGGGCACGTATCCGGGATTCAGCGAGATCGGGCCGGACGGAAACCTCCGCTACGACGCCCACTTCGTCGGGACATCCGTCACCTATCGCGCGCGCCGCGAGCCCTGGGTCGGGCGCCCGGCGACGCGGCCAGCGATCGCGACTCACACATTCGCGGACGGACCGACGCGTGTCTACGCGAGCTGGAACGGCGCCACCGAGGTCGCGCGCTGGCAAGTGCGCGCCGGCTCGAGCGTCGCCGACCTACGACCGCTCCGGACCGTGACGCGCCGCGGTTTCGAGACGTCGATCGACCTCCGCTCGCGGCCCCGCTACGTCGCCGCCGTGGCGCTCGACCGGCAGGGTGCCGTGCTCGGTATGTCCAAGCCCGTGCGCACCTGAGTTCAGCGCGGCAGCCGCACGCCCAGCTTCTCGAGCCGCGGCAGAACCTCCTGCGCGAAGTACTCGAGCTCGCCGGTGTAGTCGACGAAGCTCAGCGTCATCCCGCCGAAGCCGGCGTCCCAGAACCGCTTGATCTCGGCCGCGACGTCGTCCGGAGAGCCGATCAGCGGGCAGACGCCGTGCCCACCGGCGAAGCGGCCGCGGAACATCTCCAGCATCTCCGGGCTGAAGGACATCGCGTACAGGCCCTGCAGTCGCATCAGGTTGTCGACCGCATCCCAGTCGGCGTTCTCCTCGGCGTACCAGCGGTGGAACTCCTCCGCCTCCGCCTTCGTCTCGCGGCAGACGCAGTAGGACGGCGTGAACACGCCGGTCTCGCGGCCGTAGTTGTCTCGTGCGTTCGCCTTCACCGTGCGGACGACCTCGGCCCCGTCGTCTGGCCCACCGACGACGGTGAAGACGACGTTGGAGTTGCGGGCCGCGAAGTCGCGTCCCTGGGTCGACGAGCCTGCGTTGAGGATCGGCAGGAGCCCGTCGTAGGGCTTCGGCATCGACTCGACGCCCTGCAGCTGCCAGAAGCGGCCGTCGATGTCGTAGCGGCCGGGCTCGGTCCAGAGGCGCTTGACGATCTCCCACCACTCCTGCGCGTAGGCGTAGCGGTCGTCGTGGTCCTGGGGCAGGTCGACGCCCATCGCGTCGTACTCCGGCTTGTTCCAGCCGGCGACGATGTTCAGCCCCGCGCGTCCCTTCCCGATCTGATCGACGGTCGCCATCGCCTTCGCCGAGACGAGCGGGTGGTTGAACGCCGTGTGAATGGTCGCGAAGACGAAGATCCGCTCGGTCTCGGCGAGCAGGCCCGCGGCGAGCGCGACCGGATCGAGGACGCCCTCGTGGAAGTTCGTGTCGCCGCCGTAGCCGATCCAGCGTGCGATCGGGAGCATGAAGTCGATCCCGACCTCGTCGGCGAGCCTGCCGAGCGCCAGGTTGTCGTCCCAGGTCGCCTTCCAGCGATCCTCGATCTTCGTCACGGCCATGCCGGACGAGCAGTTGGCCGAGAAGAGGCCGAGCTTGAGATCACGGCCGTCGAGCAGGGACTTCGTCACGAGTCGTCTCCTTCAGGTTCGGGTGGTGAGGGAAGGCCGCCCATGCTGCCGGCGTGCATGACGAGCGGCGGTCGGTCGGTGACGGTCGCGGCGACGACCCGGCCGACGAGGATGACGTGGTCGCCGCCGTCGTGCTGGGCGTGCATGGCGCACTCGATCGTGGCGGAGACGCCGTCGAGCAACGGTGCCCCGATCAATCCACGGGAAACGGCGAGGCCGTCGAACTTCTCCGCCCCCTTGCGGGCGAACTGCCATGCGAGCGGCTCCTGGTCGGCGGCCAGCAGATGCAGGGCGTACCCGGGCGCCTCCAGCCAGACGTCGAGGCTGCCCGAGGCACGATCGACGCTCCAGAGCACGAGTGGTGGCTCCTGCGAGACGGGAGCGAGGCTCACCATCACGAGCCCGGCGTCACGCCCGTCCGGGTGAGATGCGGTGACGACGACGACGCCGGTCGTCCACGCCCCGGTGGCGGCGCGGATCGTGTCGACATCGACCGATGAAAGCTCACTCACGCCCATCGGTCAATACTGACATGTCACCGCCGTCAGAGCGAGATCGACCGCGGTGCGACGCCGCGGCCCGTCAGCGCCGCCGCTCCGCAGCGGGCAGCGAAGGCCACCGCGTCGTGCGCTTCGAGCCCGGCGCCGAGCGCATACGTCATGCCCGCCATGAACGAGTCACCGCAGCCGTACGCGTCGACGCGCACTCCGGGGACGGACGCAGCGACGAACGGCCCGCCCGGCTGCATCCAGCCTCCGAGGGCGCCGGAGGTCGTGACGACGAGCGTCGGCTCGGGGTCGATATCGCCCACGTGGTACCGCTCGGCCTCGTCCTCCCCGCTTCCGATGAGGGCATCGATCTCGACTGCCCCGCGACGGAGATTCTCGACCTCTCGCGCGGTGGCGGTGAGCACGGGCGCCCGCCGTGCGGCAGCGAGCGCATCGACGTCACCGGCGATGAACAGCACCGCGTCCATCTCCGCCAACTCGTGCCAGGGGAGGTTCTCGTCGTGACCACGCGCTCGCAGTTTCGGCCCGACCGTCGTGATCGTTCGCTCGCCGACGTCGTCGATGTGCGTCAACGCCCATCGCTGCGGTTGGGGGTGGACGCTCGCGTGCACGCGTACGCCGCGCGCCTCGAGCTCGGAGCGGGAACGACGCCCGAGCTCGTCGTCGCCGAGCGCCGTGAAGAGATGCGCCTCGTCTGCGAGCAGCGCGAGCTGGATCGCCGCGACGCCGCCTCCGCCTCCCGCCTGCTCCCACGATTCCGTCGAGTGGGCGATCTCGCCGGCCGCGGGAACGTGCTCGACGCGCGCGAACCTGATCCACTCCACATGTCCGACGACGGCGACCTTCATTGGCCGAAGTGTCACAGATGCGGTCAGGCAAGGAGCCGGCGATGCACCTCGACCGTCTCGGTGGAAGGGCCGACACCGAGCTCCTCGCGCAGCCGCTGACGCAACGCCTCGTAGGCGAGGAGCGCCTCCGCGCGGTTTCCGCGCGCCGCGTGGATCTCCATCAGCAGGCGCGTACCGCTTTCACGAAGGGGCGCCAACTCGGCCAGCCGCCCCGCCGTGCGTTCAGCGGTCGCGAGCTCACTGCCGCCGATATGCAGCGCTGCGAGCCCGGCGATCTCGAGCGCGCGGATCCTGATCGCATCGAGGCCACGACGTCGCGCGACCACCCAGAGGCCCGACTCGCCGGGCAAGAAGAGGCGCTCCGAGACGTGCTGCGCGACCCTGGCGGGGCCCCAGGCCGACGTCCAGTCCTCACGCGCAGCACAGCTTTCGGCACGATGAAGCGCCTCTGACGCCGCCTCGACGTCGACCCACGTGTCCGGCGGCAACGCGAGACGAACCTCCGACCGGCCGTCGACCGGAACGGTGCGACGCAGCTTCGAGAGCAGTGCGCTCAGAGCTGCTTCGGCCGCGTCCGGAGGAGCCTCACCCCAGAGGAGATCCACGAGAGCCTCGCGCGTCACCACCGTTCGCCGCCCGAGGACGAGGCGTGCGAACAACAGCCGCCCCTGCCTCCCAGGCAGCCGCCCATCGACGCGCTCGCCCTCGACCCGGGCAACGAGCGATCCGCAGAGCTGAATTCGAGTGTCGCTCACGTCGCCGACACGATGCCACGATTCAACCCCACCCGGTAGGTCGCCCCCACCAAGGTTGGGCCAAGGTTGCCGCATGTCCCTTCTCCAATACTGTCTCCACATCGACGCGAAGGAGACGCAATGGGCATGCGAATCGACTGCGAGTGTGGCGAGGTCGTGAAGGCGGAAACCGACGATGAGCTCGTCGCCAAGGTCGAGGCTCACGTCGTGAGCGACCACCCCGAGCTCGTCGGGAAGCTGAGCCGCGACGACGTCATGGGCATGGCGGTCGAAGACGACTGACGTGTGACGAATGGGGAGTGTGCGCCCGGTCGAGTCGCGCGCGGTGTGACGGCGCTCGGCGAGCCCGGGTTCGCATTCCTCATGACCTGCCCGTGGTGGTCTCAGTGGCCGGTGCGGCAACGGCTCCTCCGGCGCGAACTCACACGGCCGCGCGCCCGGCCGTTTCATCGATGATGAGCACCGTGGCGATTCCTCCGTTCGAGACGTTCTACGCCGAGCACAACTCCGAGGTGCTCGGGCTGCTCCGCCGCAAGGTCGGCCGTGACCGGGCCGACGACGCGTTCCAGGAGACGTTCCTGCGGGCACTTCGCGCCTACGACCGCCTGGAGCACGGCGAACATCTCCGAGCCTGGGTGCTGACGATCGCCTCACGTGTTGCGATCGACGTGCATCGCCGCACGCGACCGACAAGTGACGTACCGGAGATTCCACACGAAGACGGCCGTCCGGCCTACGAGGATCTCGGCGAGCTCACCGACGGCCTGCCCGCCAAGGAACGGGCCGCCGTCGTGCTGCGCTACGGCTACGACCTGACCTACGACCAGATCGCGGCGGCGCTCGACTCGAGCCCCGATGCGGCACGCCAGGCGGCCTCCTCCGGAGTCCGCCGTCTCAGAAAGGAGGTGCGCCGGTGACCGTCCCCACCGATCTCGACAGCCGTTTCCGCGATGCGGCCGTCCGCAGCGGGCTGCTCGACGCAGGCTACGACGTCTTCGACAGCCCGGTCGGCCCCCTTCTCGTCGCCGCGGCTAAGAACGGGCTGCTGCGGATCTCGTACGACGCCGACATCGAGGAGCATCTCGAGTGGCTCTCTCGTGTCGCCGGTCGCACTGTGCTGCGGGCACCGCGCCTGGTCGACGATGCGCGTCGCGAGCTCGACGAGTACTTCGAGGGGAAGCGCCGTGCGTTCGATCTCACTGTCGACCTCCGCGACGTGACGCCGTTCACCGAGCGGGTACTGAAGGAACTGGCGGGCATCCCGTTCGGCGAGACGGCCACGTACGCGGAGCTGGCAGAGCGGGCCGGGAACCCGAAGGCGGCGCGCGCCGTCGGGATGACGATGAATCGCAACCGGATCCCCATCGTCCTCCCATGTCACCGCGTGATCGGGGCGAACGGCAGTCTCGTCGGCTACGCGGGCGGGCTGGATCGCAAGGTGGCGCTGCTGACGCTGGAGGGCGTGCTCCTCTGACGGTGGCCGCGGAGGAACGCTACCGCGAGAGCCGACGCCAGGAACGCGAGGCCGGCCACACAGAGAACGACGCCACGGAACGTGTCGACGCCGGCCGCGCGTGCAGCACCGACCGCTGAGGGATCGAACGGCGTGTCACCCGTGCCGCCGTGCCGGTTGAACAGCCACGCCGCAAGTGCCCCGATGGCGGCGACGGAAAGGATGCCACCGACGCGAGCGACGGTCTGGTTGAGGCCGGCCGCGACTCCGGCGAGGCCCTCCGGAGCGGGCGCGAGCGCGGCGGCGGTGATCGGTGCGACGACTGCCGGCAAGCCGATTGCGAAGAGGCAGATGCTCGCGACGGCCCACGTCCACGCCTCCGGTCGGCCGGAGACAGGCAGGAGCAGCAGCATCGCGATGCCGATCGTCGCCGCACCGGCGGCGATCGGCACTCTAGGCCCGTTGCGATCTGCATAGCGGCCGAACCGGGGCGCGAGGAGGATCAGCCCGATGCTCGGCGGTGCGAACACGAGCCCGGCGAGCGTCGGCGAGAAGCCGAGGAACTGCAGGTAGACGGGCAGGAAGAGAAGATGCGCGAGGAGCGCGGCGTACATCACGAGCGTGACGAGATTCGCGGCGGCGAGACCCGGCTGACGGAGGAGAGCCGGCGGGATCACGGGATCGCGCGAGCGCAGCGTCCATGCGACGAGGCCGATCAGCGCCACGACCCCGACGAGGAGAAAGGGCAGGACCGCAGAGAGGCCGCGCTCGTGCACCTCGACGATGGAGTAGCTGATCCCGACGAGCGCGACGGCCACGAGCGCCGAGCCGACGACGTCGAGGGTCGAGCGTCCGGTCGCAGCCGCCTCCTTCCCGCGCCCCGCGACCGCGAGCGCAACCGTGACGACGGCGAGCGGGACGTTGATCAGGAACACCCAGCGCCAGGAGACGGTCTGCACGATGAGGCCACCGAGCGCCGGGCCACCGACCGTCCCGAGGCTCGTCAGGGAGGCCCACAGCCCGATCGCCCGTCCCGCCTGTCCCGCCCAGGTGACTCGAAGGAGCGCGAGACTCGTGGTCGTCAGCACGGCGCCACCGACGCCTTGCAGAGCGCGGCCGGCGATCAGCACTCCCTCGTTCGGCGCCAGGGCGGTGAGGAGCGAGGCGATCGCGAAGAGGACGACGCCGACGACGAACGTCCGCCGGAGCCCCACGCGGTCGCCGATCGCGCCACCGACGAGATAGAACGCAGAGAGGGAAAGCGCGTAGGCGAGGTACACCCACTGCTGGCCCGCGAGGCCGAGGCCGATGTCGTCGTCCATCGCCGGCAGCGCCACGACGACGACGGTCGTGTCGAGGAACGCCAGAGCCGAGCCCAGCGCGGTCGCGAACAACGTCAGCAGCCGCACGCGCCGCGCGGAGTGGTATCCGGTCGCAGCCGGGTGCGCTCGATTCATCGCACTACGCTAGCGCCCCCCGGGCACGCGATCGTTCGCGGAGCAACGCGGACGGCGATAGGCTCGCGTTCGTCACCAACCGGAAGGACGTTCGATGTCACTCGAAGAACTGACGACCCAACACGCCGCCATGTGGGGCTCGGCGCCGTTCGAGAACATCTCCCATCTGATCGGGGAGATGCACGAAGCGCTCGTGGAGCGCCTCGCGCCTGTGGCCGGCGAGGAGTGGCTCGATCTCGGTTGCGGCGTCGGTGACGTCGCCTTCCACGCGGCACGTGCGGGGGCGAGGGTGACCGCGTCCGACCTCTCCCCCGCCCTCGTCGAGACCGCCCGGCGCCGCGCTGCCGAGTACGGCCTCGACGTCGCCTTCGACGTCGCGGATGCCCAGAACCTTCCTAACGTAGACGCGTCAGCCGATATCGTCTCCTCGTCGGTCGGCGTGATCTTTGCACCCGACCATGCGGGGGTCGCTAGCGAGCTCGCTCGCGTCTGTCGCCCGGGCGGCCGCGTCGGCTTGACCGCGTGGAGGAAGGAGAGCGGTGTCGGCGCGATGTTCGCCGCGATGGCGCCGTTCATGCCACCACCACCCGACGGCGCCGGATCGCCGCTGCAATGGGGCGACGAGGGCTACGTCGAGGCGATGCTCGGAGCTGCGTTCGACCTGACGTTCGTCGAGCTCGACATCCCCCAGGTAGGCGAGGACGCGACCGAGATGTGGGTGTACTTCCGCGAGAACTTCGGGCCGTCCTTCACCTTGTGGAACTCGCTCGACGCCGAGGGAAGGAAGAAGCTCGACGCGGCGATGACCTCCTACTTCGACAGCTACCGCTCGGGCGACGAGATCACCGTCGAGCGTCGGTACATCATCGCGACCGGGACCCGCCGGTAGCGGGGCTCCCTACTCGAGCAGCCGGTACCCCCTTCCCCAGACATTGACGACGTACGGAAGCTCGGCGCCTGCGGCGCAGAGCTTCCGGCGCAACCGTGACGCGTGCGAGTCGACCGTGCGCGTCACGAGACGACCACCGTATCCCCAGACGTCCCGGAGCAACTCCTCTTTCGAGAACACGCGGTGGGGATCGCGCGCGAGCCCGACAGCGAGGTCGAACTCGCGCGCCGCGAGCGATACGGGAACGCCGCGCACGCGCACCTGTCGCGCACGCCGGTCGACAACGAGCTCACCGACCTCGAGGACGTCGGCCGGCCTGGCAGCGCGCCGCAGCACCGCGTGGATCCGGGCGACGAGCTCCGGGTAGAGCTCGCGTTCTGCGACATCGTCGGCTCCCCGCTCGAAGGCGCGGACACGCTCGAGGGGGTCGGCACCGGCCCCTGTCAACACGATGACCGGGACGTTCCTGTCCCAGCGCCGCCCCGGCTCTCCCTCACGCAGCCGCGCGCACAGCTCGGCCTCACCGGCAAGGACGATGTCCGGCCGCTTCCGCTCGGCCAGGTCGAGCGCCTGAGCGCTCCAGCCCGCCTCGAGAACGTCGAAACCGTCCGAGCGGAGATTGCGCTCGAGATATCCTGGGCGGTCGGTACCGGGATCGACGAGGAGGAGGGCCGTACGCATCCCTTCACGGTAGGGACGCGCTCCACCCCGCACCAGATGTCCTTTCTGCCGGATGTGTGACGATCACTCCCCAGCTGTCCCGAGCGTCCGGGGGAGATCCTCGAGAAGCGCATCCGTCCACACCTGCACGGTCTTCGCACGCCGGTAGTAGCGGTGGATGCCGCCCTCGAGCGCAAAGCCGATGCCGCCGTGCACCTGCTGCACGCGCGCTGTCACGTCGCGGCAGGCTCGCCCGGCCCAGGCGAGGGAGTCGCGGGGGAAGCCCGCACCGGGATCCGTCGCAGACCACGCCGAGAGCAGGAGTCCGTCGCGCGCGAGCGCTGCGTCTGCAAGGTGCGCCTGCACGGCGGGTAGCGCCGAGAGCGGCGCCCCGAACTGCTCGCGCGACCTCGCATGCTCGATCGCCTTCTCGAGCGCCGCGTCGGCGAGACCGGCCAGATACGCGAGTGTGACCGCGCCGAAGACATGCAGCCGCGCCGGGTCGGCGGGCGACGCCAAAGCGACGGAACGGAGCGTCCCCGTCGCGTCGAGCGTCGGCTCCCGTTCGCCGCCCTCGACTCGGCCGTCTCCGTGGCGAACGCGACCGCCGATCGCAAGCGGCGCTCCCAGCGTCGCGTCGTCGACGAGGGAGAGCGGTGCGACGACGCGACCGAGCTCCAGCCCGCCTGCGACTGCGGGCCCGAGCAGACCGGGGTCGCCCCACAGCTCGGCCCAGCCGAGCTCTGAGAGACGTACGGCGAGCAGGTCGTCGCGGTCGTCGTTCCACTCACCGAAGACGGGCTCGAGGGCCGGCTCCCAACCCGATAGGGCGCCGCGCACCGACTCGGCGAACAGCTCCAACTCGTGCTCGACCCCGAACCTCACGCTCCCACCTCTGCCAGCACCGCATCGGTGTCTGCCCCGAGAGAGGGTGCCGGTTGCGTCGCCGGGGGATCCTCGCCGTCGAACCTGAACACGCCACCGAGCATCGTCATCTGCCCGAGCCCCGGCTGCTCGACGTCCTGGAGGAGGCCGTTCGCACGCGCCTGCTCATCCGCGTGAACCGACTCACGCGCGAGCACGGGGCCGGCGGGGACGGAGACCGAGCCGAGCCGGGCGAGCCAGGCCTCGACCGACTCGCGCGTGAGCTCCCGTTCGATCGCCGTCGTCACGCGCTGCTTCTCGGCCAGAACGAGCGGGTCTGCGGGTGCGATGTCCGGTCTCGCAATCGTCGGGTCCTCGAGCCCGAACAGCCCGAGGAACGACGTGCGCTGTGCGAGATTGAGACAGGCGACGGCGAGAAACCCGTCGGCAGCCTCGTAGCAGCGGTAGTACGGGTTCATGGCGAGACCGCCTGCGATCTCGTCGGCGCGGGCTTCCAGTCCGCCTCGCGTGGCCGCAGTGGCGGGACCGACCGCCTCCCCGTCGAGCCAGACGAGATCCTGGATCTGCACCGCCAGCGCCGCACCGAGGAGCGACACCTCGACGATCCGTCCCTCTCCTCCACGGCGCGCCGCGACGAGGGCTGCGAGGACGCCGGTCGCCAACAGGTGCCCGGCGGTGAGGTCGGCCATCGGGATCCCACCCGCTCGCACCGGCACCGTGTCGCCGTGCGAGGCGTGAGACGTGAGAAGGCCCGAGCGGCCCTGCGCGACGAGGTCGTAGGCCGGTCGGCCGGCGAGCGGACCGTGCGGCCCGAAGGACGTGACGACACCGGCGACGAGCGCCGGGTGTGCGGCATGAAGCGCTTCCCATTGGAGGCCGAATGCCGCTGCCCGTGCGGGAGGCGCGTTGTGGACGACGACATCGGCCGTCCCGACCAGCCTCGCGAGAGCGGCGCCTCCGCTGCCCGTCTTCAGGTCGAGCACCACCGATCTCTTGCCCCGGTTGAGTGGGACGAAGAACCGTCCGACCCCGGGCGCGACCGGCATCACCCTGCGGTAGGCGTCGCCTCCGGGCGGCTCGACCTTGATCACCTCGGCGCCGAGCTCGGCGAGGAGCGAGCCGGCGAGCGGCCCCGCCACGTACTGCGCGACCTCGACCACGCGGATGCCCTCGAGCGGCAGGCTCATCGGAGCCCCAGGCCGCGTCGCGCGATCACGAGCTGCTGCACCTCGGCGGTGCCACCGGCGATCGTCGAGCCGACCGAGGCCCGGTAGAGCGCCGCGGCCCGGCCCTGGACGACGGCGTCGGGAGAGGCGTCGCCGAGGCCCTCGAGGCCGAGCAGGTCGACGGCCGCATTCCCGATCGACTGGGCGAGACGTGCGCCCGAGAGCTTCGCCATCGCGGAGGTCGCGCTCCCGGGAAGTTCTCGATCGAGCATGTCGGCCGCCCGGAACGACAGCAGCCGTGCGGCGTGGAGCTCGCCGCGCAACCGCGAGATCGTGTCCGCAGCCGCGCGATCGAGCCTCCCGGTCTCGCGCAGCCTGCCCTCGACCGCATCGAGCACCCAGGCGAAGCCACCGAGCTTCTCGGCCGTCACGCGCTCGAAGTCGAGCGTGTACATGAGGACGTCCCAGCCGCCGTTCACCTCGCCGACGATGTTTGCGGCGGGGATCTCGACGCCGTCGAGGAACGTCTCGCAGAGATAGCCCCCGCCGAGCGTGGGGAATGCCCGCACCTCGATTCCCGGCGTGTCGATCGGGCAGACGAGAACCGAGATGCCGCGGTGCCTCGCGTCGGCGTCGGTGCGTACCGCGAGGTAGATCCAGTCCGCGAGGTGCGCGCTCGACGTCCAGATCTTGTGACCGTTGACGACGTACGTGTCGCCGCGCCGCTCCGCCCTGGTCGTGAGCGAGGCGAGATCGCTGCCCGCGCCCGGCTCCGAGAATCCCTGGCAAAAGACAAGCTCTCCTCGCGCGATCGGCGGCAGAAGCCGCTCGACGAGAGCGGGCGACCCGAACCGCTCGATCGCCGCACCGATCGTCTTGTACGAGAGGAGGTACGACGAGAGCGGGAGCCAGTGGTAGCCGAAGACCTCCTCGACGAGTGTGGCCGTCAGCCGCGAGAGACCACGTCCGCCGACCTCGACCGGCCAGGACATGCCGATCCACCCTGCCTCGCCGAGCTGCCGGTTGACGGCGACCGAGTCGCCGTCGGAGAGCATTCCCTGCCGCCACCACTCCGGATCGGCCTCGAGCAGTGGTCGCACCCTCGCGCAGAAGGCGGCAGCATCGGCCCGGAGGGCACTCTGCTCGGCTGTCGGTCGCAGATGCAACGCCGCTCGACCCTACCTGGGATGATCGAGCACATGGAGCACCGCCACGTCTTCATCACCGTCGCGGACGGCACCCGCCTGGCCGCTCAGCTCTGGCTCCCCGACGTACCAGCCCGCGCCGGTCGTGCTCGAGGCGCTCCCGTACCGGATGGACGACCTCACGTCGTCGTACACGGGAGAGTACGAGCGGCTGTGCGTGGAGGGCGGACTCGCCGTCTGCCGCCTCGACATCCGCGGCACGGGCTCGTCGAGCGGCCTCGCCACCGACGAGTACACCGCCGAGGAGCTCGACGACATCTGTCAGGTGATCGCCTGGCTCGCCGAGCAGGAGTGGTCGAACGGGCGGGTCGGCATGTACGGGACGTCGTGGTCCGGGTTCAACTCGCTCCAGGTGGCGTGCCTCCGACCCCCTGCGCTCGGCGCGATCGCCCCCATCTACGCCTCCGACGACCGCTACACGGACGACGTCCACTACATGGGCGGGGCAGTGAAGGCGCTCGACCTCATCGACTGGCCGATCTACATGGTCGCCGGCAACGCCCTGCCCCCCGTGCCGGCCGTCTTCGGCGAGGGCTGGCGGGACGAGTGGGCTCATCGCATCGACGACGTCGAGCCCTGGCTGCTCAACTGGTTCGAGCAGCAGACCGACGGGCCGTACTGGCGCCACGGGTCGGTGCGGCCCGACCACGCGCGGATCACCTGTCCGACGATGATGGTGGCCGGCTGGGCCGACGGGTACACGAACATCGTCTTTCGCAGTTTCGAGGCGCTCACGTGCCCGAAGCGCGTCATCCTCGGGCCGTGGGGTCACCAGTCCACTGCAACGGCGCGTCCCGGCCCGCACATCGACCTCATCCCGGAGCTGATCCGCTGGTTCCGGCGCTGGCTCGCCGACGAGGAGAACGGTGTCGACACCGAGCCTCCGATCGCCGTCTTCGCGCGCCGCTCGACACGCCCCGCGCCGGATCTCACGACGATGAACGGCGAGTGGCGCTCCGAGGCGACGTGGCCGCCGGAGCGGCTGCTGGAGCACGTCCTGCGCCCCGAGGGTGCTGGTCTCGAGGCGATCCATGTCCGCGGCGACGCCGGACGCGCCGCCTGGATCTCCTGCGCGGGCGGCGGGCCGTGGGGTCTCCCGGCAGACCAGCGATTCGACGACGCGCTCTCCCTGACGTACGACTGGGATCTCAGCGAGGCAGACCTGGACGTGATGGGCCATCCCCGCGTGAAGCTCACGCTCACCTCGTCCGCGCCCGTCGCGTATCTCTCCGTTCGCCTCTGCGACGTGTTTCCGGACGGGGTGTCCGCGCTCGCCGGGCGCGCGATCCTCAACCTCACGCACCGAAACGGCGACGAAGAGCCGATCGCGCTCGAGCCGGGCGTGCCCACCGAGATCGAGCTCGAGCTCGAGGCCACGTCGTGGGTGTTCGAGCCGGGCCACAGAGTGCGGCTCGCGCTGTCGGGAGCGGACTGGCCGAACACGTGGCCGCCACCGAGCGGCGCACCGCTCGAGGTCGAGCGGAGCAGTATCGAGCTCGTCCTGCCGGTGCTGTCCGGTCCGCCGCCGCTCCCCCCTCCGACCCTCCCGCCGACGACGGGCAAGGACACGCACGCTCCCGCCAAGGACGTCGAGCAGCCACCGACCGTCTGGGTCATCGAGGAGGACCAGCTCGAGCACGAGACCCGCGCCGTCACGAGCTACGGCTCGATCTACGAGGCGCCGTTCGGTGCACACTGCGAGGAGCACTACGAGGGCACGGTCGGCGTCTCGCTCGACGATCCGGCGCTCGCCTGGGCGCGCGCGACCACGACGTACCGGATCACCTGGCCCGAGGCCGACGTGCGCACCGTGGCGCGTCTCGACATGCGCTCGAACGCGACCACCTACTACGTCGTCGTCGACGTCGTCGCCGAGGAGCTCGGCACCGCAGAGGGCGTCTCGCCCTTCCGCCGCGAACGGCGCTTCGAGCGCAGCTTCCCCCGTCAGCTGAACTGACGCGCCTCCTAGATGAGGATGCAGGCCGCGCGGTGTGTCGGATCGACGCCGTCGAGCTGCCGGAGCTCGGGGTCGGTCTCCTTGCAGCGCTCCTCGGCCATCGGGCACCGTGGGTGAAAACGGCAGCCCGGCGGCACGCGCACCGGATTCGGCGTCTCGCCCGTGAGGATCTGCGGGAAGGCCTGCTCGTCGGGGTCGCGCCGTGGCACGACGGAGATCAACGCCTTCGTGTACGGGTGCTGCGGGTTGCGGACGACGTCGCGTGCCGGCCCCTCCTCGACGATCCGCCCCAGGTACATCACCGCGATCCGGTCGGCGAAGTGCGCCGCCGTCGAGAGATCGTGCGTGATCATGAGCAGCCCCATCCCGTCACGTCGCAGCCCGTCGAGCAGCGCCAGGATGCCGGCGCGAACCGAGACGTCGAGCATCGAGACCGGCTCGTCGGCGATCAGCAGCTTCGGCTCGAGCACGAGTGCCGCCGCGATCGCGACGCGCTGACGCTGGCCGCCGGAGAGCTCGTGCGGATAGCGGTCGATGAAGAGCTCGGGCGGCGTCAGCCCTGCCCGCTGCATCGCCTCGTGCACCTTCGCCTCGCGGTCGGCACTCGACGAGACGATCCCGTGCACGCGAATCGGCTCCTCGATCGTGTCGCGCACGGTGAAGCGGGGATCGAGCGACTCGTAGGGATCCTGGTAGATGATCTGGATCTCGCGGCGCAAGCGGCCGCAGCTCACGCGGGCTGAGGCCGCTGATCTCCGTGCCGTCGAAGCGGATCGAGCCGCCCTGGCTCTCGACCATCCGGATCACGGTCTGCGCCGTCGTCGTCTTCCCGCAGCCCGACTCGCCGACCAGCGCGACCATCTCGCCCGCACCGACCGAGAACGTGACCCCGTCGACGGCCTTCACCGTCAGCTGCGGCCGCCGCAGCATCGTCCCGAGCAGCCCGCGCGGCACCGGGAACTGCGTCATGAGGCCCTCGACCTCGAGCAGTGGCCCCTCGCGCTGCCGGGACCGGTACCGCAGCCTCGCTCACGATGCGGCCCTTGCCACCGCGGGATCGTTGAGGTGGCAACGCGCCTCGTGGCCCGGCGCCGGCTCCATCCGACCGTGGGTGCACTCGTCGCGCACGGCTCGAAGGCCGCAGTCGCAGCGCGGTCGGAACGGGCAACCCGACGATCTCGCGATCGAGCCGCGGCGGCGCACCCGGAATCGAGATCACCTCGTCCTCTCCGAGCAGGTCCGGGGTGGCCGCGAACAGCATGCGCGAGTACGGGTGACGCGGATCGTGGTAGATCGCGGACATCCCGGCCATCTCGACGATCTCGCCGGCGTACATCACGGCCGCGCGATCGCACACCTGCGCCACGACGGGCAGGTCGTGCGTGACCAGGATCACCGTCAGCCCGAGCTCCTGGCCGAGCGTCGTGCTCAGGCTGACGAGCAGCTCGAGGATCTGTGCCTGCACCATCACGTCGAGCGCGGTCGTCGGCTCGTCGGCGAGCAGCACCTTCGGCGAGCACGCGAGCGCCATCGCGATCGCGGCGCGCTGGCGCATGCCTCCGGAGAACTCATGGGGGTAGCTGTCGGCGCGATCGCCTGCGATCCCGACGAGCTCGAGCAGCTCCGCCACCCGCGTGCGAGCGCTCCTCCCGCTCGCCATCCCGTGGAGCTCCATCGGCTCGGCGATCTGCGCACCGACCGTCTTGACGGGGTTGAAGGCGTTCATGGCGCCCTGGAAGACCATCGCGATGTCGTTCCAGCGGTGCGGGCTGATCGTGTCCTCGCCGCCGACGAGGATGTCCTCGCCCTCGAGCAGCACCTTTCCGGAGACCGAGGCGGTCGCAGGCAGCAGCCCCATCATCGCCAGGATCGTGGTCGTCTTGCCGCAGCCGGACTCACCGACGAGCCCCATGCGCTCGCCCTCGCGCAGCTCGAAGGTCACGCCCTGCACGGCATGGAGCTCGCCGCCGCCCGGAAGGTCGAACCAGACATTCAGGTCCTCGACGCGAATCACCGGCGAACGCGCGCTCACTTCGGAGCCTCGCTGCCGGCCGCGGGACGGACGCGGAAGCGCTTGACCGAGAGGTGCCCGACGCGCAGGCGCGGGTTGAGCCCGTCCTCGACCGACTGCCCGATCATCGTGCAGGAGAGAATGACGATCGTGACGCAGACACCCGGCGGAACGATCGCCCACCAGGCGTTGTTGATCGTCGCCTCGCCCTTGAACGCGTTCTCGATCAGCCGCCCCCAGGAGATCGTGCTCGGATCACCGAGCCCGAGGAACGTGATGAAGGTCTCGGCGAAGATCGCGAGGGCGATCATCAGCACGGTGTTCGCGATCAGGAGCGGCGCCACCTGCGGCAGCACGTGCTTGAAGACGAGCCGTCGGTTGCCTGCACCGAGTGCCTGGGCGCGCTTGACGTAGACGCGCTCGCGGACGCTCTTCACCTGCGCGCGGATCAGTCGCGCCGTGCTCGTCCAGTAGATGATCCCGATGATCACGATGATGTTCGTCAGGTTCCGGCCGAACAGAGCCGCGGCGATGATCATCAGCGGGATGTCGGGGATCACCAGCATGTAGTCGGTGAACCGCATCAGCACGGTGTCGGTCGCGCCACCGAAGTAGCCGGAGAGGACACCGACCGTGCCGCCGATCAGGATCGCGACGAGCGCCGCGAGGAAGCCGACGCCGAGCGAGACGCGGCTCCCGGCGATGAGGAGCGAGAGCATGTCGGCGCCGCCGTCGTCGGTTCCGAGCCAGTGCTCGCTGCTCGGCGGCGCGATAGACGGGCCCCGTCTTCTCGGTCGGGTCGTACGGCTCGAGCCAGGGTGCGAAGACCGCGACGAAGACGAAGAACGCCAGGATCGCGAGCCCGATCATCGCGGCACGGTTCCCGAGGATCGTCGTCCGGACGAAGCCGGGCCGGCTCGTCTTCTGGATGCCGTGGGCGAGACCGTCCTCGTCGGCGGACTGGAGCGGCTCGATCAGGCTCACGCCGTCACCCGCGGGTCGAACCTGAAGTAGAGCAGGTCGGCGAGCAGGTTGAAGAAGATCACCGAGAGGGTGAGCAGCAGGAAGATCGCCTGCAGCAGCGGGAAGTCACGTTTGTCGATCGCCTCGACGGTCAGCAACCCGAGGCCCGGGTACGAGAACACGTACTCGACGGTGATCGAGCCGCCGATGATGAACCCGAGCGACAGGGCGACGAGCGTGATGATCGGCAGCATCGCGTTCCGCAACCCGTGTCGCCTGACGATCGCCCAGTTCTTCAGCCCTTTCGCGCGTGCCGTGAGGACGTAGTCCTCACCCAGGGTCTCGAGCATCGCCGAGCGGACGATCAGTGCGTAGTCGCCGTAGAGCACGAGACCGAGGGTCAGCGAAGGCAGGATCATGTGCTTCAGCCGGTCGATGAAGATCTCCCACGTGGATGCGTCGGTGAACAGCCCGAGCGTCGGCGTCTTGATGCCCGACGACGGTAGCCCGACGGCGCTCGCGACGAAGAAGATCAGCATCAGGCCGAGCCACTGCGTCGGCATCGAGTAGAACCCGAGCGCCGTGTAGAGGCCGCCCTTGTCGGCGAACGTCCCCCTTCTCCACGCCGCGACCACCCCCACGAGCGTGCCGAGCAGGATCGCAAAGATCGTGCCGAGCGCGATCATCGGCAGCGAGTTCTTGATCGGCTCGATGAGCTCGTCACCGACGGGCTTCTCGGACGGCACCGACTTACCGAGGTCGAAGCGCGCGAGGCTCCCGAGGTAGAGCTTGTACTGCTCCCACTTGGAGAGGTCGAGGCCAAGGTCGCGCCGCTGTGCCTCCTTGAAGGCAACGCTGCACTGCTTGCAGCGGAGAGCCGAGACCGCGTCGCCCGAGAGAGCGCGGAAGAGCACGAAGTTGAGAGTGATCGCGATGAAGACCGTCAGGAGCGCGAACGCCACCCGCTTCACGACGTAGTCGGCCCCTCTCACCTCAGTGCTCTCCCGCTCCTCTCAGGCGTTCCATCTCCTACGTCTGTCGTGGCGAGGTGTAGTAGGCCTTCGAGTACCCGCCGAGCTGTGGCAGGAAGCCTGTCCACGTGTTGGACGTCGCGTCGATCATGACGTGATTCGTGAGCTGCGTGTAGTAGAAGTTGTCGTAGACGATCTGCTGCATCTCGTAGACGAGATCTCTGCGGGCGTCCGGGTCGATCGTCGTACCCTGCTGCTCGTACATCTTGTCGTAGGCGGGGTTGACCGCACCCGTGTCACTCCACGAGCACCACTGCCCCTTCGTCACGACGGAGAGCATGAAGTCCGGGTCGAGGTAGCCGACCCAGTCCCACATCGCGATGTCCCAGCCCTGGTACTGCTTCTCCTCGGGGCCCGAGCAGTCGCCGGTCTCGATCGCGTAGGTGGCCGTCGCGTCTCCGCCGACCTTCTGTGTGACCTTGACGCCGAGCTTCGCGAAGCCCTTCTTGACGATGGCGAACGAGCGGTCGATGTTGAAGTCTGCGGACGTCGGCGTGACGATCTCGTAATCCATCTCGTGGGCCGGTTGCGCGAGCGACCCCGTCGTCGCCGGCGCGACGCGAATCCCGTCGGACCCGCGCTTGTAGCCGAGGGCATCGAGGGCCTTGTTCGCCGCGGCACAGTCGTACTCGAGCGGGCCGAGGTTCGGGTTCACGAGCGGCGAGATGTCGCCGACGATGCTCTCCACGGTCGTCGCGTACCCCGCGAAGACGACGTCGATGATCTCCTCACGGTCGACACACATCGAGAGCGCTTTCTTGACCGCTGGGACGAGGAGCTCGCGGTTCTTGTTCTTGGCCGGGTTCGAGTTCCACGTGATGTTCGTCGTCTCGGCGCCGGGGATCTCGTTGACCGTGACGTTCGGAGCCTTCTTCACGGCGTCAACGGCCTGGAACGGCACCTGGTCGGCCCAGTCGATGTCTCCGTCCTTGAGATCCGCAATCACGGCGTCGGCATTCGTGTAGTACGTCAGCGCAACGCCCGACGCGTGCGAGGGCGGGCCGTAGAAGTCGGCGTAGGGCTTGAACGCCGTCGTCCCCTTCTTCTCGTACTGCTCGATCGTGTAGGCGCCACCGCTGACGATCGGCAGGTTCAGCTCCGGATGGTAGGTCTTCAGGCCCTTGCCATTCGTGCCTTCCTTCGGCTCCCAGACGTGCTGCGGGACGAAGAACACCTGCTCGAGCTGCGCCAGCACGTTCCCCACCGGCGTCTCGTAGTGGATCACGAGCGTCGTCTCATCGGTCGCCTCGGCGTCCTTGACGTGGGCGAGCGCGCCCGCCATGACGGCGGTGGCGTCGTCTGCGTACTTGACGGTCGTGTTGATCGTCCAGGCGGCATCAGCAGCCGTCATCGGCTCACCGTCCGACCACTTCGTGTCCGGCCGCAGCTTGAACGTCCAGTCCAGGCCGTCATCGGAGGTCGTCCACGACTCGGCCCAGTCTCCCTCGAACTCGAAGTTGGCGTCGTACTGCACGAGCTGGGGATAGATCATCATCATCGCGGTGTACGCCTGCGACTCGATGTAGTTCCACGGGTTCAGCGAGTCGATGTAGTTCGCCGTGCCGATGCGGAGGACATCGCTCGACGAGCCACCGTCGGACGAGCCGCCGTCGGTCGAGTCACCCCCGCCCCCACATCCCGCGGCAACCGCGAGAACCGTGGCGACGAGCGCCACCCCAACCAGCCTGCGAACTCTCATGTCGAGATCTCCTCGTTTTCGGGAACGGGACGGCGCGGGAAGACGCCGTTCGTGCACGGCCGCTAGGCCCTCTCCTCGTACTATCGCATCCTCCGGATTGCCCTGCACATGAATCGCCGGCCTGACAACTCACATCAGATACCAGTCGAGGAACCCCTCGAGGCGACGGTAGAAGTCGAGTTGCGGCCCGATGCGTAGGAATCCGTGGCCCTCGGTCGGGTAGGTGACGTACTCGTAGGTCTTGCCGAGACGGGCGAGCTCGGCCACGAGCTCGGTCGACTGCTCGAACGGCACCCGCCGGTCGGTGTGCCCGTGCGCAACGAGGATCGGCGCCTGCACCGCCTCGAGCCGGAGCACGGGCGACGCCGCAAGGTATTCCTCACGGTGCTCGGCCGGGTGCCCCATGATGCGCATCTGCATCTGGACGCCGGCGCGATCGGCCTGGGCCCAGGTCGTCAGCGCGTCGCAGTCGCCGTACTTGCAGACGGCGCAGCGATACCGGTGCTCGGGATCGTCGGTGACCGAGAGCAGCGCCAAGTACGAGCCGTAGCTCGACCCGAAGATGCCGAGCCGGTTGCCGTCGATCCAGTCCACCGTGCGGAGATAGTCGGCTGCCGCCAGGCAGTCCCTGGTGTCGTCGACGCCCCAGACACCGTGATTCGCGCGCTCGAAATCGCTTCCGTGCCCGGTCGAGCCGCGGTAGTTGATCGCGAACCACGCGTACCCCTTGTCGACGAAGTACTGCGCGTGCCCGTCCCACTCCCCGCCGTAGCAGTCGGCAGGACCACCGTGTGGGTAGACCACGGCGGCGGCAGGACGCTCCGGCGACGCCGTCGCGGGGCGGTAGAGAAACGCCTGCAGATCGCGACCGTCGAAGGTCGTATACGTCAGCTCCTCGGCGACGACGTACGGGGCACGGGCGACGGCCAACGGGGCGGGAGCATGGATCGAGACGGGCTTCTCCCCCTCCACGAGAAGCCGGAGCTCGGGCGGCGTGTCGGGACCGTCGAAGCTCGCGAGGATGCGTCCGTCGTGCGTCCATGCCGGGCTGCCCCAGATGCCGCCCTCGGCGAGCTCGGTCACCGTGCCGTCGGCGGCCGTGACGGTGACGAGATCGAAGCGGCCGGCCCTGCCCCGCGTGGCGACGAGTCGCGTGCCGTCCGGGTGCCAACGGGCTTCGAGGAAATCGGCGCTCGCCTCGGTCAGCCGGCGGGCTCCGCTGCCGTCGGTGGCGGCGAGGTGAAGCTCGAACCAGCCTGTCAGCTCCGAGGCGAAGGCCAGCGTCGAGCCGTCCGGTGACCAGTCGAGGGCGTAGTCGCGGATCCCGGGTGACCCGGTCACCGCACGGACGATCCCGTCGGCGACGCCGACGACCCGGATCTCGTAGCGGCTGTAGTCGGCGTGCGGGACGAAGACGTAGGCGACCGTCGATCCGTCCGGCGAGACGACCGCGCCCTGCTCGTCACCGTGCTCGTCGAGCTCGCCGTGCTCACGGGCGAGCCGTTGCGGCCACGCCTCGGCGACGGAGACGACGGCAAGGCGGTCGCAGCGGTCGCGCTCGATCGTGACGACAAGGCGGTCCTTGTCGATCCACACGGGGCTGCCGGCCTCGACGAGGCGCCGCGACGGGCCTCCCGTCGCGGGCACGACCCAGATCCAGCCGTCGTCCGCATAGGCGACGACGGCTCCGTCGGGCGAGAAGACCGGCTGCGTGTCCTCCCAGTAGGGTTGCGGATCACGACCGGTTGTCAGGCGTCGAGGAGTCTCTCCCTCGAGGTCGAGCAGCCAGAGGTCGGAGGTGTCGCGGTCCTGGATGAACACCGCCGAGCGTCCGTCCGGCGAGATCGCAGGTGACCGGGGGCGCTCGGTCGCGACGACGGCCTCGAGGCGCCAGTTGGGGGGCGGCTTCAGGTCGACGCGCGCCGGGCGCGGGATGCCTCCGTGCTCGTCGGTACCGATCCAGACACTCAGCGGCTCAGGCACCGGCATCCAATCCTTCCAGGGTCGCGAGGACGAGCTCTCCGATCGAGTCGAGATCGTAGCCACCCTCCTGCACGACGACGCACGACAATCCCGTGGCCGCGACGATCCGGCCCGCCTCGCCATAGGCCGCTCGCTCGTCACCTGTAACGGGCTCTCCGGGTCGTCGCCCGCGGCGTCCACGCCGAGGGCGAGCACGAGCGCCTCGGCGCCGTTCGAGCGGGCCGCTTGCGTGATCTCGGCGACGCTGCGCAGCCAGTCGGCATCGCCGGCGCCGGGTGGGAGCGGGACGTTGACGTTGGCACCCACTCCCTCGCCGGCCCCCCGTTCGGCTGCCGTTCCGAGGAAGTGCGGGAACCAGCCCGTCACGGGATCGACGTGGACGGACCCGGTAAAGACGTCGTTTCGCTCCCAGAAGATCGACTGTGCGCCGTTCCCGTGATGCGCATCGATGTCGACGATGCCGACCCGCGCCGCCCCGAGAACGCGCAGGTACTGCGCTGCGATGGCGGCGTTGTTCAGGTAGCAGGAGCCACCGTACGCCGACCGCGTTACGTGGTGACCCGGCGGCCGGCAGCAGGCATAGGCGGCTCTCCGCCCACCGGAGACCAGGTCGGCCGCGGTCAGGGCAGCATCGGCGGCGCCCCGGGCCGCCTCCCACGTCCCCGGCCCGATCAGGGTCATCGTGTCGAAGCAGAACGCGCCGGGCCGCGCCCAGGTCGCCGCCGGGACGAGCGGCTCGAGCGTGCCGACCAGTCCGGGATGCGGGAAGACGTACGGCACGACCCGATCCTGGCCAGGGTCATCGGGCAGTCCGGCCGCTTCCCAGTCACGCCAGGCAGAGGCGAGAAACGCGAGCAGAGCCTCGTCGTGGACGCTCGCGATCGCCGCGTCGTCGTGCGCGACGGCGGTGACGATCTCGGCTCCGGCGGCGTCCAGGACGCCGCGAATCGCATCGACGCGGGCGCTCGTTTCTACCGCCGGAGTGCGCACGCCCACCCAGATCTCCGCCTCCGGCTCGTGCAGCCGGCAGTCGTCCGACCACACGACAGGGATCGAAAGGCTCATCGCCGCGACCCTATAGGCTCGTCGCCATGGGAGAACGGACGCTGCGCGACCACGGGCTCCGGATCGGGTGGTTCGAGGCGGGCCCGGCAAACGCGATCACGGACATCTCCGGCGTCCGCGTCGGCCACGTCACGGTCGTCCGCGACGAGCCGGAGCCGCCCGCGGGGCGCGGGATCGCGCGAACCGGCGTCACGGCGATCGTTCCCGGTGGCACCCGATCCACGTTCCGCCATCCTGTTCCCGCGGGGGCCGCGACCCTCAACGGCGCCGGAGAGCTGACGGGATTCCTCCAGATCTCCGAATGGGGCCTGATCGAGACGCCGATCTACCTCACCTCGACGATGGCCGTCGGGCGGATCTTCGACGGTGCGGTCGCCGCGGCGTGCGCGGCCGACGCGGCCGTCGGCGTGGACGACGTCGTGATTCCCATCGTCGGCGAGTGTGACGACAGCTGGCTGAACGACGCACGAACCGTGCAGGTGGAGGCGGCCGACGCGGGGCGCGCGCTCGAAGGCGCTCGCCCGGGAGCCGTGGAGCAGGGCTGCGTCGGCGCCGGCACCGGCATGATCGCGTTCGGCTGGAAGGGCGGCGTCGGCTCGTCGAGCCGCCTCGTCCCGGACGTCGAGGCGGCGGTCGGCGTCCTCGTGCTCGCGAACTTCGGCTCGGCGCGCGATCTCCGGATCGACGGCGTGCAGGTCTTCCCGACGGTCGGCGACGGCCTCGATCCGCGCCCGCCAGCGGGAAGCTGCATCGCGATCGTCGCGACGGACGCCCCGCTGCAACCGGCGCAACTCGAGCGACTCGCGCGCCGAGCCGGCCTCGGGCTCGCGCGCACGGGCTCAGTCGCCCATCACGGCAGCGGCGAGATCTTCGTCGCGTTCTCGACCGCCGCGAACGAGCGCGACGACGCTCCGCCGGCCCGGCTCTCGCGCCCTTCGGTCCCGGACAGCCACCTCGACCCGCTCTTCGCCGCCGTCGTCGAGGCGACCGAGGAATCGGTTCTCAACGCGCTCTGGGCCGGCACGGACACAACAGGCCGCGAGTCGCGGGTCGTTCGTGCGCTCCCTCAGGAGCCGGTTCTCGAACTACTGCGCCGGCACGGTCGACTGGGCTCGTAGGTTTGGTGCCGGGCGTCAGTCCGCCGCCGGCAGGCCCTCGCTCTACAACCGTCCCGACCGCACGATCCCCCAGACGAGCCAGACCGCGAAGGCACCGGAGACCACGAACCCGATAAACGCGAGCCCGCCCACGGGGCCTCCGTTCGAGAGGGCGCCGACGATCGACGAGCCGACAAGACCACCGAGGACGACCAACGCGACGGCAATCCGGTTCACAGCGTGGTCGATGTGATACGTCAGATCGTCGAAGCCGGGATTGCGGATCTGGATCTCGAGGTTCCCCTGGCGTGTCTGCTCCATCACGTCCCGCATCTGGTACGGCAGCTCCCTGGCGACCCCGGCGAGCTCCCGCACCTCCGCCTGGGCGCGCAGCGAGATTCGGCGCGGTGAGAACCGTTCCGCGATCAGCCGTCGTGCGTACGGCTTCGCGACCTCGAAGACGTTGAACTCGGGGTACAGCTCGACCCCGACGGCGCCGAGCGTCGCGATCGCCTTGTCGAGCGTCACGAACCGGCTCGGCAGGCGGAGGTTCATCGAATAGATCAGCTCCAGTCCCTCCCGGATCACCTCGATCGGATCGATGTCCGAGACGCTCGAGCCGTAGTAGCGGTAGAAGAGCTCCTCGATCGCCTCCTTGAGCTCGTCCTCCCGCTCCTTCGGGTAGCGCAGGCCGAGCTCGGCGAGGCGTCGCGGGATCGCATCGACGTTCTCCGTCGCCGCATCGATGAAGAGCCGGGTCAGCCGGGTCATGTCCTCGTCGGTCAGGCGCCCCGCGAGCCCGAAGTCGACGAGCCCGATGCGCCCGTCGTCGAGGAGGAGGATGTTGGCCGGGTGGGGATCGCCGTGGAAGAATCCGTGCCGGAAGATCATCGTCATCCACGCGTCCGTCATCCGGTAGGCGAGCTCGCGGCGCTCCTCCGGGGAGCGCTTGTCGAGCTCGATGTCGGCGAACTGGATTCCTTCCAGGTATTCGAGCGTCAGCACCCTCGCCGTCGAGTAGCGCCAGATCACCTTCGGCACGGCCACCTCAACCGACCCGCCGAAGTTGCGCCGAAACGTCTCGGCGTTACGTGCCTCGTGGTTGTAGTCGAGCTCCTGGCGAATCGCACGCGCGAACTCGTCGACGAGCGCCTCCGCGTCGATGAAGTCGAGGGCACGCACGCGCTCGCGAACGACCTTGGCTGCGGAGCGCATCAGCTGGAGGTCCGACTCGACCTGACGCGGTGCCTCGGGACGCTGCACCTTGACGACGACGTCGTCGCCCGTCGGCAGGGTCGCACGGTGCACCTGGCCGATCGACGCGGCGGCGAGCGGGGTCTCGTCGAAGGTGACGAATGCCTGCTCGATCGTGAGGCCGATCTCCTCCTCGACGACCCGCCGGATCTCCGAGAACGTGATCGGCGTGACATCGTCCTGCAGCGACCGCAACTCCGCGACGACGTCCGGCGGCATCACGTCCGGACGCGTCGAGAGAAGCTGGCCGAACTTGACGAACGTCGGGCCGAGCTCGTCGAGCATCTCGCGCAACCGGCGCCCGCGATCCGCGAGATGCGTGTCGTCGTTGCTCCGCCGCCGGTCGATCATGTACCCGAAGCCGTGGCGGGTCGCGACGCGGCCGATCTCGGACAGCCGGCTGATCCTCCGCTGGGGGGGCGCGGTCTCCATCGTCACATTGTCGCCGTCAAGGGCGGGATCTACAACGGGTTCTCGAGCAGGCGCACACGGTGCTCGAGCTGTGCGACACGGAGCGCGAGATCGTCCGCCTCGTCACGCCGGACCACACCGAGCCGCTGGAATGCCTTCTCGGCCGTCCCGGACGGGATCGAACCCAGCTTCTCCGCCTCGGCGCGCCAGCTCGCAACCGCATCGCGCACGGCGGCGCGCATCTCGTCACGCTCGATCCCGACACGCTTTGCGAGGTCGTCGGCGAGCGCCTCTGACGCCTCGACCGTCAGCGTCGCCCAGCCGAGGGCGGCCAGGGCGAGTTGCTCGAGCGAGTGCGGTGCGTTCGCGCCGTTGTCGTCCACGCGACCGATTGTACTGGCGCGGGGTGCCCCGTCGCCTAGCGGGCGCGGCCGTGCGGACGGCTCGAGCGGCGTGCGCGCCTGCGCTCGCGGGCCGACGACTCCGCCGCCTTGGCGGGAGCGGGTGTTTCGGCAACCGGCTCGGGGGCCAGTAGCTCCTCTGCCTCCGTGACGAGCGTCGCCTCCGAAGGGTCGACGAGTATCGTGCCGCCGACGGACTGGATCTCGCCGACCTCGTCGTGCTTGCGCCGCGCGTACTCGGGCTCGCGCTCCTTGATCCAGTCGAGCAGCGGGGCCGCGACGAAGATCGAGGAGTAGGCACCCGAGCCGATGCCGATCAGGAGCGCGAAGGCGAAGTCGTTCAGCGTCGCACCACCGAAGACGAGGAGCGCGATGACCGGGAGGAGGGTGATCAGCGTCGTCGCAAGCGATCGTGGGATCGTCTCCCAGAGCGAGACGTTCGTGATCTGGCGCATCGATGCGCGCTTCATCAACGGGAGGTTCTCCCGAATCCGGTCGAAGATGATGATCGTGTCGTAGATCGAGTACCCGAGGACGGTCAGGACGGCCGCGACGGTTGCGGTCGACACCTCGCGGCCGAGCAACGCGTAGACCCCGACGGTGATGAGGATGTCGTGCACGAGCGCCACGATCGCGGGCACGGCGAATTGCCACTGGAACCGCAGCGAGATGTAGCCGACGATCAGGAGGAGCGAGACGATGATCGCGAGGACCGCGCTCTTCGCGATCTGGCGTCCGAAGCTGGCCGAGACGTTCTTGATCCCGAACGCGTCCGCGTTCACGGTCTTCCTCAGATCGGCGGTCAGCGCGGCCGATTCCTCGGTCGTCAGTGTCTCGGTGCGGATCTGGAAGCTCTTGTACGCCTCGTTCGTCGACGGCCCACGACCCTGGATGACCGCGTTGCCCTGCCCGATCTTCGCGGCCTGGACACGAACCTGGGCGAGCGAGGTCGGCTTGGGCGTCTCGAACCCGATCTGCGTCCCACCCTTGAAGTCGATCCCGAGGTTGAGGCCGAGAACGGCGAGCGCGAGAACCGAGGCGGTGACGATCCCCGCCGAGATCCCGAACCACAGCCGGCGCTTGCCGATGAAGTCCATCTTCAACCAGGACGGGATGCCGCGACCCGTCGTGCCGATCACCTTCGGGTTGTTGAGGATCTTCGAGTCGGCGAGCAGCGAGAGGAGCGCGCGCGTCGCGAGGACAGCCGTGAGCATGGAGATCGCGGTGCCGATCAGGAGCATCAGGGCGAAGCCGCGGACCGACGAGGTCGCGACCGCGAACAGCACGAGCGCGGTGATCGCGGTGACGACGTTCGCGTCGACGATCGTCGCGAAGCCCTTCGTGTAGCCGGTCTGGATCGCGGCTCTGGCGCTCCGTCCGGCGCGGGCCTCCTCCTTGATGCGTTCGAAGATGACGACGTTCGCGTCGGCGGCCACCCCCAATGTCAGCACGAGACCGGCGAAGCCGGGCAGCGTCAACGTCACGTTGAAGATGAGGATCGCGGCGTAGAGGAACGCGGCATAGATGCCGAGACCGACGACGGCGACGAGGCCGAGGAAGCGATAGAAGATGAGGAGGAAGAGCGCAACGACGAGCAGGCCGACGAGAGCGGCGGTCTTCGCCTCGTCGAGCGAGTCCTTCCCCAGGGTGGCCGAGATCGCGGTCTGGTCGAGCGTGACGAAGTTGACCGGGAGCGCACCCGTCTGGAGGACGAGCGCGAGATCCTTCGCCTCCTGGATGTTGTCGATCCCCGAGATCTGGGCGTTGCCCGAGATCCCGCCCGAGAGCGAGCTGTCGGTGTAGTCGATCTGTGGCCAGGACCGGATCTCACGGTCGAGCACGATCGCGAAGTGCTGCGGCGCGTTCCGGAGCTTGCCGCGCAAGTACTCGTTGCGCGTGATCTCCTGGAACCTGTCGCTGCCCTTGTTCGTGAACTCGAGCGAGACGATCGGCTGATTCGTCCTCGTATCGAAATCCTGCCGCGTGCCGGAGAGCTTCAGGTCGGCGCCGGTCATCTGCGGCACGTCCGGGGGCTCGTACTTGAAGAGGTAGTACGAGGTCCCCGTCGGCACGCCCACTCCGGGGCAGACGACGGCGGTCTGGCCGCACGAGATGACGACGGTGCCGTTCGGCGTCCCGAGCAGCTTGAAGCCCTTGGGCACCTTCCCGTCGTACTTGCCGAGCGCCTTCTCCCTCGTCGAGACCGGGCCGACGACGAGCTTCTTGTCCTTGTTGAAGAGCCACCACTGGTCGGACTTGCCCTTCACGAGTGCCTGCTGGCCGGCAAGCAGGGCGTAGACGTTCTCGCGTGGCTGCGGGTTCCCGTTGATGTCGATCGACGGCGAGACGAGGCTCGTCTCGAGGTCGTACAGCTCGAGCTGGGCTGTCTTTCCGATGATCTTCGCCGCTGCCTCGGGATCCTTGACGCCGGGGAGCTGAATCGTGATCTGATCGTTGCCCTGCGTCCTGATCTCCGGCTCGGAGACACCGAGCCGGTCGACGCGGTCGCGCATGATCGTCACCGACCGGTCGAGGTCCTCCTTGGTGAGGCTCCGACCCTTGGGTGGCACCGCCTGCTTGGTGATCTCGAGGCCGCCCTGGAGATCGAGGCCGAGTGTCGGCTTCTGGTGGAGCGGCGACGAGGGAACGACCATGAGGCCGACGCCGACGAGTCCGGCGACGACCATGGCGACGACTACGAGTGCTCGGCGGTGGGTCATGAATGCGGCGGGAAGGCTAGCTGCGCTCGGCCGGCGCCGTTCCCTCTTCAGCACCTGGATTTACAGAAACTTGTTCGCCGTTAACCTCCGCTACCCCTTCCGAGCCCGGTTCCGCGGTCTCGTCGACGATCTCGGCCTCGCCGTCGACGATATCGTCGTCCTCCTCGTCGTCCTCCTCGTCGTCCTCGTCGTCCTCGTCCGGCTTCACCACCGTCGCGAGCGCCTTGCGGGCGACCCTCACGTGAATCCCGTCCGCGATCTCGACGACGAGGTCTCCCCCGTCCTCTTCCGGCTCGAGCTCCTGCACGATCCCGTAGATGCCGCCGACCGTCAGCACCTCGTCTCCGACGGCGACGGTGTTGAGCAGCCGCTGCTGGGCCTGCGCCTTGGCACGCTGCGGACGGATCATGAGGAAGTACATGAGTCCGAAGAGAAGCACGATGATCAGCAGTCCTGGCACGAATCCTCCTGTGAGCCGCGGGCGAGGCGGGTGAGCGTCTCCGCCCTGAAGTCGTCGAACACTCCGCGGCGAATCGCATCCCGCGCGCCCGCGGTGAGTCGATGAACGAGCCATAGATTATGCAGAGAAAGCAATCTCAGACCGAGAATCTCGTTCTGGTTGACGAGGTGACGGATGAATCCGCGCGAGAAACGCGCGCAGGCAGGACAGCCGCAGCCGTCCTCGAGCGGGCGCGGATCACGCGCGTAGCGGGCGTTGCGGAGGTTCATCCGACCGGTCATCGTCATCGCCGTTCCCGTTCGTGCATTCCGGGTGGGAAGGACGCAGTCGAACATGTCGATCCCGGCCGCGATCACGCCGATGATCCCCTCGATGTCGCCGAGACCCATGAAGTAGCGCGGGCGATCCGCAGGCAGGAGCGGTGCCGCCCAGCCGACCGTCTCGAGCATCTCTGTGCGGCTCTCACCGACGGCGAGCCCCCCGAGAGCGTTGCCGTCGAACCCGAGCGAGACGATCTCCTCGACGGAGCGGCTCCGGAGCTCGGGGTCCGTGCCGCCCTGGGCGATACCGAACCGCAGCTGCCCGGGCGCGCGCGGAGCATCGATCTGCAGCTTTGCCCAGAGATGCGTGCGCCGGACGGCATCCTCGTGCTCGGCGCGGGTCGCCCCGGCCGGCGGGCAGATGTCGAGGCACATCGCGATGTCGCTTCCGAGCCGCCGCTGGATCTCGGCGACGCCCGCCGGCGTAAATCGCTCCGCGTCGCCGTCGTAGACCGAGCGGAACGTGACGCCCTCGTCGTCGATCGCGAGCAGGGTGTCGCGGAGCGAGAACACCTGGAATCCACCCGAGTCGGTCAGGATCGGGCCGTTCCAGCCCGAGAAGGCGTGGAGGCCGCCGAGCTCCTCGATCAGCTCCTCGCCGGGCCTGAAGTGGAGGTGGTAGGTGTTGGCGAGGATCACCGCCGCCCCGGACGCGCGCACCTCGTCGGGATGGAGCGTCTTGACGGTGGCCTTCGTGCCGACGGGCATGAACGCGGGGGTGGGGATGTCGCCGTGGGCCGTGTGAACGGTGCCGGCCCTCGCGGCGCCATCGGTCGTCTCGAGCGTGAAGCAGGTTCCCGTCACAGGATCAGCATCGCGTCACCGAAGGAGTAGAACCGGTACTTCTCCTCGACCGCGGTCCGGTAGAGGTCGCGCACGGCGTCGACGCCCGCGAACGCCATCACCAGCGCGAGCAGGGTCGAGCGCGGGAGATGGAAGTTCGTCAACAGGGCATCGACGCGCCGGAAGGTGAACCCCGGCAGGATGAACAGCGACGTCCGGCCGTCGAGTTTGCCGTCGCGGGCGATCGTCTCGAGCACGCGCACCGTCGTCGTGCCGACCGCGAGCACGTGCTCGGCCGCCTCGATCCTGCTCCACGAGCTCTCGGCAACGCGGTAGCGCTCGCCGTGCAACGCGTGCTGCTCGACCTCGGAAACCGCGAGAGGACGAAACGTATCGAGCCCGACGTGCAGGGTGACCCTCTCGACGTCGAGCCGTCCGAGCAGCTCTGGCGTGAAGTGGAGGCCCGCTGTCGGCGCGGCCGCCGAGCCGGGGTCGACGGCGTAGACGGTCTGGTAGCGCCCGGCGTCCGCGAGCCGCTCGTGGATATACGGCGGGAGCGGCGGCTCGCCGTCGGGCTCGCCGTCGAGCCGGATTCTCCAACGGCCCTCGCCGAGCGGCTCGAGGAGCTCGACCGGGCCGAGCGTCTCCCCCACCCGCAAACGGCGCGAGGGCCGCGCGAGTGCCTCCCAGATGCCGTCGCCGAGCGGCTCGAGCAGGAGCACCTCCGCCCGGCCGCCCGTCTCGCGTTGCAGATGGAGGCGGGCAGGCACCACCCTGGTGTCGTTGACGACGACGAGGGCCGCGGCCGCTTCCTCGGGAAGATCGGCGAACAGCCGATGGCGAACCGCACCCGTGCCACGGTCGTACACGAGAAGCCGCGAGCCGTCGCGGCGGTCGGCCGGTCGCTGCGCGATAAGCTCGCGCGGAAGGTCGTACTCGAGTTCGTCGGATCTCATCCGATGGCCAGAGTAGCCTTGTGGCCATGGATGAACAGGCACTGGAACGAGCAAAGCAGCGGATCGCTGCGGCCCGCGAGGGCCGGAACGAGGAAGGACGGTTCGAGGCAGCCCTTCGCCGCTCGCGCGAGGAGGTCGAGGCGCTGGGCGCGGCCGCGCTCACCCTCGAGGCGGCCCTCCCCGACCGGGTCGGCGAAGCGGTGCAGGAGGGACTGCGTCGCGAGGTTCTCCCGGTGGCGCGGAACCTGGGTGAGATCAAGGGCCTGCTCAACAACGCGATCGCTCGTCTCGAGCGGCTCGAGCAGGAGCAGATTGCCGAGCGGAACGCCCGCCTCGACGATCTCACGCTCCTCGTCGATCTCATCTCGTCGGGCTGGCAGGGCGTCGACCGAAGGCTCGGCAAGCTCGAGCGCGGCGACTCCGCCGAGATCGTCTCGATCCACGGTCACCGCGCAGCCGCCTCGTAGCCGGGGAAAGACGTGGGGAGAGACTTCCGTCTCTCCCCGGGGTTACCCGCGTGCCCTCACCCGCTGGCGAGGATCACGGCGCACGTCACTGCCCACGCGACGACGGTGACCAGAATCGGCACGTCCCCGAGAAGCACGTTCTCGGGCTCCTCCCCGGCGTCCGTGCGCCGAAGCAGGCGGAGATAGCGCACGAGCCCGAAGGCAACGAACGGTACGGTGACGACGAGCGCGTACGAGTCGCGCGCGGTGAGGGTGTAGAGGACGTAGGCGAGTCCAGCTGTGACCGCGACGGTGCCGAGCATCCGGTCGAGAGAGTCGGTCGAGTAGCCGTCGAGCACCTGCCGTCCCGGCGTCCGCTGCGCCTCGACGAGAGCCAGCTCCGCGCGCCGCTTGCCGAGTGCGAGAAACAGCGCTAGCAGCCCCGTGCAGGCGAGCAGCCACGGCGAGATGCGGACATCGACTGCGATCGCACCCGCCGCCGCGCGGAGCACGAACAACAACGCGATGACGACCACGTCGGCGAGGACGACGCGCTTCATCCAGACGGAGTACGCGGCCTGCAGGGCGACGAAGCACCCGAGGCAGAGAACCGACGCCAACCCGAGCCAGGCGGCGCAAGCGAAGGCGCCGACGAGCAGTCCTCCCGCAAGGAGGCGCGCCGCAGTGGCCCCGAGCTCGCCGGCGGCGATCGGCCGGTTGCGCTTGACCGGATGCAGCCTGTCCGCCTCGACATCGTGCAGGTCGTTCAGGAGATACGCGGCACTCGAGGCGGCGCAGTAGGCAACGAATGCGACGCAGGCCTGGAGCCACCGCTCCGGATCGGCGATCTGGGCGGCGAAGACGATGCCTGCGAAGAGGAGCAGGTTCTTGAGCCACTGCCGCGGGCGCAACGCGACGAGCACCGCGTAGCCGACGGATCGCTCGTGCTCTCGGGAGGACGTGCCTGTCAGGGCCGGCACCTCCCCTCGCGGGATCACGCCGGGCGCTCGGGAAGCACCAGCCTGAATCGACTTCCCTCCCCGACCGTCGACTCGAGCTCTATGCGACCACCGAGAGCGAGCGCCAGCTCGCGCGCGATCGGCAGCCCGAGCCCGGTGCCATGGTTGTCCCGCGAGATGAACGGCGTGAAGATGCGCTCCTGTTCGTCGGGCTGGATGCCCGGCCCGGTGTCGGCGACGTCGATCAGGATCCGGTCGCCTCGCGTCGAGGAGCCGATCGAGATCGTCCCTCCGTCCGGCGTCCAGCGGAAGGCGTTGGCAAGCAGGTTCGTGAGCACCTGGAGGACGCGGTCGCCGTCGGTGACGATCGTCGGAGCGTCGGGAGCCTCGTCGAGACGGAACGTGAGGCCACGGCGGCGCGCCTCTTCTCCGAAGCTCGCATGCGCCTGCGCGACGAGCGCTGCGATGTCCACCTCCTCGGCGTGAACCGTGAACCGGTCGGCGTTCAGCTTGGCGAGGTCGAGCACGTCCCCGACGAGTCGCTCGAGCCGGATCGTCTCGCCGGCCACGACGTCGAGGGAGGCGAGCTCCGCATCGCGGTCGTCGAACAGGCCGTCGCGGATCGCGTCGACGTGACCCTTGATCGCGGTCAACGGCGTACGCAGCTCGTGAGAGACGGACATCAGGAACTGACGCTCGCGATCCTCGGTTGCGGCAAGCCGTGCCGCCATCTCGTTGAACCTCTCGGAGAGATGGCTGATCTCGTCGCCGCCTTCTCCCGCAGGCACTCTGACGTCGTAGTTCCCCGTTGCGATCTCGTCAGCCGCCACGGACAGCGCGAGCACGGGCCCGGTGATTCTCCGCGACAACCACCACGAGAGAAGCCCCGCCACGAGCGCCCCGACTCCGAAGGCAACTGCGAGCCGACCCACGAGCGGGAGCCACTGATCGCGCAGCTCGGTCCGCGGCTTCGCCACCACGATCGCGCCGAGCGCGTCGCTCTCGGGCTCGAGACGCACCGGCGCGGAGGCGGCAAGGTACGCACGCTGGCTCCCCGGAGGCGTGAACTCGAAGCTGACCGGCCCGGTCAGCGAGCGGACGGCGAGCGGTACGGACGTCTCGGCGAGGCGCTTCAGTCCCGTGTCCTGGCCGGGAAAGAGCGAGGAGCCGATGTAGAAGATGCTGTCACCCGTCGCGAGCTCGAGCTTCGAGGCCGCGAAGTCGATCGAGCCGGACCCCTCGTCGATCGCTCGCAGGGCCGCGTCGGCATACAGCTGCGAGAGCCCGGTCGCCTCCCGCTCGAGCTCCTGGACCGACTGGTCACGCGTGTACGTCTGGAACAGTCGGAGCGAGATCAGCGCTGCGAACACTCCCGCGAGGACGATCCCGAGCAGGAACAGGGCCGGCAGGCGGAAACGCAGCGACCCGATCACGAAGAAAGTGTAGAGCCGCGATCCGGATCGCGGCTGACCCGGCGACGCGCGTCGAGGAGGTCCCTAGGCAGCGGGGGTGGGAGCACGGTCCTGGGCGACCTTGTAGCCCACTCCCCACACCGTGACGATCGGCGATGCGTCCTCGAGCTTGCGTCGGATCTGGCGGACGTGCACGTCGACCGTGCGCGTATCGCCGGCGAACGTGTATCCCCAGACGCGCTCGAGCAGCTGATCGCGCGTCAGCACGAGGCCACGGTGGTCGAGCAGCTCCCACAGCAACTCGAACTCCTTCGGTGCGAGCTGGATCTCGCGATCGCCCACGAGCACCTCGCGGCGGCCCGCGTTGATCGTGAGGTCGCCGTGCGTGATCTCGTCGCCCTCGTCTCGGCGGCGGTCCTGCGAGGAGCGGCGGAGAACGCTCTTGACACGGGCAACGAGCTCACGCGGGTTGAAGGGCTTCGTCAGGTAGTCGTCGGCCCCGACCTCGAGCCCGATGATCTTGTCGACGTCCTCGTCCCTCGCGGTCAGCATCAGGATCGGCACATCCGATCCCTTGCGCACGCGGCGGCAGATCTCGATGCCGTCCATGTCCGGCAGGTTCAGGTCGAGGATGATCAAAGCCGGAACTTCGGCCGCGATCGCGTTCAGCGCCGCGCCACCGGTCCCGACCGTCTTGACGACATACCCGGCGTTCTTGAGGTAGAGCGTGACGAACGAGGCGATCGCCGCTTCGTCCTCGACGACGAGGATCGTCTTCGCGTTGCTCATTACTGGATCTTGCCGGATCGAGACGACGACGTCGTCGTCTCGTCCATGCCGAACGTGATTCTTGTTGTCTCGTCGGGCACCGAGATGAACGGCGCGTCGCCGACCCGGAACGAGCCCGTCTCACCGACGGCGTCGGGGTCACCATTGAGGATCGTCGTGCCGGTGCCGCGCGCCGACACCGAGATGCCCTCGCCGAATGCCGCGATCCTGTATCGCCCGGCCGAGATCCGGAAGGAGATGTTCTTTCCCTTGAGCCAGACGACCTTGCCGCGTGGAACGCCGTTCACCCAGGGGCTCCACTGATCGGCAGGAGTCAGGTCGACGATCCGAAGCGAGCCCTTGTCGATGTGACCGAGGATCACGCGCTCACCCACGATCTGCACGGATCCACGCGCGTCCTTGGTCTCGAACGTGCCGCTCGGCGCCTTACCGGCTGACGCGGTTGTCGCGATGCCGCCGAGGCCGATCATGATCAGTGCCAGGAGGCGCATACCTTCGAGAGTATCGACGCCGGCGGTGTGCCCCCCGTGAGACGTGCGTAAGGAATCTGTAAGCGTCGCGTCGCAGCACGAGCTCAATGCGGTTCCAACAGGCCAGGCGAGCACGGCGCCGTCACGATCAGCGTCGCCCTATCGCGACAAGTAGAGTCGCGCGCGTGGACCTTGGCTTCGCAGAGGCTCTTCTCCTTTTCGGTGCGCTCCTGTTCGGAGCCGCTGCCCTCTCGAGCTGGCTCCAGGGAACGGTGCTCTCGATCTCGGTCCTCTCGGTGGGCGCGGGCATCGTCCTGTCGGAGCTGGGCGCCATCTCCGTCGATCCAACGTCGAAGACCGTCCTCTACATCATCGAGATCGCCCTGATCCTGACGCTGTTCTCGGATGGCCTGCTCGTCGAGGCCGAGCTCCTGCGCCACCACTGGGGACCGGCGGCGCTGGCGCTCGTGATAGCGATGCCGATCACCCTGGCCCTCCTCGCCGTGGCCGCGCATCTCCTCTTCCCGACGCTGTCCTGGCAAGAGGCATTCCTCGTCGGCGCGGTTCTGTCACCCACCGACCCCGTCGTCACTTCCGCCGTCGTGACCTCTGAGCGTATCCCCGACACGATCAGGCACACGCTCAATCTCGAGTCGGGTCTGAACGACGGCCTCGCTCTCCCGTTCGTCCTCTTCTTCCTGGCGCTTGCAACCGGTGCTGCGAGCCCCGGGAACGAGGCAGCGGGACTCGTCGGCGAGGCGCTCTTCGGTGCGTGTGTGGGAATCGCACTCGCGCTCGCGGGCGCGGCTCTGATTCCACGCCTTCCCGGCGGTGTGCAGGCGAAGTACGAAGGGATCTACGCCTTCTCGATTGCGTGCCTCGCGTACGGGGTCGCAGACCTGACCTTCGGTAACGGGCTGATAGCCACGTTCGTCTGTGGCATCGCGCTCGCCGTCGCGCGCCACGAGATGCCCGACGCCTTCTCGGAGTTCAACGAGAGCGTGTCGACGCTCCTCCAGGTGATCACGTTCACGGTCTTCGGTGCCCTGATCGTGGCGACCGGATGGAGCGGGAGCACCGGTCGACTGCTCGCGTTCATCGGCTTCGCGCTGTTCGTTGCTCGCCCGGTCGCCGTCACGATCTCGTTCGTACGTGTCAAGGAGCGGCTGCCGAACAAGCTCTTCATTGCGTGGTTCGGCCCCAAAGGCGTCGCGTCGATGCTCTTCGCGCTGCTCGTGCTGAGCTCGTCCGAGGCAAACCGGTCACTGGTCTTCGACATCGCGTCGTTCACGGTGCTGGCGTCGATCATCGCGCACGGGCTCACGGACACCCTCGGGGCGAACTGGCTCGAGCGCCGCCTCGGCGACGACGATCAACCGAGCCCGATGACGACCGCGTAGGCGAGGAGGTACGCCGCCATGCACACGGCGGCGCTCTTCCAGTCGTGCCGACGGCGCCAGACGAGCACCGCCCCGACGAGCAGGATCGCCGCCAGGGCATAGAGCGACCCGATGACAGCGAGCCTGGCCGTGACACCCGCCGGAGCGACCAGCGGGCCGATTCCGATCGAGAGGGTGGCATCGACGAGCGAGCTCCCGAGCGCGTCGCCCAGCGCGATGCCGGGCGCGCCACGGGCGAGTGCCGTCAGATCGACGGCGATCTCGGGAGCGGACGTGCCGAGCGATGCCCCGAAGAACGCGAGAATGAACTCGGGGACGCCCAGCTCCTCCGCGATCTTGACGAGCGCCCGAACGGCGAAGGTTGCGCCGAACCCGACGACCACGAGAGTGCCGAGCACGATCGGAACCTGCTTCCAGATGCCGGAGATCCGGACGTCCGGAGGGTCGTCCACCTCCCCACCCCCCACGGTCTTCGCGACGATCGCGATGGAGACGACCCAGGACATGACCAGCACGAAACCGTCGAGCCGGGAGAGGTAGCCGTCGGATGCCAGCAGAGCCGTGAGGCCGAGCCCGACTGCCGTGAGTAGCGTCACGACCCCCACCTGTCGCCGTGAGATCGCGATCATCGCGACGATCAGCGGGAAGAGACCGAGGACGAAGGTGTACTGGGTCAACGTCGAGCCGACCGAGTCCCCGACGTTCACGTCGGCCTCGTCCTGGAGGTGCGAGGCGATCGAGTTCGCGATCTCGGGGAGATCGGTGCCGATCGAGACGAGCACAACGCCGACGAGAAAGGTGGGAGCCCCGAGCGTCGCAGCGATCGTGCGGGTATAGCCGACCGCCACATCGCTCGCCACGATCGCGACAGCCAGCCCTGAAATGAGAATGACGAACTGGAGAACGATGCTCATGTGATCGTTCGGGCGGCCCAGGGAGACATCAACCAATCCTATCGGCGTTGGGATTGGTGTCTGCGGCCAGGGTCGATCGCGTGCCTCCCGCAAGCCATCGACTAGGCTCGCGGAGTGAACGCAGTCGCAGTGGTCATCTTCGTCGGGGCCCTCGCCGTGATCGCGTTCGAGTGGACTCACCGCACAAAGGTCGCATTCGCCGGAGCGGCGCTGATGCTCCTCCTCGGGATCCTCGATCAGGAACAGGCGATCGCCTCGATCGACTTCGGCACGCTCGGTCTCCTCGCGGGAATGATGGTCATCGTCGCGCTCGTCGAACCGACGGGGATCTTCACCTATCTCGCGTTGCGTGTCGCACAGCTCTCGCGCGGAAACCCGATCGCGCTGCTGTTCCTGCTCGCGGGGATGACGGGCATCCTCTCGGCATTTCTGGACAATCTGACAGCGATCCTGATCGTCGTGCCGATCACGCTCCTGATCGCCGACGTCCTGCGCGTCTCGGCAACCCCCCTCGTGCTCACGGAGGTGATCGCCAGCAACGTCGGCGGCACGGCAACGTTGATCGGTGACCCCCCGAACATCCTGATCGGATCGCACGTGGAGCAACTCTCGTTCAACGCCTTCATCGTCAATCTGGCCCCGGTGGCGGCCTTGACCCTCGTCACGGTCACGGCGGTGCTCGCGCTGGCATTCAGACGTTCACTGGTCGTGGACCCGGCGCGCATCGACGAGATCCAACGACTCGACGCGGCCCGCGACCTGCGACACGCGAAGCGCGTGAAGCGCACGCTCGCGGTGCTGGTGGGAACGATCCTTGCCTTCTTCCTTCATGCCCCTCTGCACCTCGAGCCCGCGGTCGTGGCGCTCACGGGCGCAACCGTGATGCTGTTCGTCGCAGCAGACGACGTCGAGAAGGCACTCGAACGCGTGGAGTGGGCGACGATCTTCTTCTTCGTCGGGCTCTTCGTGATGGTCGGCGCTCTCGTCGAGCGGGGCGTCGTCGGCGACGTCGCCGACTGGCTCGCCGACCTGACGGGCGATTCGAGGACGACGCAGGGGATGGTGATCCTCTGGGGCGCTGCCGCCGGATCGGCGCTCGTCGACAACATCCCGTTCACGACCGCGATGATCCCGGTCGTCGATCAGATCCAGGGAGACGAGTTCCACGAAGGCCTCTGGTGGTCGCTGTCGCTCGGCGCCTGCTTCGGCGGAAACGCCACGCTGATCGCGGCCGCCGCGAACGTGGCGGCGACGGGCGTGCTCGAACGGGCCGGCCAGCGCATCTCCTTTCTCCGCTTCCTTGCCGTAGGGCTCCCGGTAACGCTATTGTCGCTCGTCATCGCCTCCGCCTACCTCCTCGCCTTCCAGCTCTGATGGAGATCCACAGGCTTCACCTCGTCGATGTCTCGGTGCCCGAGACGGCGACCTTCGGGGAAGGATCGGCCGCTCTTCTTGCTGCCGGTACACCGGCGATCGCCGTCCTCGCGGCCGACCGGCGCCTGGTCGGTGTTCTCACGCTCGCCGACGTGTTGCGCGCTGTCTTTCCGCGATACCTCAGCGAGCTCCGCCACACATCGTTTCTCCCGGACGACCAGGACATCCTCGAACGGAGCCTCATGCGCGTCCGGGACGAGCCCGTGCGAAGCTTCTCGAGAGCCGTCGAGCCGCTCGACCAGGACGAGAGCCAGACCCATGCTGCCGAGAGGTTCATTCACACGGGTGAGCCCGCTCTTCCCGTCGTCGAGGGCACGGGCAAGTCGGCGCGATTCGTCGGGATCCTCTCGCTCGCGGATCTCTGCCACGCACGGCTCGACTCGACCGGGAAGCGCACCGAATAGAGCAGCGGCGTCGCTCGATCGACACGACCCGCTGCACGGCTCCATGTCGACGGGGATCGACACCAATCGAGTAGCGTCTCAACGGATGGACTCCGGCGCGATCCACCCGTCTGACTTGTCAATCCACGAGCCACGATGATGCCGCTCGCGGCGGCACCGGGCGCCGATGCGCTCGTCGATCTCTTCATCGTCCTGGTGGCCGCGAAGGTCGGCGACGAGATCTTCAAGCGGCTCGGGCAGCCGACGATCATCGGTGAGATCCTGGCCGGAGTCCTCGTCGGCCCGGCGGTGCTCGGGCTTGTCGATCTCACCGAGATACTCCAGGTCTTTGCGGAGCTCGGGGTCGTCTTCCTTCTGTTCTGGGTTGGCCTCGAGACCCGCATCAGCGAGCTTCGTGACGTCGGCTCGAGCGCGCTGGCCACCGGCGTTCTCGGTGTCGCCATCCCGTTCGCAGGCGGCTTCGGGCTCGGTCTCGCCCTCGGCGAGAGCACGAGCACGAGCATGTTCCTCGGCGCCGCCCTCGTCGCCACGAGCGTCGGCATCACCTCCGCCGTGCTGATCGAGCTCGGTGTGCTGACCTCGCGCGCCGGACGCACGATCATCGGCGCTGCGGTCGTTGACGACATCATGGCAATGCTCATCCTTGCCGTCGCCGTCGGCGTCGCGAGCGGAGGCGGCACCGACGTCGCCGCGCTCGTGCTGGTCGTCGCGCTCAGCGTGTCGTTCGTTGCCTTCTTTGCGCTCGGCGGCACCGCCGCAATGCGCAGGTGGCCCGGCACGTTGGCGGCTCCACGGTTCTCGGAGTCGCCGCTGTTGCCGGCTGTCATCCTCTGCCTCGGGCTCGCAGCGCTCGCGGCGGAGATCGGCCTCGCGGCCATCATCGGAGCCTTCCTCGCCGGCATGATGGTGGCCGAGACGAAGGATCAGCATCCGGTCGAGGAAGAGGTGGCTCCTCTCTACGCGTTCTTCCCGCCGTTCTTCTTCGTCGTGATCGGCATGCAGATCGACCTCGGCGCGCTGGCGGAGCCCGGGACGATCCTGCTCCTCGTGGGAGTGACGGCACTCGCCGCCGCGACGAAGTTCGTCGGCGCCTGGCTCGGCGCACTGAGCCTCGGGAGGCCCGAAGCAGCTTTTGTCGGGGCCGGCATGATCCCTCGTGGCGAGGTCGGGATCATCGTCGCCGGGATCGGGCAGGTGAGTGGAGTGATCGGCGAGCGGGTGTTCGCCGTCGTCGTCGGCATGTCGGTTCTGACGACCTTGCTCGTGCCGCCTGTCCTACGCCTTCTCGCAGGACGCTTGCCCGACGAGCGCGGCGTCGTGACGACGCAGCCGTAGGGAGAGAAGCCGCGGCCGCTCCTGCGTCCGAACATTCCGGTGTCCCTCGGCGAGGCAGGGCGCGTCGAACTGCCCCCGAGTCGCCACGCTCCGCCTTCGGAGGCTCGCCTCTCAGCCGAGGTAGCGGCGCCGGCGAGACGCCTCGTCGATCCGTGAATCCTTACCCACGAGGACGGCTCCGACGGTGACGAGTACCAAGAAGACGATCAGTGCGATTTCCATTGCTCCACTCTCCTGTGCTGACGAATTTCCGTGATTGCATCCTCGCTGAGCAGGTACTATCAGCACAAGTCGATGTTTTCATGACATCTATTACCCAGACTGATACTCATCTCCAGGACACGTGGCTCGGTGTCGAGGTCCGGCACTTCGCCGCGCTTGAAGCGGTCGCCCGCACGGGGTCGTTCGGGCGCGCGGCAGTGGAGCTCGGGTACACGCAGTCGGCGATCAGCCAGCAGATCGCGGCGCTCGAGCGCATCGTCGGAGAGCGGCTCGTCGAGCGGCCCGGCGGCCCGCGCGCGATCTCGATGACCGAGGCGGGGACGCTGCTGCTCCGTCACGCCGAGGCGGTCGTCAACCGGCTCGCCGCGGCCCGGGCGGACATGCTCGCTCTGCGCGCAGGCGAGACCGGCTCACTGCGCGTCGGGACGTACCAGAGCATCGGCTCGCGCGTGCTCCCCGAGGTCATGCGCCGGTTCCGGACCGACTGGCCGGCGATCGAGATCGGGCTCTCGGAGTCCTCCACCGATCCAGAGCTCTACGCCGAGGTCGAAAGCGGCCGCCTGGACCTCGCATTCGCCTCGGCACCGCTCCCCGACGGGCCGTTCGACTCACTCGAGCTGATGCGCGACCCCTACGTCTTCCTCCTCCCCGCTTGGCATCCGATGGCGCAGCAGGGCTCCTGCTCGCTCAACGATCTCGACGGTCTCACGCTGATCGGCTCGAGCACGTGCTCGAGTGGGCTCGAGGCGGAAGAGATCCTGAGGAGCGCAGGTCACGCCGTCGAGTACGGCTTCCGGTCCGACGACAACGGCACGCTCCAGGGTCTCGTCGCGGCCGAGTTCGGCGTCGCGCTCGTGCCGCTCCTCGCCGTGATCCCCGGCGACGACCGGGTGCGCGCCGTGGCGATCGACCCGCCGGTTCCCGATCGCGCGATCTCGGTCGTCTGGCACCGCGACCGGCATCGCTCACCCGCAGCCCGCGCATTCATCGACATCGCGGGCGCGGTCAGCTCGGACGTCGAGCGAACCCTCGTCCGCCCGTAGCCGCGGGCGGCCGCTGGCCGGACAGGTCCGGCCCTACGAGATGCGCTCGACGACCGCTGCGATCGCCTGGCCCTGCCCGATGCACATGGTCGCGAGGCCGTACTGCGCGCTCCGGTTGTCGAGCTCGGCGAGGAGCGTGGCCGTGATCCGGGCGCCCGTCGCTCCGAGTGGGTGGCCGAGTGAGATGCCGCCGCCGTTCGGATTGACGTCCCCGGCAGCCCAGCGCTCGTGGAGCCCCGTGTCGGCGAGTGTCTGGAGCACGACCGACGCAAAGGCCTCGTTGATCTCGATCACGGCCATGTCGTCCCAGTCGAGCCCGGCGCGCCGGAGCGCCTGCTCGCAGGCCTGCGGATTGCCGTGCAGCATCCGGTACGGGTCGACGCCTGCAACGCCGAAGGAGACGAAGCGCCCTCGCGGCGTCAGCTGCAGGCGGGCAGCAGCAGCTTCGCTCGTGACGAGCATCGCCGCTGCGCCGTCGACGATCTGGCTCGAGTTCCCTGCGGTGACGACGCCGCCCTCACGGAAGACGGGATTCAGGGCGGCAAGTCGCTCGGCCGACGTGTCGCGGCGTGGCGCCTCGTCGACGGCGAACTGGCTCCCGTCCTCGAGTGTGATCGGGACGATCTCCCCGACGAATCGTCCGCCGTCGATCGCCGCCAACGCCCGGCGGTGCGACTCGAGCGAGTACGCGTCGAGGTCGTCCCGCGAGATCTTCCATTCGCGGGCAATCTCCTCGGCCGAGATGCCCTGAGGCACGATCGGCCAGCGATCCCCGAGCTTCGGATTGAGCCCGGCCCACCCGTCGGGGCCGAGGTTCGATCCCATCGGCACCCGCGACATGGACTCGACGCCGGCAGCCACGACGACGTCGAGGTGACCTGCCTGGATCGTTGCAGTCGCGTTGAACGCGGCCTGCATCGACGAGCCACACTGCCGATCGACGGTCGTTGCGGCGACCGTCTCGGGCCATCCGGCGACGAGGGCTGCGATCCGGCCCACGTTGAACGCCTGCTCGCCGACCTGCGAGACGCAGCCCATCTGCACGTCTTCGACCTCGGCCGGATCGATGCCGATCCTGCCGATCAACCCGTTCATGACCTCGGCTGCGAGATCGTCAGCACGCACCGTCGCGAGCGTGCCGTTCCTGCGACCGATCGGCGATCGGATCGCGTCGATGATTACCGCGCCTGCCACAACCGCCACCGTACCACTCCACCCCCGACGCGACGGATGTCTCCAGGCGGGGACGATCCTCTAACGTGTCCGTGACGGCAACGGACAAGGAGAGTCACCATGGCTGCAGCGGCAACCGGGGTCGAGGAACGGCTCCTGATCGGCGGAGAATGGGTTGAGGCGGCGGGCGGCGGTCGCTTCGACGTCACCGACCCGGCAAACGGCGACCTCGTGGGCTCGGTCCCCGACGCCGGCGCGACCGACGTGCGGGCGGCGATCGAGGCGGCAGCGGGTGCGCTCGAGGAATGGAAGACGCTGCCCGCGCTTCACCGTGCGCGCATTCTTCGGCGCGCAGCCGATCTGATTCGCGAGCGCCGTGACACGATCGCCCTCGTGATGACCTCGGAGCAGGGGAAGCCGCTCGCCGAGGCGGCGGGCGAAGTCGACTATGCCGCGAGCTTCCTCGAGTGGTTCGGAGGAGAGGCGGAGCGCGTGTACGGCCAGATCGTCCCGCCGATGAACCCCACGAGCCGCGTCCTCGTGCTGCGACAGCCGGTCGGTGTGACGGCGGCGATCACCCCGTGGAACTTCCCCGCGGCGATGATGACCCGCAAGCTCGGCCCTGCGATGGCTGCGGGCTGCACGAGCGTGGTCAAGCCCGCCAGCGCAACACCTCTGACGGCCGCGCTGATCCTTCGTGCGATCGAGGATGCCGGGACACCGCCCGGGGTCGTCAACCTGATCACGTCACGCTCGTCGGGAATGGTCGCCCAGGAGCTGTTCTCTGACGCACGCGTCCGGAAGATCTCGTTCACCGGCTCGACGGAGGTCGGCAAGGAGCTGATCCGAGCCTCGGCCGACCAGGTCAAGCGCCTCTCGCTCGAACTCGGCGGCCACGCACCGTACGTGATCTTCGACGACGCGGATCTCGACGAGGCCGTCGACGGGTTGATCGCGTCCAAGTTCCGCAACGCCGGCCAGACCTGCGTCTGCGCGAACCGCACGTACGTTCAGGCCGGGGTCTACGACGATGTCGTCGCGAAGCTCGCCGAGAAGGTCACGAAGATGGTCGTCGGGCACGGCACCGAAGACGGCGTCACGATCGGGCCGCTCATCGACGACCGTGCTGTCGACAAGGCAGACGAGCACGTCCAGGACGCGGTCGCGCGCGGCGCGCGACTCGTCGTCGGCGGCGAGCGCCTCCGGGGCGACGCCTTCGCGGGGGGCTCGTTCTTTGCGCCGACCGTGCTCGAGGGCGTTACACGCGACATGCTGATCTCGACCGAGGAGACGTTCGGGCCGGTCGCGGGGATCACACGCTTCGAGACCGAGGAGGAGGCGATCCGCGTCGCGAACGACTCGATCTACGGTCTGGCCGCCTACTTCCACACGCGGGACTACGCACGGCTGCTGCGGGTCGCCGAGAAGCTCGAGTACGGAATCATCGGTGCGAACTCCGGGATCATCAGCGCCGCGAACGCACCGTTCGGTGGCGTCAAGGAGTCGGGCTACGGCCGCGAGGGAGGCGCTTTCGGGATCGACGAGTACGTCGACGTCAAGTACGTGCTCGTCGGGGGCGTCGGCGCGTAGGGCCGAACGCCTCGCGACGTGCGCAGGCGGGGCAGGTCGCCGCCCGAGGCCCCGGGCGGCGACCTGCCGCCCGGCTATCCTCTCCGGGTGGGGCTCTTCTCCAGCAAGCCTGCCGCTCCGACCGCGAGCGATCTCCGGCGCGAGCGGAGGGCGCTGCTCATTCTCCGGGACGAGCGCCTCCGCGAGCTCGGAGGGCTGACGCTCGAGATGTACCGGCGCGACCACTTCAACGAGACGCTCATCGTCGAGCGCTGCGCGGAGCTCGTCGCGATCGAGGCGCGCGCGAGCGAGATCGACGCGCTGCTCCAGGGGGCGCGTGGGCTGCGGCGCCAGGGCGGCGCGATCTGCGCGTGTGGCGCACCCCTTCTGATCGGCGCGCGCTTCTGCCCGAGCTGCGGTACGTCGCTGATCGACGAGCCCGCGGAGGCCGGAGCAGCCGGATGACGGGCTGCCCGCGCTGTGGCGGTGCCGTGGCCGCCGCCCAGGAGTACTGCCTCGAGTGCGGGCTACGACTTCCCGTCGCGTCACGCGTCGGCCCGTTGCCACCCGACCGCCGCAAGACGTCGCTCGTGCTCGCGGTCGCGGCCGCCGTCGCGATCGGGGGCGCAGCGCTCGCGATCGGGCTCTCCCGCGAGACGGCGACGGCAACGGCGATCGCGACCGCGACGGGCGGCAGCCAGCCCGCGAAGGAGCCGGCCGCGACCGCGACGACCGCCTCCCTCGCGCAGTGGCCGGTGGAGAAGAAGGGCTGGACGATCGTGCTCGTCTCGGTTCCGAAGGTCGAGGGCCGTGACGCCGCCGTCGCGCGCGCGGCGAACGCGCGGCGGCGGGGCCTCGAGAACGTCGGGGTGCTCGATTCCTCACGATTCTCGAGCCTCCACCCCGGCTACTGGATGGTGTTCACCGGTTCGTACCAGAGCGAGCCCGAGGCTGCGAGCCATCTCCGCGTCGCCAAGACCGTGCAGCGTGGCGCTCGCACGGAGCGCATCAGTTCCTGAGATTCGTTGTCTCTTGGGGCAATTATCGTGCCGAGTTTGTAACACGGAGGCAAACCGGCTACACTCAGCGCAGCGGCGCGCGTTTCTTGCCCGTTTCTGGCCTATTGTTCCCTTTTTCACAGAAGCGAGATCACGACCGATGGAAGATCACGTCGTCTATTTACAGTCCTGCATGTATCAATACTCGCGAGCGATCTATCGCTCGATCAAGGATCTGATCGACCCGTATACCGATCGCCACACGCGTCTCGAGTCTCGCCGGGCGGTGCTCGAGGAGTGCGAGCTCACGATGTCACGCCTCGCGGCAGACCCACAGTACTTCGCGCGTCCCGACAGGGCGTTGTTCCAGGACATCCGGCGCTACTTCCCGATCACCGCGCAGGCGCAGGTCGCCTGGGCCGTGCGCGAGGGGGTCGGCGCGGCGATCGCCTTCGTGGAGCAGCAGATCGAGGCCGGCGCGTTCGACGGCGGCATCGCACGGTGCAAGGCGACGACCCGCAAGGGCAAGGCCTGCCAGCGCACCCCGCTGCCGGGCCGCGACTACTGCCCGTCGCACCAGCACCTCGAAGCGCGTACCTCGCTCGCGGCGTAAGCCGCCGATAGCCGCCGAACGTCACCGGGCGAACGGGTGTGTGGGCGAGCGGGTGAGGCTGAAGCCTCAGCCATTCCCCCGTACGCCACGTCCCATCATCCGGGCTGTAAGCTCGCAGAACGATGTCCCACGACACCGACAAGCTCATCCGTCAGCTCTCGCTCGTCGCCTTTCTGATGGCCGAGCGCCGCCCGCTGACCGCCCGTGACGTCAAGGGGAACGTCGAGGGCTACTCGGAGATGTCCGACGAGGCGTTCGCACGCCGGTTCTACTCCGACCGGGCGGAGCTGACCGCACTCGGCGTTCCGCTTCACTCCCACCGCGACGAATTCACGGGTGAAGAGCTGTACACGCTCCGCTCGGAGAACTACTTCCTCGACCGGCTCGACCTCAAGGACGACGAGCTCGCGGCCCTGCAGACGGCCCTGTTCTACCTCGACGGCAAGTTCGCCTACGCCGAGCCGCTCCGGCTCGCGCTCCAGAACCTCGCACTGGGCCGGCCCGGATTCCACGAGGCCCGCACGGACACCGCGGAGCGCGTGCGGGTGAGCGCGCCGGACTACTCGCCGGAGCTCGCGGGCCGGCTCTCGAAGCTGGAGTCGGCGATCTCCAAGCAGCGCACGATCAAGTTCTCCTACTGGTCGCCACAGCGTGACAAGGTCGGTGAGCGGGCACTCAACCCGTACGCGCTCCGCCTCGACGAGGGCATTTGGTACGTCGTCGGGCAGGATCTCCACCGCGCCGCCGTGAGGACCTTCCGCGTCTCGCGCATCCGCAGCGACATCCGCTTCGCGACGCGCCGCGAGCGCGATTTTCGCCTGCCATCCGAGTTCGACGTCGAGGCGCACCGCGTCCCCCGCCCCTGGCAGATCGGCGACACCGTCGGCAGGGCGAAGATCGCGGTTCAGGGCGACACTGCCTGGTGGGTGCACCGCACGCTCGCCGACGCGGGCGTCCTCACGGACGGCGTCTTCGAGACGGACTTCGCGAGCATCGAGCCCCTCGCAGGCTGGGTCTTGCGACAGAACGGCCGCGCCGTCCCCCTCGCACCCAAGGCGCTTCGCGATGCGGTCTCGGACGGTCTCGCCCGGCTCCGCGAGGGCCATCAGGGAGAGAGCCCGGTTCTCGCTCGTGAGCGACGCATCGAGGTCTCGACCGAGCGCGGCGACCGCCCCGTCGGGCCGATCGCGCCCGAACGGTTCGGTGTCCTGCAGGCGCTCCTCGCCCACGTCCTCTCCGCCTGCGGCGAGGGACGGGACGCGCGGCTCGTCGCCGACGATCTCGCGGCGCGATTCTCGATCCCCCGTGAGGAGCTCCAGGAGACGCTCTCGCTTCTCAACCTCGTCAACTTCGGCGGCGGCTGCTACACGGTCTACGCCGAGGTGGACGAGGAGGAGGGGATTGTCAGGGTCGACAAGGAGCTCTACGGCGACGTCTTCCGGCGGCCGCCGAAGCTGACGCCGCTCGAGGCGCGGGCCATCCGCCTCGCCATCGACTATGTCGGCCCCACGATCGCGGCCGAGGCCCACACGCCGCTCGATCGGGTGCGGAAGAAGCTCGAGGAGACATTCGGCCAGTTCGACCTGCCGCGGGCCCCGAGCGGCGATGCCGAGGACGTCGAGGAGCAGCTCGTGCGCACGCTCTCAGACGCGGTCGAGAAGCGCCTCGTCGTCGAGATCGAGTACCTCAAGGAGGGCGACGAGAACCCCACGAAGCGCTCCGTCGAGCCGTACTCCTTCGAGCGAGAGCTGCCCGTCTGGCGGGTCCACACATGGGATCGAACGGCCAAGGGGCCGCGCACGTATCGACTCGACCGGATGCGGTCGGCGACGCTGACGGACGAGTCGTTCGAGCCGCGGGACGGCTTCGACCCCCTCTATCTCCACGAGCAGCGGATCGCCCGGCTCTGGCACTCATCGGCGGTTGCGCAGTGGAAGCTCGAGCGCGGGGCCCGTGCCCTGACGGACAAATCGGCCCTCTCGGAGATCCTCTTCAAGACGGACGAGTGGCTGCTCTCGGAGGTGCTCGCCGACAACGGCGAGACGATCGTGCTCGAACCGGCCGACATGCGGGCGAGCGTCGCGGCACGGGCGAAGGAGTTGCAGGCCGAGCTCGGCGTCACGGTCCGTCGGAAGCGCCCGGCAACACCAGCCTGAACGTCGAGCCCCCGCCCGGGCTCGATTCGACGGCGACCTCTCCCCCGTGCTCGAGAGCGACCTCGCGCACGACCGCGAGCCCGAGCCCTGAGCCCGGCCGGGCGCTCGTCAGCCGGACACCCGGCTCGAAGATCCGCTCGAGGTCGCCCGGCTCGAGCCCCTCGCCCTCGTCGCGCACCGCGATGACGATGGAGCGCCCGCTCCTGTGTGCGAGAACCGTGACGTCCGAGCCGGCCGGCGAGTGACCGACTGCGTTCCCGACGAGGTTGTCGAGTGCCTGCCGCAACCTGTCTGCGCGACCGACCACGATCAGGCCCTGCTCGGTCTCGGCGACGACCGGGGCTCCTCTGACGGCCGCGGTCTCCGCCGCCTCGCGGGCGAGCACCCCGGCGTCGATCCGACTCGGCGCCGAGTCGAAGCCGACCGCAATGAGTCTGTCGAGGCTCACAACGGCAGCGCTCGCGAGCTCGAGCAGCCGGCGTCGAGTGGACTCGTCGGCTCCGGGGTATGCCTCGGCGATCGCCACGAGCGCGGCGACCGGGCTCCGGAGCTCGTGGACGAGCACGTCGAGGCGGGTCGGCGTCACGAGGCACGCCCCGCGATGCGCCTCCCGGCCCAAGCGGCCGTCTCGGCCAGGATCGGGTCGTCCGATGCCCTGAAGCGCTCGACGTCGGCGAGCGCCTCGCTGCCGCCGACGTTCCCGAGCGCAATGAGCGCGTTGCGCCGCAGCCAGCGTGCGTCGTTTCGTGGCACGTAGAGCCGGTCGAAGTCGGCCACGAGATCGGCCCCGTCGCGGGTCAGCCAGTCGGCGAGTGAGACGCTCGGCGCCGAGTCGGAGGGGAGAGGCTCGCCGGAGCGCCGCTTCTCGACGCCACGGTTCCACGGGCAGACGTCCTGACAGATGTCACAGCCGTAGACGGAGGCCCCGAGATCCTCACGGAACGGCTCGGGCACCGGGGCGGGAGCCTGCGTCCAGTAGGAGAGGCAGAGGCTCGAGTCGAGCACGCCCGGAACGTCGAGCGCACCCGTCGGGCATGCGTCGATGCAGAGCGTACAGCGGCCGCAGTCGAGGTCGAGGGGCTGAGAGGCAGCGATCTCGACGTCGGTCACGAGCGTCCCGAGCACGACCCACGAGCCGTGCTCGCGCGTGATCAGCATCGTGTTCTTCCCGTAGAAACCGATGCCCGCGCGGCGCGCGCCCTCCCGGTCGACGTGCTGGTTGGCGTCGACGAGGACACGGTAGCGACCGCCGAGACGCTGCCCGAGCTCGTCCAGCCGGCGTCGGAGCAGCGCGTAGTGGTCGCGCCACGCGTACCGCGGCAACCGCCCGTCGCCGGCGGCCGGCTCGGGCCCGTCGACCCAGTAGCAGAGCGCAGCCGAGACGACGGTTCGCGCCTCTCCGTCGAGCATCGCCTCCGGATGGCAGGAGACGTCGGGCTGCGCCATCGTGAACTTCATGTCCGCGAACAGCCCTTGCGCGCGCCGCTCGAGGATCGCCTCCTCCGTCTCCTCGTAGGCCGCCGCCGGAGCTGCGCCGACGACGTCGAGACCGAGCTCGGTCGCGAGCTCGCCGAGCTCGGCGGCGGTCACAACTGCCGTCCTCCACTGTCCGGATCCATGGGCCTAGGTTCCGTGCCGGGCGGCCAGATCCTGGGTCAGCGGGCGGGATTCGACGGCTCGGCGGCGTATCCGGACCAATGCGCGATCGTCTCTCCCGAGCCCTCGCACTTGGCGGCACTCGTCGTCGCCACATCAAGGCGCGGCCCGCGGGCGACAAGAAGTGCCTCGCGGGGTACGCGATCTGCGCCTACACGCCGGCGCCCTCGGCAGGAGCCAAGCCCCGGGCACCGGTTCCGCCGAAGTCGTAGAGCCGTGGATGAGGCGGAAGCCTCACCCACCTCTGGGTTTCGGTTCAGCCGAAACCGAGGATGAACTTCGCGTCTTCCGACATCCTGTCCGGAGTCCACGGAGGGTCGAACGTGAGTTCCACCTCGACCTTGTCGACGCCGGGCAACGCCGCCACGGCATCGTGGATCCCTTCCTGGATCATCGGGCCGGCCGGGCACCCCATCGACGTGAGCGAGTGGATGATCTTGACGTTCGGGCCCTCGATCTCGGCCTCGTAGAAGAGACCGATCTCGACGATGTCCATGCCGAGCTCCGGATCCTCGACGCCGTGGAGCGCCTCGATGACATCGCCTTCGGTGACCATGGCGGGAGTCTAGCTATGAGGTGTCGGGCACCTCATGGCGACACCCCCGAGGAGAGACTGAAGTCTCCCCCTTCCTCCGGCGTGCTAGACGCGGGCCAACCGCTCGGCCCCGGTCAGGACGAGGTCGAGAACGTCGCCGATCGCGTCGTCGAGGTCGACGTTCTCGATCACGGGGACGTCGCAGCGCCGCGCACGCTCGACGAGAACGTCCTGGATCATGCGGATCTCGGTCATACCCTCGAGGTACTTCTCGAGGGGTCGCAACCCGTCAGTCGCCGCGTCGCGCACCCAGAAGTGGCTCCGGTGCGCCTGCTCGTCGCTGATCGCGATGACGCAGTGCACGACCAGCGCGTCGGAGCGCTCGATGGCGATCATCCCCGGCACGAGGTGAACGCCCTCGAGCGCCATCGACCAGCCCTCCGTCAACGACCGGTGGATCGCCGCCTCGACGCCGACGAGGACATTCCGGGTCTGGTCGAGGAAGCCGAGCAGCGTCGCATCGCCCGACAGATCCTCGTCGGCCCGACTGAGCGCGAGCTCCGCCTCGAAGCTCGAGTAGTGAACCGACGGCATGAACTCCCGCGAGAAGAAGGCGCGCATCGTCTGCCGGATGAAGTCCGTGGAGGTGACCCGCGTGATCCCGAGCCGATGCGTGACCTCGGTCGCGATGGTCGACTTCCCGGTGCCGGTCGCCCCGCCGACGAGCAGGACTACGGGATGCTCGAGGTGCTGCAGTGCCTGTAGGCGGCGCAACCGGCGCATCGTCCGCGTAGCCTCCGCCTCGCCGAGGGTCTCGGCAGCGACTTCCGCCAGGCGATCGAGGTCGAGCTCGAGCGAGCCGCGCTCGACCATGTCCGCGTCGGCGCGTCGCGCGAGCTCGTAGGCGCGCGTCGGCTCGAGCCCCGTCGCGGCGAGGGCCCGCGCCATCAGGCCCTTCGACCAAGGGGGGCCCTCGTCGCCGCCGAGTGGCAACTGTGCGAGGTACCGGGAGCGGCGCTCGCTCACACGCCCACCGCCGCTTCGGTCATCGCCTCGTTCGCCAGCCGCTCCAGCTCCGCGTCGAGGTCGACCTCTCCGGGAAGCGGAAGAACGTCGTTCCCCGCGAGAACGACCGAGATACCCTTCCGCGCAGCCTCCTCGGCCACGACGTCGATCGCGGCGGCCTTGACCTCGACCACGATGACGTCGCAGTCGAGGCGCGCGATCTCGGCCGCAAGCGCTGTCCGATCGGAGAGGCTCCCCGAGACGTGTGCTACCTCGGCCCCGTACACCCGCTCCAGGTGCGCGGCGGTGCGCGCGTGGTGCTCGCGCGGCGCCGTGCCGAAAAACGCCACCCGACGGCCGCGGACGTCCTCGAGCGGACGTGGGCGGAGCACGACGCGCACGACCGGAACGCCGGGTCGGGTGAGCGTGCTCATTGCAGCGGCAAGCGAACCGTGCTCGACGACGCCGTCCTCCGCCATCGTGACGACGACGAGGTCGGCGAGCAGCGCCCGGTACGGATTGAGGTAGCCGGTGACGACGGCGGCATCCTGGTTCGCGCCCACGACGAGAATCCGGCGCTCGGCGGCGATCGGCGGCAACGCCGCTCCGCTCCCGTCGAGGACGATGAGGTCGGGGTCGAGGCTCTCGGCGAGACGCGTGCCGGCGAGGACGTTCGACGTGCCGACCGCGCCCGCGAGGCCGCCTCCGCAGCGGCGACAGCCAATCGTCGGAAGCCCCGAGAGAGCCGCCGTTTCGAGATGATCCGACGCCGCGTGTCGTCCGGCGCGCGAGATGCGCAACAGATCTTCCACCGTCGGCCGGATCTCGACGAGCTCCGGTTCGGGCGGACCGCCACGTCCCATCGCCACGACGACGACCTTCCGCTCGCGCGCGAGCGCCCTCGCAACGTGACCGGTGACGGCGGTCTTGCCGACGCGCTTCCCCGTTCCGATTACCGCAACCGACGGGGTGTCGATCGGCTCGAAGCGCGGCGGGTCGAGCCGGAAGTCCGCGCCCTCGTAGGGAACGCCGAGCACGAGAGCACGTGCCGCAAGCCGGAGGCGCGCGGGCGGGCCGAGGACGGGCTCGTCGGAGAGGTCGAGCACGACATCCGGCGCGCACGCGGCGACCGCCTCCTCTATCGAGGCGTGGAGCGGAACGCCGTAGTCCTCCCCACCCCTGAGCTTCTCCGTTCCCCCGACGATCACGCAGCCGACGATCGCGTACGGCAGCTCCGCCAGCGCATCCCGCACGACAGGCGCGTAGTGCTCCCCGTCGATCACGGCGACCGCTCTCACGAGCGCGTCCTCACCTCGGACTCGATGCGTCCGGTGTACTTCTCGTACTCGAGGGTGTCGGCCGAGAACTGGATGATGCGCTCCTGCCCGTGGAACGGGTGCCGGCGCCAGATGTCGACGTGGTTCCCAGTGACCTCGATCACGTTGTAACAGGGTCGCGTGTTGCCCCGCAGGCGCAGCGACGAGACCGTGCCGGTGTTGACGACGAACAGGTCCTCGAGCCGCCACGCGTACGGCACATGCTTGTGCCCGGAGAGGACGAGTTGCACACCCGATCGGAGCAGGCACTCGATCACGTCGCCGGCGTCGTAGACGACGTTCCGCTCACGGCCGGTCCCCGGGACCGGAAGCAGGTGGTGGTGGAGAACGAAGATCTTCAGGTCTGCGGGCTCGGCGGCGAACTCTTGCTCGATCCACGGGTAGCGACCTCGCCCGATCTGGCCGTGGTCGAGGTCGGGCTCGGTCGAGTCGACGGCGACGATCGTCACGCCACCCTTGCGGAGGACCGAGCTGCGATCCCCGAACAGCTCCTCGAAGTGCACGTACCCGACGTTGCGCGAATCGTGGTTGCCCGGGATGATCACGAGCGACTCGCATTCGATCTTGTCCATATATTGCCGAGCAAGTTGGTACTCGTGTTTGAAGCCGAGCGTCGTCAGGTCACCCGAGCAGATGACGATGTCCGGCCGGAGCTCGTTGATCTCGCTGATCGCGCGCTCGAGCAGAGTCGGCTCGAAGTACTGCTCGCCACAGTGGAGATCGGAGATGTGCGCAATGCACAGGCTCCTGACGTCGCTGTCCGCCATCGCTTGATTCTAGGGACACCGGGACCGCGGGTCGAGAGGGCCGTCCGAGAGCGGGAGTACCGTTCCGGTCGTGCGGTCGGAATACCACCGGTTCCAGGCCTACCGCGGAACGGAGCCCCCGCGGTTCGCCAACCGGATCGAGCTCGAGTGCGCCAGAATCCTGGACTGGTACCGGATCCCCTGGGAGTACGAGCCCACGTCGTTCGTGCTCGAGCGCGATGAGGAGGGCAGGATCACGCGGGCGTTCACTCCGGACTTCTACCTCCCCGACGAGAACCTGTACATCGAGGTGACCGTGATGAAGCAGTCACTGGTGACGCGGAAGAACCGCAAGCTCCGGGAGTTGCGCGAGCAGTACCCGGACGTCAACGTCAAGCTCTTCTACCGGCGCGACCTCGAGCGCCTCGCCCAGCGATACCGGCTGAAGCTCGCCTCATAGGACACGACCCCGTCGGAGAGGTGTACCTCTCGGCTGCCGAGATCGCCGCGCGCGTGACCGAGCTCGGCCGCGAGCTCGCCACCGACTACGCGGGTCGCGAGCCCCTGCTCGTCGCTCCGCTGAAGTCGAGCACCGTGTTCCTCGCCGACCTCTCACGCGCGCTTCCGATCCTGCACACGATGGACGTCGTCGAGATGGCCACGTACACGGATGGGCGCCGCGGCGGGGTTCGGCTGCTCAAGGACCTCGACGTCCCGATCCAGGGCCGGCACGTCGTCCTCGTCGAGGACGTCGTCGACACCGGCCTGACTCTCGCCTTCCTGACCCGGACGCTCGCCGAGCGTGACCCGGCCAGCATCGCGGCGGTGACGCTGCTCGATCGCCCCTACCGGCGGCTCGTCGAGAACATCGGCCTCCGCTACGTCGGATTCACGGTCCCGGACGAGCTCTTCGCAGGGTACGGCCTCGGTCTCGAGGAGCAGTGGCGAGCTCTGCCCGACCTGCGCTACGTCACCGCAGAGGCGCTGCCGGCCGCCGCAACCGACGCCGCATAGGCGGCCGGCTTCGGCCGGTCGCAGGGGTCGCCCGCGGCTACAGGTACCGCGTCGGATCCACGGGTGCCCCGTTGACCCGCACCTCGAAGTGGACGTGCGGCCCGGTCGAATGTCCGGTGTTGCCCGAGAGCGCGATCACGCTCCCAACACCCACGTAGGCGCCCTGCGCGACGTTCAGGCTCGAGTTGTGGGCGTACGACGTCGAGAGGCCGTTGCCGTGGTCGATCACGACGATGTTCCCGTATCCGCCGAGCGTGCCGGAATAGACGACCGTCCCGGCAGCCGCGGCGTGGACAGGCGTACCGGAGGGAACGGCGATGTCGATCCCCTCGTGCATCCGGCCCCAGCGGGTGCCGAAGCCACTCGTGACCGGGCCCGAGACCGGCCAGCGAAGCGACGCTCCGGGGCTCGGCGCCGGAGGCCCTGCCACGGAATACACCGGGGTCGCGGCTGCTGCTGCGGCCGCCTGCGCCGCGGCGATCCGGGCTGCGAGCGCCGCGCTCTCGGCCGCGAGGCTCTCGGCTTCAGCGACGAAGCCCGCTCGATCTTCCCGGGCGCCGGCGAGCGCTCGCTGCTTCGCGCCCTCGGCGGTCGAGAGCGCAACGCGTTGGACCACGAGACGATCGAGCGTCGCACGCTGGGCCGCTGTGCTGGAGGCGATCAGCGCGACGGCCCGCTCTCGTTCCCGACGAGCGCGCTCGGTGGCCGCGCGCGCTCGCTCGAGTTCGTCTCGAGCGTGCGCGAGCGACGCGGCGACCTGCTCGTCCTGGCGGCCGATTCGATCGAGGAGATCGAGATGGTTCATCAGGTCGCTGAACGACGTCGCGCCGAGCGCGAACGAGATCAGGTCGGGCGCGTCGGATTCGTAGATCTCCCGCACCCGGCGCTCGAGCACCTTCAGCGCGATTCCGTATTGCCGCTCCAACACGGCGAGCCGGGCGCTCTGGGACGCGATCTCCTCCTCCAGGCCGGCGAGCTTCCGCTGCTCGGCCGCGAGCGACGCCTCGAGCGCGGCGAGCCGGGCCTCCTCGACCGCAACGGCCCCCTGGGCGGCGCGCGCCTCGGCGCTGAGCCGGCTCAGCTCGCCGGTGAGGAGCCTCTCGGTACCGGCCGCGCGCTCGGCCTTCGCCCTCGCCGCGCCGATCTGGGAGTCGATTCGTGCCTTGTCGGAACCGGGGTCGCCCGTCGCCGTTCCGGCAAGCAGGAGCAGCGCTGCTAGCGCGGCGACGAGGGCCGTTCGCTGGGCCATGGCACCGGGTTCGCTCCCTCTGCCGTCAGCCCTTCCCGCTCCTCTCGTCGAGAGCCCGCAGGGCGCTCGCGGCCTCGCGGCGCAAGGGGCCGATCGACGCCCGGTAGTCCTCGTCGTTGATTCGACGCGCACGATGATCCGCCTCGAGCTCCTTCAGCGCCGACAGCGCGCGGTCCCGCTCCTCCGCGAGCGCGAGCCGGTGAAGGCGCTCGGGTGTCATCTCGTCGAGCTCGTCCGAGGCGGGCTCGGGCTCGCGCAGAAACGGCCAAGCGACCAGCACGACGCAGACGGCTGCGAGAGCCGCACCAAGGACGATTGCGAGGCTCACCGGCCGCGGACAGTGGTGCCGGCTTCGTCGTAGCGGACGGCGAGCCGCCGCTGCTCCCGCGCATCGGGCCAGAGCGCGATGATCGAGCCGAGAACGAAGATCAGGCCGGCGAGCCAGAGGAGGTTGACGAGCGGCTTGACGAAGATCCGGAAGTAGACGCTGCCGTCGTCGTAGATCGTGCCGGGGATGACGAACAGGTCCTCTCCGGTGAGGTAGTTGGTGCGGATACCCACCTCCGAGGAGACCTGCGGCTCCGGGCCGGCGATCTTGTAGGAGTTCTTGCCGGCCTCGAGCGACCCGAGGCTCTTGCCGTTCTTGCTGACGAGCAGGTCCGCGCGCACCTCGGTCGCGTGGTTCGTCTGCGTTTCGCGCAACCCCTGGTACCGAACCGTATACCCCGAGATCGTCAGCGCCTCGCCACGCGCGAGCCGCCCTTCGACGACCGAGTCGTACGCACTCGCTCCGGCGACGCCGATCGCGAAGAGGACGATCGCGACGTGCACCGTGTAGCCGCCGTAGCGCCGCCGATTGCGGCTCACGAGGGAGGCGAAGGCAATCGGCCAGGCTTCGTGCGAGAGCGCCCGGCGGGCGCGCGTCCCGCGGATGAACTCGAGCGCGATCGCTGCGAGCACGAACGCCGAGAAGGTGTAGGCGATCAGGCCCGGGACCGAGGATCCTGCGCCGAGGACGAGGAGCACGACCCCCGTCACGACGGCGACCGCTGCCGGCCCGAAGAACGTCCGGCCGAGGCCTCGCAGCGACGCCTTCCGCCACGCAATCAGCGGCCCGACCCCCATCAACAGGAGCAGGGGCAGCCCGAAGATGCGGAAGAAGAAGTCGAAATAGGGCCTCCCGACGACGACGGAGTCGCCGCGGACGGCCTCCGAGAGGATCGGCCAGACGACGCCCCAGAGAATCGTCAGGCAGAGGGCGACGAGAAGCAGGTTGTTGTAGAGGAACACGGCCTCGCGGGAGACGAGCGACTCGAGCTTCGTCGTCGAGCGCAGCAGCGGCAGTCGCCAGATGATCATCACGGTCGAGAACACGACGGCGATCACGATGAAGCCGAGGAACCACGCCCCGATATCGCTCTGTGAGAACGAGTGGATGGAATTCACGACACCGGAGCGGGTGAGGAACGTGCCGAAGATCGAGAGGCAGAACGCGAGCGACACGAGCACCACGTTCCACACCTTCAGCATCCCCCGCTTCTCCTGGATCATGACCGAGTGGAGAAACGCCGTTGCGGCGAGGAACGGCATCAGGGCGGCGTTCTCGACGGGATCCCAGGCGTAGAACCCGCCCCAGCCGACCTCGACGTAGGCCCAGTGGGACCCGAGGAGCTGGCCGATGCCGAGGGCCGTCCACGCGATCAGCGTCCAGCGTCGGGTGGCCACGATCCAGCGCTCGTCCGTCCGCCCGGAGAGCAGCGCCCCCATCGCGAACGCGAACGGGACGGCGAGGCCGACGTAGCCGAGATAGAGGAACGGCGGGTGGGACATCATGTACGGGTTCTGGAGGCTCGGGTTGAGGCCGGCTCCGTCGACCGGGGCAGCCTGGACGGCAAACGGGGTCGCGACGGCGACGAGCAGGAACGAGAAGCCGAACGCGATCGCGCCGAGGACGGGCGTCACCCAGACGACGAGATCGCGCGTGCGGTTGCGGTTGACCCAGACCGCGAGCGCGGCGTAGCCGGTGAGGACGAACAGCCAGAGCAACAGCGAGCCTTCCTGGCCTCCCCACACGGCCGACAGCTTGTAGATCCCACCGAGCGACTCGCTCGAGTGCTCGGCCACGTAGACCAGCGAGAAGTCGTTGCGTAGGAACCCCGCAGCGAGGACCGCGAACGCAACGAGCGTCGACCAGAAAGCCGCGATGAGCGCGTTCCTCGCCGACTGCGCGAGACGCCGGCGCCTGGTCGATGCCGCGGCCGCCCCGACGACACACGCATACAGGGACAGGGCGAGCGTAACGAGCAACGCCGCCCGGCCGAGCTCGGCCATTCAGTGCACCGTCCGGGGAATACGGCGCACTACTGGTCAGACGGCTTGATCGCCGTGTACTTCGACGGGCACTTCGTCACCATCGTCCCGGGCGTCGCGATGAACGTCCCGTTGCGCAGTTCGCCCTCGACGACGAGGTCCCGGCCGGGTGCGAAGAGGTCGGGCACGCTGCCCTTGTAGACGACGAGCACTGTCGCCGTGCTCGCCGCGTCCTTGGGATCGCGCAGCTCGAATCGGAGCCCCTCCGCGTTCGCGTCGCCGGAAGGCTTGCCGACGACCTCCCCGACGAGAGAGACCTTGCCCGTCTTGCCCGCGAGCTCGCTCGGCTTCACGGACGGCGTTCCACCACCCGCGATCGAGGTATAGAGGAGGAACACGGCGAGCACCGCCGCGATCGACAGGGCGATGACGAGACGCGCCGGAGAGCGCTTCCTGGCCACGTCCTGAGAATACCCTCGGCGAGGACCCTGCGGTGTCGACAACGTTTGCGGTGGCGTTACGCGGCGCGCACGGACGACCGACGGTCCGGGATCTCGTAGCCGTGATCGTGGCACAGGGAGCCCGGCGAGTCCTCGGTGAAGGCGTCGCAGTAGCCCTTGCCGTACGCGGCCCGCATGAACGCCGAGACGACCTCGAGATTCCACTCGGTCACGTCGGCCGCCTCCCGCCAGAGGTCGGCGAGGCGGAGGTCGATGTCGAGCTCGAGCAGGTCGATGCGGGTCGGCTGATCCATGCCGAAACCCTACGGCGCCCATCGGACGACATAGAGTTCCCGCAAATGACACGAATTCGCGTCGGCCTGCCCGGCATTCCCGACCGCGACGACCCGCTCCGCGCGATCGATGCCCTCCGCGAGCGCGGCTATGACGCGTGTGAGATCGACTTCGAGGGCGGGTTCTGGATGGACTATCCCTTCGCCGAGCGACTCGGTGAGGCCGCGCGGGAGGCAGACATCGCGCTGTCGGTTCACGCACCGCTCTTCGGCTTCATGGGCCACCTCGAGGCATCCGGTCGCAAGTTCTCGTCCGCCGTCGGCGCACTCGATCGCAGCGCGGGCATCGCGGCCGCCTGCGGCGCCGAGGTCGTCGTCTTCCACCCCGGCTTCCTCCTCGGGCGCACGCGCGCGGACGCGCTCTCGTCCGTCGTCGAGCAACTCGAGCTCCTCCGCGAGCGTCTACAGGGGAAGGATCGTGCAGTGCCGTTCGGCGTCGAGGTGATGGGGCGCGTCCGCGATCTCGGTTCACTCGACGACGTGATCGAGATCGCGCGCCGAACGGGTTGGGTGCGGCCCGTCCTCGACTTCGCCCACATGCACGCGACGAGCGACGGTGCCTACCTCGAATCCCGCCTCTTCGCCGACGCCCTCGCAACGGTCGACCTAATCCTCGCGACCGACGTGCCGTTCCACATCCACTTCTCGGACATCGCGTACGCGAACCGCAACGAGAAGCACCACCTTCCCTACGGTGAGGGCACCCTGCGCGCCGACCCGCTGCGCGAGGCGCTCGCACTGTTCGAACGCCCCGCGACCGTGATCTCGGAGTCGCCGGACGAGGCGTCGAGTCAGGCGATTCGTGCGATCCTCACGGGGTGAGCGTCGCGACCACGACGGCCGCCGACCGGTGGCCCCCGTCTCGACGAGCATGTCGCTCGGAAGGGTGGACGCCTGGTCGTCGAGCGGGCGAGCGCCCCTACCTCAGCGTGAGATAGCCTCAGGCGGCATGGACGAGAAGAGAGACAGGAAAGCCCCGGCCAGAGTCACGCGGGCCCTCTACGAACAGGAACTGCGGCGCCTCCAGATCGAGCTCGCGGTCACGCTGGACTGGGTCCGCGACACGGGCGCCCGCGTCGCCGTGATCTTCGAGGGCCGCGATGCCGCCGGCAAAGGTGGAACCATCAAGCGCATCCAGGAGCGGCTCAACCCGCGCTTCTGCCGGATCGCGGCACTGCAGGCGCCGACCGAGCGGGAGCGGGCCCAGTGGTACTTCCAGCGGTACATCGAGCACCTGCCCGCAGCGGGCGAGATCGTCCTCTTCGACCGCAGCTGGTACAACCGCGCGGGCGTCGAGAAGGTGATGGGGTTCTGCACTCCCGACGAGCACCACCGCTTTCTGCGCCAGTGCCCGCAGTTCGAGAACATGCTGATCGAGGACGGGATCATCCTGCTCAAGTACTGGTTCTCGGTCAGCGACGAGGAGCAGGAGCGACGCTTCGAGGCCCGGATTCGAGACCCGACCAGGCGCTGGAAACTGAGCGACATCGACGTCGAGTCGCGGAAGCGCTTCGTCGACTTCTCGCGGGCGAAGGACGAGATGTTCGTGCACACCGATACCGACATCTCACCGTGGTGGGTCGTCGAGGCCGACGTGAAGCGCAACGCACGGCTCAACTGCATCGCGCATCTCCTCTCGAAGATCCCCTACGAGCCGGTCGAGGAGCCCGCGCGGCAACTGCCGCCGCGGCAGGTCGATACGGGCTACGTGCGGCCGGACAGGTCGACGATGACCTATGTGCCCGACCATGCCGCGGCGGTAGCGCGGAGGCGCTAGCCGGCGACGGTCGCGCCGGTCAGCTCGGCGAGCCCCCGTTCGAGGCCCAGCGCCTCGTCCTCTCGACCACGCTCTCGCAAGAACGCAGCGAGTGCCCCCAGGGGTGCGACCCGATGCCGCCTGAACCCCGTCGGTTGAAGGATCTCGTCGGACTCGCGCAGCAACTGCTCCGCCTCCTCGTCCCGACCCTGGGCCGCGCGGACGAGCCCGAGCGCGAGGAGCGTCGTCGATCCCGAGGAGACGTCGGCAGCCCCGACGGTCGCCCGCGCCTCGACGGCGGCCCGTTCCGCCTCGTCGACTCGTCCCTGCAGGAGCAGCACCTGGGCGAGCATCCGCTCGCTCTCCACGATCGTGCCCCGGTCACCGAGAGGCCGCAACGTGCGGATCGCGTCCCGGAGCAGCCCCTCGGCACGCGGCAGGTCGTTCATCTCCCAGGCAACCGAGGCGAGGCGGTTCACCGTCCTCCCGAGCGTCAACGCGGCACCGCTCTCGGCGAAGAGGTCGCGAGCCTCGTTGAGCAGCGTTTCGGCCTCGACGAGGCGCCCCTCGAGCTCGGCCTGGCGCCCACTCGCGCGGAGCGCCCAGCCACGGGTCGTTCGGCTGCCGCTCTCGTCGGCGAGCGCGACCGCGCGACGTAGCGGCTCGGAGGCCCGGTCCGACTCGAGACGGGCGTTGTACACCTCGCTCAGCTCGAGGAGCGCGGCGCACTGCAGGTCGAGACGGCCGATCTTCTCGGCGATCGCGAGTCGTTCGATCCCGAGTCGCTCGACCTCGTTCAGCTCACCCTCCCACCAGCTGGCAGTGCCGAGCACCTCGAGCGCGTCGAACCTGCCGACGTCGTCATCCGCGTCCACGAGCGTGAGGGCGCGGCCGGCGAGGTCGCGGGCGCACTCCGGATCGGCGTCGCGAAACAGCGAAGCCTGCGCAAGTGTCGTCAGGGCACGACCCTCGATTCGACGCTCGCCTGCCTCGCTCGCCGCTTCGCTCACCGCGCGCATCTCCGCCATCACCGTCGGGATGTCCGTCAGCCGCCAGGCGGCGCGGGCGGCGAGATAGCGGCGCTCGAGCGTCTCGTCCAACTCGACCGAGCGGACGAGAAGGCGCCGCGCGACGACGTTCGCCTCGCGGGCGAGAGCCCGGCGGCCCGCCTGCTCGAGTGCTGCAGCCGCCTCGGCTGCGAGCGCGGGCGCCACGACCCCTGACAACTCACGATCGAGTTGGGCCGACTGGTCGAGGTGGTACGCCCGGATCTCGACGAGCTCGTCGGCGACGGGCCGTCCCGCGAGCCACGCGGCCATCTGTCGATGGAGGAGCGCCCTGGAGGACTTGGAAAGCCCCGAGTAGGCGACGTCGCGGATCAGGACGTGCTTGAAGCGATATGCCTCCTCATTCGTGATCGTCGACCGTGGCTCCCGCACGAGGAACTCTCGCTCGACGAGCTCCTCGAGCCCGCCGGGAGCGATCGGCGTATCCCCGAGTGCGTCGAGTGCCCCCGACCAGAACGTGCGACCGGCGACCGCCGCCCGGCGAAGCACGGTTCTCGCGTTGATCGGCATCCGATCGATCCGCGCCGAGACCATCGCCTGCACGGTGTGGGGGATCGCATCGAGGTCTCCGCCCGACTCGAGCAGCATGCGCACGGTCTCCTCGATGAACAGGGGGTTGCCCTCGGCCCGCTCGAGCACGGCCTGCCGCTGCTCGGCCGTCAGGCCGGGCGACGAGCCCCCGCCGAGCGCATCGACGAGCGCGGCGCTGTCGTCGTACGGAAGGGCCTCGAGCTCGATTGCCATGGCACGCACCCTGCCTCCGCCCCATCCCGGGCGGCTGTCGAGCAGATCCTGCCGCGCGAGACAGAGGAGCAGCAGCGGAACCTCCTTCACGCTCCCCGCGAGATGCTCGATCAGGTCGAGCATCGGCTCCTCGGCCCAGTGAATGTCCTCGAAGACGAGCACGAGCGGCTGCAGGCCGGCGAGCTCGTTCGCCCAGGTCTGCGCCGCCCAGGCGATCTCGGCAGCGGAACGCTCATCCCCGACGGCGTCCAGCACGCCCGCTGCGAGCGCGAGCAGCTCCGCGACCGCCTCGTCGCCGCAGCACGAACGGAGCTTCGCGGCCGCCGCGTCGATCGCGTCGTCGTCGGTAATGCCGGCCGCGGCCTTCACCATCTCGGCGACAGCCCAGTAGGTGACGCCTTCTCCGTACGGGAGACAACGCCCGGCCAGGACCGTGGAGCGCTCGACACCAGCCACGAACTCCTGCGCCAGGCGCGACTTCCCGACTCCCGCAGCGCCGTACACGGTGACAACGTGCGCCCGTCGGTCCCGGACCGTGCGTGCCAGCGTGTTGTGGAGCAGCTCCAGCTCCTCCTCGCGCCCGACGAACGGGGCCGAGACCGCGAGGTGCCGGGTGCCCTCGTCCGACATCGACTCCACCTGCCAGGCCTCGAGGCCGTCGGCGAAGCCGCGCGCCTCCTGGGCGCCGACCCGCGACGCAACGATCGTGGCAGCGGTCAGGCGGGCCGTCGCCGGCCCGATCAGGATCTCGCCCGGCGCGGCCGCCTGCTGCAGGCGGGCCGCAGCGTTGATCGCGAGCCCGGTCACGAACGTCGTGTCCGTCTCGTCTGCGAGAACCTCACCCGTCTCGATCCCGATGCGCACCTCGAGACCGAGGTCGATCACCGCTGCGACGGTTCCGAGCGCGGCTCGAACGGCGCGCTCGGGGTCGTCCTCGTGCGCGATGGGAACGCCGAACACGGCCATCACGGCATCGCCCGCGAACTTTTCGACGCTGCCACCGTGCGCCCTGACGCAGCCGGCGACCCGCTCGAAGAAGTCCGTGAGACGCGCACGGACGACCTCCGGATCGGCGCTCGCGACGAGTTTCGTCGATCCGACCAGGTCCGCGAACAGAACCGTCGCCAGCTTCCGTTCCATCCCCGAAGGATAGGCGTCGCACCTCTGCGGCCGAAGCCCGGTTCCTGCAATACGATGGTCATCGTGCTCGATTCCGGGATCTTCAAGGCGTACGACGTCCGCGGCCTGTACGGCTCCGAGCTGGACGAGGACGGCGCCTACGCCATCGGTCGCGCCTACGTTCAGCATTTCGAGCCCGGCACGATCGCAGTCGGCCGCGACATGCGCGTCTCGGCCCCGGCGATGGCTGCCGCCGTGATGGAAGGCGCCGCAGACGGCGGGGCGGACGTCCGCGACCTCGGGATGGTCGGCACGGAAATGGTCTACTACGCCGTCGGCGAGCTCGGTCTCGAGGGCGGCATCTGCGTCACCGCCTCGCACAATCCGAAGCAGTACACGGGGATGAAGATCGTGCGGAGCGGCGCGCTTCCGGTCGGTGGCGACTCGGGCTTGACGGAGATTCGTGCCGCGGCAGAGGCCGGCTTCGGCCCGGTCGGAGCGCGTGGCGAGATCACACCCCTCGATGTCTGGCCCGGATTCGTCGACAAGGTGTTGTCGTTCGTCGATGTCGACGCGATCCGCCCGCTACGCATCGTCGTCGACGCGGCAAACGGCATGGCCGGCACGATGCTCCCTCCCGTGCTCGAGCGTCTGCCGCAGATCGAGGTCGTACGCTGCTACTTCGAGCCGGACGGGACGTTCCCGAATCACGAGCCGAACCCGCTGCTCGAGGAGAACCGGGCCTTCATCGTGGAGAAGACCCGCGAGGAGGGAGCCGACCTCGGTGTCGCGTACGACGGCGATGCCGATCGCTGCTTCTTCGTCGACGACTCGGGCGCGTTCGTTCCGGGAGATTTCGTCACCGCCCTCCTCGCCGAGGTGATGCTCGGGAAGAGCCAGGGAGGCACTGTCCTCTACGACGTGCGGGCGAGCTGGGCCGTCCCGCGGGCTATCGCCGCGGCGGGAGGGACTGCACTCGTGAATCGGGTGGGTCACGCCTACATCAAGCATCGGATGCGGGAGGTACATGCGATCTTCGCGGGCGAGGTGTCGGCGCACTACTACTTCCGCGACTTCACCCAGGCCGACACCGGCGTCGTGCCCTTCCTGCTGATGCTGGAGCTGATCTCCACGCGCGGCGCGAAGCTCTCCAAGATCCTGCGGCCGCTCCGCGAGCAGTACTTCATCACGGGCGAGATCAACACCCCGGTCGCGGACGTGCCCTCCAAGCTCCAGGAGATCGAGGACAGGTACGCCGCCGAGGGTGGCCGCATCTCGCATCTCGACGGCATCTCGGTGGACTTCGACAGCTGGCACTTCAACGTGCGTCCATCGAACACCGAGCCCCTGCTCCGTCTCAACCTCGAGGCGCTCTCCGAGCCCGAGATGGTCGTCCGGCGCGACGAGCTCGTCGCCCTGATCCAGGGCTGATCAGGTGGGCGATCCCCTCGAGCTCGGGCGCCTGACGGATCGACGTCCGCCGTTCAAGTACGCGGCCCTGACGCGCGTCTGGTTCTCCGACACGGACGCCCAGGGTGTCGTCTACTACGGCCGCTACCTCCCCTACTTCGACCACGCGCGTACGGAGTACCACCGGCATCTCGGCCCGCTCCAGGCCGAGGGCACGGAGTTCGTCATGCGCGCCTCGAATGTCGAGTATCACGCTCCCGCACGCTTCGACGACCTGATCGAGTGCTTCGTCCGCGTCAGCCGCCTCGGTCGCACGAGCGTGACCTACGACGTCGCGGCGGTCGGCCTCGCCGACGACAATCTGATGGTCACCGGGTCGCAGACGCTCGTTCTGATCGACAGGGCGACACGCACACCGGTGCCTCTGCCGGAGAGGGTGAGGGCGACGATCAGGGCCTTCGAAGGCGAGGACGTCGCCGGGTAGGCGACGGACGCGTGCCCTCCCATACCCTGTTGCTGCGGCCGCCCGGCGCACCGGGCGGCCGCAGCAACATGACCCCTCTCCCCTGGACACAGTTGTAGGCACCCGGAAGGGGGATGCAATCCCTCGTTCGAGGGGCGCTGGGGCAACTCGAGGGGCGTGCGTGTGATCCCCTCCACCGCTGCTAGGTTCTCGCGCATGAGCGCTGGCGAGCCGTTTACGGTCCTGAACGTCGCTGAGATCGAGCCGATTCCGGCGGCCGGGATCCTCTGGAAGCCGTTGCGGCGGCCCTTGGGCATCGATGCGTTCGGCATCAACGCCTACACCGCGGTCGCCGCGGGCGATCACGTGATCGAGCGGCACACCGAGGCGACCCTGGGGCACCAGGAGGTCTACGTCGTGATCGCAGGGCATGCGACGTTCACGATCGACGGCGCCGACATCGACGCACCGAACGGCTCGGTCGTGTTCATCCGGGATCCGCTGCTACGGCGAGAGGCGGTGGCCGTCGCGCCCGGAACGACCGTCCTCGCGATCGGCGGGGTTCCGGGCACACACTCCCCGTCGTCGTGGGAATGGACATTCGGTGCCGAGCAGTATCGCGAGTCGCGCAACTACGAGGCCGCGCTCGAGCTCCTCGCCGACGGTCTGGAGCGCTTCCCTCACGATTCGGGGATGACCTACGCGATCGCGTGCTGGGAGGCGATGGCGGGGAACACCGATGCCGCGATCACAGCTCTGACGCGAGCCTTCGAACTGAACCCGGAGAGCGTCGAGTGGGCGAGGAACGACCGCGACCTGGATTCGATTCGCGGGCTGCCCGGCTCACCGGTCTGACGGCGACGGCGCAGGGCGCGAAACCCCGAGGAGGGACTGAAGTCTCTCCCTTCACTCCCGATTGCGGCCCTGACCGCGCCCGGGGTTGGACCGACCTTCCGACCCGGGCAGGCCCGCGGGCGGGCCTCTTCAGGATCCACGCGAAGCGTGCAGAAAGAATGGCCCGGCTGTGAGGGGCGGAATTCGCGGTACGCTCTTCCACCGCGAGATTCCGTCCCTCTCAGCCGGGAGTGACGCGGTAGGCGTCGAAGACCGCGTTCAGCTGCCGGAGCGCCGACAGGAGCGAGCGCAGGTCGGCGACGTCGCCGAGCTCGGCCGTGTACCAGTTCTTCGCCATGCCGTCCTCGACCGTGCCGCCGTAGGCGACGATGTTCGCGCCGTGCTCCGAGAACGTGCGGCCGACGTCCTCGAGCAGCCGCGACCGATCCCAGGCCTCGACTGCGATCTGCACGCGGAAGCTCGCCTTGGCATTGCCTTCCCATTCGACGAGGGTGAACCGCTCGGGATTGCGCATCAGTGCCTTCACGTTCGGGCAGTCTGCACGGTGGATCGTGATCCCACGGCCGAGCGAGATGTAGCCCCGGATCTCGTCACCGGGCACGGGCGTGCAGCACTTCGCGAGCCGCAGTAGCACGTCGTCGACCCCCTGGACGACGATCCCGAGGCTTTCGCCGGCGACGGTCGAGCGCGCCTTCGGCGTCTTCATCGAGATCGCCGGCTCGGCTGCGACCTCGTCGGTCTTCAGCCGTTGGAGCACCTTGTTCACGACCTGGCCGGTGCCGAGCTTGCCGGAGCCGACCGCGAGGTAGAAGTCCTCCGCCTTCTTGAAGCCGAGATCGCGAATCACCTCGGCGAGCACCGCTGACCCCTGCAGCTTGCGGTACGGCAGGCTCTGCGCCTTCAACGCCTGGTCGAGCGCCTCGCGCCCCTTCGCCTCGGTCTCGCCCTTCGTCTCGCGCTGGAACCACTGCCGGATGCGGTTGCGGGCGCGCGACGACGCCGCGACGGACATCCAGTCGCGCGACGGCCCCCGCCCCGACTTCGACGTCAAGATCTCGACGAAGTCCCCGTTCTTGAGCTTGTAGTGCAGCGGCACGATCCGCCCGTTCACCCTGGCTCCCACCGTCTTGTGCCCGACGTCCGTGTGCACGGCGTAGGCGAAGTCGATCGGCGTCGCACCGACCGGCAGCGTCTTGACCTCGCCCTTGGGCGTGAAGACGTACACCTCGTCGTCGAAGAGGTCGGTGCGCAGCGTGCGCATGTACTCCGCGGCGTCCTGCTCGTCGCCCTGCCAGTCCATGAGCGTCTTGACCCAGGCGACCCACTCGTCGTCCCCCTTGCTGGAGCGACCCCGCTTGTAGAGCCAGTGCGCTGCGACCCCGAATTCCGCCTCCTCGTGCATCTCGCGCGTTCGCACCTGGATCTCGAGCGGCGTCCCGCTCGGCCCGATCACGGTCGTGTGCAGGGAGCGATAGCGGTTCAGCTTGGGCATGGCGATGAAGTCCTTGAACCGGCCGGGCATCGGCTTCCAGAGGGCATGGATGATCCCGAGCGCGGCGTAGCAGTCGCGCGTCCCCTCGTCCCCGCCCCGCTCGATCAACACCCTCATCGCCGTGAGGTCGTAGATCTCGTTGAACTCGCGGCCCTTCTTGGCCATCTTGTCGTAGATCGAGTAGAAGTGCTTCGCACGCCCCGAGATGTCGGCCGGGATGTCGGCCTTCTCGAGATCGTCTTTCAACTCGGCCGCCGCGGTCTCGACCTGCGCCTCCCGGTCGGCGCGCCGATCGGCGACCATCGCCTTGATCTCGGCGTACTTGCGGGGGTGCAGGATCTGGAAGGAGAGGTCCTCGAGCTCCCACTTGACCGCGTGGATGCCGAGCCGGTGGGCGAGCGGCGCGTAGACCTCGAGCGTCTCCTTCGCCTTCTGCACCTGCTTCTGCTTCCCGAGATACTCGATCGTCCGCATGTTGTGGAGGCGGTCGGCGAGCTTGATCAGGATCACGCGAACATCCTGCGCCATGGCCACGATCATCTTCCGGTAGTTCTCGGCCTCGGCCTGCTCGCGGCTCTGGAACGTGATCCGCGTCAGCTTCGTCACGCCCTCGACGAGCTGCGCGATCTCGTCCCCGAATGCGGCGCGGAGCTCCTCGACGTCCGTCTGGGTGTCCTCGATCACATCGTGGAGCAGCGCCGAGGCGATCGTCTGGGCGTCGAGGTGGAGCTGCGCGCAGATCAGCGCAACGCCGAGCGGGTGGTTGATGAACGGCTCGCCGGAGCGGCGCACCTGGCCGCGGTGGGCCTTCTCTGCCTCGTCGAACGCACGGTGGATCAACTCCCGGTCGACGCCGGGGTTGTACGACTCGACGTTGGCGATCAGCTCGTTGACGAGATCGTTCTGATGGCGTTCCGCATCGACGACAGCCATGGTCTCAGTCTACTCGCGCCCTTTCGGGTGACAGGAACGAGCGCCGATCTGCCGAAAGAACCGAGGCCATGACTCTCGTCCGGCGATATATCGAGCGCCGCCGCATCCAGCGGCTCCTCGCAGAGATCGAGCGATCACTCGCGGCCGGGAAACGTCGGGCGACCTCCGTGCAGCGCTGAGGTCGGTCGGTCAGGCCGCCTGCGGCAGCGTGAGCGGCGCACCGTGTGCGAGGAGATCCCTGAACGTGGGCGATTCGAGCAGTTGCCGCTTGCCTCCTTCGGCGTCGATCGAGAGCTCCGTGAAGATGCGTCGCGCCTCGGGCGTCCAGGCGGTCTCGCCGGCCCGCCACAACCCGGCGAGCCACGCGCGAAGCGCCTCGTACTCTTCTGCCGTCTCGAAGAGCCGCCGGACGACGAGTTGAGGGGCGACGGTTCCGTTCCAGCGGTTCTGCTTCAACCGGAATGCGACGTCGAAATGCGAGCCGATCTGCACCCGGTCGAGCTGTCCACCGAATCCGAAGGCGATAGCGCTACCCGCATCCCTGCCGTGCTGGCGCACCCGGAAGCGGAGGTGCTTGCCGTCGCCGACGGTCGAGGCCCCGACCGGCTCGCAGTCGGCGACGAGGAGCGTGACGTCGGGGTTCCCGAGACCGAACGGTGCGAGCCGTTCGAGCTCGCGCGCGAGCTCGAGCGTGAGCGCCGTTGCCGGGACGATTGCGTCGATCCGGGTCGGCGAGGCAAGATCCTCGTCGCCGAGGACGCCGTCCGCGTGCGCGGCGAACGCCCCGGCGAAGCCCTCGAGCTGATCCGAGCGGATCGAGAGCCCGGCAGCGGCCCGGTGACCGCCGAACCGTTCGAGGTGATCGCTGCAGGCCGCGAGACCGGCGTGCAGATCGAAGCTGGGGACGGAGCGGCCAGAGCCCTTCCAGCGGTCGCCCTCTCCCGCGATCAGGACGACGGGGCGGCCGAATCGCTCGACGAGCCGTGAGGCCACGATGCCGATCACGCCCTCGTGCCAACCCTCGCCCCAGACGACGTATGCCCGGCGGTTGCGCCTCTCGGGAGGCCACGCCTCGACCACCGCGACCGCCTCGCGGAGGATCCTGTCCTCGACCGCCTGGCGGTCACGGTTGAGGCTCTCGAGCTCGTTCGCGAGGAGATCGGCCTCACGCGCGTCGTCGGTGAGGACGAGGTGGAGGGCCACGTCGGGCCGGCCGAGGCGGCCGGCGGCGTTGATCCGCGGCGCGAGCCGGAAGGCGACGGCCGTTGCGTCGATCGTCGCAGCGTCCACGCCGGCGACGCGCATCAGCGCTGTCAGGCCCGGCTTCTGCGTGCGCGAGAGTCCGCGCAGGCCGGACGTCGTGAGCGCGCGGTTCTCGTCGAGGAGGGGGACGACATCGGCGATCGTCGCGAGCGCGACGAGGTCCGCGTGACGGGCGAGGAGCGGGTGCTCCGGGCCGAGTAGCGCCTGCGCCAGCTTGGCCACGACACCCGTGCCGCAGAGATCGGGAAACGGGTAGTCGGAGGGGCGCGTGGCCACGATCGGGCACTGCGGCAGGCTCTCGCCCGGCCGGTGATGATCGGTGACGATCATGTCGACACCGAGGCGCCGGGCCTCGTCGACCTCCGCGACGGCCGTGATGCCGCAGTCGACGGTGAGGATGAGACTGACACCGTCCTCGGCGAGGCGGGCGATCGTCGCGCTGGAGACGCCGTAGCCCTCCTCAAAGCGACTCGGCAGGTGCCAATCGACGTTCGCCCCGAGCTCGCGCAGCGTCAGCGTCGCAAGGGCCGTGGCGCAGATGCCGTCGACGTCGTAGTCACCGTGCACGCAGATCCGCTCGCCCTTCTCGACTGCTGCGCGAATCCGTTCGACGGCAATCGTCATGTCGCCGAGGAGGAGCGGGTCGTGGGAAATTCTCTCCGGCTCGAGGAACGCCCGAGCCGCCTCGGGATCGGCCAGGCCGCGACGGACGAGGACGCTCGCGACGGTCTCGGAGACCCCGAGCTCGTCACTCAGAGCACTGACCTCGGGAAACGACACCGCGTCGATCTTCCAGCTCGCAGCCATCACTTCACGATAGGTCCCGGCCCGGACGGCAGCCGATGACCGGCTTCAGCCGGTCGCCCGGGGCTCAGGAAGCCGTCTTGCCGGCTCGCCGATCTTCGCGCGACTGCCGGATGATCTTGACCCAGAGCATCACGATCCCGATCGTCGCGCCCACGACGACGACGGCGACCGGTGCGAGGAACGCCATCTGCTCGAGGGTGTACTTCGTCACGGCAGCGCCGACGAGCCAGATCACGAGCACGGCGGCGGTCATCGGGATGATCAGCCGCCAGTTCACGTGCTGAGGGTAGCTTTCGTGCCGTGCCCCAGGGCGAGCTCAACTACACCTCCGGTGACGACTACGTGCTCGAGTTCCTCGGGTACCGCTTCGCGTTCGGCGCCGACGACTTCCGCGAGCGGGTCACCGCGGCCGCGGTGAAGCTCGACCTGGTCGCCGACAGCGCCCTCGACGAGGACGAGGCCCACGACCTCGTGGAGCTCGCCTCGGAGAGCCGCATCGAGGAGCCGCGCAGCGGTCTCGGGATGTACCTGATGCGCCACTGGGAGCGGCTGGCGCTGAACGACGGCGAGTCGCTCGTCTACTGGCTCCGCAAGCTGGTCTTCCGCGGCGCCTACCTCGACCACCGCGTGAAGGAAGACCTGCTCGAGGTGACCTTCGACGAGGCGACGGGGGACTTCGGGTACGCGGAGCCGGAGGGTGGCCGGGCCCTGCTCGAGCTCGCGCCCACGCCGAGCTGGCGCGCGTTGCAGTTCAAGCGCTAGGAGGTGTCGGCGTCGCGCGGTGGCGCGAAGCCGAGTCGCTGCTCGTCCTCGATGGCGCCGATGCGTATCTCCCTGATCGCACCGAGCGGGACGATCAGCTCCTCCGGCTCACCGTCGTCGCAGTGCGGGCAGAGCGTCACGAACCCGAACCCTGGCTCGGGTGAGATCGACGCGAGACGGTGCAGGGCGCCGTCCGAGAGCTCGACGCTGACGCCGGCGCGCTCGAGCTCGTGCTCGACCCGGAACTGCTCGATGCGTCGGAGGATCCGTGAGACGAACTCCTCGATCGGGCCGGTCATGCCGGGAGTCCAGAGCTCGGGCATCTCCTAGAACAGGCTCCCGTCGACGCGAACGGCGCCGACGTGCTTTCGCCCGAGCTCGGTGATGGTACGGCCCCGCGGCGTGCGCTGGAGGAACCCGAGCTGGAGCAGGAAGGGCTCGTAGACCTCCTCGATCGTGTCGGTCTCCTCTCCGAGCGCGACGGCAAGCGTCGAGAGTCCGACCGGCCCGCCGCCGAACTTCTCGGCCACGGCCAGCAGGAGCTCGCGATCGATGCGCTCGAGACCGAGCCCGTCGACCTCGAGCAACTCGAGTGCCTCGCGGGCGATCTCGTTGGTGATCTTTCCCGCGTGCCGCACCTCGGCGACGTCGCGCACGCGCCGCAGGATCCGGTTGGCGATCCGCGGTGTGCCGCGCGAGCGGTCGGCGATCTCGTCGGCGGCGGCGTCCTCGATCTCGACGGAGAGGATCGCGGCCGAGCGCCGAACGATCGTGCCGAGCTGCCCCGGCTCGTAGTACCCGAGCCGGAACGTCATGCCGAAGCGGTCGCGCAGCGGCGTCGTCAGGAGCCCCGAGCGCGTCGTCGCGCCGACGAGCGTGAAGGGCGGCAGGTCGATCGTGAGCGTGCGTGCCGCTGCTCCCTGACCGAAGATGATGTCGAGGCGGAAGTCCTCGAGCGCGGGATAGAGGATCTCCTCCGCGGCGCGGTTCAGTCGATGGATCTCGTCGATGAAGAGGACGTCGCGCGGCTCGATCGCTGTCAGGATCGCGGCAATGTCCTTCTTCTCGAGGGCGGGGCCGGCGACGGTGCGGAGCCCGACGCCGAGCTCCTCGCGAATGATCTGCGCCAGCGTCGTCTTCCCGAGACCGGGCGGGCCGGCAAGGAGGACGTGATCGAGCGCCTCGTCGCGCCCCTTCGCGGCGTCGAGCGCAATTCCGAGCTGCTCCTTCACGCGCTCCTGGCCGACGAAGTCGTCGAGCCGGCGGGGCCGGAGCGAGCGCTCGACCTCGTCGTCCTCGGGATCCAGCACGGCGGTCGTGATGCGGTCGCTCACAGGGATAGGGTAGGCAAGACACCGGATGCCCGGCGCGCTGGGCGAACGAAACCCCGGGGAGAGACCGAAGCCTCGCCCCGCGAGGGACGCCTACGCGGCGCGCAGCGCCAACCGCACCCGCTCCGCCGCAGGCAGCTCCGGGTCGACGTCGGCGAGGCGCTGCTCTGCTTCCAGCACCGAATAGCCGAGCTCGACGAGAGCGTCCCGCGCATCGAGGTGGGTCGGCGCCTCCTCCCCGGTCGGAGCCCCCTGTGCGTCGCCCACGAACACGACCTTGTCCTTCAGCTCGAGCACGATGCGTTCTGCCGTCTTCTTTCCGATGCCGGGGATCGCCTGAAAGCGCGCGTGATCCTCGAGCAGGATCGCACGGCGCAGTTCGGTCGACGGCGAGCCCGAGACGACGGCCAGCGCGACCTTCGGACCGATCCCGCTGACCGTGAGCAGTTGGGTGAAGAGCTCGCGCTCGGCGGCGTCGGCGAAGCCGTAGAGCTGCAACGTGTCCTCGCGGACGTGCAGGAACGTGTCGACCGTGATCTCGGCTCCGCTCTCGGCACGTTGCAGCACGCCGGGCGTCGCGGCGACGATGTAGCCGACGCCGTTGACGTCGAGCAGCAGGCCGTCCGAGCTCCGGTCGGCGGGCGTCCCTCGGAGACGTCCGATCACGATGCCATCCGGGCGAGCGGCGGCATCAGCGCGTGACAGATGGCAACGGCCAGTGCATCGGCCTCGTGTGATGTGGCGGGGATCTCGTCGAGGGAGAGCAGCATCTTCACCATCCGCTGCATCTGACCCTTGTCGGCCCGGCCGTGCCCGCAGATCGACTGCTTGACGCGCGCCGGCGCGTACTCCGTGCACTCAACGCCTGCAGTTGCGGCGGCGACCATGGCGGCGCCGCGCGCCTGGCCGACGAAGAGCGCGATGCGGGCGTCGGCCCCCACATACGACTCCTCGAGCGCGACGGCGTCCGGCGCGTGCGCTGCGATGAGCTCCTGAACCCCCTCGAAGATCACCCGCAAACGTCGCTCGGGTCGCTCGCGCGCGCTGGTTGTCCAGCACCCCGACGCGAGTGACATGACCCGCCCGCCGCTTTCGTGGACGATCCCGTACCCGCACGCAGCCGTCCCTGGATCGATGCCGAGAACCTTCACGGTCGAAGGGTAGGCGGCGGTGCGGACGAGAGCCGCGCCGGAGCAGCCTCGCTGCGGCGGGCGCGTCGCTCGCGCCCACCGCAGCGACGGAGCTCTATCGGTCCTGCCCGCAGTTCTTCGTCGTCCAGGCCGCGATCGCGGCAGACGCCTTCTGGACGTCGGCCGTGTTGAACGACTGGCTGATTGCGACGAGCTTCGCGATCTGGCCGGCGCTCGGCGTCTCGCCGGGCTTCAGGTTCAGGTCCCTGATCGCGCCTGCGTACTCGTCGATCACGCCCGCGAGCGCCTCGAAGTCGTCCTTGAGCTCGGCCGGGGCCTTGTCCGCGAAGGCCTTGTACGCCTCGGCCGTTGCGCCGAGATCGTCGTTGCCACCACTGCCGGTCGCACTGGAGAGCGCCGCTCCGAATGCCTGGCCGGCCGCGACGAGGTCCTGGCACTCGCCGCTGAGGGCGCCGAGCGCGCCGCCGCCGGCCGTCGAGGTCTCCTCGGTCGACGTTTCGTCAGTCGACGTCTCGTCCGTCGAGGTTTCGTCAGTCGACGTCTCTTCCGTCGAGGTCTCCTCGGTCGTCGCCTGCTCGGTCGAGGCCTCGGTCGTTGCCTCCGTCGCCGTCGCGCTCGAGCTGTTCGAGCCACAACCCGCTGCGACGAGCCCGAGCGCCGTGACGATGGCCACCACGCCAATCCATCTCATCCGTGAGCCCTCCTTCGTGCGCCGAAGCGGCGCAGTACGTCGCGAACCTTGCTGCGGATGATCCTAGTCCAGAAAGAGCCGATCGTCATCCCGGCTAGGACGCAACGGCCTCCAGCACGCTCTCCGGAATATCGAAGTTCGCGTAGACATCCTGGACGTCGTCGTTGTCCTCGAGCCCTTCGACGAGCCGGACCACTCTCTTCGCGGTCGCCTCGTCGGCGATCTCGACGGTCACCTTGGGCACCATCGGAAGCTCGGCGGCGTCGATCGAGAACCCGGCCGACTCGACGGCGGCGCGAACGCTCGAGAGCTGCTCGGGCGCGCTCGAGACCTGGAAGACGGAGCCGTCGCGCTCGACGTCGTCGGCCCCCGCATCGGCGACCGCCAGGAAGAGCTCGTCCTCGTCGACGCCGTCTGCTGCGACGAGCACGATCCCGCGCCGCTCGAACTGCCACGCGACGGCGCCGGTCGCGCCGAGGTTGCCCCCGTGCTTCGAGAACAGATGGCGGACGTCGGCCGCGGTGCGGTTGCGGTTGTCGGTCAGCGCCTCGACGATGACCGCGACCCCATCGGGGCCGTAGCCCTCGTAGACGACCGTCTCGAACGCCGCACCGTCAGTGCCCTCTCCTGCGCCCTTGGCGATCGCGCGGTCGATGTTGTCCTTCGGCATCGAATAGGAGCGCGCCTTCTCGATCGCGTTGCCGAGCGACATGTTCGTGGCGGGATCCGAGCCGCCTTCCTTCGCGGCCACCATGATCGCGCGCGAGAGCTTCGAGAAGAGCTTGCCGCGCTTGGCGTCTGCCGCGCCCTTCTTGTGCTTGATCGTCGACCACTTGCTATGCCCTGACACCCTGCTCCTCCCGGACGAGCTCCAGAAACCGTTCGTGCACCCTCGTATCGGCGGTCAGCTCCGGATGAAACGATGCAACGAGGATACGCCCCTCGCGCGCGAGCACGGGATGACCGTCGATCTCGGCGAGGATAGCGACCCCCGGCCCGGCGTCGGCGACCCACGGAGCGCGAATGAACACGCCCGTGAACGGCTCGGGATCCCCGTCGATCTGCAACGGGGCCTCGAAGCTCGCGACCTGCCGCCCGAACGCGTTGCGTTCGACGACGAGGTCGATCAGCCCGAGCCGCTCGCGGTCGAGCACGATCATGCCGGCGCAGGTGCCGAAGATCGGGGCGGGGAAGTCGCGAATCGCATCGTCGAGCCCGTAGAGGCGCATCAGGCGGAGCATCGTGGTCGACTCGCCACCGGGGATCACGAGCCCGTCGAGGCCGTCGAGCTGCTCGGGCAGGCGCACTTCGCAGGCGTCGACGCCGAGTCCTCGGAGCATCGCCATGTGCTCGCGGAATGCACCCTGAAGTGCGAGAACGCCGATCTTCATGATCGGAAGTGTAGGGCGGACAACCACCCGGGCGACCGGCTGACGCCGGCCACCGGCCTACCAGCCGCGGACTTCGAGCCGCTCGCTGTCGGGGAGTGACGCCGACGAGATACCGACCATCGGCTCACCGAGCCCGGTCGAGACCTCCGCCAGGATCTTCGCGTCCCGGAAGTGCGTCGTCGCCTCGACGATCGCCTTCGCCCGCAGGTCGGGGTCACCCGACTTGAAGATGCCCGAGCCGACGAAGACGCCGTCGGCGCCGAGCTGCATGCAGAGCGACGCGTCGGCCGGGGTGGCGATGCCTCCCGCCGTGAACGTGACGACCGGCAGGCGACCGTTCTCGGCCACCCAGCGGACGAGCTCGTAGGGCGCCTGCAGGTTCTTGGCCTCGGAGTACAGCTCGTCGCTCCGGAGCGACTGGAGCCGCCGAATGCCGCCGAAGACCGCCCGCATGTGGGTGACCGCATTGACGACGTCGCCCGTGCCCGCCTCGCCCTTCGTGCGGATCATCGCTGCGCCCTCGCTGATCCGCCGCAGCGCCTCGCCGAGGTTCGTCGCCCCGCAGACGAACGGCACCGTGTAGCCCCACTTGTCGACGTGGTGCTGGACGTCCGCCGGCGTCAGCACCTCGGACTCGTCGATGTAGTCGACCTCGAGAGCCTGCAGGATCTGCGCCTCGGCGAAGTGCCCGATCCGACACTTGGCCATCACGGGGATCGAGACGGCCTCCTGGATCTCGCGGATCATGCCGGGATCGGACATGCGAGCGACGCCGCCGTCGCGCCGGATGTCGGCGGGAACGCGCTCGAGCGCCATCACGGCGCACGCGCCGGCGTTCTCGGCGATCGCGGCCTGCTCGGCGTTGACGACGTCCATGATGACGCCGCCCTTGAGCATCTCGGCGAGACCGCTCTTGACGCGCATCGTGCCGGTTTCAGCCATCGGCGCAGTGTAGCGAGGTCAGGGGCCGGGGAGAGGGCACAGCCTCTCCCCGGCATTCGCTTGTGTCCGCTCGGGCCTGCTCAGGCGGGAGGTGCTGGAGGCTTCTCGTCTTCGGCGGCGGGTGGTTCGGGCGCGGCGGATGCCTCCGGGGCGGCAGGCGCTTCGGGCGCGGCGGGAGCAGCCGGAGCCTCCGCGCTGCGGCCCCTGTCCGTCGCAGCCTTGGCGGAAGCGGTTGCGGTGCCGGCTGCTGCCTTCATCTCGCTGCCCATATCCGATATTGAGTGCCCGAGCTCCTTCATGTTCAGGAACGCCCCGACGGCGACGAAGATCGCGAGGATGAGGCCGAGCCACGCCCAGAAGGTGCGGAACTCGTTGCTGACGAGGAACTTCAGGACGGTGAACAGGAGCAGGAAGACGGCGAGCGCGGAGGTCACCATCGCGGGGGTGACCCCGATCTCGAGCTTGATGTTCGCGAGACGGATGCCCTCCCAGACGATGATGGCGATCGCGAACAATCCCGCCAGTACGCCCCAGCCGTGCCACATGTTCACGCCGGCGGACGCGATTCCGAAATCGACCTCCTGCCACTTGAAGATCGAGACAATGAGGAACGCGATCGACCCACCGAGGACGAGCTTGATGCCGTGCGAGATCTTCGAGATATCCATTTTGCGAACTTTCCTTTCGGGAATGAGCGGCGCGGGCCTCGCAATTATCGCCGCGATATGAGACAGATACAACTACTTCGGCGCGACTCCTCTCCCCACAGGTGGGTAACCGCCTGCCCCCCGGGGTTGCGCCGTGATGGGCCGGGAGCCCGCTGGCGGGCGCCCGGCCCTCCCCTGGCTGCGCAGCGACAGCCTCCGGCCCGTCGTCCGGGCACGCTCAGCGGTCGGGGCGAATCTGCCGATACACAACCGATGAGCGCGCACGTCGACAACCGCCTTCTCGAGCGCTGGCAGACGAGCCGCCGCCGCCAGGACGAGGCACGACGGTTCCTTGCCCGGCAGAGATTCTCCGACCCTCGCGGCGAGGAGCGCGCCCTCGACGAGATCGTCGGCACGATCTCCGACCTCGAGCAGACGCTGAACGATCGCGCAGCCCGGAAGGGCGGTCGGACGAGCCCGACGGGGCCGGGGCCGACCGACGTTGCCTGACCGGCGCTGAAGCGCGTCGTATGATGAATCCCGTGGCATTGGAGCACGGGGTGGCCTTCGGCACGATCGAGCTCGCCGGGAGCGAGTTGTTCCAGCCCATGCGCAGGGCACTCGGCATCTCGAGCTTCGGGATGAACGTGATCTCGCTGCAGCCGCGACAGCGGCTCCGGATCCACCGACATCGAGTCCAGGAAGAGGTCTACGTCGTCCTCGCAGGAACGCTCACGCTCTCGATCGAGATGGACGAGCGACAGCTCGGGGCCGGCGAGGTCGCGCGTGTCGCACCGGAGGTGCGACGGCAGCTCCTGAACCGTGGCGACGCACTCTGCGTCGTCCTCGCGCTCGGCGGCCACGGCGAGCATGAGGGTCGCGACGGCGAGGCGTTCGTGAGCTGGGACGAGCCCGCCGGAAAGCCACCGCAGGAGGTGCCGTTGCCTCCTGACCTCCCGCCCTCGTAACGCCCTGGCCGTACGCCGTGCGGACCGGTTTCCGGCGAGCCGTCGGCCGTGGCTATGCGCAACCGTCGACGGTGCCGCGGCCGAGCGCGGTCGCAGCCTGGCTGACGCTCAGCCGCGCCGATCTGAGACGCGTGAGCAGCTTCGGGGAGCGTCGGATCAGCTGAGCTGCCTGGGTTTTCGGTTTCGGGCCGAGGAGGAGAGCGGTCTGACAGGCCGTGCGATCCGCAGACGCCGTCACCCAGCCGACGACGTAGAGATAGCGCAGCGCAGGCTTCCGGAACGGCGCCTTGGCGTACGCGGCGCGCGCCTCGCGTCCGGCCACATGCTGTGATCGTGCCGCCTTCACGACGAGCGCCTTCCCTCGGACGTCGTTCGAGGGCAACTGCACGCCCTTGGCCAGAACACTCGCCAACGCCACCGTGAGGATCGCCAGTGCTGCTGTGATGCTCGAGTACTCGACCACGCCCTCATCGTGGGCTTCCCCCTGGAGACTGTCAAGACCAGGTCAACCCGAGGGACTCGAGCGATCGGATCGAGCCCACTAGGCCGGCCTTTCCCCGCCCGGAGCCCCCGCTGCCGGGCAGCCGACGAGCGTCCACGTCGGATACGGGATGCCGTGTCCGGGTTCTTGACCCGGGGCCGCGCATCGCTCACCACTGGACGCCTGATCTGAACCGGGCTACGCTCCGAAGATGAAGATCGCCGGTGTCGAAGTATCCGGGAACGACGGCCGTACACTCGTCGACCTGCTACACCGGATCGGCAGAGACGCCGACCTCGCGCTCGCACACCGCATCGAACGCGGCTACTCTCGCCAGGTACCCGAAGTCCTCCTCTCGCCCGCCGAGAGCGACCACCTGCTCGCGGTGCTCGACGTCCCACCCGGCAGCCTCTCAGCACTTCGCGGCGCACTCGCGGCCGTCGGGCAGTAGCACCGGTGGTAGCACGACGTGCGCCTCTTGCGTCGTCTCCGACACGAATGACCCGACGTTCAAAGGCGTTTCCGCCTGCCTCGCGCGTTGCCATGGGCCCGCCTGGACTCGAACCAGGGACCTACCGATTATGAGTCGGCTGCTCTAACCAGCTGAGCTACGGGCCCGCCGTCGCCGAGACTAACGGGTTCGCCCGACCGCGCCGCCGACCGGAATGCCACAATGTCGTCACGAGCGCGGCCGTGGTCGCGAAACCGACGAAGGGATTGCGGCGCGTGAAGACGTTCCAGCGTGAGGTGCAGCTTCGCACGGCGGGCGGGTTGACGGTGACCGACATCACCGACGAGGTACGCGACGCCGTCAGGGAGAGCGGGATCCAGGCCGGCATCTGCTGCGTCTACTCGCCTCACACGACGTGCTCGGTGCGGATCAACGAGTGGGAGCGCGGCTTCCTCGAGGACTTCGCGGTGATGCTCAAGCGGCTCGTTCCGACCGAGCACTACTACGCGCACGACGACTGGGATCGGCGCACGGAGAACGTCGACCCGGACGACCAGGAGTTCGGCAACGGCCACTCCCACTGCATGTCGATGCTGCTCGGCCCGGCCGGCGAGTCGGTGCCCGTGCGCGACGGCGAGCTCTGCCTCGGCACCTGGCAGCGCATCCTCTTTCTCGAGCTCGACCGCGAGCGCGACCGGCGCTGGCTCGTGCAGGTCGTCGGGACCTAGCTCGGACGCGGGGTGAGGCTTCCGCCTCACCCGCATCCCCCGTCACTCCGGCGTGACGTACGCGGCCGTCAAGCCCCCGTCGACGAGGAACGACGTCCCGTTGACGTAGGATGACTCGTCGCTCGCGAGGAAGAGCGCGCCGTTCACGACCTCGCGGGGCTTCGCGAGGCGCCCCATCGGCCAGTGGATCCGGCGACGCTCGAGGGCGTCGGGGTCACCGCCGAAGATGCGGAGCAGCAACGGCGTCTCGACTGGTCCCGGGCACAGTGAGTTGACGCGGACTCCCCGCCGTGCGAACTGCACCGCGAGCTCGCGACTCATCGAGAGGACCGCCCCTTTCGACGCGCTGTACGAGATCTGCGAGGTCGCCGCTCCGAGGATCGCGACGAACGACGCGACGTTGATCACGGACCCTCCCCCGCGCTCCAGCAGGTACGGAATGCCGTGCTTGCAACAGAAGTAGACGCCCTTCGTGTTGACGTCCTGAACGCGGTCCCAGGCATCCTCCTCCGTCACGAGGATCGAATCGTCGTCGGCAGGTGAGATGCCGGCGTTGTTGTAGAGGACATCGATGCCGCCGAAGTGCTCGGCGGCCGCCTCGTACATCGCCTTCACGTCTGCCTCGCTCGCCACGTCGGCGCGAACGGCGAACGCAGAGCCCTCGGGGCACAACCCGACCGTTTCCTGCGCGAGAGCGAGATCGACGTCCGCGACGCACACCTTCGCCCCTTCGCCGGTGAAGACGATCGCACCCTCGCGACCCATGCCACCACCCGCGCCCGTGATCACGCACACCTTGTCGTCGAGCCTTCCCGCCATGGACGTCACCCTCCGTCGAGATCGAGCACGCCTACCGAGTCCAGATTCAACACCATCGCCGCCGCGCGCGCCTCCCGAACGCCGAGTCCTCCCCCGTTCGAGGGAGCCTGAGACTGGTTCGAGGGCCGATGGGAAGGAAAGGTATGAAACGCGCTCTCGTCCTCTGTGCCCTGCTCGTCACCCTCGGCGCCTCACTCGCCGGTCCGGCGAGCGCCGCCAACGCCGCACCGACATCTACCGAGCGCCTTCTCACGCTCGACCAGCAGATCCTCGCGGGCCTGAACGAGAGCCGTGCAAAGCACGGGCTCAGGCCGCTCGTCATGTCGAGCAAGCTCCAGGAAGCAGCCGTCTTCCATTCGAGGGCGATGCTCCAGGGCGGATTCTTCGCCCACGATACTCCGGGCGGCGCGTCGTTCGCTGCACGGGTGCGGGGCTTCTACCGCTCGGCCGGGTACAACAGCTGGTCGGTCGGCGAGAACCTCCTCTACAGCACGGAAGCGGTCACGGCGAACACCGCCATCGCAGCCTGGCTCGCCTCGCCCGGCCACCGCGAGAACATGCTGATGCCGGAATGGCGCGAGGTCGGCATCGGATCGCTGCGCGCGAACGCAGCCAGCGGGCTCTTCGGCGGCGAGGCAACCTGGGTCGTGACGATGGACTTCGGCACGCGATCGGGCAAGATCGAGACGAAGGCCGTGCCGACGAAGGTCAAGAACTCGTCCAAGGCGACTCCCGGCGCGAAGGTCAAGAAGAACAGGTCGGCTGCGAAGAATCGCACCGCAAAGTCGGCCAAGCACTGGCGACGTCGGCCAAGCAGAAAGCGAACGCGACAAAGGCCTGAAGCCGAAGAGGACGCCGGCCAGGTCGAAGACGGTCGACCGCGTCCTCCCGCAGCCGTCGCACAGCTTCGATGACGAGAGCGACGACTCCGCCGACGACCAGTCGGCCGACGCGGGAGCTGACGAAGACGAAGACGTCGATCCGGACGACGAGTCCGAAGACGACGATTCGAACGGCGGCGACATCGACGAGCTCGCCTTCCGCTCCGGCTGGTAGTGCGACGTCGCACATCTCGATGCCGCTCTCGAAGAGCGGCGTCGAGACGCGGGTTCGTGGTTCAGGCCGCTGCGAGCGAGTGATAGGGCATGACCTGCGGATCGATGTGCAGGCTGAAGCCCTTGTCCCACTCGATCACAACACCGTCGAGCGTGATCGCCTTCACGACGCCGCGGTCGCCGGCTCGAAGACCGGATTCCACGTCGTCGCAATCGAGCTCGATCTCCGTTCCGACTCTCACGCCGGCTCGCAGGCGGGCGGAGAGGTGGCGTGCACCGAGGGTATCCATGCTCTGACTGTCGTCCGGCCCGCCCGCCGGGCGCATCCCCCGAACGAGGCAGGAGAGACGTTGGGCTCGGAGAGACACGAGGCAGGAGGGAAGCCTGCCTCGTCGAAACGCAAGGTGCGCCGGTGGCTGCGCACCGAATTCGACGGCTTAGGGCATGGTCGCCGGCGCCTGAACCCTTCTGGAGGCAGACGACCGTGCACGAGGATCCACGAAGCGACCGCGATTGGGAGCACTGGCCCGGGCGGAGGCTCGCAGCCGACGACGGGATCCGGCACCGGCTTCGAGCCCTGTTCTCCGCAACCGACGACCCGGGTACGATCGAGGCGCGGATCGAGGAGGCGGGCCGCGAGATCGAGGAACACACCGGCCAGCTCCAGGCGACGATCACCGACCTCGAGCGGCGCGAAGAACGCGCCGGACAGCTCCGCAGCGCGGTCGAAGAGATGCTGCGACAGGGATCGGCCGAGCTCGACGAGCGCCACGCCGAGCTGACGAGGCTCTCGCTCGACCTCGCAGGCCGCGAGGAACGGGTACGGGCGGACGAGCGCGACATCGCCGTCCGCAAGCAGGAGCTCGGGGCGGTCGAGCTGCGACGTGCAGCCGTCGAGCGGCGCGAGACGGTCGCAGCCGAGCGCGAGGCCGCGCTCGAACGCCTGGCAGAAGATCTCGCCGAGAAGGCGGGCGACCCCGTACTCCGCGGGAGCGCCGATCCCACCATGGATCTCTCGGCCTCGGAGAGCCACGTCCTCGTCTTCGCCGACGGCGGCTACCGCACGCTCGAACGACGCGGTGGACCGGCGCGCGTCGGCACCGTCGTGAATCCCGAGGGGACACCGTACGTCGTCGTCCGACTCGGCCGGGCTCCCCGGCCAGGCGATCGACGCGCCTGGGTCTACCTCGACGACGTTCCTCCTCTCACCTGAATCGGCCGCGAGCACCGACCGATCTCGGCTAGGACCTCAACCCGCCCCCGGCGGTGCGGGGCACGCGATCGGTCTAGCTCCGTGCGACCGAGGCGAGGCGTGCGAAACCGTCCGCATTCATCGATCTGACCGTAACGACGTTCCGCACGGAAGGCGATCGAGCCTGACGGCTCGCCTCCGGCTCCGGCGAGGACATCAGTCGGCGCGGGCCTCGGCCGACGCCTGATTCGCCTGCCGAAACGGCATGCGGAAGGCCGGCAGCAGCCGCCTACCGACAGACGCCGCGTCGAGCGCCTCGATACACCGCGCAGCCTGACCGACGAGGAAGCACGCAACGGCCGTCTCGTCGGCGTCGAAGCGGCGCAGCCGCATGTCGTAGATCTCCACGAGCCCCCAGGCCTTCCCCCGGACGACGACCGGCACGAGCAGGGCGGAGTTCATCTGGAGCTCGCGCAGCACGAACGCCTCCGCGCCGTCGAGGTCGTCGTCGAGGAAGGAGATCGACCGTGCCGTCAGCGTCTCCAGGACCTCCTGGGTGACGGGGAAGTCGGCGATCACGTACGCCTTCTGCCCACCGAGATCGACATCTCGGAGTGCGTGCTGCGTCGTATCGGTCAGCTGGGCTCCGTCGACCTTCGAGATGTTCGTGGCCGTCGCACCGACCACGAACGCAATCGCCTTGCCCAGCCGCTCGAGCACGCGCTCCAGGCTCGGCTCGCTCCAGATCGCCGCAGACGCCTCGAGCGCGTCGGTCAGCGTCGATCCGTCCGTCCGCCGGATCGACGGCCCTGCGTGCCATCGCCGAGCACCCTGGACGTCTCCGCGCCCATCGCGATCTCCCTGAAGCCGACGACGAGATTCTTTCCGACGGCCTTGGCCCTGAACAGGCCCTGATCGGCCGCCCGCAGCAACTGGCTCGGGCTCCCGCCGTCGTAGGGATAGGTGGCGACCGGAGCACGAGACCCACCTCGCGGAGCAGGGCGTCGCCGAACTCGTGACCTGCCCTGTCGTTGACGTCCTTGAAGTCGTCGCAGTCGAGAACGACGAGACTCAACGGCCGCCGCTCCGCCTGGCCATCGGAGAAATCGCTTTCGAGTCGCTGCTCCAGCCCGCGTCGGTTGAGGAGCCCCGTGAGCATGTCGGTGTGTGCGCCCTGGCGCTCCCGATCGAGAGCGAGATCGCCCTACCCAAGCCACGCATCCAGGATCGCGTCTCCCCAGAAGAGCGCCACCACGGCGCCTGCGGCGAGGAAGGGGGCAAACGGGATCCCGACCTTGCGTCCAGCCTTTCCCTGCGTCGCGATGATGTAGACGGCGGGAACGAGAGTGAGGAGCGAGCCCGCGAACACGGCCACAACGACCGGCCCTCCGAGCCACGCGCCCAGGAAGGCGGCGAGCTTGACGTCTCCCATGCCGAGGCCCGCAGGGTAGACGAGCGCGGCGACGAGGAAGAATGCGCCTGCGGCGACCGACGCCACAATCCATTCGACCGACGGGTCGAGCGCCGTCTGGACGACCAGGGCGACGACGAGTGCGGGAACGATGACGCGGTTCGGGATGATCCTGCGCTCGATGTCGGTCACCGTCACGACGACGAGGACGCCGCAGGCGAGCGCGTTGACGAGAGCCTCGGCCGACGGGCCAAAGACCGCAAGACAGGAGGCAACGAGCGCCACCAGGGCGAGGCCCGCGACGAGCCGTATGCGAGAGGGCGCGGCATGCGTCACGAGGAGTCGATTCCCTCAATCGGGCCGAGATCCTGCCCCGACGACCCTCGCGCGCTCACTCGTTCGAGTGACCCGGCGCCCCCGATCAGGTGAGGCGCGCCGTTCGCGCTGCAGCATACGGTGAGCGAACTGCGGACGACCGGCGTGCGGAGCCGGCGGAAGGGCTACTGGCGGCTTGAGGAACTCCTCCCAACGGACGGTAAATGTGCACGGCTGGTGGAAGGTACTCGTGGCGGGAACCGCCGCAGCCGCAGCCGTGGGCGCCGGTGCGATCGCGATGCAGGAGCCGAGCGGTATCGCCCTCCTGCTCGTCTGCGCGGTTGCGACGACCCTCGCAGCGGTCTTCGTGCTGCGACTGACGACACGCGCCGACACGGCGGAGTCGCTCGCCCTGCGCGACACCCTGACCGGGCTGCCGAACCGGGCGCTTCTCGATGACCGCATCGACCGTGCGCTGCAACGAGCGCGCCGCACGAGCGACGGCTTCGCCCTGCTGGTCGTCGACCTCGACGGCTTCAAGGAGGTCAACGACATTCGTGGCCACGACGCCGGCGACGAGGTCCTGCAGAGCATCGCACGCCGACTCGAATCAGTCGTCAGGGCGAGTGACACGGTCGCGCGCATCGGCGGAGACGAATTCGTCGTCCTCTCGATCGGAACGCGAACCGAGACCGAGGCGGCCACGCTCGTCGGGCGACTTCGACAGTCGCTGAGACGGCCGTACGACGTCACCGGTGGCGTCGTCGAGATCGACGCATCGATCGGCTGGGCGATCTTCCCGACCGACGGAGCGACACCCGACGAGCTACTCGGGCGCGCCGACGTGCAGATGTTCGCGACCAAGCGCGACGCGGGAGACGACTCGGCGTCGTCGCGCCGCGGGTCACTCGACGCAGGGATCGTGCGTGAGTTCGAGATCGCACTCGACCGAGACGAGGTCGTCGTGCACTACCAGCCCATCCTCGATCTTCGGAGCGGTGCGGTGCACGGTGTCGAGGCACTTGTCCGTCGCGACCATCCGCAGCGAGGGCTGCTTTCCCCCACCGAGTTCGTCCGCCATGTGGAGCGCACGCCGCTCATCCGAACGCTGACGCTGCACGTGATCGCGCAAGCACTGCGCGACTCTCAGGCGTGGCGATGCGAGGTGGGCGAGATCGGGGTCTCGGTCAACGTCCCCTACCGGACGATCGACGACGCCGGCCTCGCCGACGGCATCCTCGGGCTGCTGGCTGGATCGGACATCCGTCCCGAACTCCTCACGCTCGAGGTCGTACCGGCCGGCCCCGGGGCCGGAGCGGAGCTCGACGCCAACGTGCTCGACCGGCTCGTGGCGGCGGGTGTCCGGATCTCACTGGACGGCTTCGGCCGCGCGTCGTCCCTGACCGCTTTGCGCGCCCTTCCCCTCGCCGAGGTGAAGCTCGCGGCCGGCTTCGTCCGGGGAGCGGGTACCTGTGGCACCGACGACGCCATCGTCCGCAACCTGCTCCAGCTCGCCGGCGACCTGGGTCTCGACACGATCGCAGTGGGGGTCGAGACGCGGCCCGCCTGGGAGGCACTGGCAGACATGGGGTGCGGCTACGCCCAGGGCTTCTACTCGCAGCACCCACTCCCCGCGGCCGAGTTCTCGCGGTGGCTCACGCAAAGCTGGCCGGCCGTCTCGATCGCCGAGTGCGTTTCGTAGATCCCGGCTAGAAGACGATCTCGCCGGCGATCGCCGCGGCCACGACGACGAGCCAGGGCGGCGCGACCCGGAGCAGGGCGAAGAGCACGACGACGAGGACGGCACCTCCGACGTCGTCCACGGACGTTCGGAGGACGGGGTCCCACAGTGCCGCAGCCAGGAGGCCCACGACCGCAGCACCGACCCCGGTGACCGCCGCCTGGACGGGCGCGGCCTCCCGCACGGCCGACCAGAGCGGCAATGCGGCGCCGAGGAGGAGGAACGACGGCAGGAAGATCGCGACGAGGGCGATCGCCGCTCCCGCGACACCGTTCGGCGAGGGGTCTCCTATCGCCCCGAGGTAGGCCGAGAACGTGAACAGCGGTCCGGGGACCGCCTGCGTGACGCCGTAGCCTGCAAGAAACGCCTGCTGCGAGACCCAGCCGGCGCCGACGACCGCGTCGTCGAGGAGCGGCAGCACGACATGGCCGCCGCCGAAGACGAGCGCCCCCGCGCGATAGAACGCCGCGGTCAGGTCGAGGGCGTGCGACGAGCCGATGCCGGCAAGAAGCGGCAACCCGACGAGGAGCGCCACGAAGGCGATCGCCGCGCCGATGGCAGTGTGCCGTCCGATCGGAAATCGCATCGTGAGCGGAATGGCGGCGACCGACTGCCGGAACATCAGGGCTCCGATCGCCCCCGCGACGAGAATCGTTCCGACCTGCCCGGCAGAACCGGGAACGAGGAGTGCGGCGGCTGCGGCCCCTGCGGCGAGGGCGATGCGCGCGGGTCCACGCGCGAGGGTCTTCCCCATCCCGATCACGGCCGTCGCGACGACCGCCGCAGCTGCGAGCTCGAGGCCCCGCACCCAGCCCGCATCCTCGAGGTCGGCGCCGCGCGCCCAGATCGCGATCGCAGCGAGCGCGATCGCGGAGGGCAGTGTGAAGCCGAGCCACGCAGCCACGCCTCCGAGCTTGCCGGCGCGGTGCGTCCCGATCGCGATCCCGACCTGGCTCGAGGACGGGCCGGGCAGGAGGTTCGACAGAGCGACGATCTCGGCGAACTGCTCTTCCCCGATCCAGCGGCGACGCGTGACGTACTCGTCGCGGAAGTAGCCGATGTGCGCCACAGGCCCGCCGAAGGATGTCACTCCGAGCCGCAGCGCGACGCGGAAGACCTCCCGAGCCGATCCTGCTACCGCGTCGCTCCCGGCTTCCAGAGCGGTTCCTCCGCGCCGGCGACCGCGTTGGCCGCGCGCGCGAGGATGAAGAGCAGATCCGAGAGCCGGTTGAGATAGACGAGCACGAGCGGGTTGACGTCGTGCTCTCCGCGCGCGACGAGCGCCTCCCGCTCCGCCCGCCGGCAGGCGGTTCGGGCGACGTGGAGCGCGGCGGCAGTCGGCGTCCCGCCCGGCAGCACGAAGCTCGTCAGATCGGGAAGCGGCTCGTTGAAGGCGTCGCACCGCTCCTCCAGACGATCGACGAGCTCCTGGGAGACGCGCAGCCGCCCCTCGACGGCAAACGGGACGCAGAGATCGGCACCGACGTCGAACAGCTCGTTCTGGATCAGCCCCAGAACCTCACGAAGCTCGTCCGGACAGTCACCGGAAACGACGACGCCGAGGAGCGAGTTCAGCTCGTCGGTGGCGCCGTAGGCGCCGATCCGGGTGTCGAGCTTCGACACACGGGAGCCGTCGCCGAGCGAGGTCTCCCCTCCGTCGCCGCCACGTGTGTAGATCCGGGTCAGGCGGACGGGCTCGTCGTCAGCGCGCGGCACGGCGTCAGCCTACCCGGACGACGGCGCCGCGACCGCGGGCGAGCGGACATCCTGCTCGGCCAGGATGTGGCGGGCGATCACGATGCGTTGGATCTCGCTCGTCCCCTCGTAGATCTCGGTGATCTTCGCGTCCCGGTAGTACCGCTCGACCGGGAACTCCTTCGTGTAGCCGTAGCCGCCGAGGATCTGGATCGCCTCACCGGTCTGCCGCCTCGCGACTCCGGAGGCGAACAGCTTCGCCTGCGCCCCGGCCAGCGTGTGCGGCAGCCCCTGGTGCTTGAGCCACGCTGCGCGATGTGTCAGGAGCCGCGCCGCGTCGATCTCCGTTGCCATGTCCGCGAGCTTGAACTGGATCGCCTGGAAGTCGGCTATCCGCGAGCCGAACTGCCGGCGCTCCTGCGCGTAGCGGCGGGCGACGTCGTAGGCGGCCTGGGCGATCCCGACGGCCTGAGCCGCGATCCCGATCCGTCCCCCGTCCAGCGTCGCCATGGCCACCGCGAAGCCGCGGTTCTCCTCGTGGAGGAGCCGGTCGAGGTCGACACGCACGTCGACGAGGCGGATGTCCGCGGTCGACGACGAGTTCAACCCCAGCTTCTCCTCCTCGCGCGTGACCTCGATATCGGAGCCGTCCAGAACGAAGGCGCTCACCCCGCGTGGGCCGTCGACCGCAGCATCGGTGCGAGCGAAGAGGAGGAATGTCCCAGCATGGCTGCCGTTCGTGATCCATTGCTTCGCGCCCGTGATCGTCCACCCGTCCCCGTCGGGCGTCGCTGCGGACCGGAGCGAGCCGGCATCGGATCCCGAGCCCGATTCCGTGAGCGCGAACGCTCCGAGAACACGACCGGACGCGAGATCCGGCACGAAGCGCTCCCGCTGAGCGCTCGTCCCGAAGGAGATGAGCGGCAGGGTCACCGCACTCGTGTGCACGGCGACCGTGACACCGACCCCCGCGTCCGCGCGCGACAGCTCCTCGAGCACGAGGATGTACGAGAGGAAGTCCGCACCGGCGCCTCCGAGATCCTCGGGAACGCAGACACCCATCAAGCCGAGGTCGCCGAGCCTGGAGAACAGCTCTCGCGGGAAGGCGTGCTCCCTGTCCCAGCCCGCCGCGTGCGGTGCGATCTCGCCCTCGGCGACCTCGCGGGCGAGCATCTGGATCTCGCGCTGCTCCGGAGTGAGCGAGAAGTCCATCGGGCGCGAGTATAGTCCCGCCCTGCCGTTGCTGGGATAGCCTGCGCAGCGTGCGACAGGTAGCCCAGATGCCCTCCGAGGCCTCCCGACGAGACGGTCTCGCGTGGGATTCGAGCTTCGCCGACTGGCGGCCCGGGCCGGGCGATGTGCTGCTCCGCGCGTACAGCGACGCCGTCAACACCCGCCTGCTCGATCGCTGGCTACCTGCCCACAGCGAGCACATCCTCAAGACCGATCTCTTCGACGAGGCGGTCGGTGAGGGACTTGCCGCGTTTCTGCTCGGCCGGGCCGACCGCGTGTCGGGAATCGACGTCGCGCCGTCGGTCGTCGAAGCCGCAGCACGCCGCCACCCCCGTCTCGCGGGGGCGATCGCCGACGTTCGCGACCTTCCGTACCCCGACTCCACGTTCGATGCGATCGTCTCGACGTCCACGCTCGACCACTTCGACGAGGTCGTCGACGTCCTCGGAGCCCTGCGGGAGCTGCAACGCGTGCTGCGACCGGGCGGATCGCTGATCATCACGCTCGACAACGCCTCCAACCCGCTCGTGGCGCTCCGCAACGTCCTTCCGTACGACATCCTGCACCGTCTCGGTGTCGTGCCGTATCCGACGGGGAAGACGTTCGGGCTCGGCGAGCTGGCACGACACGTCGCGGCGAGCGGGCTCGACGTCGACGACGTGACGGCGATCATGCACGTCCCACGGCTCGCGGTTCGACCGCTCGGCCGAATCGTCGGCCGGTCGAATCGGGGAGAGCGGGTGCTCACGACCCTGCTCGGCGCGGAGCCTCCCCGGGGCCTCCCGCTGCGCACGATCACCGGCCAGTTCGTCGGGGTTCGCGCGACCTGCTCGACGGAGGGCCGCGGCGGCCGGCAGCTCGTACCGGCGGCCCGTGCGCTACCGAGCGCGCTCGCCGGAGGGCCGCACGACATCGCAATGCGGGTGCTCGGTCGCACCGTGTACCGCCGGCTCGTCTGGATGGAGATGGATCTCCGCCACGACCGGCCGCTCCTCGAGACCGACGTCCCGCTCGACTTCTCGTTCCTCGCGCTGGACGACATCGTGGAGATCGCGGCCTTCCGGCCAAACCTCGGCGTCCCCGGCGTCCGCGCGCGCTTCGCCCGAGGCGATCGCTGCTTCTGCGCGCGGCACGACGGCCGGATCGTCTCGCTGAGCTGGATCGCGACGAACATGGCGCCGATCGAGTACCTGGGGGCGCGTTGCGCGCTCCCGCCGGGCGCGATCTACCACTTCGACCGCTACACGGATCCCGCGCTGCGCGGACGTGGAATCGCCCCCGCAACCGGCTCCCGGCTCTGCCGGGCACTTGCGGAAGAGGGCTTCGACACGTTCACGACGGCGGTGCACTCCGAGAACCGGATCGCGCTGCGACACGCACTTCGCTTCGGGTTGCGGCCGGTCGGGACCGTCGGCTGGGTCGGTGCCGGACGGTTCCGGACGTACTTCCGCCGCGCCCTCTGAGCTCCACCCCGGATCAGGAGTAGTCGTAGAAGCCGCGGCCGCTCTTGCGCCCGAGTCGCCCGGCGGCGACGTACTGCCGCAGCAGCGGGCAGGGCGCGTACTTCGGGTTGCCGAGCCCTGCGTAGAGCACGTCCATGATCGCGACACACGTATCGAGGCCGATCAGGTCGGCGAGCGCGAGCGGCCCCTGCGGGTGGGCAAACCCGAGCTTCGCGATCGTGTCGATCGCCTCGGCCTCGGCGACTCCCTCCATCAGTGCGTACGCGGCTTCGTTGATGAAGGGCATCAGGATCCGGTTCGAGACGAAGCCGGGATAGTCGTTCGCCTCGGCCGGGACCTTGCCGAGGTCGCGTGCGAGCTCGACGACCGCCGCCGCTGTCTCGTCCGAGGTCTGGAGCCCGCGGATGACCTCGACCAGCTGCAGCATCGGCACGGGGTTGAAGAAGTGCATCCCGATCACCCGCTCCGGACGGGAGGTCACGGCGGCGAGAGACGTGATCGGGATCGACGACGTGTTGGACGCGAGGATGGCGTCGGGCGGCAGGATCGCGTCGGCAGAGCGGAAGAGGGCCTCCTTCGCCGCCGCGTCCTCGCTGATCGCCTCGATCATCAGATCGGCGGGAACGAGCTCGGCGCTCTCGGTCACGCGGGCGAGAACCTCGCCGGCGGGCGCGCCACCCTTCGCCTCGAGCCGCTCGAGGCTCTTGCGCATTCCCTGGAGCCCCCGCTCGACCGCGCCCGGGAACGGATCGTGAAGGAGCACCCGGCGCCCCGATGCCGCCACCACCTGCGCGATCCCGGAGCCCATCTGACCCGCTCCGACGACGAGGATTCGTTCGAAGGTCATCGCTCAACCCTAAACGGTCGCTCGCGCCGCTTCACTTTCCGGATCGAGTACGCGAGCACGGCGATGAGAATGAGAATCCCTATCACCAGCCTGATCGGGTTGCCCTTCTGCTGGTCGACCTCGGCCAGCACGGCTCCAGGGTCGGTGATGCCGCAGCGGGTCGTGAACCATCCCCCGTCGACGCGATTCATGAGAACGCCGGCTGCGACGTCGGGCGGCACGACCTGGCCGCCGTTCGCCTCGTTCACCGGAATCCGGACGTCGACCGTGCGACCGAGGTCACCCTTGACTTCCTGGTCGACCTCGAAGCGGTACAGCCGTTGTGCGATCCCCTCGCCGGGGAAGGGCGTGAACCCGGTCGAGCGCCCCACGAACACGACCTCGGCTGCCGCGATCCGCTCGTCGATAGGCGTCTGCGGGCACGTGTACGCGTGCGCCGCTCCCGTGAGGACGAGCGCCGCCAGGGCTCCGATGAGTGCCGCCCGGATCAGACTTCGACCAGGAGCGCGTCGCCCTGGCCGCCACCCGAGCAGATCGCGGCAAGGCCGATGCCGCCGCCCGAGCGCCTGAGCTCGTGCACGAGCGTCGAGACGATCCTTCCGCCCGAGGCGCCGATCGGGTGCCCGAGCGCGACGGCACCACCGTTGACGTTCACGATCTCCTCGTCGACGCCGAGCAGGCGCGTGGAGTTGCTGGCGACCGAGGCGAACGCCTCGTTGATCTCGACGCGCGCCACATCTGCCGTGCCCCGCCCCGCCTGCTCGAGCGCGAGCGCGCCGGCACGCGCCGGCGTGCGCGCAAGGTAGGCGAAGTCGTCGGCGACGGCCGCCTGCCCGAGGATCGTCGCGAGGATCTCGATCCCGCGTGACGACGCGTACTCCTCGGAAGAGACCACGACGCACGAGGCGCCGTCGTTGACGCCGGGCGCGTTGCCGGCCGTCGTCGTTCCCTCCGGATCGAAGATCGGCTTCAGCGTGGCGAGCGTCTCGACGGTCGTGTCGCGCCGGATCGCCTCGTCGAGCGCCACATCACCCACGGCGACGATCTCGTCGGCGAGCCTGCCGGCGTCCTGCGCGGCGGCCGCGCGTGCCTGCGACCGCGCTGCCCACGCATCCTGCGCCTCTCGCGAGATCCCGAGCTCGCGAGAGACGCGAGACGCCTGCACGACCATGTGGTCGCCGTCGAACGTCGACGTGAGCCCGTCGAAGACCATGTGATCGAGGATCTCGCCGTTCCCGAGTCGGTACCCGAAACGGGCGTCCGGGAGCAGGTACGGGGCCTGCGACATCGACTCCATGCCGCCGGTCACGACGACGTCGTGCTGGCCCGTCCTGATCATCAGGTCGGCGAGCTCGATGGCCCGGATCGACGAAGCACAGACCTTGTTGATCGTGTCGGCCGGCACCTCCTTCGGGATCCCGGCGCCGATCGCCGCCTGCCGAGCGGGAGCCTGGCCGGCCCCTGCCTGGAGCACCTGCCCCATCACGACGTAGCCGACCTCTGCCGGGTCGATGCCCGCTCGCTCCAGGCCCGACCTGATCACGATTGCGCCGAGGTCGGTCGCAGAGTGGTTCGCGAGCGCCCCGCCGAGGCGGCCGAACGGCGTTCGGACCGCGGAGACGATGACGGAGCGGGTCATGCCGATCAGCGTACCGCGCGCGTGACGCGCGCCCGCCACCTCAACCGGTCAGCGCAGGAACGACGACTCGGCCGTCAGCGACCGGGCGTAAGCCTCGAGCAGACGGGACGTGGCGGTGACGTCCGTCAGCTGCGCGATCTCGCCCGCGGTGTGCATGTAGCGGAGCGGCATGCAGACGATCTGACAGGCGATCCCCCCGCCCGCCGTGAAGATGTCGTCCGCGTCGCTCCAGGTTTCCTTGCCCGACTCGATCGCGACGTCGACCCCGGTCGCCGCCGCTGCGGCGAGCAGTCCGTCGCCGACGATCGGGCTGACGACGGGGCCGCGGAAGATCGTCGGCCCACCTCCGAGGCGGACGTCGCCCCAGGGGGGCGTCCCCGGCGCGTCTCCCGCGTAGGTCACGTCGACGGTGATCGCCACGTCCGGCGCAAGGCGCTCCGCGGCGACCCGCGCTCCGGCATGACTGCTCGTCTCCTCCTGCACCGAGACGACGAGCGCGACATCCCACTCGGGCGGATCCGCTGCGATGCGCCGCAACACCTCCAGGCAGGCGAACACCCCCACGCGATCGTCGAGCGCACCGGAGAGGACGCGGCCGTTTCGCAACTCCTCGGGCGGCCCGTCGAGAACGACGCCGTCGCCGGGTCGGACGACGGCGAGCGCCTCTTCGCGACCGGCGGCACCGATGTCTATGCGCAATGCGTCCCAGCTGGGCTTCGCGGCGTGCGGCGCCACGACGACGCCGCGGACCTCGCCCGCCTGCCCGGCTATCCGCACGCGCTGGCCGACCGCGTCACGGGCGCGCCAGGTGCCGAGGACCGCGACGGTCACCAGGCCGTCCTCCCCGACTCCCCGGACGATCAACCCGATCTGGTCCGCGTGAGCGAAGAGCGCGATCAGCCTGCCGGCACCCGTTCCCCTGACGCGGGCGACCGTCGAGCCGAGGACGTCGGTCGTGACCTCCGCACCGAGCCCGGCCGCCTCGCGGCGCACGATCGCCTGGACGGCGTCCTCGCTCCCCGGCACGCCGGGTGCGCGGAGGAGCTCGTCGAGCAGCGGCGGAATCGTCATGGCGAGAGGCTACTTGGAACGGGGACGCGGGCGACCTAGACTGGAGCGATGCAGAACGTGGCCGACGTCATGTCCGGAGACCTGCTCACGGTCGAGGGGACCGTCTCCGTCGAGGACGCCGTCCGCACCATGAACGATCGCCGCGTCGGCGCCGTCCTCGTGCTCGAGGACGACCGGCTGGTCGGTGTCTTCACGGAGCGAGACGTGCTCCGCGCTGTCGCCCACGGCCTGACCCCCGAGGCCACCGTCGGCGACTGGATGACCCGCGGCCCCGAGACGATCGAGCCGGACGACACGGCCGAGCACGCCGCGATCATCATGATCCACGGCGGCTTCCGTCATCTTCCGGTCGTCGACGCCGGGAAGGTGGTCGGGATCCTGTCGATCCGCGATCTCATGCGATCGGTTCTCGACGACGCTGCGCCGCGCGGCGTCTGAGCTCAGCTCGCCGACGCCACCTCCGCGAGGTAGGCGTCCGCGAGCGCCGGATCCATGAACCACTCGTAGAAGTCCGGTGGATTGTCGAAGCCGTTGGCGAACCGACTCGCGACCTGCGGAAGCTGTCCTGCCGCCCCGAGCACGTTGAGGACGTGCGGAGGCGGAGGGAGCAGGAGCGCGTTCGTCCACCCCACCACCTTCCCCGCGTACGCCCACAGCGTCTCGAAGGTCGCCTGCATCCAGGCGGGATCGAACGGCCCCTCGCCGCGCTCGACGATCGATTGCAGGTAGACCGCGGCGCCCTTGGCGGCGTTGTTCGAGCCCTGGCCGGTGATCGGGTCGTTGAGGAGCACCGCGTCGGCCATGCCGAGGATCGGCCGCCCCGACGGAAGCAGGGCGACCGGCTTCCGCACGGTCGGCGGGAAGCGCCCTGCGAGGATGCCGTTCGCATCCGTCAGCTCGACGTCGTGGCAGCGCGCCGCCTCCCAGGGCATGAACGTCTCCAGAATCCACTTCGACTTCGCCAGGTGCTCCTCCGGCGTCGTCACGTCACCCCAGCAGTCCATCGGCCCGCCGGGGATGCCCTCGAAGACCATGATCTCGCAGGCGCCCGTGGTCGTCAGCGCAGGGAAGACGAAGTACTCCCCCACTCCCGGGACGATGTTGAAGCAGACGGCCGAGAACTCCGGGCGCGGCGTCATGCCGGTGACGTACGTGAGTGCGAGCGCGCGCATGGGCTGGTCGAACTGCGAGCGCTCGGCGTCGCGCTCGAACAGCTTCGTGATGTCGCCCTTGCCCGCGGCCACGACCACCAGATCGCTGTCCCGGGCGTAGCGCTCCAGGTCGTCGACGTCGGCGCTCTCGATCACGAGGTCGCCGCCGCTGTCGGCGAAATGCTCCATGAAGCGGGGGAACTTGAGCCGCTGGTCGACCGACTGGGCGACCCGATCGAGCCTGGCGCCCCAGTCGATAGCCTTCGCGCCCGGTATCTCGGGATGCGGGACGGCGAGCGCGATCCCCTCGACGGGCGGGCACGTGTCGTCCCAGAAGTCGATCCCGAGGGCGCGCTCGTGGTCGAGCGCGGACGCGAACATGCACTGGCTCGAGGTGACGCGGCCGTCGCGGATCTCGTCGGGCGTGCGATCCGAGACCACGGAGACGTCGTAGCCGTTCTGGAGCAGGCCGATCCCGAGCTGGAGCCCGGACTGGCCGCCACCGACGATCGTGATTCGAGCCATGTGTCCTCCTCAGTCCATCAGTTGGGGAATGGCGGGCACCGCGCCCTCCGGGCCCATCGCCGAGTAGCCGCCGTCCACCGCCCAGTCGGCGCCGGTGACGAAGCTCGCGTCGTCGGAGAGCAGGAACGCGACCACCCTGGCAACCTCGGTCGGATCGCCGACGCGGCCGAGGAGATGGAACGGCGCCGCGACGCGGTCGGTCTTCTCTCGGTCGTCGCCCGTCAGCTCGACCATCACCTTCGACCACGTCCAGCCGGGCGAGACGCTGTTGACGCGGATCCCGTCGGCCGCGAGGTCCATAGCCATGTTCCGAGTCAGCTGGACGATCGCCGCCTTGCTGACCGGGTAGAGCCACCGCCCGGGCTGGGCCACGCCGGCCGAGATCGAGCCGAAGTTGACGATCGCAGCGCCGGGCCGCGACGCGAGGTGCGGATGAGTCGCCTGCGTCATCGCAACCGCGCTGACGACGTTGACGTCGAGCGCCCGGAGCCAGTCGGCGCGCGGAGACGCGAAGCCCTCGTCGAGATACGTGCACGCGAGATTGACGAGGCCGTCGATGCCACCGAAACGGTCGGCGGCGGCGGCCACGAACGCCGCGATCTGCTCGTCGTCCGTGATGTCCGTGCGGAGGAACATCACGGCATCGCCGAGCTCGGCAGCGAGCGCCTGCCCCGGAGGCTCGTCGATGTCCGCGACGGCGACGTGGGCACCCTGGGCCACGAGCGCGCGCACGACACCCTGACCGATCAGGGTCGAGCCGCCCGTCACGACGATCACCCTTCCTTCGAGACCGCTCATCACCCTCCGATCCGCCCCGGCACCGTGCAATGCCGGACAGCACGAGACGCCGCGACTCTAATGCACGAGGCAGCACCGCGACTCTAGCGCCGCCCGGACGCCCTGACCATCCGTGAATGCCCCGATCTGCCGGGGATGCGTGCCCGACGACGAGAGGTACGGAAGCATGTACGCTCTGCTCGTGGATGTCGCACTGTCCTGCACGTGGTGGCGCCATGGGCGAGGCGGGAGCGTGCGCTAGAGCGCAGCGACATCCCATCTCGCCAGAGAGGACCTCCGCGGAGGTCTTTTTTCGTTCTCTTCCCAACCGATATGACAACGACGATCAACACCGACCTCCTCACTCCGCTCGGCGCGTACCTCCGGCTGCGCGACGCCGGGACGGCGAGCTTCATCCTGGAGTCGGTCGAGCGTGGCAGGCTCGGCCGGAACTCGTGGATGGGCGCGGGATCACGCATCGTGGACTTCGACGAGGCCGCCGAGCTCGGGCTTCCACTCGTCGGCTACCTCGCCTACGACCACGTCGCGCACCTCGAGCCCACCGTGCCGCTTCCCGCCGAAGGACGCGGGTTTCCGGAGAGTCGGCTCGTCGTGTGCGAGACGCTCGTCCGCTTCGACCACGGTGCCGGCGTCGCCGAGGTCCTCGCGGGTGACCCCGATGAGATCGCGGGACGCCTCGAGGGCGGTATCGCCTGGCGTCGGGAGCCGCGCGGCATCGCCGGGCCGATCCAGCGGTCACCGGAACGTGAGCGCTACGTCGAGATGGTCAGGTCGGTGAAGGGGCACATCGTCGAGGGGGACGTCTTCCAGTGCGTGCCGTCCCAGCGGGCCGAGCGCCCGACGTCGGCTTCACCCCTCGACATCTATCGCGCCCTGCGGCGCGTGAATCCGTCCCCCTATCTCTTCCTCCTCGAGCTCGACGGCATCGCGCTCGTCGGCTCGTCGCCCGAGCGGCTCGTCGCGTGCGAGAACGGGCGCGCCAGCCTCTGCCCGATCGCCGGCACGACCGAGCCGACCGAGGGCGACGTCGAGCGCCTGCTGAACTCGGAAAAGGATCGGGCCGAGCACGTAATGCTCGTCGATCTCGGCCGCAACGACCTTTCACGCGTGTGTAAGGCAGGCACCGTGCACGTGTCGAGGGACATGGAGGTCGAGCGGTTCTCCCACGTCTCGCACCTCGTCTCCGAGGTCGTCGGCGAGCTCCGCGACGGCGTGACCCCGTTCGAGGTGCTCCGCTCGTGCTTCCCGGCGGGCACGGTCAGCGGGGCGCCGAAGGTGCGCGCCATGCAGCTGATCTCCGAGCTCGAGGGGTTCCGGCGTGGCCCGTACGGCGGCGCCGTGCTGTACTCCCTCCCGGATGGGACGATGGACGCCTGTATCGCGCTGCGCACCATGGTGATCGCCGACGGCGTCGCGTACCTCCAGGCAGGCGCCGGCGTCGTCGCCGACTCCGATCCCGAGGCCGAGCACGAGGAGTGCCTGAAGAAGCTCGCAGCGCTCGAAGCGGCGATCGACCTGGCCGAAGTGGAGTTCCCGGCATGAGGCTGCTGATGCTCGACAACTACGACTCGTTCACGTACAACCTCGTTCATCTCTTCGAGGAGCTCGGCGCCGAGGTTGTGACGGTGCGGAACGATGCGATCACGGTCGACGAGGCGCTCGCCGGCGGCTACGACCGGCTCGTCGTCTCCCCCGGTCCCGGCCGTCCCGAGTCCGCGGGCGTCTCGATCGATGTGATCCGCGCTCTCGGACCGAGAATCCCGACGCTCGGCGTCTGTCTCGGGCACCAGGCGATCGTCGAGGCCTACGGCGGCACCGTCGGGCACGCGAAGGCACTGCTGCACGGGAAGGCGAGCACGATCGCCCACGACGGCCTCGGTGTCTACGCGGGACTGCCGGCCGCTGTCGAGGTCGGCCGCTATCACTCGCTCGCGGCGCTCGACGTCCCGGAGGCCCTCACCGTGACCTCGCACTCGGGCGACGGCGAGGTGATGGGCGTGCGTCATGCGGAGCTGCCGATCGAGGGCGTCCAGTTCCACCCGGAGAGCGTGCTCACGCCCCTCGGGCCGGCGATGGCGAAGAACTTCCTGGAGGGACCGTGATCGTCGGCCCCGCGATTCAGCTCCTGCTCGACGGGCATCACCTTTCGCGCGCCGACGCCCGCGAGCTGATGGGCTCCGTCATGGACGGCGAGGAGACACCGGCCCAGATCGCGGGCTTCCTCGTCGCGTTGCGGACAAAGGGCGAGACGGCCGACGAGATCGCGGGCTTCGCGGAGGCGATGCGGGAGCACGTGGTTCCCGTGACTCCGAGCCGCGCACCCGTCGTCGACATCGTCGGCACCGGCGGGGACGGTGCGGGCACGTTCAACATCTCGACCGCCGCTGCGATCGTCGCGGCCTCGGCGGGCGCCGCCGTGGCCAAGCACGGCAACCGGGCGGCGAGCTCTTCGGCCGGCTCGGCCGACGTGCTCGAGGAGCTCGGCATCGCCCTCGACCAGTCGCCCGAGCGAACGGCGCGCTCGATCGACGAGCTCGGGTTCGGCTTCATGTTCGCGCGCGCCCACCACCCGGCCATGCGCCACGTCGCCTCGGTGCGGCAGGAGCTCGGGATCCGCACAGTCTTCAACGTGCTCGGGCCGCTCGCCAACCCCGCTGGAGCCCGCGACGGCGTCTTCGGCGTCTACTCGGCGGAGCTGGCTCCGACCTACGCAGAGGCCCTTGCCGAGCTCGGAGCGCGGCGTGCATTCGTCGTCCACGGCGCAGGCGGGCTCGACGAGCTCTCGCCGTACGGCACGAGCCTCGTGGTCGAGGTCGTCGACGGCGATGTGCACGAGTGGGAGCTCGACCCGCGCGACCTCGGTATCGAGCCGACCGACCCGGAGGAGCTGCGCGGCGGCACCGCTGCGGAGAACGCCGCCACGATCAGGGCCGTCCTCGCCGGCGAGGTGGGCGGACGCCGGGATGCCGTGCTCCTGAACGCCGCCGGCGCGCTCGTCGCCGCCGGGCTCGCGATCGATCTCGGCGAGGGGATCGGACTGGGCGGCGAGGCGATCGACTCGGGCGCGGCGGCGAGCCGCCTCGAGGCGCTGATCGCGTTCTCGAGGGAGGAGAGCTCCTGATGGGGCGGTTCAACGATGCCCTCGCCGAGCCCGGCCTCGGCGCGATCGCGGAGATCAAGCGCCGGTCGCCTTCCGCCGGCGATCTTCGTCCGGACGCCGACCCTGCCCTGATCGCGCCGGCGTACGCCTCTGCCGGGGCCGCGGCGATCTCGGTTCTCGTCGACGAGCGCTTCGGCGGCACGTGGGACGACCTCCGCGCAGCACGCGCCGCGACCACCGCGCCGCTCCTCGCCAAGGGGTTCTTCTCGACGCGCGAGCACCTCGAAACCGCCCGGGACGCGGGGGCGGACGCCGCGCTCCTTCTCCTGCGCGACCTCGACGACGGGCTCGTGGCCGAGCTGATGCGGGTTGCCGAGAGCCTCGGCCTCGACACGCTCGTCGAGGCGCACGACGACGCCGAGCTCGACCGGGGCATCGCTCTCGGCGCGCCCGTGCTCGGTGTCAACGCTCGCGATCTCGCCACGTTCACGATCGACCGTCACGCCCAGCTCGAGCTCGTCGCCCGCATTCCCGCCGATCGCATCGTCATCGCCGAGAGCGGCATCGAGACGCGCGCGCAGGGCGCCGCCGCGGAGCTCGCGGGAGCGGACGCCGTTCTCGTCGGCTCGACACTGATGCGTGCCGCCGACCCGGGAGCGAAGCTGCGCGAGCTGCTCTCGCGGCCGCTCGTCAAGGTGTGCGGCCTCACACGCGAGGAGGACGTTGCCGCAGCGGCAGCGGCCGGAGCCGATCTGGCGGGCTTCGTCCTCGTGCCCGAGAGCCCGCGAGCGGCGACCGCCGTCCTACCGGTTCCGGACGGGATGCTCTCCGTCGCGGTCTGGGTGGGAGCCGCCGGCGAGTCGGACGCCGACCTCGACCAGGTGCACACGATCGAGGGCGGGAAGGTACGGGGCCGTGAGGCGGCCCTCCTGCGCAGCGGCGTCGAGGTCGCGCGGCTTCTCGATCTTCCCTGGGAGGGAACCGATCCCGGCCACTGGCAGAGCGCAGCCGAGGCCGACGGGCGCATCGTGCTCGCAGGGGGGCTCGGGCCCGAGAACGTGCGGGCTGCAATCGCCGCGGTGAGGCCGTGGGCGGTCGACGCCGCCTCGTCACTCGAAGCGGCGCCGGGCATCAAGGACCATGACAAGGTGAGGCGATACGTGGAGGCAGCGCGCACATGACGACGACCGAGACCTACGGCCCCTACGGCGGCCGCTACGTGCCCGAGACCCTGATCCCTGCGCTCGACGAGCTGACGGCCGCCTGGGCCGAGGCACTCGCCGACCCCGCCTACCTCGCCGAGCTGGAGCACCTCGGCAAGACGTACACCGGCCGGCCGTCCCCGATCACGCTCGCGCCGCGCTTCGCGCCCGGCAAGAAGCTCTACCTGAAGCGCGAGGACCTCAACCACACAGGTGCCCACAAGATCAACAACGCGCTCGGTCAGGTGGTGCTCGCGCGGCGCCTCGGCAAGACGCGCATCATCGCCGAGACGGGAGCGGGACAGCACGGCGTCGCAACCGCCACCGCCTGCGCGCGCTTCGGGCTCGAATGCGTCGTCTTCATGGGCTCCGAGGACATGCGGCGGCAGGCGCCGAACGTCGAGCGGATGCATCTGATGGGAGCGACGGTCGTCCCGGTCGAGTTCGGCACGAGAACGCTCAAGGAGGCGACGAGCGAGGCGATCCGCGACTGGATCACGAACGTCGAGACGACCCACTACGTGATCGGCTCCTGCGTCGGCCCCGCGCCCTATCCCGAGATCGTGCGGGAGCTGCAGGCCGTGATCGGGCGCGAGGCGCGCGAGCAGCTGCTCGAGGCGGAAGGCGCACTGCCCGAGGTCGTCGTTGCCTGCGTGGGCGGCGGCTCGAATGCGATCGGGATGTTCGCCGGCTTCGTCGACGACCTGGGCGTGCGCCTGATCGGCGTCGAGGCGGCGGGGGCCGCATCGCTCGGCGGCGGCCGCACCGGAGTGCTCCACGGCTCCCGCTCGTCGATCCTCGCCGACGACGACGGGCAGATCGCCGACGCACACTCGATCTCCGCAGGGCTCGACTACCCCGGGGTCGGCCCCGAGCACGCCTACCTTCGGGACACGGGACGCGCCGAGTACCTCCCGTGCACGGACGAGCAGGCGCTCGATGCGTTCCAGCGGCTGTCGAGCACGGAGGGGATCATTCCGGCGCTCGAGTCGTCGCACGCGCTCGCCGTGATCGACGGCCTGGAGGAGGACTACATCGCGGTGTGCCTCTCCGGACGCGGCGACAAGGATCTGGCCGAGGTGCTGGCGGCGCTCGGGCGGTCGGCGTGAACAGCGGAGGGAACCCAGGGGAGAGACTGAAGTCTCTCCCCTCCCCCAAGCTCGTCATCTACCTGATGGCGGGCGCCGAGACGCCCGCCCTCGCCGAGGCGGCCGTCGCAGGCGGCGCCGACATCGTCGAGATCGGCTTCCCCTTCTCCGACCCGCTCGCGGACGGCCCGGTGATCCGCGCAGCCGCCGAGAGGGCCCTGGCCGCAGGGATGCGCACCGCCGCCTGCCTCGAATGTCTCGCAGCCACGCGGGCGCTCGTCGGTGGCACGCCCCTGATCCCGATGACGTACGCATCGCTGCTCGAAGCGTACGGCTGGGAGCGGTTCGAGACCGACGCGAGGGCCGCAGGCGCAACGAGCTTCATCATCGCGGACACCGCCGCCGGCTCCCGGCCCGAGCTGCGGCGGATCCAGCTCGTCGCCCCCACCTCGACCGACGAGCGCATCGCGCTCGCGGCGGCCGAGACCGACGGCTGGCTCTACCTCGTCACGCTGACCGGAACGACAGGAGCGCGCACCGAGCTGTCCGACGCGCTCGCGGGGCTCGCTGCCCGGGCGCGAGCGATCACGGACGTCCCGCTCTACGCCGGGTTCGGGATCTCGACGCCCGAGCAGGCGCGTGCAGCCGCCGATCTGAGCGACGGCATCGTCGTCGGCTCGCGTGCCGTGCAGGTGGCCGAGGAGGGCCCGGAGGCGCTTCGGACGTACGTCGCTTCGCTGCGCACCGCGCTCGACGCCTGAGCGCCGGAGCCATTTCGACCTCTCCGGATGGGGAGAGACTTCAGTCTCTCCTCCGGGTGCCGGCCGACCCTACGACCCGGCAGCTACTTCGCCGGCACGCGCTCGCCGCAGCGCTCGCAGCGCTGAAACCGTTCCGTCAGGAAGAACCAGCGCGACTTCGCGACCTTGTGACCGAAAACACGGCAGCGCCAGCTCATGGCCGTGATCCTACGCGCCCGGCCGGGCCGCGACCGTCACAATGGGGAGGTGGACTCCTTGCGCGGACAGCTCCTCGTCGCCGGCCCCGATCTCCTCGACCCGAACTTCCGCCGCACCGTCATCCTCGTCGGCGAGCACGGTGAGGAAGGAGCGATGGGTGTGATCCTCAACCGGCCCTCGCCGATGTCCGTCGCCGAGGCGGTGCCACCGCTCGCCGAGCTCGTCGCCGAGTCGGAGCTCGTTCATGTCGGAGGGCCTGTGCAGCCGCAGGCAATCGTCGTGCTGGGCGACTTCGAGGACACGAGCGAGGCCGGAGCGCTACTCCTCGGATCGATCGGGTTCCTCCCGGGCGAGATCGAGAACGCGTCGGACATCGCGAGCCTTACGCGTGCCCGCGTCTTCGCCGGTTACGCGGGCTGGGCGCCCAGCCAGCTCGAGGAAGAGATCGCCGAGAAGTCCTGGATCCTCGCCCCGGCCGTGCCGGAAGACATCTTCACCGAGGATCCCGATCACCTCTGGAGCGCCGTCCTGAAGCGAAAGGGCGGCGCGTTCGCCGTCCTCGCCCTGATGCCGCCGAACCCGAGTAGCAATTAGTCCGTCGGCGGCTGTGATCGGATCGCTCTCGACGAACCTGGCGCGCCGTCTCGACCGGCGAGGCATCCACTACGGCTGGGTGATCGCGGCGGTGTCCTTCTTCACCCTGGTCACCGCTGCGGGATTCCGATCGACGATCGGCGTGCTGATCGTGCCCCTGCAGGACGAGTTCGGCTGGTCGCGAGCAACGATCTCGGCGGCGGTTGCGATCAACCTGATTCTCTACGGGCTCGGCGGACCGTTTGCGGCAGGGCTCTACAACCGGTTCGGAATCCGCCGCGTGATCGTGATCGCACTCGGAACGATCGCCGTCAGCTCACTTCTGACGACGCAGATCGAGGCGGCCTGGCAGCTCGACATGCTCCTCGGCGCGGCAAACGGGCTCGCGACGGGCGCGATCGGCGTCACGCTCGCCGCGGTTGTTGCCAACCGCTGGTTCGTCGCGCGACGAGGTCTCGTCGTCGGGATGCTCACTGCGAGCAACGCCACCGGCCAGCTCGTCTTCCTGCCGCTTCTCGGGTGGATCGTCGCCGCCCAGGGATGGCGGTCGGCGATGCTGACCATCTCGCTCGTCGCGCTCGGGATCTCGCTCCCGCTGGTGGTGCTGCTCCTGCGCGACAGCCCGGCCGACGTCGGGCTGCGGCCGCTCGGCGCCGTCGTCGACGATCCTCCGGTCCAACGAGAGAACCCGTTCACCGCTGCGTTCCGCGGCCTCGCGGTCGCATCACGGAGCCGGACGTTCTGGCTGCTCACGGGGAGCTTCTTCATCTGCGGCGCGACGACGAACGGGCTCATCGGGACGCACCTGATCCCGGCTGCGATCGACCACGGCATGTCGGGAGTGACAGCCGCCAGCCTTCTCGCCGTGATCGGCGTTTTCGACCTGGTGGGCACGCTCTGCTCCGGCTGGCTGACGGACCGGTACGACCCTCGCTGGCTGCTGTTCTGGTACTACGCGCTGCGCGGCCTCTCGCTGCTCGCCCTGCCGTTCGTGATCGGCTCCTCCAACCTGGGTCTCGTCGTCTTCGTGGTCTTCTACGGGCTCGACTGGGTCGCCACCGTGCCGCCGACTGTGGCGATCACCGCCCAGGTCTTCGGCCGCGAGCGCGTCGGTGTGGTGTTCGGCTGGATCTTCGGCGCGCACCAGCTCGGGGCCGCCACGGCCGCGTTCGGGGCGGGAGCCGCGCGAACCTGGTTCGGTGACTACCAGGGGGCGTTCATCACGGCGGGGCTCCTGTCCGTGATCGCCGCGGGGCTCGTGATCCGCATCGTGCACGATCGCGCCTGGCGCGTCCCGATCGGAGCCGAGCCGCTCGAAGCCGGGTCGTGACACTCGCCCGGGCGTCTGTCCTGGTCGTCGTCGTCGCCGCGATCGTTCCGGCCCAGGCGCTCGCACACCCGCGGGCCGTCGGGACGACACCGCCGGCGGACGCCCGGCTCGCGAGTCCCCCACGCGCCGTCGTGGTCCGGCTGAGCGAGCGCTCGGACCCGGTCGGGCAGGGGATCAGGATCACCGGCCCTTCCGGCCGCGACGTTGCGCGCGGCCCGGTCGTCGTGGCGGGGACGACACTCACTCGCGCGCTCGATGCGCGCGAGCAAGGCTCCTACGTCGTCGAGTGGCTCGTCGTCGGCGCCGATGCCCACCCGGCGCGGGGCGTCTTTCTCTTCAGCGTCGGGGAGCCGACCCGCACGTCGGCCCCGCGAGACCTCCCTGGCGGAGAGCTTCTCGCCGCGGCGGGCCGCTGGCTCTCGCTGGCCGGATTCGCCCTCGGTTTCGGCGTCGTCTTCGCGGCACTCCGCTCCGGTGGGATGACGACGCGCCTGTGGCGGCTCGTCTCGACCGGCGTGATGGTGATGATCGTGGCCGAGCCCGTTGCGCTGCTCGGCCAGCTCGCGATCCTCGCACCGGAGCGCGTCCTCGATCTCGGTTTCGCCGAAGACGTGCTCCTGACGTCCTTCGGACACCTCAGCGCTCTCCGGCTCGGCGGTGCGCTCGGCCTCTGGGCGCTCGCCGGCGCGGCGCGATCCGGCTCCACCCGGGCGCAGTGGGCGATCCCCGCTCTCGGGGTACCACTCACCTTCGTCTTCGCGGCCTCTGCCCATCGCATCGAGGACGTCCCCGTGTCGTTCTCACTGCTGCTCGGAGCCGTCCACGTGGGAGCGTTCGCGGCCTGGCTCGGGTGCATCGTCGTCGCGCTGCGTGAAGCGCGAGCCGCCCGACTCGAGCGGCTCGCGGTGCTCGCTGCGGTGGTTCTCGTCGTGAGCGGCTCGGGGCTTGCGCTCGGCCACGTCCCGCGACCGGCCGATCTGCTCGAGACGGCCTACGGGCTGACGCTCGGGATCAAGCTCGCGCTCGTCGCGGCAGCGTTCGCCGCCGGCGCCGCCGCCATGCGACGAGCAGAGCTCGTCGCGGCGCTCCTCTCCCTGGCTGCAGCGAGCGTGCTCGTCTCGCTGGTCCCGCCGCTCTAGGCAGGCTCGAGCCCGTCGCCCGGTCTTACTCCCCGCGCCCGAGCGAGACGCGCGCGGTGATCCCGAAGCGTGCGGCGAGGCATGATGGACAGCAGGGGTGGAGATCGCCGAACTCGTCCGCGAAATACGCCCACCCTTCCGTCTCGGCGGACTCCTCCTCGGTCATCGGCGTGTCGCACCATGTGCAGTCCTCGGCGAGACGGATGAGGCGTAGCAGGTGCGCGCACGTGCGACAGTAGACGCCGCCGCCGGCGACGATCTGGGCATCGCTCACCCACCCCGACTCGGGCATGCCGCAGTCCTCTGCATCATGCCCGCAGCAGTCGCAGCCCTCCGGCACGATCTCCCCCTCTCTGATCCCCATGGCCCACACTCTACGAAGGGTGAGTGAAATCACCAGATCGAGCGTTCAGATTCACCCGAACGGGGGACTGCCGTGTTCTCGCCACCCGGGGTAGCCGGGCACACGGATAGTGTGCTCGCATGCTCCCGTGGATCATCCTCGCCGTCGTGGCGGTTCCGCTGCTCGTGATCGCGTTCCGCGCGGCCAGCCGCACGAAGGCAACAGGCGAGCACCCGATCGCCGAGGATGCCGCGACGATTGCTCGTACCGAGCAGGAGTTCGCCGACGCCGAGGCCTATCAGGAGCAGTGGCGCGAGGAAGAGAAGAAGCACCAGCGCGACACGCTGATCTGAGGGGTTCGACGTGGAGACCGTCAGGATCGACAAGTGGCTCTGGGCGGCGCGGTTCTTCAAGACCAGGGGCGCTGCGACCGAGGCCGTGCTCGGCGGGCGCGTGCACCTGAACGACATTCGCGTGAAGCCGGCCAGGGAAGTGCGGGCGGGCGACACGATCGAGATCAGGGTCGGGCACTTCCAGTGGACGCTCGTCGTCCGGGCGATCGCAGACAAGCGCGGGCCGGCGAGCGTGGCGAAGACGCTCTACGACGAGACGCCGGACTCGCTCGCCGCGCGCGAGCGGCGAGCAGCCGAGCTCCGGCTCTCCCGGCCGATCGGCGCCGACCTGGGCGCTCGACCGACGAAGCAGGACCGACGCCGCATCGAGGATCTCCGCAGGCTGGAACGCGGCGGCCGCGGCAAGAGCCGTTGACCGATGGCCGAAACCCTAGGAGAGACCTCAGTCTCTCCCCCGGGTCTCCGCGTCGAACCACACCGAGATCTCCTCCAGCGACTTGCGGCCGAGCTTCGGCACCGTCGCGTCGTCGGCGGGGTACCCGACCGGGAAGAGCAGCACGGCCGTCTCGTTCTTCGGCCGCTCGAGCAACTCGCCCAGGAACTTCATCGGGTTCGGCGTATGCGTCAGGGTCGCGAGGCCCATGTGGTGCACCGCCGCGATGAAGAGCCCGGCGCTGATGCCCACGCTCTCGCTGACGTAGTAGTTCTTCGCGTGCGAGCCGTCCGGCAGGATCTCGTACGCGCGCTTGAAGAGCACGACGACCCAGGGGGCGTCGGTGATGTGCGTCTTGACCCAGTCGGTGCCGAGCGGCGCGAGCGCCCGTCGCCACTCATCCGGCATCCGGTCGGTGTACGTGCGCCGCTCCTCCTCCTCGGTCGCGGCCCGAATCCGTGCCTTCAGCTCGGGATCGCTGATCGCAACGTAGGTCCACGGCTGCCGATGGGCGCCCGAGGGCGCCGTCCCCGCGCTCCGGATCGCGAGCTCGATCAGCTCCCGCGGGACAGGCTCGTCGGAGAAATCGCGCGTCGTCCGCCGGCGCGCGAGCTCCGCGTAGCCCTCGGCGGCCCGCGTCCGCATCTCCTCGGGTGTGAGCCGCTCGAAGGCGAGCGGCTCGAAGACCGGCTCCGGCAGGCCGGGATAGAGCGAGCGGTAGTCGCCGCCGGGATCCTCGTCCGGCACGGGCCGCGTCATCGTGCTCCTACCGGTGTGCGCATGCCGGAATCGTCGCGGTGCCGGCGGCGGCGCGCAAGTGGCACCGGCTCGCTTGGCTCGTTGTTGGCGCGGCGCGAGATGAGAGGATGCGTCGGACCGTGGCACGACGACCGCTACGCGACGATGTCGCCGACGAGTTCCTCGTCTCCCCCGCGTTCCTCGCGGATCCATACGAGACGCTCCGGAGGCTTCGCGATGACGACCCGGTGCACTGGAGCGAGGCGCTCGGCGGCTGGGTCGTCACGCGCTACGCGGACGTGATGGAGACCTACCTCGATGTCGCCCACTACTCGAACGAGGGTCGCCTGGCCGGAACGATGAACCACCTCCCGCCCGAGGATCGGGATCGCCTGCCGGTGTTCGCAGACTTCTACCTGGCGAAGGGCCTCGTGCACGCCGACCCGCCGGACCACACGCGCATCCGCCGGTTGATCCTCAAGTGGGGCTTCACGACCGCCCAGGTCGAGGAGCTCCGGCCGAAGGTGAAGCGCATCGTCGACGAGCGGATCGACGCCGTCGCCCCCGACGGCCGCATGGAGGTCATCGAGGACCTCGCGTTCGTCCTCCCCGTCACCGTGCTCTGCGACCTCCTCGGCGTGCCGCACTCGGACGGCCTGGTCTTCCGGAGCCTCGCGGATCGCCTGCTCGGCTTCCAGGGCCGGAACCGCCCGTCGCTCGAGTCGCTCCTCGCGGCACAGGATGCGATTCTCGAGCTTCGCGAGTACCTCGCGGAGCGGACGAGAAGCCTCGACGACGGCACGGTGACACCCGACGGGCTGCTCGGGCGGATGCTCGCCGCGCAGACGACGAGCGAGGCCCTCAGCGAGGACGAGCTCGTCAACACGATCGGCACTCTCCTGATCGCAGGTCACGAGACGACGACGTCGCTCGTCGGCAACGGCCTGCTGACGCTGCTCCGCCATCCGGCCCAGTGGCAGCTCCTCCGCGACCAACCGGCCCTGATCCCACAGGCGATCGAGGAGATGCTGCGCTACGAGAGCCCACTCACGCGCCAGCCCCGGCTCCTGAAGGCCGACGTCGAGCTCGGCGGCAAGGAGCTTCGCCGCGGCGAGACGGTCTTCCAGATGATCAACGCCGCGAACCGCGACCCCTCCCACTTCGACGACCCCGAGGCGTTCGACATCGAGCGGCCGAGCCGCCGCCATCTGGCCTTCGGGCAGGGCATCCACTTCTGCATCGGGGCGCCCCTGGCGCGCCTCGAAGCGCAGGTGGTCTTCGAGACCGTCATCGAGCGCCTTCCCGCGATCAGTCTCGTCGACGAGGAGCCGGACTGGGAGCTCGGCAAGCCGACCGTGCGCATCCTGAAACGACTCCCGGTCACCTTCTGACCGGTTCCGAAGACCACTGTCGTCGAGAACGCTACGGGCGGACGATCCGAACATCGGGGACGAACGCAGCGACGGCGAACCAGAACGGCTCGCTGAAGGGGACCGGCTTCCCGTCGACCCGCACGTCGACGGCGATCACCTTGCGGCCCTTGGAGATGGAGCTGCTGTCGAGCGCCGACGCCACGCGCGTTCGCGCCCGGACGACGACCGTCGTACCACCGAGCGAGACCCGCACCACCGGCTTGCGCTCGAGCGTCGAGTGCGGCACGACGGCCGTCGCCGTTCCGCGCTCGAGCAGGACGACTCGTTCCTTCGGGTCGAGTCGCCTGTCACTCGCGTTCTTCGTCGGGAAGAAGGGCGGGCTGGAGACGTCGTCGTAGCCGACGTACGGGTTGCTCCCGTACGACCGCGAGACGCCGGTCTCGCGGGTCATGACGTCGGCCCTCGGGTGAGCGCGCTCGAACTCCTCCCAGCTGACGATGCGCGCCGGCAGCTGGCGTAGCCGCGATCCGGCGAAGTCGCCGATCAGCGCCTGGCCGCCGAACTGCTGCCACCAGGATTCGGTCTGGCGGTCGTACATGACGAGGTCGGAGTTACGAAGGTTGCCGCTGACCCCGAAGTCGAGCGTCCGCCCGTCGACGCGCCGGTCGAAGACGATCGCCGTGTTGCACAGGGGGCAGAAGGTGACGGCGACGGGAATGCCTCCGATGGTGTCGTTCGCGATCTCGTGCCAGATCAGGATCTGAATCGGATAGCCCCGCACGGTCGATCCGGCCGTCAGCTCGATGATCGGCTCGGCGGGCCGCATGAACGTGATCTCGGACGCAGGGGCGAACTGCGGCCCGTCGATCGACGGGATGCCGTCCTTCCCCGGGCCACCCGACGCGAACTCGGCCATCGGGACCAGGCGTCGCGAGAAGTCTGTCTTCCAGCCGACCTGCAACGGCGACGACGGTGCGGCCTCCTCGACCCCGACGAGCGGTGCCATGGTCGTGGCGATCCGCTCCTGCAGCGCGTCGAGCTCCTCGGCGCTCGGGGCCTCGTCGTCGCTGCCTGCGACATAGGCGATCGCAAGGCCCGACACGGCAAGGACAGCGATTCCTGCGGCGATGAGAAGGAAGTGGCGCATTCGGGATTCACAACGCGATCGAGAAGTTCGATGGTCGGTGCTCCACAAACGATTCACTCCACGATACGCACACGCCGGCGCGCCGCCAAGCCCTCGCGCCGTGGAGGGACTAGTGCGAGCCGGCGAGCTCGCCGGAGAGCCGCCCGTGGATCGCGGTGCTGTACGTGTTCATTCCGGTGATCTCGACCACGGTGCCGTAGTGGTCGCGGTAGCGCTCCGTGACGGCATCGAGCGCCGCTACCGAGGAGGCGTCCCAGATATGGGCTTTCGTGAAGTCGATCGTAACCGCGGCGGGGTCGTCGTGGTATTCGAATGCGTCGATGAACTCCTGGTTCGAGGCGAAGAAGAGCTCGCCGGAGACGACGTAGGTGACGGCATCGCCCGCCGGGCCGACGACGCGATCGACATCGATGAGGTGTGCGACCCGCCGGGCGAACAGCGCCATCGCGGTGAGGACGCCGAGGCCGACTCCGATCGCGAGGTTCTCCGTCGCCACCGTCGCGACGACGGTCACGACCATCACGAGGGTCTCCGAACGGGGCATGCGGCGCAACGTCGTCGGCTGGACGCTGTGCCAGTCGAACGTCGACACCGCGACGATGATCATCACCGCGACGAGTGCCGGCATGGGAATGCGCCCGACGAGCCCCCCGAGGCCGACCACGAGCGTGAGGAGGAACACGCCGGCGGCGAAGGTGGAGAGCCGCGTCCGCGCGCCGCTCACCTTGACGTTGATGATCGTCTGGCCGATCATTGCGCAGCCGGCCATACCGCCAAAGACTCCGGTCACGACGTTGGCGATCCCCTGCCCACTCGACTCCCGGTCCTTGTTCGAGCGGGTGTCGGTGATCCCGTCCACGATCCGCGCGGTCATCAGCGACTCGAGGAGCCCGACCGCCGCGAGCGCTATCGAGTACGGCGCGATAATGCGGAGCGTCTCGAACGAGAACGGGACACCAGGGAGTCCTGGAATCGGGAACGAGTCGGGAAGGAGTCCCTGGTCACCGACGGTCGGCACGTCGATGTGGCCGGTGATCACGAGGACGCTGACGACGACGATCGCGATCAGCGGTGACGGCACAGCCGTCGTCAGCCGCGGCAGGAAGACGATGATGGCAAGGCCACCGATGACGAGAGCGAGGCCGATCGCACCCCCCTCGCGCAGCTGGGGCACCTGCGCTGCGAAGATCAGGATCGCGAGCGCGTTGACGAACCCGACGGTGACCGATCGTGGGACGAACCGCATCAAACGGGCGATCCCGAGCAGTCCGAGGACGAGCTGGATCACTCCGGCCAGGATCGTCGCCGCGAGCAGGTACTCGAGCCCGTGGTCGTGCACGAGGCCGACCACGACCAGTGCCATCGCCCCCGTCGCCGCGGAGATCATCGCGGGTCGTCCCCCGGCGATCGCGATCGTCACGGCCATCGTGAACGACGCGTAGAGGCCGACCCTGGGGTCGACGCCGGCGATGATCGAGAACGAGATCGCCTCGGGAATCAGCGCGAGCGCGACAACGAGACCCGCGAGCAGCTCGATACGAAGCAGGCGGGGCGAAAGAGCCGCGAACGAGAACCGACGCGATGGCGGAACGGAGGCGGTACTCAGACGGACGGCTCAGAAAGGAAGCGCAACGGCCTCAGGGTAGCCGTGAGAACCGCCTGTTGCTCCGTCGCGCGGGCGATCCTTACCGCGTCTTCACGAACCGCTGCACGGCACCGAGGAGCTCCGCGGTCTTCTCCCCTGCCGCCTTCTCGTCGCCCGAGGCGATCGCCGCGCGCACGCAATGGTTGACGTGGTCTTCGAGAAGGCGGGCACCGACCTGCTCGAGCGCGGTGCTGACGGCTGCGATCTGGGTGAGGATGTCGATGCAGTAGCGATCCTCGTCGATCATCTTCTCGATGCCGCGGACCTGGCCCTCGATCCGGTGCAGGCGCTTGGTCAGCAGGGCCTTGTCGTTTGCGTATCCGTGCATCACGTGTCCTCTCTCAGGCTCGGGAAGCGCCGCAGTCGCAGGCTGTTGGTCACGACGAAGACGCTCGAGAACGCCATCGCGGCCGAAGCGACGATCGGGCTCAGGAGCCCGGCCACCGCGAGCGGGATCGCAGCGACGTTGTAGGCGAACGCCCAGAAGAGATTGCCCTTGATCGTGCGGAGCGTGCGCCGCGCGAGCCGGATCGCGTCGACCGCGGCCCGCAGGTCACCCGAGACGAGCGTCAGGTCGCTCGCCTCGATCGCGACGTCGGTGCCGGTCCCGATCGCGAGGCCGAGGTTTGCCTGGGCGAGCGCCGGAGCGTCGTTGACGCCGTCGCCGACCATCGCAACGATCTCGCCTTCGCCCTGGAGGCGAACGACCACCGCGCTCTTGTCCGCGGGGAGGACGTTCGCGATCACGACGTCGATGCCGGCCTCTGCCGCGATCGCGCGCGCCACCTGGTCGTTGTCGCCCGTCAGCAGCACCGGCGTCAGCCCGAGTCGGCGCAGGTCGGCGATCGCCTCGGCGGAGGTCGGCTTGATCCGGTCGGCGATGACGAACAGGCCGGAGACGGTCCCGTCGATCGCGGCGGCGACGACGGTCCGGCCGTTGCGCTCCTCGGCGGCGAGCGCCTCTTCGAGATCGTTCGGCAGCGACAGTGCCCATTCGCCCACCATCGCCGAGCGGCCGACGACGACCGCATGGCCGTCGACGACTCCCTCGACTCCCAGGCCGCTGCGGTTCACGAACTCCTCGACCCCGTCGAGCGTCCCGGCCTCACTCCGTGCAAACGCGGCGATCGCCTGCGCGATCGGGTGCTCGCTCGCGCTCTCCGCGGAGCCGGCCAGCCGAACGAGCTGCGTCCTGTCGACTCCCCTGCCGGGAACGACGGCGACGACCTTCATCTTCCCCTCGGTCACCGTCCCCGTCTTGTCGAGCACGATCGTGGTGATCTGCCGGGTGTGCTCGAGGATCTCGGGGCCGCGGATCAGGATCCCGAGCTGCGCACCGCGGCCCGTGCCGACCATCAGCGCCGTCGGCGTCGCGAGCCCGAGCGCGCACGGGCAGGCGATGATCAGCACCGCGACTGCTGCCGTGAATGCGGCCGCCACGTCGCCGGTGAGAACGAGCCAGCCGGCGAGCGTCACGAGCGAGATCCCGATGACGATCGGCACGAACACGGCCGAGACGCGATCCGCCAGCCGCTGGATCGGAGCCTTGCCGGACTGGGCGTCCGCGACGAGGCGTGCGATCTGGGCAAGGGCCGTGTCGGCGCCCACCCTCGTTGCCTCGACCACGAGCCGACCCGAGACGTTGATCGTCGCGCCAGCGACTTCGTCCCCGAACTCGACCTCCACCGGAACGGGCTCGCCGCTCAGCATCGACTCGTCGACCGCGGAGGCGCCGTCGACGACACGCCCGTCGGTTGCGATCTTCTCGCCGGGCCGTACCACGAACCGATCGCCGACGACGAGCTCGGCGATCGGGACGAGAACCTCGTCGTCGCCACGCAGAACCCTGGCATCTCTGGCACCGAGCTCGACGAGCGCGCGGATCGCGTCGCCCGACTTGCTTCGCGCGCGGGCCTCGAGATAGCGCCCGAACAGGATCAGCGTGATGATCACGGCGCCGACCTCGAAGTACATGTCCGCTTCGACCCCGGCGAGAAGGACGACCGTCGACCACGTCCAGGCGGCAAGCGTGCCGACCGAGACCAGCGTGTCCATTGTCACCGCCCCGTGCCGGGCGTTCACGAACGCGGCCCGATGGAACGTCCAGCCGCACCAGAACACGACGGCTGTCGAGAGCGCAAGCGCGACCCACTCCCAACCGCCGAACTCGAGAGGAGGCACCATTGCGAGCAGCACGAGAGGCACGCTGAGGACAATCGCGACCGCCAGTCGGAGCCTCAGTGCCCCGAAGTGGTCGTGCTCGTCGGCCTCACCGGGGAGCACCGCGTGGTACCCGGCTGCCTCGACCGCCGCAACGAGCTCGTCGACTCCGACCGCAGCCGGGTCATAGGTCACCGCAGCCTGGTCGGTCGCGTAGTTGACCGTCGCCTCGACCCCCGTCGAGCGTGTTCAGCTTCTTCTCGATCCGCGAGGCGCACGACGCGCACGACATGCCCTCGAGCTCGAGGCGGATCCGTTCGGTTGGGCGTTCTGCGACGGCCATGAGGCTTTCCCCTTCCTGCCGACATTTATACCCCCTAAGGGTATATCACAACTATGGGAGCCTCGTCGGGCAGGGCAGGGCCGACGGCGCGGACCCAGGAGGCCGCCCCTCCGCGGGGCACCGTCAAGCCGCCGGGCTCGCAGCTCGGCCACCGGTCCCGAACCGCCACGCCGGGCTCGCCCATCCGCGATCCGAGATCGCGTACAGGGGCGGCCGAGCTTCGCGCGCCGCTACTTGCAGTCGGACGCGCTCCCCGCATCGGCAGCGTCGACTTGGATGCCGCCGAGATCCTCGAGCCCCGGATCGACCGCGGCACTCGTTCCCGAGCCGGGCGTGCAGGCCGCCTTGTCGGTCGGATAGGTGAGCAGAATCGCGACGAGCAGCACGGACATGCTCACCGTGAGGCCGATCATCCCGCGGGTTCGTGACCGTGCGGTGACGATCACGATGAGCGCGATTGCCGCGATCGTGACGCCGAGAGCGATGTACCAGACGTCCTCACCGGTCGTCGACACGGCACCGGCGAGCTCGAGCACCACCCAGAACACACCGGCGATACCCGCGGCCATGGCCAGGACGATGGCGAGAATTCGGAGAATCACGAGCGGCATGGTACGGCAAGCGACTGCCCTCGTGCTCGACGGATGTCGGCGCTCGAGCTCATCGGCTCGTCCGGCTCTGACGACCGACGCACCGCTGGCCCAGCTCGGGCGCGGGCCTGCGGCATAGGATGCGGCATGCACGCGAGGGCCATGTCGAGATGAAGACGATCCTGATCGTCGGCGCGGGCCGCTACCAGGAAGGCGTGATCCGGCGGGCCAGGGAGCTCGGGCTCCGTGTCGTCGCTGTCGATCGCAATGCGGACGCACCGGCGATCGGACTGGCCGACGTCGCGCGGGTGCTCGACTTCGTCGACGCGGACGTCGTCCTCGAGGGGGTGCACGACCTGGAGATCGACGGTGTCACTACGGTGCAGGCCGAGCGGGCGGTGCCGGTCATCGCACGCATCGCGGACGCGCTCGGGGTGCCCGGGATCGGCGTCGACACCGCCGAGAAGATGACGAACAAGGTGAAGATGCGGGAGCGGCTCGCCGAGGCAGGCGTGCCACAGCCGGGCTTCGCGCACCTCCGCACGATCGAGGAGGGCCGTGTCGCGGCCGAAACGATCGGGTTCCCGGCCGTTCTCAAGCCCGCAGATGCGAGCGGCCAGAGCGGCGTCTACCTGCTCGCGTCGGCCGACGAGCTCGAGGCACGCCTGCCGGAGACGATCGCTGCGTCCCCGTCGGGCATTGCGATCCTCGAGGAGTTCGTCGACGGCACGGAGATGAACGGGATCGTGATCATGGTCGACGGCGAGGCTCGTTCGGTCATGCTCTGCGATCGCCTCCGCCCTCCCGGGCCGAGCTTCGGCGTCAGCTGGCTGCACGTCTATCCACCGAGCGTCGTCGGTGCCCAGCTCGAGGAGGCGGAACGCGTCGCAGCGGAGGCAGCGCGTGCGCTCGGCCTCCGTACCGGGATCGCCTTCCCGCAGTTGCTCGCGACGCCCGACGGCCGCATCGTGGTCGTCGAGTGCGCAGCCCGGATCGGTGGGATGATGGCCGAGCATCTTCGCCATGCGCTCGGGGTCGACATCCTCGAAGTGCAACTGCGGATGGCGCTCGGGGAGGAGATCCCGGACGCGCTCCTCGAGAGGCGCCACAGCCGGCCCACCGCCGTTCGGTTCCTGACCGCCGAGCCGGGCGTCCTGCCCACCGGCCGGGTGACGCGGGTCGGGTCCCTCGAGGACGTGCTCGCCTCGCCGGGTGTCGTGCAGGCGGCGCTCTACATCGAGGAGGGAGACATCCTGCGACCGGTGATGCGCATCTCCGACAGGCGGGGCTGGGTGATCGCCGTCGGCGACGACGTCGACGACGCGCGCGCCCGCGCCGACGTCGCGGCAGCGCTGGTCGACGTGGAGACCGAGTAGTGGCAGCAGTCGAACGGCGCGAGGGCCATGACGGCTGTTCGTTCTCGCTCCCGCACTATCGGGAGCTGCTGGAGGCGGCGAAGGCAGGCGGCTACCGGTTCGCGGGCTTCGACCGGCCGCCCGAGCCGGGCGATCTGATCCTCCGACACGACGTCGACCTCTCGCTCGACGCCGCCGTGCAGATGGCCGAGGTCGAGGCCGACGTCGGTGCGTGGTCGACCTGGTTCCTGATGACACGGTCCGTCTTCTACAACCTCGCGTCGAGCGAGGGAACCAGGGCTCTGGCGAGGCTTCGGGAGCTCGGCGGGCGCATCGGCCATCACGCCGTCTGGCCCCGGATCGATCTCGACGAGCGATTCGACCCGACCGTCGCCTGGCACAACCCCGACCTCGAGTACATGACGGACCCGATCGACGGCGCGGTCAACGCGATGAGCACTCCGTGGTTCGACTGGGCGCACTTCCGGTCGGACTCCAATCACCGCTGGGGCTTCCGCGGCGTCGCGCACGCCTGCCCGCTCGAGGAGCTCGCGTCAGGAGCGCCCGACTGGCTGCATCTCCTCGTTCACCCTGCGATCTGGGTGTACGAGGGAAGCACGATGCGCGAGACGATGGAGGCGTTCGTCGAGGCGGAGAGCGCCACCCGGTACGAGCAGCTTCACCTCGACAGGATCGATCTCTCCTGAGTGGGCCCGATCAGGGGCCCGGCCTCTAGAGGAGGCCGCCGCGGTAACGCCAGGGGCCGGGCTCGAACCGGATGCCGCGCTTGCGGCAGAACTCGCGAACCGAATCGAGCACGATGCCTCCATCCCCGTGGACGCGACGCTCGAGCAGGTCGAGCACGGCGCAGCCGGCAGGCGGGTCTCCGTCGAGAGCGAGCGTGAGCACGACGGTCTCGCCGTCACCGGCGGCCACGGCGGCTGCGCTCAACCGCTCCGCGAAGAGGATGCGGCCCGGCACCTCGAGGCCCGTGAGCGCGAAGCCCTCCATCCCCCCGACGTCCACGGATGCCGTCTCGACGCCGCGCAGCGTGAGGAACTGCCGAAGCTCCGTGAGCATCTTGCGCACGAGCGTGGCCTGGCGCGACCGCTCGGGTATGCGGTTGGCGGCTCCGGCGACCCGTGCCGGGACGCCGATAGCGAGCGAGCCCGCGGGAATGTCGGAGACGACGTAGGAGTTCGAGGCGACGATCGACCCGTACCCGACGCGACAGCCCGCGTAGACAACCGCCCCGACGCCGATCTGCGTCCTGTCCTCGAGCACGATCCCGGCGAATCGATTCTCGAATCCCTCGAGCACGGAGTGGCCGACGTTGTGCGTGAGCATCACCGAGCGCATCGTCACGAAGACCTCACGGCCGATCAGGACGGGCCGGCAGACGTTGATGAATGCCTCGTCACCGATAAAGCCGAGCTCGCCCATCGAGAACGTCGCCCACGGGTCGCGCGCACCGCCGCCGCCGATCGTGATGCGTTCGCCGCCCCAGGTGCCGGCTCCGATGTAGGCCCGCCGGCAGGTGACCCTGAGGGACGAGCCGAGAGCGGTGAGCTCGCCCACCGCGAAGGCCTCCTCGCAGCGGATCGTGCTGTTCGCACCGATCCTGACGCCGTCCTCGAGCACGATCCGCGGCGCGACGACGACGGTGCCGGCACCGAGTGTCACCTCGCGGCCGATCGCGGCGCCGTTCGTACGGTACGCGTCGAGCTTCTCGTCCGAGGAGAGCGCCCCGAACGCTGCCGGGTCTGCCTCGATGCCGGCGAGGAACGCCGGATCGACCACGCCCAGCTGCGCGTCGAGGGCGAAGACGGCGGGCAGCGTCACGTTCTCGGTCGAGAGACCGTCGAAAAGGACATCCTCCTCACCCGAGCTCTCGCTCGCCGCGGCAAGGAACGCCTCGATGTCCTCCACCGTGATGAACCCGTCCTTCTGGATCTGATCGAGGTCGACGCCGTGCTGCTGCGCAAGCTCGGCCGCCTTCTTCGTCACCGAGCGCTGACCGGCCGGGGCAGCTTCGGCGGCCACGGTCGTCGCGGCCGCCAGCTTCGTCTCCGCGTCGGCGAGATCCGCTGCGTTCTCGGCGACGAGTGCGACAGAAGCGCCGATCTCCACCTCCCGGCCGACGGGGACGAGCCAGACGAGTGTGCCGTCGCCCGGCGCCTCGAGGTCGAATGACGCCTTCGAGGTCTCGACGACGCAGACCGCCTGGCCCTTGCGCACCTCATCCCGGTCCTCGGCGAGCCACTCGACGAGCAGGGCGGACTCGCTGTTCGCGTCATCGCGCGTGAGGACGATCTCGAGCACGCCGTCAGCCTCTCACGCCGGCGAGCCGGGTGACAGCGGCGATCACATCGCCGACGCTCGGCAGCATGTCGTCCTCGAGCGGACGCGCCGTGGGGATGATCTCGTCGCGTGCGGCGACGCGCTGGATCGGCCCGCGGAGGTCGCGCCACGCTCGCTGCTGCACCTGCGCCGCGATCTCCGCGCCGACGCCGCCGGTCAGGGTTCCCTCCTCGAGCGTGATGAGCGACCCCGTCCGCGCGACGGAATCGAGGATCGGCTCGAGATCGAGCGGCAGGAGCTGCGAGACCGCGACGACCTCGGTGAAGACCTCGTGCTCGAGGATGAGCTGCCGCGCCGCCTCGAGCGCCGTCGGCAACATCCCACCGTAGGTGACGAGCGTCGCCTCGCCTCCCCGGAAGCCGTTCCCGGAGAAGGTCAGCGCCGGGTAGCGGCCGCCGCCCTCGATGCAGGCGAACTCGTCCACGCTGCCGTTTTCCGGCCGCCGGTTGGGACGGCCGTAGAGCAGCTTGTTCTCGATGAAGAAGACCGGCTCGTCGTCGGCGACCGCCTCCGCGAGCATCGTCCCGAGGGCGTGGCACTCGCTCGGCGCGACGACGGTGATCCCGGGGACGCCCATGAGCAGCTTCTCGAGCGACTGGCTGTGGGTCGGCCCGTAGCCACGTCCTCCCCCCATCGGGGTGCGCACGACGAGGGGCACGGTCACCTTGCCGTCGAACATCCCCGGGAACTTCGAGATCCCGTTGACGATCTGGTCGAAGCCCAGGGTGATGAAGTCCCCGAACATGATCTCGAGGATCGGCCGGTAGCCGCGGATCGCGAGGCCACCCGCGATGCCGAACAGCGACGCCTCGCTGATCGGCGTCGTGAGCACCCTGTCGGGCCAGCGGGTGCTGAGGCCTGCGGCGACCTTGAACGCTCCGCCGTAGGGATCCAGGATGTCCTCGCCGAGGAAGTAGACGTCATCCCGTTCCTCGAAGATCTCGTGGAGCGAGCTGTTGAGGACCTGGACGCAGCGGGCACTCACCGCGGCGCACCCGTCGGAGCTGCGGCAGGAGCCGCGAGAGCCTGTGCGACGGCGGCCGAGAGACGGCTCTCCGCTGCCTTCTCGATCTCGCCGCGAGCGGAAGTGTCGATGCGCGAGCCTGCGATCGCGAGCGGATCGCGCTCCCGCCGCGCCGTGATCTCCTCGGGGTCGCGGAAGTCGTCGCCTTTGCTGTGCGGGCTGAACCGGTAGGTGTCGATCGCGAGGAAGAAGGGGCTGCCCGTGTCGCGGACGTGCGCGACGGCGAGCTCGGCGGCGGCGCTGATCTCGTTCACGTCGGTCGAGTCGAGGCGTGCGGTCGCAACGCCGAAGGCGGCGGCACGTGCCTCGATGTCTCCGGCGACCTGGAGCGCCGAGGGCGTGGTCTGGGCGTACCCGTTGTGCTCCAGCACGACGAGGAGCGGGAGCTTCCAGAGCGACGCGATGTTCAGGCTCTCGTACAGCACCCCCTGGCCGAGCGTGCCGTCGCCGATGAAGACCGAGGCGATACCGCCCTTACCGCGCTCGCGCTCGGCGAGCGCGATCCCCGTCGCGAGCGGCAGGGTGCTTCCGAGGATGCCGTTCGAGTAGAAGTTGTCGGTACAGAGGTGCTGGCTTCCTCCCTTGCCGCCACAGACGCCGCCTTCCCGCCCGAGGATCTCGCGCAGGAGCCCGTCGACGTCGTCCGTGAAGGCGAGGTAGTGACCGTGGCAGCGGTGATTGCTCACGATCACGTCGGAACGGGCGTCGAGGCAGGCTGCGACACCGACGGCGTCGGCCTCCTGGCCGATGCACGTGTGCGTCGTCCCCGAGATCTCACCGGCGCCGAAGAGATCGAGCAACGTCTCCTCGAACCGCCGGATCAGGAACATCTCGGCGTACCGGCGCTCGAGCGCGGAGCTCGAGCCCGTGGTCGGCTCCGTGAGCACTACAGGTATCCGAGGTCGGAGAGGCGGGACTCGACCAGGGCGGCTTCCTCGGCGCTGATCTCGGAGTCCCCGACGCGCTCCAGTTCGCTGTAGAGCCGCTCCCGGAGCGCGGCGGGTGCCTCGTCGGGCCTGCTGCGCTGCTCGCGCGGGTCGAGATCGAGCTGGTAGGCCTCTTCCTCACCGGATTCGACGTGCACGATCAGCTTCCAGGGCGGTTCGCGAAGGGCGAGCTGGGACACGCGCCCGGCATCGGTGCCGACGATCCAGACCGGCCGGTCCTCTCGGGTGCCGCCTTCCAGGAACGGCCGCAGCGACGAGCCGTCGGCGCCGTCGAGTGGCGCCCCTGCGTAGTCGAGCAACGTCGGGGTGAGGTCGACGAGGCTCACCTGCGCTCCGACCACGCCCGGGTCGACCCGGGCGGGAGCGGAGATGATCAGCGGCACCTCGGCGATCTCGTCGTAGAGAGCGGCGCCGTGCATGTGGAACGTGCCCTTGACCGCCGTCTTGTCGACGAACCGCTCGCCCCACGATTCGCCGTGGTCGCTCAGGAACGCGAACATCGTGTCCTCTCTGAGGCCGAGTGCGTCGAGCTCCTCGAGGAACCCGGCGAGCATGACCTCGGAGGAGCGCTCGACGGACTGGGCGTACATCTCGCGGAGTGCCTCGAGCTTGCTCGCGCTGTCGGACTGGATGCCCGAAACGATCTCTTCCTTCGCAGCGAGCCATTCCCCCCGCAACGCGTGGTCGACGTCGTAGGGCATGTGCGTGGCCCACGAGTGGAACCAGAGGACGAACGGCTCCGAGCGGTGGGCGCGCAGCCACTCGACGGCTCCGTCGAGCGTATCGCTCGTGCCTGCGACGTTCGCGTCCGGGAATCCCTTGAAAAGGTAGTTCCTGTCGAAGACGAAGCTGCCGGTCGTGTACCCGTGGGCGGCGGCGACGTTGAACAACGTCGGCACGGCAGGGTCGAGGGGCGCGTCCCAGTGCAGGTAGCCGTGGTTGTGCGGGTAGAGCCCGGTGATCATGGACGCGGTCGACGGGCAGGTCCAGGGCGCCGGTGTGATCGCCTGGTCGAAGCGGACGCCGCCGGCCGCGAGCTGGTCGATCGTGGGTGTGCGGACACGACGGGCCCCGTAACAGCCGACGTGGTCGGTGCGCAGCGCGTCGGAGACGTAGACGATGACGTTCATGCCGCCGACCCGAGAGCGTCCCGGAGGCTCGAGCCTCGCATCCCTTCCGGGATGGGCTGCCCGAGGAGGTCGAGCACGGTGGGTGCGATATCGAGCAGGTGAGCGTCGACGGTGCCGCGGGCGGCGACGCCCGCACCGGCGGCGATCCAGAGCCCGTCCTGGGCGTGATTGGCGTCGTCCGGCCCCGTGTCGTTCTCGAACGTGTGCACGCCCTCGTCCCCCCCGACCGTCCCGACCGAGCGCCAGAGCAGGTCGCCGAAGATCACGATCAGGTCGGGCGCAACACCTTCCGCCTCCCCGTACAGCTCTTCCGGCGTGTAGACGTGCGTCGCCATGGGGCGACCCTCGTCGTCAGGGATCGCGGCCAGGCGCTCCGCGAGCTCGGTGCGCACGCGCTCGTAGTCCTCCGGCGCGATCGTCCCGTCCGGCTCTCGCCCGGCGACGTTGAGGTAGACCCGCGCGTAGTAGCCACCCTCGCCCCAGGCCGTCGTCTTGGCCCAGTCGATCCCGACCGCTCGCGGCGAGGTGACGCCCTCGGGCTCGGCCGCGAGCGTGAGCAGTCCCTCCTGGCGGAGCCACTCGTTGACACGGATCCCGCCGTCGAGCCGTTTCGCGCCGTGATCGGAGACGACGAGCACGAGCGTGTCGTCGTCCGCGTGGCGGAGGAGTCGCTCGATCAGCTTGTCGAGGTGCTGGTGGTAGGCGAGGATCGCATCCGCGTACGGGCTTCCCGGCTCGTACTTGCGGTGCTCGGCGTCCATGTACTTCCAGAAGCCGTGGTGAATTCGGTCGGTGCCCATCTCGACGAGCGCGAACAGCTCCCAGGGACGCGTCTCCAGCAGGTGCTCGGCGAGCTCGAAGCGCCGGTCGGTCATCGTGTAGATCTGGGCGAGCAGCCCGTCCTTGTCGTTGGTACGGAAGTCCGTGCAGTCGAACAGGTACTCACCGACGGTCGAGGCGACCTCGTCGCGCAGGGCGGGCGGGTACGTGTAGCGGCTCTCGATCGACGGGGTGAGGAAACAGCTCACGAGCACCCCGCGCAGCGGGCGCGGCGGGTACGTCCCCGGAACCCCGATCACGATCGAGCTCTGGCCGGAGCGGCCGATGAGATCCCAGAGGCGATCCGCCTTGATCGAGGAGCCGTCGGCGATGAAGTTGCCGTCGTAGGTGTGGTCGCTGCGGTTGCGGAACCCGTAGACGCCGAGATCGCCGGGTGTGCGGCTCGCCATCATGCACGACCAGGCCGGCATCGTGATCGGGGGCACGACCGAGGTCAGGCGTCCGGAGACGCCCCGGTCCATGAGGCCGGACAGCGTCGGGAGCTCGTCGCGCCAGCGTTCGAGGACGAGTGACGGCTCGGCACAATCGAGGCCGATGATCATCACTCGACGTGCGGGCGCCTGGGTCATCGGCGCGATCCTAACCGATGCAGCGGCAGTCACACGCCGGTGACCGATGCCCTGAGGAGGCGAAGAATCCCGGCATTCCTGGGCTTTTCTCCTGTGGCGTGCCGTCCACGACCCACCCGTCGCGACCACTCGTGTCGCGTGCCTTCGGGGACGCCTTGGTGACGCTGCGCCAATGCACGACTCGATCCCCGGTAAAGTGAGGAGCCGGCGATGGCCGAGGACGACCTTCAACACCTGCGGGTTCTCATCGCGAACGAGCGGCGCGATCGCCTGGAGTTGCTCGCCCAGGTCGTGATCGGGCTCGGGCACGACGTGATCGCGCGCGAGATCTACGTCAAGGAGGTCGGCTCCGCCACCGCACGCGAACGGCCCGACGTCGCGCTCGTCGGGCTGGGGCTGAGCTCGGAGCACGCGCTCGATCTCATCTCGGAGATCGTCCGAGAGGCGTTCTGCCCCGTGATCGCGATCCTTCACGCCGACGATCCGGCCTACAAGCCGCGAAGCGCGGCGTGTTCGCGTACATCATCGACGGCACGCCCGAGGAGCTCCAGAGCGCGATCGACATCACCCTGCAGCGGTTCGCGGAGTATCAGGGCCTGCAGGGCGCGTTCGGCCGCCGTGCCATGATCGAGCAGGCGAAGGGCATCCTCATGGCACGCCACTCGATCTCTGCCGACACCGCCTTCGAGCGCCTTCGCGCCCATTCCCAGACGGGCGGCCGAAAGCTCAGCGACGTCGCCGCCGCGGTCGTCGAAAGCCACCTCCTCCTCCTCCCGACGCCACAGGACCCACCGCAGGAGGCCTGACAACCGGAGCGTCGAGCGGCAGCCGCTCCCGGGTTCCACTGCCACGCGCAGCCACGCTCTCTCCGAAAACCCGACGCGGTGGCGCTCCGACAGCTACCGTGGCCGTGGGCACCGAAATGACTTCGGTGCTGCAGGGGCAATTCCAGCGGGTGCTGTATCGATCGGCTCCGCACGCTCCATCCTCAAAAGCCGGGTGGTTTGGCTCTTCGTCGGCCTGAACCCGGGTGACGCTCTTCGAGTGTCTGAGCGAAAGGGATGGAATGAACCGTTGGATCAACAACAGGCGATGGGAACTTGCCGGCTTTGCGGGCGTGCTCGTGGCGCTCGCCCTGCTCCTCGTCAGCCTCGGCGCAGGCTATGGGGCGGCGGGAATCGCGGCGGCGCCGGTGAACACGTCGCCGCCGACGATCACGGGCACGCCCCGCGTGGGCAGCACTCTTGCCGGCCAGAGAGGTGTCTGGAGCGGCAGTCCCTCGAGCTATCGTCGACCACTGGGTCCGATGCGACAAGAAGGGAAAGCACTGCGCGAACATCGGCGGTGCCACCGACGCAACGGCGTACGTTCTCCGGAAGGCCGATGTCGGCCAGACCGTCCGCCTCAAGGTCGAGGCGAAGAACGCCGACGGCAGCACGATCGCCTCGTCGGAGCCGACCGCCAAGATCACGGCAGCCGCACCTGCGAACACGTCGCTGCCGACGATCGCCGGGACGCCGCAGGAGACGAAAAGCCTCCAGGGCACTCGCGGCACGTGGACGGGCAACCCCAGGTACGACGACTTCTGGGTTCGCTGCGACAGCAGCGGCGGAAGCTGCGCCAAGATCGCCCGCGCGACGAGACGCACATACACGCTCACGGCGGCCGACGTCGGTAACACGATCCGCTTCCGGGTCGAGGCGAAGAACTCGGGCGGCACGACTGCTGCCTCCTCCGTGCCAACGGGGATCATCGCTCCGGCCACGAAAGCGCCGCCCACGACGGCCGGGTGCACGAAGTCGGGCGGTCGGATCGCGATCGCAGGGGTCTCCGCACCGGCGCGCCTGACGATCGATCGGACACAGGTCAGTCCGAGCAGGGTGACCTTCGGTACCGGCGCGATCGTGGCACGCTTCCACGTCTCCGCCTGCGGTGGCTCGGTACAGGGCGCCCGCCTCTTCGTCACGGCAGTCCCGTACCAGCAGTTCAGCGTCCCGCGCGAGGCGACGACCGGACGCGATGGCTGGGCGACCCTGCACTTCTCGTCGCTCGCGGGCTTTCCTGTCAACGGCAAGCAACAACTGATCGTCATGTTCGTCCGGGCCCGGAAGGGAGGTGAGCCGATCCTCGGGGGCGTCTCGACCCGTCGGCTGATCTCGTTCCACGTCGCCCGCCGCTGAGTCGCCGGACCGCTCGCAGGCCGTACGGCTCTGCGCGCAGTTCGGGTACGACGCCGATCGCGACCGCGATCGGCGACTGGATCACGAATCTCGATTGAAGGGAACATCATGCTTGGATCATTCAGGGCACGCTGGACGATCGGTGGCATCGTCGTCGTCATCGTCGCGATGATCGCGTTGGTCGTCAGCCTCGGCGCCGGCGCCGGAACGACGGCCACGTCGGCGGCACCTAAGAACACCGAACCGCCGACGATCTCCGGGAAGGCCGTCGAAGGCCAGAAGCTCGTCGGCCATCGCGGCAAGTGGAGCGGCACCGTCACGGACTACAACGACTGGTGGATGCGCTGCGACAAGGACGGCGGAAGCTGCGCCAGCATCGGCGGCCAAGGCGACAAGAACGGCTACGTCGTGAAGAACGTCGACGTCGGCAACACAATCCGGTTCAGGACGGAGGCGACGAACGCCGACGGCAGCACGAGGGCGTCCTCGGTACCGACTGCCGTCGTCGTTGCGGCGACGAAGCCTCCCCCTCCGGTGACGAACGGCTGCACGAAGAGTGGCGGCACGGTTCCCGTCGCCGGCGTCTCGGCACCTGCTCGCCTGATCATCGACCAGACACAGATCAGCCCGAGCTCGATCAGCTACGGGACCAGCTCCCTCACTGCCCGCTTCCACGTCAGCGCGTGCAAGGGATCGGTCGAAGGGGCGCTCGTCTTCGTCACGGCCGTCCCCTACGGTCAGTTCGGTGTCCCGAACGAGCAGGCCACCGGATCGGACGGCTGGGCGACGCTCCAGTTCAACGCACAGGCCGGCTTCCCGGTGAGCAGCAAGCAGCAGTTGCTCGTCATGTTCGTACGCGCGCGGAAGGGCGGCGAGAACATCCTCGGCGGAATCTCCAGTCGCCGTCTCGTTTCGTTCCGCGTCGCAAAGGGATGAGCTAGTGCCTCGTCTCGCGGCGTTCCACCGGAAACCCACCGGTGGAACGCCGCGAGAACGGGGTGCTAGGTGCGGGACATGTCCCGCACCTACACGGGTTGCGGGTGAGAGCCCACGAGTCCCCGCACCGGAGACACGCGGCGGGTACCGGGCACGACGCTCCGGTACCCCCGCGAGGTCAGCCCACCAGTCCGAGTTGCCTGACGATGCTGGCCGAGTCGTAGTAGTCGCGGCCTTCCACGACCTTTCCGTCCGCGACCCTCATCACGCTGCAGTAGCGGACCTCCACCGTGCTCCCGGTCGGCGGGAACTCCCCGAGGCTCGAGCTCAGAGGGCCGGTGTGTGTGCCTCGATTGACGAACTCGACGACCGCCCAGTCGTCCTGAACGATGACGCGGGCGACCTTGCACTCACCATCCGGGAACGCCGTGCGCCAGCGGTGGTAGTCGTCCTTGTATGCCTCGGGGCCGCGGAGAAGCTCGCCGCGGGCAACGTCTTCGAAGTGACAGTCGTCGGCGATGACCGACGCGCCGCGCTCGGGATCCCTCATGTCCCAGGACTCGTGAAAGAGACGGACGATTCGCTCGACTTCGGTCATGACGGATTTCCTCTCCGTTTCGGCGTCTTGAGGGCCGAAGCATAGGTCGTGATGGGCGAGAGACGGTCGCCGCGCGCTACAGCAACCCCTTGTGGGCGAGCGCCAGCACGTCCATCGCGCCCGCGATCCCGATGTGGAGGGCTGCGCCCCACCAGATCGAGCCGGTGCGGAGGCTGAGCGTCCCGAGCACCGCTCCCCCGCCGATGGCCGCCACTGCCTCCGCCATCGGCTTGCCGAAGTGGATCATGTTGTACGGCACCATCATCACGAAGATCGAGGCGTAGCCGACGCGATCCTTCAGCCCGTGCACCATGAAGCCGCGGAAGAAGAACTCCAACGCGGCGAACTGGGCGGCGTACAGGAACCACCAGACCGCCATCGTCGGGAAGAGCCCCTCGCCCGGAGCAAGGTCGTAGAAGGGGTATTTCGCCTGGAATGCCGGCGAATACGAGGCGTACACGACGAACGGCAGAAAGCTTGCCATCAACCCGACGTAGAGCGACCAGTGGCGCCCCGCTCCTCTGAACCGGAGGCCGAAGTCACGAGTGCGCTCGCGCAACACGAGCTTGATCGCGATCAGGGCCGGGATGACGTATCCGGCGATGCTCACGAGCGCCCAGAACACGAGCCGCCCGATCTGGCTCCGCGTCTCCGAGTCCACACGCTCGGCGAGCCCGTGAAGACCGAGCGTGTCGAGAATCGAGACGAGCCAGCTGGAGTCCCGCGCACCGAACGCGATCGCCGTGAGGGCGAGCGCGGAGGTGACCAGGACCACGATCATCTTGACGGTGGCGCGCGTCGGATTCGCAGCACGCGCCTCCCGTTCGGTCCGGTCGGCGAGCTCGATCGTCTCGGTGACGTACCGGTGCCAGAGCAACCGCGCGAGACTCATACCGGGCCGCCGCCCCACGAGCCCGGTTCTCGGGGTCGAACCAGCATGGAGAGGCAGTCTCGCAGAGACGGACACGCGGGGCGCCGCCGTTGAGGAGCCGACAGAGGAGGTGTAGGGTCCGGGGAGTGCGACCCTGGAGATTCCTGTCGCTGATCGTGCTCGTGGTCGGCGCCGGTGTGCTCGTCTTTCCACAGGCGGGCGGCGCCGCCGGCTGTCGTTTCAGCGAGCGCGACTGTGCTCATCTCGACGCCACTTCAGGCGCCACGAACCTTGTGCTGGACGCAGTCGACGACGCGGACGCGGAGGCGAAGGTCGTGGAGCGCCGGGCCACCAGACTGACGCAGGAGGGATCGTTGATCGCTGCACGGGCCGCCTGGAGAGATGCGGCGAGGGCGCGGATCGCGGCCCGGAACACGCTCAACGCGCTCTTCGTCTGGATGGCCGACCTGCTGAAGCGGGAGGAGACGATCGCGAGGGGCGCCGATCCTGACGGGCTTCAGCCCTACGGGCCGGAAGCGTCCGCACTCGTCATCAAGCAGGCCCGTGCGCTCGTCGAGTATCTGGGTCGAGTGCGCGCTCTGTGGGATCGAGAGATCGTCCAGGCCCTTCAGCGCGTCAGGACTCCGAAGCCGCCGGCAGCCAGCACGGCGCAGGTCAAGGCGGCAGCGCGGGCCGGTGCGGCGGCGGCCGCGTCTGCCGCCGCCGCCGGGGCGGCCCTCGGCCCGGGCCCACACCCCTGGCCACCCGTGACCGACGATGCAGGGCTCCGCAACCTCTGGTCGCAGTACGCACAGCAGCTCCTGGCGGTCGACGCGGGCTTCACACGACTCCTCAAGGGCGTGACCGGCAACCTGACCGCGGCCGAGCGGAAGGCTCGTGCTCGTGCCATGGAGGTCATGCTCCGGGAATATCGTGCGGACTGGAAGGCGATGCTCAGCAGGCTGACCGGCGCGAAGGGCCTCACGGCGTACGCGGGCTGTCGGAGCAAGATGATCGCTCACGCCAACGGCGTCCGCGCACGCGACAGGCTCGTTGTCCGCCTCATCAGCGCGGTACGCAGGGGAAACGCCGCCGGGATCCGCCGCGCGCACGCAACACAGGCGGCGCAGGGAGCGAAGAACCGCCGGCTCGCAGCCAACGTTCGCGCCTGCCTGAAGGCAGCCGGCACCCCCGGCTCGGGCGCGACCGACCCGACGACGATCCCGATCCGCCTCGACCTGTCGTCTCTCTGCCCCGACAAGGTCGTCCGCCAGGGCGTGCGGCTCGTCCTGGTCGACGGGCCTCAGGCCGACTACAGGTTCAACTGCCACTACGCCGTGCCGACGAACAAGGCGCTCGTGCCCGTGACGGTGAGCATCCTCTGGTGGACGCCCTCGTCCGGTCACGTTGCCGCGGTCGGGAACTGCGCGCAGGGCACCGACAGGCTCTCGGGAAACCAGATTCGGGAATGGAACAGCGGAACGTTCTTCCTCGACGTCCAGGCCGCCGGCGGCTTCGACGACCGCGACGGCGTTCTCGTGAAGGCCGGCAAGGACGCGGTCGCACGCAAATTCGCGCTTCCCTGCAACTACAAGGGCTAGGCGATCACGCCGGCGGCCCTGCGGCCGAGGCGTACGCGTGCTCGTGATTCTCGAGGCGCCGAGGGCACGCCCGTACCCGGCCTCATTGTGGAGTACGATGGTCGAAGAACTGGCTACCGGGAGGATTCGCAATGCGCGGCTACGTCGTTGCCGGCTTCGTTCTCGTCTCTGTCGTTGTTGGTGTCGCGACCGGCCTGTCGGCCTCCGTGGGTACGCCTGGTGTGTGGACGAAGGTGACCGCTGGTGATCGCAGGAACATCGATGACGTTGGGCTTGCCCGGACATCGAACGGCGTTCTCCACGTTCTCTGGCAGCGCCGCACGGGCCCGATCAACACGAGCATCGTGCACACCCCTGTCACGAAGGCGGGCAAGGTCGGGGGGACGAACATCGTGCTTGGCGGCCTGCGGACGGTCGATGATCCTGCGGTGCTCGTGCTCCCTGACGGTCGGCTGCAGGCGTTCTTCGCGAGCCTCGGCGATTCGATCGAGGAGGCTGGGGTGACGGGTGCGACCGCGCCCGGGTCGGGCGTCGGCTGGTCGAGGCAGGGCGCGCGCGTCTCCTCGACGCAGAAGTCCGTCGGCCCGGTCGGTGCGGCGTTGACCGCTGCCGGCGTCCCGGCGTTCGCGTACTCCGCGACGTCGACGCTCGGCGTCCACGTCGGCACGAACTCGGGCGAGGCAGATCTCGACGTGCGCCCCGACACCAAGTGCTGTGACTACGTGCCGGAGCTCGCGACCGACGCGAGCAACGGGCAGATGGTTCTCGCGTATTACTCGAACGCAGCCGGGCGCTCGGGTACCTGGGTGCGGACGGTCGCGCCGACGGTCGGGAAGCCCGTGCGCGCTCCCGGGTCGGTGACGGGAGGCAAGTCCCTCGGCGTCGATCAGCACGTGGCGCTCAGCTCCCGGCTCGGAGCGCCCGGGGTCTACGTCGGGTACTGCAGCGGCTACCCGGTGTGCAAGAGCACGCTGGTGTGGCGCGTGGGAGGATCGAAGCCACTCAAGGCCGGCGGTAGCCCCGACGTCGAGGACGTCGACGTGACGCCGGGCCCCGACGGTCGCCTCTGGGTGCTGTGGCACGACGGCAAGACCAAGCAGCTTCATGCCACGAGAACGAACAAGGCGGCGACACGCGTCGGCCCGCTCCTCACCGTCGCACCGCCGAAGGGCACGAGCAACCTGTGGAAGCTCGCCGGGGAAGGCTCACCCGGGCCGCTCGATGTGCTCGTCTCGGCCACCGTCGGCGGCGCCTTGCAGACCTGGCACACACAGGTGCTGCCAAAGCTCCAGCTCGTCGCGAAGAAGAGCGCCAAGACGGTCAAGCTCGTCGTGACCGACGTCGGCGACCCGGTCTCGGGCGCGACAGTGAAGCTCGGAGGCAAGACCCTGAAGACGAACGCTTCCGGGGTCGCGATCGCACCCAAGCCCACCGGGAAGGCGAAGGCGAAGGCGACAAAGCCCGGGTACCAACCCGCCGCCACGACCGTCAGCGGGTAGAGTCCCGCGTCGCTGACGGGCGGTGCGTCGATTCAGCCGGGTGTCGGCGACGTCGAGGCGCCCTCCTGCACCGGCCTGCGGCGATCGGCCTCCTCGTGCTCGGCCTCGGCATCGTGTGGGCGGCCGCACGGCCTCCCGGCGAGCCGTGTCCGGCGTATCTGGGACAGTTCCTCGGCGCGGAGTCGATCCTGCTCCTCTCCATCGGCCTCGTTCTGATCAGCACGCTGCCGTGGGTGGAGGAGTGGTTCGACGGGATCGACCGCGCTGCGATCTGGCATCGCCGCGTCGCGATCGCGGGCCTCGTCGTGCTCGGTCCGCACGTCCTGTTGTCGTCCAGCCCGGATGGCACCGCGCTCGGCGGGCCGCTCGGCGCGATCGGCGCGATCGGCCTGGTGGGACTGGCGATCTGGGCGATCCTGCCCCGCTGGCGGTCGATCGTGCCGGCACCGCTGCGCGGCCTCGTGGTCGCCATGCGCGATGCGCCGCTCGTACGGGACGTACGCCACATCGTCGGCGGGTACGACCGCTGGCGGCTGCTCCACCGGACCACCGGCCTCTTCGTGGCCGCCGGGTTCGTGCACGGCGTGCTGGACGGATCCCCGTTCCCCGACTCGGCCGTGCTCCGCTGGAGCTATGTGGCGATCGGCGCCGTCGGCCTCGCGTTCTACGCCTACCGGGAGCTTCTCGCGCGCCACTTCCTCTCGCTCCACGACTACCAGGTGGCGGAAGTTCGCGAGATCGAGGACGGCCTTACCGAGATCGCGATGCGCCCTCTCGGCCGCCCGGTCGAGTTCGTTGCCGGACAGTTCGCGATCGTTCACCTCGAGGCGAAAGACGGCTGGCACCGACACCCGTTCACGATCTCGAGCTCACCGCACGAGGACGTCGTTCGCGTGACCGTGAAGGCCCTGGGCGATTACACGTCACGGTTGCAGGATCTCGTGGAGCCCGGCATGCCTGCGGTGATCGGCGGCCCCCACGGGCGCTTCAGCCACCGGAAGGGAACGAGCCGGCAGGCGTGGATCGCGGGCGGTGTCGGGGTAGCACCGTTCCTGAGCTGGCTGCGTGCCCTCGACGGCGACCTGGAGCATCACCTCGATCTCTTCTACACCTCCGACGGCGAGCCGCCGTTCGCAGACGAGATTCGCCGGATCGCCGCAGACAACGACTCGCTCCACGCCCATCTGATCGACACGAGCGTCTCCGGCCGCCTCACACCGGAGCACGTGCTGGCAACGGTCGGCGAGCCGAAGGGGCTCTCCGTCTTCATGTGCGGCCCCACCGGAAGATTCGCACCTTCCAGACGCGGCTCCAGCAGGCGGGTGTCGCGTCGAGGCAGATCCACCGCGAGCACTTCGACTGGCGTTGATCGACGCTCTAGGAGAACACGAAAGGCCCGCACGTGCGGGCCTTTCTGATAGCGGGGGCAGGATTTGAACCTGCGACCTCCGGGTTATGAGCCCGGCGAGCTACCTGACTGCTCCACCCCGCGACGCAGCGTCCATCGTAGCACTGCCCCGTTCGGGCGTCACTCCCTGTTAGCGTTCGGTACGTGCTGCTCTGGATCGCGCTCGCCGTTCTGCTCGTCGCCGTCGTCGGCGGGCTCGTCTTCGTCGTCGTCCGCGGCTTTCAGCTCTACCGCACGGCGAAGCGCGGAGGGGCGGCGTTCACTGCCGAGATGGATCGAATCGACGCGGTCTCGCTCGAGATCGAGCGTCACATGGCAGAGGCGGAGGCCGCGCAGGCCCGCCTCGGCGAGGCCACGAGCAGGCTTGCGATCTCGCGCGCCCGGCTCGACACGCAGCGTGCGGCCGTCCGCCAGGCGCGGGCCGAGATGCGGCGCGTGTTCTGGTTCGTTCCAGGCATCTGAGGATCTGACGACGCCGGCGACGGGTTTTGATCTACCTGTCGCCGGGTTCAGCACTCAGGCCGGCGCGACAACCGACAGCCCGAGCGACTCGGCCGCTCTGGTCATCTGCCGAAGCATCCGCAGATGGCTCTTCGAGGCGTGGCCGTATCCGCCCGGATACCGTGCGAGGCATGCGCGTCGCAGCCGTCGACCTCGGCACGAACTCGACCCGGCTGCTCGTCGCCGACGTCGAGGGCGGCCAGGTCTCGGAGGTCGTCCGCCGGCTTGCGATCACGCGGCTCGGCGAGGGCGTCGATGTCAACCACGAGCTCCTCCCCGCTCCCATCGCCCGCGTGCACGCGGTGCTCGACGGCTACGCCGGGGAGGCGCGTGCGCTCGGCGCCGAGCGCGTCCTCGCGACAGCGACGAGCGCCGTGCGCGACGCCTCGAACGGGCGCGACTTCCTCGCGGGCCTGGAAGAGCGGTACGGCTGGACGACGAGGTTGCTCGACGGCGAGCAGGAGGCCGAGACGACGTTTCGCGGCGTCACCTCCGATCGCACGCTCGAGGGCGACACGCTGATGATCGACATCGGCGGCGGCTCGACGGAGCTCCTCGTCGGCGGCCCGGACGGGATCTCGTTCGCGACGAGCCTCCAGATCGGCTGCGTGCGACTGACGGAGCGGTTCCTCGCGAGCGACCCTCCTGGCGCGCACGAGGTGGAGGCCGCCGCGGCGTACGTTCGCACCGTCCTCCCCGCGCTGATCGTGGAACGCGCGATCGGCGTGGCCGGAACGGTCACCACCGTTGCCGCGATCGACCTCGGGCTGGACGAGTACGACCCGAAGCGAATTCACGGGCACCGGATCTCGCGGAGTGCGGCGGATCGAGCGCTCGAGCATCTCGGCGCACTTCCGCTCGCGCAACGCGAGCGCGTGCCGGGCCTCGAGCCGGCGCGGGCGCCGGTGATCGTCGGCGGCCTCGTCGTCCTGCGGGAGGTGATGGAGCGCTACGGCCTGGCGGAGATCGAGGCGAGCGAGCGCGACATCCTGCACGGCGCGGCGCTCGCGGCGGCCGAGACCCTGGCGACCGGCTGAAGCCGGCCACCCCGCCTGGCGAGGGGGAGAGACTTCAGTCTCTCCTCAGGGCCCTCCCACCCAACGCTGGCACCGGCGTCCGGTCGCGCGCGCCCGGACGCTAGGCTCGTCCCGTGACGGCCCTCCCGATCGTCCAGATCGGCCACCCGACGCTCCGCGAGCGCGCCCGCGAGGTGACCCTCCGCCGAGCTCGGCTCCGCCGAGCTCCGCCGCATCTGCGACGACCTCGTCGAGACGATGCGCGCCGCGAGCGGCGCCGGCCTCGCCGCACCCCAGGTCGACATCCCGCTGCGGATCTTCGCCGTCGAGGTCGGGCGACAACCCGCGCTACCCCTACAAGCCGCGCCTCGACCTCCGCGTCCTCGTCAACCCGGTCGTCCGGCCCTGAGCGACGAGACGTACGCGAGCTACGAGGGCTGCCTCAGCATCCCCGACCTCCGCGGCCTGCTCCCCCGCTCGACCGAGGTCGAGGTCACCTACGCCGACCCCGACGGCGGCGACGCACACGGAGCGCTTCGGCGGTCTCAGCGCCGGCACGATGCAGCACGAGCTCGACCACCTCGACGGCATCCTCTTCCCCGACCGTGTCGAGGACCCGACCACGCTGTGCACGTGGGAGATGTTCCGCGCCCACCGCGAGCAGGAGTGGGTCGCAAGCATCGAGCCACTCATCACCCGTTTCCCGGGCGAGCCGGCGCCCGGCTGAGTTACGGCCTTCGGCCGCGCTGGTTCGGCAGGGCGATGACGTCGAACCCCTCGGCGCGCGCGACATCGGCGACCGCACGATCCGACGTCGCGACCGTGTCACCCGTCCCCGCGACCGCAACCACGAAGCAGTCTGCGAGCGAAACATCGCGGTCGCGCCGGTGGTAGTGCCTCACGCGGATGTCCGCGGCGCGCGCCGCCTGCTCGCGTGTCGTGGCGATGGGCTGCGCCACCTCGTCGAGGAACCGGTCAATGGCAGTTGCCGCGACGTCGGCTGGAACCCGGTGCACCCTTCGCATCACATCGATGATCTCGGCGACGTTGACGACCGAGATCCGAAGGGAGTCGACACCCTTGAGGTTGTGCGCAACATCCGCGGCCGCCGGGTCGTCGAGAAGCAAGCTGACCACGGGTCCCGCGTCGAGGACTACTCCCCGTAGTACTCGCGCCACTTGCGCTCCATCGCGGCATTGTCCTCCTCGCGCCAGCGCCGCATCGCCTCGGCAGTCGAGATGTCGGTCGTGACGTGCCCCTTCAGGATGCCGCGAAGCCCCTCGATCGGATCGGCCGGAACCGGACGTACCACGAGCCGGTCACCCTCGTCCTCGATCAGCACGGCAGACGTATCCCACCGGTGCCGCACCTCCGCCGGCAGCGAGACCTGCCCCGCGCTCGTGATCACGTGCCTCCACATCTTGCGACTCATCATCATAGTATGAGTTGTATTTCGCAAGATGTCCAGGAGTGACATGTCCCGGAAGGGGTCATTCGGGAGTCCTCCTGAGGTAAGAGCGTCTCGTGGCCGGATGGCGCGCACTCATGGCCCGGACGCGGGGTCTGATCTCACCATTCCCCGAAAGGGGCGTTGCCAATCCTCCGGTCGAGGATTTCTCTCCCCTCAGCGGGCTCGTATCGGGTTTCTCTGCGACACTGGCGTCGTGCGCGTCGTAATCGCAGATGACCACCGACTGATGCTCGACGGAATCCGCAAGGCGCTCGAAGCGGACGGAGGATTCGAGGTCGTCGGCGAGACCCAGGACGGTACCGACGTCCTGGCGCTCGTCTCGGGTTCCCGGCCCGATCTCGTCTTGTTGGACGTGCGCATGCCCCACATGGACGGTCTCGCCTGCCTGGACGAGATCCACAAGCGCTTCCCCGAGATCAAGGTCGTGATGCTCTCCGCGTCGACGTCACAGGATCTCGTCGACGCAGCGCTCCGTCGCGGAGCAAGCGCGTACATCTCGAAGAGCGTCGATCCGACCGACCTCCCCTCGACGCTGCGACAGGCGATCGAGGGCAACGTGTTCAGCGCGACGAAGGCCGCAGACGACAGTGGCCCCGTCGGGCGCAAAGGCGGCCGGTCTCACCGACCGTGAGACGTCGATCCTCAGCGCGCTCGCGCGCGGCCTCTCCAACGACGAGATCGCGAAGGAGCTCTGGATCACCCAGCAGACGGTGAAGTTCCACCTCACGAACATCTATCGCAAGCTCGGCGTCAAGAACCGGACGGAGGCGACGCGGCTCGCGTATCAGCAGGGGCTGGTGGAGAGCCCGCTGTACGACGAGGAGTAGCGCGGCCGGCTGGCCTCGAACCGCCGGGTCGTCAGGAGTAGAGGCGGCCGAGGAAGCGTCGCAGCTCGAGATAGAGAGCGTAGGAAGGCTCGGCCTTGTCGGGATCCCTGATCACGATGTTGAGTGTTCGGAGGAACGCGTCGGCAGCCTCCTCGTCGATTACGATCGGGCCCTTCCGACGCGCCGACCACACTTGATTCGATCGCATCCGCGAGGAAGAGGTAACCCGCGTCGACCTCGCTCCCGGCGCTGTTCACCGCTGTGACTCGGGCCGCGGTCGCCACGAGCTCTGCCGTGCGATCGTCGAGCGGCCACAGGTTGCCGGTGATCTCGAACAGCACCATCTTCGCAAGTCTTGCAGAGCCGGGGGCGCGCGTCATCCCATCGACGATCGCCCGCTCCCGCCGCTGTCGCTGACGGAAACGAACGGCCTCGCGTGGCGTTTCCCGGCTCGCTGAATCGCCCGAGCGCCGAGGAACACGCCCGCGGCGAGGGTCGTCGGCACATACCAGACCGCCTGGAGCAAGATTGCGAACGCGAGCGCCGCCTCGACAGGTACGTCGAACAGACCGAGTGCAGCGACCGCGAGCCACTGGTATGTACCGACAAAGCCGGGTGAGGAAGGGATTGCGACACCAAGGTTGATCACGGCCGAGACGAAGAGCGCCTCGAGCGGCGTCAACTCGATTCCGACCGCACGCCCGACGATGAGCGCGCCGAGCGCCCACACTCCCCAGGCGGCAAGGCTGAGTGCCATGCACGATGACCAGGCGCCGCCGTCCGAGCGGCTCGGCGAGGCCGTCGACGACGTCACGGACGACGCGCCGAAGCACTCCTCGCTCCAGCAGCCGGTCTCGTTCGCGCGTTCGCGAGTAGCGTCTCGCCGCAGCGATCCCGAGGAGGAGCGCTGCAACCGCGAGCACGCTCCCGAGCATGATCCGTCCGAGCCACGCGGCTGGCGTGACAAAGGGCAATGTGAGGACGAGCACGACGACAAGTCCGACGAGGTCCGATCCGCGATCGAGCACGACGGTCGCAAGAGCCCGCCCTCCGGGGATGTTCGCGTCGAGGCCGAGCCAGCGCGCCCGAAGCAGGTCCCCGAGCCTGCCGGGCAGGACGTTGTTGCATCCGATCCCCGAGAGCACGAGCTCGAAGAAGCGACCGAGCCCGAGCGGAACGCCTGCAATGCGTCGCCAGCGCACCGCCTGGATCAGGTAGACGCACCCCATCGCTCCCACCGCGAGCACGACGAACCCGACGTTCGCTTCGCGTAGCGTCGCCACGACGACGGCCAGGTCTGCCTGACGAATCGCGATCCAGAGGAAGACAGCGGAAATCGGGACACCGACGGCGAGCCCGAGGATGGTGGCGCGGCGGCCCATCTCAGACCGACAGCTTCTCGAAGCGCGGGGCCGGTTCGAAGTGGGTCACGCTTCGCTCGAGGTCCTCGCCGCGCTGCTCGATGTGGTCGAGGTCGCCCTGGCCGAGGAACTTGCCCGCCTCCCGGAGGTAGTGAACGCGGTGGGCATCGATGCCCATCAAGGTGGCCGCCGTGACATCGGCTGCGACCGGGTCCGGCGAGAACACGACGACACCCGCGTTCGCCGCTGTGCCGAGGATGGGCCCGTCGCCCTGCATGCCGACGATCCCGTCGATGATCGCGAGCCCCGGCCGCACTGCCGTCGCAACGTCGAGGATCGAGTTCTCGATCCCGTGCCAGTGGAGGACGTTCTTCGGCCATCCGTAGACCCGGCCGGGCACGCAACCAAAGCAGTTCTTGAGCGAGAGCGTCACGCCGACCCAGTGGTGCGTCTTGAGCTTCGGCATCGAGACGACGAGATCGGCGTCGAGCACGGGCCGCGGCAGCCACATTCGGCCGAGCCCCGTGTAGCGCGTCCGGAGGCGCGTCTCGGCGACCGGGGCCGAGTTGAGATCGATGAACCGGGCGCCGGTGTCTGCAAGCGCGTCGAGAAGCCCGGACGCGACGACGATCGCCTCCGTGTCGCGGCGGTGGCCGGGGCCTTCGGCGACGACGACCTCCCGCGCACCCTGCCGGCGCATGGCGACGACGGTTGCCGCCACGAGGCGCGGATCGGTGTTGATGGCGCTCCTCGCGCGGAACTCGACGAGGTTCGGTTTCAGCAACACCGAGCGCCCCCGCACGTCGACGCCGACGGCGCGCAGTCCGTCGGCGACGATCTGCTCGAGATCGCGGTCGTAGTCGGGGGCGCGGAGCACTGCGACGGGGGCGGCCGGGGGGCGGGGGAAATCGGCCCGATCGAAGCCCGGCCTCGGCTTGTTGACGAGGCCTTCGATCACGATCCCGGCAGACGCGAGCGCCACGGCTCCCGTCGCACCGCGCACAACGAGCTGTCGTCGCGTGAGGCTCACGACGCGCTCCGGAGCGCGGCCGAGGACGTCGTCCGACGCGGTCGCGAGCGCCGCCCAGGCGAGCGCGAGCACGTTGTCGAGAAAGCCGGTCCGGCGGTAGGCGTTGCCGAGGGCCCTCCGCACGTCGTCGGCTTCCGTCGCTGCCGTGAAGCCGAAGTGCGACAAGCGTCTGCGCGAGCGTGAGCCCGCCGGGCTCGTCGCGCCACCGGTGCTCGAGAAAACGCAGTGGCCGGGCGACGAGAGCCGGCTGCTCGTGCTGGAGGGCGATCAACGCAACCGCGGTCGTCTGCGCGTACGGGCGAACGTCCACGCCGTCGACGCTCGCGTTGCCGTAGTTCCAGGCGCCGTTCGGGCAGCGACGCTCACGGAGAATGCGGACCGCCTCGGAGCGCGTAGCCGAGTCGGACGGGTTCAGGATCTTCGTCGCGAGCAGCACCCGGCTCGTCGGCTCCACCCACGAGTAGGTGTCGGTCGTCCAACCCCAACCGTCACGGCCGTCTCCGTCGCCGTCTCCGCTCTCACCGACCGCAGTCGCGCGACCCTCGACGGCGTGCGCGAGCGCGCGCGTGGAGGCTCGGCGATCGTCGAGGGCAAGGGCCGCGAGCGCCGAGACGCTCGGGCTCTCCGGGCGGCCGTCCGGGGCAGCGAAGCCTCCGTCGGGCCGCTGTGCGGCTGCGAGCCACGAGTGGGCCCCGGCGTCGCCGAGCGCGAGAGCGGCGACCGCGGTGGGCTCGGTTTCTGTGCGACCGCCGAGGGACACGCCGAAGCCGCCGTCGGGCGAGCGCGCCGCATCGAGCGCAGCCACGAACTGCTCGGCGTTCGCGAGGAGACGGGTGGCCATCTCATCCATTATCGGCAGGCCCGGGGCAGACCTTCGGCTAGGTTCGGCGGCTTTCGGGCTAGATCATCTCGCCGTGCCGACGATCGACCTCGGCCCGTCCGCGTGGGTGTCGATGCTCACGAGGTCGAGCTACGTCGTGCCGTCCGCGAGCACAAACGCGCAACGACTTCTACCGAGCTCGTGATCGACAGCTCGGCGGCGTGTTCGGCAAACCAGCGTGCAGTCGAATCGCGAAGCGCGGGGCCGGCACCCTGCACGCGAACGATGGCACCGGCGATGTCCTCGGGTGACGCGGTAGGCACGACGAACCCGTTGATGCCGTCCTCGATCAGCTCGGTGGCGGCGTTGTCGGCGCCTGCGACGACGATGCTCGGGACGCCCTTCGCAGCCGCCTCGACGACGATGAGGCCGTAGCCCTCGCGGCTCGAGGGGAGGACGAGGCAGAGCGCGCGCGCGATCGCGGCCTCGATGCGCTCCTGGTCGACGAACCCTGGTGCATCGACGACAGCTGCCGAGGTCGCGGTCGGCGATCTGGTCGAGAACGGCGCCGCGGTCAGGCCCGTCACCGAAGATCTCGCAGCGGAGGTCGGGGATCGTCTCGCGGGCGCGCTCGATGGCGGGGACGATCGCCGTGACGCGCTTCTCGGGAATGTGGCGTCCCGCGTAGACGACGACGTTCTCGGCGGCAGCGGGCGGCGGGAGATCGGTGACCGGGCCGTCGTAGAGGCCGCGGTAGACCGTCACCTCGCCGCCGATGCCGTTCTCGCGAAGCCGTCTCGCGTGCAGCTCCGACGGGCAGAGCGCGTGCTGGCGGACGCGGATGCAGCGGCGCTGCACCCGCCAGCCGACTGCCGCCGAGCCGGCCGAGGTACTCGCGCCAGTACGCGCGCGTCCAGACCTCGGGCCAGTCGACCGCGAGCTCGAAGCCGTGCCGCTTGCGCACGGCGGCCGCCGCGAGCAGAGCGAAGTACGGAAAGGACCCGGTGAGGACGAGGTCGTAGTCCCTTCCGTGCGCCGCGAGGTGGCGGAGCACGCCGAATCCGAAGACGAGGGGCGGCAGGATGCGCCGTCGTCCGTTCGAGTAGAGACCCATTCGCGGGCCGGCCCGGATGACCCGCACACCGGGAACGATTCCCGTCTCTCCCTTGTCCCACTGCCGGAGCGTCAGATAGGTGACCTCGTGCCCGTCTGCTGCGAGCCGTCTCGGCCAGGCTCCGGTAGAAGCGCTCGGCTCCGCCGACGGTGTACGGGTAGAGGCAGTCGTAGACGATGCAGATCCGCAACTTGGGGAGAGACGCTACCGGGGCGAGGTGTCGGCCACACCCCTGGATAGGCTGCGGGCCGTGACGATCCACGTCGGCCTTAACCTCGTCTATCTCGTTCCCGGCGAGACAGGGGGAATGGAGACGTACGCGCGCGAGCTCATCCCGGCAATGGTCGACGCCGGCCGCGACGTGCGCTTCACGGCCTTTCTGAGTGAGGAGGCTGCCGCCGCCGATGGGCCATGGCAGGCAGCTGCCCTGCGTGCGCGTGCCGGTTCGAGCCCGGCGTCGCGCGGAGTGGGTCTGGGGGGAGCAGCGGCACCTCCCGGGGCTCGCTACGCGAGCGGGTGTCGACGTGCTCCATAGCCTCGCGAGCACGGCGCCTGTGAGGGGTGACTTCAGGCGGGTCGTCACGATTCACGACCTCATCTACCGCATCTATCCGGAGGCACACTTCGGGTTGAGATCGCTCGGGATGCGGGTGCTCGTTCCCTTGGCCGCGCGCCGCTCGCACCGGATCATTGCTCCCTCGGAGAGCACGAGGCGCGACATCGTCCGGTACCTCGGTGTGAGCGAAGGGAAGATCGACGTGATTCCCGAGGGTGTTCGAGTTCCGGACGGCGTCGAACCCGTGGCCGAGGCCGAGCTCCGTGCGCGCCACAGGTTGGGCGATCGACCGATCCTCCTCTCGGCGTCCGCGAAGCGACCGCACAAGAACCTCGTCCGGTTACTGGACGCGATGGCTCTCCTTGCGCCGGAGGCCCGTCCTGTACTCGTGCTCCCTGGCTACCCGACTCCCTACGAGGACGAGCTTCGGGCGCACGCCAGCTGCGATCGGGAGTCGGCGGCGACACGCGCTTCCTCGGCTGGATCGAACCCGCCGAGCTCGAGGGCTTCTACCGGGCGGCCGTTGGGTTCGTCTTTCCATCGCTGTACGAGGGCTTCGGACTGCCGGTGCTCGAGGCGATGGCGCGCGGGTTGCCGGTCGCGTGCTCGGATCGGGC
>CAWGWM010000003.1:0-244658 GCA_963826245.1 uncultured Thermoleophilia bacterium | reverse complement strand
CCTATCGACAGCCGATCGCTGACGACGATGCTTGGCATCGTGAGCGATAGCGATCCTTCCACAGCGTCCCGTATCAGGAGAATCTCCGAGAGCAACCCGTTCCCGCTTCTCCTCGTCTGCGTCGTCGGGATCCTCCTGCTCGTCGTCCTCGCTCCGTCGCTGATCGTCGGGGACAGCTGGCTGACACTGATGGCGGGGCGCGAGGTCGTCCAGCACGGCTTGCCGACAACCGATTCGATCACGGTACTCGGTGAGGGCAGCACGTGGACGAACCAGCAGTGGCTCGCACAGGTGCTCTTCTACGGGGCTGACGCGATCGGAGGAATCAAGGGCGTCGTCTTCTTCGACATCCTCCTCGTCCTCCTGACGCTCTCGCTCGGCGTCGCTACTGCGAGATCGAGTGGCGCCACGGCCCGATCCACGTTCCTCGTCGCGCTGCTGTCCGTCGTGGCCGGCCCCTGGGGGTGGACTATCCGAGCGCAGGCCGTCGCGCTTCCGTGCTTCGCAGGAACGCTGTGGCTCCTCGTCGATGCATCGCGCCGCGGGCTGCGGCGAAGAACGCTGTTTGTCTTGCCGATTTTGATCGTGTGGGCGAATCTTCACGGCTCGGTGATCCTCGGTGCAGGCCTCGCGGTCGTGCTCGGGGCGATCGAGTTGATTCGACGCCGCGGCTCGATCTGGTTGGCCCTTGCCCTTGTCGCCGGAGCCCCCCTGTCCATCCTCGCGTCGCCCTACGCCATGAAGCTTCCGGCGTACTACAAGCTGATGCTGATCGACGCGCCGTTCGCCGAGACGCTGCGGGAATGGCAGCGAAGCACGCCAAGCGGCACAACGCTCTTTTTCTATTGCCTCGCGGCGTTGACACTTGCTCTCGCCGCGCTTCCGCGCTCGCGCCGGCGGCTGACGGTGTTCGACCTCATCGCGCTCACCGTGATGCTGGTCGGCGCGTTCGAGGCGGTACGTGGCGTGATCTGGTTCGCGCTCGCGACGATGGCGATTCTTCCGGTCGCGCTCGACGGCCTCATCGGGCGCCCAGACGTGGTCGCGCCGCGTGTCAACCGGGTGATCTCGACCATCGCGGTTGCCGCTCTCGCCGTCGCGTTCGTGATTGCCCTCGTGCTCCCGACGTCGTGGTACCTGGGCCGCTGGCCAGAGCGTGAGGTCATCGCCGTTCGCCAGGCGACACTCGATCCGGACACGCGGGTGTTCGCGACCGACAGACACTCCGATTGGCTGCTTTGGCGTATCCCGGCGCTTCGAGGGCGCATTGCGTTCGACGTGCGCTTCGAACTCTACGACCGCGCCACCATCGAGGACATCGTGCGCTACAACGGCGAGCTCGGTGCCGACTGGAAGCGATGTCACCGACGGCTATGACGTGGTCGTGCTCGACGAGCGCAAACCGCCGTCGCACCTGAAGGATTTCCTGGCCGAGACGGGAGCCCGGGTCGTGTTCCGCGATGCGGAGATCGCCCTTGTTCGCCGTCGATGAGGGTCGGCTCTCGGTTCGAGATCGTCGGTGCTCAACCCGGGCGCGTCGCCTTACGCTCAGTCGGCGGCGTCGATCTGCCGACGGGTTGATGAACCGTCCAACCGCGAGATGAACAACGTCTTCGAACGCGAAAGAGGCGAACAGCGTGCGAGCCGCAGCACAGAGAGTCTTCCCGACCGTCGTCCCGATCGTCTTCCTCGGGTTCCTGCCGATGCTCGTCACCGTGGTGGCTCTCTGGGCAGCCGATAGCCACGATGTCGTCTCGATCGACTTCCACAACGAGCTCTACCTGCAGGCCAAGGACGTTCTCGATGGTGACAATCCCTACCCCCCGCCGGACGCCGACCTCTCGAGTGGCGCGAACGCCATCTGGCCGATCGCCGCGGTGCTGGCAGTCACGCCGCTCGCGGCACTGCCCGCATCCGTGGCGGACTGGGTGGTGGCAGCACTCGAGCTCGTCTTCCTCGTGGGGGCGCTTCTACTGGTGGGCGTCCGCGACTGGAGGGTGTACGGCGCGGCGCTCCTGTGGCCGCCGGTGATCAACGCGATCCAGACGGGGAACGCGACGCTTCCTCTTGCCGTGCTGTGCGCTCTCGCGTGGCGCTACCGAGCCTCGCGGCTGATCCCGGCGGTCGCGATCGGTGTCGGGCTCGCACTCAAGTTCTTCATCTGGCCCCTCGTGCTCTGGCTCGTCTGCATCCGCCGCTACACCGCGGCGGCGCTCGCCGCCTCGATCGGAGCGATCTCGCTGGCGTTGATCCTCCCGTTCGACTCGATCCAGAACTACGTCTCGCTCGTCCAGAACCTGGCGCGCGAGTTCGACGACGACAGCTACACGCTCTACGGGATGCTGGTCGAGCTCGGCGCGCCCTCGCCGCTCGCGCGCGTGGTCTGGCTCGTCAGCGGACTTCTGGTGCTCGGATTCGCATGGCGCACGAAGAGCTTTGCCCTCGCGATCGGAGCGGCGCTACTACTGTCCCCGATCGTCTGGCTTCATTTCTTCGCCCTCCTCCTTGTTCCCCTGGCGATCGCATATCCCACCTACAGCGCCGTCTGGCTCATCCCGCTCCCGATGTGGCTCACGCCCGGAACGCTCAACGGCCGGCCGTGGCAGACCGCAGTCGTTCTCTCGTGCTTTGCAGGGCTCCTCGTTGTCTGCGCCCGAGGCGAACGGAGCGGCACCGCCACGCCGACCGCTGTTTTCAGCCCGGTGGAAGAAGGGACGTAGATGGGTCTTCGCGTAGCGGCGGTGAAGATCACCTCGGTTCTCGCGTTCGCGGTCGCCCCGTCGATCGCGATCGTGATCATGTTCGTCGTCGCGTGGGGGTCCGACACGCTCGCGATCGACTTCCACAACGAGATCTACCCCGAGGCAAAGGAGCTCCTGGCCGGCGAGAACCCCTTCCCCGGTCCCGACGCCGACCTGACACGCGGCTCGAATCACATCTGGCCACCGCTCGTGGGCTACGCGGCGACGCCGCTGACGCTCCTCGCGCCCCGGGCAGCCGACGTCGCGATCGTCGCTCTCGGGCTCGCCGCCTTCCTTGCCGCCCTGTGGATCGTCGGGGTTCGCGACTGGCGTGTCTACGGAGCCTCGATCCTCTGGGCGCCGGTCATCGGAGAGATGCGCACCGCGCATGTGACGCTGATCCTCTGCCTTCTCGTCGCCGTTGCCTGGCGGTTCCGTGACCGCATGCCGGTGCCGGGCCTCACCGTCGGGGTCGCGATCGGGCTGAAGTTCTTCCTCTGGCCGCTCGTGCTCTGGCTCGGTGCGACCCGCAGGTGGCGCGACGCAGCGATCTCTTCGTTACTGGCGGCCACGACGTTGCTCCTTCTGCTTCCCTTCATCTCGATCGCCGAGTATGCGCGAATCCTGCGCCGGCTCGGCGCCGCTTTCGACCAGGACGGCTTCTCACCCTATGGCCTGCTCATGCAGGCCGACGCGCCGGACAGGGTCGCGCGCGTCGTCGCGCTCGCAATCGGCCTCGCCGTTCTCGTGCTCGCGTGGAGGCTGCGCAGCTTCGTCCTCTTCCTGGCCGCCGCTCTCCTGCTGTCGCCGATCGTCTGGCTCGACTACTACGCGGTCCTCGCGATCCCCCTGGCGGTCGTTCGCCCCAGGCTCTCGATCGCGTGGCTCCTGCCGATCCTCACGTGGGGCGTGCCGTCCTCCGGTGCAGGCGCAGGGGACGTCGCCACGTCGCTTCGCGTTCTTGCGATATTCACCGTCGTGACGGTGTTGGTCGCGAGGGCCGAGCTGTCCGCCGAAGCGCAGGGCGAGCCGCGAGCCACCGTTGGCTTTCCTGCGGTCTCGCCCTGAGGTGGCGGCGGACTCCGAACCCGACCGGCGCCATCACCCTTCCGGAGCACCTCACGCGAGTTGCGACCAAGGTCGACATCGGACCAGCCCTTTGTGGGATACCGAACGCCGGGCTCGATGACGATCTGTGGGAGAGCCCCGCCGCACCGGTCGGGGAAAGCAGATGCCCGGCAGGCCCCGGGCATCCGTCGAAGGGACTCACATGACGGATGCATTCACCTGGCTCGTCGTTCGGACGCAGAACGTCGTTGCGAACGCACGGGAGCGGGAAGAGGGTCAGACGTTCGTGGAGTACGCGCTGCTGCTCGCCGGCATCGCGATCCTCCTGATCGTCGCGATCATCTTCCTCAAGGACCGCATCGCCAAGCTGTTCAGCGACACCGGGAGCTCGATCACGAACCCGAGCTGAGCACCTGAGGTCGGACGGCTGGGGCGAGGGCACCGCCTCGCGGGGAACGGCCCCTCGCCCCCCGTCCGATCGCGGGAATCCGGGCGTAGTGACATCTTCGAGCCTCATGGCGGTGCAGTACTGCGACGGCGCGGGGGAGCGCACATATCGCGTACCACTCACGGAGAGGGGGGAAGGGTCTATGACCGAACGCCATCCACATGGCTCGTCGTTCGCGACGCAGAACGTCGTCGCGAACGCACGGGAGCGCGAAGAGGGTCAGACGTTCGTGGAGTACGCGCTGCTGCTCGCCGGCATCGCGATCCTCCTGATCGTCGCGATCATCTTCCTCAAGGACCGCATCGCCAATCTGTTCAGCGACACGGGCAGCTCGATCACGAACCCGAGCTGAGTCGCACCAGACCGCAAGGCAGTACGAGGGGCCACCCTGGGAGGTGGCCCCTCGTGTGTCCGGAGTTCTCGCGACTCACGAGGCGCAGACGTAAGGCGTCGGCACTGCAGTCGAGCATCGTGCGATGTGGGCCTGTCGTTTTCCCTTTCCAACGGAATCGAGAACTAGCTTCGAGTCCAGCATGGACTAGTCCGTTGCCCAGTAGCACGCCGTCGGCGTGGGGAGCAAAGTACGTGAGCCCTGGCGCACCACGCCAGCGGGCATCGGACTTCCGGGTTTCGCCCGGCCACCAAGAGAGGGGCACGACACAATGACCGACGCATTCACCTGGCTCTTCGTTCGCACGCAGAACGTGGTCGCCAACGCACGTGAGCGCCAGGAGGGACAGACCTTCGTGGAGTACGCGCTGCTGCTCGCCGGCATCGCGATCCTCCTGATCGTCGCGATCATCTTCCTCAAGGACCGCATCGCCAAGCTGTTCAGCGACACCGGCAGCTCGCTCCAGAACCCGGTCGGAAGCTAGTCCCGCCGGGCCGTCGAGGCGGCACGGCACAATGAACCGGACGCCGGTCAGGCACCCCCTCGCCTGGCCGGCGTTCGTGGTTATTCGGTTGACTCGAACTCCCCCTTGCGAGATCGCCGAATCGAACCGATATGTGAAAGAACGGGGCCGGCAATCCGGACCCGACGGCAGGTATCCTTGACCACCATCCACAATGTGCAGGCACCAGGGGAGCGCCGGATGACCGGACAGCGGCGACAACTACGAGACGAAGGTGGCGTCGCGATGGTCGAGTTCGCGCTGGTTTTGCCCGTCCTACTCCTTATCATCGTCGGGATGCTCGGGTTTGGCCGGGTGCTCTATTACTGGATCAGCGTCAATCACCTGGCTAACGAAGGAGCGCGGTGGGCGGCGGTGGACTGCTCCCCGTCAGTGAGCGGGTGCGGTACCGGAGCCGGAAACCTCCAGCAATACATCTACGACAACGCCAGCACCTCGGAATTGCAGAATGGCCTGAAGGTCTGCATCACGCCCCCGGGCGTGGTCGGCGACCCGGTGGTCGTCCGTGTCGAGAAGTCGTTCACGTTCTTGCCAATCATGAATCAACTTCCGGTCAACATACGCGGCGCTGCCACGATGAAGACGGAGTTCTTCCGGGGTGCAGGCGGCACCGCCCCGACATACCTGGCCAGTAACGACAAAGGACCGTGCACATGAACAGCGCCAGGAGCGAACGAGGCACCGTCATCGTGCTCGTGGCGATCCTGCTCCCGGTCTTCCTGCTGATCACGGCGCTGGTGGTCGACGTAGGCGATTGGTACACACACAAGCGGCAGCTGCAGACACGTGCGGACGCGGGAGCGACCGCGGCCGGGGCCGCCTACCAACAATACTGGGCCGCCTGCACAGGACCTGCAGGCGCCGGCCAGGTTGCCGCGCTCAACAACATCGTCGTCGCGGCACATCAGTACGCGGGCGATCCCAACGCTTTCCCTGCCTCCGGAACGCCTGTCTACAACCCGCTCACGACTCCTCCACTCAATACCGAGATAACCGCCCAACCGAGATTGAACGTTGTTCTGAACTCGACCACGTTTGATGCCGCTACCGACTACTCGGACGGTGGAGACCCGTGCACCGCACACCCGGCCGACTCGATCTCGGCGGCTGGTTACTGGACTGACGTCAAGGTGAAGGAGGTCGATGTCCCATCGCTCTTCGGCCCCTTCGGGCTCCCGCTCTCCCGGGTCGGTGCTCAAGCCCGCGTCGCGATCCGACCCGCCGTCAGCGACGACACGTTCGTGCCTTTGTCGGTGCCCGACAGCAGAATTGTCAAGGCGCAGGCGCGCATCTTCAACAAATGCACGGGTGCGCTGCTCTCGACGATCGACCTCTCTCCATTGAAGAGCGTCCACCAGACAGCACCCGGAACGGTCTTGTGGGGGCCGAGCGTGAGCGGGCAGACCACCGTCGACCCGTCGACGATATCGTTCCAGCTTCCGGGAAGCGCCTCGGGCTGTCCGGCTTCCCAGGATTATGTTCCGGTCAGCATCGAGATAAGGGTTGGCGGTCGGCCTGACGTCGACTTGAATCTCTCCTGCTCGGCTCTCAAGACGACATCCGCCGCCGACTGCTTTGACGATCTCACCGAGTTCAGGGCCTACACGGGAGGGAACCTCGCCCAGCGACCTGTGATCGGCAACGTCAACCTAACGCCCACGGCGTCATCATCGGGTTGCGCTCAGGATCCCTATTTCGCGATCTTGCAGGCCGGCCAGACCGGGTGTTCGTTCGACGTCAATGCCGCCATAGACTGGGGCACGAGGCCCGCGGGGTCAGGGCCGAACTCCGGATTTTCGGCCGTTCTGCACGTCGGCTCCAGCAACACGGACTACAACCTCGTGAGCCCGGGCGGAGCGCCGCCGAATGGCATTTGGACGGGGACGTCGATCCCGATCGGTGCGGTTGGCGCTAAGGACATCACGATCGACTGGAACTGGCAAGGGCCGACGTCCGGTACATGGACGAACTCGACAGGCACCGTCACGTGTCGCACAGGGGGGAACAACCCATGTCGGCAGAGCGGAACGCTCACGGTCCATCGGGTCAGCCTGGGCGACCCCGAGAACGGTGTCGCGCTTGCCGAGGTGACGAACGGCCCAAACCTGACGTCAGTCCTGGGTTCGGTTCAAGCGACGGGCGGGACGATCTCCCCGAACTTCTTCGTCGGATTATCGTCGCAATTGGCTCCGGACCAATTCAAGGTTCTTCGCCTGGGGACATCACAGAGGACGTATTCGATCATCTGCGACCCCCGCTTCGGCCAGCCCAGCACTACCGACCAGACATCTTCGTTCGCGTACGGATGCAGGCCCCCGTACGCACCGAACACCTTCGACCAGTCAAGCTACTGGTGGTCGGGCCAACAGTGCCCAAGCTGGAGCGGATGGTTCACGAACGGCCCCCCCTTCGCCCTCGCTCCATGGCAGTGTGTCCACCTCGACCCCGGCGGGCATGGTTTCGCAGTACCGGACGGAATCGCCCTGCGCACAGGCAACTGTCGGAACCCGAACATCGACCCACCCGGACCTGGCGCAAGCGCGAGTTGTCAGGCGCACCAATATCAGTGCAACAACCCGATCAACTACACAGGTCCGGGCAGCATGCTCGACCCCAACGACCCCCGGATCGTGAAGATCTATATCGTGCCGTTCGGCGCCTACAACGGTATCCCATCGGGAAACGTCGCAGATATCCCCGTTCTCGACTTCGCCGCGTTCTACATCACAGGCTGGGAAGGGAACGGCGACCCGTGCCCGAACAACGACAATGCCAAGCTAAACGGTGGAGTCGTAGCGGGGTATTTCATCAAGTATGTCGGATCCGGAGGCGCCGTCGATCCCACTGCTACGTGCGACCCGAACCAGATTCGTCCATGTAGGGCTGTTCTTGAGCGTTGATTCTGCCGACAAGTAGCGCAGGAGATCGAGCACAAACTTCTAGGAGGAAACCGTGTCGAACGTCTTTTCGGGAAAAGTAACCCAGTCTCGAGGCTGGACGATCGGAATCGGCATCGCCGCTGCCGTCCTCGCAGCGATCCTCCTCATCATCTACCTCAACCGGTACCGCACGAGCGTCAACGACACGGCCGCACAGACACCTGTGCTCGTGGCGAAGAACCTGATTCCCGTCGGTACCTCGGGTGACGTCATCGCCGAGAAGAAGCTATACCAGGTGGCGAGCTACTCGAAGGACGACATCAAGATCGGCGCCGTCGCAGACCCCGCCTACCTCAACGGCCGGGTCGCGTTGACCGACATCTTCCCGGGCCAGCAGATCACGAACGCCGACTTCAGCTCCGAGCCGACCCAGACCTACCCGTCGCAGCTGTCCGGCCTGCAACGTGCCGTCGCGATCCCGGCAATCGGTGCGAAGAACCTGGTCGGGATCGCCCAGACCGGCGACCGGGTCGACATCTACTACGGGACAGGTGCTAGCGGCGGCCAACTCCTCGGTCTGCTCGTACCCAACGCCCTCCTCCTCGCAGCACCCACGGGAGAGGGAGCACCTGCCATCTTCCGACTTCCGTCGGTAGCCGCGCAAACGCTGGCGTTGGCCTCGGACACCGGCACCCTTTGGTACCTGCTCCGGCCTGCCGGCGACGCCAAGAACGCTCCGAAGCGGGTCATCACCCAGCAGCAACTGCTTGCCGCTGATCAACGCCAAGCCGACGAAGCAGTAGGCGTCCGCGTGGATTCACGACCGATAAAGGCACTGGTCTCGGTCATCGGGATCGACGCGCGCGACGTCCAGCAGGCGCTCCCGCGGGACGGCAGCCTCCAGCTCGTCGGTGTTGCGGAAGACACGCTCACGACCGCGCGCGGCCTCGAGGGGACGGCATGCGACATCCTCGTCGTCGCCTGCTCCGGCGAGATCGACTCCGCGATCGACGTCATCCGCGACTCGCGGCACTCCCATCCGATTTTGCCGATCCTGGTTCTGAGCCTCGCCTCACCGAGTGGGTTCCTGCGCGAGGCATTCGACGTCGGGGCGACGGACATCGTCACGTTCCCGCTCTCGCCGGAGCAGCTGACATTCGCCATGAACAAGGCCCACGCACGTCGTTCGCGCCGTCCTGACGGCTCCCCCAGCCATGAGTCGTCGCTGATCTGCGTCCTCGGCCCGAAGGGCGGGACGGGAAAGACGCTGACCTCGTGCAATCTCGCCGTCGCGTTCGCCGAAGCCGGCAAGAGCGTCCTCATGGTCGACCTCGACCTGCAATTCGGGGACGTTGCCCTCTGCCTCGGGCTCTCACCGGAGACCACGATCTACGATCTCGCGGTCTCCGGCGGTTCACTCGACGTCGACAAGCTGAAGGCGTACGTCACCCGGCACGCATCGGGCGTCGAAGCGCTCCTCGCGCCGAATCGACCCGACCAGGCGAGCGTTATCTCAACCGAGCTCCTGCGTTCGATCTATACCGTCGCCCGCGAGAACTACGATTTCATCGTCGTCGACACGCCTCCGGGCTTCACGGGCGAGGTGATCGCAACGATCGATAGCTCGACCGACCTGATCATGGTCGGCATGCTCGACTCCCTGTCGCTCAAGAACACGAAGCTCGGGCTCGAGACGCTCGAGCTGATGGGCTACGACCGCGACAAGATGCGACTGGTGCTCAACCGGGCGCAGAGCAGAGTCGGCATCAGTCAGGGCGACGTCGTCGCGATCCTCGGCAAGACCCCCGATGTGTTCGTGCCCAGCGACCGGGAGATCCCTCGCACCGTCAACGAGGGAATCCCGATCATCACGGCACGCCCCCAGTCGGAGGCAGCAGCAGCCTTTCGCACCCTTGCAGCGCTTTTCACTGGAATAGACCTGACTTTGACCGTAGCCAACAGCCAGCCGTCCGGATCGAAACGGAAGTTCTTTGGAAGGAAGGACTAGATGGAGCTCCACGAGCGACTAACCGCAACACGCCAGGCAGCCGCACCCGAGCGCGAGCCCTTCGCCGAACTCAAAAACAATGTTCACATGCAGGTGATCAGCGAACTCGGCCCCCAGCTGACAGCCCTGAACGACCCGGCCGCGATGAAAGAGCGCGTCATGGTCGACATCAAGCGGCTTCTGTCGGTCGAGACGACGATCTCCCGCGACGACCGCGAGAGGCTGACCTCCGAGATCGCCGACGACATCCTCGGCTACGGCCCGCTCGAGCGGCTGCTGCCAGACGACTCGATCACCGAGATCATGGTGAACGGCCCACACGACATCTGGATCGAGCGCAACGGGCGCCTCTACGAGACGACCGTTCGCTTTCAAGACGACTCGCACCTGCGCCGGATCATCAACCGGATGGTGGCGCAAATCGGCCGACGAATCGACGAGTCCTCACCGATGGTGGATGCCCGGCTTCCCGACGGATCGCGCGTGAACGCGATCATCCCGCCCCTCTCGCTCTCAGGCCCGCTGCTCACGATCCGGAAGTTCTCCAAGAAGCGTCTCACGCTCGACGAACATGGTCGGCCTCGGCACGCTCTCCGAGGAAGCAGTTCGGTTCCTCAGAAGCTGCATCGAGGCTCAGCTCAACATCCTCATCTCCGGTGGTACGGGTTCCGGTAAGACGACGCTTCTGAACGCGCTCTCCGGTGCCATCCCGGACCGGGAGCGTATCGTCACGATCGAAGACGCAGCCGAGCTGCAGCTCCATCAGCGCCACGTTCTTCGACTCGAGTCGCGGCCGCCGAACATCGAGGGCGAGGGAAGCATCCCGATCCGAGAGCTCGTGCGCAACTCGCTTCGCATGCGGCCCGACCGGATCATCGTCGGGGAGGTGCGAGGCGGCGAGGCTCTGGACATGCTCCAGGCGATGAACACCGGTCACGACGGATCGCTGTGCACCGTGCACGCGAATGCTCCTCGTGATGCACTTCACCGGATCGAGACCATGGTGTTGATGGCGGGCTACGATCTCCCCATCAAGGCGATTCGCCAGCAGGTCTCGTCCGCACTCGACCTCATCGTCCACCTCGAGCGCCTCGAAGACGGCTCCCGCCGCGTCACGGCGATCACAGAGGTTCAGCGGATGGAGTCAGACGTCGTCACCCTGCAGGACATCTATGAGTTCAAGGTCGAGTCGATTGCTCCCGATCGCACAGTGATCGGCCACTTGCAGGGCACCGGCCTTCGCCCGATCTTCCTCAAGAAGTTCGAGAACCACGGAGTCGAGCTCCCGACCCACCTGTTCAACGTGCGGGGCGCGGCAGAGACCTCCGAGATCGCCGAAGGCAAGCGTAATCGATGAAGCTCCGCGGTACCGTCGCAGGCATCGCACTCGTCGCCGCGTTCGTCGCGACCACGACTGCCCTGCCTGCGACGACTCCCGGATTCACCTTGCTCGAGGGCGGCGGCGCGCTCTTCCCCGATCGCGCGTACGTGATCGTCGTCGACGAGAAGCGCGCTGTGAAGACAGCCGGGGTCGCAGTCACCGAGAACGGAAAGGCTGTTCCCGGCGCGACGATCGACGAAGGGGGTGGCGTCGGCACCGTGCTCCTGATCGACGCCTCGAACAGCATGAAACCCGCCATCGGCGAGGCAATGGCTGCAGCCCGCACGTTCGCGAAGCGCAACCCAGGCACCCCGCTCTCGGTCGTCACCTTCAACGCAAGGCCCCGGGTCGTCCTCCCGTTCACGACTGACAAGGCGGCTGTCAACAAGGCGCTTGCCACCAACCCGCCACTCGCATATGGAACAAGGATCTGGGATGCGCTCAGTGCATCCCAGGCGCAGATCCGCGGGGCCGGCCTCGGAGCAGGGCGGATCGTCCTGGTCTCGGACGGAGCGGACGTCGGCTCCGTGACCAGCAAGCAGACGGCCATCGAGGCTCTCGCGCGAGAGAAGATACGAGTCTTCGCGATCGGTGTCGACGGCCCCAACTACCGACGGAGCGACCTCGAGAGCGTGGCCAAGGCAACGGAGGGCTCCTTCGCCCTCGCGGGCTCGAAAGCCGCGCTCGGCGGAATCTACGACAAGCTCGGCTCGAGGCTCTCGAACGAGTTCCTTCTCCGCTATCGCTCGTCGGCCGAGCCGGGAACGGACGTCAAGGTCGCCGTCTCGGTGAATGGTCTCGCCGGCCCGGCGACCGTCAGCTACACGACGCCGAGCATCGGCAGTGCCATCCCGTACCAGCCGCGCCTGGTCGACCGCCTGCTCCAGTCAGGGCTGATGATGGTTCTCGTCGTCCTCCTCGTCGTCGCGCTCGCCGCATACTCGGTGACGAAGTTCTTCGAGTACCGACGGAACCAACAGCTTCGACGTCGGCTTTCCGCGTACGTCTCGCTCGACGAGGCGGATGCCGCCGAGCGCAAGAAGCGGGTCGAGGGCCTCCTCAATCAGAGCGGTGCGGCGAACCTGCGGTTCCGGGACTGGGACTGGGCCGCGCGGCTCGAAGTCGATCTGGAGCTCGCGCATATCCGGCGCACCCCACAAGGGATCGTCTTCGTGACCGTCTTCCTCACCCTCCTCGTGGCTATCGTCTGCGCCGCGTTCTTCGCCCCGTTCTGGGCGCTGCTTGCGATCGTTGTGCCCTTCGCTGTCCGCGGTGAGATCTCGCGTCGAGCGCGCAAGTCCCGGGACGCGTTCGCCGACCAGCTGCCGGACAACCTCGAGGTGCTCGGTTCAGCGCTTCGGGCGGGCCACTCGCTCGTCGGGGCCATGGCGGTCGTCGTCGAGGAGTCGCCCCAGCCGTCGCAGGACGAGTTCCGCCGAATCGTCACCGACGAGCAGCTCGGAGTCCCGCTCGACGAGACGCTGGAGCTCACGGCGCGCCGTATGGACAATCAGGACATGGAGCAGGTTGCCGTTGTTGCCCTGCTCCAGCGTGACGCAGGAGGCAACATGGCCGAGGTCCTCGACCGTGTGATCGATAACATCCGCGCCCGTCAGGAGATCCTCAGGCTCGTCCGCACACTGACGGCACAGGGCCGGATGTCGAAGTGGATCCTCTCGCTCCTTCCCGTCTTCGTCCTCGTGATGCTCCTCTTGGTCAATCCCGACCATCTGCAACCGCTGTTCCACAAGCTGGCCGGCCAGATCGCTCTGTTCTTCGCGGTGGTCATGGTTCTGATCGGAACCCTCATCATCAACAAGATCGTCAAGATCAAGGTCTGATGCTCACACTCGTCGCCATCGCCGCCATCGCCCTCCTCGGTGCAGCCGTCACGCTGCTCGTGCGCGCGTTCACGGACGGCGGTATCTCGAGAAGCGAGGCAATAACGCAGATCGACGCCTACGGCGTCAGCCGCTCGATCGCGCGACCCGAGGACGACGGCGAGAAGCGGAGCCTGCGCCGGTCACTCGACGAGCTCGCCACCTGGCTCGGTGCGAAGGTCGGCAGGAGGCTATCCCGACTCGGGGAACGGGAACTCCGGGAGCGGCTCATCTCCGCAGGGATGTACACCTCGAGCCCGGGACGGATCGTCGGGTACCAGTTCATCCTTGGTGTCGCCGTTCCGATCATGTGGCTGTGGATCGGAACGCTCGCTGACCTCAACACGCTCTTCCTCGTCTTCGGCGCCGTTCTGCTCGCTGCGTGCGGCTGGATCCTCCCCCTCGCGTACATCGACTACACGCGCCGCAAGCGCCTCGAGACGATCGAATACGACCTCCCGGATCTGATCGATCTCCTCGTCGTCACGGTCGAGGCAGGCCTCAGCCTCACGGCCGCATTCAGGATGTCAGCCGCTCGAATGACCGGGCCGCTCGCGCAGGAGGTTCGCCTGACACTTCAGGAGCAGAGCATGGGACTGACCCTGACCGAATCCCTCCACCACTTGCTCAATCGCGCAGACACACCGGGAGTGCGCTCGTTCGTTCGCGCGATGACACAGGGCGAGCAGCTCGGTGTCTCCACAGGACAGATTCTTCGAACCCTCGCCGACGAGATGCGGAAGCGCCGGAAGGCAGCTGCCGAGGAGCGCGCCCAGAAGGCGCCGATCAAGATGTTGTTCCCGCTCCTCATCTTCATCTTCCCCGCCATGTTCGTGATCATCCTGCTGCCGGCGATCCTCCGGATCTCCGACGCACTGAATTGAGCGGTGGTCACCGGTGCGCGCGGTAGCGTTGACGCTCCGGCGAGAGGACGGCCGCATCGTCGGCGAGTCGATTCTCGTCGCCGACACACTCGGCCGGCGGATTCGCGGGCTCCTCGGGCGTGCGAGTCTCGCGTCCGGCGACGGCATCCTCCTCCGCCCTGCCTGGTCGATCCACACGGCCTTCATGCGCTTCCCGATCGACGTCGTCTTCATCGACCCCGAGCAGGTCGTCATCCGCATCGAGCATTCGCTTCGCCCCTTCAAGACCGCCTCTTGCCGCGGCGCCCGTGAGGTCGTCGAGCTCGCCGCGGGCGAGTGCGAGCGCCGCGGGCTCGAGGTCGGCGATCGGGTGGCCTGGGCGTCACGCACGACGCCGCTCGACCGGCCCAGCTCGGAGAACGTGCTGACACGAGCCGAGCGCAGCGCGGTCGTGCTCGTCGCGAGTGACGACCAGAGTTTCGTGAAGCTCACGCGGTTTCTGCTGCACGACCGCGGCCTCGTGGAGGCCAACGACGTCCGCCTCGACGACGTCGTTGCCGTGCTCGAGGAAGACCGGGTCGACGCCGTGCTCCTCGACGCCGGAGACGGGCTCGCCGACGGTCTCCGGCTGTCGAACACGATTCGCGCAAGCCGTCCGGAGGTGGCGATCGTCATCGTCGGAGAGCAAATCACGAGCCGTGCTCCGGAAAGCGTGGCCGTCTACGACAAGTGGGAGCAGATGGACGAGGCAATGGACGCCCTCGATCGGGAGCTGCTCAGAAGTCCGACATAGAGTGACAGAAGCCTCAACCTCTTGCCTAATCGAGCCGATGCTTGCATGATGCGGACGAAACACCGGCAGGGGAGCTCGTTCAGGGGAGGAAAGAGAACGTGATGTCAGTGATGAGAGCGAGTCGCTAGCAGGCGATGGCGTCGTTCAACGTCCACTCGGCACAGACCGAGGAGCGCGGTGCGCTCGAACGTCCAACCACGCCTGTGCGCGCCGAGACCGAGGCGCTCCCCGACCGGCTCGCTCGCCTCCACGCCACACTCGAGGCGGGTGCACTGGACGCGGTGATTCCCCTCTTGAAGTCGGCTCACGAACGCGGAGAACGCATCCTTGCTCCGGCGGGAGGCAACGGCGGCGCCGACGCGCTCGCGGCGTCGGTGTACGCCGCCGACGTCATCGTCGCACTCGCAGCCGAGGGCAGGCTCGAGCCCGAGGACACGAGAATGGTGGCCTCGGTCCTCGCGGAGGTTCGTGACGAGCCATTTGCCACCGCAGCGCTCGATCTGTTCCTCCGGTCGAGCACGAGCGGGGCTCTCCTCGAACTGCCCCCGGTGGTTGCCGCCGAGATTCAGCTGAGGCTTCTGCTGCACCTCGACATCGCTCTGGAGGCCTCCGTCTGGCGCCGTGTCGGCGGCTCAAGACTCGAGTGCGTGATCTCGCTCGGCGCGGACGCCGGATCGCGACAGCTTCGTGCGACCGCAAAGGCGGCGATGACGGGGCGCACGGGCCTGACCCTCGCGGGACGCTCGAACCTGCGGTCGGCCCAGGTTCGCCGGTTCGGCGCGCCTGTCGGCGCAGTCGTCATTCGGGTCTTCGGTGACCCCGGTCGCGACGTCAGCGCGTACCTCGATGCGGCCGCAGCGGCCCTGGCGCCCGTGCTCGAGCGCGAGCTCCTACTCGAGCGCGATACCGCGAAGGAGCACGTACTGGTCGCTGCCGGCGACCAGCGGCTGACGCGACTCGGCTTCGACCTTCACGACGGCCCGATCCAGGACGTCCTGGCACTCGCGAACGAGACCCACCAGCTGCGGGAGCAGATCTATCCGTTCATCCTCGAGAGCCACCGGGAGCTCGCATACGGCCGCTTCAGCGACATGCTGGCGCGCCTTGGTGAGCTGGATCACGGGCTGCGGAACATCGCGCACTCCCTCGAGACCAAGAGCATCGTCTCGCGACCGCTGTCGGAGATCATCCACCGTGAGGTCGATGCGTTCGCGCTGCGCTCCGATATCGCAGCCATCCGTCGACGTGCGGGGTGACCCGGAGTCGCTCAACTCGGCCCAGAAGGTCGCGGTCTTCCGTGCCGTGCAGGAGTCGCTCGCCAACGTGAGGGAGCACAGCGGCGCGACCGACGGTCGATGTCGAGATCCGTGCGCGGCGCAACAATGTCGAAGTGCGCATAACCGACAACGGACAGGGCTTCGAGGTATCGCGCGCCCTTGCGAAGGCAGCGCAGCGCGGACGGCTCGGTCTCGTTGGAATCGGGGAGCGCGTTCGCATGCTCGGCGGGACGTTCGAGATCGAGAGCCGTCCGGGCGGCCCGACGACGCTCCGCTTCTCGTTGCCCCGGTGGGAGCCCTTCACGGCCGTCGGCCCGGCGCGGAAGTAGAGCGTCTCGCTCGCTCGAGCGGCCCTCGTGCGGCGTGTCTGAGCCGCGCCCACCGGAGCTCTGACAGCCGAACGCAGCGGAGGCGGGCTTGCGCCCGCCTCCACTCTCCCCCGTTCCCCCTCGAGCGAGAGGAAGCAACGCCGATCGAGCCGACGCTTCCGTTCGCGCGCATCGCCACCGCACCACAAGCTCGCGACCGTTCTTGTTGCCTACACCCGGGTAGATGCGGCGGACGCGACCAACTTGCGCGCCCAGATGTAAGAAGTTCGTAAAGGGGTTGTCATCCAGCGCATCAGATCACTCACCGTGTGAGGATGTCAGCTGCGGAATCCGGCGTGGCCGCCTCGCGTGCCCTCGACGACCTCTACCGGGCTCACGCCACCGAGGTGTACCGCTACGCCTACGCCGTCCTCGGCAACCACGCTGACGCGGAGGACGTGACGCAGACGACCTTCGTCAACGCACTTCGTGCCCTCGAACGCGGCGAGCGACCCCGGAAGCCGTCGAACTGGCTGATCACGATCACCCACAACATCGTGCGCCAACGGTTCCGTCAGCAGCAGGCTCGCCCGACCGAGGTCGAGCTCGACCGCGACGTGGCGCAGCAGTCGGCGGACAACGAGGGGCCCTCGATGGAGGAGCTCGTACGCGGACTCCAGCGGATCCCCCAGAGCCAACGCGAGGCGCTCGTCATGCGGGAGCTCGAGGGCCGGCCGTACCGCGAGATCGCGGAGATCCTCGGGCTCTCGACGAGCGCGCTCGAGACGCTGCTCTTCCGCGCCCGCCGCTCTCTCGCCGACGAGCTCGAGAACGCAGCCACGTGCGACCGGGTGGAGCTAGGGCCTCTCGAAGCAGCTCGACGGGCGTCTCTCTCGCAAGGAGCGAAAGCGCCTGGACGATCACGTCGCCGCCTGCCCCTCGTGCGCACACCTGCAGCGGACGCAGCACAAGCAGCGGCGCGCATTCAAGGGTCTCGCATTGCTCCCACTGCCCTGTCTCCCTGACGCTGTTCAAGGGCGACGCCGAGCGCGAGCGCCGCGATCGGGATCCCGACGATCGGCGCCGCCGGGACGGCAGCGGCGGTGAGCGGCGGCGGAGCCACCGGAGGAGGTTTCGCCTTCGGAGGGTTCGCGCTCGGAGGAGTAGCCGTCAAGGCGGCCGCGGTCGTGACAGCGGTCTCGGTCGCAGGGAGCGTCGGCTACGTGGGCACGACAGGAAGTTCGACAGCATCGCGCTCCCGCGAAGAAGGCGCCCGTGACGGCTGTCGTGTCGACGGGCACGAAGCCTCGACCCGCGAGTGCGGGCGGCGCGCAGCGATCGGCCGCCGCGACGGCCAAGGGCAAGGCGCTCGCGAGGGGGTCGGCGCGTGCGACCTCTCCGACCGGATCGAGCCGGGGAAAGAAAGCGCCTGGACGCGTCGGCAAGGTCTCCGCCAAGCTCAAGCATTCGAAGGCAGCCTCGACGAAACCGACACATCCCGCGAAACCGGCAAAACCGGCCGCCAAGCCACGCCCGACGAAGCCGACACATCCCGCGAAACCGGTAAAACCGGCCGCCAAGCCACGCCCGACGAAGCCCGCCATCGTGCGGAGCAACCAGGGTCAGGCGAAGCCGGCGCCACTGCCGGCGAAGGCGCCGCTGAAGAAGAGCCCGGTCGCCGTGACGGCGAAACCAAAGGTCGTACCGGCCACAAAGCGCTTGGGAAGTGCAACGACGAAGACCCGGCCGGTCAGCACCACGAGCCCGAAGGGCGGGAACGGCAAGAATCCCTGAGCGGTTTCACTGCTCGTGGGCAGGGACCGCTGACAGAACGCTTACATTTCGAATGCGCAAGGTACGGTCGGGCGGCGCATCTACTCAGGTGACAACCCGAAATACCAGGAGGCGCTGAAATGAAGAAGATTCTTCTCGCACTGCTCGTCCCGCTCGTGATCTCGGCGACCGCGGTTGCGGCTCCGAATCCCGCGAGCGCGAAAGCGCACTGCAAGAACCTGCATGCGGAAGTCACCCGCGATGTTCGCTCCGACCAGCGGCTTCCAGTACGCAGACCTCGCAGCGTGCGTGGCGGCGAAGACGGCGCAGGCGGCAAAGAACACGACGAACGCAGCCAAGACCTGCAAGGCGGAGCGGGCGGCCGACGCGAAGGCGTTCGCCGACGAAGTACGCCCCGGCGACCGGGAACGGCAAGAGCAACGGCAAGAGCGCAAGAACGCGGCAAGGCATGGCGCCTGCGTCTCGCGACGGCGAAGGCCAGCACCGCTGCGCAGCAGAAGGCCGACATGAACGCGGCGAAGAAGTGCAAGCGAGCGCGCCGCGCCAAGAGCAACAGCGGCAAGGCGATGGGAGCGTGCGTCTCGGCGACGGCGAAGGCCGGCACCGTGGAGCAGCAGAAGGCCGAGCTGAACGCTGCCAAGCAGTGCAAGGCGGAGCGTGCCGCATGGAACAGCGCAGACCACGGCGGTAAGACGTTCAATCAGTCCTACGGCAAGAACAAGAACGGGAAGAACGCGTTCGGCAAGTGCGTCTCGGCGCGCGCGAAGGCCATGCACAGCTAGCACCGACCGCGACGAGAGATCTACCGAGGGGAGGGCATTGCCCTCCCCTCGCTCGTTCCGAGAGGTCGTGGGCCTCGCGAGGGTGGCCGGGGCCCCGGAGACCGGTCACCGATCAAAGAGTGGCCGGCTGAGGCCATGAGTCATCTCGAACTGCCTCGTTCGAGGGAAATGCGGCGCGATTCGCGATGCTCGGCAGTCCGTCACGCCGATGGGATGAGGACGTACTTCCAAACCGCATGAGGGGGCCACACCAATGAAGAAATCGATTCTGCTTCTCGCCGCTACGGCGGCCATGGCGTTCGCCGGGGCTGCCACGGCCGCACTCGTACCCGGGGTCTACGATCCCGGCGCGACGGGCTGTCCCGTCGCCTCCTACGCCGCCGGCGTTCTCCACCTCGCGAAGCCCTGTCCTACCGGGACGAACGCCGCCGCGGGAGCCGACATCACCGGCCTCGAGGGGCAGCAGTTCACGTCGGCCACGTTCACGTTGGCAGACGCGTCGCAATGCCAGGGAGGCTCGCCGCGGTTCAACATCTACACGGCGAGCGACACGTTCTTCCTCGGTTGCAACAATGTCACGCCGGTGCTGAACGGCGACGGAACCTCGACGTACCTCTTCGACGCCACCACGATCGCCGACGCAGGCAATCAGGTACCGGTCCCGACGGGCACGATCACCGGCGCCGAGGTCATCCTCGATGTCGAGGGCGAGGCCGACCTCACGGACATCGCCGTCAACGGCATCGCACAGCTGCCGGCGCCGACAAACGGCGGCGGTCCGACGTCGAAGGCCGACTGCAAGTCCGGAGGCTGGAAGACGTTCACCGACCCGTCGTTCAAGAACCAGGGTCGCTGCGTCTCCTACTACAACCACCACCGGACGAGCGGAAAGCACAAGAACTCGGGCAAGCTCGGGAAGCACGCGGGCAAGCTCGGGAAGCGCGGAGACGATGCCATGGAGTCCGGTCGCGAAGCCGCGAAGACGACCGAGCACGGGAACAAGCAGAGCTCGAAGTCGAAGGGCAAGCACAAGGACTAGCCGCCCGGTTCAGGTCTTGCAGTCACGCAGTTCGAGCCGACGCCTCCGCCTTGCGGAGGCGTCGGCTCACGGTGGCGAGGACGGCCGAGATGCGCGCCGATCTCTCGCAGCGTGTAGCCGTATCGGCGATAGGCGACTGGAGTCGGATCGCTCTCGGTCATGAAGATCTCGACCAGCGCGGGCCGGAGAGGCTGCCAGTGGCACGCGGGATCTCGGGAATCAGCGCGAGCCCGGCGGTGATGTCACGGATGAAGTCGGTGCCGCCGAGATAGACACCGCTGACCGCATGAGGTCGGTCTCCCGCGAGTCCTCTGTCGACGAACGACGCCAGCATCGCCCTTGCCCCGTCGTAGTCGTCACCAAATTGTTTGAGTACCCAATCGATCGTGAGCCAGGCAGGCACCGGGCCGCGCCCGAGCAGAATCCCGTAGCTCGACCACCGATACCGCTCGGGCGTCGCGCAGAGCGGCGGCTCGGTGCGAACCGGGTTCAGCGCGATGTACCGGATGAGCTCGAGCAGGTACGCCTGCTTCTCGACGACCTCTGCCTTGTAGCGACCCTGAAACAGATGACCTACCCGACCCCACCGCCGGTTGAACGACCGTGTGTGACAGCCGTTCAGGTGTCGCATCCCGATCGGCAGATTCGCCCGCGGCGTCTCGACGAGCAGGTGATAGTGATTGCCCATCAGGCAGTAGCCGTGACACAACCAGCAATACCGATCGACAACGAGCTCCAGAAGCTTCAGGAATCCCCGGTAGTCGGTCACGTCACGAAAGATCCGTCGCCGCTCGTTTCCCCGCGCGACGACGTGATACACCGCCCCCGGATACAGAACACGAAGCGGACGCGTCACGAACAACGACGCTACCGCCTCAAACGTGCCGGAACTGCGCCAAGAAGCCCACAGCCGGTGTCAGGTCCTGTAATCAAACAGCCGCGTGTCGGAATGCAAGACCTGACACCGGCTCACGAGCCCGTCGATCGAAAGGCGCAGTTACAGCGTCGCGAGATGCTCCCGCCGCTTTTCCACCCCGAACGAAAGATCCAGGACAAGCTCGGCGTCGAGCGCATGGGCGACGCGACGGAGTGTCGCGAGACGCGGCTCGTGCTCTCCGCTCTCGAGTCGGGCTATCGCCGGCTGGGAGACCCCGCATCGTCGACCAAGCTCGGCCTGCGAGAGGCCCTGCCCGATTCGGAATGCAAGGAGCTGACGGGCGATCCGCTCGTAGGGGTCGAGTTCCTCGAGCGCTGACTCGTACTCCGGGTCGTTGCGGAGCTGGCGATCGATTTCTGTCAGCGGTCTCGTCGGCATGTGCGTCGTCAATCCTTCCGTCTTCGGTGTTCTGCCAGATACGTCATCGCCTGCGAGACGGCGTATCCGAGATCTCGGTCGTGGGTCTTGTGGAAACCGGTGAAGAGCACAAACCCGGTGGAGTCCTGGAGATATACGATCCGGTATTGCTGCCCGGCGAACCGCGTTCGCAACTCCCGGAACGGCGTGCCCTTGACGGCACTCGTATCGGGGAACCCGAGCCGCGGGCCGAAGGCCTCGAGACGCCCGATCGCGTGCCGCACCTTTGCACGATGCCGAGGCGGCATATCGATGAGGAAGTCGAGCACCGGGATCCGTCCGTCAACCGTTTCGTAGAACCTGACCTTCCATCGACCGGATGTCACGTCTTATACCATGATTGTTATAATATCACGTATGACATAGAGGATCTGATGACTCGCGCTGCGCCACCGAATCGCGTGCTCGAGATCCATCTCGACAAGGTGCCCCGAACCGGGCAAACGCGCAAGATGTCCGGTCGAGCCGCGTCTCGACGGGCCACCCCGTGGCCAGCTTCAGCCGGTCGCCCGGGCTCACCGCCGCTCTGAGAACACCCAGACGCGGTTCGCGAGGAACAGCCCCACCTTGACCGGCGGGATCGACGCGAGATACGCCACGTCCGCCCGACTCCGAGCCCGTCGACGAACAGCACGACGAGCAGGCTCGTCGCCGCCGCACCGAGCACCTGCAGGCCGACGTAGAGCACCCGCGCACGTCCGCCGCAGTCTCCGTCAGCGGCGTCCCGCCGGTATCGGTCAGCCTGCCGTTCGGCGTGTGGGTCGCCGTCTTGGAGGTGCCGAACTCCCGGCTCGGCTCACTTGACCGTATGAACGGTCTGCGTTGCGCTCGTCAGCGTGGGCGGGGCAGTGTTGGACGCCGTGATCGACACGTCCTTGTTGTTTCCGCTCGGAAGCCCGATGCTGAACGGCGCGCTGGTGGTCGTCTGGCCGGCCGGGATGTTCAGCGATGCCGAACCGGAAGCGTCCCCTGACCAGACGACCGAGACGGAGATGGCCGATCCATAGGTCGCAGCATTTCCGTACGTATCCTGCAGACTCACGGTGGAGTCGTATGTCGAGCCCTTGGGACGGTCGTCGGTGGCACCGCTACAGGCAGACGCACTGTCGATGCAGAGCTTGGAGGCGGCCAGTGCGCTGACGGTGACCGCCAGGCCTGCCCCGTTGTCGATCGTGCCGTCGCTGACCACGATGCTCGCCGTTTCCGCCTTGTAGAGCTTCATCACACCGTTGTTGGAGCCGGAGACCGACGCAACGCCGCTCGTGAACGTGATCGCCGTCGTCGAGCCGAAGGTGATCGTCGCGCCGGAGCTGTTCGAGACGGTCGGCTGCGTGCCGTCGGGCGCAACCGCGGCACCGCTGAAGGTGAGGTTCTTCGCGCCCGTGTAGCCGGTCGCGGTGTTGCCGCCCGCGTCCTTCGCGGTGATGGTCAAGTCGTCCGTATCGCCGGCTGCCGGCGTGGTCGTTACCGCAGCAAGAGTCAGGCTCACAGCCGCCCCGACGGTGATGTTGAACGCGCTCGAGGTGTCGCCCGTCAACCCCGACGCAGAGGCCGTCAGCGTGTAGCCCGTGCCGACCTTGTCGATCCTGCAACCCGCAAACGTCGCAACACCCGCGACCGCCGCCTTCGGATTCGCCGTACACGACAACACACCCGAGCCCGGATTCGTCCCGATCGCCAACGTGACCGACGTCGTATCGGCAGTCCGCGTATTCCCACCGGCGTCCTGCACCGTCACAACCGGCTGCGTCCCAGATTGCTGCCACCCGTCCCGTTCCCCGGCTGCGTCGTCAACTTCACCTTCGCCGCCGGGCCAAGCGTGATGTTGAACGCGCTCGAGGTGTCGCCGGTCAACCCCGACGCGGAGGCCGTCAGCGTGTAGCCCGTGCCGACCTTGTCGATCCTGCAACCGGCAAACGTCGCAACACCCGCGACCGCCGCCTTCGGATTCGCCGTACACGACAACACACCCGACCCCGGATTCGTCCCGATCGCCAACGTGATCGACGTCGTATCGGCAGTCCGCGTGTTGCCACCGGCGTCCTGCACCGTCACCTCCGGCTGCGTCACCAGATTGCTGCCACCCGTCCCGTTCCCCGGCTGCGTCGTGAACTTCACCCTCGCCGCCGGGCCAAGCGTGATGTTGAACGCGCTCGAGGTATCACCCGTCAACCCCGACGCGGAGGCCGTCAGCGTGTAGCCCGTGCCGACCTTGTCGATCCTGCAACCCGCAAACGTCGCAACACCCGCGACCGCCGCCTTCGGATTCGCCGTACACGACAACACACCCGACCCCGGATTCGTCCCGATCGCCAACGTGACCGACGTCGTGTCGGCAGTCCGCGTGTTCCCACCGGCGTCCTGCACCGTCACCTTCGGCTGCGTCGCCAGGTTGCTGCCACCCGTCCCGTTCCCCGGCTGCGTCGTGAACTTCACCTTCGCCGCCGGGCCAAGCGTGATGTTGAACGCGCTCGAGGTGTCGCCCGTCAACCCCGACGCGGAGGCCGTCAGCGTGTAGCCCGTGCCGACCTTGTCGATCTTGCATCCGGCAAACGTCGCGACACCCGCGACCGCCGCCTTCGGATTCGCCGTACACGACAACACACCCGAGCCCGGATTCGTCCCGATCGCCAACGTGACCGTGGCCGACGAGCCCGCAACCGTATTCCCACCGGCGTCCTGCACCGTCACAACCGGCTGCGTCACCAGATTGCTGCCACCCGTCCCGTTCCCCGGCTGCAACGTAAACTTCACCCTCGCCGCCGCACCGACCGCGACCGCGACGGTGCCCGACGTGCCGATCTTGCCGTTCGCGGAGGTCGCCCTGAACGTGCCCGAGGCCGCGTTCCCCGTGTACGTCATCCCCAAGGCCGTCAGGTTTGCCACCCCGGACGAGAAGTCACCGGCCAGGTTCAGGACGTTCGAGGCATGAATGCCCGACACCGTGCCCGTCAACGGCGACAGCGCCGTGATCGTCACGTTGTTCGCTGAAGCATTGAACGTCGTCACCGTGTTGTTGTAGAGATCCTGGGCCGTCAACGTGTTAGGGCCCGTGAAAGCGACCGCATTCGTCTGCGGACTCGCGGCCGCAAAAGCAAAGTGATCGAGAGCCGCCGGATCGACGGTGTAGGTGGCGGTGCCGGTCTTGCCGCTGCCTGTGACGGTGACCGTCTTGCCGTTGCCTGCAGTCTTCAGGGTTACTCCGGTCGTGAAGGTGTGCACCCCCGCGTCGGCACCCGTGAATATGTAGTTCGCGGGGAGCACCGCCAGGCCGTCGTTGCTGGTGAACGCGATCGTGCCGGTGTAGCCGGTGACGGTGGCGTTCGAGGCGTCCTTCGCCGTCACCGTGACCGTGAACGGCGTTCCGGCCGTCAGCGTTCCCGTCGCGGGCGTGACGTCGAAGTGATCGAGGGTCGTGACCGTGACCTTGCCGCTCGCGGCGCTCACGGCTGTCCAGGAGTGAAAGATCGAGGTGACTCGATAGCGATAGCCGCCGGCCGGAACGGCGAGGTCGGCGCAGCTTACGCCGGTAATCGGCGTCGGTGACGAACCGCACACGCTCGTCCAGACCGAGCCGGAATCGTCCCGTCGCTCGACGTGGTAGCTCACGGGGCCTGCGCCGCCGACCGACCCCGCAGTCCAGGACACATTGACGTCCGCCCCGCTCTGGACGCCCGCCACGTTCGTCGGAGCCGTCAGCGTTCCCACCGCTGCGCTCGCGGTGCCGGTACCACCACTCGTCCAGAACGCAACGGCGCCCATCGTCGCGACGAGTGCGATCACGGGCACGGTCAGGGCGACCAGGGCGCGACGTCGGACGGGATGTGGACGGCTCACAGCAGCGGTTGCAGGCGCTTCCCGATAGGGCTCTGCGCCCGTCCTTTCTCCGTCGATGAGGCGTTCCACGTCCTGTTCCCGGAAAGCGCTGATCATGGCGCACCCGTGAAGGAGAGATGGATCGTGGCACCTCTGCACCCGTCCTGGTTCAAGGGACGATCGAACATTCGCAGCGTCGGCCACCTTCCCGCGCCGAAGCCGAGCGACGAGAGACTGCTGGCCCCCTCCGGCACGTAGAACGGATACGCACCGCTGAACTGGGTCAACGCGAAGTCCGCCCCGGTGCAGGCGTTCGGGACGTTGCTCGCCCCCGTGATCGACGAGATCGCGACGACGAGGCTCGTGACCCGCGTCCCGTTCACGCCGCTGCCGCCGTTCCCGGCGTTCGAACTGGAGAACGAGACATTGAAGGGCTGCGCGGGGCCGCCGGGATGGAGCGCCGCGGGAACGTTGCCGCTGATCGTGTACGGCTGTGGTCCGCCGCCACCGCTCGCCGCCTCTCGCCACGTGTAGCAGGTCGGAGCGCTCCTGTTGCCGATCTGATCGACCGCTGTCGCACAGAAGGTGTGGAGGCCGGACGAAAGGTTCTCGAGCACGACATCGTTCGGGCAGGACGCGTACGCGGCACCGTCGAGGCTGCACATGTACGAGACCCCTTCTTCACCGTCGGCCATGCCGAACTGCGCCGTGTCCTTCGTGTTCGGGTTGGCGGGTGTCGTCCCGAACGTCGGGGCGGGCGGTGGCGTCGTGTCGACCGTCCACGCATATGACGCCGGCTCACTCACGCCTGCCGCCGAGACCGCCTCGACACGGAATGAGTGCTTTCCGTCGGGGAAGGTGCCTGCCGGGTACGACCTGGGGTTCGCACAGGCCACAAACCTCGGCGCGACGTCGGTCGAGCAGCGGAAGCTGCTCGCACTCGCCGCCTTGAAGGAGAAGGTGCCGCCGGTTGCGGCGGTCGGGTCGGCCGGACCGGCCGTGATCTCCGGGGTGCCCGGCGGGGTCGGCTCGGGCGACGGCGAGGGCTCCGGGGTCGGCTCGGCGACGGCGAGGGTCCGGGTCGGTTCGGGTTGAACCAGGCGACGAGCCAGAACCACCGGGCGAGCCGGGACCTCCCGCCGGCGTCGTCCCGGGCGACGGATCGGTCACCGCGCTGTCAGGGCCACCTCGCTTGCTGGACTGACCCACCACGGCTGCGAGGGCAACCCCGCCGATGAGCACCAGCAGGGCGAGAACGAGTCCTCCCCACCTCCGCCTTCGGCTCTCATTGGGGTTGCTCTCCGTCATCCGGGACTCTCGGGCTCGTGCAGGCCTCTGCTGGCAGGTCGGTTCCGGGTGCGCCGGTGGAGGAGCGGCCCAAGCCGCCCCTCCACCAGACACCGGTACCTACGGAGTTGCGTTCGCGGTGTAGGTGATGACCGCACTCGCGCCCTTGCAGTTGTCCTGATTCGCCACACCGTCAGCGAGCTGCACGGTCAAGCCGCTCCAGAGCGTGCCGGAGCCATTCGCCACGACGTAGGGGCCGGATGCTCCTCCGATGACGAAGTCGGCCGTGGTGCACGCCGGCTGGCCCGGGTCGGTGCCGGCGCCCGTGACGCCGGTGACGGCCGCCGTGACCGAGTTGACGGTCACGCTGCCGACGTTGGTGCTGACGAAGTGACCGTTGAGCCCCACCGGCGAACCTCCGGGATAGAGGCCCGTGACGGTGTTGTCCTGCACGATCGTCAAGGCGGCCGTCGTTCCGGCGGTCGCACCGCCGGTGCCGCTACCACTGGTCGTCCAGTACGCGTACGCACCGACTGCCGCGAGTGCGACGATGGCGGCGAAGAGTGCTGCGACGCCTTTCTTTCTCCTGATCTTCATCCGGCAACCTTCCTTGGGAGGGAGCGCAAGGGGGATAGGCGGCAGGCCGCCTGCTTGCGCAGATAACGTGCGGCCGACTCGGGAAAGACGGACGCTGGACTCGCTACAAGTTTTTCTCGGCAATTCGTGGCACCAGCTTTAGTGACGAACCGCACGTGTGTTCGTCCCTCGGACGCGGGTAACCGACGGGAGCGGCAGCGCCATCGCTTCGGGCGCCCAGACGCCTTCCCGGCCGATGACGCCGTCGAGCGGCGTCATCCCCTCATCGGGGGTACTCGACGGCACTCCTGTGACACCGCGGACGGCTCTCGGGCGCTGCCGGAGCGCGCGCCTACGCTCCCGCGGTGAGGCCGTCGCCTGGGTCAATCACGACTCTGTGGCACACACCGTTACCTTCGACGACGGGTCGAGTTCACGAGCGGCCCGATCCGGCCGGGCTCGACGCGGTTTCCCCGCTCGTCAATCTCCGGTGATCCGCGTGCCCTCGATCTCGCGCCGACGCTCCACGAGCTGCTGCTCCAGCTCCTGGAGCTCGGAGATTCTGCCGCGGATACGATCGAGAACCGTGTCGGCCTGCCGTAGCGCCTCGTCGACGAGTCGGAGTCGCTCCGTCGGCGAGTCCGCGTCGGCGAGCCGATCCCGGAGCGCGAGGGTCGTCTCCTCGGCCAGAGCGATCTCCTGGAGCTCGTCGAGCGAGACGCCGAGGAGATCGCGCAGGCGGCGCAGCAGGTCGAGCCGTTCGACGTCGGCCTCGGTGTAGATCCGATGCGCACGCCGCGGCCTCGGCCCACCGGGGAGCAACCCGATCTCCTCGTAATAGCGGATCGTCGGCGCAGTCAACGCCGTTCGCGACGCAAGCTCGCCGATCCGCAGGGTGCCCGGGCGACGCCGACTCATGCGCGGCTCGGGCCCTCTTGATCAGGGCGGTAGAGAATAAACATCATCTTCACATGATATTCGAAAAACGGTAGGAAAGTCGACGCTGTTCGTCGTTTCCGCGACCGCGGCAGCGGTTGGCCCGTGCGGCGCGCTGAGGGAGAGTCGACTGCGGCCCGAAACGGCGGCGTCAGAGCCCGCCACCGGCGGCTGCACGTACTACCGCGGAGGCTTCACAGATCGAGCTGCGCGTGCAGCTCGAGGCGACGCGCCGACAGCGCTCGCTCCTCCTCGAGCAGCGCCGCGAGACGCTCGGCTGCATCCGGCTCTTCCGCGCCCGATGTGCGGAGAAAGTCGATGCGATCGTGAAGCCGCGCGCGGCGCCTGGAGACGTCTCGCTCTTCGGCTTCCAGCTTCTCTCGCGCCTCACGCGCCGTCGGGTCCGTCATCTCACGCACCTCCGGTTGAGCGGACGATCCCGTCGTCCGTGTCGTTGTGAACCGAACCGGTCGGCTGCCGCCCGAAACGTAGCCCGATCGCCTTCACGCTCGCCCTTCGAGGGCGCGCGCACGCCCCTGCAAGACCTGACCCCGTGCCGCGAACGCGTACGAGACGCCCAGCGGGGCAAGCGGGGCACCGAAGTGGTAGCCCTGCCCGTACTCGCACCCGAGCTCGACGATCGCCCGCGCCTGGGACTCGGTCTCGACGCCCTCGACGACCACGTCGTGGCCGAGCGAGTGAGCCAGTCGCACGATCGTGTCGACGAAGGCCGTGTCGACGTGGCTCTCGGGGATTCCGGTGACGAACTCCCGTGCGATCTTGAGGGTGTCGATCGGAAACTCGCGCAGGAGCGCCAGCGAGGAGTGCCCCGTTCCGAAGTCGTCGAGGGCGAGAGAGACGCCCAACCCCCGCACGTGGCGCATCGTCTCGAGCACCTCCTCGGGATGGAGCATCACCCCGCTCTCCGTGATCTCGAGGACGAGCCGATCGGCCGGCAGGCCGGTCTCCTCGAGGACGACGGCGACCTCGTCGGCGAGCATCCTCCCCACGAGCTCGGTCGGAGCGAGGTTCACCGTGACGCGGAGATCCTCCAGGTCGGGAAACGACGCTCGCCACGACGCGGCCTGGCGACAGGCCTCGCGCAAGACGGCTCTTCCGATGTCGACCATCAGGCCGACCTCGTCGGCGAGCGGGATGAAGACGTCCGGCGCGAGCATGCCGTGTGCGGGGCGATCCCAGCGTGCGAGGGCTTCGACGGCGGCGACGCGCCCGCTCGCGAGATCGACGATGGGTTGGTAGTGCACCTCGATCTCGCCCCGTTCGACGGCCCGCTCGAGGCCCGAGATCAGATCCTGTCGCCGGCGCACGCGATGGTGCATCGGCGGCTCGTAGGTCGCGTAGCGTCCCTTCCCGCCCTGTTTGGCGCTGTACATGGCGGTGTCGGCGTTGCGAAGTATCTCGTCCACGGTCGTCACGCGGGGAATACCTGCTGCAATGCCGACACTCGCGTGGACGGACATCTCGCGACCCGCGATCGTGAACGGGGCGTCGAGGGCGGCGACCAGGCGCTCGGCGATGGCCTCGGCCTCGCCCTCCGCGTGGCTGCTGGCGAGCACCGCGAACTCGTCCCCGCCCAGCCTGGCCGGCAGGTCACCGAGGCGGATGGCATTGCGGACGCGGGCCGCGACGGCGACCAGGAGCTCGTCGCCTGCATGATGACCGAGGCTGTCGTTGATCGTCTTGAAGTCGTCGAGATCGAGGAATAGCACCGCTGGGGTGCCGCTGGACTCCCGGTCGAGCGCGGCAGCGACCTGCTCGGAGAACAGCGCCCGGTTCGGGAGCCCGGTGAGCGCGTCATGGTACGCCTGCCGATGCAACTGCTCCTTGAGCGCATTGAGGTCGCTCACAGACTGCTCGAGTCGGTCGTTCTCGAGCATGACCGCCGCCTGAGCGGCGAAGGCCTCGAGGAGTCGCAGATCGTCGTCTCCGAGCACCGCAGTGCCGTCCTTGCGGTCGCCGACGAGCAGCAATCCGAGCACGCCGCTCTCGCCGTGCAGCGGGAGCGAGATGGAGCGCGAAAGCCCCAGCGAGCGGAGCAGGAGGTGCAGCGGGTCGCGCGAGTCGTCGCCAGAGACGACCCGGGCACGAGCTGAGACCGACTCCTCGCGCACCGCGCTATCACGGTTTCCAAGAGACGTCGGCCTGAGAGGACTGAATCCGTTGGGGCCGGCTGATGCGACGAGCACCGATTCGCCGCTCCTGCGCGGAAGCAGGACGAGCCACGCGAGATCGACGCCGACGAGTCGACGCGGCACGTCGAGCAACTCGCCGACGCCCTCATCGGTGCCGGCGACCCGGCCAGCGGAGTGCATCAGGTCGTACAGCATCGTCAGGCGGAGCAGGTACGTGTGGGCGGCCGTGTGGTGCCACATGATGACGGCGCTGGAGGCGAACGGCAGGACGAGAAAGGCCGCGACACCCCGGTCGACGCCGACCACTTCGATTGCGGCGACCGCTATGCCGACGCCGGCGACCGTTCCGGCAAGCATGAGCAGCAAGGCCCGTCGAGTCGAGACGTCCTCGTCTCTTCCCGCTCCCGATAGCCGCGCCTCGACGAGGCGTTCCGCCCACGCTCCGACCCCGACCGCGACGATCGCAGCAGCCCATCCCAGCGGCCGCCGGAGGTCCTCCAACGCGGAGATCGGGAAGAAGACCGCAGCGGCGACCGCCGCGGAAGCGGTCAACGTGACAAGGCGGATCAGATCGGGGCGAAGCGAGCGCTCGAGGAGCATGAGGGATGCTCCCGCGCCCACGATCTGAGCGGCGACGAGCCCGACCGGGCCGAGCAGGAAGAGGCCCAACGCCAGGGCCGCGGCGTGCGGAGAGAGCGCGATCGCGTCGCCGCGGCGGCGCGCCGCCGCGGCGTACACCTCTGCGAGCAGGAACGCGACGCCGATCACCCACCAGGGCAACACGCCCGGGTACACCGGGAGCACGACATCGGACCCCACCAGCCGCGAAAACGCGCCCACGACGAGCACGAAGCCGGCCGCGGCCACGAGCCGCGCGAGCGGGTTCTCGGGCCGCGACGTAATGGGCTTGTTGATCGTCGACATCCGCAGGAACCCGGGCCGCAAACGGGTTGCTGAAAGCATCGTCGGACGGGGTGGTGGGTCTCTCCCCCTTCCGGGGGAACCCGGCGCCCTGGGATGCATGTGCGGACGTGAATGCAAGACCTGACACCGATCTCACGTGGACCGACTCTGCCCAAGAAACTGCATTTGCACATGGCCTTCCGAAAACGGTCGAACGCGGGGCTTGAACCGCTCTCAAACGAGCGTCGCGACGACATCGACAAGGCGCTCACGTTCCGCGTCCGTGTTGTAGTAGTGCACGGAAGCGCGTACGACCGCATCGAGACCGCGATCGCCGAAGTCGAGGCGGCTGTACGAGGCGGGCGTGAGGGAGACGTTGATCCCCGTGGCGGCGAGGCCCGCCACTACCTCGCCTGCGTCGATTCCGTCGACGGTGAACGTGACGATGCCGCACTTCTCGACGCCGAGGTCGCGCACCTCGACCCCCGGCAGCGCCTGGAGCCGGTCTCGCAGCGACGCCGCGAGCCCCTGCACCCGCTCGGCGATCGAGTCGAGCCCCCACGCGAGCGCGTAGTCGACCGCCGCACCGAGGCCGAGTTTCGTCGCGTAGCTCGTCTCCCAGGTCTCGAAGCGGCGGGCGTCGCGCCGAATCACATAGCTCTCGCGATCCGTCCACTCGGCCGCATGCAGGTCGAGGAACGGCGGCTCGAGCTGCTCGATCAGCTCCTGCCTGACGTAGAGGAACCCCGTCCCGCGTGGCCCCCGCAGGAACTTACGGCCGGTGGCCGAGAGCATGTCGCAGCCGAGCTTCTCGACATCCGTCGGCAGCTGGCCGACGGACTGGCAGGCGTCGAGGAGGAGCGGCACGCCGGCTGCCCGGCAGAGGCGCCCGACGTCGCCAGCGGGCTGCACGAGCCCGCCCTGAGACGGCACGTGGACGAGCGAGACGAGCCGCGCACCGCGGTCGAGTGCCGCCTCGAGCGCGACGAGGGAGATCTGGCCGTACTCGTCGTCGGGGACGACCTCGACGACGGCTCCCGTGCGCTTCGCGACCTGCAGGAGCGCGATGTAATTGGACGCGTACTCGGCGCCGCACGTGAGGATCCGGTCTCCCGGCTGAAACGCAAGGGAGTAGAAGGCCATGTCCCACGCGCGGGTCGCGTTCTCGACGATCGCCACCTCGTCGCGCGAGCAGCCGAGCAGGCGTGCGACGGAGTCGTACACCGCCTCGACGCGGCCGTTCTCCCTGGCCGCCGCCTCGTAGCCTCCGATTCGCGCCTCCAGCTCGAGGTGCTCGATGACGGTGCGGAGCACGACCTCGGGCATCAGGCCCGCGCCCGCGTTGTTCAGGTGGACGACGGTGTCGCAGCCGGGTGTCTCGGCACGGGCGCGCTCGACGTCGATCGCGTTCACTCGTCGCCTGCGGCGGCCGGCTCCTCGTCCTCTGCTAGACGCCGCTGCAGGACGCTGCGCGACAGGACGCCCACGAGACGGCCGCGCTCGACGACCGGTATCCGCTCCGCGTCGTGCTCCTCGAGGAAGTGGAACGCGTCTTCGAGAGGCGTGTCGGCGTCGATCGTGTAGTACGGCTCCTCCGCGAGACCGCCGATCGTCGTCCGGCCGGGGTCGAGACCCATGGCGACGACCTTCGAAACGAGCGTCTTGCGGGTGAGCACGCCGGTGAGGGCGCCGTCGCCGTCGACGACGTAGACGGCCCGCACCTCTGGCGGAGTCAGAACGTGCCCCGCCTCCTGTGCGGAGGCGGTCCCGGGCAAGGCGCGCGGATCGGAGATCATCGCGTCGCGCACGCGGTCCGTCGTCATGGGTACAGCCCACGCGCCTCGAGCGCGGCTCCGACGTCCTTGATCCCCGCGACGAGCGCCGACGTCCGAAGCGTCAGGTTCTTCCCGGTCGAGACGTCCCAGACGCGATCGAACGCGTCGTTGAGCTTCTCCGCCAGCTTGGCGCGGATCTCGTCGCGCCCCCAGAAGAGACGCCCGAGATCCTGTACCCACTCGAAGTACGAGACGGTGACACCGCCGGCGTTCGTGAGCACGTCGGGAAGGATCGGAATCCCGCGCTCGCTCAGGATGGCGTCGGCCGCGAGCGAGATCGGGCCGTTCGCGCCCTCCGCGATCAACTTGCACTGCAGCCGGTCGGCGTTGTCGAGCGTCACCTGGTTCTCGCGCGCCGCCAGCACGAGGATGTCGCACTCCAGCTCGAGCAGTGCCTCGTTCGTGATGCGGATGCCGGTCGCCCAGCCGTCGAGCGATCCGTGCTCGCGCGCATAGGCGCTCATCGTCGCGATGTCGAGCCCGGCCGGGTCGTACACGCCGCCGGACACGTCCGAGACGGCCATCACCGTCGCGCCCCGCTCGACGAGCTCGAGCGACGCGATCCCTCCCACGTTGCCGAACCCCTGCACGACGCAGCGCTGCTCGCCGAGCTTCCAGCCGAGCCGCTCGCAGGCCCGCGCGATCGTCATCACGACGCCCGCACCCGTCGCCTCGTGCCGGAAGACGGAGCCGCCGACCGAGATCGGCTTGCCCGTCACGATCTCCGGCACCGCGTGACCCACCTGCATCGAGTACGTGTCCATCATCCAGGCCATCGTCTGCTCGTTCGTCGCCATGTCGGGCGCCGGGATGTCTTCCTTCGGGCCGATGATCGGCAGGAGCTCCGACGTGAACCGCCGCGTCAACCGCTCCAGCTCCCCCTGCGACATGAACCGCGGATTGCAGCGCACGCCGCCCTTGGCGCCGCCGTACGGCAGGCGCAGGAGGGCGCACTTCCACGTCATCCAAACCGCGAGGGCGGCGCACTCGCCGAGGGTCACCTCGGGGTCGTAGCGAATGCCGCCCTTCGTCGGGCCGAGAACGCTCGAATGCTGGACGCGGTAGCCGGGGAAGACGACGCGGCGGCCGTCGTCGAGGCGGACCGGGCAGCTGACGATGAACGCGCGCTCGGGGAAGCGCAGCCGCTCGGCGACGTCGGGGTCGATGTCCGCGTGAGGCACGGCCTGGTCGTACTGGGCGATCGCAGTGCGGTAGAGCGGGGAATCCCACTCCAGGGGCTGGTGGAGCTCCTCCTCGTGAATGCTCGCCATCGCGCGCCGCAGTCTACTCGGACGAAGGTGTGTTGCGGAGTCCGCGTGGGCGAATTCGGTCCCAGAACCCGCACTGAATCCGAGGAGCGCGCGCTCTTGCGTATCGACCATCGCGGCCGCAGGCTCTCGCGGCGAACATTCAACTGGTCGAGGAGTCCGAGCGCGCATGCCTGAAGCAACGAAGGACCCCGACCGCGGCACCGTGGCTCTCGATCCAGGGGCGGTTGCCACCTCGTTCGAGATGGTGGGTCAGGACAGGGAAGTCCTGAAGGACATCGTCGACGCCTTCGTCGCCCGGGAGGTGCGCCCGCGCATCGTCGCGATGACGGCCAACGTCAGCGACGATGACCGCCGTGAAGCAGCCGACGCGGGTATGGACGGATACATCACCAAGCCGATTCGCGTGCCCGATCTCGTCGGCGCGTTACTCGACACACCTCGCATCGGATAGCCGACAGGCACGCCGCGAAGGACGGCGCGCGCGTCGCCGCGGCTACGGCTCGGAGGGCGCGCCCGGGCAGGCGGCGAGCGGCTCCGTCTCGTCGGCCAGCGCGATCGAGCGGACGAGGACGCCGACCGGGCGGTCCGTCTCTCCCGTCAAGGGTGCGACGGTCGGGTCCCGATACACGTCGGAGACGTGCGGGGTCTCGATCTCGACGTCGGCGTGCCCGCCCGGTGGCACGCACACGGTCATGGGTCGGTCTATCGACTGCTCGGGAGGGACGAGACCCTGCCAGCGATCGAGGTTCGAGCGGATCGTGAGAGGACGGGGCTCGGTCGGTGACGGCGACGCGACGGAGACGGTGAGAAACCGTCTCAACGGCGTCCGCTGGCCCGGCTCGGCGTAGACGTGGATCCTGACGGGCACGTGCGGCTTCGTCCAGCCGTCGTTGTAGATCTGGTCGGTGATCCACTCCGCCCGCCAGGGGACGCTCGCTTCCCACAGGTAGGCGCCCCGCTCGAAGGCGACCTGCTCCCCGGCGATCCTGAACCGCACGTCGGAGCCGTGAGTGACGACGTACCGCGTGGTACCGGGCTCGAGGACGGCGCCCGTCTCGAGATCGAACATGTCCGTCCACGGGGCATCTCGCCCACCGCCCGACGGGAAGTCGTGCAGCGCGACGACGCTCTCGTTCCAGAACTCGGCGTCCCACCAGTACGCGACGCCCGCCCAGTAGTCGGGGCTGTTCACCGGGTACGGGAAGACGGTCGCCGTGCCGCCGCGCGATCCGATTCCGCGGTCGACCCAGTTGAAGACGACGCCCTGGTCGAGCGTGATCGGCAGTGAATTGGTTCCGTTGACCGCGAAGAGGCGGTCGAACGCGTAGACGGCCCCGCCGGGAAGAGCGAGCGTCACGAGCACGACGAGGGCCACCTGCCCCACGCGCCTGGGGAAGAAGACGCTCAGCTCGACGAGCACGCCGACGAGGAGGAGCGCTGCCAGGGGCAGGAGGACGTGAGCCCAGTGAATCGAGCCCGTGACGCGGAGGATCGTGTCGTTCAGGGTGGCGACGGGGGAGTCGACGTGCAGCTTCTCGTACACCGGGAGCGGCATCGAGGCGAGACCGGCGACGACGATCAGGAGCGGCGCGGCCCACGCCCACCATGGCGGCCAGGAGCGGGCGACGACCGCCGCGCCGAGGCCGACGAGGACGACGGGAAGGAGATAGAAGAGGTAGCGATCCTTCACCTCGCCCGCTCCGAAGCGCTGGTTGAACGAGGCAACCTCGAGGCCGAGCAGGAGGATGCTCGCTGCCCCCACCGACGCGAAAGCGCGGGCGGCAGACGGTGCCGACGGGCGCACGTGGTCGAGGAACCAGGCCGTGCCGACGACGAAGGGCAAGATGCCGGTCGCGAGGGCGACCGACCCGAGGTGCCACACCGTCAACCGAACGAGGTCGCCGTCGAGGTGGATTCCGCTCGCGGTGACCGCGTACGTCCCGAGCAGCGCCGAGGCGCCTCCGCGGAAGTGGCTGGCGACGAGCACGATGGCACCAGCTGTGTAGAAGGCGAGGAGAACGCGCCTCGTCCTGAGCAGGTTCGACGCCGCCGATCGAGGCACATCGGTGCCGCGCTCTCCGGCGTCGATACGCTCGAGCACCGCCTCCGCGAGCACGGCCACGGCGAAGACGACCAGGAGCACCGCGAACTGCGTCCTGGCCAGGATCGCGAGCGCGATCGAGCCGAGAGCCACGGCGTCCCACCTCGTCGACTTCCGCTGCACCGCGACGCTCAGCGCCAGGATCGACCAGCAGAAGACGGGATAGGCGACGACCTCCGTGAGCAGGAACGACGACAGCACGATCCAGGGCATCGCGATCGAGAGGCCCGCGACCCACAGGCTCGCGAGTCGCCCCACGTCGATACGGCGCGCGAGGAGATAGACGGGAACGGCCGCCGAGACCATCACGAACGCGTTCATCCGGTGCGCCGTGACGAGGCTGGCCGGAACGTCACCGTGCCCGTAGACGACGCTCAGGAGGACCGGGTAGAGCTGGTTGATGTTGTCGATCGACTCCCCGCGGAGCCGCGGGAGAGGCGAGCCCGTCTGGGCGATGGAGATCCCGAGCCGCTCGTAGAAGAGCTCGTCCGTCATCACGAACCAGTTCACGACGCGCGTCGTTGCCTGCGACAGCAGCCAGCCTGCGCCCACGACCAGTGCGCAAAGCGCCGCCGCGGCCCCGAATCGACGCCGCCCTGGCGCCTGCCGCGGGATCGGATCGGACACGGACCCATTGTATCGGCCCCAGCGGCGTTTCCCGGTGTCTGAAAAGACAACGGTTCCCCTTGGCCCCACCGTTCGCTTCCATCTCCGAGCCCAAACATGCCGGGGCTGGGAGTCGAACCCAGACGTCCCGAGGGACACCCGATTTTAAGTCGGGCGCGTATGACCAGTTTCGCCACCCCGGCAGTACCGATCGAGTGTAGGCGACGGCGGATAGCGGCATCGCTGCGCTCCCCGCATCGTGAAGGGGCGCGAGCTAGGCGCCGGGCAGCAGGGAGCTCATCGGGAAGCGCTCGGGCCCCTTGAACTGGTTCGCGTCGAAGAACGCGGCGTAGGCGGCCTCGTCGAAATCGGTGCACTTGACGATGTAGGCAGTGCCGTCGTTCGGAGAGCTCGGGCCCTTGGTCGTCCACGCGCCGAGGGCGATATCCGACCCGAGGCTCGGCAGCGGCGCGAGGAGGGTCCCGTTCTTGTGCTGGTCGTAGAACCCCTGGAGCTGGTCGACCGTCGCCTGTGGGACGTCCGGGCCGTACTGGATGAAGACGCCGCCGTGCTCGAGGTTGTGCACGACCTGCGCCTGCAACAGCGGCTCGGTGTAGGAGCCCCAGATCGCGGCCTGCGGGTAGTGCGGGCCCGCTCGTCGGCGGATCGGTGTTCCACTTGGGCGACGTACCCTCGGGTGTGGTGACGGAGTGGTCGTTCGAGGCGATCGCCTTCACCGACTTGACCGTGCAGCCGGCGGCCTCGAGCTGCTTCGTGGCCTCTCCAGCGGTCGTTCCACCACCGACGCTGTTGCTTCCACCGAACAGCACGTAGCCGAGGACGGCGGCGATCACGACGATCGCGGCGGCGCCACCGATCATGATCGGGCTCCGGTTCGAATCGTCGCCGGAGGTCGGAACGCGGACGGAGGGCTTCTTCTTGGGGCCCGAGGGTCGTGGCGTCGGTGGCATCCTCGAGATCGTAGCCGGAGCAGCTGGCCACCACGGCTCCGTCCGGTCACGGGTCTACCCTTCGTTGCCCTCATGGCAATCGTCGCACTCCTCCTCGGGCTCGTCGTCGGCGCCGTCGGCGTCTATCTCGTCGCCGTGCGCCGAGCGCTCTCCGACCGCGACCGGGCGGCCGTCGAGGCGCGCGACGCGCAGCGGGCGCTCGCCGAGGCGCAGGGCGCCCTCGCAGCGGAGCGAGGCGCATTCGACACGCGCGTCGAGACGGCCCTCAAGGCGATCTCGACCGAGGCGCTCCGCGACAACGCGAACGCTTTCACCGAGCAGGCGATGGGCCGGCTCGGCGAATACGTCGAGCCGCTGAAGAAGTCGCTCGAGAAGGTCGAGACCAACGTCAACCTGATGGAGCAGCAGCGCCAGCGCGCCTACGGCGAGATCCACAAGGAGCTCGAGATCGTCCGTCAGAACAACGAGGGGCTACGGACACAGACCGGCAACCTCGTCAACGCGCTCCGCGGCGAATCCCACACCCGTGGTCGCTGGGGCGAGATCCAGCTCAAGCGTGTGATCGAGATGGCCGGGAATGCTCCCGTACTGCGACTTCGACGAGCAGCACTCGGTCGAGGGCGACGACGGCCGCTTGCTGCGGCCCGACGTGATCGTGAAGCTCCCGGGCGGCAAGTCGATCGTGATCGACTCCAAGGTCTCGCTCGTCGGATACCTCAGAGCGCACGAGGAGGGTGCAGACGCGACCGCCCGTCAGGCCGGGATGACCGATCATGCCCGTCAGGTGCGAACGCACATCCAGACGCTCGGTCAGAAGGCGTACTGGCGCCAGCTGCCGACGACACCCGAGTTCGTCGTCATGTTCCTCCACGACGAGTCGTCCTGGCTCGCCGCGCTCGACATCGACCCCTCCCTCCACGAGCTCGCGCTCGCGAACAACGTGATCCCGGCCTCGCCGACGAACCTGATCGGCCTGCTTCGCGCGGTGCACTACGGGTGGCAACAGGAGACGATCGCCGAAGGCGCCCGGCAGATCAGCGACCTCGGGCGGGAGCTGTACAAGCGGCTCTCGACGATGGGTGCGCACATGTCGAAGCTCGGCCGCACGCTCGACGGAGCCGTGAAGTCGTACAACGAGACGGTGGGATCGCTCGAGCGGCAGGTCCTGCCGCAGGCGCGCCGGTTCGAGCAGCTCGGGATCACCGGGGTCGAGCCACCCGAGCTCGTCCCGATCGAGCGCCAGGCGAGAACGTTGAGCGCGCAGGAGCTCGTCACCGAGCTGCCGACGCCACTCGAGATCCGATCGGGCGGCGCGAGCGCCGCCTGACGGTCGCGCGAGCTCGGGCAGGAACACCCGGGCCGATCGGATTCGTTGACTACGGTAGGAGCGAAACATCGGGTGAGAGGCTGACAGCCCCGGCCCTCCCGGTAACGACGCGCAGACTTCCAGGACAGTAAGGAGCGAGAGAGACCATGAGCGACGTACGCAACGTGATCATCATCGGAGGCGGCCCGGCCGGCTACACGGCGGCGCTGTACTCCGCGCGCGCCAACCTGAAGCCGCTCGTGATCGAGGGCTTCAACTGGGGCGGCCAGCTGATGATCACCTCCGACGTCGAGAACTACCCCGGCTATGCCGACGGCGTCATGGGGCCGACGATGATGCAGGACTTCCGCCGCCAGGCCGAGCGCTTCGGCGCGGAGTTCCTCACCGACGACGTGACGCGCGTCGACTTCTCCGAGCGTCCCTTCAGGGTGTACGTGGGCAACGACGAATTCGTCGCCGACAGCGTCATCGTCGCGACCGGCGCGAGCGCGCGGCAGATCGGCCTCGAGTCCGAGCTGCGACTCCAGGGCCGCGGCGTCTCGTACTGCGCCACGTGCGACGCCTCGTTCTTCCGGGACAAGGTCGTCACCGTCGTCGGCGGCGGAGACTCGGCGCTCGAGGAGGCAACCTTCATCAGCCGCTTCGCGAGCAAGGTCTACCTCGTGCACCGGCGCGAAGAGTTCCGCGCCTCGCCGATCATGGTCGACCGCGCGCGGGCCGACGAGAAGATCGAGCTCGTGCTCAACAAGACCGTCGACGAGGTGCTCGGCGACGCGAAGGTGACCGGCGTCCGCCTGCGCGACACCGTCACCGACGAGCTGAGCGAGATCGAGACCGACGGCTTCTTCGTCGCGATCGGCCACGACCCGAACACGGCGCTCTTCCTGGACCAGCTCGACCACGAGGAGGACTCGGGCTACCTCGTCACCAGGGGCAAGTCGACCGAGACGAACATCCCCGGCGTCTTCGCGGCCGGAGACGTCCAGGATCACACCTACCGCCAGGCGGTCACCGCAGCCGGATCCGGATGCGCAGCCGCACTCGACGCCGAGCGCTTCCTGAGCGACCTGCGCCACTCCGAGCTCAGCACGTCAGCGACCGCCACGTAGTCCTCCCACACGAGTAAGGAATAGGCTCGGAGGCAATGGCCGGCCCGCACGACACACGACCGTCGTGGCCCGCGGCGCTCGCCGTCGGTTGCGTCTCGTTTGTCCTGGGAGCCATCACTCTCGGCACCAAGGCGCTCTGGTTCGACGAGGCTTTCAACGCGCAGCGCATCAAGCAATCCTGGGGCGACCTCTTCAACGTGATCGGCTCGACGGAGATGAGCCAGGGCGTGTACGTGGTCGGCCTCAAGACGTGGGTTACCCTCACTCCGAACTCGGAAATCTGGCTGCGGATTCCCTCGGTGGTCTTCGCAGCGCTCGCCGCAGCCCTGCTCGTGCCCCTCGGGGCACGACTCTTCGACCGGCGGGTGGGGATCATCGCCGGCGTCCTGCTCGCGACGAACGCCCTGGTCGTCCGTCACGCGCAAGAGGCGCGGACCTACGCGCTCGTCACGCTCGCAGTCGTCGTCGCCACCATCCTCTTCGTCCGCGCAATCGACGATCCACGCCGCCGCACATGGCTCCTCTACGCGGTCGGCGCCGCGGCCGCCGTGTACTGCCACTTCTTCGCCGCATTCGTGATCGTGGCCCACCTCGTGAGCGTCCCGTTCGCAACCCGGCGGCCTCCGCTTCGCCGCGTGCTCGAAACCGCCACGCTCTTCCTCGCGCTGATCGCGCCGGCGCTGTATTTCACGGCCACGGCCAACCGCTCCCAGCTCGGCTGGATCGAAGATCCGTCGGCCGATGTCGTCGTGCGCGTCCTCGAGATCGCATCGGGGAACAACCTTCCCTTTGGCGCTGCAGCACTCCTGGGTCTCGCGTTTCTCGCGTATCGAACGGGTGCAGGCGGCAGGCCCGATCGATGGCGACTGGTCCTCATCGGCGGCTGGTGCTCGCTGCCGATCGCGCTTGCCTTCGCCGTGTCGGAAGTGCAGCCGATTCTCGTTCCCCGCTACACGATCGTGATCGTTCCGGCGCTCGCGCTTGCTGCGGCGTACCCGATCTCGCTGGCTGTAGAGAAGATCACGGTGGTCGCGGTTGCCGCCCTCATCGCAGTCATCGCGGTGTCGGGGTACCGACTGGTCGCGTGGTACGAAAGGGTGCCCGAGGACTGGCGTGGTGCTGCCGATTACATCCAGCGTGAGCGGCAACCGGGCGATGCCGTGGTCGTCGCCCCGTTGTGGTCGCGCGATGCGCTTGCGTTCTACGACGGAGGTCGAGACATCGAGGAAGCGGCGCGCGATCGCCGCACGTTCATGCTTCTGTACAACCGCTCCCCGGCCGCACGCTCGGAGCTCGCAAGCGTTCGGGTCGAAGAGGCCGTGCTCGAGCTCGCGACCGAGAAGAACTTCGGCGACGCCCTGGCCGTCAGGGTCTACGAGCCACGAGACCGGCAGGAGCCGTAGCAGCAGGTAGCCTCCCATCGTGACCGAGGGCACTGTCGGCTCTGGCGCCCCCGGCGAGCGAACTCGTTCGGACGTCGCATGGAGCCTCGCACCCCTCGCGGTCGCGGTCGGCTCGTTGCTGCTCGGCGTTGTCGCCCTCGGCCACCGGTCGCTCACGAGAGAGGAAGCGGTGTCGTTCGCGCGTGCCAACGCCTCGATCGGTGATCTGCTCGCGACGATCGTGCACGACACGCCGGGCCAGGCGGGGCACCTGCTCGCGGCGAAGCTCGCGACGCTCGCAGGCACCGACGAGCTGACGCTGCGGGCGCCGTCTGCGATCGCCGTTGCCCTCGCCGCAGGGCTCCTCGTCGTCCTCGGCAGGATGCTGCTCGGTCGGGTCGGGGGCCTGGTCGCCGGCGTCGCGCTCGCGGTCGAACGCAGGGGTCGTCGACGCGTCCCGCGAGGTGCGGCCCTACGCGCTCGGCATCCTCGGGATCGCTCTCGCGACCCTGCTCCTCGTCGTCGCGCTCGAGCGCGGCGGCGGCTGGCGCTGGGTGCCGTACGCGCTCGCGGCAGCGGCCCTGCCGCTCTTCCACCCGCTCGCTGCGTCCGTGCTCGCGGCGCACGGCGCGGCGCTCGTCGCCCGTCGCGACCGGGCCGACCTCCGTACGCCGGGTATCGCGCTGGTCGCAGGCACCGCGATCGCAGCCTGCCTACTCACCTGGATGGCCGTCGATCGGTTCGACCGGCCCGGCAGCGTCGACTGCGCTCGACCTCGAGCGTCTCGGCAGGGGCCTCGCGGCCGCGGGCGGCTGGAATCTCGTGCTCGCCGCCGGCGCCGTCGCCGGGCTCGTATTCCTGTTCCGGAGCGCGCACGCCGCATCACCTGACCGGTGGGTCGGCGTTCTGGTGGCGGGCCTGATCGCCGCACCGGTGGCCGCGACGCTCCTCGCGGCCGTCGCGATGCCGGTTCACGCCGGGGCGCTCGTCCTGACGGCTCCGGGCGTCGCGCTCGCCGTCGGCGCGGCCGCGCTCCTCCTCTCCCCCACGCGCGGGCTCGTCGCGGCAGGCGTTGCCGTGCTTCTCGTCGCGTCCACGGTCACGATCACCGTGCGCCTCACGAGGCCCGTCGACGAGGACTGGCGCGCGCTCGCCGCGGCCGTCAAGCGCGTGCGCGGCCCGAAGGAGACGGTCGTGGTCATCCCCGACGGCTCGCGCGCGGCGCTCGCGTACTACGCCCCGTACCAGCGCGTGATGCTGCACGCGCGCGGCCAGGGTGCCTGGGTCGCGGTCCGGGGCAGGACGGCGGAGCAGGCGATCGAAGCCTCGCGACCGGACGTCGTAACCCCTCGCTACGCCCTGCTGCGGCAGTTCGGCTACGGCGAAAGGCTCTGGCTACAGCACTGGGTACGGCCGTAGCGGCCGGCAGACCGCCCACTGCCTGTCACCGGCGCAAAGCTTCAGCCCGTCGTCCGGGTCTCCTCCGGCTCCCGCCGCGCCGGGCACAGCTCGGCCAGCACGCACTCCCCGCAGCGCGGCTTGCGCGCGTCACACACGCGCCGGCCGTGCCAGATGAGGAGGTGCGGGAACCGATGCCAGTCGGCGCGCGGCACGATCCCGACGAGATCGCGCTCGATCTTGACCGGATCGTCCTCACGGGTGAGGCCGAGGCGCTGCGAGATCCGGCGCACGTGCGTGTCGACGACGACACCCTGAGCCTCGCCGAGCTCGGCAGCGACGACATTGGCCGTCTTGCGGGCAACGCCGGGCAGCCGCAGTAGCTCGGGGATCGTGCGAGGCACCCGGCCGTCGAACTCCTCGAGCAACACCGTCATCGCGCCGCGGATCGACTTCGCCTTCTGCCGGTAGAACCCGGTCTGGAACACATCCTGCTCGAGCTCCTCCAGCGGCACAGCGAGATAGTCCTCCGGCCTGCAGTACTTGACGAAGAGCTTCTCGGTCACACGGTTGACGTTCACGTCGGTCGTCTGGGCCGACAGCATCACGGAGATCAGTAGCTCGACGTCGCTGCCGAAGTTGAGCGCGATCTCCGCGTCACCGTGCTCCGCCGCCAGGCGCTCGACAATCGGCCCGATTCGCTCCCGTCGCCTGCCGAGGCCGCGTCGACGTGCTTCGGAGACGTAACTCGGGGCCACGGAACGCCTATTCCGCCGAGGCGAAGGCAGGCTCGAGCTCGGACACGCCGCCGAGGCGCGGCCCGGCGCACACGACATCGAGGGCCGGGCACGCCGAGCAGGCAAACGCGCTCGGCGTCGGCGTGAAGGCGCCCTCGCGGATCCGCGCTATCGAGGCAGACAGCAACGCCTCGAGCCGCTCCGCGTCGGCCGACGTGTACGTCGTCGAGACGACGGCGTCCGTCTCCTCGAGGAAGTGGTAGACGACCTCGACCCGCTCGGCTCCGGCCCGCAGGCAGGCGATCGCGTAGACGATCTGCTGCGTCGAGTACTCGCGTTCGACAATCTCCGCCGGATCCCGCCCGTGCAACGCGTTCGTCTTGTAGTCGAGAACGAGCGCGTCCAGCCCTTCGAGCCTGAGAACGTCGAGCCGGCCGTTGACGAGCACGCCATCGAGCTCGAAGGCGAACGGACGCTCGGGACGGGCTCCGCCGAGCCCGGCGATGCGCTGCGCGAGCGCCGAGCCGGTGTACCCACCGACGAGCTCGGCGACGCGCGCGAGCTCGTCGTCCGACACCGTCGGATACCACGCCCGCACGTGACCCTCGATCATCGTCGCTTCGAGCGCCACGGGATGCGCGAGATCGACGAGCTCCAGCAGTCGATGGACCGCGTCACCGATCTCGGTCGGATGAAGCCCCGCCGGCCCTGTCCCGTCGGCCCACCCATTCCACTGCACAGGGCGCATGCCGACGACCCGCTCCGCGTAGTAGCGGTAGCCACAGCGGTCGAAGAGGGAGATGGCGCTGTAGGAGAGCCGCGCGACGTGCCGGTCGGGGGGCGCGGTGATCGCGACGAGCTCACGCAGGCGCGGTGCGGCGGGCGGCACATCCTCCCCCGCTCCCTCGAAAAGGAGGAGCTGGCCGGCCTCCTCGCTCTCCTCGAGGTCGGCGTCTGCCACGACACTCGCCTCCTCGGCGGCGGGATCGAAGCGGTCGATGCGAAGGACGACGCCGGCGGCTCCACGTTCGGCCTCGACGGGCCCCGAGATCTCGGCTCGATCGAGCTCCTCCCCGAGTTGCAGGCGGTCGATGACCCACCCGATCGGTGTCCGCTCGTCACGCTCTTTCGTACGGTCGACCGACCCCGACACGATCAGCCGCTGCATCGCCCGGGTCATCGCGACGTAGTAGAGACGGAGCCGCTCGGCCTCCTCCTGGCGGTCGCGCTCCCCCTTCACATGCTCGTACGAGCTAGTGGCGACGCGCGTTCCCGTGTCGGGATGTGCCACCTTGAACCCGAACCGGCCGTCCGAAAGGCAGAGGATCTCGTCGTTGCTCGTCCGATCACGTCCGGCGTCCGCGACCACGACGACCTTGAACTCGAGGCCTTTCGCCGCGTGGATCGTCAGCAGCCGGACCGCATCGGCGCCTTCCTCTTCCGAGACCGCGTCTCGCTCCGGTGCGCCGGCCGCGTCCTGCTCGGCCACGAAGCGGATGAAGCCCTCGATGTCCGGCCCCCGCAGCTCCTCGAACGAGCGCGCCAGCCGTGCGAGCTTCCGCAGGTTCGCGTAGCGCCGCTGCCCGTCTCGTCGTGTCAGGACGGCCAGGTCGTAGTCGTGCTCGACCAGGATCCGCTCGCAAAGGAGCTCGAGTGACAGCCGGGACGAGCTCTCGACGAGGCGCTCGTAGCGCTGCAGGAACGCACGGACGAGGCGACGGTCGTCCTCCGGCAGGTCCGGCGGAAGCGTCCGCTCGATGCCCTTGAAGATCGGGCGGCGCTCGGCCGTCGACCGGATCAGGACGAGGGCGTCGTTCGAGACGCCGACGAAGGGGGACGCGAGGACGGTGAGCAGCGCCTCGTCGTCGTAACGGTTCTGTAGCAATCGCAGGTACGAGAGCAGGTCGACGACCTGCTGCTGGCCGAAGTAACGGCGGCCGGTCATCCGGATCGTGGGGACGTCGACCGCCCGCAACTCCTCCTCGAACCACTCGGCGTCGGTTCCCGCCGCAAACAGGAGGACGATCTCTCCCGCCGTCGCGACGCCCGCATCGACGAGCGCACGCACGCGCCGGGCGACGTGTCGGGCCTCGGCTCGGCGCCAGTGGAGGCCCGAGCCGTTGTAGGACGCCTTGTCGGTGACGAGCAGCTCGACGGGTGTCCCGAAGACCGGGTCGCCGTAGCCCTCGGCCGGCTCGAGCGGCTGGAAGCCGTCCCCGAACGCGCCGGCGAACAGCTCGTTGACGGCGGCGAGCACCTCGGGCCGCGAGCGGTAGTTGAGCGTCAGCGGCAACACCTGTGGCGCCGCGTCCCGCCTGTCCCGGAACACGGCGACGTCGGCGTGACGGAACCCGTAGATCGACTGGAACTCGTCGCCGACGAAGAACATCTCCTTCGTCGGCCCCGCGCAGATGAGATCGACGAGCTCCGTCTGGAGACGGTTCGTGTCCTGGAACTCGTCGACCATGACCGATCGGAACCGGAGTTGCTCCACCTCGCGGATCGCCTCGTTGTCCCGGAGGAGCTCCCAGGCGCGCAGCTGCAGGTCCTCGAAGTCGAGCGCCGACTCGCGATCCTTCGCCTCGGCGTAGGCACGCGCGAACCCGGTCAGGAGCTCCTGGAGCAGCTCCCGGTCGCGCGAGGCGAGCTCCTCGAGAGCGAGCGCCCGGACGCTCTTGCGGGCATCGCTGAAGGCAGCTGCGCGGGCGCCCCGGACGGTCGTGCCGGGAAGCTCGATCAGGCGCTCCGGCAGCTGCGTCGTCTGGAGGAGGTCGAGCGCGTCGACGGCGGCGTCCCGCTGCGCCTCGGTTGCCTTCCCGTCTTGCAGGAGCCCGTCGATCTCGGCACGCAACTCCACGATCGCGTCTGCGAGGCCTGCGCGCGCTGCGGGCTGGAGCTCGAGGGGGAGCGCCGCCGACCGGAGCGTGTCGTACACGCTGACGAGCATCTTCCGCAGGCCGGCCGCCTTGTAGGTGGCGAGCAGCTGCCAGCGATCCGGTTCGTCGGCGGCGCAGAACTCCTCGAGCGCAGCCGCGAACGCCTCACCCTGGATCACGCGCGCCTGCGCCTCGTCGAGAACACGGAATCGAGGATCGATTCCTGCGGCGAGCGGATAGGCGGTCAGCAGCCGCCGACAGAACCCGTGAATCGTCGAGATCCAGGCACTGTCGAGGTCGCGTGCGAGATCGGGCCGCCCGAGGCTCTGGAGATGCGTGCGGATCCGCGCGCGCAGCTCGCCCGCGGCCCGGTCGGTGTACGTGATCACGAGCAGCGAGTCGACGTCCAGCCCGTCCTCGACGACAGCCCGCGCGAAGCGCTCGACGAGCACGGTCGTCTTGCCCGTGCCCGCCCCGGCCGAGACGAACGTCTCGCCGCGCGCGGCGACCGCGGCGCGCTGCTGGGGATTCAGCGTCGCGGCCACCTCTCTTCCCCCGGTCACGGGCGCTCCTTGCGGCACATGCGCCAGAGGGTGCACCAGGCCGGGCACTCGCCGCCCTGCGGGTCATGGATCACGTCGCCGACGCGGATGCGCTCCGCCAGGGCAACGGCCGTGTCGCGTGCGTGGTCGATCTCGGCGTCGAACGCCGGCCCGTCGAGATAGTCGGCGGCCGCGAAGCCGGGCACCTGGTCGGCACCCGCGCGCAACATCCCACGCGCGCGCCGGCCGCCTCCGACGGGCACGTACACGCCGCCCATCGGCTCGAGCCCGAGCCGGTCGCGGAGGACGAGGAGGTAGAGCGGGATCTGCAGGCGTGCCTCGTCGTGAATCTGGGTCGCCGACGGGGCAGCGCCGGACTTGTAGTCGACGACGATCCCGCGGGCGCTGATCGGGTCTGCGTCGACGCGGTCGATCTTTCCGCTGACGGCCACGTCCGGAGCGAGCTCGTAGGACTTGAACGAGACCTCGAGCTCGCGGGGCACGAACGTGGAGGCTGCCGCTGCGTCGGCGCGGACGAGCTGCTCGAGATCGCGGCGGAGACCCTGCCCGAGCTCCCGTCGTTCGAGATCGTTGGCGTCGATCCGGAGCCCGGAGTCGAGCGCCTCCTCGACGCATTCGTGCATCAGTCCGACCGCCTCCTCGACGTTCGCGGGCGTGACGCGCTCGGCGCCCCGGAGCCGTGAGGGCAGACGGCTGTAGAACCGCTGCAAGGCAACGTGGGCGATCGATCCCCTCATCTTCGGGCCGATCACCTGGTCGATCTCACCCGGCCGGAGATAGCGCTCGACGAACCAGGCGGACGAGCACGTCGCCATCCGCTCGAGGTCGGTAACGCGGAACGTGTCGCGGCTCGTCAGCAGCGCAACCGCGCGAGGGTGCCTGATCGCCGTCGGACGCGAGAAGGCCCGCCGCGCGCGGCCGAGCTTGCGCTGCCAGCCGTTCGCGTACGCGAGCGCCTCCGCCTCGCGGGCATCGTCGGCGGCGAGGCGGGCGAGCGCACGCAGCCGCTCGCGCTCGGTCGGGGCGGCCTCGATCGGCCACGTCAGCCTCGCGAGCGGCCGGCGCGTCGTGTGCCGGCGGACGTCGTCGGCGTCGAAGAGGTCGCAGACCGCCTCCCAGAACGGGCTCGGCTCCCGCGGTGAGCCGTCGTCGGTCGCCGCCTCACGGACCAGCGTGAGCAGCGTTCGGGGGCGTGTGCTGGCCGTGTAGAACAGGTAGCGGTCGCGGCTAGCCGCGTCGGGTCTCTCGAGCCGGGCAGCGCACGACGCGTCGAGCTGCCGCCGTTCCTCGTCGTCGAAGAAGGGCGAGGTCGCAGCCCTTCGCGGCAGCGAGCCCTGCTCGAGGCCGATCACGAACACCGCCTCGAACGTGCGTGTCCGGGCGCGGGCGAGATCGAGCACCGCGACCCGACCGGGGGCACCCGCGACGTCACCGCGGGCCGTGGCCCGGTCGAGCGATGTGAGGATGTCGTCCGTCGAAACCGTCACGCCTGCCTCACTCAACTGCCCGAGCTCGTCGAGCACGGTTCGCGCCGCGTCGGCCGCCCGGAGGTCTCGTCGCGCCGCCAACGTGGTGGGGGGCGCGCCGAGCCCGTAGGCGTTGCGCAGCATCATCTCGACGACGTTCGTGGCGGCTTCGAGTGGCCCCGCCTCGACGTCCAGTGCCTCGAGGATCGGCAACGGGCGTCCTGTCCGGAGCTTCGTCGCCTCCTCGATCGTCCGGTCGCCGCGGAGCACGGCGCGGCCACGGAGGCGCCCCTCGAGGAAGTCGACATCCGCTCGCGCGATTCCCCCGTACGGTGTGCGAAGGAAGGCGAAGAGATCCCGGCGCGTGCCGTTGCTCCAGGCGAAGCGGAGCAGGGAAAGGAGCGACTGCCCGAAGGCGGTCGTACCGAGCCGTGCCCGGCCCTCGACCGCGAACGGCACCCCGAGCGTGCCGAACGCCGTCTCTATCGACGCACGCGAGCGCTCCACCGAGGGGCAGACGACGGCGATCTGCTCCGGGCCGACCCCGTCGCGAACGAGGTCGAGGATCCTTTCCGCGAGCAGCTCGAGCGTCGCTCGTCGTCCCGCTCCTTCGAGAAAGCGAATCGATCCGTCGAGCGCAACCGGCGACGGCGCATCGTCGAACAGATGGCGCTCGAGATGGGCGATGCTCCCAGGGAGATACGTGCGCGACCCTGCAGGGAGCTCGACGATGGAGCCGGATGCGAGGGTGGCCAGGTCGCTGGACGTCCGCTCGAGCGATCCAAACACGGCGCGCCCCGGCTCGTACGGAAGCGAGACGTGAACCTCGCCCCGGGCCGCGAGCGCCTCGAGCAGCCGCCACTCGGCACCCGTGAGGTCCTCGAAGCCGTAGGCGAACACGGGCGACCCGTTCCACGCTCCGAGGTCTGTCGTCAACCGTGACACGGCGCGCCGGCGGACGAGGCCACGATCGTGCACGCCGAGCCGCTCGAGCTCGGCGACGTACTTTCGCGCGAGCGCACCGAGATCGCTTCCGAGGTCGTCGGGCGCGAGCAGATTCGCGTCGACCTCGGCGAGCGCACCGACCAGCGAGTCGGCGAAGCCCGCGAACCGCGACGACGGCCCGAACGCGTCCCTCGACGAGTCGTCGAGCAGGCGTCGAACGATGATACTGCGACCCGCATCTCCGAGAAGCCGGCCCGGCTGGTCGGCGCCCGCCAACCGGCCGAAGAGCGTGTCGAAGGTGCCGACCGTACCCGCCAGGAGCGCTCCCCGCCGTTGCGCGAGCTCCCGTTCGACGCGATCGACGTCGACCCGGTTCGGGACGATGAGCCACGGATCGCGATCGAGAGCAGCGAGAAAACGGTCGAGCAGGAGCGCGACCTTGCCGGCGTGTGCCGGGCCGTAAACCAGCGAGAGCCCCATCAGTCCATCGTAGTCGGGCGCTTCCCGCCCTCCTTCTTACCGACCGTGCGGCGTCCGCAAAGAGCGGAAGACGAAGGCCCCTAGGCGAGCGACTTCGGCTTCCGGCCTCGCCTCGCAACCGCCGTTCCGGGCATCGTGCCCGCGCATCCGTCGCACAGGTCTGCGGCCTTGGCACCGCGGCGCGCGTCCGTGAAGGTGACCCGGAGCGTCGCCCCCTTGCCGTCCTCGACCTCGGCACCGCAGTTGTCGCAAACGAGAACCGTCTTTCGGGCCATCGGTATTCCTCTCCGTCGCTGTAGTGTCGTCGCTCGGACGAACGAATATCCAATCGAATTGCGTATCTGTATTTTAACGATCAATTCTCGTTTCGGCGATCAACCGGGCGCGGACACGCCCGACGGCTCGGCGATCGGTCGATTCCGCGCTGCCGCCACCTCCGCGACGATCTCGTCGAGAGCTGCCAGATGCGCGACGAGCGTGTGACGCTCGTGGTAGATCTCTCGCGCGCGTGCGCCCGTCGCCGCGCAGCGCTTCGGGTTCGCCGCGTAGTCCCGGAGGATCGCGACGAGCTCGTCGTTCGTGTCGTAGAGGTCTCCGCCACCACGCGACAACGCTTCGGAGATGCCTCCGATGCGTCGGCCGACGACGGGCGTGCCGTGGGCGAACGCCTCACCGACGACGAGCGGGCCCGTCTCGTGCCCGACGGAAGGAACGACGAGCGCCGTCGCCGAGGCGTACCGGCGGGCGAGCACATCTGCCTCCAGGCGCCCCGCAAACGCGACGTTGTCGAGACAGGCGGCTCGGCGACGGAGGTCGGGCTCTGCCGTACCGGCTCCTGCGATCACGAGATCGAGGTCGGGCGCGCGGGCGAACGCATCGACCAAGGTGTCGATGCCCTTGATGCGCTCCAGGCGACCGGCGTAGAGGAACGTCGAGCGGTCGCGGGGCGATGTCGGCACGGCCTGCGGCTCCGGAACGAACAGCGGCACGACGGTGCCGGGCAGATCGAGCCCCCGCTCACGGTGCGCCTCGAGCACCGAGGCAGACGAGGCCACGAACCGATCGACGAACGCGAGCTGGCGATCCAGGTAGCTCGTCGCCCGCCATGGCTGCGGAGGCCGCTTGAAGGCGAGCCCGCAGCGGAGGCACGAAGGCTCGACGCACGGCTCGCGGTCGTTCTTCCACAGAACGTGCATCGGGCAGACCAGCCAGTGATCGTGCAGCGTGTACAGCTTCACGCCGGAGCCCAGTCCGAGCACCGAGGCCCCGAGCAGCGAGATGTTGTGGAAGTGCACGACATCGAAGCGCTCGCGCGCGAAGACCTGCCGTAGGGCTCGCTCCTTCAAGCAGCGCGCGGCCCGTGAGATACGTCGCCGTCGGGGACAGCGCGGCGACCCGACCGACGAGCGGCACGACGGTCACGCCGGAATGCGGCCCTGCCTCCTCGACCGGCGCGCCGTGCGAGAGGAGCCGATGGCTGTCGACACAGTGAACGACGGTGACCCGGTCGCCCCGGTCGGCGAGCGCGTGAGCCAACCGCTGGACGTAGACCGCGTCGCCCCCGAAATGGTGCGGCGGATAGAAGGTCGTCAGCATGCAGACCGATCGCGGGCGCCGGCTCATCGCCAACGAGTATCGCTAGACGGCGAGTGCGACGGCGCGCTCCGTGGCGATCTCGCCGGCGGAGTGAGCGTCGACGAAGATCTCCGCAAGCTCGGGGTCGAACTGCGTGCCCGCGCACCGTTCGACCTCGAGCGCTGCCTCCGCGCTCGAGAGGCAGGAGCGATACGGGCGCAGAGACGTCATCGCGTCGAACGCGTCCGCGACGGCGAGAACCCGGCCCTCGAGCGGTATCTCGGTTCCAACGCGGCCGGTGGGATACCCGCCGCCGTCCCAGCGCTCGTGATGGAACAGCACGTACGGCAGCGACGACTCGAACGCCCGCACGCCAGCAATGAGCCATGCTCCCTCGACCGGATGCGCCCGAACGGCTGCGAGCTCCGCGTCGTCGAGGCGGCCGGGCTTCTGGAGCAGGCCGGGACGGACGTTGATCTTGCCGACATCGTGAAGGGCAGCGCCGAGGCGGAGGGCCGCGAGCCGGTCGTCCGACCAGGCGAGCCGCCGACCGATCGCCTCTGCGTGGCACGCGACACGAAGGCTGTGCCCCTCGAGCGAGGAGTCGCAGGCACGCATCGCGGCGGTGAGCGAGGTGAGACGGTGCACGAAGGGTGAGGTTCCTCCCGCGGGGGGAAATCCCTTCACGTAGATTCGTCATATGCGAATTGCAGTCCCCCGGGAGGCCGCGGCAGGCGAAGGACGGGTCGCGCTCGTCCCCGATGCGATCGCGCGCCTGGCGGCGGCCGGATTCGAGATCGCCGTCCAGCGTGGAGCCGGTGCGGTTGCGGGTTTTCCGGACGAGGACTACGCCGCGGCGGGGGCGACGCTGAGTGAGCCCGGCAGCCTGCTCGACGGGGCCGGAGCGGTCGTCCGCGTCGGCCGGCCGAGCGCGGACGAGGTGGCAGCGATCGCGCCGGGAACGGTGTTGATCGGGTTTCTGGCGCCGCTGACGGATCCCGACGGGATCGAGCGCCTCCGCCGGCAGGGTGTCGTCGCGTTCGCAATGGAATCAGTGCCCCGGATCACGCGCGCCCAGTCGATGGACGCCCTCTCGTCGCAGGCGACCGTCGCCGGCTACAAGGCCGTGCTGATCGCGGCAGAGCGCGTCCAGAAGATGTTCCCGCTCCTGATGACGGCCGCCGGCACGATCGCGCCCGCGCGCGTGCTCGTCATGGGGGCCGGGGTTGCCGGCCTGCAGGCGATCGCGACGGCCCGGCGGCTCGGCGCCGTCGTCTCGGCCTTCGACGTGCGACCGGCGGTGAAGGAACAGGTCGAGTCGCTCGGCGCGAAGTTCCTCGAGCTCGGCGTGCAGGGCGAGGAGACCGAAGGGGGCTACGCGAAGGAGCTGACCCCGGAGCAGCAGGCGGCTCAGCAGGCGGCTCTCGAGGAGCGCGTGCCCGACTTCGACATCGTCATCACGACCGCGCTCGTTCCCGGCCGGCCGGCGCCGAAGCTGATCGCGGCCGCCACGGTCGGTCAGATGCGGCCGGGGAGCTGCATCGTCGACCTCGCCGCCGAGGCGGGCGGCAACTGCGAGCTCACGAATCCCGGCCAGGAGATCGTGCGGGAGGGCGTCACGATCGTCGGCTTCACGAACCTGCCGTCGTTGATGGCAGCCGATGCGAGCCGCCTCTACGCGCGCAACGTGAGCGCGTTGCTCCAGCACCTCGCGCCGGGCGGCGAGCTCACGCTCGACTTCGACGACGACATCACCGGCGGCGCCTGCGTTGCCCGCCCGACCGAAGAGGTGGCGACATAGAGACCTCGTTCATCCTCGAGCTGACGATCCTCGTGCTCGCGATCTTCCTCGGTGTCGAGGTGATCTCGAAGGTGCCGACGATGCTGCATACGCCGCTGATGTCGGGCACGAACGCGATCCACGGGATCGTGATCGTCGGTGCGATCCTGATCGCCGGGACGGCCGACGACACGTTCTCGAAGGCGGTCGGCTTCGTCGCGGTCGTCCTCGCGGCCGCGAACGTCGTCGGTGGCTTCGTGGTCACCGACCGGATGCTGCAGATGTTCAAGCGAAGGGAGCCACGGCGTGAGTCGAACGACGACTGACGCGCTCTACCTGGTCACGATCGTGACCTTCATCCTCGCGCTCCGCTTCCTGTCGTCTCCGAAGCACGCGCGGAAGGGGAACTGGATCGGGGCCGCCGGCATGCTGCTCGCGATCATCGTCACGCTCGCGCAGGACGGCCTCGACAACTACGCGCTGATCGGGATCGGCATGGTCGCCGGCGGCGCCGTCGGCCTCGTCGGTGCGCGCACGGTGAAGATGACGGCGATGCCGCAGATGGTCGCCCTCTTCAACGGGGTCGGCGGCGGCGCGGCAGCGCTCGTCGCGCTCGACGAGTTCCACCGTTTCGCAGGGAACCTGAGCACAGTCGAGGCGACCTCGACGGCGCTGTCTGCGCTCATCGGCGCCGTCTCGTTCTCCGGTTCGCTGATCGCGTTCGGGAAGCTGCAGGAGCTGATCTCCGGCCGTCCGATCGTGTTCCGCGGCCAGCAGATCGTCAACGCGCTGATCATCGGCACCGCAGTCGTGCTCGCGGTCGTGGATCGCTACCGGCGGCGACGGAGCAGTGGATGATCTACGGCCTGCTCGCCGCTGCGCTCCTCTTCGGCGTCATGTTCGTGCTCCCGATCGGCGGCGCCGACATGCCGGTCGTGATCTCGCTCCTCAACGCCTTCACGGGCCTTGCCGCGTCGGCCACCGGCTTCGTCCTCGGCAACAACCTCCTCATCGTGGCGGGCGCGCTCGTCGGCGCGTCGGGAACGCTGCTCACGATCCTGATGGGCCGGGCGATGAACCGCTCGATCACGAACGTGCTCTTCGGCGCCTTCGGGCAGGTGCAGGCCGGCGTCGGCGCCGCCCGCGTCGACGACGGCCGCACCGTGCGCGCCACGTCCCCCGAGGACGTCGCGGTGATGCTCTCCTACGCCCGCAAGGTCATCATCGTGCCCGGCTACGGCCTCGCGGTCGCGCAGGCTCAGCACGACGTCCGCCAGCTCGGCGAGCTGCTCGAGGAGAAGGGCGTCGAGGTCGTCTACGCGATCCACCCGGTCGCGGGACGGATGCCGGGGCACATGAACGTGCTGCTCGCGGAGGCCAACGTCCCCTACGACGCGCTCAGGGAGATGGACGAGGTCAACCCCGAGTTCCCGCAGGCCGACGTCGCACTCGTGATCGGCGCGAACGACGTCACGAACCCCGCAGCGCGCAGCGACCCTTCCTCCCCGATCTACGGCATGCCGATCCTCGACGTCGACAAGGCCGCAGCGGTCGTCGTGATGAAGCGCTCCATGGCTCCGGGCTTCGCCGGCATCGACAACGAGCTCTACCTCGATCCACGCACGACGATGCTCTTCGGGGACGCGAAGGACTCGATCGTGAAGCTGATCGGCGCCGTCAAGGCGTCGTAGGGGCCGTCCCGCCCGGTCTCCCGCGCCGCGTCAGGCCGTCCGTCGCCGCAGCGTTGCCGCCCCGAGGACGAGCGCGAGGAATGTCGCGCCGACGATGATCACGACGTCGACGTAGAAGCTCGTCCCCAGGGTCGGGTCGTGTGCTGCCCGGTCGAGCGCGTCGAACGCGTAGGTGAGCGGCAGGGCGGCCGAGATCCACTGCAGCCACTCGGCCATCTGATCCTGCGCCACGAACAGCCCGCACAGCAGGATCTGGGGCAGCACGAAGGCGGGCATGAACTGCACGGCCTGGAACTCGGTCTGAGCGAAGGCGCTCACGAACAGGCCGAAGGCCATCCCGAGGATCGCGTTCGCCACCGCGAGCAGGACGACGAGCACCTCCGAGTGGACGACCTCCAGCCCGAGAAGCCCGAAGCCGACGAGCGAGACGATGACCGCCTGGACGACCGCGACGACGGCGAACGCGATTCCGTACCCGAGCAGCAGCTCGAGCTTCGTCAGGGGCGTCGTCAGCAGTCGCTCCAGGGTGCCTGTCGTCCGCTCGCGCAGCATCGTGATCGACGTGACGAGGAACATGCTGATGAGCGGGAACAGGCCGAGCATCGGCACGCCGACGCTCTGGAACACCGCCTCCCTCCCGGCGAAGAGCTGCTCGACGAGGATCATCAGGACGCACGGCACGACGAGGAGCAGGGCCAACGTCCGCGGGTCGCGGCGAAGCTGGCCGAGCACGCGGGAGGCGGTCGCGGCCGTCCGCGACATGCTCACGGCGCTTCACCGCCTTCGACGAGCCTCAGGAAGGCGCTGTCGAGATCGGGCGCGCCGGTCGTTGCGAGCAGTTCCGCCGGCGTCAGGTCGGCGAGAATGCTGCCGTCGCGGAGGAGCAGCAGGCGCTGACAGCGTGCCGCCTCGTCCATCACGTGACTCGAGACGAGCAGCGTCGTGCCCCCGTCGGCGAGCTCCTTGAAGAAATCCCACAGGTCGCGCCGCAGCACCGGGTCGAGGCCGACCGTCGGCTCGTCGAGCACGAGCACCTCCGGGTCGTTCAGGAGCGCCGTCGCAAGGGAGGCTCGCGCCTTCTGCCCGCCGGAGAGCTTGCCGACGAGGCGCGATGCCGTATCGCCGAGGCCGACGCGCTCGATCACCTCGTCGACCCGCGGGTGGGGAACGCCGAGCACGCGTGCGAAGTAGGCCAGGTTGTCCCGGACGGTGAGGTCGCCGTACACGGAGGGGGCCTGGGTGACGTAGCCGACGCGACTTCGGAGCGCGGGGCTACCGGCCGGTAGGCCGAGGACGTGCACCTCGCCCGCGGCGACGATCTGGACGCCGACGATTGCGCGGATCAGCGTCGACTTGCCGCTCCCGCTCGGCCCGAGCAGGCCGGTCACGACGCCGCCACCGATCTCGAGCGTCATGCCGTCGAGCACGGTGCTTCCGCCCCGGTCGACGCGAAGTCCGTCGATCACGATCGTTGCCGCCACGGCGCGATTCAATCATGCCGCGGTAGATTGCCGTGGATGACCGTCCCCGTCTTCTCCGGTGCAGACGTCGAGCGCGCCGTCTCGCCGCACGAAGCGTACGACGCGGTCGAGGCGGCCTTCATCGCCCACGCGAACGGGGCCTGGACGATGCACCCGAAGCTCTACGTGACGAACTATCCGGCAGGCGACTTCCGCGCGATGCCCGCCCTCGGTGACGGCCACGCGCTCCTGAAGTGGGTGACGTCGTTCCCCGGGAACCCCGCGCACGGTCTTCCCACCGTCACCGGACTGGTGCTGCTCTCCGATGCGGAGACGGGTGTCCTCCTCGCGCTCCTCGATGCCGCGGCGGTCACGGCCCTGCGTACTGCGGCGGCGGCCGCCATCGCGGCGGAGTCGCTGTGCCGGTCCGGGGCCGAGTCGACCGCCGTCATCGGCTGCGGCGTCAACGGTGCCGAGACCGTGCGGATGTTCCGCGCCCTCGGCCGCGAGGTCAGCGTGTGGGACATCGAGCCGGCCCGAGCGGCGCTCGTCGCCGACCGCCTCGGAGCGACGGTCGCCGCTTCCCGGGAGGAGGCGCTCGCGTGTGACATCGTCGTCACGGTCACTCCGGGCCGGGAGCTGCTCTTCCCCGAGGGGTCGCTCCGCGACGGGCAACACGTCTCGATGATGGGGGCCGACGGGCCGGGGAAGGCGGAGGTCGCGGTCGCCGAGCTGGCGCGGGCCGACCTCTTCTGCGACGACTGGGAGCAGGCGAGCCACGGCGGCGAGCTCGCGGCGGGAGTCGAAGCGGGCGTCATCACGCGGGACCGCGTCACGGACATCGGCCGGGTCCTGACGGGCGAGGCCGAGGGCCGGCGCAGCGCGCGCGACATCACGCTGTTCGACTCGACCGGCCTCGCGATCCAGGATCTCGCGATCGCCAAGCTCGCTGTCTCGAAGGCCGATGCCATGGAGCTCCAGCGGCTCGAGCTCTGAGAGGCCCGGAACAAACGGCCCCCGCTCGCCGTTCTATTCACGATGGCACTTTTCACACCCTTTCCACAGCGATCGCTGACGCTGCGGAACCGGATCGTCGTCTCACCGATGTGCCAGTACTCCTCCGATGAGGGCCTGCCGAACGAGTGGCATCGAGTCCACCTCGGGAGTCGCGCGGTTGGTGGCGCTGCGCTCGTGTTCACCGAAGCCACCGCCGTCGTCCCCGAAGGTCGCATCTCGCCCTGGGACGCGGGGATCTGGAACGACGAGCAGGGTGAGGCCTGGGCGCCGCTCGCCGCCTTCATCGAGCAGAACGGCGCCGTCCCGGGCATGCAGCTGGCCCACGCAGGCCGCAAGGCGGGAACCGATGTTCCGTGGAAGGGCGGCGGCCGGCTCGCAGTCGCCGACGGCGGCTGGCAACCGGTCGCGCCGAGCGCGATCCCGCTCGAGCCGGGCGGCGAGCCGCCGACGCCACTCGACGAGCAGGGGATCCGGGACGTCGTCGACGACTTCAGGACAGCGGCCGTACGCGCGGCCGGAGCCGGGTTCCGCGTCGTCGAGATCCATGCGGCGCACGGGTATCTCCTCCACGAGTTCCTCTCACCCCTCGCGAACGAGCGCACCGACGCGTACGGCGGCGATTTTCGCAACCGGGTGCGGCTGCTGATCGAGGTGGTCGAGGGCATTCGGGGCGTGTGGCCCGAGAAGCTGCCGCTGTGGGTGCGGATCTCCGCGACCGACTGGGCCGAGGGCGGCTGGGACATCGACGAGAGCGTCGAGCTCGCACGGCTGCTCGCGCCACTCGGCGTCGACCTGATCGACGTCTCCTCGGGCGGGGCGGTTCGGCACCAACAGGTCGCCGTCGGGCCCGGCTATCAGGTGCCGTTCGCGGAGCGGATCCGCCGCGAGGCGAGCGTCGCGACGGGCGCCGTCGGGCTCATCACGGAGCCCCGGCAGGCCGACGAGATCATCGCGTCGGGACAGGCCGACGTCGTCCTGCTCGCGCGGGAGCTGCTCCGCGACCCGTATTTCCCGCGCCGGGCCGCCCGCGCGCTCGAGATCGAGCCCGAACCGCCGGACCAGTACCGGCGCGCCTGGTAGACGCCGCCCGCACGAGCGATCACAGGCAGTCGAGGATCGGCATGCCCTCCCAGCCGTCGAGGCAGGCAGCGAGGTAGAACGCGACGCCGATGTCACCCGTCCAGAGCGAGTGACGCGGCTCCGCTCCCTCGACCTGCTCGAGAGCATGCATCGCGAACGCCCGCGCCCTTTCGAGCCAGTAGCCGTCGCCCGTCCGAGCCTGGAGAGCGAGGAAGGCGCAGCCGTTACCTACCGTGCCGTGGCAGAGACCGGCGCCCTTCGCGAGCGGCCCCGCGAGCCAGGTGAGCTCTCCGGCCGCCGAGAGCAGCTCGTCTGTGCGCTCGTCGGCGGGGAGCGTCGCAAGGCTCGCGATCAGGCCCGGGGCGCCGTGGCACCATTGCACGCGCGTCGGGAGCTCCTCCGCCCAGAACGGGTCGGCGGCCGTCGGCCAGTTGACGAGGCCGCCGTTGCGCACCGCGAGCGCCGACGCCGTCTCGGCGACGGCAGCTCGAAGCTCGGCCGCCACCTCCACGTCGAGCAAGGCGGTCCCGCGGAGAAGCGAGTGCGCATTCGACGCGAAGCCGTGCCCCGCGCCGATGCTTCTGATCAGGCGACCGTGCCGGTGCTGCACCCAGATCCTGCAGCCGAGCTCGGGATCGGGCCGGAAGAGCTCCAGGAGCCGCTCGGCACAGGCGAGCCACGCGGTGCGCCACCGTTCCTCGCCCGTCGCCTCGTGGAGGTGAAGCGCTGCGAGCATCGTCCCCGGCACACCGTCGAACAGCTCGTTGTCGGGACTTCCGAGGTTCTCGAGCACGAGCTCGTGCAGGCGCTCCTCCTTCGCCGGAGTCGGCTCGAGTCGCCAGGAGACGAGGAGGACGCCGGTCTCACCGTTCATCAGGCCCCGCGACCCGGGACGATCCGGCTGCTCGAGGTAGCTCTCGTAAACGCCGCATTCGCCGACCCCCGCACCGAGGCGGTCGAGCGCCCAGAGCACGCCCGCGGCGCCGATCCACAGCGCCCGATCTCGATCGGTCGGCCGGCCGTAGTCGTCGAAGGCACTCCGCGGCCAGAAGCGCTCCGGCTCGAGAGCGGTGCGCGCACGTTCGAGAATGAGCTCGATTCCACACCCCGCACGTCGTTCGTCCCAGGGCGACGCTGTCAGTGGCACGTGCTCGGCGGGGTCGAACAGGGACACACCGTGAGTCTAGGGTCTCTCGCGACGTCCACTTCGGCTGGAGGCGTTCGCCGCCGCAGGCGGCTCGTCAGGCGTCGGCGTTCAGCAATCGCGCGGGGTCGAAGACGTCGAGAAACGGCACGTCCCCGTCCGAGACGGCCTCTGCGACGAGCTCGCCGCACGCAAAGCCGAGCACGTTCCCGTGGCCCGAGTAGCCGCCGGCAACCCACACGTTGTCGAGTCCCGGCACGCGCCCCACGACCGGGAGGAAATCCATCACGAGCCCGAAGATGCCGGCCCACGCGTAGTCGATACGGAGCTCACGTCCGGCCAGGCTATTGACAAATGTGTGCAGAGCCTGTTGCACGGGCTCCGTCAGCGCTTCGTCGGTCGTGAACTCGGTGTCGAAGGACACGTCCCTGAAGCCTCCGGCGACGATTCGCCCCGCTTCGTCCTGGTGCCAGTAGTCGTAGCCGTGACGACCGTAGTGCGGCACGTCGAAGAGGCGCTCGGAGATCGGCTCCGTCGCGATTACCTGGCCACGGGTGGGGATGACGAGACCCTCGATCGGGCCGAGGAGGCCGCTCGGGTAGCCGTCCACGCAGACGACGACCGTGGCGTCGCCGGCCTCGTCGAGCGACGTGAGTCGCGTGTGCTCGCTGATCTCGACTCCCGCGTCCGCCGCGAGGCCGGCGAGGCGCCGCACCCAGCGGGCGGGTTGGAGCACGCCGTCGGGGACGTGGCGAAGCGCGGCGGTGAAGCGCTCCGGGTCGTGGAGCTCGGTTGCCTCGAGCCACTCTGCCGCGAACCCGGCGGCGACGAGCGCCTCGAACTCGACGCGAAGCTCTTCGCGCTCCTCCGCGTCGAATGCGATCCGAAGTGAGCCGACACGTCGGAAAGCGTCGCCCGCGAGACTCTCGATCCTGTCGATCGCTCGCTCGGTCCACGCCATCAGATCGCTGGCGGTCTCCTCACCTACGGAGGCAGCGGTCACGTCAAACGGGGCCGGCATGCCGCGCAGCGCAAAGCCACCGTTGCGGCCGCTCGCGCCACCCGCAATCTCACGGGAGTCGACGACGCGCACGCGCCTGCCCGCCTGCGCGAGTCGCAGGGCGGCCGCACAGCCGGTGACGCCCGCGCCGACGATCAGGACGTCGGGATCCTCGACGGTGACGGGCGAACGCGGTTGGGAAGCTTCGCTGAGCCAGTACGACGAGGTCACGGCCGAGATCCTACGCGCCGGCTCGCCGTGGAGGTCGGTCGCCGCGTTCGGTGTGACGATTTCGCTCGCCGCGCCGCGGCGACCTGCGGTAGCGTCCACGACGAGATGACCCGATTCGTCGTCGACTGCGGCGTCGTGCTCGAGCTCGCACGCCAGGAGATCGAGCCCCCGGCAGAGCACGAGCTGCTCGCGCCCACGCTCTTGCGTTCCCAGGCGCTCTCGGCGCTCCACGAGGCAGTCCATGCGGGCGCACTTCCTCCCGAGATCGCGCTCGAGCGTCTCACGTGGGTCTGGGCGCTGCCGATACGGCTTCTCGGCGACGCCGTGCTCCGGCGCCGGGCGTGGAAGATCGCCGACGAGCTCGGCTTGGCCGAGACGTACACGGCCGAGTACCTCGCACTGACCCAGCTTCAGGGAGACGCGTTCGTCACCCTCGACGCGGGGCTCGCGCACCGCGTGGTCGACATCGTTCCGGTGGCGACGATCGACGCGCTGCTGCCGGGCTGAGCGCAATGGCAGCGTGCCCGTGAGCCGCACCGACGTGAGATAGACTCCGCGGGTGCAGGAGGCTCGACTCGACGACACCGGCTCCGGCCTTGCGCCGACGGGTGAAGGGTGGTTCGTCGTCAACGTCAGGGACACCGAGTGGGTGTCCTCGGACGCGTTCGGGTCGGGATGCGTGTTCGAGAGCAAGGAGGCGTCGTTCCCCCAGCTCGGCATCAACATCAGCGTCCTCGAGCCGGGCAAGCCGAATTGCCTCTACCACTCCGAGTCGCTGCAGGAGGCGTTTCTCGTGCTGTCCGGGGAGTGCAGGCTGCTCGTCGAGGGCGAGGAACGACTCCTGCGAGCCTGGGACTTCTTCCACTGCCCGCCGGGAACGGAGCACGTCTTCGTCGGCGCTGGCGACGGGCCGTCGGTCGTCCTGATGGTGGGGGCGCGGTCAGAGGACGAGAAGTTGCTGTATCCGGCCTCGGAGCTCGCGGCCCGCTACGGCGCGAGCGCCGAGACGGAGACGCCCGACCCGCGCCAGGCATACGCGGCGTTCGAGCGTCCACAGCCTGGGCGGCCTGCCTACTGGGACGAGCTTCCCTGGGCCTAGCCGGGTGAGCGCCTCGCTGCGCCTACTCGTCTCGCACGTACGTGAAGTGGGCAGCCGCCGCAGAGCTGACGAGCGACGTGCACGTGTAACCGACCGGACCGCCGGCCAGGTCTGAGAAGAGGCGCTCGCCCGTGCCGAGGAGTACCGGGACGACGTGGATCTCCATCACGTCGACGAGACGCGCCCGGAGGTACTGCTGCACGGTCATCGCCCCGCCGCCGAGCGCGACGTCCCGACCGGACGCGGCGGCGGCCGCCTGCTCGAGCGCTGCTTCGATGCCGTCGGTGACGAAGTGGAGCGTCGTGCCGCCGCCCATCGCGAGCGGCTCGCGTGGATGGTGCGTGAGGACGAACACCGGGGTACCGAAGGGGGGATCGTCACCCCACCAGCCGCGCCACGCTTCGTCACCCCAGTCGCCTCGCACGGGGCCGAACATGTTCCGACCCATGATCGTCGCTCCGATGTCCGAGGTCGCAGCGACGAGCCGGTCGTTGTCGATCCCTGTCTCACCGCCCGCGCCACCGTGTGAGGCACGCCAGCTCCTCGTCGCGAATGCCCACTCGTGCAGGGCAAGACCGCCCTCGCCGATCGGGTTGTCGGCGCTCTGCCGCGGGCCGGCGACGTAGCCGTCGAGAGACATCGTGATCTGCAACCTGAGCGTCAGGCCCGCCCGCTCGAGCCGCTCGGTCGGATCCATGACCTCCCCGATCGCCGCCCTTGCGTCCTCGGGAGAGGGCGGGGCGGTTCTCTCGAACAGGAGCTGCCACAGGCGGGGACGAGCTCTGCGAGCGACGGAAAGTGGCGGTACACGGTTCCCACCGAGACGTCGGCGCGCCGCGCGATGTCCTGCCAGCTCGTGCCGAAGATACCTTTCTCGGTGTGGAGAGCCAGGGTCGCCTCCAGAATCCTCCGCCTGGTCTCCCGAACTGTGTGCTCGCGCACGCTCATGTCGTACTCACGCGGGGCCATCTGCTGCACCTATTCAATTGAATGACATATATGTCCAATCAATAGATGAAACGAAGTTCAACCCGTGTCGCGACATCTTTCGAGAGACGGCACTGTCGACCGCGTGAGTCCGCGACCGCTACTCGAGGAGAAGCGTTACAGCCATTTCTTCAGGAGCTTGATCAGGAGTACGGCGAACAGGCAGATCGTGACGAGGCTCCATACCCAGTCGTACGGATGATCGGGCGCAAACAAACCCCACGTGGGCGCTCCGACGGGCCAGCGGCTACCGCCGGTCGATGCCACTGCCGGACCGGCGAAGACGGCGAACGTCGGCGCGAGGGCTGCGACCACGGCTACGCGGCTCCTCGCCCTCATCTGCCCGCTCTGCTGTGGCGGCGGCGCAGCTCCTCCTCGACACGCTCGGGGTCGAGATCGCGCGCGGCGAGAAGGACGTAACTGTGGAACCAGAGGTCGGCGAGCTCCTCGACGAGGCGCTCGTCGGAGTCGCCGACCGCTGCGAGCGCGACCTCGACCCCCTCCTCCCCCACTTTCTGCGCCGCCGCCGCGACACCCTTCTCGAGCAGCGAGACGACGTACGACCCGTCGGGACGCTCGGCCGCCCTCTGCGCGACGACCCGCCACAGCCACGGAGCGAAGCACGATTCGGCGCCCGTGTGACAGGCAGGCCCCGCAGGATCGACGCGGAGCAGGATCGCGTCCCCGTCGCAGTCGTCGCGGATCTCGACGACCGTCATGGTGTTGCCCGAGGTCGCGCCCTTGTGCCAGTACTCCTGACGCGAGCGGCTCCAGAACCAGGCCTCGCCGGACTCGCGCGTGCGACGGAGCGCCTCGTCGTCCATCCAGGCGAGCATCAGGACGCGGCCGCTCGAGGCATCCTGCACGATCGCCGCCGTCAGCTCGGCCGGGCTCACGTCCGGACGTTCCATCCCGCCTCCCTCAGCTCTCGTTTCAATTCGGGCAGCCTCTCGGGCCGCTCGTGGACGATCGACGCGATGATCACTGCTTCTGCTCCGACGCCGAAGGCCTCGGCAAGGTGACGTGCTTCACCTGCACCACCGGATGCGACGACCGGCACCTCCACGGCCGCGGCGACGGCTTCCGTCAGCGGAAGGTCGTACCCCTCCCGCGTGCCGTCGGCGTCGATCGAGGTGACGAGCAGCTCCCCCGCTCCGCGAGCCACCGCCTCGACGGCCCAATCCACCGCGCCGCGCTGGCGCGGCTTCTTGCCTGCGTGCGTGACGACTTCGCCGGCGCGCGCGTCGATCGCGCACACGACGGCCTGAGAGCCGAACTCGTCGGCGAGCCTGGTCAGGATCGAGGGATCGTCGAATGCGGCACGGTTGACCGCGACCTTGTCGGCTCCGGCCCGGAGGAGCGACCGCGCGTCCTCCAGATCCGTGATGCCACCACCGACCGTGAACGGGATCGTCAGCTCGGACGCCGCCCGTTCGATCAACTCGAGAATCGGCCCTCTGCCCTCCAGCGTCGCGGTGATGTCGAGGAACACGAGCTCGTCGGCACCGAGCTCCGAGTACCGCGTCGCGAGATCGATCGGCTCCCCCATCTCGCGCAGGTTGACGAAGTTGACGCCCTTGACGACGCGACCGCCTGCAACGTCGAGGCAGGGGATTACGCGCTTCTTGACCATGCCAACGCGTTCTCGAGCAGCCGGGCGCCCGCGCCGGCGCTGCGCTCCGGGTGGAACTGCACGCCGGCGACCGAGCCCTGGTGGACGGCGGCGACGATCGGACCGCCGTGGTCGGCGACGGCCACGATGACGTCGTCGTCGGTCGGCTCGACGGCGTAGCTGTGCGCGAAGTACACGTCGGCCCGCTCGAGCCCGTCGACGAGCGGGGAGGGTCGCGGCACTTCGAGCTCGTTCCAGCCCATGTGCGGCACGCGCGCGGCGCGGACCCGCCGAACCGGCCCGTCGAGGAGCTCGAGCCCCGATCCGCCCTCGTCACTGGCGCCGAAGAGCAGTTGCATCCCGACGCAGATGCCGAGCACCGGCCTTCCGGCGTCGACCCGCTCGCGGATCGCCGCGTCGAGACCGTGCGCTGCGAGCCCCCGGGCGGCACTCTCGACGTGACCGACGCCGGCGATGACGGCGAGCGAAGCATCGCGAACGACGTCCGGATCGACGGTGATCGTCGTGGCGGCTCCCGCGCGCGCGAACGCCGACGCGACGGAGCTGAGGTTGCCGGCGCCGTAGTCGGCGAGCACGACCCTCACGCGATTCCCTTCGTGGACCGGATGCCGCCGTCTCCCGGAGCAACGGCCTGCCGGAGCGCCTGCCCGAGCGCCTTGAACGCGGCCTCGGCGATGTGATGATCGTCGTCGCCTGCCGATTCGACGTGAACGGTGCAGCCGACCTGCATGGCGAACCGCTCCAGTGCGTGCGGCAGGAGCGAGTTGGCAAGGCCGCCCACTCGTTCGCCGCGCAGTGAGAGCGAGATCTCGGCGTGCGGCCGCCGCACGAGGTCGACGGCCGCGGTCGCCCGCGCCTCGTCCATCGGCACGACGGCAGATCCATACCGGGTCACGCCCTCCCGCGTGCCGAGCGCCTCGCGGAGCGTGTCCCCGAATGCCGCGAGGACATCCTCGACGGTGTGATGCTCGTCGACATCGACGTCACCCCCGGCGACGCAGTCCAGGTCGAAGCCCGCGTGAAACGCGAGCAGCGTCAGCAGGTGGTCGAGGAAGCCGATCCCCGTTCTCACGTTCGAGCGCCCGCTGCCGTCGAGGCCCAGGGTGATACGCAGCGCCGTCTCGGTGCTCGTACGGATGACTGTCGCCTCGCGTCCTCGAGCGGGGCCCGGTTCGGCGCCGAGCGCCCGTAGGAGGATGTCGTTCTCCGACGGCCGTCGCAGCGTCACACGGATCCCGTTCGGGAAGCGACGGACGATGATGCCCTGCTCCTCGAGGCCGGCCCCGAGATCGGCGTCGGACCGAATCCAGACGAAGTTCCCGGCGGCCGGGGGTGCATCGAGACCGGCCGCCACGAGCGCTTCGCGGACCCTCTCCCGCTCCTCGATCTCCGACGGAACGTCGGTGCGCGGGTCGCGGAGGGCGGCCGCAGCGATCCGCGCAGCGGGCGCGGCGATCGGGGCGGGTGCTCGCCGCGCCTCGAGCACCGCCGCGGTCGGTGCCGCGGCGACTGCGTAGCCGACGCGCAGGCCGGCATAGCCGAACGCCTTCGACATCGTGCGGAGCACGATCAGGTTGGGGCACTCGTCGAGCCAGGGGGCGACGGACTCGCCGCCGAACTCGATGTACGCCTCGTCGACCACGACCGCGGCACCCGGGTTCGCCCGCGCGAGGTCGACGAGCTCGGCCGCGGGCGTGACGGCGCCGGTCGGGTTCTCCGGGTTGCAGCGCCAGATCAGGCTTGCTCCCTCCGTCTCGCCGGTGGGCTCGGCACCGCTCAGCAACGTGGCGATGCGGTAGAGGGAGTACGTCTGCGGGAGGATCGAGGCCCTTCGACCGGCGTCGAGGTACGTCCTCGCGCAGAGCAGGATCAGGTCGTCGGCGCCGGCGCCGACGACGATCTGCTCCCAGCCGATCTCCACCCCGGAGCCTGCACTGACGTAGCCGGCCGCAGCCTCCCGGAGCTCACGGTACAGCCCGTCGGGATAGCGGTTGAGCGTGGCGAAGCTCTCCGCCAGCGGCACCTGTGCGACGCCGGGGAGCGGCGGCGTGTTCTGATCGAACTTCAGCACCTCCGCCGATGAGAGCCCGTGACGCGCAGCGACCTCGTCGATCGTCGCGGCCCAGGAGTACGGCGCGAACGCGTCCGGCAGAGAGACCGCATCCGGTCCAGGCCGCGCTGCCCGATCGGATCGCACGCTCACGCGCGCTCCAGGGCTCGCTCGGCGGCCGCCGCGTGAAGCGGCAGGCCTTCCGCCCGGGCGATCGGACCGACGACGCGCGCCGCCGCCGAGGCACCGGCCGCGGTCGTCCGCACGATCTGCAGCGGCTTCATGAACATCTCGAGGCCGAGGCCGCCGGAGGAGCGCGCAAGGCCACCCGTCGGCAGGACGTGCGTCGCACCCGCTGCGTAGTCGCCCACGACGGCAGAACCGCCGACGAAGACCGAGCCGGCGTTCCGAACGTCACCCAGGAGCGCCTCGGGATCGTGGACGTGCAACTCGAGGTGCTCGGGCGCGAACGCCTCCGAGCGAGCGAGCGCTTCAGCCAGAGAAGGAACCGTTTCGATCGTGATGTTGTCATATCGAGCAACGAGCTTAGCGACGGCTGCGGACAGCACGGGATCGGTGCTGAGGAGGAGGGCCTCGCTGTCGCTCCCGTGCTCGGCCTGGGCGAGGAGGTCGGCGGCGCAGCCCTCGGCGTCGGCCGACTCGTCGGCGATGACGACGACCTCACTCGGTCCTGCCGGGATGTCGATCCCGACACGGGTGGAGACGAGCAGCTTGGCGGCCGTCACGTACGCATTCCCGGGGCCGACGATGCGGTCGACCGGATCGATCGACGCTGTTCCGTACGCGAGCGCCGCGATCGCTTGGGCGCCGCCGATCGCGTACACCTCCCCGAGGCCGAGCTCTCGTGCCACGACGAGCGTGGCCGCGACGGGGTTGGGCGTCACGACCGCGATGCGTCGCACACCGGCAACGAGCGCCGGAACGGCCGTCATCACGAGCGACGAGGGAAGCGGGAACCGTCCACTCGGAACGCAGATCCCGACAGCGTCGAGCGGCAACCACCGCCGCTCGGAGACGATGCCGGGTACCGCCTCGACGGAGGTGTCCTGCGGTCGCTGCGCCTCGCTGAAGGTCCGCACGGCGGCGATCATCGCGCGCAACGCCGCAAGAACGTCATCGTCGACGCGAGCCGACTCGATCGCCGCTCTCGGGACGCGGATGCCGTGGGGACGCGGCCCGTCGAATCGCTCGGTCCATTCCAGCACCGCCGCGTCGCCTCGCGCCCGGACGTCGGCGACGATCGGGGAGACGACCTCGATCGCGTCGTCGAGACCGGCCCCTCTCACGGGACGAGACGCTCGATCGGGAGCACGAGAATGGACGTCGCCCCGGCATCACGGAGCGCGGGGAGCAGCGACCAGACGTCGTCGGCCGCCACTGCGGCGTGGACGGCGATGTCGCCCTCGCTCGCAAGGGTGAGCACCGTCGGCGCCCCCATGCTCGGGAGAACGGCGCGAATCGCCGGCAAGGTCTCGCTCGTCGCGTTCATCATCACGTAGCGTCGCCGCCGCGCCGCAACGACACCGGACAACATGAGCTCGAGCCGCTCGACGAGGTCGCGCTGCTCCTCGACCGCGGATCGACCGCCGATCAGCACCGCCTCCGAGGAGAGGAGCGTCCCGATCAGCCTGAGCCCGTTGGCGCTCGCCGTGGAGCCCGTCGAGACCAGGTCGACGATCGCATCGGCGAGACCGAGGCGCGGTGTCGCCTCGACCGACCCGGAGACGGTCACGATCTCGGCCTCGATTCCGCGCTCGCCGAGCAGCATCCGGGTCGACACGGGGTAGGCCGTCGCGATCCGAAGGCCACCGAGGTCTCCGATTGCCGCGTGCAGGGCGTCGTTCGGCACCGCCGCCTGGAGGGTGCAACGTGCGAAGCCGAGCTCTGCGAGCGTGACGACGTCGGCCTGCGCCTCGACGACCAGGTTCGCACCCGTGACGCCGAGGTGAACGACCCCGTCCTGCACGTACTCCGGAATGTCACTCGGGCGCACGAGAAGGAGGTCGACCGGAGCGTTCGCACACGGAACGACGAGCGAGCGCTCCGTGACCTCGAACGAGAGACCGGCGTCGGCACAGAGCCGAAGCGTCGTTTCGGCCATGCGTCCCTTGGCCGGCACGGCCAACGTGAGCCGCCCGTCCTGTCCCGCGCGGGTGAAGGTGCTCATCTCCGCTTCCCCCGGTCGAGCGCGATGCGATATCCGCCCGCCCCGTGACGCACCCACTGTGCGACGCGGGTGACCGTGGCGGTCGAGGTCGGGACTCGTTCGGCGATCTCGACGTACGGGACGCCCTGATCGACGAGGCGCGCTGTCTCCCAGCGATGCGCCAGCGCCTCGAGCTCGGCGCGGGTGCAGAGGTCGCGGAGAAACGCCGTCACCTCGTCAACCGTCCTGAGCGTGCGGATCGCCTCGGCGAGCTCGGCGATGCCCTCCGTCCCGTCCGTCGTGGCGACGGACGGCGAAGGGCCGGCCACAAGCCGCGGGGCGTTGCGCGAGAGGTCTTCTCGCGTGGCGTTCGATCGCGTGGTGCTCCGTCGTGTGCGTGTCATCTCCATGCATGATAGCATGATAACGTGCTAACACGAGACTTTGAGGTAATTCCCGCCATCGACGTGCTCGAAGGGCGGGTTGTCCGGCTCTCACAGGGACGGCGCGAGGCGGTCACCATCGAGGGCGGAGACCCGGTCGAGCTCGCGCGTCGGTTCCGCGACGAGGGCGCGAGTCGGCTCCACCTCGTCGATCTCGACGGCGCCTTCAGCGGCTCGCCCACCCCCGGGCTCGTCGAGCGAGTCGCTGCTGCGGGAGGGCTCCCGCTCCAGGTCGGCGGTGGCTACCGCAACGTCGAGCTCATCGACTACGCCATCGCAGCAGGCGCCGATCGGGTCATGGTCGGAACTGCCGCGCTCTCCCCCGCGTTCCTCGCCGACGCCGGATCCCGGTTCGGCGAGCACCTCGTGATCGCAATCGACGCGCGTGACGGGAAGGTTGCCGTCGACGGCTGGACGCGGGAGTCGGAGACGACACCCGGTGCCCTGGCGCGGGACTGCTCTTCCGCCGGCATCGAGCGGCTGCTCGTGACGAGCACGGTGCGGGACGGCTCGCTCGCGGGGCCCGACGTCGACCTTCTGCGAGACGTTCTCGCGGCCGGGTTGCCCGTGATCGCGGCCGGGGGCGTCTCGTCCCTGGATGACGTGATCTCGGTCCGCGACCTCGGCTGTGAGGCCGCGATTGCGGGAAGCGCACTCCTTGCCGGCCGGTTCACGCTCGCGCAGGCGCGCGAGCGGCTCACGACCTGAGGCGCGCTCCGCACCGGGGCGGACGCACCCCGCTACCCCGCACGCCGCAGGAAGCAACCCCGAGGGGAGACCGAAGTCTCTCCCCCTTGCTCATTGCGACACGCTGACTGCCGGCCTCGACAACGACGCCGGAGCGCCCCTTACGAGCCGGGTGGGTCGGACGTCCAGCTCTCGGTGATCCCGGCCTCGAGCTGTTGCCGCTCCGTGCCGGTCAGGCGCGCGTCGCCGTGGAGAGCGCGGTACTGCAGTGGCGGCATCTCCTTCGAGCGGATGACGTCGATCACTTCCTGGAGGTCGGCTTCCTGGAGTCGCTGCCACTCCGAGAAGTTCAACTTCGCACGACCCTCGTCGACGTCTCGAGTCGTGAGCCAGGAGATCGGCGCGATGCTCGTATACCACGGCCACTGGGTCAGATTGGAGTGGCAGTCCATGCAGGCGCCGCTCGCGAGCGCACGCGTGGCGGGCGAATCCCACTTGATCTCCTGCACCGTCTTCGGATTCTCGTGGTCGCGCCCGTACGGCACGACCTGACTGATCAGACCGACGACGACGACGAGCAGCAGGATGCGGAAGAACCAGCGCACTGCCTAAGCATTACGCATCCGACGGACGGCCGACAGACTCAGTGGCAGCCTCATCCCGGTATCCCGACGAGGCCCGGACGAACGAGCCGCGCCGGACGCTGCAGGCCCGCGTCTGCGACCGGGGGGTTCAGCGACTCGCTCAGAGGGGCGGCGCCGAACGAGCGGGCCACCTGCTCGCCCGGCGGCGTTCCGTACGTCGTCGTTCGCTGGCGCGGCACACGGCCCGCAGAGCGGATCAGCTCTTCCATCTGCTCGGGCGGCAACTCCTGGCCCCACTCCGATCCGGCGGCACGTGAGATCGACTCGTTCATCAGCGTTCCTCCGAGGTCGTTGACGCCCGCGGCGAGTGCCTGGCGCACTCCCTCCGGTCCGATCTTGACCCACGACACCTGGATGTTGCTGATCAGCGGATGGAGGGCGAGTCGCGCGACGGCATGAACGAGGAGGGCTTCTCCGAACGTCGGGCCGCGGCGTGCAAGGCCCTTGCGGAACATCGGCGCCTCCATCGGCACGAACGGCAGCGGGACGAACTCCGTGAACCCACCACTCCGCTCCTGCTGCTCCCGCGCCCGCAGGAGGTGATTCGCCCAATGCCGCGGCCGCTCGACGTGCCCCATCATCATCGTCACGTTCGAGCGCAACCCGACGCGATGTGCTGCTTCGTGCACCTCGAGCCACTGGGCGGTCGAGACCTTGTCCGGGCAGATGATCGCCCTGATCTCGTCGTCGAGGATCTCCGCCGCAGTTCCCGGCAGCGATCCGAGCCCGAGATCACGAAGTCGCATCAGGTAGTCGTCGAGCGAGACGCCGAGCGTCGCCGCGCCCTGCCAGATCTCGAGCGCCGAGAACGCATGGATGTGGAGCTCCGGCAACGCGGAGCGGATCGCGGTAACGACCGCGGCGTAGTAGTCGCCGGTGAAGGAAGGATGGATGCCTCCCTGGAGGCAGACCTCGGTCGCCCCACGCTCCCAGGCCTCCTCCGATCGCCGCACGATCTCCTCGAGCGGCACGAGGAACGCCGGGCCGCGCAGGTTCTCCGCGAGCTTGCCCTTCGAGAACGCACAGAAGCCACACCGGAAATAGCAGACGTTCGTGTATTGGATGTTCCGCGTCACGACGTAGGTCACGTCGTCCCCGCACACCTCACGCCGAAGGCGATCGGCGGTGGCAAGGACGCGCTCGCGTTCGATTCCTCTCGTGCTCAGAAGTCGCTCGAGCTCGACCGGGCCGAGATCGTCTCCGGTCAGCTCGAGAGGGGGAGCGTCCCGCCGCACGATGAACGGCACCGTCACCGGCTCCCCGGGAGCCCATCGGTCCTCGCGGGCGAGCCCGAGCGCGTCCGCTGCACGGCGCACTGACCGACGCACCGCCGGCTCGGCCCAGCGGTCGAGGTCGGCGGCGAACTCCGGGTAGAGGGGCAGGCGAGGCGCGAGCGCGAAGCCACGTGACTCGACGGCCTCACGGAGCAGCTCGACCTCGGGCCAGGGGGCCTCCGGGTTGACGTGGTCGATCGTCACCGGTGAGACCCCGCCCCAGTCGTCGATCCCGGCGTCGAGCAGCAACGGGAAGTCGTCGTAGGCCAGATTCGGGGGGGCCTGGATATGCCAGTCCGCCCCGAGCAGGACACGGGCCGCGGCGATCGTCCACCGCTGCTCCTCGAACGGCGCGTCGGGATGGTCGGCCATCCTCGTTCCCGGCTTGGCGCGGAAGTTCTGCACGATCACCTCGCCGATGTGCCCGTGCTCGTCGTCGAGCTCCGCGAGCGCGACAAGTGCCTCCAGGCGCTCCTCGCGCGTCTCGCCGATGCCGATCAGGATTCCGCTCGTGAACGGGATCGCGAGCTCGCCGGCCAGACGGATGGTCTCGAGGCGAACCGCGGGCACCTTGTCGGGCGAGGCCCAGTGTGGGCCGCTCCTCGACGACAGTCGGTCGGAGAGCGTCTCGAGCATGATCCCCATCGACGCGGACACCGGGCGGAGCAGCTCGAGCTCGGCGCGGCTCATCACGCCGGGATTCAGGTGCGGAAGGAGACCCGTCTCTTCGAGGACGAGGCCTGCGCAGTGTGCGAGGTACTCGATCGTGCTCGCGAACCCGAGCGCCGCGAGCTCGTCCCGCGCGACCCGGTAGCGAAGCTCGGGCTTGTCACCGAGCGTGAAGAGCGCCTCGGTACACCCTGCAGCCGCGCCGGCCCTCGCGATCGCGAGGACGTCGTCGACCGGCAGGTAGGCCCGCTCACCACGTCGCGGCGGGCGGGCAAACGTGCAGTAGCCGCAGACGTCGCGGCAGAGGGTCGTCAGCGGGATGAAGACCTTCGGTGAGTAGGTGATGCGATCCACGCGTCGCACGGCCCGTGCCTCCGCCAGGAGGTCGTCGAGCGGTGCCGCGAGTATCTCGGAGACGAGGTGGGCCATCGGCGCAAAACGAACTGTCGCCGGGCGGTCTCCTCGCGCCGGTCGCAACGAGCGTACCCGAGCGGGTGTCGGCCCGTTGCAGTCAATGGTGGGACGCGATGACGCGGCCGACAGGCGGGCGAACGAGGCCCTGCCCCTACGGCCCGCGGTAGCTCCAGAGCCCTCCGAAGGAACGCCAGGAGCTCTTCTGCCAGCGCTGCAGGGCCATCTGCTCCACGGGAAAGTGATCCTTGCCGTTCGTCTTCACGACGATGCCCGGAAGCAGGAACGGGTTCCCCGCGGCCGTGAACGTGTCGAGCGTCTTGCGGAGCGACTCACGGGTGAGATCCTTGCCGGCCTTCCTGAGGGCCTCGATCGCCGTCCAGGCGGCCGCCATGCCGTAGACGTGCAGGGACTCGGCGGTATTCGCGCTCGGGGCGTACTGCTTCATGATCTTGCGGTACAGCTTCATCGCCGCGTCCGTCTTCCAGGCCAGATCGGTCGGATCCTTGAGGAACTGGATCGAGATCGTCCCGTTCACGAGCTTGTTCTGACCCCCTGCCGCAGCACTCTGCATCGCCGTCGCGGAGGCCGCGGCGGCGTTGTTGATCACGTGCTTGGGCTTCCAGCCGAGCTTGTTCGCAACCTGATACGCCTGAACTGCGAACTCCTGCGTCGCGAAGATCGCGAGCGTGTCGGCGCCGGAGGCCTTCAGCCTGGCGATCTGCGCCGAGACATCCTGCCCGGCAGCGTCGTACGGCTGGGCGGCGATGACCTTCGCCTTGGAACGCTGCAGGCCCCGCTTGAGGCCCCCGAGGAGATCCTTGCCGTAGTCGTCGTTCTGGAAGAGCACCGCGACCCGTGTGCTTCCCGCGGTTCGCGCCAGGAACTTGCCGTAGACCCACCCTTCCGCCTGATAGCTCGGCTGCAGCCCGATGCTGTACGGGTACTGCGCATAGTCGCGCCCGAACGTCGTCGCGCCCGACGAGACGAACATCTGCGGAACCTTCATCGCGTTCAGGTAGGTGCGCGCAGCCAGGCTCTGCGCCGTGCCGAAGGAGCTGAAGATCGCAAACACCTTGTCCTGCTCGACGAGCTGCCGTGTCGCGGAAGCGGTTTGCGACGGGGTGAAAGCGTCGTCGACGACCTTGTAGATGATCCTGCGGCCGTTGACTCCGCCCCGCGCGTTCACGTACCTGAAGTACGCCTCGGCACCGCGCGCAACGGCGGCGTACTGCGATGACGGGCCGGTCAGCGGTGCCGTCCCTCCGAGGAAGATCGTGCTGTCTGTCACACCGGGGTCGCTCGTGGCGCCCACGGTCCCTGCGATCGCGACCGTGACCCCGAGGGTGAGCGCCGAGACGAGTCCAGCGCATATCGGGATCAACGTGCGTTTCATGGGGGAACTACTCCTTCGTCGTCGGGCGAGGGCGGCTCGTGCTCGTGACGATGGTAGCCCGCGAGTGTTAGGGCTTCGGAAAGTCTTGTCGCGGCCGCGCGAGCCGTGTCAAGCGGGAGATGAGGCCCGATGCACCACCGGGGAGGGCGAGCACGAGGAGGATCAGGATCACTCCGTAGATGACTGCAGGTGCGCCCGGTGACTTCGAGATGTTCTGGGCCCACAGCGGCATGAACTGGATGAAGATCGCGCCCACGATGAGCCCCTTGAGCGAGCCGAGCCCTCCGATGACGACGCCGACGAGGAGGATGATCGAGAGCGCGACGGGGAATGAGTCGGGATTCACGAACGTCGTCGCGATCACGAACAGCGCCCCCGCAGCACCGGCGTACGCCGCGCTGATCCCGAATGCGAGAACCTTCGTCCGCGTCAGGTCGACTCCCGAGGAGACCGCGGCCGTCTCGCTGTCCCGCACCGCCCGGAACGCGCGGCCCGTGCGCCCTCGCAGGATCAGCCACGCGAGCACGTAGCCGATCAGCCCCACGGTCCACGAGAGGTAGTAGAGCCAGTTGTTGAACGTGATCTCGAAGCCGGCAAGCCGAACGGGTGTCAGTGAAGCCGTCAGCTCGGGGATCCCGAAGAGGTTGATTCCCCCACCCCCGCCGGTGAAGTCCTCGAAGCGCTTGAGGAGGGAGGGCATCGCGACAGCGATCGCGAACGTTGCCAGCGCGAGATACAGGCCCGTGAGGCGGGCGGCCGGGAACCCGAAGAGGACTCCAGCAGCCCCGGCGACGACGATCGCGATCGGGATCGTGACGACGTCCTTGACGCCGTGATCGACCATCAGGATCGCGGTCGTGTACCCCCCGATCGCCATGAATGCGCCGTGACCGAGGGAGATCTGCCCCGTGTAGCCCGTCAGGATGTTCAGACCCGTCAGCGCCACGAGATAGATCCCTACGTAGGCGAACTGCTGCGCCCGGAAGTCGTTCACGAACGCCGGCAGCGCGTACACGGCGACGGTCAGCACGGCGAACGCGAGCAGCACGCGAGCAGTGGCACGGCTCATCACGACTAGACCTTCTTCACCGTCGGTCGACCGAAGAGGCCTGCCGGACGGACGAGGAGGACGACGAGGATGACGAGAAGCGCTGCCGGGAGCTGCAGCTCGGCACTGACGAAGTCGACGTAGGCGCCGAGGAGGTTGAGCCCGACACCGAGCATCAGCCCTCCGACGACGGCACCGACCGGGGAATCGATGCCACCGAGCACGGCGGCCGCGAACGCGTAGATCAAGACCGACTGCATCATGTTGGGATCGAGGAAGTGGGTCGGCGCCGTCAGCGTTCCGGCGACCGCTCCGAGCACCGCCGCGAGGCCCCAGCCCAGCCCGAGCATCCACGGCACCCTCACGCCGACGAGCCGGGCCTCGTCCGGGTTCACCGCGGAGGCTCGGAGTGCGAGCCCGACCTTCGTGAACTGGAAGAACGCCCACAGGACGATGACGGTCACGACGACGACGACGATCGTGCCGATGTCCAGCACGGAGATGGCGACACCGCCGATATCGACGGTCCCCCGACCAAACGGGCTATCGACCGCACGAACCTCGCCTGTCCAGATCCAGGTCATCAGCCCGTTCAGGCCGAGCAGCAACCCGATCGTGACGATCACGACGCGGATCTGGGAGCCTCGCTCGACAGGCCGGATCACGGTCTGGTGGATCCCGACGCCGCCGGCAAACGAGACGAGGAGCGTGATCGCGAAGGCGGGCCAGTACGAGACCCCGTGATTCGTCGTCAGCGTCCACAGGATGTAGGTCGAGAACGTCGCCATCTCGCCCTGTGCGAAGTTGATCACGCCCGTTGCGCGGTGGATGAGGACGAGGGCGAGCGCAAGCGCCCCGTAGATGCCACCGGCGGCGAGACCCGAAACGACCTGTTGGAAGAAGTCGGCCATCAGTATCCGAGGTAGCTCCGCCGGATGGCATCGTCTGCCTTCAGTTCGGCACTCGCACCCGAGACGGCGACGGTCCCTACCTCGAGCACGTAGGCCCTTGACGCCACGTTGAGCGCGACCCGCGCATCCTGCTCGACGACGAGAACCGTCAGGCCCTCCTTCTCGTTGAGGTCTCGCACGATGCGAAAGATCTCACGGACGATGAGCGGCGCGAGACCGAGCGACGGCTCGTCCAGCATCAGGAGCCGCGGTCGCGCCATCAACGCCCGCGCGATCGCAAGCATCTGCTGTTCGCCGCCCGAAAGCGTGCCTGCCGGCTGGTCGCCGCGCTCGCTGATCCAGGGGAAGTACTCCGCCATCCTGGCGATGTCCGCCTTCACCGAGCGGTCACGGCGCGTGTACGCCCCGAGCCGGAGGTTTTCGACGACCGAGAGGTCGGTGAACGTGCCGCGGCCCTCGGGAACGTGGGCGATCCCGGCCTTCGCCGCCGCCTCCGGGCCTCCACGCAGCAGCTTGCCGTCGAGCAGGATCTCGCCACTGCGCTTGACCGTGCCGGAGACCGCGCGGAGAGTCGTCGTCTTGCCGGCGCCGTTCGCACCCAGCACCGCGACCACGGCTCCATCGGGGACGTCGATCGAGACGCCGCGGAGCGCCTGCACCGGCCCGTAGCGGGCCTCGACATCGCGAAGCTCGAGCAGCGTGCTCATTGGTCGTCGTCGTCGCTTCCGAGGTAGGCCTCGATCACGTCCGGGTTCGTGCGCACTTCCTCGGGTGTCCCGTCGGCGATCTTGCGGCCGAAGCTGAGGACGTTGACATGGTCGGAGATGCGCATCACGAGGCTCATGTGGTGCTCGACGAGGAGAACGGTGAGCTCGTAATCGTCGCGCACCCGCAGGATGAAGTCGCCGAGCTCCTCCACCTCCTCGTTGTTGAGCCCGCCGGCCGGCTCGTCGAGCAGGAGCAGTCGCGGCTTCGCGGCGAGTGCGCGCGCGAGCTCGACGCGCTTCTGGATGCCGTAGGGGAGCTCGGCCGCAGCCTGATGCGCGCGGCTTGCGAGGCCGACGTAGTCGAGCGTGGCGAGGGCCTCCGCCTCTCCGCCGCGGCGGCCGAGCGCGTGGGCGCCGACGCGCACGTTCTCGAGGACCGACATCGACTTGAAGAGGTTGATGTTCTGGAACGTCCGCGCGATCCCACGACGTACGACGCGGTGCGGCGCGGTCTGGAGGAGTGACCGTCCGTCCAGCTCGAGCCGACCATCGTCCGGCGTGTAGAGGCGGGTGATGACGTTGAAGGCTGTCGTCTTGCCCGCGCCGTTCGGGCCGATCAGACCGGAGATCTGCCCCGATTCGACCTCGAACGAGACGCCGTCGAGGGCGACGATTCCTCCGAATCGCAAGGTGATCCCTTCAACCGCGAGCAACGTAGCCACTGAATCAGGGAGCCTACTGCCCTGCGCGGCCGGAAGCTGCCCGATCGACCCTCATCGGCTCACGGCAGCCGAGGCGCCCACAGCCCGGCGAGGCCGATCGCGGCCGCGAGGAACGTCGCCGCAGCGACGACGAAGCCGGCCGTGACCTCGCGCGGCCTGTCCTTGGTCGCGACGACGCTGCCGAGCTTCTCGTAGACGGCCGCAAGTCGATCCGCGTCGGTCGCCTCGAACGTCGTCCCACCCGTCGCCTCCGCTATCCGCGCGAGCGTCAGCCGATCGGGCGGAACGGGGACGACGGTGTCGACACCGCCACGGCTGACCGTCACCGTCCCCTCGAGCGTCCCGAGCGCGATCGTATGGACCGGGATACCGGCCTGCCGCGCCAGATCCGCACCCTGCAACGGATCGAGAATCCCGCGGGTCTGGGCACCGTCGGACAGCAGGACGATCGCCCCCGCTTTCGTCGGGGCGCCGGTCGTGGCACCGCCCTCGCCGGTCGAGAGCTGAACGAGATCGACGCCGCGTGCGACGGCATCGCCGATCGCGGTTCCGTACCCGGGCGACAGAGCGGCGATCGCGGTGCGAACCTGCTCCCGGTCGGTCGTCGGAGAGGCGAGCACGACGGGATCGTCGGAGAACGCGACGAGGCCGATCCTGACCTGCGACGGGACGCGGTCGACGAAGGACCCGATCGCCGTTCGCGCTGCCTCGAGCCGGCTGGGCACGACATCGACGGCGTTCATCGAGACGGAGACGTCGACGACGAGGACGACCGTTGCGCGATCGACCGGTGCGGCGGCGACGACACGCGGGCGGGCGACCGCGATGCACAGGAGCGCGAGCGTGCTGAGGAGGAGAGCCGCAACGAGGTGGCGTTTCCAACTCGACCTGCCGGCAACGCTCGCGAGGACGGCCAGGTTCGGGAACGAGATCGCACCGCTCGGTGGCTTCCGCTCGATCCACAGATACGCCAGGAACGCGCCGACGGGAACGGCGAGCGTGACGAGGAGCAGCGGCGACGCGAAGCTCACGACACCCTCGCGCACAACGCGCGGACCTGCACCTCGGCGCGCGACCCGGCCGCGGATGTCGACCTGACGCTCGCGACGAGCGCCCGGTCGGCGACGGCGCGCGTGACGCGGACGGCAGTGAGCATCGCGCCGGAAGGCGAGAGCGGTTGCCGAAAGGCGACCGCGTGCGAGGAGCCGACGAGCCGCGTTCCGGACGGGCAGACCACGCGGACGACGAACGAGCGGCGTCGCACCTTCCGCGACACGAGCACGCTCCGGACAGGTTGCGACGGCTTCACCCCCGGTGATGGGGCCGAGACGGAGGTGAGCGCCCGTCCGCCGCCTCCCTGAGTGGGAATGCACCCGATGAACGGCCTGAAGCTCGACGGTCCTGCTCCGGCTCGCGTCCGGACGGCCTCGAAGACGACGCTCTGCCGCGTCGTGACACCGGGCCCGACCGGGCTCCCCGATTCCCCGCGGAACGACACATCGACGTCCCGGGTCGCCACGCGCGCGTCCGTCCCGGCAACGATGTATCCCTCTGCCGGGCAGGCCAGTTCGTACGCGACGCCACCCGCCGGAACCACGACCCACGGGCCTGCGAGCGGTAGACAGACGCGCAGGCCCTGGCACTCGTCGGCTGCACCTGCCGCGGGCGCGGCGATCACCGACAAAACGGCCACGAGAACGATCGCGAGTGGCGCGCAGGCGAAGGGGGCTCTCACAGCGGTCTCCTCGTCCAGGCCACGGAGAGCCCCGAAGCGACCAGGAGCAGCACCGCTCCGACGCCTGCGAACGCGGCCGTGACCTCGCGCTGCTCTCGCTTCTTCCCGAGCCGCCCGCCGAGGTCGCGATAGACCTCCTCGAGACGCTCGGCGGTCGGCGCGGCGGTGAAGCGACCTCCGGTGATCCGCGCGACCTCCTCCAGCGTCTTCGTATCCGGGGTGACCGTGACCCGCTCCTCGAGGCCGTTCGGCAGCGGCACCATGACGACGGCGTCGGCCGTGCCGAGCGCCACCGTATTGACCGGAACTCCGAGCTTCTTCGCGTCCTCCGCAGCTTGCTGAGGCGTCCTCGTGCCCGACGTCTGCTCGCCGTCCGAGAGCAGCACCACCGTCGCCGGGGGAGCATCCGCCGGCAGCGGCTGCCCGGGGGCGAGACCGGAGCGCGCTGCTGCGACCGAGCGATCGATCGCATCGCCGATCGCCGTTCCCGAGCCGAGCCGGATCTGGTCGAGCGCCTCGTAGGCGGCATCGCGATCTGTCGTCGGCGTGAGCACCACCGACGCCGCGGTCGAGAACGTGACGATCCCGACCGCATAGTCACTCGGCGCCACGTCGAGGAACGCACGCGCGGCAGAGAGGGCAGCGGCGAGGCGGGAAGGCTCGACGTCCGTCGCCGACATCGAGCGGGAAACGTCGAGGGCGAGCACGACCGTGGCCGACCGGTCGGGGACGGAGAGCGTCGCGCGCGGCCGCGCAACGCCGACGATGAGGGTCGCAAGCGCGACGATGGCAATTGCGAAGGGCAGCAGGCGTCGGATCCGCCGCGGTGCGGGCAACGAGCCCGAGAGGAGCGCAGGCGTCCCGAACGCCGCAGCCTGGGATCTCCTGCGCCGCTCGCCGACGACGAGCATCACGACGAGGAGAGGGAGGATCAGCAATGCGAGGAGCGCAACCGGCGTTCCGAACGTCATCGGCGCCTGCCTCCGAGGTGGGCGGCGAGCGCACGGAGCCAGTCGCCGGCAGTGGACAGAACCACGTGGGAGGCGCGCGCGGTCGTGAGATCGGCCGCGACATCGCGACGGTCGAGGGCCGCAGCCTCGGCGAAGCGTGCGCGCAGGTTGGGATCGCCGGTATCGACGCGCAGCCGCGCCCCGGACTCCGGATCCGAGAACCAGACCTCGCCGACGTCGACGAGATGATCCTCGCGCGGATCGCGGATCTCCACGGCGAGCACATCGTGGTGGCCAGCGAGATCCACGAGTTGCGGCCTCCAGTCGCGCGGGCCGCGGAAGTCCGACACGACCGCGATCAACGACCGCTGCCGTGCGACCGCAGCGAGTGTCGTCAGCGCCGGCCGCAGATCCGCGGCAACGCCGCCGGCGGCGCTCTCGTCACCGAGCGCGAGCAGGAGGCCGACGAGCCCCGTGCGACCCTGCCGCGGAGGCAGGGGCACGGCGCTGCCGGCGCCGAACGGCACGAGACCGACGCGGTTCCCGCGCGCGCTCGCCGCGTGCCCGAGCGCGAGAGCGGCGCCGAGGGCAACATCGGCCTTGCGCCGGTCGGCCGTCCCGAAGTCCATCGACGGCGTCCGGTCGAGCACGACCCAGGTGACGAGCACGCGCTCGGCGAGCTGCACGCGGATGTGCGGCTCACGGGTCCGCGCGGTCACGTTCCAGTCGATCAGGCGCACGTCGTCGCCGGGAACGTAGGGCCGCACCTGCGCGAGCTCGCTCCCGCGCCCGAGCAGGCTCGAGCGATGATCACCGGCCAGGAGGCCGTCGACGCGACGGCCGATGGAGAGCTCGAGCGCCCGAAGCAGCGGCTCCGGCATCGGCCCGGGGCCGGGGCGCTCCGGCGTCTCGACGACTCCGAATGCCCGCAGTGGGCTCACGCGGCGACCGGCCGCCCGAGCTCGAGCGGCGGCGCCGCGACCGCCTCGAGAACGGCTTCGAGCACGTCGTCCGCCGTCCGCTGCTCGGCGAGCGCACGGTACGTCAGCACGAGGCGATGCCGAAGCGCGTCCCGTGCCAGCGAGCGGACGTCGGTGCCGAGGACGTAGTCCCGGCCGTGAATCAGAGCGAGCGCGCGGGCGCTCTGCACGAGCGAGATCGGCCCGCGAGGGCTCGCACCGTACTCGACGAGCCCTGCGATCTCGGGCAGCCCGAAGGCGGCCGGGTCGCGCGTGGCCTCGGCGAGCGACACGGCGTAGGCGACGATCGACGGGTCGACGTAGACCTCGAGCACCGCGCGCTGCAGCTGCTTCAACGCCACGATCTCGAGCACCTGTCGGACCGCGACGGGGTCGACGAGCGACCGTTGCACGACCGTCAGCTCTTCGTCACGGCTCGGGTACCCGACGATGACCTTGAGCATGAAGCGGTCGACCTGCGCCTCGGGCAGGGGGTAGGTTCCCTCGGACTCGATCGGGTTCTGCGTCGCCATGACGAGGAACGGATCGGGAACGAGGAGCGTGTCGTGGCCGATCGTCACCTGCCGCTCCTGCATCACCTCGAGCAACGCCGACTGGACTTTTGCGGGAGCGCGGTTGATCTCGTCTGCGAGGAGGAAGTTGCAGAACACCGGGCCTTCTTCGGTGTCGAAGCTGCCCGAATCCGGCCGGTAGATCCTCGTCCCGACGAGATCGCTGGGCACGAGGTCGGGCGTGAACTGGACGCGCCGGAAGCTGCCGCCGAGGACGGCGGCGGTGGTCTTGATCGTGAGCGTCTTGGCGAGGCCCGGCACGCCTTCGATCAGGAGGTGCCCTCCCGCGACGAGGCACACGAGGACGCGCTCCAGCATCTCGTCCTGCCCTGCGATCACCCGCTTGATCTCGACGAGGGCCTCTTCCAGCTGGCCACGCTGGTCGGCGGACACAGAGGCCGGGGGGATCTCGGGGGTAGACATCGGGCTCCTCCTTTGCGATGGCTTCGGGCCTTCGAGTCAGCCTAGACAGACCGCCCACGGCCAGAGTGAACGGACGGTTAAGCGCAGGTGCGTTGGTCTGTCGGGCAGGAACCCTCTAGGATCACCTGCAATGAACCTCCGCGATACTCCGGACGAGGCGGCCTTCCGCGCGGAGCTCGGCGCCTGGCTCGAGGCGAACGTACCGTCCGACCTGCGTGGCCACCGTGGCGGTGAGGAACGCTACTCGGACAGCTCGATCCGCGACTGGAGCCGCGCCCTCTACGACGCGGGCTACATCGGCCTCACGTGGCCGAGGGAGTACGGAGGCGGCGGCAAGCCCTACAGCTACCAGGCGATCTTCCTCGAGGAGACGGCGCGGGCCGAGGCACCACCCCATCTCGGCGTGATCGGGCTCGGTATGGCCGGCCCGACGATCATCGCCCTCGGGAGCGAGGAGCAGAAAGCGCGCCACCTGAAGCGCATCCTCTCGGCGGAGGAGATCTGGTGCCAGGGCTTCTCCGAGCCCGATGCCGGGTCCGACCTCTCCGCCGTACGCACGAGCGCCCGGCTCGAGGGACCCCACTTCGTCGTCGACGGGCAGAAGGTGTGGTCGTCGTACGCCCACATCGCGGACTGGTGCATTCTCGTCACGCGCAGCGACCCCGACTCGCAGCGGCATGCGGGGTTGACGTACCTCATCGTCGACATGAAGTCGCCCGGCGTCGAGGTGCGGCCACTTCGCCAGATCACGGGTGAGGCGGAGTTCAACGAGATCTTCTTCACCGGCGTCGAGGTGCCCGTCGAGAACGTGATCGGCGAGATCGGCGGCGGCTGGCAGGTCGCGATGACGACGCTCCTCCACGAGCGCGGCACGCTCGGCTTCGCGTTGACCGCGGCACTCGAGGTGATGGTGGGAAAGCTGATCGAGCTCGCGCGTGACCGCGGCGCGACACCGCTACAGCGCGACGCGATCGCCCGCGAGTGGATCGAGCTGCAGGGCCTCCGCTACACGGCGTACCGATCGCTGTCGGCTCTGATGAAGACCGGCGTTCCCGGCCCCGAGGGCTCGATCCTGAAGCAGCAGTGGTCCGAGGCGGCACAGCGAGTCACGAAGCTCGCGCTCGAGCTCCTCGGTCCCGACGCCCAGCTTCTCGCCGAAAACGCGCCGTACGGTGGCTACTGGCAGTACGCGCAGCTCCGCAGCCGCGGCAACACGATCGAGGCGGGAACGTCGGAGATCCTCCGCAACATCATCGCCGAGCGGGTGCTCGGCCTCCCGAGGTCGCGGTAGTGGATTTCTCGTTCACCCCCGAGCAGGAAGAGCTCCGTGCCCAGGCACGGGCGTTTCTCGCCACGCACCCCGAGCCGTCGTGGCAGGAGCTCGCGGAACTCGGCTGGACAGGGGTCTCGGTCGGCGAGGCCGACGGCGGCGCCGGGCTCGGATTCCTCGAGGAGGCAATCCTGTTCGAGGAGATGGGAAGGGCGCTCACGCACGCGCCGTACTGGTCGACGGTCGGCGTCGTGTTGCCGGCCCTACCACCCGACCTCCAGGGTGAGGTGGCACGGGGTGAAGCGAGCTGGACGCTGGCGACCGGTCCGCTCGTCGCCGACCTCGACACGGCGGCCCGCGTCGCGTGCGTCGGCGGCGACTCGATCTGGGAGCTCGAGGGCGCCGACCGCGAGGTGCTGTCGACGAACGACGAGACGCGGCCCCTCGGCGTCGTCTCGGGCGGCGAGCCGGGACGCAGGCTCGCGAGCTCCGCCCTGGTGCCGGAGATGCGCACGCGGTCGTTGACCGCGTTGTCGCTCGAGGCGTGCGGTGTCGGCTCGCGGGCGCTCGAGCTCGCCGTCGACTACGCCAAGGAGCGCGAGCAGTTCGGGAAGCCGATCGGCACCTATCAGGCGATCTCGCATCCGCTCGCGACGACGCTCATGGAGCTCGAGCTCGGGCGGTCGCTCGCCCTCTTCGCCGCCTGGTGTATCGCCGAGGGAGACGGCCGCGCGACGATCGCAGCGGCGGCGGCCAAGTCACACTGCGCCGACGCGGCGGTCGCAGCGTGCGAGCGGTCGATCCAGGTTCACGGCGGGATCGGTTTCACGTGGGAGCACGTCCTCCACCGGCTGTACAAGCGCGCACTCTGGATTCAAGCCTGGGAGGCGTCCGGGGCGCAGCTTCGCTCCGAGGTGGCTGCCCATCTACTCGACGACGGGGAGTGAGATGCAGGGACTGACGATGGACTACGAGCTCGATGTTGCTGCGATCCTCCGTCGCGGCGAGGAGCTGTTCGGTCACAAGAAGATCGCGAGCCGGCTCCCGGACAAGAGCTGGCACACGTACACCTACACCGACTTCGCCCGCCGCGCCAAGCAGCTCGCCCTTGCCCTCCGGAACGAGCTCGGGCTCGTCGACGGCGATCGGGTCGCCACGTTCGCGTGGAACCATCACGAGCACATGGAGACGTACCTCGGCGCGCCGATCGGCGGGTTCGTCACCCACACGCTCAACCTGAGGCTTCACCCCGACGATCTCACGTACATCGCGACGCACGCCGGAGATCGTGTGCTGATCGCCGACAAGACCCTCTGGCCGCTGGTCGAGGCGTTCAAGGATCGCGTCGGCTTCGAGCACGTGGTCGCGATCGGCGCAGGAGAGACGCCTCCCGGAGCGATCGACTTCGAGGAGCTGCTCGCGACCGCCGACCCGGAGGCATTCTCGTACCGGAACATCGACGAGCGCTCGGCCGCCGCGATGTGTTACACGAGCGGCACGACAGGGCAGCCCAAGGGAGTGGTCTACTCGCACCGAGCGATCGTGCTCCACTCGCTCGCGTCGACGCAGTCCAGCTCGCTCGGGATCGCCGAAGCCGATGTCGTGCTGCCGGTGGTACCGATGTTCCACGCGAACGCGTGGGGCTTCCCGTTCACCTGCACGCTCGTCGGCTCGGACCAGGTCTTCCCGGGGCCGCACATGGATCCAACCTCTTTGCTCGACGCGTTCGTCGAGCAGGAGGTCACCGTCACCGCGGGCGTGCCGACGATCTGGATGGGCATCCTGCAACTCCTCGACGCCCAGCCCGACAAGTGGGACGTCTCCCGGCTGCGTTCGATGATCGTCGGGGGCGCGGCCGCCCCCCAGACGATGATCGAGGGGTTCGAGAAGCGCCACGGGCTGCACATCGTGCACGCCTGGGGCATGACCGAGATGGCTCCGATGGGGACGATCTCCGCCCTCTCGAGCCGCGAGCTCGCGCTCCCGGAGGACGAGCAGTACGCCTACCGCGCCAAGCAGGGCCTTCCGGCACCACTCGTCGAGATCCGCGCCCGCGCCGAGGAGGGCCTCGTGCCCTGGGACGGCGCCACCATGGGCGAGCTCGAGGTCCGCGGGCCCTGGATCTCATCGTCGTACTACGAGGCGCCCGAGGCGGGAGACCGCTGGACCGAGGACGGCTGGTTCAAGACCGGGGACATCGTCACGATCGAGCCGAACGGCTACGTCGAGATCAAGGATCGCTCGAAGGACCTCGTCAAGTCCGGCGGCGAGTGGATCTCGACCGTCGCTCTCGAGAACGCGCTGATGGGGCATCCGGCGATTGCGGAGGCGGCCGTGATCGCCGTTCCCGACGAGAAATGGTCCGAGCGCCCGCTGGCCGTGGTCGTCTTCCGGGAGGGCCAGACGGCCGACGGCGACGAACTCCGCGAGTTCCTGGCGCCGCACTTCGCGAAGTGGTGGCTGCCGGAGCGGTTCGAGGCCGTCGACGAGATCCCGAAGACGGCCGTCGGGAAATTCCGCAAGACGGCACTCCGAGCACAGTTCTCCTAGACGCCGTTTTCGCCATACCGAGGAGGAACAGTGGGAACGTTCATCACGACCGAGCACGAGGGAGCGGTCGCGCTCGTCACGATCGACAACCCCCCCATGAACGCGCTCGCCACCGCGCTCGTTCAGGAGCTCGAGGCCGAGGTCGAGCGGCTCGACGCCGACCCCGAGACGCGCGCGGTCGTCCTCCGCGGCGCGGGTGAGCGGGCGTTCGTCGCGGGAGCGGACATCAAGGAGTTCCCGGCGCTCCGCGAGAGCGGCGCCGCAGAGGGCGGTGCGGCCCGCGGGCTTCACTCGTCGGCCACCGGATGGACGCAGCCCGGATCCCGTTCGTCGCGGCGATCCAGGGGTACTGCCTCGGCGGCGGGCTCGAGCTCGCGATGTGCTGCGACGTGCGCATCTGCTCGGAGGACGCGAAGCTCGGCCAGCCGGAGATCAAGCTCGGTCTGATTCCGGGCGGCGGCGGCACCCAGCGCCTGCCACGGCTGATCGGCATCGGCCGGGCCAACCTTCTGAACCTGGGCGGGGAGTTCATCGACGCCGAGACCGCGTACGCCTGGGGCCTCGTCGAGCGCGTCGTGCCGGCCGACGAGCTGATCGCGGCAGCGACGGCGATCGCCGCGGGCTTCGCCGCACAGTCGCCGCACGCGATAGCCGTCGTTCGCGAGCTCGCCCGAACGACCCGCGATCTCTCGCTCGAGGAGGGCCTGCGACGAGAGGCCGACGCGTTCCGTCGTTGTCTCCTGAGCGAGGACGGGCAGGAGGGCGTGGCAGCGTTCGTCGAGAAGCGCGCGCCCACGTTCTCCGGCCGCTGATGAAGGCCGTCGTCCTCGAGGGGATCGGGGGCTCCGAGGAGCTCGTCGTGCGCGACATCCCGGCGCCCGCCGCGGAAGCCGGGCAGGTCATCGTCGACGTCAGGGCCTCTGCGATCAACTTCCTCGAGATCCTCGTCCGTCGCGGCCTCTACCCGCAGATGCCCGACCTCCCGTGGGTGCCCGGCACCGAGGTCGCCGGCACGACCGCGGACGGCCGCCGTGTCCTCGGCCTCGTCCTCGCGACCGGCGGCGGGTACGCCGAACAGGTTGCGCTCGACGACCAGTGGACGTTCGACCTCCCCGAGGGCGCATCGTTCGAGGAGGGTGCGAGCTTCCTGATGGCCTACCTGACGGCGTGGATCCCGCTCACCGTGCAGGCCCGCGTCGGCCCCGGCACGCGCGTCCTCGTCCACGCGGCTGCGGGAGGGGTCGGGAGCGCGGCGGTCGTCGCCGCTCGCCACCTCGGCGCCGAGGTCGTCGCGACCGTGGGCTCGACGGCGAAAGCCGAGCTGCCGCTCAGCCTCGGAGCCGTCCAGGTCGTCACCTACGGGCAACTCGCGGAGGTCGAGCCCGTCGACGTCGTCATCGACCCCGTCGGTGGCCAGGTCTTCGCGGATTCGATATCGCTTGCTGCGCCCTCTCGGGTCGGTCATCGCGATCGGCTTCGCCGCCGGGCTCTGGCCCGCTCTCGATCCAGCGCTCCTCGTGGGGCGAAACGTCGGCGTACAGGGCTTCTACCTCGGCCGGCTGATGCGGCGGGAGCCTGCGCTCGTCCGGGATGCCGCCCTCGAGCTCCTGCGTCTGTGGGGCGCCGGGGCCCTGCACCCCATCGTCGGTGCGAGCTTCCCGCTCGCGGACGCGGCGAGTGCGCACCAACTGATCGAGGAACGGCACTCGACCGGCAAGGTCGTGCTCGTCCCGTGAAGGCGCTCGTCACCGGGGGGGCATCCGGACTCGGCGCCGCGATCGTGTCTTGCCTGAGCAGCGAAGGCTTCGACGTCGACGTCCTCGACCTGACGACCGGCTTCGACGTCACCGATCCGCAGCAGTGGGAGGCGATCGGGCCGCTGGACGTCGCCTGCCTCAACGCCGGTGTCCTCGGCGGGGGCTCGGACCCGGCTGCGATACCCCTCGAGAGCTACCGCCGGGCGATGGCGGTCAACGTTGACGGCGTCTTCCTGGGGATCCGGCATCTGGCCCGGGTCATGCCGGAAGGAGGCCGGATCGTCGCCACAGCCTCGCTCGCCGGCTTGACCGCGATGCCTTCCGACCCGGTGTACGCCGCCAGCAAGCACGCAGTCGTCGGTCTCGTCCGCAGCGTCGCCCCCGCACTCGCGGCACGCGGAATCTCGATCAACGCCGTCTGCCCGGGCATCGCCGATACACCCATGCTGACCGGTGCTGCGCGTGAGGCCATCGAGAGCGCGCGGTTCCCGCTCGTCGAGGCGAGCGACGTAGCAGCCGCCGTCTGGCTGGCTCTCTGCTCGGGACAGACGGGTCACGCATGGGCCGTGCAGCCCGGACGAGAACCGGTCGACTTCCGGTTCGCGAACGTTCCCGGCGCGAAGACGCCCGAAGGTCTCGCGGTCGCGCCGCCCGACTTCGAGCACTGACTCCTCGGGCTCACGCGCTTGGCGGCGGCTGCCTAGGAGAACTCCCAGTTCTCGCCGGCGGCGTAGCTCTTGAGGATCCGGCGTGCGACCACCATGCGGTGCACCTCGTCCGGCCCGTCGTAGATTCGTCCGGCCCGCGCCTGCATCGCCATCTCGGCGAGGGGCGTGGCGTCGGTGAGGCCCCGGGCGCCGTGTACCTGGATCGCCCGGTCGATCACCTCGTTCAGCACGCGGGCGGCGTAGAACTTGAGCAGCGACACCTCGACTCGCGCCTCGGAGCCCTCGTCGATCTTGCGGGCCGCGTCCATCGTCAGGAGACGGCACGCCTGGATCTCTGCCGCGGAGTCTGCGATCCAGTTCTGCACCGTCTGCTTGTCGGCCAGCGGTCCGCCGAATGCCTCCCGTTCGAGCGCGTACGAGCACATGAGGTCGAAGGCGCGTTGCATCTGCCCGAGCCAGCGCATGACGTGGTGGATCCGCCCGGGGCCGAGGCGCTTCTGCGCGAGCAGGAACGCCTCACCGCGATTGCCGAGCGTGTTCGCGACAGGAACGCGAACGCCGCTGTAGCGCACTTCGCAATGCGTGTTCCAGCCGCGTCCGCGATGGCCCATCACGGCGGTCGGCGTGATCTCGATGCCCGGTGTCTCGGTCGGTACGAGGATCATGGTCCCTCTTGCGTAGGTACTCGCCTCGGGATCGGTGATCGCGAACACGATCCCGAAGGTCGATCGGTCGGCGCCGCTCGAGAACCACTTGTGCCCGTCGATCACCCACTCGTCGCCGTCGAGAACCGCTCGCGTCTGCAACAGGGTCGGGTCGGAGCCGGCCACGTCGGGCTCGGTCATCGAGAAGAACGAGCGGGCGCGACCGGAGACGAGCGGCTCGAGGAAGCGCACCTTCTGGTCGGGCGAGCCGAAGTGATGGAGGATCTCGGCGTTCCCGGCATCGGGTGCCTGGCAGCCGAAGACGAGCTGCGCCCAGCGCGAGCGGCCGATCTCCTCGTTCAGGCAGGCGTAGTAGAGGAAGCCCGCGCCCGTCCCGCCGGCGTCGGGAGGAACGTGCGGCGCCCAGAGGCCCGTCGTTCTCGCCCTCTCCTGCAGGCTCGCGATCAGCTGCTCTGCCTCGTCGCCCTCCCGGTCGAGCACGCCCTCGTTCGGAAGCACGTGCTGCTGCATGAACTCGCGGTAGTGCGAGCGTTTCTCGACGAAGGCCGGAGGAAAGAGGGACGTCACACGAGTAGGATCGTTCATATGCGCCTCGCTCTGCAACTCGGGTACGACGACCCGGTCGGCGGCATCGCCCTCGCGCAGGAGGCAGACCGGCTCGGATTCCACTCGGTCTGGACGTCCGAAGCCTACGGGACGGACGCCGTCACGCCGATGGCTTGGATCGCGGCGACGACGGAGCGGATCGCGGTGGCGAGCGGAATCATGCAGATGCCTGCCCGCTCGCCGGCGGCGACGGCGACGACCGTCGCGACGCTCGACATCCTCTCCGGTGGCCGCGTCCTCCTCGGCCTCGGCACGTCGGGACCGCAGGTTGCCGAGGGCTGGCACGGCCAGGCCTGGGGCAAGCCGCTGACGCGGACGCGCGAGTACGTCGAGATCGTGCGCACGATCCTGCGTCGAGAGGAGCCGCTCGAGCACCACGGGGAGCACTACGACATCCCGTACAGCGGCCCGGGCGCAACGGGCCTCGGCAAGCCTCTGAAGATCATCGTGCACCCACTGAGGAACGAGGTGCCGATCTATCTCGCCGCGATCGGGCCGAAGAACGTCGCACTGACGGCCGAGATCGCCGACGGCTGGCTGCCGATCTTCTTCTCGCCCGAGCGCGCCCCTCGCGTCCACGGCCCGGCCCTCGAGGAGGGTTTCGCGCGGCGCGGCGGACGGCCAGCGGACTGGGACCTCGCTCCGCTCGTGCCCGTCGTCATGGCCGACGACGTGCGGGCATGCCGCGACTTCCTCAAGCCGATGGTCGCCCTCTATGTCGGTGGCATGGGCGCCCGCGGCCAGAACTTCTACACGCGGCTCGCGGCACGGTACGGGTTCGAGGCCGAGGCCGAGGCGATCCAGGAGCACTACCTCTCCGGGCGGCGGGCCGAGGCGATCGCGGCCGTCCCCGACGCGCTCGTCGACGAGATCGCTCTCGTGGGCGACCGTGCCCGCATCGCCGACCGGCTCGCCGCCTGGCGCGAGAGCGACGTGACGACGCTCGTCCTGCAGGCACGGCAGCCGGAGGCGCTGCAGGCGCTCGCGGAGCTCACGGGTTGACGCAGGGAGGCGCGGGGACGGGTCGGCGCCGGATCTACCTCATGCGGCACGGTGCGGTCGCGTACTTCGACGACGCCGGTCGACCCGTCGACCCGGACTCCGTGCCGCTGACCGACGAGGGCCGCGCGCAGGCGGACGCGGCACGCGAGCTCCTGGAGGGCATCGTCTTCGACCGTGTGATCGCGAGCGGGCTTCCCCGAACGATGGAGACCGCAGGGCTGGTCGCGCCGGGGCGTGCCGTCGAGGTGTGGCCCGAGCTCCGCGAGATCCGCGGTGCGCGACTGTCATCCATCCCTCAGCACGAGCTCGAGGAAGCCTTCGTGCACGCGTTCCGGGGCGTCGTCCCGAACGAGAAGCGCTTCCTCGGCGGCGAGACGATCGGCGAGCTCTTCGACCGTGTCATCCCCGGGCTCGAGCGGCTTCTGGCGGGCGAGACCTGGGACACGGTGCTGCTCGTCTTGCACGGAGCCGTCAACCGCGCAATCCTCTCGCACGCGCTCACCGGCGAGCGGATGTTCCTCGGTCACTTCGAGCAGGCGCCGGGATGCGTCAACATCCTGGACGTCGGCGACGCCTGGATCGTCCGCGCGGTCAACGTGAGCCCACCGGACCTCGCCCACCGCACCACCCGCATGACGACGATGGAGGGGTACTGGCAGCGCTATCGGCTGCAGGAGGGCCGGAGCGCGAGTGCGGCGGAAGACGCCGACGGGGCCGGTGATGCCGGCCCCGTCGGTCGTGCTTGAGTTACCCGAGTCGGGCTCAGGCGCCTACTGGCACTTGATCCTCGAGACCGGGACGAACGTGCCGTTCGTGAACTTCACCAGCCGCTCGCACTTGATCGGGAACTGGCTCTTCGCGTCCGTCCGCTGCTTGACTCCGGGGAGCAGGAACGGATTCGCCTGGTTCCAGTTGCGGAACGCCTTCATCAGCGACGCACGCGTCGGGTTCTTGCCTGCCTTGTAGAGAAGCTCGACGAACGCTTCCGCGGTGCCGAAGCCGTACAGGTTGAGGGAGTCCGTGACCCGACCCTTCGGGTAGTACTTCGCCATCACCTGCTTGTAGAGCTTCATCCCGGCATCGTTGTCCCAGGCCGGGCTGGCCGGATCCTTCGCGTACTGCGTGGTGAACGTCTTGTCGACGAGCGCGCCGCCGCCGTTCGCCTTCGCGAGGGTCAGGAACGTGTCGGTCGCCGAGACGGAGTTCGTGTAGACGACGTCGGGCGTCCACTTGAGGGCTCCTGCGGTCGCATACGCCTGGATCGTCTTCGTCGGCGTAGCGAGGAGGACGAACACCTTCGCACCACTCGCCTTCAGCTTCGCGATCTGCGACGCGACGCTCGGCGCGGTGACCTCGAACGGCTCCTTGGCGACGATGTTGGACGTCTTCGCGCCGAGGCCTTCCTCGAGCCCGGCGATGTAGTCCTTGCCGTAGTCGTCGTTCTGGTAGAGGACGCCGATCTTGGCATTCGGGCTGTTGCGGGCGATCGCCTGGCCGTAGATCTTGCCCTCGAACTGGTAGGCGGGCTGCCAGCCGGTCGTCCACGGGTACTTCTTCCAGTCCGCGCCCCACGTCGTCGCACCGGTGGAGACGAGTACGTGCGGGACCTTCTTCGAGTTCAGGTACGGCCGGATCGCCGTGTTGACCTCGGTGCCGAGCGAGCCGACGATCGCGAACACGTTGTCCTGCTCGACGAGCCCGCGCGTGAGCTGCACTGCCTGCGCCGGCGAGTACTGGTCATCCTTGTAGTTCCAGACGATCTGGCGGCCGTAGACGCCGCGCTTGCCGTCCGGGCCGCGGCGGGCGTTGATGTACGAGAAATAGGCCTTCATCGCGACCGGGATCGTGGCGTACAGCGACGCGGGACCCGAGAGCGGGAACGTGCCGCCGATCTTGACGTTCTTGGCCGTGATGCCCGTCTCGGTCGGTGCCGTCGTCGCGGCCGACGCCGTGATGCCGAGCGCCGTAACGACGAGGAGGGCGAGAATCGTGATTCTGCGCATGAGCGCTCCTTGAGTGAATGAAACGTGACTGGTCGTCGTCGAGACGAGGTTGCCGGGACGACCCTAACTGTCCCAACACGTAGACGCCAGTGCGGGTCGATTTGTTTGCCCGTGGATTCTCCCTACGGTCGCACCGGCACCCGATGGTGGTGCGGGGCTCGACGCACACGTGGTGCCCCGGTATCACCGCGTTCCACCGGCCGAGTTGCCGGCGGACCACTGCGAGACGAGGAACTAGCCGAGCCCGATCTCCTCCGCGAGAGCCTCGGCCTCGTCGAGATCGTCGGAGATGGCGTCGATGCCGCTCGCCCAGATCGACGGGTCCGTGAGATCGAGCCCGACCATGCGGGCGAGATCCTCCGGCGACTTCGAGCCTCCCGTGCGGAGAAGGTCGAGATACGGAGCGACCATGGCGTCTCCCTCCCGCTGATACGAGCGGAAGATCGAGAGCGCGAACAGATAGCCGTAGGCGTACGCATAGACGTACCCGGGTACGTTCGTGAAGTGCGGCACGTAGCTCCACCAGCTCTCGTACCCTTCGACGCCGACCGAATCGCCGAACAGCGCGGTCTGGCACCCGATCCAGAGCTCGTTGATCCGCTCCGGCGACAGCTCGCCCTGCTCACGGCGCTCGGTGTGGGTGACATGCTCGAAGCGATTCATCGCGATCTGCCTGAACGTCGTCGCGATTGCGTCCTCGAGCTGGCCCGTGAGCAGGTCGAGCCGCTTACGCGAATCGTTCTCGGACTCGAGCAGCCGCTTGAACGTCAGCGCCTCGCCGAACACCGAGGCCGTCTCCGCGGTCGTCAGCGGCGTCGACGCGTTGAAGTAGCCGAGCGGCTGCGCCATCGATCCGTGAAGCGCATGTCCCATCTCGTGCGCGAGCGTCAGGATCGAGCGGCGGTCACCCGTGTAGTTCATGAACACATAGGGGTGCACGCCGGGGACGTTCGTGGCGCAGAAGGCACCGTGGCGCTTGTCGGGTCGCACCGGCGCGTCGATCCACCCCTCGTCGAAGAACCGCTCGACCGCGTCGCCCGCGTCGCTCGAGAAGTCGGCGTATGCCTCGACGACGACGTCCCGCGCCTCTGCCCAGGACGTCCTTGACGCGTCCTCGGCGACGGGCGCGAACCGGTCGTAGTACTCGAGGCGGTCGAGGCCGAGCAGTTTCGCCTTCAGCCGGTAGTAGCGCTGCGGGACGTCATAGCGTGACGTGGCTGCATCGATGAGCGCCTGCACCGCCTCGTCGGTCGTCTCGTTCGAGAGGTTCCGGGAGGTGATCCAGGTGGGGTATCCGCGCAACCGGTCGTCGATCCACTTGTCGACGAGGATCGTGTTGAAGATCGAGGTGCGCGTGCGGAGGCCCGGCTGGAGGGCTTGGCTGACCGCCTCCGCGGCTCCCCGCCTGACATCGCGGTCGGTCGCGTAGAGCTTCGCCATCGCCGTCTCGAGCGAGGCCGGCTCCTCGGCGCCCGGAAGGTCGACGCGCATCGCGCCGAGCACCTCCTCGTAGAGGCGCGACCACGCCGTGACGCCCGACACGGCCTTCTCCGTGAGGATCTTCTCCTCCGGCTCGCTGAGAACGTACGGCCGGAAGACGCGCTGGGATGCAAGCCAGTGGCGCCAGTGGTCGAGCGCCGGATCCGCCAGGATCGCGGCTGCGGGCTCGTCCTCGATCGCAGCCCACTCGAGCCCGAAGAAGAGGAGCTGTGTCTCGAGGCCCGCAGCCTTCTCGCCGAGCTTGGAGACGAGGGCTCCGCGCGCGGTATCCGCCATGTTCGTGGAGAACTCGAGGTGCGCGAAGTAGAGCGCGCGCGTCGCGATCGACTCGATCCGCTCGCGCTCGTCGATCGCCGCGGCGAGCTCTGCTGCCGAGAGGCCTGCGACCTTGCCGTAGTACCGGTCGCGGAATGCCGCCGTCGCCACCTCGGCCTCGGCGAAGTCGGATTCGATGCGCGGGTCGTTGCCTGAGGCGTAGAGGTCGGAGAGGTCCCACGCAACGTCTTCCGCACCTGTCTGCTCGATGGTTGTCATGCGTGGGAGAGTAGTCGATCCGCGTTGGGTGACCTCGTCCTTTCTGTCCGCTAGCCGAGGTCCTCGGCGTCCGTCACCGGGGCCCTGCACGCAAACCGCTCGCACACGTACACCGCGGGTCGGCCGTCGACGAGACCCTTGCCCTCGAGGAGGGGAACGCCGTTCGCGGGGCCGACCGCAACGACCGTCCGCGGAGAGAACGGGGCAAGCGCGGCACGCGCCACAGGGCTCCCGGTGGAGCCGGTGATCGCGATCTCGCGCGGAGGGGCGAGCCAGAGGTCGAGCGCACACAGAGCCCAGCCGAATGCACCCGGCGCCCGGCCCAGCATCGGCTCGACGAGCCGAAGCACGGATATCGCGTGGCGCTCGAGCTCGTCGTCACCCCAGATCCGCGCGATCCGGAGCAGGACGTGGGCGAGCATCGAGTTCCCCGAGGGGATCGGGTTGTCGTCCAGATCCTTCGTGCGCGCGACGAGCTCCTCGCCACCGGTCGGTGCGAGGAAGAAGCCGCCGTTCTCCGGGTCGCCGAAGAGCTCGACGGCGAGGAGCGCGAGACGGCGAGCCTCGACGAGCCAGCGCAGCTCCCCGGTCGCAATGTGCAGCTCGAGCAGCCCGTGCGCGACGTTCGCGTAGTCGTCGAGGAAGCCTTCGCCGCTCACCTTGCCCTCGCGCCAGGAACGGAACAGCTTGCCGTTCTCCCCTGACAGCGGGCCGAGCAGGAAGTCGCCGACTCCGCGGGCCGCCTTGAGCCAGTCGTCGCGCTCGAGCCTCCGCGCGCCCTCGGCGAGCGCTGCGAGCGCGAGCCCGTTCCAGGAGGCGAGCACCTTGTCGTCGAGCGCGGGCTGCGGCCTCGCATCCCGGGCCTCGTGCAACCGGGCGCGAAGCGCGGCAGGGAGCTCACCCCGGATGATCGAGCGGCCGTGCTCGAACGGAAGGAGAAGCTCGGCCGGCACGCCCTCGGCCTCCGTCCACGTGAACGTGAGACCCTCGACACCGTTCGTGTCCGCGTCCTGCGCCGACGCGAGCCCTCCGCCGGGGAGTTGCAGCTCCCGGATGACGTAGTCGAGCGTCTCCTCCACCACGGCCCGGTAGCGCCTCTCGCCGGTCACGACCCACGCGTGAAGGTAGGTCGGGGCGAGCAGGGCGTTGTCGTACAGCATCTTCTCGAAATGGGGCACGAGCCAGCGATCGTCGACGGAGTAGCGGTGGAACCCCCCGCCGACGAGGTCGTACATTCCTCCCTCCGCCATCGCGTCGAGCGTCGTCGTGACCATCTCGCGCGCCTCCGCCGAGTCCCGGCGGAGGAGGAGCTCGAGCGTCGAGGCGGGTGGGAACTTCGGTGCGCGCCCGAAGCCGCCGTTCGCGCGATCGAACGTGCGGCCGATCCCGCGCTCCGCCTCGTCGAGCAGCGAGGCGGTCAGTGGCTCCGTCGACGGCTCGATCCGCGCCGAGCGGCCAACGGCCTCGACGAGCCGCTGCGCCTGGGCGACGATGTCTCCCCGCTGCGCGTGCCACGCCTCGCTGACCGCGAGCAACAGCTGCGTGAAGGACGGCATGCCATGGCGCGGCTCGGGCGGGAAGTACGTACCGGCGTAGAACGGCTCTCCCGCTGGAGTGAGAAAGACCGTCATCGGCCAGCCTCCCTGGCCGGTCATCGAGACCGTCGCCTCCATGTAGAGCGCGTCGACATCGGGGCGCTCCTCCCGATCGACCTTGATGTTGACGAAATGCTCGTTCATCACCGCGGCAGTCGAGGCGCTCTCGAACGACTCGTGCGCCATCACGTGGCACCAGTGGCACGCGCTGTAGCCGATCGAGAGCAGGATCGGACGGTCCTCGTTCCGCGCCTGCTCGAATGCCTCGCTCCCCCACGGGTGCCAATCGACCGGGTTCTCCGCGTGCTGGAGGAGGTACGGGCTCGTCTCGGAGGCGAGGTGGTTCACGATCTCAGCCTACGTGGGGCGCCCACGAGACGATGTGGCGTCCCGGCAGCGCGGATACGATCACCCGATGTCGACGTTCCCGACCGGAACCGTCACGTTCGTCTTCACGGACATCGAGGGATCGACCCGCCTGCTGCAGGAGCTGGGCGACGCGTATGCGGATGTGACGCGCGACCACCGGCGGATCGTGCGAGAGTCGTTCGGAAGCAACGGGGGCTCGGAGATCGATGCCCAGGGCGACGCCTTCTTCTACTCGTTCCCCCGAGCCCGCGATGCCGTACGCGCCGCGGTCGACGCCCAGCGACGCCTTGCCGATCACCCGTGGCCCGGCGAGACGACGGTACGCGTGCGCATGGGGCTCCACACGGGGGAGCCCGCCGTCGGCGAGGAGGGGTACCTCGGCCTCGACGTCGTCCGCGCGTCGCGCATCTGTGGAGCCGGTCACGGTGGCCAGATCCTGCTCTCCGAGACGACACGATCGCTGATCGGAAACGACCTCCCGGACGGTGCGAACGTCGTCGACCTCGGCGAGGCGAAGCTGAAGGACATTCAGCACGAGCGACTGTACGAGCTGTCACTCGACGACACGCGCTCGTTCCCGCCGCTCAAGACCGAGACGCCGAAGAGCGTCGACGAGCGACTGGAGGAGCGAATCGAGCAGTTCGTCGAACGACAGCTCGACAGGGCGTTCACGGGCGACGACGTGAGCGCCAAGCCCGTCATGGGCCTCGCCCTCGGCGGCCTCGCGATCGCCGCGATCGGCCTCCTGCTGTTCGTTCTCTTCGTCCTCGCGGTCGTCCTGCTCGTCAAGCTCCTCGTCTGACGAGGCGACCTGGCGTCACGGCTGCGATGCGGGGCCCTTCGACCGCCGGTGCCTCGATCCACTCGACTGCGAACGCCACGCTGAACGCGATCGCGAGCCCGAGCAGGATGCCCTTCCACGGCTGCTCCTCGAACCGCTTCCCACCGATGTACCCGAGCATCGTCGCGTACGTCGCCCAGACACCGCCGGCGACGACGTCGTAGCGGAAGAACCGGTGCCACGGGAGGCCGTGGGTGTACCCCGCCGTGAACGTGACCGCCGTGCGGCCGAACGGGATGAACCGCGCGATGATGATGATGTAGCTCCCTCGCTCCTCGAGTTGCTGCTCGGCCCAGTCGAAGCCCCTGTGGGCCTTCTCGTGCCGGAAGAGACGCTTGACCGTATGCTCGCCGACGACCTTGCCGATGCCGTACGAGATGTTGTCCCCTGTCACCGCCCCGCCCCAGGCCGCCAGGATCACGAGGAAGACGTTGAGGTCGCCGGCTCCCGCGAGGGTTCCGGCGACGATGACCATCGTCTCGCTCGGGACGACGGGGAAGAACGCGTCGAGCACCGCGACCGCGAAGACCGCCACGTAGCTCCAGTTCGAGCCCGAGACCCAGTCGACCATCATCTGGAACATGAGTGCATCCTCGCAGAGAGCTGAACGGCCATGATGGGTGCCATGGCGCACACACCGCTTTCGGGGACGGTCGTCCTCGACGTGACGACATCGATCGCGGGACCGTATTGCGCGCAGATCCTCTCGGCGCTCGGCGCCGACGTGATCAAGGTCGAGCGCCCCGACACGGGCGATGACGGCCGCGCCTGGGGGCCGCCGTTCTGGAGCGGCGAGGGAACGATGTTCCTGTCGGCCAACGCGGGCAAGCGGTCGCTCGCGCTCTCACTGCGGGATCCACGCGGTCGCGAGGCGCTTCTGCGGCTCGTCGACGGAGCCGACGTCTTTCTCCAGAGCCTGCGGCCGGGTCTCGCCGACGAGCTCGGTCTCGGGGCCGACGCCCTCCGCGCGCGCAACCCACGACTCGTCTACTGCTCGGTCGGCGCGTACGGCCACGTGGGACCGATGAAGGACGAGCCGGGGTACGACGCGCTCATGCAGGCGGCAGGCGGCCTCATCTCGATGACCGGCGAGCCGGGTCGCCCGGGCGTCCGGGTCGGCTCCTCGTTGATCGACCAGGGCACCGGCACGTGGGCTGCACTCGGCATCCTCGCCGCGCTGCTCGACCGCGACAGGAGCGGTGCGGGATCGGTGGTCGACGTCTCGCTCTACGAGACGGCCCTCGGATACATCGGCTATCACCTCGCGGGCTACCTGGCGGACGGCACCGTCCCGCACGGCCAGGGGACGAGGTTCCCGATGGTGGCCCCCTACCAGGTGTTTCCGACACGGGACGGGGAGCTCATGATCGCCGGTGGCAACGATCGCCTGTTCGCCGCGATCTGCTCCGTCGTCGGGCTCCCTGCCCTCGTCGACGATCCGCGTTTCAGGACGAACCGCGACCGGGTCGCGCACCGAGACGAGCTGTGCTCGATCCTCGAGGTCACGCTCCGAGAGCGCGACACCGGCGAGTGGCAGCAGCGCCTGTCCGCCGCCGGCGTTCCGGCCGCCCCGGTGGCAGACGTTGCGGATGTCGTGCATGCCCCGCAGACGGAAGCGCTCGGGATCCTCCAGTCTCTGCCCCACCCGTCGATCCCCGATCTCCAGCTGACGGCGCTTCCGGTGTCGTTCGACGGGGAACGGGCGCTTCACCGGTACGGTCCCCCCACCGTCGGCGAGCACTCTGCAGAGATACTGCGTGCGGCCGGGTACGAGCCCGAGGACATCGCGGCCCTGGCCGCAGAAGGAGTGATTCGAACATGAGCCATCTGTCCGCGTCGTTCAGCGCAACCATTCGCGTCAGGCTCTCCAACGCGCCCGGTTCGTTCGCCCGGCTCGCCAAGGCGATCGGCGACGAGGGCGGCTCGATGGGCGCCATCGACCTCGTGCGTGTCGACAAGGGAACGAAGCTGCGCGACGTAACGGTCGAGGCAACCGACGCCGAGCACCTGGCGCGCATCGTCGAGAGCGTCCGGGGCACCGAGGGCGTCGAGGTGGAACGCGTCTCCGATCGAACGTTCCTGATGCACCTCGGCGGCAAGATCGAGATGCAGTCGAAGATCCCCGTCAGGACGCGGGACGACCTCTCGATGGCGTACACGCCCGGGGTGGCGCGGATCTGTCGGGCCGTTGCGGACGATCCGGAGTTGGCCTGGAACCTGACGATCAAGCAGAACACCGTCGCGGTCGTGTCCGACGGCACCGCGGTGCTCGGGCTCGGCGACATCGGCCCGCGGGCCGCGATGCCGGTGATGGAGGGCAAGGCCCTCCTCTTCAAGGAGTTCGGCGGCGTCGACGCCTGGCCGCTCTGTCTCGATACGAAGGATCCGGACGAGATCGTCGCGATCGTCAAGGGGATAGCACCGGGCTTCGGCGGGATCAACCTCGAGGACATCTCCGCCCCGCGGTGCTTCGAGATCGAGCGGCGGCTCCGCGCCGAGCTCGACATCCCGGTCTTCCACGACGACCAGCACGGCACGGCGATCGTCGTGCTCGCAGCGCTGCTCAACGCGCTGAAGGTCGTGGGCAAGCGGATCGGCGACGTCAAGGTCGTGGTCACCGGAGTCGGTGCGGCGGGCGTCGCCGTCACCGACATCCTGCTCAACGCGGGTGTCCGGACGGTGATCGGGTGCGACAGAAAAGGTGCGATCTACGTGGGGCGCGACGGCCTCGACGCGACCAAGGAGGCGTACGCGAGCCGGACGAATCCGGATCGCGCGAGCGGCTCCGCGGACGACGTCCTCGAAGGCGCCGACGTCTACATCGGCCTCTCGATGCCCGGCGCGGTCTCGAGGGACGGAGTCGCACGAATGTCGGACGACGCGATCGTCTTCGCGATGGCCAACCCGACACCCGAGATCGCGCCGGAGGATCTTCCGCCCGGCAAGGTCGCGGTCGTCGCAACCGGCCGCTCGGACTACCCGAACCAGATCAACAACGTGCTCGCGTTTCCAGGCGTCTTCCGCGGAGCGCTCGACGTGCGCGCGAGCACGATCACCGAAAGCATGAAGGTCGCCGCGGGTCACGCGATTGCATCGGTCATCGCCGACGACGAGCTCGGGCCGGAGTACGTGATGCCGAGCGTGTTCAACCGCGACGTGACGCAGGCCGTCGCGGCGGCGGTCGCCGAGGCAGCCGAGCGTGACGGTATCGCGCGGAGAACGCGGAGCTAGAGCTGTGCCGAGGAGAGACTGAAGTCTCTCCCCGCCCTACTCGTAGTGCAGGGCCTCCAACGGGTTGAGCTTCGCAGCCCGGCGGGCCGGGAAGATCGCCGCGACGACGCCGACGATAACCGCCGCGACGGCGAACACGATCACCTGCGTCGTCGGGAACGAGAAGTCGATCAGGTCGATCTTGAGGATCAGCAGTCCGGCCAGAATGACGCCGAGCACGATGCCGATGAGGGCGCCGATCATCGACGTGATCACGCTCTCGTGCCGGATCATCCGCCGGGTCTGACGCCGCGTCATCCCGATCGCGCGCAGCATCCCGATCTCACGCGTTCGCTCGAAGACGCTGAGCACGAGCGTGTTGACGATCCCGAAGAGGCTGACGATGACCGACAGCCCGAGCAGGACGTAGAGGACGTTGAGGACCGACTTCAGCCCCGATATCTGGTTGTCGACGAACTGGCTCCTCGTCGCCACCTTGGCGTTCGGGAACGGCTCGAGCGCCTTCTCGAGGGCAGCGGCGTTCGCCTCCGTCTCCCCGCCGCTCATGAGCACGAACGAATAGACGTTCTTCGGCGTCGGGTTCTCCGCGTCCCAGGCTTCGGTCGAGATCGTCACGACGCCGAACGGCGAGCCGCCGGACGGGGGGTCGAAGATTCCCCTGATCACGAATGCGCTCGTCGTTCCGTTCGCGAACGTGACCTCGACCGGCGACCCGACCGTGAGGTCGTGCTTCTTCGCGTAGTCCTGGTCGACGAAGGCGCCGTCCTTGCCGAGCTCACCGAAGACAGCGCTCGACCCCTCGACCCAGTCGAGCTTGATCACGTCCTTCGCGCCCGCGTCGACCGCTGTCGAGAACTCGGTCGAGCCGAACACGAGCGTCTCGCCCGTTCGGACGTTCCCGACCGAGATCGCGCCTGGTGCCGCGGCCGCGGCATTGGCCGCGTCCACCGGGATCGGTGAGAAGTTGTTCTGCGCCGTGATGGCGTAGTCCCCGATGAAGATCTCGTTCACTGCCCCCGTGAACGTCTGCACGACGCTGCCTGCAAGCGTGGCGACGAGCGTGACGAGCGCCAGGCCGATCATGAGCGCGGCCGCGGTCGAGGCTGTCCTCTGCGGGTTCCGCCGGGCGTTGTCGCGCGCAAGCACTCCGGCGGCGCCGCCGAGTCGCGCACCGGGCCAACCGAGGATGCCCGTCAGGCCCGGTATCAGCGGCGCCGAGAGCATCGCGACGCCGATGAAGACGAGCACCATGCCGAGGATCATGAAGAGGAGGATCTTGGTCGTATCGAGGTTGGGCCCGAAGAGCCCCCACAGGAGCCCCGCGAAGCCGAGCAACGTGATCACGGCCGCGATCGGCGTCCGGAAGCGGGCAAAGCGGCCCGGCGCGATCGACGCGCCCTCGCGTACGGCCGCGATCGGCGGCACCCTGGTCGCCTTGAACGCCGGCATGATGCTCGCGATCAGGGTCACGCTGATCCCGAGCAACAGCGAGACGACGATCGTGCGCGTGCCGAAGATCAGCCCGCTGTTCGGCAACGTGAACCCGACGGCGTCGAAGAGCTTGAACAGCCCCGTTGCGAGCGCGAGGCCGAGGAACAGCCCGATGATCGATGCGATCGTCCCCATGAAGAGCGATTCGACGATGACCGAGAACCGCACCTGGCGTCGCGAGGCTCCGAGCGTCCGCAGGGTGGCGAGCTCGCGCGTGCGCTGGGCGATCGTGATCGACAGCGAGTTGAAGATGACGAAGGCTCCGACGAAGAGAGCGATCACGCCGAACGCGAGCAGGAAGTAGCGGAGGAAGGAGATGAACTCGTCCGTGCCCTTGGCGTCCTCGGTTGCCTGCTCGGCCCCCGTCCGCACCTGCGTTCCCTCGGGCAGGATCGCGGCGATCTCGGACACGAGCTGGGCCGGCGAGACACCCGGCTTACCGGCGACCCGGATCTGATCGAGCTTGCCGACCTTGCGGAACAGCTGCTGCGCCGTCGGGAGATTGAAGCCTGCGAGCGTCGCGCCACCGATCGTGGCGACCGAGCCGAACTTCACGAGACCGGAGATCGTGAACTGGTCGACGGGCCCCTCTGCCTGCACGCCGATCGACTGGCCGACCTCCAGATTCTTCTTCGAGGCGGTCGCGATGTCGATCACGACCTCGCCGTCGTCCGGCCAGGCACCCTCTTCGAGCGTGAGCGTGTTGAACTCCGGCTTCGTCGGGTCGACGCTGAAGCCGAGGTTCGGCGCCCCCCCGAAGACGATCGCCTTTCCGTTGTCCCCGATCAGCTGTGCCTCGCCGCCGACGCCGCCGATTGCCGCGGCAACACCGGGAAGCGCCGCTATCTCCGACTGGAGCGACTCGTCGAACGGCGGAGCGATCGTCCCCGACCCGTCCGAGAGATCGAAGGCCGACTTGCCCGTGATCGTCGCGTCGGTGCCTTCGTAGACACTCGAGAAGATCGCGCCGAACGCCTTGTCGATCGAGTCGGTGAGGACGAACGTACCGCTGACCATCGTCACGCCGAGGATCACCGCGAGCGCCGTGAGCGCGGTGCGCAGCTTCCGTCCCGCCATCCCCTTCAGCGCGAACCTGATCATTGACTGCTGATCTCTTCCATCGATGCGGAGATGTCGTGCACGGATGCGCCAGACAACTCGCGAACGATGTTGCCGTCCGCGAGGAACAGGACCCTGTCCGAGATCGCCGCGGCACGCGCCTCGTGGGTGACCATCACGACCGTCTGGTGCATGTCCTCGACGGCGTGCCGAAGCAACTCGAGGATCTCACCGCCCGTCTTCGAGTCGAGGTTGCCGGTCGGCTCGTCGGCGAAGACGACGTCCGGACGGGAGACGAGCGCTCGCGCGATCGCAACGCGCTGCTGCTGTCCGCCGGAGAGCTCCGAGGGGCGATGGCCGAGCCTGTCTCCGAGCCCGACGGAGCCGATCAGCTCGGTCATCCACGCCTCGTCGGGCTTCTCGCCGGCGATCGTCAGCGGGAGCAGGATGTTCTCCTTCGCGTTCAGCATCGGCAACAGGTTGAAGAACTGGAAGACGAAGCCGATGTGCTCTCGACGCAGCTTCGTGAGCTCGCCGTCGCCCAGCGTCGTGATCTCCTTGCCGGCGACCGCTACCGACCCCGACGTGGGCTTGTCGAGACCCGCGAGTATGTGCATCAGGGTCGACTTGCCGGACCCGGACGGCCCCATCACCGCGGTCAGCTTTCCGGCCGGCACCTCGACCGAGACGCCCCGCAGGGCATCGACAGCCGTATCGCCGGCGCCGAAGCGCCGCGTCACGTCCTGCGCGACGACGACCGCCGATCCGTTTCCATGTTCCACATGCGCCTCCTCGTCGGGTCCGACTGGGATACTGCCCGAGCCGTAGGGTCGCCGCAGTAGAGGTAACCGTACCCTTCCCGCAGCTATCCCCCGAGCTTCAGGCGCTTCGACGCCTCGGCGAGGACCGTGCCGAGCGTGCCGACGATCTCGTCCATCTCGGACTCGCCCGCGATCAGAGGCGGCGAGATCTGCACGACCGGGTCGCCACGGTCGTCCTGACGGCAGATCAGGCCGGCCTCGAAGAGCGCCGGTGAGAGGTATCCGCGCAGCAACGACTCGCACTCGGCGTCGTCGAACGTCGTCCTCTTCTCCTTGTCCTTGACGAGCTCGACGGCGTAGAAGAACCCCGTCCCTCGCACGTCACCGACGATCGGGAGATCGAGCAAGGTCTCGAGCTTGGCCCGGAAGGCATCCTGCGTGTCGCGGACGTGCTGGACGATGCCCTCGCGCTTCATGATCTCGATGTTCTTGAGCGCGATCGCGCACATCACCGGATGGCCTCCGAAGGTGACGCCGTGCGAGTACACCGACGTCGCGTCGAGGAACGGCTCCATCACGCGGTCGGTCGCGATCACGGCACCGATCGGGCCGTACGACGACGACAGGCCCTTGGCGCACGTGACGATGTCCGGCTTGATGTCGTAGCGCTCCGACCCGAACCAGTGCCCGACGCGGCCGAAGGCGGTGATCACCTCGTCTGCCGAGAGGAGGATGTCGTACTCGTCGCAGATCGCCCGCACGCCGGCCCAGTACCCCTCGGGCGGCGTGAAGCAGCCGCCCGCGTTCTGGACGGGCTCCATGTGGACGAGACAGACCGTCTCGGGCCCCATGGCGAGAACCGCCTGCTCGAGGTCGTCGAGGAGGAACTGCGTGAACTCCTGCTCGGTCTCGCCGCCCGGCCGGTGGTAGCGGTTCGTGTTGTGCACGTGTCGCACCTCGGGCACGAGCGGCTCGAACGTCTCGCGCAGCGCGGGGATGCCGTTGATCGAGAGCGCCCCCATCGTCGTCCCGTGGTAGGCGATGTGGCGGGCGATCGCCTTGTAGCGGTGCGGTCCTCGCCGGGCAGCCGAGAAGATCGCGTCGTGCCGGGTCTCCGGCTCGCCGAGCGCGGTCGCGAGCCGCTTCTCACCCCGAGCCGCGTAGTACTGCCGGGCGAGCTTCCACGCCGACTCGACGGCCTCGGAGCCTCCCGAGACGAAGAAGACGCGGTTCAGGTCGCCGGGCGCGAGCGAGGCGAGTTCGGTCGCGAGCTCGATCGCCTTGGGGTGCGCGTACGACCAGTTGGTGTAGAACGGCAGCTCGCACATCTGCTCGAGGGCCGCCTGGCCGATCTCCTCGCCGAAGCCGTAGCCGATGTTGACGGAGAACAGCCCTGCCAACGCGTCGAGGTAGCGCTTGCCGTTCGCGTCCCAGAGGTAGCAGCCGTCGCCCTTGACGATGATCGGCACGTCCTGGCCGTCGCCGAACCCACCCATGCGTGTGAAGTGCATCCAGAGGTGGTCTCGCGCGTTCTGCTGAAGGTCGCCCCGGCCCACTTCAGCCTTCTCTCGGGGCCATCGCCGCCGGGACCGCGGGCTCGGCGACCTCGCGCCCGCGCCGGTTGCCGACCAGGATGTTGCCGACCATGAACGCGACTGCGACGAGGAAGATCGCGCTCGCGACGACGTTGATCTGCGGCGGCACGGACACGCGCGCGGCCCCCCAAACGAGCAGCGGGAACGTCGTCGTCGAGCCTGCGTTGAAGTACGTGATTACGAAGTCGTCGATCGAGAGCGCGAAGCCGAGGAGCGCCGCGCTCAGGATGGCGGGCGCGAGCAGGGGCAGCGTGATCTTCCGGAACGTCGTCCACTCGTTCGCCCCGAGGTCCATCGCTGCCTCCTCGAGGTACCGGTCGAAGCCGATCAGGCGTGCCTTCACCGTGACCACGACGTAGCTCACGATGAACATCACGTGAGCGATGAAGATCGTCGCGAACCCGAGCGTCACCTGGAGGTTGATGAACAGCGTCAGGAGCGACGCACCGAGGACGATCTCGGGGGTTGACATGGGCAGGAAGATCAGCACGTTCGTGGCACCCCGCCCGCGGAAGTCGTGGCGAACGAGCGCGAGCGCGATGAACGTGCCGAGCATGGTCGCGACGACCGTCGAGATCAGGCCGATCTCGAGCGACGTGATGAGCGCGTCCTTCAAGCCGGGCATCGCGTCCCAGTGGATCCAGTTCTGGAACGTGAAGCCCTGCCAGACATAGTTGAAGCGGCCCTTGGGGCTGTTGAACGAGAACAGGATCACGACCGCGATCGGCAGCATCAGGTACGCGAACGCGAGCATCGCGTACACGGTCAGCAGGTGGTGGCGGGCGCGCCTGATCATCCGGTCAGCTTCTCCGTGCCGACGACCTTGGCGTAGAACCCGAGCGCGACGAGGATCATCGCCATGAGGATGAACGAGAGCGCCGCCGCGGACGGATAGTTGATCCGCTCCAGGTACTGCGACTGGATCACGTTCCCGATCATCTTCTGCTGCGGCGTCCCGAGAAGCTGCGCGTTGATGAAGTCACCGGCGGCCGGGATGAACGTGAGCAACGTGCCGGCGACGATCCCCGGCGCCGACAGCGGCAGCGTCACGCGCATGAAGGCGGCACGCTTGCTGGCGTACAGGTCGCCGGCCGCCTCGAGGAGCCGAACGTCGAGCTGTTCGAGCGAGACGTACAGCGGGAGCGCCATGAACGGCAGGAAGTTGTAGGTGATCCCCGCGACGACCGCGAAGCCCGTGGCCAGCAGGCGGCCGTCCGGCGCGAGGATATGGAGCCACCGGAGGACGCCGACCACCGGGCCCTCGTCGGCGAGGATGTTGAGCCACGCGAGCGTCCGCACGAGGTACGAGACGAAGAACGGAGCGACGATGACGACGAGGAAGAGGTTCTTCCAGCGCCCGCCGCGGAACGCGATCCAGTAGACGAGCGGGTAGGCGATCAGGAGGCAGAGGATCGTCGCAATGCCGGCGTAGACGAACGACCGGATGAACTGGTCGCTGTACTCGGAGATCGCGTCGGTGTAGTTGCTGAACGACCAGGTGAACGAGTACCCGCTCAGGAACGAGCCGGACTGCAGCGACTGGTAGCCGAGGAACCCGAGCGGGACGGCGAAGAACACGGCGAGCCAGGCGAGCCCCGGCAGGAGCAGGAGCATCGGAGCGAGCCAGCGGTGTCGATGGAAGATCGTCATCGGGGTGCATCGGGCCCGGGCGGAGAGCTCCCCGCCCGGGCCGTCTCCGTCATCAGGCGCCGAGCACCTTCTGCCAGGTGTCCTGGTACTCCTCGTCCTCGAGCGCCTCCGAGCTGAACTGGTGCACCGACGAGAGCATGTCGTCGGTGGGGAAGATCAACGTGTTGTTCGCGGTCTCGGGATCGGTCTTCGCGAGCTCCTCCCTCGCTCCCTTGACCGGCGTCACGTAGTTGACGTAGGCGGCGATCTGCGCTGCGACGGCCGGGTCGTAGACCGAGTTCATGTACGTCGAAGCGGTCGCCGCGCTGCCGCCCTGCGGGATCAGCATGTTGTCCGTCCAGATCATGCCGCCGGCCTCCGGGATCGCCCACCTGAGCTTCGGGTTGTCGGCGAGCAACTGCACGATGTCGCCCGACCATGCGACGGCGGCGGCGATGTCGCCCTTGGTCAGCGGCTGGGCGTAGTCATTGCCCGTGAACTGGCGGATCTGACCGCTGTCGACGGCCTTCTGGATCGTATCGACCGCCTCGCCGAACTCGTCGGCGGTGAAGTCGGACGGGTCGCCGCCGTTCGAGAGGATCGTCAGTCCCACGGAGTCGGCGAGCTCCGTGAGCATGGTGACCTTGCCCTTCAGCTTGGGCTCGTTGAGAAGCTGATCGATCGAGGTCACAGGCCCGGTCACGTCCTCGTTCCACGCGATGCCCGTGATGCCCGACTGCCACGGCAACGAGTATGTCCGATCGGGGTCGAAGGGCGGGCTCGCCTGTGCGTCGATGAGGTTCGAGATGTTCGGGATCTTGTCCTTGTCGAGCGGCTCCAGCCAGTCCTTCGCGACAAGGAGCGCGGGGAACCGCGAGTTGTCGGTCAGCACGATGATGTCCCGCCCGACGCCCTTGCCCTGACTGAGGGGCCCCTGGATCTTGGCGAAGAAGGTCGCGTTGTCGTTGATGTCCTCGAAGTAGTTGACCTTGATGCCGGTGTCGGCCGTGAAGGCGTCGAGCGTGGGTCGCGCCTTGGTCTCCTCGTCGACGTCGATGTATAGCGGCCAGTTCGAGAAGTTGAGGACGTCGTTGACCTCGCCGCTCGAGCTCCCTCCTCCGCCGCCTCCGCAGGCTGCGAGCAGCCCGGGCAGCGAGAGGATCGTGACGCCTGCGGCGCCGCGTTGAACGATCTCTCGACGTGTATAGCGCGATGTCATGTGGGTGCCTCCCCCCGTTGTACGACGAAGCCGGAATCGGCCCGCCAGCTCACGTTGACGCTGTCTCCCGGCGCAGGCACGAGCCCGCCGGTTTCGCTGTTCTGATGGAACACGGACACGTCGCCGACGGCGGTCGTCACGACGACGTGCGTCGCGACGCCGATGTAGGCCGATTCCTTCACCCTTCCGGCGAGCGTGTTGGCATGCTCGTTGCCGAGCGTCACCTTCTCGGGCCGGACTCCCACGGAGATCGGCCCGCTCGCACCGTCCGTGTCGACCGAGACGAGCGTGCCGTCGTCGAGGCGCACCGTGCCCTGACCTTCGACGGTGCCGTCGAGCAGGTTCGATGTCCCGAGGAAGTTCGCGACGAAGGCCGTCTTCGGCCGCTCGTACAGCTCGGTCGGCGAGCCGAGCTGCTCGATCTTTCCCGCGTTCATGACGGCGATCGTGTCGGCCATCGTCATCGCCTCTTCCTGGTCGTGCGTGACGTGGACGAACGTGATTCCCACCTCGGCCTGGATCCGCTTCAGCTCGAGCTGCATCTGCTTGCGGAGCTTCATGTCGAGGGCGCCGAGCGGCTCGTCGAGGAGGAGCACGCGGGGCGTGTTGACGAGAGCGCGCGCGAGTGCGACCCGCTGCTGCTGACCGCCCGAGAGCTGCTTCGGCTTCCCGCTCTCCCTCCCCTTCAGGTCGACGAGCTCGAGGATCTCGAGCACGCGCCCCTTGATCTCCTTCTTGTCGACTCCGCGGCGCTCGAGCCCGAAGGCGACGTTGTCGAAGATCGTCATGTGCGGGAAGAGCGCGTAGCTCTGGAAGACCGTGTTGACGTCGCGCTTGTAGGGCGGCAGGCCGACGACGTCCTTGTCACCGAGATAGATCGAGCCCTCGGTCGGCTCTTCGAAGCCACCGATCATCCGCAGGGTCGTCGTCTTCCCGCATCCCGACGGGCCGAGCATCGCGAAGAACGAGCCGTGCGGGATCTCGACGCTGACACCGTCGACCGCCACGACCGTCTCGCCGAACCGCTTGACGACGTTCTCCAACCGGACGTCGATCGGGACCGACGTCGCCGCCCCGGATGCAGCCCCGGCAGGAGCGCCGGGCTCCACCGTGCCCATCAGTTGGTGCCTCGCACCAGAACACTCATGACGCCTCCTTCGCGGCTGACTCCGGAACCCTGGCCCCCCAGTCGTAGAGCTGCTTCCACAGCTCGAGGTAGAGGAAGCTCTCGGTCGTGATCACGTCCGGGAGAGCACGAATCCGGTTCGTGACATCGAGCAGGGAGCGACGGTCCCGACAGAGGACCTCCGCGAGCACGTCGAACCGGCCGGCGGTGACGACCACGTACTCGGCCTCGTCCCAGCGTGCGATCTCGTCGGCGACCCGCTCGGGCGGCCCCGCCGTCCTGATCCCGACCATCGCCTGGGCTTCGAACCCGAGCCCGAGCGGGTTCGTGATCCCGGTGACCTGCAGGATGTTGTCGGCGCAGAGCCGGCGATAGCGGGCGCGGACCGTCGCCTCGGACACGCCGAGTGTCGCCGCGATGCGCCGAAACGACTGGCGGCCGTTGCGCTGGAGCGCCTCGATGATGCCACGGTCGACCGCATCGAGCCTCCGGGCGCGACGGACAGGGCCGCGATCACCGATCTCGGTCTGGTCGCCATTCGTGAGAGGTGCGCCACGCAACGCGAGGAGTTGCATATCATCGACGGCGCGATTCGTCAATGCCCGGTGCGGTTCGTCATGCAACGAGCAGCGCGTGCAGCGCGAAAAAAAGCCGAAGCTCGGGGTAGAGACGAAGACTCTTCCACCACGGATCGCGCGCAGCGCGCAAGAAACATCGGAAGCTCGGGTAGCCCGGATTCGAGCGGTATCGTTGTTCCGCCGCGAGAACCCGGGCTACGCGAGCTTCACGCAGACGTGCTTGACCCGCGTGTACTCCTCCATCGAGTACGCGGACATGTCCTTGCCGTAGCCCGACTCCTTGAAGCCACCGTGCGGCATCTCGGGCGTCAGCGGGAAGAGGTGCTCGTTGATCCAGACACATCCGAAGTCGAGCCTGGCCGCGACCTTCAGCGCGCGCCCGACGTTCTCCGAGAAGACCGAGGAGGCGAGCCCGTAGCGGACGTCGTTCGCCATGGCGACCGCTGCCTCGTCCGACGAGAACCGCTGCATCGTGACGACCGGCCCGAAGACCTCGCTCTGGACGATCTCGGCGTCCTGCTCCACGTCGGCGACGATCGTCGGCTTGACGAAGTACCCGCGGTTGCCGACCGACCCCCCGCCCGTGAGGACGGATGCCTTCGCGTCGACGGCGCGCTCGAGGAACCCGAGCACCCGCTCCTGTTGCTCGGCGGAGATCACCGGCCCCATCCCGATCTCGTCGTCGCTGCCCGGATCGCCGACCGTCAACGACCCGACCGCGTCGACGGTGCGAGCCACGACGTCGTCGTAGATCCGCTCGTCGACGAGGATGCGCGAGGACGCGGTGCAGTCCTGGCCCGAGTTGAAGAAGCCGCCGATCTTGATCGCCTCGGCCACCGCCGCGGGATCGGCGTCGTCGAGGACGACCATCGGAGCCTTCCCTCCGAGCTCGAGGTGAACGTGCTTGACCGTGTCGGCGGCGTTCTTCGCGATCAGCTTCCCGGTCGCCGTGTCACCGGTGAGCGAGACGAGCGAGATCGCCGGATGACGCACGAGAGCGTCGCCGACCGGCACGCCGTCACCCGTGACCACCTGGAGGACGCCGGGCGGGAGCACCTCCTGGGCCAGCTCGACGAAACGGAGCGTCGTCAACGGTGTCTGCTCGGCAGGCTTGAGGATCTGGACGTTGCCGGCGGCGAGCGCGGGGCCCATCTTCCACACCGCCATGAAGAGTGGATAGTTCCACGGGCAGATCCCCGCGACGATGCCGAGCGGCTCCCGGCGCACCATCGAGGTGTAGCCCTCGACGTACTCGGCGGCCGCCTTGCCCTCGAGGTTCCGCGCGGCGCCCGCGAAGAAGCGCAGGTTGTCGACCATGATCCCGGGCTCGTCGACCGCAACCCACCACGGCTTGCCGACGTTCAGCGACTCGAGTCGCGCCAGCTCCTCGGCGTTCTCCTCGATCACGTCGGCCAGCGCGAGGAGCAGCTCCATCCGGTCCTTGGGGGTCTTGAAGCGCCACTCGTCCCACGCCGCCTTCGCCGCCGAGACGGCACGCTCGACGTCGTCGGCGCTACCGCGCGGTACCTCCGCGATCACCTCGCCGGTCGCGGGGTTGAGAACCTCCATGGTCTCGCCGGTCGACGAATCGACGAACTCACCGCCGATGAACATCTTGTGCTGGCTCGCGGCAACGCTCATTTCTGACTCCTCCCGGGGACGAACATCTCTGGTCGCGCGAGCGTATCACCGGGATTCGCGCTCCTCACCGGGCCGCGCGTCGCACCCCGACACAACTCGTTCAGGTAGAACCATCTCATGAGAATCCTCGTCGTCGGGACGGGTGGCGTCGGCGCCGCGTTCGCCCGCATCATCGAGCGGCGCTCGTTCTTCGAAAACTGCGCACTTGCCGACTACGACGCAGCTCGCTCCGAGGCCGTCGTCTCGTCGCTCGGTGACGCGCGCTTCAGCGCCCATCGCGTCGACGCCTCGGCGCAGGAATCGGTCGCCGAGCTGATCCAGGCCACAGCCGCGACGCACGTTCTGAACGCCGTCGATCCGATCTTCAACGTCCCGATCTTCAACGCCTGCTTCGACGCGGACGTCACCTACCTGGACATGGCGATGACGCTGTCCGAGCCGCACCCGACGCATCCGTTCGAGAAGAGCGGCGTCAAGCTCGGTGACTACCAGTTCGAGCGGGCGGGCGCCTGGGAGGCGAAGGGCCAGCTCGCGCTCGTCGGGATGGGCATCGAGCCGGGCGCCGCCGATGTCTTCGCGCGCCACGCTGCCGACGAGCTCTTCTCCGAGATCGACGAGGTGGGGGTGCGCGACGGCGCCAACCTCGTGGTCGAGGGATACGCGTTCGCTCCCACGTTCTCGATCTGGACCACGATCGAGGAGTGCCTCAATCCTCCCGCGATCTGGGAGAAGGGCCGCGGCTGGTTCACGACGGAACCGTTCTCCGAGCCGGAGACGTTCGACTTCCCCGAGGGAATCGGCCCCGTCGAGTGCGTCAACGTGGAGCACGAGGAGGTACTGCTCGTGCCGCGCTGGGTCGACTGCAAGCGCGTCACGTTCAAGTACGGGCTCGGGAACGAGTTCATCGACATCCTCAAGACGATCCACCTCCTCGGGCTCGACTCGAAGGAGAAGGTGCGGGTGAAGGGGGTCGAGGTTGCCCCGCGGGACGTGATCGCCGCGATCCTCCCCGACCCCGCGACGCTCGGTGACCGGATGACCGGCAAGACGTGCGCCGGGACGCTCGTCACCGGGATCGGCAAGGACGGGAAGCCGCGGAAGACGTACCTCTACCACGTCGTCGACAACGAGTGGTCGATGCGCGAGTACGGTTCGCAGGCGGTCGTCTGGCAGACCGCGCTCAACCCCGCGTGCGCTCTCGAGCTCCTCGCGGACGGAGCGTGGAGCGGCGCCGGAGTGCTCGGCCCGGAGGCATTTCCTCCGCGGCCGTTCCTCGACAAGCTCGCCGACTACGGCGCGCCCTACGGAGTGCTCGAGCTCACCCCGTAGGGCTCCAGCCCACTACTGGTCGATGCCGATCCCGTCCACCTTGTCGATCGCGATTCTGACCGTCACGCGTTGCTCGTCGGCGCTTCGAAACGGGTAACTGTCAGCGCCGAGGTACTTCTTCGCAAGCCTGTCGATATGCGCGTCTGCACCCTCGTCGACGAGCTCCGCCGCACCGCTGACGCCGACCCAGCGAAACGGATCCTGTGGATCGATGATCGTCACGGCGACACGTGGATCGCGCAGGATGTGACGCTCCTTGGCACGCCCCCGCGCCGTGTTGAACTGCAGGACGTCTCCGTCGGTGTCGACCCAGACAACGGTGGAATGGGGCGACCCATCCGCCCTCAACGTCGTGGCGGTGCCGACGTGCGGGTTGGCGTCGATGAATGTGCGCTGCGCATCGGAAAGATGAGCCATGTGACCTCCTCCTCGTCGAGAACATGTAGTACCGCTTTGTAACGAGCGGGCGCCTCTTTCTCATCCCATAGGCGGGGCGATAGGATTCCGCGATGGCGCTCGTTCTGCTCCGCGCACCGCTCTCCGAGCTCGCCGGAGCCCGCGAGCTCGACCTCGAGGGGAGCACCGTGAAGGAGGCGCTGATCGCTTTGGAAGCTCGCTCCCCCGCGATTTCCGGGTGGGTGCTCGACGAGCGCCGGATGATCCGCGAGCACGTCAACGTCTATGTCAACGGTCAACTCGCGCAGGGAAAGACGGAGGTCGGCGCCTCCGACCGGATCCACGTCCTGCCGGCGATCACAGGAGGATGAGATGACGGAGATCCTGGTGGGGACGAAGAAAGGGCTGTTCGTTCTCGACGGTGACGTCGGGGGCGGCTTCGAGGTCAGGGCGCGCGCCTTCCCGGGGCAGTCGGTCGAATACGCCATGCGCGATTCTCGCTCGGGCCGCTACCTGGCCTCGGTGACCTCGTGGTTCTACGGCGGCCGGATCTGGGTCGCCGACGACCCCGCCGGAGAGTGGCAGGAGACCTCCGGCGTCACGCTCCCGGAGGAAGGAGACGCCTCCCTCGCCCGGATCTGGGTGATCGGTGCAGGTGAGGCCGACGGGACGCTGTACGCAGGAGGCGATCCCGGCTGCCTGTTCGAGAGCCACGACGGCGGGCTGACCTGGGAGCTGAATCGCGGCCTCTGGGATCACCCGACGCGGCCCGACTGGACGCCCGGCGGAGGAGGGCTCTGCCTGCACACGATCGTCCCCTGGCCGGGCGACCCCGACCGGCTGATGGTCTGCGTCTCGGCCGTCGGCGTGTGGCTGTCGGACGACCGCGGGGCGACATGGCGCCACTCGAACTCCGGCATCGACCCGGCCTATCTCCCCGAGGAGTCGCGCGACCAGCCGCTCGGGCGCTGCGTGCACAACGTGCGCCGCTCGCCGGCACGCCCGGAGCGCCTGTTCATGCAGTTCCACGGCGGCGTCTACCGCTCGGACGACGCGGGCGCCTCGTGGCTCGATATCGGTAGCGGGACGGCTCTCCCGTCGGACTTCGGATTCCCGATCGTCGTCGACCCCGCAGACCCCGACAGCGCGTACGTGATCCCGCTGATCGGCGCCGAGGACCGGACGACGCCTGGAGGAACGGTGCGGGTCTGGGAGACGCGCGATGCGGGAGCGACGTGGACGCCGAGGGGCGACGGGCTTCCGCCACGCGATGCGTACCTGACGGTGCTTCGGGAGGCGTTCGACTCGGCCGGCGCCGGAGGCGATCTCGAGCTCTACTTCGGCGCCACGTCGGGCGACGTCTTCGGATCGGCCGACGCGGGCGAAACCTGGGCTCCGGTCGCCGATCACCTGCCACCCGTCCACTCGGTGCGCACCGCCTGACGGAACGGCTGCTGGGTGCGGGCTCGTCGAGCCCGCACCCCACGTCAGCGGCCGCTACCCGACGGTCGTCGGGATGCCGTCGACCGTCCCGTCGGCGACCTGCTGCTCGACGTCTTTGGTCTTCGCGATGTCGTCGGCGTTGGCGTCCGGACTGAACGTCCCGAGTCCGACCCCCTCCTCGTTGAGGCCGAAGACGGCGTTCCCACCACCGGCGAACGTCCCGTCCTCGACGGCCTTGGCCGTCAGGAAGACCGCACTGTCGACCCCCTTGAGCCCGCTCGTCAGCACGTGTGGGCCGAGAAACGACTGGTCGGCATCGACGCCGATGCCCCAGACCTTGTTCTGCTTCGCCGCGAGGAGCGCCCCGAGACCGCAGCCCCCCGCGACCTGGAAGACGACGTTCGAGCCTGCGGAAATCTGGTCGAGAGCCAGCTCCTTGCACTTCGCCAGGTCGTCCCAGTCCTGCGAGTATCCCCACTTGACGACGATTCCGGGGACTGCGGCGGTGGCACCGGCCTTGTACCCGGCGATGTAGCGGTCGACGGGAGGCTCCTTGTAGCCGCCGACGGCGCTGATCACGTTCCCGCCGGCGCGCTTGGCCGAGAGCGCCGCGAGGTACCCGACGAGATAGCCGACCTGCTCCTCGCGGAAGAGCAGGCCCTCGACGTTCGCCGGCGTCCCCTTGAGTGTCGCCTGGTCGACGTCCACGATCGCGAACTTCGTGTCGGGGAAGGCCTTCGCAGCACTCGCGATCGCGTCTCCCTGCGCGTAGCCGACGCCGATGATCAGGTCGTAGCCCTGGCGCGCGAGCGTGGTCATGTTGGGGATGTAATCCGCTGCCGACTTCGACTGGATCACGCGACCCTGGACTCCGAGCTCGCTCTCGGCGCGCTTGAGGCCGTTGTAGGCGAGCTCGTTGAAGCCGTTGTCGTTGAGCTGCCCGAGGTCGGTGATCAGCCCCACCTTGATGCCGGTGGGTGTGCTGTCCGTCGTCCCCGAGGCTCCGTTGTCGCTCGAGCCACAGCTCGCCGCGAGCAGTGCGACAGCGGCCCCAACCGCTCCGGCGATCGCCCATCGAGCCCTTCGCGTTGTCATCGTCCGAGCCTTTCGCTAGTTTTTGTCTATGAGTCGTAAACCTCGGGGCGAGCATATCAGACCGGCACAGGCGACCCTCGCCGCAGTGATGCAGGTCCGCGACGGCGTTCTCCAGGCTCTGCTGTGGCAACGTGCACTCGACCCGTTCAGCGGTGCCTGGGCACTGCCTGGCGGCGTGCTCGCAGCCGACGAGACGCTCGAGGCATCGATCAGACGGCATCTGGCTGCGAAGGTCGACCTGGCTGAGGTCGCGCACCTCGAGCAGGTCGCAACGTACGGAGACCCCGGGCGGAATCCCGTCGAGTGGGAGATCGCCACCGCGTACGTCGGTCTCGTACGGCTCGGAGTCGACCCCTCGGTGCCGGAGGATACGAGCTGGCACCCGGTCGACGACCTCCCTCCCACCGCCTTTGACCACGGCGCGATCATCCACTCGGCGCGCGAGCGCCTGCGGGGCAAGCTCTCGTACTCGAACATCGGGTTCGCTCTCGCTCCCGTCACCTTCACGCTGACCGAGTTGCGCGACGTCTACGCGGCCGCGCTCGGCTATGACGTCTCCGCGACCAACCTGAAACGCGTGTTGCTCCGACGAGGCGCGATCGCGCCGACAGGCGGGCGCCGAGACCCGGGACGGACCGGCGGTCGTCCCGCGGACGAGTTCTCCTTCGCACAGCAGTCGCTCGAAATCACCGACCCGTTCGTCGCTTTCCGCCCGCCCGACCCGTAGACGCGCGAACGCCACGGGTGGGACGCGCCACTAGTCTCCGAGGTGGAGCGACTCGACGATCAGGGATGTGCGATCGCCGCGGTAGCGATCACGAGCGAACTCGACGGGTGTGCCGTCGGCGGCGTAGGCGACGCGCTCGACGAGGAGAACGGGGACGCCGCGCTTGGCGGCGATCGTACGGGAGTCCGACGGTCGGGCTGCTGCAGTCTCGAGGCGCTCGACGGCGCGGACGGGTCGTAGGCCGAACCCGACGTCCATCAGGTCGTACAGGGAGCCGGTGAGGTACATGTCCTCGATATCGGGGAACAGGGCCGCCGGAAGCGAGGAGCGCTCGACGCCGAGTGGCTTCCCGCCCGCAAGCCGGAGGCGCGTGATGACGACGATGCGGTCGTTGCGTGCGAGACCGAGCGCCGCAGCCGTCCGCTTCCCCGCCGGCTCGACCTCGGCCGAGACCAGCTCGGCGTGCCCGGCCCCGCCCTGACGTCTCAGTGCTACAGACACCCCGCTCATGCCTACCACGGCGTCCGTCGCATCCCGGACGAATGTCCCTCCCGCGCGACCGACGACGCGGCGCAGCAGCCCTGCGCGCTCGAGCTCCCCGAGCGCCTGCCGGACAGTCATCCGGCTGACGCCGAGCGACGCGGCAAGTTGCCGCTCGGGCGGCAGGCGCGTGTCGGCGGCAAGGCGGCCGTCGACGATCGCAGCGGCGAGCTGATCCGCGATCGTCGTGTGCAGCGGCTTTGATCCGCGAGCGGGCTCCAGATTGACCATGCCATCCATGCGACTCAGCGTACTGCGGATGCAGTGTAATTGTCTAGACCGTTGCGCAACGAATGGCCGGCCGCCTGTTTGACCCGCTGCCGGCCTCAAGGCAAGGCGCCGAAACGCCGATACCGACCCCATGCAGCGGCGCTCCGACGTCCTCAAGATCGTGGCGATGCTGAGCCTCGCCGCAGAGGCGGCCGCGGTCGCCGCGGTCCTCTGGCCGACGCGTTAGGGCCCGAATCGACGTGATTCGAGTGCTAGTCGCCGAGTGCTGCCACGAAGGCGGGCGAGGCGACGGTCGCCTCGAGCCGTTCGAAGTGCTCGTGCGCATAGGACGCGAAGTCGAAGTCGAGGTCGGAGACCGCACCCTGGACGACGCCCCACATGGCGTCGCGGAAGTCCGACATGAACAGCATCAGCTCCAGCACGCGCTCGTCGCCCTCCCGCACATCGCCGGCATAGGCGGCCAGCAGTAAGCGCCGTGCCTCACGATCGAGCCCGTGGTTGGTGGAGAAGCTCGCAAGGTCGAAGAAGACATCGCCCATGCCGGCGTACTCCCAATCGACGATGCGGATCCTGCGGCCGTCGTCGAGCAGGTTGTCGTTGAGCAGGTCGTTGTGACACGGCCGCTCGGCGAAGACGCCACGCGCTCGCTCGACCCGACGCGCCATCTGCCTCGCCCAGACGTAGACCGGCGGCACCTCCGCGCCGTGAGCGAAGGCGGTCGAGCGGTACTCCTCGACGACCCTGAAGACATTGAACCGACGGGACAACGACGGCCCTCGGTGGATTGCCCGGAGCGCTCTGGCGACCCGCTCGATGGAAGCGGTCTCTCGCAGGCGCTCGACCGGAACGATCTCGCCGTCGATGAAGCGCGTGACGAGATACCCCTCGGGCTCGACGAATCCGACGACGTCGGGGCCGACTCCGACGGCAGCGGCTGCGAGCGACGCTTCGTGCTCGACGCGGCGGTCGATTCCGAGGAGGGACGCATCGGACCCGGCGATGCGAAGGACGTAGGACTCGCCTCCGACGTCGACCCTGAAATTGTGATGGGTGAAGCCGCGGCCGAGCACGTCGGCGCTCGCGTGCTCCCCGGGCCAGACGCGCTCGATGATCGCTTCGACGTCCACGCTTCGATCTTCGCATGACCCACCCGACGCCGCCGCGGTCCAGGTTTTGTATATGTTCCGGTCATGAGGATCGCTCTCACGGGATCGACGGGCCTGATCGGAACGGCGCTCACCTCCGCGCTCGCAGATGCAGGCCACGATCTCGTCCGTCTCGTGCGCCGCGCCCCCGCCGGGCCGGGCGAAGCGCAGTGGGACATCGCCGCCGGCACGATCGACCAGGAGGCGCTCGCGGACGTCGACGCGATCGTTCATCTCGCCGGCGAGAACATCGGGCAGCGCTGGAGCGAGTCTGTCCGGCGGCGAGTCCTCGAGTCGCGCGTCGAGGGTACGCGCCTGATCGCCGAGACGGCGGCCGGGCTGCCGGGCAAGCCGATACTCCTCTGCGCTTCGGCGACGGGGTACTACGGGAACCGCGGCGCCGAGGAACTCGACGAGAGCGCGCCACGCGGCGAGGGGTTTCTCGCAGAGGTCGTCGAGCAGTGGGAGGCGGCCGCGGAGCCCGCGCGGGCCGCCGGTCTCCGGGTCGTGCACCTGCGGCAGGGAATGATCCTGGCGAAGAACGGTGGCGCGTTGCAGCGCATGCTGCTCCCGTTCAAGCTCGGGGTCGGCGGAAGGGTCGGCAGCGGGAAGCAATGGTGGAGCTGGGTCTCCCTCGACGATGCGGTTGCCGCGTACCTCTTCGCCCTCGAGCAACCACTCGACGGGCCGGTCAACGTCACCGCGCCGGAGACCGGAACGAACGCCGACTTCACGAAGGCGCTCGGAAACGCGCTCCACCGGCCGACGATCATGCCGGCGCCCGCGCTCGCGATCAGGCTCGCGTTCGGGGAGATGGGGAACGCGATGCTCCTCGAGGGACAACACGTCGTTCCGACGAAACTCCTGCGGTCGGACTTTTCCTTCGGCTACCCCCATCTCGACGCCGCTCTCGCGCACGCTCTCTCGGGCTCATCCTGAGCGGTGGGCCGCGCGCGATGTTGCATCAGCAGTAGGCGTGCCGCGGTACGCTCGCGGTCGTGAGTGACGAACACGATGTCATCGTCGTCGGTGGCGGGGTCGCCGGTCTCGCCTGCGCCCGTGCGCTCGTCGCCGAGGGGCGTGCTCCTCTCGTGCTCGAGCGGTCGCACGCGGTCGGGGGACGGGTGCGCACCGACGTCGTCGACGGCTTCCTCCTCGATCACGGGTTCCAGGTCCTCCCCACCGCCTATCCGGAAGCCCGCTCCGCGCTCGACTACGGGCGGCTCGAGCTCGGCGAGCTCTCGCGCGGAGCCATCATCCGAGCCGACGGGCGATTCCGCCGACTCGCCGATCCGCGCCAGTCGCCGGTCCGGAGCATTCGGGCACTCGCCGGTGGCGTCGTCGGGGTGCGCGACGGCGCGGCGATCCTGAAGCTTCTGCGCGGGTCGCGCGACGAGACCACGACGGCCGACGCGCTCCGGCGCTCCGGTCTCTCGCGCGCGACGACCGAGCGCTTCTTCGCACCGTTTCTCCGAGGCATCTTCCTCGAGCAGCAGCTGACGACGTCCAGCCGGTTCCTCGACTTCGTGCTGAAGGCGTTCGCCGACGGAACCGCGGCGCTTCCGGCGAGGGGCATGGGGTCGATCGCGAGCCAACTCGCCCAGGGGGTCGACGTTCGCACCGGTACGTCGGTGGCGGCGGTCGGCCCACACGCCGTCTCTCTCGAGACAGGCGAGCAGCTCCGGGCCGACGCGGTCGTCCTGGCAGCGGCGGGCATCGTCGACGAGCCGGCCCACGGCTGGAACGGCGTCACGTGCATCTACTACGACGCGCCCGCGACCCCCGTCCCGGGGCCATGGCTCGTGGTCAACGGCGAGGGTGGGCCGATCAACAACCTCTGCGTGCCGAGTGAGGCGGCGCCCGGCTACGCCCCGGCAGGGCGCTCGCTCGTCTCCGTGACGATCCTCGGCGCCCGCGAGCCCGATCTCGATGCAGTCGACAGGCAACTTCGCGGCTGGTTCGGCACCCAGGTGGGCGACTGGCGCCACCTGAGGTCGTATCGAATCCGACGCGCGCTCCCCGCCTATCCGGTCGGCGGCTTCGTCACGCAGCCGGTTCGCCTCGCCGACGGTCTCTATGCGTGCGGGGACCATCGCGAGCATCCGTCGCTGAACGGCGCGCTCCGCTCGGGCCGCCGCGCCGCAGAAGCGGTGCTGGCGGACAGCCCGTAGCTCGTACCGCAGCGGAATCTGCGATACGCTTCTCTCGCTCGAGGATCGTTCCCGACCGAAGGAGGTTCTCATGCTTGTCAGAACTGCCTCCACCTTCCGCGTCGCGCGGTCCGTCGGCTAGCCCGGATCACCTCCGAACTCCCGACCAGACCTCGTCGACTGGCGCGCCGTCCCGCGCGCCGCTTTCATGTACCCGAGGACGAAAGGGAGTTATCGCTTGCCCGAACTCGAATCACTCGGCTGGAACGACCGACTGAAGACGCTCTACGAACCGTTCGCCGACGACGAAGGCGTCTCCGCCGGACGCGTGTCGGTTCAACATCGAGGTGCCTACGACGTGCTCACCGTCCACGGCGAGTTGCGCTGTGACGTCCCTCGCCGACTCGTCCACGAGGCCGAGCCACGACGGCCGATCTTCCCGTCGTCGGCGACTGGGTGGTCGTCGCCCCTCGGCCCGAGGACAGCTCAGGGACGATCACGGCGGTGTTGCCCCGCTTCACGAAGTTCTCCCGCAAGACCGCGTGGCAGGCAACGGAGGAGCAGGTGCTCGCGACGAACATCGACGTCGCATTGCTCGTTGCCTCGATGAACGAGGATCTCAACCTGCGACGCCTCGAGCGCTACCTGATCCTCGCCTGGGAGAGCGGAGCTCGACCGGTCATAGTGCTGACGAAGGCCGACCTCCACGAATCGCCCGAGACGGCAGTTACAGAGGTCGAGACGATTGCCGGGGGCGTGCCGGTCATCCCGATCTCGAGCAAGACCGGCGTCGGCCTCGACGACGTCAGAGCGCAGCTCGCGGCCGGCCTGACGGCCGTGCTCCTCGGTTCGTCGGGGGTCGGCAAGTCGACGCTCGTCAACACCCTCGCGGACGAGGAGATCCTCGCGACACAGGAGATCCGCGACGATGGCAAGGGCCGCCACACGACCACGCGCCGCGAGCTCATCCTGCTGCCCGGTGGGGCGCTCGTCATCGACACGCCCGGCATTCGCGAGCTCCAGCTCTGGGTTGCCGACGAGGGGATCGACGAGGCGTTCGACGACGTCACCACGCTGTTCGCATCGTGCAAGTTCTCCGACTGCGCTCACGATCGCGAGCCTGGGTGCGCGGTGCACGCCGCGCTCGACGACGGCACGCTCTCCGCCGAGCGCTGGGAGAGCTACCTCAAGCTCCAGGCCGAGCTCGAGCATCTCGACCGGAAGCTCGACAAGCGCGCGGCGGCCGCGGCCCGCAAGAAGTGGGTCGCGATCTCCAGGCAGGCACGAGAGAACATGCGGCTGAAGGGGAATCGCTAGCCGCCACGCCGCGAGACGGCCGGGGTGAGGCCGCGAACGGCCCCACCCCGGCCCGCGTCACGCGGTCCGACTCACGGCGTCTTCACGTTCGCCGCGCCGGGCGTCGGCGTCGTCGTGAAGGCCCAGTCCGAGGCTGCGTCGTCGGTGTCCTTCCCGTCCGGAATCCGGGCGAGCGACCCGTCGACGGTGTTCGAGTCGACGACGTCGACGGGGAGCATCGCCCCCTCTACGAGGTCGAATACCTTCGAGCCGACCGTCGCTGCCGTGATCGCGCCCTCGTAGCTGAGCGCGTCGAGCAACACGCCCTTGCCGGTGTCTACGAGCGCGAGACCGTCGGGTGCGCCGTTCTGCGGGTCGACATCGATCACGAACCTCGCTCCTGCGGCGAGGCTGCCCGTCAGCACCTTGCGCAAGTACTCGGCACCGTCTCCGCCGTTGACGAGCACGAGGGCCACGCCGTCGAGCGATGCCGCCGTCGTGCCGGTGTTCTCGATCTCGACGAAGCCACCCGTATCGGCGCCGACCTGGTCGTAGTCGACCTCGTTGATGACGAGCCGGGAGCTACCCGTGGGCGGCGGTGGCGTGCCGCCGGTCTCACAGGTCAGCGTGATCAGATCCGTCGCCGTCGAGCCGACGTCGATCTGGCCCGGCTCGCCGTCGAACGTCGTACAGGCCGTGCCGTCGAGCGCATCGACCGAGACGAGACCCCCACCGGGCTCGCCCTTCGGCCCCGCAGGCCCGGCGGGTCCCGGCCGGACCTTCCGGCCCTTCCGGGCCGGCCAGGCCCGGCGTGCCCTGCATGTCCCACGCGAGCGGGACCTCGTTGCTCTTACAGCCGCTCGAGTCGAGCACGATGCGGACGAGGCCGTGCCGGAGGTTCCGGCACGCCTCGATCTTGGTCGGCGTGTCGCCCGCTGCAGTCGCGTACGCAACGACGCCCGCGAAGGCCACCATCACGGCGCCGGCGACGGCCATCATCTGCCTGGTCACATCCATCCTCCTTCGGTCATGGTTGATAGACCGGAAGAAGTACGACGAACGCCGATCGGCCGCTAGTGTCCCTCGGGGACAGCTGCGACAGGAACCGCTGTTTCAAGCGGCTGTGTGCAACGATCGGCACAGTTCCGGCACGGACGGCCGACGCGCGACGCGTGCTAGCGATGCCAGGGAGCGTCGGAGTCGGTGTCGATCCCGTAGCGCTCGATGGCGCCCTGCACGATCATCGGCGCGATCACACCGTCGTCGGCGAGACCCTTCAGCGCCGCCACCGCGACGTGGAACCGGTCGACCTCGAAGAACTGCCGCAGCTTGACGCGGTAGTCGCTCCGCCCGAAGCCGTCGGTGCCGAGCACCGAGTAGCGCCCCTTCACGAATGGGCGAATCTGGTCGGCGAAGGAACGGAGGTAGTCGGTGGCTGCGACGTACGGCCCCTCCCGACCGGCGAATGCCTCCTCCACGAACGGGAGCGTCTGCTCCTCGGTCGGATGGAGCCGATTCCAGCGCTCGACCTCGAGCCCGTCGCGCCGGAGCTCCGTGAAGCTGGTCACGCTCCAGATGTCCGCGGCGATGCCGAAGTCTGCCTCGAGCAGATCGGCACCGGCGATCACTTCGCGCAGGATCGTCCCCGAGCCGAGCAGCTGCACCCGCGGGCCGTCGCCGGCACCTTCCCGGAGGAGGTAGATACCCCGCAGGATGCCCTCCTCGGCGCCCTCGGGCAGCGCCGGCTGGACGTAGTTCTCGTTCATCACGGTCAGGTAGTAGAAGACGTCTTCCTGCTCCTCGCACATGCGCCGCAGCCCGTCGCGCACGATCACCGCGAGCTCGTAGCCGTACGTGGGGTCGTAGGCGCGGCAATTCGGAACGACGGACGCGAGGAGGTGCGAATGCCCGTCCTCGTGCTGGAGCCCCTCGCCGTTGAGCGTCGTCCGACCGGCCGTCGCGCCGATCAGGAAGCCGCGCGCACGACTGTCGCCGGCCGCCCACGCGAGATCGCCGATCCGCTGGAACCCGAACATCGAGTAGAAGATGTAGAAGGGCACCATCGTGACACCGTGGTTCGCGTACGAGGTCGCGGCCGCGATCCAGGACGAGAACGCCCCGGCCTCGTTGATCCCCTCCTGCAGGATCTGGCCGTGCTCGTCCTCGCGGTAGAACATGAAGTCCTCGGAGTCCTCGGGCTGGTAGAGCTGCCCGACCTGCGAGAAGATGCCGAGCTGGCGAAACATGCCTTCCATCCCGAACGTGCGTGACTCGTCGGGGACGATCGGCACCACCCGCTCACCGATCGCGGGATCACGCACGAGCGTGTTGAGGATCCGAACGAAGGCCATCGTCGTCGAATTCTCGCGCTCGCCGCTGCCCTCGAGCACGGTCTCGACCGGCCCCGGCGTCGGCAGTGGCTGCGCGTCGGTATGGCGGGCGGGCAGGCTGCCGCCGAGCACGGCGCGGCGCTCGAGAAGGTAGCGCAGCTCCGGGCTGTCCTCGGGCGGCCGGTGGAAGAACGCTCCGGTCGCCTGTTCGTCGGTGAGAGGGAGGCCGAGCCGGTCGCGGATCGCGAGCCGGGCCTCCTCGTTCATGGCCTTCTGCTGGTGGGTGATGTTGCGCCCCTCACCCGCCTCGCCCATGCCGTAGCCCTTGATCGTCTTCGCGAGGATCACCGTCGGCTGGCCGTTCGCCTGCATCGCGCGCGCGTACGCGGCATACACCTTCTGGGGGTCGTGCCCACCGCGGCGAAGCCCCCAGATCTGCTCGTCCGTCCAGTCCTCGACCATCGCGCGCGTCTCCGGGTACTTGCCGAAGAAGTGCTCGCGCACGTAGGCACCGTCCTTCGACTTGAAGCTCTGGTACTCGCCGTCGACGGCCTCCTCCATGCGGAAGTGGAGCCATCCCTCGGTGTCGGCCTCGAGCAACGGATCCCAGCTGGAGCCCCAGATCACCTTGATCACGTTCCAGCCGGCGCCCGTGAAGTTGGTCTCGAGCTCCTGGATGATCTTCCCGTTGCCGCGCACGGGGCCGTCGAGCCGCTGCAGGTTGCAGTTGATCACGAAGACGAGGTTGTCGAGCTTCTCGCGACCGGCGAGCGAGATCGCGCCCATCGACTCCGGCTCGTCCATCTCACCGTCGCCCATGAAGGCCCACACCTTGCGGTCGCCGGGATCGACGACGCCACGGGCTGCGAGATACTTCATGAACCGCGCCTGGTAGATGGCCATCAGGGGGCCGAGGCCCATCGAGACCGTCGGGAACTGCCAGAACTCCGGCATCAGCCAGGGATGCGGGTACGAGGAGAGGCCATCGCCGTCGACCTCACGGCGGAAGCGGTGGAGTTGCTCCTCGCTCAGCCGTCCCTCGAGGTACGCACGCGCATAGATCCCCGGCGAGGAGTGACCCTGCATGTAGACGAGATCGCCCCCGTGATCGTCGGACCGCGCACGCCAGAAGTGGTTGAACCCGACCTCGTAGAGCGTCTCGGCAGACTGATAGCTCGCGATATGCCCGCCGAGCTCGGTCGATTCCGCGTTCGCCTGCAGCACGATCGCGATCGCGTTCCAGCGGACGAGGGCGGTCGCGAGCGCCTCGAGGTCGGGGTCTCCGGGAAGCGCCGGCTCCTCGTCGACGCGAATCGTGTTGACGTACGGCGTGCTCAACCCCGCCGAGACTTTGACCCCGTACTCCTGTGCGTGGTCGATCGCCTGATCGAGGAGGAACCCCATGCGCTCCCGGCCTTCCGACTCGACGACCGCGTCGACGGAGTCGAGCCACTCCCGGGTCTCGACGGGATCGCTGTCGGGGGTCTCTGGCGCCATTGCCGTGCAGCGTAGTCGAGCCGTTCCCCGCCCTGCCGCCAGATACCCTGCCCGGCGATGTCGAGGGCAGAGAACAACGAGAAGACCGGCGACGGAGCGGCGAGCGCCGAGCGTTTGCGCACCGCGACAGAGATCCTCGAGTCCGTCGTCCGCGACCGCGGGCTCCTCGGTGCGCTCTCCGTCGAGGAGCGCACCCGCCTGCTCACCGCCGCCGCGAACGTCTTCAACCCGGACGCCGTCCAACGGCGCCGTTACACGAAGGCGAAGCGCAAGGAGGAGCGCGACGCGAGCATCCGGGCCGACGAAGCGCTGCTCGCCGACACGGGGATCCGCGTGCTGCGCGGGAAGCCGGTGTTCACGACGCCGAACGTCTACCCGCCGGCGGGCCTCGTCGAGGCGGACGAGGGCCCGGGCGTTCGCGAGACCACCGACGAACAGCATTGCTACATCTGCAAGGGGCCGTACCGGGAGCTCCACCACTTCTACGACCAGATGTGCCCGCCGTGCGCCGCGTTCAACTTCGCGAAGCGCTTCGAGACGACCGACCTCACCGGATCGGGTTGCGGTGCTCACCGGCGGGCGGGTCAAGATCGGCTACCAGGCCGGCATCAAGCTGCTCCGTTCCGGGGCGCACGTCGTCGTGACGACGCGATTCCCGCGCGACTCCGCGTCACGCTATGCGCAAGAGGCCGACTTCGACGACTGGCGCGAGCGCCTCGAGATCTACGGCCTCGACCTCCGACACACGCCGAGCGTCGAGGCGTTCAGCCAGCACCTGCTCCAGACGCACGACCGCCTCGACTACATCATCAACAACGCCTGCCAGACCGTCCGCCGGCCACCGGACTTCTATCGCCACATGATGGCCGCCGAGCTCGCGTCGGAGGGAGCCCTGGCCGACGAGGTGCAGCGCCTGCTCGGTGACTACTCGGGGCTCCGTCGCTACGACATGCTGGAAGGCGGGGTGCCCGTGCTCGCCGACTCGCCGCCTGCAGCCCTCGAGACCGCGGCCTCGGCGGCGCTCTCGCAGGTACGGCTGCTTCCGGAAGAGGCAGACGACCAGGGCCATCTCTTCCCCGAGGGCCGGCTCGACCAGGACCTGCAGCAAGTCGACCTCCGCGATCGCAACTCGTGGCGCTTCCTCCTCGCCGAGGTGTCCACGATCGAGCTCCTCGAGACGCAGCTCGTCAACGCCGTCGCGCCGTTCGTCCTCAACGCGCGACTCAAGCCCATGATGCTGCGAACGCCGAACCGCGACAAGCACATCGTCAACGTGTCGGCCGTCGAGGGGCAGTTCTACCGGCGCTTCAAGACGACACGTCATCCCCACACGAACATGGCGAAAGCCGCGCTGAACATGATGACGCGCACCTCCGCCACGGACTACCACGGGGACGGCATCCACATGAACAGCGTCGACACGGGCTGGGTGACCGACGAGGATCCGCTCCACATCGCCGAGCAGAAGACGGCCGAGCATCGCTTCCGGCCGCCGCTCGACATCGTCGACGGAGCGGCGCGGATCGTCGACCCGATCGTCGACGGCATGAACACGGGCGAGCACATGTGGGGGAAGTTCCTGAAGGACTACCGGCCGACCGACTGGTGAGCGACGGTACGGTTGCAGCCATGAGCCCGCGAACAGCGACAGGCGCCCTCACCGAGGCGGTCGGGAGCCTCGTGGAGGCCACGGTCGACCGCGTCGTCATGACGGGTGAGCGCGTGACCTCGGCCGCGGAGGGCCGCAGGCTCCTCGCCGGCGAGGCCGAGACGGAAGCTCTGGCGGACAACATCCAACGGGTTGTCGTGCTCGCGGTTCCCGTCCTTCGCACCGTCGCGCAGGGGGCGCGGTTCACACGCGTGCCGTGGGTGATGGTCGCCTCGACCTCGGTCGCCGTCGGTCTCGCAGTCCGCACCGGTGTCCGCGAGCTCCAGGTTCTCACCGCTCTCGTGGCCTACCGCCTCGAGACGGTAAGCCGATTGCCCGCCGACCCGGCGCTCGTGCGGAGGGTCGCGCTCGAGCTCTATCTCGATCCGAAGCACGAGCCCGATCTCGGCGACCAGTTCCGCCTAACGCGACTGGCCCGTCGGTGGGCACTGAGCGGCGCCCTCGGCCGAGACACCTCGAAGCAGACCGCGAAGGCGCTCGCCGCGGCCGAGAAGCTCGATGCGCGGGCCATGCTTGCGCGCTACGCGACGCGCTCGGCCCAGTCGCCGTAGAGCCCGCGGTAGACGCCTTCGCGCCGCATGAGCTCGGCGTGCGTCCCCTGCTCGACGATCTGCCCGTGCGCGAGGACGACGATGAGGTCGGCGCCCTGGATCGTCGAGAGCCTGTGCGCGATCACGAACGCCGTCCGCCCGGCGAGAAGCTTCTGCAGCGCCCGCTCGATCACGCGCTCGGTGCCGATGTCGACCGACGAGGTCGCCTCGTCGAGGATCAGGATGCGCGGATCGGCGAGCAGCGCGCGCGCGAACGCGATCAGCTGACGCTGGCCGAGGGAGAGCCGGAAGCCGCGCTCTCCGAGCTGTGTCTCGTAGCCGTGCTCGAGCTCGCGGATCCACCCGTCGGCGCCGACGGCGACGGCCGCCGCCGCGATCTCCTCCCGCGTCGCATCGGGTCGCGCGAAGGCGATGTTCTCCGCCACCGTGCCGGCGAAGAGAAACCCCTCCTGGGGAACGACGCCGAGCTGGCGACGCAGCGACCTCTGCTCGACCTCACGGACGTCGTGCCCATCGATCGTGATCCGGCCCTCGCGGACGTCGTAGAAGCGTGCGATCAGCTTCGCGATCGTCGACTTGCCGGCGCCCGTCTGCCCGACGAGCGCAACCGACGTTCCCGCCGGCACGTCGAGGCTGATGCCGTGCAGCACCTCGGGGAGCGAGCCGTACCCGAATCGCACCTCCTCGAACCGGACGTGCCCGTCGATGCGCGGCAGTGCGATCGCGGCCGGGCCGTCGACGATCTCCGGCTCCTCGTCGAGCACCTCGATGATCTTGTCGAGCGCCGCGGTGGCGGAGAGAAACGTGTTGTAGAGCTGCGACAGCTGCTGTACCGGGTCGAAGAAGTTGGCGAGGTAGAGGAAGAACGCGAGCAACGTGCCGACCGTGACCTGATCGTTGACGAGCAGGTAGCCGCCGTAGCCGAGCACGATCGCAGTGGCCAGCGAGGCGAGGAAGTCGACGGCGGGGAAATAGAGGCCGTTGAGGACGATCGTCTCGTAGTTCGCGTCCCGGTAGAGGGTGTTGATGCCCCGGAAGCTCGACTGGTTGCGAGGCTCGCGAGCGTACGACTGCACGACGCGCATGCCCGCGATGTCCTCGGCGAGCGTCGCCGTGACGAGGCCGATGCGCTCCCGCACCCGCCGGTAGGCGCGGTTCGAGCGGATCCGGAACCAGACCGTTGCGAGCGCCATCAACGGGATCACCGAGAGCGTCGCGAGCGCGAGCCGCCAGTCGAGGACGAAGAGGACGACCGCCGTCCCGACGAGCAGCATCACGTTCTGGACGAGCGACGTGACACCGTCCGTTATCAGCGTGTCGAGCGCCTCGACGTCGTTCGTGATCCTGCTGACGATCGCGCCGGTGCGGTTGCGCTCGAAGTACCCGAGGGAGAGGCGCTGCAGGTGCTCGAACAGTCGAATCCTGAGGTCGGCGAGGGCGCGCTCCCCGACCCAGCCGGTCAGATAGGTCTGGAGCGACGAGAGGCCGAACGTCGCGAGACCGACGATCACGAACGCGACCACGATCCAGACGAGCTGCCGCAGATCGCCGTCCTTGATCCCCTGGTCGACGGCGAGCTTGGCGAGCAGTGGTGGGAGGAGAGCCACGAGCGTGAACGCGATCAGCGACACGACCGCTCCGGCGGTGCGTGCCCGATACGGCGTCACGAGGCCGAGGAGCATCCGGATCCGGCGGCGCGACTGCTTCCACGACCAGTCGCCGACCTTTCCGCCGCGCTCCTCCGAGAGGTGCGCCCCTGCCTGCCACACCTTCATGCCGACACCCCTATCTCCTGGAGGAGACCGTACTCGTGGATCTCGCGGAAGACCGCGCTCGTCTCGAGGACCTCGGAGCGTGTCCCCTTCGTGGCGATCGTGCCGTGCTCGAGGACGACGATCGTGTCGGCGAGCGCGATCGTCGAGAGCCGATGCGCGATGACGATCGTCGTCCGGCCACGCATCGCCTCGGTGAGCCCGGTGCGGATCAGGGCCTCCGTCGTCGCATCGACGGACGCAGTGGCGTCGTCGAGAATCAGGATCCGCGGGTCGATCACGAGCGCCCTCGCGATCGCGAGCCGCTGCCGCTGCCCGCCCGAGAGCGTGATGCCGCGCTCGCCGATCACCGTCTCGTAGCCGTTCGGCAGCTCCTCGATGAAGGCGTGCGCCTGCGCCGCACGGGCTGCCGCCTCGACGAGCTCGGGGGAGACGTCGGGTACCCCGAAGGCGATGTTGTCACGGACACTGGCCGAGAAGAGGAACGGATCCTGCGAGATGACGCCGACCTCGCGGCGGAGCGAGCGTCGGGTCACGTCCCGCACGTCGACGCCGTCGATCAGCACCTTGCCCGCCACGGGGTCGTAGAAGCGCGGCACGAGCGACGCGAGGGTCGTCTTGCCCGATCCCGAGGCACCGATCAGGGCGATCGTCGTGCCTGCATCGATCTCGAGGTCGATGCCCTCGAGCACGGGCCGGTCCGGGTCGTAGCCGAACGTGACGCGTTCGAAGACGATGCGCCCCGGGCCGGGGGCGAGCTCGACGGCAGAAGCCGCATCGGAGATCTCCTCCGGCTCGTCGATCACCTCGAAGAACCGCTCGCCCGAGGCCGTCGCCCGCTGCGCCTGCCCGACCCACATCCCGAGCATGCGAAGCGGCATCACGAGCATCATCAGGAGCAGGTTGAAGGCGAAGAACCCGCCGATCGTGAGATCGCCCTGGACGACGTAGTGGCCGGCCGCGAGGAGGACACCGGCCTGGGCGAGCATCGGTAGGAAGGTGAGCAGCGGCACGTAGAGCGAGCGCTGCGTGTTGGCACGGACCGCCGCCTCGAAGACGTCGTCCGAGGCCCGTCGGAACCGCCGCTCCGCCTGCTCCTCCTGCGCGAACGACTTGACGATGTGCACGCCGACGATCGACTCCTCGGACACGGTCGCAACCTCCCCGAGCTTCTGCTGCACGTCGCGGAGCACGGGGTGGGAGACGTGGCTGTAGCGATATGCGACCCCGACGAGCAGCGGCGTGATCGCAAGGGCGATCAGTGCGAGACGCCACTCGTAGAAGAAGAGAACCGCGGTGACACACACGATCGTGATCACGTGCTGTGCGAAGAAGATCAGGCCGTAGCCGAGGAAGAAGCGGATCGTCTGCAGGTCGACGGTCGCCCGTGACATCAGCTGGCCGGTCTGGTGGCGGTCGTAGTAGCCGAACGAGAGCCGAAGGAGCCGCGAGTAGAGCGCGTCGCGCATGTCCCACTCGACGGCGAGGGCCTGCTTCCCGGAGATGAAGCGGCGGCCGAGCATCAGGAGCGAGCGCAGCAGGCCGACACCCAGGATCGAGAGGATCAGGAACGCGAGGTAGTGCCCGTCCTGCCCCCCGCGTAACTCGTTGATCACGAAGCCGGTGAGGATGATGACCGCGATCGCCGCAGCCTGCGAGAGGATCGCGAGCAACGTCGAGATGATCAGGGACGATCGGTACGGCCGCAGGAATTGCAGCAGCCGGACGAAGGTGCGGAGGTTCGAGGTCGCGATCAGGTCATGGTAGGTGCAGCACCTCGGCCTCCCGGGCGACGACCTGACTGAGCGAGTACCGGGCGAGCGCGAGGGCCGCGACCGACGCGCACGCCTCGTCGTCGGCCTCGATCAGGGCGCATGCGAGCTCGACCGCGACGCTCGCGCGCGGGAGCTCCGCGAGGGGGAGTTGCGTCGCGATCCGTGCGCCACGCCTGCGAACGCGCGTCAGGTGGACGCGGTCGACGCGGCCCCTGGCGTGCTCCGCGAGCCAGGCGAACGGCACGCGCTCGAGCGGCCCTCCGCGCCCGAGGAGGCGGGCCGCAGCGATGGCCTCCTCGAGCGGCCAGATCGTGGGCGGACGAACGAGGGCTGCAAGGCACGAGAGGACGGGCTCTTCGATTCTGCCGGGCCCGTACCGGGCGAGCTCTGCCGACGACAGCGGCAGCCATTCGAGCAACGCGACGCGCACGAGACCCACGTGCGGGCCTCCGCGGAGGCGCACATCGCAGCCGCCGTCGCTGACGAGCGGGCGAACGCCCCGTAGGCGTCGCTCGTCTCGGTCATCCGCACGGCGACCGGGTGAGTGCTGCAACGGTGTTGCGAGCTCGGCAATCGACATGGCGTCGACGCTAGATCGGGGCCGCTCTCCGCACAAGTCGCTCTTTCGGACATGTCCCGAGAGGCGGGCTCAGGCGCTCTCGATGCGCTCCCGCAACAACGGCAGGACGTCGTCCGGCTCCGGGTACCGCCCCAGCATCGACTTCGTGAAGACGAGCTCGCCGTCGACGTGCACGTCGAAGATCCCGCCGCTCCCGGGAATGACCTCGAGCGCCCCGAGCCGCCCCTCCCACTCCTCCAGCACCCGCACCGCCAGACCGGCGGCGTTCGGCAACGCGCTTCAGGGAACGCAGTACTCGATCCGGATGCTCGGTCGGGTAGCCACGGGTGCATTCAATCACCTGCGAGACATGTCCCGCCAAGAGGAGCCCGCACATCCGGCCGGGGAATTCGCCCTCGAAACATTTGTCCGCAACGAGCGGACTTTACGTGGCGGCGACCATTGACGGCCGGCTCGGCAGGGACGTATGTTGGTCGAGCACCGAGCACGGAGTCTCCAGGCGCAGCAGGCGACGCAAGTCAACTGAAGCGCCAGAGAGCCGGCCAATCGGCAGGTCGCTTCGGCGGCAGGTCAGTCGGCCCTGGCACTCGCGGGGATCACCGACTCGGTGCATTTTCGTTCTCCCCTGGAGTGCGAGTCAGGGTCGTTTCGGGGTCATTCCGGATAGACGCACGCGTCGCCGTGAGCAACGCTGCAGCCATGACTGAACACACGATCGACCACACAGCAGTGAAGCGCCTCGAGCGGAGTCGCTCGAACCGCATGCTCGCCGGCGTCTGCGAAGGACTGGCGCGCTACTTCGACCTCAACCCCGCGTTCTACCGGGTCGGCTTCGTCGTCCTGACGCTCCTCGGCGGCGCGGGAATCCTGATCTACCTGGCCGCGGTGCTCGTGATCCCCGAGGAGGGGAAGCCCGATTCGATCGCGGCCGACGCCCTTCGGTCACGGCGCGAGCGACCATGGCCGCTGATCGGCGTCGGCCTGATCGCAGTGGCGGCGGCGGTGCTGCTCTCGCGTGCGACGCTCTGGCCGCAGGGGGACGCGGCCTGGGTGCTCGTCCTCCTCGCAGGTGCCGTGATCCTGTGGACGCAACGACCCTCGTCACGGAGCGCGTCCGCCGACCTCGGACACGCGCAGGACGGTACCCCCGTCGATGCCTCGTCCCGTGGTGGGCGGGTCATCGCCGTGACCTCCGTGGTTCTTGCCGTCATCGTCGTCGCGATCCTGGCCACGGCCGCCGCGGTCGCGACGATCTTCCACGTCGACGTCCGCAACGGCATCGGAGAGCGGACGTACCAGCCGGCGAGTGCGGCAAGCGTGCAACGCGAGTACAACCTCGGGATCGGAGACCTCCGGATCGACCTCGCGGGCACGCGTTTCCCCGTCGGCGAGACGCACATCGACGCGCGCGTGGGCCTCGGCGCCCTCAGGGTGATCGTGCCGGGCGACGTCGCCCTACGCGGGACGGCGACCGCCCAGGCCGGAGAGGTCAAGATGCTCGGCCGCACAGACGACGGGCGGAACGCAGACGTCTCGGTCGCCGGAACGGGCCTGCGCGTGCTCGTGCTCGACGCGAGCGTCGGCGCCGGGCTCGTCGAGGTCAGGCGCTCCCTACGATGATCGTCGATGGCGATCCGCTCCTTCGCTCGTAGCTCGGACGACCGGGTCGTCGCGGGGGTCTGCGCCGGTATCGCGCAGACCCTCGGCGTCGATCCGACCCTGATCCGCCTGATCTTCGCGCTGCTCGCGCTCGCCGGAGGAGCCGGCGTGCTGCTCTACCTCGCACTCTGGGCCTACAGCGACTCCCGCAACGTCTGGGCCGTCGCCATCCTTGGCCTGCTCGGTGTCTCGGCCGTCCTGCACGCGCTCGGCCTCAACGATCGCGTCGTTGTCGGGATCGCGCTCGTGGCCGGAGGGCTGACGCTGATCTGGCGTCGCGGCGGGACGTTCGCGAGGAACGCACCCCTGTCTGCCCTCGGCGTCACGGTCGCGGCCGTGGGAGCGGTGCTCGTCCTCTCCCGTGGCGGCGTCGACCAGTCCGTCCTCGCCCCGGGCGCGGTCGCCGGCTCGCTGCTCCTCATCGCCGGGCCGTGGCTCTGGCGTCTCGCGGTCGATCGCGACGCCGAGCGCGCCGCGCGGATCCGGAGCGAGGAGCGCGACGAGGTCGCAGCGCGCGTCCACGACTCGGTGCTGCAGACGCTCGCCCTGATCCAACGCCATGCCGCAGAGCCGCGCAAGGTCGCCGCGTACGCGAGACGGCAGGAGCGTGAGCTTCGCTCGTGGCTCTACGGCGAAGCCTCGCCGGGCGAAGCCGAGTCACTCGTCTCCCTCCTGTCGTCGACCGCCGCGGACGTCGAGGAGCGCTACGGCGTGCGGGTCGAGCTTGCGAGCTCCGGCGACTGTCCGCTCGACGAGGGGGTCGAGGCGCTCGGCCTCGCAGCGCGCGAGGCGATGACGAACAGCGCCAAGTACGCGCAGGCCGAACTCGTCGACGTCTACTCCGAGGTGAGCGACGACACCGTGTCGGTCTTCGTTCGCGACCGCGGCGTCGGCTTCGAACCGGCGTCCGTCCCGTCGGATCGCAGGGGCGTCTCCGAGTCGATCCTCGGCCGGATGCAACGCGCGGGCGGAACGGCGAAGATCACGAGCGCACCGGGCGAGGGATCCGAGATCGAGTTGACCCTGCCGAGGACACCGTCGTGAGACGCCGCGTCGTCCTCGTCGACGACCACCACCTCTTCCGCTCGGGCGTCCGGGCCGAGCTCGGCGATGCGGTCGAGGTCGTCGGTGAGGCGGCGACCGTCGCGGAGGCCGTGCCGCTCATCCGCGATCTCGACCCCGACGTCGTCCTCCTCGACGTCCACCTTCCGGACGGTGGCGGCGACACCGTGATCAACGCGGTCGCGCCCGATCGACCAGGCGTGCGCTTCCTCGCGCTGTCGGTCTCGGACGCCGCCGAGGACGTGATGGCCGTGATCCGGGCCGGCGCGCGCGGGTACGTGACGAAGACGATCTCGGGCGAGGAGCTGACGAGCGCGATCGAGCGCGTGGCAGAAGGGGACGCGGTGTTCTCGCCACGGCTCGCGGGATTCGCACTCGACGCATTCCGGGCCGGCGAGCAGGTGGGCGGCAACACGGAGCTCGACGAGCTCACTCCGAGGGAGCGAGAGGTGCTGCAGCTGATCGCGCGCGGCTACATGTACAAGGAGATCGCGGCCCGACTCAGCCTCTCCGTGAAGACGGTCGAGAGCCACGTCTCGAGCGTCCTCCGCAAGCTGCAGCTCTCGAGCCGCCACGAGCTGGCGCGCTGGGCGACCCAGAACCGGCTCGTCTGACTGTCCAAGTTTTGTCCTGATTACTGCTACCCTGTCGGTGTGGACACGTTCCCGCCGTTCCAGCTCCAAGACGCCGACGGCACTCCGGTCACCGAGCACGATCTCGCCGGCCACCCGTCGGTCGTCTACCTCGGCCGCCACCCCGGCTGAAACGTCTGCCGCTCCTACCTCCGCCGTGTCGCGGAGGCCGCTCCCGAGATCGAGAGAGCCGGCGGCCGGCTCGTCGTCGTCACCCCGCAGAGCGCGGAGCGGGCTTCCGCCTGGCGCACCGAGCTCGAGCTCGGGGGGATCCTCGTCATCGCCGATCCGAAGCGCACCCTCTACCGTGCGCTCGGTGCTCTCCGACCCCGTCCCACCTGGATCCTTCGCCCGCGCGTCCTCGCCGCGGGCACCCGGCGCTTCTCGCGCGCGAGCGGGTCAGCGTGACGAAGGGTGACGACACTCTGCTCCTCGGTATCGACCTCGTCGTCGACGCCGGCGGCCGCATCGCGTTCATCCACCGGGCCACGGACGCTGCCGACCGCTCGTCACCCGCCGAGTTGATCGACGTCCTGTTGAGCATTGCGTCTCCCCTGCCTTCCGCGCTGTAGCGCCCTCGCCCATCGAGTTAGGATGCCGCGATGACGGGGAACCCGCCCGCTTGGCCCGCTGGCGAGGCGCCCTCGATCGAAGCACCGATCCGCGCGGCCGAGGTCGTCGGCGCCCTCTCGCTCGCAACCGATCTCGGCACGGGTCAGCCGCACGAGCACGCGCTCCGCACGGCCGTGCTGGCAGTCCGTCTCGGTGAGCTCGCGGGCGCCCCCGGGCGAAGCCCCATCGCCGGGAGCTACGAGGGCCGCGACGCGGTCTTCGGCCAGTTCGGCAGGTACGGCGGCGAGACGGCCGGCACCTTCCAGGCGGAGCTGAAGTCCGTCGTCGGGATCCACCGGAACACCGGCGAGCGGAACGGCAAGAAGCTCGACGTCGACTGCTGCATCGTCTTCGAGGTCGAGGACGGCCAGCTCGTCTCCGGCCGCGAGCACTTCTTCGGGCTCTACGCCTGGGACGCGTTCTGGGCGTAGCCGTCGCGCATCGAACACGTCGACCAGCGATCGCTGTCACAGCCCGACGAGGCCCCCGCAGATCCCGGGACCCTCGTCACGTTCGGCCGACCATGTGAAGATTGGGACATGGACGGCACGACCGACAACCCTGTTCGCGACGGCTGGAACGCGCTCGCGGACGCCGATTGGGAAAACGCGCGTGCCTGCTTCGAGAGTGCGGGCGCGATTCGAGAGACCGGAGAGACACTCGACGGGTTCGGCCGGGCACTCCATTTCCTGCACGACTACCAGCGCGCGATCGACGTGACCGAGCGCGCGTTCGCCGCCTACCGGCAGGAGAACAACCCGGTCGCGGCAGCCGATCGCGCCCGATGGCTCGCATTCCTGCACGGGACGATCAACGGCAACATGACCGTCGCGAGCGGCTGGATGGCGCGTGCAGCGTCGTTGCTCGAGAACGAGGACGAGTGCGCCGGCCACGGCTGGCTCGTCCTCGACGGTGCTCCGTTCGCCGACGATGCCGACGAACGTCAGAAGCTCGCGACCGCGGCGCTCGCGATCGCACGACGCTTCGGCGACGTCGACCTCGAGTTCGACGCGCTCTCGCTGCTCGGCGAGTCCCACGTCGCCGCCGGCCGCGTGCGGGAAGGGATGAAGCTGCTCGACGAGGCGATGACCGCAGTCTCCGCCGGAGAAGTCGTGGGCGTGGTCCCCGTCGGCGACATCTACTGCCGGTTGCTGAGCGCGTGCGAGACCGCCCTCGACGTGACACGGGCCGAGCAGTGGCTCGCCGTCGCCGGCGCCTTCGGCGCCTGGAGCGACTTCGTCTCCCCCGTCTGCCGAACGCACTACGGCGGCATTCTGATCGCAGTCGGCCGCTGGGCCGAAGCCGAGGAGCAACTCCTCGAGGCCGCGCGCGTCTTCGAGGGAGGCTACCGCGGGCTGAGCGGCTGGCCGCTCGCTCGACTCGGTGACCTGCGGGCCCGCCAGGGACGCTACGAGGAGGCGCGCCGACTGATCGACGGCCACGAGTCTCATCCGATCGCCCGGCGCACTCTCGCCGCCGTTGCGCTCGCCCGTGGAGAGCTCGTCCTCGCGGATCAGCTCGCACGTCTCTGCCTCGCCGGCGAGACACGGACCGATCCCGCCTGCGCCCCGATTCTCGAGATGCTGGTGCAGATCAGCGTCTCACGGAACGATCTGCCGGCCGCACACGCCGCACTCGAAGAGCTTGCGGCCATCGCGACCTCGAACGAGGACGACGCTGCGCTCGCGTTCGCCGAGCTCGCAGAAGGGCGTGTTCAGGCCGCCACAGGCGATGCGAGCACAGCGGGACACCTCCAGGCCGCGCTGCGACGCTTCTCCCGGCTTCAACTCCCACTCGAGGCAGCGCGTGCCCAGCGAGAGCTCGCCCGGGCGCTCTCGGCGGACGCGCCGGTGGCCGCCGTCGCGGAGGCGCAGCTTGCGCTCGGAGCGTTCGAGCGGATCGGCGCGCTCGCCGACGCTGACCTCACGGCAGCTCTGCTCCGTGACCTCGGCGCGACCGGACGGACGTCCCCGAGGCAGGCCGGCAACCTGACCAGGCGCGAGCTCGAGGTGCTGACACTGCTCGGCGATGGATGCACGAACGAGGAGATCGCGCAGCGACTCGTGATCAGCCGCCGCACCGCCGAGCACCACGTGGCCCACATCCTCTCGAAGCTCGGGCTGCGCAGTCGTTCCGAGGCTGCGACGTACGCGGTGCGCCGCCCGGCAAAAGATCGGTAGCCACGTAGGTAGTCCTACCGATGCATCCCCACGCCACCGACGCGATCCTCCAGGTCGTCAGGTCAAACGACTGGAGGAGGAACGGAATGGGCAGCAACGACGAGAACAAGGCAGCGGTACGCGCATGTTTCGAGAACGCGTCTCAGGGGAACTTCGACGCGCTCGACGACATCGTCGCGGCCGACTACACGCTCCATCCCGACGACGTTCGGGGCCCTGACGGCCTCAAGCAGCGGGTGCAGGTCTTTCGCGCGGCGCTCAGTGGGCTGAGCGTTGCGATCGAGCAGCAATTCGCCGACGGAGACTACGTGACGACGCGCTACACGATCACGGGCACGCACGACGGCGACCTGATGGGGATGCCGCCGAGCGGAAGGGACGTGGCGTTCAGCGGAATCACGATCAGCCGCTGCGAAGGCGGACGGATCGCCGAGGAGTGGGAGATCGTCGACACCGTCGCGCTTCTCGGCCAGATCGGCGCATTGCCGGCGATGGCGCAAGCCTGAAACCGGTGCGAGCCCGGCGCCGCCACGCGACCTCGGTCGTGTCGGCTCCGGCGCCGGGCGCCCGGCCGCCCCTCGGCGAGGATCGCGCCGGGCGCTTCGCTAGGCTGGATCGCAGTGGAAGCCGGGCAATCGATCGTCACGTTCCCGGTGGCCGGAGAGAGGCGTCGGTTCCGCGGTTGGTGGATGCTCGCCTGGTGCACGTTGATCCTGGGCCTGAGCGCGCCGGGACAGACAGTCGGCGTCGCCGTCTTCATCGACGAGTTCATCGGCGCGCTCGACCTCTCCCGCTCCGCCGTTTCGGGCGCGTACCTCGTCGGAACCGTGATCGGAGCGATCGCCCTGCCGCTCGTCGGTCGGTGGGTCGATGTCGCGGGCATCAGCCGTGCGCTGCTCGTGATCGGAACAGCCTTCGGCGCGGCCCTCATCGCGACGGGAGCGGTGCACGGGATCGTCACTCTCGCCCTCGCCTTCGTCGGGATTCGCATGCTGGGACAGGGCGCCCTGACCCTCACGGGTCAGACGGGCATCGCGCTCTGGTTCAACCGTCGGCGCGGCCTCGCGATCGGCATCTCGATGACGGTATCGGCCGGGATGATGGCACTCGCCCCACTCGCGCTCACGCAGGTGATCACTGCGGTTGGCTGGCGAGGCGCCTGGGTCGTGTCCGGGATCGTGATCTGGCTCACCGTCGTGCCGATCGCGCTGTTCGCCATCATCGACCGTCCGGCGGACATCGGGCAGGTGCCCGACGGTCGCGCGGAGCCGTCAGCAGGGTCGGGCATCGAGCGGCGCTCCTACACGTCGCACGACGCAGTGCGTACGAAGGCCTTCTGGGCCGTGGCCTCGATCTCGGCCCTGAGCGCGAGCATCGGCACGGGGCTCATCTTCCACCAGTTCGCGATCCTGACGGCCCAGGGCCTGAACCGGATCGAGGCCGCGACCGTGTTCCTGCCCCAGGTTCTCGGAACGGTCACGGCCGGGTTCCTGTTCGGCTGGCTCAGCGACCGGGTCTCGGCCCGGATCCTCCTTCCCATCGCCGGAGTCACGCTCGCGTTCGGGATGGTCCTCGCGACCGTCGTCAGCCCCGGCCCCATCGCCTACCTGTACGGCTTCGTGTTCGGCGTCGGGATGGGGCAGATCCGCGCAATCAGCTCCGCGACCTATCCTCGCTGGTTCGGGACGGGCCATATCGCAGCGATCATCGGCATCGCCGCGAGCATCATGGTGGGGTCCTCCGCCGTCGGACCGCTCCTCCTCTCGCTCGGAAACGACGCATTCGGCTCGTACTCACCGGTCATCCTCCTGTGCGCCGCGGTCACGCTCGTCGCCGCCGCCTTCACGGCCACGATCAAGCCCCCGGGCACCGAGGCACCCGCCTAGAAGGGCACAGCCGTCGCCGCGCAGACGAATCGCGCGAGCGGTGCAGCGGAGCCGAACAGCTCCTCGAGCTCGTCGGCGAAGCCCTTCGAGACGACGGCCTTCTCGTGTGAGCGTTGCGACCGCGATGAAGTCCTTGCGCTTGAGATCCTCGATCAGCGGGTGCGCCGGGTCGTAGCCGGCCGGCGGGCGCTTCAACGAGTCGCCCCGGAGCTCGAAGCCCCGGCCGAGCCCGCCCTTCGACCTGACGGCCGTCCACTCCTCGGGGCTCTCGGCGATCGCCGTGCGGATCTTGCCGAGGGTCGCGGCGTCCGGCCGCCAGATACCGACGCCGACGAACACCGAGCGTGGCTCGAGGTGGAGGTAGAAGCCGGGAGCGTGCGCGCTACGGGCGAGCTCGTGCCGGAACTGGATCCCGGTAGCCGTCTTGTAGGGCGTCTTGTCCTTGCTGAAGCGCGTGTCGCGGTAGATCCGGAAGAGCGACCCGCCGACCGGACGCGGGTCGGCGACGAAGTGCGGGCTGATCCGGTGCAGGCGCGGCGCGAAGTCGGCGATGAGCTCGAGCGCGGGCTCGAGCACGGACTCCTCGTAGCGCTGCTTGTTGGCCTTGAACCACTCGCGGTCGTTGTTCTCGCGCAGGTCGCGCAGAAACGCGAACAGCGCGGGCGAGAACGAGCGGCCTGCACGATCTGACGATGTCGTCTCGGCTCTCTTCATTGTCGTCCCGTCGGCGAGTGTCACCAGGAACCGTATACGTCACGGGCGGCGTGTCGGCGGCGCGGGCACTACTCCTCGGAGCGCTGCTCTATGGCCTCGAACCACTCGAGCCCGTATCGCCGAGTCGTCGCTGAGGCTCCACGTCTGACCCGTCTGACCCGCCTGTCCCGCGGCCGCCGGATAGGCTTGCGGGCCGTGGGTGGTGGCCACGACTCTTTCGACTTCACTGCGTACGCGGCTGCGGTCGAGCGCAAGGACGTGCCGGCGTGGAGCAGCTTCTTCGCCGAGGACGCGGAGTAGTACGAGTATCGAGAGCGCAACCCGCCTCGCTCGCCAAACGTGATGCGCGGCCTGCGCCAGATCCACTCGTTCCTCGAAGGCGTCGCCACGTCACCGGTCGAGCTGAGGATCTCGCACGAGGTGATCGGCGAGTCCCGGGCCGCCTACCGGCTCACGGCTCGCTTCGAGGATGGCCGCCGGATCATCGAGCAGGTCATCATCGAGCTCGCCGGCGGTCGGATCACGTCGGAGGTCGACGTGGAGGCATGGGACTAGCGGCGAATCACGCCGTTCGACCTCGAGAGGCGCTGTCGGGGGAACCCGTCGTCGGACTACGGACGATCACCGATGACCACACGCCGTGGGTTTGCAGCGCTCCAGGCAATGGCGCCCGAGAAGCTCCAGACAACGGTGCCCGAAAACCTGACTGCGAAGGCAGCTCGCTGGAGTGCTCGCCATCGCTGGGCCGCGGTGCTCGGTTGGTTGTGCTTCGTTGTCGTGGCGTTCGTGATCGGTCAGGCGTCCGGCCTCGTGCTGATGAAGGACGAGGACTTCGCGATCGGTGACTCCCACGCGGTCGAGCAGGTGCTGGCGCGGGAGTTCCCGACGGAGCGGGCGCGTGAGCTCGTGCTGATCCAGAGCCGCGACGGTCGGCTCGGCGCGGCCGAGTTGGCGGCGGCCGTCGACGAACTCGTGCTGCGTCTCTCTCGAGTGCCCACGCTGGCATCGATCGTCTCGCCGCTGGGCGCCGGCAACACCGGCCAACTCTCTGCCGACGGTCGCTCGGCGCTCGTCACGTTCCAGATCAAGGGGGATCCGAACACCGCCGGGTATCGAGTCGGCCCGACGCTGGCTGCGACGGCCGCGGTGCAGCGGGCCTACCCGACGCTTTACATCGGGCAGGTCGGTGACGGCAGCGCGAACGAGGCGATCAGCAAGCGGATCGCGGACGACTTCAGGCGGGCCGAGTTCACGTCGCTGCCGGTGACTTTCCTGATTCTCTTCCTCGCCTTCGGAGCGCTCGTCGCGGCCGGGATCCCGCTGCTGCTCGGATTCACGGCCGTGCTGGTGCAGGGGCTACCGCACGACCTGCCGGTGATGAAGGTCTACGACCGCGTTGAGAGCGCGTTTCCGGGCGGCCCGGTTCCGGCGCTTGTCGCGGTCAGCGCGCCAGACGTCGATGCTCCGGCGGTTCGTGCCGGAATCGAAGAGCTGAGGCGAAGCGCGCTCGCGAGCGGCCTGATGAAGGAGCCGATCAGCGTCGAGCCGAGCGACTCGGGTCGGGCCGCCAGGATCCAGATCCCGCTTGCAGGCGCGGGCACCGATGCCGCGTCGAACGACGCGCTCGACGTGCTGCGCGACCGCGTCATCCCCACGATCATCGGTCTCGTCCCCGGCGCGGAAGCCCACACGACGGGACTCACGGCCGCCTCGCGTGACTTCAACGACTCGATGAAGTCCCACGCGCCACTCGTGTTCGCGTTCGTGCTCAGCATGACCTTCATCCTGCTCCTGCTCACCCTCCGCTCGATCGTCATCCCGCTGAAGGCGATCGTCCTCAACCTGCTCTCGGTCGGTGCCGCCTACGGCGTTCTCGTCCTCGTCTTCCAGGACGGTCGGTTCGAATCAGCCCTCGGCTTCCAGTCGATCGGCGGCGTGACCACGTGGCTGCCTCTCTTCCTCTTCGTCATCCTCTTCGGCCTCTCGATGGACTACCACGTGCTCATCCTGAGCCGCGTGCGCGAAGCCTACGACAGCGGCATGCCCACGGATCGGGCGATCGCCCACGGCATCCAGGCGACAGCGAGCGTCGTCACGAACGCGGCGGTCGTGATGGTGGCCGTCTTCGCGATCTTCGCCACGCTCGGCCTGATCGACCTCAAGATGATGGGTGTCGGCCTCGCAGTCGCCGTGCCGTAACTGCCCCACGCTGACCCCGCCTGCCGGGAGGCTGCATGCCCGGCTGGCATGAGGCATACTGGAGGTGGAGGACACCGATGGTTGGCTCACAGGGTGCGTGGGGCTCTCGCGGAATCAGGCCGCGGCGTCCTATTGGCCAGGGTCACCTCGCGAACGGCGCGGGTCGGGCGTCGGTCCTTCGTAGGCTGGGCCGTGAGCTTGCAATCGTCGGGTTCGCGGCCGCCGTGTACTGCGCAGTGAGGGCCGTCACGGAGGGCAGCATCACGCAGGCGGTCTCGAATGCGAAGGCGATCGAGAGGATCGAGAACGCGCTCGGAATCGCCTGGGAGGAATCGATCCAGTCGCTCGTGAGCGGCAGCGTCACGCTCGTCACGCTCGTCAACTGGATCTACATCTGGGGGCACTGGCCCGTGATCATCGGCGCCGCGACGTTCCTCTACCTGCATCGGCCGAGCCACTACCGCGTCCTCCGCAACGCGATCATCACCTCGGGGCTGATCGGCTTCCTGTTCTTCTACCGGCTACCGACAGCGCCACCCCGGCTCGCGGGCATGGGTCTCGATGACACGGTGCTGGAGCACTCGCACGCCTACCGAGCATTGCAGCCACCGAGCCTGACCAACCAGTACGCCGCAATGCCGAGCCTCCACTTCGGTTGGAACCTCCTCGTCGGGATCGTCCTGGTTGCGGCATTCGCATCGGCCGCGGTCCGCGTGTTCGCCGTCGCGATGCCACTTGCGATGGCGTTCTCGGTGATCGCGACGGCGAACCACTTCGTTCTCGACGTCGTCGCCAGCATCGTGGTCGTCGCGATCGGACTCGCCGTCGCCCTGGCGTTGGAGCGGCGCGAACGCGCCGAGGCGCGGTCGCCTTCGTCTGAGCAAAATCCGAACAACCCGCGATCTCGGGCCTCGCTACACTCGTCGGCGTGAGCTCGCGCACCGCCAGCGGCGGCGCGCGACGGCAGGGGCATCCTTTCTTCGTCGCGCACCGGGCAGGGAACGACCTTGGCCGACTTCGGGCAGCCGAGGCTGCCGGCGCGAGCCTGATCGAAGCCGACGTCCGTCTCTTCCGCGGCCGCCTCGAGGTTCGCCATCTGAAGACTCTCGGCCCGATCCCCGTCCTCTGGGACACGTGGCAGCTGGCGAGCCCTTTCGCGCCCCGCCTTCGACTCGACGCGCTGCTCGAGGTAACCGGGCAGCAAACGGAGCTGATGCTCGACCTCAAGGGGCGAAACCCGCGACTCGCCGCCGACGTTCTCGGCGCCTTGCGTCCACTCGTCGGCAAGCGGCGGGTGACGGTCTGCGCCCGCGCCTGGGCGCTGCTCGAGCCCTTCGAAGGGCTGCCCGGCATTCGCACAGTTCACTCGGCCGGTAGCGCCCGGCAGCTGCAGGCGCTGCTCCGTCGTGGTCGCAGGCATCGTCTGCAGGGGGTCTCCGTCCACGAACGGCTCCTCGACCCCGCCACCATGCTGGAGCTGCGCTCGGTCGCCGACTTCGTCATGACGTGGCCCGCAAACGTTGCGGGTCGCGCGCGTGAGCTCGTTTCCATGGGGGTCGACGGGCTGATCACCGATCGCCTCGACCTCGCTCGCGAGCTTGGCTCGACCGTCCCGCCGGCGGCGGACTGCGCGTGAGCGGAGTCTCGGCGAACGGCGTACTGGAGTCGCTCGAGGACGCCGCGGGCCGGTTTCAGGCGCTCGATCTGAGGTTCGTCCTGATCGCCCTCGCGCTTCAGCTCGGGAACCTCGCCCTTCGGTCGGTCGCTCTGCGCAACGTGCTCGCAGCCGCCTACCCGGGCCGGCGCATCTCGCCGTGGACGGTCGGCGGTGCCTATGCGGCCGGAGTCGCGCTCAATGCATTCGCGCCCGCCCGAGGCGGCGAGGCACTCAAGCTCGCGCTCCTGCGGTTACGCATTCCGGGCTCGTCCGTGCCGACTCTGATGTCCGCCGGCGTGCTGCTGACCGCGCTCGACGCGCTGATCGGGTCGATGCTGATCGCCGGCGCCCTGGGCTTCGGCCTCGTCCCGGCTCTGCCCGCGCCTCAGCTGCCGTCCTTGGGAACCGCGACCGACCATGTGCTCGTTCTCGGCGGAGTCGTGCTTGCGCTCGTCGTTGGCTCGGTCCTCGCCGCCGGCCCGCTTTCCCGCCGTGCGCGTCGACTCTGGCTCCACGTCGAGCAGGGCGGGGCAATCCTACGAACTCCGGCGCGCTACCTCCGTGAAGTGGTGGCCCTTCAGCTGGCCGGTTGGACCTGTCGCACGGGGGTCGCCTTCTGCCTCCTCGCCGCGTTCGGCCTGCCGGCAACCGTGCCGCTCGCCCTCCTCGTCGTCGTCGCGGGGGGTCTCTCGACGCTCGTTCCGACTCCGGGCGGCGCAGGAACGCAACAGGTGCTTCTCGTCTACGCGCTCCAGCAGACCGCATCGACAGCCGCCGCGCTCTCGTTCTCGGTCGGGATGCAGATCGGGATCACGACGGTGAACACGATCATCGGCCTGACAGCGCTGATGTTGATGTTCCGGACGCTGCGCCCGGTTGCCGCCGTCCGCGCGGCGCGGAGATCCACTGCCGCCTGATCTGCCGGGTCGACGGTACCCGGCGCTTGCGGTAAACCCACGGGGAGATGCGTGTCGGTCCCGATGGCGGCAAGCGAAACGCTCGTCACGATGTCCGCATGGTGTTCGCGGACCGTCGTGACGCGGGCCGCAAGCTCGCAGCGCTCCTCTCGTCCTCGTTCGACGACCAGCCGATCGTGTTCGGACTCCCGCGCGGAGGCGTGCCGGTGGCGGTCGAGGTCGCAAGCGCGCTCGGAGCGCCGCTCGATGTGCTGACAGTCCGCAAGCTCGGCGCGCCCCGGAATCCCGAGCTCGCCATCGGCGCGGTCGCCGAAGACGGCGGCGCTGTCGTCGACGAGACCCTGTTTCGGGCCGTCGGGATGACGCCGGCGCAGTTCGAACGAGCACTCGAGCGAGAGAACCGCGAACTGCGCCGCCGAATGGAACGCTTCCGCGACGGGCGGCCGCCGATCGACGTAACAGGCCGGAAGGTCGTCGTCGTCGACGACGGCCTCGCGACCGGCCTGACCGACCTCGCCGCGGTGCGCGCCTTGCGCCGCCGTGGCGCCGCCCACATCGTCGTCGCCGTACCGGTCGGGTCGAGCGAGGCAGTCGAGATACTTCGTCGGGAGGCCGACGAGGTGATCTGTCACACGATCCCCGAGCAACTGCACAGCGTCGGCGAGTGGTATCGCGACTTCTCCCCCGTGCCCGACGAAGAGGTCGTCGCGCTCCTGGCAGAAGCGCGAGCCGACCTTTCGGCAATGGCCCCGGCCGCGAACGGAGTGGACGTCCGCGATGTGCTGCTCCACCTCGGAGCCGCGGAGCTGCACGGCGATCTCACCGTGCCTCCGGCCGCATACGGGCTCGTGATCTTCGCGCACGGCAGCGGGAGCAGCCGGCACAGCCCCCGCAACCGCACCGTCGCGCGCATGCTGAACGACGCCGGGCTCGCGACCCTGCTCTTCGACCTGCTCTCCGAATCGGAGAGCGCGCAACGAGAGCTGGTATTCGACATCGCTCTCCTCGCCGACCGCCTCCAGGAAGTCACGCAGTGGGCGCTGCAAGATCACGCGACCCGGAACCTGCCCATCGGCTACTTCGGCGCTTCAACCGGGGCCGCGGCCGCACTTCGCGCCACGGCCGAGGTCGGCGCCGCCGTACACGCCGTCGTCTCCCGCGGAGGCCGGCCCGACCTGGCCCGCGACCACCTCGCAGGGGTGCGCGCACCGACGCTCCTGATCGTGGGCAGCCTCGACCGCGACGTCCTGGAGCTCAACCGCCGGGCCGCCGCCCGGCTTGGCTGTCCGCACAGCCTCGCCGTTGTCGAGGGCGCCACGCACCTCTTCGAGGAGGAAGGCGCGCTCGAGTCCGTCGCACGGCTCGCTGCCGACTGGTTCGAGACCTATCTGCACGCCGCGGCGCCCCTGACGAGCACCGCGAGAGGCTGAGCGCGCCAGGCCCGCCGGCACGGGCGGTCATCCGACCCGTCGTGTCCGCGCCACCCGACTCTGCGGCTTTTCCCCAATGCGCGCGGCGGGAGGGACCGCAAGAATCGCGACGGACAATCGATCGCCATGAAAGGAGCTCACATGCCTGAGATGCGAGGAGCCGATCTTGTCACCGAGTACCTCGTCAGGGAGAAGGTGCCGTACCTCTTCGGCTACGCGGGCCACGGCGCCGTCGGTCTCCTCGACAGCGTCTATGACCGACAGGACGAACTGAAGGTCATCTTCCCGCGCATCGAGACTGGAGCCGGCTACATGGCCGACGCGTACTACCGCGTCAGTCACGAGGTCATCCCCGTCTACACGTCCACCGGGCCCGGGCCGATGCTGCTCACGGCCGCGATCGCCAACGCCTTCTACGACTCCTCCGCGATGATCGCGATCACGGGGCAGGTCGCCACCACGCAGAACGACTCGGGTGCGCTCCAGGAGGAATACCGCCACTTCCAGGCCGACTTCCCGAGCATGGCGAAAGTAATCACGAAGCGCAGCTTCCAGGCACACTCCGTCAAGGACCTCGGCAAGTTCCTGCCGAAGGCGTTCAAGCTGGCCCGCACCGGCCGTCCCGGCCCCGTACACCTCGACGTACCGTACGACCTGTGGGTGACGAAGGACGATGTCGAGGTGCCGCGCCCCGAAGAGCATTCGGAGATGCTCAACTGGCGGACACCCGGCTCGCCAGAAGCGGTTGCGAAGGCGCTGGAGCTGTTGCTCGCCGCACGGCGGCCGCTGATCCTGGCGGGCGGCGGCGTCATCTGCTCCGAGGCGAGCGCGGAGCTCCTCCGCTTCGCCGAGCACGTCAACGTCCCTGTCTACTCGAGCTTCATGGGCAAGGGCGCTCTCAGTGCCCGCCACCCGCTCCACCTCGGCATTGCCGGGTGCTGGGGCGAGTATCCGGCACAGGAGGCCGCGCGCAACGCGGATGTCATCCTCGCCCTCGGCTGCCGCTTCTCCGACATCCACGCGTCGTCCTGGCTGCCGGGCTACACGTACAACATCCCGCCCACGCGCCTCATCCACGTCGACATCGACCCTCAGGAAATCGGGCGCAACTACCCGACCGAGCTCGGCATCATCGGCGACGTCCGCGAGGTGCTGCGGCAACTCAGCGAGCTGGCGGAGAGGGCTGGGCCCAAGCGCGAACGCAGCGGCTGGAACGAGCAGGTGGAGGCATGGAAGTCGGAGTGGTCGAACTTCATCGAGCCGGAGAAAGCCTCCGATGCGGTGCCGATCGACCCACGCCGCGTGATCAAGGAGCTGCGGGCGGCCGCGTCGGACGACACCCTGATGATCACCGACACGGGCAACCACCAGACGTGGGTGGAGCAGTACTGGGACGCCTACGGGCCGCAGATGGTCTTCACGCCGGGCGGCTTCGCGGGCATGGGCTTCGGCACCTACGGCGTGCTCGGGCTGAAGCTCGCACGGCCGGAGCAGCCGGCGGTTTGCGTCACGAGCGACGGCAGCTTCATGATGTTCCCCGGCGCCGTCGCGACGGCAACCGAGTACGACATCCCGGCAGTCTGGGTGATCCTGAACAACTACACGATCGGCGTGATCCGCGACCTCCAGCGCTTCTACATGGATGGCCGTGAGATCGGGACGAGCTTCGTGAAGCAGTCCACCGGCGAGTTCTGGAACCCGGACTTCGCAGCCATGGCCGAGTCGATGGGCGCGCTCGGAATCACCGTCGACCAGCCGTCCGACCTGGGATCGGCATTCGAGACCGCTCTCGCATCCGGCCGCCCGGCAGTGATCGACGTCAAGGTCAACCGCGACACGGCGGTTCCGCTCATCGGCACCTGGCACTTCGCGCCCATCCCGCAGGCCGAGCCGACGTTCGGGAAGCCGCTCATCCTCAGCTGAACACGTCATACCCCTTCACCGCGATCGTCGGGCAGGAGCGCCTCAAGCAGGCGCTCCTGCTCAACGCCGTCAACCCGGCCGTCGGCGGCGTGCTGGTCGAGGGGCCGAGCGGCACGGGGAAGTCGACGGCCGTACGTGGACTCGCAGAGCTGATGCCCGAGATCGACGTCGTCGCCGGATGCCCCTTCTCGTGCGACCCTGCTTTGCCGTGCGCAGCCTGCCGGGAGAGGCGAGCGCGAGGAGAGCGACTGGAGGCCGCCTCTCGGCGCGTCTCCATCGTCGATCTGCCGCTCAACGCCACCGAGGACCGCGTCGCCGGTTCGGTGGACATCGGCCGGGCGCTGCGTGAAGGGGTGATGGCACTCGAGCCCGGCCTGCTCGCCGACGCGAACCGGGGGATCCTCTATGTCGACGAGATCAACCTCCTCGACGATCACATCTGCGACGTGCTGCTCGACGCCGCGGCGCTCGGCACGAACATCGTCGAACGGGAGGGCGTGTCGGTGTCGCACCCCGCCCGGTTCCTGCTCGTCGGCACGATGAACCCCGAGGAAGGCGACTTGCGGCCTCAGCTCGCAGATCGAATCGGTTTGCGCGTCGAGGTCGAGGCGCTTGCCGATCCGGACCTGCGAGCGGAGGTGATCCGCCGTCGGGAGGCGTTCACGACCGACCCGGGTGTGTTCCGCTCCGCCTGGGCCGAGGCGGAGGACGCGCTCGCTGTGACACTGCAACGGGCGCGAGGGTGCTTGGGCGAGGTGGTCGTCCCCCCGGAGGCCTATCGCACGATCGCGCTCCTCGTCGTACGGGCCGGCGTCGCGAGCCATCGGGCCGACATCACGGTGCTGCAGAGCGCCAAGGCGCTTGCCGCGCTCGCCGGTCACACGGAGGTGGGACGCGAGGATCTGCTGGCGGCGGCAGCGCTCGCGCTCGGCCATCGTGTACCGGTCGACCCGTTCGACAGCGGGACGGGCATCGACGAGCGGGTGCTGCGCCGGATCCTCGATGACGTGCTCGACCAGGAGGCGGGGGAAAAAAAAGCGGCGGCTCCGGTGACGCCGGGGCCGACGCAGAGCTGACCGACCTGGAGGCGACGCCTCCGGCGATCGCGGACGTTGCAGTCGACGCCGCGCGGGCGTTCTCCGAGCGTTCGAGGCCCGACCGTCTCGAGCGCGGCGCGATCGGTCGCCGCGAGCGCTCGCTCGTCGCGCTCCGGCGAGGCAAGTACTCGCGCTCGCGGCTTGCAGGCCCGGGCGACGTCGACGTAGCCGTCGACGCCACGCTCCGCGCCGCCGCTGCACGGGCCGGACGGGCGGGATACGGCCCTCCTTCGGTCGCGTCCGAGGACCTCCGACGCAAGGTGCGCGAGCACCGTGTCCCCTTCGAGGTCTGCTTCGTGGTCGACAACAGCTACTCGCTGCACGCGGACAGGCTCGTCGAGAAGGTGAAGGGGCTCGTCTTCGGCCTGCTCGAGGACGCCGCCGCCCGGGGTGACCGCGTCTCTCTCGTCGCCTTCCGCTCGGGTGTTGCCGAGGCGACCGTCGCGCTGCGGCCGACCGGCAGCCTGCGCGTGTCGTCGGGAGCGCTACGGAGAGATTCCGCTCTCGGGGAGGACGCCGCTCCCTCACGCGCTCCGCCTCGCGGGCAGGCTCCTGCGCCAGGAGCTCCGCAAGCGGCGGAACGCGCGACCGCTCCTCGTCGTCGTCAGCGACGGGCTCCCGAACGTCTCGCTGCGGCACGGGGGAGACCCGTTCGTCGACGTCCTGGCCGAGGCACGGGCCCTGCGTCGTGCCGGCATCGGGCTGGTCGTCGTCGATGCGACTCCGCCCGAGCGCTCCGGTGCAGGCGGCTGCGCGGAGGCACTCGCTCTTGCGGGCGGAGGCACCCTGGTGCGGCTCGTCGATCTGTCGCCGTCGGCGTTCGCGGAGCTCGTCGACGCCGTCTAGGGTTGGCGTCGATGCTCTCGCAGCCCAAGGCAGCCGCACTCGAGGCGCTTCTCGACGAGGAGCTCGGTGTGCTGCCGCCCGGGGCCGTGGCTCCGGAGATCGTGGAGGAGCTCGAGGCCGACGGCTTCCTCGAACCAGGGTGTCGCGAATCCTTGCAGGCCGACCTCGTGGCGTCGGCCGTCGCACGGCCGCTTCCCTGGGGAGCGACGGCTGTTACCCAGGGAGAGGTACTGGCGTCGTTTGCCACCCATTGCGCCGTCGACCTCGACGATATCGACGTCGTAGCGGCGCGGCCGGCGGAGCTCGTCGTACGCTGGCGCGACGAGACGAGCAGGTTCGTGTTGCGCAACGGGGTCGTCGCGGTCGAGCGTCACGCCGGGAGGCCGCCACTGATGGTGATCGCCGAGCTCGGTGCCGCCACGGACGGCGTGATCCAGGCGTACCTGACCGACCCGGTCCTGCGCGCATCGGTGGCGGTGTCCGACCTCGCCCGCCTGGAGCGCATCGGCAGCGTCCGTTCCAGCGCGTTCGTCTACTTCGAGTGGTTCCTGAGGGATGAGTACGGCGTCAAGCTGTTGCCTGCGGGCGCGTACACGATGGGACTGATCGACCGTGGCATCCTCTCGCTCGGAATGGGCTGACCCACGCGGAGCGAACTTCGGCCTACACGTCGTGCTTGTTCCAGCCGGTGCCCGAGAGGGGCTCCTGGAGATGGACGTCGGGCGCCGGCTGCCAGAGCCGGTAGAGGTCGATCGTGCGCTGCCGGAGCCACGGCTGGTCGAGCGGCGGCACCAGCCGGAGCCGTTCCGACTCGATCTCGTCGACGTCACCCAGCGGACGCGACTGCCGTCCATGTCGTCCCCCGGCACGACCTCGCCCGCTCTCGTGCGCCATCAGGAAGGTGACACTGATCACATGCGTGACGAGGGCGTCGTAGGCGAACGTGGAGGCGTGCACGACGCCGAGCGGCCGCACCCGCAGGTCGAGGCCCGCTTCCTCCCGAACCTCGCGCAGAGCAGCCGCGAGCAGGGTCTCGCCGGCCTCGACTGCGCCGTTGACCGGCTCCCACCAGCCGGGGCGGCTCGGGCTCTCGAGCAACAGCAGCTCGTCGTGGGCGCTGACGATCGCCACGACGACGGCTGCGGGCTGCGCCGCGAACACTCTGCCCGCGGCAGACGAGATCATGGGCGCCCCATCGGATGTCATCACCCGAGCGTACTCGGGGAGTGCTATCGGATCCAGCGATGCGCGCTGCCGCGACCCAGCCGGAGTGCTGGCAGCGGTCGCCGGCAGCGCGAGGTCTCCCCGATCGTCGACATGAATGACCCGAAAGCCGAGCACCGCTTCGCATTGCACATTGGCGGCGACGATCAAGCCGTCCGCCACGACGAAGAGCACCGCATAGGTGCGGAAATCCCGAACCTGCGACGGTAGATGGCCCCGATTCGCCCTCTGGCGATGCGTGAGAAGGTTTCATGAGGTGGCTGAGAGAGTGACCTCCGCATCCGTCGCCCGCCACGGCCCGGTGGGGCCGATCGGGGGTTTCCTCGAGCGCTTCCGCGGGCCCGGGGGCGTACCGGCAGCCGTGGGCGAGGAGACCGTGCTGGAGCTCGTTCCGGTGTTCGCTGCGCTGGACGCCTTCGAGCTCGAGGCCGCCGAGGTACGCGAGCACGTCGAGAAGGTGGCGGCGCACCGCCTCTACAAGGCGGAGGAGGCCGCCCAGGAGATCCTGGCCGACGCGAGGGGCCTGGCGGACGCGGAGCGCAGCGACGCACTGAAGGCCGGACTGCGAGCCGCCGACGCCGAGGCCTCGCAGATCGCCGCGCGCGCCGAAGTCGACGCCCGCCGGATCGACGAGGTGGGCCGCGCGCGTCTTCCCGGGCTCGTCGACGAGGTCATGGCTCGCGTGCTCGGGGAGCCCTGATGGGCGCGGGCTGGATCGCGGGGAACGTTCGGGCACGGTTGCTGCTCCAGCATCGCGTCGGCAGCGAGGCCGCGAGGCTTGTTGCCAGGGCAGGCTCGCTGGAGAGCGCAGTCGGGCTCCTCTCGTCGACCGGCGTGGCCGCGGACGCGTGGGGCTCGAGCCTCGAGACTGCGCAGCGTGCGGTCGCAGCGTCTCTGGCCCTGCGGGTACGCCTGCTCGCCGCCTGGCTGCCGAGGGACGCTGCGGGCGGGCTCCGCGCGCTCGCATCATGGTTCGAGCTTGTGAACATCGAAGACCGCCTCGCCTATTTCGGCGGCGCCGAGCTTCGCTCCCACTACGAGCTCGGAGCGCTCTCGTCGATCTGGAGCGACGCGAAAGCCGCCCAGAGCGTGGACGAACTGCGGAGACTGCTGGCCGGATCGAGCTGGGGAGATCCGGGCAGTGGCGATTCGGAGGAGATCTACCTCGCGCTCCGTCTCGCCTGGGCGCGCAGGGTCTCGGCACAGGTGCCTTCCGCCCGCTCCTGGGCCGCGGGCGCGGTGGCAATCCTGCTCGCCTCGGAGCTGTTCGTGACCGGACGGCTAGTCGACGACGACCTCGTGCGCCGGGTGGGGCTTGGCAGCAGGTGGCCCGCAGCAGGGACGCCGGCCGAGCTGCGTGAGCTGCTGCCTCCGACTGCGGCGTGGGCGCTCGACGGCGTCGACGACCCTGCCGGCCTCTGGCGTGCGGAGCTCGCCTGGTGGCGGCGAGTCGCTGCGGATGCGGAGTTGCTGACCCGCAGCCGCATCGATGGCAGCGACGTGGTGCTCGGAGCGGTGGCACTGCTCGCATTCGACGCGATGCTTCTCGCCACCGCGCTTGCAGCGGCGGCCCTGGGTGATAGTGCGGCGGCCGGGGAGGTCATTGATGCCCTCTGCTGATCTCGTCCTGCCAAAGCGGATGAGCCGCGTTGCCGTGGTGACACCGCGGACACGCGTGCGGGACGCTCTCGTCGCGCTCGCGGCTTCCGGTGCCGTCGAGCTCGTCGGCAACCTGCCTCCGGCGGAGGGTGAGGTAGTCGAGGCGTTGCGGCGGCTCCAGCGTGCAGGAGAAGGCATTGCGACCGAACCGTCCGTGCTCGACCAGCGGCCAGACGTCCATGAGCTCGAGCGCTCGGCGGAGCGGGGCCTGCTCGAAGGCGAGGTCGAGCTCGGCCGGCGCGCCGGCCTCGCTGTTTCGCACGGCAGCTTCGCGGCCTGGGTCGGTTGGGCGCCCACGGAGTTGATCAACTCCCTCAACGACCGGCTCGCCGAGATCGGCTCGGCAGTCGTCGAGTTGCCGCGGCCGGCCTGGGTCGAGCCACCGACGCTGTTGAACCCGGTCAAGGTCGAGCAGCCGTTTCGGCCGCTCGTCCAGGGCTACGGGACGACGCGCTACGGTGACGTCGACCCGACAGTGTTCACCATCGTCTCCTTCGTCGTCATGTTCGGGATGATGTTCGGCGACGTCGGTCACGGCCTCATACTCGCTCTGCTGGCTCTCTGGCTGCGCCGCCGCACTCGAGGCCGGGTCGCGCCGTTTCGCCGGTTCTGGGCGATCCCTTTCGCCGCCGGCCTTGCGGGAATGGTCTTCGGGCTGTTGTACGGCGAGGCGTTTGGACCCACGGGTCTCGTACCGACTCTCTGGCTGAACCCGCTGGACGAGCCCGTGACGCTGCTGGTCGCCGCGCTCGGTATCGGCGTCGTGCTGTTGGCGGTCAGCTACCTGCTCGGCATCGTGAACCGCTGGCGGCGTGGAGGTCTCAGGGAGGCGCTGCTAGCCCAGTTCGGTGTGGCCGGGCTCTTCGTCTTCGTCGGCGGACTTCTCTTCGCCGGCGGCGTACACGCCGATCTCCTCGTGCTCCAGATCTCCGGTGCCGTCGTCGCAGGGGTCGGTCTCGTCTTGCTCGCCGTCGGACTCGTGCTCGAGGCGGGGCGCGGTCCCACGGCGCTGGCCCAGGCCGGCGTGGAGTTCGTCGACGCCGTCATTCGCCTCTTCTCCAATCTCGTCTCGTTCACGAGGCTGGCCGCCTTCGGTCTCATGCACGCAGCGATTGCAGGGATCGTGTTCGCGGCCGCGAGCGCCCTCTGGGGCGGGCTCGTCGGTGCCCTCGCGGCGACCGTCGTGTTCGTCGGAGGCAACGCCGTGGCGTTCGCGCTCGAGGCACTCATCGCGGGGGTGCAGGCCTTGCGACTCGAATACTACGAGCTCTACTCGAGGATCTTTTCCGGTCAGGGCCACGCGTTCGAGCCCTGGAGCATGCCCGTCCGTTCCACCAAGGAGGCATCATGATCAACTCGATCCTGTGGGCACTGCCCGTGCTTTTCGTCGTGTTCGCCGTCACGACCGCGGCCCTGCGCAGGGCACCGGCCCGCGGCTACCGCAGACTGCTCGCCGTCAACGCCTCGCTCCTGCTCGGCGGAACGGCTCTCGGCGTGCTTCTCCTGCTCGGCGTCGTGGAGCCGGCACAGGCCGCCGACGCCGGCACGCAGGGCAGCTCCTGGGCGGCACTCCTCGGAGCCGGGATCGCCGTGGCCGGTTCGACGATCGGCGCCGGCTTCGCGGTCGCCTACACCGGCGCCGCCGCTCTCGCTGCGGTCAGCGAGAAGCCCGAGATGTTCGGCCGCTCGCTCGTGATTGTGGGCCTCGCCGAGGGCATCGCCATCTACGGACTCGTCGTCGCGATCATTCTGATAGGCAAAGCATGAGCAGGATCACAGCTCTCGGCCGGTGGACGGAGCTGGTGGGCTACGGGCTTGCCGGGGTCGAGGTCGTCGACGCCGGCGATCCCGAGTCCGTTCGACGTGCCTGGGACGGCCTTGCCGACGACATCGCCGTCGTGATCCTCACCACCGAGGCCCGCCGCTCCCTCCCCGACCCGCTTCTCCCTCGTGAGCGCCTCTGGGCGGTGCTTCCCGGATGAGCCTTGGGCCGCTCCGCGCCGCTCTCCGGGCCGCGACCGACCACGAGGCACAGCTTCGCCTCGCAGAGATCGACGCCGAGTGCGCGCGCAGGGTTGCCGACGCAGGGGAGCAGGCCCGTGCGCTCGCGACGCAGGGTCGCCGTGAAGGAGAGGCCGCGGCTGCAAAGGACGCGGCACGTCGACGCGCGACGGCGACGCGCCGGGCTCGCGAGATCTGTCTGCGGGCGCAGCGCCGACAGGTCGAACTGCTGCAGCGGGAATCACAGGACGCAGTCCTGCGGCTGCGGGAGGACAGCCGCTACCCGAAGTTGCTCGTGCACCTCGAGGGGATGGCGCGCGATCAGCTCGGCCCGGCTGCCGACGTCGAGCTGGACCCGGCAGGGCTCGGAGGGGTGATCGGCCGGAAAGGCAGGATGTCCGTGGATTACACGCTGCCGGTGCTCGTCGACCGCGCGATCGCATCGCTGGGTGACGAGTTGGAGAGCCTATGGCTATGAGCGCTGGGCACGTTCGCCGTGTCAACGGGCCCATCGTCGAGGTCGACGACCTCGCTGCCGCGATGCTCGAGCTCGTCGAGGTTGGCGAAGCCCGGCTGCCCGGTGAAGTGATCGCCCTCGATGGCAGCGTCGCCACCGTCCAGGTGTACGCCTACACCGGTGGCGTCCGGCCGGGAGACGTGGTCTCTGGGACAGGGTCTCCGCTCCGGGCAGAGCTTGGGCCGGGACTCCTCGGCGGCGTCTTCGACGGCATGTTGCGCCGGCTCTCAGGGGCCGGCGAGACGCTGCGTGACGGGGGGCGCAGCGACACGCTGGAACACGACCGGCGCTGGCGGTTCCAGCCGCTCGTGTCCGCCGGTGACCGGGTCGAGGAGGGGGCAATCCTCGGAGAAGTACCCGAGACCGGGGCGATCACGTTCCGGGTCAGCGTCCCACACGGCGGCGGCGGGACGGTCGAGTGGATCGTCTCTGCCGGCGAGCTCACGGTTGACGACCCGATCGCTCGGGTCGCCGGCGTCGAGATCGCCCTGGCACACCGGTGGCCCGTTCGCCGCCCCCGACCGGTGCGCGAGCGCCTGCCAGCCGACGCACCGCTGCTCACCGGGCAGCGCGCACTCGATCTCTTCTTCCCCATCGCCCGCGGAAGCAGCGCCGCCGTCCCCGGGGGCTTCGGCACAGGGAAGACGGTGCTCCTGCAGCAGATCGCGAAGTGGTGCGACGCCGACGTGATCGTCTACGTCGGCTGTGGCGAGCGAGGCAACGAGATGGCCGACGTGCTGGAGGAGATGTCGCGCCTCGACGACCCGCGCACGGGCAGGGCGCTTCTCGATCGCACCGTGCTCGTCGCGAATACATCGAACATGCCGGTGCTGGCACGGGAGGCCAGCATCTACACGGGCGTCACCGTGGCGGAGCTCTACCGGGACATGGGGTACGACACGGTGCTGATCGCCGACTCGACCTCGCGCTGGGCCGAAGCGCTGCGCGAGGTCGCCTCACGCACCGGCGAGCTCCCCGCCGAGGAGGGGTATCCCGCAGGTCTCGCCTCTGCGCTCGCAGCGTTCTATGAGCGGGCGGGCCGGGTGCGGACGCTGGGCGGCGACGACGCCTCCGTGACGATCCTGGGCGCGGTCTCGCCGCCGGGCGGCGACATGACCGAGCCCGTCAGCGCGCACACGCGGCGGTTCGCGCGCTGCGTCTGGTCGCTCGACGCCGACCTTGCCTACGCGAGGCACTACCCCGCGGTGAGCTGGCGCGACTCCTCGTCTCGCGACGCGGAGCGGGTTGCCGAGTGGCACATCGCGGCTCACGAGCCTCTCTTTGGAGCAAAGCGCGCGCGGGCGCTGCGACTCCTCGCCGAGGCCGACCACCTCGAGTCCGTCGCGCAGCTCGTCGGTGCCACCTCGCTTCCCGACATCGAACGTATCGGGCTGATGACAGGACGGCTGCTTCGCGAGGCCGTGTTGCAGCAGAGCAGCCTGAGCCCGAACGACGCCACCTGCGCGCCCGCCAAACAGCAGGCGCTGCTCGCGCTCGTGCTGGACGTCCACGACTGCTGCCTCGACCTCGTCCGTCACGGCGTTTCCGCCACGGCGATCGAACAGGTCGACCTTTCTGCCGCGAGCCGAGCGCGCGACGCGACGCGGTCTGACGACGCCGCGGGAGTCGAGGCGATCGGCACGGAGGTCATTGCTCTGCTCAGGGGGCTCACGTGAGACACACCGCGCCGATCGAATACGCGTCTGTCGCGTCCATCAAGGGGCCATTGCTCGTCGTCGAGGGCGTGCGCGACGTTGGCTGGGACGAGGTCGTCGAGGTGCGCCTCGACTCGGGAGAGCTACGACACGGCCTCGTGCTCGAGGTCGACCGGGACGTCGCAGTTGTGCAGGTGTTCGAGGGCACGACGGGCCTTTCGCTCGGCGGTGTGCGGGTCTCGTTCCAGGGCGGCACGATGCGGATCCCGGTGGGCGAGTCGTGGCTCGGGCGTGTCTGCAACGGTCGCGGCGCACCGCTCGACGGCGGCCCGCCTGTGCGCGGCTCCGACATGCGCGAGATCGGCGGCCGGCCGATCAACCCGGCGTACCGGGCGACCCCGGCAGAGCCGATCCTGACCGGCGTCTCGGTCGTTGACGGGCTGGCCACGCTCGTGCGCGGGCAGAAGCTGCCAATCTTCTCCGCCGGCGGCCTCCCGCACCTCGAGCTCGCCGCCCAGATCGCCGCGCAGGCGACCGTCCACGACGAGCCATTCGCAGTCGTGTTCGCTGCGATGGGCGTGACAAACGCCGACGCGGCAGCGATGCGCGAGCGTCTCGAAGCGCGGGCCACCTCAGACGACCTGGTCGTCTTCCTCAACACGGCAGAGGACCCGCTGGTCGAGCGGATCGTCACGCCGCGGCTGGCACTCACGGTCGCCGAGCACCTCGCATTCGACCGGGGGCGCCACGTGCTCGTCGTGATGGCGGACATGACGAGCTACTGCGAGGCGGTGAGGGAGGTGGCATCGTCCCGCGGAGAGATCCCGAGCCGCCGTGGCTACCCGGGATATCTGTACAGCGACCTGGCAAGCCTCTACGAGCGGGCCGGGCGTATCCAGGGGAAGCGCGGGTCGGTCACCCAGATCCCGGTGCTGACGATGCCCGGCGAGGACATCACCCATCCCGTGCCGGATCTCACCGGGTACATCACAGAGGGCCAGATCGTCCTCTCGCACGACCTCCACGTGCGCGGCGTCTACCCTCCCTTCGACCCGCTGCGGTCGCTATCCCGCCTGATGAGGCTTGGTGCCGGGGAGGGGAAGACCCGCGGCGACCATCTCGAGCTTGCAGCCCAGCTGTACGCGCTCGTGGCGCAGGCCCGCCGGGTGGCCGACCTCGCCGAGGTCGTGGGGACGGATGCGCTCAGCGAGAGCGAGGGACGCTACCTCGGGTTCGCGGTTGCGTTCGAGTCCCGGTTCGTGCAGCAGGGCGTCGACGAATCCCGCTCACTCGAGAGCACGCTCGACCGTGGTTGGCAGGCGGCTTCCGTCCTACCTCGCGCGGCTCTGACGATGGTCTCCGAGGCGACGCTCGCCTCCCGCTACCAGGAAGGAGAGAATGCCGCTCCAGGCAGCACCGGGTAGGGCCGGCCGGCTCTGGCTCGTCCGACGGCTCGAGATCGCAACGCGCGGTGTCGAGGTCCTGGACCAGAAACGGCAGACGCTGCTCCGGGAGCAGCAACGCCTGTCGGAGACCCTCGAGCGCTCTGCCCGAGCCTGGGAGCTGGAGGCTCGCAACGCGATCGAGTGGAGCGATCGTGCTCTCGCGCTTGCCGGCGAGCGGCGGTTGCAGCTCGCGACCCGGCACGCCGCGGGTAGGAGCGAGGTGGCCGTCGAGTGGCGGAACGCCCTCGGCGCTCTCGTACCCGCGGGCGCGTCGGTGCGGTTCAGCATGTCACCCGACTTCGTGGCACTGGGAGGCGGCTCCGTCGTCGCCCTCGCCGCAGGGGCACACGAGCAGGCCGCAGTGGCGGCCGCCGACTATGCGGCGGCACGGGCTGCGCACGATGCAATCACAGCGGAGCTGACTGCGACGACCCGGCGCCAACGGGCGATCGAGCGGCGCTGGATCCCCGAGCACGAGAAGGCGCTCCACCGGCTCGAGCTCGCCCTCGACGAGCGGGAGCGGGAGAACATCGCGCGGGTGCGCTGGGCGCTCGACCGGCATCGGGCCCGGGCCTAGTGGTTTGACCGGAACCGCTGCCTGTCAAACCACCCAGAGTTACGTGGAACGGCGCGGGCAGGCGGGTACTCTTGGCTTCCTGTACGCGTGGCCTCTGAAACCGTTTCACCAGGCGCACCCGGTGCGCGGCTACTTCAACGACCCGCGCATCTCGGGCAAGTCGAGGGCGTTCCATTTCGGCATTGACATCTCGGCGGCGAACGGCACCCCCGTCTATGCGATTCGGGCCGGCGTTGCGCATCTCGAGGGCCGCAGGGCGCTGTCGGTCGCCGACGGTGATCTCGCCTTCGGCTACTGGCACATCATCCCGGCCGTGAGCCATCACCAGCGCGTCGAGAAGCACCAGCTTCTCGGTCACGTCGAGGCGCCCTGGCTGCACCTCCACTTCGCAGAGCACCGCGGCCGCGACTACCGCGACCCGCTGCGACCGGGAGCGCTAACACCGTGGAACGTCACGACCAAGCCGCGGGTGACGAAGATCGTGCTCTCGCGCAACGGCCGGCCGCTCGCCCCTGCCGCGATCTCGGGCGCGGTCGACGTGATCGCCGACGCACACCAGATGCCACCCCTCGCGGTCGCCGCGCCCTGGCAAGATCTGCCCGTAACCCCGACTCGCCTCCGTTGGCGTGTCCGACGTGGCCGCCAGACAGTGCGGCCCTGGCACACCCCGATCGACTTCAGCAAAGGACTGCTGCCACAAGAGGAGTTCCGATGGACGTATGCGCCAGGCACTCGGCAGAACCGGCCCGCGAAACCTGGCCTCTACCGCTTCTACCTCGCCCACCCCTGGAGCACCACCACGCTCCCCGACGGCCCCTACCACCTCGAGATCGAAGCCTCCGACCTCCACGGCAACAAGGGCAGCCTCCAACTCCCCTTCATACTCACGAACGATCTCTAGGCTTCGGCCCCTTCGGGCTCTGGGAAGCGCTCGTCCAGGTACGAGAGGATCTCCTCCTCCCCCACGAGCACCTCGCCGTCCTCACAGACGAGCGCGGGGATCGAGTCGCCACCCGTCCGTCCGAGCAACGCCGTCCGTTCCTCCCGCTCGACCAGGACCTGGCGGCAGACGTAGGTCAGGTTCAGCTCGGTCAGCCGCTGCCGCACCCGGCGCGATGCAGGGCACCACTCGGTCTGGTGTATCTCGAGCAGGGTCGAGTCGATCGCCCCGCCACGCGGCGCCCCGGCTCAGAACCTGCGGTCGCCTACACTGCCCCAGGAGGAAAACCGCGCAGCGAGGCGGCTTGGGAGAGCGTGTCCTCCCCGTTCTTTCTCCCGGGACTGTCAGCCAGATGCGGCTTCTCGCGGACGACGTGAGCTTCGCGGGAGAGACGCACAGGAACGTCGAGCCCGGGGACCTCATGCGCATCCACCCTGGAGGCGCGGGCGCCGTCGTCAGGCAGGCGTCGTGACCAGCTCCGCGAGCGGCCGAACCCCGAGTGCCGGCGCGAGCGCTCGCGTCTGAGCCGCCACCACGTCGTACCAGTACACCGCGAGGGGCACGATCGCTCCGGTCAACTCGGCCCAGGTTCGCTCGCACGCCTCGGCGAGCCTGTCGCCACCTCCGGCTGCAAGCCACTCGTCAGCGAGCGCGGCCAGGCCGCGCGCTTCGGCGAGCGAACCGAGCCGAAGCGAAGGGCTCACGTCGTGCGTCAGCGGGATGACGGTCCCGTCGGCGTCGACGATGAGTACCGGTGCGACGGCGGCGAGGTCGGTCACGGGTTGCCGCGGCACGAGGCTGCAGCGGTGATCGCGAAGCTGGTCGGCTGTGATCGCATCGACGTGGACGACGACCCCGAGCTCATGGCCGAGCATCGATGCCTCGCACAGGGCCGTGGCGAGCTCGATCTCGTCCGGAAGTGCGTGCGGCATCGTCTCCGCGGCACGCCCGACCGCCGTGAGTGGATGTACCTGGACGCTGCGCGCGCCCTCCTCGGCTGCGAGCCGGATGACGAATTCGAGGCTGTCGGCGTTGTGCTGGGTGAGCGTGAAGATGAAGCCGAAAGGCGTGCGGGAGGAGCGGACGACCCCGAGGTTGGCGGTCGTGCGCGCAAAGGCGCCGTCGCAACGTCGGATCGCGTCGTGCTCCTCCGGCGTCCCGTCGATCGAGATCGCGAGCACGTCCACGAGCTCCGCGAGGGGCTCCCAGCGCCTGGCGGTGAGGAGCATGCCGTTCGAGGTGATCGTCGTCACCATGCCAAGCTCGCGCGCTCGGGCGAGCAGGTCGGGCAGCGGACGGTAGAGCAGCGGTTCCCCGCCCGAGACAGCGAGCTGCCGATAGCCGAGGCGGGCTGCGTCGTCGAGGCAGCCCGAGAGGAGCTCCAGGGGGAGCTCCTCTCGGGCCGTCGGTCCTGACACCGAGTAGCAGTGGGCACAGGCGATGTTGCAGCGTCGCGTCGGATGGACTTGCAGGACGGGCGCGATGCCCGTGGGACTGCTGGTCGAGCTGCTACCCATGGATCCCGATCGCGCCGATCTCCCCGGCGAGATCCTGCAGGCCGGGCGCCTGCTCGCCGACGTGGCCGAAGTCGAGCTCCATTCGGACGAGATCGGGGAACGGCGTGCCGTTGATGATGATCCGCGGGGGACGTGGGTTCCCGCCGTGGCCCAGGTGCCACTTCAGCCAGAAGAGGATGTCGTTCCCGCACCAGGGGCCGTCGTCGCCCTCGTAGCTGAGCGACAGGCTCAAGCCCGTCGAGTGCTCGCCACCGACGAACGTTGCGCCCTCGATGGTGGCGGGGGACTTCTCGAACGAGGCTGCGATCTCCTTGATCGAGGCCTCGGTGAGCACGCGCGCCTTCCACGCCGCCATCACCTTCTCCGATCCACGCTTCTCTCTTGTAGTGGCCATGCGGTCTCCTTCGGGTTGGGCGGTCGCACGAGGGTATGCGGCCTGATTGCGAACAGTCGGTGTGCTGTCAGAAGCCGAGCTCGATCGCCTCCCAGCCGGAGCCTCCGTGACCGCCGGCCCACGCGTTGTTGAGGACGGCCCGGTCACGGATATCGATCCGCACGACGTAACAGCACGGGACGATCCTGGGGTCGTTCCACGGATCCCAGATGAACGACGTCGGTACCGGATAGCCGGTGTCGGCGACGTTGCCGTTGTAGGTCTTCGAGAGTGCAACCGCCGGCCCAGCCGTTCCCTCGGGGACGGCGACAACGGGCACCGACAGGCTCGAATTGCCCTCCGCTGCAACGGAGAGCGCGCTGAAGTTGTCATCGTGCGCCTCGACGGTGATGCGGATCAGCCCGTCGCCCTTCTTCACCTTCCCGCACTTGAGCGGCTTGAGGTCTCCGGCGGGCGTCTTCAGCTCGAGCTTGATCACGGGAGTCGGCGGCGCGGTGTTGTCGACCCGCACGGCACGCGGCGCGCTTGTCTTCTCCGCCACTCCGTCGCGCACGCGGAGGCGAAGGTAGTAGAGGCCGTCGATCGGCGTCGTCCAGTAGACGAGGGTCTTCTCGCCGGCGGTCGAGTTGCCGCCGTCCGACAACGGGATGTCCGCGATGTCGTACCAGCCGGGGTCGCCCCCGCCAGACGGAAAGCGCGTGACGGGGATCAACGGCCACATGCTCGCGTACCCGGGAACGGGCTCGGCGATCGCTCCCCACGGGCCTGCAGCCGAGGTCGAGAATTCGACCTTGTACTGCGTCGCGGTGGGGAAGTTGAAGACCCCCATCAGCCATGAGGAGGCGCCGATCGGGTGGTCACCGACCCCCGCTGCCGGGTTCGGGGGCGGCACCTGGAAAGGGGGCACGCTGGCCCCGTGCCCGAAGCCCTGGACATCGAACTGCTCCGTCGGGATCGAGCTGATCCGCGTGATCAGCGGCCTTGCACAGAGATGCCGGCAGACGCGCTTACAGCGTGTCCTGCAGACGAAGCGGCAGACCTGATGGCAGAAGCGCGTGAGCTCGAGCTTCTTGAGCTCGGCCTGCCAGGCCTTCGCGTCCTCCTTCTCGGCGATCGCGAGCAGACGCTCGAGCGCCCGACGATCCTTCGAAACGCGGGCGATCGCGTGCGTGAACTCGAGGACTTCTTTGGCGTCGACTGGACGCGTGGGCCGTTCGGGGCACAGCCGGGCACACGTGCCGACGCAACGCTTCTCACAGAAGTAGATGCAGAGGAGCTCGCACCGCTCGCCGAGCCCGACTCGCTCGAGCGAGGCCTGGAAGCGTGCGGCATCGCTGACGGAGAACGCGTCGAACGCCTCCGCGAATACCTCCTCGTCGGCGGCGAGCTTCTCGGCAGCTCCGAGTATCTCGCGCAACTCGTCGAGAGGATCGGGTTCGAAGAAACGCTCACTCATGCCGACTCCCCTTTCGTGCAGGCGTCGAGCGGGTAGCTCGAGCCGGTGGAGCCGCAGAGTGCCGTCGGCAGGCACCAGGATCGGTGCTCGTCGACGACGTCAAGCTATCGCGTGCCATCGACCAGAACAACACCCAAACGGGGAGTCCCGACCTCAGGCGGGGGATCATGTCTCGGGCCTTGTTCCCCCGGCGGAACGCGAATCACATCCGCGTTGGAGTCCCGAACTCCCCATCCCGATGCCCGCGCCACTTTCGGACCTGTGCGTACACGGCCTCCGGGGATATGTCCGACCCAGACATGATGGGAGTGTGACCACTGTCGTCCTCTTCGGTGGCGTAGTCAGTCTGATCGGAGTGACGATCTGGCTCGGGTTGCTGATCTGGGCTGCGAAGGGCGATGGGCGAGTGCAGCGAGAGCACGAAGAGGATGCGAGGCGTGGCCGCCGGCCTTCACGATAGGCAGCTCACGTGCAAGCTGGTCGTCCACCGCCGCGCCGGCCCACTTCCTTTTCGAGCACGGGGGCGAGCATGTGGCAGGGGCCGCACCAGGGCGCCCAGAAGTCGACGATCACGGGAACCTCGCGCGAGCGCTCGATCACGTCATTTCGAATGTCGCCGGTGTCGCATCCATCACGGATCTCCTTCACGGGTTGGTTTGTTCGCCTTGCGTGTCTTTGGTTCCGCCACCGCCTCTGGCGATGCGCCGGCAGACGCCGATCGGTGGAGGGGCCGATCCGAGGATCATCTCGCCCCCCTCGCATGTCGAGCGGCGCCGCAACGACCACCGTGGGAAGACCCCGACCGACGCATGAGCGGCGATGCATTGCCGCAGTCAGCCGGATGTCAGCCGCCTGCCGGCTCAGCGCGGTACAGCGTCGCCCGCGCCTCGAACGTCGCATCCAGGTCGAGCGGATACATCGGCCGCGCGCACACGGTGTGGCCCAGGCTCGCGAGCTTCGCGCTCGTCGCCCCGGGCGCGTCGATCCCGAAGTTCCGCGCCGCCCAGTCGACGAACATGTGCGGCTCGCAGTGCGGCGACTTGACGACGACCAGGTCGTAGCGCTTGGGGTTGCGGCCGCCGGCGAAGAAGACCGAGCGGTCGAAGAGGTTGGCCGGACGCGTCGTCGCGACGATCGTGACGTTCTCGTGAAGCAACACGGCGAGTCGGCCGGTGTCGTTCGGAGCGCCGTAGGTCTCGTGGACGCAGTGGCCGTTCGAGAGCAGGTCGACCGTGACGTCGAGCTCGACCGGCTCGAACCGCGGGTCGAATGCCCCACCGAGGCGAATGCTGACGGTGCTCCCCACTCCGGCCGCGAACGCCGCCTCGATCGCGGGCGGGTCGACGATGGGCAGCAACACCGTGCCCTCGTAGCCCGCATCGAGCAGCGCCCGCAGGATGACGTTCGAGTCGCCGGTCGCGCCCGAGCTCGTCGCGTCGGACGCATCGGTGAAGATCACGGTGCCAGCGAGGTCGCGGGCCTCCTCGATCGCGTCCTCGACCGCGATGAGCTTCGCCTGCATCCGCGCGCGATCGGGCCAGAACGCCTCTGCCAGCAAGATCGCCTCGCGCTCCGCCGCATCGGCGTCGCCGTCGGTGATCACGATTGCCTGGCTGCAGAGCTCAGGCACGTCCGTGAACGGGTTGCCGATCATGAAGCCGGCTGCGAGCGAGACGCCGTCGCGCTCGAGCTCGCGAGCGCGGCCGATGATCGTGCCGTAGACACCCGTCTCGGTGATGAGCTCGTCGCCGCGCACGAGCGCCGGCACGACGACGCGCGCGATCACCGGCCGGGCGCCGGCGAGAATGCGCAGAAGCAGGCGGGCGGCGCGCGCGCCCGTGTCCGCCATGTCCACGTGTGGGTAGGTCTGGAGCAGCGTCAGCCCGTCGACCTGCCGAAGCATTCGATCCGTGAGGATCCCGTGCAGGTCGAGTGAGATCACGATCGGGATCTCGTCCCCGACGACCTTGCGGCACTCCTCGAGCAGGTAGCCCTCGGGATCGGGATAGCCGTCGGCACCCATCGCGCCGTGGAGGGAGAAGTAGACGGCGTCGATCCCCTCCGCTTTCGCCCTCACCTCCTCGAGCAGTTCGCCGGCCAGACGCTCGAAGCTCGCACTCGAAAGCTCACCGGCGCTGAACGAGCGGGCGCTGTAGGTCGGCACGAGCTCGACGCCCGGCGTAGCCTCGAGCACGTCGAGCGCCCCGGCCACGAAGGTGTTCAGCCCGCGCTGGCTGTCGAGCATCTCATCGCCCTGGAGCACGATGAACAGGTCGTAACCACTCGGCACGGGATTGAACGACGAGATCTCCTGCAGACACTCGGCAACGAGGATGCGCGGCAAAAAGCCCTCCCTGTAGATGGTGGCCCATTCCTATCAGCGCGATTTCACGACCGCCGCTGGAACAGCCCAACGTCAGAGCCACATGCGTCCTCAATGCGACTCAGATCGAGGAGACGGTCGGGTACAACCTCACACGGTGACCCGGCTCGCGCGTTCTTGGACTCGGAGCGAGCCTTCTCCTCGCGATCGTCACTGCCGAGCCTCTCGCTCTCAGCGTCTTCCAGCCGGAGATCGACCGCCGGCTTCGGACAGAGGCACAGGACGACTCGCCGTCTGCTCGGAGCGCACCGGCAGCAGCCCGAGCGCGACGGCTACCTCGCGACGAACGTCCTGTCCCGCCTGTGAGTAGAGATCGTCGAAGTCGACGGCGCCGTTGAGCTCGATCACCGTGTAGCCGTCGCCGGCCGGGAGCAGATCGACGCCCACGAGGTCGGCGCCGATCGCCGCGGCGGCAGCGATCCCGAGCGCACACGCGGCAGCGGCCGGTCGCGCCCTACGGCGGCTGCCGCCAAGGCTAACGTTCGTTCTCCACTCACCCGGAGCGGCGACACGACGGACAGCCCCGACGACGGTGCCGCCGGCCACTATCAGCCTGAGGTCGTATCCGGTCGGCGGCACCAGCTCCTGGACGAGCGCACCCCGGCGCTCGAACCAGGGTCTCGAGCGCACCTCCTCGAGAGCCCGCTGCAGCTGCTCCTCCGACTCGCACCGGAAGATGTCCACACCCCAGCTGCCGAGGCGCGGCTTGATCACGACCGGCAACCCGAGGTCGGGCAGCCGGCCACCCGGCCTGAGGCGCTCGGTGCGGGGATGAGGGACTCCCGCGCGAGCGAGCAATCGGGCGGTGACGAGCTTGTCGTGTGCGGCGACGAGCGCCGTTGCAGGATTGAGCACACGCACCCGCTGCCGCTGCCGCTGGAGCCACAGCAACTCGAGCAGACCGGTCTCGGCACCGTCGAGGGTCGGCAGCACGTCGAGTCTGCCGAGCACAGCGTCTCCCTCGTGCAACCAGTCAACGGCCTCGCCGGGCCCGACGAGCGCCGCGTCGATCCCGAAGGAGCGCCACGCCGAGACGATCGTCTCGTTCGTCGTGCTCGCCGTTGTGCCGCGCAGCGCGACCCGGGCCGCCGGCCTGCCCCGCGGCCGGGCGACAGCCCGTCCGTGCCGCCTCTCGACTACCCGCAGACGCGGATCCGGCTCGAGCAGGAGCAGGGCGAGGAGGGCCGTTCGCGCAGGCATCAGCAGCGTGTCCACGCGCTCGTCCGGCGCGTGCGAGCCTTCGCCCACCGGGCCGAGCCCGTCCAGGGTGCCGGTGAAGAGGCTCGTCGTGTTCGCGTCCGAGCCGCCGCCGACGAGGCCGGCGTCCTCCAGCGACAGGCCCAGCTCCCGCCCGAGCCGCATGGCGATCGCGAGCAGCGAGCGGTTCCGCGGCAGCGCCTCCATCGGCGGCCGTCTCCAGCGTCCTTCGACCTCGACCGTGGTGCCTTCGAGCACAGGAGCCAGCCCCCTCAGGGCCTCCTCCAGGCTGCTCGCTGCCAACGCCGTGGGCACGCGGACGTCGACGATCGCGCTCGCCAGCGGGGCAACGACGTTCGGGCGGAGGCCCCCGTCGATCGTGCCGACGTTGACGGTGATCCCGCGGGCCGGGTCGTTGAGGGCGAAGAGCCGCTGCACCTGATGGGAGAGCTCGAGGATCGCGCTGATCCCCTGCTCGAAGTCGGCGCCCGCATGCGATGACCGGCCGCGTACCGTCACCGTGAAGTGCCCGAGTCCCTTGCGCGCGATCTTCAACCTGCCGTCTGCTCCCTCGCCGGACTCGAGCACGAACGCCCGCGCGGCCCCGCGGGCGAGTAGGCGGATGAAGCGGGTCGAGTCACGACTCCCGATTTCCTCGTCGGTGTTGATGAACACCACGGGGGTAGCCGCCGGCTGCAGCCCCAGCTCGCGCAAGGCGCGCAACGCGAACACGATCTGCACGAGGCCGCCCTTCATGTCCGCGACGCCCGGGCCGAAGAGCAGGCCGTCCTCGTTGCGGAGCGGCATCGCCGCGAGCGTCCCGACCGGCCAGACCGTGTCCATGTGACCGAGCAGCAGCTGGCGTGCGTCGCCGCGTCTGCGCTCCCGTGGCCGCGCGTAGAGGTGATCGCCTACACCGCTCCCTCTGACCGCTCGCACGGCGAACTCGTCGCGCTCGAGCTCCGCAGCGAGAATGCGGAACGGGCCGCGCTGAGTCTCGGGCACGAGCGTCGGCGACTCCGCCAGCGCGAGCCGCTCCAGCAGCTCGACCATCTCCTGACGGCGCCCTCCCAGCCAGTCCAGCAGCCGTCGTGCTGCGGTCGTCGCCATCTGGCTAGCGCCGGAAGTCGACGGGGTATGGGAACGCAAGACTGTCGCGGACGACCGCGAACCGACCCGGGGAGAGGTAGGCGAGCAGCCCGAGGCGGTGCACCAGGTCGGCGTCGTCGACCTCGGCGCCTCGCAAGACGTCAGTCGATGCGAACGCCCCGACCACCCGGCCGACGATCAGGCTGTTCGGCCCGAACCCGTCGACGATCCGCTCCAGCTCGCACTCGAGATAGAGCGAGCAGCCCTCCACGACCCGCCCCTCGACGACCCGTGCGGGCCTCGCCGGCACGGCAGCCAGGGTCGGCTTCGAATCGTCCTCGGCGCGGCCGCCGGCGGCGAAGCTCGACTGGAGCACCTGGTCGGGCCGCGGGAAGCTGACCGTGAACTGCGGGTGTGCCTTCACGTTGCGGTAGGTCGCGTGCTGCGGCGTGCACGCGAAGCAGTAGTAGCCGGCCCAGCCGAGCGGCATCGCCATATGCTTCGGGGCGAAGTCCCAGCCGTCTGCCTCCTTCGTCCCGACGATCACGAGTGGTGCGACCGTGAACACGAAATCCCAGAGCGCCGACCCAAGCTGCAACTCCACCAGCCCGTCACCCACCTGCGCCGGAGCATCCGTGTCGGCCACTCTGCCAGACTCGCACAGCGTCTCCGCGACGCCATCCGGTTGGACACCGACCATGCCTACGAGGAACTACCGATGCCGCCTGTGCGGCTGTATCAGCCCTTCTAGGGTGCGTCGGTATCGGCGTCGAGGCCGCATAGCGCCCAATCGCGTCCTGCGCGACATCGGACGCGTACAACACCGTTTGCGGCCGGCGCCTTCAAACCTCAGCCACAGAGCCCCCGCCACCCACGAGAGAGCCCGGGTGGTGGGATGTCAGCAGCCGACTACGTCTGGAAGGGTGCGGGGCAGGCGTCGATCTTCGGGATCGAGAAGCGCGCGATCGTGCCGAAGCCCTCGGCAGGCTTGCACGCCTGTGCGACGCCTGCGTCGCACGCAACCGAGAGGAAGATGAACGCATCCTCGATCGTGAATCCGTGCTCGTCCACGAGCATCCTTGCCGCCTCCTGCGAGACAAGCTCGAGCGCGTCGGCGTAGTCGGTCGCCGTCGCATGCGGCACCCAGCGGTCGTGGAGCTCGGTTACGGGCCAGGTCGCCTGCTTGCCCTTCCGCACGTCGAAGCGGATGTCGACCTCACCGGCGATCTCGACGCCGGTGAAGCAGATCTCGCCGTCGCCCATCGATGCATGCATGTCACCGACCGCGAACATGCCTCCCGGCTGCTGCACGGGGAAGAAGATGCGCGCGCCCTTGCCGTGCCAGTGGTCGTCGAGGTTGCCGCCGTGCCGGCCAGCTTGCCCCGTCGCGAGCGTCTCGCCGGCGGTCGCGACGCCGACGACTCCGACCATCGGGTTGGCCGGGAACGAGACCCGATCGTTCATCTTCACGATCCCGTCCCGCACCTCGAACAACCGTGTCAGCGGCGCCTGCGCCAAACCGCTGAGTTGCCCGAAGCCGGGGATCAGCGTCGCCACACCCCACTCGACCGGACGCACGTCGAGGATCTCGGCCACGAGCGAGTCGCCCGGCTCTGCGCCTCGTACCGCCACGGGCCCCGTCGCGCTGTTGATTCGACCGAGGTCGATGTCGGTGACCAGATCGTCCTCGCTGCGGATCTGGCCCGAGAAGCAGTCGTTCGTCTCGAAGGTGACGACATCGTCCGGCTCGACCTCGAGCACCGGCTGCAGGTCGGGGCCGAACGCCCAGATCACCTGATCACGTGAGAGCCGGTGATGCGCCATACGCATTCCCCTGTTCGTAGTGGGACAGTCTGTGCACCCTAGTCACGCCAGGCGCCCGAAACGGTTCGGTCGGGGGCGGGTGTTGCCAGCTTACGGTGCCGGGACTGTTATCGGGGCCGCCACGACAGCGCACAGGATCGCGCCCCACGTCACGATGTCGCGGCTGAATACCGCCTCGTCGCGGCTGCAGGATCCGTGACAGACGGGGCCGAGTCCGTCGAGAGTCGCAATACCGAGTGCTCCGGGAAACGATGCGTCGGAGCCGCCCCGTTCAGCGACCTCGAACGCGTTGACGGAGAGGGCGCCGGCCGCCAACTCCGCGACCCTGAAGAGGGCGGCTGTCCCCTCCGTGCGATGCCACGCGGGCCGCGTTAGCCCGCCGGTCACTTCGAGCGCAACACGTTCCGCCGGGACGGTAGCGACAAGATCGGTGATCCTTCGTGCCAGCGCCGCGGCGGCTTCCGTTGTCGGTGCCCGAAGGTCGACCAGCAGCTCGCCTTCGCCCGGAACAATCTGTCGTGCCGTTCCGGCGCGGAGCACTCCGACAGTTGCCCCGACCTCCCGCTCGATCAGGTCGACGAGCCGCACGAGTGGAGAAAGCGCGTTGGCATGGGGCGGTGGATCGGTGACATGCTGTGCCCGTCCGGTCGAGCGAATACGCATCGCTCCGACAGCCTCGCGACTCGTCACGACTCCACCCCCGGGTCGCGCCGCCTCGAGCGTGAGGCACGCGTCCGCGGCGCGAGCCGCTCGTTCGATGGCGCGTCGAGAGGCGCTACTGCCTACCTCCTCGTCGGGAACGACGAGGAGCGTCACCTCGCCTATCCCCTGCGGCCGGCTCCGGGCGATTACACCCAGAGTGAACACTGCTGTGGCGAGGCAGGCCTTCATATCGCCGACCCCAGGGCCCGTGAGCCGACCGTCGGCGTGCTGTTCGAACGGCCAGGAGGCGGCCGTGCCGACAGGCCAGACGGTGTCTGAGTGCCCCAGAATCAGAACGCGCCGACCCTTGCCGAGGTGGATGCGGGCCTCGAGGATCGGCCCGTAGGCGCCGAGGTCGGTGAGCCTCGTGTCGAACCCCTGCTCCTCGCATGACAGAGCTAGTCGGCCCACGACCGCCGCGACTCCTTCGACGTAGTCGGTAGGGCTATCGATCGCCACGAGGTCGGCTGTGAGTCCGACGATCGCTTCGAGGTCGCGTGCGATCTCAACGGCGAAGTCGCGGGCGCGGGAGGCGTGGTCGTCGGCGGCTGCCATCGGCGTTCTCGTTCAGCAGTGGTCGCGAGCGATCCGCGCTGTGTATGTCCGCGAGAAGAACAGTTGCTCCTGGTCATCTACTTCGAGATCTGCGACCAGGGTGAACGCGTCTGCGTCGGCGGTCATGCGGCTGCTGACGGCAATCCGCGTGCGCCAATCGCCGCGCTCGATCTCTATCACCCGCTCGCACTCGACGGTTGCCGAGAGCGGTTCGCCTTCGGTCACCGAGAACCGGATCGGATCCTGATCGCGGATCTCGATCCCGTTCGAGAGCCGCCGCGAACCCCAGAGTGCGCGCGACATCTCGAAGTCGTGACGCCCCGTCGTGACGTCACGCGTGATCGTCCACCGCGGTGACCTCGGTGTGAGCCACTCGAATCGAAGGCGCTCGGCGATCTCTGGCTCGTCGAACGGGTCGACGTTCTCGACTCTGTCGCTCGCAGGACGAACCGGCAGCTCGAGGGCGCTGCGTTCGTCGCAGGTGATGGTGATGGCCGCCGGCTCGGGTGAGGGCCAGATCCAGGGCCAGTACGAGGTAGAGATAGCAACGCGAAGGCGATGCCCCGGGGGGACTGTCTGCCCGATCGCCTTCAGCGGTACCCGCACGTCATAGGTGTGCCCAGGATCGAGAGCCGTCGCCACGTCGTGGCCATCGCGGTGGCAGAGATTGAGGATCCCGCGGGTAATCAGCGCGGACGTTCCGTCCGGGTGAATGTCGCAGAGACGCACTGCGATGAACGCCGTCGGCGCATCGGCGGCGATGCGCAGTCGGACACCGGGGTTGCCCAGAATGTCGAGCTTCTCTTCGAGCGGAGGAGAGTCGAACGTCAGGCTGCGTGCGTCTTCGCAGCGTTGATCGGCCGGGAGGTCTGCCGGGTTGCCGTATGGGAGCCACGAGCCCGCATCGACGCCGACGGTCGTCGGGCTTCGATGCGTCAGGGTTTCTCCAACCCCTGGGATAGGCGACAACATCGACGGCGACAGATACAGCGTCGTCTCCGTGAGGCGATCGGACGGCCAGTGCATCTCGCTCGCCCATTCGCCCGGGCGCTCGTCATAGATGCCTTCCGGTCGAGCGCTCTCCTGACGCCAGTAGCGCAGCATCGGCCCGTCCATCGCGCCGTTGTCACAGCCCTTGAGCCAGTGATCCCAGAAGCGCAGGGACTCCTGTAAGAATCCGATCGCGGGCCCGGGCACACCTTCCTCTGGCCACGTGTGCTCCCATGGCCCGATCAGCCCCTTCCGGGGGCATTCGAGCCGGGCGAGAAGACGGAGGACAGCGTCGGTATAGCCGTCCGACCATCCGCCGACGGCGTAGACAGCGGCGGAAATTGCGGAGTAGTCCTCGCACACCGAGCCGGGGCGCCAGTACTCGTCACGCTGCTGGTGGCGCATCCATGTCTCGCAGGCGAATGTTCCCTGTTCGAGACGCTCGCGCCACATCTCTCGCCAGCCGTCGCCGACATGCTCGGGGTCAGGGGGGCGGGAGTTGTACGCAAGCATGACCGTTCCCCACGGCAGCATGTAGAAGCCGAGCGGCGAGCCGCCTGTGTAATGCACGTCGTCGGCGTAGCGGTCGTCCGTCGAGCAGCACGTGATGATCGCCTTGAGCTCGGGCGGGCGGTGCGCCGCAACCTGAAGGCTGTTGAACCCTCCCCACGAGATACCCATCATTCCGAGGTCGCCCGTGCACCACGGCTGCGCCGCGATCCACCGGAGGACATCCAGGCAGTCGAGTTGCTCCTGCGGGTGATACTCGTCCAGCAGCACTCCCTCGGAGTCGCCGGAGCCGCGAATGTCCACGCGTACCGTGGCGTACCCGTTGCCTGCAAGCCACGGGTGCCGCACGGAGTCGTCGATCGCAGTCGCATCGTTCTTGCGGTACGGGAGATACTCGAGGATCGCCGGAACAGGTGCTGTGTCAGACCCCCGTGGCAGCCACACCTTCGCAGAGAGGCGTGTCCCGTCTTCCAGGGGAATCCAGACGTGTGGGATCACATCGACCTGGTAGGGGAACGACTCTGGCGCTCGCGTCCTCGCAGTCACGCTTGTCTCTCTTCTTGGAGGGAGAGGGGCACGCTCGACGCGGCATCGGGGTCGAGCGCGCGGAGCCTGAACTCCTCCACCCAGGGCTCGTATGTGTCCCAGAGCCCTCGAAGCGCGAGCACCGGCTCGGAGTCATCGTCCGAGCGGAGGTCGACCAGGGCCATTGCTCGATCGCGCACGACGAGAAGCGCGCTCGATCGTGCGGGGCTCTGCTCGCCTCCGGCGTCGCGGCCGGCCTCCAGGGCGCGCACGAGTCGCTCCGCGAGCGCCTCTTCGGGGTCAGCCTCGAACGCCGTGACCATTGCCTCGCAGACCCGCGGCGAAGCGAGGACGTTGCCGATCGCGACGCAATCGCTCCCGTGAATCTCGGCCATCGTGGTCGTGACCTCCGCGCCACTGAACGACGCGGTGGCGCCTGTGCCATCGACGATCGCCAGCTGACGCCAGCGGGAGAGAGGTGTCGATTCGATGAGCGCGGCAACCGTACCGTCGGCAGTGTGACCTGAGCGAAGGAGGGCGAGCCCCTGCGGACCGAGTCGCGGGTCGGTGCGATGCTGGGTGAGCACGACCCCCACGTTCGCCTCCGCGAATAGCACGCGGGCTCCGACCGCGATATCGGCCGTTGCGACGCACGCGCCGAGCGCCCCTGTCCGTTCACAGCGCCCTGCAAGCGCGTAGGTCAAAGGATCACCGTGGCACGCACGTCAGTCGCTCCGAACGAGCCATACGTCCTCAGGCTCGAACCCGAATGCAATGGCTCTCTCGGAATCCGTTGCGTGACCCGACACAGCAGCGTGGAGTTCGACGCCCGGGGCGTCCGCGTCGAAGTTGACGTAGATCGCAGGCCCGACGAACGAGACATCCGCTACGCGTCCCCCGACCCTGATCGTGCCGGCGTCGGGGAAACAACGCTCGGGCCGTACAACGCCAACCACCGAGGCACCGGCGTCAAGGCCGGCTGCGCCCGGCACGCTCCATGACCCGAGTGGCCCGAAGTCGGTGCGGTAGCGAGATCCGTCGCGGTCGACGATCCGTCCGGGAAGGCGGTTCGCTGCGCCGACGAAGTTCGCGACAGCCAGTGTCTCGGGCCGCTGGTAGACGTCCTGCGGGCTTCCGACCTGGTCGATGCGGCCGTGCTGCATAACCGCGACTCGGTCGGACATGGAGAACGCCTCCTCCTGGTCGTGCGTGACATAGACGAATGTGATCCCGACTTCGTGTTGCACTCGTTTGAGGAATTCGCGGAGCTCCCTGCGCAGCTTGAGATCGAGTGCACCGAGCGGTTCATCGAGCAACAGGACCTGTGGGTCGAGCACGAGGGAGCGTGCAAGCGAGACTCGCTGCTGCTGACCGCCCGAGAGCTGACGAGGGCGGGCGCGCTCACGTCCTTGCAGCTGAACGAGGTCGAGCATCGACTCGACGCGGCGACGCACCTCGTCGTTCGGCATGCGCCGCTCGCGCAGGCCGAACGCCACGTTCTCGAAGATGTCCAGGTGCGGGAAGAGGGCGTAGTGCTGAAAGACGGTCGTCACGGGCCTCCGATACGGCGGGACACCCCTCATCGGCTGACCCTTCACCTCGATCTGCCCAGCGGTAGGCTCTTCATGGCCGGAGATCATCCGCAGGGTCGTCGTCTTGCCGCATCCGCTCGGACCGATCAGCGAGAAGAACTCGCCGTCGGCAATGTCCAGGTCGATTCCATCGACTGCGGCAACATCACCGAAGCGACGCTCGAGGCCGATCAGGCGCACGGCCGGCTGTGGCACGAGTCCGGATGCAGGACCCATAGTCGTCGGTTCTTCCTGCGGCGCTTCGGATTCGGTCATTACGTCCCTTGCTCGGCAGATTGCGGGCGCGCCCTTGATCCGGCCGCGGCTCGAAGCCCGATGATGACTGCCGCAACTGCCAGGAGCGCTGTTGTCGCCAGCATGACGAGAACGCCGATGGCGTTGACCTCCGGCGTGACGCGAATCCGGATCTTCCCGAGCAGGAGAACCGGAAGTGTCTCGGTGTTCGGACCGCCGAGGAAGAGAGACGTGACGACGTTGTCCAACGAGAATGTGAAGACGAGCAGGCTGGCAACGATGAGTGCCGGCAGGATCGAGGGAAAGGTGACGCGCCGGAATGTGCGCCAGGGTGTCGCGCCCAGGTCGGCCGCCGCTTCTTCGAGGTCGGGGGTCATCGTCGCGAAGCGTGCCTGGAGCACGATCGTCGCGTAGGCGGAGTTGAAGACGACGTGCCCGATCACGACCGTCGTGAGCCCAAGGGCGACGTCGAACCGGCGAAGGAGAAGAAAGAGCCCGATCGCGATGACGGTCTCGGGGAGGATGATCCTCATGTAGGTGCTCGCGTCGAGGAGGCCGCGCCCGCGCCGGGATGCACGCCGAGCCCACATCGATGCAGTCAAGGCGATTGCAACCGCGAGCGCTGTCGACAGCGCGGCCACCTCGAGGCTCGTCACGAATGAGCTTCGGACGCGTGTGTCGCCCAGTGCCTCTCGGTACCAGTGCGTCGTGAAACCGTCCCAGCCGACGAGGAGCTCGTCTGCGTTGAGGGAGTTTGCGACGACGAGGCCGATGGGCACCCAGAGCCCGAGGAGCACGGCGATCGAGGCCACGGCGACACCCGAAGGACGTTTCACGACGGCAACTCTTCGTAGCGGCGGAGTCGCGAGCGGGCAACGAGCAGGATCCCCGTCAGCATGACCATGAGCGAGGTCGCGAGTGCGGACCCGAAGGGGTAGTCGCCGACCTTGAGGAACTCATCTGCGATCACGTTGCCGATCATGAGCGTCTTGCCACCGCCGAGAATCGCGGGGATGACGTACTCGCCGGTGGCGGGTATTCCGACGAGGACGCAGCCCGCGATGATCCCGGGCGCAGCCATTGGGAGGATTACCCTCCTGAACGTTCGGTAACCGGTCGCCCCGAGGTCTGCGGCCGCCTCGAGCACGGCCGGGTCGATCCGCTCGAGGGCCACGTAGAGCGGCAGAATCATCAACGGGAGGTAGGTGTAGAGGATCCCGATCGCGATCGCCTCGGGCGAGTACAGGAGCCCCGGCGCGTTCGAGGAGAGTCCGAGCGCACTGAGGAAGTTCCAGAGCGGCCCGCCGTCTCCGAGGAGGTTCACGAGCGCATAGGTGCGGACGACGAAGGACGACCAGAACGGGATCATCACGGCGAGGAGTGCGAGATTCTGCTTCCACCCACGTAGACGGCTGATCCAGAGGGCAACGGGGAAGCCTGCGATCAGACACATCGCCGTCGCCACCGACGAGAGGAGCAGGCTGCGGGCGATCGGACGAACGTAGAGGCCATCGAAGATGCGGGCGAAGTTGTCAGGCGTCCACCCCCACGTGACCTTGAACGTGACTACGTTGATCTGCCCGAACGAATAGAGCATGAGCAGCGCCAGCGGCAGGAAGAAGAACAGCCCCGTCCACACTGCTGTCGGAAGGACGAGGAGGCCGCGAAGATTGGAGGGCCGACGCACTAGACGGGCATTCATATCAGTCCCTCGGACACAGCCGACCGGCCTCGGCGGAGCGCCGTGTAGCATCGCCGCGTGGGAAGCTTTTCGCGTGCCGTCTACGTCGACACCGCGCGCGCCGACCGCCACGACGGGCCAGCGCGCCTCCGTGATGCGGGGTACACGGTCGATGAAGCGATCGCGCTGACACCCGGCGAGGTGAGCAACGCGGCTCGAGATGCACAGGTCGTTCTGCTCGGCGACAGCCCCTTCACGGAGGACGTCTTCTCGTCCTTACCCGACCTACTGCTCGTCTCGGCGGTCACGGTCGGAGTCGACCACGTCGATCTGGACGCGGCGCGCGCGCATGGAGTCTGGGTGGCGAACACGCCCGGCGCGGTAACCGAGGAGGTCGCTGTAACCGCCTTCGCGATGGCGCTCTCGCTCGTTCGCCATCTCCCCTTTCTGGATCGTCACGTGCGTGCAGGGGGTTGGGACGCATTCTCGACCGGCCCGAGGCGGCGACCGTCGACCCTGACCCTGGGAATCGTCGGGCTCGGACGCACCGGGAGCCGACTAGCCGAGATCGCGCGCGCGGTCTTCGGTGGGATCGTCGGAAGCGACCTGCTCCCGGTAGGCCCGGTGCCCGAAGGGCTCGAGGTCGTTCCGATCGATGAGCTCGTCGCGCGCGCCGACGTGATCTCACTTCATCTTCCCGCGGAAAGGGGCGCACCTCCGCTCGTGGACGCCGACCTCCTGGCGAAGATCAAGCCGGGCTCCTTCCTCGTCAACGTCTCTCGTGGATCGCTCGTCGACACCGCCGCCGTCCTCGCAGCGCTCGACTCGGGCCGGCTCGCGGGTGCGGCGCTCGACGTCGTAGACGGCGAGCCCCCTGACGTCGATGCCGAGATCCGCACGCATCCTCGCGTCCTCGTCACGCCGCACGCGGCGTTCTACAGCTCCGAATCGGAGGCTGCTGCCTGCGCCCATCAGGCGGAGAACGTGATCGCGTGGGCCCGCACCGGCCGCCCTCTGACGCCCGTCGTCGAAGGCAGGACTCGATGAGCACCTGCGGTGTTGCCGTCGTCGAGCGCCTCGCCGCACGCGGCGTGAGCGTCGTCTTCGGCATCCCGGGAGTCCACACGCTCGAGCTCTACCGCGGCCTCGAGCAGACGGGCATCCGCCACGTGACTGCGCGGCACGAACAGGGCGCCGGCTTCATGGCCGATGGGTACGCGCGAGTCTCGGGCCAGCCGGGCGTTGCCTTCGTCATCTCCGGTCCGGGCGTGACGAACGTCCTCACACCCCTTGGCCAGGCACGTCACGACTCGACACCACTCCTCGTCATCTCCGGTGCCGTCGACCGCGCTCACGCGGGCCGACGGCTGGGAGTCATCCACGACCTTCCCGATCAGGCAGCCGTCACTGCCACGGTCACCCGTCGCACTCTCGCGCTCCTCGACCCGGCCGGGATCGACGAGGTCGTCGCGGAAGCGTGGGATGTTCTGGGAGGAGCGTTCGGCCCGCCCGGGCCGGTGCACATCCAGATCCCGATCGACGTCTCCCGACTGCCCTTCTCGGGCGTAGCACCGCTCGACCAGCGTGCGACGAGCCGCCCGGCCCCCGACAGCGTCGCCCTAGCCCGAGCAACCGAGTTGCTGAAGGGAGCACGCGCACCGGCAATCATCCTGGGAGGAGGCGCGCGTGACGCAGGCACGCCCGCCACTCGCCTCGCCGAGAAGCTCGGGGCTCCGCTCGGGCTGACGATCAATGCCAAGGGTGCCGTACCGGCCGCTCATCCGCTCGTCGTGCAGTCGCGCATGGGGTTCGCGCCGGTCGATCAGCTCTTCCTCGACGCAGACGTCGTGCTCGCCGTCGGCACCCAGCTGTCGGATCTCGACTGGTGGATGCTCGAGCGCCCGTTTGGCTTCTCGGGGACGATCATCCGCGTCGATCTCGACGCCGAGGCGTTCGACGTTCCCGTGCCCAGCTCGGTCGCCCTCCAGGGAGACGCGCACGACGCTCTCGACGCTCTCTTAGCCGGCGTGCCGGACTCCGGCCGCCAGGGTGAAGCCGCGAAGCGCGTACGCGAGGCACTCGGTGCGATGGTCTGGCCACCCGATCTCGCGATCCACATGCCGCTCGTGCAGGCAATCGACGAAGCACTCCCATCCAATCGGATCGTGGCAGTGGACTCGACGCAGCCGGGCTACGCCGCAAACCACGCCCTCGACGTCAGCCACCCCCGCTCGTGGCTGATGCCGATTGGCTACGGAACCCTCGGGTGCGCGTTGCCGATGGCGATCGGCGCATCCGTCGCAGCTCCGGATCGCCCGGTTCTCGCCCTCGTAGGTGATGGCGGCTTTCTGTTCACGGTGCAGGAGCTCGCGACGGCATGCGACCTCGGTCTCCCGCTTCCGATCGTCATCTGGAACAACCGCGGTTACGGAGAGATTCGGGATGCGATGGCCGTGAATCAGATCAGCCCGATCGGCACGGACGCAACGGCGACCGACTTCGTTCGCATTGCAGAGGGCTTCGGTTGCGATGGCGTCAGACCGCACTCGCTGGGCGAGGTGTCTGCGGCGATCAGCGACGCACTCGGCGCCAACCGCCCCACCGTGATCGAGGTCACTCCGGACGTGGTTGCACATGCCTGAGCAGGTCGCGCGAGGCGAACGCGCTGCGGTCGCGGCCGGGCATCCCGCAGAGGTGGAGGCGGCCCTCGTCACCCTCGAGGCAGGTGGGAACGCGATCGACGCAGTCGTCGCCGGTGCCTTCTGCGCCTGCGTCGTCGAGCCGAACAATGCCGGCCTCGCGGGTTACGGCCATCTCACGGCCTGGCTCCCGGAGCAGCAAGAGTTCTTCACGGTCGATCACGGCCCACGCGCACCCGCCGCCGCTCGCGCCGACATGTTCACCGTGTCGGGAGGGGTGCGTCGTGCGCGAGACGCCTGGCCTCACGTGGAGGGCCGAGAGAGCGAGCTCGGCGGCCTCGCTGTCGCCGTGCCCGGAGCGGTCGCCGGGTTGTGTGCGGCACATCGCCGCGGCGGCCGACTTCCGCTCGCCGTCGTTCTCGAGCCGGCCATCGCGGCAGCAGACGCCGGCGTTGTGGTCGACTGGCATCTGGGGCTGACGATCCTGCAACGGCTACATGACATCCGCCTCCAACCGAGTGCCGCGGCGGTGCTACTGGAGAACGGTGACCCGCCGACCGGCCACGACGACTGGGGTCGTGGATCGCGGCTCGACACGAGCGCACTCGGCCGCACCCTCAGGGCGATCGCCCAGGAGGGTGAAGCAGCCTTCACCGACCCCGAGCGGGCGCAGTACGTCGAGCGGGCGGTCGCGGCGGCGGGAGGGATTCTGACTGCCGCCGACATCGCAGCCTACGTGCCCCGTGTCGTCGAGGAGACGCCGACGCGGTACCGACGTTGGGACATCACGACCTCCGAGGACGATCTCGGTCATGAGCTCTTCGGCGTCCTCGCGAACTTCCCGCTGGGATCACTCGAGCCCGGTTCCGCGGAGGAGCTGCATCTGATGGCTGAAGCCTTCGGGCACGTGTTCGTGGATGCCCTGGCGTGGTCCGGCGATCCAGGCGTTACCCCAGAGATCTCTGCTGCACTCCGAGACCCGGCGTTCGCACGAATCCGGGCCGAGGCAATCGATGCCAACCGTGCTGCTCCACGGCCGATCGCAGTCGGCACACCCGTCGGCCACAGGTCACCACCGAGCGGCGCGGGCGGCGTGACGGGGACGACGCAGGTGGCCGTCATCGACAGCGACGGAATGGCCGCAGTGGTGATAACGACGATCGGTCAGGACTTCGGCTGCCTCGTCCATGTGCCCGAGACCGGCCTCTTCCTCAACACCGGCATGGCGAACTACGACCCCGTTCCCGGTCGGATCAATTCGATCGCGCCCGGGAAGATGCCCCTCTTCGGTGTCCCTGCGGTTCTCGCAACCGAGGACGATATCGCCGTTCTCGCCTGCGGTGGGTCGGGCGGATACCGGATCACGAGCAGCGTGATGCACGCGACCGTCAACGTCCTCGACCACGATGCTTCGGCGGGCGACGCGGTCTCGTGGCCGCGCGTCTGGAGTCAGGGCGAGGAGACGTACGTCGATGACAGGCTCCCGCGCGCGACGCTGGAGGCGCTCGAGAGGAAAGGACACACGCTCGTGCCGCAACCACTCACGCCCGCCTATGAGCCGTTTGCCCGCGTCAGTCTCGTCCGCCGGTACGCCGACGGCACGCTCGAGGCGTCATCGGACCCACCGTGGCACGGCGCCGCCGGCGCCCTGTAGGCGATGCTGCAACACGCGAACCCAGCCAACTCACACAGCAAGGAGAACGAAACAGTCATGCCCCAGAGTGCATCGCGATCCGAGGAAGCAGTCGTCGCCAAAATCGAGCAGCTCGTCACGGCCTTCCGTGAGCGCGCTCGTTCTTATGACGAGGCCTCGGCATTCCCGCGCGAGAACTTCGACGATCTCCGCCGGCTCGATCTGGTCGCACTCACGGCAGATGAGGCGGCGGGCGGCAGGGGCCTCTGGTCCGAAGGTGCGTTTCTGCCCTACTACAAGATCCTCGAAGCGCTTGCGTACGCAGACTCCTCCACAGGGCAGCTCATCCAGGTCCACTCGCACGCACTCGGGTACATCTCGCGACACGCCGACGCAGTGCAGCGGGAGCGTTATCTCGTCCCGATCGTTCAGGGCCGGCAGCTCCTCGCCTCGGTCGGCAGCGAAACCGCTCCCACGACCACTTCCTCGGGGGCCTACAGCTCCGAGCTGACCCCCGACGGAGACGGGTTTCGACTCACGTGCACGAAGCACTTCGCGTCTCTTGCGCCCAACGCAGACTGGCTGTTGATCTGGACAGCCGTGCCCGGAACCGACGCCTACCCGGACAGGACGGTCACGGTGCTCGTCCCACGCAACGCACCCGAGGTGACGCTCGTCGACGAATGGGACGTGATGGGGATGCGACCAACCGTCTCATGGGGCGTCCGGATCGAGGACTTCCCCGTCGAGCCCGAGGCCGTGATCGGGAAGCCCGGCGCGTGGGTCAACGACGACCCGCGCACGTTCACGCTCGCGTTCGCGGCGAATCATGTCGGTGTTGCACGCGCGGCTCTCGACTTCGCATCGGAGTGGGCGCGCGAGCGTCCGTACCTCGGTGACAGCGATCTCGTCCAGGCCGCGATCGGTGAGATGGCGGCGCAGGTCTACGCTGCACGGAGCGCGGTCTTTGCCGCCGGAAGCGCGTGGGATGCGGGAGATTGGCGCCAGGCGGAGGCGCAGTCGCTGATGGCGGTGCACCTCGCGAAGAACGCCGGGCTCGGGGTGACCCGACGCGCGTTCGAGATCTGTGGCGCGCGCGCCGCGTTCCGTCTCTATCCACTCGAGACCTGGTACCGGGACATTCGCACGCTCACGCTCCACGTCCGCGACGACGTGCAGATGCGCGAGCTCGGGCGGGGCATCATTGCCGGTGACGGGGCATCGAAGGCGGCACTCGACACCTCGGTGATCCAGGGGCGCAACGCGTAGCGCGTTCGCCGCATCTAGCCGGCGATCTCGACCGTGAGGTAGGCGCCCTCGACGCTCACCGGCAGCGTCTCAGCCGTGTACGGCCCCGGCAGCATCCCGGGGCGGGGCGGCTCGATCAGCTCCTCCTGCGGGACGACCTCGACCTCGTACGAGCGCACGCGGGTGCGCTCGGGATCGAACCACGATGCACCCGTGCGGAGATCGAACTCCCAGGCGTGCCAGGGACAGCGGATGATCTCGTGCGGTCGGTCGTACTCGTACTCCCCCGGGCTCGAGGAGTGGAGAGCGCCGAGCTGCACACCTTCGCAAAGAGGGCCGCCCTGGTGTGGGCACCGGTTCCTGACGGCAAGGTACTCGCCGCCGATGTTGAACACCCCGATCGAACGGCCGGCGACCTCGACGATCAGGCGTCCTCCGGGTGGAATCTCGTCGGCTGTCGCGACCACGTGTCGTGCCATCTGCTTCAGCTCTTCCGGGTATCGCGGTCGAAGCCGTAGAGCGCGAGTGCATTGTCGCGCATGATCGCCCTGCGCAGCCCGGGCTCGAGTCGAACGGGGATCGCCCGATCCGGAGCGTCGAAATCCCAGTGAGGGTAGTCGGTTGCGAACATGAGTCGGTCGGGCATGTCGAGCTGATCGAGGAGCACGTTGAACTGCTCCGGCGGCTCCGGCTCTTCCATCGGCTGGGTCGAGATCCAGAAAGACTCGCGAATGATCTCGGAGGGCGGCCGGTCGACGAGGGGGGTTTCGGCCCGGAGCTTCGACCACGCGCGGTCGAAACGCCACATCAGTGGCGGGAGCCATGCAAAGCCTCCCTCGATGAGGACGACGCTCAGCCCGGGAAAGCGCGCGAAGCAGCCCTCGGAGACGAGGCTGACGACCTGAGCCTGAAACGCGACCGCCATCGCGCTCGCGTCCTCGATGTAGTAGCTCGGGAATCCCGCCGGGGTGATGGCGTGGCCCCCCCAGCCGCCGTTGTGGATGCCGATCGGCAACCCGTGGCGGAGGGCTGCCTCGTAGATCGGCCAGTACTTGCGTTGTCCGAGCGGTTCGTTCGTTCGGGAGAGAACGAGTACCTGGACGAACCGTGTGTCCTGCGCAACCCGGTCGATCTCCGCTGCCGACGCGACAGGATCCTCGTAGGGAACCACGATCGATGCTCGCAGCCGACTGTCGCGAGAGAGCCACTCCTCGGCGAGCCAGTCATTTGCGGCTTTCGCCATCACGCCTGCAAGTTCGAGGTTGAGCATCTCCCCGATCCCGAACAGCGGGTTGAGGAGTGCGAACTCGACGTTCCACCGGTCGAGCAGCTGTGTCTTCATGAATTCCAGGTCCGATGCAGGTGGTCCACCGTCCGGGGGCCACGAGTCGACCCGCGATGCCCGTGGCGTCGGCCGCGGGTACTCCGCCCCGAGGTAAGAGCGGTCGCCGAGGTTCTCGCGCACCTTGCGGAAGACCGCCGAGAGGTGTGTCAGCGCCTCGCGCCGTTCGCGCCACTCTTTCGGCATGTACGGAGCCAGTGCGTCGTCGTCGGGGAGCGCGTTGTGGACGTCGCAGTCGATGATCGCCGTAGCGCGGCGTTCGGTGTTCGCGTCGGGAGTCATGGTCTCAGGTTGTAGAAGGCCAGGGCGTTCCCGCCCATGATGGCGCGAAGAAGTGTCTCGTCGATGCCTGCGGGAACCGCGTCGGGGTCGTCTGCGAACTGCCAGTGGGGATAGTCAGTTGCGAAGCAGAGCATCTCGGGGCAGTCGATCTGCGCGACGATACGTGCGAACTCCGCGGCGTCTGGCACATCGAAGGGTTGTGTGGAGAGGCGCACATGCTCGCGGAGATACGCCGAGGGCGCCCGCCGCGTCCATGGGATCTCACGTCGCAGCGCACGCCACAACCGGTCGAAACGCCACATGAGGCTCGGCATCCAGGCGAACCCGCTCTCGAGGCAGATCACACGAAGGCCCTCGAAGCGATCGAACGCTCCCTCGGAGACCAAGCTCATCAGCTGCGACTGGAAGGCGTTCGCGCCGTCGACGAACTCCTCGATGTACGTCGTCGGCCAGCCGACGGCGGTCGGCGGGTTGCCGGGGTACCCGCCGAAATGAACCGCGACGACGAGGCCGTGCCGATGAGCGGCTTCGAGCACGGGCCACCACAACCGGTTGCCGTACGGCGCGAACGACCGAACCGGGAGCAGTACCTGCACGAAACGGGGGTCTTCCGCCATTCGCGTGATCTCATCGGCGGCGAGTTGGGGGGATGCAGGAACGACGATCGAGCCGCGCAGCCGTGGATCGCGCTCGAGCCACTCACTCTGGAGCCACGTGTTGACCGCCCGGGTGAGCGCGACGGCGGCGTCCGGGTTCTTGATCGCCTCCGCCGAGTACGAGCAGACGAGGATTGCCGCCTGGACGTCCCAGGGGTCGAGCACGTGACGGGCGATGTCGTCCACCGAGCTCGCCGCCGGAGGTTCGATCCCGACGAGCTCGGGCCGCAGCGACGTCGCTGCACTCGGCGGGTGCGCGCTGTCGGTCGGGCCGCGAAACTGCGTCGCCGTCGCGACCTCTCGCCAATGATCGTCGAGATACGGGAAGAGCGTCTCGATGCCGGGTTCGGCCGCGTGGACGTCGCAGTCGACGATCGCCAACCCGGCAGGGAGATCGGCCGCTGTGCGACCTGATGTCATCCGTCGTCGAGCCCGAGCGCGGGCCGATCGGGCACGGTGAGGTGAAGCAGGTTCCCTTCGGGATCGTAGAAGCTGCGGTACCGGTACCAGTCGGACTCGACGATCTCACTCGCCCACTCGACCCCCTTGGCGGTCAGCTCATCGATTCCCTCCTCCAGGTCAGGGACGGCGAACGCGAACGACTCGAACCCTGGCGGGCCCTCGCCTGGAACGCGCCTCTCCTGCCCCTCCCCTTCGATGCGGATCATGTAGATCGAAACGTCCCCGGCCTGGAACCCGGCCCAGCCGCTCTCCGGGTCGTACGGGAACAGAAGCGGCACGCCGACGGTGTCGCGATAGAACGCGACCATCGCATCGAGGTCCCTGCACAGCACGTCGATGTTGTCGACTCGCATTACGACGTCCATACCATGACGGTACTCGCGGCACGTCGGACTGCGCAAGCGGGTGTCGTATCAGTGTGTTGTCATCCGTCTAAGGTGACGCCGTGGAACTCGAGGTCCCTTTTACCGAGCGCCAGCTTGACCTGTTGCGCGAAGCGCGAGACCGTGACGCTCCCGGCCAGTCGATCGAGGAGTTCATCGTGAGTGCGTTCGTCGCCGAGATGGAGCGCGACCGGCTCGGCCTGCGTGGTGAAGATGCGCCCCTCTGAGCCTGTGGCCATCCAGCAGGGCGAAGCGGCATGCATCGAGCTTGCCGTCGGCGACACGCTGCGCATCGAGCAGACGACCGGCGGTCAGTGCGTCGACCTGATCGCATGGGGTGCCGACGACAGACGCGAGCGGTTCTCGCCGGCAATCACCCGTTCTCGCGAGGGTGGGTCTCCGGGGATCGGCGCTTCTCTGTGGTCGGCCTGGCCGCGCGAGCGGGCCTTGCTGGAGATCATCGCGGACGCCGCCCCGGGGCACGATCTTCTCCACCCCGCCTGTACGAGTGGCGAGTACGAGCGCATCGGCGTTCGCGGCGAGCCTTCGTGCGCGTCGGTGCAGTCGGCTGCGGCCGCGACCTGGGATCTCGGGCCCGATCTGCTCCCGGATCCCTTCAACCTCTGGTTCCGGTCGACGCTCTCGGCGAGTGGTGAGATCGATTGGCAACCGACGCAGACGAATGCAGGCGACCACCTCGAAGTGCGCGCTCTCGTGGACTGTCTCGTCGTCGTCAACCCGTGTGTCGACGACGTTTTTGGCTGTTCGACTACCGTCGGCGGCTCGATCATCGTGACGCACCGATGCGTGACGCCGGCTCTCAGCCTGATCCGCGTCGTTGGTGCGCCGGTGACGATCGAGAAGCTTCATCTCAGGCTCGGCGCTGCTGCTACGACGATGGTCGATGCTATGCCCGACGATCTCACGCGTGCGCAGGCTGTCCGGCGCGGCGCCATTCGCCACGCACTACGGTCGGACGAGATGCGTGTCGCCGCGCCCGGGGAGTGCTGACGCGTGACCAGGCAGAGGATGGTTACAGCTACGGCTGTCCGGCTCGGGCCGACCCTCGGGGACTCGGCCGGGAACCTCGCCCGGAGTCTCGACGCGATCGCCGCCGCGGCGCGGGCGGGCGCGAGCTTGATCGTCCTCCCCGAGCTCTCCACGTCGGGCTACAGCTTCGAGGGAAAGGAGGAGGCCCGCTCGCTCGCCGAGACGATTCCGGGGCCCGCGTCGGATGCGTGGGCGGATGCGGCCGCGCGACTCGGCGTCGTGGTCGTCGGTGGCATCTGCGAGATCGACGCCGAGGGCGATCTTCGCAACTCTGCCGTCGTGATCGACGCCGACGGTTCTCTCCTCTGCGTGTACCGAAAGGTTCATCTCTGGGGCACCGAGAAGGCGATCTTCAGCGAAGGCGAGGAGCCGCCACCCGTCATCGAGACGGCGGTCGGTCGACTGGGTATCGGGATCTGTTACGACCTCTGGTTTCCGGAGTTCGCCCGCTCGCTCGCTCTGCGGGGGGCTCAGATTCTTGCCTACCCGAGCAATCTGAGCCTCTCGAGGCATCAGGAAGGAATGCCGCACCTCGAAGTCATCGTGACGGTCGCGACGGCACATCTCAATCGCGTCAACGTTGTCGTCGCTGATCGCTGCACGACCGAGCGCGGCAGCCATTGGCTCGGCATGGCACTTGTCGTCGACGCGGACGGCGCCGTGCTGGCCGGTCGCCCGTCTGGAGACGGGCCAGGGAGCGCGACGGGAACCTTCGATGTCGCTCGCGCAGACGACAAGAGCTGGGAGGCGTTCAACGACGTCCTCGCCGACCGCCGCCCGAAGACGTACCTCCAGTAGCGCCTGCTTGTTTGCGCCCGACGAGACGTCCGTGGTAGAAGAAGGCTTGCGCCGTCAGGTCCCGGCGTTCCAGATGTCTTGAGACTGGGAGGAAAACTTGACCTCGACCGGTATGCCGCAGTTTCCTGATCTGAACCCTCGTATGTCACGTCGCCGGCTCCTCCAGATCGCAGGGGTCTCGTACATCACCCTGGTCGCGGCCGCCTGCGGCAGCGACAAGAAGTCGGCAGCACCGCTCTCCGGCACGGTCATCATGATGAACTACCCAGACTGGATGGGAAAGACGACCGTCGCCGACTTCAAGGCGGCAACCGGTGTCACGGTAAAGCAGGTCGAGGGCCTCACCTCGGGGACGTCCGCTGCCGCCGCCCAGATCGCCCAGAACAAGAACTCGTACGACATGTCTCTCGGCGGCCCCGTCCTCGCGGCTCAGCTGGAGGCCGGCGACCTCTTGCAGCAAGTGGACTTCGACAACATCCCGAACATCTCGAACGTCGCCCAGCACTTCCGCGACTCCTACCCGTGGGGCCCGCCGTCCGACTTCGGCAAGACCGGTTTCGCCTACCGCAAGGACCTGATCTCCGAGACGCCGACGAGCTGGGCGGACTTCTGGGCGCTCGCCAAGAAGTATCCTGGCAAGACGACGATGATCGACTTCGACGTCGACACGCTCGGCGTCGCGCTGCTCTACAAGGGCTACTCGGTCAACTCGGCTGAGGCGTCGGAGATCGATGCTGCGCGCGATGCTCTCATCGAGATCAAGCCTGATCTCCAGGCGTTCCTTGCGACGGACTTCACCAAGCCGCTCCTGAAGGGCACGGCGGTGATGGCAAGCTCCTACGACTACGACATCGCGGCCGCTCAGAACCAGAACCCGAACATCGTCTGGGTCGCACCCGAAGAGGGCATGCCGGCGTACCTCGACGGGTGGCTCGCGGTCAAGGGAACAGACAAGCTGCCCGAGGTCGAGGCGTTCATGAACTTTCTGCTCGAGCCGAAGAACTACGCCGGCTTCATCAACAACACCGGATCCGCTTACGTCATGCCTGACGCCGAGCCGTACATCGACAAGTCGATCACCTCGAACCCGAGCCTCAAGTTCGACGACTCGGCGGTGCAGACGATCGAGTTCGAGGAATTCCTGGGCGAAGAGGCGACGAAGATCAGGACTCGAGCCTGGCAGGAGGTCAAGAACGCCTAGCAAGGCCGAGCGCCGCGCGCCGCTCGTCGATCCCCTCATCCCGCGCTACGAGCCCGGCGTCCCGGCCGCCGAGCTCGCGTGCGGCCTCGGCGTCGAACGGATTGCGCGACTCGACGCGAACGAGGCATGGTTCGGGCCGTTCCCGCAGGCAGTCGCCGCGGCCCAGGCCGCGGTCGGCTTCGCCCATCGCTACCCGGAGCTCGGCGCCGATCTCCTCCGGACGCTCGCGGCTCGCCATGACGTTCCCGTGGGCGCGATCGCACTCGGGAATGGCGCCGACGCCCTGATCGGACTCATCTGCGCCGCGCTGCTCGCGCCTGGTGACGAGTGCGTGATGCCCGACCCGTCCTACGTGAGCTACGCCCAGGACACGTTGCGGGCACACGCGACGCCGGTACAGATACCCGTACTCCCAGACGGCCGGCTCGACCTCCCGACCATGGCCGCCGCCATCGGCCCCCTGACACGACTCGTCTACGTCTGCAACCCGAACAACCCGACCGGCGGGATGTGCACGGCCCAAGAGTTGGGCGCCTTCCTCGACGAGATCCCCGACGATGTCCTCGTCGTCGTCGACGAAGCCTACGCCGAGTACGTCGACGACTCGCACTACCCGGACGGCCCCGCGCTCACCCGCACGCGTCCGAACGTCGCGGTGCTTCGAACCTTCTCCAAGCTCTTCGGTCTTGCCGGACTGCGGATCGGGTACGTCGTCGGACCCGTCTGGCTCGCCGATGCGGTGAACGCTCTGCGGCACTGGTACGACGTGTCCGATGCTGCGATCCTCGCCGCTTCCGCCTCGCTCGAGGACCCGGCCGAGGTCGAGCGCCGGCAGCGCATCACGCGCGAGGCTCGCGCCCTTCTCGTGGCGGCACTCGAGGGGGCAGGGTTGCAGCCACTCCCGTCGGTCGGCCCGTTCGTCGTCGTGCCCGTCGACGACGCTGATCGCCTGGCGGAGGGCTTCCTACGACACGCCGTCGTCGTTCGGCCATACCCGCATGCCAACGGGATGTTCATTCGGATTGCGGTCGGTGGCGAGGAGGATCTCCGGCAGGTCAAAGAAGCCCTTGCCGCACTGACCGTCGAAGGATTGCTCGGCTAGGGTGAGATGACCATGGCCGATCCTGCCCCGATCGGTGACCCGAATGGCCCTGACGAGCCGACGGCCGACGCCGCTAGTGGACGACGGCGCTCCCGCGCTGACCGCGCCGCGCGCCGCACGGCCCGGCTCGATCGCCCGCACTTCGTCACCAAGTCGCTCGAGAACGCGCTCGGAACAGTCGACCTGCTGAGCGACGAGCAGGTCGAGGCGATCCACGAGGCGTCACTGAAGCTCCTCGAGGAGATCGGGATCGAGTTCATGGGGGCGAGCGCCCGGGACACGTTCCGGGCGGCCGGCGCGATCGTCGACGACGAGACGGGGCTCGTGCGGATCCCTCGCGACGTCGCGGAAGCCGCAGTCGGCTACGCCCCACGAGAGTTCACCGTCACACCGCGCGGTGCAGACCGAACGATCCATGCCGGCGGCACGTCGGTTGCTTTCGGCCTCGTCGCAGGCCCTCCGACGGTGCAGGACAGGGTACGAGGTCGTCGTCCCGGAAACCTCGAGGACTACATCACGCTGCTCAAGCTTGCCCAGAGCTTCGACGTGATCCACTTCATCGGCAACCAGCCGACGCCCCCGATCGAGCTTGTGCCCACCACTCGTCATCTCGACACCTACCTCGCGAACGTCACGTACACCGATCGTGCATTTCACTGTCTCGCGATCGGGCGTGACCGCGTCATCGACGCGATCGAGATCACGGCGATCTCCCGTGGGCTGACGCGGGAGCAGGTGATAGACGACCCGTGCCTGTTCACGATCATCTCGGTCAACTCTCCGCGCCGCTTCGACGAGGCGATGTCAGACGGCCTGATGACGATGGCCGAGCACGGGCAGCCGTGCGTGATCACGCCGTTCACCCTGATGGGCGCGATGACACCCGTCACCCTTGCGGCCGCGCTCGTGCAGCAGAACGCCGAGGCGCTTGCCGGGATAGCGCTCGTCCAGCTCGTGCGGCCCGGCGCAGCGGTCGTCTACGGGGCATTCACGTCGAACGTCGATCTCCGCAGCGGCGCCCCCGCCTTCGGCACACCCGAGAACGCACGCGCCACCATCGCCGCGGGCCAACTCGCCCGCCGCTACGGGCTCCCCTACCGGGCAAGCAACGCCTGCGCCAGCAACGCGGTCGATGCGCAGGCAGCCTACGAGTCCGAGATGTCGATCTGGTCGTCGGTGCTGGGCGGCGCCAACCTCGTCTATCACGGGGCGGGCTGGATGGAGGGCGGGCTGACCGCGTCCTTCGAGAAGCTCGTGATCGACGTGGAGATGCTGCAGATGATGGCGATGACGATGGCTCCGTCGGATGTAACGCCCGACGAGATCGCCGAGGGCCTTCAGGCGATCGCGGACGTGCAGACCGGCGGCCACTTCTTCGGCTCACCGCACACCCTCGCACGCTACGAAACCGCCTTCTACCCGCCGCTCGTGTCGGACTGGCAGAACTACGAGTCGTGGGAGCTCGCCGGCGCAAAGACGGCCGAGGAACGCGCCACGGCCGTCTGGCAGTCGGCGGTCGAGCGCTACGAGCAACCCGCGCTCGACGGCGAGATCGTCGAGCGTCTCGACGCCTACGTTGCCGAGCGTCGCATAGCACTCCTTCACGCCGACATCTAGCGAGCGGATGAGCACCAGAGCCTCGAGCCTCTCCAACCGAAGCGTGACGCGCCTGCATACGTGGCTCGCCGGGACGACGTACGCCGATCTCCCGCCAGAGGTGCAACGCATGGCGAGGCGCTGCCTCCTTGATCTCTCCGGGACCGCAGCCGCAGGAGCGACAACGCAGCTCTCGCGCATCATTCGGGATCACGCCGTCGAGCAGTTCGGCGCCGGACCCGGTGCCCCGTCTGCCCGCATGCTCTTCGACGGACGTAGCGTGAGTCCGACGGGAGCTGCGCTCGCCGGCGGGATGACGGTCGACAGCGTCGACTCGCACGACGGGCACGTGCTGACGAAGGGGCACGCAGGCGCCGCGGTGCTCCCCGGCCTACTCGGACTCGTGGACGCATCCAACCGGCCCATCACCGGGAGCGAGCTGTTGACCCTCCTCGTGGTCGGCTATGAGGTCGCGATCCGGGCAGGCATCGCGCTTCACGCAACCGTGCCGGACTACCACACGTCGGGGGCGTGGAACGCTCTCGGGATCGTTGCGGTGGCCGCTCGGCTCTGGAGCCTCGACGAGGATCGCCTTCGCCATGCACTCGGTATCGCCGAGTACCACGGGCCCCGCAGCCAGATGATGCGTTGCATCGATCATCCGACAATGCTCAAGGACGGCTCCGGCTGGGGTGCGATGACCGGCGTGAGCTCCGCGTACCTCGCAGCGAGCGGATTCACCGGTGCGCCGGCGCTCACCGTGGAACAGGAGGAGGTCAGAGAGATATGGGACGACCTCGGCGAGCGCTGGCGGATCCTCGAGATGTACTTCAAGCCGTACCCGGTATGCCGCTGGGGTCAGCCCGCGATCGAGGCGGCGATGCAGGTTCGTCTCGAGCACGGACTCGCACCGAAAGAGATCGCCGCGATCGACGTCTTCACGTTCCACGAGGCGACCCGCCTCGACCAACCCGAGCCGGCGACGACCGAGGAGGCACAGTACAGCCTCCCCTTCCCCGTTGCGGCGGCGCTTGTCCGGGGACGCCTCGTGCCGAGCGACATCGTCGGAGGGGCGCTCACCGACGAAGCGGTCGTCGCGCTCAGTCGGAAGATCCGTCTCGTCGACGACCCCGAGCTCAGCGCGCGTTTTCCCGCAGAGCGGTTCGCCCGGGTTCGCGTCGAGCTCCAGGATGGCACCGTGCTCGAGAGCCAGACGCTCCCTGCCCGAGGCGACGCCGAGACGCCCCTCGCGGACACGGAAATCACGATGAAGTTCCACGCGCTCGCCGACGGGCCGCTCGGCCCTCGCGCCGACGGGATCGAGGAGCTCATCTCCGCGTTGCCAGACGCGGATGACGCGGACACGATCCTCGACGCATTGCTCTCGCCGCTCGCGCAGTGAGCGGGCCGCGGGTCGAGGAGACCGTCTGGATTCCGCTCGCCGATGGCTGTCGGCTGGCGGCTCGGATCTGGTTTCCCGACGACGCGTGCCTCCCTGCGCCAGCCGTCCTCGAGTACCTGCCGTATCGGCGTCGGGACAGGCACCGGGGCGATGATGCGCTCTTGCATCCCGGGCTCGCGGCGCGGGGACTCGTGTCCGTGCGCGTCGACCTGCGCGGCTCGGGCGACTCCGACGGTGTCCTGCGCGACGAGTACACGGCCGTCGAAGGCGCAGATGCGCTCGAGGTGATCGACTGGCTCGCGCACCAGCCGTGGAGCAACGGCTCCGTCGGCATGATCGGTCTCTCGTGGAGCGGCTTCAACTCGCTCAGGGTTGCGGCGTTGCGCCCCCCCGCACTCAAGGCGATCGTGACGACGTGCGCTTCCGACGACCGCTACGCGGACGACATGCACTACATGGGCGGATGCCTGCTCCACGACAACCTCCAGTACGGAGCCACGCTCCTTACCTGGCTCGCGACCCCGCCCGACCCCGAGATCGTCGGCGATCGCTGGCGGCAGATGTGGCTTCAGCGGCTGGAGGCGATCGAGCCGCCTGCAGGACGATGGATGTCACATCCGACGAACGACGCGTACTGGACGGCGGGAGCTCCGGACGAAGCGGATGCCCGGATCGACGCAGCCGTACTGGCGGTCGGCGGTTGGGCCGACGGATACACGAACGCCGTGCTTCGCCTCCTTTCCACGCTTTCGGGCCCGCGCAAAGGGTTGATCGGACCCTGGGCCCACGCCTACCCACATGTAGCGACACCCGGACCACGGATCGACTTCATCGCCATCGTGGCGCGCTGGTTCGATCACTGGCTCCGTGACATCGACACCGGGATCATGGACGAGCCGATGCTGACCGCGTGGCTCCAGGAGAACGAGCCGCCGCGCGCACGATTCGAGGTACGAGCCGGTCGCTGGATCAGTGAGCCCGTCTGGCCCAGCCCCTCCGTGCTTCCGAGGGTGATCCACCTTGCCGGCAGCAGGCTGGCCGACCGTCCGGCGCCCGTCGATCGCCAGATCTGCTCCCCCGCGGATACCGGCCTCGCATCCGGTGAATGGTGCCCCTACGGCGTCGGAGACGAGCTCCCGACCGACCAGCCCGAGGACGACGACCGCTCCCTCGTCTTCGACAGCGATCCGCTGGAGGGGACACTCCAGCTCCTCGGGGAGCCCCGGCTCGCGCTCGACGTGTCGGTCGACGTCGGCGACGGACACCTCGCCGCGCGGCTGATGGACGTCGCTCCCGATGGGACGTCGATTCGCATCAGCTACGGGCTTGTGAACCTCTTGCACCCGAACGGGCAGCCTCGCGCCAAACCGCTCGAACCGGGGCGGGTCTGTCATCTCGATCTCCGGCTCAACGACGTGGGCTACGAGCTTCCCGCCGGACATCGGTTGCGGCTTGCGCTCTCGACCGCCTACTGGCCACTCGCCGTCCCTGCTCCTCGACGGGTCACGGCCCACGTTCGCGCAGGCCGCCTCGAACTGCCGACGCGCACACCACCCGCAGCCGAGACTCCCCCGGTGATGGGAGAGGCGTGGACACCTCCCCCGCTCGAGGCTGACGTGCTGGCACCTCTCGAGCGCGGGCGCGTGCTCATCGAGCGCGCCACCGGCGAACAGCCGGAAACCCGCGTCGAGGTCGTGCGGAACCTCGGTGCCTTGCGGATCCGCGATGTGGGCGTCGACCTGACCGCGCTCGGGGGCGAGACCTACTCTGTTCGACCCCTCGACCCAGCAACCACGCGAGCCGTAGCGAGCCGCACGGCAGAGCTCACCCGCGGCGACTGGCAGGTTCGGATCGAAACCAAGAGCACGCTCTCGTTCGCAGACGACGACTGGCAACTCGAGTCCGCGCTCGAGGCCACCGAAGGCGGAACTGTGGTGTTCTCGCGAACGTGGAAGACGCGTCACGAGCGGCGCGGCCAGAGCTGAGGCCGACATGGGTGGCGCAACATGACGATGACATATGGGTGCGGCCGGAGCATCATCAATGGCATGACGCGCAAGAGCCGAGCGCAGCGGCAGCGGGCGATCGCCGGCCGCTTTAGGAATGCGATCCCTTCAGGAGGAACATATGCGGCTGGATATCGTTCGTCGTTCGCGTAACGCGCGTGCCGCCACGTCCTGCGGCGGCCGGCGGTTCGCGTTGATGGTTGTGGTGGGGGCGGTTCTTGCGTCGACGTTGGCCGGCCGCGCCTCGGCGGTGGATTTCGTTATCGCGGGGGTGGGCGATTCCATGTCGGCAGGGGAAGGCAATCCGGAACGGATCGGCACGTTCAACAGCGCGGGCATCTTGACGGGCACCCGTTCTCCGGAGCAGTGGCGGGTCGCCGGGCGGCGCTGGCCCGGCGGAGAGGTCGTGACCGAAACCGACTCCCTGAACGCGCGGCGATGCCACAACAGTCCGTACAACCCGCATCAGCAGGCGGCCGAGATGTTGCAGGAGCGGTTTCCGGACATCAACGTCGTCTTCAGGTCCTTCGGCTGCTCCGGCGCTACGGTGCCCGTTGGCCTTCTCGGTGTCTACGATGGTTCGGCGAGCGAGGAGGCGAGACCGCCCACGGTGGATCCGAGGCGCGCCGCCGTCACGTCTGAGAAGGCTGTCACCGCGGACGACCAACCGCCACAATTGGATCAGGTAACAGGTTGGCTTGCCCGCCGAAATCGCACCCAGCTGGATGCCTTGCTCGTCACGATCGGAGTGAACGACGTCGGCTTTGCGACCGTCGTCGGACTGTGTGCGTTACCCCCTGAGGCATGGATCGCTGCGGGTCTGCTGGGAGGCCCTGCCGCCGGCTCGGTCCTCGGTGCGGCATTCGGCGGCCCATTCGGCATCGGCGTCGGGGCACTCGTAGGTAGCGCGCTGTCGCCCGCTATCGCCGCCGGACTCGCGACGCTGCCGTGTAACCTGAACCCGGTGCTGGGCGGCGTCGTCACGCCGAAGCTGAACGCACTGTCCACCGTCTACAGAGCGCTCGCCACGTCGATTGACGCGAGGTTCAACTCGGCCGCCGCCGGTCGCCCGCGTCTGGGCGAGGTGTACCTGACCGAGTATCCGGATCCCACCCGGAGCGATGACGGTACTTCCTGCGATTCACGCGACTTCGAGAGCAACGAATTCCTGCGCGGACTGACCGCAACCGAAACGTCGTGGGCCGCGGCAACCGTCCTCGCACGACTGAACCGCACCGGTCGCTCCGCGGCTCAGGCTGCAGGTTGGCGATACGCAGGAGGGATCGCGGGCGACTATCGGTTGCACGGCGTGTGCGCCGACGCGGCCGACCGTTGGATCCACACCGCGAACGACTCACTACGAAAGCAGGGGAACGACGCGAGTCCGGCGCTCCAGACTGTGACCCCGCTTCGTTTCGGCGGCGGAGCCGTCCACCCGACCGTCAAGGGCGCCGAGGCGATCGCGAAGCGCATACTCCCTGGCCTCGAAGCGCAGCTTCGGACCAGATTCGGGATCCCTGACGTCACGATCTCGCAAACGACGTCCAACTCGGTCACGCTCTCATGGAACGATCCGCCCGAACTCGCTGAGAGCGGTTTCCAGGTTCAGATCGATGGGCGGTCAATAGTCAGCGTGGGTGCAAACGTGACCACCTACACTCGGACTCTCGTCGGCCGCGGCTCCTACCGTGTCCGAGAGTGCAGAAACAGGCTTGCGCGGGCCTGTAGTCCTTGGTCGGCAAGCGTTGTGGCGTCGAATCGCACACCTGGCGGCCTGACGAATGTTCGCCTCGCCGATCTCCGACAGCAGGCTCGCATTACCTGGACACCGGCAGACCAGCGACAAACACAATTCCTCGTCCGCTGGAGGCCGTCGAGACAGACTCGGTGGCGCACCGAAACGCTTCCGCCCAACGCGAACGAGTTCGCGCTTGGCGATCGAGCGCAAGCCCCCCTCGACCCGGGCGTCGCGTACGTCATCCAAGTACGGGCGTGCGGTCGTGGGTGCGGACCACTGACGCAGGTTGTCGTGCCCATCGCTCCATGAGCTGTACTGCGACGCGGCGGGAAGCTGAACACCCCCATCAGCCATGAGGAGGCGCCGATCGGGTGGTCGCCGACCCCGGCCGCCGGACTCGGGGGGCGGCACCTGGAAAGGGGGGCGCCGGCCATGAACTCGAGGACTTCTTTGGCGTCAAACGGGACGCGTAGGCCGTTCGGGGCACAGTCGAGCGCAGGTGCCGACGCAGCGCTTCTCGCACAAGCTTCTCATGAGGTCTCGGTCGGGATGTCTGTTGGTTCGAGCGATGAGAGTTGTGCTGAAGTCAGTTCGGCCAGGACGCTGCCGTTCAGTCTCACCGACTGACGCTGGATGCTCTCTTCGACCAGGTTTCGGACGAGGCGTGCGTTGCCGAAGCTCGCATCGCGTGCCTCCCATTGCCGCTCCAGTAGGGCCTGCGTTGCTTCCGAAGCTTCGGGGGTGAGCGTGTAATCACTCTCAGCCACCATCGAGACGAAGATCTGCATCAGCTCGGACGGCGTGAAACTCGGGAACTCGATCGTGCGCGAGAAGCGGCTCGCGAGACCTGGGTTACTCGCAAGAAATCCGTCCATCTCGGCGGGGTACCCCGCAGCGATGACGACAAACCGGTCTCGATCGTTCTCCATCCGGACGAGAAGTGTTTCGATCGCCTCACGGCCGAAATCCTGGCCGCTCGTTCCGTCGAGCGAGTACGCCTCGTCGATGAAGAGGACGCCACCGATGGCACCGTCGATCACGGCGTTCGTCTTGATCGCCGTCTGCCCGATGTACCCCCCGACGAGGTCTTGACGTGCCGTCTCCACGAGACGGCCGTGAGCGAGGAGGCCAAGCGCAGTGAAGATCTCGCCGATCAGCCGGGCGACGGTCGTCTTGCCGGTACCGGGCGGGCCGTGGAAGACGAGGTGATGGTTCAGATTGGGTGTCCTCAGTCCATCTGCCTGCCGTTGTTGCTGCACGCGGAGGAAGGCGATCAACGCCCGCACCCGTTCCTTGACTGGCGCGAGACCGACAAGCGCATCCAACTCGGAGAGAATCCGCTCCAGCCGCTGCGCCTCGCCTGGGACGGTCGAGTCGGCCGTCGCGGCCTCGAATGCCACCTCATCCGATCGCTGGTCCTCGCCAACGGCGGCCACCGCGACGGATCCGCCATTCTCCCGCCGTTCCTTCGCAGCCGTCTTCTCCCCCGGCGGCCGAAGGAGGCGACCAGAGGGGGTCACTCCTACTGACCCAACGAGGTCGGTGAGGATCCTGTCGAGCCGATCCCACGTTTCATCAGTCCGGCCGATTCCTTGCCACCCGTACCAGAGAAGGAAGATGTTCTTGCCGTATCGGCGCCCCGCCTGAGAGAGCCCGTCTCCGACGTCCCGCCAGCTGATCCCCCTCGAGTCGAGCTGGAGAACTTCACCTTCTTCGAGGCCAAGGAGGATCTCAGGATACAACGCCTCGCCGCTCTTGACGACGAGGATCGTGAAAGTCCCATACTCGGCGGAGAGGGAGGCGTTCGCAGGCTCCAATCGGTCAAAGACGCCACCGCTCAGATGCGAGCGGACGAGCGGTTCTCCAGTCTCGGCCCGAAAATGGTCTATGAGTTCGGAGCACGAGAACGCCCTGCCGCCGTCAGAGGCATCATCCGAGGCAAACCCGGTCAAAGAGCAGAACCTCCCATGACCGATGGATCGACACGAAAGCCGCAGAACATTAGAAGCAGCCGCCGCGCAACAGCCCCTCGCGCGACGCCGCGCCGTGCTCGGCACGACCGGGCGATCTCAGCCTCCGGAGACCCCTAGCCCACCCCAGAGATCGACGCCTCGGACTCGCTCGCCGGAGTCACACCAATGGCCCTCGGTTCCTCGCGAACTGGGGCCAGGGGCAGATTCCTGAACGAGCAAGGGCCGACAGAACCGAGAAGTGGCCACCAACGTTGGCCACAAGCCGCTTTCAGCGATTCTGACGTCACCACGAGGAAACAGAAGACCCAATCTTGCAGGACTTTTGTGTGATGGCGCCAAGCGGGCTCGAACCGCTGACCTCCGGGGTGCGATGGGCCCGAGAGGAGATCTGGTGGATTCGGAACGGCACCTCAAGCCGTTCTCGGTGCCGTCGGTTCTGTCCGATTCGCTCATTTCGGTAGCAGGATGGGTAAGACGCTCCCGCGTCGAGGAGCGCCCTGGGGGGTTTGGCCCGCCCGCCGGCAGCCTCAGTCGAGTCGGACGCGCTCGCCGAGCGTCGGCACGGTGGCGATACGGTCGAGCTCGTCGGCGATCGTGGCCGCGAGCTTCGAGGCTGCTTCGGTCTCCCCGTGCACGAGATACACGTGCTCGGGCGGGGGCACTCCCGTGCCGAGCCACGCGACGAGCTCGTTGCGATCGGCGTGGACGGAGAACGACGGGAGGGTGACGATCTCGGCGCGAACAGGGACGTACCGGCCGAGCATCTTGATCTCGCGCGCCCCCTCCGCGAGCATGCGGCCGCGCGTCTGGACGGCCTGGAAGCCGACGAGGACGATCGTGTTGCGCGGGTCGGGCAGCCTCCGGCTGAGATGGTGCAGCACGCGGCCGCCGGTCGCCATCCCCGAAGCGGAGATCACGATCGACGGGAAGTCATGGCGGTCGATCGCCTTCGAAGCCTCGACGTCGCGCGCCTCACGCACGTCTCCCGTCCCGAGGACGTCTCCTGCCCCGCTCGAGCGCACCTCACTCCGGACGTCAGGTCTACCTTCGGCAAGAGCGCGTCGGTAGACCCGCAGCGCCGAGAGCGCCATCGGGCTGTCGACGAAGACCGGTAGTTCGGGGATGCGACCCTGGTCGAGCAGCTCGCGAAGGCGGAACAGCACGACCTCGGTACGATCGACCGCGAACGCCGGGATCACAACGGTGCCCCCCCTTGCCGCGGTGCGGCGGATCGCGGCCGCGATCGTTTCGAGCGCCCCGGCGTCGTCGTGCAGCCTGTCGCCGTAGGTCGACTCCATCACGACCACGTCGACGTCGCCGATCGGCGTCGGTGGGACGAGCAACGGGTGAGCGTCGCGGCCGAGATCGCCGCTGAAAAGGATGCGCCTGCGTCCGGACCGTTCCCTCAACTCGAGGAGCACCGAGGCCGCTCCGAGAATGTGTCCGCTCGGGCGCAGTGTCGCGAAGACACCAGGGGCGACCTCCCGGGCCTCGCCGAACGGGATGTCCCGGAAGAGACGAAGCGCCAGCTCCGCCTCGGCCTTCGTGTAGAGGGCCCTGGCCGGATGATGCTTCGAGTAGCCGTGCCGATTGGCGAATGCCGCCTCCTCCTCCATGAGGTAGCCGCTGTCGGGAAGCACGATTCCGGCAAGCTCGACGGTGTCCGGCGTTGCGTAGACCGGTCCTTCGAAGCCGAGCCGTGCGAGGGCCGGCACGTAGCCGCAGTGGTCGATGTGCGCGTGAGTGAGCACCACTGCGTCGACCGACGCGGGCTCGACGGGAAACGGGTCCCAGTTACGCAGCCTGAACTCCTTGACGCCCTGATAGAGGCCGCAGTCGACGAGCACCCGAGCCGCCGCCGTGTCGATCAGGAAACGGCTGCCGGTAACCGTTCCCGTCGCCCCGAGAAAGGTCAGCACCGGCATGATCCACCCCCGACACTGTGCTCACCGGACGGGCTCATCGTCGTCAGCGCGCGCCGACGGGCGGTGACGAACACCGACGCAGCCGCAGATTCCGCGATGGTCTTCCCGCACCGTCGCCTCAACGGGGTCGCGCCGGAGCGCCGACCGTGAAAACTCGAGCGGACGGGATTGAGCGAGAGCCTCACTGCCGAGCCGCTCCGGCGCGATGCCCGACCAGCTGGCGTTCGACGTCGGGACGGACGGCCAGCGCCAGCTCGTGGTGGGTCTTCCAGCCGAGGATCCGGTTGCTCTGCTCGACCTCGATACCGCCGTGCCGCAGCACCTCGGCCGCCGGCGCGGTCAGATGCGGGTCGCCGAGCACGAGCAGGAGCAGCCACCCGCGCTCACGGGCCACGACGACGCATTTCGCCGCAACCTCCCGAATGAATGCAACGCGGTGCTGCTCGAGCCTGCGCTCGAACAGATCGCGCTGCGGGAACGAACGGGTGCCTCGGACCCCCTCGCCACCTCCCCTCGGATGGGCTGCGGCCGGCCCGCGAAGCTCGTGGCTGTGGGCCATCGGCTCGCCGAGCTCGAAGTGCTCGATCTCCTCGGTGGAGCCGGGCCGCCAGACGTCGAGGCGGGCACCTTCACCGAAGACCAGGAGCAGGCCCACGTTCGAATCGGCTTCGTGCGTCGTTTTCATCGCGCCACCTCCTGCAGGCACCCCCAGCATCGCTCCCGCCCGGCGATGCCACATCCGCTGGAAACGGCGAACCTGCCGCGGAGAACTACGCGTCGCCGAAAGCGCAGTGACCAGATCGCCCCCTCGCGGCCGCCGCAGACCCCGAAAGCCCCGAGCGCGGCACCGGCCCGTCAACACGGCCCGGAAACGCAGAACCCCCGACCCAAAGGTCGGGGGTTCGTACGAGGCGCTAATGGTGGAGTCAAGCGGACTCGAACCGCTGACTTCCTGGGGTGCGGCTGAGGTTCTGGGCCAGCGCCACTCCGGTTGGGGTCGGATCAAGAGGCGAGGGCCTCGGTGTCCCGAGGCCCTCGCAGTGAAGTGTGGCTAGAGACGCCGATCGGCGCCGGAGATCACGAAGGAGGCAGGAGGACGCCGTCGATCACATGGATAACGCCGTTCGAGGCCTCGACGTCGGCGCTCGTCACCGTGGCGTCGTTCACCATCACGGTTCCCGCGTCGTCGATCGAGATCTGGACCGATCCGCCCTGGACGGTCGCCACCTCCTGGCCGTCGGAGAGGTCGCCAGACTGCGCCTCGCCCTCGGCGACGTGATACAGGAGGATGCCCTTCAGCTGCTCGGCGTTCTCGGGCTTGCCGAGCTCGTCGAGCGTGCCAGCGGGAAGCGCGGCGAACGCGTCATCCGTCGGGGCGAAGACGGTGAACGGCCCGTCACCCTTGAGCGTCTCGACGAGGCCGGTGCTCTCGAGCAGGGAGGCGAGCGTCGTGAACGAGCCTGCGGCAACCGCGGTATCGACGATGTCGGTCGTCGCCGCATCGTCGGCGGCCGAGCCCTCGTCGTCCCCACCGCAGGCCGCGACTACGAACACGAGCGCGACGAGAAGCAGGAGAAGAGCTGGTACTGAGCGTCTCATTGTGTAGCTCCTTCTGTCTTTTAACTTGGACAAAAGGTGTACGGTGCGCAGGCTGGGTTGGATCACCTCCCAAGCCGTCGGTCGAGCCCGTGGCACCAGCGAGGTCACCCCAAACAGCCCCATTCCCACCCCACCTACGCCCCACCGCCACCAGCACAAGACACACCCGCAGCGCACGACAAGAGAACCCCGGCAGAACCACCGACCCACATCATCGAGCACCAAAACCCCTGCTCAACACGGTATCCATGAGCAAACCTGACTCGAACCGCTGACTTCCTGGGGCGTCGGCCCAGGAGGCATAGGCGGCCCTACGGGCGTCCTGGTTTTCCCGAAGAGGGGGCGCTCACCCGTCAGCGGCTGTGGGCGAGCAGGTCTTCGAACTCTCGTGGCGCGAGGATTGGCATCGATCTGTCGCCCCAGGTAATCGAAAGTGCGCAGAGAAGGCTTCACAGTTTCCCCAATGCCGATGTTGTCCTTGCCGACATCACGGACTTCAGCCTCGGCCGTTTCTTCGATGGAGCTGTCTGCCCGATCAACACACGGGGGCGGCGAATGCAGGATCGAGCGTGGTAGTGCTGATCATGGCAAGACGTGCTCTGTGAGGAACAGGTCGAGAATGGTGTTCACCTCGGTCGGCCAGCGGCATTGTGGTTCGTGACCGACTCCAGGCATGACGATGAGCTGTGCTCTGGCGTGTGCCGCGAGTTCTTCGCTGCGGGTGACGGAGGAGATTGCGTCGTGGTCGCCATGGATCACGAGGGTTGGGCAGCGGAGGCCTTGGGCGAGCGAGGTGGCGCGTTCTCGATCGAGACCCGGTGCTTCGGCTGTGAGCAAGATCGTCTTCGCGTCGGTCTCGAGGCCCATTGAGACGAAGTGCGCGATCTCGGCTTCGGAGTCGGGCTCTGTGAAGCACTTGGAGAAGAAAAACTCGAGGAAGTCTTGCCAGGCGTCATGCCAGTAGTGGCGGTTGAACTTGAGCCAGCCATCGTAGTTCTCCTGGGGCTCGTTGAAGTGCTGGAGCGCAGCCGCCCGCTCGGGGAGGGGTGTGCCGAGGGGGAGGCTTGCTCCGATGAAGACGCATGCCTCGACGCGGGCGGTATGGCCTGCGGCAAGGATCAGCTGCCAAGCTGCCCCCGCGGACACCGCCATCAGCGTCGCAGACTGAACGCCTAACTCGTCCATGACCGCCAGCGCGTCCGCTGCGAAGACGTCGTCGGCGTAGTCGGCAGCCGTCCGAGGGCGCGATGAGCGGCCGTTGCCGCGGCCATCGAACGTGATCACGCGGTAGCGATCCTGGAAGTGCGGCACCTGCCGCCACCAGAAGTCGCTATGCACGATTGACCACGTCGGCAACAGCAGCAGCGCCGGCCCGGTCTCGCCGAACTGCTGGTAGTACAGCCGTGCCCCCACCCGGTCGACGTAGCCGTCGCGCGCCGGCGGAACGTCGACGATCGCCATCAGTGGTCGAATGCCCAGAGTGCGTTGGCGATCTTCCAGCCGTCGGCCGTACGCACGAGCTGCAGGTACTCGCGGTAGATGCCGCCGCGAACCGTCACGTTCGCGATCTCGTCATGCACATCGACGACCCCCGCCTCGAGCCGACCGTCGCCGACATCACCCGCACCCTCGTGCTGAGCCGTCAACTCCACCTCCGTCGGACGCATAGTTCCGTACGGGTCGCGTGCATGTGCTCTCCTTCCCGAACCCCGCTTACGAAAGCCTCGCGGGACGAGCAAGCTTCGCATCTTCGACGTCATCTGTCGAGGAGCCTTGCCTGCGCCAGCACTAGGGAATGACGCCAGAGGGCCTCGGCCGGGGCGAGGCGGCTTACACACTCTAATCGGTGGGGGATGCTGAAGAGGCGCTGCACGCACCGCCGCCCCCGGTCGGCCCAGGAGGCAAACCGCCCAACGTGCGAGACTGAGGGGGTGACCTGCCCGTCGTGTCAGACCGCCAACGATGCCGACAGCCGCTTTTGCAAGGAGTGTGGAACGCCCCTCGCGAGGGCCTGCCCGTCGTGCGGCCGGCCGGCGGACGCCGACGCGAAGTTCTGCCCCGGCTGCGGGACGCCGTTCGTTGCGCCGACGTCCGCTGCTTCAGTCGATCCTGCCGCAGAACCGATCGTGGAGCGCCGTCTCGTGTCGGTGCTGTTTGCCGATCTCGTGGGGTTCACGGCCGCCTCGGAAGGGCGTGACGCCGAGGACACGCGGGAGCTCCTGACCCGCTATTTCAACGTCTCGCGCACGATCATCGAGCGCTATGGAGGCACTGTCGAGAAGTTCATCGGTGATGCGGTGATGGCGGTCTGGGGCACGCCCGTCGCGACCGAGGACGATGCCGAGCGCGCGGTTCGGGCAGCGCTCGAGCTGGTCGCTGCCGTCTCAACGCTCGGCGACGAAGTCGGGGCCCAGCTACGGGCACGGGCGGGTGTTCTCACCGGTGAGGCCGCCGTCACGGTCGGGGCGACCGATCAGGGGATGGTGGCCGGTGACCTCGTCAACACAGCGGCCCGTATCCAGGGCGCCGCCGAGCCCGGCGCCGTCCTCGTCGGCGAGTCCACGAGACGCGCCACGGAGGCGTCGGTCGCCCACGTCGACGCAGGCACCTTCGAGCTCAAGGGCAAGGGCGAGCCGATGCAACTGTGGCGCGCGCTCCGCGTTACCTCGGGGCGGCAGGGAGCACTGAAGGGGGAGGGTCTCGAGGCCCCGTTCGTGGGTCGCGATCGTGAGCTGCGGAAGATCAAGGATCTCTTCCACGAATGTGCCGAGGAGCGCCGCTCGCAGCTGGTCTCCGTTACCGGCATCGGAGGCATCGGCAAGTCGCGGCTCGCCTGGGAGTTCTACAAGTACTTCGACGGTCTCGCGGACGACGTCTACTGGCACCGAGGCCGCTGCCTCTCCTACGGCGACGGCGTCACCTACTGGGCGCTCGCCGACATGGTCCGGATGCGCTGCCGGATCGTGGAGGACGAGCCGTCCGAGTCGGCCCTCGCCAAGCTGCGGGCGACGCTCGACGAGCACTTCGCGGATCCCGAGGAGCGCCGCTTCGTGGAGCCGCGGCTCGCCCAGCTGCTCGGCGTCGGGGTACAGCGCTCCGGCGACAAGCAAGATCTCTTCGCGGCCTGGCGGCAGTTCTTCGAGCGGCTGGCGGACGTTTACCCCACCGTGCTCGTGTTCGAGGACGTCCAGTGGGCCGATTCCAGCCTGCTCGACTTCGTCGAGTACCTGCTCGAATGGTCGCGCACGAGCCCGCTGTTCGTGCTCACTCTCGCTCGCCCAGAGCTCCACGAGCGAAGGCCCGCCTGGGGAGCGGGCCACCGCAACTTCAGCTCGCTCTACCTCGAGCCGCTGTCTCGCGGCGCGATGGAGGACCTCCTCGCAGGGCTTACCCCTGGTCTCGACGGGTCGCTCCGCGAGCAGATCCTCGACCGAGCGGAAGGCATTCCGCTGTACGCGGTCGAGACCGTGCGGATGCTGCTCGACCGCGGTCTGCTCGTCGAGGACGGCGCCGTCTACGCGCCGGCCGGCGCGGTCGAGGCGCTCGCTGTGCCCGAGACGCTCCACGCGCTGATCGCGGCACGCCTCGACGGGCTCTTCCCCGTCGAGCGGCGGGTGCTCCAGGACGGTGCCGTTCTCGGCAAGACGTTCACCCCGGCGGCCCTGGCCGCCGTGTCGGGGATCGAGCGCACCGAGCTCGAGCCCGTCCTCGCCTCGCTCGTGCGCAAGGAGGTGCTCTCGCTCCAGGCAGACCCGCGCTCGCCCGAGCAAGGCCAGTACGGGTTCCTCCAGGATCTCGTTCGGCACGTCGCCTTCGAGATGCTGTCGCGGCGGGAGCAACGCGTGCGCCACCTCGCCGCCGCTGCGTATCTCGAGTCGGCGTTCCCGGACGAGGGAGAGATCGCCGAGGTGCTGGCCTCACACTACGTGGACGCGTACACGGCGGCTCCCGAAGCGGACGACGCGGATGCCGTGAAGTCGAAGGCGCGGGAGACGCTCGCGCGTGCGGCGAAGCGCGCCGACGCGCTCGGCGCGGCAGGCGAGGCGCGGCGGTACGCCGAGCGTGCGGCCGAGTTGGCCGATGACACCCGCGAGCGCGCGGAGCTGCTCGAGCGTGCAGGCTGGCACGCCCAGTACGAGGGCGAGTACGAGGTGGCCGAACGGCTGCTCACCCGATCCGTCGCCGACTTCGACTCGCTGGGAGACGTCCGCGGCTCCCTTCGCGCCTCGACAAAGCTCGGTCGGGCTATCTGGGATCTCAACCGTCACACCGAGGCTCTCGCCGTGTTGGAGCGCGCCTTCGAGCTGGCCGCCGGGCAGGAACCGGACGCCGAGCTCGCGAACCTCGCCGCCACGCTCGGGGTCGGCTACGTCTTCGTCGGCGAGCGAGAGAAGGCAGCCGAGTCTCTCTCGGTCGCCCTCGACGTCGGCGAGTCGCTCGGCGTACCGGAAGCGTTGTCCGCGGCGTTCGTCTCCAAGGGGATCATCGCCGGCGCCGGAGGACATCCCGAAGAGGCGCTCGCCTACATGAAGCACGGGCTCACGATCGCCCTCGACAACGAGGACTGGGAACACGTCTACAACGCATACGTCAACCTCTCCGACCTGGCCTTCCAGCGCGATCGGTACGAGGAGGCTCTCCAGTACCTCGAGGCCGACCTCGTCGTTGCGCGGCGTCGAGGGTCGCGGCCCGGAGAACGGACGATTCTCGCCGAGAGCACATACGCGCTGTACATGCTCGGCCGCTGGGAGGAGACGCTTGCCGTCGCCGCCGAAGTGCCGGAGGAGAAGCTGAGCACGGCAATGACGATGAGCCTGCTCGCGTCGGTGCTCGAGATCCACGTTTCCCGCGGCGACACCGGGGAAGCCCGCCGGGTTCTTTCCCTCTTCGAGCACCTTGCGAGCACGAGCGACCTCCAGGATCGCGCCGGGTACCAGAGCGCGGAGGCCGCCGTCCTGCGTGCCGAGGGCCGGCTGGCGGATGCTCTCGAGAAGGGAACGGAGGCGGCGGAGTTGTCGAGGGCCTCGTTCGGCGTCTCCACGCAGACCGTCAAGCAGGGCCTCGTGGAGGCGATCGAGGCGGCGCTCACGCTCGGTGCCACGGAACGAGCAGCGGAGCTCGTGGCAACGATCGACGCGATCCCCCCGGGGCTCCGGGCGCCATACCTGCGATCCCAGGCAGACCGCTTCAAGGCCAGGCTGGCCGGCGACGCCGACGTCGCGGACGTGGGGTTCCAGGCAGCCGCCTCAGGTTTTCGGGAGATCGGTGTCGTGTTCTGGCTGGCCGTGACCCTGCTCGAGCACGGTGAATGGCTCGTCGCAGGGGGCCGCAGCGACGAGGCCGTTCCGAAGCTCGCCGAGGCACACGAGATCTTCGAGCGCCTGGACACGCCGCCCTGGCTCGACCGCCTCGCGCTGGCGGAAGCCGCTCTCGACCGGGCGGAGGCGAGCACGTGACCTGCCCGGCTCCGTGTCCTCCGATCCGTCGTCGTGTTGCGCTCGTCGGGTTGGTGCCGTGGTCGACTTCCCAGCCGCCGGGGTAGCCGTCGCCGTCGATGTCTGCGACCGCAACTCGTCGCAGACCACCATGCCCTCAAGTCCGAATGTAGCTAGGGTTTCACGCCGGCCGACGGCCGACCTCCACCAGCCCGTCCTTCACCACGAACGCGATCGCCGCCTTATCTGTGAGGATGGCGATGTTCGCGAGGGGGTCGCCGTCGACGACGACGCAGTCCGCCACCTTGCCCACCTCGAGCGTCCCAAGACGGTCGCCGATACCCAGTGCCTCGGCCGCGTTCCGTGTCGCTGCGACGATCGCCTCGTGCGGTGTCAGCCCGCACTCGACGAGCTCGCAGAGCTCGTGCACGAGGGCGCCGGGGCGCGGCATCCCATCTGTCCCGGTCGCGATCGTGATCCCGAGCTGGCGCGCCCGCGCCACCGCTGTCCGGTGCGGTCCGTGGGCGGCGCGAAGCCGATCGGTGATGTGCGCCGGCCGCTCGGTCCGACCCCACGAGTGCTCGCTCGTGATGTAGAGCGTCGGCATGAAGACGAGGCTCAGAGCCGCGATCTCCTCGAGGGCTGCCTCGTCGGCGTACGTCCCGTGGAGGATCACGTCGCAACCTGCGCCGACAGCGTTCTGGATCCCCGGCTGGGCGTGTGCGTGGCAGTGCACGAGGCGACCCCGCAGGCGCGCCTCGGCGACGAGCGCCTCGAGCTCCTCGAGCGTGTAGTCGGGCATTCCGAGCCCCTCGTGTGCCCACTGGAACCCGCCTGTCGCCGTCGTCTTGTAGAAGTCGAAGCCCTCGAGCGCCATCCTCCGGGCGACCTTCCGGATCTCCCAAGGCCCGTCGACGCCCTCGCCCCGCACGTGCCCGCCCGTTGCCGTGACGACGCCGCTCACGAGCAGGCGCGCCCGGCCGGGTAGCCGGCCGAGATCGATCATGTCGCGAAGGACGAGGTTCTCGCGACACCCGCCGGCATGGCCGACGGTGGTGGTCCCCCATTGCAGGCATTCGCGCAGGATCTCGGAAGCCTCCAGCTGGGCCCCGAGCATCGCGCGCTCGTCGAGCAGCCCCGGCATCCCGGTGACATGCATGTGCGCGTCGACGAGACCCGGAAGCACCGTCCGCCCCTCGACGTCGATGACCCGGCAACCGGCCGGCACGACGACCTCTGCTCGCGGCCCGACCGCAGTGACGAGGGTTCCGCTCATCACGACCGTGGAGTCGCCGACCGGGGGGCGACCGGTACCGTCGACCAGCCGCGCATTCTTGAGGGCAAGGGATTCCATCGTCGGGCGGGCGGACACAAGCTATCGCAGCTGTTGCCAGGCGAGCCGGAGGACTGACGTCTCCGCCGTAACACTCGAATAGACCGCCATAGCCCATGTCGCCTCAGCCGTCGGCCCAGGACGTAGCCCGAAGCCCCGTTCTCACAACTCCACGGTCTACCGTCTTGAGCGTGGTCTCTTGCACGGGCATCATAGTGCTAAGATGCAAAGATGAGCAGAATTCGTACCACGTTGACGATCGACGAATCGGTCATGCGTGCAGTGAAGGTGAAGGCAGCACGGAGCGGTCGCGGTGACAGCGAGGTGATCGAGGAGGCGGTACGCCAGGCGCTCGGCCTCGATCTCCTCGACAGCCTCTGGGGCAAGGCCGAGATGGACGAGGACGCGGCGCTCGAGCTCGCGATCGAGGCGCAGCACTCAACGCGGCCGCGCCGCCGCTGACTCGTGCGGGCAGTTCTCGACCCGAACGTCCTCATCGCCGCCGTCCTCTCGAGAAGCGGCACGCCGGCACTCCTCCTTCGAGCATGGCTCGACGGCCGCTTCGACCTCATCGCCTCCGAAGCGCTGCTCACCGAGCTCGAACGGGCACTCCGATATCCAAGACTCGAAGCCAGAGTCTCCGCCGAGGAGCGCGCCGGCCTCCTCGAGCTCCTCCGAACGGCTGCCACGCTGGCCGACGACCCGGCTGACGCCCCTCGTGTCTCGGCCGACCGTGGCGACGACTACCTGGTCGCGCTCGCCCACTCCCGGCAGGCGCTGCTCATCTCAGGCGACCAGCACCTCCTCAGGCTCGCCGACCGAATGCCGATCATGAGCCCGCGCGCGTTCCTCGAGTCGCTCCCCGACTAGACAGCCGGCGAGTGTCGAGAGGGCTCCGACAACGTCCCGCTCGACGGATCGGGTCGAGCGAGGGCGTCGATCACACACGGCCCGCGCGGACGCCGGTGAACCCAGCGCCTGGGCGCGGTACCGTGTCGGCCCAGGAGGCAACCCGCTCGAACAGGCGGGTTGGCGAGGGTGTTCTAACGGCTCGCACCTCGTGTTCGGATCCCTCTTGTGCCGTCCGGGTGTCACCCGGGCGGGCGATGCGCACGCTGCACGTCACGTGTGAGCGTTGTCCTCGACCGCCGGTCGACGATCGGAGAGGAAGACAAAGGAGGCATTGTGGTGAAGCCGCGTTACATCGTCCAGTTGGGTGTGACATTGCTCGTCGCTCTGATGGCGCTCGGGGTCCCCTTGGGGGCACAGGCAAGCCCAGGCCCGGTGACGATCGTCAAGCACTCCGATCTAGGCTTCACGACCGACGTTCCCGTCAACGTGGACACGGGAGTGACGAACCCGCCGTGTCTGTTGGACATCGTTTTCTGTGTATTCCACGGAGCGATTGCCTTCGACGGAACGCTCACCGCCGACGTGAGCCTCGGAACCGACGTGGCCCTCACATATGACCCGGCCGATTTGAACACCGCGAGCGGGCCTCTTCCGGTCGCGATCACATACACGCCGACATCGGGCGGATCGACGGTCTCGTATTCGCTCAGCGGCAACATGACCTTCAACTTCGACGGGTGTACCGACTGCCCGAAGACAGTGCCCTTCACCGCGACTTCGACGCCCAGTGCCTTTACGGCACCAATGGACTCCGATGCCCCGGTCACGATCACCGGCTCGAGTTCCGGCCTCACACTCAATGTCGCCGGGCTCGACGTGATCACCGCGTCGCTTGGAACGTCCCTTACCCTGGCGCCGGCTGCTTCGACCGGCGTTCCGGGACTTGGCGGGGCCGCGGCCCTGGTTCAGGTCACCGGCGCGAGCGGTGCACCGGTGCTTCCGATCGAGTGGGACTCGTCCGGTTCGTCCCAGAATTTCACGCTGACGACGCCAGCCAATCCCACGGCGCTCGGGATCTCGCTCGGACCGCTCGTCCACTGGGTAGGGACGTCCGGAAATGCCCGAATCAACCTCCACTGGACGGGTGACTTTCAGGATTTCGTGGGCGTCGTCGCAGACGTCGCCAGCGCGGGCGTCTGCCTACTTGCCGACTGCTCGATCGACGACCCCGATCCGATCAGCCTGTTCTCCGGAGGCTTGGGGCCGGTGTACAGCTCGGCCGGCCTCGACACGACGATCGGGGACGCGATCGGCGGCGTGGCGGGACCGCTGGTGGCCGGCCGGGTGGCAGCGGGATTCGTCCCGGTGCCGCTGACCGCGCCGCCGCACGCCTCGATACCTCCGCTCAGCGTCGGTGCGCTCGACTTCGGCATTCCGGCGGTGTCGATCACCGGCGCTCCGGCGGGGGTCGTGCTCAGCGGCAACTCGATCAGCCTCACTGCGGCCCCGAGCGGAGGGACGGGTCCATACACGTTCGCGTGGACGAAGAACGGTGCGCCGTTCGCGACGACGCAGACCATCACCGACACCCCAGCGCTCGGGGACACGACGTACGCGGTGACTGTGACGGACTCGCTCGGAGCGGAGTCGAACACCGCTACCAAGGTGGTTCAGGTGTACGACTTCACGGTCGCCGGCATCCCGACCAGCCTCCAGGTTCTGACGAGTGGGGCGAACACGTACGCGGTGACCGAAGCGCTCGTCCTCGGCTCGCCGACGTCGGGGCTGCCTTCGATCGGGTTGTCGTTGTCGGGCCTACCGGCCGGAGCGACGGCATCCTTCAGCCCGCTGAGCGGAGGGGCAGGAGGCTTCACCTCGACGCTGACGATCACCACCGCCGACGCGACCCCCGGCGCCTACGTGCTCACGCTGAGCGGCACCGACGCCAGACCCCAGATAGGCGGGACGAGGTCGGCGACGCTGAACCTGACCATCCTCACTCCCGCCCAGGCGATCCCGAGCACCATCACGCAGATCGATGATCTGAAGACTGCCGGGGTGCTGAACAAGGGTCAGGCGAACTCGCTGACCGTGAAGCTCGAGCACGCCATCGACAGCCTGACCAACAAGCCCGGACAGCCGACCGCTTGCAACCAGCTGCAGGCGTTCGTCAACGAGGTGAACGCCTACGTCTCGTCGGGAAAGCTGACGCCGGCACAGGCAGACACGCTACTGGGCGGACCGCTCGGCATCCTGGCGATCATGGCAGCCGTTCCGTGCTGATCTCCGTGACCTGAGACGAACCTCCCCTGTCAGAGAAAGGGCCTGCACCGCAGGCCCTTTCTCAAGCCCGGACTCGAACCGTCGACCCCCTCCTTACCATCTCGCGGCAGGAGGGAACCGAGGGGCGCCCACTTCCGCGAAACGCACATTTCTGAGCCAGATCTGCGTGTAGCGAGTTCCCTCAGTTGCCCTCGACTGTCTCGCCTCGCGTACCCGCTGCGTACCCGCGGCTGGCGTAGCCCGAACGCCCGGGGTTAGGTGCCGTGCCGCAGCAGTCCACAGGACGGATGCTGGCGGGATGCGAGGAGCGGGCGGTCGCGTAGAGACGCCCACGCGACCACCCGGCGAACTCTTACGGCTTGACGCAGACCGCGTACGCAGCGATGGCCAAGCCTGCTGCGGCGAATTCGATCGTGGAGTTCCAGCCGGTCGGTGTTGCGCCGCTTGTGGATGGAACCGGCTTACTCGAAACCAACTTCACAGCCGAGCTACTTCCAGGGGCTTGCAAACCGCCGCCGCCGCTGACCGCGCGCTCCCCCGAGAGGCAATTCACGGTCAAGTTGGCGCGACCAGCACCGGTCGTGGACATGGCGCTGCTACGTACGGTCACTTCCGTAGCTCCGGCATCGCCCTTCTCACCCTTGTCGCCCTTGTCACCCTTGGCGCCAACGGCACCAGCGGGGAGCTGACCGAGCTTGAAGTCGATCGCCTTCAAGGAGCGGTTCTTGACCTTGCCGCTGGTGACGGCGTCGCCGCGGATCTTGACGCTGGTCACTGCCCCTTTGCGGAGCTGTTGCGCGCCGACGCTGTTCTTCGGCACGACCGCGTTGTAGGCGGCCTCCCCGATCGGTGTTGTGCCAAGCACTGCCACCACGAGCGCGGTGATCGCGATGATCAGGGTGAGTCGGTCACGCATCAATTCCTCCAGTCGTTCGGTTGGCCCTACGGAATACGACGACCCTATGGGACGCCGGCCCGCGGAGACAGAAACGCCTACCTGCGCAGGCATCGCCCTCCCGAACTCCCGCCGCCAGCACTCCAGGGCAGACACGCGGGGTCTGGTGCCGTGCCGCAGCGTCCACGAGACGACGTCACTTGACCGCTCGCGAGGAGTGGTGGTCGCGTGGAGACGCCCACGCGACCACCCCTTTTGATCCAGGTTCGCTACGGAGCGATCTTGGCGCAGACGACGTAGACGACAAGCGTTTCTCCTGCGTTTTGGTATGTCATCACGGCTTTCCACGCGGTCGGGGTCGCTCCTGCCACGTTAGAGCTGGGTAGGCTGCTACGGACCGTGAGAGCGGAGCTGGTGATCCCATCAGCCCTGCCGACCCCTCCTCCTAGAGCGACCTCGCCCGATTGACACGTTGCTAGACGAGACAGTGTCCCGGGTCCCGCGGTTGTGAGTTCGGGGCTTCTGCGGACGACGACAGCGGTGATGCCCGCCTCGCCCTTGTCGCCCTTGTCGCCCTTGTCACCCTTGGCGCCAGCCGCACCGGCCGGGAGCTGACCGAGCTTGAAGTCGATCGCCTTCAGCGAGCGGTTCTTGACCTTGCCGCTGGTGACGGCGTCACCGCGGATCTTGACGCTGGTCACTGCCCCTTTGCGGAGCTGTTGCGCGCCGACGCTGTTCTTCGGCACGACCGCGTTGTAGGCGGCCTCCCCGATCGGTGTTGTGCCAAGCACTGCCACCACGAGCGCGGTGATCGCGATGATCAGGGTAAGTCGGTCACGCATCAAATCCTCCAGTCGTTCGGTTGGCCCTACGGATACGACGACCCTATGGGACACCGGCCCGCGGAGACAGAAACGCCTACCTGCGCAGGCATCGCCCTCCCGAACTCCCGCCGCCAGCACTCCAGGGCAGACACGCGGGGTCTGGTGCCGTGCCGCAGCGTCCACGAGACGACGTCACTTGACCGCTCGCGAGGAGTGGTGGTCGCGTGGAGACGCCCACGCGACCACCCCTTTTGATCCAGGTTCGCTACGGAGCGATTTTTGCGCAGATGACGTATGCGGCGACCGTCTGTCCTGCGGCTGTGTATCCATATCCGGTTCTCCACCCGGTCGGGGTCGCTCCCTCCGTGTTCGGGTTGGGCGTGCTGTCGCGGATCGTGTTACCGGGGGCGGTGTTGCCATCGGTCCTACCGGCACCGCCCCCGAGGGCGACCTCGCCCGGCTGACAATTTGCTGTAAGGGTCACGGTCGCGGCTGCCGCGGTTCCGCCTACGGTGCCCCTGCGAACGACGACAGCGGTGATGCCCGTCTCACCCTTGTCACCCTTGTCCCCTTGTCACCCTTGGCGCCAACGGCACCAGCGGGGAGCTGACCGAGCTTGAAGTCGATCGCCTTCAGCGAGCGGTTCTTGACCTTGCCGCTGGTGACGGCATCACCGCGGATCTTGACGCTGGTCACTGCCCCTTTGCGGAGCTGTTGCGCGCCGACGCTGTTCTTCGGCACGACCGCGTTGTAGGCGGCCTCCCCGATCGGTGTTGTGCCAAGCACTGCCACCACGAGCGCGGTGATCGCGATGATCAGGGTAAGTCGGTCACGCATCAAATCCTCCAGTCGTTCGGTTGGCCCTACGGATACGACGACCCTATGGGACACCGGCCCGCGGAGAACAGAAACGCCTCGACGGGCCGCCGCCTCGGAACTCCCGCTGCCAGCACTCCGGGCGGCTGCTAGCGGGGTCGTGCGAGATGGAGTCGTGACCTGAGGTCGGCAGTCGTCTCGGCCCCAAGCGGGACTCGTCCTCTCCTGGCCCCGGTCGGGAAGGCGCTCTCGGGGAGTCCTGCTCGTCGTCGTCGCCACGCCCGCTTCCTGCACGCCGCCGAGCAGAACAGCGTTCCTCGCTCACCGAGTGGTGCGCCACAGTGCGAGCAGTGGCGGGTCACTTAGAGGCTCCGTGGACGTTGGCTTCGTGGCCCATCGTCTTGCCTGTCTCTGAGTAGACGGTCACTTCGACGATCTCGTTGGAGATGCAGTTCTCGACCAGCCAGGGTGGGATCTCTGTCCGTCACGATTCGGGGCGTCCGGGGCGGATCGCGAACGTCCTCAGCGCGTCGTTGGCCGCCGTACTGGCGTGGACTTCGGAGGACTTGGAATAGCGCGGGCTGGCGGGTAGTTTGGGGTGCCTGTACGGGTGGCCTTTGAAACCGTTTGGGCGGGCGCATCCGGTGCGCGGCTATTTCAACGACCCGCGGATCTCCGGGACGTCGAGGGCGTTCCATTTCGGGATTGATATCTCGGCAGCCAACGGCACCCCGGTCTATGCGGTTCGGGCCGGTCTCGTGCATCTCGAGGGCGGCCGGTCGCTGTCGGTCGCCGACGGCGATGTCGGGTTCGGCTACTGGCACATCATCCCGGCCGTCAGCCACCACCAGCACGTTAAGAAACACCAGCTTCTCGGTCACGTCGAGGCGCCCTGGCTGCACCTCCACTTCGCAGAACACCGCGGCGGCGGCTACCGCGACCCACTGCGACCAGGAGCACTGACACCCTGGAAGGTCACGACAAAGCCGCGGGTGACCAAGATCGTGCTCTCGCGCAACGGCAGGCCACTCACACCCGCTGCGATCTCAGGGGCGGTCGACGTGATCGCCGAAGCACACCAGATGCCACCCCTCAAGGTCCCCGCACCATGGAACGGCCTACCCGTCACACCAGCGCGTCTCCGCTGGCGCGTCCGCCGCGGCAGCCACACCGTCAGGCCCTGGCACACCCCGATCGACCTCAGCAAAGGACTGCAGCCACAAGACAAGTTCCGGTCGATCTACGCGCCAGGGACCCGACAGAACCGAGCTGGAAAACCCGGCCTCTACCGCTTCCACCTCGCCCACACCTGGACCACCAGCCTGCTCCCCGACGGCCCCTACCACCTCGAGGTCGAAGCAACCGACCCCCACGGCAACAAAGGCAGCCAACAACTCCCCTTCACACTCACCAACGACCTCTAAACCAAGGCAGGCGAGAACCGTGCGCTCGCACCCTCCGTGTGCCGCGTCGATCCAGTCCAGGTACCCGCCCCCAACCCCACCGACGCACGGATCCCATGAGCGCGGGACTCTCGGACTCGTCTTTCCGATCCAGACACAGGTGCGCGACTTTGTCCGTACAGTCATCCGCGGCCCCGTCCAGGTTCGCGTCAGAAGCCGAGCACCACTTTCGCCGGTCGGCCCAGGGGTCGACCGCAGCCAGCGAAACATGGGGTCTGCCCTAAGCTCGCGCGGGCGAGGTCTTCGCGGCTATTGACCACCAGGAGAGGGAGCGTGTGAGAGGATGGCTGTCGTGATCGCGCTTGACCGCGGGCACGGGTCGTTGAGCGTGCTTGTGACCTAGTCGGGCGACCAAAAAATGACATGTGAACTAGGAGGTTCTTGATGCCCGTCGTTGAGTACGAGTCCGGAGCGCCGTTTCCCGGGGTGATCGGTCGGACTGCTGAGGAGTCGAGCCCTGCTTGGCCGGCGCCGATTCGTGCTGCGGAGGGTGCGCCGAACGTGCTGTTCATTGTGCTCGACGACACGGGCTTCGGTCAGCTTGGGTGCTATGGCAGCCCGATCAAGACCCCGAACCTGGACGGCGTCGCGGGCGTGGGCCTGCGGTACAACAACATGCACACGACGGCGTTGTGCTCGCCGTCGCGGTCGTGCATCGTGACGGGCCGCAACCATCATGCGAACGGGATGGCCTGCATCACGGAGCTGGCGTCCGGCTATCCGGGGTACGACGGTGTGATGCCGTTCGAGAACGGGATGCTGTCGGAGATCCTGGTCGATGAGGGCTACAGCACGTTCATGGTTGGCAAGTGGCACCTGACACCGAGCAACCAGGAGACCGCCGCCGGCCCGTACGACCGCTGGCCGTTGGGCCGGGGCTTTCAGCGCTTCTATGGTTTCCTCGGCGGCGACACGAGCCAGTGGTATCCGGACCTCGTCTACGACAACCACACGGTCGAGCCGCCAAAGAAGCCGGAAGAGGGCTATCACCTGAGCGAGGATCTCGTCGACAAGGCCGTCTCGTTCATCGCCGACAGCAAGCAGGCGGATCCGCAGAAGCCGTTCTACCTCCATCTTTGCTTCGGCGCGACCCATGCCCCACACCATGTCGGGAAGGAGTGGGCCGACAGGTACAAGGGAGTGTTCGACGACGGCTGGGACGCCTACCGCGAGAAGACGTTCGCTCGGCAGAAAGAGCTCGGGATCGTGCCAGCCGACGCCGAGCTGTCGCGCCACGATCCGGACGTCCCGGATTGGGACGCGCTGCCCGAGCCGGCGCGCCAGCTCTATGCCCGAATGATGGAGGTGTTCGCCGGTTTCCTCGAGCACACCGACCACCAGATCGGACGCCTGCTCGAGTTCCTGACGACGCTCGGGGAGCTCGAGAACACGCTGATCATGGTGATCTCCGACAACGGCGCCTCCGCTGAGGGAGGGCCGACCGGCACGACCAACGAGGCGCAGTTCTTCAACAACGCGCAGGAGCCGATCGAGGAGAGCCTGAAGCTGATCGACGAGATCGGCGGCCCCAAGCACTTCAACCACTATCCCTGGGGCTGGACCTGGGCAGGCAACACTCCGTTCCGGCGCTGGAAGCGGGAGACCTACCGCGGCGGCGCCTGCGACCCGTTCATCGTCTCCTGGCCCAAGGGGATCAAGAGCAAGGGCGACGTACGCCCCCACTACGCACACATCATCGACATGGTCCCGACCGTCCTCGACCTTCTCGGCATCGAGCCGCCGGACGCGATCCGGGGCATCACCCAGTCGCCCTTCCACGGCGTCAGCTTCGCCCACACCCTCGACGATCCCGAGACGGAAACCCGCCACCACACCCAGTACTTCGAAATGCTGGGCCACCGCGCGATCTACCACGACGGCTGGCGGGCAGTCTGTCCCTGGCCCGGCCCCTCGTTCACCGAGGCCGGCACGGGCTTCGGGAATCCGATCTCGGCCGACACGCTCTCCACTCTCGACGCGACCGGGTGGGAGCTCTACCACGTTGCAGAGGACTTCGCCGAGAACCACAACGTCGCAGCCGAAAACCGCGACAAACTGATCGCGATGATCGCCACCTGGTACGTCGAAGCAGGCAAGTACGACGTGATGCCAATCGACGGCAGCGGCCTCGCCCGCATGATGGCCGAGAAGCCGTTGATCGCCCTTCCGCGCGACAGCTACACCTACAGGCCGAACACGCAGGCGATCCCGAACTTCGCGGCGCCGAAGGTGTTGAACCGGCCGCACAGCATCACCGCGGACGTGGAGATCCCCGAGCAGGGGGCAGAGGGCGTGCTGCTGAGCCAGGGCACCGCCGCGGGCGGTTACTCCTTCTACGTCAAGGACGGCAAACTCCGCTACGTCCACAACTACGTGGGCCGCCAGCTCCTCCAAGTCGAATCCGACGACGTCCTTCCGGCCGGCAAGCACGCACTCCGCTTCGAGTTCGAGCCCACCGGCCCACCCGATCCGGCCCAAGGCAAAGGCGCACCCGGACGAATGCAGCTCTACGTCGACGGCGAACTCGTCGGCGACGCCGAAGCCCCGATCACAACACCGTTCATGTTCAACCCAGGCGCACTCACCTGCGGAGCCAACCCCGGCTCACCCGTCACCCCAGACTACGAAGGCCCATTCACATTCACCGGAACGCTGAACAGCGTCACCCTCGACGTCAGCGGCGAACTGATCCACGACCACGAAGCAGAACTCCGCGCCCACCTAGCACGCCAATGAGATGGTTGAGACCGCACCAGGGCCGCCGTAGCCCGCGTTGAGAGGGAGGTTCTCGATGGCAATGTCACTCCAGAGGAAGCTCGAGCTGGCCGGAGCGTTGTCGAAGGTGCAGCCAGAGCTGCAACGACTTCATCTGCTGCGCAAGCCTAAAAAGCGCCACCGTCTCCGCAAAGCGGTTCTCGTAGGGAGCGTGATCGCTGCCGCCGCAGCCGTCGCGGTGGTGGTGCTCCGCCTTCGAGGAGGCCATAACGACGCTATGGCCCGGAATACGGGAGACCAAACGGACGGTTCGCCGACGCAAGACGCGCCCAACACCGAGCCTGACCCAGAAGAGCCGGCGATCGACGCCGACAGACCGCGAGACTATTAGTCCGATCGACGCGCTCGAGTGGCTCGACCAGCAGCCGGCCGACAGCGAGCGCATTGCCCGCTTCGTCGAAGAGGTCTCGGAGGCACCCGTCACCCGCGGGCCCTCCGCCGGCCTCGGCGAGGATCTTCGTCTGCGTGGCCCCTCCGTGATCGGCTCCGGTCTCGAGTTCGACGGCGAGCGGATCCAGCTCAGCGCCTTCACGAGCGACGGCGGCGCTGATCGTGCTTTCGGGCGCATCGCTCGACCGAGTCGGCGGCGCTGAGCCTGATTCCAGGCGGAACCGAAGCGTGGCCGCTCAAAGGTGGCAGTACGTCGCGGCGTCGCCGACGTCTATAGTGCACGCCCCGCTCGGTGCCCCTCGTAGACCGCCTCGTAGGTCGAGCGTGGGGCGGTCGCGTCGCCGATCGTCTCGACCGAGACGCCTCGCTCGCGGAGTGCGTGGTAGAGCCCGTTGTCAGATTGGCGGCCGGTGTTGAAGACGATCGCGTCGGCCTCGAGCCGCGTTACGCGCTCGGGCGCGTAGACGTTGACGAGTTCGAGTTCCCGCCCGTCGATCCGGTTGGGGAAGAGGTCGGTCAGTACCTCGATGTCGGCCTCGATCATTGCCTTGCGCGTCCAGAGGTAGTAGACCTCCGGCATCGTCTCCATCGCGACCATCGGCCACCGGGTGACGAGCTTCACTGATGCGCCTGTCCGGGCGATCATCACGGCGGTGAGCGGGCCGGCGATGTCCTGCAGGTCGTCGATGACGACGACGGAGCCAGTCGCCGTCGCTTTGCCCTCCGCGACGTCATACCAGCTCGTGCAGTTCCCGCTTTCCCAGCCGACGACTGGTGCAACCGTCTGGCCCTGCCAGCCGTCATTGCGATAGCGGGCGCCGGTCGCGACGACGACATGGTCGGGCGTCTCGGTCGCGAGTAGGTCGTCGAGACCGGCCTCGACGACCTCGACCCCGGTGCGGATCTCGGCCCCGTTCTTCGCGGCCTGCGCGTTGAGCCACACGGCGATCTGGCCGAACTCCTGGCGGTCGGGCAGCAACGCCTGCACGCGAACGTGGCCGCCCGTCTCGGGCTCCCGCTCGAACACGGTGACCGCGTGCCCCCGTGCCGTGGCGACGCGTGCGAACTCGAGTGCAGCGGGGCCTCCTCCGATCACGAGCGCCTTGCGCGGCCGCTCGACCCGTGTCAGGGTCCCGGCGCCCCACTCCCGCTCCCTGCCGACCTCTGGGTTGTAGATGCACTGAACGCGGCCCCCTGCGATCACGCTGCGCCAGCAGTAGTTGGCTGCGACGCAGCGCCGGATGTCCTCGCTCCGACCCTCTTTCACTTTCTGCGCCCACTGTGCATCGGCGAACAACTGTCGGGCGAGGAGGATCGCGTCGGCCTCGCCGGCGGCCAGGAGCTCCTCCGCGATCTCGGGGTTCGTGATCCGGCCCACGGCGAGGACGGGCTTCTGTGTAACCTGCTTCACCTCGCGGGTGTACTCGCGCTCCCACCCCGGCTCGTAGGTCATCGGCGTGTGGATGAACGAGTGGTGGACACCGGCCGAGACGCTGACGTAGTCGATGTCGACGGCCTGGTCGAGCTCGGAGATGACCTCCTTGATGTCCTCCATCTCCAAATCGCCGGGCCAGAACGATGTCGAGTTGATCCGGTACCCGATGAAGATGTCGTCGCCACCTGCCGTGCGCATCGCCTTCAGCGACTCGACCGAGAACCGGAGCCGGTTCTCGAGGGAGCCGCCCCAGCGATCGGAGCGGTGGTTGTAGAGCGGAGAGAGGAACTGCCACGGCAAGTAGCCGTGGGCGAGGTGGTACTCGACACCGTCCAGACCGGCATCGGCGGCGCGTCGTGTCGCCTGCGCGAACGAGTCGATGATCTCGAGGATCTCGTGCTCCTCGAGCTCCTTCGGCATGGGCGCGTTGGGCCACTCGCCGGGCGGCACCTGGCTCGGCGCGACCGTGTACCAGGGCGCGTCGAGATCGTAGGCCGGATCCTTCTGGATCACAGCGAGCGTGCGCAACCCGGGATGAAGCAACTGAACGGCGAGCTTGCACCCGTGCTGGTGCACTGCCTCCCGTACCCGCGCGATACCCTTGATCTGCGCGTCATCCCAGAGGCCGGGGAAGTTGAGGCCTCCATACAGCGCGTCCCGATGGACGATGTTTCCTCCGATGATGATGAGCCCGCACCCGGCCTTCGCCCGCTCCTCGTAGTAGGCGACCGCCTGATCGGTGAAGACTCCGTCGACCGGGCTCGCGACCCAGGTTGGACAGGTGGGTGCGAAAACGATCCGGTTCGGGATCGTCGTCTGTCGCAACGTCCACTCGGAGAATAGAACGGGGTACGCCACGTCGGTCACGTTCGCTTCCTTCCGCTCGGGGCACTCAATCCTTCTCAAGGGTCACGCGGCTGTCAAGCCGGGGACTGTGCCCCCACTGCCGGGCATCGTCGGCCCAGGCAAACCTCTCGAACAGGCGGGGTGGCAAGCGTGTTCTCGCGTTCGTTCTCCCGGAGTCGCTATGCGGATCGGGCGGAAGACCTCCCGGCTCGCATCGCCCCTCCCTCAAGCGGCCGGGGCTGTTGATCCCCGTTCGGCCGGGTGCTGGGCCGACCACGGAGGCTTGTTGCCGTTCGTCGTCTACGGTTCCTCGGCAGAAGCTCACCAAGGCAGCCACATCAAGGGAGACAGCATGAAACGGATCAAGCTCGGCAAAGAAGGCGGTGCCTACTCGGCGGCCGTCGTCGCAACCGGAACCTTCGCGTTCATCTCAGGTCAAGGGCCGCTCCGCAACGGCTCGCCTGTCAGAGGATCGATCGAGGAGGAAACCACGGTTACGCTTAACAACCTGCTCGATGCGGTGACGGCGGCAGGAGGAAACAAAGAGTCCATTGTTCGCTGTGGGTGCTATCTCGCCTCCATCGATGACTTCTCTCGGTTCAACGAGGCATACCGGAGTTTCTTCGGCCCGCACCTCCCTGCGAGGACGACGATTGGAGCAGATCTCTTCGACGGGATCAAGGTCGAGATCGACGCGATCGTCGCTCTTCCCTGACCCCGTCGGCCTAGGGGGTCAACGGCTTAGCCAGGCCGTTCGGGAAGGGTGTTTCCCTGTTCGTTCTCCCGGAGTCGCGTGATCCCGTTTCCACCCGCGGATTGACTATCAGCTGGTGAGACACGAACCGTGGTGATTCACAGGGGCAGCACAGTGCGGTCGACCGACGTTGCCCTGGGCGTCGCGCTGCGCGTGACGTTGACCTCGATGCCGTGCACGCTGGTCGATCGAGCCATGTCCGCGGGGTCGCCGGGGTTGAGGGTGTTGACGTTCGCGTTGTCGGCTGTCAGCTTGGGCCAGTGCCCCTTCGGGCAGGAGGCGACGCCGCGGAGGGAGCGCGGGTCGACGATCACGCGCGCGCGCAGCTGTCCCGTCGTCGTCGCCAGCTCGGCGATGTCACCGGCGGCAAGACCGTGAGCGGCTGCGTCATCGGGATGCATCGTCACGGTCGGTGGGCCGAGCTTGTGGGCGATCTTGGGGTCGTTCGCGAAGCTCGAGTTCAGCGCCCAGGGTGAGGCGGGGGAGAGAAGACGCAGGCGCCCGTTAGTCGGTTGCAGGTCGTGCCACGGTTCGGGGAGTCGAGGTTGGCCGGCCGCTTCTGCCGCGCCGGAGGCAAGTTCGATACGGCCGCTCGCTGTCGCGAACGCCAGGTCTGCGAACTGCAGCCTCGCCGTCTCGTAGAGGCGAACGGTGCCGGCAGCCGCAAGCTCGTCCCACTCGACGCCGAAGCCGGTTCGGCGCAGCAGCTCGTCGATCACGTCCCGGTCGGTCGCGGAGAGCTCGGGCTCGTTGTACCCGAGGGCGGCCGCGAGCCGACGGAAGATCTCACTGTTGGGAAGCGCCTCACCCGGCGGGTCGGCCGCCTTGACCTGCGCCGACAGCGTGTGGTGGAAGTAGGAACGGACGAGATCGTCCGACTCGAGAAAGCTTGCGGCCGGGAGCACGAAGTCGGCCAGATCGGCGGTGTCGGTCTGGAACAGATCGACAACGACAGTGAGTAGATCGTCGCGATCGAGCGCCCGACGCAGATCACCGAGGCGCGGGTTGGAAGCAGCGATGTTGATGTTCCAGCAGAAGAGCGCCCGGGCACGTGCCGCGTCGCGAAGCACGTCCGCGAGGTCCATCTGGCTCACCGGCGGCGGCGCCTCGGCCAGCAGGTGACTCGCTGCCAGATAGTCGTCGTCGATGCGTCGCGAGCCGGAACCGGTGACGTACGCCCAGCCCGACCCCGGTCGCCCGAGATTGCCGGTCAGCGCCGGAAGCATTGCCACCGCGCGCAATGCATTCCCACCTCGCGGCTGACGCTGGAAGCCCTGACCGAGCCACAAGAGCGACGGCCCCGCCCCGTAGGCATGGGCCGCTCGCTCGATCAGCGTCGGCCGACACGCCCGTCGTCTCCTCACCCCACCGCGGCGTGCACGACTCGAGCAGCGGCTCCAGCTCGTCGAAGCCAACCGTGTGCGTCGTCGATGAATCCACGGTCGAGAAGACCGTCGCGACGAAAGACGTGCGCAAACGCAAACGCGAGCGCGGCGTCCGAGCCCGGGAACGGCTGCAGATGCAGATCCGCCGCAGCCGCCGTCGGCGTCCGGATCGGATCGACGACAACGACTGTCCCCGGTGCCTCCGCCAACCAGTGCTCCTGCTGATGCGGCGCCGAGGCCGAAGGATTCGCGCCCCAGACCAGAACGCAACTCGCGTCCGACGCCGTCTCGGGGTCGAACCCTTCCCCGGCCGCCCCGTAGAGGTAGGCGAGCGCCTCGTAGCCGGCCTTGTTGCAGATCGTGTCGGGATCGACCTCCGTCGCACCCAGACGATTGAAGAACCGGAGCGGAAACGCCGTCCCCAACAACGCACAGGTGCCGGTGTAGTGCGTATTGAGGATCGTTGCCGCCCCCGGGCCTGCAACGATCTCGTCCAACCGGGAGGCGATCTCGCCGAGCGCCGCGTCCCACGAAACCGGCTCGAACCGACCCGATCCCTTCGGCCCCGTTCGCCGCAGCGGATGCGTCAGCCGCGCCTCGCTGTCGCGTAGCACCCCGTTGTAGGCGATCGAGCACTTCCGACACAACCGGCCACGACTTACATGATGAGCGGGATCACCGCGCACATGCCGGATCTCGCCGCCACGCACGCTGACAAGCACGCCACACGCGTCGTAACAATCGCGCGGACACGTCGTACGAACAAGCCGATCGCCCACCGACTGATCAACCGACGCAGCCACCGAGGCGACTGTATCGCAGAGCCTCCTGACGGAGCGAATCGGTGGGGGATGCTGAAGAGGCACTGCACGCACCGCCGCCCCGGTCGGCCCAGGAGGCAAACCGCCTGGCCAGGACGTTCGGGAAGGGCGTTCTCCCGTTCGTTCTCCAGGCGCTCTCCCAACTGAGCTATGGCCCCGTTGCCGCGCATTGTAGCGCCTCAGGGTGGACGAGATCAGGTGCTCGCGCCCTCGCTAAACTTGCCGGCCGCGATGGCCGCAGCCATGTCCGCCGACTCCTCGCGGTACCACGTACCGTCCTCGAGCTCGATCGCCGGCAAGCCGCTCTGCCCGGTCGCCTCGATCACCGCCTTTCGCGTCTTGCGGCGGGGCCACGGCTCCTTCACGATCTCGTACTCGACGCCCGCCTCGTCGAGCGCCTTCTGCACGCGCCAGCACGGGTGACCGTTCAGCTTGACCCAGATGTTCCCACAGCGATGCAACTTCACGGCCATCATGATCCTCCGCTCTCGCAGGAACCCCGTCCCTAGGATATGCCCGTGCGTGCCGTTACTCTAGGGTCGGACGGGCAGCTCTCCCTCGGGGAGATCGCAGAGCCAGGGGGACACGGGCAGCTCGTGCGCATGCTGGCCTGCGGCCTCTGCGGCTCCGACGTCGAGAAGATCGGGGTGTGGCCGGCCGGCACCGTGCTCGGGCACGAGGTCGTCGCGGCAACGGAGGACGGTCGCCGTGTCGCGCTCATCCACCACGCCGGCTGCGGCACCTGCACGCGCTGTCTCGTCGGTCACGAGTCGACGTGCGAGCGCTTTCCCGAGCCGACGATCGTCCCCGGCGGCTTTTCGGAGCGGATCCGTACCTCCGGTTGGCTCGAGCTTCCACCCGCGATCGACGACGTCCTGGGAACCTACGTCGAGCCGCTCGCGTGCGTCCTGCGTGGCGCGGAGCGGTTACCGCGTGGACGGGTCCTGATCGTCGGCAACGGATTCATCGGGCGGCTGTTCGCGGCGGTGGCGGAGCGGCGCGGCGACACGGTGTTCGCGGTCGACCGGAACCCGCGGCGGGCCGGCAGGGTGCCGGACGGGCCGGTGGATGCGGCCGTGATCTGCGCCCCGGGCGGGATCGATATCGCACTCGAGGCCGTCGAGCCCGGCGGGACGGTACTCCTGTTCGCCGACGCCGGAATGCTTCCCGCGGCTGCCATCTATCGCCGCGAGCTGACGGTGGTCGGGTCGCGCTCGTCGACCGCGCGGCACATGGAGCGAGCAATTGCGCTCCTACCCGCGCTCGAGTTGCCCGAGCCCACCGTGCTGCCGTTGGAGCGGGTTGGCGAAGGACTCGCGCTGCAACGGTCAGGGGACGCGCTCAAGGTGGTGCTCGTCCCGTGAGCGTGGAACCCCGGGGAGAGACTGAAGTCTCTCCCCTCTTCGGGAGGCGCCGATGAGGGCGCTGATCTTCCACGGGCCAGGCGACCTGCGGCTTGAGGATGTCCCGCGGCCGGAGCCCGAGGCCGACGGAGACGTCCTCGTCCAGGTCGAGGTCGCACTCACCGACGGGACGGACATGAAGGCGTTTCGGCGTGGCCATCCCATCCTCCTCGGTGCGCCGCCGAGCCCGTTCGGCCACGAGTTCTGCGGCGTCGACACGGCCACCGGCCGACGGGTCGTGGCCGCGAACTCGGCGCCGTGCGGCTCCTGTGCCGCCTGCGTGCGTGGCCAGGAGACGCTGTGCACGCACCTCCTACCCCTCCTCAACGGCTCGTACGCGGAGTTCATCCTCGTCCCGGAGCGCATTGCGCGAACCAACCTGTTGCCCGTCCCGTCCGGGATCCCGCCCGAGGTCGCAGCGATGGTGGAGCCGCTTGCGTGCTGCTTTCACGGCGTCGAGGCGGCCGGCGTCTCGGCGGGTGACACCGTCGCGGTGCTCGGGCTCGGTCCGATCGGCCTGATGCTGTGCGCGTGCATCGCGGACGCCGGCGGCTGGCCCGTCGGCGTGGGTTCGCGGCCGGAACGCCAGGCGCTCGCGCCGCTCTTCGGGGCCGAAACGGGGATCGGTCAGGAGGCCGACATCGTGATCGAGGCGGCCGGCACGCTCGATGCGTGGGAGACCGCGCTCGAGCTCGTGCGCCCCGGCGGCACGGTGCTCGCGTTCGGAGGGCTCCCGCGCGAGACCCGCATCTCGGTCGATCCGTACCGCATCCACTACGAAGAGGTGACGCTGCGGGGCGCGTTTCACCACACCCCCCGGCACGTGCGTATGGCGCTCGCGTTCCTCGGCAGCGGGGCCTATCCGTTCGAGCGGCTCATCACGCACCAGCTCGGACTCGAGGGCGTCGCGGGCCTGCTCGCCGATCCCCCGGTCGACTACCTCAAGGCGGCGGTCGTCGTCTCCGGGTAGACCGTAAGACCTTCGGCCCGCGCGGCTGCGCGTTGGCGCTCGTCCCACGAGATGACGAGGGGATCGAACGCACGAAGGCTCAGCGCACTCGAGACGTGGATCGCATCGAGACCTTTGAGGCCGTGCCTGACTCCAAGGACCGCAGCGCCGGTGACGATGCCGTCGTCCGCCTCGATCAGATCCGCGTTCCGGCGCAGGAACGTACCGTCGACCGCGCCCGCGTCCGGGTGGGCAAGACGTCCCTGCCGCACGGCAGAGCCGAGCGCGCAAGCAAGCTCTGCGTGCGCGACGCGACTCGTAGCGCGCCGAATGCCACTCGTCCACACCCGCTCCACCTCAGCGGATCCCAACTCGGGAAGAAACAGCTTGGCGAGCGCGGACGAGTCGAAGTAGGCGATCACGCCCCCTGGTGCTCCGGCCCTGGCTCAGGGCCAGGCCCGGGCCAAGGCCCACCCCTCACCCACTGCAGGTAGTCGCTGAGTGTCGGCCCTTCGCCGAGCCACTCGAGCTGCCGGGGAAGCTCGGGCGGGCCCGTCCCCGTTCGCGGCGTGATCTTGCCTTCCCGCACCATGCGGTCCCAGGCGGACTCGGCAGCGCTCAGGAGTGCCTTCGGCTTCCCACGTTCCGTGACGAGGATCTCCTCGCCCGCGGCGGCGCGATCCAGCCAGTCGGACAGGTTCTCCCGTAGCTCACGAACACCAACTTCCACCCGCATATCGTGAAGTGTACGCCAGTGTGCGCGCAAGTGTCCACAACGGACACCGGTCGTTCAGCCCTCGAACAGGGTCAGCTCTGGCTCCTTCTCGCCGCGGAGCACGCCGAGGTCGACCTCGACCCAGGCGAGCCCACGCGATTCGGCGAGCGTCCGTGCCTGCTTGACGACCTTCTGCCCCGCGAGAATGCCGCGACAGGCTGCCATTCCCGGCAGCGTCTGGATCCGCTCGAGGTACCGGGTCAGCTGCTCGACGGCGTCGATCGTCGCGATGCGCTTGATCTCGACCGCGACCCAGGCGCCGTCGCGATCGCGGCACATGAGGTCGACCGGACCGATATCGGTCTGCCACTCGCGCTCGACGAGGTGGAGACCCTCACCGAGGACGTCGGGGCGACCGGCGAGCTCGAGCTGCAGGTCACGCTCGACGCCGTCCTTGGCGAGCGCAGCCGCCTCCCCCATGTCGTGCTCGGCATCGCTCAGGATCTCGACGATCCTGACGTCGAGACGGTCCTCGGTCTTGCCGGCGCGCTTGCGCACGACGAGCCGCTCGAGCGGCTCGCCCTCGTGCTCGATCACGGTCGGCGGCGTCATCCAGTTCTGGGGCTTGTAGCCGCCGGTGTCGGCGTGGACGAGGAACGAGCCGTCCGACTTCCACACCAACAGCCGCACCGCCTCCGGCAGGACGGCGTTCAGGCGCCCCGAGTAGGTGACTTCACAGCGGGCGACGATGAGACGCACATCGTCACCGTATCGCCTGCAGAAAGCGCGGTCCTGTGGAACGCGCCAAACCCGAGGAGAGACCGAAGTCTCTCCCCTTGGCCGCGCGGCCTTCAGCTGCGCGCGACGCGCGAGCCGCCGACGATCGCCTCACGCCCGTCGGCGAAGCGCACGAGCGCCTTGCCGTTCCCGTCGTAGTCCGGCGACCAGACGACGAGCTCGGCATCGTCACCCGCGACCTTCACGGCCTCGCCGAGCGACGGCGCAACACCACGCCAGTAGACGACGAACGGATTGCTCTCCCACTCGCGCCCGATCGTCGTCTCGTCCGTGTGACCCGGGAGGACCCGGATCCCGGGCGCCAACGTCATCAGCCCCTCCATAACGGAGTGCTCGACGACGTCGGCCGGACCGCCGCCGACGGCATCCTTGAAGAGGACGTCGCCGCTGAAGCAGAGCTCGTCGTTGACGACGAATGCGAGCCCGTCGTCGGAATGACCGGGAAGCGAGAGCGCGCGGACGTCGAGCCCGCCGGTTGCGACGTCCCCCGTCACGACCGGGATTCCGAACCGTACGCAGAGCTCGTCCTCGTGCTCCACGTGGTCGCCGTGGGCGTGCGTGCGGAGAAGGTGCGTCGGGGTCAGCCGCTCGCGCGCGACGAACTCCAGCAGCGGATCGAGCGGAGCACCGCTGTCGACGAACACGGCCGTCCCCCCAGGAGCGTCACCGAGCACGTACGCGTTCGACAACCATCGCTCGTGCATCGATCGGCCCACCAGCATGGGTACATGCTACGCAATCCGACGCCTCTGGTTAAACTCACGATCCATGCGCCGAACTCATGTCGTTGCCCTCCTGCTCGTCCTCGCGATCGGCCTGCTGGCCGGTGGTTGCCTCGACGGCACGGAGACCACGGCAACCCCCGACGAGGTCGTCGGAACGCTGCCCACGACGACGACCGACACGAGTGACCTGCCGGCCCTCGACCTGACCGGCGACCCGGTGGCCGGTAAGGCCGTCTTCACCGGCTCGTCGGGCTGCACGGGCTGCCACACGCTCGCTGACGCGGGCGCGACGGGAACGGTCGGCCCGAACCTCGACGAGGCCAAACCGGACGACGTTCTCGTCGTCACGCGCGTCACGAAGGGCCAGGGCGGGATGCCGGCCTTCGCCGACTCGCTCACGCCCCAGCAGATCGCGGACGTCGCCGCGTACATCTCGCAATCAGCCGGCGGCTGAACCTCCCCGCGTCCTTCCCGGCGAACGTCCAGGCATTCGCCTGCGACTTCGATCGGACGCTCGTCGGCCGCGACGGGCTCCTCCGCCCACGGACGAGGGCCACGATCGCGCGAGCCCAGGCGGCGGGAATCCCGGTGATCGTCGCGACCGGGCGCATGTTTCGCTCGGTGCGCCCGTTCCTCGAGCAGGCGGACATCTCGCAACCCGTGGTCTGCTACCAGGGCGCCGCCGTCGTCGACCCGGCGACGGCAACCTTCCTGCTGCACGAGCCGCTCGCGCTCGAGCCCGCGCGGGAGGTCATCACGCTCCTGACCGAGCTCGGGCACCCGCCGAACTGCTACGTCGACGACCGTCTCTACGTCGACACGCACACCGAGTACTCCCGCCGTTACGCCGAGTTCCAGCACCTCCCGGTCGAGGAGGTCGGTGACCTCGTCGCATGGCTCGTCGACCCGCCCACGAAGCTCGTCGCGGTCGCCGACCCTGTCGATATCCCGGCGCTCCGGACACGGGTCGCCGAGCGGTTCGCCGACGACGTCTACCTCACGACGTCGCTGCCGCATCTGCTCGAGATGGGCAATCCCGCAGCCTCGAAGGGCTCCGGAATCGCGTTCGTCGCCGCACGTCTCGGCCTCTCGCTCGACCGGATCGTCTCCTTCGGCGACGGAGAGAACGACATCGAGCTGATCTCCGCGGCCGGGTACGGGATCGCCGTCGACGACGCGAACCCCCTCCTCCTCGAGCTGGCCGACTGGGTCTGTCCGAGCGCCGAGGTCGAGGGAGTCGCCGCCGTCATCGACGCATACCTAGAATCCCTCGCATGATCGACCTCAAGGCCGCCCGCGCCGACCCCGAGAGCTGGCGCTCCGCGCTCGCACGCAAGGGTGCGGGCGAAGCGTTCGACGACCTGCTCGCAGCAGACGAGAACTGGCGCGCGCTCGTGCCTCGGGTCGACGACCTGCGTAGCCGGACGAAGCTGAAGGGAAAGCCGACGCCGGAGCAGCTCGAGGAGCTGCAACAGGTGAAGGAGGATCTCCGGCGCGCCGAGGAGGAGCTCGCCGCCGCGGAGACCGTGCGTGACGCTGCACTCGCGATCGTTCCGAATCCTCCGCATCCGTCGGCACCGGACGGCGACACCGAGGACGACGCGGAGGAGATCCGCCGCGTCGGCGAGCCGCCTGTACTCACCGAGGTGATGGAGGCGAGCGAGATCGGCCGCTTCGAGCTCGAGCGGGCAGCGAGGCTCTCGGGCTCCCGCTTCGGGTACCTCGTCGGGGACACGGCGCTTCTCGCACTCGCGCTCTATCGCTTCGCACTCGATCACGTGGCGGCCGCGGGCTTCACGCCGGTGCTCCCACCCGTCCTCGTGCGCGAGGAGCCGATGATCGGCACCGGCTTCTTCCCGACCGAGAAGTCGAACATCTACGAGCTCGAGCAGGACGGTCTCTTCCTCACCGGAACGTCGGAGGTCGCGCTCGCGGCGATGCACATGACCGAGATCCTCGAGGGCGGCGAGCTGCCGCTGCGCTATGCCGGCTTCTCAACCTGCTTCCGCCGCGAGGCGGGCGCCGCGGGTAAGGACACGCGTGGGATGTTCCGCGTGCACCAGTTCAACAAGGTCGAGATGTTCGTCTTCACGACGCCGGACGACGCCTGGGCAGAGCACGATCGCATGGTTGCTCTCGAGGAGGAGATCCTCACCCGGCTCGGGCTCCCGTATCGGGTCGTCAACGTCGCGGCCGGCGATCTCGGTGCTCCCGCCGCGAAGAAGATCGACATCGAGGCATGGTTCCCGACCCAGGAGCGCTACCGCGAGGTGACGTCGTGCTCGAACACGACGGACTTCCAGGCGCGACGGCTCGGGATCCGCTTCCGCAGCGAGGACGGGCTCGAGACACCGCACACGCTCAACGGCACCGTCGTCACCGACCGCGCGGTGCTCGCGATCCTGGAGAACTTCCAGGGTGAGGTACCGGACGTGCTGCGCCCCTACGGGGCACCCGAGCGCATCAGCGGTTGAGGGCTAGACCACCGGGCGCTTGAAGGCGGCGTGCTTGCGCGTCACGCCGACGAGCTCCCAGCCCTTACGGCCGAGTGCGTTCCAGTCGGCCTCGTCGGCAGACCGCTTGCCGCGGCGTCGCTCGAGCCGGTACTCGAAGCGCCGGATCCCCGTCACGGCCTGGTCGGCCGAGAGCGGCCCGCCGCCCTGGAGCGCCTCGTTACGGGCCCGGCCGAACGCGCTTCGAAAAGGGGACGGTGACACCTCGGGGCCGTCGAACTCGCGTGCAGGGCCTGCAGACTCCATCGCCACCGAGCCTACCGACAGCGGCGCGAGGGCCGTTCCGCAACCGAACGCACACAACAGGCGCATACACTCAGGGCTCGGCGGGGTGCGAGAGCGGTCGAATCGGGCGGTCTTGAAAACCGCTGACGGGGCAACTCGTCCGTGGGTTCGAATCCCACCCCCGCCGCTCCCCCGTCGGCTCGACCCATCGGCGCGAAAGCCCACGATCGCCCTGCCGTACTGCATACTGGACCGTGAGCTGGCGAGCTCCGGGGGCCATGGCGGTGGGATTGTGGTGAAGGCGGCGACGGTCGAATCGACACCCGGCATCGGGGAGCGTGTTCGCATGCTCCGGAAGGCCGCGGGGATGACCCAGGAAGGGCTTGCGGCCGGACGGTTCACGAAGCAGTACGTGAGCCAGATCGAGCGCGGCGAGATCGTCCCCTCCGACGAGTTGCTCGAGTGGCTCGCATCGCGCCTCGGCGTCGAGACGCTGGTGCTCCAGACCGGGCTCAGCTCGGCCGATCTCGAGCGTGTCGACGACGATCTCGCGAGCGGGAACCGCCTCCTCGACGAGCATCGCTATGGCGAGGCACTCGAGGCCTTCCGGTCGCTACGGGGATCTCTCGCACCGGGCACGCCGCGCTCTGCCGCACGCAGCGCGATCCGGGGCGAGACCTGGGCTCTGATCCGGCTCGGCCGGCTGGGAGAGGCGGCCGATCTCCTCGGCGAGGCGCGGACTGCTGCCCAGGGGCCGCACGGCTCGGAGCTGGAGCAGGCCGAGGTCGCGTACCTGACAGCCGTGTGCTGCACGACGCTCTCGCAGATGACGGCGGCGCAGGTCGAGTTCAGTCGCGCTCTCGAGCTGCTCGACGCAGCGGCCGAGCAGGACGATCGACTCCGCCTCGACATCCACCAGTGGCGCTCGCGCTGCCACCGCCGCCAGCGTGACCTGGAAGCCGCCCGGGAGGACATCGACCGCGCACTCGAGCTCTCGGAGGCGATCAACGACGTGCGCCGCCGCGCCGAGGTACATCTTCAGGCCTCCCTCGTCGCAGAGCGGCTGGGCCGCTGGGTCCTCGCCAGACGGTACGCCGAGACGTCGCGGGATCTCTTCGACGAGATCGGCGACGTCGTCACGAAGGGACGCGTGGTCAACAACCTCGCCGGACTCAACCACTCGCTCGGAGACGACGCACGTCGCGATAGCTCAGCTCCGTGAGGCCTTCGGCATCTTCGTCGAGGCAAACCTCGAGGCGGAGGCGGGCTACGTGCTCAGCTCGCTGGCCGAGATCCACCGCGAGCAGGGCGACCTGGAAGAGGCGGAATCCGTTGCACGACGCGCGCTCGAGCTTCTCGAAGGACGGATCGACCACGTCCAGGAGATCGGCACGGCACAACTCGTCCTCGCTCGAGCACACCTCGAGCAGGGAGATCTCGACGGGTGCCGAGCATCTTCTCGCCGACGTCGACGAGAGCTACGCCACGGCCGAGTCGGTCAGCCATCAGGCTCGCTCGTGGATGACGCGGGGCGAGCTCGAGCTTCTCCGCGAGAACGAGGCCGAGGCCGCCCGTCTCTATCGCGACGCGGCAGTGGCGCTCCAGCCTGTCGACCTGTAGACCGCGCTCGAAACCCAGCCTCCCTCGATCGAGGGAGGGAAAACCCCCGTTCGGGGGACGACACGCAGCCCTGGAGGATCGACAAAGAGGGAGTTCGAGAGAGCCCCGCAGCAGTCGTGCGGGCACAGCCCCCTCCGAAAGGAACTGCGGTCATGATCAGCAAGGGAAACCTTCTCCGCCTCGTGGTCTCGCTCGCCGCGCTCGCCTCGCTGGCCAGCCTCGGCGGCGGCTTCTTCGACGGCCACTAGCGTCTCTCCCCGACCCCCGGGGCTGCTCCGGGACGACGTCGCGTCGTACTGACCTCGACCTCGATCAGCCTCGGCCGCCGGCTGGACCCGCTCGCGTCTCCTGGAGCGCAGCGCGCGCCGGCTTCGGGCAGACTCGGGCTGTGACTGCCGTGCCCGATCCCCGTCCTCCAGGATCGCCGGTGCTGCGCCACGACGCGAACGCCGGCAAGGTCGCGCTCGTCACCGGTGGCGGGACCGGGATCGGTGCCGCCACCGCGCTCGAGCTCGCTCGCACCGGCGCCAGGGTCGTGATCTGCGGCAGGCGCGACGCGCCACTCGGCGCGGTAGCAGCCGCGATCGAGGCGCGACGGCGGCGAGTGTCCTCGCCGTGCCGACCGACGTTCGGGAGCCCGACCAGGTCGAAGCCCTCGTCGAGGTGACGCTCGAACGCTTCGGCTCGATCGACCTTCTCGTCAACAATGCCGGCGGGCAGTTCACCGCTCCGGCCGAGAAGATCTCGCCGAACGGCTGGCGGGCCGTTCACCACCTCGCCGTCGATGCCACCTGGACGATCACGCGACTCGTCGCCGAGCGGTCGATGATCCCTCGACGGAACGGGGTCGTCATCTTCGTCGGCTTCAGTCCCCGGCGGGGGATTCCCGGCTACGCACACGCGTCGTCCGCGCGGGCGGCGCTCGAGAACCTCGCATCCGGCCTGTCGCTCGAGTGGAGCCGCTTCGGAATCCGGACGATCTGCGTCTCACCCGGGACGATCGCCACGGAGGGGCTCGAGCAGTACGACGCCGACCTCGAGCAGTGGGCGCGTGCCGTGCCGCTGCAGCGACTCGGCTCCGCCGACGAGGTCGCGTCGGTGGTCGCGTTCCTCTGCTCACCGGGAGGCTCGTACATCACGGGCACGACCGTCGTCGTCGACGGTGGCGCAGATGCCTGGGGTCAGGCCGAGCCGCCGCCCTCGCTCGAGCCCTGACGCGCCGAGGAACGCGTCGACCGCCCCCTGGGCGTCGGGAGTCTGGGCGAGCGCGGCGTACGCGACGCGCTCGATCAGGAGCCCCGCGTCGCGCGACGACTCCGCCATCGCGTCGATCGCCTGCTTCGCGAGCGCCAGCGCGACCGGCGGCAGCAGGACGAGGCCGGCCGCGAGCTCGAGGGCACGTTCGAGCGCCGTGCCGGTTGCGACGACCTCCGTGACGAGGCCGAGCCGGTACGCCTCGTCCGCGTCGACGCGCTCGCGCAGGAGCACGAGCTCCTTGGCTCTCGCAACTCCGAGCAGGCGCACGAGACGGTGCGTCCCGCCGGAGCTCGGGATGATGCCGATCGCGACCTCCGGCAGCTTGAACCGGGCCGACCCGTCGGCAACGCGGAAGTCGGCCGCGAGCGCAAGCTCGAGCCCGCCGCCGACGCACCAACCGTGGATTGCAGCGATCGTCGGTTGCGGAAGCGCCGCGAACTGCTCGTACACCGCCCCGGTCTCGCGGTAGTAGGCGAGGATCGACTCGGGTGTGGCCTCGCGAAACTCGGTCACGTCGGCGCCGGCGGAGAAGGCGCGAGCCCTCTCCGGCGATCACGATCGCGCGGCTCGCGCGCACGTCGTCCGACCCGAGAGCGGCTGCGAGCGCCGACTCGACGGCGTACGAGAGCGCGTTCAGCTTGTCCGGGCGGCGAAGCGTGAGCACGCAGACGTCGCCGTCTCGCTCGATCGAGACGGGTGTCATCTCCATCGGCCTATCGTACGGCGCGGATCGGGCCCGAGGGGCGGAGGCCGCGCTAGGGTGCCCGGATGGACATCGACGAGCGCCTCCAGGAATACGCCGAGCAATCGTCATCGCCACACGATCCACTGCTCATCGAGCTCTCCGACGAAACCCGGCGCTCGCTCGGATCCGAGGAGATGCTCACGGGTCCCGTTGCCGGCAGGTTCCTCGAGTTCCTCGTCTGGACGTCACGGGCAACCCGAATTCTCGAGATCGGCACGTTCAGCGGCCACGCGACCCTCTCGATGGCCGGCGCCCTTCCCGACGACGGGCGCATCGACACGTGCGAGATCGATCCGGAACGCGCGGCTCTGGCGCAGACGTACATCGATCGCAGTCCCTGGGCGGACCGGATCACGATTCACATCGGCCCGGCGGGTACGACGATCGACAGCCTCGACGGCTCGTTCGACCTCGTCTTCATGGACGCCGACAAGACGGGCTACATCGACTACTACGAAGCGGTCCTCCCGCGGCTCGCGAGGCACGGCCTGATCGTCGCCGACAACACGCTGTACGGCGGTCGCGTCCTCGAACCGGGCAATACGCTCGCCGCCTTCAACGCCCACGTCGCAGCGGACCCGCGAAGCGCCCAGGTGCTCCTCACGATCCGGGACGGCATGACCCTGATCCGCCGCGCGGCAGAGTGCGAGAGACGATCGTGCCTCGCACCCACGAGCGCCATCCCTCGATCGGGAGCAACTCTCACCCAAAACGGGAATAGCTCGATCATTGAGCCTGACCGACGATCGTGGTGCGATGCGCGTGCGGCACCTCGTTCTCCTCACCCTGTCTGTGGCCCTGCTCGCCCCGGCGGGTGCAGGTGCCTCGACGATCGTCGGGCGCAATGCCAAGAACGTGGAGCTCAAAGTCGACAGGTCGGGGAAGGCGGTCATCTCGTACACGTCGCGTGGCAAGCGCACGAATGTGCTCGCCTGGGGAGCAGTCAACGCGCTCGCGCCGACTCCCTCCCGCAAGCAGGTCGAGTTCGAGCTCGACTACTCGGGCGGCTGGGGAACCTTCAAGAAGGACGTCTGGCGAACGATGAAGAACCAGTGCAAGCCCTACTCGGGCCCCCCGCTCGCGTGGCACGTTGCGTCGTGCACCGCACCGGACGGAAGCCACTGGGCCCTGCAGGCGTGGCAGCGAATGCTCCCGAACTACGGTCTCAACCCCTCGCCGAAACAGGCGGTCTGGGAGCTCAGGCTCTCGCACTGGACAGGGGAGCTCCCCAGCCTCAACGTCAACACGAACTGGGCCTATCGCAAGTTCGATCACCTCTTCGGCACGTTCTCCTACAACGGGACGCCAGTGCACGGGTTCAGGTCGACCGCGAGCGGCAATCCGCTCGACACGTACGGGCGCAACCTCTACGTCGACACGTTCAACTCGGCCTACGGCGCAGGCTGGAAGCGTGAGAACAGCTTTCTGATGCACAAGAACACGGGCACCTTCTGTTACGGCTTCTACCGGCACGGCAACCGCCCGGCAGGCCACGGCGAGCGCTACCGCGCGACGATCATCGGCCCGGGCGTGACGCCGGACGTGTTCTGGCAAGGCGAGTCGCCCGGCGAGTACGACGAGTTGCTCGACCGGCAGCTCGCCGACGCTCAGCGCGCGACGTACGCGACCGACCGACTCTGCAAGCCCGTCTGACGAAGGCTGCGTCGCCGAAAGCTCGCCTGTCCCCAGGATGCCGAGTCCATCGGGCACCGTATGGCCGCTCCACCGCTAGGGCTGCGGCTACCGGCGCAGGTACCCTTCTGGCAAGGGCCGAGACACCAGACCGGCTCTTGGCGCTGCCGATTCTTCCAAGGTTCGCGCTTCCGCCTGGTGGACACCGATGACAACCTCCGCTGAGTCGCACACAGCCGAACGTACGCGGAAGCGGTCGCTGACCCGATGGCTCGGGACGCTGCTCATCGTGGTGGGCTCCCTCGCTCTCGCGTGGGCAGCGGTGGTCACGTTGTGGCAGGACCCGTTCACCTCGCTGTACGCACTGCGCTCCCAACGGCAGCTGGCCTCCGCCTACGACGAGCGCGTCCGCGAATTCCAGGCGCCCTCGACGACGCCGAAGGCCAGCGTGGTCCCGCTCGCAACCGTGGCGCGCCGCTATCGCCGGGCCACCGCGCCGGGAGAGGCGGTTGGCAGGCTCCGGATTCCCGAGATGGGCCTGTCCACCGTGGTCGTGCAAGCCACGGATTCACAGTCTCTCAAGAAGGGGCCAGGCGTCGACCAGCGCACGCACATGCCGGGCGAAGGCGAACTCGTCTACATCGCCGGGCACCGAACGACGTACCTCGCACCGTTCTCGCATATCGATCGCCTCGACCGCGGGGACAGCGTGCAGTTCTCCACTCCGTACGCGACCTTCGATTATCGGGTCACTGGCCACGTGATCGTCCCCGCCTCGGATCTCGACAGGCTGAAGTCCCGGGGCCGCGAGGAATTGGCGCTTCAGGCGTGCCATCCCCGCTTCTTCGCGAGCGAACGCTACATCGTCTACGCACGGCTCGTCGCTGCCCACCGCACCGACAAGCGCTAGCGCAAGCGCGCAGGATTTCGACAACGAGCTTCGGGCGTGGCGGCTCACGGCCTTCGCGGCCCATCGTCACATCTGCGCCCTAGGATGAGCGGATGATCCGCGCGGTCGTGTTCGACATGGACGGCGTGATCGCCGACACGGAGCACGTGTGGGACGAGGTGCGCGGGGCCTTTGTCGCCGACCGGGGTGGCACCTATTCGGCGGCGGCGCAGCGCGCGATGATGGGGATGAGCTCTGTCGAATGGTCGCGCTACATGCACGAAGAGCTCGGTCTCGCCGCAACGCCGGAAGACATCAACGACGAGATCGTCCGGCTGATGCTGGATCGATATCTGACCGATCTCCCGCTCGTGGATGGGGCGGTGGCGGCCGTGCAGGAGCTGGCAGGGTCGCTGCCACTCGCCGTCGCGTCGTCCTCGAACCGGCCGTTGATCGACGCCGTCCTGGAGACGGCCGGTATCACGGAGTGCTTCAGCGCGACCGTCTCCTCGGAGGAGGTGCCACGCGGCAAGCCGAGCCCGGACGTCTACCTGGAGGCGGCCCGCCGGCTCGGCCTCGCACCCGACACGTGCGCGGCGGTGGAGGATTCCGCAAACGGCATCAGGGCGGCCGCGAGCGCCGGCATGCGAGTGATCGCGTATCCCAACCGGCACTATCCGCCGGACGCGCGGGCGCTCGCGCTCGCTGACATCGTCATTGGTTGCCTCGAGGAAATCGCTATTACCGTCGCTGGGGCTCGCGCGTCACCCGTGACGCACGTTCGTTCTCGGTGTAGTTCCCAGACACGTTGTTGATGGTGTGTAGCGTCGTTGAGCCCTCCCACGGTGCGGCTTGTCAGGGAGTCGCAGTCCGACGGAGGGCTTGGGTGCATCTTTGTGCATGCGTGCTGACCGTTCAGCCGCAGCGGTTGTTTGTCGCTACTGCGGTCACGATCAGCCCGGCCGCCTTGCTGGTTGGTCCGCTGTTCCCCGCAGACGGCATTGAAGTGTGTCAACCGTCGTCGCCGCGCCGCGGGACTGACTGATCGTCCGAACGCGTAACGCTTCATCCCGACGATGTTCGAGCGTTGGCCTCCGCCTACGCGTACGCCAACGAAGCAGAACGACTCATCGCGCCGACACCCGCCCCGTACTTCTACGACGCTTCCGTCCCCCACAGCGCTCTCAACGGGCTCACGCCGTTCACCGCGTCGACACGCTCCTGGGACAAGCAGTTAGGCCCTGATCTCGACGGGTGTTCCCTCGACCGCGAGGCGCAGGAGCCTGAGCGCGTATGAATCGTGAACCCGCAGACATCCGTGCGAAACCGCGGATCCGATCAGCCCGGGCGCATCGGTGCCGTGGATCGCGATCGGGCCACCCTGAGGCCAGTTCAGCAGCACCGGCGAAAAGGCAGAGATACCGACAGCGCCCGGCCCATAGCCGCCGAGCGGGTTCGCCGCGCGAAGCCGCTGATTCACGTAGAAACTACCGGTCGGCGTCGGAGTTGAGGGAGCTCCGATGACCGCCGTCGTTGTAAGAATCATCTTCCCGTCACGGAAGAGCGTGATTCGACGTTGGGACAGATCGACGACGATGCGCGTGTGTACCGGCCGCAGACGAACATCGGCCGCACGCACCCAGCCGGTCACGCCGTTCGGCCGAACCGGCAACTGCACCTTGTAGTGCGTAACGCGGCACGCACGATCGACGCGCGAGGCGAGAACGCCAAAGACGGTTGGCACGCCGTTTTGATTGCGTCGTTCGAAGCGCATGTTCGCGCGCTGGTTCAGTGCCTTTCGGACGTTCAATCGTCGGCGTGCGGTGGCAGCGTAGGCTATGCGCGCATTTCGCACCCCATGGATCGACCCTGGAGCACAACCTCTGTCGTCTCCAGCGCCGCCGATAAGCGGACCGGACGCCAACCCCGCTGACGCCCCAGTCAAGATGCCAAGAAGAACGATCAAGAGCGTGTAAGAGAGAAGCCGCAACCGGATCATCCCGTTATTGTGACGATTCGGAACCGAGACGGCCATGAAATATCCAATGGCGTGCACCGCGATCTGCATCGAGGGTCGACAGTGCTCGCCTCGTGGGTCGACAGTTCAAGTCTCGTCACTATGATGAGTCAGGATTCTCGTGGACGCGTCGACCAGCCAACCGCTCTCCGAGCAAAGCGATCTGCGCAGTTTCGTCGCGATGCTCCGCCGACAGAGCTTCACGATTCTTGTTTGTGGGTTGATCGCAGCGGGTACGACGTTCGCCGTTTCGTTCACACAAGCCAAGCAGTACCAGGCGTCCGCCAGAATCCTCTACACCGACCCGGGAAGTGCCGCCGGAGGGCTGGGTGGAGGCGACCCTGCTCGTGCGGTGGACACGTTCACCCGGCTCGCTACGACGTCGGAGATCCTGAAGCCAGTCGCGGCTTCTCTGGGCTTCGACTCAGCCGATGCAGTACGTCTCGATGTCACGGTAACCGGTTCGTCGAGTGCGAACCTGCTGGACGTCACCGCCGTGGCAGGCACCCCGAAAGGCGCCTCGGCCCTGGCAAACGCCGTCGCGGGGTCGTTGATAGCCTGGCGTCGCGACAACCGCACACAACAGTTCCGTGCGCGTATCGCGTTCCTGAAACGACAACTCACGACTCTGGCCGGAGTCACTTCACCGAGCCAAGTGGCGGTTGCGTCAGACCTCCGAACGCAACTTGCCGAGGCGCAGGCGCAGTTAAGTGCCCCGAACCCGGAGTTGACGCTCGTCAGCCCCGCTGCACCGCCCGAAACGGCGTTCTCGCCAAAACCGATCCGCAACACGATCCTCGGGCTCATCGCAGGCCTTCTTCTTGGCTTCGGAATCGGGGCAGTCCGCGACCGGCTCGACCGGAGGCTCCGTGACGTCAGCGAGATCGAGGCCGTGTATCCGTGGCCACTCCTCGGGGTTGTGCCGGCGATACCGGGCGGAGCAGGCCGCGACGCGCTCGTTGCTGACTTCGCCAGCATGTCTGAGCACGCCGATGCCTATCGCAATATCCGGACGAATCTCAGCCTGCTGAGCCGTCGCCGCACGAGCACCAGCGTGTGGGCAATTTCGTCAGCGGTGCCGGCCGAAGGCAAGAGTGCGGCAACGGCCAATCTTGCCGGCGCGCTCGCATCGACGGGGATGCGAGTGCTGGCGCTCTCCGCGGACCTTCATTCACCCAGTCTTCACGAGTACTACGGGGTAGTCGATCGTGCTCGCCCCGGACTGGTTGAAGTACTCGCCGGCGACGTCCGTGCAGAAGAGGCTGCGATCACCGTCGATGCGATAGGGGGCAAGCCCGGCAATCCCGGGCAGGTAGACGTGATCGCAAGCGGGAGGGTGTTCTCGGACCCCGCCATCCTGTTCGAGTCAGCGGCCATGGATGAGCTTCTCGCCTCCACGAGGGATCTCTACGACGCAATCGTGATCGACGCGCCCCCGCTTCTCTACACCGCAGAGGCGGCGCTGCTGGCACGCCTGGCTGACGGGTTGATTCTCATCGCCGGACTCGACCTCCTGACACGGCATCAAGCGGAGCGCACGCGACGTGTTCTCGAGACGATGAACCTTGCGCCCGTCGGGGTGATCGCGACCGGCTTGAAAGCGATGGAGTCAGAATACGGGGCCCGATACGGATATCGACAGCGGCCCCGGGAGGACTCGTCGCGCCGGGCACAGCCGCGCACGGCAGCCCGGCGGGTGTGATCGGTCGCGCGACTTCCGCGCGGGGGACTCGGTCGCGAGACCTGTCGGTCTACGCGGCCTGCCTTCTCGGCGCCATGACTATTGCGGCGGTTCTGACCGGGCCACTCGAGCAAGGAAGACTCACTCCCATACTTCCGTATGGTCTCGTCGCAGTCGGGATCATTCTCGCGCTCGCGTTCTCGCAGCCTCGCATCCTCTTCGTTGTTGCGTTTGTCTTGCTCGGCGTCGTGAGCACCGAGCCGGCGCCTGTCGACATCGTCTTCGCGACCCTCATGCTCGTGACGGTCATCACGGGACGGGTTTCGCCCAACGTTCCTGCGCCGATACAGATCATCATCGGCTTGACCGTCGTCGTCACGCTGCTATCGACCGTCAACGCAGTCGACACCGGCCGGGCCCTCCAATACCAGTTCGTCACGTTCTATCTCCTCGCACTCGCCGTCTGGCTCACATGGGTTTTCGCGGACGCCAACGCGACGCGTATCGCCGTGGTGGCCTACATCGGAGTTGCGACCGCCTCGTCGGCGCTGGTCATCATGGCGCTCTATGCGGGTCTCCCCGGGGGGAGCCTCTTCCTGTACGACGCGTCTCGTGGCCAGGGGCTCTTCAAAGATCCAAACGTCTACGCGGCCTTTCTCGTTCCCGCTGCCGCAATCATGCTCGAGGAGATAGGGAGACCGCGACTTCTCGGCCAGCGACGAGCCGTGGCCACGCTCGTGTTCGTCGTGATCGCCGCGGGTGTCGTGGTCGGCTTCTCGCGCGCCGCGTGGCTGAATCTTACGATTGCATCTACAGTCGTCGTCACGGTTGGAGCCTTCCGACGGGGTGGTCTTCGTGTGGCTTTGCGATCGCTCACCGGGCTACTCGTGGCAGGTGCCGCGGGTCTCGGCCTCCTCGCGGTGACGGGATCGCTTGCGTTCTTCCAGCAGCGCTCTCAACTCGAGAGCTACGACCAGCAGCGGTTCGGCGCCCAGAGCACTGCGTTCGACCTGATCGGCGCCCACGTGTTTGGTCACGGCCCGGGACAGGTCGAACGCAACCTCGACATCTCGACGCACAGCCTCTATGCCCGCGCCGCGTTCGAGCAGGGTATGCCTGGACTGATACTCCTCTTACTGTTGCTGGCTGGAACTCTGTACTACGCAATCGTTCTCGTTCGCCGGGACGCAGATGTTCACGGTATCGGCTCGGCGGCGCTCCTCGGCTCATGGGTCGGACTCATCGCCAACGGAACATTCATCGATGCCATCCACTGGCGACACCTCTTTGTCCTCGCGGCCCTTATCTGGTGCGGCGCCATGCAGCAGAACCGGTACAGAGCTAATGCGCGCACGGACTCGCGCCGATGAGACAACTGTGTAGTAGTCGGTCAGCACAGCGATAGCGAGGCAAAGAACTTGCAGCATGCCAATCCAGAAGACATCGTTCAGCAGCTCACGACCGACGACGGCGTCGTTCGCGCACGGTCCCGCTTTCGTGCACGTGTGCATACTCGCCATTGGCTGAGTCGGGCGCTCATCGTCTGGATGGCGACGTACGTCGTTCTCAGCGGCCAGGAGCGAGTCAGGCAAGATCGGTGTGGCTGGCGATGCTGGCCGCCGTCGTTTACCTCCCGTTCATCCAGTGGTCGGGACGCGCCGCACGTTCGATGCCGCTCGTGTTCGGAGTGTGGATCGTCGCCGCTATCGGCGCTGCAA
>CAWGWM010000002.1:0-749570 GCA_963826245.1 uncultured Thermoleophilia bacterium | reverse complement strand
CGCCATGGGGAGAGACTTCAACGTCTCCGCTGGGTTCCGCGCCGTCCGCGCGCGCCGTTAGCGTGCGTGTGACGTGCATCTCCAAACGATCAGAATTCGCGGCTTCAAGTCGTTCGTCGAGCCGCTCGAGCTCAGGCTCGAGCCGGGGGTCGCCGTCGTCGTCGGCCCGAACGGGTCCGGCAAGTCGAACGTCGCCGACGCGATCGTCTGGGCGGCCGGCTCGCTGACGCCGTCCGAGCTCAGGGCAGAGAAGCCGGACGACGTCCTCTTCGGCGGTTCCGCGACGAGGCCGGCGGCCGATCACTGCGAAGTCGAGCTCGTCTTCGACAACGAGGACGGCGGGTTCGGCGACGAGGTCGACTTCAACCAGATCGCGATCACGCGGCGCCTCGTGCGGGGCGGCGAGGGTCAGTACCTCGTCAACAAGGCCGCAGTCCGCCGCACCGACCTCGTCGAGCTTCTCGCCGACGTCGGCCTCGGCGGCTCGATGCACTCGATCGTCTCGCAGGGCAAGGTCGATGCGGTGCTCGCGTCGAAGCCGGAGGACCGCCGCCATCTCGTCGAGGAAGCCGCGGGGCTCGGCAAGTTCAAGCGGCGCAAGCATCGCGCCGAGCTCAAGCTCGCGCGGGTCGGGATCCAGGTGGAGCGTGCCCGCGACGTCGAGGACGAGGTCAAGAAGCGCCTCCGGCCGCTGGCGCTCCAGGCCACGGCGGCCGAGCGCGCGGAGAAGCTCGTCGTCGAGATCGCCGCGCTGCGATCCCGGATCGCACAACTCGACCTGGAGGCCGTCGCAGAGCGTCGCGCGGACGCCGAGTCACGACGCGACGCGGTCGCGATCGCCCGCCGGAGCGCGCAGGAGCGGCTCACCGTTCTCCTCGAAGAGCGGCGGCAGGCGGAGGACGAGCTCTCGGATGCCGCCGGGGGCCGGGAGGCTGCGCTCAGCGCGCTGTATCGCCTCCAGGGTGCGAGCGAGCGGCTGGCTTTGCGACGCGAATCGGCGTCGGGGCTCGAGGATCGGCTGCGTCTGGATCTCCGCGAGGCCGAGCGGGCCGTCGCCGACCGGAGCGACGAGGCCCTGCTCGTGCTCGAGGAAGCCGCACGATCGGCCGCGACCGCCGCTCGCGATGCAGCGGAGGCTCACGGCCAGGCGTCCGGACGGGCACGTCTGGCACACGCACGGGTTGCAGCCTACGAGCGCAGTCTCGCCGTGGCTGCGGAGGCGACGCTGGCCGAGTTGCGCGCCGAGCGTGGGCGGGTCGAGGCGGCACTCGCCGAGTCCACCGGCAGCCACGATGGCGCGAACGGCCGTCTCGTCGCACTCGGCGCCGCGCGCGAGCGCCTCGGTCTTCGGCACGAGTCCGCCGGCTCCCTCCGCGAGGCCCTCCAGGCCGACCTCGCCGACGCACGGCAGCTCGCGAAGCGCGACGGGCTCTCGCCGCGCGAGCTCGAGCAGCGAGCAGACGAGCTCGCAGCCGCCGCACGCGCCGCCGCCACCGAGCGGGACGACATCGCGGAGCGCGCCCGCTCCGCCCACGACCGCCTGCAGGCGCTCGAGAGGGCGCTCGCAGAGCGCGCGGGCATCCCACCTGCCGCGAGTGCCCTCGCAGCCGCCGGCGAGACCCTCGCTCTCTCCGCTCTCGCCGTCGAGCCAGGAGCCGAACGGGCCGTTGCCGCTGCACTCGCCTGGCGAGCCTCGGCCGTGCTGGCCGGTGATGCGAAACGGGGCCTCGAGCTACTCGAGCGGACGCGTCGCGACTCCCTCGGCAGCCTCACGGTGATCGTCGATCGCGACGTCGCGATCGACGGCGGCCCTCCGGTTGCCGGAGCGATCCCCCTTGGCTCTCTCGCGCGGGGGAGCGAGCGCGCGCTGCGTCTCCTCCAGGGCTTCTGGCTCGTCGACGCCGACCTGCTGCTCGAGGCGCGCCACGGCACGGCGATCACCCGCGAGGGCCACGGCTACGACCCGGAGCGTGGAGAACTCTGGTTTGCAGGCGAGACCGCCGAGTCCGTCCTGCTCGAGATGGACGCCCGTCGTCGCGCGCTCGCCGACGAGGCCGCGGAGCTGGCCGGAAGAGCGTCGAGCGCAGCCCACGCCGCCGATGTGGCTGCCGCCGCTGCGGCCGCAGCCGAGGAAGCGTTCGCACGAGTTGCGCATCTCCGGGAGCGGAACGTCGATCCCGTGCTGCTCGATTCTCTCGTCGCCGTCGCCTCGGGGCTCGAGGAAGCTCTCGGCCGTGCGCGTGCTGCCGCCGTTGCGCTCGAGGAGCCGATCGCCGCGCGACTGACGCTCGGTGCCCAGCGGGCCGGCGATCTCGGGGCCGAGTTGCGTCGCCTGTCGGGGCTCGAGGCGAATGCCGCTCGAGACGGGGCGGACGCAGCTTCGCGGGCCCAGGCATCCGAGCTCGTCGCCATCCGGCTCGGTGGGAACGTCGACGGGGGTGCGATCGACGCCACCGCGAGTCGCGAGGAGCTCGAAGCCGAGGCAGTATCCCTGCTCGCGATCGCAGATCGGGCTGCCGCGGAAGCCGAGGAAGCGGCCGACCGTGCCCGCGCCGCCGACGCGGCGCTCCTCGAGCGGCGACCCCGCCGGTCGGCGCTCGATCCCGACATGCTCGTTCGCCTCTGCGACTCGGTTGTCGCCCTCGGATCGGGCCTCGAACGAGCGAGCGCGCTCGCATCACGGCTCGAGGCGCCGGTCAAGGCGCGCGTCGACGCCGGCGCGGAGCGCGCGACCACGCTCGGCGACGAGCTTCGCCGGCTCGGCGCGGCCGAGGTCGAGGCTCGCCGCCTCGCGGACGATGCGAACGAGCGCGCGACCGTCGTTCAGGTCGACCTGACACGTCTCGAGGCCGAGGCAGAGGAGGCAACGCGCCGCCTCGAGGCAGCCGGAGCCGAGACCCCGGCCGAAGGGGGCGACCGCACCGAGCTCGCGGCGCGCGCCGACCGCCTCGATGCGCGACGCGAGGAGCTCGGCAAGGTGAACCCGCTCGCCAAGGAGGAGTACGAGGCGGAGAAGGAGCGGCTGGACGAGCTGACGACCCAGCGGCAGGACTTGGAGGCGTCGCTCGCCGAGATCGCGAAGCTTCGCGACGAGCTTACGGAGACCGTGCAGCGTCGTTTTGACGAGACGTTCGAGACGGTCGCCCGGAACTTCGAGGAGGTGGCGGCAACCCTGTTCCCCGGAGGCGAGGGGCGGTTGCGGCTCGTCCGTCCCGAGCACGAGGGCGCGGAGCAGGACGCGCTCGAGGCCGGAGTCGAGGTCGAGCTCAGGCCGGCGGGCAAGAGGATCACCCGCCTGAGCCTGCTCTCCGGCGGCGAGAAGGCACTCGGTGCGATCTCGTTCCTGTTCGCGCTGTTCCTCGCGAAGCCGTGCCCGTTCTACCTCCTCGACGAGGTCGAGGCGGCACTCGACGACTCGAACGTCATCCGCTTCGTCGAGCTCCTCCGCCGCTACTCGGATCGGGCGCAGTTCATCGTCATCACGCACCAGAAGCGGACGATGGAGGCAGCCGACATCCTCTACGGCGTCACCATGGGCGGTGACGGCGTCTCCCAGGTCATCTCGCGCCGGCTGCCCGAGCACGACCGCGCCGCTCTCACGGCGTGACGGGCGCCGTTCTCGTCACCGGTGGCGCCGGCTTCATCGGTCGCGCCTCTGCGCCCGCCTCGTCGAGCTCGGGCACCACGTCATCTCGCTGGACAACTACTTCGTCGGCCGCGGCGGCGCCGAGGTTCCCGGCGTCGACTACCGCGACGCCCACACGCGCGACATCACCGCGACGGTTCCCGAGACCGTCGACCTCGTCTACCACCTCGGTGAGTACTCCCGCGTCGAGGTAAGCCTGGCGGAGCCCGATGTCGTCTGGGATCTCAACGTGCTCGGGACGTTCCACGTCCTCGAATACTGGCGGGCGAAGCGACCGAAGCTCGTCTACGCAGGCTCGTCGACGAAGTTCGCCGACGTTGGCCTCGGACGCGACCAGAGCCCTTATGCCTTCACGAAGGCGACGAACTCCGAGCTCGTGCGCAACTACGGCGAGTGGTACGGCCTCCCGTTCGCGATCACGTACTTCTACAACGTCTTCGGGCCCGGCGAGCGGGTGGGAGTGTACGGCACGCTGATCGAGATCTTCCGGCAGAAGGTGCTCGCCGGCGAGCCACTCCCGGTGACATCGCCCGGAACGCAGCAACGCATCTTCACGCACGTCGACGACATCGTCGACGGCCTGCTCCTGATCGGGGAGAAGGGGGACGGGGACGAGTTCGGCCTCGGCGCCTCCGACTCGCACTCGATCCTCGAGATCGCCGAGATGTTCGGAGCGCCGATCGTGATGCAACCAGAGGCGAGGGGAAACAGGATGACCGCCAAGCTCGACGTCACGAAGTCGGAGGCGCTCGGCTGGTCGGCCTCGAGAACGGTCAGCGCCTACATCAGCGAGATCGTGGCGGCGACAACCTGACCCGCCTCTCGGGTCGCCGCTAGCGTTCAGGCGTGTCGAGAACCTGGGCAGAGCTTTTCGGCGACGAGCCGACGGCGGCGGACGACGAGGAGAAGAGCGGCTTCTTCGGGCGGCTGCGCGACTCGCTCGCGAAGAGCCGGAAGGCCCTCACGGCCGAGATCGCCTCCGGTGCCTTCGACACGGGCGACGAGGAGGCGTGGGAACGCCTCGAGGAGTCGCTCATCCACGGCGACGTTGGGGTCCGGGCGACGGCCGAGATCGTGCGCCGCCTCGAGGCCCGGGGAGAGCTGCCCGATCTCGGCGAGGCGCTCGCCGAGGAGATCGAGGATATCTTCGGTCCGGCGCCGACACTCGATCTGGCGCACACGCCGACGGTCGTCCTCGTCGTCGGGGTCAACGGCACGGGCAAGACGACGACCGTCGGCAAGCTGGCGCAGAAGCTGCGCGAGCACGGGCGTAGCGTCCTCGTCGGCGCCGGCGACACGTTTCGGGCCGCTGCGGAGGAGCAGCTCGAGATCTGGGCCGAGCGGGCGGGGGCCGACTTCGTCGGCGCTCCCGCGGGTGGCGATCCCGCCGCCGTCGCGTTCGACGCGGTCGAAGCCGGGCGCGCGCGAGGGCGCGACGTCGTGATCGTCGATACCGCGGGCCGGCTCCACACGCAAACGAACCTGATGGACGAGCTCGCAAAGGTCAGACGCGTGATCGAGGGCCGGATCGAGGGCGCGCCCCACGAGACACTTCTCGTCGTCGATGCGACAACCGGTCAAAACGGGCTCCAGCAGGCACGCCTGTTCGGTGAGGCGGCGGGGGTGACGGGCGTTGCCCTGACGAAATTGGACGGCTCGGCGAAGGGCGGGGTCGCCGTCGCGATCGCGTTCGAGCTCGGCCTGCCCGTCAAGCTCGTCGGCGTGGGGGAGGCGCTCGACGACCTCCGTCCGTTCGACCCGCGGGAGTTCGCGCGCGCTCTTGTAGCGGGCTGACCTTCCCAAGACGCCTCCGAACGCGTATCCTGAATAGTCGTCCCGTCCCCGGCGTCTTCAGGGAGGTTGCGAAATGGCCATGGCCTTGTTCATGCGTGTCCCCGAGCTGAGTCTCGAGCGTTACGACCAGATGATGGTGGCGCTCGGCCTGGATGCCAACCCGCCGGCCGGACTGCTGCTTCACGTCGCAACCGAGGGCGTTGGCGCCGTGAACGTCGTCGAGATCTGGCAGACGCCCCAGGCAGCCGAGGGGTACGTCGAGGGGCGTCTCAAGCCCGCGCTCGAGGCCCAGGACGTGAAGGATCCACTCTCGTACCGCCTCGAGCCGCTTCACAACCTGTACGCGGCCGACCTCGACATGATCGAGCGCATCGGCTCGGTCTCCTTGCCGGCGGGCATTGCCCGCTCGGCGCTCGCGTCGTAGCGCACGCGAGCACCCGTACACTTCACGGCCGTGTTCGACGCTCTCTCCGACCGGCTCCAGGCGACCCTGGGTGAGCTCGGCCGCGCCAAGCGGCTCGACGAGGACACCGTCAACAAGGCGATGCGTGAGATCCGGCTCGCCCTTCTCGAGGCCGACGTCAACTTCCAGGTCGTGAGGGACTTCGTCGCCGGCGTCAAGGCCGACGCACTCGGAGACGACATCCTCAGGGGCCTCGATGCCGGCCAGCAGGTCGTCAAGCTCGTGCACGATCGTCTCGCGGAATTGATGGGCACGGGCGATTCACAGCTCGCCTTCGGGCGGCCGCCGACCGTGATCCTGATGACGGGTCTCCAGGGATCCGGCAAGACGACCACGTCGGCCAAGCTCGCTCTTCATCTGCGGCGCCAGGGTAAGCAGCCCGGGCTCGTGGCCGCGGACCTGCAGCGTCCGGCTGCGATCGACCAGCTGGAGCAGCTCGGCAAGCAGATCTCGATTCCCGTGTACCGCACCGAGACACAGGATCCCGTTCGGGCAGCTGTCGACGGCCTCGAGCGTGCCAAGGCGGACGGCCTCGACGTGGTCATCGTCGACACGGCGGGGCGCCTGAACGTCGACGAGGCGCTGATGGACGAACTCGCGCGCATCAGCGAGGCCGTCAAGCCGCTCAACATCCTTCTCGTCCTCGACGCGATGACAGGGCAGGAGGCGGTCAACGTCGCCGAGGCCTTCCAGGAGCGCGTCGCGTTCGACGGCGTCGTGCTGACGAAGCTCGACGGCGACGCGCGCGGCGGCGCTGCGCTCTCGGTCAAGGCGATCACGGGCAAGCCGATCAAGTTCGCCTCCGTCGGCGAGAAGCTCGACCAGCTCGAGGTCTTCCACCCCGACAGGATGGCGTCGCGGATCCTCGGCATGGGTGACGTGCTGACGCTGATCGAGAAGGCCGAGGCGGCCGTCGCGGAGGACGACCAGGCCGAGATGGAACGCCGAATGCGCGCGGGCGAGTTCACGTTCGACGACTTCCTCGCGAGCTACCGGATGCTGCGCAAGATGGGGCCTGTCAAGGGGATCCTGAAGATGCTCCCCGGGATCGGCCAGCAACTCGACGGGATCGACATCGACGAGGCCCAGATGGCGCGCGTCGAGGCGATCGTCCTCTCCATGACACCGCATGAGCGCCGCTCGCCGTTGATCATCAACGGACCGCGCCGCCGCCGGATCGCAGCGGGCAGCGGCACGACGATCGACGATGTCAACAAGCTTCTCGCGGCCCGGAAGCAGATGCAGAAGATGATGAAGCAGATGGGAAAGGGCAAGATGCCCGGGCTGCCGCCCGAGCTGACCGGCGGCAAGACGCGCCGATGATCGGCACAATCCCAGGGGTCAGGTCCTGCATTTCGGCATTCGTCATCGATGCACGGTCTGATCTCGTGTCGGAATGCAAGAGCTGACCCCCTAAAAGGAGACGAATGGCTGTTCGGATGAGGTTGGCACGGATCGGTTCGAAGAAGAACCCGATCTACCGTGTCGTTGTGGCCGACTCGCGCTCGCCGCGCGACGGCCGGTTTATCGAGATCATCGGTCGTTACAACCCGCAGACCGACCCGTCGACCGTCGAGCTCGACGAGACCAAGGTCAAGGAGTGGCTCGCCAAGGGCGCGCAGCCGAGTGATCCGGTCGCAAAGCTCATCAAGGTCGCCGGCATCGGCGCGTCCGACTCCTGATGCACGTCGCGGGCCTCTAGTTCGGTGGCAGACCTGCTCGCCTGGATCGCTCGGCATCTCGTCGACGACCCGTCCGCCGTGGTGGTCGAGTCGGTCGAGCGCGACGACGTTCTCGTGCTCCGCCTTCACGTCGCGCCGGACGATGTCGGAAAGGTGATCGGCCGTCAGGGACGCATCGCGCGAGCGCTCCGCACGGTGGTTCGCGCGAGTGGGGCGCGAGACGACCGTCGCGTCGTCCTGGAGATCGTCGACTGACCACGGACGAGGAGTACGTGCCGGTCGGCCGCGTCGGCCGCCCGCACGGTCTCGACGGCGCGTTCGTCGTCGAGCAGGGAAGTGATGACCCGGCTCGGTATGCGATCGGAGCCGAGTTGACCGTCGACGGCGTGCCGGCGAAGGTCGTCGTCTCCCGCCGCGTCGGTCGCGGACGGCACGCGATCCGGCTCGACCGCAGCGTCGAGCGCGGGCGGACGTTGATGGTTCGCCGCGGCCAGCTGCCTCCGCTGCCGGACGACGAGTACTACGCGTTCGAGCTCATCGGCCTGCGGGTTGAGGAGGTGGGTGGGAGGAGGTGTGGAACGGTGAAGGATCTCCTTCCAGGCCCCGCAAACGACAACCTCGAGCTCGGTGACGGCACCCTCGTGCCGATGATCGAGGATGCGATCCACTCGATCGACCGGGAGAGAGGCGTCGTTGTTCTCAACCCGGGCTTCATCCTTTGACGGTTACCCTGCCTCCGTGCGTCTCGACGTCTTTACCCAGGTTCCGCATGCCTTCGGCTGGCTGACGGAGCAGAAGCCCGTCGCGACCGTGCTCGGGACGGAGCTCGATCTGCGGCTCTTCAACTACCGGGACACGACGCCGCTGCGCGCTGGCCAGGTGGACGACTCGCCGTACGGCGGTGGTGCAGGCATGGTCCTCCGGGTCGACGTCGTCGCGGCCGCCCTCGACGCGATCTACGGTGACGAGCGCCCCGCACGGGTCATCGCGCTCACGCCCCAGGGCCGCCAGCTCGATCAGGCGCTCGTCGAGGAGCTCGCGTGCGAGCCGGGGATCGCCGTCCTGTCATCCCGTTTCGAGGGCTTCGATGCGCGCATCGTCGATCACCTGTGCACGGACGCCGTCTCGATCGGGCCATACGTCCTCTCGGGGGGCGAGCTCCCGGCGATGATCCTCGTCGACGCGGTTGCGCGGCGCCTACCCGGCGCCCTTGCGGACGGATCCGGAGAGCACGAGAGTTTCAGCGAGGCCCTCGACGGCGGCATCGAATACCCTCACTACACGCGACCCGCGGAGTTCCACGGCTGGGAGGTTCCCGACGTGCTGCTGTCGGGGAACCATGCCCGGATCGACAGCTGGCGGGCCGAGCAGAGTCGACTGCGAAGCGCCGTATGAGCGGCGTCGACGAGCCTCCCGACAAGGCGGAAGACGGGAAACCCGATCCCTGGGCGCCCCCCGCGGCAGGGCCACCGGCGAGCGCCGAGCCCTCGTCCGTTGACCCGGCCCCCGTCAGGGCGGCCATTCCACCGATCGTCTCGACGCCGCTGACCCCTCCCGTCCCGGGCGAACCGTCGGATGGTTACGGCTGGCCGACTCCGCCCTCAGGCGACATCTCCGGGAACGGCGACGAACCGTACTTCCACACGTCCACGCCTGTCCCGACGCCTCCGCCTCGCCCCGAGCGCCGTTCCCGTAACCCCGTCGATCGGCTCACGCGTGGCCTGCCGGACGGGCTTCGCGTCACGATCGACTGGGTCGTCACGATCGCGGGCGCGATCGCGATCGTCCTGCTCGTGAAGGCATTCATCGTCAACCCGTATCGGATCCCGTCGTCGTCGATGGAGCCGACGCTGCACTGCTCGCAGCCGGCTCCGGGCTGCGAGACCGGGTCGTTCGGTCCCATCGATCTCTCGGATCGCGTGCTCGCGAACCGCTTTCTCTACCGGTTGCGCGAGCCTCGGCGAGGCGAGATCGTCGTCTTCGAGACCCCACCAGCCGCGCAGGCCAAGTGCGGCGCAGGCGGCACGTTCGTGAAACGGCTGATCGGGCTACCGGGCGACACCGTCGAGGTGCGCCTGCGTCAAGGCGACGGCTACGTCTACATCAACGGCAGGCCGCTGAAGGAGCCGTACATCGAGGAGGCCCGTCGCGGCGCGGTCGGGGCGTTCGGCCCTGCCAAGGTCAAGCCCGGGAACTACTTCATGATGGGGGACAACCGCGCGCAGTCGTGCGATTCGCGGATGTGGGGCACGGTGCCGCGCGCGAACCTGATCGGCAAGGTCTTCGCCACCTACTGGCCGCCGAAGCGCATCTCGCTGCACTGAGCGAAGGTGCGATCAAAAAGCGTATCGCACCTTCGCTCAGTCGACTCCTTTGCGCGCTTCGCGCGATCCTGAAGAGGCCGGCCCGCCGGCCATAGGCAGGGAGCGATCGAAGATCGTGTCGCGCCTTCCCTCGGTGCATTGTTCGCGCGCTTCGCGCGATCCTGAAGAGGCCGGCCCGCCGGCCACGGGCACGGCGGTTCCCGAGGAACCCGCCCTCACGGCTTCCGCTACACTCCGCACCCGGCCGACGGCACGTATGCCGCGGGCGCATCTTCCCATGAGCACAATCATCCAGAGCATCGAGCAGGCGCAGTTGCGCGACGTCCCGGTCTTCAAGGCGGGCGACACGGTTCGTGTTCACTTCAAGGTGATCGAGGGAACCCGGCAGCGCATCCAGGTGTTCGAGGGCGTCGTGATCAAGCGCCAGGGATCGGGAGCGCGCGAGACATTCACCGTTCGCAAGCAGTCGTTCGGTGTCGGCGTCGAGCGCACCTTTCCGCTCCACTCGCCGAAGATCGAGAAGCTCGAAGTCGCGATGATCGGTGATGTGAATCGCGCAAAGCTGTACTACATCCGCGGGCGCGTCGGCAAGAAGGCGCGCATCCGCGAGCTGCGCCAGTCCTAGAGGGCTCTTGCCCGCTAGCGTGCTTCGTGTGCGCTTCACCGGACTTATCGTTGTTCTCGTGGCGGCGGCCTTCGTCGTCGGGTGCGGTGCCGAGTCCGCGCGTGAGACCGGAGCCCGGACTGCCGTCGAGGAGGCGCTCGCCGCCGCAGACTACGATGCATCACGAACGCGGTGCACGGACAACCCGGCGCCGTGGTTCATCGAGCAGGATGCGGACGTCTTCATCTGCGCCGCCCGGCGTCGCAAGGGCGGCTGCGACTGGTACCGCGCGACGCTGAAAAACGCCGGCTGGGAGGTGGCCCTGGAGCGCGAGAACGCCGGCTGCATTCTCTCGTTCTGAGGACGACTTGTCACGGAGAGGGCACGAAACCGGCACGAACACGTTCCGGGTCGAGCGATATCCTCCGACACGGATGGCCATTCTCAGCGGACAGCGGCTCTTGCGCTACGACCGTCGCCTCGGCGTTCGCCACGTCGCTGGCGCGGACGAGGCCGGCCGGGGCTCGCTGGCAGGCCCGCTCGTCGTCGCAGGTGTCCTGTTTGACTACGCGGCGCTCGAGGGAGCCCGAACCCGACCGCTTGCGCTCCTCAACGATTCGAAGCAGGTCGAGCCCGAGATTCGCGAGAAGCTCCTCCGGGCCGTCCTCGCCGCCTCCGCGCAGGTCTCGGTGCGCATCATCCCTGCCTGCGATATCGATCGCCACGGGCTGCACCGCTCGAACCTCGGTGGGCTTCGCGCCGTCCTGGCCGATCTCGCACCGCGGGCGGATATCTGTCTCGTCGACGGCTTCAGGCTCGGGCCGCTCGCCCCGCCACACCGTGCGGTCGTCGACGGGGACACGCAGAGTGCGGCGATCGCGGCCGCCTCGATCGTCGCAAAGGTCACGCGCGACCGCATCATGCGCCGTCTCGACGCACTGCATCCGCGCTACGGCTTCTCGCGGCATGTCGGCTACATCACCGCGTTCCACTCGGCCGCGGTGCGAGAACACGGTCCCTGTGAGCAGCACCGCCTCTCGTACGCCGCAAAGTGCTATGGGCGAACCTCCGACCCGATAGAGACCGAGCTCGAGCCTGCGGCGTGAACAGCGGCGAACGCCGCGCGCGGTGGCACTACCGGCTGCGCGGCTACCGGATCATCGGGACGAACGTGCGCGCCGGCCGCAACGAGCTGGACCTGATCGTGCGACGGGGACGGGAGCTGACCTTCGTCGAGGTCAAGGAGCGCCGCGGCGTGGGGTTCGGCGGCGCGATCGGTGCCGTCGACGCCGAGAAGCGCCGTCGTGTGCGCCGTGCCGCGCAGGTCTGGCTCTCTCGTAACCCGCAGGAGCCGGGGGTGCGGGTCGGGTTCGAGGTGATCGCGGTCGATCAGGGTCGGCTGACCCGCGTCCCGACTGCACTCGCAGAGGAGTAACGCAGGCGCGACCAGCGGCTCCGGGCGCTCGCCACGACGGCGTCGAACCGAGGAGACGCGAGCCTCGCGGCGAACCCGGTCGTGTGGCGGCCACCCAGGAAGCGCTCTACGCGGAACACGATCTCGAGCTCTCGTGGTCGGAGGCGACGCTCCCCGAGCGCGAGCGAACAAAGCATGTTCACCGGCTGCACCCGTACCTCGGGAAGTTCATTCCCCAGCTCGTCGAGACGCTCCTCGCCCGGCACGTCAGGGCCGGCGGTCGCGTGCTCGACCCCTTCGCCGGCTCGGGGACGACGCTCGTCCAGTCACTCGAATCCGGATACGACGCGACGGGCATCGACATCGCCGGCTTCAACGCCCTGCTCGCGCGGGTCAAGACGCGCCCCTACAACCTCGAGGCCCTTCGCCGCGACCTCCTCTGGGCTCACGCCGAGATGGAGTCCTTCCAGCCGCGGGGTCGCTACCCGCGTCGCGCGACGGGATACATCCGCACGTGGTACGCCCCAACCGCCGCCGAGGAGCTCCTTCACTTCCGCGGCCTGATCGATCACGTCGGGTCCGCGGACGTTCTTCGCATCGTGCTGGCGCGTTCTGCCCGCTCGGCACGGCGCACGGCGCATTTCGACCTCGAGTTCCCGCGGGCGCCGCAGCTCGAGCCGTACTGGTGCTTCAAGCACCGGCGCGAGTGTCGTCCGGTCGAAGCGGCACGTCGGTTCCTCCTGCGCTACACGCTCGACACGCTCGATCGGATCGAGACGTTCGCGGCGGCGCGTGCGGACGACTCGGTCGCCAGCGTGCTCCACGGCGACGCCCGGTCGATCGATCTCGGTGGACCCTACGACGGCGTCATCACCTCGCCCCCGTACCCCGGGCTGATCGACTACCACGAGCAGCATCGGTATGCCTACGAGCTGCTCGGGATCGACCAGCGTCACGATCTCGAGCTCGGGCGACCGGCGCGGGGCACCGGCAGGGCTGCAATCGAGGAATACGTCGACGGTGTCGCTGCGGTGCTCGAAAACGCCCGGCTGTCACTCGGGCTCGGAGGCCGCGTCTGCATCGTCGTCAACGATCGACGCGATCTCTACCCGGAGATCCTCCAGCGTGCCGGGCTGAGGCTCGTCGACCGTCACGAGCGGCATGTCAACCGTCGCACGGGTCGCAGAGCCGGCGAGTACTACGAGTCGATCCTCGTCGCCGTCGCTCGCTGAGCGGGGAGCGATCGTTTCACTCTCGGCACAGAGCCGAGACGGACGGGTGACGGGTTCGGGCGTAGCGTCGGGGGTGTGGTCTCCCGAGCCATTACCTCCACCGTCGTCGGCCTCGAGCCGCGGCGCGTCGACGTCGAAGCCCACCTCGTGTCGTCCGATCTCCCCGCGTTCTCGATCGTCGGGCTCGCCGACCGAGCCTGCCAGGAGGCGAAGCATCGGGTGCAGAGCGGGATCGTCAACGCCATGCTCCCGTGGCCGGCACGGAACCGGATCACCGTCAACCTCGCCCCGGCGGCGCTCCGCAAGGAGGGCTCGGGATTCGATCTCCCGATCGCGTTGGCCGTGCTGGCAGGTTCGCATCAGCTTGCTCCGGCGCGACTGCTCGATCACGCCTGCGTCGGCGAGCTCTCACTGGATGGTCGCGTGCGACCGGTCGCGGGCACGATCGCGGTTGCCGAGGGAGTGCATCGTGCGGGCCTGAAGCGGCTCATCTGCGCGACAGAATCCGCTCCGGAAGCGGCGCTCGCAGGCATCGACGTCGTCCCCGTCTCCCATCTCGCCCAGGCGGTCGCGTACCTCCGAGGCGAGGAGGAGATCCGGTTCGCGAGCCCGCCGGACAGCGACGATCTCGAGGAGCCGTTCGTGCCCGACCTCGCTGAGGTTCGAGGGCAGGAACGCGGACGGCGAGCGCTCGAGATCGCCGCGGCGGGCGACCACAACGTCCTGCTCGCCGGCCCGCCCGGCACCGGCAAGACGATGCTCGGCCGGCGGCTGCCCGGCATCCTGCCGCCGCTCACGAGAGACGAGGCCCTCGAGGTGACGCGCATCCACTCGGTCGCCGGAACGCTTCCCCCCGGACGACCGATCATGCTCGTGCCGCCGTTTCGAGCTCCACATCACGGTGCGTCGGCGGCTGCCATCGTCGGCGGCGGAGCGGTGCCGCGGCCGGGTGAGGCGAGCCTCGCCCATCGCGGTGTGCTCCTGCTCGACGAGCTCCCGGAGTTCCCGAGGCCGGTGCTCGAGTCGCTGCGCCAGCCGCTCGAGGACGGTGTCGTCTCGGTCGCCCGTGTCGGTGGCCACGCGTTGTTCCCGGCGCGCTTTCGTCTCGTGGCAACGATGAACCTCTGTCCCTGCGGCGGTCGTGGAGACCCGGCCGCAGGCTGTGGCTGCAGCCCCCAGCGTGTCGCTGCCTATCGCGAGAAGGTGTCGCGCGCGCTGCTCGACCGGTTCGACCTCGTCGTCGCGATGCCCCGGCCCCGGGCGGAGGAGCTGGCGGCGCCACCCGGTGAGCCCTCGTCGGCCGTGAGAGCGCGCGTCGTGGCGGGGAGGGCGCGACTCAGGGACGGTGATGTGCTTCGACGCACCGAGGCGGCCTCGACACTACTCGACCGCGCAGTCGAGCACGTGCCGCTGTCGGGCCGGGGGCGGGCGCGCGTCGCCCGGGTGGCGCGCACGATCGCCGCTCTTGCGGGTGCCGATACGGTCCTGCCGGAGCACCTCGCCGAGGCGCTCTCGTATCGATCGCCGGTCGGGGTCTCCGCGGTATGACGATTCGTCGATTGCGGCGTGGCGTCGGCGACTATCCGCCGTTGCTCCGCGCGATCCCGGATCCGCCGCCCGCGCTCTGGCTGCGCGGAGAGGCGTCGCCCGAGGTGCTCGGTCGCCCGTCCGTTGCGGTCGTCGGAGCTCGTGCCTGCTCGTCGTACGGCCGGTCGGTCGCGCGGACGCTCGGCCGCGAGCTTGCGGCCGCAGGGCTCGTGGTCGTCAGCGGCATGGCGAGGGGAATCGATGGCGAAGCGCACCGCGGCGCGCTCGAGGCAGGCGGAGTAACGGTGGCCGTTCTTGGCTGTGGGATCGACCGAGACTACCCGGCCGCGCATCGTGAGCTCGCAGCGCGCATTGTCGAGCAGGGCTTGATCGTCTCCGAATACGAGCCGGGCATCGAGCCCGCTCCCTGGCGATTTCCCGCTCGCAACAGGATCATTGCCGGCCTCTGCGCCGCGACCGTCGTCGTCGAGGCGCGCGAGCGGTCGGGTGCGCTCATCACCGCCGACTTCGCCCTCGAGGACGGCCGCGAGGTGATGGTCGTCCCGGGTGAGATCACGTCAGCGGTCTCGGCGGGGTCGAACGCGCTTCTCCGCCTCGGCGCGACACCGGTGACAGCGGCAGCCGACGTGCTCGAGGCGTACGGGATCGAGCTGCCCGCGGAGCCTTCGGAGCCACCGGGCGGCGTCGCGGCGGTCGTTCTGGACCATCTCGGTGACGGCCCGGCGAGCATCGACGAGCTCGCCCGTGACGCCGGCCTTGCACCGGGCGAGGTTGCGGCGGCTCTGATCGAGCTCGAGCTCGCAGGCAGGGCCAGCGAGGGCGACGGCGTCTATCGGGCGACGATGACGCGGTGAAACGCGTGGAGGCGCCAGTACCATCCGCGCGTGCCCCTTGACCCGATCCGCAGGCGGCACCGCCTGGGAGGGCGGCGGTCGCTGTGCGCCGTTGCGCTCGCCGTAGCGAGTGTCGTCGCTGTCTCGGTCCCCGCGGCAGCCCACGCCTCGGAGCGCGTTGCCGTGATCGTCGTGCCGGATTTCGACCCGCACGAGTACGCCGGTCGCGGGGCCGTCGGGTTGTTCGTGCCGGGTGCCGGCTCGACCGTCTCCGGCGAGCGTGCACTCGCATCTCTCGTCAGCGGGCAGGTCGTGTCGTCCCTCGTCGAACTCGACGCCAAGCCGACGCTCAAGCTCGCCGACGCGCCCGCGGAGACCACGATCTACGTTGCGTTGCCGCCGAACGGCCGGCGCGCCAATGTCACCAGATACCCGGTCGCGGTCGTCGGCCCGGGCTACAGCGGGCTCCTCACGTCCAGATCGACACGCATCGACGGCCTCGTCTCGCTTGCGGATATCGCGCCGAGCGCTGCTGCGATCGCCGCCGGCTCGTCCCCCCGACTTCGCTCCCGCCCGGATCCGCAGCCAGCAGCGACGCTCGCTCGCCTCGATCTCGACCTCTCGCAGGCTCGCGATGCGCGGAAGGGAGCCACGCTCGCGCTCATCGGTTGGCTGGTCGCGTTCTCGTGCCTCGGCGTCCTTGCCGGGTCGGCGCTCGCCGGACGAGCCGCGATCCTCGTTCCTCCGGTGTCGCTCGCGGCGGCGATTCTGCTCCGGGCGTTCGGCGTCGACGACCGTGCAACGGTGATCAGCATCCTGGCAGTCGCGGCCGGAGCCGTTTCGCTTCTTCTCGCCCTCCGCCGCGAGGTGCTCGTCCCCGCGATCGTCGGTCTCCTGGTGGCGTTCCTCGTCGTCCTCGTCGCCTGGCCCGAGGTCAGCGCCCTCGCGGTCATCGGGCCGCACCCGGACGGTGGCGGCAGGTTCTTCGGCGTCACGAACGAGGTCGAAACCCTCGTCCTCGTACCGACGCTCGCAGCAGCGACCCTCGTCGGTCTCGTTGGCGCGCTTCTGATCGGCGTCCTTCTGCTCGTGACCGTCGGGTCGAGTCGTGCAGGAGCGGATGGCGGCGGCGTGCTCGTCGTCCTGGCCGCGTTCGCCGTGCTCCTCGGGGCGCGGCTTGGAGCGCGACTGACGCCGCTTCGCGTCGTTGTCGGACTGCTCGTCGTCGTGGCTTCCGGCCTCGCACTCGTCGGTGTCGATGCGCTCCTCGGTGGCTCGAGTCATGTCACCGACGCTCTTGGTGGGGGGCCGGGAGGGTTGTTCGACGATCTCGACAGGAGGGCGCGGATCTCCTGGGCCGACGCCACGACGAGCACGCAGACCTTGCTCTTCTGCATCACGGGGCTCGGCGGTCTCGGCTGGCTCGGCTGGAGGGGTCGCCGCAGCCCCGTGATCGTGGCGATGCTCGTTGCGATCGGTGTCTCGGTAATCGTCAACGACACGCCGGTCGACGTGCTCGGCTACGGTGCGCTCGGCTGCCTCGCTCTGACCGCCTGGAACGACACTCGAGCCACGACGACGTGGACGACGGCATCGTCGGGCGAGACGAGACTTCCCGAGCAAACCGCGAGCGCCCAGCCGTGATCGTCCGCGGCCGTGGCCGAGCGGCCCGGCACAGTGGGATTACACGTCCCACTCGGCGGCGAGGAGGCGCGGTACGAGGTCGTCGAGCAGCCGGAGCGTCATGCCCCAGAGGACATGGCCGTCGACGTCGATGCCGTCGACCTCGATCGGCCTCGGGAAGTGGGCTGAGGTAAACGGGAGACGGCTTCGCTGCGTCGGATCGCCGAGCATCTCGACGTCGGGGGTCAGCAGTCGTGCGACCTCCTCCGGCTGGAGCCGCCATGGGACGTCCCCCGGCACCAGGCCGAGGAACGGGTGAACGCGCCAGCCGGTCGCCATCGTCTCGAGCGGCTCGAGCGCTGCGAGCACCTCGACGCGAGCGGGCGGGAGGCCGATCTCCTCCTCGGCTTCTCGAAGCGCAGTGGCCAGGAAGTCGCGATCCTCCGGCTCGGGGCGCCCGCCGGGCAGGCCGATCTGCCCTCCGTGGATCCCGCGGTCGGTCCGCACGAGCAGCACCATCCGGAGAATGCCCTCGGAGTCGCGGAACACCGGGGCGAGGACAGCCGCGTCCTCAAGGGGCGTCGCCGTGATCAGACCTCCGCGCGCAGGAGATCGGCGATCGTCTCGCGCATGCGGATCAGCCGTGCCTCGCCGTCACGCACGAGGACTGCCGCCGGGCGCGTGACACCGTTGTAGTTCGACGCCATCGCGAGGCTGTACGCGCCCGTCGCCGGCACGGCGAGGAGATCTCCGCGCCGGGGGCTCGGAAGCGAGACGTCATCGATGAGAACGTCGCCCGACTCGCAATGCATCCCCGCGATGCTGACGCGCTCGTCGGCAGGCTCGTTGGCCCGCCCTGCCGAGAGAGCGGTGTAGACGGCGTCGTACAGCTGCGGCCGCGGGTTGTCCGACATGCCGCCGTCGACCGCAACCCACGTGCGATCGGGGAGCCGCTTGACGGCGCCGACCCGGTAGAGCGTCACTCCGGCCGTGCCGACGAGCGAGCGACCCGGCTCGAGCCAGACGTTCGGCTCCGGCAATCCGGCCTCGGCGAAGGCGACCCGGGCGGTCTCGACGGCACTCGCCGCGAGAACCGCTGCATCCGGCGCGTGCTCGTCGAGGTTGTGGCGAATCCCGAAACCCCCGCCGAGATCGGCGATCCTCGGCGTCCAGCCGAGCGAATCGCGGCACGAGGCGGCGAACGAGGCGAGGCGCACGATGGTCTCGGCCTGAGCGTCGAAATCGGCGAGTTGCGAGCCGATGTGCACGTGCAAGCCGAGGACGTCGAGCCCGCGCTCGAGAGCGTCTTCGATCAGGACGCGCGCTTGCGCCGGGGGCAGCCCGAACTTCGAGCCGTGGTGGCCGGTTCTGATCGCCTCATGCGTGTCGGCATCGACTCCGAGCGTCACGCGCACGAGCACGCGGCGAACGCCCGTCGCCGCGGCGAGCTCGGCCTCGTCCGGTGCGTCGAGAACGACGGTCGCGCCCTCGAGCGCAGCCTCGGCGAGCAACGCCGTGTCCTTGTTGTTCCCGTGGACGACGATCTCTTCGCCTGCGAAGCCCGCCGCCCGTGCGAACGCGAGCTCACCTGCCGACGCGACGTCCGCGCCGAGGCCTTCTTCGCGCAGGAGCCTCAGTACGGCCACGTTCGCGAACGCCTTCGTCCCGAATGCGACGTGACCACCCTCCACGGCAGCTCTCAGCGCCCGCGCCCTCGCCCGTAGCGTCGCCTCGCAGTAGACGACGAGCGGCGTCCCGAACTCGCTCGCGAGCGCCTCCACCGGTACGCCTCCGAGCGAGAGCTCGGCACCGTCGAGCGCGGCGGAATCGGGGAAGAGCTCCAACGCGTCGCTGCCGATGCCGTCCGCTACGACGTCACGGTCGCGGCGGCGTATCGGGCCTTCATCTCCTCGAGCGAGATGGGCTCGTAGGCGCCTGCGTGACCGGCCTGGCCGAAGTCGCGCATCCGCCCCGCAATCAGCTCCTGCATCGCGGCGCGGGCCGGCTTGAGGTAGTCGCGCGGGTCGAATTTCTCCGGTGACTCGACGAACACCTTGCGGATAGCGGCCGTCACCGCGAGCCGGGAGTCGGTGTCCACGTTGATCTTGCGGACGCCGTTTCGGATGCCGAGCTGGATCTCCTCGACGGGAACGCCCCAGGCGGGCTTGAGCGAGCCGCCGAAGCGGTTGATCTGCTCGACGAGAGCGGGCGGAACGCTGGACGAGCCGTGCATGACGAGGTGTGTCTCCGGGAGCCGGCGGTGGATCTCCTCGATCAGGTCCATCTTGAGCACCTCTCCCGTGGGAGCCTCGGCGAACTTGTACGCGCCGTGCGACGTGCCGATCGCGACGGCGAGGGCGTCGATTTCCGTCGCTGCTACGAACTCGACGGCCTCGTCCGGATCCGTCAGGTGCACCTCGCCGGAGCCGTGGCCGTCCTCGATTCCCCCGAGCGTGCCGAGCTCGCCCTCGACGGTCACCCCTCGTGCATGCGCGTAGGCGACGACCTCCTTCGTCACGGCGACGTTGTACTCGAACGACGCGGGCGTCTTTCCGTCCGCCTCGAGTGAGCCGTCCATCATCACGCTCGTGAAGCCGAGGTCGATCGCCGAGAAGCACGTCTCCGGCTCGTTGCCGTGATCGAGATGCAGCGCGACGGGGATCTCCGGGTACAGCTCTGCGGCGGCCTGCATCAGGTGCCAGAGGAAGAGGTCGTTCGTGTACGAGCGGGCCCCGCGCGAGGCTTGGACGATCACCGGCGAGGACGTCTCGCGCGCCGCCTCCATGATCGCCTGGATCTGCTCCATGTTGTTGACGTTGAAGGCCCCGACGCCGTAGCCACCGCGGGCGGCCTCGTCGAGGAGTTGGCGCATCGATACGAGCGGCATCGTCCGTTCTCCCTGTGTCGTTGATCGCGTGGTCTCAGCGTACTCGGCCGCCCGACGCGGCGGGGCAGGACGACGTGGTCGCCGGACGGCGCCGGTGGTACGATGCAAGTGATGGTGCTGCTTCTTTCGTAGTTCAGGAGACATGTGCGGCGGACGCCGCGGCGCTCTCCCCCTGAAGCCTCTCGTACGAGAGGTTTTTTTGTACCCGGATTTCCGACCGAGGCGACGAAGATGACGGAGACGATGGATCGCTACGACCCACAATCGATCGAGCTGAAGTGGCAGAAGGTCTGGGACGACGAGCAGTCCTTCCACGTGCCGAACCCGGATCCGGCGGAGCTCGCCGCAGGCGACAGCAAGAAGTCCTACGTGCTCGAGATGCTCCCGTACCCGTCGGGCAACCTGCACATGGGTCACATGCTCGTCTACACGATCGGCGACGTCGTCACCCACTTCCGCCGCCGCAACGGCCATCGAGTGCTCCACCCGATGGGCTTCGACGCCTTCGGGCTGCCGGCGGAGAACGCTGCCATCAAAGAGGGTGGGCACCCACGCCCGATCACGGAGCGGAACATCGTCAACATCCGCGCCTCGATGCGGCGGATCGGCTGGTGGCTCGACTGGCCGCGTGAGCTCTCCACCCATGATCCCGGCTACTACCGCTGGCAGCAGTGGCAGTTCCTCCGCTTCCTCGAGCAAGGTCTCGCGTACCGCAAGGGTGCGCCGGTGAAGTGGTGCCCGAACGATCAGACGGTCGTCGCGAACGAGCAGGTGCTTGCCGACGGCACCTGCGAGCGATGTGGGGCGCTCGTCGAGTCGCGGGTGATGGAACAGTGGTTCTTCCGGATCACGGACTACGCGCAGGCACTCCTCGACGACCTCGAGACCGTCGACTGGCCCGAGTCGATCAAGGCGCGGCAGCGCAACTGGATCGGCCGCTCGGAGGGCGCCGAGGTCGTCTTCCGGATCGAGGAGTGGGACGAGGACGTGACGGTGTTCACGACGCGTCCCGACACGCTTTACGGCGCGACGTTCTTCGTGCTCGCCCCGGAGCACGAGCTGGTCTCGCGCGTCGATTCGGAGGACGTGCGCGAGTACGTTCGCCGCGCCGCGGCGAAGAAGACGGAAGAGCGCGCCGCAGCGACCGAGAAGACGGGCGTCTCCACCGGCCTGCACGTCGTCAACCCGGTGAACGACGAGCGGCTGCCGGTCTTTGTCGCGGACTACGTCCTGTCCGACTACGGCACGGGCGCGATCATGGCGGTGCCTGCGCACGACACCCGCGATTTCGAGTTCGCCCAGACGTTCGGACTGCCGGTGCGCCAGGTCATCCGCCCTGCCGCCGACGAGGTGGAGGGAGACCTGCCGCAGACGTCTCACACCGAGGGTGAGGTTCTCGTCAACTCGGGTGACGTCGACGGTCTTCTGGCCCCCGAGGGCGGCCGCCGCATCGTCGAGAGGCTCGAAGCGGACGGGAAGGGTCAGTTCGCGGTCAACTTCCGACTGCGCGACTGGGGCTTCTCACGGCAGCGCTACTGGGGTTGCCCGATTCCGGTCGTCTACTGCGATGCGTGCGGCATCGTCCCTGTCCCGGACGACGAGCTTCCCGTCGTGCTGCCGGAGGTCGAGGACTACAAGCCGCAGGGTCGGCCACCGCTCGCGCAGGCGGAGGACTGGGTGAACGTGCCGTGCCCGCGCTGCGGTGGGCCGGGGCGGCGCGAGGTCGAGACGATGGACACGTTCGTCGATTCCTCGTGGTACTTCCTTCGCTATTGCGACGTGGACAACGACGAGGCCCCGTTCTCTCGCGAGGTCGTCGACTTCTGGAACCCGGTCGACCTCTACATCGGAGGAGTCGACCACGCGACGATGCACATGATCTACGCGCGGTTCTGGACAAAGGTTCTGAACGACCTCGGGTACGTCGGCTTCCGGGAGCCGTTTCGGAGCTTCTTCTCGAACGGGTGGGTGACGCTCGGGAACACCAAGATCTCGAAGCGCTCGGGCGGCGCTGTCGGGCCGGACACGTTCGTCGAGCGCTACGGCGCGGACGCCGTCCGCATGTGCATTCTCTTCCTCGGCCCGGCGAACGAGGACATGGAGTGGACCGAGGAGGCAGCCGAGGGCATGAGCCGGTTCATCCGGCGTCTCTGGCGGGTCGTCCACGAGGTTGCGGCGGTCGCGCCGCGTGGCGAGCCTGAGAACGGGCCGCTCGCCCGCAAGGCGCATGCGGTGATTGCCAAGGCGACCGACGACATCGGCCGCCGCTACGCGTTCAACACCGGCATCTCAGCCGTGATGGAGCTCGTCAACGAGCTCTCGAAGGACACGTCCGGCCGGGACGCGCGGTTCGCGGCAGAGACGGCCGTATCGCTGATCCAGCCGTATGCGCCGCACGTGGCGGAGGAGCTGTGGGGCGCGCTCGGTAGAGAGAGGCTGTGGGAGCAGCCATGGCCGGCGGCCGATCCCGCGCTTCTCGTCCAGGACGAGGTCGAGATCGTCGTGCAGGTGAACGGCAAGGTTCGCGATCGACTCACGGTCGCCGCGACGATCGAAGACGCCGAATTGCTCGCGCTCGCGCTCGCCTCGGAGCGGGTGCAGTCGCACGTCGCCGGGAAGGAGCTGCGGAAGACGATCGTGGTCTCCGGGAAGCTCGTCTCGCTCGTCGTCTGAGTGGACGTCGCGCTTGCGCCGGCGACCGACCGGCCCTGCCGCGTTCACGTCGTCACGCGGATCGTCAGGGGAGGGCCGGCTTCGATCGCGACCCTGACGCGTGCGCCGTCACCGGCGAGGTTCGCGAATCTCTCCGCGAGGAGCTCGCGGGCGGCGTGGTGGAGCGCGCGAGCATCGAGCCCCCCGCCGTCGCTCGCGATATCGTCCACAACGTCGAGCACGATCGGGTCGACCTCGTCGACGATGAGTACTCGAAGGCGAGGGTCGTGACAGCTGCTCGCGTGAGCTCCGTGCGGGCGACGTCGCTGTCGACCGTGCGGTAGAACGCGAACGCGCCGATCCGTCCCGGGAGCCGGCCGAGTTCATCGAGGAGGTCTTCGTGTGAGGACGCGGTCGCACGAACGACAGGCTCGTCGTTCGCCTCGGCGGCGGCATGATGTGGTCCGATCGGCTCCGAGGGTGCGATCTCGAACGCGGCAGCGAGCGCGACCGTGCAGAAGTGGCCCAGGTCGGCGGGAGAGGAGAACACGCAGGCGCCGGTCTCGAACAGGAGCCGAAGACGGAACTCGTCGGAGGCGCACGTGCCCGGACGAACGTGCATGATCATCGCTCCGGTGCGGCCGAGCGCGAAGCTGACCGGGCCCGTCGGCTCGTCACAGACCGGGGGATACTCGGCGTGATCGAGCGTTGTCGTGCCGGTCCGGGCGCGGTCGAAGAGATCCTCGAACGTCGACATACCTGCGGTCGCGTAGCGGCGCATGCTCCTCCTTTGCGGTTGTTCTGCAGAGCGGGCGGCCCCGACACTAGCGAACAGGTGTTCGCCAATGCAAGTCGTGTCCCGGGATACTTTGGACGATTCGTCGCAGATTCGACACGAACCTGACACACTGACGACACACCTCTGTTGCCATCATGGGCGACATGATCCTGGAGCGACTTCCACGGGGGTACACGCTGATCCTGTTGGTCGTCGGCCTCTGTGTCCTCGCGCTCGTCGGGAAGCGCCTGGCCGCCGCCGGAACCGCGCAGGCCCCGGCCGAACAGGCGATCTCGTTCGATGCGGCGGCAGGCGGTACCGACGCCTCAGCCCGTTCGGCCAGGCTCGTCGTGTACGTGGTGGGAGCGGTTCGACGTGCGGGTCTCGTTCATCTCCCCGAGGGCGCGCGGATTGCGGACGCCGTCGAGCGCGCAGGTGGGCCAACGCGCCGTGCGGATCTCGCGCTCGTCAACCTGGCCGCGCCTGTTGCAGACGGTCAGCAGGTGGTCGTCCCGCTTCGCACTCCGCCGGCTGCCGGCGAGGCCGGCCCCGCCGTCCCCGGAGCAGCCAAGGTCAGCCTTGCGAGCGCGACATTCGAGCAGTTGGACGAGTTGCCGGGAGTGGGGCCGGTCACGGCGCAGAAGATCCTCGACTGGCGGCAGACCCACGGCTCGTTCCGCTCCGTGGACGATCTCGATGCGATCCCCGGGATCGGCCCGGCACGCATCGAGCAGTTGCGTGATCTGGTGACGCCGTGAACGTGGACGGTGTACGGCGCGTGCTCGACCGTGGTTGGCCGGCGGTCTTGCTCCTTGCGCTCGCACTCGGACTGGGCGCCTCGAACTGGGTCTCGTTGCCGTGGCCCGCTGGTGCGGCCGCGTTGTTCCTTGCGGTCGCCGGGTCGTTTGCCCTGCCGGAGCCTGCCAGGCTGGCGCTCGCGGCCGCGACTCTCGGCGCGGCGGGCCTGTGGTGGGGCGGTCTGCGGCTGCACGAGCTCGAGCGGAGCGTTCTTCTCGGGCGCCTGGGAGAGACGGCCGCCGCGCAGGTTGTGGTCACCGGGCCGGCCTCGAGATCACCATTCACGGTCAGGGTCACGGCCGACGTTCGTCGATTCGACGGCATCATGTTCCGCGAGCGCGTTCTCCTGCAGCTCCCGGCCGGCAGGGCGCCGCCTCAGGGTGCCGTGCTCGAGCTCCGGGCGCGCCCGGTCGCCCCGCGTGGGCCCGAGACCGGCTTCGACGAGCGAGGGTGGCTCGACCGGCGTGGAATTCACGTCGTCCTCACGGCGAGCGGTCCCTGGCGTACCGTTGGCCGGCGGGGCGGGATAGGAGGCGTCGGCGACCGGCTGCGCACGGCAGTCGCGCGAGCTCTCGCGCTCGGAACCTCCGGCGAGCGCCGGTCACTCGTGACCGGCGTCGTGCTCGGCGCCGACGAAGGCATAGATCCCGCCCTCCGGGACGCGTTCAAGGCATCAGGGTTGTACCACCTTCTCGCCGTCTCGGGCCAGAACATCGTCTTCATCGGCTTCGGAGTGCTCGGTCTCGCGTACGTCCTCGGCGTGCCGCGAGCGGCGGGCCATGCGTTCGCGATCGTTGCGATTCTCGCCTACGCCCTCGCCGTCGGATGGCAGCCGTCCGTCGTGCGCGCCGCGGTCGCCGGCTGCCTTGCCTCGCTGGCATGGCTCTTCGCGCGTCCGAGCGAGCGGTGGCACACGATGGCCGTGGGTGCCGTCGTGCTGCTCGCGTGGACGCCGCGCTCGCTGCTCGAACCCGGCTTCCAGCTGTCGTTTGCCGCGGTTGCGGCGATCTTCCTCGTGATGCCGCGGCTGCGGCCGGTCTACGAGGGATACCCGGTGCCGCGCTGGATCGTGGAGGTGATCGGCATCTCGGCGGCCTGCGGGATCGTAACGGCGCCCATTCTCTGGCTGCAGTTCGGCACGATCCCGCTCTGGACGGTGCCGGCGAACGCCCTGGCCGAGCCCGCGATGCCCGTACTGCTCGGCGCCGGTCTCGCTGCGACCATGATCGCCCCCGTGATTCCGTCGGCCGCGGTCGCGCTCTCGTCGCTCGCAGGGCTTGCGGCGGCGTGGATTGCCTTCTCCGCGCGCCTCATCGCCTCGCTCCCATACGCGCAGACATCATCCCGGACGCTCGTCCTCCTTCTCGCCGGGGTGGTGGCCGTCGGGGTCGTCGCTATCCGGGCAGTGCCCCGCTACCACCGCCGGCATGCTGCGGTGACGGCGTTGGCGCTCGTCCCGCTGAGTGCGGTGGGCTGGTGGGCCGTTCATCCCCCTGCGACCTGGTCGCCGCCAGAGGGGCTGCGTGTCTCGTTCCTCGACGTCGGACAGGGGGACGGGATCCTGCTCGAGACGCCGGAGGGAGCCGTGCTCGTCGACGCCGGGCCACCCGAAGCGCATGTCGACAGGCAGCTGCGGAGGATCGGGCTCCACACGCTCGCTGCCCTCGTGACCACCCACGCGCATCGCGACCACGTGGGCGGCGGCGCGGACGTCCTCCGCAGTCTGAACGTCGGGCGTGTGATCGACCCGCTGCAGGAGGGCGTCGGTTTCGACGAGCGAGAGCTACGGAGGACCACGCGCGTGCGTCACGTGCCTCTCGTGCCCGCGCGCGTCGGTCGGACATATGCCCTGGGACGGCTGCGCATCCGCGTTCTCTGGCCCGATCGCGCCGGGCCGCCCGAGGAGGACCCGCACGTCCACGGCACCGTCCTCCTCGCGAGTTACGGGTCGATCGACATCCTGCTCACCGGCGACTCCGAATCCGCTGTGACGCGCTCGCTTCCGCTGCGCCGGGTCGAGGTGCTCAAGGTCGCGCACCACGGCTCCGCGGACGACGGCCTCGCGGACGAGCTTCGCATTCTCCGACCCCGCGTCGCAGTGATCTCGGTCGGTGCCCACAACGACTACGGCCATCCCCGAGCCGAGACGTTGGCGGCCCTCCGCGAGCAGCGCAGGCTTACCGTCTACCGAACCGACGAGCAGGGTCGAATCGTGCTCGAGTCGGACGGACGGTCACTCACCGTACGTACGGAGCGTCGAGTACGGTAGGCCGATGAGCGACAGGCCCGCGCTGAAGCCGGCGTACCTCATCTCGGGCAGTGACCGGCCCAAGGTCGAGCACGCAGTCCAGCGCCTTCGCTCCAGATTCGTCGACGAGGCGGTGGAGATCGTCTCCGCGCTCGACGTCACGGGCGAGGACGTCGTCACGCTCTGTAACTCCGGCAGCCTCTTCGGCGACGCGCGCCTCGTCCTCGTCACCGATGTCGACGGGCGCAAGAAGGAGGACAACAGGCCGCCGACCGGGGGGTGGAAGGCTGCCGAGATCGAGGTTGTAGCGGGGTACCTTGCCTCTCCGGCGCCCGATACGGTTCTCGCGCTGATCGGGGTGGAAGTGAAGAAGGACGCCGCGATCGCCAAAGCCTGCGCGAAGATCGGCGACCTGCTGATCTTCGACGCCGCCAAGCGCGGACGCGTCGCTTGGGTGGCCGAACGGTTCCGCCAGGCGGGCGTCAAGGCCGAGCCCGACGCGTGCGCTCTTCTCATCCAGTACATCGGAGAGGAGGATCTCCACGGGCTCGCGAGCGAGATCACGAAAGTCGCGACGTGGGCGCAGGGCGAGCCCGTCGGCGTCAGCGAGATCGAGCAGCTCGTCTCACCCGTCGCGGAGATCGCACCGTTCGCCCTGACCGACGCCTGGGCGGACAGACACCCCGGCCGCGTCCTCGAGATCTGCGAGACGATGTTCGAGCGGTCCGACAAGCCGCGACGGGACACTGCACCGAGGCTTGCGGCCACGCTCCACGCGCACCTCGCGCGGATGCGTCAGCTGAAGCGGCTTGCAGACGAAGGAGTCGCGGCGAGGGATGCCGCTCTCGCGCTCAAGATGCACCCCTTCTACGGTGAGAAGGTGTATCGCCAGGCGGACGGCTTCTCGGACGCGGAGCTCGCAGGCGCGACCGTGCGATTCGCCGAGCTCGATCTCGCGCTCAAGGGAGGCAGTAGGCTCGCCGCCGATGTCGAGCTGCAGCGGACGCTGATCGCCGTCAGCGCGGAGCCCGGCCAGGGGTAGACTGCGACGTCGAGTCGAGGCGTCCGGCAGCCCTGCGGACCGGGAAGGTCAGGCGGCGGTCGTGGCGACGAGACGCGCCGCCTGGGCCTTCTTGCGCCCGGCCGTGTTCTTGTGGATCGCCCCGTTCGCAGCGGACTTGTCGATCAGCTGCACGAGCGCGAGGTGCTCGGCCGCGACGAGATCGGCGTCACCCTCGGCGACGGCTGCCTCGAGGCGCTTGGTGAGCGTCTTGATCGTCGAGCGGTAGCGGAGGTTCTCGTCCCGCTGGCGGACGGCGATGAGGACGCGCTTCTTCTGTTGCTGGATGTTCGGCATCTACCCTCGAGCGTAGGAATGCCCGCAGCATGCGGGCGTTGCGATGGTAGCAGAGCGCTTGTGCGCGTCGGTGCCCACGCGAGGCCCGTCCGTTCGTGCGAAGGTGACGGGCGTGTCCGCGCCGAATTCGTCCGGCATGACCGACGGTGCCGCCCCCGGCGAGACAGCTGCGTCCGACCTCGCGGGACAGCAAAAGCTCGGCCGGTCGACGCTGATCTTCTCGGTTGCGACGGGGGTTTCCCGCATCCTCGGTCTCGTCCGCGAGATGGTCGCCGCGTACTACTTCGGGATCAGCGGCGCGATCAACGCGTTCACGGTCGCCTTCCAGATACCGAATCTCGTCCGGGCGCTCCTTGCCGACGCCGCTCTCTCGGGAGCGTTCGTCCCCGTCTTCAGCGAGCTCCTCGAGAAGGGCGAGCGCAAACGCGCCTGGCGCGTTGCCTCGACGATCTTCTGGCTCGTCCTCCTCGTTCTCGGTGGCCTTACGGCCCTCTTCATCCTGATCGCGCCTCTCTTGATCCGCCCGTTCGGCGTTCCCGCGGAGAACTTCGATCTCGCGGTGGGGCTGTCCCGCGTCCTCTTCCCGATCGTGGTCCTCCTCGGCCTGAGTGGCGTGATCGTCGGAATCCTCAACACCTACGACCACTTCACCGTGCCGGCGCTGACGCCGATCGCGTGGAACATCGCGATCATCGTCGGGCTCTGGGTCGGGGTTCCCCGCGTTTCGAGCGAGGACGCGCAACTCTACGTCTACGCCGGGGCGATCCTCGTCGGAACGTTGATCCAGCTCCTGCTTCCCGTCCCCTGGCTTCGCGGCCGCGACGGGCGCCTGCAGATGGTGCTCGACTGGCGCGACCCCGCGGTTCACCGCTTCTTCAAGCTCATGCTGCCCGTGACGCTGACGCTCGGGCTTATCAACATGAACGCCGTCATCGACACCCTGTTCGCGTCGCGGCTGCTCGACCCCGACCTCGCGCCTGCGGCGATCAACGCCGCCTTCCGTCTGTACATGCTCCCGCAGGGGATGTTCTCGGTCGCCGTCGCAACGGTGCTGTTCCCGGCGCTTGCCCGCTACGCAGCACAGAACGACCTCGACGCATTTCGCGCGACGGTCAGCACCGGCCTGCGTCAGATCGCGTTCTTGCTGATTCCCGCCTCGATCGTCTCCGCCGTGCTCGCGGAGCCGATCGTGAGGTTGGTCTACGAACGCGGAGAGTTCACGTCGTCGGACGTCACGGTCGTCGCAGCCTGTCTTGCCGCATTCTCGCTCGGCCTTGCCTTCAACGGCTGGATGTTGATGCTCAGCCGGGGGTTCTACGGGCTCCAGTCGAACTGGGTGCCGACCGTCGTCGGCGTGGGCACGCTCGTCCTGAACGCGGTGCTCGATGTTGCGTTCTACCGGGTCGGAATCTGGGGCATCCCGCTTTCGACGTCCCTCGTGAACATCGTCGGCGTCGCATTCCTGCTCGTCTTCCTGCGGAGGCGCGTCGGAGGGGTGGGCCTCGCTCGAATCGTCGACTCGGTCATCCGCGTGACCGGTGCGTCGCTCGCCCTCGGTGCCGTCGCCTTCGGTCTCTGGTACGCGCTCGATCAGGCGCTCGGCCGCTCGACCGGGGCCCAGGTCGTCTCGCTGAGCGTCGCGCTCGCGGCGGGGGCGATCGTCTATCTCGTCGCGTGCCGGCTCCTGCGAGTCCGTGAGATGAACGCGCTACGGCAGACGATCACACGGCGGTCCGGCTGAGGCGCGCTCGCTCGACACCACGGCAAGCAGGCTCGGCGGAATGTCGAGCGGGCTCCGATCGTCGATCCACAGCGCCTCGGGACCTTTCCCGACGCGCCACAGGATCAGGGCGCGAGCACCTCGGTCTCCACTCGCATGGAGCGTGCGACCAGGGGCGACTGCTGACAGGTCGACTACGCTCCGAGCATGCTCGGACGCAGCCGAACACGCTGTCTCAGCCGGGGACATCGGTGCCACCTGCGATCGACGCAACTGCCGACACGGCGAAGGCGTAGATCGCAGACGATCATCTCGGCCCATGTGATCCGGCGCGATCTCGAGTAACGGAGTCGAGTGGTCGATGACGGGTTGAAGTCCGTGCTTGCGCCTCTTCGCGAGCGTGACTTCCGGCTGCTCTTTGCGGGCCGAACGATATCCCGGCTCGGTGGATCGTTTGCGGGCGTCGCGCTTGCGTTCGCGGTTCTTGAGATCGGGGGTAGCGCGGCGGGCGTGGGCGTCGTTTTCGCATCGTTCACGATCAGCCAGCTCGTGTTTCTTCTCTTTGGCGGTGTCGTGGCCGATCGACTGCCTCGCAACCGAGTCATGGTCGGCGCGGATCTTGGCGAGGGGGTCGTGCAGCTCGTCGCGGCGGTCCTGATTCTCACGGGGAGGGCGGAGGTGTGGCAGCTTGCGCTCCTCGCGGCCGCGAACGGGCTCGGGCAGGCGTTCTTCTTCCCGGCCTCGCAGGGAATCGTTCCGCAGGTCGTCTCCCGAGAGCGTCTACAGGAGGCAAACGCGCTGCTGCGGTTGTCGCTCAACGCGACCGGGATCGGCGGCGCGGCGCTCGCCGGGCTTCTCGTGGCCGCTGTCGGTGCCGGCTGGGCGATCGCGATCGACGGAGTCTCGTTCCTGCTGAGTGCGGCGTTCGTGATCCGGATCGCGCTGCCTCGTACATCGATCCCGTCCTCGCGCATCCTCACTGAACTTCGCGAGGGGTGGGGCGCGTTCTCCTCGCGGTCATGGCTGTGGGTCATCGTGCTCGCTTTCGGGTTCATCAACGCACTGTGGGCAAGCGGACTCAACGTGCTCGGCCCGGTCGTCGCCGAGGCCAGGCTCGGCGGTGCCGCCGGTTGGGGACTCGTCGTCGCTGCAACCGGCGTCGGCTTCGTCGGCGGCGGCGTGATCGCACTGCGTTTCCGTCCGCTCTACCCGCTCCGCGCCGGGATGTTCGGGACCCTCGCGGTTGCCGCTCCTCTCGTCGCGCTTGCGACTGGTGCCCCCCTGCCCGTGGTTGCGGCGGGCGCGTTGCTGAGTGGCGTCGGCATCGAGCTCTTCGGGATCTTCTGGGAGCTGTCACTCCAACAACACATTCCGCAAGAGATCCTCTCCCGCGTCGCCGCCTATGACGGGGTCGGCTCAATTGCGCTGATGCCGGTGGGATTCCTCATCGTCGGCCCGGTCTCCGACGGGGTCGGAATCGACGCCACCCTCTGGCTCTGCGCCGCTGGAATCGCCCTGCTCACGATCACCTCGCTCGCGGTGCCTGCAGTCTGGAACCTCAGACGTCGAGACACGCCAGGGCGCGCCTAGACGATCCGCTCCGGCGATTCGCCGCTCAACGGGCTGGCGGCCCCTCGCGAGACGTCACCGAGATCGCACCGGGACGCGAAAACGCGACTCCTACGGCATGAACAGCAAGAATCAGCGTTTCGCCGGAATCGCTCGAGTCCAGGGAAAACCGCATGACAGCTAGCATCCGGGCCTGATTCCCATGGACCAGAGCCGGATTCGCAACTTCTCCATCATCGCGCACATCGATCACGGGAAGTCCACGCTCGCCGACCGGATTCTCCAGCTCACCGACACGGTCGCGGCCCGGGACATGCGCGAGCAGCTGCTCGACTCGATGGATCTCGAGCGCGAGCGTGGGATCACGATCAAGGCCCAGGCGGTGCGCGTTGCCTGGAAAGGGCACCAGCTGAACCTCATCGACACGCCGGGCCACGTCGACTTCACGTACGAGGTCTCGCGCTCGCTTCAGGCGTGTGAAGGCGCCGTGCTGGTCGTCGATGCGGCGCAGGGAATCGAGGCGCAGACGCTCGCGAACGCCTACCTCGCGATCGAGAACAACCTCGAGATCGTGCCCGTCGTGAACAAGATCGACCTTCCGTCGGCCGATCCCGACGGCGCGGCGAACGAGGTGACGCAGTTGCTCGGCGGCGATCCCGCGAGCGTCGTCAGGATCTCGGCGAAGACGGGCGTCAACGTCGACCAGGTCCTCGATGCGATCGTCGAGCGTGTCGCGCCGCCCGACGGCGATCCGAACGCGCCCGCTCGCGCGCTCATCTTCGACTCGTCGTACGACCAGTACCGGGGCGTGATCGCGTTCATCCGGGTCGTCGACGGCGTCTTCGAGACGGGAGCTCCGCTCCGGGCGATGGCGCTCGGCACACAGTTCGACGCGGAGGAACTCGGGTTCATGTCGCCCTCGCGCGTTCCGGTGAAGGCGCTCGTCGCGGGCGAGGTTGGCTACGTGATCACCGGCCTGAAGGATGTCTCGGCGCTGCGGGTCGGCGACACGCTGACGACACGCAAGGGGGTCGAGGCCGCCGAGCCGCTCCCCGGGTACAAGGACGTCAAGCCGATGGTGTTCGCCGGCCTCTTCCCGAGCGATTCCGACGAGTACCCCGATCTCCGCGACGCCCTCGAGCGGCTCAAGCTCAACGATGCTGCGCTCTTCTACGAGCCCGAGACGTCGCAGGCGCTCGGGTTCGGCTTCCGCTGCGGCTTCCTCGGCCTGCTGCACATGGAGATCGTGCGCGAGCGCCTGGAGCGCGAGTTCGACCTCGACCTGATCGTCACCGCGCCGAACGTCGCATACCGCGTGCTCGAGCGAGACGGCGAGTGGCGCGAGGTGCACAACCCGTCCGAGATGCCGGCCGAGCTGGAGGAGGTCGAGGAGCCGTACATCCGCGCGTCGATCATCGTCCCGAAGGAGTACGTCGGCACGATCATGGAGCTCAACAACGAGCGGCGCGGCACCTTCGATCACCTGGAGTACCTGTCTCCGGAGCGAGTGCACCTCATCTACGAGCTGCCACTCGCCGAGGTCGTTCTCGACTACTACGACCAGCTCAAATCGCGGACGCGCGGCTACGCGAGCTTCGACTACGACCTCTCCGGATTCCAGAGCGGCAGGCTCGTGCGGGTCGACGTGCTCGTCGGTGGTGAGCCCGTCGATGCGCTGTCGCTCATCATCCACCGCGAGTTCGCCTACGACCGCGGGCGCCTCCTCGTCGAGAAGCTGCGTGAGGAGATCCCGCGGCAGATGTTCGATGTCCCCATCCAGGCGGCGATCGGGTCCCGCGTGATCGCCCGGGAAACGGTCAAGGCGCGCCGCAAGGACGTGCTCGCCAAGTGCTACGGGGGCGACATCTCGCGCAAGCGCAAGCTTCTCGAGAAGCAGAAGAAGGGGAAGAAGCGGATGAAGCAGGTCGGCGGCGTCGAGGTGCCCCAGGAGGCCTTCCTCGCGGTGCTGAATCTCGACGGCGACAAGAAGAAGTAACCGGTGGCTGTCCCCGTCGGCGAGGGAGTCGCCCGGCACCTGTACGTCCACCTGCCGTTCTGCTCGCACCGGTGCGGTTACTGCGATTTCGTCACCGTCGTCGGTCGAGCGGATCAGCACAGGGCGTATGTCGATGCGCTTCTCGTCGAGCTCGCGCTCGAGGGCGCATCACTGGCCGATGTCGTCGAAACCGTGTTCATCGGCGGCGGGACGCCGACCTTCACGGAGCCCGGTGCGTTGCGACGACTCCTCGCCGCGCTGCCTCCGGCGGCCGAGGTGACCGTGGAGGCCAATCCCGAGACCGTCACTCCTGCGCTGGCTGCACTCCTCCGCGAGGGTGGAGTGAACAGGATCTCGCTGGGTGCCCAGACGTTTGCGCCTCGCCTTCTCGACGTCCTCGAGCGCGTTGCCGGACCGGACGACGTCCGTCAGGCCGTGCATACTCTTCGCGATGTCTCGTTCGACAACATATCCCTCGATCTCATCTACGGCATCCCGGGCCAGGAGCCCTCCGACCTCGACAACGATCTCGCGGAGGCGCTCGCCCTCGCACCGGAGCATCTCTCTCTGTACGAGCTCGAGGCGAAGCCCGGCACGCGGTTCACGCACGCCTGGGGCGACGAGCTCGTGCGCCAGTCGGAGGCGATGGAGGGGTACTTCGAGCACGTCGTCGAGGTGCTCACCGGCGCGGGCTACCGCTGGTACGAGACGGCGAACTTCTGCCTCTCGGGCGACCCGGCGGCGGGTCGTGACCTCCGCGCACACCACAATCTTGGCTACTGGCAGGGACGCGACTACCTCGGTGTCGGGATCGGGGCGGTTTCGACTCTCGGTGATCTGCGCCGGCGGAACGGTGCCTCGATCGGCGGCTACGTCAGCGCCCTCTGTGGCCCTGCGGCCGACGGGAGACCACCGTGCGAGCTGGAGCGCCTCGATCGGCTGACGAAGGCGCAGGAACGGCTCATGCTGGGGCTTCGGCTCGATGAGCCGCTCCCGCTCGCGGGGCTCGATCACGCGGTCGATCGCGCCGGTCTCGCGCGGATGGTCGCCGGCGGGCTCGCTGTCGTCGAAGACGAGCCGGATGGTGCCCGTGGGCAGCTGCTGTCGCTGACGGAGCGCGGCCGCTTTCTCGGCGGCGGCGTGACGGCCGAGCTCCTCGCGTGAGCGCCCTCGCAAGGCGGGCGTCGGCTTCTGTAGCGTCCCGGGATCGAGGCCGATAGACCATTCGTTCCCGCGGGCTTCGAGCCGCCGCGGCTGCTCGGGACGCCCGGGTTCCTCCTCGAGCCACTCGGCCCGCAGCACAACGAGGCCGACTACGCCGCCTGGACATCGTCGCTGGAGCACATTCATGCCACCCCGGGGTTCGTCGGCCGATCGTGGCCACACGCGATGACGCTCGCCGAGAACCTGGCCGACCTCGAGCAGCATGCTCGCGATTTCGCCGAGCGCCGGGGATTCACGTACACGGTCCGGGAACGCTCTCGAGGCGACGTGATCGGCTGCGTCTACATCTACCCTGCTGGCACTGCGGACGCCGACCGGTCGTCCGACGCGGCAGCGCATGACGCGTCCGTTCGCTCGTGGGTGACGTCGGCGCACGCGTCCCTCGATCGACGTCTGTGGCTGGTCGTGACCGAGTGGCTACGCACGGATTGGCCGTTCGGGCGCGTCGCATACGCTGCACGGCCATAGCAACCGGCCTCTAGCGCCCGAATGGCTGCTCTGACCGCCGGTAGAATGGGGCTCTCATGGAACAGCTCTCCTCCCGCAGGCGCGAGATCCTGCGGCGGGTGGTCGAAGAGCACGTTGCCACCGGCCAGCCCGTCGGGTCGAAATCGCTCGTCGAGCGAGCAGGCATGGACGTCTCCTCGTCGACCGTTCGGAGCGAACTGGCGGAGCTCGAGGCCCTCGGCCTGCTGATGCATCCCCACACGTCCGCCGGCCGTATCCCGACGGAGAACGGCTACCGCGTCTACGCGGACGAGCTGGTCGAGTCGATCCACGAGGGCCCGCAGCCGGTCGCGATCGACGTCGCCGCCGTGCGGAGCGAGCTCGAGGAGGCGCTGCGATCGACGACCGAAACGCTCTCACAGGCGACCCGTCTCCTCGCTCTCGTCTCGGCCCCGGCGCTCGGCTCGGCCGCGGTGCGGCACGTCGACGTCCTCCAGCTCCAGCCGCGCGCGGTGATCGTCGTCGTGATCACGTCGACGGGCGGCGTCACGAAGAGAGTGCTCGAGCTGGAGCAGCCCGTCGACCCCGGGCTCGTCGACTGGGCGAAGAGCTATCTCGAGGAGCAGGTCGTGGGCCTTCGGCTCGGCTCGGCCACGCTCCGTCGGCGACTCGAGGATCCCGTGCTCCCAACCTCCGAGCGGGCGTTCCTGAGCCGGCTCAGGACGGCGTTCGTCGATGCCGTGGCAGCCGACGGACCAGAACTGTACGTCGGGGGTGCGGCGGGCCTGCTCGGCGAGGCGCGTGGGGCTGAACTGGAAGCCTGCCAGCACCTCCTCGATGTCCTCGAGCGGCGGGCCGCCGTCCTCGAGCTCCTCTCCGACGCTCTCGATCCGCGGCGTACCGTCGTCCGTGTCGGCCCGGAGGTCGACGGTGGGCAGCTTCACGACGTCTCGTACGTCGGCAGCACCTACGGGATCGCGAGCCGCTCGCTCGGCTCCGTCGCCCTTCTCGGCCCACTCCGGATGGACTACGACAAGGCGATTCGCGCGGTGCGCGCCGCGGCGTTCGAGCTCTCGCGGCTCGTCGAGGATGTGTACGAGGACGAGTAGTGACGATCGACCGGTCGCGAGCCTTGCGGCACGTGACGCAACCGGCGGGCAGGGGCAGCGGCTGCCGGTACCCTCGACACTCTGATGGCCACCGCCGAGCGCGACTACTACGAGATCCTCGGCGTCGACCGAGGAGCGCCCGACGGGGACATCAAGCGGGCCTTCCGGAAGCTCGCGCGCGAGCTCCATCCCGACGTTTCGCAGGAGCCCGACGCCGAGGAGCGCTTCCGCGAGGCCGCCGAGGCCTACGAGGTGCTGTCCGACCCCGAAAGGCGTGCGACCTACGATCGCTACGGCCGCGAGGGCCTCAGAGGGCGCGGCTTCGCGCCGGCCGACTTCGACCTCGGCAACCTCTCCGACATCTTCGGCGCGTTCTTCGGCGAGTCGTTGTTCGGCCAGGCGGCCCACCCCGGAGGTCCGAGCCGCGGCGGTGACGTCTCGGTGGCCACCGAGATCACGCTGGCGCAGGCATTCGCCGGGATCACGCTCAGCGTCCCGACCCGGGTTGCAGAGACGTGCGCGACCTGCGGAGGCAACGGGGCCGAGCCCGGCACGACGCCCCGCATGTGCGACGTGTGCGGTGGCGCGGGACGTGTCCAGCAGGTCTCGCAGTCCGTCTTCGGCCAGTTCGTCCGCAGCGGGACGTGCCCGCGCTGCGAGGGGATCGGCAGCGTCGTCGAGACTCCGTGCGCGACGTGTGACGGGATCGGTCGCACGCTCCACGATCGCGAGATCGACATCGACATCCCGGCCGGGATCGACGACGGGCAGCGGATCCGCGTGCGCGGCGAGGGCCATGCAGGCGCGATCGGTGGCCCGAGCGGCGACCTCTTCGTCCAGGTTCGGGTGACGCCGGAGCCCGGGATCGAGCGCGACGGTACCGACCTTCACACGGTCGTCGAGCTCACGATGACGCAGGCGGCCCTCGGCGCGTCACTGTCGATCCCGAGCCCGACCGGGGATCTCGACGTCGAGCTGCCCCCAGGGACGCAGCCCGGGCACGTTCACGTCCTCCGAGGGCAGGGAATGCCGTCGCTCGAGGGGCGGCGACGCGGAAGCTTCCACGTCCACGTCCGCGTGCACGTGCCGCGGCGGCTCGATGACGAGCAGCGCGCGCTCGTCGAGCAACTCGGGCAGGCTCTGAGCGAGGACGCCTACCGCGACGACGAGGGCGACGGCGGCCTCTTCGGGCGCATCAAGAACGCCTTCCGCTGACGATGGCGGCCACTCCACCGCACGATCGGCGGACGGGCCTTCTCATCCCCGTGGCGGCGGGCTCGCTCGTGGCGGACTTTCGTCAGCGCTACCTCGCGTCGGCGGTTGCCCGGCGACTGCCGCCACACGTCACCGTCCTCTTCCCGTTTGCGCGCGGCGTGGACGTCGCCGACCGGTACGGCTCCGAGCTCGAGTCCCACTTCGCCACGTTCGAGCCCTTCGACGCTGAGCTGACCGGTGTCGGTTCGTTCCCCGACTTCGTCTGGCTCGCCCCGGCCCCTCGCGAGCGCTTCCTCGAGCTGATCACGGCGACGTGCGCCCGATTTCCGCAGTTTCCTCCCTACGACGGTACGGAGCTCGAGCCCGAGCCACACCTGACGATCGGGGCCCCTGACGACCGTGACGATGTGGAGGCGATCGCCACCGCCGCCCGCTCCGAGATCGAGCCGTCACTGCCATTCGGCTTTCTCGTCGACAGCGTCTGGCTCTTCGAGGAGCAGGAGGACGGAACGTTCGCGCAGTCGTCGCGGTTCGGGCTCGGGTGACCGGCCGCATCGTCTGCGTCTCGGTCCATGTCCCTTCGGCCACGGCGGAGGAGGCGAGGGCGGTGGCGCTCGGCCTCGTTCCAGAGGGATTCGAGGAGTCGGAGAGCGACGCGACGACGACGCTGCGGTTCTACGTCGGCGAAGGAGTCGTCGAATCGATCCGCCAGGCATTCGGGGACGTCGACGTGGTCGCGGTCGAGGCCGGGTGGGAAGACGCATGGCGCTCCTTCCACCAGGCCGTCCGCGTCGGAGGCCTCTGGATCGGCCCTCCCTGGGACCACCCCCGCGCGGACGACCTGGCCGTCGTGATCGACCCCGGCCGGGCGTTCGGGACAGGCGCGCACCCGACGACGCGGCTCTGCATCGAGCTCCTCGCCCGCGCGGAGCGTGGCTCGCTCCTCGATGTGGGCTGCGGCTCGGGCGTGCTCTCGATCGCTGCGTCGCGCCTCGGCTTCTCGCCGATCCGTGCGGTCGACAACGATCCGGTCGCCGTCGAGACGACGATTGCGAACGCTGCCGTCAACGGCGTCGAGATCGACGCCTCGTTGCTCGACGGCGAGCGAGACCCGCTCCCCGAAGCGGCGCTCACGGTCGCCAACGTCCTCCTCGCCCCGGTCGAGCGGATCCTCGAGCGGCTCGACAGCGGGATCGCGATCACCTCCGGCTACCTCTTCACGGATCACCCGGTTGCGCCGGGCTGGCGCTCGACCGACCGTGTCTCACTCGACGGCTGGGCTGCCGACCGGTTCGAGCGCGCGTAGGGTGCCGATCCTCCCGCGACGCTAGCTGTCCGCGTCGTCGCCGAGCGGGATCACCGGATCACCGACCCGCATCGTTCCACCGCGGAGAATGTCGGCGCGCAGGCCGCCCCGGCGTACGAGTGCCCTGAGCACTCTCGCGGGTGTGAGCTCCTGGAGGTGTGAGCACGGCTCGGCGAGGCGTGCTCCGACGCACTCGACCTCGCCGACTCGAAACCGGCGGCCGACGAGCGCGTTCAGCCCGATCCCGCGCGTGACGACGTTCCGGCGCGCCTCCTCCCACGAGACGTCGATGCCGTCGAGTCGAAGTGCGTCGAGCGCCTCTGCCTCGACCAGCGTCAGCTGGTAGCCACGACCCGTGCCCGAGAACGTCCCCGCGCCGGTTGCGTAGCGGTCGCCGGCGAGACCGCTCCCTGCGACGGCATCTGCCTCGGGCACGCGAACGAGCGGTGCCCTGGCGGCGGGTGCGAGCAGAAGGGCCTCGACCGCGCCGGTCTGTACGGGCACAGGGCCGTACGGCGCGGACGGCGTGAGGCCGAGATCGAACGGGGCGAGAGCAACGGCCTCGGTGATCGACGCGCCTGCGGCGAACGCTCCGGACGGGTCGAGAACAGGGCCGGACGGCACGCCGAACATGAGAACGGCCTCGCGGTCGCCGCCGCCGACGTCGACGGCGGCGATCCAGAAGCCGGGCCACGAGAACGAGTCGGGATCCTCGATCGGCACGAGGCCGAGGTTCCTCCCTGCGAGCCACTGCCGCCAGAAGACGTTCGGCTCGCCGTCGGGCGTCGGCACGTGATCCGGCTCGACGTCGAGTGCCGAGGCGAGACAGGCAGCGAAGGACGGCTCGGATCCGATCATCGCAGGAAGGGTAGTCCCCCGGCCGAGCCGGCCGGATCATCCGGCGAGTGCCGACGAGGGCCGGGAGGAGCCGAGGCGGCTCCTCCCGGCCCTCGAGACCGATCTAGAGCTGCGCCTGGAGGTTCTGGACCTGCGTCAGCCAGCCGTTCAGCTTGGCCAGCATCGCCGTCTTCCGCTCGCTGTCCGGACGCTCTTCCAGCTTCGCGATCCGGGCCTCGAGCCGCGCCTCCCACACGTTGAACTTGGCGAGCAGCTTCGCCTTCACGACAGAGCAGCGTGCCGGGGGCTCGGCCACGTTGCACTTCTCCGTGACCTTGGCGACGTGCGCCTGTGCGCGGGCGAGGTGCGCGTCGATGCCCGCTCCGCCATTCCCTTCGGCTGCGAGCGACGACGCGGGGATCGCGAGCGCCGCCACACAGGCCACGAGGATTCCGAGTCTCTTCATGGTGTTCCTTCCGGATCGTGTGGCTGCCTCGAGCCGGCAATTCGGCTGTTCGGCCCGCCACGGGGGTGTTAGGGTCGACTCAGTCTCAGAGGGAGCCGCTAACGCGAGATGAGGCTCACGTAAGCCGTCGGTAAGCCGTCCGCCGGTCCTAACGACTACGCTCTCAAGCCGATGACCACGTTCACGACGAAGTTCCTCGGCTGCAAGGTCTCGTTCGCCGACGAGCAGGCGATTCGTGAGCGGCTGCTCGTCGACGGGCACGCCGAGGCGGCCGGCCCGGCCGCCGACGTCGCGGTCGTCAACACGTGCTGTGTCACGAGCGAAGCAGTGGCCAAGTCCCGGCAGGCAGCGGCGCAGGCGGCCCGTACCCATTCCCGCGTCTTCGTCACCGGGTGCGCCGCCAATCTCGCGGGCAACGCCTTCGCGGGGATGCCGGAGAACGTCCGAGTCGTCGCGCGTCGCAGCGAGGAGGTTGCCGACGCCGTCGCGGGCGACGTCGGCGCGATCGCCTGCGTCCAGGCCGATCATCGGCTCGAACGGGTTCGAGCGTTCGTCAAGATCCAGGACGGCTGCTCGTTCTCGTGCGCCTTCTGCGTGATCCCTCTCGTCCGCGGCGCCACCCGCAGCCGCAGCGCCGACGCCGTGCTGACGGAGATCCGCCGTCGCGTCGCCCAGGGTCACCGCGAGGTCGTCCTCACCGGCGTCAACCTCGGCTGCTTCCGCGACCGCCACGCGGGGCTCACGCTCGCCGGTCTGATCCGTGCCGCCGGCCGGGTCGACGGCCTCGAGCGGCTTCGGCTCTCGTCGATCGAGATCAACCACGTCACGGCCGACCTGCTCGCCGCGATTCGCGAGACGCCGGCAGTGTCGCCACACCTGCACGTTCCGCTGCAGTCGGGTGACGACGCCGTTCTGCACGCGATGGGCCGCCGCTACACGACCGGGCAGTACCGCGCCCGTCTCGAAGGTTGCGACGACTTCAACCTGACGACGGATGTGATCGTCGGGTTCCCCGCAGAGGACGATCGCGCGTTCGAGTCCACGATGGCCGTTATCGACGAGCTCGCGATCACCAAGGTTCACGTCTTCCCGTACTCGCCCCGCCCGGGCACGCGGACCGAGGCCGACGACCCGATCCCGCCCCAGGTGAAGCGGGAGCGGAGTGCCCGGCTGCGTGCGGCTTCCGACGGTGCCTGTCGCGCGCGCTGGGCGAGTCGCGTCGGTAGCGAGGACGTCGTGCTCGTCGACCGGACGGGCCGCGGCTATGCGGACGACTACACCCCCTGGCTCCTCGACGCACCCGTCGGTGAGATGGCCCGCGCCCGCGCAGTCGGCGTCGCGGACAACGGTGTCCTTGCGGTGGCGGTATGACGGACTGCCTCTTCTGCACGCTCGTCGGGAGCGGCGACCACGTGTACGCGACCGACGGGTTCGTCGCGATCCGCGACATCGCGCCCGCTGCCGAGACGCACCTCCTCGTTCTCCCGCGAAGGCACGTCGACACCTTCCGCGAGATCGACGCGTTTCCCGACGACGAAGCGGCCCGAATGCTGCGGTTCGTGGCGGAGGTGGCGGAGGCCGAAGGGCTCGAGGACTACCGTCTGATCGTCAACGTGGGGCCACGTGCCGGGCAAACGGTATTCCATCTCCACTGGCACGTTCTCGCGGGGAGATCACTACCCGGGTTCCATTGAGCGCGATTTGTGGGCAGACTGTCGGTGTGCAGCTGATCACCACCATCGAGGACGAGATCAAAGCAGCGCGTCTCGCGCGCGACAACGAGCGCCGCGACGCGTTGACGTTGATCCTCGCGAGCCTTCGCGCTGCGGAGAAGGATCTGCAACGCCCCCTCTCGGACGACGAGGAGCTGCAGGTGCTGCAACGGGAGCGCAAGAAGCGCGTCGAGGCCTACGCGGCCTTCGAGGCGGCCGGCCGAGAGGAGCAGGCCGACAAGGAGGACTACGAGCTCGAGGTGCTCGAGGCCTTCATGCCCGAGCCGCTTTCCGACGACGAGCTCGACGAGATCGTCGACGACGTGATCGCGGAGGTGGGAGCGACCTCGCTTCGGGACATCGGCCGTGTCATGGCCGACGTCATGCCCCGCATCTCGGGCCGGGCCGACGGGTCGGCCGTGAGCCAGATCGTCCGCGAGAAGCTCGCTTAGCCCGAGCGCGGACATGTCTGCCTGGACCGACCCGGCATGGCGGGCCAAGGCGGATGCGTGGATGAAGGATCCGGCCGTTCCCCGCGGCCGCAACTCTCAATCAACCGGAGGTTTCCGTGTCACTCGAGCGCCCACAGATCGACAAGCCGGAAGGCGACATCCCGTTCGACCTCGGAATCGAGGACATCGTCGTCGGTGACGGCGAGGAGGCGACGAGCGGCCGGAAGGTGTCGGTGCACTACGTCGGCGTCGCCTTCTCGACCGGCGAGGAGTTCGATGCGTCCTGGAATCGTGGCCAGGCGTTCGACTTCAAGCTCGGCAAGGGGCAGGTCATTCCCGGCTGGGACGCCGGTGTGCAGGGGATGAGGGTCGGCGGGCGGCGCAGGCTGACGATCCCGTCGGCGATGGCGTACGGCGCGCGGGGGGCGGGCGGCGTGATCGCGCCGCACGAGCCGCTCGTGTTCGTCGTCGACCTGCTGAAGGTCGACTGACCGCCTACGTGTTGTAAACCGCCGCGACCGCGATTGCCGCGTACACCGCGATCGCCGCCCCGCCAACGAGAAGCGCGGCGGTAGCCCCGCGACGTGGGTGCCCGCCGCGTGACGGCGCGAACCGCTCGATGAGGACCGGCACCGGCGCCGCAGTGAGCGCCACCGACCCCACGATCAGGAGCAGGCTGACTGTGGCCGGGAGGAAAAAGAAGTCCTCACGATTGTCCCGGACGATCACGCCGAGCATCAGGGCGCTCGAGGCCGCGACGAACGACAGCTCTCGCCACCACATCCGGTCGGGGAGCAGGCCGCGAAGGGCGACGTAGGCGAGGCCGAGCCCGATTCCCATGAATGCGCCGAAGATCCCGATGAAGAGCGTGCCCCCGGCCGTGAAGTCGCCGATGATCGCGCCCATCGCCGTCTCGAACCCGAGGGTGTCTTCCTCGGCGAGGAAGACGAGACGCATGAAGATGCGTCCCAGCGTGCCGCCGACGACAAGTCCGACGGTCAGCCCTACACCCGCGCCGATCGCAAGACTCCGAATCCAGTTGCGCATCGCTGCTCCCCTCGAGGTTCGGTGGAGTATTCCACCCGTGCGGCGGCGCCGCAATCTCCGGCCCGCGCGCGACGAGGTGGTCGTGCCGTGGAGCAGGCGCACGTCCGTTCCGCCCGGGTCTGCGATCCCCCGGGCGATCGGATGGACGCCTACACTGGGCGGCATGCAGGACGTGATCGTGGTTCCGAACGACGTCGCCGCCGAGCTCGCGGGCGTCACCGACGGCGTGCTCGACTCGCTCCGCGAGCGGCTCGGCTGCTCGATCTCGTTGCGTGGCAACAAGCTCACGCTCGACGGTGACGGGGCGCGTGTCGCCGAGGCGAGGGCGGTCGTGGACGAGCTCGTCGAGCTCGTCGAGGGTGGCCATGCGATCGGGCCGGACACCGTCGGCGCGGTCGCCGCGGCGCTCGATCAGTCCGCCGACATCCGCGACGTCTTCGACGACGTCGTCTGGCGCCACCGTGGCAAGAAGATCGCTCCGAAGACGGTGACCCAGAAGCGCTACGTCGACTCGATTCGCTCGAGCACGGTCACCTTCGGGATCGGGCCGGCCGGAACGGGCAAGACATACCTCGCGATCGCCCTTGCCGTCGCCGCACTGAGCGAGAAACAGGTCGGTCGCCTGATCCTGACGCGCCCCGCCGTCGAGGCCGGAGAACGGCTCGGCTTCCTGCCGGGAGACATGCTCGCGAAGGTCGACCCGTACATGCGACCGCTCTTCGATGCCCTCTACGACACGATGGATCCTGACCGCCTCACCGCCTACATGGAGCGGGGCACGATCGAGGTAGCGCCGCTCGCCTTCATGCGCGGGCGCACGCTCAACGACTCGTTCATCATCCTCGACGAGGCGCAGAACACGACCCCCGAGCAGATGCAGATGTTCCTGACCCGGCTCGGTTTCGGCTCGAAGATGGTGATCACGGGCGACGTCACGCAGGTCGACCTGCCGCGCGAGCAGGCGTCCGGGTTGATCCAGGTGCGCGACATCCTGCGCGAGGTCGACGGCATCGGAGTCGTCGAGTTCGGCCACGAGGACGTCGTCCGGCACAAGCTCGTGCAGCGGATCGTCGAGGCGTACAAGCTGCACGCCGAAGAGACCGGCACCGCGCGCCAGAAATGATCGAGGTCGAGGTAGCGAACCGAAGCGGCGTCGAGGTCGACGCAGCCGGGGCGATCGCGCTCGCCCGCCACGCGCTCGGGGAGGAAGGGGTGGAGGAGGCCGAGCTCGGGATCGCGTTCGTCTCGGCCGACGAGATCCGAGCCCTCAAGGAGCATCATCTCGGCATCGACGAGGCCACCGACGTGCTGTCCTTCCCGATCGACGGTCTCGATGACCTGCCAGACGGGGTTCCGCGCTCGCTCGGCGACGTCGTCATCTGCCCGCAGGTCGTCGGCGACGAGTGGCGCTGGCCGCTCGTCCACGGGATTCTCCACCTGCTCGGGCTCGACCACGGCGACGCGATGGAGCGCCGCGAGCAGGAGATCCTCGGAGGTGCCGCGTGAGTCCCGTTCCCGGCCGTCGCCCACCATCGATTCTCGAGAGCTTCAACGTTGCCTTCGAGGGGATCATCCACGTGCTTCGCACGCAACGAAACATGCGAATTCACTTCCTCATCGCGGTTGCGGTGCTCATCGCGGCCCTCGCGGTCGACGTCTCCAAGATCGAGTTGATCGTGCTGCTGCTCGCGATCGCCTTCGTCCTGATCGCCGAGATGATCAACTCGGCACTCGAGGCAGCCGTCGACATCGCCTCGACGTCGTTCGATCCGATGGCCAAGCTCGCGAAGGACATCGCCGCCGGCGCGGTGCTGATCGCCGCTGTGAACGCCGTCGCCGTCGGCTACCTGGTCTTCTCCGGACAGGTCGCGGACCGCTCGAACCGGTTCCTCGATCGTCTTTCGAACACGCCTGCCGAGCTCACCCTCGTCGCGCTCGTCCTCGTGGTGGCGCTCGTGATCGCGATGAAGGCGCTCTCCGGGCGCGGAACGCCGCTCCGCGGGGGCTGGCCGTCCGGCCATGCGGCGGTCGCATTCGCCGGGTGGATGGCCGTCACGCTCACGCTCGACGGGTCCGAGCATCGCTTCCTCGTCTCGTCGCTCGCGTTCATCATGGCGCTGCTCGTCGCCCAGACGCGCGTCGAGGCCGGTGTCCATTCCACCCTCGAGGTCGTCACGGGCGGTACCCTCGGCGCCATCGTGGCCTTCGCCATCTTCCAGGGGTTCGCGGCATGACCGACGAGGAGCTGCTCGCGTGCGCAGACGCGATCGCCGTGCGGGCGTACGCGCCCTACTCGAACTTCCACGTCGGCTGCGCGGTGCTGACGCGCGACGGGTCCGTGGTGGAGGGCGTGAACGTCGAGAATGCCGCCTACCCGCTCGGTGTCTGTGCCGAGCGGACGACGTTCTCCCGTGCCATCGCCGAGGGCTTCAGGCCTGGCGACTTCACGGTGGCCGCGACCACGGCGTCTCCGTGCGGCGGGTGCCGTCAGTGGCTCGTGGAGATGCAGGTCGAGCGCGTCGTTTTCCGCAACGGCGGCCGGATCGTGAGGATGACGGTGGACGAGCTGCTGCCCGAGCAGTTCGACGCCGGCGAGCTCGCGTGAAGTCCGGTTTCGTGGTCGTTGCCGGCCGGCCGAACGTCGGCAAGTCGACCCTCGTCAACGCGCTCTGTGGCGACAAGGTCGCGATCACCTCGAACGTGCCGAACACGACGCGCCGTCGGATCTTCGGCGTCGCCAACGGGCCCGACTATCAGCTCGTGCTCGCCGACCTGCCCGGGTTCCAGCGGCCGATGGACGTGCTGACCGAGCGGATGCAACACACGGTCGACTCGTCGTTCGAGGACATCGACGTCGTCCTCCTCGTCCTCTCGGCGCGCGATCGGATCGGCGCCGGGGATCGCTTCGTCGCGCGGCGCGTCTTCGGCCTCGGGATCCCGGTGGTCATTGCGCTGAACAAGATCGACCGGCTCAAGCACGGCCACGTCGCGAGCCAGATGAAGACCGCCGCGACGCTCGGCGACTTCCACGCGCTCCACCCGGTCAGTGCGGTGACCAAGGACGGGGTCGACGAGCTCCGCGGCGATCTCGTCCACCTCTTGCCGGAAGGCCCGCTCCACTTCCCGATCGACGCGTCCACCGACGAGACGACCGAGAACCGCGTCGCCGAGGTGATCCGCGAGAAGGCGCTCCATCTCACCCGCGACGAGGTACCGCACGCGATCTCCGTCGTCGTCGAGGAGATCGACGCGCGCGTCGTGCGGGCCGTGCTGCTCGTCGAGACGGAGTCGCAGAAGGGGATTCTCGTTGGCAAGAAGGGCGCGACGGTCCGTGCGATCGGCTCGCGCGCCCGGCCCGAGGTCGAGCGCCTCGTCGGTCACTCGGTCTATCTCGAGCTCGTCGTCAAGGTGCGGTCGAAGTGGCGCCGCGACCCGAAGATGATCGAGCAGCTCGGGCTCTAGTTCGAGGCACCGGACCGCGTACGGGCCTTGCGAGGTGTGTCGGCGAGGATCCGCAAGGCGGCGTAGACGCCGGTGATGAACGTGTCCTCGAGGTCGCAGACGTTGTGATCTCCGATGAGGTAGAGACCCGGGCGTTGCTCGCAGTCGAGGAGAGCGTCCCCCTCTAGGTGGAAGGCGGGGTCCCAGTGGTGGTGCTCGACGACCTCCGAGCGCTCGAAGTACGGCCGGAGGTCGGGGTCGCGAGAGGCAGCGCAAACGAGCGTCTCACCCGTCCGCAACTGCGCCATCGCGAAGACGGGGTGGTTCTCCTGAAAGAGGGTGTACGGTGCCCCCGACCAGGGGGCGCGCAAGTTGCCGTCCACGATGAACATGTGCGCCGAGAGTGGTGTCTTCGTCGACTGGAGGTCGAGCAGCCGGGCGGAGACGTCGGTCGGAGTTGCGACGACGACGTTGTCGGCCTCGAATGTCCCGTTCGAGCGTGTCCGGACGAGGTAGCGGTCCGCCGCCTCGGCGATCTCGATCACCGTGTCGATCAGGATGTCGTCCTCGAAGCCGTCGACGATGCGGTCGAAACGGAACACGTACTCGTGAACCGGGATCACGGTCGGGAGGACGCCAACGAGGAGGGTGAATGCGGTCAGCCCGTCGAGGGAAGTGAAGCCGGTTCCGTGCATCGCGGGAGCGAGATAGGAGCGCGAGATCTCCTCGATCCGATGGCGTCGGACGAACTGCCGCGCCGGTTCGTGGTAGAGCGTCGACAACAGTGGATCTGCCTCGATCGCGTCCGCCTGTGAGACGCTGAGGCACTGCTGCTTGAACGCGTCGTAGTGGCGGCGAAACTCGCGCATGATGCGGATGAACCGGATGGTCTGAGGCAGGTAGCGCAGAAGCGGCACGTCCGATCGCGTGAACGAGCCGTCGTCGCGGCCGCGCAGCATCTGGCGCCGGCTGATCCGCCGTCCCCGCTCGACGAACGGGCTCACATGAAGGTAGTCCTGCCTCACGTAGTAGGCGCCGAGGTTCGTCGCGCCGTCTCGCGAGGAGCGAATGCGCCCCCCGATGTCCTCGGTGATCAACAGGAACGGGCTTCGAGCGTCATGGAGTCGCCGGGCGCATGCGAGACCGGCGATGCCACCCCCGACGATCACCGTTTCGTGATGACCGGTCAACACAGGCACCTCTAGACGCGCTGCAGGTGCGTGTCCTTGAACCCGGACGGATACTTGAGCCCGTACCCGATCGCGCGGTCGATCCCGATGTGCGCCAGCCAGATGAGCCCGATCTGAGTCGCGATCTCGGCGCCGACGAGCACGCCGATCGTGGCGAGCGCGACCGGGAGCACGTAGGTGTGGGCCACGTTGTAGGTCGCCGTGCCGACGGCCGGCCCGGCGATGAACCCGGCCATCGACAGGTCGGGGGCGAGTATGAGGGCGACGAAGAGCCACCAGGGATAGCCCTCGTGGAAGTAGAGCGCGATCGCGGCCGCTGCGACGGCAACCCCTTCGCCATGGAGCAGGAGACGCGGGGGTCGGACGCCCATTGCACCGAGCATAACCGACGTCGACGGTGACGATCGTTTACGGTCTCATCTCTCGAACCACAACCGAGGCGGGCGACGACCCGAACGCGGGAGGCAGCATGCCGGGGCTCGACGAGATCATCGCAACATACAACGACGCGTGGAACAGCCACGACCTCGACGCGATCTGCGGAGCACACGCGCCGGGGATGGTGTTCGAGAACCACAACGCCGGAGAGCGCGCCGACGGTGACGCGGTGCGCGCGCATCTTGCATCCATCTTCGAGAACTGGCCCGACCTCCGTTTCGAGGGGAGGAGCACATACGTCGGCCCGGACTTCGTCGTCCAGGAGTGGACCGCGTTCGCGACGCACCCGACGGGCGTCCCGCTGACGTGGGAGGGGGTCGACCTCTTCCCGTTCAGGGACGGAAAGATCCTCCGCAAGGACGTCTACTCGAACGCCTCGCGACGGGTCGCCGAGCAACTCGCGCGGGCCTGACGGCCGACGTCACGGTTCAGCAGGCCACGCGGCGCGCGCGATCGCAACGCTTCGCCCGCGGAGGATCACCGCGGAGTTGCGCTAGTTCAGGTCGCTCGACTCGTTGGACGCGACGCGCTCGGCGAGTGCCCGCGCCACCTTGATCCACAGCTCAGGCATCTGGTTCAGAAGTTCGAGGAAGGCTCGATCGGTGATCACGAGAACGTCCAGCGGCGTCAAGGCTGTCACCGTTGCGGCCCGTGGCTCTTTCGAGAGCAGGGCCATCTCGCCGACGAAGCTGCCCGGCCCGAGAGTGGCCATCTTGCGGCCCCCACGCCGAACCTCGACCTCGCCGGTCACGATCACGAAGAACTCGCGCCCGCGCTCACCCTCCTGGATCAGCACCTTGCCCTCTCGAAGGTCGAGCTCGTCCGCGATCTGGGCGATGTTCTGGAGATCCTTCTTGGAGCACTGCTCGAAGAGAGGCACGCGCCTGAGGAGATCGAGCTTCGCGTTCGCGCCCAGAGCCATGCAATGAACTCTACACGGGAGCCCGGTGCGAGCAAAACGGGCGCGAATCCGCGGGGGGCTAGACTTGCCGCGATGGCATCCGCCGACCTCCTGCCGCGCGCGCTCGAGCTCCCGCTCGACCTCCGGCTGCCTCGTGTCGGCGCGGTCGACGCGGTAGCGCTCGAGGCACGCGCCGGGGAACTCGCGAAGCGGTCGATCAAGAAGGGCTCGAAGCTTGCAGCGCTCGACCTCGCGATCCGGATGATGGATCTGACGACGCTCGAGGGAGCCGACACGCCCGGGAAGGTCTCCGCTCTGTGTGCGAAGGCGATGCACCCCGATCCGGCCGACCGGACGATCCCGGCCGTGGCAGCCGTCTGCGTGTACCCGAACCTCGTCGGTGTCGCCAAGAGGAGGCTTGCCGGCTCGGGCGTGCGAGTCGCCTCCGTCGCGACGGCGTTCCCGTCGGGCCAGTCGCCGATCGACGTCAAGCTCGCAGACGTGCGCGATGCCGTGGCGCTCGGCGCCGACGAGATCGACATGGTGATCGACCGGGGCGCCTTCCTCTCGGGTCGCTACGCGAAGGTCGTCGACGAGATCGTTCGCGTCAAGGAGGCCTGCGGGGTCGCGCACCTGAAGGTGATCCTCGAGACCGGTGAGCTCGCAACGTACGACAACGTTCGTCGCGCGTCGCTCCTCGCGATCGCGGCCGGTGCCGATTTCATCAAGACGTCGACCGGCAAGGTCAGCCCGGCCGCGACGCTGCCGGTGACGCTCTGCATGCTCGAGGTGATCCGCGACGTCCACGACGAGACCGGCCGCGTGATCGGGATGAAGCCCGCCGGCGGGATCCGCACGGCGAAACAGGCGATCCAGTACCTCTGCGTGCTCCAGGAGACGCTCGGAACGGCGTGGATGACGCCCGAGCTCTTCCGTTTCGGCGCGTCGTCGCTCCTCAACGACGTGCTCATGCAGATCCGCAAGCAGCGGACCGGCGCCTATCAGTCCGGCGACTACTTCACGATCGACTGATGGCCGCGAAGACCCCCGCCACCCGCGCTCTTCCCTCGCCGCTCGAGTGGGAGTACGCGCCCGCCCCCGAGGCGCGCGAGATCGTCTCGTTCGAGGAGCGCTACGGGCTCTACATCGGCGGCAAGGAGGTTGCGCCCCGGTCGCGGAAGTGGTTCCCGACCATCTCGCCGTCGACCGAGGAGCATCTGGCCGAGGTCGCACTCGCCGGGCCTCGTGACGTCGACCTCGCCGTGCAGGCCGCCCGCGGCGCCTTCGAGGGCGAGTGGTCGTCCCTCCGTCCGGCCGAGCGGGCGAAGTACCTCTTCAGGATCGCACGCCTGATCCAGGAGCGCTCGCGCGAGCTCGCGGTCGCCGAGTCGCTCGACGGCGGCAAGCCGATCAAGGAGTCGCGCGACGTCGACGTGCCGCTCGCAGCGGCGCACTTCTTCTACTACGCGGGCTGGGCCGACAAGCTCGAGTACGCCTTTCCGAACCGCCGGCCGCGCCCCCTCGGGGTCGCGGGGCAGATCATCCCCTGGAACTTCCCGCTGCTCATGCTCGCGTGGAAGATCGCCCCTGCGCTCGCCTGCGGGAACACGGTCGTCCTCAAGCCCGCAGAGACGACGCCGCTGACAGCGCTCATCTTCACGGACATCTGCCGTCAGGCCGGGCTGCCCGCCGGTGTCGTCAACATCGTCACGGGTGACGGCTCCACCGGCGCGCACCTCGTCAAGCATCCCGATCTCGACAAGGTCGCGTTCACGGGCTCGACCGAGGTCGGAAAGGCGATCCAACGCGAGCTCGCGGGGACCGACGTCAAGCTCACTCTCGAGCTCGGCGGGAAGGCCGCCAACATCGTCTTCGACGACTGCGCGCTCGACCAGGCCGTCGAGGGGATCGTCAACGGGATCTACTTCAACCAGGGTCACGTCTGCTGTGCCGGGTCGCGGCTGCTCGTGCAGGAGTCGATCTACGAGCCGCTCGTTGCCAAGCTGAAGCGTCGCCTGCGCACGATTCGCGTCGGTGACCCGCTGGACAAGAACACCGACCTCGGCGCGATCAACTCCCGCATGCAGCTCGACCGGATTCGCGAGCTCGTCGCGAGCGGGGAGGAGGACGGGGCCGAGATGTACCAGCCGCCCTGCCGCCTGCCCGAGAAGGGCTACTGGTTCGCACCGACCGTCTTCACGAACGTGGCTCAGAGCTCGCGCATCGCGCAGGAGGAGATCTTCGGGCCCGTCCTCTCCGTCCTCACGTTCCGGACGCCCGAGGAGGCCGTCGAAAAGGCGAACAACACGCCGTACGGCCTCTCCGCCGGGGTCTGGACGGAGAAGGGCTCACGCATCCTCTGGATGGCCGAGCGGCTCCGTGCGGGTGTTGTCTGGGCCAACACGTTCAACCGCTTCGATCCGACCTCGCCGTTTGGCGGCTACAAGGAATCCGGTTTCGGTCGTGAGGGTGGCCTTCACGGGCTCGAGGCGTACCTGAGGTTCGACAGGTGAGCTCGGCCACGTCCCCGACCGTGACGATCCGGAGGGCGGAACCGGCCGACGAGTCGCGCCTCGTCGAGATCGACGGGCTGACATGGTCGCCACTCGTCAATCCGGGGCCGCGGCCCACCGAGGGCGCCTTTTTCCGACCACAGGTCGAGCCGTCGGACACGCTGGTCGCGCTCGTCGACGGAGTGATCGCCGGATACGTGCTGATCGGCAACCCGACGCCGCTTCCCGCGAGCGCCCACGTGCAGATGATCCGCGGGCTCGCGGTCGCGCCCGGCCATCAGGGTAGGGGCATCGGCCGGACGCTCGTCGACGCGGCGATCGAGGAGGCCACGAGTCGCGGTGCCGTGAAGCTCTCGCTGCGCGTCCTCGACACGAACGACGGAGCGCGGCGACTCTACGCAGCTGCGGGGTTCGAGAGCGAGGGCGTGCTCTCCGACGAGTTCCTCCTCGAGGGGCGAACGGTCGACGACCACCTGCTCGCCCGGAGGCTCGACGCATGAGCCGGATCGCGGTTCGCAAGACGGTCAAGCTCTACATCGGGGGTGCGTTCCCGCGGTCGGAGTCCGGCCGTACCTACGAGGCGGAGGGCCAGAACGTCGCGCGCGCGTCACGCAAGGATGCGCGCGATGCCGTCAAGGCGGCACGAGGTGCCTTCCCGAAGTGGTCCGGTGCGACCCCGTACAACCGAGGCCAGGTGCTCTACCGCCTCGCCGAGATGATGGAGAACCGCACCGCCGATCTCGCGCGCGCGTGCTCGGGCCGGCGTGAGGTCGAGCGCGCTATCGACCGCGTCGTCTGGTATGCGGGCTGGGCCGACAAGCTGCCGCAGGTGCTCGGCGGCTCGAATCCGGTTGCCGGCCCGTACTTCAACTTCACGGTGCCCGAGCCGACGGGCGTCGTCGCCGTGCTCGCTCCCGAGACGCCCGCGCTCGAAGGGCTCATCTCACGCATCGCGCCCGTGATCGTGAGCGGCAACGTCGCCGTCGTCGTGACCTCCGAGACGCGACCTCTCGCCGCACTCGAGCTGGCCGAGGCGATCGCCACCTCCGATCTGCCCGGCGGCGTCGTCAACCTCCTCACCGGCTTCCGGGCGGAGCTCGGGCCGGTTCTCGCCGCGCACATGGACGTGAACGCGATCGACGTCACGGGAGCCGGAACCGAGACGGCCGAGCTCGAGGCGCTCGCAGCCGACAACGTCAAGCGGGTCGTCAGGGCGGGCGCCGGACAGAGCCCGTGGGAGATCTCGGCGTTCCTGGAAATGAAGACCGTGTGGCACCCGGTGGGCACCTAGCCGCCTACCGTGGTGCCGGCTCTTGCCGGTCGACCGCGTCTCGCCCGCGCATCGTGGTAGCTTCGGCGCGCGATGGATCCGCTGCCCTATTCGACTGAGCTGTGCGAGGCGCCGCTCGATCTCGATCCGCGCATCCGGCGGTTTCGTTGTGGCGACGAGGTCGACACCTTCGTCGTCCAATCCGAGCGCTGGCTCGTCTTCGTCGACACCCACAGCACGCCCGGCCTCGCACTCCAGCTCGCGGAGCTCTGCAACGCGGCGGAGAACAGCGGTCACCTTCTGGTCGTCAGCTCGCATGCCGACTACGACCACGCCTGGGGGAATCAGGTCTTCAGCGGCCCGGCCGCATCCCACCCGGCTCCCGTCATCGGTCACGTCGAGTGCGCGGCCCGGCTGGCAGGCGATGAAGCACGCGCATCGTGGAGGAAGATGGAGGCGCTGCAACCCGGCCGCTTCGACGGCCTCGTTCCGACGCCGCCGAACATCGTCGTCGGTGACGCCGGCCTCGTGATCGACGGCGGCGACCTGACGCTCGTGCTGATCCACACGCCGGGCCACACGGAGGACCACTTCTCGATCTGGATTCCCGAGCTGAGGCTCGTCCTTGCGGGCGACGCCGCCGAGCATCCCTTCCCGCACATCGATGAGCCGGCAGGGCTCGCCGAAGCGCGGGCCTCCCTCGTGCGCCTCCAGGAGCTCGAACCTCTCCATGTCCTGCCCTGTCACGGCGACACGACAGAGCCCGACTTGCTCGCGCGCAACATCGCCTACGTCGACGCGGTCCTCGCCGAGCCGGAACTGTCGCTCGCCGACGCCGCGCGCATCGCCCAGGTATCGGCCGACGACCTCGATCCCGTCTACCATGAGTTCCATGCCGATGCGTGCGCGGCGAGCCGCGCGCTTCGAGCGGCCGACTAGGAATGCGCGAGTAGCCGGTCGACCTCGAGCCCGGCTTCGCGGAGCCGGATCTCGTGCGCGCCTTTGAGTAGGCGCCAGGGTGACCCGCTTGCTTCCGCCCGCTCGAGATAGCGCTCGTGCATCCACTCGCGCTGGTAGTCGAACTCGCGAATGCCGTCGTTTCGCCAGGGGACGTCGAGCCCACAGACGAGGAAGAGGTCGTAGTTCCGGGCCGCGAGGTCGTCGAACGCTTCGGTGTCGCTTCCGAGATAGACCTGGTGGAAGAGCTTCGTCGTGAAGGCGTCCGTGTCGCAGAACAGCAGCCTGCGCGCGGATTCGGCGAGGCAGTCCTCGTACCAGCACTGCAGGCGGGCGATGGTCGTGAACTCGGCACTCGTCCAGGGCGCGTCCGGATCACGGCCGATCTCCGTGTAGGGGCGGCCGAACTCCGGGTTCCACACCGTGTCGTAGACGGAGGCGAGCGCGCGCGCCAGGGTCGTCTTCCCGGTCGACTCGGCACCCAGCAGGCAGACGCGCTTGATCGGCTCGGACACCGTGGCAGCCTACGGGAATCGCCGTGTCTTCAGCGAGGCGACGACGGCTCCGAGTAGGATCACCCGCGGTGGACGGTTCACGACGGCTGAGTCAGGCGATCGCGGAAGGCGACGGGATCTCCGTGCTCGTCGACGTCGTCGATGCGACAGGAGCCCGAAATGCGCAGGAGCAAGGGGCAGAAGGGCTCGTCGTCCGGCGCGGCACGAGCTTCGTCCCCGAGAGCTGCGACCTGCCGTTGCTCTCGTTCGGGCCGGCCGATGCGGCCGGGTTGGTCGACGCGGTGGTCGTGGACGCGACGGAAGATCCGGACGTTCTGAGCGACCTCGTCGACGCGGCGCACGAGCGCGGGCTCGAGTGCGTCCTCCGCGTGACCGACGAGGACGACCTCGGTGAGGTGCTCGAGCTCGTCGACCCGGAGATCTTCCTGCTCGCGACAGACGGCGTCGAGCAGGGCGAGTCCCTGCTCGGGCGGCTTCTCGAGCTTCTAGCGGATGTTCCCGCCGGCAAGCTGGCGATCGCCGATCTCGCGGGCGCGAGCCGCAACGACGTCGTCGAGCTGGAACGGGCCGGTGTCGACGCGGTGATCGTCTTCGGCAGCGACATCGCATCGCTCGTGGGTGACACGCTTCCCGATCTCTGATCGGAGGGTCGCCCTCGTGGCGATTCTCGCGCTCGCCGCTGCGCTCCGGCTCGTGGGGATCGGGTACGGGCTCCCGCTCGCCGTTCTCAACCCCGATGAGGCGAGCATCGTGCCGCGGGCGTGGCGGATGGGGCACGGCCACCTTGATCCCGGCTGGTACGACTATCCCTCTCTCCTGATGGGGCTCGTTGCGCCGGTGCAGTCGTTCTTCGCGAGCCCGTCGTTCGGTGCCGCGCGAGGGGTGGCCGTCCTCCTCGGGTTGTGCGGCGTCGCTGCGACCTGGTGGCTCGGCCGGCGTGCGTACGGGACGGGAGCCGCGATCGTCGGGGCCGCCGCGGTTGCGGTCGCGACGACGCACGTCGCCTACTCGCGGGTCGCCGTGACGGACGTGTTGCTGACGCTCGCCGTGACCTGCGTGCTCGCGCTCGCGATCGAGGGGCGGATCGAATGGGCCGGTCTCGCGGTCGGGCTCGCGGCCTCGGCGAAGTACCCGGGCGCGCTCGCAGCGGTACCCGGTGCTCGTCGCAGGGTGGGGGAGATGGCGCGCTCTTGCTCGGGCCGGCGGGCTCGCGCTCGCGGCCTTCGCCGTGACGAGCCCGTTCGTGCTCATCCACGCCGGCGCGGCGTGGGACGACGTCTCTCGCGTGCAACGCCTTGCCAGAGCAGGCTGGCTCGGGTTCGAGAACGACCCGATCGCGCCACTTGCCTACGCCGACCGGCTGTGGGAGGCGATCGGGCCGTTGCTGGTGCTCGCCGCGGTCGGCGTCGCCGCTGCGCTCGTGCGCCGCCAGCGCGCCGATCTCGTCCTGCTCTCGTTCGTGGGTGTCTACTGGCTGACACTCATGCCGCAGGCCGCTCATTTCGACCGCTACGTGCTCCCGCTCGTTCCGGCTCTCGCCGTCCTTGCGGGGAGCATCCGCGTTGTTGTCCCGATCGCACTCGTCGCCCTCGTCATCCCTCTCGTCTGGAGCATTGGAGATGCGCGCGAGCTGACGAGCACCGACACCCGCCTGCGCGCTTCGGCCTGGGTCGCGGCGAACGTTCCGCGGGACGACAAGATCGCCGCAGATCCTTCGACGCTGGTGCTCAGCGACCGGAAGGTGGTATGGCTCGAGCTCCCGGGTCCCGGCCGGGCGCCGGATCTCGCGCGCGACCTGCAGCGGCTTCGAGCCGAGGGCGTCAAGTGGGTGATCATCTCGGGGGCCGTGACCGATCGCGTTCTCGCGGCGCCCGACCGCTATCCGCGCGAGGCGCTGTTCTACGAGCAGCTCGGCCACGGATCCGCGCCCGCCTTCGCCGTCTCACCGGATGAGCCCGGGCTCAGCGGGCCGTGGGTGCGCATCTACCGCCTGTAGCGAGCGTCTACCAGAAGAACGCGCGCGCGACGTCGTACCACTCGTCCGGGACCGTCTTGAGCTGGGCCGTCCCCTCCTCGAGCGGGATGTCGACGATCGCGTCACCGTGAAGGGCGACCATGCGCCCGAAGGTGCCCTCGTGTACGAGGTCGGCCGCCTTGAGCCCGTAGCGTGTGGCGAGCACACGGTCACGCGGTGTCGGGGTGCCGCCTCGCTGGACGTGGCCGAGCACCGTCACCCGCGTCTCGAAGCCGGTGCGATGCTCGATCTCCCGCGCCAGCGCATCGCCGACGCCACCGAGGACGACATGGCCGAACTGATCGGTAGCGCGCGCTTCGCCTGCAACGAGCTTGCTCTCGCCGGAGGCGTACGTCAGCTCGTAGCCTTCGCTGACGACGACGATCGAGAAGTCCTTCCCTCCCTCGTGTCGCTTCATGAGCTGTGCGCATGCTTCCTCGACCGTGATCGGATGCTCGGGAATCAGAATCGCGTCGGCGCCGCCGGCGATCCCGCTCATGATGGCGATCCAACCGGTGTGACGCCCCATCACCTCGACGACCATGACGCGGTTGTGGGACTCTGCGGTGGTGTGGAGGCGATCGATCGCCTCCGTCGCGATCGTCACCGCGGTATCGAACCCGAAGGTGTAGTCGGTGCCCGAGAGGTCGTTGTCGATCGTCTTCGGCACGCCGACCACGGGGAAGGCGTGCTCGTCGTAGAGGCGCGAGGCGACGCCGAGCGTGTCCTCGCCGCCGATCGCGACGAGCGCGTCGAGGCGCTCTGACGCGACGTTCGCGAGCAAGGACTCGACGCCGCCGTCGACCTTGTAGGGGTTGGTTCGGCTCGTGCCGAGAATCGTGCCGCCACGAGGAAGGATCCCCGAGATCTCCCGACGGCCGAGGGGGGCGAAGACCCCGTCGACGAGACCGCGCCAGCCCTCACGCACGGCGACCATGTCGTGGCCGTTGTCGAACGACCGCTTGCCGACCGCCCGTATCACTGCGTTCAACCCGGGGCAGTCCCCTCCGCCTGTCAGGATCCCGATCCGCACGTCTGCCTCCTCGCCTGGTTTGTTCGATGCCGATGCTAATTGGTCGGGCCGTTGCCTGCCGGAATGCCTCCGGGTTGCGTGAGGGGTACGATCGACGTACGGGCCGAAGTGGCGGAATTGGTAGACGCACCGGACTCAAAATCCGGCGCCTGAAAGGGCGTGGGGGTTCGATTCCCCCCTTCGGCATCGCTCCGTAGTTCCGGGTAGGGGGGATCGGTAGCCGCCCGGATGTCCCGGACGACGTTCGGCGCCACGATGGGGGCAGGTGCGGGATGTCACACTCAACGTCTCAGAGGCCTTCGGATGGGGCTCCGCTGGCAGGCGCCTGGGAGTTGTTGGTCGGCGGGGAGATGGGACGGGCGCTGACGGCGGCGGTTCGCGTGCTGGACCGACACCGTTCGGTGGACGGTGAGCTGCTCCGCGAGATCGAGCAATTCGCAGACGTGGTACGGGCGCGAGGTTCCCGCTACGAGTGCCTGCGCGCAGAAGGTCTGGCCGCGAGGGCGCGTTCGATGTCGAGCAGGACCGCCGTCCGCCGTGCGGTGCTCTTGAAGGAGTCGAGGGCCGTGGGTGTGGATCCCGCTGGGGCGGAGGCACTGATCGAGCGGCTGCGCGGCGAGGGGCACACCACCGTACGGATGGGGCGCGCTGATTTCGTGATGAAGGCGCAGGCCGTCGGGATCGACGAGGAAGTGGCGACCGCTTTGTACGAACGACTGCGGACGCTCAGCCGAGCAACAAGAGTCGCACCACGCGAGCGTGTGCCCGTGGCCGCCAGGGTGGCCTTCTGGGTCACGGCCTCGTTACTGGCGTTCCCGTTCTACGTCCTCCTGCCGGTCGGGAGTGTCTTTACCGGCAACGACTCGTACTGGACTGGCTTCTTCGCGGGATGGGTTCTGGCGAAGTACTACTGGGTCTTCCTGATCGCCGAAGGCGTCGCGCTCCTGGCCGGGATCTACGGGCTCGTTCAGTCCATTCGGCTTCATTCGAGCATGGGTGTGAAAGCAAGTCTCTCTCCACTGGTTCCCGTGCTGATCGTCGCCCTGCTGCTGCTTGGACTCTGGGCTGGAATGCATTAGCCCAACGGCGTCAATCGTTGCTGCGCAACCGGCTCACGACCGCGTCTCGCGCTTCGCACCACTTCGCCCGGTGCGCTGACGGTGGTAGCTCGGTGGTTCTCCAGAGACCGGCAGGGACGGTGGTGGCGACTCAAAATCCGGCGCCTGAAAGGGCGTGGGAGTTCGATTCCCCCCTTCGGCATGACGCACCACGCTCGGGCGCCGGGTAAACGCGATAGCCCTGTTGCGCGCTGATCTCGAGGCGTTTGGCGTCGAACGAGAACAGCCCTTGCAATAACTCACGCGAGGGATAAGGTCCGGGGGGCCAGCACCGCCGACTCGTGCCAAGAGTCGGCGACGTGGCTCGGTAGGGGACGGTGGTGATGGGGAGGATCATCTGGAGGGATTAGGCACCGAAGCGTTCACCCTTGCGAAGGCGTCGGCGAATCGTTTGGGCGTTTGATCTGTCGTCGCTGTCAAACGTTCGGTGACGCTGGATCTCCACCACGGAGAGGCAAGCGGAGTAGCTGGCGCATCCAGCTGGACGAGTCGACTGGCTCGAGGCGACGACGAAGCGAGCAGGCTTTGGTCGCGTGCGGCGTGCGAAGAGCCTCCTCTTCAGCGTTGCCGTTCTCGCGATCGTGACGGTGGCGTTCGCCGCCGGCGCTGCGGCGGACGGTACGGGGACGATCGGCGCCACCCTGGCTGACTACGCGCCTGGTGCGGTTACCTTTGCGCTTGCTTCGGGGAGCGTTGGCTGCACCGTCACGTCGGTGGGTCTCGTCTCGATCACGGGAGCTGCGGTCGGGACGGACCAGTGCAAGATCACGGCGACGCTTGCCGAGACGGCGAACTACCTGGGTGGTACTGACACCGAAGCGTTCAATATCGCGAAGAAACTGTTGACGGTGACCGCCTCCGACGACCAGACGGCGCAGTACAGCGACAACACTCCGACGATCACGTTCTCCTACAGCAACGACTTCGTCTCGCCTGACACCGCTGCGGACATCGATCGCCACCGACCTGCACGACGAACAGGCAGGTCAGCGACCGGAGGGTAGCTACCGCACTGGCTGCGGTGGCGGGATGGACAACAACTACTCGTTCACCTACGTGCGGGGCACTTTCACTGTGATGAAGAGAACGCATCCTCGACTGCTCAACGGCCTGAGCAACCCGAACGGCCACGGCACCGAGATGGCGGGCATCGTTGCGGCCGAGACCGGTAACGGCGATGGGATCGCGGGCGTCGGCTTCGGGGGCGTCAAGATCATGCCGGTGACGGTGCTTGGCGCCGACGGCACCGGGCAGGACCGCGATGTGATCGAAGGGGTCGTCTACGCGGCCGAGCATGGCGCCGACGTGATCCTGATGTCGTTCTCGAACCCCGGCTACTCCGAGATGCTGCAGGCCGCGATCGACTACGCCTGGGACAGCGGCGCCGTGCTCGTCGCGGCGACCGGCAACGACGGCGCGACCACGCCGCAATTCCCCGCAGGTGACGCTGGCGTTATCGGCGTCTCAGCAATCGACTCCTCGGACGGCGTCTGGGGCGCGAGCAACACGGGCGACGACGTCTTCCTCGCCGCACCCGGTGCGCGTTCAGACGACCTCTGCGGGCGGTGGCTCCGGCTCGGTGACGGGTACCTCCGCCTCGGCCGCACCGTCACCGGCGCAGCCGCGCTGCTCAAGGCAGACTCGGGCGCCTCCAACGGCGTCATCGTGGACCGCTGGCGCGGACAGCCGAGGCCGTAGGTACGACCGCGACGACAGGCAACGGTCGGCTGCAGCTGGATCGCGCGATCGCTGACACGGGACGGATGCGGTCAAGCCTGCTCGGGCTGCTCCGGTTGGTGGCGCGGGCCTTCGTGGGTCCGTATGTGGTGGCTGCCAAGAACTTGACGATCGCGTTCGCAGACCGGCGGTGGAACAGTGTCGTTCTCGAGTCTGGGCCCATCAGCCAACGTGACCGGCTGCACCGCCCCAACCTCGGCGTTCGTGCACTTGACAGTAACCAGCAAGGAACCCTGACAGTGACACCTGCTTCAGGCTCGACTTTCGGGGGTTGGAGCGGAAGTTGGAACGCAGGTCCCAGAACGCCGGCACGACGACCTGCACAGGCGCCACAACACCATGCACGTTCCACATGGGTAACGCACAACAGGCCCTCACTGTGACGTTCAACGCCAACACTGCTCCGACGGCGCCGACCAGCCTTGCACAGTTCAAGTCAAACGGCACGACGTCGATCGCCACGGGCGGAGCGACCAACGAGACAACGGTCGTGCTGAAGGGCACCGTCTCCGATCCGGATGCGGGTAACACCGTCAAGCTGGAGGTTGAGGTCAAGCCCGTCGGAACAGCGTTCAACGGGTCGGGCACTTTCAGTGGCTCGCTTGTCGCGTCCGGGGGCACTGCCTCGGCGACCGTAACTGGCCTCACGAACGGAACGAGCTACCACTGGCGTACGCGCTCGGTGGACAACAACGGCACACCAAGCGGCGGCTGGGTCAGCTTCGGTGGGAATGCTGAAACGGTTGCTGACTTCAGCGTTGACACGGTCGAGCCACCACGCCGATCCTCACGATCCCGCCGGATCAGAGCAACGACTCGACGCCGGCGTTCACGTTCAGTGGTGCCGACCCCGGTGGTTCGGGTGTCGCGTCGTTCGAGTGCAAGGTCGACGCGGGTGCGTACGCGGTCTGCACGACCCCGCATACGACGGCGTCGCTGACGGATGGGTCGCACACCTTCTACGTGCGGGCGATCGACTTCGCGGGCAACACGGACGCCACACCGGCGTCCTACACCTGGGTCGTCGACACGGTGAAGCCGGATGTGACGGTCAACCAGAAGTCGGGTCAGGCTGATCCGACGAACGCGCTGCCGATCGTGTTTACGGCTGTGTTCAGCGAGCCGATCAAGGCGGCGACGTTTACGGCGGCTGATGTGACGTTGGCGGCTGCTTGTACGGGGGCTTCGGCGTCGATCAGCGAGGTGGCGCCGATGGACGGCACTACCTTTGAGATCTCGGTGTCGGGGATCTCGGTTGCGGAGTGCACGTTGACGGCGTCGATTGCGGCTGGTGGTGTGGAGGATCTGGCTGGCAACACGAACACGGTGTCGACCTCGACCGACAACAGCGTCAAGTACGACACGGTGAAGCCGAGATGTGACGGTCAACCAGAAGTCGGGTCAGGCTGATCCGACGAACGCGCTGCCGATCGTGTTTACGGCTGTGTTCAGCGAGCCGATCAAGGCGGCGACGTTTACGGCGGCTGATGTGACGTTGGCGGCTGCTTGTACGGGGGCTTCGGCGTCGATCAGCGAGGTGGCGCCGATGGACGGCACTACCTTTGAGATCTCGGTGTCGGGGATCTCGGTTGCGGAGTGCACGTTGACGGCGTCGATTGCGGCTGGTGGTGTGGAGGATCTGGCTGGCAACACGAACACGGTGTCGACCTCGACCGACAACAGCGTCAAGTACGACACGGTGAAGCCGGATGTGACGGTCAACCAGAAGTCGGGTCAGGCTGATCCGACGAACGCGCTGCCGATCGTGTTTACGGCTGTGTTCAGCGAGCCGATCAAGGCGGCGACGTTGACGGTCAACCAGAAGTCGGGTCAGGCTGATCCGACGAACGCGCTGCCGATCGTGTTTACGGCTGTGTTCAGCGAGCCGATCAAGGCGGCGACGTTTACGGCGGCTGATGTGACGTTGGCGGCTGCTTGTACGGGGGCTTCGGCGTCGATCAGCGAGGTGGCGCCGATGGACGGCACTACCTTTGAGATCTCGGTGTCGGGGATCTCGGTTGCGGAGTGCACGTTGACGGCGTCGATTGCGGCTGGTGGTGTGGAGGATCTGGCTGGCAACACGAACACGGTGTCGACCTCGACCGACAACAGCGTCAAGTTCGACACGGTGCAGCCGGATGTGACGGTCAACCAGAAGTCGGGTCAGGCTGATCCGACGAACGCGCTGCCGATCGTGTTTACGGCTGTGTTCAGCGAGCCGATCAAGGCGGCGACGTTTACGGCGGCTGATGTGACGTTGGCGGCTGCTTGTACGGGGGCTTCGGCGTCGATCAGCGAGGTGGCGCCGATGGACGGCACTACCTTTGAGATCTCGGTGTCGGGGATCTCGGTTGCGGAGTGCACGTTGACGGCGTCGATTGCGGCTGGTGGTGTGGAGGATCTGGCTGGCAACACGAACACGGTGTCGACCTCGACCGACAACAGCGTCAAGTACGACACCGTCACGGCGTTGCTCTACGTCGAGAAACAGACGGTGGCGATCGGGAACACGCTGAACATGACAGCGCAGATTCACCACCGTCCCGGCCGGGTCGTCCTGCAAGACCGAGAAGACGATCAGCTTCTACCTCGACTTAAACCCACTCACGGGCATCGCTGTGGCGGCGCCTGGCTATCTGGTCGGCACGGCCGTGACAAACGCGTCGGGGATCGCTATGACCAGCAGCAGCACCACCAACTGGGAGCCCGAGATCTACGAGATCACTGCGGTCTTCGCCGGCACTAGCGAGAGTGGGGTGACTTGTGCACCGTCGTCCGACATGGCGACCCTGACCGTCGCCACGGCGGGTGATTCCGCGCAGGGCGGCGGCTGGTACTCGGACAAGGGCAGGACGAACTTCGGCTTCACCATCAACCGTGTTCCGAACTCCGTCCCGTTCGAGTACAAGGGCCAGTTCTTGCTGATCTACAAGAACAGTTGGCGTCTCAAGGGTACGCTTTCGAACTACGTCGTGAACACCACTACCAAGTGTGGTTCGGTGGAGGGTGTCGGGAAACTGTCCGAGTGGGTGCTGGTCGACGCGGGTGATCCGGCTACGACGGCCGACGACGTGTACGGCTGGGTCGTGCGCGCCGAGGGTGTGCCGTTCGCGGTCGGGTTCTGTGACCTGAACAACGGTGGCTCCCAGAAGGGCGGAAAGAACATCGTCCGCGACACGTTCGGGATTGAGATCAGCTACGCCGATCCCGGCAGCCCTTCCGACCGACAACCTGCCGGACGCCTGACGGGCGGCAACATCGCGTTCCACACCTCGAACACCGTAGCCAAACCATCACGTGGAACAGGCGATAGCCTCCTTCCACCACAGCACCCACCGGAGAGGGGGAGCTCACAGCTCCCTCTCTCCAGTCCCACTACCTGTCTATAGGGGGTATCGATGAGAAAGCTGACAATGTTGTTCCTGGCGGTCGCTGCGGTGCTCGTGCTGGCCGGCGCGGCGCTTGCCGCAGCGGGCGGCGGAACACCGCGGCTCGCCACCCTCGCGGGCTCGCCCACGACCGACCCTACGGCAGCGGCAGGACGTATCCGTTCAATCTCGGCAAACAAAGGGTGCGTCGGCAGCTGTCGGTGACCGCTGTCACGCTGCCCGCCACCGCGGCCACTCCACCGGCGCAGCAGGGGTGAACGGGCCGATCGCGGTCGCCCTCAGCGCACCCGACGCAGCGGGCAAGGCGTCCGGCTGCACGACCGTCGACGACAAGACGCTGCTGAAGGCCCTGATCCAGAAGCCAGGCGGCTACTACGTCAACGTGCACACAAGCGACTTCCCGGGCGGCGCAGTCCGCGGCCAGCTTGGCAAGCCGGGTGCGTCCAGGTCGGCACCCGGCGAGCCTGCCGAGAACGCCGGGCAAGCCCGTCAAGCCGTAGAAACAGCGCCTGAGACACCGGCGACGAGACGTGGAGCGCGAGCTCCCCTCTCCATTCCTCCCTTCCCCGCGACCCTGGCATCTGTTGCTGCTTGCGTGGCATAGGGATCGTCACGGGTGATCGGGTAGCTTTCGGTCGGCAACGCAAGCTGCCTTGTACCCCGTGACGATGGTGCCGTGGGTGAGTCGCAGCCGCAGACCGTCGACGTGTCCCGCCGCTTCGCGTAGGCGCTCGACCGGGGAGACACCGACGTGCCGCGCTCCTCGCTCGCAGACGATGCGGAGCTTGTCTTCCGGGGACAACCGTCCGAAGGCGCGAGGCCTGGAGGCAGGTACGAGCCGGCCAGGGGCCGGGGCACATGACCGAGAGTGTCGAGGATGCCGCGTTCTCCGAGTCGGACGAGACCGTGGAGATGACCGCGCGCCTCGCTCAGCGCTGGGTCGAGAACGGCGAGATCGCGAAAGAGCAGGCGCTGTGCGTCCGCTTCCAGGTCGCCGGCGGGCTCATCTCCCGCCTCGAGTTCGTTCCCGGCCCGTAGCGGAGCGCCTCCACGCCTGCATCTGCGTCCGTTTCGTCGCCTGGTATCGGTGGCCGGAGGGCCGCTCGGCGCCGAGGTCGTGGTTGAATTCGGGGCGGATTGACCTAGACTTGCCAGATTACAACTGGGGTTCGTGTGCGGCCACTCGGCTCCGCGCGATCGTCGATCATCGACAATGGAGGAGAGCTTGATGCTCAAGAAGACAAGCCTGACCGTGATCGGGCTCCTGATCGCACTCGTCGCACTCGTTGCGGCCGGCTGCGGCGGGGGAGGCGGGGGCGGCGCGCCTGAGGCGCTGCCGTCGTCGTCGTGTACCGCCATCGAGTACGAGGGCGACGGCGATCCTGATTATCTGATCGCTTCCGACCTGCCGCTGCAGGGTGCCTCGCGCACCCAGACGGTGCAGATGGTCGACGCCGTGCGTTACACGCTGAAGCAGGCCGGGTTCATGGCAGGCGACTACAAGATCGGCCTCCAGTCGTGCGACGACGCGACCGCCCAGGCTGGAAAGTGGGACTCCGGCAAGTGCAGCCAGAACGGCAACGCGTACGCCGCGAACGACAAGGTGATCGGCGTCATCGGCACGTTCAACTCCGGCTGCGCGGCGATCATGATCCCGATCCTGAACCAGGCGCCCGACGGTGGCATCGCGATGATCTCGCCCGCGAACACCCTCGTCTGCCTCACGCAGGCGAGCCTCGCGTGTGACAAGACCGAGCCGGACAAGTACTACCCGTCGGGCACGCGCAACTACGTCCGCGTCGTCGCGCACGACGCCTACCAGGGTGCAGCGAACGCCGAGTACACGCAGACGCTCGGCATCAAGAAGGTCTACATCCTGAACGACAAGGAGGCCTACGGCCTCGGCGTCGCGACGAACTACCGGAACGCTGCGGAGTCGCTCGGGATCGAGATCGCGGGCTTCGACGCGTTCGACCCGAAGGCGTCCTCGTACGAGGCGCTCTACAAGAAGATCCAGGGGACCGGTGCCGACGGCATCTTCATCGGCGCCCTGATCGACGAGAACGGGTCACAGCTGATCAAGGACAAGGTCGCCGTGCTCGGACCGAACAACGGTGCGGTGAAGCTGCTGACGCCGGACGGGTTCTTCACCCAGGCGACGATCGACGACACGGGCCCCGCGGCTGCCGACATGTACGCGTCGGTCGCCGGCCAGCCGATCGAGGCCTTCCAGGGAGTGGCGCGCGAGTTCGCCAACAACTTCTCGAAGGAGTACCTCGGTGGGAAGACCCCTGACCCGTACGCGATCTACGCTGGTCAGGCGGCGCAGACGCTGCTCGACTCGATCGCTGCCTCCGACGGATCGCGGAGCGACGTGATCTCGCAGCTGTTCGCAGCAACGGTCACGAACGGTCTGCTCGGGTCCTTCTCGTTCAACGAGAACGGTGACCCGGCGGATGCGAGCGGTGCCGTCGTCGCGATCAACATCGCGAAGGCCGGCGACATCTTCGAGTCGGCCGCGGTCGTCTCGCCGACGCCGGAGACGGTCGCCGCCGCGAACGGCGAGTAGTGCAGTTCGGCGGTGGGGTCGGGCAGGAGCCCGACCCCACCGCTTCTCCTCCGCGGCGGGGACATTGCCCTTCCCCGGCATTTCTGATTGAGTCCACGGGATGTCGGGCTCCCTGACCAAACTCCGAGGCGCGAGTATCTCGGATCTGATCGGGCTCTCCCTCGTAGGGCTCGTCCTCGTCTGGCTCGTCGTCAACTTCATCGACGATCCAACCGGCTTCATCGACATCGGCCTGATCGGGCTCACGAACGGGACGATCTACGGGATCGTCGCGCTGGGTTACACCCTGGTCTACGGGATCCTGCAGCTGATCAACTTCGCCCACGGCGACGTCTTCGCGCTCGCGGGGCTCGTTGCCAGCACGGTGATCGTCAGCCTCCTCGGCCTGGACACGGGCTCGAGCGTGCTCTTCATCATCTTCGGCCTCGCGTTCACGCTGCTCGTGATCATGAGCGCCTTCGCGTTGTTCAACGCCTCGATCGAGCGCATCGCGTACAAGCCGCTGCGGAAGGCGCCACGACTCGCCCCGCTCATCACCGCGATCGGCATGTCGTTCATCGTCCAGAACATCGGGCTCGCGCTCTACGGCGTCAACTACCAGACGGTGCCGAACTTCATCCCGCGCACCGACATCATCAGCATCGGCGACATCAGCTACTCGTGGAGCAAGGCATCGGTGCTGATCATCGTCGTCCCGCTTCTGATCCTCCTCTCCTGGTTCGTCCGCTCGACGAAGCAGGGGAAGGCGATGCGGGCAGTCGCCCAGGACACCGAAGCGTCCGCGATGATGGGCATTGACGTCAACCGGACGATCTCGGTCACGTTCCTGATCGCGGGTGCCCTCGCTGGTGCGGCCGGTGTGATCTACCTCCTGCAGTTCAACATGCGCTACGACACGGGTTTCGAGCTCGGACTGATCGCGTTCACCGCAGCGGTGCTCGGTGGGATCGGCAACCTCACCGGCGCCGTGCTCGGGGCGTTGATCATCGGTTTCGTGCAGGCGTTCAACGAGGGGCTGACCATCCTCGCGCCGGGTAGCGACTGGACGCGCTCGATGGTCTTCGGGATCCTGATCCTGATCCTCGTCTTCCGCCCCGAGGGCATTCTCGGCGAACAGACGCCGGAGGGAGCGTGACCGACCTCACCACCCGTGCGCGCTCTGCCGCCGGCAACCGGAACACGGTGGTCGTTGCCGTTCTGATCGTGCTGGCGGCGATCTATCCCCAGATCGTCTCCTCGCTCGAGTCGCTGCCGCTGATCGGCGACTTCGTGCCGAGCACCGACTCGATGGTCGCGATGATCGTCTTCACGACGATGGCGATCGGGCTCAACATGGTCGTCGGCTACGCCGGGCTCCTCGACCTCGGGTACGTCGCCTTCTATGCCGTCGGCGCCTATACCGCGGGCTGGTTCGCCTCGCAGCAGTTCGAAGACATCTCGTTCGAATTCGGTGCGGTCGGCCTGCCGGCCGGGTTCCCCGACGGCGTGCCCGGCATCCACGTCTCGATGTGGCTCGTGCTGCTCGTCGCCGGGTTGCTGACCACGCTCGCCGGCATCCTGATCGGGCTGCCGACGTTGCGGCTCCGAGGCGACTACCTCGCCATCGTGACGCTCGGCTTCGGCGAGATCGTGCCGCAGTTCGTGCGGAACGCCGACAACCTCGGCGGATTCGATCTCACCCACGGAACGTTCGGGATCGCGCCGATCGACTCGCTCGGGTTCGGGGCGATCGGAGCGGCCATCGGCCTACCCGAGAGCTTCCGCCAGTCGTCGGAGCGGTCGCAATGGTACTTCTGGACGGCTGTCGTGATCCTGCTCGTGACGATCTTCTGCAGCGTCCGCCTGCGGGAGTCGAGGCTCGGCCGCGCCTGGATCGCGATCCGCGAGGACGAGACCGCTGCCGCTGCGATGGGCATTCCTCTGATGCGGACGAAGACGTGGGCGTACGCGATCGGCGCCTTCTTCGGAGGTGTCGCCGGCGCGTTCTACGCGAGCTTCAAGGGCGGCGCCTTCCCCGCGGACTTCTACTTCCAGATCTCGGTCTTCCTGCTCTGCATGGTGATTCTCGGTGGGATGGGCAGCGTCTGGGGCGTGCTCGTCGGTGGCATGATCCTCGGCTACCTCAACGTCTCGGGACTGGCCACGATCGGCTCGAAGATCCAGCAGTCGGGGATCCCGAAGCTCGACGGGTTCGACCCGACGAAGTACCAGTTCGGGATCTACGGGATCATCATCGTGCTGATGATGCTGTTCCGGCCGACGGGTCTCATACCCGAACGCAGACACAAGATCGAGATGGCCGAGGGTGTCCACGACACGCCGTTCTACGACGTGCAGCTCGAGGGCACGCTCACCGACCGGGATCCTTCGGATGACTGACAACCTCGTCGAGGTCGTGAAGCTGCGCAAGGAGTTCGGCGGCCTCGTCGCCACCAACGACGTCGACTTCACGATCCCGCGCGGATCGATCGTCTCGTTGATCGGCCCGAACGGGGCGGGCAAGACGACGTTCTTCAATCAGCTCACCGGCGTCTACAAGCCGACCTCGGGCTCGATCACGTTCGACGGGCACGATGTCTCGAACGACCCGCCGCACGCGATCACGGCGCTCGGTATCGGGCGCACGTTCCAGAACATCCGCCTGTTTGCGCAGATGACCGCGATCGAGAACGTGCTCGTCGGCATGCACTGCCGGTTGCACGGGGGCATTCTCGGGTCGATCGTCCGCACTCCCAGGGTTCGGCGCGAGGAGGCGGCAGCGCGGGAGAAGGCGCGCGAATTGCTCGTCTACAGCGGCCTGCCGAAGCGCCACGAGGAGCAGGCGGGGGCCTTGCCCTATGGCGATCAGCGGCGCCTCGAGGTCGCGCGGGCGCTCGCAACCGATCCGAAGCTGCTTCTGCTCGACGAGCCGACGGCGGGCATGAACCCGCAGGAGTCTGCGGCGTTCACCGATTTCGTGCATCGCGTGCGCGACGAGAAGGGGCTGACAGTGCTGCTGATCGAGCACGACATGAAGGTCGTGATGGGCGTCTCCGAGCGTTGCACCGTGCTCGAGTACGGTGAGAAGATCGCCGAGGGCACCCCGGCGGAGGTTCAGTCGAACGAGCGGGTGATCGAGGCCTACCTCGGCAAGGGAGCGACCGCATGAGCGCGCCGAACGGCAACATCCTCGAGATCGACGACATCCACACCTACTACGGCGCCATCCACGCGCTGAAGGGCGTCTCTCTGCGAGTCGGTGCCGGCGAGATCGTGACGCTGATCGGAGCGAACGGTGCCGGCAAGTCGACCACCCTCCGGTCGATCAACGGCCTCAACCATCCTCGCCAGGGCTCGATCACCTTCCAGGGCGAGGACATCACGAATGCCTCACCCCACACGATCGTCAAGAACGGGATCGCCCAGAGCCCCGAGGGGCGTCGCCTCTTCCCACGTATGTCCGTGACGGAGAACCTCGAGATGGGCGCGTTTCAGCGCACGGACAGCGAGAACTTCAAGGGCGACATGGAGCGCGTCTTCGAGCTGTTCCCGCGCCTCTTCGAGCGCCGCACCCAGAAGGCGGGAACGATGTCCGGCGGTGAGCAGCAGATGTGCGCGATCGGGCGCGCCCTCATGGCCCGCCCGAAGCTGCTCCTCCTCGACGAACCTTCGATGGGCCTCGCACCGATCTTCGTCGAGAAGATCTTCGAGATCGTGATCGAGATCAACCAGCAGGGAACCCCCGTGCTGCTCGTCGAGCAGAACGCGCTGATGGCGCTCGACGTCGCGAACCGCGGCTACGTGCTCGAGACCGGCAAGGTCGCGCTCGAAGGCCTCGCGGCGGAGCTGAAGGTGAACGACCAAGTCCGCAAGACGTACCTCGGCGAGGGGTAGAGCGTACTGCCGGGCTTCGGCTCGGCTACGAAACGATGAGTGGCGCGTACGGCGGCGCCACCATCACGCCGAGCCGGTGACTTCCGCCTGCGACGCCGCGCGCCATCTCGAGTGCGGCCGGGACGCTGTGCACCGGGACGAACCCGAGCGCGCGCGCGGCGCCTGCGTCGCGGCAGCCCGCGACGAGGACGCGTCCGGCTCGCTCGAGGGCCGGCGCACACGTGGCCCAGTCGAGATACGGAAGGACGGGGTGCGGCGCCCGGCCGCTGCGATACGCCGCGATCGCGCGCTCGTCCGTGGACGCGAGCGCTTGTGCGGCGGCGAGCTGCTCGCCCGGCGCACCGTCCCGCAGGGCGTGGAACAGCGCCCGGTACGGTGCCTGCGGCCCGTGCCCGAACGTCCGGCGAAGGTCGTGCAGCAGCACGATCGTTCCCCCTTCGGAGAGAGGCGAGGCGTCGCGCCAGAGGCGCATTGCGTGCCCGAGGCCGGTGGCTGCGGCGGTGATCGGGTTGAGCGGCTCGCGGGGGATGTGGCGGCCGTTCCAGGGCAGCGGGACGACGATCGTGTCGAGCGGGCCGGCGAGGGGCGTGCCGCGCAGCGAGATGCCGCGCAGCAGCGCTTCTGCATGGGCGACCGCGGGAGGGCCGGCAAGGACGCCGGTGGCGGCGATCTCACGTCCCAGGCTCTGCAGCCCGTGCTCGCGCAGCGGTCCCGGCAGTGCGTTGAGGAGCCTCCGTATCGGTGAGCGGGCGAGCGTCGCCACGGCGTCGGGCGACCAGGGGTAGCCTCGGTGGTTGCCCGTGAGCTGGGGATGGTCGAGGACGAGGGAGACCCCGATCAGCGCTGTCCTGCGAGCGATCGCGGCCCCGATCCTGCCGGCGAGTGCCCCGATTGGCGAGTGGGAGGGCGCGAGGAGCGACGGTGCCGGCGCCCCCGACTCGATCGTGCTCACGTCACAGCAGGAGAGGAGGGTGCACGATCCGCCCTGCTCGGACGTTTCCGCGGCCGTGACGCACACGACGAGGTCGGCGTCGACGATGGCACCGTGAACCGAGGCCGGTGGCCTGCCGTCGATCTCGAGCGCGCGCAGGTCGGTAGCGGTCGCGTCGTGGACGACGACGGTGCCCCTGAAGTCGCGTGCCCGGAGAGGGCGGAGGACGCCCTCGAGCTCACGGCGTCCGGCGCGACGGCCGAGGCCCGCGGCGATCAGGATGGTGTGCCGCTCCGCCGGCATGCCGAGGCGGACGAGCTCGTCCACGACCGCGGCGACCGCGTCCTGGCGCGGGTCGGCCGGTACATCCGGAAGCGGGAGCGAGCGCGGCTCGACGACGATCGTCGCCCGGCCCCCGCGTGTCGCGAGGTCGTTGATCGAGGCACCCGACAACGGGTAGCGGAGAGCCTCACCGACGGCTGCCTCGACGTTGCGGAGGGGCTCGCGCGGACGCGGCGGCAAGAGCACGACCGCGTCGTCGTCGACCGTGACGACCGGAACGTGGGACCCGGAGAGAAGCGGGATTCGCGTCACGCCAGCATCCAAGCAGGAGCGGCGGCGTCGCCGCTCGCTCCGGGCGCGTTGCCGCGCCGACCGGCCCGGGTTCGCCATAGACTCGGCCCATGGCTCCGAAGACGATCACAGGTGCCGAGCTCGATCTCGACGACGGGCCGGCCCGCGGCTCGGAGCTGTTTCTCGTCGACGGCAACAACCTCGCCTACCGTGCCTTCTTCGCGTTGCCCGAGGAGCTCGCAACGAGCGACGGCCTGCCGACGAATGCACTGCTCGGGTTCGGCAACATGCTCTTCAAGCTGCTCGCCGACTACCGTCCCCGTGGCGTCGCCGTCGCCTGGGATACCCGCCCGGTTCACCGTGCGGCAGCGGCGGAGGCCGTCGACGTCGTCTACAAGCAGGGGCGCAAGCCGATGCCGGATCTCCTTCGCGAGCAGTTCCCTCACTTCCGGCCTATCGTCGAGGCCTTCGGCTACCGCAACCTCGAGTTCGAAGGGTGGGAGGCGGACGACGTGATCGCCACGATCGCGACGCGCGCCGACGAGGCCGGCGTCAAGACGTGCGTCGTCTCGACCGATCGCGACGCCTTCCAGCTCTGCTCCGAGAACGTGACCCTGATGATGACCCCGCGCGGCGTCTCGGACGTCAACGTCTACACGCCCGAGCGGGTCGAGCTCCGGTACGGCGTGCGTCCGGATCAGGTGCCCGATTTCATCGGCCTCAAGGGCGACTCGTCCGACAACATTCCCGGCATCCCGGGGATCGGCGACAAGACCGCGGGCCAGCTGATCGCCCAGTACGGCTCGCTCGAGGAGGTGATCGCGCACGCCGGGGACCTGTCGCCCGCGCGGGGCAAGGCGGTGCGCGAGCATGCCGATCAGGCGCGAGCCTCGAAGGATCTCGCCACCATGCGCCGTGACCTCCCGCTCGACGTCGATCCGGCCTCGCTGGTCGCCGGAGCGCCGGATCGCTCGCAGCTGAAGGAGATGTTCCGCCGCTTCGAGTTCCGCAACCTTCTCAACCGCGTCGACGAGCTCGATGCGGCGGTGCCGGCCCAGGCGCGCGTGAAGGCCGAAGGGCAGGCGATCCGCTGGAGCGAGGGTGCCCTCACCGCGCCTCACGGTGTCGTCGGCGTCGCAATCGAGTGCGGCCGGATCGCCGTCGCGAGCGGCGGAACCGTCCGTGTCGCCGACTGGGATACCGCGCAAGCTCCGCTGCTCCGTGACGCCGAGATCGCGGCTCACGACGCCAAGGCGCTGAAGCTGCCGTTCGCTCCGGTCGACGACACGATGCTCGCCGCCTACCTCATCGAGCCCGGCCGATCTGCGTATCTGCTCGACGATCTCGCGGCCGAGTACGGCGTCGAGATCGAGCCGGACCCGCCCGCGGAGGAGGCGACGGCGCGCCTCGTCCGGCACGCGGAGGCGACGCGACGCCTCGCCACACCGATGCGAGAGCGGCTCGCCGAGCGCGGCTCGATCGACCTCTACGAGCGAATCGAGCTCCCACTGACGGTCGTGCTCGCGGCGATGGAGACCGCGGGCGTGAAGATCGACACGTACCGGATGGGAGAGATCACCGCCCGCCTGCGCGACCGCGTGGAGGAGCTCGAGGCGATGGCCGACGACCTCGCGGGCGAGGAGTTCATGCTCGGCTCGACCCAGCAGGTCGCACGGATCCTGTTCGAGAAGCTCGGCCTCGAGCCGGGCCGAAAGGGGAAGACGGGGTATTCGACGGACAGTCGTGTCCTACGCGGGCTGCGCGACGAGCACGCGATCGTGGCGGTGATCGAGGAATGGCGCGAGTACTCGAAGCTCCTCAACACCTACCTCCTGCCGCTCCCATCGCTGATCTCCGAGGTCGACGGACGGCTCCACACCACGTTCAACCAGGCCGTGGCCGCGACCGGCAGGCTCTCGACGTCCAACCCGAATCTCCAGTCGATTCCGGTTCGCACCGACCTCGGCCGCCAGATTCGCTCGGCGTTCGTCGCCGAGGACGGTCATCGGCTGCTCGCCGCCGACTACAGCCAGGTCGAGCTGCGGATCCTGGCGCACGTCTCGGGCGAGCCCGTTCTGCGTGAGGCGTTCGAGCGGGGGGAGGACATCCACACGCGCACGGCCGCCGAGGTCCTCGGGAAGGATCCGGCCACGCTGACGCGCGCCGAGCGGGATGTGGCGAAGATGGTCAACTTCGGGATCATCTACGGGATCTCGTCGTTCGGGCTCGCGGAGAACCTCGAGATTCCCCGGGAAGAGGCGCAGGCGTACATCGACACCTACCTCGCGCGGTTCCCACGCGTGCAGGAGTTCATCGCGCGGACGATCGCGCAGGCGGCGGCAGACGGCTACGTGACGACCCTCCTCGGGCGACGCCGGCCGATCCCGGAGCTACGTGCCTCGAATCGCCAGACGCGGTCGCTCGGTGAGCGGCTCGCGGTCAACACGGTCATGCAGGGCACCGCGGCCGACGTGATCAAGGTCGCGATGATCCGCACGCACGACCGGCTCCGCACGGAGGGCCGCAGCGCCCGTCTCGTCCTCCAGGTGCACGACGAGCTGCTGATCGAGGTCCCGGAGACCGAGGTAAGCGGCGTCCGGGAGCTCGTCCGCGAGGAGATGGTCCGCGCATATCCGCTCGATCCGCCGCTCGCGGTCGATGTCGGAACGGGCGACAACTGGGCCGACGCCAAGTAGCGCTCGGCGCGGGCTGAGGTCTCACCGGTTCGGGACGACGGTCGCGAGTGGCGGGCCGGTTCGGGGCGAGACCGCGGGTGGGGCCGAAGCCTCAACCAGGAGGAAAATCGGCGATTCGTCGCTATACTCGTCGTTCGCCCATGGCCAACCAACCAACCGAGAGCGACCACATGTCCACTATGGAAATCCCCGTCCTCGAAGACGGTGTCTGGATCGTCGGCCCCGATGGGGAGCTGATTCCCGACTACGACGCGACCTTCCCCACGATCAACGAAGGAGAGGTCGTGCACGGAACCGTCGTGCGCGTCGACAAGGACGAGGTGCTCGTCGACATCGGCTACAAGTCCGAGGGCGTCATCCCGGTCTCCGAGCTGTCGATCCGGCGTTCGGTCAATCCCGCAGACGAGGTGTCGCTGGGCGAAGAGATCGACGCGCTCGTGATGACGAAGGAGGACGCCGAAGGGCGTCTGATCCTCTCCAAGAAGCGTGCGCGCTTCGAGCTCGCCTGGAAGGCGATCGAGGCTGCTGCAGAGAGTGGGGAGGCCGTCAACGGTCGCGTGATCGAGGTCGTCAAGGGTGGTCTCATCCTCGACCTGGGCGTGCGCGGGTTCCTGCCGGCATCGCTCGTCGACATCCGGCGCGTCCAGGATCTCGAGGAGTTCACGGGCAAGGAGCTCCGCTGCAAGGTGATCGAGCTCAACCGCTCCCGCAACAACGTCGTGCTCTCCCGGCGTGCCGTCCTCGAGGACGAGCGCAAGGAGATGCGCCAGGGCATCCTCGACAGGCTCAACCCGGGCGATGTCGTCGACGGCCAGATCTCGAACATCGTCGACTTCGGAGCCTTCGTCGACCTCGACGGGATGGACGGCCTGATCCACATCTCGGAGCTCTCCTGGAGCCACGTCAACCATCCGTCCGAGATCCTCGAGATCGGTCAGACCGTGCAGGTCAAGGTGCTCGACATCGATCGTGAGCGGCAGCGGATCTCACTCGGCCTCAAGCAGACCCAGTCGGACCCGTGGCAGCAGGTGCTCGAGCACTACCACGAGGAGGACGTCGTCGAGGGTCGCGTCACGAAGGTCGTCACGTTCGGGGCGTTCGTCGAGATCCTGCCCGGCGTCGAGGGCCTCGTTCACATCTCGGAGCTCGCCCAGCATCACGTGGAGAACCCGCGAGAGGTCGTCTCCCAGGGCGACCCGGTCAACGTCCTCATCCTCGAGATCGACGGGGACAGGCGGCGGCTTTCGCTGTCGCTGAAGCGTGTCGAGGAAGGCGCCGAGCCGCTCCCGCGCGCCGACGGTGGCGAGTCCGTCCATCTCACTCCGAACCTGCGTCTCTCCGAGGAAGCCTTTCCTGCCGGAGCCCAGCCCGAACCGACCGAAGGAGATTCGATGAGCGAGCTGAACCCCGAGGCCGCCGAGCTCGCCGAGGCAGCACTGGAGCTCGACGCCGACGCGCAGGAGCTCGCCGGCGAGGCGATCGTGGCGGAGGAGGTCGCGGTCGAGCTGGCCGAGGAGGCCATCGCGGTCGAGGCCGTGGCGGTCGAGTTGGCCGAGGAGGCCGTCGTCGCCGACGCGATCGCCGAGGAGCTCGCCGTCGAGGCGCTCGAGGCTGACGACGCCGGCGACGTCGAGACCGCGGTCGAGCTGGCCGAGGAGGCCGTCGTGGCCGAGGCCGTCGCGGTCGAGTTGGCCGAGGAGGCCGTCGCCGTCGAGGCCGTGGCCGTCGAGTTGGCCGAGGAGGCTGTCATCGCGGACGCGGTTGCGGTCGAGCTGGCCGAGGAGGCGATCGAGGAGGAGATCGTCGCCGAGGAGCTCGCCGAGGAAGCCATCGCGCTCGCCGACGACGATTCGGTCGCCTGACGAACGGATCTGAAGCGCCGACCTGCCCGATCGCGGTCGCGATCACGGGCGGTATCGGCGCTGGAAAGAGCACGGTTCTCGCCGCCTTTCGGGCGCACGGTGCCGCGACGGTTTCGAGCGACGAGATCGTGCACCACCTCCTGCGGTCAGACCTCGAGGTTCGCGGGGCGCTCGTGAGGCGCCTGGGGAAGGCGATCCTCGACGAGGACGGGGTTCCTGACCGGGCCGCGATCGCCGCGATCGTGTTCGACGATCCCGAGGCGCTGGCGTTCCTCGAAGCGCTCCTCCATCCGCTCGTCTCGCGCGAGTATCTGATCTGGCGCGAACAGCTCGCCGCCCTCGATTCACCACCACGCGTGTGCGTGACCGAGGTGCCACTCCTGTACGAGTCGGGTGGCGAGGCGCGCTTCGACCGCGTCGTCGTCGTGACGGCGCCGCGTCAGCTGCGCGAGCAGCGTCGTCATGCGCCGCAGGACAACCGCGACGCCCGGTTGATCGACGATGCCGAGAAGGTCGCGAAGGCCGATTACCACTACGTGAACACGGGAACCTTCGAGGATCTCGACGCCTGGGTCGCAGGCCTCATGGCGGAGTTGACGAACGACGCTCCGTGAGACGTCTCCTCATCGTGCTCGCGGCGATCGTGGTCGTCGCCATGGCGACCGTCTCGGCCGGCTGCGGCAAGCCCGGCTTCGTCGACCGCCTCCGCTACCCGCTGCGCTACGAGCAGATCGTTCGCGCTCACGCGAAGAGCTACGACCTCGATCCGGCCCTTCTCGCGGCCGTCATCTACTCCGAGAGCCGTTTCAACGCGAAAGCCGAGTCGTCGGCCGGAGCGATCGGCCTCATGCAGCTCCTCCCCGAGACCGCACGCGGCATCGCCGTGCGCACCGGGGGTAACGCATTCGTCGTCGACGACCTGTACGAACCCGAGATCAACATCCGCTACGGGGCCTGGTACCTCCGCTACCTGCTCACCCGCTACGGCGACGAGCGCACTGCCCTGGCGGCGTATCACGCGGGCCTGGGCAACGTCGACCGCTGGAAGGAACAGGGTGTCGAGATCCAGTTCCCCGAGACGCGAGAGTACGTCGACGACGTCGAGGCTGCGAAGCGCGTGTACGCCCGCACCTATGCGGACGAGCTCGGGCTGCGCTAGCGTGCTGCCGATGCCTGACGCTCGCGATCGTGACTACGCGGAGCTCATCGTCGACGGTTGCCTTCGTGTGCAACCGGGTTGGCAGGTGTTCGTCGGCGGAAACCCGCTGGCGCGACCACTGCTCGAAGAGGTGTGCGCCGCCGTGGCGCGTCGCGGTGCCCATGCGCTGCTGCGGATCTCGTTCGAGGGGCTCCTTGCGCAGTCGTTGAGCTGGCTCGCGAATGCGCCGGTCGAGCTCGTCGCGACGCCCGCAGGTCTCACGGTCCACGAACTCGAGAACGTCGACGCATTGCTGTTCGTCTCGGCGCCCGACAACACGCGGGCGGCCTCGGGGATCGAGAGCGAGCGAATGGGCGCACTCCAGGCGGCCTACCGGCCCGCCACGCGGCGGCTGATGAACCACGACGTCCCGTGGGTCGGCTGTCAGTACCCGACGGCCGCCCTCGCGCAGGAGGCCGGCCTCGGTACGGAGGACTTCTCGGAGTTGCTGTACGGATCCGTCCTGCTCGACTGGGCGGCAGAGGGTGAGCGGATGCGCGCTATCTCGGCCCATTTCGATGCCGCCTCCGAGGTGAGGATCGTCGGCGACGGCACCGATCTGCGACTCTCGCTCGGTGGCCGCACGATGAGGGTCGACGCGCTCGGCGCGAATCTTCCCGGAGGCGAGTTCTTCGGCTGCCCGCTCGAGGACTCCGCGGAGGGAGAGATCGCCTTCGGCGAGTTCCCCGCCGTGTATCGGGGCCGCGAAGTCACCGGCATCAGGCTGGTCTTCTCCGGGGGCCGCGTCGTCGACGCGTCGGCCGAGACCAACGAGGCGTACCTGCTCGAGACGCTCGACATCGACGACGGCGCCCGCCGCCTCGGCGAGCTCGGCATCGGGTGCAATCCGGGGATCACGCGCTACATGAAGAACACGCTCTTCGACGAGAAGATGAACGGGACGGTGCATATCGCCCTCGGGAACAGCTATACCGATCTGGGGGGCGTCAACACGTCGGCGATCCACTGGGACCTCGTCAAGGATCTTCGCCCGGCCGGCGCGCGGATCGAGCTCGACGGCGTCGTCGTCCAGAGCGAGGGTGCCTGGCTCGTCGCGTGAGGCCCTCGCCCCTTCGATCGCGACCGCTCCTGGCGCTGCTCACGGGCGAGGCCGTCTCCTCGCTGGGATCGCAGATGACGTTTCTGGCGCTGCCGTGGTTCGTGCTCGTCACGACGGGGTCGGCGACGCGGATGGGTCTTGTCCTCGCAGTCGAGCTCACCCCGGTTGCACTGCTCGGGATTCCGAGCGGCGCGGTGATCGCCCGCTTCGGCGCGCGCCGCACCATGATGGGTGCCGACCTCTGCCGTGCACCCGTTCTCGCCTCGATACCGCTCCTCCACTCGGTCGGCGTTCTCGACTTCTGGCTGCTCCTTCTCCTCGTCGCGCTCGTCGGGGTCTTCATCGCTCCGACGTTCGCGGCCCAGCGGCTCGTCCTCCCCGAGATCGTCGGCGAGGACGAGACGGTGGTCGCGCAGGCGAACGCCGTGTTCGAGGGCGTACTTCGCTCGACCGGCCTTCTCGGGCCTGTCGTCGCCGGTGTGCTGATCTCACTGATCGGCGCTCCCGCGGTGCTGTACGTCGACGCGGCATCGTTCCTCGTCGCGTTCACGATGCTCTGGCTGTTCGTGCCGCAGCGGCCGCCGAGGCCGGCGACCGACGAGAGCCGGGGAGTGCTCGCGGGCGTGCACTTCATCAGGCGGGACAGGCTGCTCGCGATCATCGCGGGCACTGCGCTCCTGATCAACATGTTCACGCAGATGCTGGTCGCGTCGGTTCCCGTTCTCGCCTACGAGGACTTCGGAGGCAGTCCCCGCGTCGCGGGAGCGTTCTTCGCCGCGTTCGGGCTCGGCGCGGTGATCGGATCGGTGCTCGCGGTGCGACTCGTGCCCCGCTTCGAGCCGATCCGGCTCAGTGCGGTGGCGTTCGCGGGGATGGCCCTTCCGATCTGGTTTCTCGTGCTGCCGATTCACGCGATCGGTGTCGTGGTGACCCTTGCCACGTTCGCGCTGTTCGGCCCGATGATCAACGCACCGATCATCGGAGCAATCACGATGCGCACACCGGATGCCCTCCGACCGAAGGTGATGACCGCCGTGATCACGCTCGCGATGCTCGCCGGGCCGTTCGGCCTCCTCATCGCGGGGCCCCTGCTCGAGGCTCTCGGCCCGCAGTCGGTCTTCCTCCTCGTCGCGGCGGGCGTGACGCTCGCGGTGATCCCGTTCGGCGTGTTTGCCTTTCGACGCGCGCCGTCCGGGCCTGCGCTAGCCGCCTGACGGCGGCGTTGGCGGGGTAACGGGTGGACTCGGCTCGACGGCCGGTGGAGGGACGACGTCGGAGATCATGTGCGTCCACAGGTTCGCGAGCATCCGTGTGATCGGCCAGAAGGTCGCCGAGCCGCCGAAATCGAGCGTCCCGGCCGAGAAGACTCGCGCCCCTGTCTCGGTCTCGTAGTACGTCATCTCGCCGCTCAATCCCGGCCCGAGGGCATCGGTGGCCCTTGCGAGGACGATCGTCCCCGGCGGTGAGCTCGCCGTGGTCGCGTCGACCTCGATGCCGTATCCACCCACGACCTCACCGAACGTCGACCCGGTCACGAGCCCGGTCTTGTCGAAGAGCCACGGCGCCGCCTCGGCCGCGATGACCGTGTACGGTGCCTGCCGCTTCCCGTCGTCGTTAGCCCGGTACTGGACGCCGCAGAGCCCGGCCTCGGGCCGTCCGTCGTTGCGCCAGAGCTTCACGCGGCGAAGGGCCGAGCCGGTGCGCTCGACCTTCCAGAAGAAGTTGTTGGCGGAGAGGAAGATGAGCCTTCCGCCGAGATCGCGGTAGCGCTCGATGACGTCGTATGCGCGGCCCGTCATGTACTCGCTGTGCCCCGGGAAGACGACGAGGTCGTACCTGGCCCGCAACTCGTCACCGCTGGCGTACGCCTCGAGATCCTCCTCGGCCGCGAAGTCGGGGCTCCTCCCGGTGCGGGCGAGCCACCGCAGGAACGCGCGATCGTAGGTCTTGAATCGCGGTGGCACGCCGCGATCCCTGAAGGGCCGTGTGAGATCGACGAGAGGGTTGCCGCCGGCGTACCAGGTGTCACCCCACCCGTCGCCGTCGCGGTCGTAGAAGTTGTAGGCCTGCCACGTGTTCGTCGGAAGGACGATCAGTTGCCGTCGCGTTCCGATCTCGGGCGAGCGGAGGATGAAGGGGGCGAAGCCGACGCGACCGTCGTCGGAGGTGAGCCGCGCCGCGTAGAACCCGGGCGCCCAGCCGCCGGATTGAACCGTGATCGTGGCGGGGCCGGAGCGCTTGCCGGTCCAGTCGATCGGCACCGGCTCGCCCCTCGGGGCGCCGTTGAGCTCGTCCTTGCGCTCCGTGCTGACCGTCTCGGGGCCGCACTGGATGAACTGCAGCGTCATGGCCGAGATGTCGGCCGAGATACGCAACTGCATGGGCTCGCCCGGGAGGTAGGAGCGGCGCAGGAACGAGGCCTCGATCCCGAGGACCCGGACGACGGGCGCCTTCTGCTGCGCCACCGTCGCCGGGCGTCGGCCTCCGAGCACGGTCGTGCGACGCGCCCTGTCCACCAGCGTGAGGCGCATGACGTAGGAGCCGACAGCTGTGTCGGGCGTGGGAGCCCATTTGACGCTGTGCTCCCCGCGGCCGAAGGCGGCACTCGTCTCCCAGATCACCTGGCTGTTGCGGTTCGCCGTGCGGACCGCCTCGATCCGGACCGACGCGGGGCTCGTGAGCCGGAAGGTGATGCCTGCGACGTCGCGCCCGGGAACGCCGGGCGAGACCGTGGCGAACATCGGCCGATCGCCGGCGAAGCGCCGGCCGACGTTTCGTGCGGACAGGGTGAAGGCAGCTGGAGCACGCCGCACTCCTGCGAGCGCGTTGCCGGGCACGAGCCCGGCTACGACAAGGCCACCCACTCCTCTCGCCAGGAGGCGCCTGCGATTGATCCGATGTGTCACCCCTTTACGGTAGTCGAGGGACATGATCGATCTGTTTGCGCGACTTCGCACATTCGGCGTGCGGAAGCCGATGCGCGGTCGGCGAACAACTGTTCGTGCGCGTGGTAGCGTTCGTGATCGTGCCCGAGTTCCGCGTCACCGCCGACTACTCGCCGATGGGTGACCAGCCTCACGCGATCGGTGAGCTGACGGCCTCGCTCGAGGCGGGCAACAGGTTCCAGACGCTGCTCGGTGCCACCGGCACGGGCAAGACGGCGACGATGGCGTGGCTGATCGAGAAGTTGCAGCGACCCGCGCTCGTGATCGCCCACAACAAGACGCTCGCCGCCCAGCTCTGCAACGAGTTCCGCGAGTTTTTCCCCGCGAACGCGGTCGAGTACTTCGTCTCGTACTACGACTACTACCAGCCCGAGGCGTACGTCCCACAGGCGGACCTGTACATCGAAAAGGACTCGTCGCGCAACGACGACATCGATCGGCTCCGGCATGCTGCGACGGCGTCGCTCCTCACGCGTCGCGACGCGGTGATCGTCGCGTCCGTCTCGTGCATCTACGGCCTCGGATCGCCGGAGGAGTACGAGAAGCGGCTGGTCAACCTGGCGGTCGGGGAGGAGCACGACCGCGACGAGCTGCTCCGCAAGTTGATCGATACCCAGTACGTGCGCAACGACACGCTTCTCGGGCGTGGCCGGTTCCGGGTCAAGGGCGACGTGATCGAGGTACAGCCCGCGTCGGCGGAGACCGCGTACCGCATCTCGCTGTTCGGTGACGAGGTCGAGCAGATCACGCACTTCGATCCCCTCACGGGCGAGGTCTACGCGAAGCTCGACAACCTGACGGTCTTCCCGGCGACCCAGTACGTGACCTCGAAACCGACGATCGAGGCGGCGATGGGCGGTCTCCGCGACGAGCTCGAAACGCAGATCCGGCAGTTCGAGGCGGAGGGCAAGCTGCTCGAGGCGCACCGGATCCGTCAGCGCACCGAGTACGACATGGAGATGATGCGGGAGCTCGGGTTCTGTAACGGGATCGAGAACTACTCGCGCGTGCTGGAGGGCCGTCCGGCCGGCTCGCCACCCCATACGCTGCTCGATTACTTCCCCTCGGACTTCCTCTGCTTCATCGACGAGTCGCACCAGTCGGTACCGCAGATCGGGGGCATGTACGAGGGAGACCGCTCCCGCAAGCAAACGCTCGTCGACTTCGGCTTCCGCCTGCCCTCGGCGCTCGACAACAGGCCGCTGCGCTTCGACGAGTTCCTCCAGCGCGTGGGCCAGACGATCTTCGTCTCGGCGACTCCGGGTGCGTACGAGCTCCGCAACTCGGCAGTCGTCAGCGAGCAGCTGATCCGGCCGACCGGCATCGTCGATCCGGTCGTCGAGTTGCGCGCGACGAGGAACCAGATCGACGACCTGCTGGGAGAGATCCGAGCCCGCTCCGATGTGGGGGAGAGGGTGCTGGTGACCACGCTGACCAAGAAGATGTCGGAGGATCTGACGGACTACCTCCTCGAGGCCGGCGTGAAGACCCGCTACCTCCACTCCGAGATCGACACGCTCGAGCGGATCCAGATCATCCGCGAGCTCCGCCTCGGCGAGTACGACGTGCTCGTGGGCGTGAACCTGTTGCGCGAGGGCCTCGACCTGCCCGAGGTGTCGCTCGTCGCAGTGCTCGACGCCGACAAGGAGGGCTTCCTGCGCGGCAAGACCGCGCTCGTGCAGACGATCGGCCGCGCTGCACGGAACGTCAACGGCAAGGTTCTCCTCTACGGCGACAAGGTGACCGAGGCGATCGAGTTCGCGGTCGACGAGACGGACCGGCGCCGCGCCAAGCAACTCGCCTACAACGAGGAGAACGGGATCGAGCCCGAGAACATCATCAAGGGCGTCTCCGACATCGCCGAGTTCCTCTCACTTGATGCGCCCACGGTCCCGGGGCGGCGGCGGCGCGGGAAGGAGAAGGTCGAGGGCCTCGACCCGGCGGAGATCGAGAAGCTCGTCGTCACTCTCGAGGAGGAGATGTTCGTCGCGGCCGAGGAGCTGCGCTTCGAGTACGCCGCCAAGCTCCGGGACGAGATCAAGTCGTTGCGGCGCGAGCTCGTGGCGCTCGCCGGAGCTTGACGCATGTATGTCGTTGCGACATACTCAATGTATGTCGAGAATGATCACCTTCCGCATGCCCGAAGACCGCGTGGCGCGCATCGACGCGCTCGTTGCGTCGGAGTCCTACGAGAGCCGCGCGGGCTTCATCGTCGAAGCGATCAACCGTCTCGTCGAGGAGCTCGAGGAGCGCGAGATCGACCGCCGCATCGTCGAGGGGTACACCCGCTTTCCCCAGACCGAGGAGGAGCAACGATGGGCGCGAGTCGCCGCACTCGACTCGATTCGTGAGGAGCCCTGGTGATCAGGGGCGAGGTGTGGTGGGTCGAGCGTCCGGAGGCGGGTGGCAGGCCACACCTCATACTCACGCGGAACGCAGTTGTCCCCGTGCTGAACACGCTTCTCGCTGTGCCCGCTACGCGAAGGATCCGCGGCATCGACTCGGAGGTCGAGCTCGGGCCCGAGGATGGCATGCCCGATCGTTGCGCCCTCACGCTTGACAATCTGCGCGCGATCGACAAGGAGTACTTCATCCGGTCGATCTGCACGCTCAGCGCCGAGCGCATGGCGAGCGTCTGCAAGGCCCTCGACCACGCGACCGGCTGCCGCTGAAAGGAGACAGACATGTGTCGCAACATCAAGCAGCTCCACAACTTCGACCCGCCCGCGACCGACGACGAGGTGCACGCGGCCGCGCTGCAGTACGTCCGCAAGATCAGCGGCTCGACGAAGCCGTCGAAGGCGAACGAGACGGTGTTCGAGCTCGCGGTCCGGGAGATCGCCCATATCTCACGACACCTGCTCGACGATCTCGTCACCACGGCGCCACCCCGGGATCGCGAGATCGAGGCTGCCCGGGCACGGGAGCGGACGGCCAAGCGTTTCGGCACCGCCGCCTGAGGGCCCCGGCAGGCGGTCGTCAGTCGGCCGCGTCGACGCCGTGTTTCTCGCGCAGGTAACGGAGGTACGGCTCGGGGTCGAGTGGGCCGCCGGCGACCCGCTCGAGCGTCTCCTTCGGCGTCAGCTTGCGGCCGAGCGAGTACAGGTTCTCCCGCAGCCATGTTCCGAGAGCGGAAAAGTCACCATTCTCGAACTGCCCCTCGAGGCCCGGCAACGCAGCCTGGGCGGCCTCCCAGATCTGCACGCTCATCACGTTGCCGAGCTGGTAGGTCGGGAAGTAGCCGAAGTAGCCGCACGACCAGTGCACGTCCTGGAGGACGCCGAGGCGGTCTTCCGGTACCTCCAGGCCGAGGTACTCCTCGAACCGGGTGTTCCACGCGTCCGGCAGATCGGCGGTCGAAAGCGTCCCGGCGATCAGCTCTCGCTCGAGCTCGAAGCGCAGGATGATGTGCATTCCGTAGGTCACTTCGTCGGCGTCGACGCGGATGAACGACGGCTCGACGCGGTTGACGGCACGGTGGAGCTGCTCCAAGGAGATACTTCCGAGCGCTTCCGGGAACGTCGCCACCAGCTGCGGATGCAGCCAGCGGCAGAACGGGAGCGAGCGGCCGACGATGTTCTCCCACAGCCTGCTCTGGCTCTCGTGCAGGCCGGAGTGGCACCCGCGGGCCAGTGGCGTGCGCTCGAGCGACGGGCTGACGCCACGCTCGTAGAGGCCGTGCCCGATCTCGTGCATGCAGCTGAAGAGCGACTCGAGGTCGTCCTCCTGATAGCGCGTCGTAACCCTGATGTCCGAGATCGCAAGCGACGAGCAGAACGGGTGAACCGTCGCATCGAGCCGGAACGACTCGGCGTCGAAGCCGAAGGCGGTCATCGCGGCGAGCCCGATCGAACGCTGGGCCTCCTCGGGAAACGGGCCGCTTCCGAGGCCGCCACCGTCGCCGGTCGCGCTCACCGCGGAGATCAGCGGGACGAGCACCTCCTTCAAGCGAGCAAACACGGCCGTCACCTCCGCGGCGCTCCTACCCGGCTCGAAGTCGTCGAGCAGGTGGTCGTAAGGGTCGCCCGTCGGCTCGAAGCACGCGACGTACTCCTGCTTGAGCTCGAGCTGCCGATCGAGCCAGGGGCGGAAGGCGGCGTAATCGTTTTCGGCACGGGCGGCGACCCACGCCTGCATCGCCTCGGACGCGGTCTGCGTCAGTCGTGCAGCGAGATCCGCGGGGACGCGGCGTGCCTTCTCCCAGTCCCGCCGCGTCACGCGGATCAGGCTGGCGTCGTCGGAGTCGTAGGGGAGCGAGGCTTCGAGGTCCTCGAGGTCGCCGAGGAGCTCGCCGATCCGCTCGTCGGTGAATCGCTCGTGTGCGACGCGCTCGAGGGTCGCCTGCCGGTGGGCGCGAACGGCTGCTCCGGCGGGCGGCATCATCACCATCTGGTCCCATTCGAGCAGCGCGGAGGCCGAGCGCAGGTCGGCGACCTCGCCGAGTCGTGTCTTCAGTTCATCGCGAAGGTTGTCCAACGGCTTCTCCCAGCGGCGGCATGTCACGCGCCCACTTCAAATTGGTTCGGGTGAGACAGGCTTGCGGCCGACCCGGACGGGGTGATCGGCGCGAACGAGTAGAGCGTCGTCGCCAGCGGAGTTACCGTATCCCCACACGACGGCATCCGCAAGTCCGTTGGCGCCGAGCCAGTCCTCGAGCCGACGAACTTTTTCGGGCCCGCGGCAGTTCGCGCCGTCCAGTCGACCCGTGAGTGTCCCGTGTGCGTCGTGTTCGAGCCTCGTACAGACGACGCCGCTCACTCCCATGTTGCGGCCGAATGGCGAGAGGTACGGCTCGAGTGAGGCGGAGACGAGGAGCACGCGATGGTCGAGCTCCATGTGGCGCCTGAGTCGAGCCAGCGTGTCGGGGCGCAGCCACCGCCTCTCGATCTCCTCTGCGAACCCTTCTCCCGCAGCATTGACCGCTCCGGCATCCATGCCCGCGAACGCCCGACAGACGATTGCCTTCACTGTGTCGCGATCGTGGCGTGCAACCGCGACGGCGACCTGCCCCGGATGGCGGAGGAGCGCCAGCAGAGCTTTGAAGCGCGCGGTCCGATACAGAAACGGCGCTACGCAGTCACGGGTCGTAAGCGTTCCATCGACGTCGAACGCTGCGACGACGGGTCGACGTGGGTTGTTCATCGCGGAACGAGGCTATATACACTCGAAGCATGTCGGAACAGTCCCCGGAGATCTTCGACGACCTCTACCTCGGCCTGCAGGCCGGTGGCGCGCTGCGCAAGCAGCGGCGCGGCGAGGAGTTGACCGAGCAGGAAGCGGCCGCACTCGGCCACTGGCAGCGGCTCTCGGTCTGGCGCAAGGTGATCGCCGTCGGTGCGTTCGCGCTCGGGACGTTCGGCCTCGGTTTCACGCTCGGTGGCCTGATCTTCGGCCGCCGCGCGACGCGCTGAGCCGGCGCGGAAGCCGCGATGGGCGCGCGTACTGCTTCTTCCGCGCCGGCTCAGCGCGTCCATTTCGCTGCACGCTTCGCGTGATCCTGAAGCCGGGAACCTACGGTTCCCCGTGACCCCTCCCTTCCGGGATGGTGCCAGAAGTATCCTTAGACGAACACTTGTTCGATCGTCCCGGACGCGGTAAGCTGGCCTTCATGCCGATCGAAGAGCTCGTCGTCCACGGCGCCCGAGAGCACAATCTCAAGGACGTCACCGTCCGTCTGCCGCGCAACGCCCTGATCTGTATCACCGGCCTGTCCGGTTCGGGCAAGTCGTCTCTCGCGTTCGACACGATCTATGCCGAGGGACAGCGCCGCTACGTCGAGTCGCTCTCGGCGTATGCGCGCCAGTTTCTGCAGATGATGGAGAAGCCGGACGTCGACTCGATCGACGGCCTCTCGCCTGCGATCTCGATCGACCAGAAGACGACGTCGCGCAACCCGCGCTCGACGGTCGGCACCGTGACGGAGATCTACGACTACCTGCGCCTGCTCTATGCCCGGGTGGGCCGGCCCCACTGCCCCGTCTGCGGCCGGCCGATCGCGGGGCAGAGCCTCGACCAGATCGTCGAGCAGATCCTCGCGCTGTCCGAGGGCACGCGGTTCACCGTCAACGCGCCGATCGTGCGCGATCGCAAGGGTGAGTTCCGGGACGTGCTGGAGGAGCTTCGCCGTGACGGCTTCACACGTGTCAAGGTCGACGGAGAGCAGCGTCTGCTCGAGGAGGAGATCGTCCTCGACAAGAAGTTCAAGCACACGATCGAGGTCGTTGTCGACCGCCTCGTGCTGAAGCCCGATCTGCGGCAGCGGCTGACTCAGTCGGTCGAGACGGCCACATCGCTCGCCGAGGGGCTCGTCGGGATCGACGTCGTCGACGGCGAGAGCTTCCTCTACTCGGAGAACTTCGCGTGCCCGGAGCACGGCGTCTCGCTGCCCGAGCTCGAGCCGCGCATCTTCTCCTTCAACGCGCCGCACGGTGCCTGCCCGCGCTGCACCGGGCTCGGCGCCCAGCTCGAGATCGATCCGGACATGCTCGTTCCCGACACGTCGCTCTCGATCGCCGACGGCGCGCTCGTGCCCTGGTCGGTCGGTAGCTCGAGCTTCTACGAGGGCGTCATCCAGGCGATCGCCGACCGCTACGAGGTCGACGTCGACCTGCCGTGGCGTGAGCTCACCGACGAGCAGCGGAGCTGGTTCCTCTACGGCACGAACGGCGACCGCATCCTCGTCCAGTACAAGAACCGGATGGGCCGCAAGCGCCAGTACGCGATGGCGTTCGAGGGCATCCTGCGCAACCTGGAGCGGCGCTACCGCGAGACCGAGTCCACCCAGCAGCGCGAGCGGATCGAGGAGTACATGTCTTTCCGGCCCTGCCCGGACTGCAACGGTGCCCGGCTCAAGCCCGCCGTCCTGGCAGTGACCGTCGGTGGCCGCTCGATCAACGAGTTCGCGTGCCTTTCGGTCACGGGCGCGTTGCGCTTCCTCGACGATCTCGGGCTGACGCCGACCGAGGAGCTGATCGGCCACCGGATCGTGAAGGAGATCCGCGAGCGCCTCACCTTCCTCTCCGACGTCGGCGTGGGCTACCTTCAACTCGATCGCGCCGCAAAGACCCTGTCGGGCGGCGAGGCGCAGCGCCTGCGGCTCGCGACCCAGATCGGCTCGCAGCTCGTCGGCGTCCTCTACATCCTCGACGAGCCGTCGATCGGGCTGCACCAGCGTGACAACGACCGGCTCATCCAGACGCTGCAGCGCCTGAAGGCGCTCGGCAACACGGTGCTCGTCGTCGAGCACGACGAGCAGATGATGCGCGTCGCCGACTGGGTCGTGGACATGGGGCCAGGTGCAGGAGAGCACGGGGGATACGTCGTCGCAGAGGGAACGGCGAAGCAGGTGATGCGCACGAAAGGCTCGGTCACGGGCGAGTTCCTCTCCGGCCGGCGCACGATCGCGGTCCCACCGAGGCGGGAGGACGACCGGGGTGTCTTCACGATCCGCGGCGCGACCCAGCACAACCTCAAGGGGATCGACGTCGACTTCCCCGTCGGCAAGTTCGTCTGCGTCACGGGCGTCTCGGGCTCGGGCAAGTCGACCCTCGTCAACGAGATCGTCTACAAGGCCCTCGCGAACCAGCTCAACAAGGTGCGCGTCAAGCCCGGCGCACACGAGGACGTCGAGGGGATCGAGGTCTTCGACAAGGTGATCGACATCGATCAGACGCCGATCGGCCGCACTCCGCGCTCGAACCCGGCTACGTACACCGACCTCTTCACGCACGTGCGCGACCTCTACTCGCTCACGCCCGAGGCGAAGGTGCGCGGCTACAAGCCCGGCCGCTTCTCCTTCAACGTGCGCGGTGGCCGCTGCGAGACGTGCAAGGGCGACGGCCAGATCAAGATCGAGATGCACTTCCTCCCGGACGTCTACGTGCCGTGCGAGACGTGCCACGGCAAGCGCTACAACAAGGAGACTCTGGAGGTGCGCTTCAAGGGCAAGTCGATCTCGGATGTGCTCGAGATGTCGGTCGAGGAGGCGCTCGAGTTCTTCGCACGGATCCCGAAGATCCGCCGCCGTCTGCAGACCCTGCACGACGTGGGGCTCGACTACATTCGCCTCGGTCAGCCCGCGACGACGCTGTCGGGCGGCGAGGCGCAACGCGTCAAGCTCGCCTCCGAGCTCTCGAAGGTCGCGACGGGAAGGACGCTCTACATACTCGACGAGCCCACGACCGGGCTCCACTTCGCCGACATCGAGAAGCTGCTCGAGGTGCTGCAGCGGCTCGTCGACACCGGCAACACCGTGATCGTGATCGAGCACAACCTCGACGTGATCAAGCAGGCCGACTGGGTCGTCGACCTCGGGCCCGAAGGCGGGGAGGCGGGTGGCGAGCTGATCGCCGCCGGCACGCCCGAGGACGTCGCAGCGGTGGACGGGTCGTATACCGGGCAGTTCCTGCGCGGCGTTCTCGTCGGGCAGGAAGCGGCTGTCGCCGCGGCCTGAGCCTTCACGCCGGTAACCCCCTCACCGCGCTACGTCCACGCGAACACGGGTTGCTCGAAGCCGTCGACGCGTTCGTCGATCCGACCCTCGACGGCAACCCAGCGGAACTGCACGAGCACGGCACCGGTCGGTGCGTGGATCACATCCCCGCCCAACGGCACACCCACCACCGGACGATCGCTCTCGGCGATCGTCGCAAAACGGGGGGAATCGGTGCGGCAAAGCTCGTGCAACCCGATGCGATAGGCATGCGCGACCTCCGCCGGGTCGGGAACGAGGTCGACGTCGCCGCCGCCCCAGGCGACCACCGGCGTGATCACGTACCCCGACCGCGTCGGATAGTCGTCGAGCAGGCCGAGGATCGAGTCCTCGCCGAGGACCAGCCCGAGCTCCTCGGCGAGCTCGCGTAACGCGGCCTGTGACGGTGTCTCGCCGTGGTCGCAACGGCCGCCCGGGAGCGCCCACTGACCGGCGTGTGCGCTGAGCTTCGCCGCACGGCGACACAGCAGGAACGCCGCACCCCCTGCGACACCCGCCATGCGCCCGTCGAGCCCCGTCACGTCGGAGGGAACGCCGATGAAATAGCCCGGCTCGACCGGGAAGGGATCGTGGCCGTCGCGCTCGGCATCACTGTCGACGACGACGATCGCAACGGCTGCACGACGTCGCCCGTCGAGCGGGTGCTCGCGTCGTCTGTGTCGTGCGAGATTGCCGGCCAGCTGCTCTCGGAGTGCGGGCGTGAACGGGATCATGCTCGGGCCGTGTTTGGCTGACCTACGCGGACGTCGAGCTCGTCGCCTGGAGCGCATCCAGTCGCTCCAAGCTCGGCCGGGCCCGGAGGCGCTCGAACACCTCGCGTGCCTCGACGAGCAGCGGCGCGGCCTCGTCCTTCCGTCCCTGTTCGTCGAGCCACTCGGCCTGCTCGAGCAGGGCGGTCGCGACCCCGAACGGCACTTCTGCATCGCGTAGCGCGGCGACGGCCTCGCCGAACGGTGGCTCGGCCTCGCCTTGCAGCGCGGCCAGCCGAGCACGCTGCAAGCGCACGTCGGCTTCGAACGACGGCGACACCGTCGTCGATATGGACGTCGCAAGATCGATGAGCTTCGCCAATGTCTCGGCATCGCCGTCGTGTTTGGCCGACTCGCAGCCGCGCTCGAGCAAGATGGCAACCGCCTCGGGATCGTCCCGGTGGGTGCCGTCTCGAAGGACGCTCTCGCATTCGGATAACGCGTCATCATGTCGGCCTTCCGCCTGCGCGATGAGCACCCTGGCCCAGGTACGGATGCCTGCGGCAACGGTGTACCCCGTTTCATCCCAGGCCGCATACCCCGCCGCCAGCTCGGGGATGCGCTCGAGCTCTCCCCGATGGAGCGCCATCTCCGCCACCGCGAGCATCATCGCCGCCTGGACGGGATCATCGGTGAGACGTCCCTCCTCCGGCATCTCGGCGATGACGAGCTCGACCTCCTCCCAGCGGCCGGTCGTGAAGTAGGAGCTGACGAGGTTCGCCGTCAGCGAGAGCTCCCAGACCCGATCGCCTCGACGCCGCGCGAGGGCGATTCCCCGCTCGATCACGCGTTCCGCCTCGTCCCTCTTCCCGGCGAGGAAGAGGAGGTAGCTGAGGTTCATGTGCGCACGCATCGCTCCGCGAGGGATGTTGGCCTCCTCCGCCAGCGCGAGCGCCTGCCGCATCAGACCGAGGCTCTCGTTGGGCCGGCGCTGGAGGAGCAGGCCCTTGGTGTTGAGTGCCTCGACCACCACGTCATCGAGGCGGAGGCGCTCCCCCAGTTCGAGCGCTCTCTCGATATGCGGGAGCGCATCGTCTGAACGACTCTCGAAGAACAGAAGACGGCCGAGCTGCGCCGAGACGGTGGCGATCCCCTGCTCGTCGCCGGCAGCCTCGTTCGCGTCGAGCGCCCGCTCGAGTTGCGCGACCCCGCCCTCGATGCGTCCACTCACGAACAGAACCTCTCCGAGTTGCGCGTGCGCGCTCGCCGCCTCACCGCGGTGGTCGCAGGACTCGAGAATTGCGATCGCCTCAACGAGCAGGGACTCGGCCTCCTCGACCCGGCCGCCCATCATCGCGAGGCCTCCGGCGCGGGCGAGGGAGCGCCCACGCTCGACCCCCTCGTCCGTGAGACCTGCGGCACGCTCGAAGGCCTTCTGGGCCTCGAGTGATGCCGCGAGCGATGCGGCCCGCTCGGCCGCCCGCGTAAACCACAACCGTGCCGCGGCCTTGACGTCGGCGGCGTCGGCAGCGTCCGGATCGGCCTCGTGTGCGTCGAGGTAGTGCGTGGCGATGACCTCTGCGATCTCGTCGGCGTCGATGCCGGCATCCGTCGCGAGGTAGTGAGCGACCGCGAGGTGCCGAGCCCTCCTGTCGCGGCGCGAGATCGTCTCGTACGTGACGCGCTGCACGAGGGCCTGCAGAAATCCGAGCTGGCCTCGTTCGGGTGAGAACGGATCCGTCTCGATGGCCAGGAGCTCCTTTCGCACGAGGCTCCCGACCAGGCCGTCGACTTCTGCCTGGGGCAGCCCCGAGAGCGCAGCGAGACCGCGCGACGTGAACGTCTTGCCGAGGACCGACGCGTCCTGGAGAAGCCGTCGCTCGCTCTCGGGGACGCCGTCGAGCCGCGACGCGATGAGCGCATGCAGCGTCTCGGGAACCTCGAACGTGCTCAGATCGCCGGTGACGAGAACCTCGACTCCGACCTGCTCGAGGACGCCTCGGTCGCGCAGCATCCGCACCGTCTCGACCGCGTACAGCGGGATCCCGTCGGCGGCGCCCCGCAGCCTTACGCGAAGGCCCTCCGGAAGCCCTGGCACGAGGCCGGTGAGGAGCTCGTCCATTGCGTCGTCGCCCAGTGGATCGAGCGGTAGCGTGGCCGCGTTTCGCGTCGAGCCGGGAAAGCCGGGATGCCTGTCGGCGATCTCCGGCCTCGCGAGCGTGAGGACGAACATCGGATGGTGCCGTCCCCAGTCGAGGAGGTATTCGATGAACGCGACGAGGCCCTCGTCGGCCCAGTGGATGTCCTCGAACACGAGCACGAGGGGGCCCTGTTCGGCCAGGAGCTCGAAGAATCGCCGCCAGGCGGCGAAGAGGTCCTCTCGGTCGGCCGCGACGCGCTCGGCCAGGCCGAGGAGGTGGAGGAGACGCGGCTCGATCCAGGCGCGTTCATCGGGGTCTGCCACCTGCTCCTCGAGGAGTATCTGGACCTTCGTGATCGACGAGTCCGCATCCTCGTCCTCGAGGATCTTCGCCCGGCCGCGCACCATCTCGCCGAGAGCCCAGTACGCCACCCCCTCGCCGTAGGACAGGCAGCGGCCACGGTGCCACCAGACGTCGGCAGCCACGCCGTCGATGTACTTCTCGAACTCCCAGGCGAGGCGCGACTTGCCGATTCCCGCCACACCGACGACTGATACGAGCCTGGCCCGGGACTGGTCGGCCGATGCGTTGAAGAGGTCCTTGACGAGACGCAACTCCGTGTCGCGGCCGACGAACGGCGCCTCTAGCCCGGCGGCGCGGCTCTCGCCGCGGCGCTGAGCGGCGACCCGGATCGCGCGCGAGAGGAGCATCGGCTCGGCCTTGCCCTTGAGCTCGTGCGGGACGGCGTCTGCGAAGGCGATCGCGGCCTCGGAGGCCCGTCGTGTCGTCTCGCCGACGAGGACGGTGCCCGGCTCTGCCGCGGACTGCACGCGGGACGCCGTGTTGACGAGGTCGCCCGCGACCATGCCCTGGTCGGTGGCGCCGAGGGTGACCGCGGCTTCGCCCGTCAGCACGCCGGCTCGGGCGCGCAGGGCCGGGTCGAGGCCGGGGATTGCGTCGACGAGCTCGAGCGCTGCGCGCACGGCTCGCTCGGCGTCGTCCTCGTTTGCGACGGGTGCGCCCCACACGGCCATCACGGCGTCGCCGATGAACTTCTCGACCGTACCGCCGTAGCGCTCGATGATCGTGCGGGAGGTGTCGAAGTAGCGGGTCAGGAGCTCGCGGGTGTCCTCTGCGTCTCTGCGTTCGGAGGCTGCGGTGAACCCGACGAGGTCGGCGAAGAGAACCGAGACGAGACGGCGCTCGGCCGTCGGCGCGGCCGTCGAGAAGGACTTCGACGTCCGGCCGTCGAGTGCCAAGCCACACTCGGCGCAGAACTTCGCGCCGGGGGCGCAAGGCGTCGAGCACGACGGGCAAGCCCGGGCGAGCGGCGTGCCGCATTCGGCGCAGAACTTCGCCCCGTCGGCGTTCTCGGTCGAGCAGGCCTGGCAGAGCATCAGGCTGACTCTACTGCGTCGGCACCGAGAGGACAGGGCCGGACGCGCTAGGCTCGCCGGGTGAGCGAGGCCCCTCCCAAGCCCGGTGAAGTCGCCGACGCAGAAGCGCTGAGCGGCTCCGATCTCGCGCAGGCGCACGTGCGGCGCTGGTGGCGCCTGACCCCGCGCGTTCTTACCGCTCCTCGGGACGTCTTCGTCGCCCTACGGGACGACGACGAGACCGACGTCGACGCGCGCTCCGAGCCGATTCTCGCGATCGTGATCGTCGCCGGCATGGCGGCCATGCTGTTGACGCCGGCGTGGGGGAGGCTGCTCGACGAGGAGTCGCTCGACTGGCTCGTTCTCGCGGTGGTCACGTTCATCGGCGGCCTCCTCTACGGAGCCTTCGGGTACTTCCTGCTCGGCCTGGTCGTCTGGCTCGGCCTGCGCGGCGTGGGGGTCGAGACTGCGGCTCGCAAGGCACGGCAGCTGGCGGCGTTCTCGGCTCTCCCGTTCGCGCTCTCGATCGTCGTCACCGTGCCCGCGATCGTGCTGGGGTTCGGGACGGACTGGTTCCGCACCGGCGGCGCGGACGAAGGCGCGGGGCGGGCCGTCGTCGTCGGCCTCGGCCTCGTCTTCGGGATCTGGTCGCTCGCGCTCCTCGGGCTCGGCCTACGGACGACGTTCGCCCTCCCGTGGCGCGGTGCGATCGGCGCGATGGCGCTCGCAGCCGTGATCGTGGCGACGATCGCCGTCGTGCCGTCTGTGCTCTGAGCCGCTACTCCCCGGGCATCCGGCTATCCACGCGGAGGCGCTCGTCGGCTGCTTCCAGCTCGGCCTCGAACGCCGTGAGCTCCTCGACCGGCATGCCGTAGGTGTGGACGTCCTCCGGGAACCGGCGCTCTCGCACGTCGTCGACGTACGCCTCGACCGCGGCCTGGGTCGCGACTGCGAGGTCTGCGTATCGCTTCACGAAGCGGGGCGCATGGCCGTCGTACATCCCGAGCAGGTCGTGCCAGACGAGGACCTGTCCGTCGACGTCGGGGCCGGCGCCGATCCCGATCGTCGGGATCGCGAGAAGCTCGGTGATCTTCGCGGCCACCGGCGAGGGAACGGCCTCGAGCACGAGCGAGAAACAACCGGCCGCTTCGAGCGCCAGCGCGTCGCGAACGAGCTGCGTTGCCTTCGCCGCAGTGCGGCCCTGTGCCTTGAAGCCGCCGAGCGCCGTCGCCGACTGCGGCGTCAGGCCGATATGCCCCATCACCGGGACGCCAGCTCCCGCGATAGCGTGGACGCGCGAGAGCATCGTGCCGGCCCCTTCGATCTTGACGGCGTCGGCGCCGGACTCCTTGACGAACCGGATCGCATTCGTGACGGCGAGCTCGTCGGACACCTGGAAGGAGCCGAACGGCATGTCGGCGACGACGAGCGGGTGCCGGGCGCCCCGCGTGACGGCGCGCGTGAGGACGAGCATCTCCTCCATCGTTGCCGGAACCGTCGAGTCGTGACCGAGCACCGTCATCGCGGCGGAGTCGCCGACGAGGATCACATCCGCCCCGGCGGCGTCGGCAAGCCGGCCGGAGGGTGCGTCGAAGGCGGTGATCATCGCGATCGGAGAGCTGCTCTTCTTCATGCCGACGAGGTCGGTGATCGGGAGCTTGCCGGGCGCCGGGGCGCCGTGACCGGGGGTGCGCGGGCGGGTGCTCATGAGTCCTCCTCGAGAGGGACGTTGTCGATCAGGCGGGTTGAGCCGACGCGAACCGCGGCGGCGAGGACGGGGGGGTCGAACGGGGCGATCGCGACGTAGTCCACGTCGACGCCGACGCCGACGAGCTGCTCACGTGCGCGGTCGGGATCGCGCGTCTCGAGTGCGCGGGGGAGCGCGAGTGCGAGTGCGCGCTCGGGGGCCGACAGGAGCGTGTTGCGGGACGAGACGGCGAGCCCGTCTGGATCGCGGACGGTCGGCAGCGCCCGGAGCTCGAGCTCGAGGGAGAGATCGGCGATCATCCTCTGTAGCACGGCAACCTGCTGGGCGTCCTTCTGCCCGAAGTAGGCGATGTCGGGCCGAACGATGGTGAACAGCTTGAGGCAGACCGTGGCCACACCACGGAAATGACCGGGGCGGTGCTCTCCCTCGAGCACAGCTCCGAGCTCGGAAACGTCGACCCACGTCTGGAACCCGGGTGGGTACATCTCGTCCACCGACGGAGCGAACACGAGATCCACACCCGCTTCGGATGCCGCGGAGAGGTCTCGGGCCTCGTCGCGGGGGTAGCCGTTCAGATCGCCGGAGTCGCCGAACTGCGCGGGGTTGACGAAGAGGCTCATGACGACCGTCTCGCATTCCTCGCGGGCGGCCGCGAGGAGCGACAGGTGCCCCGCGTGGAGCGCGCCCATCGTCGGGACGAGGCCCACGGGGCCGCTCCGTAGTGGCTCGAGTGCCGCACGAACGTCTGCGACGGTTCGGCAGACCCTCATGCGAACGCCACCGTGACGTCTGCGAGCGCCCGATACATCGCCTCGAGGTCGGGGTGCGTGGCGCCGATCGCCTGCAGGTGCCGGTCGACCGTCTCCCAGTCGCCGCGCTCGATCGGGCCGGTGAGCTCGAAGTCGTTCTCGATCGTGCGGGCCATCAGGGGGTCGAGCGCCTCGGGCGGCGCTCCTGCGGATTCGAGCAGCGCCCCGGCGGCGTGCCGGAGCGTGACGAGGTAGTTCGATGCGATCGCGGCACCGGCGTGATAGATCGCCCGATTCGCATCCGGCAACGTGAACGGGCGTAGCCCCAGCGTCTCGGCGAGCCAGAGGCCGGCCGCCAGTGCGTCTTCGGTCTCCGCCGTCACCGCGCCCCACGCGCCGTCGAGTTGCTCCGGGCCACGGCGCAGCGTGAACGTCTGCAACGGATGAACGCCGAAGCGCCTCACGTGCGGCGCGAGCGCGGCGAGCGGGGTTGCCCCGCTGACGTGCGCAATCCACGGGCCCGGGGCAACAGAGGCCGCGACGTCGCCGATGGCACGGTCGGGCACACAGAGGAGCACGAGATCGGGACGGTCGCCCCCGAGTGCGATCCTCCGCTCGTCGAGGCGCGCCGAGACAGCCGAGCCGACCCGGCCGCTGCCGATCACGTTGACGCTTTCGATCATGAGTGCTGCTCTGCTCCAGTTCCTTCGGATACCGGGCTTCGCAGCAGTCTAACGAACGGCGCCGCCGATTTCGTCCCGGCGCGCGGTGAAGGCCGTCAGACGGGGGTGACGGTCACGGGGATACCGTTGAGGACGGCGTTGCCCGAGAGCGGGTCGACGACGGTCGCATCGGTGAGCACGTTGACGTTGACGCCGGGGGCCGTCGCTGCCACCGCCTGCCGAGTGCCAGGGAGACCGTGTCCCCAGCCGTACGGGATGCAGACGACGCCGGGCATGACGGTGTCCGTCAGCTCGATCGGCACCTCGATCGACCCGGCGGCCGAGCGGACGACGGCCGTCGCGCCGTCGCGGAGACCGAGCCTCGTGCCGTCGACCGGATGGAGCTGGGCGAGGCACGTGTCCTTCCCGCGAACGAGCACGGGCACGTTCTGCGTCCACGAGTTCGCGGTCCGCAGTTGCCGCCGTCCGACGAGGACCATGCCGTTGGCAGCTGCAGCGTCGAGCGCGCGCTCGAGTCGGGCGAGATCGGCGATCAGCTGCGGGGGCGCCAGCTCGATTCGACCGGAGTCGGTGGCTAGGGCGTCGGGCAGCCGTGGGGTCAGAGGCCCGAAGTCGATGCCGTGCGGCCGAGCCTCGAGCGCGGACAGTGAGAGCCCGTCCGGTCTGCTGCCGAAGGCGTCACCGCGGTGCCCCGTGCGGAGGATGAGGTCGAGCAGCTTCTCCTCCGGTGCTCGGTCGCCGAGCGCAGCGGTGATCTCGTCCGGGTCGCGCCCCTGGATCGGTGAGCCGGGCGTGCCGACCGACGCCACCGCCCGGGCCGCGATCGTGCCCTCGGCCAGGGCCGTGGCGTCGGCGTCTGCCCCGAGACCGCCCGCGATCGCAGTCAGGCGGACGAGGATCTCGAACTCGGACGGCGACCCGGCGGGTCGATCGAAGACGGGGGGCGAGAAGTGCGCGACGTTCCGGACGGACAGCGCCGTGAACGCGAGATCGTAGTGCGACTTCTCGAGCACGGACGGCGGCGGCAGGATCACATGCGCGTGTCGCGTGGTGGCGTTGAGGTACGGGTCGACGGAGATCATCAGCTCGAGGTCCACCAGCAGCCCTGCGAGCCGGCCCGAATCCGGCGTGGTGAGTGCCGGGTTCCCGGCAATCGTGATCAGCGCACGCACCTGCCCTGCTCCCTGGGTCTCGATCTCGTCGGCCAGGGTCGCGACCGGCAGCTCTCCCATCGTCTCGGGGAGCCCTCTCACGCGGCTCTGCCAGCGTCCCGTCCGGAACGGCCGCGGTGAACGTGCCGGCCTCTCGTGGGCGGCGTGGGGGAACATCGCGCCCCCCGGCCGGTCGAGATTTCCGGTCAACACGTTGAGGACGTCGACGAGCCAGGCCGCCAGCGTGCCGTACGCGGTCGTGTGCGTTCCGATGCGGCCGTAGACGACCGCCGTCGGCGCCGCGGCGAGATCGCGGGCGAGCGAGACGATCGTCGCCACGGGAACGCCCGTGAGTGAAGCCACTCGCTCGGGCGTGAAGCTCTCGACCGCGTGCTCGACCTCGTCGATCCCGTTCGCCAGGTCGGCGAGGCGGCCCGGGGCGACCAGGTTCTCGGACACGAGCGTTCGCGCGATCCCCGCCAGCAGAGCCGCGTCCGTCCCCGGCCGGATCGGGACGTGCAGGTCTGATCGGGCCGCCGTCCGCGTGCGCCGTGGGTCGACGACGACGACGCGTCCGCCACGGTCGCGGATCGCCTGCAGGCGTCCGGGCCAGTCGGGCGCGGTCGCGAGGCTGCCGTTCGACTCGAGCGGGTTCGCGCCGAGGATGAGCAGGAAGTCGGTGCGGTCGATGTCGGGGACGGGGATCGCGAGCGGATGCCCGAACACGAGGCCGCAGGAGACGTGCTTCGGCATCTGGTCGACGGTCGAGGCCGAGTACATGTTCTTGGTCCCGAGCGCCTTCACGAGGGGCCGGATTGCGAGCGTGCTCGCGAAGTTGTGCGCGTTCGGATTCCCCGCGTAGACGGCCACCGCATCCGGGCCGTGCTCTGACAGGATCGCGGTCAGCCGCTGCTCGATCTCGGTGAACGCCTCCTCCCAGCTCACCTCGACGTGCGTACCGTTGCGGCGCACGAGCGGCGCTCGCAGGCGATCGGGATCCTCGTGCAGCGCCCCGAGCGTCGACCCCTTCGGGCAGATGAACCCCCGGGAGAACGGATCGTCGCTGTCGCCGCGAATGCTCGTCACGCGTCCATCCTGCGACTCGATGCGCAGGCCGCACGTGGCCTCGCAGAGGGGGCAGGTGCGGAACGAGACGCCGGGTGTCATGAGAACCACGATACTCCGCCTGGTCTGGCGCCGAGAAGTTCGCGTGGCAATGCTCTCTCGATCCTGCTTCGATGTTCTGTGACGATGCAGCAGCCTCCGATGACCCTGGACGAGCTTCTCGAGCAGGCGCGGCGCGCGATCGTCCGCCTGACTCCCGCCGAGGCGCACGAACGGCAGCTCGCCGGAGCGATGGTCGTCGACATCCGGTCGGACACCGCGAGACTGCGTGACGGTGTCGTCCCGGGATCGGTGCACGTCCCGCGCACCGTTCTCGAGTGGCGGCTCGCCGCCTCGAGTGGCTGGGCGAACCCGCATCTCGTCGGCAACGAGCTGGCCCTGATCCTGATCTGCGATCACGGCTGGTCGTCGAGCCTCGCCGCCGCGACTGTCCGGCAGCTCGGTCACGAGGGGGCCGGCGACGTGATCGGCGGCTTCGATGAGTGGCGAGCAAGCGGCCTCCCCGTCGCGATGCTCGTCGGCGGCCGCCCGGGCCCGGATGAGGTTCCGGGCATGGGGCCACCGTGCGGGACGCCCGCTCCACGTCGACCAAGCGTCGACCAGCGGTCCCACTGGGAGACCGCCCTCGGGACGCGGCCCGATCGATACGGCGCGACGGCGAGCGACCCGGCCCGAGCGGCGCTCGAGCTGCTCCGGCAGCGCGGCGACCGGGAGCTGCTCGAGCTCGGGAGCGGCCAGGGGCGCGATGCGATCTTCTTCGCCGAGGCGGGGCTCGCCGTCACGGCCGCCGACTTCACGGTTGCGGCGCTGCAGGCGGTCGCGGAGAAGGCCGAGGCAGCAGGGGTCGCCGAGCGCGTGTCGGCGGTCGAATGCGATGTTCGCGAACCGCTTCCGTTCGCGGCCAGGAGCTTCGACGCCTGCTACTCGCACATGCTGTTCTGCATGGCCATCGACGAGGGCGAGCTGCAGGCTCTCACGTCGGAGATCTGGCGGGTTCTCCGGCCCGGCGGGGTGTGCATCTACACGGCGCGGACGACGGACGACAGCGATTATGGTCGGGGCACGCCCCTGGGTGAGGACATGTACGAGCTCGACGGCTTCGTGGTGCACTTCTTCGACCGCGGGCTCGTCGAGCGGCTCGCCGCCGGAATGGGGGAGGCGTCGTTCGAGCTGGTCGGCGTGGACGAGTTCGAGGAGGGAAGCCTTCCGCGCCGACTGATCCGCGTCACGATGCGTCGTCGCTAGTTGCGGATAACCCTTAGCGAAGTGTTACAAGCGTTGCCCGCGGTGCGTGACGGCTGGTAGAAGAGACGAACCGTGAGCCGTCTCCGACTTCTTCAGCGCGACGAGGCACCACTCTCCGCGCGCCCGATCTACGCCGCCGACGGCGCGGCCTCGCCGCTGAAGCGGTCGCTGGCGAACGCGCCCGACCTGCTCGAGACGCTCCTGCCGTTTCTCGGCCAGATCTACGACGAGGGCTCCGTCGATCTCGCGACGAAGGAGCTCGTGGTCGTGCGCGTCTCGCAGCTCAACGGCTGCCGCTACTGCCTCGCCGCGCACCGGCCGCTCGCGCTCGAGTTCGGCGTTGGCGAGGACGAGCTCGCCGCGATCTGTGACGAGCTCCCGCTCGACTCCCTCGCACAACGGGAGCGCACGATCGTCGAATGGGCCGACCGCTACGTCCTCGACCCCGCGTCGATCACGGACGAGCTCGTGGCACGGGTTCTCGACCACCTCCGTGACGACCAGATGGTCGAGCTCGCGATCCTGATCGGAGCCACCCAGATGCTGAACTCCTACTGCACCGCCTTCGACGTGCCACCGACCGCATGAGCACAACCGAGACGCTCGAGGCCGCCGTCGCCGAAGGTCGTTGCGGAGACCGGCTCTGGCTCTATGCGACCTACCACTGCAACCTCGCGTGCGGCTACTGCCTGACGGAGTCGATGCCCTCCATTGAGAACCGGCGCACGCTGCCCTCGGAGACGATGATCCGCGTGGCGCGGGAGGCGCGGGAGCTCGGATTCGGCGCGATCGGCGTGACGGGCGGGGAGATCTTCATGCTGCGGGACGCAGCCGAGACCCTCGCCGAGATCGCCTCGATCCTGCCGACGGTGGCGCTGACCAACGCGACGCTCTTCACCGAGCGCATCCTCGCGCGGATCGAGCCGCTCGCCGACCTCGACATCGCACTGCAGATCTCCCTCGACTCCGACGAGCCCGTCCGCAACGACGCGTTCCGAGGCCCGGAGAACTTCGCCAGGGTCGAGCGCGCGATCCCGGCTCTTCTCGAGCGCGGCGTCAGCGTCCGCATCGCGACCACGGTCGAGGAGCAGACGGAAGACGAGCTCGCCCGGCTCTGCGTTCTGCACCGCAGCTGGGGCATTCCCGACGAAGATCACATCGTCCGAGGGGTCGTTCGCCGCGGGCGCGCGGAGCTCCTGGAGATGGGGGTGACCCCCGGGGTGACCGACATCCTCCCCGAGCTCACGATCACCGCCGACGGTGCGTTTCTGCATCCGTTCGGGCCGACGGTGCGGAACGGCGTCACCGATCTCGATCTCCTCGTCTCCCGGCAGGTCCTGCCGCTCGAGCGGGCGGCCGAGCGGTTCTTGCGGCTCGTGTCGGACCAGCCGGTCGGGACGGACGTCGCGCGCAACATCAGGTGAGCGTGACGCCGGCCCCGCGGTCGCGGGGCGCAGAGCTCACCCTCTCCGGCCTGCGGATCCTCCTCGGCGTGCTCTTTCTCAGCGTCTGGGGATCGAATCTGCACAAGGGGCTTTACGGCCCGGGCGACTACGCGGGCCTGATTCGCGGATATGCGGCGCACGGCGACGCGCCCGCGGCCTGGAAGGACGTCATGGGCTTCGTCGCCGACCATGCCTCGGTGTTCGCCCGCCTCCAGCTCGTCGGGGAGCTCGCACTCGGTGTCCTGCTCGTGCTCGGGCTCTGGCTGCGGGTCGTCGGAGTGCTCGCCTGGGCTTTCCTCCTCGGGCTGTGGGTCAGTGAGATCGGCACGCCCGGCGAATGGGCCTGGTCGCTCGTCTTCCCGGCCGTCGTGGCGCTCGCCGTTGCGTTCGTCCCGGAGGCCCGACGGTGGTCGCTCGACGCGAGACGCCGGCCGTGAAGCGCGCAGGGATCGTCGCGGCGCTCGGGGTCTCGATTGCCCTCCTCGAGTTGCGGCTGCGCGGCGAGACGGACGTGCGCACCCAGGTCGCGGGACAGCTCCTCGCGTTTGGGTTGTTCCTTCCGGCCGCCTGGCTCTGCTGGCGGGGTCTCGGGGTCGGACGCTCCGGCGTCTTCCTGGTCCTCGCTCTCGCGATCGTGATGAGGGCGTTCGCTCTCGATCCCGGGACGCCGCCGCCGTTGACGACCGACACCTACCGGTACGCGTGGGACGCGCGCCTGCAGGCGGCCGGGGTCAACCCGTACCGGTACCCGCCCAACGACCGTGCGCTCACGAAGTACCGCGACGCGGCCATCTGGCCCAACATCAACCGGCGCGACTGGCGTACCGTCTACCCACCCGCCGCGCAGGCCTCGTTCCTGACCGCGCGGACGGCGTTCGGCAACGGCGTCCGCGCCACAACATGGCTCTTCGTGCTCGCCGAGGCTGCGGCGATCGGGTTGCTCGTGCTCGTTCTCGCCCGGATGCACGTACCGCTCGAGCGCGTCGCTCTCGTCGCCTGGCATCCGATCGCGATCAGCGAGATCGCCGCGAACGGGCACGTCGACGCGCTGGCCCTGTTTGCCGGCGCAGCCTTGTTGGCAGCCTGGCAGGCACGCCGGTTCACGCTGGCCGGTCTCGCAGTCGCCTTCGGCGCGCTCGTCAAGCTCGGCCCGATCCTGCTCGTCCCCGCGCTCGTGCGGCGCGGTAGGTGGCGCTTCGCGCTCGCTGCGATCGTGCCGTGCCTGCTCGCGTACATCCCGTACCTGTCGGTGGGGAGGCGCGTCGTCGGGAGCGTGCCCCACTACCTTCGCCACGAGGAGCTGGGCTCGCTCGCCTGGACCGCCCTGCATCCGTACCTCGGCTGGATGCTCGCCCTCCGCGTTCTGCTCGTCGCGTTGCTCGTCGTGGTCGCCGTTCTCGGCCTTCGCGAGCACACAGCGATCGATCAGGTCGCGCGCACGTGCCTGCTCGTTCTCGGTGGCCTTCTCCTCGTGAGTGCAAACCTGCAGCCCTGGTACACGCTCTGGCTGTTGCCGTACCTCGTCGTCACTGCCGCTCCGGCGTGGCTCTGGCTCACCGGGACGCTGCCGCTGCTCTACGTGTACTCCCTCTACGGCGGCCTGCCCTGGTGGGTGCGTGTCGTCGTCTACGTCCCGTTCGTCGCCCTGGCGCTCGCGCGCGTGATCGTGCCTCGCCGCAGTCGCAGTGCGCTGCCGTCGTCGCTGCCGGCGGGATCCCGGGTGGCGGCCGTCATCCCTGTGATCGACGAGGCGGACTCGCTCCCGTTCGTGCTCGCGGAGTTCCCCGCCGGAGCCGTCGAGTCGATCGTCGTCGTCGACGGCGGCTCGACGGATGGAACGGCGGAGCTCGCGCGGGCCGCGGGAGCGCTCGTCGTGATCGAGCCGCGCCGTGGCTACGGGCGTGCCTGCCTCGAGGGGGCGCGCGCGACCGACGCCGAGATCATCGTCTTCCTCGATGGGGACGGCAGCGACGATCCCGCGGCGATCGCGTCGCTCGTCGAGCCGATCCGGTCAGGCGAGGCGGCGCTCGCGCTCGGTGCCCGCGCCGACCCCGAGCGGGGGGCGCAGCACGGGCACCAGCGGCTCGGGAATGCGCTCGTCTCGCTCCTCGTCCGCATCTGTTACGGGACGCGCATCCACGACATCCCGCCGATGCGGGCGATCCGACGCGACACCCTCGATCAGCTCGGGATGTCGGAGATGACGTACGGATGGCCGACCGAGATGATCGTCAAGACCGCCCGCGCGGGGCTCCCGATCGTGGAGATCGCGGTTCCGTCGCGTGCGCGACGGGGAGGCGAGTCGAAGGTCTCCGGCAAGCTCGGCCCGTCGCTGCGAGCGGGGACGAGGATGTTGCACGTGGTCGTACGCTACGGATGAGGCGAGGGCGGGCGCCGGCGCATTCCCGCGAGCGTGTAAGGACTTGTTGAGAACTCGGGCCTTGACGCCCGCCGGATGGAGCAGGGACACTGGGGAACGATGATGCGCCGACCAGCACGCTCGCTCGTCGCCGCGGTGGTCGCGGTCGCTGGGATGACGCTGTTCGCGACGTCCTGTGGCGGCGCGGACGACGACGAGGGGTCGGGCAAGCCCGTCTCGTTCTCGCAGGTCCAGTCGGTGTTCCAGTCGAACGGCTGCCAGGGGTGTCATCCCGGCGTCAACTCGGCCCTCGATCTCCAGGACGACACCGCCTACGACGATCTCGTCGGGATCAAGGCGCTCGAGGACCCGGACCTCTACCGCGTCGTCGCAGGCGACCCCGACAACAGCTTCCTCTACCTCAAGATCGGCGGGAATCCCGTCATCGCCGACATCCCGGGGGTCGGCTCGCGCATGCCGCCGGGAGCGCCTCCGATGTCCGCGGAGGACATGAAGATCATCCACGACTGGATCGCACAGGGAGCGAAGCGCGACGACGGCACGACGGGCGGGCCACAGGTGACGACGCCCGGAACCCCGCCACCGAGTGTCGAGGGCTCGGCCGCGTCCAAGGAGCAGAAAGGGTCGGGGACGATCACCGGAACCGTGATCGACCAGGAGCGAAAGCCGATCGCGGGCGCATTCGTGACCTTGCTCCTGCAGGGCGCCACCCTGCAGGGAGGCGAGGAGCACTACCGGGTAGCCCAGACCGACGCGAGCGGGAAGTACACGCTCGGCGACGCGCCGGCAGGGAGATTCCTGCTCAAGGCGTACGCCCCGGAGTCCATCTACGTCTCCCGCATCGTGGCCCTCGGCGACGGTGAGGCCGCGACGGTCAACTTCGGCCTGCCGACCCGTATCGTCCCGAACCCGATGATCACGAACCCCTCGGTCTCGGGCACGAGCCTGGCGCTCGACGTGGCGGGCTCCAACCTGGACGGCAACTACACGCTCGCGGTCAACCCCGCGGCCGGCATCACGGTCGAGCTCCACAACGCCGACAACGCTCCCGGCCGCTGGACGGCCAACAGCGCATCGGCGCTTCCGGGCCCATGGGTCTTCCTGGCTGTCGACAAGCAATGCAACGTCTCCGGTTTCCTCACCGTCGAGGGCTGATCGCGGTCGCTGCACTCGCCGCGGGTCTTGCGCTTGCGGCAGCTGTCGTTGCGGTGGGAGCGAGGGACTCGGCTCCGCGCTTCTCGGCGGACGTCCAGCCGATCTTCGACGGCAAGTGCGTGTCCTGTCATCCCGTGGCCTATCCGTACCTCGATCTGCGGCGTGGTCACTCCTACGACGATCTCGTCCGCGTCTCGGCCGCAACGCGCCCTGCCTTCGAGCGCGTGGTACCGGGGAAGCCGGAGTTCTCGTACGTGCTCATTCATCCGCCCGACCCGTCTCTCCGCGGGGTGCTGACTCGGGACGACCGGGAGACGATCGCAGCCTGGATCGAGGCGGGGGCAAAGAATGACTGACCGCCTGATTGGGCCCGCGTGACCTGGCTCGTCACCGGAGGCTCGGGCTTTCTCGGCGTCCACCTTCTGCGGTCGCTCGAGGAACGCGGGATCGCCGCCCGGTCGCTCGATCTCGAGCCGCCCGACGTCGCGTTCGACGGGGTCGAGCCGATCGTCGGCGACGTTCGCGACGAGAGTCTCGTGCGCCGCGCACTCGATGGTGTCGACGTGCTCGTCCATGCCGCAGCCGCGCTCCCGTCGGGTGGCAATCTCGAGGCGGTGAACGCCGGCGCCACGGGCCAGCTCGCCCGCCTTGCACGGGAGGCGGGCGTCCGGCGCAGCATCTTCGTCTCGTCCGGCGTCGTCTACGGGATCCTTCCGTCGCCGGTTGCCGAGACGGCCACTCCGAGCCCCTGCGAGCCGTACGGGCGCTCCAAGCTCGAGGCGGAACGCCGATGGCTCGCGTCGGCGCCCGCACCGCTCGTCCTGCGGCCGTCGGCGTTCATCGGGCCCGAGAGGCTCGGTGTCTTCGGCATCCTGTTCCGCTGGATCCGGGAGGGGCGCCGGATCTATGTGCTCGGGGACGGCGCGAACCGATACCAGCTCCTCGACGTCGGCGATCTCGTGCACGCGCTCGAGCTCGCCGCCGGGCGTCCTGGGGACGGCGTGTGCAACGTCGGTGGCCGCATCAGCGGCACGATCCGGGCCGACCTCGAGGCACTCATCCGGCACGCGGGGTCCGCGAGCAGGGTCGTCGGGGTGCCTGCGGCTCCGGCGAAGGCGGCGCTGGCCCTTCTCGACGTCGCAGGCGTCTCGCCGCTGCAGAGGTGGCATCGGCTCTCTGCCGACAGGGACATCGTCTTCGACTGCTCCCGTGCGGAGGAGCTGCTCGGCTGGCGACCGGCCCGGAGTGGGGCGGAGGCGCTGATCCGGTCCTACGACTGGTACTGCTCGGACGGCGCGAGCCGGCCTGAGGGGATCGCCCATCGAGCCCGCTGGCGCGAGCAGGCGCTCGGCGTCCTCCGGAGGGTCTCGTGACCCAGGCGGTCGGGGTTGTCCTCGTCGTCGCGAAGGCCCCGGCTGTGGGGCGTTCGAAGACCCGGCTCGTTCCCCCGCTCACCGCGGTCGAAGCTGCAGAGCTGCAAGGGTGCCTCCTGCTCGACACCGTCGAGGCGTGCGCTTCGGAGGTGGCGGACGTCCGCGTCCTCTACGGCTCGGCCGACGACCGTGCCCCGCTCGAGGGGTTGCTCCCCGGAGTCCGGCTCGTCCAGCAGGAGGGACGGGGCCTTGCGGACGCGCTGCGTCTCGGTGTTGCCCGGCACGTCGAAGAAGGCCCTGTCGCGCTCGTCTCGTCGGACATCCCCGGCGTTCCTTCGGGTGCCCTGACCGACGCGTTCTCGGCGCTCGCGGGCGGAGCTGACGTCGTGCTCGGACCGGCGATGGACGGCGGCTACTGGCTCATCGCGATGCGGGAGGCCGACGATCGCCCGTTCGTGGACATCCCGTGGTCGACGCCGGCGGCCTACGCGGTGACGCGGGCTCGCTGCGAGGGAGCCGGGCTGCAGGTCGTCGACGTCGCCGCGTGGCGGGACATCGACACGCTCGTCGACCTGTCGCTCGCGGCACACGATCCCGGACTCGGCGGGGCCGTTCGGTCGGCCCCGCTCATCCGTCGACTCGCGGAGTCCCTGCCGGAGCCGCCCCCGATAGAGCTCGTCTCGAGCGATGTACTCTCCTCGTCGCCCTGGCGCGACCACATCGTCGACCGGCTCCGCTGGGACGGACGCGACACGTCGTATTCCTATCTCGGCTCCCCACGGGCGGTCTTCGTCGCAGCGGTCACCGAGGACGACCAGATGCTCCTCGTCCGCCAGTATCGCCACCCGGTGAGGGACTGGACGCTCGAGGTCCCGGCCGGATCGGTGGCCGACGGGGAGTCGGCGCTCGAGGCGGCGCGCCGCGAGCTGCGCGAGGAGGTCGGTGGCGAGACCGCCGACTGGCACCACCTGTCGACGTTCTTCTCGTCGAGCGCGCACCTGAGTCTCCGCTCGGACGCCTGGCTCGCGACGAATGTCGCGGTCGGCGAGGCGGACCCCGACGAGGACGAGCGCGTGACGCTCGTCCGCATGCCTCTTGCCGAAGCGGTCGAGATGGCCCGGCGAGGCGGGTTCGCCGAGGGGCAGACGGCTCTCACGATCCTGCTCGCCGCCGAGCGCATCGACGGGAGCCGACGGGAGAACGGCCCAGGCCTGTGAAGGAGCCTGCCGAATCGATCCCGACGGCCTCCGTCGAGTCGGCAGGTGGGTCGTCGTACGCGATCGTGACGTTCGTCTGCACACGGGCTGCGATCGCCGCCGTCGCGATGCTCGCCACGACGCTGCCGACGCACGCGCGGCTCGAGCGCGAGGGAACGAGCCCGCTGCTTCACGATCTCGGCTGGCCGATCGACCTCTGGGCCCGCTGGGACAGCGTCTGGTTTCTGACGATCGCGGAGCACGGCTACCACGGCGCCGCCGAGACGCTCGCATTCTGGCCGCTCTATCCCGCCCTCATCGCCTCCCTCGGCGCAGTGCTCGGAGGCCATGACCTGGCCGCCGGAGTGCTCGTCTCGCTCGCCTCGATGCTCGGCGCGATGATCCTCTTCGAGCGCCTCGGAACGCTTCTGCTCGGCAGGTCGGCGGCTCGGCGTGCCGTCTTGTACCTCGCTCTCTTTCCGACGGCGTTCTTCCTCGGCGCCGTCTACAGCGAGTCGCTCTACCTCCTCCTCGCGGTGGCCGCCTTCCTCCTCGCGGAGCGCGGCCGGTTCCTGCCGGCCGGGATCGTCTGCGGGCTCGCCATCCTGACGCGTGTGGCCGGAGTCGCGATCCTGCCTGCGCTCGCGGTCATTGCCTGGCGTTCGGGAGACCGGCGTCGCGCTCTCCTTTCGCTCGCAGCCGCCCCGCTGGTCGCCTCGATCCACCTGTTGGTCGTCGCCGAGGCACGCGGCGGCCTCGGCGACCTCTTTCGCGCCCAGGCGCTCTGGAAGAGACATTTCTCTCCCGCCGGCCCGCTCGGTGGCATCGGGCACGGCCTCGCGAAGGCCTGGTCGACCGTGCTCGAGCTCGGCGACAGCGGCGGGCCGAACATCCTCTGGCCGAGCGAGCTCCTGAATGCCGCGTTCCTCGTCCTGTTCGTCGTCCTCACGGTCATCGCCTGGCGCCGCGTGGGCGCGCCGTACGGCCTCTTTGCCGCGCTCAGCCTCGCGCTCCCGCTCAGCTTCCCGGCAACACCCTCGCCGCTTCTCTCGCTGCCGCGATTCGGCCTCGTCGTGTTCCCGTTCTTCCTCGCCCTCGCGGTGGTCGGGGCGCGTCCGCGCGCCAACGCGTCGATCATCGGCGTCAGCGGCGCGATCCTCGCGCTCGCCACCGTCGAATGGGTGCGGTGGGGGTGGATCGGCTGATGGGTCGTGTCGTCGTCATCCTCGCTGTCGTGGTCGCCGCCGCCGTCGCTCTCGGTCTGGTGCTGACGCGCGCCGACGGTGGCTCTGGCCCGGTGCCGGGGTCGACGCTCTCCTCGACCTGGATCGACGGGGACGGCGACGGCGTCCTCGAGCGTGGCCCGGGTGAGCCGCTCGCGACGCGTACCGAGCTCGCACCGGCCGGGCGAGCCGAAGCACGAGCTGGCGCGATTCGCGCAGATCACCGACGCGCACGTCCTCGACGAGGAGTCGCCAGCGCGCCTCGAGCCTCTCGATCGAATCGGCGATCCCTTCACGTCCGCGTTCCGCCCGCAGGAGGCCCTGACGCCACAGGTCCTGCTCTCGACGGTCACCTCGCTCAACCGACTCGACCTCGATGCCGTCGTCGTCACAGGCGATCTGATCGACAACGCGCAGGAGAACGAGCTCGCGACAGCGCTCGCCGTCCTCGACGGCGGCCGGGTCGATCCCGGCAGTGGGGCGGGGCGGTACGAGGGGGTACAGCGCGCCGGGAACCCGGACCCGTTCTTCTACCGCCCGGACGTCGATCCGCCGACGCATCCCGGGCTCCTCGCGGCCGCGCAGCGCCCGTTTGCTTCGCCGGGGTTGCGGCCTCCGTGGTTCCCTGTCATCGGGAACCACGACGTGCTCGTCCAGGGCAACCTCGCACCTGACCGGCGGACGCAGACGATTGCCGTGTCGGGGCGCAAGCTCGTGGGTATCGACCCGGAGGTCGTCGACGAGGCGCGCGTCGCCGGCTTGCGCCCGAGCAGCATCGAGGACGTCCTCGATGCGGGGCTCCCGGGACCGTCCATCGTGGTGACGGCGGATTCGGGGCGTCGTGAGCTCGATGCGCGGACGGTGGTCGCACGGCTGCGAGCCGCCGCGGGTGTCCCCGGGCGCGGCCCGCTGCTCGACTACGGCTTTCGGATCGCTCCCGGTGTCCGTGGGATCGTGCTCGACACGACCCGCCGAGGGAGTGGCGCGTCGGGGATCGTCAGGCCCGAGCAGGTGGAGTGGCTGCGGCGAGCGCTCGCCGGGGCGGGCGACGACCCCGTCGTCGTCTTCTCACACGCGCCGCTGATGAGCGTCGAAGGGGGTGAAGCAGCCCTCGCACTGCTCGACGACGACCCGCACGTGATCGCGGCCGTCTCCGGCCATACGCATCGCAACAGCATCGAACCGCGCCGGACGTCGCGCGGGGGCTACTGGTTGATCGGCACGTCGTCGCTCGTCGAGTACCCCCAGCAGGCTCGCGTCTTCAGGCTGGTCGACACGGCCGTGGGCGGGCTCGTCCTCGAGACATGGATGCTCGATCACGAGGCCGCGCCTCTCGCCCGGGTGTCGCTCGAGCTGTCGTTCCTCGACCATCAGGGCGGTCGCGTGAAGCAGTCCGCCGGCCTGCCCGCGCGACCGGAACGCACGACTCGGGCTCCCTACTCCTCGGTGAGGTCCACCACCACAGGGCGGGACGTGGCTGCCCGCCCCAGGAGGAGCGCCACGGCAGCGGCCCCGACGACCAGGAAAGCCGTCGTGACGAGTACCGCGAGCGGGCCCGCGACGAGAGGGAGACTGACGTACGACGCCGCCAGCGAGGCAACCAGCGGACCGAGCGCGAACCGCTCGACGAGGATCCCGAGGGGGAGTGCGAGCAGCCCGATCGTCGCCGCGGCGCCGGCGAAGATCAGGACGATCTGGCCCCGGCTCGCTCCGAAGGACCGCACGACCGCGAAGGATCGCCGCCGCTCGTGGCCGGTGAGCGCGAGCACCTGGGCAACGGCGTACAGGCAGACGACTCCGCTGACGATCGCGACGCTGCGAAGCAGCGCGATCACGAGGTCGATGAAGCCGCTGCTGCGCGCCGCGAACCCCTGCACGCTCTGGCCCGCGATGCCACCGCCTTCGACCGCGAAGAGCCCGCGCTCGCCCAGGGCCGCCTGCACCGCGCCGACCGTCGTGCCGGGAGCGACGCGCACCGCAACGGTCGAGGGGACGGAGGGATACGCCTCGAGGAGGCGCCCGGGCCTGACGTAGGCGATCCGGCCCTGGTCCTGAAAGGCGCGCACGATGCCGACGACGGTGAACCGCACCTCGACACCGTTCGGCAGCTGGGCCGCGAGCGTGCTTCCCGGGTGCAGGCCGAGTGCGTGGGCGAGGCCGAGACCGACCTCGGCCTCGGCCTCGCTGCGAAGATGACGCCCGCTCTCGAGGACCGGGTCCTCGAACGCAGTGTGGTCGCCGGCGAAGGAGACGATCGTGAACGGCTCACCGAGTCGAAACGAGTCCGCCGCCGGGGTCTCGTACCGCGTCGCGGCGTCCTCGACGCCGGGCGTCGCGTCTGCCAGCTCGGTCGCAGGCTGCCCCGCCGACAGCGTGAGCTGATACCGCGTGCCGAGCGCCTGTGGCCGTTCGTCGAGGCTGCGCAGCACGGAGGCGATCGAGAGCACGAGGAGGATCAGTGATGTCGCGAGCCCGAGAACGACGGCGGCCGCAAGCCCTCGCACGGGTCGCGCGAGCACGAGCCGGACACCGAGCCCGGAGGCACCTGCCGGCAGCCGGAGTCGCCTCGCCTTCCCGGCCACATCGCCTCCGCGGAGTGTCTCGACGGCAGGGCGCCGGGCTGCGCGCCAGGCGGGCCAGGCGCTGAACGCCGCGACGACGGCGACCAGCCCGACGAACGCCGCGATCAGCAGCGGAGCGAGAGCGAGCCCCGGCCCGAGTTGGTTCAGCGAGGCAAGGAGCCGCGATGTCGGGCCTCCGACGAGAAGCCAGCCGAGCGTGATCCCGACAGCGCCGGCGGGCATTGCGACCAGAGCACCCTCCACGGCCGCCGCAGCAGTGACCTGACCTCTCGACATCCCGAGTGACCGCATCACCCCGATCCCCTGGACACGGCGTTGCACCTCGGCAGAGGCCGACGCCGCCAGCATCGTCCCCGCGACGAGCAGCGAGATGACGGAGAACGCGACGAGCAGCGCGATGACGAGGCCCGCTGCCTGTCCGATCAGGAGTCGCAGCGAGACACGCGTCCCGAAGCGCAGCCGGTCGACGCCGAAGCTGGCCGCACGCGCCTGCGCGAGGGTGACGTCGACACGTCCGGGGTCCACGAGCCAGATGCGAGCGGTGTCCACGGTTCCCGGCTGGGCCGCGATCATCCGCGAGACGTTGCGGTAATCGGCGTAGAAGACCGGGCTCGACGCGAGCGGATACGCGACCGCATCGGGCGAGACGGCGACGCCGACGATGCGGAACCGCTGAGGCACGTCGACGTTGCGCGCCTCGGCGAACATCGTCTGGCCGGGACGGAGGTGCCAGGAGCGGGCGAGGCCGGCTTCGACGACCGCCTCGCCCTGCCGCTCGATGTCGCGGCCGGCGACGATCGCGTAACCGGGCCGGCTGCCGCGCTGCACGCCGATCGCCGTCGCCCTGTCGGTCGTCCGCCCGCCTGCGGCGAGGAAGATCACGGAGCGGTCGATCCGAAACGAGACGTCCTCGACGTTCGGCAACGAGCGGACGATCCGCTCGACCGCCTCCTGCTCGATCGGCTCGAACGTCGCCGCGATGTCGGGCAGGTCGGCGCGCTCCGCTGTCCGTCCGAAGCCCGTTCCGAGGGCGTGCGAGACGGTCACGGCCGCGCCGAGCATCGCCCCGGCGGCCGTGATCCCGAGAAGGGCGAGCAGCGTGCGCGTGCGCCTGACGCGCAAGCGGGCCGCCGCGTAGCGGAGCGCAGCGCTCATGCGTGCAGGCGACCACCGCTCAGGCGGAGGACGCGATCCGCAATCCCGATCGCGTCCTCCTGATGGGTCACGAGCAGGACAGCCTTGCCGGCGTCGGCGGCCTCCCGTAGGAGCGCGAGTACGGCTCCACCGGACTCGGGGTCGAGGTTGCCGGTCGGCTCGTCTGCGAGCACGAGGAGGGGGTCGTTGACGAGCGCGCGGGCGACGGCAAGCCGTTGTTGCTCGCCGCCCGAGAGGACGGTCGGCAACTGTCTCGCGACCTCGGCGAGCCCCAGTGACGCCACGAGCGCTCGTCCGCGGTCGAGGGCACCCTCGTCGCCCGCGAGGCGCGCCGGCAGGAGCACGTTCTCCAACCCGGTCAACTCGGGGAGGAGGTGGAAGGACTGGAAGACGAAGCCCACTTGCGTCCGTCGCAGCCGCGAGAGCTCCTTCTCGGTCGCGGCGTCGATGCGACGACCCCCGATCTCGATGACGCCCGAGTCCGGTCGGTCGAGCGCTCCGAGGAGGTGAAGGAGCGTCGACTTGCCGGACCCCGACCTGCCCACGACGGCCACGACCTCTCCGGCCTCGAGCTCGAGATCGAGACTGTCGAGGATCCGCACCGCAGACCGACCGGCACCGTACGTCTTCACGAGATCCGAGGCGCGGGCGATCGGCATCCGATCATCCTGCCAGTCGATCGTCGGCGCCCTCTGCTCGGCGACTCAGGCGATTCGGCGTCTCAGCGCGTCGCGAACGGCCGGCCACTCGTCGTCGACGACGCTGTACCAGGCAGAATCGCGGCTGACGCCGTCCCGGACGAGCATGTGTTTCCGGTGGATGCCTTCGAAAGCGGCCGGGAGTCCCGCGAGAGCGGGGCGGGCGCGCTCGTTCAACGCATCGGTCTTGAACTCGACGCGCCGACAGCCGAGTACCTCGAACGCATGCTCGAGCTGCAGGAGCTTCGCCTCCGTGTTCGCGCCGGTGCCCCAGGCGTCCGGCGTGAGCCACGTCCAGCCGATCTCGAGGCTACGGTGCTCCGGCCGGAGCGCGAGGTACCGGGTCGATCCGACCGCGGCTCCGGTCGACTGCGGAGACCGTCGCGAACGCGAGCTCGTGACCTCCTGCTGTCCGTTCGAGAGCGTCGCTCATCCACCCATCCCAGTCGGCCCGCGTTCGAGGCTGCACGACCGGGAGCCAGCGCCAGACTCGAGGGTCGCGAGACGCCTCGAAGAGGTCGCCGGCGTGGTGCAGTGCGAGCGGCTCGAGGCGCACGATCGTGCCGGTCAGGATCGGTGTCATCCATCGCTCCATACCGGCGGGACAGTACACTTGGATCATGCCGATCTACGAGTACGCCTGCATGGAGTGCGAGGATCACTTCGACGAGCTCGTTCGCAGTGACGAGCAGGTGATCACCTGCCCCACGTGTGGAGCGGGCAACGTCCTCAAGCAGATCTCCGCCTTCGCCATCCGCGGCGCGGTCGCGAAGCCGTCTTTCGGCGGCGGAGCTGCTGGTGGCTGCTGCGGCGGCGGCTGCGGCTGCCACTGAAGCGAGACAGCGACGCAACAGCGCAGCGCGACCTGGCCTCGGCTTTCTTCTGCCGCGCTCCGACCATCCGCCGAGGCTCCTAGACTGGCCACGTGATGGATGCCCTCGCGCGAGCCGGCGCGCTATCGACGTACGCCGCCGAGACGGCCGGGTGCGAGCGCTGTGCCCTCGCCGCGACGCGGAGCCGCGTCGTCTTCGGCTCCGGCGATCCCGACGCCGAGCTGATGCTCGTCGGTGAAGCACCCGGCTACCAGGAAGACCAGGGCGGCGAGTGGTTCGCGGGGCAGGCAGGTGAGCTTCTCGAGCACCTGCTCGACGGGATCGGGCTCGCTCGCGACGACGTATACGTCGCGAACGTCCTCAAGTGCCGTCCGCCACAGAACCGCGATCCGCTCGAGTCGGAGATCGCCTCCTGCGAGCCGCACCTCTTCCGTCAGGTCGACCTCGTCCGGCCGAGGGTCGTCGCGACGCTCGGCAACTTCGCCACGAAGCTGCTGTCGGGACGCCCGCACGGGATCACACGCGTCCACGGCCAGGAGTACGAGGTCTCGCTCGGCACGACGACCGTCGTGCTCTTCCCGCTCTTCCATCCCTCCGCCGCCCTCTACACACCGTCGATGTTGCAGGCGCTCGCGGCCGATTTCGCCCGGCTTCCGGCTCTGCTCGGCCGCGAGGAGCCGACCCCGGCCGCGTTCCCTCCGGAACCCGAGCCACCGGCCCTCGCCGGCGAGGACGTCGTCGCGGTCGGCGCGACACAGCTCGGGCTGTTCTGAACCGTGATCGAGCGGCTGACCGCGTCGGCGGCCGAGACGGAGGCGTTCGGTGCGTCTCTCGCGGCGCTCCTGCGGCCCGGGGATGTCGTTCTGCTCCGTGGCGAGCTCGGTGCCGGCAAGACGACGCTCGTGCGTGGGGCATGCCGGTCGCTCGGTATCCAGGAGCCGATCACGAGCCCGACGTTCACGATCGGGCACCTGTACCACGGGACGGCCACGGTCGCACATCTCGACCTCTACCGCTTCGTCGGCCTGAGCGACGCGGAGTGGGGGGACGTCGAGCCGTATTTCGACGGTACGATTGCGTTCGTCGAATGGCCGGAAGCTGGACATGGAGCTCTCCCACCGGCGACCGTCTCACTCGTGCTCGAGCACGTCGGCCCCGACGAGCGCCGGATCTCGGCCGAGACGGCCGCGGGAACGCTGCTCGAGGATCTCGCGCGTGCTGATCCTGGCGTTCGACACCGCGACTGACGTCGCGACGAGCGCGATCGTCGCCGACGGCACGATCATCGCCGAGCGCGTGAGCCGCCCGCAGCTCCTCCTCGCCGACGTTGACGCGATGCTAAGTGCCGCCGGGCTCCACGCCACCGATCTGACCGGCATCGTCGTCGGCACGGGACCGGGCAGCTTCACGGGGATGCGGATCGGGCTTTCGGTCGCACGAGGGCTGGGCCTCGCGCTCGATCTCCCGGTCGCGGGCGTCTCGACGCTCGACGCCCTTGCGGCCGGGGCCGACAACGCGTACCCCGTGGTCGACGCCCGCCGTGGAGAGGTGTTCGTCCTTGGCCCGGCCGCCGTTTCGCCCGAAGGCCTCGCGCCACCCGAGGGAGCCTCGTGCGTCGGGAGCGGTGCGCGGAAGTATCGCGACCTGCTCGTCGAGAGAGGCGCCGACGTTCCGGCCGACGACTCGGAGCTCCACCTTCCGCGCGCCGCCCTGCACGCCGCTCTCGCATCCTGCTTCGCGCCGGCCGACACGGTCGAGCCGGTCTACGTCAGGCCGCCCGATGCGGACGTGTGGTCCGCGTGAACGTCTCGATCCGTCGCCTCGAGCTCGCTGACCTCGACGCCATCGAGGAGATCGAGCGCGTGTCGTATCCGACGCCGTGGTCGCGCTCCATGTTCGTCAGCGAGCTCGCGAAGCCCAGCTCGCTCTCCATCGCGGCTGTGCTCGAGGACGGGACGCTTGCCGGGTACATGGTCATCTCGCGCTACGTCGACGCCTGGCACGTGATGAACGTCGCCGTCGCCGAGAGCTATCGCCGCCGCAGGATCGCGTCGACGATGCTGCAGAGCCTCTTCGACGTGACGAGCGACGAGGCCGAGCGCGGGTACACGCTCGAGGTGCGCGTCTCGAACCTCGCCGCGATCGCGCTCTACGAGCGATTCGGTTTCGTTCAGCGTGGCATCCGACGCGGTTACTACACTGACAACAGAGAAGATGCGTTGATCATGTGGAGGGACCCCGAGCGCCCGAGACAGGACAGGGCGGACGACGACGGAGGACGGATGGAGAACGGCGAACCGGACGTGGGTGCTGTGTGATTCTCGGAATCGAGACGTCGTGCGACGAGACGGCTGCAGCCGTCATCACCGACGACGGCGAGATCCTCTCGTCGATCGTTGCGTCCCAGAGCGCGCTCCACGCGCGCTACGGCGGCGTCGTGCCCGAGGTCGCTTCGCGGCGGCACGTCGAGCAGGTCGGTCCCGTCATTCGTGAGGCGTTGCGAGAGGCCGGGGTCACGCTCGACGAGATCACGCGCATCGGGGTCACACGCGGGCCGGGGCTCGTGGGTGCGCTGCTCGTCGGCCTTTCGGCTGCGAAGGCGATCGCCTGGGCACGGAATCTCCCTCTCGTCGCCGTCGACCACCTCCACGGCCATGTCGCATCGCTCTATCTCGGCCCGACCCCGCTCGAGCCACCGTTTGCCTGCCTGCTCGCAACGGGCGGCCATACCCAGGTGCTCGCGGTGCGCGACCGACGCTCGTTCGAGCGCCTCGGCACGACGCTCGACGACGCCGCGGGCGAGGCGTTCGACAAGGGCGCGAGGCTTCTCGGCCTGCCCTACCCGGGGGGCGCCGAGATCGATGCGCTCGCGCGCGACGGCGACCCTCGCGCGTTCTCGTTCCCGGTGGCCCGTGTTCCCGGGCTCGACTTTTCGTTCTCGGGCCTCAAGACGGCGCTTCTCTACACCGTGCGCGACCTCGGCGAGGAGGAGGCGCTCGAGCGCCGCGCCGACCTCGCCGCGTCCTACCAGCGGGCAATCGTGCTCGCTCTGACGCGGCGCCTGCGTCAGGCCGCGGAGGCCGAGGGGCTGGCAGGGATCGCGGTCGTCGGTGGCGTCGCCGCGAACTCCGAGCTTCGCGCGGCGCTCCCCGACGCCCACATTGCCCCCCCGTCGCTCTGTACCGACAACGCCGCCATGATCGCGTCGGCGGCCCGGTACACCGACCCGCTGTCGCCCGCCGAGGCGCTCGTCGTGGATGCGTATGCGTCGGCGGCGTAGACCATCCCGCCCCTGGGTGGCGTCGGCGGTCGTTCTCGCCGCCGCTCTCACGCTGCTCGGCGGCGGCGGTGCCGCGGCGGCGGACGAGCCGGCCACAGGTGCTGCAGGCTGGGAGAGCCTGCTCGGGGACAGGCCTTCGCCGCAGCTCGGAGGACGGTGGATCGTCGTTCTCGATCGGCCCTCGCTCGCGAGCCGCGTCGCCAGAGCCGGTGGCGTGGCGACCGAGGAGCAGGAGCGGGGCTGGACGCGGAGCGCGCGCCAGGCACAGCAGGAGGTCCTGAGTTCCCTCGCCCTGAAGGGCGTGCCGATCGAGCCCGAGCACTCCTTCTACCGCGTGCTCAACGGCTTCGCAGCGCCGCTCGACACCCGCTCGCTCGCGATCGTCGTCAAGTCCGCCGATGTGCGTGGGGTGTACGCGGTTCGCGCTGCCCTCCCGGCCGCAGTCTCGCCCGGCGCCGTCGGTCAGCTGTTTGCAAGCGGTGGGGCTCGCCGCCCCGACGTTCAGCTCCCGGGCTTCTCAGGCGCGGGGGTAACGGTTGCGCTACTCGACACGGGCGTCGATCTCGTGCACCCGTACATTCGGCGTGCTCTTCTGCCGGGCCTCGACGTCCTCGACCCCGGTGGCGACGCGAGCGCGCGTCAGAACCCGACGGCGCCGGGCCGGCCGGAACGCCACGGAACGGAGATGGCAGGGCTCGTCGTGGGCGCCGACGGCCCCGCCGACCTCGAAGGCACCGCTCCCGGAGCCTCGTTGCTCCCGATTCGCGTCGCGGGTTGGCAGCCGGATGCGGCCGGTGGCATCTCGATCTACGGAAGAACGGACCAGGTTCTCGCGGGCCTCGAGCTGGCCGTCGACCCGAACGAGGACGGGGACGCGCACGATGCGGCGCGCGTGGCGCTCGTCGGCGTCGCCGAGCCGTTCGCGGCGTTCGTCGACGGCCCTCTCGCGCTCGCGGCCGCGGGAGCCTCGACGCTCGACACGCTCGTCGTTGCTCCGGCCGGGAACGATGGCCCCGCCGGACCGACCTATGGCAGCATCGGCGCGCCAGGCGGCGCTCCGGCCGTTCTGACCGCCGGCGCGCTCGATACGAGAACCCGGACACCGACCGGCCACGTGCTCCTCCTCGCTGGATTGCGGGTTCTCGTCAGCGGAAACCAGCCGCTCGGCGGGGTCGTCACGCCGCGAACCTCCGTGTCGGCCCCGGTCGTCGCACTCGCGCAGTCGGCGCAGGCTGTCGTTGGTGCGCCGGGAGGCTTCACGAGGCTCTTCGACGCCAACGGTTACAGCCGTGTCGGAGGTGCCGCGGTGCTCCTTCCGCGTGGCACGTCGTCGCCCGAGGCCGTTCGGGAGGTCGTCGCAGCAGGCGCGACCGCGGTGCTGGTGGACGGGGCGCTCCCCGCCGGCTCGCTCGGTACCGACGGTCCGATCGAGGTTCCGATTCTCGGACTCTCGTTCGGGTCGGCCGAGGCCGTTCGCAGCGCGCTTCGCACCGGTGTGCCGGTCAGCTTCTCGGTCGGAGCCGCCGCCTTCGACGTCAACCCGGAACGTGGCGGCCAGGCGCCGTTCTCCTCCGACGGGCTCGCATTCGACGGCGCCCAGAAGCCCGAGGTGAATGCCGCCGGCATCGGTCTCGCGACCTCGGATCCCGGCCGGAACGAGGATGGTGCCGCGCGGTACGGAACGTTGAGCGGCTCGAGCGCGGCGGCGGCGTTGACCGCGGGAGCCGCGGCGCTGCTCGCGCAGGCGCGGCCCGATCTCGATGCGGCTGGGCTCAAGCAGTCACTCGTGGCGAGCGCGCGGCGGATCCCGGGATCCGTGGTCGGGACCGTCGATCCTTCCGCGGCGGCTGCCGTCGAGGTGGTCTCGGAGCCCCCGCTCGTCTCGCTCGGGGCCGTTTTCGCCGCGGACACGCAGGTCGGCCGCGTGATCACGTTGCGGAACACGAGCAAACGCGCTCTCGATGTGACGATCAGCCCCGGGACGGCGGACGGCGCCGATATCGAGGTCGACGTCGAGCCTGCGAAGGCGCGACTCCGTCCGGGGGCGAAGGTGCAGGTCGCAGTCACCGCTCGCGTCCCCTTGCTTCCGCGGCCGCCGGCCGCGCTGCGCGGGGCCATGGTCGTGAGGGTGCGTGACGGCGCCAGCTTGAGGATCCCCTGGACGATCACGGTTCCGGTCGTCGGTCTCGATCTGATCCGCAACGCGAAGCTGTCGAGCCGGTCGTTCGCGCCGTCCGACGTCCAGCCGGCCGTGTTGACGCTCACGCTCGGCCGCGTCGACGGGAGCTCGGAGAGGCCGCAGCTGCTCCCGATCGAGGAGGTCACGCTCGAGCTCTATCGCGGCGATCGCAATCTCGGGCAGCTCGCGCTCGTGCGTGACCTTCTACCTGGCCGATACTCGTTCGGGCTCACCGGGCGCGGCGTCAACGGCAAGCGGCTTCCGGCGGGGGCCTACGAGCTGCGCGTCACGGCGCTTCCCGTCGGTGGTGGTTTCCCGAACGAGGAAACGATCCCGTTCACGATCCAGTGAGAACGACGGTGTCACCCTGCCGACCGCGGCGGTATAGTCGTGTCGCCGTGTGCGAAGGTGCCTACGCATGAGCGCTGCCACTCCCTTGCCGACGCATCTCCACGAGAACCCATTCGCGCTGGCGCAGGCGCAGCTCCGACGCGTCGGCGAGATCTTCGACGTCGATCCGAACCTGATCCACGTCCTCGCCGAGTGCAAGAAGGGCGTCGAGGTCTCGGTTCCCGTGCAGATGGACGACGGCTCGGTCTTCGCCTTCCAGGGCTATCGCGTCGTGCACAACATGACGAGAGGGCCGGCGAAGGGCGGGATCCGCTACCACCCGGCAGTGACGCAGGACGAGGTGAAGGCCCTCGCGATGTGGATGACGTGGAAATGCGCCCTGATGGGCCTGCCGTTCGGCGGTGCGAAGGGCGGCGTCATCTGTGATCCGAAGTTGCTCTCGATCGGTGAGAAGGAGCGGCTGACCCGGCGCTACACGAGCGAGATCATCAACGAGATCGGCCCCGAGAAGGACATCCCCGCCCCCGACGTCGGCACCGACGCGCAGGTCATGGCCTGGATCTTCGACACGTACTCGATGAACGTCGGGCACTCCGTGCTGGGCGTCGTCACGGGCAAGCCGCTCGCCGTCGGAGGATCGGTGGGACGCGACGGGGCCACGGCCCGCGGTTCGCTGTACTGCATCCGTACGGCGCTGCAGAAGCAGGGCTCACGCCTCCACGACACGCGCATCGCGATCCAGGGGTTCGGCAACGTCGGCTCCAACCTTGCGCAACTGCTCTCGGACGAGGGCGTGCGCGTGATCGCCGTCTCCGACTCGCGCGGGGGCATCCACAACCCCTACGGCCTCGACGTGCCGGCGGCAATCGCCTACAAGTCCGAGCACGGCGTGCTGGAGGGCTTCCCGGGAGCCGACTCGATCACGAACGACGAGTTGATCGAGATCGACTGCGACGTGCTCACACCGTGCGCGCTCGAGCAGGTGATCACCGCCGAGAACGCGCCGCGCGTGCGGGCGAAGATGATCTGCGAGGGAGCCAACGGCCCCACCACGCCCGATGCCGACGAGATTCTCGAGGATCGGGGCATCCTCGTCCTTCCGGACGTTCTCGCGAACGCCGGGGGTGTCGTCGTCTCCTACTTCGAATGGGTACAGGGCCTCCAGGAGTACTTCTGGAAGGAGTACGAGGTTCATGCGAAGCTGAACGACATCGTCGTGCGGGCCTTCGAGGAGACGTGGTCGACCCGCGAGCGGCATGCGACGAGCATGCGCATGGCGGCGTACGGAATCGCCGTGCAGCGCGTCGCGGAGGCCACCACAATCCGCGGTCTCTACCCCTAGTGGCGCTCGCGAGCGTTGCAGCAAGCCTCATTCGCGCGACGGCCGGGCGGTGACCGAGCCGCCGCTTCCCCGCGTCACCGTCTTCGGTGCAGACGGGTGTCATCTCTGTGAGCGAGCGCTCGAGGTCGTCCGCGAAGCGCAGGCCGTCGGCGGCTTCGAGGTCGACGTCGTCGACATTACGGGTGACGAGGTGCTCGAAGCCGCGTACCGAACCCTCCTGCCTGTGATCGAGATCGACGGCGTCCGCGCGTTCACCTATTTCGTCACCGTCGAGGCGCTTCTCGACCGGATCGGACAGGACGGTTCACCGGCGCGACGATCGACCTCGGCAGGCAGTATGTGACTGGTTGTCACAAGGTCGTTGTCGAGGGAGAGCTACGTGGCGGAGAGATTGACAGTGGGTGTCGCGGCGCGCCTCAGCCGCTACCTGCAGGTGCTAACGCAGGCGAAGAAGATGGGCAAGACCCGGATCTCGTCACAGGAGATCGCCGAGTACACGAACATCAACGCGACCCAGATCCGCCGGGATCTCTCGAACTTCGGCCGCTTCGGGAAGCGCGGTGTCGGGTACAACATCGATTCGCTGCTCGGTGAGATCCGCAGGATCCTCCGCACGCAGGGCCAGCACAACATCGCGCTCGTCGGCGCCGGCCGGCTCGGTGGGGCGATCGCGAGCTCGCCGATCTTCGCCGAGCACGGGATCACGATCGCGGCCGTCTTCGACGTGGACCCCGCGAAGGAGGGGCGCGTCATCGGCGGCGTCACGGTCAGCCCACTCGAGATGCTCGACGAGCTCGTCGACGAGCGAAACATCATCGTCGGCGTCCTCGCCGTCCCGGCCGACGCGGCTCAGGAAGCCGCGGATGCGCTCGTGGCGGCCGGCGTCAAGATCATCTTCAACTACTCGCAGGCGCTGCTGACGACGCCCGCAGACGTGCAGGTGCACGCGTCGAACCCGGCCGTCGAGTTGCTCTACGCCCTGTACTTCCACCTGACCTAGTCGCCCGTCCCCCCGGCAGGTCGGGCAGGATGCCCGCATGCGGATCCTCCTCTGGCACGGATACCTCCTCGGCGGGACCGGCTCCAACGTCTACACGCGGATGCTGGCGCGGGAATGGAGCAACGCGGGGCACGACGTCACCGTGCTCTCACAGGAGCCGAGCCCCGAGGTGTACGACCTCGGAACGGCGAGAACCGTGCGTCCAGACGTCGGCGGCCTGCTGCCGGTCTTCGTCCTCGACCGCTACGAAGGATACGAAGTGCGGCGTCTCCAGGACTGCACCCGCGACGAGCTCGATCGCTGGGTCGAGGCGAATGCGCGTGCCGTGCGCGCACTGCTTCCCGCGGACGCCGTCTTCACGAACCATGTCCTTCTCGGCGGCGCGGTCGGCGCGGCGGCGGGCGCCCCCTTCGCGGTCAAGGCCCACGGATCGGAGCTCGAGTACTCGATGCGTGGTAACGAGGAGCTGTCGCGGTGGGGGAGAGAGGTGCTCTCCGGCGCCCTGGCCACGTTCGTCGGCTCGGAGCACATCCGCGCGGTTCTCGCCGACGTCTGTGGACACACGGAGAACGTCGTCGAGGTTCCTCCCGGCGTCGACATCGACGAATGGGCGCCTGCGCCGCGCGACGACGCCGTTGCGGCGCTGATCGACGAGGCTCGCCGCGATCCACCGAACCCGGGAAATGCGGAGGAGCGGCTGGCCGACGAGGGCAATGCGCACCGATTCGAGCATCTCCGCGCGTCCGGCCCGCCCGTCGTCGTCTACTTCGGGAAGCTGATCGAGCAGAAGGGCGTGCATGTCCTCGTCGACGCGCTCGCCGGCATCGAGGTGCGCCTCGTCGTCGTGGGCTTCGGGCCGGAACGCGACGCGCTCGAGCGCCGTGCGGCCGAGCGCGGAGTGGATGCACTGTTCACGGGCCCGCTCGAGCACCGCCATCTCCGCCACCTTCTCGCCCTCGCGGACGCGTGCGTGGTGCCGTCGATCTTCCCCGAGGCATTCGGAATGGTCGCCGCCGAAGCTGCGTCGGCCGGCTGCCCGCCTCTCGTCGCCCGTCATTCGGGGCTCGCCGAGGTCGCGGCCGGACTGGAGGCCTCCTATCCGGTGGGGCTCCGCCGGCTCGCTGCGTTCGACCAGGGCGACTCGGCGGATCTCGCCCGCCGGCTCTCCGAGCTCCTCGCCCTCCCCGACGCCGAACGGATTGCGATTCGGGCAGCCGCGCGCCAGGCCGTGGTCGACCGTTGGAGCTGGGCGAGCGTGTCGCGCCGCCTGCTCGAGCCGTTTGCGTAGACCTGACCGGACAGTCGCTATCGAAAGTGCAGTATCGACTACGCTTTTCGCGCCGTGGGTGACGAACAGCGCGTCCCGAGTGATCAGCTTCTCCGCGAGGCGCGTGAGCGCTTCGACGAAGCCACCGACTTCACGATCGCCGTCGAGGAGGAGTTCGCGCTCCTCGACCCGGGCTCACTCGATCTCGTCAACCGCTTCGAAGAGGTTCAGGCCGCCGCCGCCGGCTCGCCTTCCGAGGGTCACATCGCCGGTGAGCTGATCGCTTCGGAAGTCGAGATCAAGACGGGCAGGCTGGAGTCCTTCTCCGACGTTCCGGCGACGATCGCCGCCCGTCGCGCCGAGCTCGCCGCTCTCGTCGACCCGCTCGGGATCGAGCTTGGCGCCACCGGCTCCCACCCCTGGGCGAGCTGGAAGGACCAGCGCATCATCGACACGCCGCACTACCGACGCAACGACGAGGTGCTCCGGTACGTCGTCTGGAAGAACAACACCTTCGGCTTTCACGTCCACGTCGCGATCAGGGGCGCCGATCGCGCGATCCGCGTCACGAGCGCTCTCCGGAACTGGCTCCCCGAGCTCCTTGCGCTCTCCGCGAGCTCCCCGTTTGCCGAGAACGTCAACACCGGGCTCCACTCCGCCCGCACGCAGATCTTCACACGGTTCTTCCCGCGCTGCGGGGTGCCGGACGCGTTCGCGTCGTGGGACGCCTACGAGGCGTACGTTCGCTTCCTCTACGACACGGGCTCGATCACCGAGCACACACAGCTGTGGTGGAGCGTGCGCCCGCACCTTTCGTTTCCGACGGTCGAGATCCGCATCTGCGACGGACAGCCGTGCCTCGCCGAATCGCAGTCGCTCGCGGCACTCTGCGTCGCGCTCACGGCGAGGATCGCGCGTGCTCTCGACGAGGGCGAGCCGATCGTCGAGCAGCCTCACCGCCTGATCGAGGAGAACATGTGGCGGGCGATCCGCTACGGCCTCTCGGGCGAGCTGATCGACCTCGAGCGGCGCGAGGTGCTCCCCGCGCGTGCGCGAATCGAGCGGCTGATCGAGTGGGTGCTCCCGGTCGCGGCGGAGATCGGCGCGGCCGACTGGCTCCGCGTGCCGGAGCAGAACGCGGCCGAGCGTCAGATCGCTCGATTCGAGGAAGGCGACGACCTCCCTCGGATCTACGGTGACCTCGCGCTCAGCCCGACGCGAGTGGGCTAGGAGGCGGCCGTCTACCGGCGATGAGGGCGGTTCGCCAAGCGGCGGCCGAGCTTGTGCGGCATAATCGGGCGCGCCGATCCCGTTTCGGCTCTTTCTTTGTGACGTGCCTCCGGAGGGTTGATGGACTTCTTCAATGACCATGCTGTGGCCTTCGCGCTGGTATGCGCGAGCGTTGCGGTCCTGTTTGGGCTCTACCTGACCTACTGGCTGCTGCAGCAGCCGCAGGGCAACGAGCGGATGCGTGAGATCTCTGGTGCCGTGCAGGAAGGCGCTGCCGCATATCTGCAGAAGCAGTACACGTGGATCGCGGTCGTCGCGATCCTGCCGATCCTCCTGATCGGCTTCTACAACGCTCTCGGCTGGGGAGCGGCATTCGGCTTCGTGATCGGTGCCGTCCTCTCCGCCGCCGCCGGCTTCATCGGCATGAACGTGGCGGTGCGCTCGAACCTGCGCACGGCCGAAGCCGCGCGTGAGGGCGTCGCGCCTGCCTTCAAGGTTGCGTTCAGGGCCGGATCGGTCACCGGCCTCCTCGTCGTCGGCCTTGGCCTGCTCGGCGTCGCCGGCTACTACTGGTTCCTCACCGGAGCGCTCGGCAATTCGCCCGAGTCGGCCGTCACCGACCTCATCGGCCTCGCATTCGGAGGCTCGCTGATCTCCGTCTTCGCACGCCTCGGAGGCGGCATCTTCACGAAGGCCGCGGATGTCGGCGCCGACCTCGTCGGCAAGATCGAAGCCGGCATCCCGGAGGACGATCCGCGCAACCCGGCCGTCATCGCGGACAACGTCGGCGACAACGTCGGCGACTGCGCCGGCATGGCCGCCGATCTCTTCGAGACGTACGCCGTGACCGCGGTTGCCGTGATGCTGCTCGGCATCTCCTTCCCGGCCGGAGACCTCTGGCTCTACCCGCTCGCGCTCGGCGGCATGTCGATCCTGGCGTCCGTGATCGGCACGTTCTTCGCCCGCGTCGCCTCGGGACCGAACGCGATCATCAACGCGCTCTACATGAGCGTCGTGGCTGCAACGGTGCTCTCGGCGATCGGGTTCATTCCCGTGACGCTGGCATTCGACGGCGGCCGCTTCTCGTTCTGGCAGCTGTACGGCTCGGCGCTCGTCGGTCTTGCGATCACGTTCCTGCTCGTCGCGATCACCGAGTTCTACACCGGCAGCCGTTGGAGCCCGGTCAAGAAGATCGCGTCGGCCTCGACGACCGGTCACGCGACGAACATCATCGCGGGGCTCGCGAAGGGCATGGAAGCGACGACGCTGCCCGTCATCGTGATCGCCGGAGGTGTCATCGCGGCCTACGAGATCGCCGGTGGCAGCATCTACGGGATCGGCGTCGCAGTCATGGCCCAGCTCTCGATGGCCGGACTCATCGTCGCACTCGACGCGTTCGGCCCTGTTACCGACAACGCCGGCGGGATCGCCGAGATGGCGGACATGCCCGAGTCGGTGCGCACGATCACGGATCAGCTCGACGCCGTCGGCAACACGACAAAGGCCGTCACGAAGGGCTACGCGATCGGCTCCGCGGGCCTTGCCGCGCTGATCCTGTTCGACGAGTACACACGCGGTCTCGTCGAGGAAGGCATCGAAACGGTGTTCTCGCTCGACGATCCATACGTGATCGCCGGCCTGTTCATCGGTGGGATGATGCCGTTCCTGTTCGCGGCGCTCGCGATGACCGCGGTCGGCCGTGTCGGCGGCGAGGTCGTCGAGGAGGTGCGTCGTCAGTTCCGCGACGATCCCGGCATCATGGAAGGGACGTCCCGACCCGACTACTCGCTCGCCGTCGGGATCGTCACCGCATCGGCGCTCAAGGGGATGATGCTTCCGGCCGCGATCCCGGTCGTCGTACCGATCGCCGTCGGCATCATCAGTCCCGAGATGCTCGGTGGCCTGCTGATCGGCACGATCGTGACCGGTCTCTTCCTCGCGATCTCGATGACCTCCGGCGGCGGCGCCTGGGACAACGCGAAGAAGCTGATCGAGGAGGGCGCCTACGGCGGCAAGGGCTCGGAGGCCCACGCGGCGTCGATCACGGGCGACACGGTCGGTGACCCGTACAAGGACACGGCCGGCCCTGCGATCAACCCGATGATCAAGATCGCCAACATCGTCGCGATCCTGATCATCCCGCTGCTCGCCTCGATTCACGGCTAGGACGGGAGCCGTTCGCGCCCCTCTCCTCGGGGTCGGACGCGTCTCCCCTCACGCAGGGAATGAAACGACGAGGGCCGGCCACGAGCCGGCCCTCGTCGCTTCCGCGCACGCGTCGAGCAGGCGGCCGCCGGCTGCCTCGTGACCTACACTCTTGCGGTGCCAAGCCGACGCCGACGCGAGGTCGAGCTCGAGCGAGTCCTCGGAACGCCGGCGCTCTTCGCAACCGCATACGGAAACGTCGGCTCGTCGATCTACTACGCCCTCGGCCTCACGGCGGTCTACGCGCTCGGCCTGACACCGCTCGTCTTCCTCGTCGCCGGGATCGTCTTCGCGATGACCGCCGCCACGTACGCCGAGGGCACGGTCCTCTATCCCGAGGCCGGCGGATCGTCCAGTTTCGCACGGCACGCGTTCGACGAGATCATCAGTTTCGGGGCCGCCTGGGCGCAGATGCTCGTCTACGTCGTGACGGTTGCCACGTCGGCCTTCTTCGTGCCGCACTACCTCTCCGTCTTCTGGGAGCCGCTGAAGTCGAACCCGTGGGACATCGTCGCGGGCGCAGTCGTCATCGTCGTGCTCGTCAGCCTGAACATCGTCGGCGTCCAGGAGGCGGCGAAGCTCTCGATCGTGCTCGCGGTGCTCGACTTCGCGACCCAGGTGCTGCTCGTCCTGCTCGGCTTCTTCCTCGTGTTCAGCCCGACGATCCTGGTCGACAACATCCATTGGGGGGTTGCACCGACATGGTCGAACCTCGCGCTCGCGGTGCCGGTCGCGATGCTCGCCTACACCGGCGTCGAAACGGTCTCCAATCTCGCCGAGGAGGCGCGCGAGCCCTCGCGAACGGTTCCCGACGCCTACAAGCTCGTCGCCGCAGCGGTGTTCGCGATCTACCTGACGCTGCCGCTCATCGCGCTCTCGGCGCTTCCCGTCAAGATGATCGACGGCCAGTTGACGACGCTGCTCGCCCTGCCGCCGGAGCAGGGCGGCTACGCGAACGACCCGATTCTCGGCCTCGTCGAGAATCTCGGCGTTTCGGGGCTTCTCCTCCACGTCCTCGAGGTGTACGTCGGCATCCTCGCCGCCACGATCCTGTTCATCGCAACGAACGCGGGTGTCATCGGGGCCTCGCGCGTGACCTACTCGATGGCGAGCTATCGCCAGATTCCGGAGGCGTTCCGCCGCCTTCACCCGCGGTTCAAGACGCCGGTGTTGCCGCTCGTCCTCTTCGCCGGGATCGCGCCGATCCTGGTCCTGCTTCCCGGTGACGTGAAGTTCGTCGGGACGTTGTATTCGTTCGGGGCGACGCTGTCGTTCACCGTCGCGCACTTCTCCCTCGTCCGCCTGAGGACGAAGCAGCGAGGTTCGACGGAGACGTTCTATCGGGCCAGGCCCAATGTCATGTTCCGCGGCGTCGAGTGGCCCCTCTTCGCGATCGTCGGCGGTCTTGCGACGGGGGCGTCGTTACTCGTCATCGTTGCCCAGAACCCGACGACGCGCTGGGTCGGCATCGGCTGGATCGTCTCGGGGCTCGTCTTCTACGTGATCTATCGCCGCCGCTTCGTGAAAGCGCCGCTTCGGGAGACCGTCAAGGCCCCGCCTGCGTTCGGGCCTGCCCTCGCACTCGAGTACCGGCGCCTCCTCGTTCCGGTCGTCCCGGGGCAGCCATCGGACGATGCACTCGACGTCGCCTGCAGTCTCGCTGCCGAGCGCGGAGCCAGGATCGTCGCGCTCAGTGTCCTCGAGGTCCCTCTCGGGAGACCGCTCGATGATCCGATGGGCGATCTCGAGGAGGCGGCGAACGACGATCTCGACGAGGCGGTCGCGATCGGGAGCTCGTACGGCGTCCGTGTGCTCGACCGGCTCGTCCGGGCGCGAAGTGCGGGTACCGCGATCGTCGAAGAGGCGGAGCGCCGCGGTAGTGAGATCATCGTCATCGGGACGCCGCGCAAGTCCTTGACGGCCGCACAGCGGGCGGTCTTCGGCCGTACCGTCGAACACGTGCTGCGGCACGCGCCGTGTCGCGTGATGGTCGCGGCGGCGCGAGAGGAGGTCGTTTCGGCGTGATCTGGTACCGGCGGGCGATATTCGCGTTCTCGGGCTGCTTCGTCGTGATCGGCGTCGCCCTGCTCGTCGTCACCGCGCTGAACGGTGGTGGTCTCGTGGGATTCGTGCTCGGCGCCCTCTTTGTCGCGCTCGGCGTAGGTCGGATTCAGCTGGAGCGCAAGCGTGGCTCGTAAGCTCCGAGGTGTCGAGCGGGTCTTCGACGCACCCTCCCTGTTCGCCGTCGCGTACGACGAGATCGGCTCGTCGATCTATTTCGCGCTCGGCATCGTCGCCGCGCAGGCGCTCGGGCTGACTCCGCTCGTCCTGCTCGCGAGCGGCCTCCTCTTCCTGGTCGTGTCGCTGTCGTATGCGGAGGGGACCGCTGCGCTCCCGCAGGCAGGCGGTGCAGCGACCTTCACGCGGCGCGCCTTCAACGATCTCGCCGGATTTGCGACCGGGTGGGTGCTGTTCCTCGATTTCCTCATCGTGATCGCCCTCTCGACGCTGTTCCTCCCGCACTACCTCGCAGCCGCGTTCGCGGCGCCGTCGCTCCGGGAGAGCCCGTGGGACGTCGTCGTCGCGGTCGCCGTGATCGTGACGGTAGTCGGCGTGCGACTCGTTCGCCCGACGCGTGTCCAGACGGCGGCGCTGGCGCTCGCCGTTGTCGACATCTCGGTTCAGATGCTCGTCGTCGTGCTCGGGCTCGCAGTCTTCTTCTCTCCGGATGTCCTCACGAGCGGCTTCGATCTCGCTGCCGGACAGCAGTGGCACGACCTGCTCTTCGCTCTCCCGCTCGCGATGCTCGCCTACGCGGGTCTCGAGACCGTCGCGAACCTCGCAGAGGAGGCGAGAGAGCCCGGCAAGGTGCTGCCGCGGTCGCTCTTCTCCTCGATCGGCCTCGTGGTCGTGATGACCGCGCTGATCGCAGTCGTCGCCGTCACGGCGTTCCCTTCCGAGGACGGCTCGATCGCTCTCGCCGACAACTGGCTCGAAGCACCGATCGTGGGCATCGTGACCGCGCTCGACGGTCACCTGCCCGCGCGTCTCGTCGATGTGCTGCGGGTCGTCGTCGGCCTCTCGGGCGCGATGATCCTGTTCGCCGCGGCAACGACGGCGATCAGCGGGTGCACGCGCCTCGGGCGGTCGATGGCGGAGCACGGAATGCTTCCCCGGGGCCTCGGGCTCCCCGACCGGCGAGCGCTCGTCTCGCGCAAGGCGATCATCGCGGTCGGGGCGGTCGCAGTGGCGATCGTCGTCGCCACGGGCGTGCTTGCCGGCGACGATGTCGCGTTCCTCGCGAGCCTCTATTCGTTCGGCGTCCTGTTCGCGTTCACGGCCGCGCAGCTCGCCGTGATCCGCCTGAGGCAGAAGGAGCCCGATCTCGAGCGGCCCTTCAGGGCGCGGCCCGAGGTGACGATCCGGGGCGTCGCCGTTCCCGTGCCGGCGCTGATCGGCGCGCCGATCACGTTCGCGGTCTGGGTACTCGCCCTCGTCACGCACCCGGGGGCGCGTTACGCCGGACCGGCGTGGCTGCTCCTCGGGCTCGGCATCTTCGTCCTCGTCCGGAGACAACTCGACGCGGGCGTCCTCGACGACATCGACCCGGTGACGACGCTCCCGCCCGGCGTGGCGTACACGAGCGTGCTCGTGCCCATGAAGCTCGGGGACATCGGAGAGGAGATGGTGGCAACCGCGATCGCGCTTGCCAAGGAGCGTGACGCGACCGTCGAGGCCGTGTTCGTCGTGCGCGTGCCGCGAGCGTTTCCTCTCGAGGGCGACCTTCCCGAAGACGTGCGTCGACGGGCAGACGAATCGCTCGCCGAAGCGCGCGCCCTCGGTGAGGAGAACGGCGTCGAGGTCGCGACTCGCACGATCGTTGCGCGTTCCATCGGTCACGCGATCGTTCGCGAGGCACGCGAGCGAGACGTCGACCTCATCGTGCTCGGCTCGTCCCCGCGGTGGCGCCGACAGTCACGTTTCTTCTCACCGACCGTGGATCACATTCTCCGTCACGCCCCCTGCGAGGTCCTCGTGATCGCGTTTCCGGCGGGCGTGTTCGAAGCGCACACGTGACGGGCTCGTCTATGGTGGCCCCATGAACGCCGTCGTGATCGGATGCGGCCGCGTCGGCTCGGCCGTCGCGAGGCAACTCGCCGACGAGGGATGGGACGTCACCGCCGTCGACGAGAGCGAGGAGGCGCTCGCACGACTCGGGAGCGGGTGGAGCGGCGGCTTCGTCGTCGGCCACGCGATGGAGTCCGGTGTGCTCGTGCGCGCCGGGATCGAGTCGGCCGACGCCGCCGTCGTCGCGACCTCGGGCGACAACACGAACATCGTGATCGGGCAGGTGCTCCAGAAGCGATACGGCATCACCTGCGTCGTCGCACGCGTGCTCGACCCACGTCGCGCCGAGTTCTACGCGAAGCGGGGGCTTCGCACCGTGTGCCCGACGCAGACGGCGATCTCGTTCCTCGTCGACGAGGTGCGCGCGTGTCGCGTCCCGCCGGAGCCTCCTCCGGAGTCGGTTCGAGCCTGATGTATCTCATCGTCGCGGGAGGGGGGAAGGTCGGTTCGAACGTCGCTTCGTCGCTCCTTGCGATGGGACACGAGGTGACCCTGGTCGAGCAGCGCCGCGATCGCTTCGAGGCACTCGAGCAGGAATTCGGGCCGGTTGCACTGCTCGGTGATGCAACGGAGATGCACGTTCTCGAGCAGGCGGGGATCGACCGGCCGCCCGACATCGTGTTCGCCGTGACGGGCGACGACGAGGACAATCTCGTGATCGCGCAGCTTGCCAAGGAGGCCTACGGTGTCCCGAAAGCGATCGCGCGCGTCAACGACCCACGCAATCAACAGCACTTCGACCTCCTCGGGATCGCGTTGACCGTGAGCGCCACCTCCGCCATCCTCGGCCTCGTCGAGCACGAGGTGCCCGAGCACGGGCTCGTACGACTGCTCGAGCTCCGGCAGGAGGGGCTGCAGGTCGTCGAGGTTCAGGTCACGGGTGACTCGCCGGCCGCCGGCAAGCGGATCGCCGGGCTCTCATTGCCGGACGACGTGCGAATCGTCTCGGTGACGCGGAACGGTGTTGGTGAGATCGCGGTCGGAGAGACCGTCATCCGGCCGGGCGACCGCGTGATCGCGATCCTCAAGCCGGGCTTCGAGGATCGCCTCCGGCGCGTCCTCCTCGGTGCGTAGGCAAATCCGTCCCGCCCGCCTTACGCGCGCCAGTAGCTCCGCGTCAGGAGCACCACGACGGGAATCACCTCGATCCGGCCGATCCACATCAGGCTGGCGAGCGACGACGCGTCGAGAAGTCGCTGAACGGGGCGTAGGACCCGAACGGCCCCGCGAAGCCGACAGCCGGCCCGACGTTCCCGAGCGTCGCGGCGGCGACCCCGATCGCCTCGAAGGGCGTCACGGCGGCGCCGTGGTAGGCGGCGTCGACGTGATCACGAGCGTGCCGATGACGAAGATGCCGATGTACAGGAGCACGAAGCTCATCACCGCGCGCAGCGTGCGCTCATCGACGACAGCCCTGTTCAACCTGATCGGGGAGATCAGCTCGGGATGGACGGTCGAGCGAAGCTCCCGGCCGAGGATCTTCGCCATCAGGACATGTCGGAGCACCTTTACCGAGCCGCTTGTCGATCCGGCCGAGGCACCGACGAACATCAGGCCGACCAGGGTCACGAGCGCGAGCGTCGGCCACAGCGCGAAGTCGACCGTCGAATACCCGGTAGTCGTCAGGATCGAGGCGGCCTGGAAGAAGCCTTGTCTGATTGCCTCCTCGCCGATCTCGGGCCGCTTCGTCCAAACCTCTGCAGTGAGGATCACTCCAGCTGCGAAGAGTGCGAACGCGTAGGCGCGCAGCTCCTCGTCCCGTAGCGCCACGCGCGGCCTGCGGCGCACGAACGCCTGGAAGAGCAGCGCGAAGTTGACTCCGCCCGCGATCATGAAGACGAGGATCACCCACTGGGTGACGGCGGCGAACGGCTCGATCGAACGGTTCTGCGGTGAGAACCCGCCCGTTGGAATCGTGGTCAGTGCGTGCGCGACGGCGTTGAACATGTCCATCTCGGGGTCGATCCCCGTCCAGCCGAGCAGTGCGAGAATGGCTGCCTCGATCGCGGTCAGTGCGACGTACAGTGTCGAGAACCGCATCGTCGCGTCCCGGATCCTCGTGGCGAGCTGGTCGACCTCGGGGCCGGGGAGCTCCGACTCGAGCAGCTGTCGACCGCCGATCCTGCAGGCGCGGGAGAACGGCGAGAGCAAGGACGATGATCCCGATGCCACCGAGCCACTGGGTGAACTGGCGCCACATCAGCAGCGAGCGGGGAAGAGCCTCGATGTCGGTCAGCACCGTCGCGCCCGTCGTCGTGAACCCGGACATCCCCTCGAAGAACGCGTCGGTCGGGCCGGCGAGTTGAGGCTCGCCCGAGAGGAGATACGGCGTCGCTGCGTAGAGCGCGGCCACGAGCCAGACGAGGGCGACGACGAGGAAGCCCTCGCGGGCGCCGACGCGTGAGATGTCACCGCCCCAGAGACGGAGAGCCGAGCCGAAGGCGGCGAGGCCGAGCCCCGCCGCGACGAACGGCCAGATCGATTCATCGTAGTAGAGAGCAAAGGCGATCGGGAAGAGGACGGCGAGCGCGAGGTACCGGGAGAGCACGCCCACGAGGCCGAGCGAGCCGCGGACGTCGACGCCCATCCGGCGCTTCCGATCCTGCGTGCCCGTCACGTCGCCTCACGCCCGCCAGTATCCCCTGGTAAGGAGCACGACGACCGGGATCACCTCGAGTCGACCCATCCACATGAGGAGCGTCATCACGACGGTGGAGAGGTCACTGAAGTCAGCGAACGATCCCATCGGCCCGGCGAGGCCGAGGCCCGGCCCGACGTTGCCGAGCGTTGTCGCCGACAGCGCGATCGCTTCGAGGGCGGAGATCCTCGGCCCCTGGAAGGCCGCGTCGACGTGCCAGAATCGCGGCGCCGGCCGCGAAGATGCCGATATAGAGGAGCACGAACGTCGTCACGGCGCGGATCGTGCGCTCGTCGACGACGACGCCGTTGAGCCGGATCGGCATGATCTCCTCGGGATGCACTGTCTGGCGTAGCTCGCGACGAATCGCCTTGCCGAGAACGAGATGGCGCACGACCTTGACCGAGCCGCCGGTCGATCCGGCCGAGCCGCCGATGAACATGACGGCTACGAGGATCATGAGCGCAAGCGCGGGCCAGCTCACGAAGTCGACGGTGGCGTAGCCGGTCGTCGTCGTCATCGAGACGACCTGGAAGACGGACGCGCGGATCGCTCCCTCGCCGCGGAGGATGCCCTCCCGCCACAGTTCGATCGTGAGCAGCGCCGAGACGGCGATCAGGATCGCCAGATAGAGCCGTGCCTCCTCGTCGCGCAGCAGCGAGCGCGGTCGCCGGCGCACGAACGCACGGTAGAGCAGGGTGAAGCTGAGACCCGCGAGGAGCATGAAGACGACGATCACCCACTGCGTCGCCGGCGCGAACGGCTCGATCGAGCGGGGCTCGGGTGAGAATCCGCCGGTCGGCATCGTCGTGAACGCGTGCGCGACGGCGTTGAACGGGGTCATCCGTGAATCGACGCCCGTCAGTCCGAACACGGTCAGAATGCCGGCGAGCACGGCCGTCAGCCCGACGTAGAGGAGCCACAGCCGCTGCGCCGTCGAGCGAATGCGGTCTGCGAGGTTGTCGACGTCCGGGCCCGGCATCTCCGATTCCAGCAGCTGCCGGCCGCCGACGCGGAGGCGCGGCAGCACGGCGAGCGCGAGCACGATGATCCCCATGCCCCCGAGCCACTGTGTGAACTGACGCCACATGAGCATCGAGTTGTCCAACTCCCCGAAGTTCGTGAGGATCGAGGCGCCGGTCGTCGTGAAGCCGGACATCGCCTCGAAGTAGGCATCGACGGGACGGTCGAGCTGGGGGTCGCCCGAAAGGAGGTACGGGAGCGCGCCGAGAGTCGCGGCAGCGAGCCAGGTGAAGGCGACGACGACGAACCCCTCCCGGAATCCGATCGGAGGGGAGCCTCTGCCCAGCCGCTCGAGGGCGATTCCGGCGAGCGCCATGATCGCGGCCGAGATCAGGAACGGCCAGGTCGACTCTCGATACCCGATCGCGAGAGCCGCCGGAAACAGGGGTGCCACGGCGAGATACTTCGTCAGGGTGCCGATCAGGCCGAGTGCGCCGCGAAGCTCGACCGCCAGGCGAGGCGTCGGCTGCGGCTGTCCGTGCGTCTTGGTACCCGTCACAAGACGCGCTCGACCTCCGCGACCCTGGTCGACTCGGTGAACACGATCACCCGGTCACCTGCCAGAAGGACGTCGTCGCTATGGGGAAAGATCGCCTTGCCGTCGCGCACGATGGCGCCGATGACGGCGCCTCTCATCGGCATCGACCTGAACGTCAGGCCGACATACTCGCTCTCGGGGCGGGTCGTGATGTCGAGGATCTCGAACCGATCGTTCTCGATCATCGCGACCTGTTGAGTACGAGGATCGTGCGCGAACCGCACGATCTCCTCGGCGGTCACCTGCCGAGGGTTCACGGTCACGTCGATCCCGGAGTGCTCGTACACCTCGCGGGCGATCGGGTCGTGAATGATCGCGATCGTGAAACGGACGCCGTGCACGCGCGCGAGTGTGGCTGCGTAGTGGTTTCGTGCGTCCTCGCGCATGGCGAACACCGCGGCCTGAGCCTGTCCTATCCGCTCGCGCTCGAGGAAGTCCGGATCGAGACCCGTGGCCTGGTAGACACGCGCGCTCGGGAGCTCCTCCGCGATCCGACGAGCGCGCTCGCGGTCCGGCTCGATCAGGCGGACGCCGATACCCTGCTCGAGCAGCTGGCGTGTGATCGCGACCCCGACCTGCCCGCCGCCGAACACGACGACGTCCTCGACCCTACCCTCGCCGGGCGATAGCAGCTCGCCCCAGGCCTGCGCTGCCGCGGGTGAGCCGACGACGACGAGTCGGTCGCCGAACGCGATCACCGTGTCGCCGCTCGGAATCGTCATTGCGTCGCCGCGAATCTTGCTCACGACCCGTGAGTCGCGGGGAACGAGTCCGCACTGGCGGAGCGGCTTGCCGATCACCTCGGGGTTCGAGTTCTCCGTTACCTCGAACTCGACCATCTGCACCTGGCCGTCCGCGAAGACGTCGGTCTGCAGGGCGGCGGGGACGCCGATCACGCGCGTGATCGCATGGGCGGTCTCGATCTCCGACGAAACGACCCAGTCGACATCGAGCCGCCCCTCACGCCACAGCTCGATGTACTCGACGTTCGACGTCCGGATAACCGTCGTTGCCCGTGGAGCCTCGATCCGTGCGAACGTGGCAGCAACGAGGTTCGCCTCGTCGCGGGACGTGCAGGCGATGACGAGGTCGGCATCGCGGACTCCAGCGTCCGCGAGCGAGCGGCGGCTGGCGCCGTTCGCCTCCACCGTGGCGATGTCGTAACGGTATGCGAGGGGCGTGAGCCGTGCCGGATCGAGGTCGATCACGGTGAGGTTGTGCTCTCCGTGGAGAGCCTCAACGACAGTCGAGCCCACCTGGCCTGCACCGATAATGAAGATCTTCACGGCGGGCGCAGGGTACACCCAGGAGGGGATGCCGTGCCGGTCGATCGTCGGCTACCGTGGTTGGGATGCGTCTTCCAGCCGCAGCCGCAGCCGTAGCCGCGACCGTCGTCGTCATCCTCGCGTGTGTCTCGGGAGCTTCGGCCACGGCGCAGAGGGAATCGTCGCTCGGGATCGTGAAGGTCGCCGGCGGGCTTCAGGCGCCGACCCAGGTCACGGCCGCGCCGGGCACTGCCGGCACTCTCTACGTCGTCGAGCAGGCCGGGCTCGTGCGCGTCATTCGCAACGGGAAGGTCCGCCCACAGCCGTTTCTCGACATCCGCTCCAGGGTTCTCTCGGGAGGCGAGCAGGGTCTGCTCGGTCTCGCGTTCGCCCCCGACTATGCGAAGAGCCGCCAGTTCGCCGTCAACTACACCGACGTGAACGGCGATACGCGGGTCGTCCGCTACACGTCCGACGGGACGAAGGCGCTGCCGCGGTCTGCCCGCGGGCTGCTCTTCCTGAAGCAGCCGTACGGGAACCACAACGGCGGGATGGTCGCCTACGGCAAGGACGGACTGCTGTACGTCGGAACGGGGGACGGCGGCTCGGGCGGTGACCCGGAGGGGCGAGCGCAGAATCCCGGATCCCGACTCGGAAAGCTGCTGCGGATCGACCCGAACCGGGCGCGCGTCAAGCCCGTGATCGTTGCGCTCGGCCTCCGCAACCCCTGGCGATTCTCCTTCGACCGGATGAACGGCGATCTCTGGATCGGCGACGTCGGCCAGAGCGCGATCGAAGAAGTCGATCACGCCGCCTGGCCGTGGAACGGGCTGCTCAACTTCGGCTGGGACGCCTTCGAGGGCTCGGCGCGCTTCGAGAGCAAGGTACTCGGCCCGGGGCGACTCGTCCAGCCCGTTGCCGAGTACAGCCACGAGCAGGGGTGCTCGATAACCGGCGGCTACGTCTATCGGGGGAAGAAGGTGCGGGGTGCAAAGGGCCGGTACTTCTACGGTGACTACTGCACGGGCGCCGTCTGGTCGCTCCGGCTCGTCAACGGTGTCGCCCGCCAGCTCCGACGCGAGCCGTTCGTCGTCAAGAACCTGACGTCGTTCGGCGAGGACAACGCCGGCGAGCTCTATGCCGTGTCCGGCAGCGGCGAGATCTACCGCCTCACCTCCTGAGCGGGCCCGCGATCCACAGGATCGTACTCAAGCAGGGCGTCGTCGACGGAGCCGGTTCCAGGCGACCACCCCGATCGTGACGCCGACGGTGTCGATGACGACGTCGTACCAGGCAGCGTGACGGCCCCGGACGAAATGCTGGTGGATCTCGTCGGAGGTCGCATACAGGGCGCCGATCAGAATGGCGATGCCGGAACGCGCGAGCGCCCGTTGCAGGAGCGCGCCGAGCACCGCGTACTCGGTCAGGTGCGCGACCTTCCGGAGCACGAGATCCCACGTCCCGAGTCCCGTGCCGAGACTCGGCACCGACGAGAACGCGAAGACGATCGCCGCCACGAGAACCACCGGTGCCCAGAGGCGGAAGGCTGTTGCCGACACCACCTGATGATAGGCTCCAGCCTCACAAGGAGCGCGGTGAGGGAATCCGGTGCAAATCCGGGACGGTCCCGCCGCTGTGAGGGGAGTTGCTCGTCCGCCGAAACGCCACTGGCACCCGACGACCGGGTGCCGGGAAGGCGGTGGGAGAGGGAGCCCCGAGTCAGAAGACCTGCCGCCTCCTCCATACCGAACCCCTCGTGGAAGGAGGATTCGTGGCACGACGTTCGATCGTTCTCGTGACCGTCATCGGTCTCGTTCTCTCGCTCGCCGCTACGGCTCTCGGCGCGTCCGTCACGGTGCGTGTCGAAGGAAAGACCCAGTCGATCTTCGGATCGACCCCCGTCAAGGTCGAGGCGCCGAACGCGATGGTGGCGCTCGACGTCGCCAGCATCTTCGGCGAGTTCTACGTCCAGGTGACGCAGTCGTCATTCGGGCCGTACGTCAGCCAGATCGGCCGCTATCCGGGTGCGGGTGCGGCGGGTTGGGTGTTCAAGGTCAACGGCGCGTCTCCGCCCGTCGGAGCCGACCAGGTCGTGCTGAAGGACGGCGACGAGGTGCTCTGGTACTACGCGACATTCGGCGCAACGGGCGGCCCACCGACGCTCTCGATCACGAAGACGGCCGTGAACTGCTACGCGGTCACGTCGTTCGACGACACGGGCAAGGCCGCACCGGCGGCCGGAGCCCAGGTGCGTGCCGGTGGACGCAAGTTCAAGGCGAATGCAGCCGGCAAGGTGTGTGTCGGCCGGCACGGCGGCCTCGTTCGCGCCTACGCCGTCGGCGCCGTTCGGTCGAACGCCGTGAAGTGAGTCGCTCGGCCCGCATCGCTCTCCTCCTCGCCGTGCTCGCGGGCACGCTCGTGCTCGTGGGTTGCGGCGGGGGAGCAGGGCCGTCGGCGGCCGACGGCACCGCCCGCCTCTGGGTCACACGCGACCGCGGCGCGAGCGTGCTCGTCGATGTCGAGGTACCCGCGGGGCAGTCGCTTCTGCGCGCGCTCAGAGCGGAGACCGACGTCGAGACTCGCTACGGCGGCGGGTACGTCCAGTCGATCGACGGCATCGCGGGAAGCGCCAGACGCCACGAGGACTGGTTCTGGTTCGTCAACGGCCTCGCCGGTGACCGGTCTGCGTCGTCCTATCGGCTCCGCGACGGCGACGTCGCCTGGTGGGACTATCGGGATTGGTCTCACGATGCCGACACGCTGGAGGTCGTCGCCGGGGCCTTCCCCGAGCCGTTCCTGCACGGGTACGGCGGCAAGACGAGGCCGGCGGCCGTTCGGTACGCGACCGGCCTACGTGCCGATGCAATGCGTCTCGGAGACGCGCTCGGCACCGACGATGTCTCGCCACTCGAAACCGAGGCGCCGAAGGATGCGAACGCCTTCGAGCTCGTGACCGGCGTGCCGCATCTCGCCGCGGTTCTGCGCGAGCCGGGTGCGGGACCGACCGGCGCGGTTCGGATCTCGTTTGCCGGCTCGGTCGACGAGCTGCTCGACGGCGCCTACGAGCGGAAGTTCGAGAGCCCGTGAGCCCCGGCCCTGCAACCGCGCTCCTCGCCGCCGTCGCGACCGCTGCCTTCCTCGTCGACCGGATCTGGGCTCTCGCGACGATGACCGTCGTGTTGCTTCTCGTCTGCATGCGCGCGCCGGCCGGGCGGCGCTGGCTCTACGTCAGCGGCGCGGTCGCGAGCGCCGTCGGCGTGATCGTGATCTCGCCGTTGACGTGGTCGTCCGGCGGCGGAACGCTGCTGTGGGAGGGGCCGACGTTGCCCGTGATCGGGCCGCTCGACGTCTCGACCGACGAGATCCAGATCGCGCTCGTGAACGGCCTCCGACTCGCCGTCGTCGCGCTCGCGTTCAGCGCGTACACGCTCCTCGTCGACCACGACCGGCTCGTCTCGGCGGCCGGCTTCGCGCGCCGTTCGGCGCTCGCCGTCGCTCTCGCGACTCGTCTTGTCCCGACCCTCGAGCGAGACGCGGCGGGCCTCTCCGAGTCCGTGCGGGGACGCGGCGTCGAGCTTCACGGCGCACGTGGGTACGCGATGCTGCTCTCGCCGCTCGTCGCCGGCTCACTCGAGCGGGCGTCCGGCCTCGCCGAGGCGATGGAAGCGCGAGGGTTCGGACGAAGTGGAGCGACGCGCGCACCGAGACCCTCGTGGACGCGGGTCGATCATGTCGCGCTGGGCGTTGCGATCGTACTCGTGGGGGTCTGCGCTCTGTGGCTCTAGCGTCGATCGACAACCTCTCGTTCGCCTACCCCGGGAGCCTCCCGGCGCTCCGGGACGTCTCGCTCGAGCTCGAGCCGGGCGAGATCGTCGCATTGCTCGGGCCGTCCGGGAGCGGCAAGTCGACTCTCCTGCGCGCTCTTGCGGGTCTCGTGCCGCACTTCCACGGCGGCAGCTTCTCCGGCCGCGTCGAGGTGGAGGGCATGGACACCCGATCGCACGGCCCTGCGGAGCTGGCAGGAACGGTTGCGTCCGTCTTCCAGGATCCGGAAGACCAGATCGTGATGACCCGCGTCGAGAACGAGGTGGCGTTCGGCCTCGAGAACCTCGGTGTCGATCCGGAGCGAATCTGGCCACGCGCTCACGCGGCCCTCGCCGAGGTCGGCGCGGCGCATCTCGCCGAGCGTCGAACCGTCGAGCTCTCCGGGGGAGAGCTGCAGCGTGTCTGCCTCGCGGCCGCGCTCGCGCTCGAGCCCGGGCTGCTCCTGCTCGACGAGCCGACCTCCCAGCTCGACCCCGACGCGGCGGAGGCATTTCTCGGCCACGTCGAGCGGGCATCGTGCGCGGTCGTGCTCTCCGAGCAACGCGTCGATCGTGCGCTTGCGGTTGCGGACAGGGTCATCATGATGGAGGAGGGACGCATCGTCCTGGACGCACCCGTCGATGGAGCGCGACGCTGGCTCTCGAGACGGCGGCCGCGCTATGGAGGCGGTCAGCAGCCGTTCGACCCGCCAGCACCAGCTTTCGCCGGATCCCCACTCGTCCGCCTCGATGGTGTCCACTTCTCGTACGGCTCAGGCCCCGAGATCCTCGCGGGCACGTCGCTCGTCGTCCGCCGCGGCGAGATAGTCGCGCTCGAGGGCCTGAACGGAAGCGGCAAGACGACGCTCGCAAGGATCGCTGCCGGACTGCTCGAGCCGACCGCCGGCACGGTGGCCCGGGAGGGCACCGCGACGTATCTCTCGCAGGATCCGGGTCGCTATCTCGTCAAGGAGACGGTGCTCGAAGAGGTCGCGCTCGGGGTGCACGGCGACGGCGCGCGGGCCGGCCGGGCGCTCGAGCGCTTCGGACTCTCGTTCGCCGCCCACCGACATCCCCGCGATCTCTCGAGCGGCGAGCGCGAGCGCCTCGGGATCGCCGCCGTCTCCGTCTCGGAGCCCGACCTGCTCGTGCTCGACGAGCCGACGCGCGGGATCGACCCGGATCGGAAAGAGGCTCTCGCGGGTTGGCTGCTGGAGCAGGCTGCCGAGGGCCACGGAGTTCTCGTGGCGACGCATGATCCGCTCCTGCCCGCGCACCGCCGTGTGCGCCTCGGCCGTCCGGCGGAGGTGCCCGTTGCGGTCTAGTGCCGCACTCGTCGCCTTCGCGGCTCTCGGCGTCGTCGGCCTCGTCTGGGCCGCCGTCGATCCGGCGAACGGAGGGCTCGCGACGTTGCTTGCAGCCTTCGCTCTCGTCGCGGGTGGGTTCGCCTGGCTCGAGCGAGGCGGCGATACGGCCCGCGACCTCACGCTCGTCGCGACGCTCGGCGGCATCGCGGCGGCCGGGCGGCTCCTGTTCGCACCGCTCCCGGGCGTGCAGCCGGTGACCGTCATCGTCGCAGCAGCGGGGATCGCACTCGGCCCGCGTCGAGGGTTCGCGGTCGGTGCGCTTGCCGCGATCGCGTCCAACATGTTCCTCGGTCAGGGGGCGCACACGCCCTGGCAGATGCTCGCCTGGGGTGGCTGCGGCGCGCTGGCGGGCGCCCTTCGCCCGGCCCTGCGCCGGCGCGGGCCGTTCGCCGCGTTCTGCGCGGTTCTCGGGATGGCGTTCGGGACCCTGCTCGATCTATGGCTCTGGTTCGCCTTCTACCCGCACACGTGGGCCGCGCTCGTCACGGTTCTCGCCGCCGGCGTCGCGTTCAACGTCGCGCACGCCACGGGCAACTTCGCTCTGGCATTCGTCGCCGGGCCCGAGTTGCGGCGTGTCCTCGACCGGCACGGTCGCACGGCGCGCACGGAGGTGGTGTGGGCATGAAGTGGATCGTCGTCGTGCTCGCCTGCGTCGTCCTCGTTGGCGCGGCGGCCGGGGGGACCGGCCCGAGCGCCGGCTCGGCGGCGTTCCTTGCGAGCCGCCAGAGTGCGAGCGGAGGCTTCGCCGAGCTGGGCCAGACGCCGGGCGGCACGCTCACCGCCTGGGCCGCGCTCGGACTCGCCGCCGCCGGAGGGTTCCCCGCCGAGCGCGCGAAGGCGGCCGAGTTCCTCCGTGCGCGCCCCATCGCCGGCGACTCGGACGCCGACCTCGCGCTGCGCGTCGTTGCGCTCGCGGCTCTCGGGGACGTCGTCGACGAGAGCCTCGTGGCGCGGCTCCGACGCCATCGTCCCGGCGCGCTCGTCAACGAGACGGTGTGGACCGTTCTGGCGCTGCGTGCCGTGGGAGAGGAGGCGCCGCAGTCGTTCGTGCGAGCGATCCTCGGGGCCCAGGCAAAGAGCGGTGGCTTCCCGTGGCTTCGCGGCGGCAAGCCCGACTCCAACGACACGGCGGCGGCGATTCAGGCGCTCCGCGCAACGGGCGTCGGGATCCGGGCGACCCCGGTGAAACGAGCCGTCAGGGCGTTGCGAGGATTCCAGAACCGCGACGGAGGGTTTGCGCTGACGAACGGTCGCGAGTCCGACGCGCAGTCGACCGCGTGGGCGATCCAAGCGCTCCTCAGCGCCGACGTGAAGCCGGGCAAGCCGCCGTTCCGCTACCTCTCCCGCCTTCGTCGAGGCGACGGCAGCTACCGCTACTCGCTACGCTACGGCGCCACACCGGTGTGGGTCACGGCGCAGGTTGTTCCGGCGCTCGCCGGGCGGCCGTTCCCGCTTCGCGGCTAGAAGCCCGTGCAAGGGTCGTGGTTCGAGCGGTCATGCTGGCGGCCGCTCAGGCGCTCCGTCCTCCCGAGCGGGCGAGTTGCAGCAGGACGTCCCGGTCGAAGGCATTCTCGAGCCGTGCCACCTCCGAGGCGACCTCCGCCTCGAGATCGTCTCCGCACGGACGCGCCTGCTGGTTCCACTCCTCGAGGTAGGCGTCCATCTCGACGAGGTCGGCCTTCATCGCGGCCGCGTCGATCGCCTTCTGGAAGCGATCGGACAGCTGCGCGCGCACGGTGCCGCCGTGGCCCTTGGCGGTGACCTGCGCAGGGATTTCGCGCCAGTAGATGACCGTCAGGGTCGCGCTCACGGGACCGCCGGGAACGCGAGTTGCTCGATGAAGCGGTCGTTGAAGTCCTCTCGGTCGGACAGCTCGACGTACTCGACCTCTTTCAGCATCGCCGTGGCCGCGTGACGCTCCTGCATCGAGAGGAGCGCCATCTTCGCGCCCTCGCCGGCGACGTTTCCGGCCGAGATGATGCGGGGCAGGACGAGCCGTGGCACGAGGCCGATCCGAACGGCGCTCGCCGGGGACAGGTACGAGCCGAACGAGCCGGCCAGGAGCACCTGCTGGATATCGGCGACGTCGATCCCGAGCTCCTCGACGAGCAGGCTCCAGCCCGTCGCGATCGACGCCTTTGCGAACTGGAGCTCCCGAACATCGCGCTGTGAGAGGTAGACGGCGTTCTCGATGTCGCCTTCCTCGCCCTGCCAGTGCAGGACGAAGATGCGCTCGCCGTCCGGCCTCGCGAGGAGGCGGCGCGAAAGGGAGGGGGCGATCACTGCCGCCGTCTCGTTCGGGACGAAGCGGCCCGATTCGTCGAGGAGCCCGGCACCGACGAGCTCGGCCACCGCGTCGACGAGCCCCGAGCCGCACATTCCGACCGGCTCGGTGCCGGCGATCACCTCGAGCTCGATCGCATCGTCGCGGATCCGCACGACCTCGATCGCGCCGTCCGCCGCTCGCATCCCGCAGCGGATCTGGGCGGCCTCGAACGCGGGGCCGGCGGGCGCGGCTGTGCAGACGAGCCGTTCGGCCGAGCCGAGCGCGATCTCGCAGTTCGTACCGACGTCGATGAACAGCCGGAGTCGCTTGTCGCGCGTCATCCCGGACGCGAGCAGTCCGGCCACGATGTCTCCGCCGACGTAGGCGCCGAGCGCGGGGAAGATCGTCGCGCGGGCGCGGGGGTGCAGGCGCAGTCCGAGCTCGGCGGCCGGCATGTCCGGATAGGTCGGCGTTGCCATGATGAACGGGGCGACGCCGATCGGCTCGGGATCGATCCCGAGCGCGAGCTGTGTCATCGTGGCATTGCCGGCGAGCGCGACCTCGTAGACCTCCGAGGGATCGACGCCACCTTGCTCGCAGACCTCGGCCGCGAGCTCCTGGAGCGTGTCGCAGGCGAGCCCGCGTAGCCGTGCCAGAGCCGTCGGATCGAGCATCGTGGCCGAGATGCGCGAGATCACATCGGCGCCGAACGGCTGTTGCTTGTTGAGCATCGACTTCACCGCGACGGGTGTACCCGTGCTGATGTCGATGAGCGTCGCGACGACCGTGGTCGTGCCGAGGTCGAACGCGACGCCGTGGAGCCGGTCGCTCGTGTCTCCCGGTTCGACGTCGATCAGGAGGTCGTCGACGATCACGCAGGTGACCTTGAAGTCGGATTCGCGCAGTGCCTTGGGGAGGAGCCGCAGCACGCTCGGCTCGACGCGCAGCTCGAGGTCGTCGACCGAGTCGAGCAATCTCTCGAGGTCGGTGCGCTGATCCTGAAGTGACGGTGACTCGAGCTCGACAAACCGCTTCTGGACAGCGGGGTGGAGGATCACCTGCCGGCCGACACCGACCGTCGCCGCCTTCGGACGCGTGACGAGGGGCGGCACGTCGAGAACGAGGTCACCCTGTGCTTCGGCTCTGCACGCCAGTCTCCAGCCGCTCTCGAGCTCGCTCGGATCGAACGCGCGAACGTCGAGCTTCGAGATCGGTACCGACCCGCCCACCACCCGGACGCGGCACTTCTTGCACGTTCCGTGCCCGCCACACGTCGAGTCGATTGCGACCCCGTTCCAGGACGCGGCATCGAATACGGTGACTCCGGGCGGGACTCGTACCGCCGTCCCCGACGGCTCGAAGCGCAGTGCGACTCGAGCCGGTGGGTCGGGCGTGAGGTCGTTCTCGTGATCGTGCCCTGTCACCATGACGGTCATGCCGTCGCTGCCAGCGCCCGGCGATGTGCGGCGATCCACTCCGTGCCCCACTCGTCGCGACCGAACAGCAGATCCGCTGCGCGGCAGGCATCGACGGTCTGAGTCGTGCGCGCGTCCATGATCGCGCTCGTGAGGCCGGCATAGGATGCCGCCACGAGGAACGCCGCGTTGAGGGCATGCCGACCGGGCAGGCCGAACGACGTATTCGACGCGCCAAGCGTCATGTTGAGGCCGTACGTGTCACGGATGCGGCTGATCGTCTCGAGCGTCGTGACGACGGCCAGCGGGTCTGCCCCGACCGTCATCGCCAGTGGGTCGATCACGATGTCCTCCATCGGGATCTCGTAGCGTCCGTGGACGATGTCGACGAGGCGAGCGCAGACGTCGAGCCGCTCGTCGGCGGTCTGGGGGATCCCCGTGTCGTCGTTGACGAGGCAGATGATCGCGGCGCCGTGCTCCTTGACCATCGGCAGGACGCGATCGAGGCGGTCTTCCTCGCAGGTCACCGAGTTGACGAGCGCCTTGCCCTCGTACGCCGCGAGGCCGGCTTCGAGCGCCTCGACGACGGACGAGTCGATGCAGATCGGCAGGTCGGTGTGCTCCTGCACGAGCCGGACGGCGCGGGCGAGCAGGTCTGCCTCGTCGGTTAGGGGCACGCCCATGTTGACGTCGAGCACGTGCGCGCCGCCCGCGACCTGATCCTCGACGTCCTGGACGATCTCGGAGAGGTCGCCTTCCCGGAGCGCGGCGGCGAATGCCTTCCGACCGGTCGGGTTGATGCGCTCGCCGATGATGCAGAATGACTGGTCGGGCCCGATCCGGACCTCTTTAGAACGTGAGCTGAGGACGGTGTGCATGCGCGCGTCTTTCCTCCTTGGGTGGGATGTCGAGGTCGTGGCAGAGCCGAGACAGGGAGCCGTCGTGTCGGAAGTCGGTCAGGTGAAGCCCCCGTACGCCGGGGAGGGAGAGCGCGTGGCGCGCCTGCTCGAGGCCGAGCTGGTACGCCTCCTCGGCCTGGTCGTCCGCCTGCTCCACGCGGGCGATCGTCTCCGCGGGAACGTCGATGCCGGGGACCTCGCGATCCATGAAGCCGAGCGCCCGGGCTCCTCGCACGAGCACGATCGCCGGCAGGAGCGCGGCCTCGGAGGCCAGTCCCCGGCGTTCGAGCTCGCCGACGAACGCCTCGAGGCGGTCCGGGTGATAACAGATCTGCAGCTGGAGGAAGCGTGCGCCGGCCGCGATCTTCTTCGCCGCCCGACGGGCGCGGTAGTCGAGCGGCGGCGCGCCCGGGTTCTCGACCGCCCCGACGAAGAGGGGAGGCGAAGGCTCCAGCTTCCTTCCCGAGAGGTAGCGGCCGCCCGCCAGCGACGTCGCGACGCGGATCAGCTGCGGGCCGTCGAGGTCGAAGACGCGCCGGGCTTCGGGCTCGTCGCCGGCCGTGACGTCGTCGCCCGTCAGGCAGCACACGTTGTGCACGCCATGCAGTGCAGCCCCGACGATGTCGGCCTGGCAGGCGATCCGGTTCTTGTCCCGGCAGACCACCTGCAGGATCGGCTCGACTCCGCTGCGCGCGATCGCGATCGCACAGGCGACGTTGGACGCGTGGGCGTGGGCGGCCGTGTTGTCGGTCGCATTCATCGCGTCGACCCACTCCGCCATCTCCGCGATCCGCTCGCGGAAGTCGTCGAGCGTGCCGCCGTCGAACGAAGGCGCCTCGCCGGTCAGCACGAGCCCGTCGTCCGCCTCGACGAGCTCCCGGAGGCGTGTCATGAGGCCGTGTCCACGTCGTCCTCTTCGCCGGTGCCCCACCCGGGTGGCGTCACCTTGTCCGCGCCGCTCAGGAGGTTCGCCCAGGACGACGTACCGGTCAGGCGGTTGTCCACCGGCGGCCGGAGCAGGTTGAAGTGCCCCCGCCAGGCGGCAGGGAGAAGCGGCAGCGTCCGCGACCGCTCCTCGGCCTTCACCCAGACGCACCGCATCTCGGGCTTCACCTCGCACCCACCGTCCTCGCGCACACCGCCGCAGGGGCCGTTCCGGAGCGTCTTCGGGCACGTCATCGGGCACGTCATCCCCGTGTCGTGCAACACGCACTGACCGCACATCCGACACCCGAAAACGGGCTTCTTGACGGCGTGCTCGATTGCGGTGACGATGCCCATTCTCGGTTCTCGGGTCAGGCGGCGACGACGGCCCGTCGCTGCTGCAGCAGCTCCTTGGCGCGCCGCGTGGCGGTGGAGGCGTCGGCCGCGTAGCCGTCGGCTCCGACGACATCGGCGTACTCCTGCGTCACCGGAGCGCCGCCGACCATGATGATCACGTCGTCACGCAGTCCCGCCTTGTCGATCGCCTCGATGTTTGCCTTGAACATCGGCATCGTCGTCGTCAGAAAGGCCGAGAACCCGACGACGTCCGGCTTGTGCTCCTGGATCGCCGCGACGAACGTCTCCGGCCTCACCTGCACGCCGATGTCGATCACGTCGAATCCGGCTCCCTCGAGCATGATGTTGACGAGGTTCTTGCCGATGTCGTGGACATCGCCCTGAACCGTCCCCATCAGGAAGGTGCCGATCTTCTCCACGCCGGAGTCGACCAGCAGGGGGCGGAGGAGCTCGAGTGCCCCCGTCATCGCGCGGCCCGAGATCAACATCTCGGGGACGAAGAAGTCGCCACGCTCGAACCGCGCTCCGACCTCCTCGAGTGCGGGAATCAGCGCCTCGAACAGGAGCGTGTTCGGGGGAATGTCGGCGTCGATCCCGGCGGTCGTCAACTCGACCACGGCGGGCTTGTTCCCGACGAGCGTCTCGTCGTAGATCTGCTGCAGGATCTCTTCGTTCGTCATGCTTCTCGTTCTCCTCGGTAGCGGTGGATGGCATCGGACAGGGCGTCGGCCTCGCGGACGACATGGACGGAGAGCTCGGAGAGGCGCTCGGGGGACGTCCGGACGGTAGGCGCGCCGACCGAGAGCGCCGCGATCACCGTGCCGCGCGAACCGCGAACGGGAGCGCCGACGGAGCAGAGGCCTTCCTCGAGCTCCTCCCAGGTCGTCGCGAAGCCCTGCCGGCGGACGTTCTCCAGCTCGGCGAGCAGCGCCGCGAGGTCGGTGATCGTGTTCGGGCCGAGCTTCGCGAGCCGGCCGAACGGCGGCTGGGCAGCGCCGAAGGCCATGAATACCTTCCCCATCGACGAGGCGTGGATCGGAATGCGGCTCCCGACCCAGTTGCCTGCGCCGAGTGGATGGTTGCTGTCCACCTGGGCGACGCGTGCGACGCCCCCGGGCGTCGGGATCGCGACGTTGACCGTCTCACCCGTGATCTGGCCGAGCCGCTCCAGGAACGGCCACGCCAGCGTCGCGAGGTCTCCGACGCTCGAATCGCGGCGGGCGTACTCGACGAGCACGGGGCCGGGACGGAAGCCACCGCCACGGCGGCGCTGTGCGAGGCCGTTTCGCTCGAGGGCGCGCAGAACGCGCGCCGCCGTCGACTTCGGCAGCTGCGTGTCCTCCATGAGGGTCGACAACGTCACCACCTCGTCGCTCTCGACGAGGCGGATGAGGATGCGCGCGGCGCGGTCGATCGCCTGCGAGCCGTCCTCGACGCTGGTTACGCTTCCGGCGGCCATTAGTCCCGTATGATGGCACCACAATCTGGATACGTCAAGTGACACTGCCGCAATTATGCGATATAGTCATTCGTAAGTGTCGAATAGTGGGACTAACTAGGTGTCACTCGAACCGCGCGCTCACGGAACGACCGTGGCGGCTCTCGACCCTGTCGACGGGGAGCTCGTGCTCGACGCGATCGACGCGATCGAGATCGTCGAGGCCCGGCAGGTGATCGAGCTCGCCATCGTTCGCCTGGCGGCGATCAGGCGCTCCCAGGCCGATCTCGAGCGACTTCGCATGCTCCTCCAGGGCATGCGACGCACGTACCGCGATCCCGCCGCGTTTGCCGAGTTCGACTTCGCGTTCCATCTCGCGCTCGCCGACGCCGCACGCAACACCTTCCTCGCCAACAGCCTTGCCGCCCTGCATGACGGGATGCGCGAGATGATCGAGCGCTACGCGACGACCGCAGTGGCGGATGCCCGGATGGACGCGCTCGTCGACTCGCACGCTGCGCTCGTCCGGGCCGTCGAGCAGCGGGACGTCCACCAGGCGAGCGTGGTCTACTCGGACATGATGGCCGCGCTCCGGGTCGAGTCGGGCCGATGCTGGCCCCGGCTACGCGATCGCACGATGAGGCAGCAGGTGCCGTCGATCGGCATGCTGGACACCAGGACCCACGAAAAAGGAGATCGACCGTGAAGACCGCCGAGCGCACGCGCATCGCCTTCGAGAGGGGAACGCCGGATCGGGTTCCCGTTCACTGCTGGTTGGGGCTACCGCTGATCAAGAAGCTTCGTCCACCGGAGAAGACGACGATGGACATGCTCCACTGGTGGATCGACGACCCGATGGGCTCGATCGTGAAGATGCAACAGGATCTCGGGCTCGACCCGATGATCACGACGTACAGCCAGCACATCGGCGAGCACGAGATCTGGCCGCGGATGCTCTTTCCCCGTCCGTTCGAGACGGACACGTGGGTCGAGACGTTCGAGGTGACGGCTCAGGGCGAGGGCTGGCGTGAGCACTCTCACAAGATCCACACCCCCGACGGCGATCTCGACTACTCCTACCGCACCGAGGACGGGTTCGGCACGTCGTGCCACGACTTCCTGCTCAAGGGCGACGAGCCGGAGGCGAAGCTGCCCGCACTGCGGCACTTCCCGTCGGCCGATGTCTACGACATGACCGTCCTCACGGGAATGGTCGAAAAGGTCGGTGACGAGGCGTGGTGGTTGCACCACGTGATCGGCCCGTGGGACATGGCCGCAGAGATCCGTGGCCTCGTCGACCTGTCGATGGACATCTACGACCGGCCCGAGTTCGTCCACGAGCTGATGCGCGTCTGCACCGACTGGATCAAGGGCTTCTATCGCCGGCTCGGCGAGACGGGGATCCACTCGATCTCGATGAACGAGACCTGGACCGGGGTGGGGGTCGCCCGCGAGCACTTCGTCGAGTTCATGAAGCCGTACGAGGCCGAATGTGTCGCCGCGGCGCACGACGCCGGCTATCTCGTGAGCTTCCACAATTGCGGCCGCGCGACGCTGCTGCTCGAGGACATCGCCGACACCGGCCCGGATGCGATCGAGACCCTCACGTCTGATCGTTCTTCCGGCGACGTCGATCTCGCCGATGCGAAGCGGCGGATCGGCGACCGGGTCTGCCTCTTCGGCGGCTTCAACGAGCACCTTCTCCACGAGGCGGGGGCGGAAGCGGTCCGGGACGAGGTCAGGCGTTGCCTCGACGCGGCAATGGAGGGCGGCGGCTACGTCCTGCGGTCGACCGGCCAGATCTTCGACGCCCAGCCCGGGATGATCGAGATCATGTGCGAGACCGTGCGCGAGTACGGTCGCTACAACTGAGCCCTCGGGCTCCAACCGCGACCCGGCGATGAGCGATCCCGACCTCTTCCACGTCGAGACGAAGGCGGCAGGCCCCGAGGGGGTCCTGCCGCTGACGGACTCCTTTTTGAAGGAGCGCCCTTCGGGCGACGTCTTCGGGCTCTCGCAGAACGCCGGCATGGGCTGGGAGGCGTCGAAGGTCAGGCGTGACGAGTTCCTCCTTCTCTCGACGCTCGGTGGGCTCCGCGCCGACGACGGAACCCCCATCGCGCTCGGGTACCACACTGGCCACTGGGAGGTCGGCCTGCTCGTGCGCGAGGCGGCCGCCGAGCTCGATCGCCTGGGCGGGTTGCCGTTCGCCGCTCACGTCTCCGACCCGTGCGACGGGCGGACGCAGGGCACGACCGGGATGTTCGACTCGCTTCCCTACCGAAACGACGCGGCGCTCGTCCTGCGCAGGCTGGTGCGCAGCCTGCCGAACCGGCGCGGAGTGATCGGCGTCGGAACGTGCGACAAGGGGCTCCCGGCGATGATGATGGCCGTCGCCTCGTTTCGCGAGCTCGCGGGAGGTGTCATTCCCGGAGGCGTGACGCTCCCCCCGCGGCGTGGAGAGGATGCGGGAGCGGTGCAGACGCTCGGTGCGCGCTTCGCGCACCAGCTCGTCACGCTCGACGAGGCGGCCGACCTCGGCTGCCACGCGTGTGCGACTCCCGGCGGAGGCTGCCAGTTCCTCGGCACTGCGGCGACGTCACAGGTGGTGGCAGAGGGGCTCGGCCTGACCGTGCCTCATGCGGCGCTCGCCCCGTCGGGGCAGCCGATCTGGCTGGATGTGGCACGCCGAACGGCCGCTGCCGTCCACGACCAGTGGGAGAGCGGGCGAACGCTGGAGACGGTGTTGACCGACGACGCGATCGAGAACGCGATGCTCGTCCACGCGGCCTTCGGAGGATCGACGAACCTCCTGCTTCACATTCCCGCGATCGCCCACGCGGCGGGGCTCCGTCGGCCGAGCGTGGAGGACTGGCGCAGGATCAACAAGGCCGTGCCGCGGCTCGTCGACGCTCTGCCGAACGGGCCCGCGAACCACGTCACCGTACGCGTGTTCCTCGCCGGCGGCGTGCCCGAGGTGATGCTCCACCTCCGGCGCCGGGGGCTGCTCCACGGCGACGCACTGACGATTACCGGCCGGACGATCGATGACGTGCTCGACGAGTGGGAGGGCAGCGAGCGACGTGCGAAGCTGCGCGCGCGCCTCCTCGAGGCGGACGGCGTCGACCCGGACGACGTCATCTCGCCGCCCGACCGAGCGGCCGCAAAGGGAATGACGTCGACCGTCTGCTTCCCCGAGGGCAACCTCGCGCCCGGCGGCAGCGTGATCAAGAGCACCGCCATCGACCCGACCGTGATCGACGAGGACGGCGTCTACCGGATGACCGGCCCGGCGCGCGTGTTCGCGAGCGAACGAGCGGCGATCGCCGCGATCAAGGGCACCGCGGGCGAGCCGATCGCGCCGGGCGACGTGATGGTGATTGCAGGTCGCGGCCCGCTCGGGTCGGGCATGGAAGAGACCGCGCAGGTCACGATGGCGCTCAAGTTCCTGCCCTTCGGAAAGCACGTCGCGCTGATCACCGACGCCCGGTTCTCGGGCGTCTCGACCGGCGCCTGTATCGGGCATGTCAGCCCCGAGGCCCTCGAAGGAGGGCCGATCGGCCGCCTGCTCGACGGTGACCTCGTTCGCATCGTGGTCGACCGGAACCGGCTCGAAGCGTCCATCGACCTCGTCGGCCACGGCGCCGAGCAGTGGACCGCCGACGAGGCGGCGGGCGTGCTCGAGCAGCGGGAGATGCGGCCGGATCTCGCTCCGGATGAGCGGTTGCCGGCCGACACCGCGCTCTGGGCGCGGCTGCAGTCCGCGAGCGGCGGCCTCTGGGGCGGATGCGTCTACGACCACGAAGCGATCATCGACGTCCTCGACGCTGCGGCCGGCCGCAGGCCGTCCAGGGTGCGCGCTGACGGATGACAGACCCCGTTTGACCGTGCTACCGCCAGCATGTACGGTCGCCTTGTGTCGTGTTCGGAACACCAGACCGGTAGCAGAGAGAGGTAATCCCGGTGCGACGAGGGCGCGAGACACTGCCGACGGGCATCGCTGCCCAGCTCCGACGGCAGATAGAGACGGGTGAGCTCCCCCCGGGAGACCAGCTCCCCGGCCACCGGGGCCTTGCAGTCCAGTTCGACGTCAGCCTGAGCACGATTCGTGAGGCGGTCAGCATGCTCGTCAGCGACGGCCTGATCAATACCCGTGCCGGTCGCGGCACATTTGTCGCGATCGCGCCGCCCAACCGCTCTCGCGTCGGGCGGCCCCTCCTCCGGGCCGAGGTCGAGGAGCTCGTCGAGGCGCGGCTCATGATCGAGTCGCAGCTTGCCCGGCTGGCCGCCGAGCGGGCCTCCGACGAGCAGATCGCCGAGCTCCGGATCGCCGTCGAGGGAATGCACGAGGCGTCGACCAGCCCGGCCCTGTACCCCGACGCAGACGTCGACTTCCATCTCGCGCTCGCTGCAGCCGCGAACAACCGCTACCTGCTGCAGGCGATGAACGACATCCGTGCGCTGCTGCGCGACGACATGGAGCTCGGCGCCGAGGCGGCGATCAGGCGTTTCGGCAGCCTACGGATCAGTGTCGACTCACACCGCCGTCTCTGCGAGGCGATCGCCTCGGGCGACGCCGTCGCCGCGGAGGCGGCCGCCACGGCGATCGTCGAGCGCCACCGCGAGTTCGTGCTCGGCCTCTACGCGCTCGGCGAGGAGTGACGCGACGCAGATGGTGTGGGACGGCGTTCACCGGTTTACCTGCTCGACGAGCCTTCACTACGGGCGCGGCGCCGGAGCCGAGATCGGCGACCGGCTTGCGGCCCTCGGTGTGACGCGGGCGTTGCTGATCTCCGATCCCGGCCTCGAGGCGGCCGGAGCCGTCGGCACCGTCAGCGCGTGGATCGGGGCCGCCGGGATCGGCCTCGAGGTCTATGCGCAGACGCAGCCGAACCCCACGACGACGAACGTCCACGAGGCCGCCGAGCTGTTCGAGGCGACCGGTTGCGACGGGATCGTCGGCCTCGGTGGCGGCAGCTCGATGGACTGCGCGAAGGGCGTCGGGATCATCGTTCGGAACGGTGGCCGGATCGGCGACTACCGCGGCGCCGATCTCGTGGGCACGCGGGTGCCGCCGCTCGTCTGCATGCCGACGACCTGCGGCACCGGCTCGGAGGTCACGTCGGTCGCCGTGATCACGGATCCCGAGCTCGACTTCAAGCTCGTGATCGTCTCGCCGAACATCGCGCCGGACGTCGGCCTCGTCGACCCGGATCTCGTTGCGTCGGCCCCGTCGGCGGTCATCGCTTCGACCGGCATCGACGCGCTCGCCCATGCGGTCGAGTCGTACGTCAACCGTGGTTCCGACCCGGTTCTCGACGCCCTCAACATCGCCGCGATCAGGATGATCGGCGAGAACCTCCGTACGGCGGTCGCGGACCGCGAGCCGGATGCCGTCGCCCAGGTGACGCTCGCCAGCATGATGGCGGGCGTCGCGTTCAACATCAACGGCAACGCGATCGTCCACGCCGCGTCGACGCCCGTGACCGCCCGGCATCACGTGCCGCACGGCGTTGCCAACGGGATCTTCCTTCCCTCGGGCCTCGACGCCATCCGCGCAGGGTGTGCCGCCAAGCTGGGAGCCGTCGCCGAGGCGCTCGGTGAGAGCATTGCAGGGCTTTCGGAGGCGGAGGCGGCCGACCGGGGCATCGCGGCCGTTCGTGCGCTCTGCGCCGACATCGGGATTCCGGCGACGCTGCGCGAGTGGGGGGTCGAGCCGGCCGACGTCGACATTCCCCAGCTGGTGGAGGACGCGATGAAGAGCAGGAACATCCCGACCAACCCTGTCCCCGTCGGGCCTGACGAGCTCACGGCGCTCTACCGCCAAGTCGTCGGATGATCGGCGTCGCCAAGCTGCAACCGGGCGCCGGCAACGTCGCCCTCGCGGAGCGACCCGAGCGCGAGCCCGCACCGGGCGAAGTGCGGCTTGCCGTGCTCGGCGCCGGCGTCTGTGGCACGGATCTGCACATCGAGGCGGACGAGTTCCGCAGCGAGCCGCCCGTGACGATGGGGCACGAGGTCTGTGGCACGGTCGTGACCGTCGGCGAGGGTGTCAGCCCGGCGTGGGCCGGCGCGCGTGTCGTCTCCGAGACGTACTACTCGACGTGTCTCGTCTGTGCGTGGTGCCGCGACGGGCGGCCGAACCTCTGTCCCGAGCGTCGCTCGATCGGCTCGTTCGCCGACGGCGCATTCGCTCCGTCCGTGATCGTGCCGGCGCGGAACCTGCACCGCGTGCCCGAGTGGCTGGGCGACTATGCCGCATCGCTCGCCGAGCCTCTTGCCTGCGTCTGCCATTGCCTCTGCGATCCGCCGCTCGTCGCCGCGGGAGACCGCGTGCTCGTTACCGGGCCTGGCCCGATCGGGCTGCTCGCCGCCCAGGTCGCGCGCGCGCACGGCGCGACCGTGACTGTCGTCGGCCTCGCCTCCGACGTCGCCCGGCTCGAGGCGGCGCGAGGGCTCGGGTTCGCAACCGCGACGCAGGTTGACCCGGAGTCCGCGAGCGTTGTGATCGAGTGCTCCGGTGCGGCGGGAGGAGCTCGAACCGCGTTCGAGGCGGCCGGGCGGGGTGCTCGCTACGTCCAGATCGGCGTGTTCGGCAAGGATGTCGAGGTCCCGCTCGATAGGGTGTTTCAGAAGGAGCTCGTTCTGACCTCGGGCTTCGCCTCCACGCCACGGTCGTGGCAGCGGGCGATGACGCTGATCGAGGAACGGGCGATCGATCTCGAGCCGCTCGTCAGCGAGGTCGTACCGCTCGCGGAGTGGGAACGGGTCTTCGCTGACCTACGCGCGGGTCGTGGAATCAAGGTCGTGTTCGATCCGAGGCTCGGAGCCTCGGAGTCGGAGTCAACAGCAGAAAGGGAGGCAGCATGAAGATCGGGCTCTTCACCGTGATGTACAACAACAAGCCCCTCGAGGACGTTGCCAAGCATGCGTCGGGGCTCGGCTACGAGGCGTTCGAGCTCGCCGCCTGGCGCGGCTCGAACCACTTCGACCCGGACAAGGCGAGCGAGGACCCCGGGTACGCGAAGGGGATCAAGAAGATGCTCGACGGCTACGACATCGAGATCTCTGCCCTCTCGAACCACCTCTTCTCGCAGATGGTGCTTCCGTTCAGCGACTCGTCGCTCGACGAGTGGGCAGGAACCTCCGACAAGGAGGAGATGTGGAAGCTCGGCCGCGAGCAGATCATCAAGACCGCCCAGTTCGCGAGCGAGCTCGAGATCAAGACGGTCTGCGGGTTCTTCGGGTCGACCGTGTGGGAGAGCTGGTACATCTGGCCGCCGCAGCGGCTCGATATCTACGAAAAGGGCTGGGACCTCTTCGTCGAGCGCTGGGACCCGATCCTCGACGAGTTCAAGAAGCTCGGCGTGCGTTTCGCACACGAGGTGCATCCCACCGAGATCGCCTACAACGTCTTCACCGCGCGCGAGGCCGTCAAGCGCCTCGACCGTGACGACTGGGGCTTCAACTTCGACCCGAGCCACTTCATCTGGCAGATGATCGACCCGGTCGTCTTCATCAAGGAGTTCGGCTCCCGCATCTTTCACGCGCACGCGAAGGACTGGGAGCTGCAGAAGGACATCGTTCACATCGACGGCGTCACGGGCACGGGCTCGTGGCAGCGCGGTGATCGTGCAGCACGCTACCGGGTGCCGGGCTGGGGCGACGTCGAGTGGCGCCGCGTGATCACGGCATTGCTCGAGGTCGGCTACGACTTCGTGCTCTCGTTCGAGCACGAGGATCCGGTCATGTCCGAAGACGATGGCCTCGAGCAGGCGATCCAGTATCTCAAGCCGCTGATCATCAAGAAGCCGCTTGTCCCCGGCCAGGCCTGGTGGCTCGCGTAGCGGGCCCCGGACGAGAGAGGAGGAGCTATGGCTGAAGAGCCCCAGGTCGGGTTCGTGACCATGGGCGCGGCCGCGTCCGAGGGGGATATCCCCTCGATCGGGATCGGCATGCTCGGGTACGCCTTCATGGGCAAGGCGCACACGAACGCGCTCAAGAAGATCGGCTACATCACGTATCCACCGCCGTACCACCCGCGGCTCGTTGCGATCGCCGGACGGAACGGGGAGGCGGTCGCGGAGGCGGCGAAGCGCTACGGCTACGAGAAGTGGACGACGAACTGGGAAGACGTCGTCAACGACCCGGACGTCCAGGTCTTCGACAACGGCGGCCCGAACGACGCCCACTTCGAGCCGACGATCGCCGCGGCGAAGGCGGGGAAGGACATCATCTGCGAGAAGCCGCTCGGGCGGACGGCGGAGGAGAGCTTCGACATCTGGAAGGCGGTGGCGGAGACGGGCGTCAAGCATCAGTGCGCGTTCAACTACCGCTTCTTCCCGGCCATCCGGCTTGCCAAGCAGATGATCGACGCCGGTGAGCTCGGGGAGATCTACCACTTCCGGGGGCGCTATCACCAGGAGTGGGTCATGGACCCGGAGTTCCCCAAGGTCTGGCGGCTCGACAAGTCCGTCGCCGGCTCGGGGGCTCTCGGCGATCTCGGCGCGCACGTGATCGACCAGTCCCGGTACCTCATCGGCGAGCCGACCGAGGTGGGCGGGATCATGAAGACGTTCATCAAGGAGCGGCCCGGCGGCGTCGTCGACGTCGACGACGCCTTCGAGGCGACCGTCGAGTTCGAGAACGGCGCCATCGGCACCTACGAGGCAACCCGGTTCGCGATGGGTCGCAAGAACCAGATGCGCTGGGAGATCAACGGGTCGAAGGGCACGATCGTCTTCGACCAGGAACGGATGAACGAGCTCCAGGTCAACCTCGGCAACACGAAGCCCGGCGAGCACGCACAGGGCTTCCGCACCGTGCTCGTCTCGGAGGCCTACCACCCGTACTGGGAGTACCACTGGCCGCACGGGCACATGATCGGCTGGGAGGACAGCTTCGTGCACGAGCTGCTCCACCTCCTCACCTGCATCAAGGAGGACACGCCGATCGGGCCGCACGGTGCGACGTTCGAGGACGGGTATCGCTGTGCCGAGATCTGCGACGCGATCGTTCGGTCGCACGAGTCCGGCAAGCGGCAACCGATCGAGTACCGGACGCTCTGATGCCGGACCTGACCGGCAAGCGCATCGTGATCACGGGCGCCTCGCAGGGCATCGGCCAGGCGGCAGCGATCGCTGCCGCCCAGGCCGGTGCCGACGTCGCCTTCACGTACCGAAGCGCGACCGCAGAGGCGGAGCGGACGGCAGAGGCCGTTCGCTCCGCCGGCCGTGAGGTCATCGTCCTCCAGGGCGACACCGGGGATCCGGCCCACGTCGACGAGCTCGCGGCCGCGGCCGTTTCGGCCTGGGGCGGAATCGACGTGTGGGTCAACAACGCGGCTGCGTTGATGGTGAAACCGTTCCTCGAGACGTCCCACGAGGACTGGCACGGCCTCATGGCGGCCAACTTCCACGGCTACTACTACGGCTGCCAGGCGGCCGCGCGGCAGATGATCGCCCAGGGCGGCGGGCGGATCGTCAACGTCACCTCGGTCGTCGACATCCAGCCGATCGCCGAGCTGTCGGCGTATGTCGCTGCAAAAGGCGGAATCGTCGCGCTGACGAAGGTCCTCGCGGTCGAGCTGGGCCCACACGGGATCACGGTCAACGCCGTGGCACCGGGCGCGACGGACACGCCTCTCAACCAGGTGGCCTACACGCCCGATGTGCGGCGGACGTACAACGAGCGGATCCCGCTCGGGCGCATCGCGTCCGCCGAAGAGGTCGCGGATGCGCTCCTCTTCCTCGCCTCGGACGACTCGAGGTACGTCACCGGGCACGAGCTCGTCGTCGACGGCGGGATGGTCCTCAACGGCAACGTCGGTCACGCCCGAACCTAGAAGGAGGCACATGGCAGTCGCGGTGCACACACTGGAGAACTTCATCGGCGGAAAGTGGGTCGCGGCGGCCACGGACGACGCGATCGACGACGTCAATCCCGCCGATCCGTCGGACGTGCTCGCGACGGTGCCGCTCTCGACCGCCGAGGACGCGGGCCGCGCCGTCGCCGCAGCCGCGGAGGCATTCCCGGGCTGGCGCGCGACCTCCGCGATCCAACGTGGCAAGATCCTGCTCCGTGCCGCCCGGATCCTCGAGGAGCGCTCGGAAGACCTGGCCCGACTGCTCACCCGCGAGCAGGGCAAGACGCTGGCGGAGGCGCGAGGAGAGCTGCCCCGCGCGATCGGGTACTTCGGCTGGGCCGGTCACCAGGGCGGCAGCATCCAGGGAATCACTGCGCCGACCGAGGTCGACCAGATCCTCGGCCTGACGCTGCGCGAGCCTCTCGGCGTCGTCGGGCTGATCACGCCCTGGAATTTCCCGGTCAACATCCCATCCTGGAAGCTCGGCTCGTCGCTCCTGTGCGGCAACACGGTCGTCCTCAAGCCGGCCCAGGTGACACCGCTCGTGGCGAATGCTCTCGTCGAGGCTCTCGCCGAGGCGGGAGCGCCCGATGGCGTCGTCAACCTCGTCCACGGCAGCGGCTCCGTCGTCGGGCAGGCGCTCGTCGACGACCCCCGCGTGAAGGCGGTCTCGTTCACCGGCTCCACGGCCGTCGGCCTGGAGATCAACGTGCGGGCCGCTCGCCAGGGAAAGAAGGTGCAGGCCGAGATGGGCGGGCACAACGCGGTCATCGTGCTCGCCGACGCCGATCTCGATCGGGCGGCGCGCGGCTCGGTGATGGCGGCCTACGGCACGACGGGCCAGCGGTGCACGGCGCCGCGTCGCATCATCGCGGTGCGGTCCGTCGTCGAGGAGCTCGTCGCGCGGCTGGCCGAGGAGACGGCCAGGATCACGGTTGGCCCGGGCGATGCCGAGGGCGTCGACGTCGGCCCACTGATCGACGCGAAGGCTCACGCCGAGGTCTCGTCGCAGCTCGCGCGCGCCCTCGACGAAGGGGCGGAGATCGCGGCGCAGGGCTCATCGGTCGGCGGGGAGGGAGGCTACTTCCTCGAGCCGACGCTCCTTCGTGGAGTCACGCCGGAGATGACGATCGCTCGCGACGAGGTGTTCGGCCCGATCCTCCCGGTGATCGTGGTCGACGATTACGCAGAGGCAATGCGTGTGGCGCAGTCGACCCGGTACGGCCTCTCGACGTCGATCTACACCCGTGACCTCGCGACCGCGATGCGCTTCATGCACGAGACCGACAGCGGCGTCGTCCACATCAACAAGCCGCCGATCGGGGCCGAGTCACATCTCCCGTTCGGCGGGCTCAAGGACTCCGCTCTCGGTGCCAAGGAGCTCGGGAACGTGGCCGAGTTCTTCACCCAGGCGAAGACGGTGTTTCTTGACTGGTCCGACTGACCCGGCGCCGTCCGGCTCGAGCGCTCCAGGGTCCGACCCGTTGGCGGGCCGCGTCGCCCGCTTCGCCGATCTCGAGCCGAGCTCGGCGCTCTTCATCGACACGGTCCTGCCGGGCTACGCGCGCACGATCTGGAGCATCGTCGGCCAGAACGTGGGGGAGAACCGCGAGGCGCGCCCGGCGATCCCGCCGGACGGCTTCCATCTCGCCGTCATCGAGGCCGAGCCCGGGAACGGCTCCGCCCTGCACACCCATACGACGGTGGAGGTGTTCATGGCGCTGAGCGGGCGCTGGCAGCTGTTCTACGGCGGGGCCGGCGAGCTCGACGTGACCCTGGAGGAGATGGATGTCTGCTCCGTCCCACCGGGCGTGTGGCGGGGCTTCCGCAACATCGGCGAGGGCGCCGGGCGCCTGCTCGTGCTCGTCGGCGGGACCGACGCCGGGCGACTCACGTGGGCGCCCGAGATCCTGGAACAGGCCCACGCGCGCGGCGGAGTGCTCGACGCAGACGGCTACATGCCGGGACCGGGGGGCTCGTCGTGAACGGCCGGAGCACTCCCCGTGCACCGGCGGGTGCCGCGTTCTATAGTCGATTGTGCGCACCTGGAGCGTCCGTAGCGCCCGATGACCACGGCGACCGGCCGCGACCACGCGGCGCCCAGGAGACATCAATGTTCGAGCACGTTGTAAGAAATGCAAAGAGAGGGCCCGGCCGATGAGCTGGACGTCGCTGGAGGTCGCGCCGGGGATCACGCGGATCGAGTCGATCCTCGGGCCGCGCCCGTTCTCCCAGTACCTCCTCAGGGGCGAGCGCAGCATGCTCGTCGATACGGGCGTCAAGGAGACTCCTGCCGAGGTGATCCTTCCCGCGCTCGACGGGACGAGGGTCGACGTCGTCCTCGTCAGTCACGCGGACGTCGATCACTTCGGAGGGAACGCCGCGATTCACGCGGCGATGCCCGACGCGCTCTTCTGTGCCTCCGCACTGGATACGCCCTGGATCGAGGACGCCGGCCTGATCATGCGGGAGCGCTACGGCTGGTATGACGCCTACGGGGTCGGGTACGACCCCGAAACGGCGGCGTGGCTCGAGGGCGCGATGGGCCCGTCACTCCCGATCGACGTGCAGCTGCAGGGCGGCGAGGTCTTCCGGCTCGGCGAGAACCTCTCGGTCGAGGTGCTCGCGCTCCCCGGGCACTCGCCCGGCCACATCGGCCTCTGGGAGCCCCGCTCGCGTACGGCGATCGTCATGGATGCAGTGCTCGCCGGAGGGCTTCTCGACACGCAGGGCCAGATCATCCACCCGCCGCCGGTCGTCGATGCCGCGGGTTACGAGCGGTCGGCACGCCTTCTGCGGGAGCTCGACCCGGTGTTGCTCCTGACGGGGCACTACGACGTGATTCGCGGCGACGATGTCGGTCGCTTCCTCGACGAGAGCCTCGCGTTCGTGGCGCGCGCTCGCGACCTCGTCGGCAACACGGCGGACATTCCTCTCGCCGAGATGCTCGAGCTCGCAGACGCCGAGCTCGGGCCGTTCACCTCGATGCCGAACGAGCTCGCCGCCACGCTTCGGAGCATCCTGCTCGAGCAGGGGAGGACACCACAGGCATGAACGCGCACGACCTCGGACGTCAACCATCACCATCAAGGAGGCAGTCATGGAACTCGGGATGATCAGCTCGACCTGGTTCGACACGAAGATCGGAACGGAAGAAGGGATTCGCCGGGCGAAGGAGATCGGCTTCGACACCTACGACATCTTCGAGGACCCGCTCGACATCGACGACGCGACCCGGAAGATGATCAAGGACACGTGTGAGGAGGTCGGGCTCCCGATCCGGTCGGTCGTCTGCGTCGGCTTCGGGCTCGTCGACTTCAATCCGTCCGTGCGCCGCTTCACGCTCGACCGCATCAAGGCGTACGTCGATCAGGGCGCGTACTTCGGCGCTCGCAACGTGCTGCTCGTCGTCGGCGAGTACTACTGGGACGGCGAGGTGTTCCCGCGGCCGGCGATCTGGGATCTGGCCAGGGACGCGGTCAAGGAGGCCGGGGAGTACGCGCAGTCGAAGGGACTCGAGATCGCGCTCGAGCTCGAGCCGTTCAACGAGGCGCTGTTGAAGGACGTGCACGAGCTCGTCCGCTTCGTCAAGGAGGTCGACAACCCGGCGGTCCTCGCGAACGCCGACATCTCGCACCTGCACCTCTCGAACTGCTCGTTCGAGGACGTTGCGCTGATGAAGGGCCTGATCGGCCACATCCACCTCTCGGACTGCGACGGCAAGGTGCACGGGGACATGCCGGCCGGGATGGGCGTCACCCCGATCAAGGAGTACCTCGCCGCGATCCGCGACACGGGCTACGACGGCACTGTCTCGATCGAGCTCGAGTACGCCCCGAACCCCGACGAGATCGTCGCCTGGGCGCAGAAGGCGTACGACGGCACCGCCGCGATCATGGCCGACCTCGGCGTGCGCGGCTAGAGGTCGACGATGGCAGCCATCGATCTCAATACTGGACCGGACCTGCCGCCGAAGACGGACTACGGCATCGGCTGCATCGGCGCCGGCTTCATCATGAAGGACATTCACCTCGTCGCCTACGGCGAGGCCGGGTTCGACGTCGTCGCAATCGCGTCACGAACACCGGCCAACGCGCAGGCGGCCGCGGACGAGCGCGGTGTGGAGACCGTCTACGACACGTGGCAGGACCTCCTCGACGACGAGCGGGTCGAGATCGTCGACATCGCATTCCCGCCCGACCAGCAGCTCGACATCGTGCGCGAGGCAGTCAAGCGCCCGCACGTGAAGGGCATCCTCGCCCAGAAGCCGGTCGCCTTCACGCTCGCCCAGGCGGTAGAGATGGTGCGCCTGTGCGACGAGGCGGGGATGAAGCTCGGCGTCAACCACAACATGCGCTACGACCAGTCGATGCGGGCGCTGCGCTCGCTGCTCGACGCCGGCGCGTTGGGCGAGCCCGTCGTGGCCGAGATCGTGATGAACGCCCGGCCTCACTGGCAGGAGTTCCTGAAGCAGTACGGGCGGATCGCCCTGCTCAACATGTCGATCCACCACCTCGATGCGTTCCGCTTCCAGTTCGGCGACCCGGAGCGCGTGTTCGTATCGGTGCGCGACGACCCGAGCCTGGACTACCCGACGAAGGACGGGAGTGCGTTCTACATCCTCGAGTACGCGGATGGGCTACGGGCTATCGGCCTCGACAATTGCTACACGTGGGCCGACCACGGCATCACGTGGCGGGTCGAGGGCACGGAGGGGATCGCGAAGGGCACGATCGGCTGGCCCGACTACCCTGCCGGTAGTCCCTCGACGATCACGTGGACGACGAGGGCGATGGACGGCCGCTGGGAGAGCCCGACGTGGGACGAGATGTGGTTCCCGCAGGCATTCAAGGGCACGATGGGCCAGCTCATGCGGGCGATCCAGGACGATGCCGAGCCGGCGATCTCGGGGAAGACGACGATCGGCACGATGGTGCTCGTCGAGGCCGCATACCGTTCGGCCGACGAGGGCAGAGCGGTACCGCTCGCCGAGATCAGGGCCGAGGCCGGTTTGTGAGCAGCGGTCCGTTCTCCCTGGACGGCCGCGTCGCGCTCGTGACGGGTGCCGGCGGTGGCCTGGGCGAGGGCATCTGTGCCTCGCTCGCCGCCGCCGGCGCGGCCGTCGCCTGCGTCGACCGCAACCCGGAAACCGCTGAGGCACGGGCAGAGGACGTCCGTGCCGCAGGCGGCAACGCGGTCGCCCTGACCGCCGATGTCACCGATTCGGCATCGGTCTCCGGCATGGTGGCACAGGCCGTGAAGCACTTCGGGCGACTCGACGTCCTCGTCAACAACGCCGCGATCTACCCGCGTCGCGCATGGACGGAGATCACGGAGGAGGAGTGGGACGGCGTGCTGGCTGTCAACCTCAAGGGGTACTTCCTCTGCGCGCGTGCCACGTTCGAGCACCTGCGTGCCGGCGGGCATGGACGGATCGTCAACGTGGCGTCGATCACCGCATTCATCGGCATGACGCACCTGCTCGACTACGTCTCCTCGAAGGGCGCGGTGATGTCGTTCACCCGGGCGCTGGCACGGGAGATCGGCCCGGAGGGCGTCACCGTGAACGCGATCTCGCCGGGCGCGTTCCCGACGGACGCCGAGAAGATCCACCCGAACCTGGAGGAGTACGAGCGGTGGATTCTCGAACAGCAGAGCCTCAAGCGCCGCGGCGCGCCGGCCGACATCGGCAACCTCGTCGTCTTCCTTGCGAGCGACGCCTCGTCGTTCCTCACCGGCCAGGTGATCGAGATCGACGGCGGCTGGTACATGCACTAGCCGGATCGGGTGACGCTCAGGTCACGGGAGCGGAATCCCGGGCCGCCTGGACCATGGCGCGAATGTTGTCGAGCGGTGTGATCCTCGGGACGACGCAACCCGAACCGAGCACGTAGCCTCCGCCGCGCCCCGCTTCGAGGCATTGCTCCGAGACCGCGCGCACCCGCTCGGGCGTCCCCTGCAGCAATACCGTGACGGGGTCGACGTTCCCGATCACGCAGGCGCGGTCGCCGACGATGCTCCGGGCGAGCGCGAGGTCGACCTTGTGGTCGACCTCGATCACGTCCGCCCCGGTCTGGGCGTAGAGGTCGAGCACCTTGCTCGAGTCGCCGCAGATGTGGAGGAGGGTCTTCGCCCCGTACTCCTTCCACGCCATCAGCACCTTGCGCTCGTAGGGAAACGCCCACTCCTCGTAGTCGGTCGGTGAGATCACGTCGCAGGACGCGAGCGAGTCACCGCAGTGAAGAAGGTCGGCGCCCGCATCGACGCACGCCTTGCCGAACGCGATCAGCGCGTCTGCGGCGAGGTCGAGGGCGCGATGGATCGCCTCGGGCTCGCTCTCCGGCATCCCCGCCTTTGCCATGCCGATCTCGATCAGGAACTCCTGGGTTCCGATGAAGTACGATGCGAGCGCGAATGGCCCGGTGCCCGGCGTACGGATCGCGACGTCGTCTCCCACGGCCCTGCGCACGAGGCGTGTCGCCTCGAGGACGACGGGCATACGGCCGTCGGTCAGAGGATCCGGTACCTCGAGATCGTCGACGTCGGCGATGCGCTCGAGCGGCGGTCGGAGGAGGTGAGGTGTCTCGTCGGCCGGGAGCTCGGCCACGCAACCGAATCCCTCGGCGATGTAGTAGTTGTCGCACCCGAGGAAGATCACATCCTGACCGACCTGCTCATGGAGGGCGAGCTGGCCGCGGGCCATGGTGTCGGCGTCGCTGCAGTAGAGGCCGATCGGGGCGTCGATCACGGCCGCGCCGAGATCGAGCATCATCGGGCCGACCGGGACGCGGTCGGTGGGGCGACGCTCGAGCGTCGCAAGAAGCAGCTCGCGGCCGTTCACTGCGCGTCCGTCCCCTCGAGACCGAGCGCGCGTGAGACGCGATCGGCTCCGTCGCGCACGAGAGCGGCGGTCGCCGCCTCGTCCCCGAGGATGGTCGGCCGTGGGCCACCGACGGAGAGGGCGGCAACGACCGAGCCCGTATGGTCGCGGATGGCGACGCCGACAGAGGCGATACCGAGCCGGATGTCTCCGTCGCTGACGGCGTACCCACGTGTGACGACTGCGCGCAACTCGCGCTCGAGCGCCGCGCGCGTCGCGGGCGTGTGCTCGGTCAGGCGCTCCAGCTTCACGCGTTCGAGGTAGCCGCGGCGGAACGAGGCAGGCTCGTGGGCGAGCAGCACCCGGCTCGCAGCGCCGAGATGGAGAGGCAAGGACTCGCCGAGCTGGAGCGTCAGGGACTGCACCCAGATCCCGTCGATCCGATCGACACAGAGCGCCTCGTCGCCTCGCCTGATGCAGAGATAGACGGTCTCCTCGGTGATGCGATGGAGGTCTTCGAGCACGGGGCGTGCGGCCTGGCGCACCTCGAGGCGTCGTCCGACCACCGCTCCGAGATGGAAGAGGCGCAGGCCGAGCCGGTACGTTCCCGTCCCCTCGATCCGCTCCGCAAGTCCGGACTCGCGCAGCCGTTCGAGCACGCGCGCAGCCTCGCGGCGCCGGATGCCCGCGACCGCCGCCACGCGAGCGGGCCCCGCTTCACCCAGCTCCCCGAGTGCTCCCAGCGCTGCGACCGCATCGTCGAGCGCGTCGCGCTCTCCGGTGACGGGGTCGTTCGCGCCCGCCGCCTCGGCCGCGACGAACGTGCCGCGTCCCGGGACGCGCCTCACGAGACCGTCTGCGGCAACACGGTCGAGCGCAGAGCGAACGGTCACCCGGCTCACCCCGAACTCCTCACCGAGCGCGCTCTCGGTGGCAAGTGGAGCACCCGCCGGGAGCCGCGCGATACGGTTACGAAGAACCTGCTCGATCGCAGAGGTGCGGGTGGCACGAGCGGGCGAAGGCACGGCGGTTGGACGTGTCGTGGACAATACAATTAAAGTGTAGACAATTCGATCCGAGGAGGCGTTGTGGCTGGGAAGCTCGAGCTCGGGATGATCAGCTCGACGTGGCTCGGAACGAGCATCGAAGATGCCTACGGCGCGACCGCGGAGAGCATGCGCAACGTCGGTGTGCGGCCGTGAAGCCGCTGCACCACGGCACACAGCCGATGTCCGTCGACAACGGCGGCGAGAACCGGATCGGCGTCGACGACGGCCGGGTCGTACGTTGAAGGAGAGCCCGCACGCGTCGCCCGCTCCGAGCCCTCCCGAGCCGGTCGAGCCCGGTGCGTCGCTCGAGCAGGTCGGCGCCGACTTCGGCTTCACCGAAGGCCCCGTGTGGAGCTCGGTCGACAACTGCCTTCTGTTCAGTGACATCTCGGGCGATACGCGCTACCGCTTCAGTGACGAGCGGGGCGTCGAGATCGATCTCCGCGGGACGAACAAGGCGAACGGCCTGGCGTTCGACCACGCGGGACGGCTGCTCTCCTGCGAGCACGCGACGAGCCTCGTCGTTCGCTACGAGGAGGGGGCGCGGACGGTGCTCGCATCCCATCACGGAGGGCTGGAGCTGAACAGCCCGAACGACATCGTCGTCTCGCGCAGCGGCTCCGTCTATTTCACCGACCCGCCCTATGGGCGCGGGAACACACCGCACGGGCTCTTCCGGTCGCAGGAGCTCGGGTTCCAGGGCGTCTTCCGTCTCGACCCCGACGCCACGGACGGCTTCGGCCCCACCGTCCTTCTCGCCGACGATTTTGCGAAGCCGAACGGCCTCTGCTTCGATCTCGACGAGGCGCTCCTGTACGTCAACGACACCGAGCGGATGCACATCCGTAGATTCGACGTCCTGGCGGGTGGCGATCTTGCGGGCGGAGACGTGTTCTTCGAACTCGACGGCGACCCCGCCACCGGCTTTCCGGACGGGATGAAGCTCGACGAGCACGGGAACGTCTGGGTCTGCGGTCCGGGCGGCATCTGGATCGTGAGCGCCGACGGGGTGAGGCTCGGCGTGATCGAGACACCTGAGATAGCCGCGAACCTGGCCTTCGGCGGGGATGACCGCCGAACGCTGTTCATCACCGCAAACACCGGCCTCTACCGGATCCGGACGGCGGTTGCAGGCGCTCCGAGCAGCGTCGGGGTGGGCTCGTGACGGGCCTGGCCGGCGAAGTCGCGGTCGTCGTCGGTGGCAGTCAGGGCATTGGCGAGGCCGTCGCCCGGGCGCTCGCCGCCGAGGGAGCCCGCGTCGCCGTCACGTCGCGCGACGGCGCCGTGGCCGAGCGCGTCGCAGCTGCGCTCGGGGCCGGGCATCTGGGCGTCGCGCTCGACGTCCGGTCGACGGCATCCGTCGATGCGGCCGCCGCGTCCGTCACCTCCGCGCTCGGGGTGCCCACGATCCTCGTCAACAACGCGGGGATCAACCATGTCGGCCCCGCGGAGACGTTCCCCGACGACAAGTGGGGGGATGTCCTCGACGTCAACCTCACGGGCGTGTTCCGCTGCTGTCGCGCGTTCGGCCGGGGGATGTTGGAGGCGGGCCGCGGCTCGATCGTCAACATCTCGTCGCTGAGCGCGTCCATGGGGTTGCCCGGCCGCGCGCCCTACGCGGCGAGCAAGGCGGGCGTTGTCGGGCTCACGCACACCCTAGGCGCCGAATGGGCCGGGCGGGGCGTCCGGGTCAACGCAATCCTTCCCGGCCCGGTGCGCACGCCGATGGTCGCGGACGCCATCTCCCGCGGCGTGCTCGACGAGCGGGAGATCGCGGAGCGCACGCCTGCGGGGCGGATCGCGATGCCCGAGGACATCGCGGGCGCCGTCGTTCTGCTGTGCCTGCCGGGGGCGGGATTCATCACGGCGCAGACGGTCGCGGTCGACGGCGGCTATACGAAGTACGGCTCGGCGCACGGCGCATCCGAGATCGTCGCGAGGGTTTCCGGCGCAACAAGAAAGGACGACTGATGCCTTACCTCTACGGGAGAGACCACACGCGCCCAGAGTTACAGCGTCGCGTCGGCAGGCTCGACCAGGTCGCCGGCATCCGACTGCTGACCCTCGGGGATGCGGGCGCTCGCGGCGTCCGCCTGCTCGAGTTCCGAACCGGAACGGGCTTCACCTTCGACGTCCTCGTCGACCGCGCCTTCGACATCGGCCGCTGCGAGCTGCGCGGCATGTCGCTCGCCTGGCAGTCGGCAGTCGGAGTCGAAGGCCCCTGGTACTACGAGCCCGAGGGGCTCGGGTTCTTCCGCGGCTTCGGGGGCGGCCTGCTGACCACGTGCGGCATCGACCACACCCTGTTCATGGCCGAGGACACGGCGGCGCAGTACCACTACCCGCCCAAGCAGACCGAGACCTTCGGCCTCCACGGCCGTGTCTCGAACCGCCCTGCCCGCCTCGCGGGCTACGGCGAGCGCTGGGACGGGGATACGTGCACGCTCTGGGCCGAGGGCGAGACGCTCCAGGCGAGCGTCTTCGGCGAGCAACTCGTGCTCCGCCGCCGGATCGAGGCCGTCATCGGGGAGTCGCGCCTGCGCATCCACGACGTCGTCGAGAACGTCGGTCACGACCTGACGCCACACATGCTCCTCTACCACGTCAACGCCGGCTTCCCCGTCGTCGACGAGGGCTCCGAGCTTCTCGTCACGGCCTCGGGCGTCACGGCCCGCGGCAGCCACGCGGTGGAGGGGTACCGCACGATGGCCGCTCCGGAGGCGGGGTTCGTCGAGCAGGTGTTCGAGCACGACCTCGTCGCGGACGCGGACGGCGCGTCTTCCGCCGCAATCGTCAACCGGCGGCTCGGCGTGGGGGTGTACGAGGTCTTCCGGCAGGAGCAGCTCCCGCATCATTTCGTCTGGCGCATGCTCGGTGAGGGAACCTACGTCGTCGGCATCGAGCCGTGCACGAACCGCACGGCCGGGCGCCTCGACGCGCGCGCGCGCGGCGAGCTGATCGAGCTCGCCGCAGGTGAGAGCCGCAGCTACGACCTCGAGCTCGGAGCCCTCGACGGCGCCGCCGAGATCGATGCGTTCGCCGCGAACGTCACGGCCGCGAACGCCTAGGTACCCCAGGCGGGCGGCCGGCCTATACTTTCGCCGGGGCGAAAGACCGTCGGGAGATCCACGACCACCGGTTTGCGAAGCATCCCGGGATCGGTCAGCCGGTCCATCAGCAACGACGCTGCTCGGCTCCCGAGCTCGAAGATGTTGCGCGAGACGACGGCGAGGCTGGGCACGTGCAAGCGGCACACGTCAAAGTCCTCACACGCGACGAATGAGATGTCTCCGGGGATCGTGAGGCCCATCTCGTGGGTCGACTCGAGTGCGGCGACGAGAAGGTCGTAGCTCGCCGCGACCAGCGCGGTCGGCCTGTCCTCCGTCTGCAGCAGTTTGCGGGTAGCGCTGCTCGCCGCCGTGCGTCCGATGATCCCGGTGTGCGTTGTAGCTTCGTCCGGCCCGAGTCCGAGCGCCCGCGCTGTCGTTGCGAACGCCTCAATCCGTGCGCGCGTGCCGAACTGGTCGAGTCCTGCAGCGAGGATCGCGATCCGGCGATGCCCGAGCGAGACAAGGTGCTCGACGGACCCGCGAACGCCTGTTTCGTGCTCGGATCGGACGGCGTCGGCAACGGCATCATCGACGGCACGATCGACGAGCACCGTCGGAACGGAACGGGAGACGTCTGCAAGGTATGCCGCCGCCCCTTCGGCCGCGACGGACAAGATGAGACCGTCGACGCGCCTTGCCCGCAGGGACTGGATAGCTGCCCTCTCGCGATTCGGGTCGCCACTCGAGTTGACGAGGAGGAGCGAATAGCCGTGCTCGTGCAACACGGACTCGACGCCCTTGCAGACGGCGGCGAAGTAGGGGTTGCCGATGTCGGAAACGACGAACCCGGCGGCGCGACTATGGCCGGTCCGGATACTCCTGGCGGCTGCGTCCGGTTCGTAGCCAAGTCGCGTGATCGCGTCGAGCACCCTACGGCGCACGTCGGGGCGAACGCTCGCCGCGCCGCGTGCAGCGCGTGAAGCGGTAGAGAGCGAGACCCCCGCCTCGGCGGCAACCTCGCGTAGCGTCGTGCGGCTACGGGGCGTGTTTGGCAACGACGCCGACCATAGCAACGAGGCCTGGCGTAGGAACCGCCTGGGTTTGACGTGAGGGGGATGATGATCTACGATGGCAACGTTGCCATGAGCAAAGGCGTAGACACTCCGACGACGCACGACGCCGGATATTCCGACATCGAACGTCTCGCCCACGGCATCCGGCAGCGCTCGCTCGAAGTCACGATCGCGAAGAACGGCTCCTACCTCTGCCAGGCCTGCAGTGGAGCGGAGATCCTTGCGACGCTGCACGGGCGCGTGCTCGACCGCGCTGCGGGAGACATCTTCGTCCTCTCCCCGGCCCACTACGCGTTGGCTCTCTTTGCGACCCTCGTCGAGCTCGGCGAGCTTCCGGCGGACGAGCTCGACCGCTACGGGGACGACGGGGCACTGCTCGAGATGATCCCGAGTGGCTCCGCTCCGGGAATGCTCTTCACCACCGGCTCGCTCGCGCAAGCGGTGAGCCAGGCGATCGGCCTCGCGCACGCGCGCCGGATGCGAAACGTCGGCGGCCGCATCTTCGTCTACATCTCCGACGGCGAGCTGCAGGAGGGCCAGACCTGGGAGGCGCTCATGGCGCTCGCGCACTACCGTCTCACAGAAGTCGTCGTCGTCCTCGATCTGAACGACAGTCAGGTGGACGGCTCGCCGGACGACGTGATGCGGGTCGAGCCGGTTGTTGAGAAGCTCGCGGCGTTCGGGCTGGACGTGGTCGAAGTGGACGGGCATTCTCCGGCCGAGATCGCCGCGGCAGCGGTTGTGACGCCCGGAGGCGCTCCCCGCGCGATCGCGTGTCGCACGGTGATGTGGCAGGGCATTCCCTCGCTCGCGGAGCGTCCGAACCTCCACTTCGTCCGCTTTCGCGGCGATGAGGCGGAACGCGCGCGCGACGATCTCGAGACCGCCGGGAGCCGAGGCGCCTCATGATGACTCGGACCGCGACACGTCCCTACGCGGCGGCGCTGCTCGACTACGCTCGCTCGCGCGACAACGTCGTCTGCCTCAGCGGTGACCTTACGACCTCATGCGAGGTCGACGCATTTCGCGACGCCTACCCGGCGCGCTTTCTCAACGTTGGCATGGCCGAGGCGAACATGATGGGGATCGCGGGAGGGCTCGCGCGTGGGGGCATGACACCGTTCGTCCACACGTTCGGCGTTTTCGCCACTCGTCGGCCCTTCGATCAGGTCTCGATGGCGATCGGCGTGCCCGGCCTCCCGGTGCGGATCATGGGCTTTCTACCGGGGGTGACGACGCCCGGCGGGGTCACGCACCAGTCGATCGACGACGTTGCGCTGATGCGCTCGGTGCCCGGGATGACCGTGATCGACCTCGGTGACGCGACCGAGATCGAGACGTTTCTCCCTCAGCTCGACGAGATTCCCGGGCCGGTGTATTGCCGGCTGATGCGCGGCGACGTGCCACGACTGTTCGACACGCCGATCGAGCTCGGCAGGGTGCGGCTCGTGCGGCCAGGAGACGAGCTCCTCCTCGTCTCCTCGTCGATAACGACGGGTGAGGCGATCCTCGCCGCGGGCGCGCTGGAGCGCGCGGGGGTCTCGGTCAAGCATCTGCACGCATCGACGCTGAAGCCGTTCGACTCGAGGGCGCTCGCCGCAGAGGCGGCCGGCTGCCGTGGGGCCGTCACGCTCGAGAATCACCTCGTGTCCGGAGGGTTGGGAACACTCGTCGCAGAGGCTCTCGCCGAGGCGGGAATCGCATGCCCACTGCGCCGGCTCGGGCTGCAGGACACCTACGCGGCCGGCGGAACTCTTCCCTATCTCCTCGATCGGTTCGGGATGAACGCCGCCGCGGTGATTCGCGCGGCCGACGAGCTGCTCGGGCTCGGGCTCGGGGCACTCGCCGAGCTCGTCGCGATCGAGCTCGGCGAGGGTGACACGAGTCGGCAGGAGGCGCTCTGAGCGCCGACTCCCAGATCAGCGAATGAACGGCTCGATGTAGCGCAGCGACTGCCGGAGTGCCCGCTCGCGGCCGTCCCGCCCGTACTCGTAGGAGCGGTCTTCGACCTCGATCACGACCGGGCCGCGGTAGCCGACGTCTGTGAGGGCTGCGAAGTACGCCCCCCAGTCGACGTCGCCGAGCCCGGGAAGCTTCGGGTCGTGCCAGCCGAGCCCGAGGACGCCGTGCTCGTACAGACCGTCGACGGAGACGCGCTCGTCCTTCACGTGCGCGTGGAGGATGCGGTCACCGAACTCCCGGATCGCCCGCGCGTAGTCGATCCCCTGCCAAACGAGGTGGGACGGATCGAAGTTGAGCCCGAACGACGGGCTCGGAATCACCTCGAACATTCGCCGCCAGACGGCGGGCGATACCGCGAGGTTCTTGCCGCCCGGCCACTCGTCTCGCGAGAACAGCATCGGGCAGTTCTCGATCGCGATCTTGACGCCCTTCTGCTCGGCGTACTCGACGAGTGGTGGCCAGACCTCTTCGAACAGCCGCATGTTCTCGTCGAGCGACTTCTCGTGGTCGCGGCCGACGAATGTCGTCACCAATCCGACATCGAGAAGGGCGGAGGCGTCGATCACCGCGCGTAGGTGGTTTGCGTAGACCTCGCGCTCGGCCGCGTCGGGAACGAGAGGGTTCGGGTAGTAGCCGAGGGCGGAGAAGCCGACGCCGTGTCTCTCGCAGAGTGCGCTGACGTCGGCGCTCTCGCTCGGACCGAAGTCGACGACGTCGACGTGGGTGATGCCGGCATAGCGCCTTTCGGCCTTGCCGAGGGGCCAGCACATCGGCTCGACGACGTCGAAGCCCGTTTCGGCGGCGAACGCCAAGACTTCGCCCAGCGTCAGGTCGTGCGTGATGGCGGTGACGAAACCGATCTTCACAGCGGCCACTCTCCTCCTTGGTTGGCAACGTTGCCGAGAATCGTATGACGGACGCGCGGTGGCGTCAAGGAGCAGCGGGGAGGAGAGGGTCCGGCATCAGCCGAGAAGCGGACTTCCACCTCCCGATTTCGTGATCGAGAAGCCGCCGTCCACCGGGATCACGGCGCCCGTGACGAACGACGCGCTCTCGGAGGCGAGGAAGGTGCAGACGTTCGCGATGTCCTCCGCCACGGGTGCTCTCCCGGCCGGGGTCGTCTCGACGAAGCGCTCGTCGTCGACGAACCCGGGGGCGACGACGTTCGCCGTGATCCTGTTCGGCGCGAGCTCGACTGCCGCGACCTGGGCCAGGGTGTGGAAGAACGCACCGGCGGTCGCTGCCAGGCTCGCCCCGTGCACCGGCCGCAGAGCTGCGGCGGTCGAGACGAAGATCAGCCGGCCCGGAGCTCCCTCTGCGACGCAGGCGCCTGCGGCGTCACGCGCGGCGCGAAACGCCGCGCGGATCCCGGCGACGGTCTCCGTCCAGTCCTCCTGGGTGAGCTCGAGAAACGGCGCCACGCGATGCTCGCCGGTTCCCGCGATCAACGTGTGGTCGTCGCCGACACCGGAAAGTGCGGCCGCGAGCGGTTCGGCGACGCCTACGACGCGCGCCATCAGTACTTCCCCACGACGAAGCCGCCGTCGACGCGCAGGAACTCACCCGTGACGTACTCGGCTTCCGGGGAGCACAGGTAGACGACCGCGTAGCCCTGCTCGATCGCCTCGGACGCACGCGGAATCGGGATCAGTTTCAAGGTTGCCTCCTCGTCCTCTCGTGTCTGCAGTCCGGGCGAGCTGTCGTTCAGCTGCGACTTCACCCAGCCGGGCCCGATGTGGTTGACGGTGATGCCCGCGGGAGCGAGCTCGATCGCCATCGTCTCCGCCAGCGCGCGGAGGCCCTGCTTCGTGGAGCCGTAGATCGCCATCGACGGAAAGCCCATCTGGACGTGGACGGACGAGGTGAAGACGATCCTGCCGCCCTTGCCGGCCCGCACCATCGCGCGGGCCGCTGCCTGGCCGACGTTGAAGGCGCCCGTCAGGTTGACACCGACGATCTTGTCGAAGCTCTCGTCGGTGATCTCCGTGAACGCCTGCCAGTCGGCCGTACCCGCGTTGGAGACGACGATATCGAGCGCGCCGAAGTCGCTCTCGACCGTCCCGAGCAGCGCGTCGACCGACGCCCGCTCGCTGACGTCGCAGAGATGGAACGCCGATCGGCGACCCAGTCCCTGGATCTCGGCCGCCAGCGCCTCGCCCGCGTCGGCGAAGCCGATGTCGCAGCAGACGACATCGGCCCCCGCCCCGGCGAGGGCGAGGGCGATGCCGCGGCCGATGCCGCGCTCGTGCGAGGCACCGGTGACGAGCGCGACCTTGCCGTCGAGGCGCATCACGAAGGCGCCTTCCTCGCCGCCCACGCCTTCTCGAACCCGGCCTTGCCACGCCGACAGACGTCGACGGGATCCTGCTTCCAGAGCGAGTCGTCGAAGTCCATGTCGCTGAACGAGCCGTCGTCGGAGAAGATCTCGAGATCGACCCACTTGATCGCATCGGCTGCCTCGAGGGCTCCGAAGATCGCCGGCAGGTCGATGATCCCCTCTCCCGGAAGGGCACGGTCGAAGTCGTTCCGCGTCGGATCGCGCCAGTCGCAGATGTGGACGCTCGGCGAGACGCGGCTGCCGTGCGCGACGGTGTGTGCGAGGACGTCGTCCGTGTCCCAGAGGTGGTACACGTCGTACAGCAGCTTGACGTTCGGCTCGTCGATCTCGTCCATCAGGTCGATCGTCTCGGGGATCGTCCCGATCATCGACCAGTGCCCGTAGACGTTCCGGTGCAGCGGCTCGAGACCGAGTGTGAGCCCGTGCTCGGCCGCTTCTCGGGCGCAACGCCGAAGTCCGTCGACGACGACGCGGCGCGACTCGACGGGATCGGCCCCCTCGCCCGGGTGACCCGTGAGGCAGAGGATCACCTCGGGCTCGAACGGTGCGAACATCCGGATCGCCTCACACAGCCCCTGCGTGCGCTCCTCGGGGTCGGTGGGGCCGGGGAAGGGCACGGGGTAGATCGACAGCGTGCCGGGGATGCAGGTCGTCGCCTTCAGGCCCGAGTCCTTCAGGCGGGCGACTGCATCCGCCGGGTCCTCACCGACCTTGAACTCCCAGACGCCGATTCCCTCCGCGCCCGCCTCGGCATACGTCGCCAGGTCCTGCGCGAAGGTCTGGTGGAAGGTCGTGATCTCGGAGACGGAGAAACGTGGCTCGGCCATGCCTACCTCCTACGGTGTGATGACGGTTTTGATGACGGAGTCGTCGCGGTTCAGCACCCGCTCGATCGCCGGCGCGATCCCGTCCAGCGACGCCGAGTGCGTGATGATCTTGCTCGTGTCGACCGTCTTCCCGTCGAGGAGCCGGATCGCCGTCGGCCACTGCAGCGGGTAGAGCAGCGAGAACCGGATCGTCTTGTCGAGGTAGAGGTTCGAGAGGAGCGGAACCGAGATGGAGTCGTGCGGGCCGGCGAGGCCCATCAGGACCACGACCGATCCCGGGCCGGAGATCTCGATCGCCTGCTGGTTCGCCGCCACCGAGGCGGTTGCGACGAGCACGCGGTCGGCGAGCGCGCCTCCGTTGACGCCCTTGATCGCCTCGGCGAGATCCGCGGCGTAGAACGGCGAGCTCTCGTCGCTGACGTTGAAGACGTGGTCGGCTCCCGTGTCGAGCGCGAGCTGGAGCCGGTAGTCCCTCGTCCCGACGATCGCCACGCGGGCGCCCTCGGCCTTCAGCAGCTGCACCATCGAGAGGCCGACTGGACCTGGCCCGTAGACGACGGCGAAGTTCTCCGGCTCGATCTCGGCCTTCTGCACCGCGTAGACGGCCGACGAGAGCATCTCCACGAATGCGCCCTGCTCGTTCGAGAGGCTGTCGGGGATCTTGTAGGCGTGCTCGATCTTCGTCTTCGCGAGCTCTGCGAAGCCGCCGTTCATCGTCACGCCGAGCACCGTCAGGTTCTCGCAGAACTGCAGCTTGCCGGCCCGGCACGCGTTGCACGCGTTACAGCTCTGCACGGGGTTGACGGCGACGCGATCACCCTCGGCGAGCCCGTACCGCTCGGCGAGCTTCCCCGCGTGCACGACCTCGCCGCAGATCTCGTGGCCGAGGACGAGCGGTCCCTTCCCGTCCGCCGTCCCGACCGGGCTCTTGCCGTAGTAGTACTCGATGTCCGAGCCGCAGAACCCGCATGCGAGAACTCTCACGATCACTTCGTCGGCCTCCGCATCCGGCTCCGGGACGTCCTCGAGCCGGAGGTCTTCGGCCTCGTAGAAGACTGCTGCTTTCATGGTGTCCTCACTTTCCCCGCACGTGGCGATCGAGTAGGTCGTTGATGAAGAGGATTCCGTCCCAGGTGTCCTGCCAGGCCTTCGAGCCCATCGGGATCGAGTCCACTGCCCACCACTCGCCGTTGTAGGCGTCGGCGAGCACCGGCATCAGCTCCTCGAAGTCGATGATCCCGTCGCCGAAGTTCGACTTCGTGCCGAACATGTTCAGGCACGTGTTCATGTCGGTGTCGCAGAGGTGGATGTGCCCGATCGAGTTCTCCGGCAGCATCTTGATGAACTCGATCTGATTCGGCAGCGTCTCGGCCGGCTGCACGTGGTTGTGCCCGATCACGCCGCAGGCCTGGAAGTGGCCGGTGTCGTACATGAGCTTGAAGTTGTCGTGGCCGACGTCGTTCAGCATCTTCACCGTCTCCGACGGCTTGTTGAACGGCTGCAGCGACTCGAGCTCCCAGAGCATCATGCAGCCGACCTCGGCGCCCTTCTCGGCGTGGTGCTGGAACGTCGTCACGACCCGATCCCAGACCTGGTCGTAGTCGGCGTCGTAGGGGAGAGGCCCTGCCGCGCCCGGGTCGACGCGCATCCCGGGAATCCCCATGTCGGCCGCGAGCTGGAGGTAGCTCTCGAAGTACTCGAGGTACTCGTCGTAGACCTCCTGCGATCCGGTCGCCCAGGGCAGGCGGAAGAGATCGCCGTACGGTCCCGGGGCGATCCCGGCGATCTCGAGGCCGAGGGAGTTGATGTGCGCCTTCAACGTGTCGCGGCTCGCCTTGTCCGGGAAGCGCTCGACCGTCGCGTGGTCGAAGAACCCCCCGATCTCGATCCCGTCGTACTCGAATGCAGCGAGTACCTGGATTACCTGCTCGAGCGAGGCCATCGGCTCGAAGCCGAACGCCATGCACCAGCTTCCTCTGCACACCTTTGCCGTTGCCATTTCTTCCTCCTTCTCGTTGTTTGATCAGTTCATGTACAGGCCGCCGTTGATGTCCACCTGGGCTCCGTGGACAAAGGCGGCGTCGTCCGACGCGAGCCAGACGATCGTGGACGCGACCTCCTCGGGTGTCCCGATTCGGCCAAGCGGTGTTGCCGCAAGCGTCACCTTGCGGGGCTCGTCGGCCCAGCCGTCGAGCATCGGCGTGTCGATCACACCCGGGTTGACGCAATTCGCCCGCACGCCGTGGGGGCCGGCGAAGCGCGCGATCGACTTCGTCAGCCCGGCGACGGCGGCCTTGGACGAGGCGTACGATGCGCCGGCCGCGAGGCCGCCCGTTTGACCGGCGAGCGAGGCGACCGTGACGATGCTCCCGCTCTCCTGCGGCACCATCACCCGGAGCGCCGCCTGAGTCGTGAGGAACGTTCCCTTCAGGTTGACGGCCTGGATGCGGTCCCATTCGTCGACCGTGATCTCGTCGAACGGCGTGTTGTGGAAGATCCCTGCGCAGGTGACGAGCACGTCGAGGCCGCCGAACGATGCGACGGCCGCATCCACGAGTCGCTGTGCGTCGTCCGGGCGCGTGACATCCGCGCCCACACCGGCAGCCTGCGTGCCGAGGTCACGCGCCAACGCCGAGGCCAGGGCGTCGTCGAGGTCCGCGGCGAGGACGTTCGCGCCTTCGGCGACGAGCGCGCGGCAGCACGCGAGACCGATCCCTCCGGTCGCCCCGGTGACGATCGCCGTCTTTCCCTGCAACCTCGAGCCCATGGCTACGCCCGCCCTTCCGCTCGCCGCAGTACGTCGTTCATACCGCCATCTCCGGGTAGGCCCACGGTCGCCCCTCGAGCTTGGCCCGGAGGCGATCGCGCAACAGCAGCGTCTCCGAGAGGTTGTCGCACTCATTGCAGTGCTCCCAGTCGAGCCACACGTACTCGAGGCCGAGGTACCCGTCGTAGCCGACGTCGTCCAGCACATCGACCATCCGCTCGAAGTCGATCGTGCTCTCGCGCAGCGGAGCCTGCATGCGGCTCTGGCGAGCTCCCCGCACGTGGCAGTGGCGGGCGAACGGCGCCAGCGCCTCCACCTCGGCTTCGGGGATGCCCTGGTAGACGAAGTGGCTGTAGTCGAGCGTCAGCTCGAGGCCGGGAACGCGCTCGAGGAGCTCGAGGGCGCGCGTCGGCGTTGGGGCAATCGAGCCGAGATGTGCCTCGACGGAGAGGCGCACGCCCCGTTCCCGGGCGGCGTCGAGCCGGCGGGAGAGCTCGTCGGCGGCCCGGTCGAGCGACTCGTCCGGTGTCTCGTGCTCCCACTCGATCCCGGGCAGGATCGTCAGCCCGGGCGAGCGGAGTCGCGCTGCGAAGTCGAGCACGTCGTCGAACAGCGCGGCGGAGGCCGAGTGCTCGCCGGGATCCGGGTGGTTCGGCGCCAGCGTGCGGAAGTCGGTCCACGGGATCAGGAAGACGTCGGCGACCTCGAGGCCACGGCTGCGAACGCGCTCGTCGACTCGGCCCGCCCAACCGGGGACGTCCTCCCGTACCGCTTGCAGGGAGAGCGACGAGCGGCTCTCCATCAGGCAGAGATCGATTCCGTCGACGTCGAGCCGCCGAACGAGCTCGACGATGTGCTCGTGCTCGAGCAGGCGGAACGTGTCGTCGGCGCAGGCGAGCCTCACGACGACATCAGCCCGTCCACGCTCATCGCACGACGATCGACCGGTGTGGGCGCGGGAGCCACGAGCCTCAGCGCGGCCGGACGTGCTTGTCGAGGAGCGCGTCGAGCGTAAACCGGTCCGCCCACGTGTCCGCCCAGGTGTCGATCGACATCGGGATCGCGTCGACCGACCACCACGGGCTCGAGTAGCCGGAGTCGACGACGGCCGGGATGAGCGCGTCGAAGTCGATGACGCCCTTGCCGATCCCGAGGTGCGTCCCGAACAGGTTCTGCCACGTGTTGGAGTCCGTGTCGCAGACGTGCATGTGGCCGATCTTTCCGGCCATCATCTGCACGAACTCGACCTGGCCGCCCTCCAGCCGCTCTGCCGGCTGCACGTGATTGTGTGCGATCACGCACGCGGCCTCGACGTGGCCGACGTCGTACATCAGCTGCAGGTTGTCGTGGCCGACGTCGTTCATCAGCTTCACGACCTCGGACGGCTTGACGAAGATCTGGCCGGTCTCGAGCTCCCAGAGCATCGTCACACCGACCTCCGCGCCGCGCTCGGCGTGCTTCCGGAACATCGTCACGACGCGATCCCATGCCTTGTCGTAATCCGCGTCACGGGCAAGGGGGCCGAAGTCGCCCGGGTCGAGGCGCATCGAGGGGATCCCAGCGTCGATGCAGAACTGCAGGTGGTCGTCGAAGAACGATTCGTAGGCGGCCACGACGTCGTCGTCGCCGGTCGCCCACTGGTACTTGCCGAAGTCACCGTACGGCCCCGGGGCATACCCAACGATCTCGAGGTCGTGCTCCCCGATCCAGGCCGCGAGCTTCTTCCTGCTCGCCGCGTCGGGATAGCGCTCGACCGTCGCGTGGTCGAAGAATCCTGCCAGCTCTACGCCGTCGTAGCCGAATGCCGACAGGACCTTGACCGCCTGCTCGAGCGTCGCCATCGGCTCGAGCCCGAAGGCGAGGCACCAGGTTCCTCTGGAGATCTTGGCTTCCATCGTCTTGCTCCTTTTTCAGGGGGTGGACACGGCCGCCGCTCCGGCGACCTGAACGACTTCGACGGCGTTTCCCTCCGGGTCCTCGATGTAGATCCCGCGACCGCCGATGTTGGGGCCGCTCGTCGTGGTGACGGGCAACGAGCGGAATGTCACGCCGGCCTCCTGGAGCCGTGCAACCTCGGCATCGAGGTCGTCGGTCAGGAAGCAGACGTGGGCACTGCCCGCGTCTGGCAACGCGCGAGCACGGGTCGCCCCGCGGGGAGCCTTGTATTCGAGTAGCTCGAGACGCAGCCCGTAGCCCGAGAGGTGAACCAACCGGATGTGCGCACCGGGCACGGCGGTGATCTGCTCGACGTAGTCGCGCTCGACTTCGCGGTCCGAGGCGACCTCGAATCCGAACAGGCCGCAGTAGAACTCGAGCGCCCGCTCCATCTCCGAGACGGTCAGCGCGAAATGGTGGATCCCGGTGATCACGCGCCCACCCTCGGCGCCGCCGAGCTGCCCCGCGCCTCGAAAGCGGTCGGGAGCACGACCTGTCGGCGGCGCCGCTCGGGCCGCGCCAGGCGAGAGAGCAACAGCTCCGCGGCCGCTCGGCCGAGGTCGTCCAGGTCGCGACGCACAACGTCGAGAGGCGGGCTGTGGAGGAACGTCAGGTCGGTCTCCTCGCACGCGACGACGGAGAGATCCGACGGAATCCGCAGACCCCGATCGCGGATGGCTGCAAAGAGACCGGCGAAGAGCTGGTTGTTCCCCGCGATGATCGCGGTCGGAGGGTGGGGGAGGGTGAGCACCTCTTCGACCGCGCGATAGCCGTCCTCGACCGTCATCTCACCCGGCCGGCAGAGCACATCGTCGCGGGCGATCCCCAGCGCGTCCAGCTCTTCGAAGTACGTCGCGATCCGCACGCGACTTCCTCTCTGGGCGGGCGTGCCGGCGATCAGCGCGATCCGCCGGTGCCCGAGCGCAACGAGATGGCGCATGGCGTCGCCGAGACCGGCGGCGTGGTCCGAGAGAACCGCGTCCGCGCCCGACCCGGGGACGTCTCGGTCGAGGAGCACGGACGCATGGAAGGATGCGATTCGATCGCTGAGCCCGGGCGCCTGCTCGTCCGCCGTGGCGACGATCAGGCCGTCGAGGCGCCGCTGGCGAAACGTCGCGATCAGCTCGGCCTCGTGCGCGGGGTCGTTGGCCGAGTTCGCGATCATCAGTGCGTACCCGCGAGGGCTCAGGGCGAGGTCGGCGGCCTTTGCGATCGACGCGAGCAGCGGGTTCGAGATGTCACTGACCACGAAGCCGACGGCGCCCGAGGTGCCGGTCCGCATGCTGCGCGCGGCCACGTCGGGGCGGTAGCCCAGATCTGCGCTCGCCGTGAGCACCCGTGCGCGCACCTCGGGGCGCACGAAGGGCTGATCGTTCAGCGCCCGCGACACCGTGGAGATCGACACCCCAGCCTCACGCGCGACGTCGTGGAGAGTGGCGGCTTTCACGGATTCACGGTTTCTGGGAACGTTTGCAGAATATCCCGGTTCTGCCATCGGTGTCAAGAAATGCATCATCTAGCGGTCTCAATCGAAGGTCGGGAGTGGATCGAGCAGACCCATGCCGGGCGGGTCCAGGGCAAAGACGGAGACGAAGCGGAGGGTGGTCGACCCGACATTCCTGATCGCGTGTCGGGCACCGGACGGCACGTGCACGAACCCGTGCGGCCCGACCGTTCCCGAGAGCCAGTCGATCGCGATCTCCGCCTCACCGTCGAGGATGTAGATCAGTCGTTCCGAGCCGGGGCGCCACTCGAGGTGCTCCTCGGTGGCGCCGGGAGCGAGCTCGACGCAGGCCGACTCGAGCAGGTTGTTGCTCGGCAGCGGCCCGGCGCCTGCGACGCGTGCGACGACGGGAACGGGGTCGAGCTCGGCAGGCCCGAACTCCTCCGTCTGCAGTCTCCGGCCGCGCCAGTTCGGCGCCACGACGCACCACATGCAGCAGTCCGTGCCGTTCGTGCCGTACGGATCGTGGAATGCACCGGTGGGGATGAGGAGGAAGTCGCGGGCCTCCATCACGAGCGACGTGCTTCCGACCGTGACCTCGAGACACCCCTCGACGACGAAGTACACCTCGGCCGCTGCGGGATGCGAGTGCGCGATCGGCGGCAGCGGGTCGTTCGCGAACCAGTCGCTTCCCGACGGCCAGTACAGCGTCTTCCCCCGCGTTCGTTCCGAGAAGAAGTACGGCTGCGCGATCCAGGCGCCCGGCTCCACCGTCCCGTCGGGCCGCGATGCCCGGGGTAGCAGAGCGCGGTGCTGTTGGGCGGTCATCGGGTCAGGACGCCGCCGATCCGGCGGCCGCGCCGACGAGCTGCCGGACCGCGTCCGCGATCGTCTCGCCCGTCGGGATGAGTGCTGCCTGCAGGACCGGGGAGGCAGGCATTCTCACGTCGGGCGTCGCGACCCGGACGACCGGCGCGTCGAGCTCGTAGAGGAGGTGCTCCGCGATGCCGGCGGCGACCTCGGCGCCAAAACCGCCCGAGCGATTGGCCTCGTGCGCGACGACGACGCGCCCGTTGGCCCCGCGCACTGCGGCGGCTATCGCCGACTCGTCGAGGGGCGCGAGCCAGCGCAGGTCGAGGACGCCGGCGCTGATTCCCTCGTTCGCGAGCAGGTCGGCGGCCTCGAGGGCGCGGTGCATCATCGTGCCCCACGAGATGATCACGGCGTCGCTCCCGGTACGGCGCATTCTCGAGCCCCCGATCGGCTCGATGTGGCCCAGGTCGACGTGGCCCTCCTGCTGGTACAGGGCGCGCGACTCGATGATCAGGCAGGGGTCGTCGTCGGCGACGGCCGCGCGGAGCATGGAGTACGCGTCCTGCGGCGTCGCCGGCAGGCCGACGCGGAGGCCGGGGATGTGGGCCAGGAGCGCTTCGAGGCTCTGGGAGTGCTGGGCGCACGAGCCCGGCGTCGCGCCCTGCTGGGTGCGCATCACGAACGGCGCGCTGGCCCTGCCCTCGGTCACGTAGCGAACGTTCGCCGCCTGGTTGACGAGCTGGTCGAGAGCGACGAGGAGGAAGTCCGCCCACATCACCTCGACGATTGGCCGGAGGCCTTCGAGCGAGGCGCCGAGCGCAGCCCCGAGGATGGCGCTCTCGCTGATCGGAGTGTCGAAGACACGCTGCGGGCCGAACTGCTTCTGCAGCCCTCGTGTGACCCCGAAGATCCCGCCCGCGTAGCCGACGTCCTCCCCGAACACGAGGACCTCGGGGCGGCTCTCGAGCTCCTCGGCGAGGGCGCGATTGACGGCCTGGGAGAACGTCAGCGTCTCCGACGCGCCGACGGTGGCGGGCGCCGTCCCCCGGGGCATATCGGATGCGACGTGCGCCCCGGCGGTGGCCGGGTCGGGGGTCGGAGCGCTCAACGCCCGCTCCGTCGCTGCGTCGATCGCCTCCTGGACCTCGCGCTCCACGGCTTCGACGTCGGCCGCCGAACTGCTCGCCTCGGCAGCGATCCTGGCTCGTGGGATCGGATCTCGCTCTCGCGCTGCCTCGAGATCGTCCGCAGGGCGGTAGTGCTCGATGTCCCGGTTGTAGTGCGCCATCAGCCGCACGGTCTCGCATTCGACGAACGTTGGTCCTTCGCCCGCCCGCGCTCGTGCGGCAGCGTCCGCGATCGCGTCGCGGACGGCGAACGGATCGCACCCGTCGATCGTCACGGCGGGGATCCCGTACCCCTGGGCGCGATCGGCGAGCCGCGGGAAGGGCACGGTCTCCGAGATCGGGGTCATCTCGGACCAGCCGTTGTTCTCGCACACGAGGACGACGGGCAGGCGTCGTGCTGCCGCAAAGGCGATGCCTTCGTGCAGAGCCCCCTGGTTGATCGCGCCGTCTCCGAACGAGACGACCGCGATGCGACCCGTCTCGAGGTAGACGCTTGCCAGCGCGCAACCGGCGGCGATCGGAACTCCGGCGCCGACGATCGAGTTCTCTCCGACGAAACCGAGCCAGGGTGCCATCACGTACGGCGAGCCTGCGCGGCCGCCGTTGACCCCGGTGGCGCGGTGGCAGCACTCGGCGAGCAACTCGTCGATCCCGATGCCCCGCTCGAGCGCCCAGCCGTGACCGCGGTAGGTCGCGACGACGCGATCATCGCTTCTCAGCGCCGCCGTCGCCCCGACCGGAATCGCCTCCTGGCCCGCGCAGAAGTGCAGCGAGCCTGCCATTGCGGGTGGGGTCGCCGTGCTCAGTTCGAGGCACCGCTCCTCGAATCGCCGGATGAGCAGCATCTGCCGATACGCGAGGAGCGGTGTCAGTACGGTGGTGTCGGCTGCGACGGTCACCTCGGTGTCAGTCTATGTCTGCGGACCAACTCTCGTCAAGAACTGATGCGCTCATCAAATAGTGACCACTACTCGGCTTCGAGCGGGTGCCTAGCGAGCGGCTGCACGTCGATCGTCATCCACGGGAAGAGCGGCAACGTTGTCAGGAGATCATGGAGTTCTGTCGCGTCGGTGGCCTGCCAGACGCCGACGTTCGCGTGCCGTCCGGGGATCCTCCAGATCCGCACCAGGTTGCCCGCCTCCCGGAGAGCCTGTCCCCGGAGGCGCTCGCGTTCGCCGAGGTCGTCGCGCTCGGCGACCGTCATCTCGGCCGGCAGGTGGATCGCGATCCGGACGAGGAACTCCATCAGCGCGCGTCGCCCTCCGTCCGTCCGGTGGCGGCCGCCGCGCAGCGGATCAGGACGTCGAGGTACGCCGTCTCCGACGCCGCGAAGCGGTCTGCCGGGGCCGAGAGCCCGAGCGTGTACGGGGCGCCACCGCCGTCGAGAGGCACCGAGAGGCAGCAGAGCCCGAGCGTGAACTCCTCGCGATCGGACGCGTAGCCGCGGCGGCGGATCTCGGCGAGCTCCTCCTCGAGGGCCTCCCGGCTCGTGATCGTGTTCGGCGTCCGCTGCGTCAGCACGTGACGCTCGATGTACTCGTTCCGGCGTGCCGGCGTCGCGTAGGCGAGCAGGAGCTTCCCCGACGCGCGCGCATGACCGTCGGCGGCGAGTCCCTGGGGTACGGCGGACGCCTGGACGGCGTTCTCGCCGCGGACGACCGACAGCGTCACGATCTCGCCCTCGACCCAGCCGGCGGCGTTCGCGGTCTCACCCGTCTCGCTCGCGACCCGGCGGACGAGCGGGGTGAGCCGCTCGGGCGGAGCGAGATGGCGACCGAAGCCCTCGACGAGCGTCCCGACGCGCAGCCCGAGCACGTAGCGGCCACGCTCGTTCCGGGTCAGCATGCCGGCGCCCGTCAGAGTGTGGATCAGGTGGTAGGCCGTCTGCCGGTTGATCGCAACACGCTCGCTGATCTCCCGGGTCGTCAGTCCCGACTCGCTCTCCCCGACGGCGACGAGGATCGAGGCGGCACGCGCGACGGACTGGACGCGGGGCTTCGCCGGTGCCGGTTCGTGTGCTGCGAGGAGCTCGGGCTCCGTGCGGGCCGCGGTCACTATCTGCACACGGTATCGGTATCCGGCCCCCGCGCGCAACCAGTTGCGATTGGACATCGATCGCGGAGCCTGATATGACTCCGCCGGTGGGTGGCAACTGTTCTGATCAGTGGATCGGTCCCGGGGCTGTGAGCGTGCAAACGTTCTCAGGCCCAGCGACGGCCCGTCGCGCATTGCGCGGGCCACGCGGAGCAACTTTCCAGGGTGTTTGTTCGTCTGAGTTGTGGCATCTGTCCATGTCATTGACCGACGTCAAGGCGACGGCCGGACTCTAGAAGCTCTTCCGATGGTGGGAGAGCAGGAGGCCGGGCGGGGTTGAGGTCGGCCAGTCCTTCGGTGTAGAAGGAGGGGTTGTGCAGGAAGAAACGAGCACGAAGAAGTCAGAGGCGACCGACGCTCCAGGTTCGGGGCCCTCGGTCTCCCGTGGCAAGTTCGTCGCCGGGGCCGCTGTTGCGGGTCTCGCGGTAGCAGCCCCGGGAGTCGCGAAGGCCAGTCGGAACGCAGCTCTGGCGAACGGTCTCGCCCCCGGGATGATCGGTGGGCCGACCGGGTTCAAGGGTGCCGAGCGCTATCAGTACCCGGCGAACTCGGAAGAGGGGCGGGCGATCCTGGCCCTGAAGGCCCTCCGCAAGGCGGGGAAGGCGCCGAGCACGCTCGTCGTCCAGGCGCTCAACTTCTCGCGGCCGCAGTTCGAGAACAAGTTCCCCAAGGGCTCGACGGCGTCGGTCGTCGGCATCTTCGAGCGGGAGACGGGGATCAAGATCAAGTTCGTCGAGACGGACCCCGCGACCGAGTATCAGACCAACATCCGCAACGCGTCGACGAAGAACGGCAGCTTCGACGTCGTCACCGGAGCGATCGAGGACACCGGCGACTACGCGAACTCGGGCCTCCTCCGGCCGCTTGACGACTACGTCGCCAAGTACAAGCCGAGCTGGAACGACCCGAAGTACGGGTACGCCGGCGGCCGGCCGACCGTGCAGCTGTTCACGCAGTACGGCGGGCGCACGTACTGGGTCGCGTTCGACAACGACACCCAGCCGTACGTCTACCGCTACGACCTGTTCCACAACAAGAAGGAGCAGGCCAACTTCGAGGACAAGTACGGGCAGCCGCTCGTGTTCCCGAAGACGTGGGAAGATCAGGCGAAGATCGCCGAGTTCTTCCACCGTCCGAACGCGGCAAAGCCGTTGTACGGCTCGGTCGAGCGGAAGGGCCCGTTCTGGGGCAAGGTCAACTGGCAGCACCGCTTCGTCTCGAGCGCCGATCCGAACCAGTACTACTTCAAGCCGGACGGCTCGGCCAACGTCAACAACACGGCGGGCATCCGGGCCGCGACCGAGCATCTCCGCTCGCTGCAGTGGTCCGAGCCGGGCAACCTCTCGAAGGACTGGATCTCGCAGTACCAGACCTTCGGTGCCGGCAACGGCGTGCAGGGCGGCACGTTCGCGAACGTGACCAAGATCGTCCCGGGCAACAAGGACCTGGACAAGGGTTTCGGCAAGTTCCTCCGCACCGATGTCCAGCCCGGCCGGATCGTCAAGGGCAAGCTCGTTCGCCGCGTTGCGATGCACTACAACATCTCCTACGGCGTGAACGCGTTCGCGCCGAAGAGCCACCACGAGGCGGCCTACCTGTTCCTGCAGTGGGCCGGTGGAGCGCGGATGTACACGTACCTGACCGCCAACCCGGCCGGGTACCAGGATCCGCACCACAAGATCACGTTCAACGATCCGCTCGCGAAGGCGTCCTACAAGCCGTTCGGCATGAAGGCGCTGCAGGAGATCATCCCGCGCTCGGTGCCGCCGATCACGATCCGCGGAGCCGGCGAGTACAACCAGGCGCTGGACGAGGAGCTGCAGAAGATGCTCAGCAAGCAGCAGTCGCCGGAGAAGGCAATGGCGAACGTCGAGCAGCGCTGGAACAAGATCACCGACCGTCTCGGCAAGGCGAGGCAGGCGAAGGTGGTCAAGGCGAGCTACAAGCAGTTCCCGCCCAAGGGTCGCTACGGCCCGAGCGCACCGATCATCAAGTAGCCCGAGCAAGGACGCATGACAAACACCACCGACGACAACACCACTCGGCAGGCGCCCAAGGGGCGCCTGCCGAGTGTTGGTGGCCGTAGTGAGAAGTCAGTCGCGAGCCTTCTGATCGCTCCGGGGCAGCTCGTGATGATGTTCATCGTGCTGTTTCCGGCCGTTCTCGCGATCTACCTCGGCTTCACCGCCTGGACGCCCACGAGCGGCTCCGACGTCTGGCATGCGTACGAGTACTGGTACTGGTTCGACGGCTACTGGGAGGCGCTGAACGACGGGAGCTTCTGGATGGCCCTGTGGCGGACGGTTCTCTACACGGTCGTCGCCGTCGGGATGGAGTTCCTGATCGGCTTCTCGCTGGCGATGCTCTTCCTCAAGACATTTCCGGGCCGCGGTGTCCTGACGCTGTTCTTCCTCCTGCCGATGATGGTCGTTCCGGCCGTCTCGGGCTTCGTGTTCTTCATGATCTTCCAGGTCGACGGGCCGCTGAACGAGGGCCTCGCGATTCTGCTCGGGCACCCGGTTCAGGTCCTCTGGCTCCAGGATCCGAGCCTCGCCCTCTGGTCGGCGATGGTGGTCGACATCTGGCAGTGGACGCCGTTGATGTTCCTGATACTCCTTTCCGGCCTCGTGGCGCTACCCGAGGACCAGATGAGCCAGGCGCGGATTCTCGGCGCCAACTCCTGGCACCAGTTCCGCTACCTGATCCTGCCGATGATGAAGCCGATCATCCTGATCGCGCTGATCATCCGCTCGATCGAGGTCTTCAAGGTCTTCGACGCCGTCTACCTGCTGACCCAGGGCGGCCCCGGCGACGCCTCGACGACGATCTCCGTCTGGATGTATCGCGAGGTCATCATCAACTCCCGCTGGGGCTACGCCTGCGCAGCCGCGCTGATCGTCCTGATCATGGTCACGATCGCCGGTGCTTTCGCCGTTCGTCCGATCGAGGCGGGGCAGGACGCGGCGACGCTCGAGGAGCTCGAGACAGGCGACACGCACGGCGGGACGAGCGTCGAGCCGTTCGCGAGCGCCGGAGCGGCGAGCTGATGACGACGGTCGAGCCGGAAATCGCCGCGCCCACGGCGTCGCACCCGAAGCTCGTCGCCCCGCGGCGTTCGGTCTTCGGCTTCATTCGCCCCTTTGCTCGCTGGCTGTCGATCCTCCTCCTGGCCGTGATCTACGGCTTCCCGCTCTACTGGACGGTCACGATGGCCTTCAAGCCGCCCGATGAGTGGAATCCGCCCGGACAGATCTACTGGTGGCCTGCCGAGTGGACGCTGAACAACTTCAAGAGCATCTTCGGCGTCACGATCGAGGGCGGGGGGATCTTCTCGGGTGGCAAGAACGACTCGGCGGTCCCCTACATCCAGAACAGCATCATCGCCGCGACCGGCGGAACGTTGCTCGCGTTGTTCGTGGGGGTCCTCGCCGCCTACGGGATCGCGCGCTTCCGCTCTGGAGGCCGCATCCTGCCGTTCCAGATTCTGCAGCTCCGGATGTTCCCCCCGATCGCGATCATCATCCCGTTGCTCTTCATGTTCGTCTATCTCCAGCTCTGGGACACTCTCTGGGGGCTGATCATCATCTACGGCGCGATCACGTTCCCGTTCGTCGTCTGGCTGATGCGCAGCTTCTTCCAGGAGGTACCGCGGGAGATCTCCGATGCGGCGATCGTGGACGGATGCACGCACTGGGGGGCATTCTTCAAGGTCGTCCTGCCCCAGGTGAAGGGTGGGCTCGCAGCGACCGCTCTCTTCGTCTTCATCCTCAACTGGAGCGACTTCCTGATTGCGCTCGTGATGACGCAGGACAACGCTCGAACGGCGCCGGTCTTCCTGCAGGCGCTCCAGTCCGGGAGCGCCGGCCAGGAGTACGGCAAGCAGGCGGCCCTCGCGGTGATCCTGATCATCCCGCCGGCAATCTTCGGCCTCTCGATCCAGAAGTACCTCGTCCGTGGCCTCACCTTCGGTGCGATCAAGCGCTAATGGCAGAGATCAAACTCCAGCACCTGACCAAGAAGTTCCCGGGCGGGCTCATCGCCGTGAACGACCTCGAGCTCGCGATTCCGAACGGCTCCTTCGTGGCGTTGCTCGGCCCCTCCGGTTGCGGCAAGACGACGACGATGAACATGATCTCCGGTCTCGAGAAGCCGACGAGCGGTGAGATCTACTTCGACCAGCAGCCGATCACGAAGCTGCCGCCGGGCGCACGCACGGTCGGCTTCGTCTTCCAGAACTACGCCATCTTCACCCACATGACCGTGGCCCAGAACCTCTCGTTCGGCCTGCGCGTCCGCAAGCCGCGGCCCTCGAAGGAGTCGATCCGCGCCGACGTCGAGCGCATTGCGGGCGTTCTCGGGCTCGAGGAGATGCTCGACCGCAACGCGTCGCGGCTGTCGGTGAACGACATGCAGAAGGTCGCGCTCGGCCGCAGCATGATCGTCGAGCCGGCGATCTTCCTCCTCGACGAGCCGTTCTCCAACCTCGACGCCGCGTTCCGGGCCTACATGCGCGCCGAGCTGAAGCGGATCCAGCACGAGATCGGTCAGACCATGGTCTACGTCACGCACGATCAGGTCGAAGCGATGAGCATGGCCGACCACATCGCCGTCATGGATCTGGGCCGGCTGCAGCAGTACGGTACTCCGGACGACCTCTACAACAAGCCGGCGAACAAGTTCGTCGCCGGCTTCGTCGGCTCTACCCAGATGAACTTCTTGCCGGCGGAGAAGGTGCTCGGCGAACAGGCCGGCGCAAGTGGGCGCACCCTGACGCTCGGCATCCGGCCGGAGAACGTCCAACTCGTGGCGCCGGACGTGCCCGGGGTGACGATGCAGGGGAAGGTCAACCTCGTGGAGCCGCTCGGCTCCAGGGACGTGATCCACCTCGACGTGGGCGGCCACAGCTTCCGCGTCGTCGGTACGCCGGGCGAGCGGCCGCGGGTGGGCGAGAACGTCGGGCTCGTCTTCGACGATTCCCGGCAGCTGCTGTTCGATGACGAGACGTCCCTGGCGGTGTCGCTCTAGTGGCCTCCGTGCGGCTCGAGAACGTCACGGTCAGCTTCGGCGCGGTGACCGCACTGAACGATGTCTCCCTTTCGATCGAGGACGGGGAGTTCATGGCCGTGCTCGGACCCCCCGGGGCAGGCAAGACCACGCTCCTGCGGACGATCGTCGGGCTCGAGGAGCCGGTCTCGGGTGATGTGTTCGCCGACGACGAGCGGATCACCGACGTCTACCCCGGCGATCGCGACATCGCGATCATGTTCCAGAACCTCGCCCTCTATCCCGACCGAAACGTGTTCGACAACCTCGCGTTCCCCCTCAAGCAGGCGAAGACGCCGAAGGCCGAGATCAAGAAGCGCGTCGGGGATACCGCGGCTGTGCTGCACATCGACCACCTCCTCAAGCGGAAGCCCGGGAAGCTGTCGGGCGGCGAGCGGCAACGTGTCGCGCTCGGGCGCGCGATGGTGCGCGATCCACGCGTGCTCCTGCTCGATGAGCCGCTGTCCGCGCTCGACGCGCTCCTCCGTCTCGAGATGCGGGTCGAGCTCAAGCGCCTGCAGCGCGATCTCCACCGCACGCTCGTCTACGTCACGCACGACCAGATCGAGGCCATGAGCATGCCGGATCGGGTCGCGGTGCTCGGCCGGGGTGTCATCCAACAGGTCGACACACCCGAGAACGTGTACCACCGCCCTGCGAACCAGTTCACCGCGACGGTGGTCGGCAGCCCGCCGATGAACTTCGTTCCCTGCACGTTCGAGACGTCGAACGGGGTCGTACGCGTCGTCCACCCGGCGTTCTCGGTCAAGGTGCTCTCGTCCGCTCCCGCTTCCGGCGCCATCGTCGACGGCGCGCCGTGCGTGCTCGGCGTCAGGCCGGAGGACGTCCAGATCGGCGGCAGCAACGGCCGGGCCGAGGCCAACGTCTTCGTGACGGAACCGCTCGGAGGAGAGACGGTCGTCGACCTCCACCTCGGGCGCCACGTCGTCAAGGCGCTGGTTGCCCCTGCGCTTGCTCCCGAGCCGGGCTCCGATGTGCTCATCGGCTTCGACCCGCGTCGCCTCCACGTGTTCGACGGCGCAACGGGGGCAGGGGTGGTCTCCGCGGCCGGCGACGAAGGCGTGTTCGAGCTCGAAGCTCGCTCGACCGGCTGATCGGAGCGCGCACGGCGATGCGTCTGGACGGTTGTCGTTGAGGCCGTCTCGCTCCGCCCCGTGGCGTCTTCGGCTGCGGCGAGTACTGTCTCCGGGGGCTGCTGTGGGGCTGGTGCTGCTTGCTCTGCCGTTCGCGGCGCCGGCGGCCCGCACCGAGGGCGACAGCGCGATCGTCTTTGCGAGTGCTCGTTCCGGGCATCGCGCCATCTGGAGCGTCCGGAGTGATGGCTCCGGGCTGGCGCGGCTCACCGATCCGCCGAAGCCCACGCGCGTATGCCAGTGCCGGTACGGCGAGTTCGACTCCCACGCGGTGTCTTCCTCGGACGGGCGGGCAATCGGGTTCGCACGGGGAGCGCGGCTGGTCGTGATGCGCGCGAACGGAACCGGCGCCCGTCTGGTGAGCGCCCCACGAGGCTCCGAGGACTTCGATCCCACCTGGTCGAAGGGCGGTCGGCTTGCATTCATCCGCCAGCGCCCTGCGAAGACGGGAACCGGGTACGTCCACGAGATCGTCTCGGTCGACCGGACGGGGCGGGATCAGCGCGTCCTCGTGCCGTCGTCGCGCCCCGCCTTCCGTTCGATCGCCTGGTCTCCGGACGGTCGGACGCTGGCCTTCACCGTTCCCTACGACGATCGTAGCTCCGAGTTCGCAGTCGGCCTCTTCGTGCTCGGGCCCCGGGACACGCAGCCGCGCTTCCTGCTGCGGGCGGCGGGAATGGGCGAGGTCGGCTGGTCGCCCGACGGGGCGACCATCGTGCTCGCGGCCTCCCTCCCCGGTGCGGAGCCCGCCGATCCATACCGGCTGTTCACGATCCGGATCTCCGATCGGCGGATCGTCCAGCTGACCCGGTCACCGTTCATCAAGACCATCGACGGAGAGCCCAGGTGGTCACCGGACGGCGAGCAGATCGTGTTCACGCGCTCCGACCCGCGGCGCACCGCGATCTACACGATCGGGCCGGACGGGCGTGGCGAGCGGCTCGTCGTCGGCGACGCCCGCAGCGCCGCGTGGTCAGCGGACGGTCGTCACCTTGCGTTCATCGACGGCGTCTCCGGGCGTGGGCGACGGCTGACCCTGTCCGTGATCGCGGTGCCCGACCGGCGCGTGCTGATGCGAACGGCGCTTCGGCGACCGCTCGACGCCGACGGGCTGTCCCCCCAGGCGTGGGGCCCCTAGAACCGGCATGCTCGCTCCGACGGGTGACGCCGTGCTATCTCACGAGCGTTTCCTGCCGGCCGCGACGCGCCACACGGCTTCGACGAGGCCGTCTCGGACCCCGAAGATCTCGTCCGCGAGGTTGACACACGGGCAGACATGGGTCGGGAACCAGGCGACCTTCTCGCCGAGCGCGACGGCATCCGCGTGGCTCGTGATCATCCCGTGCTCCTCGGAGAGGCGGCCGACGAGCACTTGACGGTCGACGGCCCTGGCGAACCCGGACTCGCCGAGAGCGGCGTCCTCGAACCGGTAGTCGCCGGCGAACGTCTTCGACCCGCCGTCGATCGTGGCCCGGTCGCCCCGATGGCTGACGACGGTGCAGAGAATGCTCAGGGCGAGGTCGCCGGGGTCGGCCGATCCGTAGCCGAGCTGCATCAGGTCGTTGAAGGCGTACGTCCCCGCCCTGACCTCCGTGATGCCGGGCACCGTCGCCACGGTGCGGCCGGTCATCGTGCTGCCGGCCGTGACCTCCCGGATCGGGATGCCCCGGGCGCGGAGTTGCTCGGCGCTCTCCACGACGAGTCGTCCCTCGGCGAGGCCGGCCTCGGTGGGGGTCATCGCTGCCGCGCCCGCGAACCCGAGGCCGCGATGGGTGGTGACGCCCTCGAGCTCGAGGCCGGGCAGTGACATCACGATGCGCGCCAGCGCCTCGAGCCCGTCGATCTCGTCGAGCCGGAACCCGACCCGATTGAGACCCGTATCGACCTCGAGTTGAACGCCGATGGACGTCCCGCGCCGCGATGCGGCGTCGCTCAGGCCCTCCGCTCCGAGGGTGCTGTCGACATTCACCGAGACGGCGGTGCCGTTCGCCGCCATGTCGGCCACCCGCTGCCACTTGTCGACGCCGAGGATCGGGAAGGCGATCACGACGTCTCGAACGCCGGCGGCGACGAATACCTCGGCCTCCGAGACCTTCGCCGCCGTGATCCCGCAGGCGCCGAGCTCGAGCTGGCGGGCGGCGATCTCGACGACCTTGTGGGTCTTGACGTGCGGCCGGAACCGAGCCCCTGACGACGTGATCTCCCGCTGCCAGGAGGCCAGGTTCGCCTCGAGCCTGTCGAGGTCGACGAGCACCGCCGGCGTCGGCAGGTCGGATGCCGAGGATCCGATCGGCAAGGGGTCGGTGTGTGTGCCGGTGGTCATGTTCGCAGGTCGAATATTGCCCGTCGGGTACCGCTTCCCGGCGTTTTCGGGACGCGTAGTATCACCCTAACTGCGCTCTCGACCCCGGGAGCCGATGTCAACGGGGAGGCAGCTATCTTTACCGCGACGAAGGATCTCATGCTCCCAGCGACGGTGACGGGCTCATGGCCCCGGCCACGCTGGTACACGGCGAACATGTGGGGCCGCCCGCTCGACACGGCGATGATGGATCCGTGGTTCCGCGAGCAGTTCACGGATGCGCACGCGATCGTGATCTCCGATCAGGAGCGTGCGGGGCTGGACATTCTCACAACGGGCGACTACCACCTCGACGAGGACGTGGCCGGGCGTTCGTGGCACCACTACCCGCTGCAGCGTTGGAAGGGCCTCCAGCACGAGGAGCTCCAGACGCGCAATACCCGCTCACCGTTGCTCGCCTATCCGGTCGGCACGATGCTGGACTCCATCTACAAGACGTGGCGCTGGCCGACGGTCGTCGGGAAGGTCGAGCACGACCCGGCGAATCCGCTCGAGTACGCGAAGATCTGGCGGATCGGGCAGCAGAGTGCGGCCTCGGGCAAGCAGATCAAGTTCGGCTCGTGCTCGGCGCAGGTGCTGGCGTTCTTCCTCGACAGCCACACGGATCACTACGACCTCGACGACAAGATGCAGCTCACGTGGGACATGGCCGAGGCGATGAACCTCGAGCTCCGGCAGCTCGCTGCGTCGGGCTGCAAGGTGATCCAGATCGAGGAGCCCACGCTCCACTTCATGGCCTGCTACTACCCGAACGAGACGAAGCTCCTGGACTTCCTCGTCGACTGCTTCAACCGCGAGATCGAAGGGCTCGACGACGTGGAGGTCTGGATCCACACCTGCTGGGGCAACCCGAACATGCAGAAGGTGTTCTCCGACGAGTCGTACGCCAACTCGGTCGAGATCTACCTCGAGCGGCTCAAGGGCGACGTGTGGACGATCGAGGCGACCGAGAACGACCTCAAGGAGCTGCCGCTCTTCGCGCCCTACAAGGACTCGCTGAAGAAGAAGGTCGCGGTCGGGGTCGTCAGCCACCGCACGCTGCAGGCGGACTTCCCCGAGGTCGTCGCCGACCGCGTGCGCAGGGCTCTGGAGTACATCCCTGCCGACAAGCTCGTGCTCTCGACCGACTGCGGCTTCGGGCGTCAGGGCTTCAACCGGCACCTCGCCTTCTACAAGGCGAGCGCGATCCCGCAGGCGCGCAACATCGTCCTCCAGGAGCTCGGTGTGGAGCCGCGTTACGTCCCGGCGCAGGACGAGACGCTTGCGTGGGACCAGCTCCCGGACGATGAGCCCTTCACCCACCTCAAGCCACTCCGCTGAGGGGAAGCGCGCTTCCGACAGATGCCCCCGACGAGCTTCCGGCCGCTCCGCGCGGCCGGAAGCTCCGAGAGGGGCGGGCGCCAGGCGGAGCTCCGAGTGACTGATCCGCCAGCTCCGCGCTCACCGGGCGGCCTCGAGGTGCTGACGATGGGGCGCGTCGGCGTCGATCTCTACCCCGAGCAGCTGGGCGTCCGGCTCGCCGACGTGCGCACGTTCCGCAAGATGCTCGGCGGCTCGGCGACGAATGTCGCGGTCGCGGCCGCGAGGTACGGCCGGTCGAGCTCGGTGATCACGAAGGTGGGCGACGACCCGTTCGGGCCGTACGTCCGGCAGGCACTGCAGGAGTTCGGCGTCGACGCGTCGCGCGTCGGCACCCACCCGAGCCTGAGAACACCCGTCGTCTTCTGTGAGATCTTCCCGCCCGACGACTTCCCGCTCCTCTTCTACCGCGAGCCGACAGCGCCCGACATGACGATCGCTCCCGCCGAGCTCGACCTGGCCGAGATCGCGGCCGTGCCGCTCTTCTGGACGACCGGAACAGGGCTCTCGGCCGAGCCGAGTCGTGCCGCGACCCTCGCCGCACTCGAGGCGCGGAGCAAGGCGCCGATCACGGTGCACGATCTCGACTACCGGCCGATGTTCTGGTCGAGCGAGTCGGAGGCCGGACGACTCGGCCGCCTCGCCGTCGCGAGCGCCACGGTCGTCGTGGGCGGAAGGACGGAGGCGATCCCCGTCGTCGGTGACCTGACCCCCGCGGACACTGCGCGGGCGCTGCTCGATCTCGGGGCGAAGCTCGCGATCGTCAAGCTCGGCCCGGAGGGCGTCCTCGGCGCGACGGAGACCGAGGAGATCGTCGTTCCGCCGATCCCCGTCGAGGTCGTCAACGGGCTCGGCGCCGGGGACGCGTTCGGCGGCGCGCTCTGTCACGGGTTGCTCGCCGGCTGGCCCCTGGAGAGGATGCTGCAGTTCGCGAACGCCGCAGGCGCGCTCGTTGCCTCGCGGCTCGGGTGTGCGGACGACATGCCGACGGCGGCGGAGGTCGAGGAGTTGCTCGCCCGCTAGGGGAGCGTGCCCGCGCGCGGCGCTGCGATCTCGCCGACGCGATTGCGCCACGGTGTCGCATGCTCGCGGGCGACCGCGCCGAGCCGCTCGAAGAGTGGGAGGGAGGTCGCGCTCAGTCGCTCCGCCGCTTCGCTCTCGTCGGCGACGAGTGCGACGTCCCACAGGGTCCTGCCGACGATGAAGCCGCTCGCGCCCGCCGTGCACGCTTCGGCGATCTGTCGCTCGAGGGTCGGGCCGTCTGCGCCACCACCGAGCAGCACCCAGGGCACCTCGGGGCCGCAGGCCGCATCCAGTGCGGAGCACGCCTCCGACGAGCCGGGGTGCTGCACCTTGAGAACGTCGGGGCCGAGTGCCGCGAGTCGCGTTGCCCCTTCGACGACGAGCTCGGCGAACCGGTCCGGGTCCAGATCGCCGTAGACGATCGGCTCGAGAACGAGAGCGACCCCGGCTGTGCGGCAGCCTTCGACTGCGGCCCGGACGACGTCGTCCTGCCTCGCCGCCTGCTCCGCGTTGTCGGCCCGGTAGGGGAGGAGCAGCTTGCAACCCGCTGCACCGAGTCGCGCGCTCTGGAGCGGCGACCAGCCGGGGAGGAACGTCGTCCGAGGGCTCTCCGCAACATCGCCGTAGCCCTGTGCCTCGAGTGGCACGACCAGCGCGACGTCACCGGGAACGGCGCCTGCCGCGAGCGCCTGCGCCGCTCCGTACTCGGCATCGAGCAGGAACACGGTCGCCGCGGGGGCGAGCGCCCGCGCGATCCGGACCTTCAGGTCCGAGAGGCCCGCGTCGGTCGGAGTGGGAAGGCCCTTGCGCGAGAGGGCGGTCTTCAGCGAGTCCCGGTGGTCGACGGCGGCTCCGACGATGATCCCGTCAGGCCCTGCGATCTCGTCGAGTCTTCGCGCGCGCGCCGGGGTCCAGCCGCTCACTGGGTCGCCGTCAGCCCGCCGTCGAGCGTGAGTATCTGCCCTGTGACGAACGACGAGGCGTCGGAGCAGAAGAAGAGCATGGCGCCGACGAGATCGTCGGGCTCCGCGATTCGGCCGAGCGGGATCCGGGCGATGAGCTTCTCGTAGAACACCTTGTCGGCGAGCATGCTCTCGACCTGGGGAGTGCGAACGAAGGTGGGGGAGATAGCGTTCACGGTGATCCCGTGCTTCGCCCATTCGGTCGCATGCTGCCGCGTGAGGGCGTTGATCGCGCCCTTGACCGCGACGTACGCCGAGTAGCCCGCGTTGAGGCCGAGTTGGCCACGCACCGAGGAGAGGTTGAGGATCCGGCCGCCGTTCCCGGCCGCGATCATCGCTCTCGCGACGGCTTGCGAGGGGAGCAGCGTCGAGCGCAGGTTCAGGTCGAAGATCCAGTCCCAGTCCGATTCGGGGTAGTCCTCTGCGTTGTGCAGGACTGCTCCTGCGCCGCCGCCGATCGCGTTGATGAGGACGTCCACGCGCCCGAACCGGGCCAGCGTCTCGGCCACGGCGCGGTCGGCATCGGCCTTCACCGTCATGTCTCCGACGACCGCCAGCGCTTCCGAGCCGGCCGACGCGACGGCGCCCGTGGGCTCCACGAGGCGCTCGGCCGACCGGCCGATGACGGCGACCTTCGCTCCGACACCGGCGAGGGCGGCGCAGGTGCGGACGCCGATTCCACCGGATCCGCCTGCGACGATCGCGACGCGGTCGTCCAGCCTGAACTGCCCGAGCTCATCCATCTTGTCTCCGACCCCTTCCACTGCCGAGGATGCGCCCGTCCGGCGCCACGTGGTGCGTCATGGATCCTGCGTCGCCCTCCTTCGATCCCGGCGACGGGTTTGACAGATTAGACATAAGCGATTATACCGTAGCCTCAGGTACGAGCCTTCCGATCAGAGATGAAAGGGCGAGTCGATGACAGCCAACGGCAACGAGCCGGTGCTCGGCAGCTTCTACGGTGACGACGCCTTCCCGGTCGAATGGAGCGAGGGCGAGCGCGAGCTCCTCTGGATCTTCGACGATCTTCACATCCCGAATCCCGTCTCCCCGATGTTCTTCGACATCGGCGGTTGGTGGCTGACGTGCGACCACATGTTCCGGCGCTTCGGGACGCCGTTTGCCTCTGACTGGATCGCGAAGAACGTCAACGGCTACGTCTACCACGCCGCCTTGCCGGCCGATCCGGCGCTCGCGGTCGAGTCCACCGAGTATCAGAGCCGCTACACGGCGCGCGTGCCGCGCGGCGACTGGGCGGGCGGGATCGGAGCCTACCTCGGCGCCGTGCTTCCGCTCTACGCCGAGAACTTCCTCGACTGGTGGCGCGATCGCCTTCGGCCGGAGATCGAGCGCAACTTCGCGCACATCGACGACGCCCTCGCCGGTGACCCGTCGCTCGTCGAGCTGGCGGTACTCCTCGAGGACGCGATCGACATGCACGATCGCCACTGGAAGATCCACTGGATGCTGAACTTCGCCCAGTTCTCCGCCACGATGGCGTTGAACGGCACGATCGCCGAGGTCAAGGGCGACGTCGACCCGACCCTCGTGGGACGCCTACAGAGCTCGGTCGAGGATCGGAACTGGGACGCGATCGAGCAGCTCTGGCAGATGAAGGAGGAAATCAAGCAGGACGCCGAGCTCTCGAGCGCATTCGGTGCGGAGACCGCCGCGCCCGTGCTGAGGTCGCTCGAGGGAACGGAGCGAGGGAGGCGCTTTCTCGCCGAGTGGCTCGACCCGCACCGGCGGGAGTTCGGAAACAAGGCGATCTGGTCGCACGAGTTCGTCTACCCGACCTGGCGTGAGAGCCCGGCCCCGATCGTCGAGACGATTCGCGCCTACCTCGCAACCGACTACGACTTCCCCTCGACGCTGGCGGCGGTGAAGGACGACCTCGAGGCCGCGAAGCGTGAGCTCCTCGAGGACGTTCCGGCGGGTGAGGGGCGTGAGCAGCTCGAGCAGGCTCTCGAGCTCTCGCTCCGAATGAACCCGCTGACGCCCGATCACCACTTCTACATCGATCAGGCCACGAACGCGTACGTCCGTCTCGTGCTCGTCGCGATCGGCCGCGCGCTCACTGCCGCCGACGTCCTCGACGATGCCGAGAGCGTCATGTTCCTGCGCTACAACGAGCTCCGCGTGCTGATCGGTGACCGCGGGGCCTTGGACGCGAAGACGCTCGTCGGGAACCGACGGGACGAGCGCCAGCACAGCTTCTCCGTCCGCCCGCCGGAATGGATCGGCACCGCGACCGAATCGCAGCTCGCGTTCCCGTACTACACGCTCTGGGGCTTCCCCGAGAAGTTCCACCGCAAGCCGTCCGAGGCGTCGGACGTGCTCCACGGGTTGGCCGGATCCCCGGGTGTGGTGGAGGGCGCCGCACGGCTCGTGAGATCGACCGACGAGTTCGACCAGGTGGAGGACGGCGAGATCCTCGTCTGCCAGATGACGAACCCGGCCTGGGTCGTGCTCTTCACGAGAATCGGTGGCCTCGTCACCGACGCGGGCGGTGTGGCGTCCCACCCGGCCGTCGTCGCCCGCGAGTTCGGCCTCCCGGCAGTCGTCGGCACGTCCGTCGCGACCGAGGTGATCGCCTCCGGCGACCGGGTTCGCGTCAACGGGGCGACCGGCGTCGTCGAGGTTCTCGAGCGGGTTGCAGCTGCCCGATGAGGGCAACGCGCCTCCTTCTCCGCGAGCACATCAAGGAGACGATTCTCGAGCGGATCATCGCCGGTGTCTACCAGCCGGGGGAGCGTCTCGTCGAGACGCGCCTGGCCCGCGAGTTCGAGACGAGTCAGGTGCCGGTTCGGGAGGCTCTGCGCGAGCTGGAGGTGCTCCGCTTCGTCGAGTCGGAGCCGTTTCGCGGTGCGCGTGTGCGAGCGGTCTCTCGTACCGAGATGGTCGAGATCTTCCCTGTCCGGTCGGCGATCGAGGAGGTCGCGGTCAGGCTCGCGACCACCGCGCTCGACGGCGAGGTCGCGGATCTCGAGCGGCATCTCACCGCGATGGAGACTGCCGCCGCAGCCGGCGATCGGCATGAGCAGGTACTCGCCGACGTCGAGTTCCATCGCACGATCGTGGACGCCTCCGGTAACTCGATCCTCGGCGAGGTCTGGCTCTCGCTTCGGGTCGAGGGTCGCACGATGATCACGTCCCTTCGGGCAGGAATCGGTCTCGACGAGATCGTCGCGATCCATGAGCCGATCCTGGCCGCCATCCGCGAGAAGGACCCCGACGCAGCGGCCGCAGCGATGCGGCGGCACTTCGATGTCCTCCGCTCAATGCTCGATGAGGAGCCCCAATGAGTCGTCTGGTCGACCTGTCGATGCCCGTCCACCCCGGCATGCTCACGTTCCCGCGGGTGCCACCGCCCGACATGCGGATCCACGAGACCTGGGAGGAGTTCGCCGAGCGGATCGGCGCGGCCGAGCACGGTGCGACCTGGCTGACCGCGAGCTACATGATCTCGCAGAACGACCACGTCGGGACGCACGTCGACGCGGTGAAGCACCTTCGCGGCCCCGATGCGCCCGGGGTCGAGGGGATTCCGCTCGAGTACTGCTACTCGGACGGCGTGGTGCTCGACTTCACGCACAAGGAGTCCGGCTCGAGGATCTTCCCCGACGAGATCGACGAGGCTCTCGAGAAGATCGGGTACACCGTGAAGGAGCGGGACATCGTGCTGATGCACACGGGTGCAGGCGCCTATCAGGACGAGGAGCGGTATCGCACCGACCACTGCGGCATGACGGCGGAGGCGACGCGGCACCTGATCGCGAAGGGCGTGCGGATGATGGGCGTCGACGCGATTACGTTCGACCCGCCGGTGTGGGCGATGTTCGAGCAGAAGCACTTCTGGGAGGCACACCTCGTGATGATGGACGAGGACTACTGGCATCTCGAGAACCTCACGAACCTCCACGAGCTCCCCTCGCACGGCTTCAAGCTCTCCGTCTTCCCGGTCAAGTGGATGGGTACGACGGCGGCGCCCGTCCGCGCGGTCGCGATCATCGATGACTGACGTCGTCACCTGGTTCGACGACAGCGCCTGTCTCGATCTCCGGGTTGCCGGCGGCAAGGGGGCAAGTCTCGCGGCGATGGCGGCCGCAGGCCTCAACGTCCCGCCCGGGTTCGTGATCCGCGCCGACGTGATGGCGTCCCTTCTCGACGAAGAGGCCCTGCGGGCGCACGCTCGCGATCTCGACTGGGTCGGCGCGCAGGAGATCGTCGCTGCGTGCGAGCCTCCGTGCGACGAGATCACCGCTGCGTACGAGCGCCTCGGAGGGTCGGTGGCAGTCCGTTCGTCTGCCTGCGCGGAGGATTCCGAGGAGGCGAGCTTCGCAGGCCAGCAGGAGACGTTCCTCGAGGTCGAGGGCGGCGCGGAGGTGTGCCGCCGCGTCGTCGACTGCTGGGTGTCGTTCTTCAGCGAGCGCGCCCTCTTCTACCGCTCGCAGAAGGGGTCGCTCGACGACCTCGGGATGGCGGTCGTCGTCCAGACCATGATCGAGGCGGAGAAGTCCGGAGTCCTCTTCACCGTCGACCCGGTCGCCCAGAGAAGGGACAGGCTTCTCGTCGAGGCCGTGTTCGGGCTCGGGGAGCAGGTCGTCTCGGGGGAGGTGACCCCGGATCACTACATCGTCGACCGCCAGGGCGAGGTGAAGACGGAGCGTCTCGTTCACGGCGGCGTGCTCACGCCCGACGAGCTGAGGTCGCTCGTCGCGGCCGGGACGTCGCTCGCCGAGCGGTTCGGCTGCCCCCAGGACATCGAGTGGGCGATCGTCGGCGACTCGCTCTTCCTCCTCCAGTCACGACCCGTGACGACGCTATGAGCGACGGGGAGCTGATCGATGTGGCGGCGGAGTGGATCGAGCCGTACTGGAACGCCGAGCACCTCCGTCGCGCCCTGACCTGGCTGCTCGTGCTCGATCCCGGGGCGAGCGAGGAGCTCCAGCTCGCAGCGCTCACGCACGACATGGAGCGGCACTTCCCCGGCGGGCCCGAACTGGACCTGTCCGTCGCTCCCGAGGCCGGCCTCGAGTACCGCCGCATGCACTCGGAGCGGTCGGCGCTCATCGTTGGCGAGTGGCTCCGCGAGCAGGAGGCCGATCCGGCGTACGTCGCCGAGGTGGAGCGCCTGATACGGCTTCACGAATCGGGCGGCGACGCCGACGCGAATCTCCTCCAGGCGGCGGACTCGCTCTCGTTCCTCGAGGTCAACATCGACATCCCCTACGCCTGGGCGAGGCGCGGCGCCTGCGATCTCGACCGCGCACGCGCGCAACACACCTGGATGTTCGAGCGGATTCAGGTTCCCGAGGCGCGCGGCCTGGCGCAGCCGCTCTACGACGAAGCGATCCGCCATGGCGGCTGACGGTTTGCGCCGACGCCCGCCAATCAGGGAGTGAGCCCGGTAGAGTCGCCCCGGGTGCAGAGGACGACTGCCAGGCCCGGGCCCCCAATGCCGAGACCCCTCAACGGATACGTGCTCGTTCTCGTCTCTGCGCTCTTGCTCGGGACGCTCGGGGTGTTCTCGAAGCTCTTCTACGACGCGGGTGGGCAGCCGTTTACGCTCCTCGTGCTCCGATTCGCGGCCGGGGGCCCGCTGCTCGTCCTGATCGCTCTCGCGCGAAGGGAGCGGTGGCCGGCACGGCGCGGAATCGCCCTCGGCGCTTCGCTCGGGGCGCTCCAGCTCGGTGCCGCCTACGCGCTCTTCGAGGGATTCGCGCGAGCGCCTGTCGGGCTCGTCGTTCTCGTCTTCTTCTGCTATCCGCTGATCGTTGCCATCGGGGCGGCGCTCCTGTTCGGCGAGGAGCTCGGCCCCCGCAGGGCCGTTGTCCTGGCACTTGGCACGGCGGGTGTCGCTTTCACGATCGGCGTGCCGGAGAGCGCGAGTGCAGCGGGGATCGTCCTCGGGCTCGTCGCCGGGGTCTGCGTCGCCGGGCTCGTTCTGAGTGCGCGGGCACTGACCACGACCGGCGGCATCGCCCCACTCGTCCTCTGCGGGCTCATGTTCACGAGCCCCCTGGTCGTCCTCGTTCCCGTGACAGCCGTACGCGGGATCGACGTCGACCTCGGCGGTGAGGCGTGGCTCTGGGCCGCGGGGGCGGTTGTCATCAGCGTCGTGATTCCGATCGCGCTCTTCTACACGGGTGTGCAGTTGGCCGGCGCGGGGGCCGCTTCGATTCTCGGTGTGGGCGAACCGCTTGCAGGAGTCCTCCTCGCGTTTCTCGTCCTCGAGGAATCGCTCACCGGCGTCCAGTTGCTCGGGGGCCTCCTGATCGTCGCGGCGGTCGTCATGCTCAGCCTGCAGGCGGCGCGGGCACGTTCGTCTGCCGACAACTCCCCTAGACTGAGCGGGTAGATGGCCGCGGTCGCCTCAGCCCTACTCCAACGCCTGCCTCGTCACCGCTTCGATCTCGACCACGGATGATCGACCGAACTTCACCGGGTGTCGCGGTGCAACCGAGAGACTGCGTGGCCAGGCCGGGAGACGGCTAGGGGTGCGCGCGTTCGACTACGAGCGCCCGAGCACCCTGGCCGAGGCGCTCGATCTTCTCTCGCTGCCCGACGGAGGTGTCATGGCGCTGGCCGGAGGAACCGATCTCCTCGTCGGGATACGTGACGGCGCGATTCGGCCCCGCGCCGTCGTCGACCTCAAGCACATCCGTGAGTTGGCCTCGGACATCCGCGTCGGCCCGAAGGGAGTGACGATCGGCGCCAACGTCGTTCTCGCTCAGCTGACGGCGAGCGAGGACCTCTGTCGGGACTTCCCCGCCCTCGTGGAATCGGCTGCGGTCGTCGGGTCGGTTCAGATTCGGCATCGTGCCACTCTCGCGGGCAACCTCTGTAACGCATCACCGGCCGCCGACACGGTGCCGGCGTTGCTCGCGTACGGGGCAGACGTCGTGATCTGTGGGCCGGGTGGCGAACGCCGTGTTCGCGTGGACGACTTCGTCCTCGGTCCGCGCGAGACCGTACTGGCCGCGGGGGAGATCGTCACCGCGATCGTGCTGCCCGCTCCCGCGCCGGGGACCGGCGCCGCGTTTTCCCGGCTCACGCGACGCCGGGGCGTCGATCTTGCAGTCCTCAGCGTCTGTTGTCTCGTCGATCCCGACGGACAGGCCCGTGTACGGGCTCGGTGCCGTGGGGCCGCGGCCGTTCCTCGTGTCCGACAGCGCAGCCGCAGGGGTCGGGAGCGGGGCGGACGAGCGATTCGCGGCGCTCCTGGCCCAGGCATCCCCGATCACCGACATCCGGGCGAGTAGCGACTACAGGCGGGCGATGATCACGGTGCTCGCGCGGAGAACGCTCGCGACTGCGATCGAGCGATCAGGATGGGTCTCACCTTGAGCTCCAGACGGCGTGTGACACTCTCGGTGAACGGGCGCGAGCACGAGCTCGACCTCCCGGTGTTCCGGCCTCTGCTCGATGTTCTCCGCGACGATCTGGGACTGACCGGCGCGAAGGAATGCTGCGCCGTCGGGGAGTGCGGTGCGTGCACGGTGCTCGTCGACGGGCTCACGGTGAACTCGTGCCTGATGCTCGCCGTCGAGGCCGACAATCGGGTAGTCACGACAATCGAGGGCTTGACGCCGGGAGACGGCCTGAGCCCGCTTCAGGAATCGTTCCTCGTGCACGGTGCGGTTCAGTGCGGCTTCTGCATTCCGGGCATGATCGTCTCGGCGCAGTTCCTCCTCGACGGCAACCCGAGCCCTACGACGCCGGAGATCAAGGAGGGCCTTGCCGGCAACCTGTGTCGCTGCGGCGGGTACAACCGGATGCTGAGCGCGATCGAGGCCGTCACGGAGCCCGAGGCGTGAGCGCCGCGGCGGTCGGAGCGGCGGTCGCGCGTGTCGGCGGCCGCGAGCGCGTCAACGGGAGCCAGCAATTCCTCGCGGACATCCGTCTCGAGAACGTGCTGCACGTCAAGCTCGTCACTCTCGATGTCGCCTGCGCCAGGATCGACTCCATCGATACAGCGGACGCGGTGAGCCTGCCCGGGGTCGCGTGCGTCGTGACCGCCGCCGACCTGCCGCAGCCGGTGCCGCGTTTCGGGCCCGTCTACCGCGACCGTCCGTTTCTTGCCGACGGAGAGACGACCTACCACGGCGAGGCCGTCTGCGCTCTCGCGGCCGAGTCACGGGACATCGCCGAGGCCGCCGCGGAGGCGATCCGGGTCGAGTACACCGAGTTGCCGGGTGTGTTCACGATCGAAGCGGCACTCGCCAAGGACGCTCCGCTCGTGCAAAGCCCGAGCCTTCGCCCCGACGATCCGCTCGCGCGTTCGAACGTGCTTCGAGAGCGGCGCTACGAATGGGGATCGATCGACGAGACCGACGTCGCGGTCGTCGACCAGACGTACTCGTTCCCGATGGTCACCCACTTCGCGATCGAGCCGCATGGGGCGATCGCCCGCGCCGACGACGACGGCCTGACGATCTGGAGCCCCGTGCAACACCCGTACCTCCTGCAGCGTACGATCGCCGATCTGTTCGAGCAGCCGCTTGCGCGGGTACGGGTCATTGCCCCCGACCCCGGGGGAGCGTTCGGAGGCAAGCAGAACCCGAAGTTCGAGCCGCTCCTTACGTGGATCGCGTTGCAGACCGGACGTCCGTGCAAGCTCGTCCTCACGCTCGAGGAGACGTTCCAGGCCGTCCGGCGCACATCGTGCTCGATCCATGTTCGAAGCGGATTCCGCGCAAACGGCGAGCTGGTCTTCCACGACATCGAATCCGACTTCCTGGTCGGTGCCTACGCGGACATTGCCGAGCGCGTCGTCGCGAAGGCCAACTACCTGGCCTGCGGCCCGTATCGCGCCCCCAACGCGCGGATCGTGGCGCGGGCGATCCTGTCGAACACGACTCCGGCTGTGCCTTTCGTGGTTTCGGAACCCCGCAGGTCGCGTGGGCGATCGAGTCGCAGATGGATGCGGCCGCGCGTCTCGTGGGGCTCGACGGTCTCGAGATACGCCGTGTCAATCTCGCTCGGTACGGCGAAGAGGTCGTCCCCGGCGACGTTCCGGCCGACGGCCGTTGGGAGCAGTCCCTCGAGCGCGCCGCCGCGGCGATCGGATGGGATGGGCCGCGACCGGAGGGAAGGGGCCGGGGCATCGCGGTCGCGATCAAGGCGGGCGCCACGACCGGGCTCTCCCAGGCGACGGTGCGACTGCTGTTCGACGGCAGCGTGATCGTCTACGCCGGTACCTCGGACATGGGACAGGGCGCGCGAACCATCTTCGCGCAGATCGCCGCCGACGAGTTCGGAGTCACCGTCGACGACGTCGCGGTCGTCAGCGGCGACACGGCGATCGTTCCGTTCGATCTCCAGACATCTGCAAGCCGGTCGACGGTCTTCATGGGGAACGCCATCCTCGCCGCCTGCCGGGATGTCCACCGCCAACTGAGATCTCTCGCCTCCGAGGTGGTCGGAGTCGATGCCGAGAACGTCGAGATCAACGGCGGCCAGGTTCACGTCGAGGGCGAACCGCACTCGATCGTCTCGCTCCTTCAGAAGGGGCTCGGGCGACTCCGTGGCGAGATCGTCGGAAACGGCACGATGCGCCGGGAGGACGACGCCGACCACCCGCTCGGTGGCGCTCCCGCGTTCTACGAGTTCAACTGCACCGCCTTCGAGGTGTCGGTCGACGGCGAAACGGGAGAGGTGCTCATCCATCGACATGTCACGGTCGGCGATGTCGGGAAGGCCCTCAACCCGCTCCAGGTAACCATGCAGGACGAGGGAGCGGCGATCATGGGGCTCGGACACAGCCTGATGGAGCAACTCTTCCTCGACGACCGCGGTCGGATCCGGAACCTCGGGGCCCTCGACTACCGCATCCCGACGACGCAAGGACATGCCTCTCGAGCTCGAGTCCGCGGTCGTCGAGAACGGCGACGGGCCTGGGCCAGGTGGTTCCAAGGGCGTCAGCGAAGGCGCGATCCTCTGCACCGCACCCGCCCTGGCTGCGGCCGTCGCGGATGCGACCGGCGTCGTCATCCGCGACCTTCCACTCACGCCCGAACGCGTCTGGTCGGCCCTCGAGGCGGAGAAGCCCGGTCGCGGCACCGGCCCTCTCAGAGGGTAGCGCCGAGGATCCAGGGGTTGAACTCCTCGGAGCCGACCCCGGCGAGCTCGCTCTTCGTCCTCTTGCCGGATGCGACGGCGAGAAGCTCCTCGAAGATCTCCTCACCGAGCTCGTCGAGGCTGACGCCGTCGAGGACCTTGCCCGCATCGATGTCCATGTCGGGCTCCTGCCGGGCAAACAGCTCGCTGTTGGTCGCGATCTTGAGCGACGGCGCCGGCTTGTATCCGAAGGCCGAGCCGCGACCGGTCGTGAACGCGACGAGATTGCAGCCGCCGGCGACCTGTCCCGTGACGGAGACGGGATCGTAACCGGGAGTGTCCATGTGGACGACGCCCCGCGCGGTGACCCGCTCTGCGTATGCGAGCACCTGGTTGAGCGGTGTCGAGCCCGCCTTCGCCACCGCGCCGAGCGACTTCTCGTAGATCGTGGTCAGCCCGCCGGCCTTGTTCCCGGGTGTCGGATTGTTGTCGATCGACGCCCCCCAGGTTGCGGTGTACTCCTCCCACCAGCGAATCCGCTCGACGAGGCGAGCGCCGACCTCGGGGCTGCTCGCCCGTCGGGTGAGGAGATGCTCGGCACCGTAGATCTCGGTCGTCTCCCCGAGAACGACCGTCCCACCCTGGCGCACGATCAGATCGCACGCCTTGCCGAGCCCCGGATTAGCGGTTACGCCGGACCAGCCGTCCGAACCACCGCATTGGAGCGCAAGTACGAGCTCGGACGCGGGCACCGGCTCCCGCTCGAATCGGTTCGCCGACGGGAGGAGTCGGAGGACCGCGTCGATTCCCTCCTCGACGGTCTTCGCGAAGCCGCCGTCCTGTTGGATCGTGATCACGAGCGGGGCGTCCTCACCCAGGTCGGTTCCGGCGATCATGTCCGCGGGCTGGTTGACCTCGCAGCCAAGGCTGAGAATCACGTACCCGGCGACATTTGGATGGTGAACCGTTCCCGCGAGCGTGCGCTGCAGCTGCTGGAGCGCCTCGGAGCCGATGTGCGCGCCGCAGCCTCCCTTGTGCGGCAGCCCGATCACGCCGTCGACGTTCGGGTACTCCGCGAGCACTCCCGAGCTTGTGATCCGATCGACGACGGCAACGGTTGCGGACGACGAGCAGTTGACCGACGCGAGCACGGCGACGTAGTTGCGGGTTCCGATTCGACCGTCGGGGCGTCGGAAGCCGAGGAACGAGCGCCGCTCGCCTTCCGGAACGACGGCGACCGGCGAATACGCCTCGCAGAACCGGTAGTCGCGGCCGACCTCCCCGATCGCGAGGTTGTGGCTGTGGACATGGCGGCCGGGCCGAATCGTCTCGGTGGCGGTGCCGATGACCTGTCCGTAGCGATGGATCGGCTCTCCCTCCGGAATCGTCCTGAGCGTCAGCTTGTGGCCGGACGGGATCGCCTGTTCCAGGCGCACGTCGGGCCCGTCGGACAAGCACGAGCACCGTGCCGGGGGCAAGCTGGGCCTTGGCAATGGCGACGTCGTCTTCCGGGTCGAGGAGCACGGCAACATCGGCCAGAGCAACCGGCTTCGCCGGTGCGCGACTGAACGAGACCGATACATCCTGTGGATCCGTCGACACCTACAGCCACCCCTGCTTGTCCGGGAACAGACGTACTTCGCACCCCGCGAGCCTACCCGGATGAGCAATGCCGCTTCGCGCGAAGCGACGTACCGCGCCTCTCCCGGGCGGTAGCGTTAGACGGAGATGCGTGCACTCCGTCTCGATGCTCTGAGCACCCTGTCATACGTAGAGGTTCCCGTTCCGGCGCCAGGCCGCGACGAGGTGCTCGTCGCCGTCCGCGCCTGCGGGATCTGCGGGAGCGATATCCACGGGTTCGACGGCACCTCCGGGCGGCGGATTCCGCCGGTGATCATGGGGCACGAGGCGGCGGGGCACGTCGTAGCCACCGGACAGTGAGGCCGGCGCGTGGAGAGCAGGAGACAGGGTCGTGTTCGACTCGACGGTGTTCTGCGGTGCCTGTCCGGCCTGTCTCGAGGGGCGCAGCAACCTGTGCGAGCGCAGGGCCGTGGTCGGTGCGTCGTACCCCGGCTTTCGCCGAGACGGCGCGTTCGCGGACTTCGTCGCGGTGCCCGGCAGGTCCCTCGTCGCGATCCCGGACGGCTTGCCCTTCGAGCGGGCAGCGTTCGCGGAGCCGCTCGCCGTTGCGCTTCACGCGGTTGCGTGCGCGGGCAACGTGACCGGCAAGTCGGTCGTCGTTGTCGGGACGGGGGTGATCGGCCTGCTCGTCATCCAGGCGCTCCGGGCGGAGCGGGCGGGGCTCATCGTCGGGATCGACCTCGATACCGCACGGCTCGAGAGGGCGCGAGAGCTCGGAGCCGACGTGACGTTCCGCGCCGACCGGGAGCAGCTGGTGAGCAGGGTCGTGGAGGCGACCGGCGGGAGGGGCGCGGATGTCGTCATCGAGGCGGTCGGCGTTTCGGCGACGATCCAGACCTCGATCGCGTGCGCGCGGCGCGGTGGCCGGGTCGTTCTCGTCGGGAACGTGACACCTGTGGTGGACATGCCGCTCCAGGCGGTCGTCACCGGTGAGCTGTCGCTGGTCGGCGTCTGTGCGTTCGCGGGCGAGCTCGGCAGGAGCGTCGAGCTGCTCGCCACGGGAGCGGTCGATGTCGAGCCGCTGATCAGCGTGATTGCCCCGCTCGAGGAGGGCGCTCGCTGGTTCGGGCAGCTCCACGACGCGCCCGCGGGCCTGCTGAAGGTGATTCTGATCCCACCCGGTGACGGCGCGTGAGCATGGGATCGACGCTCTTCGACCTGACCGGCAGAGTCGCGCTCGTGACCGGCGCGAGCAGGGGGCTCGGCCGCGGCATGGCTCTCGCTCTTGCACGTGAGGGTGCCGATGTCGTCGTCACCAGCCGGTCCGCATCCGCTCTCGGCGATGTGTGTGCCGAGATCGCCTCACTCGGCAGGCGGGCCATCCCGGTCGAGCTCGACGTTCGCGACGTCGAGAGGATCGAGTCGGCCGTCGAGGAGATCCTTGTCGAGGTCGGGCGCATCGACGTTCTCGTCAACAACGCCGGCTGCAACGCCCGCAAGCCTGCGCTCGAGGTGACGCTCGAGGACTGGGATCGCGTCGTCGACACGAACCTCCGGGGCGCGTTCTTCGTCTCGCAGGCGATTGCACCCGGCATGATCGCCCGCGGCTTCGGCCGCATCGTCAACATCGGATCGCTGACGAGCGTTTTCGGGTTCGCCGGCGTCGGTCCCTACTCCGCGAGCCGTGGCGGCATCCGCCAGCTGACGATGAGCCTCGCCGACGAATGGGCGCCTCACGGCGTCACGGTCAACTGCATCGCCCCCGGGTGGTTTCACACCGCGCAGAACGACGTCATGTTTCGCGATCCCGAGTGGGTCGAGTCACTCCGTCGGCGGATCCCGCAGGGTCGCACCGGCACGCCGGCCGACCTCGATGGTGCCGTCGTGTTCTTCGCCTCCGACGCGAGCGCCTACGTCACCGGGCAGATTCTCGTGATCGACGGTGGGTTTGCGACGGGCTCCATGAGGACGACTCCTGGCTGATAGCGGCGGCCGAGTGCTACGGGGCCTGCATCTCGAGCGCGACCTCGTACGTGTCGACCGAGACGCGGCGAATGTTGCCTCCCTCGGGTGGGCTCATCGCATCGAGCGTCGCGGTGCCCGTCCTCAGGTCCGCCTCGGACGCGAAGCGTGTTGCGACGACGACCCTGCCCGCAGCGCGGTCGGCCAAGACGGTGATGCGCGTGGCAGGAATATCGTCGGGCGGGGTGTCCGAGGAACTGATCTCGGCGACGAGCGCGGCGAGCGCCGCGTCGTCCGCCTCGAAGGTAACGACGCGCGCGTACTCAGGCACTTGCTCCTCCTTTGATCGGGTCGGGAGAGCGTAGCGCTGCGCTACGACCGAATACAAGGGACGCTACGGTCGGGGGCCACGTCGAGTCCACCGCCGGAGCCGCCGCTAGCATCGACGCAATGAGCGTCGCGCCCCACGAGGACCTCCTCGCCGACCTCAATCCGGCGCAGCGTGAGGCCGTTCTGCACGTCGACGGCCCACTCCTCGTCATCGCTGGAGCGGGCTCCGGGAAGACCCGGGTGCTCACCCACAGGGTCGCCCATCTCATCCGCGCCCACGGTGTCCGGCCGAACGAGATTCTGGCCATCACCTTCACCAACAAGGCGGCGGGCGAGATGCGCGAGCGGCTCGAGCGGATGCTCGGTCGGCAGGCGCGTGCCGCCTGGATCCTCACGTTCCACGCGGCCTGCGGACGGATGCTCCGCCGCGACGCCGAGAGGCTCGGCTACCGCTCGACGTTCACGATCTACGACCAGGCCGACCAGATCCGGGTCGTCAGGGCCTGCCTCGAGGATCTCGGCGTCGACCCGAAGCGGTTCACGCCACGCGGCATCCACAACCAGATCTCGAACGCGAAGAACCAGCTGATCGGGCCCGCCGAGTACATGAGCCGCGTCGCCTCGTTCTACGACAAGACGGTCGCCGAGGTGTACGAGCGCTACCAGCAGCGGCTGATCGGCTCGAACGCGGTCGACTTCGACGACATGCTGATGCTCACCGTGGAGGCGCTCGAGCGCTTTCCCGAGGTCGCGGCGCACTGGCGCCACACCTTCCGCTACATCCTCGTCGACGAGTACCAGGACACGAACCACGCGCAGTACCGGCTGCTGCAACTCCTCGCGGGCGAGCACCGGAACGTGTTTGCGGTGGGCGACCCCGACCAGTCCGTGTATGGCTTCAGAGGCGCCGACATCAACAACATCCTCGACTTCGAGCGCGACTTCCCCGGCGCGCACTCGGTCGCCCTCGAGCAGAACTACCGTTCGACGAACGCGATCCTCGGGGCCGCGAACGCGGTGATCGAGAACAACCGCGACCGCAAGCCGAAGCACCTCTTCTCGGAGCTCGGGCAGGGGGACCCGGTTCAGGTCGTCGAGGTCGAGGACGAGCACACCGAAGCGCGCTTCGTCGCCTCCGAGATCGCGCGACTCGTCGACGACGGCTGGTCGGCGTCCGAGCTCGCCGTCTTCTACCGGACGAACGCGCAGAGCCGCGTGCTCGAGGACGTCCTCGTCCGCCAGCAGATCCCGTACCAGGTGATCGGCGGGCCTCGGTTCTACGAGCGCGCCGAGATCAAGGATGCGATCGCCTACCTGTCTGTCCTCGACAACCCGTCGGACGCTGTCTCGCTCCTGCGGATCACGAACCGGCCGCGCCGGGGGATCGGCGACACATCGCTGCAGCGGCTCGTCACGCACGCCGACGTGCTTGGCGTGAGCCTGCTCGACGCGATGGCCGATCCCGAGGCCGCGGGGCTCGGCACTGCCGCCGTCAAGGCGGTCCGCGGCTTCCACACGATGATCCAGTCGCTTCAGTCCGCGGCGCAGGAGCTCGAGATCGACGAGCTCCTCGAGACGGTCCTCGCCCGGAGCGGCACGCTCGAGGCGCTCGAGGCCGAGCGCACGATCGAGGCGCGCGGCCGGATCGAGAACCTGGAGGAGCTCGTTGGCGTCGCGCAGGAGTTCCGCGCCGAGCGCGAGGAGGCCACGCTGTCGGCCTTCCTGCAGGAGATCTCGCTCGTCTCCGACCAGGACGGCCTCGCGGGCGAGCAGTCCCTCGTGACGCTGATGACGATCCACAACGCGAAGGGCCTCGAGTATCGCGGCGTGTTCCTGATCGGGATGGAGGACGGCATCTTCCCGCACTCCCGCTCGATCGAGGACAACGAGATCGAGGAGGAGCGGCGGCTTGCCTACGTCGGCATGACGCGAGCGATGGAGCGGCTGACGCTCACGCACGCGATGGCGCGCTCCCTCTACGGCCGTCGTGAGTACAACCTGCCGTCCCGCTTCCTCGACGAGTTGCCCACCGACGTGGAGCGCGAGCGCCTGCGCCCGGCCTCGTGGTCGAGCTACGGCACGGGCCAGGCGTCGACGTCGTCCGCGCCGACCCGGGACGAGAGCGAGATCCCCTCGCTGCAGACGGGCGACTCCGTTCGCCACGGCTCTTTGGGCGAGGGCGTCGTCACGCGCATCGAGCCCGGCGGCCTCGTCACGGTGCGGTTCGCGAGAGACCAGAGTGAGCGGAAGCTGATGCTCGAGTACGCGCCGCTCGAGAAGATCGCATGACGATTCGCGTTCGCACAGTCCGCGACCAGGCCGAGTTCGGGGCCGCGCTCGGCTCGATCGGGCACTACTTCGGCGGCGACTGGAAGCCCGAGGACCTCGAGCGCTTCAGCCGTCTGCTGCCGCTCGATCGGACGCATGCCGCCTTCGACGGCCCCGGGATCGTCGGAGGCGCCGGGGCGATCCCGCTGGAGCTGAGCGTCCCGGGAGCCCAGGTTCCGTGTGCGGGCGTGACCGTCGTCGGCGTGTTGCCGACGCACCGCCGCCGCGGGATCCTCGGCCGGATGATGCGCGCGCAACTCGCGGACATCCGGGAGCGCGGTGAGCCTCTCGCCGCGCTGTGGGCGTCCGAGGAGACGATCTACGGCCGGTTCGGCTACGGCATGGCGACGCAGGACACGATGATCAGGGCGACGCGCGCTCACGCTGCCCTGCGCCGCGATCTCCCGGCCACGATCGGATCGACCCGTCTCGTCGGCCACGATGAGGCGGCGAGGGTGCTGCCGCGGATCTACGATCGCATTCGCCGGCAGTCTCCCGGCTTCGTCTCGCGCTCGGCCGACTGGTGGGAGATCAAGAAGCTCGATGACCGGCCGGAGCGACGGCGCGGAGCGGGAGAGCTCAACCGGCTCGTGCTCGCGATCGACGGCCGTCCCGCCGGATACGCCCTCTATCGCGTCAAGCTCTCGTTCGACGAGCCGCACAACACGAGCGAGGTGCACGTGATCGAGGCCCTCGGCGTCTCGCCGGAGGCGACGCGCGAGGTCTGGCGCTACCTCCTCGGCATCGACTGGGTGGCCGAGATCCACAGCGAGTTTCTGAGCGTCGATCACCCGCTGTTCCTCCTCGTCGAGCGGCCGAACCGCCTCCACTGGCGCGTCATCGACGGGCTCTGGCTGCGGCTCGTCGACGTCGGGGCCGCGCTCTCGGCCCGGTCGCTGGCGGGGGACGGCCGGATCACGTTCGATATCTCGAACGACCCGATCTTCCCGGACAACGTCGGCAGCTGGACGGTCGAGGGTGGGGAGGCGCGTCGCTCGCGCAGGCGGGCGGACGTGCGGCTCGACGTGCAGGCGCTCGCGTCGGCGTATCTCGGGGCGTTCACCTTCACGGAGCTCGCCCGCGCCGGCCGGCTCGAGGAGGTCGCCCGCGGCGGGGTCGCCCGCGCCGATGCCCTCTACCGCGCCGACGTGAAGCCCTGGTGCCCGGAGATCTTCTAGTTCCGCCGTACGACCCCGCGGGGAACGTCTCGCGCGAGCCCACGAACTTGTACCGACTGGTCGGTATAGTGATGGAATGTTCGAGGCCGAGGAGCACGTCGCATTCCGCGCGACCGTGCGTGATTTCGCCGAGCGCGAGATCGCTCCCGTGGCCGAGGAGCTCGACCGCACGAAGACCTTCCCCGCCGACATCGTTCGCACGCTCGGCGAGCTCGGCTGGATGGGGATCCCCTTCCCCGAGAGCGTCGGCGGTGGCGGCGGCGACACCCTCGCGTACGCGATCGCGATCGAGGAGCTCGCGCGGATCGACTCGTCCGTCGCGATCACGGTCTGCGCGCACACCTCGCTCGGAACGCAGCCGATCTATCTCTTCGGGAGCGACGAGCAGAAGAGCGAGTGGCTCCCCCGTCTGACGAGTGGCGAGATCCTCGGTGCCTTCGGTCTCACCGAGGCGGACGCCGGATCGGACGCCGGCAACACGCGCACGAGAGCGGAGCTCGTCGACGGCGAATGGGTCGTCAACGGGTCGAAGCAGTTCATCACGAACGCCGGGGCGCCGAACTCGGGGGTCGTCGCGATCACGGCGGTCACCGGCGACAACGGCTCGCGCGAGATATCGAACATCCTCGTCGCGAACGGCACGGCGGGCTACGAGCAGGGGCCTCCGTACCGGAAGATGGGCTGGCACGCGTCGGACACGCGGCCGCTGGCCTTCACCGACTGTCACGTGCCCGAGACGAATCTCCTCGGTCCGAGGGGCGCCGGCCTGAAGCAGTTCCTCGAGGTGCTCGACATCGGGCGCATCGGCGTCGCCGCGATCGGCGTCGGGCTCGCGCAGGGAGCGTTCGATCAGGCGCTCGCGTACGCCAAGCAGCGCCAGGCGTTCGGCAAGCCGATCTCGACGTTCCAGGCGATCCAGGCGAAGCTCGCCGACATGTCGACCGAGATCGAGGCGACGCGTCTGCTCACGTACAAGTCCGCCGTTCTCAAGGACGGGGGTGAGCCGTTCGCCCTGATCGCTGCCCAGGCCAAGCTCAAGTCCGGACGGCTTGCGGTCTTCGCCGCGAGCGAGGCGGTGCAGATCCACGGCGGCTACGGCTACATGGAGGAGTACCCCGTGTGTCGGTTCTACCGCGACGCGAAGATCCTCACGATCGGCGAGGGCACCGACGAGATCCAGCAACTCGTGATCGCCCGTGGGCTCGGTGCCTAGCGCGTCGTCCGAGGTGCGCGCGGAGCGCGTGCCCCCGCTGCGCCCGACGCTCCGACGGCGGTATCTCGAGCGCCGCGCTCGCGTGATCCAGATCGCGGCAGAGCTCTTCGCCGAGCGTGGCTACCGTGAGACGACGATCGACGATCTCGTCATCGCGACCGGCCTCCAGCGCGGAGGGCTCTACCACTACATCGAGAGCAAGCAGGCGCTGCTGCTCATGATCCACGACGAGCTGATGGAGCCGCTGCTCGAGCGCGCCGAGATCATCGTTCGTTCTCACGGGTCGCCCGAGGAGCAGCTCCGGCAGCTCATCCACGTCTGGGTTGAGCAGGTCGCGACGCACCGCGCGCACATGACGGTGTTCAGCGAGGAGCGCCGCCTGATCGAATCCGACCCCGACTGGCGCCGCGCGCGCGAGCAGCGGCAGAGCTTCCAGGAGATGCTCGGCGACGTGCTCCGGCGCGGCGTCGGAGAGGGCGCGTTCGCGATCACGGACATCGAGCTCACCGAACGGCTCGTGCTCGGGGTCGTGAACCACCTGTCGAGCTGGTTCGATCCGGATGGGAGGGTCTCCGCGGAGGAGGTTGCCGACACGGCGGCGGACCTCGTCCTGCACGGGCTCGCGCGGCCCGCGTAGCGCGAGGCAGTGCGACAATGGCGCGCGTGACGTCGAGCAGCGCCAGGGACATCGTCGAGACGAGCGCCGAGGCGCGCAGCCTCGAGCAGCCGCCGTTGCTCGTGCTCGAGAGCGTGAGCACGTACCTCGACGATCTCGGGCTCGGTGCCGGCCCCCTGCAGGCCTCCGTGATCGGCGAGGGACGCTCCAACTTCACGTTCTTGATCGAGAGGGGCGACGAGCGGTTCGTCCTCCGCCGTCCGCCGCGCCCGCCGTACCCGCCCTCCGCGCATGACGTCGCGCGCGAAGCGCGGCTGCAGGTCGCGCTCGGCGAGCTCGGGATGCGCGTCCCCACCGTGCGGGGGATCTGCGAGGACGACGGCGTTCTCGGCGTGCCGTTCTACGTGATGGACTTCATCCGCGGGGAGGTCATCACCGACCGGCTGCCGCCGCTTCTGGCGCACGACGCCGGCGCCCGCCGCAGGCTGGGGGAGGACCTGATCGCCGTGCTGGCCGAGATCCACGGGTGCGATGTGGGAGTCCCGGGCCTCGCGGCGTTCGTGCGCCCCGGCAACTACCTCGAGCGGCAGGTGCGCCGGTTCACCGAGCTCTGGCCGCGGAACGCGACGCGCGAGATCCCCGACGTCGTCGAGGCGGCGCGCAGGCTCGCCGCCGAGCTGCCCGAGCCCGCGCCACCCGCGGTCGTGCACGGCGACTTCCGGCTCGGCAACATGATCGTCGATGCAGACGATCCGACGAGGATCGTGGCCGCGCTCGACTGGGAGATGGGCGCAATCGGTGACCCGCGGGCCGACGTGGGATACATGCTCGCCACCTACTGGGAGCCGGGTGCGTCCACCAGCCTCGTCGTCGGCTCCGACGCGACAGCGGCGGAGGGGTTTCCGTCGAGGGCCGATCTCGTCGACCGGTACGTCGAGCTCACCGGCCGTGATCTCGGGCGACTCGACTGGTTCGTCGGCTTCGCGCTCTGGAAGGCGGCGGTGTTCTGCGAGGCGATCTACGGGCGCTACCTCCGCGGCGAGCTCGCCGCGGGCGACGAGAGCGCGGAGGTCTTTCGCGAAGGAGTGCCGCTGATGGCCGCGGGCGCACTTCATGCACTCGGGGCGGGCATCGCCTGACGATCCGAGACGTCGGAGCGACACTCCGGGGAATCGAGCCGAGATCGCCACGGGCAGCGATGGGCAGGTGGTTCCCGTTAGACTCGCACGTCTGTCCATGGGCATCCAGAACGTTCCCGGTCTGCACGCTCAGCTCGAGCGTGGCCTCACGCTTCCGGCGTCGTGGTACTCGGATCCGGCGATCCTGCAGCTCGAGCAGCAGAGGATCTTCAAGCGCTCGTGGCAGTACGTCGGCGTCACCACCGATGTGGCGGAGCCGGGCCAGTTCTTCGCGTGTCGGGCCGGGGACGTACCGATCGTCGTTGTCTGCGATCGTGAGGGTGAACTGCGCGCCTTCGTGAACGTGTGCCGGCATCGCGGGCACGAGATCGCGGAGGGCTGCGGGCGCCGGAACACGCTGCAGTGCTCCTACCACGCATGGACCTACGGCCTGGACGGATCGTTGCTGTCGGCCCCGCGGTCGGATCGCGAACCGGACTTCGACGCCGCCGACTGGAGCCTGCTCCCGGCTCTCGTGGAGACGTGGGGCCCGCTGGTCTTCGTCAACCCGGACACGACCGCTGCTCCGCTCGCCGAAACGCTCGGCGATCTCCCCGAGGTGATGACGCAGCGGGGGCTCGATCCGTCGGGGCTCGAATACCGCGGACGCTCGCGGGAGACGGTGGTCGAGGCGAACTGGAAGCTCGTGATCGAGAACTATCTCGAGTGCTACCACTGCCCCGTTGCGCACAAGAGCTTCAGCCGACTGATCGACGTCGACCCCGACAGCTACGCACTCACGACGGGACGTTGGACGTCGAGTCAGTTCGGCCCCGTCAACACCGTGCTAGACGACCGCGAAGGCCGCAATCTCCCGTACGCGCCCGATGGTCCGGTGCGGTCGAGCCAGTTCCACTACGTCTGGCCGAACTGGACCCTCAACACCTTCCCTGGCCCCCTCAACCTGCGTGTGCTCGTGATCGAGCCGCGTGGCCCGGAGCGGACACGCACCTATGTCGACGGGTTCTGGGCGCCGGGCACCCCGGACGACGTCGTGGCGGAGATCACCGCGTTCGGCGCCGTCGTGGGACAGGAGGACAACGCACTCGTGGAATCGGTGCATCGGGGATTGCGCTCCGGGCTCGTCGAGCAGGGCCGCCTCCTCCTCGGGAGCGAGGGACTGTTGCAGCATTTCCAGCTCCTCGTCCACGATGCCCTGGTCGACGGCGAGCCCGACCGCTAGACGGAACACCGCGCCTCGCTACGAGCTCAGAATCCGTCCTCGTCGGCTCGGAGCGGCCGGAGAACGGAGGTGAGCTCGTCGAGCGCGGCCTCGGTCAGCGGAGACGTTGCGAATCGGTCGTCGTTGAGGGCGGCTGTCGCCCGCTCGGCCGCTTCGCGGCCGGTCGGCGTGATCGCCGCGAGTACCGTCCGCCGGTCGGTCTCGTGTGGATGACGAACGACGTACCCGTGCCTCTCGAGCCCGTCGATGACGCTCGTGACGCTCGTCGGGTGAACCTGGAGTCGCCTGCCGATCTTGCCGAGTGGCATCGAGCCTCTGCTGCTGAGGTAGAGGATCATGAGCGCCTCGTAGCGGGGGAAGGTCAGATCGTGAGGCGCGAGGAGGAGATTGAGGCGCGTGAGCAGAATCTGCTGGCCGCGCATGATCGACGTCACCGCGGTCATGGATGCCGTGGGCTCGGGCCCCCAGTGGCTGATCCACTGGCGGCGTGCCTCTGCAATCGGGTCGATGGGATCGGGCATCGTGGTTGAGCCTGACGTGGAGGAGCTTGACAGATAATAGTAGGAATTGCAATTATAGGAGATACGATGAAATATCCGGCCGTCTCTCGTGCACCCCGCCCATGAGCTGGGATCCCCTGACGGCAGAGCAGCGCGAGATCCGCGATCTCGTACGAGCCGTGACGGCCGACCGGGTCGCGCCGCGCGCAGCCGAGATCGACGCCACGCATACGTTCCCGTGGGATGTCGTCGACGTCTTCCGCGAGCACGGCTTCTTCGGGCTCTTCTTCTCCGAGGAGGTCGGCGGAACGGGGACGGGGACGCTGCTCTCTCTCGTTGCGATCGAGGAGGTCGCCAAAGCCTGCGCCACGTCGAGCCTGATCCTGGCCGCACAGGAGCTCGGCTCGCTCGGCCTCAAGCTCGCAGGCTCCGACGAGCAGCGAGCGACGTGGCTGCCGCAGCTTGCCTCGGGTGAGGTACTCGCCGCCTACGCATTGACCGAGGCCGGCGCCGGCTCCGACTCGGCAGGGCTCGCGACGACGGCCCGGCGCGAGGGCGACCACTATGTCCTGAACGGGACGAAGCGGTTCATCACGAACGCCGGTGTCGCCGGCCTCTACACGGTCTTTGCGAAGACGGATCCCGCTGCCGGTCACGCGGGCACCTCCGCGTTCGTCGTCGAGGGTGACGCACCGGGGTTCTCGGTCACCCGGCTCGAGGAGAAGATGGGCATCTGTGGCTCCACGACGGGCGAGCTCCTGTTCGACGACTGCCGCGTTCCGGCCGGGAACCTCCTCGGCGAGGAGGGCGAAGGCTTCCGCCTCGCGATGCGCATCCTCGATCGCTCCCGACCCGGCGTCGCGGCCCAGGCTCTCGGGATCGCGCAGGGTGCAACCGACTACGCCCTCGAGTACGCCCGTACCCGCGAGACGATGGGAAAGCCGATAGCGCAGCACCAGCTGATCGCCGCCAAGCTCGCAGACATGGAAACGAGGACCGAGGCAGCGCGTGGCGTTCTCTACCGGTTCGGCCGCATGTGCGACGAGGGCGCCGACTCCGCCGAGCTGACGAAAGCCTCCGCGATGGCGAAGCTGATCTGCGGCGACGTCGCCGTGGACGTCACCTCGGAGGCCGTGCAAATCCTCGGCGGCTACGGCTACGTCAAGGAGTACCCTGTCGAGCGCTTCATGCGCGACGCCAAGATCACCCAGATCTACGAAGGCACACAGGAGATCCAGCGGATCGTGATCGCGCGCGAAATGCTGAGGGAGACGCGTGCGACCGTCGGCCCGACCGGATGAGAGGATGACCGCCACCACGACGGCCGTCGAAAGCGCCGCCGACAGGGACTCCGCGACCGCTCCGCTGCGTGTCGTCACGGCGGCGTCCCTGTTCGACGGCCACGACGCCGCCATCAACGTGATGCGCAGGCTGATCCAGGCCGCCGGGGCGGAGGTGATCCACCTCGGCCACAATCGCAGCGTCGCGGACGTCGTGCGGGCGGCGGTGCAGGAGGATGCGGATGCGATTGCGATCAGCTCGTACCAGGGCGGGCATGTCGAGTACTTCCGGTATGCGATCGACATCCTGCGCGAGGCGGGGGCGGGCCACATTCGCGTCTTCGGCGGCGGTGGCGGCACGATCACGGCGGCCGAGGCGGCCGACCTCGAGGCCTACGGTGTCGAGCGGGTCTACTCGCCGGCCGACGGCCTCCAGCTCGGGTTGACCGGGATGATCGATGACCTCGTCGCGCGCTCACGCGCTGCACAACGCGTGACGCGCGTGCCCGACGTGCTCGCAGCCGGCGACGATCTCTCCGTGGCCCAGATGCTCTCCGCCCTCGAGGACGGGGCGATCGGCGCAGCGGACCTCGCGCTCCTCGAGGTGGACTGGGCCGAGCGTGGCGCGGGCGTGCCCGTGATCGGGATCACGGGCACGGGTGGCGCCGGCAAGAGCACGGTCACGGACGAGACCCTTGCCCGCTTCCTCACGCACTTCCCGACGCTCCGGGTTGCCGTCGTGGCCGTCGACCCGACACGCCGCAGAACCGGTGGCGCGCTACTCGGCGACCGCATCCGGATGAACAGCGTGCGCAGTGAGAGGGTGTTCATGCGCTCGGTCGCGACGCGCCGCCAGAACCTGGCGACGAACGCGATGCTCGCGTCGGCGGTCTCGTTCCTACGGACGCAGGGGTTCGGCCTCGTGCTCGTCGAGACCGCCGGGATCGGACAGGGCGATTCGGAGATCGTCGACCTGGCCGACATTCCGGTGTACGTGATGACGAGCGAGTACGGTGCCGCGAGCCAGCTCGAGAAGATCGACATGCTCGATCTCGCCTCGGTGATCGTCGTCAACAAGGCCGACAAGCGCGGCGCGGACGACGCGTTGCGCGACGTGCGCAAGCAGTGGAGGCGAAACCGGGTCGCCTTCGAGGCGGCCGACGAGGAGATCCCGGTGTTCGCAACGGTCGCGAGCCAGTTCGGCGACCCGGGCGTCAACCGCGTCTTTCTCGCTCTGTGTGACCAACTCGCCGAGAAATCGATTGTGGAAGGCGCGTGGGTGCGGCCGAGCGGGCTGGACGTTCGCGCATCGAAGGCGACGGCGATGATTCCCGTCACACGCAGCGGCTACCTCGCCGAGATCGCGGCCGAGGGGCGGCAGCAGAACGCGACGGTCGATTCCCTCGCCGCCCTGGCCGATCGCGCCCAGCATCTCCATGAGGCGCTTCGCGTGCTCGGCGACGGGGATCTCCCGGAGCCGCTCGAGCCATCCGGTGGGGTTGTCCCCGACCCCCTGCTCGATCCGCTGCGGTCGCGGTACGACGAGACGCTCGAGGCCCTCGGCGGCGAGGCGCTGGCGCTGCTTCGTGCGTGGCCTGAGCGACGCGAGGGAGTGACCGGCGAGACGTTCAGCTACGACGTGCGCGGTAGGGCGATCACCGGCCGGAACTACCGCGACACGTTGAGCGGTCTGCGGCGTGCCGAAGGTCGCGGCTCCGCGGTTCCAGGGCTGGGGCGACCTGCTGCGGTTCCTGATGAGCGAGAACCTCCCCGGTGCGTATCCGTACACGGCCGGCGTCTATCCCTACCGGCGCGAAGGCGAGGACCCGATCCGGATGTTCGCGGGCGAGGGAACGCCCGAGCGCACCAACCGCCGTTTCCACTACCTGGCCGCCGGCCAGTCCTCGGTCCGGCTCTCGACCGCGTTCGACTCGGTGACCCTGTACGGCGAGAACCCGGCCGAGCGCCCCGACATCCTGGGCAAGGTCGGAAACTCGGGCGTCTCGATCGCGACCGTCGACGATGCCAAGCGCCTCTACTCCGGCTTCGATCTCTGTGCGCCGTCCACGTCCGTCTCGATGACGATCAACGGGCCCGCCCCGATAATCCTGGCGTTCTTCATGAACGCCGCGATCGACCAGCAGGTCGAGAAGCACCTGCGCTCGACCGGCCGCTGGGACGAGGTCGAACGTCGCCTCGGCGCCGACCGACCCCACTACCGCGGCGTGGTGCCCGAGACGAGCGACGGGCTCGGCCTCGGCCTGCTCGGCGTCGCCGGAGACGAGGTGGTCGAGCGCGAGACCTACGAGCGAATCAAGGCCGAGACGCTGAGCACCGTTCGCGGAACCGTGCAGGCAGACATCCTCAAGGAGGATCAGGCCCAGAACACGTGCATCTTCTCGACCGAGTTCGCGATGAAGATGATGGGGGACGTCCAGCAGTACTTCATCGACCAGGGCGTTCGCAACTTCTACAGCGTCTCGATCAGCGGCTACCACATCGCCGAGGCGGGGGCCAACCCGATCAGCCAGCTCGCGTTTACGCTGGCCAACGGCTTCACGATCGTCGAGTACTACCTCGCACGCGGCATGAAGATCGACGACTTCGCGCCCAACCTGAGCTTCTTCTTCTCGAACGGGATGGACCCGGAGTACGCCGTCATCGGTCGCGTCGCACGCCGGATCTGGGCCCGTGCGATGCGGGAGCGCTACGGCGCCGGCCCGCGCAGCCAGATGCTCAAGTACCACATCCAGACCTCGGGCCGGAGCCTTCACGCCCAGGAGATCCAGTTCAACGACATCCGCACGACCCTGCAGGCGCTCTACGCCCTCTTCGACAACTGCAACAGCCTCCACACGAACGCCTACGACGAGGCGATCACCACGCCCACGGAGGAATCCGTGCGGCGCGCAGTCGCGATCCAGCTGATCATCAACCACGAGCTCGGGCTCAACATCTGTGAGAACCCGTGGCAGGGATCGTTCGTGATCGAGGAGCTCACCGACCTCGTCGAGGAGGCGGTCTACGCCGAATTCGACAGGCTCTCGGAGCGCGGCGGTGTCCTCGGTGCGATGGACACGATGTACCAGCGCTCGAAGATCCAGGACGAGAGCCTCCTCTACGAGACCCTCAAGCACGACGGTACGCTCCCGATCATCGGCGTGAACACGTTCCTGCCGACCGGCGGCCCCGCCGAGCCACTCGACGACACGAAGCTGATGCGCTCCACCGACGCGGAGAAGCAGGAGCAGATCGACGCGGTGCACGACTTCTCTCTCCGCCACGAGAGCCGGCGTGGGGCTGCGCTCGCGCGCCTGCAGGAGGTGGCCCGCGCGCGGGGCAACGTGTTCGAGGAGCTGATGGAGGCGGCCAAGGTGGCATCGCTCGGCGAGATCTCGGCTGCCCTCTACGACGTCGGCGGCGAGTACCGACGCAGCATGTGACCGGGTCCGGTGAACTGATCGATGCTGCCGGCGTGCGGCACCAGCCAGCCGGGCCCGACGCGAGGATCGTCTGCCTCGTTCCGAGCATCACCGAGCTGCTCTGCGATCTCGGGCTCGCTGCGCAGCTCGTCGGCCGAACCGGGTTCTGCATCCATCCGCGAGACGTCGTCCGCTCCGTCACGAAGGTCGGCGGCACCAAGGACGTCAAGGTCGACCGGATCAGGGAGCTTGCCCCGTCCCACGTCGTCGTGAACGTCGACGAGAACCGGCGCGAGACGGTCGAGGAGATCGCGAGCTTCGTGCCGTCGGTCGTCGTCACGCACCCGCTCGGCCCGCTCGACAACCCGGGGCTGTACCGGCTGCTCGGAGGGATCTTCGGGCGGGATGCCGCGGCCGAGGCCCTCTGTGACGCGTTCGACCTCGCCTATCGGGAGCTGGCGCTGGCCGGGCATCCGCGCCGGCGGGTCCTGTACGTGATCTGGCGCGATCCCTGGATGACCATCTCCCGCGACACCTACATCGCACGAACGCTAGCGCTCGCCGGTTGGGAGACCTTCCCGGCCGTCTCGGAGTCCCGCTATCCCGAGCTCGACCTTGCCTCCGCCGTCGGGCCACGTCGACGGCGTGCTCCTGCCGAGCGAGCCGTTCCGCTTCCGGGAGAAGCACGTCGGCGAGGTGGAGGAGCTCGTGCCGGGCGCCCGGGTGAGCCTGATCGACGGTGAGATGACCTCGTGGTACGGGAGCCGCGCGATCGCGGGTCTCCGCTACCTCGACGCGTACGCGCGGATCTGAGGGGTCCCGGGGCTGCCGCAACGGTTGGCCGTTCGGAGGGCGCCGGCTCGGAGGGAGCTCACGACCTCGCGGCGGTAGGCGACGACCTGCTCGGCCACGGATCGCTAGTGTCGCCTGAAGCTGCTGGAAAGCTGTTCGAGAGCTTCCGGCGCGGACGAGCGAACAGGAGGCGGTCGACGGTGTTGGCTTTGCGTGATCTCCCGTGCGGAGCGAGGCGCTTCCGATGAGGGTGGGGACCTCGATGACCGACATCGTCGGCAGGACACCGGTTGTCCAGCTGACCAAGGTTGTGCCGAAAGGCGCAGCTGATGTGTTCGTGAAGCTGGAGTGGTTCAACCCGACGGGCTCGTACAAGGATCGGATGGCGGTGGCGATGGTCGAGGAGGCCGAGCGGCGCGGTGACTTGCGGCCGGGGATGACGGTGGTGGAGTACACCGGCGGGAGCACCGGCTCCTCGTTGGCGTACATCTGCGCCGCCAAGGGATACCGCTTCAAGGTCGTGTCGTCAGACGCGTACGCGGTGGAGAAGCTGAAGACCATGAAGGCGTTCGGTGCCGAGCTGACGATCGTCCCGAGCGTCGGCGGCCAGATCACACCCGACCTGATCCCGCGCGTTATCGAGAAGGCACGCGAATACGCGGCGGAGCCCGACACCTACTTCACCGACCAGTTACACAACACCGACTCCATCGTCGGCTACAGGAACATCGGCGTCGAGCTGCTCGAGCAGATGGACAGACCGATCGACGTGTTCTGTGCGGCCGTCGGCACAGCCGGCCTCGCCATGGGTGTGTCCTCCGCGCTCGCAGACAGCGGTTCCGCGACGAGAGTCGTGATCTTCGAGCCGGCATCGACCCCTGTGATCACGAAAGGGGAAGCAGGCTCGCATCATGTGGAGGGGATAGGAGTTGGCTTTCTCCCGCCGCTGCTCGACCCGGCCCGCTACGACGAGGCGCGGGCTATCGACGAGGCCGAGGCACGAACGATGGCCCGCCGCCTGGCCGCCGAGGAAGGGCTGTTCGCGGGCACGTCAACCGGGCTGAACGTGACCGGCGCAATCGCTCTCGCGCTCGAACTCGGCCCCGGAAACACGGTCGTGACGGTCGCAATCGATACAGGCCTCAAGTACCTCGCAGGCGACCTCTACGAGGGGTAGCCCGGGACAGAGGGCGTGTTGCCGCGACCCGCGCGCTCGGCGCGAGGCGACACGAATCCGACACGGAGGCACCAGAGCCTCTCGCCGCACGCTAGGATCTGCTCAGGAGGGCGCTTAGCTCAGTTGGGAGAGCACCAGCTCGACAAGCTGGGGGTCACTGGTTCGAGCCCAGTAGCGCCCATAAGGTAGGACATACTGGAAGATCCGCAACCCGTCTATATGGCGGGTTTCGGCTTATCTAGAGGGATTGCAGCCCATTTGGTGTTCTGCTCGTCCGCGTCGGAAATGTCGGTAATGCTCACGGTGTGCTCCCCCGGTGCCTCCAGATCAACGAGCACAGACACACACACCCGAGACAACGCGTTCTCTTGTCCCTGACCATGCCCGACCAGCGTTCGCGCGTCATCGTCGAGTTGCGCCGCTCTTCTCTGGCAAGCCAGCCCCGCCGATGTTCAACTGGGCAGCCAAGGTTCTCTCCGCGCCATCCTGCCCACGCTGCGGCACGACACCTAGACCGGCCTGTTCTGCCCAGAGTGCTGGCTGCGGCGCATGTCGGCGCGTCATGTTCTTCCCGGGCCGTGTCCCGTAGGGTCGGCGTGTCCGTGAGTTCAATCGACCGACTGGAGGGTTTGATGCGTGACCGACTTACTCTGATCATCGCGATCACGGCGCTTGTGGTTGCGGTGCTTGGCACAACGCCGATCGGGGAGGCCGCCTACAACGCGGTCGTGCCGAAGAACAGCGTCGGTGCGCAACAGCTCCGCAAAGGGGCAGTGACCAGCGTCAAGATCCGCGGCGACGCCGTCACCAGCGGCAAGGTGAAGAACCGCTCGTTGAAAGCGATCGACTTCAAGCTCGGCCAGCTCCCGGCAGGGCCTCCCGGCCCGCAGGGAGACAAGGGCGACAAGGGCGCGGCGGGCGAACCTGGCGCGACGACCGTGGTTGTGCGTCGTAAGATCGTTACCAAGCCAGCGGGCGGCACGACCAGCATGGCCTACGCCGTGACATGCGCAGCGGGCGAACACGCAATCGGTGGCGGCGCGGGACTCGCCAGCGGCGGTGCCACGGGCGGCGTGACCCTCTCCAGTAGCATCCCTGTCCCCAACACCGAAGGCGCATCGCCATCCGGTTGGAAAGCGGGAGTCCATATCACTATCGCATCTGCGCTCGACATCGGCTTCTTCGTCGTCTGCGCCAAGCCGTAGATCTGCCGAGACGGGTGGTCGCGCAGGCGTTCTACGCGACCACCCGCTCCTCGCATCCCGCCAGCATTCGTCCAGTGGACGCTGCGGCACGGCACCTGGGCTTTCAGGCCAGTTTTGACAGCGCTGGGCGCGTTCGTCAGGTGAGTGCATGTCGATTCCTGACGCGGTGGTTCAGGCTGCGATCCACCCAGAGCTTGATCTTCCCGTCCCGCCTCCCGAGCATCCGTTTGAGCGGGTCGACCGTGATGGTTACTTGCTGGGGGTCTTCCGTGGGGCAACGTTCGGTTTCGTGTTCGTGCAGACGATCGTGCCGGATGACGTCGAGCGGACGCTCTCGGCGACCCGGGCGTTCTTCGTTGAGCGGGGTATCGGGCGCGGCGGGTGGGTGCCGCGAGCTGACTCTGTCGGTAGTGAAGGGGCCGTCGACCGCACGTCGCTCCACCGGCGCCGGCGTTCTATATGGTCGACCGGCGATGCCGCATGAGTCCCCGTCGGGCGCGACCGCCGGCTCCGAGGTCGCGTTTGCGGCGTCGGCCCGGCCGCTTCCTCGTGTGGTAGCGGGGCTCGCCCGCAGGGGCGGGCTGAGCGCGGCTCACGCGGATCTCGAGCGGCCGTCAGCACGGCGGGATACGCCGTAGCCGCCGATCACCAGGTCGACGTGGAGGCCTCTGTCCGGCCGCCCGACATCCGGCTGAGCGCGAGGCGCATCAGTCGCAACGGCGCTTTGCTGGTCGCCTCGTTCGGAGCGATGCTCGCGTTCCTCGACGCGACGATCGTGAACGTGGCGTTTCCGAGCATCCGCGACTCGTTCCCGGACAGCTCGATCGGAGGATTGTCGTGGGTGCTCAACGGCTACAACATCGTCTTCGCTGCCTTCCTCGTCGCGGCCGGGCGGTTTGCCGACGTCTTCGGTCGACGGCGGATCTTCACCACGGGCGTCGTCCTCTTCACCGCTGCGTCGGTGCTGTGCGCAGTTGCCCCGTCGCTCACCGTCCTGATCGCAATGCGGGGAGTGCAGGCTGCCGGCGCCGCCCTGCTCGTTCCCGCCTCGCTCGCGCTCGTGGTCGAGGCGTTCCCCGCAGAGCGTCGTGCGCATGCCGTCGGGCTGTGGGGTGCGTCGGCGGCGGCCGCCGCCGGGCTCGGACCGCCACTGGGCGGGGTGCTCGTCGAGGCGTACGACTGGCGGCTGGCGTTCCTCATCAACCTCCCGCTCGGCATCGCTGCGCTCGTCTACGGCCGGCGGTACCTGGTGGAGAGCAGGGCACCGGGACGGCGAAGGCTTCCCGACATCCGGGGCGCCATCCTGCTCGCGACCAGCATGGCGATGCTGACGCTCGCGATCGTCCAGGGTGGAAGCTGGGGCTGGCAGAGCCCCGCCGTCATCGGTGCGTTCGTTGCCGCGGTCGTCGCAGCCGCGCTGTTCGTCGGCAGTTCGCGGCACCATCCGGTGCCGATCCTCGACCCGACCCTGCTGCGGGTACGGTCGTTCGCGGTCGCAAACGCGATGACCCTCGTCGCCGGGATGGGGTTCTACGCCTACATGCTCAACAACATCCTCTGGCTCTACTACGTGTGGCACTGGTCGCTGCTGCTCGCGGGCCTCGCGGTGGCGCCCGGCGCGGTCGTCGCGGCTCTCGTGGCCGCGCGGCTCGGGAAGGTCGCAGACCGACGCGGCTACCGCGTGATCGCCGTTCCCGGAGCGTTGATCTGGGCAGGCGCCTACGTCTGGTACGCGACGCGGGTAGGCTCGCAGCCCGCGTTCTTCTCGGAGTGGCTCCCGGGCCAGGTCCTCTCGGGGATCGGGGTCGGGGCAACGCTGCCGATCCTCGGGAGCGCCGCGGTCGCCGCGGTGCCGGGAGGACGCTTCGCAACCGCCTCGTCGGTGGTCTCGAGCGCCCGCCAGCTCGGCGGTGTCGTCGGAGTGTCGATCCTCGTCGTGATCGTCGGGGCGCCGGCGGCAGCGACGATCGAGCCACGGCTGCGCGACGGTTGGATCTTCACCGCAGTCTGCTTCGCCGTCGCGGCTGCGGGATCGTTGCTGCTGCGCCGGGAGCACCACGTCGCCGAGCACGACGAGCCGGACATGCAGCCTCGCGTCGAGGTCGGTGAGACGTCGATTCGCGTGCGCGACCGGCGGGTGGCAACGCAGTCGCTCTTCAGCCGGTTGCCGGAAGACGTGCAGACGCGGCTCCTCGCCGGAGCCGAACCCTTGACGCTCCCGGCGGGAGAATGGCTGTTCGACGCGGGCGCGCCGGCGACCGATCTCTACCTCGTACGCGCCGGAAGGCTCGAAGTCGTCGTCGCCGACGAGGTGTTGGTCGAGGTCGGCCCGGGCGAGGTCGTCGGCGAGCTCGGTGTCCTCGCCGACACGCCTCGCGCCGCCGGGATTCGGGCGCGGCGGGACAGCACGCTACTGCGCATCTCCGCCGACGCGTTTCATGATGCACTCGACTCCGACGTGGGAGCGCACCGGGCAGTCACCGCGGCGCTCGCCGTACAGCTTCAGCGCAGCCGCGATCGCGACGACGCCGTTCCGGGCGAGCCCGGCGTCATCTCGGTGATCGGCGTGTCGCCAGGTGTTCCGGTTGAAGCGGCTGCAGCCCGGCTCGCCGCAACTCTCTCGCGACACGCGAAGGTCGTGTCTCCCGGTCGCATCGACATCGAGGGGCTCGACCGCGCCGAGTCCGGCCACGACCATGTCGTCCTCGCTGCATCACTCAACGGCGACGCGGAGTGGGGCCGGTTCTGCCTGCGGCAGGCGGACCGGTTGGTCTTCGTCGGAGACCCGCGACAGGCTCCGGCCACGGTCGCGTCGAGTCGGCCCGGCTACCTCGTGCTCGTCGGCGCACCGCCGCCCCGGGAGCGCCTGCTTGCGTGGTACGACACGCTCTCCCCGCGCCGCGTCTTCCTGTGCCAGGCCGAGGGAGGCAGTCTCGATGCGGCGATCGACGGGATCGCCGCGCGGCTCGCCGGGCGATCACTCGGCGTCGCGCTGGCAGGCGGCGGTGCCCGGGCGCTCGCGGCGATCGGCGTCCTCCACGAGCTCGAAGCGGAGGGACTGCTCGTCGACCGCATCTCGGGCTGCAGCATCGGGAGCATCGTCGCCACCCTGTACGCGTCAGGGGAGGACGCGGCGGGCGTCGATGCCGTCTGCTACGAGGAGCTCGTCCGCCGCAACCCGTTTCGCGACTACACGATCCCGCGGTTCGCGATCTCGCGTGGGCGGCGCGTCGAGAACGCGCTCGAGCGTCACCTCGGCGAGCTGCATTTCGAGGAGCTGCCCCGGCAACTCGCGCTCGTCAGTACCGACATGCTCACCCGAAGAGTCGTCGTCCACCGCCGCGGACCCGTCAAGGACGCCGTGCGTGCGTCGCTGTCACTGCCCGGCCTCTTCCCGCCGGCACGACTCGACGGCTCGCTCCACATCGACGGCGGCGTGCTCGACAATCTGCCTGTTCGGGCGCTCGACGAAGACGAAGGCCCGATCCTCGCCGTCAACATCGCGTCTGCAGGGAGGTCTTCGGACCGCTCCGGGCAGCCGCGAATGCCGAGCCTCCCAGAGACGCTCGTGCGCTCCATGCTGATGGGGAGCGCCCCGGCGGCCGCAGCGGCACGCGAGCACGCGGCAGTCGTCGTGACGCCGGACTGCCGCGGCATCGGGCTGCTCGAGTTCCATCAGATCGATCGCGCCGTCGAAGCCGGGCGCGTGGCGGGACGCGCTGCAATCGACGCACTGGCCCGACTGCCAGGCTGACGCCGGCACCCGCGCCGGCGACGTGTGGCACAGTGCCTACGGCACTGTTTCGGCTCCGCAAGGACGTGACCGTGATTCGACTTCTGGACGGGCTTCCCGACAACGTCGTCGGCTTCGAGGCGGTGGGGGAGGTGGAGGCCGCCGACTACGAGTCGGTGCTCGATCCGGCCGTCGATGCCGCTGTCGCCGCGAACGACAAGATCCGCCTGCTGTACGTGCTCGGTGAGGAGTTCGACGGGTACAGCGGCGGTGCCATGTGGGGCGATGCGAAGCTCGGGCTCAAGAACTGGACCCACTTCGAGAAGGTCGCCTTCGTCTCGGATCGCAAGGCGTACGTCGACGGCGTCAGGGCCTTCGGCTGGCTGATCCCCGGCGAGGTCAAGACGTTCTCACTCGCCGATTCGGAGGCCGCTCGAACCTGGGTTTCCGGCTGACGCCGTCGGTGTGAGACGGCGATCTGCACCGTCCTGTCCGGTGTCAGATGATCCGCTGGCCGCGTTGCTGGCCGGCGAGCCGGTCGCGAATCACCGCGAGGGCGGGCGCGTACGCATCGAGATCGGGCCAGTCGCGGAGCTCGAGGAGAATCGCCTCGCGGGCCTTCAGTGACGTGGCGACCGTCGTGTCGCGGCCCGGCCCCCGGCCGACCGTGTCGGCGGCAATCGTCGCCTCGGACGTGCCGCGAGCCCGGAGCTTGGCGATCAGCTCGGCACTCTCGGCGTCGCTGATCCGGTCTCCGTACAGGCGAGGCATCACCACCACCTTACGTGCAATCGGCCCGTGACGGACGTCTGGGCGCAACCACGAGTCGTTACGCCGGCACGCATCCCGAGGCCCGGGAGGCCTCGGGATGCTCTTCGACCATGCGTAGGCGGTCGTGTGCGAGGTGATCGGGGGCGAGCCGGATACCGGCCGAGACGAGCCACGAGCCGACCGCACGACGCGTCGCGAACCTCGGCGCTCGATGCATCGACGATCGCAGCCGCACCGTGTGCTCGTCGTGGCGATCGCGGTGGAACTCGGGCGTGCTGGGCGGAATCATCTCACTCCTCTCGTGCTCGTTTTCATATCTCTTCAAGTAAAGTCTCTTGACGTGGAGATACTTTGAGGCAAGATACACAGAGAGATGCTTGACGTCAAGAATCTTCTCTTGGAGAATTCTCCTGTGGCCCCACCTCCCGTTCAGCTGCGCGACAAGGTCGACGACTACATGGAGGTCTGGCTCCGTGAGATCCCCTCGCTCGATGCGCGAACGGAGGGCGTCGTCGATCGGATCGGGATGATCCAGAAGTACCTGCGGCGCACGCACGACGAGACGCTCGAGCAGCTCGGGCTCACCTGGGCCGACGTGCGCGTCCTCGGGACCCTGCGCTACGGCGGCACTCCCTACCACAGCACACCCGGAAGGCTCGGCGATCATCTCGGCCTCTCGAGCGGCGCGATGACCGCCCGCCTCGACAAGATGGAGGCTGCCGATCTGATCCGGCGGCTCCGTGACCCCGACGACCGGCGAGGGGTCGTCGTCGAGCTCACCGATCGCGGCCGTGACCTGTGGGAGCAGTCGGTGTCGCTGCAGATGGAGAAGGAGTCGATCGTCGCCGCGACACTCGACGACGACGAGCGCGACCAGCTGAACGATCTCCTGCGTCGGCTCCTGATCGCGTTCACCGAGACATATGGCCCGGTCGCGAAGCGCCGCGCCTGACGGCTCCACGTGAGTACGATTCCCGCATGAGCAGCCTCGAGCAGGTCTCCCAGCAGTCGGTCGCCGTCAGCCGCGACCGCTCCCGCGCCATCTTCGGCCAGACAATGGGCCTCGTCGCCCTCACGTGTCTCGTCGCCGCCCTCGGCGCCTACCTCGGTCGCGACATCTCCCGCGGGTGGGGCATCGTCGCGTTCATCGGCGCGATCGGATGCATCATCGGGCTCAACTTCGCGATTCAGCGATCCGAGCAACTCGCGATCGGCCTCCTCTTCGGCCTCGGTGCCTTCCTCGGCATCGCCGTCGCGCCGATGCTCGCGTACTACGCCGACGTGAACCCGCAGGCGCTCTGGCAGGCGGCAGGGTTGACCGGCCTGTTCATCGGTGGCTTCGGCGCCTACGGGTATGCGACCCGCCGCGATCTCTCGAGGATCGCGCGCGCTGCCTTCTTCGCCCTGCTCGGGCTGATCGGCTTCGGCATCGTGTTGATGTTCGTCTCGATCCCGGGCGGAGACGTCATCTACGCCGTCGTCGGGCTCGTCATCTTCGCCGGGTACACGATGTTCGACTTCCAGCGACTTCGCCGGGCCGAGTCGATCCAGGCGGCGCCGCTTCTCGCCGCGTCGATCTTCCTCGACGTTTTCAACGTCTTCCTGCTCCTGCTGTCGCTGCTCGGCGGCGGGCGGAGTTAGCGCGGCCGGCGGGTTCCAGACACCGCTACCTCACGCGAAGCGTCGCCTGCATGCCGAGGGCGCTGTGATCGGCGAGTGTGCACCAGAGCCGGAACCGGCCCGGCGGCAGGCGCTTCTCGAGGGATCCCGTCTTGCCGGGCCGCACGATCCCAATCCGGTAGATGCGCTTGCCTCCAATTCGACGGAGAGCGAGATCGTGGTCGTCCTCGCCGTAGTTGACGAGCTCGATGATCGTCGCACCTCTCCGGATCGAGGATCGAGAGAGGGCGAGGCTGAACTCGTCAGCGGAGATCTGCATGCGCGCAGGCTGAGGAGCGGAGGCCGTCCCGACGGGAACGACGACAGCGGCCACGATCGCTCCGACGAGCAACTGTCGTCTCATCGCAGGATCTTCGGCCGGGTGAACTTCTTTGCGCCCGGGATGATCGCCTCGGCGTCGGTTCCGAGCCAGTCCTCCAGGATCGCCCGGTACAACCCGCGGAAGTCGGCGGTCGCCCTGAGGTTCCCCTGCTCGTCGAGCTTTCCGAGCCCGGGGAACTCACCGATCATCTGCCCGGCCACCTGAGACCCGATCAGGAACCCTGTGCCCGCGGCGCCGTGGTCGGTGCCGCCCGAGCCGTTCTCCTTCGCCCGACGGCCGAACTCCGTCCAGACATGGACGAGAACCCGGTCGGCGAGCCCACGCGCTTCGAGGTCGCGCTGGAAGGCAAGCAGGGAGTCGGCGGTGAGCTTGAGGTCATCTGCGAGTTCCTGGGCCTGGTTGTCGTGCGTGTCGTACCCACCCGGTGCAGAGAGCGCAACGACGCGCAGTGGTAGCCCGGCTGCAAGCATCGCGGCGAGCCCGGCGAGGCGGCGCGGGAAGCGATCGTCTCCGCCGGGGTAGGCAACGGGGCTCGTGATCGCCTTGCGATCGTCCTTCGGCCGGAACGGCGTCAGCTGGCGGTACAGCTGCGCGGACTGGCGTGCCGCGTCGCTGGAAGCCGCGAGGGCGGGATCGCCCTGCGTGGGAAGTGAACCAAGACGACCGATCGCGTCGACCATGCTCTCCGAGACCTCACCCCAGACGCCGCGGGCGTAGAAGTCGTACCGGTCGGGCGCATCGACCGCAGCGACCGGCATCTTCGCCGTGGCAAGCGACGGCTGGAGGCTCCAATCGAGTGAAAGTCCCTGGAGTGGGTTGTCGGGCTTGCCGACACGGTCGAGATAGCGACCCAGCCACCCCGTCGAGAGGCGCTCGTCTGCCGCGCCGACTTCCCAGAAGTGCCGGGACGTGAAGTGCGACTGGTTTGGGTGGTCGTAGCCGATCCCGGGCATGACGTTCACCTTCCCCTCGCTGTGGAGCTGGGCGAGCGGGGCGAGCGAGGGATGCCATGTCAGACCCTGATCTTCGGTGAATGTCGGGCCGGCCCCGGCCGCGATCGCAAGGCGTGGTCGAAGCTGGCGGTACAGAGGGTCACCCGTTGGTGCGAGGAGCGAGAGCGAGTCGGCGCCGCCGTCGAGGAAGATCGAGACCAGCACCTTCTGCTTGGAGCCCGCGGCCGCGGCCGACGCGATCCCCTCGTCGAACACCCGCGGCCCGAGCGCCGCCCCACCGTACACGGCAAGAGCGAGACCAGCCCCCCGCGAGAGGAACGTGCGCCGGTCGAGGCCGGTTCCCGCGGGCAGAGGCATCCCTGGCTCGATGTCTGGAAGGCCACGCCCCGCTTCGGCGAGGCCGCGGCGAAGGATCTCCGATCGTGAGTGCTCGTTGCAGCAGGCCATCAGCAGGTTTGGAGGTCGGGGGAGACGGCGAGGAGTTGGCGCACGGCGTTTGCCACGAGGGGCGGATACGATTCGGCCTTCCAGCCGGTGGCGCCCTTGAGCGAGCCACGGGCGAACGCGAGCAATTCTCGCCGGGTCTCCGGGCGGATCGTCGGATTCCCGAGCACCGCGAGCGCACCCTTGACGATCTCCTCGGGGTCGTTCGGAACCTTTGGCCCCTTCTTTCCCTTCTTGTCACCGAGCGAGACTTTCTCGAGCGCGGTATTGGCGATGAGCCAACGGCCGCGAAAGGTATTCGTGTCGAGCCAACGGGAATCGTCCCAGCCCGCGACGTTCGGGGGGTTGAACAGCCGTTGCCCGGCGCCGTCGGAGAGCCAGACCCAGGCGGACGTGTCGATGCCGCGGTTGAGCCCACGGAGCAGCCCAGCGATGTAGACGACGGGAGGTTTCACCATGCGAGGCCCGGTGTACAGCGCGGGATGGCGGAGAATCGCATCGAGGACGGGTCGGACCTCGAAGCTCTTGCGGTAGATCTCCTCGAGCAAAGCGAGCGTCGTCGCATCGGGAGGCTCGGGGATGAAGTACCCCCAGAGCTTCCGCACGAAGAACGACGGGTGCTTCGGATGGTGGACGCACAGCGAGACCGAGTTACGCCACGAGAACGTGCCCGTCTTGCCGAAGACGGTCTTCGTGCCGGTGTCATGGCGCCTCTGGTCGAAGCGGAAGTCGGTCTGACCCTTGCCGCGCTTCCACGTGCTCGTCCAGCCGGTGAGCGCGCGAGCCTGCTCGCGGACGTCGCGCTCCGTGTACCCGTTGCCCTCGCCCAGCGTGAACAGCTCCATCAGCTCGCGTCCGTAGTTCTCGTTCGGGGCGTCCTTGCGGTTGTCCGTACCCGACAGCCAGATCAACATCGCCGGATTCGCGGTCATCGACCTGAGGAGCCTGTCGAAGCTGCCGAACGCGTGACGCCGGAGGAGGCGATTCTGCGCCAGCATCAGCTTCTGCGAGCCGACCCCGGCGTTCGACGTGGCGAACCAGTCGTGCCACACGAGCGTCATTCGCTCGACGAGCGGCCGGCTCGTCCGGACCATCCGATCGAGCCACCAGAGGTGATCGTGACCCCAGGCATCGTCAGGTGCGAGACGATGCCCCTTGTCGTCGTGCGGACGCGGGCCTACCCACCGCTCGCCGCCCGGGTGGGTGAGCGATCTGACCGCGCCGTCGAGACCGAGGCGGGCGAGACTCGCGGCCTGGCCGCGTCGCGGGCCGAATCCCGCCCGCCACAGAAGTCTCTCGGCCTGAGCGGGACCAAACGGACCCGAATACACGGGTGGCGGCATACCTCTCGTGTCGGCTGCCAGACGCGCGTGCTCGTATCGCCCGAACGGGTGAACTTCGAGTGGCTGCGCGTCTATCCTGGGAGCGTGAAGGTCGTTCTCCCCGATTCCACCGAGCTCGAGCTGCCGGACGGCGCCTCGGGGCTCGACGCCGCGCGCGCCATCGGCCCGAAGCTCGCCGAGCAGGCCGTGCTCGTCAAGGCGGACGGAGCGCCGCAGGATCTGCGCCTTCCCCTCGCCGACGGCGCCTCGTTGCAGATCCTCACGACGCGGGACACACAGGACCCGGACGCGCTCGCGGTGCTCCGCCACTCGGCCGCCCACCTGCTCGCCGAGGCGGTCCGCAGGTTGTATCCGGACGTCAAGGTCGCGATCGGCCCCCCGATCGACAACGGCTTCTACTACGACTTCGAGTTCCCGGAGCCGATCAACGACGAGGACCTCGAGGCGATCGAGGCGGAGGTGCAGCGCGAGCTCGCCGAGGGGCGCTCGTGGGAGCGCGAGGAGATCACCGCCGACGAGGCCCGGACCCGGTTCGAGGCCGAGGGAGAGCGGTACAAGGTCGAGCTCGTCGACACGGCCGAGGGTGCGATCTCGCTCTACACGCAGGGCGATTTCACCGACCTCTGCCGCGGGCCGCACCTCCAGACCTCCGCGCCGATCAAGGCGTTCAAGCTCACGTCGCTCGCCGGGGCGTACTGGCGCGGCGACGAGAAGAACACGCAGCTGACGCGGATCTACGGGACGGCGTTCTTCGACAAGAAGGACCTCGACGCGCACCTCGAGCACCTCGAGCTCGCCCGCGCCAACGACCATCGGCGCCTCGGCACGCAGCTCGACCTGTTCCATTTCGACGAGCACTCGCCCGGCTCGCCGTTCTGGCACCCGAAGGGCATGGCGATCTTCAACGCGCTCGAGGATCTTCGCAGGCGCGAGAACGCGCGGCGCGGATACTCGGAGGTGAAGACGCCGCTGATCTACGACAAGGCGCTCTGGGTCACGTCGGGCCACTGGGACAAGTTCCGGGAGAACATGTTCCTGATCCCGATCGACGACGAGCACACCTACGCGATCAAGCCGATGAACTGCCCTGGTCACATGCTGCTGTTCGGGAGCCAGCTCCGGAGCTACCGCGAGCTCCCACTCCGGTTCGCCGAGGCGGCGCCGCTCCACCGCAACGAGCTCGCGGGCGCGCTCCACGGGCTCACGCGCGTGCGCTACGTGACCCAGGACGATGCGCACATCTTCTGCTCGCGGGAGCAGATCGACGGCGAGCTGGACGCCTGCCTCGAGTACCTCCGCTACCTCTACGGCCTCTTCGGCATCGAGCCGCGGGCCGAGCTCTCGACACGCCCGGAGAACAAGCTCGGCGCGGACGAGGAATGGGACTTCACCGAGGGAAAGCTGATCGAGGCGCTCGAGCGGCACGGCATCGAGTACTTCGTCGGCGAGGGAGAGGGATCGTTCTACGGCCCCAAGATCGACCTCCACATCACCGACGCCCTCGATCGCTCCTGGCAGCTCGGGACGATCCAGCTCGATGCCCAGATGCCGGCGCGCTTCGGGCTCACCTACATGGGGCCGGACAACCGGGAGCATCCCGTCTTCGTCATCCACCGCGCGTTCTTCGGCTCGCTCGAGCGTTTCATCGGGATCGTCATCGAGCACTTCGGCGGTGCCTTCCCGCTCTGGCTCGCGCCGGTCCAGGTGAGGGTGCTCGCCGTCAGCGAGCTGCATCGCGACGGCGCGCACGCGATCGCAGACCGGCTCGGGGACGCGGGGTACCGCGTCGACGTCGACGACCGCGACGAGACGCTCGGGAAGCGGATTCGCGACAGCGAGCTCGAGAAGATCCCGGTTGTCGTCGTCTTCGGCGAGCGAGAGTCCGAAGCGGCCCTCGCCGTGCGGACGCGGGGCGAAGGGCAGTCGACCCGCTCGCTCGACGAGCTGCTCGCGGATCTCGCTGCGGCCGTCGCGCACTCCTCGTGAACGGCCCGACAGGCGGCTGTCGACCCTGCTACGCTTCCATCCTGAAAAGTAGGGGCCGTTACCCTCACCTCCGGAGCCGTGTCTGTCACAGCCACGAGCTGCGCGGGTTCAACCGAGTCGAACGACGAGGGAAACGGTGCCGCTGCGTGTCAGCGGCTTTTTGACGTTTAGGGAAGGAACAATACGGTTTTGAAGAGAGACAGAGCCTGGTGAGAAGCTTTTGAGGCCCCGGCGCCGTCCTGAAGACAGGACTCGGCCCGTCGTCCAGACGGAACGCATCAACGACCAGATCCGCGTGCCCAACGTGAGGCTCGTGGGTGAGGACGGGGAGCAGATCGGGATCAAGTCCACCGACGAGGCTCGCGAGTACGCGTACAGCAGGAATCTCGACCTCGTCGAGGTGGCGGCGCAGGCAGATCCGCCGGTCGCCCGGGTGATGGACTACGGGAAGTACCGCTACGAGCAGGAACAGAAGGCGAAGCTCGCGCGAAAGCACCAGTCGCAGATCAACGTCAAGGAGATCAAGCTCAGACCAAAGATCGGAATCCACGACTACGAGACCAAGAAGGGCCACGTCGTCCGCTTCCTCAACACGCGGGCGAAGGTCAAGGTCACGATCATGTTCCGGGGCAGGGAGAACCTGCACCCCGAACGTGGGCGCGACCTCTTGATGCGACTCGCCGAGGACATCAAGGACGTCGGTCAGATCGAGCAGCCACCTCTGATCGACGGACGCAACATGATCATGGTCTTCGGGCCGACAAAGAACGCAGGAGTGAACCCAGATGCCGAAAGTAAAGACGGGAAGCGGAGCGAAAAAGCGCTTCAAAGTGAGCGGAACGGGCAAGTTGATGCGCCGCCACGCGATGAAGAGCCACAACCTGGAGCACAAGACGTCGAAGCGTAAGCGCGGCTTCCGCAAGGATCAGCCGGTCGCGTCGAGCGATGTTCCGAGGGTCAAGCGCATTCTGGGGATGAGGTAACCGATGCCACGCGTGAAACGATCCGTTGCCGCGCGCAAGAAGCGCCGGAAGGTCCTGGGTCAGGCGAAGGGCTACTGGGGCCTCAAGAACTCCCACTACACCTACGCCAAGGAGCAGGTCGAGCACTCGCTCACCTACGCCTACCGCGACCGCAAGAACAAGAAGCGCACGTTCCGGCGCCTCTGGATCGTGCGGATCAACGCCGCGGCGCGCCTCAACGGGCTCTCGTACAACCAGTTCATCTCCGGGCTGCACAGGGCGGGCATCGAGCTCGACCGGAAGTCGCTCGCCGATATCGCGGTCTCCGACCCGGCGGCCTTCGCCGCGGTGGCGGAGCAGGCGAAAGCCGCACTCGCAGAGCAGGCGAAAGCCGAGCCCGAGGCGGCCTGACCCAGGACGAACTGCAGGCCGGGGTGTTCCGCAATCAGGCGGAGCGCTTCGCGCTGCTCGGATCGCCGGTGTACGCGCGCCTTGCCGCGCAGCTCGCGGAGGATCCGGCGCCGCTCGCGCCTATCCTCCGGGGCGATACCTCTCTCGACGTCCTGGCCCTCTTCGGCGCAGTTCACTACCACGTGATCACCGGAGTCGCGCCAAACGCCCTGTCCGGCGACTGGGACGACTTCGCTACGGCTCTCATCGAGCACGAGGACTCGCTGCGGCGCTTTGTCGAGGAGGAGCTGATCCAGACGAACGAGACGCAGCGCTGTGTCGCGCTCGTGCCCGCCTTCCTCACGCTTGCGCGCGAGACCGGTCTCCCACTCGATCTCGTCGAGCTTGGGCCGAGCGCCGGTCTCAACCTCGTCTTCGACCGCTATGGCTATCGTTATGCCGAGGGCTCTTTTGGCGATCCTCGGGCGCCCCTCTCGTTCGACGCGAACGAGCGTGGTCACGTGCCCGCCGACCTCCTGCTGACGCCCCTCACGATCGAGGGTCGGCGCGGCATCGACCTCTCGCCGATCGACGTCGAGAACCAGCGTGACGTCATCCTGCTCCGCAGCTTCCTCTGGCCGGGACGGTCCGAGCGAGCGACCAGGCTCGATGCTGCCATCGCCACCTATCGCGCGACACCGCAGCGACCCGAACTGATACGCGGCGACTACGTTGACGTGCTGCCCGGCATCCTCCGGGACCGCTCGCCGAACGCCCTCACTGTCGTCTTCCAGACCGCGTCGACGGGCTATCTCGAACAGGAGGGATACGACTCGCTGCGCGCGTCGCTCGAGGCGGCGGCCGCCGACGGTCGCCCGCTTGCATGGGTCTCCTCGCGGAGGGCGGAGGAGAAGCGAATTCCCGGAGGACGCGTTCTGGGAGCTCGAGCTACGCCTCTGGCCGGCGCCGGCGAGGCTCGTCGCCCTGGTCGACTTCCACGGCAACTGGGTCGACTGGGTCGACGTCGCATGATCACCTCGAAGGACAACCCGAGGCTGAAGCTCGTGAGGGCGCTGCAGCGAAAGAAGGAACGGGAGGAGACGGGGCTCTTCGCCTGCGAGGGGGAGGATCTCTGTGACGCGGCGCTCGCCGCCGGCATCGAGCCGGTCGACCTGCTGATCGCCGGGGAGAACGTCGAAGCGGAGCTCCTCGCCTCGGTCTCGACGCTGCCGCATCCGTCGCGCGCGATCGGGGTCTTCCGGCGCGCAGACCTGCCCGTCGGGGAGCGCTCGACGTGCCTTGCGTTGTGGCGGCTCGGCGATCCGGGCAACGTCGGGACGCTGATGCGCTCGGCAGACGCGTTCGGTGCCGCCGTGGCGCTCTCGGACGGGTGCGCCGAGCCGCTCTCGCAGAAGGCACTGCGGGCGAGCGCAGGCGCGGTCTTCCGGGTTCCGCTCGTGCCCTGGAACGAACGCCCGGGTCGCCTCGTCGCGCTCGATACGACCGGCGTCTCACTCGCCGACGCCGACCTCTCCCCTCCGGTGACGATCGTGCTCGGTGCCGAACGTGCGGGGCTTCCGGACGAGATCCTTGCCGGGTGCGACGTCATCGCCGCGATCCCGATGCCGGGCGATGCGGAATCGCTCAACGTGGCCGCGGCCGGAGCGATCGCGCTCTACGAGCTCTCACGGCGCACGGGCTGACGCGCTCTACCAGGCGCCGCCTCCGCCTCCGCCGCCCCCTCCGCCGCCGCCGCCCGAGAAGCCTCCGCCGCCTCCGCCCGAGCCCGAGGAAGGCGGTGCGAGCGCCGAGCCGAAGCCCGAGGCGAGGTCCCCGATCCCCATCGACGTCGCTCCGGAACCGAGATCTCCACCGTTCGAGATCCAGTAGATCGACGAGGCCTTGGCGAGCTCCTCGGGCATAGCAAGATGGGCAGCTTGCAAGACCCGGTCGGCGATACCGAACGCGATGCCGTAGACGAGAAGCCGCTCCCACAGGGCGAGGGTCGCGGGCGGCGCCTCCTGGAGACGTGGGAAGTCGGTGAGGTAGCGGCGGAATGCCTCCCAGCGCTCCGCCTCGCCCTCGCCGTCGCGGGAGCGGCGCCGCCACAGCTTCCGCTGGGTGAGGGCGCCGACGACGATCGCCGCGTTCAGAAGAGACGCCACGGCCAAGCCGACGAGGACGACGTCGCTCCATCGCGGGTACACGTTGCGCCAGCCGTCTGCCGCGAGGTAGACGAGGAGCGCCCCGGTTGCGAGGAAGAGGACGAGTGCGAACGCCAGCGCTGCCGCGCCTCGCGAGATGAACCAGCCACGGTTCCGGACTGCCGTCGCGACGTTCGTCTTGAACGTCGTGAAGTGGCCGCTCATCTTGACCCGGTCTTTCTCGATCGCCTTGCGGAACAGCGAGAGGCGCTCGGGGCCGTCCTCGATCACGCCCTCGACGACGCGCGAGACCGCGTTCTCCCAAGGTCGCAGCACGATGCCGCCCTCCGTGCCCGGGCCGATCTCGAGGTCGGAGATGCTCTCCTTCCGGAGCCCGCCCCAGGTCGACCGCTCGGTGATCACCGGAGTCGCGGTGAAGACGCCGCGACGGATCAGGTCGAAGAGGGTTGCGGTGAACTCGAACGACCCCGCTTCACCGCCCTGACGGACGAGGATCGGAACGAGGGCGGGCTCGGTGTCGGTCGGTGGCTCCTGCTCGTATTCGCGGTCGTACCCGCTCTTCAGTTCGCGGCCGTAGAACCAGAAGACGGCACCGACGACGAGAAGCGCGGGAATCGCCCCGAGGAGGAGCAGGATCGCGACGTAGCGCCACGGATGCTGCTTCGCGTTCTCGATCCTATCGCTGTCCTTCTCGAACGCTGCGGCGTCGGCGGCCTCGGCGGCGATGATCCCCGGGAGCCCGTTGCCCTTTGCGACGCGCATGCCCAAGGTCGAAGCGAACGCCGCGCGCGGGAAGACGGTGCGGAGCTCGACGAACTGCCCTGCGGGGATATCGACGGCCCGCAGGATGACGCGTTTCCCCGCGAGCTGCACGTCACCGCGGACGTAGACCGGATGGCCCCACGCGCGCACGACCCCGCCCGGTCCCGACTCCGTCGCGACCAGCCGCCCGAGCGATTCGTCCCATTCCGAGCCCCACACCTGCAGGTTGACGTCGACGACGTCGTCGTAGGCGACGGCAAGCCCGCGCAGGCGGTAGTGGACGACGAACGTGCGCAGCTCGTCGCTCGCGTCGTAATGCCAGACGATGCGCATCTTCCCGCCGGTGGTCGTCGCGCCGAACGTTCCCGGCGCGTCGCTGCAGCCGAGCGTGGTGCAACCGCCCGGGAGAAAGGCCTTTCCCTTCTCGGACACCCGCACCTGGTCGACCGACTCGCCCTCCCGGATGGGGATGTCCCGGTAGCCGCCGCTGAAGGAGCCGTTGAACGCGTACGTGATGAACTCGTTGACGACGAGGCTCCCGTCCCTCGTCACCTGCACGGCGACCTCGGCCTGGGGCAGGGTGAACGACTTCGCGGACGCGCTTCCCGTGAGGGCGAGCGCGACGAGCCCGGCGGCGAGAAGGGCTCTAGGCGCTCGGAGGCGTCGGTGCATCGCCGGCCGGGGGAGCTGCCGAAGCGGCCGGTGCCGCAGGTGGGCCTGTCTGGAAGCTGACTTCCGGAACGTTGCGGTCGTCCGCGTCCTCGACCTCGAAGAACTCGCGCTTCGTGAAGCCGAACGGCCCGGCGAGGAGGACGGCGGGGAACACCTGGATCGCGTTGTTGAACGTCAGCACCGTGTCGTTGTAGACCTGCCTCGACACCGCGATCTTGTTCTCCGTCTCCGCGAGTTGCCCCTGGAGCTCGAGGAAGTTCGTGTTGGCCTTCAGGTCGGGGTACGCCTCGGCAACGGCGAAGAGCCGTCCGAGCGCCTGCGTCAGGAAGCCCTCCGCCTGCGCTGTCTGGGCCGGGCCCTGCGCGCCCGCGGCCGCAGCGCGCGCCTGCGTGACCGCCTCGAACGTGCCGCGCTCGTGGGCGGCATAGCCCTTGACGGTCTCGACGAGGTTCGGGATCAGGTCGCGGCGCCGCTTGAGCTGGACCTCGATCTGGGCCCAGGCGTTGTCGACCCGATTCCTCTTCTTGACGAGGCCGTTGTAGAGCGCGACCAGGTAGATCCCGATCAGGACGACCAGCGCGAGGATGATCCAGACGGCGATCACGGCTGGAACTCTACACCGTCGGCCGCGCGGGGAGGCGCGAGGCTGCGGTCTCTCCGGGTGTCTCCCGCCGCCGACAGACCCACACCATGTCCTCGTCGCCGCGGTACGGCCGCCGGTCGAACCACCCGTAGAGGCCCGTGACGTCGAACCCGGCCTCGTCGATCAGGCGTCGCCATTCGATCGCGGAGAGCCAGTGCAGCTCCATCGACGCGGCCGACTCCCCCGAGCGCACCGAAAGCCGCAGCGTCCGGCTCGCCTCGTCCCAATCCGCACGCTCGAAGATGTTCGCTTCCCGCTCCAGCCAGAGACCGTTGGTCTCCGCGATGTCCTCGCGGCTCGGGGCGAAGACGTCGAACACGAGATGCCCGCCCGGCTCGAGGAGCCGGTGCGCGGCACGCAGCGCGCGCAGCTTCTCGCTCTCGTCGGGCATGTGCAACAGCGAGCGAAACGGGCAGATCACGAGCGGGACGATCTCGTCGACAGGTGGGTCGCGGAGATCTCCGACGCGGAGGTCGACCCGATCCGAGACGCCGTGCTCCTCCGCGAGGCCCCGGGCGACGCCCAGCATCCCCGGCGAGAGGTCGACTCCGATTACGGGAATACCGGCGCTCGCGATCGGCACCGCGATCCGGCCCGAACCGACAGCGAGCTCGACGACCGGCCCGCCGTGGTGCTTGGCCTCCTCGACGTAGAACGAGATGTCCTCGACGACCGAGGCGCTCCAGGGGTCGTAGATCTCGGCTATCGCGTCGTACAGGGCCACGGCGAGGAGTGTACGGACGGGTTGGGCGCGGGACGACGTTGGTACGCTCGACCATCCATGGACGCCGAAGCGCTCGAGCAGGAAGGACTGGCCGCCGCCGCGGAGGCCGCGTCGTCGGACGCGATCGAGGCTGTCCGGGTTGGGTACCTGGGACGAAAGAGCGCGCTGAAGCAGGCGCTCCGTGAGGTGCGGGACCGCGAGACGGGGATGGCGCTGAATGCGGTGCGGGAGCGGCTGGAGGCCGCGATCGACCTTCGCGAGGCGGATCTCGCCCGGGCCGAGCTCGACGCGCGGCTCACGAATGAGCGGGTCGACGTGACGCTCCCCGTCGGCGGGTACGCGCGCGGTCGACTGCATCTGATCACCCAGATCCGCCGCGAGGTGGAGGACATCTTCCTCGGCCTCGGGTACAGCGTGGTCGACGGGCGCGAGGTCGAGACCACCTACTACAACTTCGACGCGCTCAACTTCCCGGCGGGCCACCCGGCACGCTCGCCGGTGGCGACGCTCTTCGTCGACGAGCACACGGTGCTGCGCACCGAGACGTCCCCTTCGCAGGTGCGGACGATGGAGTCGCAGGAGCCACCCGTCTACATCGTCTCGCTCGGGCGCACCTATCGCCGCGACACGCCCGACGCGACCCACTCTCCGATCTTCCACCAGGTCGAGGGGCTCGCCGTCGACGAGGGGATCACGCTCGCTGACCTCACCGGAACGCTCGACTTCCTTCTCCGCAAGCTGTTCGGCGAGAGCCGGCGTACCGAGTTCCGCACGCACTACTTCCCGTTCACCGAGCCGTCGATCGAGGCGTATGTCTCCTGTCACGTCTGCGACGGCGACGGCTGCCCGGTCTGCCGTCACTCCGGCTGGATCGAGGTCGGAGGAGCCGGGATGGTCGATCCGAAGGTGTTCGAGGCGGTCGGTTACGACCCCGAGCGCTACTCCGGCTTCGCGTTCGGCTGGGGCCTCGAGCGGATCGCGATGCTGCGACACGAGTTCCCGGACCTGCGCGAGCTCTGGCGCAACGACCTCCGCTTCTCGAGGCAGTTCTAGGTATGCGGGCGCCCCTCTCCTGGCTGCGCGAATACGTGCGCGTCGACGCGACGGCGGCCGAGATCGCCCGCAGGCTGAACGTCTCGTCGCTCGAGGTCGAGCGCGTGATCGACATCGGTGTCGCCGATGTCGGCGACAACCTCTCGTATCTGCGCGTCGGCAGGGTCGTCGAGGCCGCGAAGCACCCGAACGCCGACAAGCTGCAGCTCTGTCAGCTCGATGTTGGGGAGGGAGACGTCCGTCAGATCGTGTGCGGTGCCTGGAACTTCGGCGTCGGCGCGACGGTCGCCGTCGGCCTGCCGGGCGTCCTGCTACCCGGATTCGCGGCTCCCCTCGACGAGCGGCCGCTGCGCGGTGAGATCTCGCGCGGCATGATCCTTGCCGAGGACGAGATCGGGCTCGGCTCCGACCACGCGGGGATCATGGTTCTGCCGGACGGGATCGAGCCCGGGACGCCGCTCGCCGACGTCCTGCCGGTGCACGAGCAGGTGCTCGACTGCACGACCACGATGAATCGTGTCGATCTGCTCTCGATGGTCGGGCTCGCGCGCGAGGTCGCAACCCTGTTCGACGGCGAGTTGCTTCCCGCAACCGCCGACGACCCGGCGATCGTGCACCCGGAGTGGGTCGAGATCGTGGTCGACGACGCGGAGCGCTGCCCTCGCTACATCGGCCGCGTCTTCAAGAACGTCGCCATCGGACCCTCGCCGATGTGGCTTCGCGCCCGACTTCACGCGGCTGGTATGCGGTCGATCTCGAATGTCGTCGACGTGACGAACTACGTCATGCACGCCCACGGGAGCCCGTTGCACGCGTTCGATCGGGACAAGCTCGACGGAGGCCGCATCGTCGTTCGACGCGCGACGGCCGGCGAGGAGTTGACGACGCTCGACGGCACGCTGCGGAAGCTCGACGAGCGCGACCTTCTGATCACGGACGGGGCGAGGGCCGTCGCGCTCGCGGCGATCATGGGCGGGCTCGAGACGGAGATCTCGGACACGACGACGGAGGTGCTCCTCGAGGCGGCGAACTTCGAGCCGATCGGGATCTTGCAGACGTCGGAGCGCCTCGGGCTGCGCACGGAGGGATCGAACCGATGGGAGAAGGGCGTCGACCCATATGCGGCCGAGGACGCTGCCGTGCTCGCGAGCCGACTCCTCGTCGATCTCACGGGAGCCGAGCTGACCGGTGCAGTGGACGTCCACTCCGGCCTGCCCGCGCGACCGGTCGTGCACCTGCGGCCCGAGCGCACGGACCGGATCGTCGGGCTCGACGTGCCACCGGCCGAGCAGCGCGCGATCCTCCAGCGCCTCGGCTTCGACGTCGACGACGCGTGGGAGGTCACCGTGCCGACATGGCGTGCCCGGGACGTCACGCGCGAGATCGATCTCGTCGAGGAAGTCGCCCGTGTCGTGCTCGACCGCGTGCCGCGCACGATGCCGCTCCGGCGCGCGGTCGCCGGGCATCTCACGCGCGATCAGCGCCTGCGCCGTCTCGTGGAGGACGTGCTCGTCGGAGCGGGCTTCAGCGAGGCGTACACCTGGAGCCTCGTCGCGAACGACCCGGACCCTGCGGCGCTTCGGCTTCCCGACCCGATGAGCGGCGAGCAGGCCGTTCTCCGCACGACGCTCGCCGAGGGGTTGATCGCAGCCGCTCGCGAGAACGTCGACGCCGGCAACGAGGCCCTGGCGCTGTTCGAGCTCGCACGTGTCTATCTACCGAGCGGCGAGGCTCTCCCGGACGAGCGGTGGCGCGTTGGCGGCATCGTCGCAGGCGGCTTCGAGGCGGTGCGTGGCGCGGTCGAGGCCCTGTACGAGGCCCTCCACCTCGAGCTCCGGCCCGCTCGCGCGACCTCGCCGTTTCTCCATCCCGGCAAGGCGGCAGCGACGCCGGCAGGGTGGCTCGGCGAGCTCCACCCGGCGCTGCTCGAGGGAACCTGGGGGATCTTCGAGCTCGACCTCGTGGAGTTGACCGCGCCGATCCCCGAGCGGATCCTCTACGACGACGTGATCACGTTTCCGCCCCTACGCCAGGACATCGCGATCGTGGTCGCCGATGAGGTCGAAGCGGCGGCTCTCGTCGAGGCGGTTGTCGAGGCCGGGGCGCCGGAGTTGCGTGCCGCGCGCGTCTTCGACGTCTATCGCGGCGACCAGGTGGGGGAGGGGCGCAAGTCGGTTGCGATTCATCTCTCGCTCCAGGCGCCCGACCGGACGCTCTCCGACGAGGACGCGGCGGTCGTGCGCGACCGCGTGGTGGCGGCCCTCGGCGAGCGGTTCGGCGCCGAATTGCGCACCTGAGATCGGCGACGGTCAGGGACTTCGGTCTCTGACCGGGTTGCACTCGAGGGTGAGACGGGGCCGGCGGAGTAGGCGACGGAGTCGTTACAGCGTCTTGCCACCCACGAGCCACACCGGCCCCTGGGTGTCGACGTTGTCCGTCTCGGAGAGGACGCGCAGCACCGTCGCGGTACCGACGATGTCCTCATTGTCGAGCCGCTCGAAGCATCGTCTCGCCATCGACGGGGAGACTCCGTACCCCGATCGCCCGGAGCAGCGGAACGTGAACACGAGTCGCATGCCGCTGCGGGCAGGGTTCAGTGGCGCGCAGAGAAGCGCAACCCGGTCGAGCAGCGTGCTCGACTGGATCTCGAGCTCGCACAGGAGGTCCGACCAATCGGAGGGCAGCGGGGCAAGCGCTCGATCCCAGCTGTCGGCGACCGACTCCGTCGGCTGCCCCGGCTCGGGTGACGCTGCGGCCCGACCGGCGCTGGCGACCTCCACCGCCGAGCTCTCGATCCGACACCAGATCCGCTCGCGATCGAGACGCCCGAACACGCGCAGGACGCTCTGCTTCCCTTCGGGACCGGCGTTGCTCCTGACGTGGAAGACCAGCGACTGACCGACCCGACCGGCGTTGAGCGAGCCGAGGATCTGCGCCGCGCGCGGCAGATCGGCCCCCTGCTCCGCGGTCAAGGTCAGTCGGACGTCCTCCCAGCCGGCCGGGAGGTCGGCCTCCAACGCGTGCCATTGATCGACGAGCTTCATCGCCGATCAGCATAATGGCGCTGATGCTGTCGGTTGCAGAAGACCCGTTCGTCCAACCGGTGGGCGCCTAGTGGCGACCGAGATCAAGCTGCCCCGGCTCGGACAGGGCATGGAGTCGGGCACCATCGTCCGCTGGCTCAAGGCCGTAGGGGATCCGGTCAAGGCGCGCGAGCCCCTGTACGAGCTCGACACCGACAAGGTCACGCAGGAGGTCGAGTCCGAGGTCGACGGTGTCCTGCTCGAGATCGTCGTCCAGGAGGGCGAGACCGACGTCGGAACGACCATCGCCGTGATCGAGACGGACGGCGGCTCCCCGACGGCCGACGCGGCGCCGGTTGCTGCCGCGACCGAAGACGTTCAGGCGACCGAATCGACACCGGAGCCGACTCGGCCGGCCGGGAACGACGCCGCGCCCGCGGCTCCCGAGGTGACGACCGACACCCGGATCAAGGCTTCGCCGCTCGCGCGGCGGATCGCGCGCGAGCGAGGGCTCGAGCTGAGCGCGATCACCGGTACCGGCCCAGACGGGCGGATCCTCGCCGAGGACGTCGAGCAGGCAGGGACAGGCGCTGCTGCTCCTGCCGCGGCGGCCGCCGCCGCTCTCGCGCCCTCGGCGCCGAGCGCCGAGGTCGAGGTCATCAGACTCACGACGACCCGCAAGACGATCGCGCGCCGGCTGACCGAGGCGTGGGCGGCTCCGGTGTTTCAGCTGAGCGTGTCGATCGACATGTCCGAGACGCTCCACCTGCGCGAGCAGCTCGTCGCGCGGCTCGCCGAGGGAGACGTCAAGCCGACCGTCAACGACCTTCTCACCAAGTTCGTCGGCGTCGCCCTCATGCAGCACCGGGAGCTGAACGCGACCTTCGTCGGTGACGAGATCCACCGGTACCCCGCAGCGCACGTCGGCATGGCGGTGGCGGCGCCGAACGGGCTCGTCGTCCCGGTCATCCGCGACGCCGATCGCCGAAGCGTCCAGGAGATCGCCCGCGCCCGCGCGGACATCGTCGCCCGGGCCCGCGAAGGAAAGCTGACGCTACCCGACATGGAGGGCGGCACGTTCACGATCTCGAACCTCGGCATGTTCGGTGTCGAGCAGTTCGTTGCCGTGCTCAATCCGCCGCAGGTCGCGATCCTCGCCGTCGGCGCCGTCAAGGACACGCCCGTCGTCGTCGACGGCACGATCGACATCGCGCCGATGATGCACGTCGTCCTCACCTGTGACCATCGCGCGATCGATGGCGCAGACGGTGCCGAGTTTCTCCGCACGCTCGTTGCGCTCGTCGAGCAACCCGCGCTCGCGCTGTAGGGATGCCGGCCGTCGTTCGCAGAGGTGGAGCGCAGGACAAGCGGTTCCTCCGCGACATGCTGCACCACGCGTACTACTGGAAGGAACGGAAGCCGGACGCAGGCCCCGGCCCGGTGCAGCTCTACGTCAAGGCGTGGGGTCGCCCCGGCGACACGGCCGTCATCGCCCTGCTGGACGGGTTCCCGGTCGGCGCTGCTTGGTACCGACTCTTCACGACCGAGCCGACCGGCTACGGATTCATCGACGCGGACACGCCCGAGCTGGCGGTTGCCGTCGTGCCGAACGCACGTGGCCTCGGCGTCGGCAGCTCGCTGCTGCGAGGGCTGCTGGACATCGCGCGGGAGGACGGCTACGCCGCGCTCAGCCTGGCCGTCGATCGTCACAACGAGGGAGCGATGGCGCTCTACAGGCAGTTCGGCTTCGTCCAGGTCTCCGAGGCTCCCGACGCCTTCACGCTCCGGGTCGATCTCGCATGAGTACGATCGTGGTAGAAGCCACTGACGAAAGGTAAAGCGTGGAGTGTGACGTCGCAGTCCTCGGGGGCGGCCCGGCCGGGTATACCGCAGCGATTCGCGCGGCCCAGCTCGGCGGCAAGGTCGTCTGCATCGAGCGGGAGCCCGAGCTCGGTGGAACCTGCCTCCGCGTGGGCTGTATCCCCACCAAGGCGTGGGTTCAGACCGCGCACGCGCTCAACGACGCCCGTGAGACGTTTGCGAAGCTCGGGGTAGGGGTCTCGGAGCCGAAGCTCGACTTCGCCCAGGCGGCAGCGTGGAAGGACGGCGTTGTCGCGCAGATGACGGGCGGCGTCGCGGGCCTGCTGAAGGCGAACGGTGTCGAGTGGGTTCGGGGCGCCGGCCGCTTCACGAGCCCGACGACGATCGCAGTCGAGGGCGGCGACGACGTGACCTTCAGGAGCGCGATCGTCGCGACCGGCTCGTACCCCATGCATCCCCCGATCCCCGGTCTGGACTCGACGAGATGCGTCGACTCGACAGGTCTCCTCTCGCAGACGGAGGTCCCTGCGCGCCTCGTCGTTCTCGGCGGCGGCATCATCGGCTGCGAGTTCGCATCGATCTTCGCCCACTTCGGAAGCGAGGTGACGATCGTCGAGATGCTGCCGACGCTCATCCCGCAGGAAGACGCCGACGCTGCCAAGGAGCTGAGGAAGGCGTTCAAGCGGCGCGGGATCGCGATGCACCTCGAGAAGCAGTGCACCAGCGTCGACGACCGTGGGAGCCACCTCGTCGTGCACGTCGGCGACGGGGAGACGGTCGAGGCCGACCTCATGCTGGTAGCCGTCGGAAGGGCGCCGAGCGTCAAGGGCATCGGCCTGGACGAGATCGGGATCCCGACCGACCCGCGGAGCGGGATCGCCACCGACGACCACATGCGAACGGTCATCCCGACGATCTTTGCCGCGGGCGACGTCGCCGGACGCTGGCAGCTCGCTCACACCGCCTTTCGCGAGGGCGAGATCGCTGCGGAGAACGCAATGGGGCACGATTCTGCACTGGGCACGCCGTCGGTGCCGCGCCCGATCTACACCGATCCCGAGATCGCCGGTGTCGGGTTGACCGAGGCTCAGGCGCGGGAGAGATACGGCGACACCGTCGCCGTCGGGGTCTTTCCGTGGGTCGCCAACGCACGCGCGGCGATGTCCGGAACGACGGCGGGCTGGGTCAAGTCGATCCACGAAACGACGTACGGCGAGCTGCTAGGCCTCGTCATCGTCGGGCCCCACGCCACCGACCTGATCGAGGTCGGTGTGGTCGCGATCGATGCCGAGTCCACCGTCGAGACCGTGGCGGACGGGATTGCCCCGCATCCGACGCTCTCGGAAGCGATCAAGGAAGCGGGCCTGGTCGCACTCGGCCGGGCCATCCACCTCCCACCGAAGAGGCGCTGATGTTCGAATCGAAGAATGCACGAAGGAGAGCTCTTGCGATGTCGTTCGGCTGGTGGTATCTCCGGCGGATGATTCGCAAGCGTGGAACCGCCGCAGTCGCAGGGTTCGCCGCAGGCGAGGGTCTGTCGTTCGCGCGGCGCCCGCGGAAGCGCCATCCGCTCCGCTGGCTCGCGGTGATCGGGCTCGTCTCCGCAGGTGGCCTGCTCTGGTGGCGCAGACGGCGAGGCGGAGGCGACGACTGGGGAGACTGGGAGCCTGTCGCTCCTGTCGCGCCCGTTGCGCCGATGCCGGTCGAGCCCGAACCGGCCGACGGTGGGCCCCCGGCGGATCCCCCGTCGGATCCGGACGATGGTCCGACGCCGGATCTGGAGTCGGACCCGGCGGATCTCGTTACGACGTGAGCGACGGCGCGCGGTTCGTCCGAAGATCGCTCGAGCCGCTGCCCCCGAGCGATCCGGTCGCACCGCCCGCCCCCGGGGATGCCTCGCTCGGTCTCAACGAGGGGCTCGACGGGGCCTTCCCGTCGGCCCTCGTGGCGATCGCCGAGGCGATCGCCACGCTGAACCGGTACCCCGGACGCGGCTCGGAAGCGCTGGTCGCGGCGCTCGCCTCGCTCAACCGGCTTCCGGAGGCCCAGATCGTCGTCACGGCTGGTGCCGACGCCGGCATCGGCTACGTCTGTCAGGCCGTTCTGGACCCCGGCCACGAGGTCGTCATCCCGTGGCCGTCGTTCCCGAGCTTCGTCCGTGACGCGCAGAAGCGTGACGCGAGACCGGTGCTCGTTCCGCTCCGGGACTTCGCCGTCGACTTCGGGGCGATGAGCGCCGCGGTCACCGACCGGACGCGGCTCGTCTTCGTCGCCACTCCGAACAATCCGACGGGGCTCGTCGCACCCCGCGACGAGTTGCTCGAGTTCCTCCGTGACGTGCCCGGGCACGTCTTGCCCGTCATCGACGAGGCGTACTTCGACTACCTCGATCCCGCAGACCGTCTCGACTCGATCGCGGAGGTCGTTCGTGTCGGCGGGGACGTGGTCGTCCTCCGGACGTTCTCGAAGCTCTTCGGCCTGGCGGGCCTCAGGATCGGCTACGCCGCCGGGCCGGCCGCCGTCGTCGCCGCGATGAGGAAGGTCCAGCGCGGGTACGACGTCGGGTCGCTGGCGCAGGCTGCCGCGCTCGCGAGCCTCGGCGACACCGCCGAGATCGAGCGTCGGCGCGTCGCAAACGGCGCGGCCGTCGCGGCGCTGACCGCCGTGCTTCGCTCACACGGGCTCGAGCCGCTCGGCCGGAGCGCGACGAACTTCGTTCTCGTCGACGTCGGAGCGGATGCCGAGCGACTCGCTGACGCGCTTCTCGGACACCACGTCGTCGTGCAAGTCGGAGGCCCGTTCGGGGCGCCGACGGCGCTCCGGATCGGCGCAGGGCCCGCCGCCGACCTCCGCCGTCTCGACCTGGCCCTCGGCGCCGCGCTCGAAACCGTGCGTTAGGGGGCTGTAAACCGAGTCCGATCGCGCCGGGCCCTCCGCTATCCTGCTCTTCGGGGCGCTCGGCGTCCCTTTCCCTATGCGGACGACACTCAAGAGAGGCGTAGGCCGAGGACACGTCGAGAACGGCAACGGCAAGATGCAGTTGCCGCCGGCGATCGTCGCGCCGATCGCGATTTACCGTCAGCCCGATCCGCCTCGGCGGAGTCGACGCTCGGTCGCGCTCGCGATCCTCGGATGGGCGTTACTGGTCGTCGCCGTTGCCACCTCGGGTGTCACCGGTGGGGCATACCTCTACCTCCACGAGACGGTGGCTGCCGTCGGGCCGAAGAGCGCCGACGTGAGGGTGACGGCCCGCCGGCTCGATCTCCCCGTCGCGGGGCAGCCCGCGACGGCGCTCGTGATCGGCTACGACCGCAGGGCCGACGAGGCGAAGGACGCGCCTTCGCGCTCGGACACGCTGATGCTCGTCCGCGTCAATCCGAAGACCGACACGATCTCGCTCCTGTCGTTCCCGCGTGACCTGCGGGCCGACCTCATCTGCCCCGGTGGGTCGACGTCCGTGGGGAAGATCAATGCCGCCTACGCGAACTGCGGCGCGCAGGGAGCCCTGGAGACCGTGCGGAGCCTCACGGGTGTCCCGATCAACTACCTGATCACAGTCAACTTCTCCGGGTTCCGCCAGCTCGTCGACAAGCTCGGTGGGATTTGGATGGACATCGACCGCCGCTACCTCAACACGCACAGTGGCCCGACCGGCTATGCGACGATCAATCTCCAGCCCGGGTACCAGCGTCTCGGCGGCTACCAGGCTCTCGATTTCGTGCGGTTCCGGCACACTGACAGCGACCTGTACCGCAACGCACGACAGCAGCTCTTCGTCCGGTCGCTCAAGGAGCAGGTGCGGTCGGATTTCTCACTGCGGAAGCTGCCGCAGGTGATCAAGGTGCTGACGAGCAACATCGAGGTCGCGCAGGGCGGGGGCAAGAACGTCACCGCCAAGACCGTTCTCTCGTATGCGGTGCTCGCCTACTCGCTGCCGCCGGGCCACATCTTCCAGTCGCGGATCGACGGGCTCGAGGGCTCCTCCGACCTGACGACCTCGCAGGAGAACATCTCGGCGGCCGTCCGCGAATGGGCGAATCCGGACGTCGAGTCGCCCAAGAAGGCCACTGCGGTCGCTCTCGGCGAGAAGGTCAAGGCGAAGACGCCGTCCGCCAAGGAGAGCCCGGTGACCGTGCTCAACGGGAACGGTGTCACGGGCTCCGCGTCGAACGCGAGTTACTTGCTCGGGCAGCGCGGTTACCCGATCCTGACTCCGCCGAACGGGATCCCTGCCAACGCGCCGAACTTCGCGTTCTTCCGGACGGTGGTCTACTTCGATCCGGCGCAGACGGGAGCGAAGGAGGCCGCACGCAAGGTCGCGGCGCTGTTCGGGTCGGCGGACGTCAAGGCGTCGTCGCCCGCCATCACAGCGCTCGCCAACGGGGCCATGCTGACCGTCGTTGTCGGGCAGACCTTCCACGGAACCCTCGCGGCCGCGCCCGTCGACCAGACACCGCGGCGCGAGGCGGCCAACGTCTCGCCGGGGGCCTCGGCGGCTCTCGACCTCCTGCGGGAGCGCAAGTCGAAGGTCGACTTCCCGCTGATGGTGCCGACGGTTCTCGAAAGCTCGTCCTGGATCGATCGGGAGAAGCCGATCCGGGTCTACAAGTTCAAGAGCGACGGGAAGAACAAGGAGACCCTGCGGTTGACCTACAAGATGGGCTCGAACGACTACTGGGGCGTCCAGCAGTCGAACTGGGACGACGCACCCGTGCTCGGCAGTCGCAACTTCGTACGGAACATCGGGGGGCGTCGGTACGAGCTCTTCTACGACGGCCCGCGCCTGCACATGGTCGTGCTGCGCCAGAATGGTTCGAGCTACTGGGTCGTCAACACGCTCCTCGACCGCCTTTCGAACGAGACCATGCTCGCGATCGCGAAGGGGCTGCGTCCGATCTCGAAGGTCCGGCTCCCGTAACAGCTATCGGGTCGGCCCGCTACCCTCCGACCGTCGTGAGTACCACTCCTTCACACGTCGCCGTTTTCGGGGCCGGGTACGTCGGTCTCGTCACGGGGGCGTGTCTCGCCGACCTCGGCCACACCGTCGTCATTCGTGATGTTCTCGGCGATCGTGTCGAGGCGCTGCAGCGTGGGGAGATCCCCATCTACGAGCCCGGCCTCGCGGAGGTGATCCGAGCGAACACCGAGCGACTCACCTTCACCACGAGCGTCGCCGAGGCGATCGACGGCGCCGATTTCGTCTACGTGGCGGTCGGGACGCCCCCGACGTACTCGGGCGACGCCGATCTTTCGGCCGTCTGGACCGTGATCGACGAGCTGCCCGCGATCGACAAGGGCTGCGTGGTCGTGATGAAGAGCACCGTTCCCGTGGGCACGGGAACGAAGGTCAGGCTGCGGCTGGACGAGCGCGGCCTCACCAAGGTCGGATACGCGTCCAACCCCGAGTTCACTGCCGAGGGCACCGCCGTGGCCGACTTCCTTCATCCCGATCGGATCGTCGTCGGTTCCTTCCGGGACGAGGACGGTGACGCGGTGGTTGCGTTGCATCGCGGTGTAGAAGGACCCGTCGTGCGCTGCGACGTGGCGTCGGCGGAGATGATCAAGCTCGCTGCCAATGCCGCGCTGATGACGCGTATCTCGTTCATCAACGAGATCGCAAACGTCTGCGAGGCGACGGGCGCCGACGTCGTGCGCGTTGCGGAGGGGATCGGCCTCGACCGGCGGATCGGGCCGAGCTTCCTGCGTGCAGGGATTGGCTTCGGTGGTTCGTGTTTCCCGAAGGACTCACTTGCGCTCAAGCAGCTCGCGGCGAACTCGGGCTACCACTTCCAGCTGCTCAACGCCGTGATCGAGGTGAACGAGCTCCAGAAGCGGCGTGTGATCGGCAAGCTCCACCGCCACCTCGGCTCGCTCCGCGACCGACGCGTCGCGCTGCTCGGGCTCGCCTTCAAGCCGCATACCGACGACATGCGAGAGGCGCCGAGCCTCGTGCTCGCCGGTCGGCTGCTCGCGGAGGGCGCGGACGTTCGCGCCTGGGACCCCATTGTCGACGGCAGCGACCTCTACGGCGTCGAGATGGCCTCCGATCCGGCCGCAGCAGCCGACGGCGCGGATGCCGTCGTCATCGTGACGGAGTGGCCCGAGCTCACAGAGGTCGACTGGGCGGCTGTCGCGGCGTCGATGCGCACGCCCGTCCTGATCGACGGCCGTAACTTCCTCGATCCCGCGTGTATGACGTCCGCCGGCTTTCGCTACGAGGGCATCGGTAGGGCGGCCGAGGCACCCGGCGACTGATGGAGGCAATCCTGCTCGCAGGCGGCAAGGCCGAGAGGCTCGGCGATGCTTCGGCGGGGCGGCCGAAGTCGCTCGTCTCCGTCGGCGGCAAGCCGCTCGTCGCCTGGCAGATCGGGCGCCTGCGTGCCGCGGGCGTCTCGCGCGTCATCGTCAGCTGCGCCGCAGGGCAGGAAGTCGAATTCGAGCTGGATCTCGCGAATTCCGGAGTGGAGATCGTCTGTGCCGGGGAGCCCGAACGGCTCGGTCGCGGAGGGGCGATCCGCTTCGCGGCCTCGTTCCGACGCGAGAGTGGGGACGTTCTCGCCCTGAACGGTGATGAGCTGGTCGCCGTCGACTTCGACGCCCTTCTCGCGCGTCATCGTGCGACTCGCGCGCTTGCGACCGTGACGGTGGCGCAACCCCTGTCGCAGTTCGGCCAGGTCGAGCTCGGCGACGGCGATGTCGTCACGGGATTCAACGAGGTGGCGCCCGTTCCGTATTGGGTCAACTGCGGGATCTACGTGCTCTCCGCAGAGGCGCTCGAGCGGTTTCCCGAGAAGGGCGACCACGAGACGACCATCTTCCCCGAGCTCGTCAGGGAAGGATCGCTTCATGCCTTTCGCCACGACGGGCTCTGGCTGACCGTGAACACCCCGAAGGAACTGCGTCGCGCCGACGAGCACGTGACCGCACACCCGGAGTGGCTCGCATGACGTCGCCGCACGCCTTCGAGCCGCGTCGTGTCGACAAGCCCTGGGGCTACGAGCTGATCTGGGCGCACGCCGACGAGTACGTCGGCAAGGTGCTCTTCGTCCGCGCCGGGCAGGCGCTGAGCCTCCAGTACCACGAGGAGAAGGACGAGTCGTGGCTCGTGCAGTCCGGTCGCGCGTCTCTCGAGCTCGGTGCGGTCGGAGGCGAGCTCACGGCGGTGGAGATCGGCGAGGGCGATGCGTTTCGCTACAGGCCCGGTACGGTTCATCGGGTGACCGCGATCGACGATACGACGATCCTCGAGGTGTCGACACCGCACCTCGACGACGTCGTGCGGCTCGACGACCGCTACGGGCGGCCGGAGCGCGACCGTTGACGGAGGGTGTGGAGGGTGAACGAGGCTGATCCGTTCAGCGCCGTCCTCGACCCCGAGCGGATCGTCAGGCTCGAGGACGACGCGGTCGTCGTGCTCGACCAGCGACGGCTTCCCGGAGCGATCGTCGAGCTCCGCTGCCATGACGCAGGCGAGCTCGCCAACGCGATCGTGACGCTCGCGGTGCGGGGGGCTCCCGCGATCGGAATCGCGGCGGCTTACGGGATGGCTCTCGCCGCCGTAAAGGGCGACGACGTCGACGACGCGTACGCCGTTCTCGCAGCCTCACGGCCGACAGCGATCAACCTTCGCTGGGCACTCGACGAGATGAGGCTCGACCCGACGCGCGAGCGGGCGCGGCGGATCCACGAGGACGAGGTCGACCGCTGTCGTCGAATGGGCGCCTTCGCGGCCGAGCTCGTGCCGCCGTCGGCGCGCGTTCTCACGCATTGCAACGCCGGCGGGCTCGCGACCGGAGGGTACGGCTCGGCCGTCGGCGCGGTTCGCGCGGCGTTCGAGCAGGGGAAGGTCGATCATGTCTGGGTGGGCGAGACCAGGCCGCTGCTCCAGGGAGCCCGCCTGACGGCATTCGAGCTCGAGGCGCTCGGTATTCCGCACGCCGTGATCGTCGACGGGGCCGCCGCTGCGCGGATGGGAGTGGGTGAGGTCGACATCGTCATCACGGGCGCGGACCGCATCGCCGGAAACGGCGACACGGCGAACAAGATCGGCACGTACGCGCTTGCGGTGCTCGCCCGCCACCACGGGATCCCGTTCGTGATCGTGGCGCCGACCTCGACGATCGATCCCGCGACGGAGGACGGGGCGGCGATCCCGATCGAGGAGCGTGACGGCTCCGAGGTGACGAGCCGCTTCAGCGCCCGGAACCCCGCGTTCGACGTGACGCCGGCGGATCTGATCTCGGCCATCGTGACCGAGGAGGGCATCCATCATGCTCCGTACCGCGAATCTCTCCCGCTACCCGTGAGGTCGCGATGATCCTCGACGAGGTCGATCCCGGGACGCGTGCGCTGCTCGAGCGGTATGCCTTCGATGCGGTGACGTTCGATCGACTCCGAGCCGACCTGATCGCGGGGGTCCTCACCCCCGGCGCGAACGTGATCCCGGGAGCCGTCGAGCCGCCACAGCCCGGCGACCTCACGTCCGTACCGCTTCCGGGAGAGCCTGGCTTCGATTCGGCGGTCGCGGTCGGGACGGAGGCCCTCCGGTCGGGATCGATCGCGATCGTCGTGCTGGCGGGCGGCATGGCAACGCGCTTCGGCGGCGGCGTCAAGGCGGTGGCCGAGGCGATCGACGGGCGGAGCTTCCTTCAGCTGAAGCTCGAGGAGACGAGGCGGCTTGCGACCGCGCTCGGCGGCCGGATCCCCGAGACGCTGATGACGAGCTTCGCCACCGACGAGGCCGTCGCGGATCATCTCGCCGAGCGCGGCCTCGGTGCACCGGCCCGTTTCGTCCAGCCGGCGGCGCCACGGCTGCGCCCCGACGGCAGCCTCTTCCTCGGCGCAGATGGGCTCCCGTCGCCGTACGGTCAGGGGCACGGCGATTTGTTCTCCGCCATTCGCTCCTCGGGGACGCTCGACGCGCTCGCCGCCGCAGGAGTCCGGTCGGTGATGGTCTCCAACGTCGACAATCTGGCGGCCGGGGTCGATCCGCTGATCGTCGGCATGCACCTGCAGGCGGGAACGCCGTTGACGGTCGAGGTCGTGGCGAAAGACCGCGACACGGGCGGCGCTCCGGCCCGCGTCGACGGACGGCTGCGCCTGCTCGAGGCGATGCAGTTCCCGCCGGAGTTCGATCAGGAGCGGGTCCCCGTCCACAACACGAACACGGCACTGATCACCGTCGAGGCGCTCGCAGCGCCGCGCGATCTCACCTGGCTCGTGGCCGAGAAGCACGTCGACGGCGAGCCGGTGATCCAGTTCGAACGGCTCTACCACGAGCTCTCGGCGCACGTGCCGACGACGTATCTCGTCGTTCCGCGATCCGGCCCGGGCGGACGGTTCCTGCCCGTCAAGGAGCCCGCCGACCTCTCGCGGGTACAGCCGCTGCTGCGAGAGATGCTCGGCGCGCCGCTCGGCTCGACGAGGTAGGAGCACGCGACGGCCGGGAGCGTCAGCCCGAGGCCTTCCGAGTAGAGCGTCTTGATAGCGCAGGAACGTTGAGATATGTGCGCTCACTCCACCCCGACCGCTTGCACATCGACTACGGGGGACACGAGCAGCTCTGCGATAGACGGCAGCGGCCTCGAGTGCGGGCTCGTAGTCGATGGACGCGAACAGCTTGCGCGCCTCACGGAGCGGCCCCTCCGCTGCACTTCTGCCGTCCGCGACGACGAGGAAGACCAGTTCCTCAGCCGGACGGGCGTCGACTGCCGGGCAGCGCGCGATGCCAAGTAGCTTCGTAGTCATCGTCACCCGTGCGATCGGAAGACGGTCTTCGGAAACGCCCCAGATCGGACGCCGATCCACAGCCGTCGCCCGCGCCGGTTCAGTCCGTGTCTTGTGTGTCGGCGGGCATGGCGATCGTGTGGAGTGCGTTGCTGGGTTCGGTGCGGGCGGCGATGAGGGAGTTTGCGGTGGTGGTGCTTTCGGGGGAGCCAAGGATGGCTGCGAGGAAGTCGGCGCGGTGGATGACGAGGAGGGTGGCGTCGGTCTGAGCTTTGATGGTGGCGATTCGTGGGACATTGCGGAGGAGCGCGATTTCGCCAAAGCCGTCTCCGGCTGAGAGCCGTCCGAGTAGGCGGGTGTCGGCGGTGACCGTGAGGGTGCCGTCGGTGAGGAGGTAGAAGGTGTCGCCGTGTTCGCCTTGGTTGATGAGGGTGGTACCGGCTGCGACGTGGAGGTCGGTCGCGGAGCGGGCGAGTTTCTCGAGGCTGAGTGGCGGCATCGGCGCGAAGAGTGGGAAGGCGGCGATCAGGTCGAGACGGGCCGAGGGGACGACGGTGCGCTTGTCTGCGACGCCTATCCAGCGGTAGACGGCAACGGCGATCGCGGGCAGCAGCAGTCCCGACAGCGCCAGTGCGGGCCGGAGGCCAAGCGCGTTGATCAGCAGGGGCGCGAGGATGGAGCCAAGACCGACGGTGGCGATGACCCCCATGTACATGACGCCGAAGACGCGGCCGAGGAGGCGGTCGTCCACCAGCCGCTGGATCAGGGTGAACCCGGAGACGTCGAGGACAGCGTTCCCGACGCCGGCGACCGCCATCGCGCCAAGAACGACGCCGGTCTGCGGCCAAATCGCGGCAGCGACCAGAGGAAGGCCCCAGAGCGAGAGCCCGAAAGCGAAAGAGCGGCTCAGCCTGCGGCGACGGGCAAGCGAGGTCGCGGCCAGAGCACCGACCATCACTCCGACGCCGAAGGCTGCGTTGAGGACACCCACGCCGCCGTCACCGAGCGACAACGTCGCAAGCGCGAGCACGACGACATAGACGTTCAACATCCCTCGCACAAGCGTCTGCGCACAGAACGCGGCGATGAGAGCGGCGACCTCGGGCAAGCGGCGCAACTCCTGGAGGCCACCGCTGAGCGTTGCCAAGATCGGCTCAGAAGCATGCCGGGCCGCTCGTGTGGGGTCAGCCGTAGCACCAATACCGCCCACCAGCACCGCGCTCGCAGCGGAGATCGCCGCCACAGCCGCCAGCGTGGCCGCGACGCCGCTCACGGCCAAAAGCAGGCCGGCAAGCAACGGCCCCAGGATCGTGGCGACCCCCTCGAAGACCATCGCCGTCGCGTTGGCAGCAACGAGCTCGTCCGGTGAGCGTGCCAGCAACGGCGTCAACGACAGCTGCGCCGGACGGCAGGGAGCCGCACACACACCCATCAAGACGACAACGCCGTACACAACAACCGTCGAACCCCCCCAAGCAACCGCCCACCCCGCTAGACCAAGCAGCACGGCCTCGGCGCCATACACCGCTGCGAGGACCCGGTCGCGGGGAAACCGATCCGTAACCGCCGCTCCCACCGGAAGCGCGAACGCTGCCGGCAGCATCCGCAACAACCCCACAAGCCCAACCGCCTCCGCACCACCCGAACGATAGGCCCAGACCGACAACGCCACCAACGACGCCCAATCAACAACCCAATAGCCACCCCAAGCAAGCTCGAGGCGAAACAAAGCGCCGTTCCGGAGAACGCCCCCTACTGCAACCAGCTGACCCCGCACGGTTCCTCTAATCGACAAGCCACAGTTCTAAACGACCCCAGGCCTCACCACCAGAGCACCCGACACCCCCGGAAGTCAGACAGAAGCACCCAAGAACGCCCACTATCGCGACGGCGTAACTCTGCGCACGACCATCAACCTCAATGTTCACTCATAACTATCCAGGCCGAACAGGCAAGCGCTCCGGAACATCGTCCCGGATCAGGTGCGGACTCGGCACACACACGGCACGGTGCGGGGCCTATCGTCGCCGGGATGGAGCTTCTGAACCTGTTCCTCCCTCGTCGGTGCGGCATCTGCAGCGTCGTCGGCAAGCCTGTGTGCGACAGCTGTCGCCGATGTCTCGTGCGGTGCTCGCCGCCTCTCTGCGAGAGGTGTGGCGCTCCCGGCCCCTGGCCTGTGCGTCGCTGCGCGGAGTGTGGAGGGCGGCGGCTGGCGTTCTCGAGCGCACGCTCGGCACTCGTCTACGAGCCCCGGGCACGGGCGTTCGTCGCGGCGTGGAAGGAGCGCGGCCGACGCGATCTCTCGATCGTCGCCGGCGAGATCGTTCGGGAGGCAATCGCGCCTCCAGAGGTCGACTGGATGACGTTCGTTCCGGGCGATCGCGATCGCGGGCTGCGACGCGGGCACGTGCCCGCCGCGATGCTCGCGACCGAGCTCGCGGCCCTCTGGTCGATCCCGTTCTCTGCCTTCCTCCGGCGCAGGCCGGGCATCGAGCGCCAGCGGAACCTGCCTCGTTCGGAGCGGCGACGCAATGTCGCCTCGGCGTTCACGTCCATCAGACCTGCCGCCGGTCGCGTCTGCCTCGTCGACGACGTCTACACGACCGGATCGACGGTTGCGGCGTGCGCGGCCGTTCTGCGCCAGAGCGGAGCAAGCAGCGTCGAGGTGATCTGCCTCGCGAGGGCTGTCCGATAGAATTGCGTGTAGACGCTATCGAGAGGGAGGGAGACCATGGATCTCAAGCTCACCGCCCGTCACGAGCACCTGGACGATTCCGTTCGTGAGTACGCCGAGCGAAAGCTCTCGAAGCTCGAGCGACGTCTCAACCCTCAGACGCTCGTCGAGGTCACGTTCTTCCGCGAGCACAACCCGTCGATCGCCGCCGACCACACGGTCGACGCGATCATCCACGCCAAGGGGCCGTCGATCGTCGCGCACGAGGCAGCTGCGAGCTACGAGGCCGCGCTCGACCGTCTCGTGGACAAGCTCGAGCGCCAGGTCGAGCGCTATCGCGACAAGCGCACGCTCGAAAAGCGACGCCGGTCGAGCCCCGCGCACCAGAGCCCACCGCTCGATCAGGCCGACGCACAGGACGAGCCGGCCGCCTGATCGCTCAGGAAGGCGCTGCGCCGCTCGCGGCGTCGAGGATCGTTGCGCAGCGGATCAATCCGAGGTGGCTGTACGCCTGCGGGTGATTGCCGAGACTGCGTTCGGTCAGAGGGTCGTACTGCTCAGACAGAAGCCCGGTCGGCCCTGCGGTGGCGAGCATCTGCTGGAACAGCTCCTCGGCGTCGTGCCGCCGGCCGGTACGGACGTACGCCTCGATCATCCACGCGGTGCAGAGGTGGAATCCGCTCTCGGCACCCGGTAGCCCGTCGTCCCAGCGGTACCGGTAGACGACGGCGCCGCTTCGCAGCTCTGCCTCGACCTTCAACACCGTCGCGAGGAACCGCGGGTCGTCGTCGGGCAGGAGGCCGGAGAGGCCGACCCAGAGCGACGACGCGTCCATCTCGGGATCGCCGTAGGCGACGGAGAACGCCCCCGCCGCCTCGTTCCACCCGTGCTCGAGCACGTCGTCGCGAATGCGCGTGCGCAGGTCGAGCCAAGCGGCGTCGGGAGCCTCGCCTCGCGCCGCCTGAACGCGGAGGGCGCGATCCACCGTCAGCCAGCACATGACCTTCGTGTAGACGTGGTGCCGAGGCGGCAGACGAGCCTCCCAGATGCCGTGATCGGGATCCTGCCAGCGCCTCTCGACGGCCTTCACCATCGCCTCGGCGCATCTCCAGTCCCGGTTGCGCACCGTGCCGCGTCGTGCGGTGACCGCCGCGACGAGGTCGGTGATCGGTCCGAACACATCCAGCTGGACCTGGCGGTTGGCGGCGTTGCCGACGCGGACCGGCCTCGATCCGGCGTACCCGGGCAGCGTGTCGATGACTGCCTCCGGGCCGAGTTCCAGCCCGTCGACCGTGTACAGCGGATGCAGTCGCTCCGGGTGCCCGCCGGTGCGATTGACGCAGCCGTCGATCCAGCGCAGCAGCGCCTCGGCCTCGGCCACCGAGCCGAGGTCGACGAGGGCGTGCGCCGACAACGCCGCGTCACGGAGCCAGCAGTAGCGGTAGTCCCAGTTGCGGACGCCGCCGAGCTCCTCCGGCAGCGAGGTCGTCGCGGCCGCGAGAATCGAGCCGGTGGGCGTATGACAGAGCCCCCTGAGCGTCAGCGCGCTCCGCACGACCTCCTTGCGCGCGATCGCCGGAAGCTCCAGGCCGTCCGCCCATTCGACCGAAGGGCGCTCCGACGCCTCCTGACGACACGCGAGGGAAAGAGGATGGGGGGCGAACGCCTCCGACCCGAACCGGAGCTCGATCGCGACCCGTCCTCCGCACGCGTCGAGGTCGATCTCCGCAACGGCCGTCTCATGTGGGCCGTCGCTCGCCATCTCCCACGCGACGCCCTCCGCGTACAACGTGATCGGCTCGTTCGAGCCGATCGCCTGGAGGCCGTGCTCGACGGGCTCCAGCGTGATCGGAACCTGGCCGAACTCCGGCCGCGGGGCGAATTCCACTCGAACGGAGCCGGCACCCGTCAGCACGCGAACCAGCGTCGAGCGCGGCTCGCGCGACCGTCCGTCGTCGGCGCCCACCTCGCCTTCGAGCCAGTCGGTCACCGTGATGCCCGACCATCGCGTCTCGACGGTCATCGTCCCTGCGCGATAGCGCTGGCCGAGAGGCAGGCCGCCGCGGATCGGCGCGACCGAGAAGTACCCGGCGCCCGCTCCTCCCACGATGTCGGCAAACACGGCTGCGGAATCGGGCCGCGGGTGACAGAGCCAGCTCACTCTCGCATCAGGTGTCAGGAGTGCGACGGTGGAGCCGTTCGAGAGCATCGAATGACGCTCGATGGGGACGGCGTGCTCGCCGAAGAGCCACAGCCTGCGGCGCTCGAGCACGTACGCCAGGGCGCGAACCGCGTCCACCGGCTCGTCGAGGCGGTGCGTCGCTGCAGTGGGTCCGGGCCCGATCTTGACTCCCACGTCGGGCCCGTGGAGCAGGGCGAAGACGTTCTCGTCGGTGATGTCGTCGCCGAGATAGAGGACGGCGCTCGCGGATGTCTGCCCCCGGAGTGTCGTGACCGCTTCGCCCTTGTTCGTGACGACGACGGACAGCTCGACGACCTCGTGGCCGTAGGTGACATGGACGCCGGGCCATCGCGCCGGGCCGTTGCGGACGGCGTCGAGCGCCTGCGCACCGGTCGCCGGGTCGACGGCGCGGCGAACGTGAAGTGCAACGCTTGCCGGCTTGGTCTCGACTTCGACGCCGTCGTGGCACCCTGCGATGGCAGTCAGCTCGCCGACCACCCGTTCGTGAAGCTCGATGAGATCCGGCGCCAGTCGGTGGACGAACCCGAGATCGAACTCGGACCCGTGGCTTCCGATCAGATGAATCTCACTCGGAAGCCTCGAAAGGGTCGCGAGGTCGCGGAGCGACCGTCCGGAGACGACGGCAACCGTCGTCTGCGGAAGCAGCGCGAGAGACCGAACCGCGACGACAGCCTCGGGAAGCGGCTCGGCCTTCGCCGGGTCGTCGACGAGGGGTGCGAGGGTGCCGTCGTAGTCACAGCCGATGAAGAGCTGCGGAACCTGCGCGACGCGCGTGAGCGCGGCCCGGAGGTCGCTGCCGAGCGTGCTCCGGTCGTTCGTGCTCCGGTCGTTCGTGCTCCCTCGGAACCGCTCACTCCTGCCCCTCTGGGCCTTGCAGGATCGAGAGGAAGGATTGCGCCCACCGATCGACATCGTGCGCGCGGATGTACCGCTGCATGATCTGCATCCGGCGCCGCCCGTCGGCGGGATCGACCTCGATGGCCCGCATCAGAGCGTCCTTGACACCATCCGGGTCGTGCGGGTTGCAGAGGAACGCGTGCCGGAGCTCGTTCGCCGCGCCGGCGAACTCGCTCAGCACGAGTGCGCCCCCGTTGTCGATGCGCGCCGCAACGTACTCCTTGGCGACGAGGTTCATCCCGTCGCGGTATGGCGTGACCATCATCACGTCGGCGGCGCAGTACAGGGCCACGAGCTCGGCTCTGTCGTACGACTGGTTGAGGTAGTGCACGGCGGGCTCGCCGACACTCGCGAACTGGCCGTTGATGCGGCCCACCTCGCGCTCGACTCGTGTACGCAGCAGCTCGTAGTGCTCGACGCGCTCGCGGCTCGGCGTCGCCACCTGCACAAGGGCCGTCTCGGGAGTGCGGAGCTTTCCCTCCTCGAGGAGCTCCCTGAAGGCCTGGAGCCGGAGCTCGATTCCCTTCGTGTAGTCGAGCCGGTCGACGCCCAGGATCAGCGTCTTCGGGTTGCCGAGCTCGACACGGATCTGGCGGGCACGCGCGCGGACGGCGTCGGAGGCAGCGAGATCGGACATCTCCACGGGGTCGATGGAGATCGGAAACGCCCCCGCAGTGACGCGGCGATCGCCGACCTCGATCGTCCTGCCCCGATACCGCAGGTCGAGGAGGTGGCGGGTGAGCCTGAGGAAGTTCTGCGCAGCGAGCTTCTGCTGGAAGCCGACCAGATCGGCGCCGAGGAGGCCTGTGAGAATCTCCGACCGTACCGGCATCTGCATGAACAGCTCGATCGGCGGGAACGGAATGTGCAGGAAGAAGCCGATTCGCAGATCGGGCCTTTGCGCCCGGAGCATCGCCGGGACGAGCTGGAGCTGGTAGTCGTGGACCCAGACCGTGGCGTTGCGGCGGGCCACCGAGGCGGCAGCGTCCGCGAAGCGCGCATTGACGGTGCGGTAGGCGTCGCGCCAGACCCGGTCATAGAGTGGTTGCTCGACGGCATCGTGGTAGAGGGGCCAGATCGTCGAGTTCGACTCTCCTTCGTAGAAGTCCTCGATGTCGCTCGAGCTGAGCTCGACCGGATGGGCATGGATGCCGTCGAGATCGAACGGTGCGGGAGGAGCACCGGTGCCGCCGGCCCATCCGACCCAGGTTCCGCGTCGGGCGCGCACGACGGGGGAGAGCGCGGTGACGAGCCCGCCGGGGCTCAGCCGCCAGACCGGTCCGTCGACGGTGGTGTCCGCGTCGACCGGCAGGCGGTTGGCCACGACCACGAACGAACTGCGCTTCGTCATGTCTGTCTCACCTCCCTGTTCGCCGCGGTGCCGTGCTACGGGGTGTAGCTGACACAGCCGCCGCACGCGAACATCAACCTCGACCCCTCGGCCCAGCCGAGGCCGTGCGTGTCCTGAGTTGCGAAGACGGCCCTGCCCGCGGTTGCCTTCAATAGAAGCGTGTCGCTGCCGCTCGAGACCTTGAGGGAGCGGATCTCGTTGCCGAGGCCGTAGAGGATCCGTCCCTCGACGTAGTCGAGCATCGCCGCCCCCGGCGGGAGAAGCACGCTCTTGATCCCCGACGGGGCATGGATCTCCACGGAAGCCGGCAACTGGACGACCAGTCCGCCGGGCGCGAGCGCAATCGCCCGCACCTCTCCTGCGGCGTACGGATAGACCTTTGCGACCGTGCCGTTCGCTCTCAGCGCAACGACGTTGCCGGTGTCCCGAACCGCCGCGACGACCACTCTGCCGGGCCCGCGTCCCGCGGTCACCCGGACGATGCGTGAGGAGTCGAGATACCTGAAGGCGGCGGAGCCGTTGGCGTTCAGGAGGACGACCTCCTTGCCCGCCGCGTATGGAATGCCGAGCCCGCGGGTCGAGTCACCGATCGCGAACGGCGACGGCAGGTCGACGTCCTGTTCCACGAATCGCACCTGCTTCGGTGTCTTCTGGGTCGTCGTCGCCGTCATGAGTCGCCAGTCCCGGAGGTTACCACCGGTGTAGTGGATCCAGAGGGCACGGTTGCCGCTCACGCCGACGGCCGCGATTCCGGTGCCGGTGCTGCCGAGATTCCTGCAGCGGCCCCGTTTGCCGAAGCGCCAGACGCCCTTCCGGTTCGTGTCCCACAACTCGATGTGATCGCAGTCCACCCTCGTTCGCGAGACCATGAACGCCAACGAGGCGTTGTTGAGCGCCACGAGGCGTATCTGGCCGGCACGGACGACGGTGCGACCGGGCTTCTGGAGCGCCACGGCACCGCCTGCCGTGACGAGCGCGAATGCGCCGAGCACGATCAGCGTGCCTCGCGTCCGCGGCCCGAGAAGTCGCATGCCCGAAGGGTACGTGCCAGATTTGAAGAATCAGTCAGGGCGTGCGGCCCTCAGGGTACGCTCTCCTCACGATGTCAACCACCGATTTCGGCAAGTTCGAGAAGGTCCTTCGCCTGGGCGAGGGGCGGCGCGTGAAGAAGCTCAAGCAGCAGGCCGCGCACATCGCGACGCTCGAGCCGGAGTTCCAGGCGCTCTCGGATGACGAGTTGCGGGCGAAGACGGTCGAGTTCCGACAGCGTCTCGAGAACGGCGAGTCGCTCGAGGACCTGCTCTTCGAGGCGTTCGCAGCCGTGCGCGAGGCGCGCTGGCGCGAGTCGGAGCAGCGGATGTTCGACGTGCAGATGATGGGCGGCATCGTCCTGCACGAGGGCGATATCGCCGAGATGAAGACCGGTGAGGGAAAGACGTTCGTCGCGTCGACGGCCCTCTATCTGAACGCGCTTCCGGCGACGGGTGTTCACCTCGTGACCGTCAACGACTACCTCGCAAAGCGCGACGCCGAGTGGAACCGGGGTGTCTTCGAGCGGCTCGGGATGACGGTCGGCTGGATCCAGAACATGATGCCCTTCGACCGGCGCAAGGAGGCCTACGAGGCGGACATCACGTACGGCACGAACTCCGAGTTCGGATTCGACTACCTGCGCGACAACATGGCGACGTCGCTCGAGACCTGCGTGCAGCGCAGCCATGCCTTCGCGATCGTCGACGAGGTCGACTCGATCCTGATCGACGAGGCGCGGACGCCGCTCATCATCTCCGGTGAGCCCGAGACCGCGGCGAGCACCTACTACGACTTCGCGCGGATCGTGCGTGACCTCCACGGAGCACCTGCCACCCGGAAGTCGGCGAAGGGCGAGGACGAGACCGAGCTTTCCGGCGCCGACTATCTCTACGACGAGAAGCACAAGACCGTCTCGCCCGCTCAGACCGCGCTCGACGCCGTCGAGCGCGCGCTCGGCGTCGAAAACCTCTACGACCCGCGCCACGTCCAGCTCGTAAACCACCTCAGCCAGGCGCTCAAGGCCGAGTCGCTCTACAAGCGCGACGTCGACTACGTGATCGAGGACGGTGAGGTGAAGATCGTCGACGAGTACACCGGCCGGATCATGGAGGGGCGCCGCTGGAGCGAGGGCCTGCACCAGGCGATCGAGGCGAAGGAGGGCGTGGAGATCCGCGAGGAGAACGTCACGCTCGCCACGATCACGCTGCAGAACTACTTCCGCCTCTACGAGAAGCTCGGCGGCATGACCGGAACCGCGAAGACGGAGGAGAAGGAGTTCGTCGAGATCTACAACCTCCACGTGATCGAGATCCCCACGAACGTCGCGGTTGCCCGTCGAGACGAGAACGACTTCATCTTCAAGAGCAAGGAAGCGAAGTGGAACGCCGTCGCGGAGGATCTCGTCGAGCGACACGAGAAAGGGCAGCCCGTTCTCGTCGGCACGATCGCCGTCGAGACGTCCGAGTACCTGTCGGAGGTGCTCACGCGACAGGGGATCCCCCACAACGTCCTCAACGCGAAGGAGCACGAGCGCGAGAGCGAGATCATCGTCGACGCCGGCTTGAAGGGTGCGGTCACGATCGCGACGAACATGGCCGGTCGTGGCGTCGACATCAAGATCGACGACGAGGTGCGCGAGCTCGGCGGGCTGTACGTGCTCGGGACCGAGCGCCACGAGTCGAGGCGCATCGACAACCAGCTTCGCGGCCGCTCGGGCCGTCAGGGCGACCCGGGCGAGACCCGGTTCTACCTCTCGGCGCAGGACGATCTCGTGCGGCTCTTCGCCGGCGATCGGATCCACGGGATCATGGAGCGCTTCAAGATCCCGGACGACCAGCCGATGGAGGCGTCGATCCTCTCCCGTCAGATCGAGGGCGCACAGAAGAAGGTCGAGGAGCAGAATTTCGTCGCCCGCAAGAACGTCCTCAAGTACGACGACGTCATGAACACGCAGCGCATGGTGATCTACGAGCAGCGCCGCCGCGTCCTCAACGGCGACGATACCTCCGAGGAGATCCGCGCCTGGATCGAGGAGGTTGCGACCCAGAACGTCGTTCTCTTCACCGAGAGCGAGGACCCTGAGGAGTGGGACCTCGACGCCCTCGCGGCGCAGATGACGGCGATGTACGGCAGCGACATCACCGGCGACGAGCTGCGCGACGAAGTCGAGCTGTCGCGACCCGCGCTGATCGTCGAGTATGTCGAGGACGCCCTCGAGACGTACAACGACCGCGAGACGAACTTCGGCCCGGAGCTCGCGCGCGAGATCGAGCGCTTCGTGATCCTGCAGGTCGTCGACACGCGCTGGCGCGAGCACCTCGAGTCGATGGACTACCTCCGCGAGGGCGTGCACCTCCGTGCGATGGCACAGAAGGACCCGCTCGTCGAGTACCGCGGCGAGGGCCATACGATGTTCGAGGAGCTGAGCGTCGCGATCCGCGAGGAGGTCGTGGTGACGCTCTTCCACGTCGAGGTGCAGTTGAACGAGGCCGAGCAGGCGCTGCAGCATGCCGAGGCGCCGCAGGCGCTCGCCTACGAGCACGATGTCTCGGCAGGTGCCGATGCCATTGCGGAGGCGGGCGGTGCGGGTACCGCGACCGCAGTCGCCACGCAGGCGCCGGTGCAACGCCAGGTCGTCAAGGACGAGGAGCGCGACATCGGTCGCAACGACCCGTGTTGGTGTGGGTCGGGCAAGAAGTACAAGAAGTGTCACGGGGCGTAGACCGTCTCCCGTAGGACGCGGCTGCTCGTCGAGGCCGCCCTTGCGGCCCTCGGGGCGCTCGTCTTCGTCGCCCTCGCAGCGGCCTTCGTTCGAGGTGGTCAAGTCGTCGGCTTCGACGACGACGTCGCACGCTGGGTCGCGGACAGCGTGCCGTCGGGCGTCGAGTGGGTCGCGCGGCTCTTCACGTGGCTCGGCGGTGCCGTCGGCACCGCGGCGGTCACGGGACTCGCGGCCGTCCTCCTGCTTCGTGCAGGGAGACGTCTCGATGCCGCGTTCGTCGTGCTCTCGGTCGTTGGGATCACGATCCTCGTCGCAGTGCTGAAGGCGTTCTACGAGCGCGCGCGACCCGATCTCGGCAGCGCGATCCCGCTGCCGCACTCGTACTCGTTCCCGAGTGGCCACGCCGCGACGGCCGTCGTGCTCTACGGCGCGCTGGGCCTCCTGCTCGCCGAGCGAGCCGAGTCGCGGGCGCGGGCGACCGGCTGGCTCGCTGCGGCGGCACTCGTCGCGATCGCGATCGGGGCGAGCCGAATCCTTCTGAACGTTCATTTCGTCTCGGACGTGGCGGCCGGATTCGCAGTCGGCCTCGCGTGGATCAGTTGTTGCGCATTCGTGCGGGAGGTGGTCGTCCCCACCGAGGGCGACGTCGCGTCGCGCAGCTAGGATCGACCGGTGGCCGACCAGGAGAACCAACCGCTCGCGCATCTGCTCGAGGAGCTCGGAGCCCAGCTCGACTGGGTTCGTGAGTACCTTTGACCCCGCTCAACTCACGGCCCGACAGCAGGAGCTCGAAGAAGCGATGGGCGCCCCGGGGTTCTGGGACGACCAGCAGCAGGCCGCGCGGATCTCGACCGAGCACGCCCGCGTAACCCGTCGTCTCGACGGCTACAGGCGACTGAGCGGCGAGGTCGAGGAAGCCGCCGAGCTGTTCGAGCTGGATCCGTCGCTCGAGGACGAGCTGCGGGCACAGCTCGCGCCGATTGCCGCCGAGCTATCACGCCTGCAGGAAGACGCGCTCTTCAACGGCACCTACGACGCGGGCGACGCCGTCGTGTCGATCAACGCGGGAACCGGCGGCACGGACGCGCAGGACTGGGCCGAGATGATGCTACGGATGTACCTTCGCTGGTCGTCCGATCGTGGCTTCGACACGCAGCTCGTCGAGGCGAGCCCGGGGGAGGAGGCCGGTCTCAAGTCGGTGACGATGACGGTGAAGGGGGAGAACGCCTACGGCGCCTACAAGGCCGAGCGAGGCGTGCATCGCCTCGTGCGTCAGTCGCCGTTCGACTCGGCGCACCGGCGCCACACCGCGTTCGCGCAGGTCGTCGTCGCACCTCTCCTGCCCGACGACGAGGACGTCGCTATCGACGAGAGTGACCTTCGCGTGGACACCTACCGCGCGAGCGGCGCAGGCGGACAGCACGTCAACAAGACCGACTCGGCGGTGAGGCTGACCCACATCCCGACGGGTATCGTCGTCCAGTGCCAGAACGAGCGCTCTCAGACATCGAACAAGGCCACCGCGATGCGCATCCTCAAGTCCCGGCTCGTCGAGCTGCAGGAGGAACAGCGGGAGGCCGAGATCGCGCGCGAGCGCGGGGCGACGCAGGATATCGGCTTCGGAAGTCAAATTCGCTCGTACGTGCTGCATCCGTACCAGATGGTGAAGGACCACCGAACCGACTTCGAGGCGGGGAACGCCCAGGGAGTGCTCGACGGGGCGCTCGACGGGTTCGTGCGCGCCTACCTTCTCGCGAAGGCCGCGGGAAAGGTCGTCTAGAGCGTGTCCGCTACACTGGGCACTCAATCCGACCCGGAGCGGCCACCGCGGCCCTCTCCTCGTGATCCGGTGCAGGACGATCTTCAGTTGACAGCCCCCGCCACGGCCCTCGCCGAACCTTCGCCCGCCTATGCGGACGGCGTCGACGGCGCGGCAGGCGTCAGCGGCTCGTCGATGGTTGTGCTCGAGAACGTCCGGAAGATCTACGAGCCGAACGTGGTCGCACTCGACGGCGTCTCCTTCGTGATCGACAAGGGTGAGTTCGTCTTCGTCGTCGGCGCCTCGGGCTCGGGGAAGTCGACGATCATTCGACTGCTCCTCAAGGAGATGGAGCCGACGGCCGGCCGCATTCTCGTGGGTGGCCGCGATCTGGGCAGGCTCAAGCATTCGCGCGTGCCGATGCTTCGCAGGAACGTCGGCTGCGTCTTCCAGGACTTCAAGCTCCTGCCGAATCGCACCGCGTCCGAGAACGTCGCCTACGCGCTGCGCGTCCAGGGCGAGCCGACAGCCTCGATCCGGCGCAAGGTGCCCGAGGTTCTCAATCTCGTCGGTCTCGCTCACAAGATGAGTTCGAGGCCCGAGGAGCTCTCGGGCGGTGAGCAGCAGCGCGTCTCAATCGCGCGCGCCGTCGTGAACCACCCGCCGCTCCTGATCTGCGACGAGCCCACCGGGAACCTCGATCCGGACACGTCGGTCGGCATCATGCAGCTTCTCCACCGCATCAACACGGCCGGTACGACGATCCTCATGGTCACGCACGACCGCGAGATGGTCGACAAGATGCGCAAGCGGGTGATCGCTCTCGACCAGGGCAAGCTCATGCGCGACGAGCGGCGCGGGGGGTACGAGACCGAATGACGCGTTTCAGGCTCGTCTTCTCCGAGGCCGTGCGCTCGATCGGCGCGAACCTCTCGACATCCATCGCGGCGACGATGACCGTGCTGATCGGGATGCTGCTGCTCGGCCTCTCGATCGCGCTCGGAAGCTGGGTCGTCTCGTGGTCGAACCACGTCAAGTCGGAGCTCCAGGTGCAGGTCTTCTTCGTCGACGCCGTGACACCGAAGCAGGTGAACGCGGTCGGTGCGAAGCTCGCAAGCGATCAGCGCGTGGGCGACTACCAGTTCGTCTCGAAGACGGAGGCGCTGAAGCGGATGAAGAAGAAGTACCCGGCGCTGACCGCCAACCTGCCCTCGAACCCGCTGCCCGCCGCCTTCGAGGTGACGCCGGCGAATGCCGACGACGTCAAGGTGATCGCGCGTGATCTCCGCCTGGCCAAGTTCGCCGGTGTCGAGAAGATCAAAGACGGGCAGCAGACGTCGAAGCGCATCCTGCAGGTCGGGAAGTGGATCTCGTACGTCTTCATCGTGATGGTGATCGTGCTCCTCGTCGCGTCCGTGATCCTGATCGCGAACACGATCCGGCTCTCGATCTTCTCCCGCAGACGCGAGATCGAGGTCATGAAGCTCGTCGGCGCCACCAACTGGTTCGTTCGTGGCCCGTTCATGCTCGAGGGGCTGCTGTGCGGGCTCGTCGGGTCGATCGCGGCCGTCGCCCTCCTCTTCGTCGGCAAGCACGTCGCCCTGCCCGCGATCCTCGGCCACATCGACACGACGGATGACGTGCGGGCGTTGTCCTTCGGTCTCACGGCGCTCGCTCTCGTCGCCGTCGGCCTCGCGGTCGGTGCGCTCGGCTCCGGCATGACACTCCGCCGCTTCCTGAAGGTCTAGCGCTCGGCGACAGGCTTCCGCGTGCCCCGAGCTCGTGTCGCGCCGCTCCTCCCGCTCGACGCTTCGCGGAACACTGTCGACGCGCTTCATCGCGATCCTGATCAGCGGCTCAGCCCGAGACGCCGGTTCGCCTCGTACTCGGCGGCTGAGGGCGGTCCGTTGAAACGGGCTGCCGGTCGACCGGTTCGCACCGCTACGCTCACTCCATGCCCGGCGGACGCAGACAGGGACGCGGCCGGGCCAAGCGGCCGAGTCGCTCCGAGCGTCACGAGCGGGCTCGAGCGGCGGGCGGCAAGGCCGCCGTCAAGCGCGCCGAGGGCGCGATCGAGATCACGCTGCCGCAGCGTCGTGTTCAACCCGAGTCCGTCGTGGCGCATCTCGGCCCGACGAACTCCGGCAAGACCTACCACGCGCTCGAGGTGCTCAAGGAGCGCGGCCGCGGCGTCTACGCGGGGCCGCTGCGCATGCTCGCGCAGGAGGCACATCGTCGGTTGTCGGCGGAGATCGGAGCCGACGCCGTCGGCCTCGTCACGGGGGAGGAGCGCGTCAACGAGCACGCTCCGATCATCTGCTGCACGGTCGAGATGGCGCCGACCTCGGGCGAGGTTCTCGTGCTCGACGAGGTGCAGTGGGCGGACGATCCCGAGCGCGGGTCGGCCTGGACGCGCCTCTTGCTCGCGGGTGACTACCGCCACATCCTCCTGCTGGGTGCCCTCGACGCGGAGCCACTCGTCCTACAGGCGTTCCCGGAGGCGGAGGTCAAGGTGTTCGAGCGGATTCTTCCGCTCGAATTCGTCGGCGCCCGCGCCCTCCGCGGGCTGACTCCCGGGACCGTCGTCGTCGCCTTCAGCCGCAAGGCAGTGCTGGCCCTTGCAGGTGAGATCAACCGCCTTCATCCGAGCCGCGTCTCGGTCCTCTACGGGGCGATGCCGCTCAGCTCGCGCCGCGAGGAGATCGATCGCTTCCTCGGCGGCACCTCGGACGTGACCGTCGCGACCGACGTTCTCGGGCATGGCGTCAACCTTCCCTGCGAGACGCTGCTCTTCGCGGAGACGACGAAGTTCGACGGTGAATCGCGGCGCGACCTGCTGCCGTGGGAGCTCGCGCAGATCGCGGGGCGCGCGGGGCGGTTCGGCCTCGTCGAGCGCGGCCACGTCGGGGTGCTCACCGGCGTGTCATGGGCGAATGCCGACCCCACCATCGTCGAGGAAGCGCTGCAACCCCACGTGATGCTGCCCTCCGGCCACCTCGGCTACCGGATCGTCGACGAGGCCAGGATCAGGCCGCGGCTCTCCGATCTCGGCACCGATGATCCGCGTCGCCTCGATGCCGCGCTCGCCGCGTGGCATCGCGTGGCCACGCGCACCTGGGCATACGAGGGCTGGCTGTCCGTCGAGTCCCTCGGGCCTCTACGCGGACGTCTCGCCGCCATACAGCGGCGCCTGCTCGAGCGAAACCGTCGGCTCACGATCGAGGACACCTGGAAGCTGATCAACGCTCCCGTCGACGAGGACAACGCGGAGCTCCTGGCGACGCTCGCACTGGCGGTGTCCGGTGATACCGCTCAGCGATCGTTGCTCACGTTCCTCCTCGATCCCGCTCGCCTTCGCGATGCATCGCTCGAGGAAGCAGAGCAAGCTGGAAGAACGGCAAGTATTCTTCGCTGGTTCGCGTTGCAGTACCCGGATGTCGGCGGGGTCTCGATCGAGCGCGCAGCGGCTCTCGAGGAGGCCGCCGCCGCACGTGTCGTCGCCCGGCTCCACGTGGAGGTCCGGGAGCCGACAATCGGCCGCTGCCGGAAGTGCGGCCAGACCTGCGCGCCCTGGTTCCCGATGTGCGACCGCTGTTTCGGGCGCCGCTGAGGCTGCGAGCCGAACGGTTGCATTGCCGCTCGCACCTACAATCCGCCCGTGGCCAGGCCAACCGGGATCAAGCTGATAGCGGAGAACCGCCGCTCGCGGCACGACTACGAGCTCCTCGAGCGCGTCGAGGCCGGCATCGTGTTGACCGGGACGGAGGTCAAGTCGCTGCGCCTAGGGCACGTCCAGCTCGGTCACGCGTATGCGGACGTCCGCGGCGACGAGATGTGGCTTGTCGGTGCCTCGATCGCCGAGTACGTCCAGGGAAACGCCGCGAACCACGAGATCGATCGCGACCGCAAGCTGCTCCTCAAACGGTCCGAGATCGACTCGCTCTACGCGAAGGTGCGGGAGAAGGGCCTGACGCTCGTGCCCACGAAGCTCTACTTCAAGGACGGCAAGGTGAAGCTCGAGGTCGCGCTCGGTCGCGGTAAGGACAAGGGCGACAAGCGGCGGACGATCGCCGACCGGGACGCGAAGCGCCAGATGGAGCGCGCGCTGAAGTCCCGACGGTAGCGCTGGGCGCCGCCGCCGGCAGCGGGATGCGGTCAGTCGATCCCGGCGAGCGAGTCGTGCAGGATGACGAGGCCGGGCTGGACCGTGTAACCGTGCCGCTCGTTGAGGCTGCGGATCGCCTCGTTACGCACGTCGTTGTCCGTTTCCAGGCTCTCGTAGCCGGCCTGTTTCGCCCAGGCGATCTCGGCGCGTTTCAGTGCCCCTGCGATCCCACGACCCCGGAAAGCGCGCTTGACTGCCGTGATGTCGTGGTGGGCGCTCGCCGGGTCGGAGCTCGAGAGCGACAGCTTCGCGTACCCTGCCACTTCGCCGTCGGCGAGGGCGATAAACGTTGCTTCTGGCCGGTCGCTCTCGCCGCGCATGTCGGTCGAGAGCCATGTCTCGAAGGAGCTCATTCGGTGCTCCTCCTGGCCCGGCACATCCGGGTACGCCTCGCAGGCGACCTCGTAGAGGGCGTCCGTCAGGTCGGGCCGGTCAATCCAGCTCACGATCTCGATGCCCTTGGGCGGGTCGACGTCGGGAGCTTCGACGACGGTCAGGTCGAGCACGAGTCGTGACTGGCGGCCGACCTCGCGGAAACCACGGCGCTGCACCCACTCGAGGCTCGCCTCATCGTCTTCGGCCACGGTTGTCTCGAGCGTGACGCAACCGCGCTCCTGCACCCAGAGTGCGAGCTCCGTGAAGAGCGCGAGGCCGAGGCCGTGTCCTCGATGCTCGGGCAGGACGAAGGCCTCGCCCCGGCCCGTCCCGGGCTTCGAGTGCCAGCCGACGTATCCGAGACCGGCCCCCGCGTCCTCGCCGTCCACGGAGGCGACGAACCACGCCATGTCCTCGGCCTGGCGCCTCCAGTCGACGTAGTCGGCCACGCTGCCGGCCCGGTCGGGCCGGACCGTCGCAGCGATGGACAGCCAGCGCTCGAGCTCGTCTGCGTCGATCTCCCTGATCTCGGTCATCCCTACGGACGATATGCCATTTGGCTGGTCTGGCGCGAACAGGAGGAGTAGGCTCGGCGTTGCCCCACCGAACGAAGGAGGTTGACCCTTGCACTCCGTCGCCCTGACCGTCAACGGAACGCGGCACGAGCTCGAGCTCGAGCCCCGTGACCTGCTCGTCCATGTCTTGCGTGAGCAACTGTCGCTCACGGGGACGACCGTCGGCTGTGACACCTCGTCGTGCGGTGCCTGCACGGTGTTGCTCGACGGCCAGTCGGTGAAGTCGTGCACCGTGCTCGGCGTCCAGGCCGACGGCGCTGCCGTCACGACGATCGAGGGTCTCGCCCCCAACGGCGGGCTGCACCCCGTGCAACAGGCCTTCCACGATCACCACGCGCTTCAATGCGGCTACTGCACCCCGGGCATGGTGATGGCCGCCGTGTCGCTGATCGAGAACGGCGAGGCCGGGGACAGGGACGCGATCCGAGCCGGGCTCGAGGGAAACCTCTGCCGTTGCACCGGCTACCACAACATCGTCGAGGCGATCGTCGACGTCGCGGGTGCGGCATCGTGAGCGCCACGCAGACATGGGGCATCGGCGCCCCGCTCAAGCGCAAGGAGGACGACCCGCTGCTCCGCGGACGGGGGACATACGTCGACAACCTCGACGTTCCGGGCGCAGTCGTGATGGTCGTCGTCCGCAGCCCCCTCGCACACGCGAGGATCAGGTCGATCGATACGGCTGCCGCAATAGCGTCGCCGGGCGTCGTCGCCGTCTTCACCGGTGCCGATCTGCGGGACGACTGGAAGGCCGCGATGCCATGCGCCTGGCCGGTGACCGAGGACATGAAGAACCCCGAGCACTTCCCGCTCGCGGTCTCGGAGGTGAACTACCAGGGTGACGGAGTCGCGGTCGTGCTCGCAGACACGCGGGCGCACGCCGTCGACGCCGCCGAGCTCGTCGATGTCGAGTACGAGCCGCTCGACGTGATCGTCGACGTCGAGGCGGCCGCCCAGGACGGCGCGACGCTCGTCCACGAGGATCTCGGCACCAACGTCTCCTATGTGTGGAAGCTCGACACGGGCGAGTTCGACGACGGCGCAGACGTGATCGTGAAGCACCGCTACGTTCAGCCACCGCTGATCCCGAACGCGATCGAGCCTCGCTGCGTCGTCGCGCGTCTCGAGCCGGGTGGCGACGTCACACTGTGGTCGGCGACCCAGGTTCCGCACATCCTTCGGGTTCTCACGGCCGCCACGCTCGGCATGTCGGAGACGAAGCTCCGCGTGATCGCCCCCGATGTCGGCGGTGGCTTCGGCTCCAAGCTCGACGTCTACGCCGAGGAGCTTCTCGCTGTCACCCTCACGCGCCGGCTCGGCACGCCCGTGAAGTGGACCGAGGAGCGCTCGGAGAACGCCCTCTCGACGATCCACGGGCGCGACTTCGTGACCACGCTCGAGCTCGCCGCCACAAAGGGCGGGAAGATCACCGCCCTGCGGGCGAACGTCATCGCTTCGATGGGTGCGTATCTCCAGCTCGTCACGCCCGGGATCCCGCTTCTCGGCGCCTGGATCTACGCCGGGCCGTATGCGATACCGAACTACAGCGTCACGTTCGCGGGTGTCTTCACCAACACGACACCGACGGACGCCTACCGCGGGGCAGGCCGGCCCGAGGCGACCTACGTGCTCGAGCGCACGATGGATCTCCTCGCCAAGGAGCTCGGCATGGACCGCGTCGAGCTCCGGCGGAAGAACTTCATCACCGAATTCCCCGCCGCGCTCGCGTCCGGGTTGACGATCGACAGCGGCGACTACGTCGCCTCGCTCGATCGCCTGCTGGAGCATCTCGGTCTCGGCGAGATCGAGGCCGCGCAACAGGCGCGACGCGACCGGGGGGACGCGAAGCAGATCGGCGTGGGCTTCTCGACCTACAACGAGATGTGCGGTCTCGCACCATCACGGATCCTCGGCGCGATCCGGTACGCCGCGGGCGGCTGGGAGACGGCAACGATCCGCTGCCTGCCGACGGGGACGTTCCAGGTCGTCACCGGCACCTCGCCGCACGGGCAGGGGCACGAGACGGCGTGGTCGCAGATCGTGGCCGATCAGCTTGGCTGCGACCCGTCGGAGGTCGAGGTGCTGCACGGCGACACGAGCATCTCTCCCTACGGGCTCGACACGTACGGGAGCCGGAGCCTTCCGGTCGGTGGCGCGGCGCTCTGGTCGGCAGGGGAGAAGATCATCGAGAAGGCGCGCGAGATCGTCGCGCATCAGCTCGAGGTCTCCGCCGACGATCTCGAGTACGAGGCCGGCACGTTCACGGTCAAGGGCTCGCCGGACAAGGAGATGACCGTGAAGGGTGCTGCGTGGGCCGCGTTCGCCGCCCACAACTTGCCCGACGGGATGGAGCCGAACCTCGAGGCGACCGCGACCTACGACCCGCCCAACTTCTCCTGGCCGGGGGGAGCACATGCCGCAGTCGTCGAGGTCGATACGGGCACCGGCGATGCACGGCTGATCCGCTACGTCGCAATCGACGACGTCGGAACGGTCGTCAACCCGCTGATCGTCGACGGACAGGTGCACGGCGGCATCACACAGGGAATCGCGACCGCCCTCTACGAGGAGGCGCTGTACGACGCGGACGGCAATCTCTCGAACGGCACGATGGCGATGTATCTCGTGCCGTCGGCCGCCGAGTTGCCCTCCTACGAGCTCGACCGCACCGAGAGCAAGTCGACCGACCATCCGTTCGGCGCCAAGGGCGTGGGGGAGACGGGCACGATCGCGGCGGCACCGGCCGTGATCAATGCCGTGATCGATGCCCTCTCGCACCTCGGTGTGACCGATATCCAGATGCCTGCGACTCCGGAGAGAGTCTGGCGCGCCATCGAGGAGGCCAAGTCGTGATTCCCGCAGCGTTCGACTATGAGGTGGCCGAGTCCGTCGAGCACGCCCTCGCGCTGCTCGCCGACGATCCGGAGGCAAGGGTGCTTGCGGGCGGTCATTCGCTCGTGCCCTCGATGAAGCTGCGGATCTCGCGGCCGTCGAAGCTGGTCGACATCGGCAGGCTGTCGGCGCTCGCGTACGTGCGCGACGCGGGAGAGCAGCTTGCGATCGGTGCGCTCACGACCCACGACGCCGTTCAGCGGGATCCGCTCCTGCAGGAGCACTGCCCGCTCGTCTCGTCGACGGCCGGTCAAGTCGGCGACCCGCAGGTTCGGCACCGCGGCACGATCGGCGGCTCGCTCGCCTACGGCGACCCGGCCTCGGACCTCCCGGCGGTCGTGCTCGCGCTCGATGCCGATCTCGTGATCGTCGGCGCCGGCGGTGAGCGGGTCGTACCCGCGTCCGGGTTCTTCACCGGCGTCTTCGAGACGGCGATCGCGCGCGGAGAGCTGCTGACGGAGATTCGCGTCCCCAAGCTCCGAGACTCCGCGGGCTGGTCGTATCTCAAGTACCACCGCCGGGCCCAGGACTGGGCCACCGTTGGGGTTGCAGTCGTCCTGGAGCGGAGCAACGGCACGGTCACGTCCGCCGCTGTCGCACTCACGAACATGGGTGGTACTCCGCTGCGGGCCGGAGACGTCGAGGCAGCCCTCCTATCCGGCGCGTCAGTGACCGAGGCCGCAGGTCGAGCGGCTGAAGGCACCGACCCGCCTGGCGACACGGCAGCGTCGGCCGAATTCCGGCAGCACCTCGCACGTGTCCTCACCGAACGGGCGCTGCGCGAAGCGCTCGGCTGATCGCGGCGGTTTCGCGACCCAGGCGTTACCGCGAACGACCGTACTGGACGAGGCTCTAACCGTCGAGAGCGGCTATCAGGGCCTCGTCCGGGGTCGTCCCCGCGCGGCAGATGAGTCTGTGACGTAATACATAGGGAGCAAGTGCTCGCACGTCCTCGAGAGCGACCTGGCTCCTCCCCGAGAGCCGTGCCTGTGCCTTCGACGCACTGAGGAGGTGTATCGCAGCGCGTGAGCTCGCTCCGAGCTCGAGCAGCGGGTTGCTGCGCGTTCTGCGGACGACCGTGACGATGTACATCGCCACGTCCCGGGGAACGTCGGTCTCGTCCAGTTCGCGGCGCGCGTTGTCCAGTCCGACGACGCCAAGAAGCGACCGGATCTCGCCGAGCATGTCGGGCGTCACGCCGGTGTGGGGAAGCCGAAGCATCTCGATCTCGCTCTCGAGGTCGCAGAAGTCCAGGTCGATCTTGAAGAGGAAGCGATCGAGCTGGGACTCGGGCAGCGGGAAGATGCCCTCGTTCTCGTAGGGATTCTGCGTGGCGATCACGAGAAACGGATCGGGCAGCCTGTGCGATTTCGCTTCGATCGTGACTGTCCGCTCTTGCATGGCCTCGAGCAAGGCGGCCTGTGTCCGCGGCGGCGACCGGTTGATCTCGTCGGCCAGGAGAATGTTGGTGAACACCGCGCCCGGGAGAAAGACCGTTTCCCCAAGCTTGGTCGCGTGGACGCCGGTGATCTCCTCGGGCGTCGTATCCGGTGTGAACTGGATGCGCTTGAACTTGGCGCCGAGGACGTGCGCCATCGCCCGCCCGAGGAGGGTCTTCGCGCTTCCCGGTGGCCCTTCGATCAGCACGTGCCCCTGGGCGAGTGCGGCGACGAGCAGCAGGTCGACGGCGGGACCCTGCCCGATCACGACCTTTCCGACCTCCTCGCGCGCGCGATCGCGGAGGTCGACCAGGTTCTCGTACGGCCGCGGTGTTGCGTATGACAAGATCACTCCCTCCTCGGTATTTCCTCTCCGGCACACGATACTCGGGTCATGTTCGTTTGTCTCTCCTACCGGCGACGACGGAGAGATCGTTCGTCCGAGCGCCCACGCGGCCGGCGCGGCGCGGGTACACTGGGTCGAGTAGAAATGACATACGGGGGCGACCTGGTTTCGACGTGGTCGGTTCTCCGGCTGAGTTGCGAGCCGAGGTCCCCGGTCGGCCTCGTTAATCCACCGGGAAACACACAAATGCGAATCGTTCAGATCTCGCAATCGCTGCCTAGTCACTGACTAGCTAAGCGACGCCCGTTCTGGCTGGGCCCGAGGCCAGGACCGGCGCTAACCATCGGGCTCGGCGCCGCGGGAGAGTCAATCGCCCAACGCGCGACACTTCAGGATTGACTGGCCCGCCGGTAGGTCGTTCGTCACCGGCCGTCGGGCGAGATCCAAGGCGAACTACGCTCGTAGACGCTCTGTCCGGTGCGTCCGCGGACGCGGGTTCGATTCCCGCCGCCTCCATGAAAGCGATTCGAGGCCCTCAGGGGCCTCGTCTCTTTCTGTAGCCCAAACGGACGACGCGTGTGCATGCCTGCCCTCCGCTACCTGCGACAGTACGTCGGCGAGGTCGTCGAGTTCGAGATCGTCCGTGTATGCCTGCGTTGTGTCCGGTCGCGAGTGGCCCATGAGCCGTTGGAGGGCGATGAAGTCGCGACCGCTCTCACGGATGAACCTGTTTGCGAAGCCGTGTCGCAGCTGGTGAGGGGAGAGGGCCGGACGCCACAGCGCTTGCAGATTCGTCGCGTAAGTCGGCACAGCGCCTGCTCGCTCGCGGGACTCTTCGGGTCTTTCCGCCGTCGCTCGCGTTGACGCTCGTTGATCCAGACCTCGATCTCCACTGTGAACACATGGTCGTCCGGCTCCGGCTGTAGCTCGCGGTAGCTCCGTCGAAGCTCGCCCAGCACAGGCCGACGCCTTCCATCAGGAGGACAGCGGGTCGCTCGTGCCCGACTGCGGACTCCCGAACTCGGCGCAACTCGTCCAGGCTCGGACGGTAGACGTCCGGCTTCCGCTTGGGCGGCTGGCGAATCTTGCGTCCGTGCGATGCCCGTCCAAGAACAACTGCCACAGATCTGGCCGGCATACGGGCTGTTACAGAACCCCCTGTGGACGCTCTGCCTAAAAGGCTTTCAAGTCAGCCCAGCCGAGGTAAGGAGGTGCCCGCCCCCTGACCTTGGGAGAAGGCCCACTCATCACGTCCGAGCAAAGACCGCTCGAACGCGACGAGCCTCGGGGCCGACTCCCGACTCGCCACAGGATCAGGGAACGGGCACCTCGCCGCCACCTGACGACAAGCGATAGCGGGCAACTCCTGATCGTCCATGGAAACGGCTACGCCTCGACGAGGATCACCAGGGTGTCGGCCAGCACACCGTCGTTGTCCATTGCCTCGGCGGCCCCGGCGGTCTGCATCGCGGCCATCAGCGCGTCCATGTCGGGAACGTCCATCAGCACGGCGACATGGGTTGGGTTCTGCGGGTCGACAAACGTACGGATGTTCGTCACCCCGAGCGGACCGAAGAACTCTTCCCGCTTCGGCGAGGCAAGCCAATGCTCGCTGTCCTTGACGTCGTGGTGGCCGATGATCGTGGGCATTGCGTCTCCCTGGGTGTCGTTTGCCGGCGCAGCAGAAGGGCCGGGTCACGCGGATCATACGCCCACCTCATCACGGGCCTGCGCGTGCGTGCTCACGCTAGTAGCCGGGTACGGGGGCGGTGCGCGGGGCTGCACACGAGCCAGCAGTGTTCTATGCGCCCTGTCCTGCGATCGTTGCTTCGGCTACTTCGTTGAGGCGGCCTGTTCGGACGTCGTAGATGTATCCGTAGATAGGGATGCTGTTGGGTACGAGGGGGTGGGCGCGGATACGGTGCACGTCGTCGACGACGCTTTGTTCGCGGTCTGCGATCGTGAGCCAGTCGATGTCTTTGCCGGCGGGCGAGCCGGGGCCGGTGCCGATGTCGTGGAATCCTTCTGCTCCAAGGGCAGCCGTTTCGAGGCTCGATTCGAGCAGGTCGCCCATCAGTTCGTTGGTGAAGAACTCCATTCCGCAGTCGGAGTGATGGATCACGAACCACTCAGCAGTTCCGAGGAGCTTGTACGAGATCACGAGCGAGCGGATCGCGTCGTCGCTGGCGCGACCGCCCGCGTTGCGTATGACGTGGGCGTCGCCTTCGCTCAGGCCGGCGTACTTGCCTGGATCGAGCCTTGCGTCCATGCACGTCAGGATCGCGAAGCGACGCGCGGGCGGCAACGCAAGCTCGCCCTTGTCACCGAACGCAGCGGCGTACTGCGCGTTTGACTCCAGAACTTCGTCGAGAACTGGCATGACGCTCCTCCCGTGAGACAATGAGAAGTCACTATACAATGCAAAGTGACTATTGCAAATAAAGTGGTTGGGGGATGCCTGGGCCAGAGGCTCTAACCTGAGCGCCCGATGGTTACCGTGGCACGAGCGCGGCTACGAGGGCGTGGAGAACGATCTTGCGGTTCGTCCGTCCACGGCGAGTTGGCAGGAGGCACGCCAGGTCCCAGGTGCCGCAGGACGACTGTTTCCTGTTCAGATGTCATCTTCGGCGGGTCGCAGTAGCCGTGGCGTGACGCCCACACGCGGCGGCAGAGCCGGGCGATCGTCATCGTCAGGCGTGAGGAAGGCCACGCTTTTGATCCTCGTTGACCGACATGAGCAAGTTGGGCCACTTCTCTTCGGCCTCGAGCCTGTAACCGATCTTGCGCAGCTTCCGGATCGCCTCGGTACGAGCCATGTTCAGCGCCGAACGCTTCCGCTCTGGCCACAGATCCCGTTCGCGCCTCTCAATCTCGGGGCGCACCCGACAGCCGATCGTTCCCGAGCACGGCGCGGCAGGACCGTGGGAACGCCTGGCGGTGTCCCACCAGCCCGGGCGTGCCGTGCACGTCATCGCGAACGACAGGCCCTTCGCCTCTCGCCCGTAGAGGTCGCAGTAGGCATCGAGCGCCTTGTGCAGCACATCGGCCATCGACCGACCCCACGTAGGACGAACGGCGTCACACCAGCGCCGGCCACAGTTGCGCGCGTCCCCCCGGATCACCTTGAAGCATCCCCCCGGGCACAGCCGCTGTCCCGGGTCGAGGAAGTCCGGCCGGATCTGCGCTGCGATTGCCCGCGACCGCTCGAACGCCGCGAGCTCCTCGGGCGTGTGCTGATAAACGAACTTGCTTCGCGGACGCGGGGGACGGTCGAGCGGACCAACCTGCCCGCGCTGCGGGGGCACCTCGAACAGCGCCTGCTGCCCAGGCAGAGGCCGTCTAGAAGAGGCGCCCATCAGCCCGAATCGAGCGCGTCGAAGACGGTCAGCTGGTCAGGCTGGATCTCGCCTAGATCGTGACTGCCCTCCGAGTTTCGTGGGGCTCGTCATCGCTTGAATCCGGACCCTCCCGTTTCTTCCCCGCGGCCGACCTGCGACGCGGGTTCGATTCCCGCCGCCTCCACTCCGCAGGAAAGGTACGAAAGGGAGCGAGAAATCGCGCTGCGCAGGGAGAAAGGCCGCGCACAGGTGCGCTCGGGTAGTTTCGAGAAGGGGGATCAGGTGCAACCCGGATGAGGCGGCAGAGCGTGGCTGGGAGACTGAGCAGTGCGGTCTAAGCTTGCGCCCCCTGCTTGCGGGGCGCGAGAACGGCGAACAGAGGAGGCACGCTAATGGCGACCACGGCGGAAGAACGAGTGGCGACCACCGTTCCGTTGGACTGGAGCGAGGTCTGGTTCACGAACTGCCCGATGGTGTCGGCCAACAACGTCGACCAGGAGCTGGGCTGGTGTCGTGAGGAGTACAAGAAGATCGGCGTCGAGTACGCCTACTTCCGCCACGCGCCCGAGAACAACTGGTACCCGCACTACATCCACAACCTCGACAACCTCGTCCGCTTCGGCGGTCTGTATCCGCCGATCCACGTCCACGCCGACCTTCGCCGCACGGTCCTGCTGGGGGCGACCTGGGTGCACGAGGGCGGTTGCATGGCCGTGCGCGCACGAGACGGGATCCACCGGATGGAGCATCTGAGGGGCAAGAAGATCGGGATCTCGAAGAGCCTGAACACGATCAAGAACGACTGGTGGCGGATCCAGGAGCACATGGGCATCGAGAACATGCTGATGCTGAACGACATGACGATGGACGACATCGAGCTGGTCGAGTTCCCGTATCCGGACGACTGGTACGACAAGCCCGAGATGCTGCAGGTGCCGATGAACAACCCGTCGGAGTTGTGGATGCGTCGCGACCACAAGCACGACCTGGCGTTCCGGCCCCTAGAGACGGCGCTGCTCGGTGGCAAGATCGACGCTATCTACACGCAGAGCAAGCCGCTCCAGCACCTCCAGGAGGCGACAGGCCGGATCACGATGATCGAGGATCTCTCCCGGTACGCCGACTGGACGATCCAGGTGGCCAACACCCCGGCGATCATCACCTGCACCGACGTGATGGCCGACGAGCACCCCGAGCTGGTGATCGCCTACATGAAGGCGATGATCAAGGTCGGCCGCTGGGCGAACGAGCACAAGCGTGCCGCAGGCGCGATCCTCAACAGACAGACCTTCTACCTGGACGCCGAGGACACCTACCAGGGCATCAAGAACGTCGACATGGTGCCGAGTCTGAGCGCACGGAACCTGGAGTGCGTCAGGATCGGCAAGGACTTCATGTTCAGCCAGGGCTACGTCAAGAACGACTTCGACGTCACCGAGTGGGCGAGGCCCGAGTTCCTTGAGCAGGCGGCGGAGGAAGTCCTCAAAGAGGAGTGGGAGCGCCGCAGCTGGAGCAAGCTCCCCCAGGGCGGCGGACTCGAAGTCGAAGGCACCCGGCTCGGGTAAGGGGGGACGCAATGACCACCGTCACACACGACGACCGGCCGGTAGCGGAAGCGCGCCAGACGAAGCTCGGGCTGTACGTCACCGCGAAGGAGGCGTACGACACCTGGCAGGCAGACCCTGATGGTGTGAAGATCCTCGACGTCCGCACACCCGAGGAGTGGGTCTTCGTCGGTCACGCACCGATGGCTGTGAACATCCCGGTCGCGTTCATGGCCTACGTCTGGGATGGCGAGAAGCACGGATACCCGTGGGAGCTGAACCCCGACTTCGTCGGCCTCGCGAAGGCCCGGTTCGCGCTCGACGACACCATCCTCGTCTCGTGTCGGTCGGGTGGCCGCTCCGCCATCGCGATCAACGCCCTCGCGGCAGCCGGGTTCACGAACGTCTACAACATCCTCGACGGGATGGAGGGCAGCAAGGTCGACGACCCCGATAGCGTGTTTCACGGGATGCGCCTGAAGAACGGCTGGAAGGCATCCGGCCTGCCCTGGACCTACGACCTCGACCCTAGCCGGATGGCGCTACCCGAGCGCGAGACCGGCGAGCTCCACCCCGGCAACGCCGACGACTAGCGAGAAGAAGAGGGCGGCGGGAAGCCTCCCGCCGCCCAGAGCGACCCACTGACGGTCGAGACCGCGGAGAGGGCCGGCGCGTGCCAACAGTTGATTCAGGCGGACAAGTGTGCCATCGTGGTCCCCGAGGAAGCCCTCATGCTGGCGAGGGGTGACATGGGGTCACGGCGGTGCGTCTGAGCACCCTTCTGAATCGATCACATTCGAGACGGGAGGCGTGATGTTCGGACACCGAGTTCGTCCTGTGAGCGGCGTGAACGTGAGCCGCATGAGAAACGTCTACTGGGGCCTGAGCTTGCCCGCAGCCGTTCTTGCCTCGCTGGCTCTCGCGGCCTGCGGCGGCGGAAGCAACTCCGAGAGTGCCGCTCAGACTGCAACGACGAGTGCGGCGGTCGACGTGGGAACGACGACAGCTTCGGACGGCGATCTGCAGCAGACGGAGACGGCGGCCGAGACCGAGCCCGCGACCGAATCCGACTCTGAGACCGGCTCGAGCGACGCTGGACCTGCTGCGGCACCGGGCACGGGGACGCTCGATCTCGGCGACAAGGTCTACGCGATCACCGTTACGGAGTGCAAGTTCCAGCCGGGCGGCACTTTCACGGTGAAAGGCACAACAGACGACGGAGCGGCTTTCGATATGACCCAGTTCTATCTCAACGACGAGTGGTCGCAGACACAGGTACAAGTCGAAACCGACAAGCTGAACGTCTACGCGATCATCGGGAGGGCGACGGAGGGTGCTGAGCCTGCGTCCGTGACGGATAAGAACGTCACCTGGACGCGGGAGTTCCGCACACTCGACGTCGCCGCAAACGCCTTCGCCGGCCCCGCTCGGGAGGGAACGCTCAACCTCACGTGCAAATAGTGACCCACCACCGGCGAGACTTGACCCGGGTATGCCACGGGACCGTCGCCGCTCATGTCGACGGGAGGAGAGACCTGGCGGCCAACCGCTGAACGCCGTTTGCGATCTTGCGCGGATTCGATTCCCACCGCGACACCCCGCCCCGGCGCAGTCGCTGCTGTCGCCGGGGCGTTGACGTTCGGCTGTCTTGCCGCGGTGCGCGGGCGAGAGGCTACGACTCGATGTAGACGGTGATGGGAGGGATGACCCCGTGCTCCTGCATCGCCGCGGCGACCTCTGGAGGCGGGGAAGACAACATCTGCCCGAGGGTCGCGAGATCGCTGACGTCGGCAGAGACCGCGATCCTGTTGCTCCCGTCCTGGGCAACGTGGTCGGTGACGTTGCTTCCGGAGCCGGACTCGATGGCTGCGGCGCGAACGGCCTTACCAGCCAACCAGCGCTGCACGTCCTCGACAGCGTGGGTGACGACGACTCTTGGCATGAGGCTTCCTTTCCGTGCGGGGGGCTCTGAGTGGCGACGCGAGTCTACTCCGCTGGCGAGCGCGCTTCTCGGCGCCGTCGCATTCGTGGTGAGGGCTCAAGCCTCACCCGCTCCGCCTGGTTGGCGCAGGGCCGGCTCAGTGTCCGGCGAGGAGGTTCTTCAGTCCCGCCACGAGGAGCCCCGCTGCCATGGCGAGCAGGGCGACGAGGACGGCGTAGCGCGCCGAGCGACCCGCTGTGCGGGCGGTCGCGAACCCGGCGGCGGCGACGACCAGCGCAGGGACGAAGATCGTCACCTGGAGCTCCGAGTCATCGCCGACCAGGATGACGGGGATCGTGCAGAGGGCCGAAACGGCTGCCGCGCCCGCGATCTGGGCGATGCCGATGAGAACGTCCGTCTCGTTCACCTCGCCGTCGGGCGAGAAGAGGCGTGCCGCCAGCCGAAACGAGAACCAGTGCGCCGCGGCCACCCCCAACGCCGTGCCCCAGATGAGCGCGAGGAGTGCCCGTCCGTGAAACGCGTGTGAACCGTCGTTGCTCTCCGGCAGGGATGCCATCTCGGCGAGGAGTAGGATCGAGACGTACAGCATCATCGTGACGGCTTCACGGAAGACCTCGCGCCGTTCGCTCTCGTGGGCCATCGCGTCTTGTCCCATGAGGCGCAGCCTAGCCGCGTTGCAGGAGCGGCCCGGATGAACGCGACCAGCGTTGCGGCGTTTCCACGATGCGCCGGCGGCTCACACGGGGATAGATTCGCTGCCATGAGGATTCGCACGATGGCCGTTGGGTCGTTCGCCATGTTCGGCCTTCTCTACCCGCTGGTACTGCGCCGTCCGATCATGACCTGGGGCGCGACGGCGGCCGAGGCCGACGCGCGCTTGCCCGGCGACGAGTTGCTCGAGGATGCCGACGGAACGTCCACGCGTGCGATCACGATCGATGCGCCGGCGAACGCGGTCTGGCCCTGGCTGGCGCAGATGGGCCCGTCGCCGCGCGGCGGCGTCTACACCTACGACTGGATCGAGAACCTGCTCGGCCTGAACATCCATAGCGTCGACCACGTCATCCCGGAGCTCCAGCACCCCCGGGTCGGCGAGGAGATCGCCTTCGGCGGCAACCGGATGCGGTTCGAACTGGTCGATCCAGAGCGTGCCCTGGTGTTTCGCTCCGCAGACGGCAACTGGGTGTGGGCGTTCGTGCTCGTCGAGGACGACGGGCGAACGCGACTCATCAGCCGCAACCGGTTCCGGCTGCCGACGCTGGCCGCGCGTATCGGGATGGTTCCGATGGAGCCGGGGTCGCTCGTGATGGAGCGGAAGATGCTGCTCGGGATCAAGGAGCGTGCCGAGCGGCTCGCGGCTTGACACGATTCATGCAATCGTTCTACGCTTTCGTCGACGTTGTGGAGGCCTCCGGAGGTACTGGGGAGGGACAGCCGGATCGCTGTGCTGTTCGTGGGCGACTGAGCGCCCTCCGCCCGAAACGCCGAGACGGCGCCGAGGTTCGAGCTGTGGGAGGTGCTTGCATGTCAGTAGATGTGGGAGTCGACATCGACCTGCTGAAGTCCGAGATCAAGAAGACGTACGCCTCGGTCTCGAGGGAGCCGGAAAAGGACTTCATCTTCCCCACCGGTCGCTCGTGGGCAGAGGATCTCGACTATCCGGAGGAGTTGTCCAGGGTTCCCGATTTCGTCGCGGAGTCGTTTGCCGGCGTCGCGAATCCCTGGTCGCTCGGGCGTGTCGCGCCGGGGGAGCACGTGCTCGACCTGGGCTCCGGTGCCGGCACGGACTCGCTCGTCGCCGCACTGATGGTCGGCTCTGACGGATCCGTGACGGGGATCGACATGACTCCCGAGATGAACGAGAAGGCGCGCCGCGGGGCCGAGGCGCTCGGCGTGGGCAACGTCTCGTTCGTCGCGGGAGAAGTCGAGGAGTTACCGTTCGCTGACGGGAGCTTCGACGTCGTGATCTCGAACGGCGTGATCGACCTGATCCCGGACAAGGAGGCCGTCTTCTCCTCGATCTACCGCGTCCTGCGGCCGGGCGGCCGCATCCAGTTCGCCGATGTGACGATCCAGAAGCCCGTCTCGGAGGAAGGAAAGCGCAAGATCGATCTCTGGACAGGCTGAATTGCCGGGGCTCTGCTGGATGCAGAGTACGGATCGCTGCTGGAGCGTCACGGGTTCGAACGCATCGAGCACGGGAATCTCGTCGCGACGTACATGCGCTCGAAGTTCGAGGACACCCGCCAGAAGGCGTTGACGTACGGGGCGAAAGGCGCCACCGTGAAGGCGTACAAGCCGGTCTGACCGGCGCTCGTCGTCCGTCGGCAGTCGCCGCGATCAGTCGCCCGGTGGCCGCCGGGGTGTGGTCGCCGAGGTCGGCCCGCCGTCGATCACATGTCGTCTAGGATCGGTGTATGGTCGGCGCCCTGATCGTTCTGTGGTCACGGCCGCGCGAGATCGCGGAGACCGTCGGCGGCATCGCCGCGGCCGCTGCGGCCGGCGTAGGGGGTGCCTCATAGCCAAGGTCTTCGACGACATCGGCGGCAAGCTCGGCGCCTGGATCGAGAGGCAGCGCCTCTTCTTCGTCGGCACTGCGCCTCTCGCGGCCGGCGGCCACGTCAACGTCTCGCCGAAAGGCGACCTCCGGTGGTTCCGGATCCTCGGCCCGCGTGAGGTCGCCTACCTCGACTTCGTCGGCAGCGGCGCCGAGACGATCGCGCACCTGCGGGAGAACGGACGGATCGTCGTCATGTTCTGTGCGTTCGAGGGGCCGCCGAAGATCGTCCGCCTCCACGGCCGCGGCGAGGTCCTTCGACCCGGAGACGTGGGGTTCGACGAGGTTCTCGCTGCCTTCGATCCACCGGAGCATGCGCTTCGCTCCCTGATCCGGATCGAGGTCGACCGGATCTCGGATTCGTGCGGCTACGGCGTGCCGCTGATGCGCTTCGAGGGCCTGCGGTCGCAGTACGGCGACTGGGTAGACAGCCAGCTCCGAACGACGGGTCTCGACGCATACGTCGACGAGCAGAACGCGGAGAGCATCGACGGGCTCCCGGCCATCGACAGCCGCTAGCGATCAGGGCGGGGGATCAGCTCGGCGGAGAGATCCGACCCGCTCACGGAAAAGCCGATCGACCGATACACGCGCATCGCGACGTACTCCGGATCGGCGACCATCACGAGCGTCCGGGAACAGAGCGTGTCGAAGCCGTAACGGCTGACGACATGGACGAGCGTGCCGGCGAGACCGCGTCCCCGCGCGTCCGGATGCGTCTCGACGGACTGGAAGCGCGCGACGCCCGAGCTGGTCTCGACGAGCCCCATCTGACTCACGAGCGCGTCGCCCAGGAAGGCGCCGAACCACGCCCCACGGCCATCGGAGACGAGCGCACGGTTGCTCGCGTTTCGGCGAGTGACGAACTCGCTGCTGCTCTCGTCGTAGCCTGCGTGGCAGGCGACCTGAAGCTCGAGGCTCTGGGCCCAGTCGTCGTCCGACTCGAGGCGGCGGTACGTCGCTTCCCCGTTCGGACGTGGTGGCGGATGAACCGCAGTCGCAGTCATCACGGCCGACGCCTCGGTCTTGAAGCCTCGCTCGGCCCAGCCCGCGAGGTCGGCGGCAGCGTGCCCGCGGCAGTCGAAACCGAAGGCCCGGTGCTTCGCGCCGGGGAGCGACGACGTGAAGCATTCGAGCCAGTTGTCGATCCGATCGGAATCGGGCACGTGGTCGAGTAGGAGGAAATTGCCCCAGTAGAACGTCGGATTCGAGGGCGTGCGTACCACGAGATGGTTGCCGTGGTCCTCGATCGTCGATCCGGCGCGCTCCAGCAACGCAAGATCGGTCCGGTAGCCGAGCGAGGAGACGTTCACGGCGCCAGACTATCCCTCCGCGCTTTCGCGATCTCCGGCGGACGCCGGACGCCGGACGCGACCGCGCGAACGGGCTCGCAGCACCCGGGTCGCCGGGACGTCGTCGCCGGCCACGCCGCCGCGGTCGTCCCCAGCTCGAGATCCGACGGGGTCGAGCCGAGCAAAACACGTCGGGTGATTGGCCGTTGTGCCCACGTCCGGGAATGGCCACGGGCGCCTGTTCGTTATATAGACAAAATATAGACAAAGGAGCAATATGCAGGCGCACGCCGCAGCCGGAAGGCGCGAGGCCATGAGCCGGGCGTCAACGAATCTCTTCCTCGTGGCCGCGCTCGCATCGTTCCTGTCCGGCGACGGTCCGGTCGGTGTCGAGTAGTTTCGCCTCCGTGAGCTCCGTCGACGGGGGGCGGATCCTCGTCGAACGAGGCGGCGGGGGCCTCGGTAGCGAGATCTCCGGCGGGCTCGCGGGTGAGGTACGGTCGCGGAAGATCGCCATGATCGACCGACGTTCCCCGTACACCGAGACCGGTCTTGCGTGTCGCCCGCTCCACGGAGGCGCACCGCAAACGCCCTCCGGGCTCGATCCCACGGTCGTCGCGCATTGGACCGTCGACGCGATCGAAGGCGCCGAGCGCGAGGTCGCCGCCGCCTCGTTCGCCGCATGAGGCGCATCCTCGCGCTGTTCGCGGTCGCGCCCTGGGTGTGGAGCGTGCTCGTTGCCCTGCTCGACCGGCGCCACCGGGTTTCGCTCGACGAGGTCGTACCGCTCGCCGACGGGCCGCTCGTCTCGATCGTGGTGCCCGCGCGTGACGAGGAGAGAGGCATCCGCAGTGCGGTTGCCACGCTTGCAGCGCAGGCATACGACACGCTCGAGGTGATCGTGATCGACGACGAGTCGTCGGACGAGACGGCCGCCGAGGCGCGGGCCGTCGCGACGAGCCGCGTTCGGGTACTGGCCGGGAGGCCCGTTCCGGCGGGCTGGGTGGGCAAGTCGTGGGCCTGCCACCAGGGTTACGAACGTGCGCGTGGAGAGTGGCTCCTCTTCACCGACGCCGACGTCCGTCATGCGCCGGACACGGTGGGGCGGGCCGTGGCTCTCGCCGCGAAGCGGCAGGTGGAGGGTCTCACGCTCTTGCCGGTCCTCGAGACCGGCGGTGTCGCCGAGATGGCCGTGCAACCGGCGGCTGCGGTGTTGATCCGCTCCTTCGTCGCCCCCGGGCCTGCCGTCCGCTCGCCTCGGACTCCCGTTGCGATCGCGGCCGGCGGCTTCATCCTCGTCTCACGCTCTGCCTACGAGCGGGTCGGCGGCCACGCTGCGATGCGCAACGAACTGGTCGACGACCAGATGCTCGCTGTCCGGTTGAAGGCCAGCGGCTCGCCGCTGCTCCTCGCCTCCTCCGGAGGGCGCGTCAGGGTGCGGATGTACGTGGGAGCAAGGGAGACGATCAGAGGCTGGCGCAAGAACACGTCCGCCGGGCTGGGGGAGGGATCTCTCGTGGCCGCATCGCTGCTCGCGGTCGCGGGCGCCGTCTCGAGCGTCGCACCGGCTGTCGCGCTGGCCCGTGGCCCCCGCTGGGTGGGCGCCGCCGGACTGGCGCTGCAGATCGCAGCCCGCGGGGCAGCGGACGAGGTCGCGCCGACGCCGCGCCGCCACTGGCCGCTCTTTCCCGCGGGCGCGCTGCTCCTGTCGCTGCTCTCGCTCGTCAGCTCGTTCGACCGCCTTCGCGGCGGCGTCGTGTGGCGCGGCCGCCGGTACGCATCGGCGGGCTCTAGGCGCTGAGCGCGGCGCGGTCGGGTGTGGGGGCCTCCCGGAGAGGTGTCTCCGCCGGACGGGTCGGAGCGCCGCCCTCGGCCCACGTCTCGAGGGCCTCCTCGGTCAGACGTCTCCCGTGGCCGATGAGGGCCAGCTTCTCCTCGTTGCTCCAGGACACGCTGCGGCGGGCCAGGTCGAGCCTGACGCCGGGCGGCGTGGCGAGGTCGACGACGAGCCGCGGCACCTCGCGGCTGCGTCGGAACGGGAAGTCCGCCGACTCGAATGCCTCGTCGACGGCTGCGAGAAGCATCGTGCGTTGCCCGCCGCGAGACGTCGACGCGATCGTCCGTCGCAGGCTTTCCCGCACGTCGTGAAGCGCCCTCAGGGACGCGTCGCGCTCGTCTGCGAGCTGTAACTCGAGGTCGCTGTTGCGGGAGACCGCGATGTGGCTGAGCCTCGAGATCGTGTCGATCAGGTGCATCGGCTCGCCGCGTGACTGGCGCTCGATCGCCTCACGGAGCTCGGCCGTCACCTCCCGTGCCACCTTCACCCGCGCGAGCCGGCTCATCCGGTGGTGCCACGAGTGGAGGCCCGTGCCCGTGAAGCCCACGGCCGACGACCGGTAGCGGCAGCCGACGATCCGGTGCACCGCCGGCTCGCGATAGGCGTACGCGAGCGGGAAGTGTCGCACCCAGCCCCCGTCTCCGTAGACGCTCTCCTCGATCCGCAGCGGCAGCACGAACGTGCTGATCGCGCCGGACGCGAACAGCGCCGCAGCGAACGTCTCCGGTGGGTCATGCCGCGAGCTGAACGCCCGCTCGTAGGGGTCGTCGCTCCGGGCCGACGCGGGACTGAGGCCGATGTCGATCGCGACGACGGTCAACTCGCGCGGTCCGTCCCGGAGCGCCCGGGCCAGCTCGACTGGATCACCGAGCCGCTCCCTGACCGTGTCCGGCAGCGAGTAGCGGTGGAGCCCCACGAACGGCATTCGCCAGAGGTCGTGCGCCTCGAAGACGTCGTGGGGTTGAAGACCCATGAGGAAGCGTTCGTGCTCGTCGATCGCATCGCGGGCAGCGGCAAAGCCGGAGAACGCGCCCGCGGACGTCCCGTAGACCCAGCCGACCGCCGGCCAGAGATCGCTCTCGCGGATCACCTGCAGGAAGCCGAGCTCGAGGAAGACGCCGTTGATGCTGCCGCCGGAGAGCACGAGTGCAGTGTCCACTGCAGGCGGTGCCAGAACGAGCTCGTCGGGCCTCAAGGAGCGCTTGAGCCGCATCCGTCGCACGGTCTTCCTTCCGCTCGTACGCCGTGATCTTGGCGTCGCAGCGAATGGTACGCGTCGGGGGCCGGCACGGGCTGCGGCTTTCTACGCTTCGAGGACTCTGCAGAGCGCGGGGAGAGCCGCGCCGGTGCTCGACGCGAGCCGCACGCGCGCGAGCCCGTCGGCACCGGTCGGTCCCAGGTTGACGACCGCGACCTCTCCTCCGTTTCGATGAACACGCTCCGGGAAGTCGGCGACCGGGTAGACCTGCAGGCTCGATCCGCAGCAGATGAGGAGGTCGCAGTGTGGGAGCTCTTCGTAGGCGACCTCGAGCGCCGGCGGCATGAGCTCCCCGAAGAGGACGACGGCGGGCTTGAGGTTGCAGCCGCACGTGGGGCAGAGCGGGACGGGAAGACCGGCTGCGAGCTGGGCTTCTGCGATCTCCTTCGGGTTGCAGAAGCCGCACGCGAGACACTCGACGTCGGCCAGCGTTCCGTGGAGCTCGAGTGGCTCGCGGCTGCCGGCCGCCCGATGGAGCCCGTCGACGTTCTGCGTCAGGACGCGGTGCACGTAGCCGCGCCGCTCCAGTTCGGCGATCGCGGCGTGGCCCTCGTTCGGCTCCGCCTCGGCGATCCGGGAGAGCCGCTCGCCGTAGAAGCGCCAGAACTCCGCGGGCTCACGTCGCCACATGTCGATGTGGGCTAGCTCCTCGAATCGCCTGTTCGACCAGAGGCCGCCGGTGCTGCGATAGTCGGGGAGACCGCTCTCCGTCGACACGCCTGCGCCGGTAAGGACGAGCGCATGCCTGGCAGCCGCGAGCATCGAGGCGAGCAGCGCGAGCTGCTGTTCGTCGTCGGCGCGCACGCGATGACAGTACCGCCGTAGAAGCTCCCGCCTCGAGATCGCTTCAGGGCTACCGACGGCCCTGCTGCCTGCCGGCGACGATCGAATTGCCCTGCACGCCGGGCAGGATGACGTCCCCGCGGAGCTACCATCGCTCCATGCCCAACCATCGTCTGGTGTATTCGAGCGACGGCGGTGACCATCGCCGCGACGGACGCGAGCGGAGGGATCCGGCCGTACGGGGCCCGGCCTTGCCGAAGGACGGCGTCGTCCGCGTCTTCCGGGAGACGGCTGGGCGTGGCGGCAAGACGGTAACCGTGGTGAGGGGCCTCGAGGGCGATCTCGCCAGCGTCGCGAGCGAGCTCAAGCGCCACTGCGGGTCGGGTGGAGCAGTCAAGGGTGGCGCGATCGAGATTCAGGGTGACCATCGAGAGAAGATCGTCGCCCGGCTCCGGGCGTCGGGCTATACCGCGAAGCCCGCGGGCGGCTGACCCGAGGGCCGACGAGGCGCTAGCCGGAGTGGACGGCCGGGGCTCCTATGAGCGGCGCTTCGTCGTGTGCTTCTTCACTCTCGCGGGCCGTCGCCTGGATGACCACCGCTGCCACGATGATTGCCCCACCCACGAGCGTCGTTGCCCGGGGCGTCTCCGAGTAGGCGAGCCAGACCCAGAGGGGCCCGAGAACCACCTCCAGGAGCGACAGGAGCGCCACCTCCGCCGGAGGAAGAAGGCGCGCACCGATCATCAGGAGTGCGAGGCCGACGCCCATCTGAAACACGCCGAGGGCAACGAAGATCCGCCAGTCCGACGCGGTCGCCGATCCGAATGACGCAAACGGAGCGACGACGAGGACGATCAATGCCTGTGAGGCACACGTCGCCGGGAGCATCGAAACCTCGCGCCGGCGGCGGGCGATCACGATCACGACGGCAAACGACGCGCTCATCACAAACGGAAGGACGACTGCGAGTGCGCCCGCCTCCAGAGACCCGATCACCATCACGCTGACGCCTATAGCGGCGACGGCCATCCCTATCCAGGTCCGACGGCCGACCCGCTCGGAGAGGACGATCCACCCGAGGAAGGCCGCGAGCATCGGCGCCGCAGCCTGGAAGAACAGGACATTGGCCACGGTCGTGTAGTTGAGGGCGAGGAGGAACGTGCCGGAGGAGACCGCGAGGAACACGGTCACGACGACGCCGTCGCGGCCGAGCGAACGAAGCGAGGCGATCGCGCCGGAGCGCTCCGTGAGCGCGACGACGACGAGCAGCGTGAAGAACGCGAAGAGAGCGCGTCCCAGGACCTGCGTGGCGGGAGTCGCGTCGAGCGCGTGTTGGCCGAGTCCCGCCGTCGACCAGGCGAGGGCGGCCCCGAGGATTACGATGCGGCCACGGGTGATGCTCTGTCGGTCGCCTCCAGCCATCATCGCGCCAGTCAACCACGTAAGGTCAATCGCATGCAGAGGGCCAACGTCGCGGATGCCGTGGGCCGCCTCGGCACCGAGGGTGCCTTCGCCGTCCTCGCCCGCGCGCGGGCGCTCGAGGCCGAGGGGCGCGACATCATCCACCTCGAGATCGGCGAGCCCGACTTCGAGACCCCACCACACGTGGCCGAAGCGGGAATCGAAGCGATCCGGGCGGGCGAGACCCACTACTGCCAGACCGCCGGTCTCCCCGTGCTCCGGGAAGCGGCCGCGGCGTCTCTTGCGTGGTCGCGCGGGGTCCCGATCGACGTGGAGAACGTCGTCGTGGCGAACGGCGCCAAACCGTTCCTCTTCTTCACGGTGCTTGCGACATGCGGTCCCGGAGACGAGGTGATCTACCCCGACCCCGGGTTCCCGATCTACGAGTCGGCGGTTCGCTTCGCGGGAGCAACGCCGGTCCCGCTCCCGCTACGGGAGAACCGCGGCTTCAGCTTCGACCCGGCGGAGCTGGAGAGCCTGTTGAGCGAGCGGACGCGCCTCGTCATCCTGAACGCGCCGCAGAACCCGACCGGCGGTGTCATCCCCCGCGTCGACCTGGAACGGGCCGCGGCGGCGATCGAGCGGACGCCCGCGTGGGTTCTCACGGACGAGGTCTACTCGCGCATCACCTACGACGTCGAGGCTCCGTCGATCGCCTCGCTCCCCGGGATGCTCGACCGCACGATCCTCCTTGACGGGTTCTCGAAGACGTTCTCGATGACCGGCTGGCGCCTCGGCTACGCGGCGGTCCCGGCCGACCTGGTCGACCCGCTGACTCGTCTCATCGTCAACTCGACGTCGTGCGTCCCGCCGTTCGTCCAGCTCGCCGGCGTGGCCGCGCTCGAGGGGCCCCAGGATGCCGTTCACGAGATGGTGGCCGAGTTCCGCCGTCGTCGCGACTATCTCATCCCGGCGCTGAACACGATCTCGGGAATCAGCTGTGTCGAGCCGGGCGGTGCGTTCTATGCCTTCCCGAACGTCTCCGAGTTGTCCGTCGATGCGGACAGGCTCGCCGAGCGCCTGCTGGTCGAAGCCGGGGTGGCGGTGCTCTCGGGGAGCGCGTTCGGGATCCACGCGACCGACCATCTCCGCATCTCGTACGCGTCGTCGCTCGTGAATCTCGAGCACGCCGTCGAGCGCATCCGAGTTCTCGTCGAGTGCCTCGACACCTGATCGCCCGGCGCAAGAGCCTCGGTAGGGTCGAATCCATGCGCGGGTTCGTCGACGTCCACTCGCACGTCGTACCCTCGGGCGACGACGGTGCCGACTCGATCGAGGAAGGGCTCTCACTCTGCAGGCTCGCGTTCGAGTCCGGCACGGACATCCTCTTTGCGACGCCGCACGCCCATGCCCCGTGGGACACGTTCCCGCGCACGCCGAAGCGCGACGCGACCTACGCTGCCGCCTTCCCCGAGATGCAGCGCGAGGTCGCAACGTGGGGTCTCGATCTCCGTCGCGGCTGGGAGGTCTATCCGACGGTGATCGAGGAGAGCGGCGTGGGCGAGTACGTGCTCGGGGGGACGAGAGGAGTGCTGATCGAGTTCCCCGGTTCGTGGCTGCGGCTGGACGACGATATCGAGGTCGTCGCCACTGCCGGCGCGGCCGTCGAGGCGGCGGGATTCGTGCCCGTGCTCGCGCATCCCGAGCGGTGCCGTGCAGTCGCCGAGGACCCGGCGTGCGTCGACCCGCTCGTCCGCCGCGGCTGGCTGCTGTGCGCCAACGCGCCTTCCTTTCTCGGTCTCCACGGCAGCACGGCCGAGCGTACGGTCTGGGATCTCGTAGCTGCCGGTCTGATCGCTCTCGCCGCGTCCGATGCCCACACGGCTTCGCGGCCTCCGGCCCTCGACGCGGCCTACCAGCGGGTGCGCAAGCGCTGCGGGGACGAGGTTGCTCGCCCGATGTTCACGGGCGCGGCGATCCCGTGGGACTGAGCCGGCGCCCGTCCTCGAGTCGCCAGTCGATCTCGACCTGTCCGGCGGTGACGAGGAGCTCGTTTGCCCGGGAGAAGTGCCGGCAGCCGAAGAAGCCGTTGTGCGCGGAGAGCGGGGACGGGTGCGCCGCGCGCAGGACGTGGTGCCGCGAAGTGTCGACGATCGAGCCCTTCTGCTGCGCGTAGCGGCCCCAGAGCAGGAACACGATGCCGTCACGCCGGGTCGAGAGCTCCGAGATCACCCTGTCCGTGAACGGCTCCCACCCCTTGCCGGCGTGCGACGCCGCCGAGCGCGGGGCGACGGTGAGCACGCTGTTCAAGAGGAGAACGCCCCGCTCGGCCCAGGGCGTGAGATCTCCCGTCGTCGGGGGATCGAGCCCGAGGTCGTTCTGGAGCTCGCTGAAGATGTTCCGCAGGGACGGCGGCTGCTCGACCCCGGGCGGAACCGAGAACGAGAGCCCCATCGCCTGGCCGGGGCCGTGATAGGGATCCTGCCCGAGGATCACCACGCGAACGCTCTCGAGGGGCGTGAGCCGCAGCGCGTTGAAGACGAACGGAGCGGGAGGAAGGAACCCTCGTCGCGAGGCGACCTCGCCCACGAGAAACGAGCGCAGGCTCTGCATTCCGGGCGTCTCGAGCTCGTCGCCGACCGCATCGAGCCAGCTCGGGTCCATCTGCGGGTTCACTGGCGTGGATGATACGAGCCCGGCAACGACCGAGCCGCCCCCGGTGATCGCGATTGGGTACGCTTGCACGCGAAATCAGAGCGCGGTTCTGGAGGCACACGTCGCTTCCTTCACCCGTTCGACATTGGGTGAGAGGAGGTGTTTGATTCATGGCAACAGGAACCGTCAAGTGGTTCAACGATGCGAAGGGGTACGGCTTCATCGCACCCGACGAGGGAGGCAAGGACCTCTTCGTCCATCACAGCAACATCGCCGGCGAGGGCTTCAAGACGCTCGCCGAGAACGCGAAGGTCGAGTACGACGCCCGTGAGGGCGAGAAGGGCCCGGAGGCGACGAACGTCGTCACGCTCTAGGCAGACGGTGCGCCGGCGAGGCCCCGCACGCGGGGGCCTCGCCTCCGGCGCAGGCAAGGAGGCGGTTGTCGTGGCTGAGGAGAAGATCGAGATGGAAGGCGAGGTGCTCGAGGCCTTCCCGAGCGGCATGTTCCGCGTCATGCTCGACAACGGGCACGAGATGATCGCCTACACCGCGGGCAAGATGCGGCGCTACCGGATTCGCGTCAACCCGGGCGACCGGATCAAGGTCGAGCTGTCACCCTACGACCTGAACCGCGGTCGGATCGTCTACCGGCATCGTTGAGTGGGAACCCGCTGACGCCTCTGCCCACGCTGGCCTTTACCTCTTCTTGTTCTTGCGGCCGGCCGAGCCGGGGCGCTGCTGCACGATCATGCCCTGGGCGCCGCGTTCGGAGCGACGCCGTTGGTCGCGGTTGACCGGCTCGGGCATGGCGCCCTGCTCGCCGACCATTGCGACGTACGCCTTCCGTTCGGCGGGCGTCATCACGGCGAGGGCACGCTGTGCCTGCTCGGGGGTCTTGATCTCGCCGAACGTCTGCATCTTCTTGATCGCGCCGGCTAGCTCGGGGTTCGAGCGCTCGTAGGCTGCGACTGACATCTTCTGGAACCAGCGGCGCATGAAGGGGATCTTCGAGAGCAGCGTCACGATCGGCCGGAGGAAGCGGCCGTTCTGGATGCGCGCCAGCAGGAAGAGCAGCAGCATCGCGAGCAGGGCGACGCCGATGATGATGAACGGGAGGATGTAGAGGGAGCTGATTGCGAGTGGCATCGCGGGAATGCTAGCCGCTCCGAGGGCGCCGGTTGCCGTGTCCGGTAACGGCAGCGAACTTCGGGTCAGCGGTTCAGCGGCTGACGGCGATCGCGAGCCGCCGCGCCACCGAACGGCCCCGGGCGTCGGTCGCACGAAAGAGCAGGGCGCGGTTCCCGGCATTCCGGGGCTTTCCCCTGACGACGCCGTTGCGCTGCAGGCTCAGCCCTGCCGGCAGGACGCCCTTGGCGCGCGTCCAACGAATGGGCGCCGTTCCTCCGGACGCGACCAGCCGGGCCGCGTACCGGTGGCCGACGCGCCCTGCCGGGAGCCGTTTGGTGGCGATCGAGAGCGGCCGCGGTTGTGGCATGGCGACGAGCCCTTGTGCGACGAGTGCCTTCTGGATCAGCGTTGCCATGGCGACGGCGCCTGAGTACTGCAGGTGCAGGCCGTCGGGTTGGAACCAGTCGGGGTGGCTTCGTGAATAGAGATTCCAGTCGACGAGCGTGAGCTCGCGATGACGGTCGGCTGCTTCGCGGAGGAGATCGTTCATGTGGAGGTACGACTGCCGCTCCGCGCGAAGGGTGAGCCAGAAGACGTTCTCGACGTTCGCGCGGGCGAGGGCTGCCAACGCCGTTTCGATTGTCGCGGCGAACGTCGACTCGAAGTCGTTGTACCCGGCCGCCACCACGACCGTCGATCCGAGCTCGAGTGACGGGAGGAGTGCGACGAGAGAGGGCGGACGTACTCCTTGATAGGGACAGCTATCGCCGACGAGACGCCGGCACGGAGCGACCTGGAGGTCGAGGTCGATCCCCCGCGCGAGGACGCGGCGCGCATCGGCGTCGAGCGCCAGCGATGCGGCGATCGAGTCGCTGATCACCGTCACTCTGGTCGGTTGCGTCGCGACCGAGGAGGCGGGGACGGCCGAAGCGCCGACGGCAACCGCCGCCAGGGCAAGGAGCGTGAGGGCGCGTCGCACCCTCAGAGAATAGTCAGGCGAGCCCGCCCTGCGCGTCGTGCGAGCCTGTGCTCTTGTCGTCGTCGCTGGCGCGCATGATCCGCTCGCGGAGCGACTGCGGGTCGTTGACGCCGACGAAGGTCAGCTTGTCGGACGGGTCGTCGCTCGCGGTGTCGAAATCGATCGTGCCGACCTTCAGGATCCGGTCCACGACGGATTGCTTGACCGTGATGTTCTGGATCCGGTCGACGTTCGTCGACGTTTCCGTCTTGGAGAGGATGCCCGACCTGATGTCGAGGCGCTTCGTCGTGATCGTGTACTGCGTGAAGAAGCGCTGTATCCAGCCGGCGACGATCGTGACCCCGATCCCGGCCACGAGGACGGCGCCGATGATCGGATACGGCACGCCGACGTCGATCGAGCGGAGAAGGACGAGCAGCCCGAATGCGACGATCGTGACCGCGAACCACTTGACGTGGAAGGACAGCATCGCGCGCCACGTCGGGTGTCCCTCCCAGATCATCGTCTCGTTCCCCATCATCTCCATGGCGGTCGACGATATCAGCGCACCAGGCGGCAATTGACTAGCGTGGTGCCGTGACCAGCGTCGAGACGCCGGACGGCGCCCCCGAGTTCCGGAAGAAGCAGCGGGCGGGCTGGAGACGCTACGCGTTCGCGGGCGCCGGCGTCGCGATCGTCGTCGTGACATTCGTGGTCGTCCTGCCGAGGATTGCCGACTATCGCGACGTCTGGGACGTCGTCACGATGCTCACCTGGCAATGGATCGCGGTCCTCATTGCCGCGACGGCCCTCAATCTCGTCACGTTTGCACCACCGTGGATGATCACGCTTCCGGGTCTACGGTTCCGACAGTCGCTCGAGATGACGCAGGCCTCGACCGCCCTCTCGATCGTGGCACCGGGCGGAGCGGCGGTCGGAATGGCGGGATCGTGGGGGATGCTTCGGGGCTGGGGCTTCCCGACCCGCGCCGTGACGAGGGCGATCACGCTCACCGGCGTCTGGAACCAGCTCGCGAACCTCGTGTTCCCGATCGTCGCGCTGTTCCTGCTGAAGGCGAACGGCGGCGAGACCGCGCTGCTCGGCACCGCAGCGTTCGTCGGCGTTGCCGTGCTCGGCATCGTCGTCGTTCTTCTCGTGCTCGTGCTCTACTCGGAGAACCTTGCGCAGGACGTCGGCGACGCGGTGGCGAGCTTCGTCACCTGGCTGAAAGGGCGCATTCGCCGCGGGCCGGCCGCGTTCAGCGGGACGAGCTTCAGGAAGTTCCGGAGCGAAGCCGTCGATCTGCTTGCGCGCCGCTGGCACGTCCTGACGCTCGCGACGCTTGCCGGCAGCCTGACCGTCTTCCTGCTGCTCGTGCTCAGCCTGCGGGCCGTGGGCGTGCCCGCGTCCGAGGTCGACGTGATCGAGATCTTCGCGGCCTGGTCGCTCGTCCGGATCATCGGTGCGATCCCGATCACCCCGGGTGGCTTCGGGATCGTCGAGCTCGGGTTGACAACAGCGCTTGTGGCGTTCGGAGGGGCAAACGCAGGCGTCGTCGCCGCCGTCCTCATCTATCGGTTCCTCACCGTCGTTCCCACGCTCGTCTTCGGAGGGCTCGCGGCGTTCACCTGGCGTTCGCGCTCGCGGGTGGTCGCCGACGTCTGAGGTCACGCCGGCAGGAAACCGCTGCAGCGCGCGGAACGAGGATCGCGTGGAGGAGCAGAGCCACAAGGACGAGATGCGTGCGGCACTGCGCGGCGACTTCGAGCGGATGCGTCGGCGCCTGACGCAGGACGACAGCGAGACCGTCGAGCCGCTTCCACCGGAGATCCCGGAGGAGAGAACGCCTTGGAGTGAAGGCCCGGAAAGGCCGACGGGGTCATGGCTCGAACGGCTTTTCGGCCGCGCCTGAGCTGCGTTCGCTAGCGTCAGGCGATGTTCCGCCGCCTCGCTCATCTGATCTGGGGGGCAGAGGTCGACCGGGCGCTACGGCCCGTTCTGCTCGTCACGTTGATCGGCGCGCTCGCCGGCTCGAGCATGTGGGGCTTCATGGGCATCTGGGCGCTGAAGGAGCTTGGCGCGACTTCCTCGCAACTCGGGTTCGGCTATCTCCTCGTCGCGATCTCCGCCGGGATCGTCGGGTACATCGCCGGTCATCTCTCCGATATCTTCGGCCGCCGTCGGTTGATCCTCGTGGGGGAGGGGATCTTCGCGGTCTACATCCTCCTCTTTCTCGCGGTTGGCGACAACGTCTGGCTCGGGCTCGCGCTGCTCGTCGGCGCCGGGTCCCTCGGCTCCCTTGGCGGCTCGGCCGGTCAGGCGATGGTCGCGGACCTCGTAGCGCCGGAGAAGCACGAGGCCGCATATGCGTCCGTCAGGGTCGCCGCGAACCTCGGCGTCACGCTCGGGCCGCCGATCGGCAGTCTCTTTCTCCTGATCGGAGGCTGGTCGTTCTTCTTTCCGTGCGCTAGCCTCCTGGCAATCGCCGCCTGGGCATTGGCGTACAAGTACCTGCCGGTGCGAGGTGCCTACGCTCCCGAAGGGCCACCGGAGCGAGGATCCCTCGGGGTCATCGTCCGCGACCGAACGTTCCTGCTCTTCCTCGCGGCGAGCGTCTTCGCGTGGCTGATCTATGTCGCGTACGAGACGGTGCTTCCGATCTCGCTCGTCGAGAGCCACGGGATTCCCGAGTGGGCGTGGGGCTTCCTCCTCGTCGTCAACCCGTTGCTCGTGACGCTCTTCCAGCTCCGCCTTACTCGTCGAGTCTCCGAGGTGCCGGCGGCGCTCAAGTGGGTGGTCGCGATGTTGCTGATGGGTCTGCCGTTCCTCTTCCTCTCCGTCACGTCGGCTCTTCCTGCGATCGTGGCCATCCTCGTCCTGTTCGTCGTCGGCGAGATGCTGTGGGTGCCGACCTCCCAGTCGATTGCTGCGCGTCTGGCGCCCGAGGATCTTCGCGGGGCGTACATGGGGGCCTTCGGCGGGACGGCGGCGATCGGCTTCGCGCTGTCGCCGTTCCTCGGGCTTCAGATCAGAAGCGCGGGAGGGGACAGCGAGATGTGGGCGGCGTTCGCCGTCGTCGCGATCATCAGTGCAGTGCTCGGTGCGATCACCTGCATGCACGTTGCGGGACGGGATCCGGTCGACGCGGCCGAGAGCGCGGCGGTCTAGGGCTGCGATTCGACGGCCGCCTGCGGCGCGGCGGTCGCGCCGGGGGCGAGCCTGCGGAGCCACGCGAGGGTTGCGAGCGCCAACGCACCAGCGACGACGAACGGCACCGCGTCTCCGAAGGCATCCGCTATCGCTCCCCCGAGGGCGGGCCCGAGCATCACTCCGGCGGCCCAGGCAGTGTTCATGAAGCCGAACGCAAGTGCCTGCGGAATCTCAGCGCTCTCGGCGCGATCCGAGATGAGAGCGGCGCTCGGCGAGAAGATCAGGCTCGCTGCGACGGACGCGCAGGTGACGAGGGCAGCGATCAGATACGGGGAGTCCAGAAGCGCGAATGCGAGGCCGATGACGCCGAGCAGGAGCAGCCCTGCGCGCACGGGGACGAGCCTGCCACGGCGGTCGCTGAATCCGCCGATCGCTGGCGCGAGCACAACCTCGCTCGACCCTGCGACGATGAACGTCGCCGCGATCGCGACTGTTCCCCAGTCGGCATCGTCGAGCGAGAGCGGCACGAGGAGATCGACGACGCCGAAGAACAACGACGGGACGGTCACGAGCCAGACGGCGGAGAGGAAGTCCGTGTTGCGGAGCGTCCGGCGAAGCGCGCGGGACGGCTGTGCGTCGCTGCGCCCCGCCGGGAACGACGCTGCGAAGGCGGCAACGAGCGCCGTGACCACGGCGATGGCGATGAACGTGGCGCGAATCGAGCCCAGCTCCGCGAGCGCGCCGACAGCGGGGCCGACGATGAATCCGAGCACGGCGACGCCGAAGACGAGACCGACCGCCCTGCCTCGTTGATCGCGTGGAGTCGCGAGCATGAGCCAGGCGAGCGCGCCGGACCATGTGATGGCGCTGGCGATACCCTGCGCGAACCGAGCGAGCCCGAGGCCGAGTGCGGACGTGTCCACCGAGAACGCGAGCGTCGCGAGGGCCAGCACGAGGAGTCCGATGACGACAGTCCGCTTTGGCCCGATCCGCGCGGCGAGGAGGCCGGATGGGATTCCACCGACGACCGCGCCGGCACCGTACGCCGCAACGAGGATCCCGGCCTCGAGCGTGGAGAGCTCGAACGTGTCCGTGAAATGGGGAATCAGCGGCACGATCGCGGAGAAGAGCATGGTGTCCGCGAAGACGGTGACGCTGACGACGAGGAAGAGGCCACGCATCGGCCCGAGCATACGCATAGGGCGGGGCCGGCCGGACCATGAAAAATGCACCGAGACGGTGGCCCCTTCGTCCGGCCTCCCGGTTGACCCCCGCCGAAGCGAGTGCCGACTGGGAAGCCATCAACCTCCGGCGCTCCGTTCTCGGTGCAGAAGGGAATCTAGGAGGTCGAGATACCTTCGTCAAGGCCGTTCGTCATGGAATTCACGCAAATTGCGGCCGATTGCTTTCTTGCCCAGCATTCGCTCGGTCGTAGAGCGCAGCGCCGGACACGCGGACTCGAGAATTACCACGGCGAATATCCCGGCACAAAAAATGCACCGGGGCGGTGGCTCCCTCGTCCGGCTTCCTGACTGACCTTCGCCGAAGCGAGTGGCCGATCGGGAGTCCATCAACCTCAGGTGCTCCTACCTCGGTGCAATCACCAACCTAGTGTGTTCGGTTGCGTACGTCAAGTGGGTGCCGATCTCGATTTACGCAAATTGCAAGAATCTTTGAGTGCGCAGGTCAGAATTGCGTTCCATGCTGCCTGCTCTAGAGAGGGTCGGAAGCGTGCTTTTCGCCGAGCCGGGACGCTTTCGTCCACCGTGCCGGCTGACCTTCCGCTTCCGCGTACTGCCTCCCGGCGAGGCTTCGTCCTCTGGCGTCCCGCACTCGGCGCAGAGGGGAATCTATGCTGACGACAGGTCTCCGATCAAGGGGGCCGGATCACGCCCTTCCCGCAAATTGCATGGATCTGGAGTGACATGACCGGAAAGCACATCGTCGTGACGGGCGCCGGGACGGGGATCGGCCGTGCGATCGCGCGCCGTCTCGGGCGGGACGGCGCGTCACTGACCCTGCTCGCACGCGACAGGTCGCGGCTCGAGGCTGTTGCCGAGACGATTTCCGAGCCAACACACGTCGCCACGTGTGACGTCCGAGACCGCCTGCGGGTCGACAGGGCGATCGCCGAGGCGGCCGAGCGGCTCGGGCCGGTCCATGCGCTCGTCGCGTGCAGCGGGCTCGGCGGGCCCAACGGCGGCGACGCGAAGAGCGATCGCTTCGACGACCTCGTGGCCACGAACCTGAACGGAACCTACTACTGCTGCCGGGCGGTTCTCGATCACCTCGCGCCCGGGCCGGAGGCCCGTTCCCTCGTCGTGATCTCGTCGATCCTCGCCCGGATCGCCGTTCCCGAGTACACCGGCTACAGCGCGTCCAAGGCTGGGCTGCTCGGCCTCGTTCGATCCTTCGCGGCGGAGCTCGGACAGGGCAACGTCCAGGTCAATGCCATCTGTCCCGGCTGGGTCGACACGGACATGGCCTGGGACGGGCTCGACGCCATCGCCGAGACGACGGGCGGGACGCGCGAGGATGCCTACCGCGACGCGATGGAGGCCGTGCCGCTCGGCCGGATGTCGCAGCCCGAGGACATCGCGGGCACGGTCGCGTGGCTGCTTTCGCCCGACGCCCGGGGCGTGACCGGGCAGGCTCTCGACCAGAACGGCGGCGCCTGGATGGGCTGACGTCGGCGCGCCCCTTGATTGCAGACCCGGAAGCGGCGTAGGATCGCGCGGTTCACCGGAACACCACCCACGGGTGTCACGGGAGCCGACGAGATCAAGACATCGGGCGAGCCACACGACGCCTTCGTCACCGACTGGGAGCGTAAGCGCTACTTCGAGCGGGGTAGTGGGCGGGGGTGCCTGGTTGCTGGTCGGTCGGAGGGTGGCCGGGCTCAGCCGGTCGCCGGGGTTGCTCGCCCGGGTCGCGCTGCTCCGCTAGCGTGCCGCCATGGCATCCGCCGAGCGCCCGATCGTCGGCATCACGGCCTACGCCCAGCCGGCGAGCTGGGGGGCGTGGACGCTGCCGGCTGCGCTCGTGCCCTACTACTACGTCGAGTCGGTCGAGCGTGCCGGAGGGCGAGCGATCGTGGTGCCGCCCAGCGAGGTGGGCATCGACGAGACTCTCGACATCCTCGACGGGATCGTCTTCTCGGGGGGCATCGACATCGATCCGTCCCGCTACGGCGCAGAGCGCCATCCCTCGACCGATCCCGCTCAGGCACAGCGCGATGCCGGCGAGCTGCGCTTGCTCGAGGCCGCGCTCGAGCGAGACCTCCCGACGCTCGCGATCTGCAGGGGCTTCCAGTTGCTGAACATCCTCCGCGGCGGAGATCTCATCCAGCACCTTCCGGAGCACGTCGGCCACGAGGGCCATCGTGAGACACTTGGCGTCTTCTCCGAGCACCCGGTCGAGGTGCGCGAGGGAACGCGGCTCGAGACGATCCTCGGCCCGCGGCACGGTGCGGTGCGCTCGAGCCACCACCAGGGGGTCGGGCGCGTGGGGGAGGGGCTCGTCGAGAGCGCGTTCGCCGAGGACGGGTCGCTCGAGGCGATCGAGGATCCGTCCAAGCGGTTCGCGCTCGGCGTGCTCTGGCACCCCGAGATGGAAGACGACGACAAGAGACTCTTCGAGGCGCTCGTCCGCGAAGCCGTAACGTACCGCGCTGCCAAAGAGTAGACCTCTAGTTGACGTTTACTCTTTGGTCTTGCGGTGACGCGGCGGCCGCCGCCGGGATCGCGAGCGCTGGATGCGACTCAGGGGGCGGAAATCACCCGATCGGATGATTGCCCTCCCCTCGAAGGGGTATAGGATACTGCGTATTGCGCCTCGCCGGCGCGTGCGGCACGCCGGCGAGGCGGTTCTTCAGGGAGATGGACCGACGGGCGGTGAGGGGCGGGGCCGGGGCCCCGCCCCTCGTTCGTCATGGTTTCCGGACTGCGCCCCGCCGTCGGGTTCGCGCGCGCGACAGTTCGACCTCGTGTCGTTGCCCGGTGTGGTCGCAGATCGCGGCCAGGTCGTGATCTGCGTGCCAGAGCACGACGTCTCGACCTGCGTCCTCGGCACAGGCTGCGACGAGGAAGTCGACCGGCCGTCGGCGGTGGCCCTCGGGTTGGGAATGGGCGAGCTCGCGCTGGAGGAGCAGTGCCCGCTCGACGGTTGCCTCCGAAAGCGGCAGCCAGGTGAGAGGCGCCCAGATCGTTTGGAAGTCGGCGTCGTATGCGGCGCCGTTCTCGGGGCCGACGAGCATCTCGAGCGCGATTGGTACGCAGGTCGCGACCTCACCCCGCGCGTATCGCTCGCGGAACCGGGCGTCGAGCTGTCTACCGCCGTGACGTGCCCTGCCGATCCAGATCGAGCTGTCGACGAGATAGAGCGGCACGTACCTAGACCCTCGGGCCGCGCGCAGCGGACCAGTCTCGCGCCGTCGGGAGCTGCTGGCGGCCCTGTTCGAGGTATTCCGCTCCCCGACGCAGGGCAGCCTGTCGGGCCGCTTCGCGCAGCGCCGCGTCGATCGTCTGCTTGATCCCTGTTGTGCCGAGCGCAGCCTTGGCCGCCGCGAGGGCGTCGAGGTCGAGCTCCACGGTTGTCTTTCGGCGTGGTGCCATGAGCGCATCCAATGAGCAGACGGTACGGCTGTCAAGGGGTCTGTCGTATGGGCATCCGTGACAAACACCACATACGACATGCCCAACCGCTACGGGTACACCCGGGACGCCGCTCGGGTGATGTCGTCACTCGACTGAGGTATTGACCAGGCCCCAAAAGGGGCATACGTTGAGTCAGCTCCGGGCGCCGTCCGGGGACTGTGAGCGCTTGATTGGGGAATCGACCGTCGCGGGGATACTTGAGACAAGGGAGTCTTGAAATGTGGGGGACGGGGAAGCGCAGGCGACCTTCGGGATCTGCCGATCAGACGGAGCGCGAGTTGTTCCGCGAGCTAGGAGCGAAGTCGGCACGGTCGAACAAATCGATGCCCCGTGGGTCACGCCGCCGGGGCCGCTTCGCTGGGCTCGTGGCGTTGGTCATCGTCTTCTCTGCGGCGGCCTTCGCGGTTGCGACGGCATTTGCTGACAACCCGACGGGGAGCGGCTACACGATCGGTGATGGCATCATCGGTGACGCGGGGACGACATTCTTCTCTGACCCAGTTGGGTCAGTCGACGAGCTCGGCCCCAAGAACGGCAACTCCACAAAGCTCGACGTCATCAACACCGCCACCCCGCCCATGCTCGAGTTCACGAACGTGAACGGCGGCGTCGACCTCAGCGGCATGTGGCTCGACACACACGTCGACCCGGCTACGGGCGACGTTTGGCTGTACTTCGCATTTTCGCGCGAGGCCGCGACAACCGGACAGGTCGCGTTCGAGTTCCAGCGAAGTCCTCTGCCCGCTGCGTGCGATTTCACAAATGTCTCCCCTGTCAACGACGGTTCGCTGACCGCTGCGCAGGCGGCGCTCATCGCAAACTGCAATCCCTGGAAGAATCGCCAGGCTGGCGACTTCATGATCGTCTGGGACACTCAGGGGAACAGCACAACTCTCAACAAGCGGGACTACAGTGGCACGGCGTTCGGCAACGCTCAAACGATCCCTACAAACGGCTATAAGGTCGCCGTCACAGCCGACGAACTCAAGGGTGAAGCGGCAATCAATCTGACGACGAGCGGCATCTTTCCCGCCAATCCGACGCAGTGCCTCACGATTGCGAACGTCAAGGCGAACACCATTACGGGCAACTCGGATCAGGCCGATTTCAAGGACACAATTCTCGCGGACACGTCAGGCGTTGGGATCTCGAACTGTGGTCAGATCCGCGTCACGAAAGACACCGACCCGGAGGGTGGAATCGGCACCTTCCCGTACACGATCACGCGCGATCCGGCGAGCGCGTTGAGGTTTGACAACAGCACCTCGGTGGACGGAACTTTGACGGCCGATGGAGATTCCGACCTCGTCTCGGACATCAAGGTCGGCGCCGACTATCGCCTGGCCGAGGGTTCGCTTGCCGCGGACTGGATGCTCCAGTCGATCTCGTGTGTCAAGGATGGAACGACCTATGACGTCGTCCCCGGCAACGAGAAGTTCGCCGTCGACGCCAGCACCATCACAGAGTGCGAGATCAAGAACGTTGCGAAGCCGAAGTTGACGCTCCGCAAGAACGTCGTGAACAACAGCGGCGGTTCAGCAACCCCGGGGCAGTGGACGCTGACGGCGACCGGCACCGGCGGGTTCTCGGGCGCCGGGAACTCGGCAGACGTGACGGATAAACTCGTCATCGCGGGTCAGCAGTACACGCTGTCCGAGTCGGGCGGTTCCGCGGGCTACGCGTCAACGGGCATCTGGTCGTGTACCGGCGGAGCATTCGTGAGTCCGGACAAGATCACGCTGAGCAACGGCCAGAACGTCTCGTGCACGATCACGAACGACGACGTTCCCGGCACGTTGATCGTGAAGAAGGTTGTGATCAATGACAATGGTGGCATCAAGGGTGCGGCGGCGTTCGCGTTCGATGTGGCGGGCCCGACGGCGTCGAATGATGTGTCGTTCGAGGCTGATGGTCAGAACGACCTGGTTGTGAGCGCGGGCACCTACAACGTGACCGAGAACGCTGATGCCGGGTACACGACGACGTATTCGGCGGATTGTTCGAATGCCGTGATCCCGAATGGCGGGTCGAAGACCTGCACGATCACGAATAACGACAAGCCTGCGACGTTGATCGTGAAGAAGGTTGTGATCAATGACAATGGTGGCATCAAGGGTGCGGCGGCGTTCGCGTTCGATGTGGCGGGCCCGACGGCGTCGAATGATGTGTCGTTCGAGGCTGATGGTCAGAACGACCTGGTTGTGAGCGCGGGCACCTACAACGTGACCGAGAACGCTGATGCCGGGTACACGACGACGTATTCGGCGGATTGTTCGAATGCCGTGATCCCGAATGGCGGGTCGAAGACCTGCACGATCACGAATAACGACAAGCCTGCGACGTTGATCGTGAAGAAGGTTGTGATCAATGACAATGGTGGCATCAAGGGTGCGGCGGCGTTCGCGTTCGATGTGGCGGGCCCGACGGCGTCGAATGATGTGTCGTTCGAGGCTGATGGTCAGAACGACCTGGTTGTGAGCGCGGGCACCTACAACGTGACCGAGAACGCTGATGCCGGGTACACGACGACGTATTCGGCGGATTGTTCGAATGCCGTGATCCCGAATGGCGGGTCGAAGACCTGCACGATCACGAATAACGACAAGCCTGCGACGTTGATCGTGAAGAAGGTTGTGATCAATGACAATGGTGGCATCAAGGGTGCGGCGGCGTTCGCGTTCGATGTGGCGGGCCCGACGGCGTCGAATGATGTGTCGTTCGAGGCTGATGGTCAGAACGACCTGGTTGTGAGCGCGGGCACCTACAACGTGACCGAGAACGCTGATGCCGGGTACACGACGACGTATTCGGCGGATTGTTCGAATGCCGTGATCCCGAATGGCGGGTCGAAGACCTGCACGATCACCAACGACGACGTGGCCGGCACGATCATCGTCAAGAAGGTTGTCATCAACGATGAGGGCGGCACGAAGACTGCCGGCGATTTCACCTTCAAGGTCGGTAGCGCCGCCCCGGTCGCGTTCGTCGAAGACCCCCAGAACCCACTGAAGGGTGAGAAGCCCGTCAGTGTGGCGGCCGGCACGTACACGATCACCGAGCCCGCCGTGGCAGGCTACGACGCCTCCTACGAGAACTGCTCGGACATCGTCGTCGGTAACGGTGAGACGAAGACGTGCACGATCACGAACAACGACAACATCCCGCCCACGGTCGACGTGCAGAAGACGGTCCGCGTCGCCGGGAGCGCGGACGCATTCGCCGAGACGGCGACGGCGCCCGAGACGAGCGGTACGTTCGAGTATCGAGTTGTCGCCTGGAACACGAGCAAGGAAGCGGTGACGCTCACCGCTCTGACCGACAAGATCGGCGACGTCGAGACGAATCTCGACGGCAAGGGAACCTGCTCTGTCCCGCAGTCGCTCGAGGCGAGCGACGGCACCTCGGGCGGCGCCGACACCTACAGCTGCACGTTCGAGCTCACGCTGACCGGTAATGCCGGCGACGCACAGAAGGACACGGTCAAGGCGACCGTCAAGGATGACGAGAACGACACGGCCTCGGCCGAGGACGATGCAAACGTCTCGCTGACCGATGTGGCCTCCTCGATCGAGGTGACGAAGACGGCCGATCCTGAGACGCTCGACGAGAGCACGGTCGGCAGCGCCGTCGAGTACACAGTGGTCGTCAAGAACACATCGGCCGTGGACAAGGTCACGGTCGACGCAGCGGGCTTCGTCGACAAGGTCAAGGTCAACGGTGATCCGACGGCGGGTGACGTCGCGACGATCACGAACCTCGACTGCAACCCGCAGGACAACGAGGACGACGGCTTGCCGTTCACCCTCGATCCGACGGAGTCGATCACGTGCACGTTCTCGATGAGCGTGAAGGGCAACGCAGGTGATCACGTCAACGACCTGATCACGGTGACCGGGAAGGACGACGACGGCAACGACGTCAGCGACTCGGACGACGCGACAGTCACGATCACCGACGTCCCGTCGACGATCACCGTCACGAAGACGGCGAACCCGACAGTCGTACAGGACAGCGGCCCCGTGACGTTCACGGTCGTCGTCAGGAACGACTCGGACGTCGACACGGTGTACATCCAGACGCTGACCGACTCGATCTACGGGAACCTCAACGGCAAGGGCACATGCACGCTCGAGGATGCCATCGACGAAGGCCCCGAGGGCTCTCGTCGGATCCTCCCCGGCGCCTCGTACACGTGCTCGTTCACGGCGACGGTGTCGAAGACCGAGACGGATGTCGTCACCGCCACCGGCGTCGACGACGATGAGCAGCCCGTCTCGGACGACGACGACGCGACGGTAACGGTCAACCGTACGCCGCCACCGCCGTACAAGCCGAGCTCGGACATCGCGGTCACGAAGGCCGCCACGCCTCAGGTCCAGTTGCCTCTGGGTGGCGGAACGGCACCGATCACCTACAACCTCGTCGTCATCAACAACGGCCCGGACGCTGCTGCGAACGTGAAGGTGGCGGATACAGCACCGGTGAACGTCAGCTTCGTGTCCGCGACGACGAGCGCCGGAACGTGCTCGACGACGGCACAGGCTCTGGACTGCACGATCGCGAGTCTCGCACCCGGCGCGTCGGTCGCGATCACGATCAACGCCACCGTCAATGCGACCGGGACGAAGGTCAACATGGTGCTCGTCACGACGACGACGCCGGAGACGAACCCGAACAACAACTCGGCTCAGGCACGGACGCTCGTCACCGCCCCCGTGACGCCGCCGAAGCCGCCGAAGCCGCCGATCGTCGTTCCGGCGATCTGCAACACACTCGTGGCCACGCCGAAGGTGCTCAAGGCGACGGGCAAGAAGCAGAAGATCAACATCACGGTCAAGCAGGGCAAGAAGGGTGTCAAGGGCGTCAAGGTGAAGATCGCCGGCCCGGGAATCAAGAGGACGGTCACGACCGGCAAGAAGGGCAACGTCAAGGTGACCCTGAAGCCTGGCAAGCCGGGCATCATCAAGGTCGTGATCCTGCCCAAGAAGAAGGTCAACGGCAAGTGGGTGAAGGTGAAGGCCTGTAACACCCAGCGGATCGGCGTGGTCGGCGTCTACGAACCACCCGTCACCGGGTAGCACCGACCGCAGCAAGGAAGCGCAGGGCCGACGCCCCCGGGAACCCGGGGGCGTCGGCGTTTTCCGAGCCCGATACAGCGGACAGGCGACAGTTGTTAGAGGTACGTGAAACCCTCGAAGGAGGCATGGTTACCCCCCAGAAGGGCCACTACGCTTCGAAAGTGCGGGTCATTTCTCTTGTCGTAGCGCTCATAGGGCTCGTCGCTTGCCCGGCTGCGTCCGCAGGTGGCCGGTACCCCTCGCAGGTCTCCGCCGTCGCTGCGATCGACGTTGTCGGATCGGGGAAGCTTGCGTGGCGGAGCGTGGCCGTTCGTGCCAAGCCGAGCCTCACGGCGCCTGTTCTGAAGCAGATCAAGCAGTTCCGACCGGATTTCCGGCCCAGTGTCGTTCTCGCCGTCGGTCGGCTCGACCACGCGAAGACGGGCGAGCCGATGTGGTACAGGATCACCGTTCCGGGGCGCCCGAACGGCCGCACCGGCTGGATTCCGGCCGCGAGCGTCACGGTGAAGCCGGTCGATCGCTGGCTCGTCATCTATCGCGGCGCCCGGAAGTTCGAGCTCTACGTCAAGGACAAGGTCGTTCGCAGCGGGAAGGCCGCGATCGGCGCCCGGGGGATGGAGACGCCGACCGGCCTGTTCTACGTCCAGTCGAAGTTCGACCCATCGTGGGAGGTGCTCGGCGCATACGCGTTCGAGACGAGCGGGTACTCGAAGCTCTCCGACTGGCCCGGCGGCGGCGTCGTCGGCGTCCACGGGACGAACACGCCCGACCTGATCGGGGAGGCGGTCTCGCATGGCTGTGTCCGCCTCTTCAACAAAGACATCCAGTTCCTTCGCGGAGTCGTGCCGGTCGGTACGCCGATCAAGATCGTCGCTGCATAGGATTCCGACTACCTTCGACGAAATGATGAAACCCCTGATCCTTCGCCCGACCCGAGCACCCAAGGCAGCCATCGCACTCACGACTGTCGTCTCCGGCCTGCTCGTCCCCGCAGCCGGCCTCTCCGCGGTCAGCAAGACGCCGCCGAAGGCCGTCATCGGAGCCGGAACGATCAACGTGCCGATGCTCACCGTCCGCAGTGCACCGAAGAAGAACGCGCGTGTCATCGCGAGGCTGAGCGAGTTCAGGCCGCAGGATTACCGGGCGAGGTACGTGCTGGCCGTCGCGGCGAAGAAGGGGAAGGAGACCAAGCAAGCCCCCGCTCGGATCGAGTGGTACAAGATCTCCGTTCCGGGCCGCCCGAACGGCCGCACTGGTTGGGTGCGGGCGCCACACGTCTCGATCAAGCCGATGCCGTGGCAGGTCGTCGTCTATCGCGACTCGCGCGTCGTGCAGGCCTGGAAGGGCACGAAGCTGCTCTACACGGGCAAGGTCGCGGTCGGTGCCCCCGGCATGGAGACGCCGACGGGGCTCTACTACGTGACCGTTCGCTTCAAGCCCGTCAAGGTGCCGTTCCTTGGTAGCTTCGCCTTCGAGACGAGCGCCTACTCCAAGCTGTCGGAGTGGCCCGGCGGTGGTGTCGTGGGACTCCACGGGACGACGGCGCCCCAACTCCTCGGGCTCGCAGTGTCGCACGGCTGCGTTCGCATGTCGAACGACACGGCGAACTTCCTCCGCGACCGAATTCCGCTCGGCACGCCGATCCGTATTCTTCCGGCGTAGCGCGGGGGGCACGTCGGGCGGGACGGGTCACGCCCCTCCCTTTACGGGCTGCTCGCCTCGAACGCGTAGGGGGACGGGCTGCTTCCCGACAGCGTCCGCACGTCGCCCGTACCGCTCAGCGGCTTGACCTTGTAACCGCGGTCGAGAAACGTGTGACCGGGTGTGAAGGCGCGCCACGAGCCACCCTTCGAGGCTGCTACCCGGACGCCGTCGAACCGGAAGCCGAAGCGGTTGCAGACTGCCCGGTTACCGTTCCACGACTCGGCCGTGGCGATCGGACGCCAGCGGTTGGTGGAGTTGGCGAGCAGGATCGGCTCGGTCACGGCCTTTCCGTCGAGCCACACGCGCCACCAGTTGGCCTTCCCGGACATCTCGAGGACGGCGACCTTGTGGCTCTCGCCGACCGCGATCCCCTGGAGCAGCGGCACGAACACCGGGTCCTGGCCGCCACGCGTGATCTCCGCGTACACCATCGTCGGCGTGTCGGGAATCGAGGCGATGCCGACCTGGAGCCAGAGCGTCTTGCCGCCGGCGCCCTGACCCGGCCCTCCGACCCCGATCCACCCTGCGACATGGCCGGCGACGACGTTGGCCTTCACCGTCGGCGTGATCGTTGCGCGAACCCCGTGCGCGACGTCGGCCGCCTGATGCCCCGCATAGGCATAGCCCTGCGATCCGTTCGCGCCGGCACCGCACTGCTGGCCGTTCGCCCGAGCGGTGTCACTGCCGGGACCGACTGCCGCTGCGCAGAGCGAAATCGCCATGATCGTGGCAAGAAGAAGGAACCGCCGCATGCCCGATGAATCGGCACGTTCGGCCCCATCGGGCGATCCCTCGGCTCAGCGATCGCACCACCCGGGCAGGGGAGGCGAGGTCGGTCGAATCCCTCGATCGATTCGCCCGCACGGGTGATCCGCGATCTATCGGCGTGCCTCGATAGGGCCAGACCGCCTGGCCGGCGCCGGCTACAGCTCGATCTCGAGGCCGTCGTGCGCGCACTCGACGCCTGGTGGCGAATCGAGCTCGACCGGCCGGTGCGTCAGGAGCAGGCGCTTCGTTCCGGACTCGGTGGCCGCGAGAATGGCCTCCTCTGCGCTCAGGTGGCCGCGCAGTTCGCCGTCGTCGACGCCTCTCGCGAGAGTCGCCTCGCACACGAAGAGATCGGTGGCGCGTGCGAGCTCCACAAGTCGTTCGCTCGGGGCGCTGTCGCCCGAATATGCGACCGTGACGCCGTCGGCGGAAAGCCGGAACCCGTACGTCTCCAGGGTGTAGTGCGGCAGCCGCAGGGGCACGACCTCGACTCCACCGGCCACGAACGGCTCGTCCGGTGCGTACTCGCGAACCGTGAAGACGTGGTCGAACATGCCCCTGAAGCCGAACCGCTCCGCGAACTCCTCGAGCACCTCCAGGCCGCCCTCGTGTACCCAGAGCTCGGGGCGTTCGGCGATCGTCACGCCCGCCGCGCGATACATCGCGCCCCAGACCCACGGGACGACGTCGCCCCAGTGGTCGAGATGGAAATGCGTGATCGCGATCGCGTCGACGCGCGGCCAGCCCTCACGTTGCCGAAGCCGCTGCAAGACGCCCGGCCCGCAGTCGACGAGGAGTCGGCCCGATGCCCCCTCGAACAGATAGCCGGAATGCGCCCCGCCGGGGTTGGGCCAGGCGGGCGAGCAGCCGATGACCGTCAATTTCACGCCCGTATACTCCCTCGATGCAGCCTAAGATTCGCGTCGTGATCGCGAAGCCCGGCCTCGACGGGCATGACCGGGGCGCGAAGATCATCGCCCGCGCGCTGCGCGACGCCGGCATGGAAGTGATCTACACGGGACTTCATCAGACCCCGGAGCAGATCGTCGAGACGGCGATCCAGGAGGACGCCGACGCAGTCGGCATCTCGATCCTCTCGGGTGCGCACATGACACTCGTGCCGAGGATCATCCAGGGGCTGCGCACGAACGGCGCGGGCGACGTCCTCGTCGTGGTCGGCGGGACGATTCCCGACGAAGACGCGGCAGTGCTGGTCGAAGCGGGTGTTGCCGCGATCTTCACACCGGGTGCACCAACCGGCGAGATCGTCGACTTTCTCCGCTCGGCCACGGCGGTGGCGTAGCCACCGTAGGCCGGCTTCCTCGTCAGCACGGTCACCCGGGGCGGATCCGGTGGACCGACAGCGCTTCGGGCTCGCCCGACACGACGGCAGGCGTTGCAGCCGTCTTGACGGTGAACGCGATGACCTTTGTCGCGTTCCGTGAGCTGAGCGTCCGCCGTGTCGGAGAAGTGAGCAGATCGACGAGGGATGCGTCCAGCACGGCTTCCGTTGGCACGCCGAGCACGACCGAGCGGGCCGGGATCGCCGTCCACGAGCCCCCCGGCCAGACGCGCACGCCCGTGACCGACATCTCGACGACGCCGCCCCCGGCTGCCACGATGGTTCCCTTCAGTCCGAGCTTCACCTGACGTGCGGGCTTGTCCGGCAACGGGAACAGGAGTCGCAGCGCTTCGTCCAGGTAGGGATGCGGATCGACATCTTCCCCGCCCTTCGGGTGAACCTCGAAGTGGAGGTGGTAGGTCCCTTCGGCATCGCCGGAGTCGCCGTTGTAGGCGATCAGTTGGCCGGCCTTGACACGCGCGCCGCTCTTCAACCCCTTCGCGTACGCGACGCCGGGCACGCACTTGCCGCGGTTGTCGCGCTTCGCCGTGAGGTCGTTGTTGAGATGGATGTAGAGGTAGGTCGTACCGCTCGCGCCGTAGAGGTAGAGCATGCAACCGGCGCGTGCGGACGTGGTCCAGAACTTGATCTTCCCGTCCTCGGCCGCGACGGCGGGCGATCGCCAGGTCGTGAGGATGTCGTTCCCCGCGTGCCGCCCCTGGCCGCGGGGGGCGCCCCAGTCGTCGAAGACGTCTGCCGCGCCGACGATCGGGAAGACGATCTGCTTCCCGGCCGGGGGCTCCGGGTCCATCGGCTCGTTCAGCGCGAGCGCCGCCCCCGCGACGGCCAGGCCGAGCGCCAGGAGCAGAATGAGGAGAAACGCTCCTCGGGCTGTCGTCCGGTGAATTCTCATCAGGGCGGTGAGAGAGATCTCACCCTTGTCCGATTCGCGCTCGAAGGGCGGGAGCCTACCAGAGTCGGCCGACGGGTTTCCCGAGACACCACCCCCTGCCCGCGGGGTGACGGCACGCTAGTCTCTCATCGTGAAGATCGCTGTCTGCGTGAAGCAGGTTCCCGACGCAAACTCGGTGAGAAGGCTCGACCCTGCCACGAACCGGCTCGACCGGTCGGGCGAGGTGGCGCTCAACGCCACCGACGTGAACGCGGTGGAGGAGGCGCTTCGCATCAAGGAGGCGCATGGCGGCGAGGTCGTGATCGTCTCATTCGGGCCGACCCGCGCGCTCGAGTCGCTGCGAAAGGCTCTCGCGATGGGCGCCGATCGGGCCGTCCTGATCTCCGACGAGGCCGCCGCGGGGTCCGATCTCGTCGCGACGAGCTACGCGCTCGCGCAAGGGCTCGGGCGCGAGAGCGCCGACCTCGTCCTGTTCGGGCAGCAGTCCTCGGACTCCGACGGTGCGGTTCTCTGGGCTGCGGTCGCCGACCGCCTGCAGCTGCCGTTGATCTCTCAGGTCGCCGCGCTGACGGTCGAGGGAGCGTCGGTCACGGGCAAGAGACAGACCGAGTTCGGGTACGACGTGATCTCCGCAGCCCTGCCCGCAGTCGTTGCCGTCTCGGACGCGATCAACGAGCCGCGCTACCCGTCCCTGAAGGGCATCATGGGGGCGAAGTCGAAGCCGGTCGAGACTCTCTCGCTCGAGGAGGTCGGAGCCGATGCGAGTCGGGTCGGCGAAGCCGGCTCACGGACGAGCGTTCTCGCGCTCGGGCCGCCACCCGCCAAGGGCGACCAGGTCAAGATCGAGGACGACGGTTCCGCCGCCGAGAAGCTCGTCGACTGGCTCGCGGAGAAGAAGCTCCTATGACGACACTCGTCTTCCTCGAACATCACGACGGCACGATCCAGAAGGGCTCCCTCGGCGTGCTTGCCAGGGCACTCGCCGTCGGCGGTGACGTTGCGGGTGTCATCGTCGGGCACGGCGTCGCCGACGTCGCAGCGTCCGCTGGTGCGTACGGCGTGTCGACGGTCTACGCCGTCGACGGCGCCGAGTTCGAGGCGCCGCTGCCGCAGCCGCGCGTCGACGCACTCGAAGCCGTTGTTGCTGCCTCGGCCGCCGAAAACGTTCTGTTCGCCGCCTCCGTCCTCTCGGCCGACGTCGCCGCAGGGCTGTCGGCCCGGCTCGACGCGGGCCTCAACTGGGACCTCACCGACTTCGCGCTCGAAGGCGGGGCGCTGACGGCCAAGCGGCCGGCACTCGGAGACACCGTGCTCGTGACGGTCTCCTGGACGGGCACACCGCGGCTCGGTCTCGTCCGATCGGGCGCATTCGAGCCCGTCGAGACGGGCGGGACGGCGACCGTGCACGACGTTCCCGTGACGTTGAAGGGCTTCTCGGCCGCTGCCTCGATGGTCGACCAGGCTCACGAGGAATCGAGCGGCCCCTCGATCGAGGATGCCGACGTGATCGTCGCGGGTGGACGTGGGCTCGGCGCGCCGGAAGGCTTCGAGCTCGCGGAGGACCTCGCGGCGGCGCTCGGCGGAGCAGTGGCAGCGACCAGAGCCGTCGTCGATGCGGGCTGGTACCCGTACTCGACTCAGGTGGGCCAGACCGGCAAGTCGGTTTCACCGAAGCTCTACATCGCTCTCGGGATCTCCGGCGCGATCCAGCACAAGGTGGGAATGCAGGGCTCCGGCGCGATCGTCGCGATCAACAAGGATGCGAACGCCCCCATCTTCGACTTCGCCGACTTCGGGATCGTCGGCGATCTGAACACCATCACGCCGAAGCTCGCTGAGCTCGTGCGGGCGCGCAAGGCGTAGCGTGGGCCGGGGCACGCCGGCCGCCGAGACGCGCGCGGCGAACTTCCCACCACCGTTTTCGAGCGACGAGGTCATCGCGCGGCCGACGGATGCCCCGGACGAGCGGATCGACGTCGGCGTCCTGATCGTCGGGGGCGGGCCTGCCGGGCTTGCGTGCGCTCTCCGTCTCGGCCAGCTGCTGGAGGAGGACCCGCAGACAGCGGAGAAGCTCGGCGAGGTTCCGGTCGCACTCGTCGACAAGGGGAAGCAGCCGGGATCGCATCTTCTGTCGGGCGCGGTCATGAACCCGCGCGCCGTGCGTCGCCTCTTTCGCGGCCGGCCGGAGCAGCTCGAGGGTCTTCCGACCTACGGCGAGGTCCCGGGAGAGGGCGTCTACCTCCTCACAAGGAAGCGCGCGCTCCGGATCCCGCCGCCCCCGACGCTCCGGAACCACGGCAACTGGATCGTCTCGATCTCGCAGATGTCCAGATACCTCGCCGAGCAGGCCGAGGCGGCCGGCACGTTCGTGCTGCCAGAGACATCGGCGGACAAGCTGCTCGTCGAGCATGGTCGTGTCGTCGGCATCCGCAGCGGAGACAAGGGGAGAGGCAGGGAGGGGGAGCCACTCGGGAACTTCGAGCCCGGCGCGGACATCGCCGCACAGGTGACCGTGCTCGCCGAGGGGACGGCCGGGCATCTGACGGGAGCTGCGCTCGACCACTTCGGGCTCAACGGGCCCGAGCCACAGATCTGGGAGCTCGGCGTCAAGGAGGTGTGGAAGGTCCCGCGGCCGCTGCGCAAGATCATCCACACGATGGGTTGGCCCCTCCGCAAGCCCGCGAAGTACCGTGAGTTCGGCGGCTCGTGGTTGTACCCGATGGGTGACGACATGATCTCGCTCGGGTTCGTGATCGGGCTCGACTATCGCGATGTCGAGCTGTCGGCTCACGATCTCCTGCAGGAGTTCAAGACGCACCGGTTCATCCGCAAGATCCTGGAGGGTGGCGAACGGGTCGCCTGGGGAGCGAAGACGATCACGAGCGGCGGCTGGCACGCCATGCCGCGCAACCTCGGGGCGCCGGGGCTCCTTCTCGCCGGGGAGAGCGCGGGTCTCGTCGACCTTGCGCGGCTGAAGGGTGTCCACTATGCGATCGAGTCCGGCCGTCTCGCCGCGGAGGCCGCCTACCGGTCGCTGCAGCGCGGGGAGAACCCCGGCCGGATCGGGGCGTTTGACGCGTACGACAGCGAGGTGCGATCGGGCTACCTCGGGAAGAGCCTGCGCGAGGTGCGCAACATGCGGCAGGCGTTCGAAAAGGGATTCTTCGTCGGTGGCGCGCTTGCGAGCGCGATGACGGTCACGAAGGGAAAGCTGCCGCCGAAGGAGTTCCACAACGAGCCGAATGCGGAGGCGCCCCTGCTGCGCACCGACCGCGCGTCGCACTATCCGGCGCCCGACGGCATGCTCACGTTCGACAAGCTGTCGTCCGTGTTCGCGTCGGGAAACCGGACGCGCGACGACCAGCCGAGCCACGTGCGGGTCGCGCACGACGTTCCGCGCGACGTCGCCGAGATGTGGGCGTGGATGTGCCCGGCACAGGTGTACGAGGTCGGGAAGGAGAACGACGACGGCACCGTCGAGGTCGAGCTGACGCCGTCGAACTGTGTGCAATGCGGCGCGATCACCGCACGTGGCGGCCGGCTGACACCCCCCGAGGGCGGCTCCGGCCCCGAGTACTCGCTGACGTAGACCTCTGTGTCGACTCACCACAACGTGAGCGCGCGCGGCACCGAATGCGCTTGAGCCGGGTCGCCTCGACGTTTGTCTTGAAACAACACCGAGGTCGGCACGGTGGTTATCGGGGAGCCTCCAGCCGCCTCCACGCCTCGGCCATCGCGACGCGTTGTGACAGCGTCGGGTGGCTGTCGATCAGCACGTGGGCCCAGGTAGGCGGATCGGGATCGCCGAGCGACGTCTTCGCGAATCCGACGAACAGCCCCTTGACGGCATCGGGGCTCCTCGTCGACTGGAGCGCCTTCCAGTCGGCCTCGGACTCCATCCGGCGGCTGATCCAGCTCTGCGCAGGCAGCGCCGCGAGCTGCAGGGCCGCGACGACGAGCAGCGCGAGAGGAACCGCAGCGGCCTCGCCCATGCCCCCTCGCCGGCGCGTCAGGCGCATGAGTATCCAGGCGCCGGGGAGGGCGAAGAGCGCGAACCAGGCGATCGCCTTGGGGATGTGATCGCTCGAATGGTGGGCGATCTCGTGGGCGAGGACTGCCCGCACCTCTTCGTCCGTGAACGTCCCGTCGACCATGGTGCTCCAGAGGACGATCTTTCGAGAGGGACCGAAGCCGACGGCGAAGGCGTTCGCCTGACTCGTCGTGCCGCTCACGTCCTCTACGGCGATCGGAATCCCCGAGACACCCTGCCGTGCCTCGAGCTCGCTCGCCGACCTCTTCAGCGCAGCGTCGCGGAGCGGCGCGGTATCGGTGAGGAGGTACGGCTGCGCGAACGCGAAGGCAGCACCGATGACGACGAAGACCGCCGCCCCCGGGATCCACCATGCCTCTCCGAGATGGCGGGCGAGGAACATGACGATGAGGAGGGTGATGCAGATCGAGGTGAAGACCGCGGCCAGCTCGATCCAGCCGTCGAACGCCCACTCGAGATATCCGATCTCGCTCAGGTCGTAGCGCCGAGCCCACCAGACGCTGAGCAGGCCGAACGGCAGCTGTACGAGCCAGGTGATGCCGAGGCCGAGCATGCCGAGCAACATCCCGGTGCCGATCGGACCCGCAGCCGATTCGCTCGCGAAGCGAGGCCCACGGCGCGCATAGACCCAGAGCGTCGCGAGGAGGGCGATCTGCGAGGTCAGCCACACGACGAGGAAGAACCTGTCCACGTGCTCGGCGCGACGCACGAGCGCCTCGCCGAAGACGGTCGCGGTATCGATACGCACCGGCGGTAGGCCCGACGGCACAGCTGAGCGGAGAAGGAGCGCTGCGCACCAGACCCACGCGGCGCCGGCCGCGACGACGAGCGCGAGCCTGACTGCGCGCGTCGTGGTCAGATCGCCTCGCCCGCGACCCGCCCCGCTGCCGGCGCACCGAGCGGAAACTCGAGCTGCACGTCTCGAGGCCGGTCCCGGAGTGCGGGGGCCGAATAGGCGTACGTTTCGGTAACGAGAAATGCGTACGCCGTCGACTGCGCGGAGTACCGCAGGCTGACGGCACCGAGGTTGCGGATCCCTTCCGGCATACGCCCGGTGAAGAGCGCCGCCCACCAGCCGAGAAGCGCCACGATCAGCGCCGCCGAGCCGTACGCCCCTGCGAGGATCACTGCCGGGATCGCGAGGACGGCCCTGAAGGCGATGACGACGCGCCGCTGGCGCTCCGCCGGGTCGATCGAGATGTCGACCGGGTAGCGCCCCGCGGCGCCGGTGAACCCGGGGAACGGCCCGCCGATCACGTAGAGGAACGCGAGTACGTGGGCCGAGTAGCGAATCCACGCCGCGAAGAACCGGTGGAACGGCGACGGCAGCCGACCGATGACGAGCGCGACGACCCACGCCGGCAGCGAGAGGAGGAGGACGAGCATCGTCCAGAGGGCGAGCCAGATGAGATGCGGGACGGCGAGCGGGAAGCGGAAGAACACGGTCAGCCGTGACCGACGCACGTCGTCTGTGAGGTCGAGCCTCACCGGATGCGATGGCAGCTCGAGGAACGGCGCGACCTGCGATGGATCCGTGGTCGGGTAGCGGTCCGTCACGAGCATGAAGTAGCCGGTTGCCTGCGCGGTGTACCCGATGCAGTACGCGACGAGGTCCCTCAGGCCGCGTGGCATACGCCCTCGTGCGAGGATTGCGAACCAGGCCAGGAATGCGGCACTCGACGCGAGCCCGCCGAGGCTCCACGTGGTCGACCAGCGTGCGTCGGAGCCCGACCAGCCGGCCGTGAGGCTCGACCAGTTCGCTGCCGTCAGGCCGCCGCCGAGAACGGAGACGAGCAGGATGGTCGGAACGGCGAGCACGATGCGGGCGGCGACCTTCCCGCGCGACTGACGAGCCGCGCGGTCGATCTCGAGATCGACCGGATAGCCTCGGGCGCCGCCGAACGCCGGGTACGGCCCCGCGGCCAGGTAGACGTAGGCGCTCACCTGGGTCGCATAGCGGATGTAGGTCGCGACGAACTCCTGCAACGTGCGCGGAGCCTTGCCCTCGATCACGAGGGCGAGCCAGAGGACGATCGAGACGGCGAACGCCGCGATACCCCAGAGCAGCACCACGAAGAGGTGTGGGATCGCGAGCAGGAGGCGGAAGAAGACGGTGACACGCGAGCGCTCCAGGTCGTCGCTGACGATGATCCGAATCGGCAGGCGGTGCTCCTCGTTCATGGATGCATTCTCCCTGTTTCGACGGTCGACTACGATCGACCCGTGTCCGGCGCCGCCATCACACCGCGAGACGTCGCGCAGGCCGCCGCAACGATCCGGGGCTCCGTCCATCGCACGCCGACCTTCAGCTCCCGGAGCCTCGGCCCCCGCCGGTATCTGAAGGCCGAGCTCTTCCAGAAGACAGGATCGTTCAAGGCGCGCGGTGCGCTGAACCGTGTGCGTGCGCTCACGGTCGACGAACGGGAGCGGGGCGTGATCAGCGTCTCCGCCGGTAACCACGCGCAGGCGCTCGCGTGGGCGGCGTCGACCGAGAAGGTCGACGCGCTCCTCGTGATGTGGCAGGGGGCGAGTACCGCGAAGGTGGCCGCGACGCGGGCGTACGGGGCCGAGATCGATCTAGAGGCATCGGGCCCGGGAGAGGCCTTCACGCGCCTGCAGGAGCTTCAGGAGGCGACGGGGAGGGTGCTCGTCCATCCGTTCAACGACCCGGTCGTCATCGCCGGGGCGGGCACCGTCGGGCTGGAGATCCTCGAAGAGGTGCCCGACGTGGACACGATCGCCGTTGCGTGCGGCGGCGGGGGCCTCGTCACCGGGATCGCGGCCGCCTGCGTGCCACACGGCGTGCGCGTCGTCGCCGTGGAGCCGGAGCGCTCGAACGCACTTGCCCTCGGGCTCGCTGCTGGCGAGCCGGTGAATCTGACGCCGAGCACCATCGCCGATGCACTCACCGCGCCGTTCGCAGGGTCGGTTGCGATCGACGTCTGCCGACGGCTGGGAGTCGAGGTCGTGCTCGTCTCCGAGGAGGAGATCCGGGATGCGTTTCGGTTCCTCTACGAACGGGCGAAGCTCGCGGTCGAGCCGGGCGCGGCGGCGGCGACCGCCGCGGCGCTCACGGGCAAGGTCGAGGGCAGCTGCCTCGTTTCCGTCGTCTCGGGAGGCAACGTCAGCTCGGATATCGCCTCTGCTATTCTGGCGAGGCCATGAAGACGGATATTCATCCCGAGTACGTCCTCGCTCACATCAGCTGCTCGTGCGGCAACGAGTTCATGACTCGTTCCACCAAGCCCGAGCTCCACGTCGAGGTCTGCTCGCACTGCCACCCGTTCTACACGGGCAAGCAGAAGCTCATGGACTCGGGCGGTCGGGTCGAGCGCTTCCAGCGCCGTCTCGAGAAGTCCGGCGGTCCTCGCCGCGGCTAGAGAACGGCTGCTGTGAGTGTCTCGTACGGCGGCCAGGCCGTACTCGAAGGGGTCATGATGCGTGCGCCCGCCGTGTGGTCCGTCGCGGTCCGCACACCCGATGGCGAGATCGTCGCCGTCACGACCCCCGTCAGCTCACCGATGCAACGACACCGCCTCTGGCGCCTGCCGGTTGTCCGGGGGGTCGTCGCTCTCGGCGAATCGCTCGCGATCGGCTTCCGGGCGCTCGCGATCTCGGCGAACTTCGCGATGCAGGAAGAGCGCGAGGAGGGCGCCGAGGGCGAGCCCGTCGAGGTCTCGACCGAGATCTCGAAGGGGCAGATCATCTTCTCCTTCGCTCTCGCGATCGGGTTCGCACTGATGCTCTTCAAGGTCGGCCCGGCGCTCCTGACGAACTGGCTGCCGATCGACGGCACGTACACGTTCGTCGTCGTCGAAGGGCTGATCCGCGTCGCGGTATTCATCCTCTACATCGTCCTGATCGGCCTCCTGCCGGATCTCAAGCGCGTCTTCCAGTACCACGCTGCCGAGCACAAGGCGATCAATGCCCTCGAGGCAGGCTCCGAGCTCACGCCCGAGAAGGTGCAGAAGTTCAGTTTGATCCATCCACGTTGCGGAACCGCTTTTTTGCTATGGGTAATGGTGATCGGGATCTTCGTGTTCGCGTTCGTGGGGCGGCCGGTGTGGTACTGGCTGATCGTCAGCAGGGTCCTCCTGCTGCCGGTGATTGCGGGTCTCGCGTACGAGCTGATCCGGTACGCCGGGAAGCATCAGCGGAACCGCGTCCTCATGACGTTGCTCGCGCCGGGGCTCTGGTTGCAGCGGCTGACCACGCGCGCACCGTCGCTCGACCAGATCGAGGTCTCGATTCGCGCGCTCGAGGAGGTCATCCGCTTCGAGCAGTCCGAGAGCGACGATGAGCTCCGGGTCGAGGCCCGTGTTGAAGTGATGGCGTAGCGGCACCTGCCGCGCGCACTACCCGAATCCGCAGGAGGAGAGCTCGATGCCAAGAATCGTCCGTGAGGCGCAGGTCACCTGGGAGGGAAACGTGGCCCGGGGAGCGGGGACGCTCACCGCGCTCTCGTCCGGTGCGTTCGCCGGCCTTCCGTACACGCTTGCAAGCCGCATCGCCGTGGCGCAGGAAAAGACGAGCCCGGAGGAGCTGCTCGCGGCGGCCCACGGCGCCTGTTTCACGATGTCGCTCGCGAGTGAGCTCACGCAGGCCAAGACGCCCCCGGTCAGCCTCGACGCGCGATGTGTCGTGACGATGGACGAGATCGAGGGGAAGGGCCACCAGGTCGTGCACTCGGAGATCGAAGTCCGTGGCGAGGTACCCGGTTGTGACGAGGCCGCGTTTGCACAGGCGGCCGAGGCCGCCGATGCCGGTTGTCCGTTCTCGGCGCTCATTCGCGGCACTGCGACCGTTGCCGTCTCCGCGTCCCTACTCTAGAAACGACTCGTCAACTCTTCGGGAGGGTCCGTACCGATGGCAACAGAACGAACGATGACCACGACCTGGCACGGCTCACTGATGGAGGGTGCAGGCACGATCGCGCCGGCCGGGAGCGGCGCCTTCGGCGCGCTCGACGTGAGCTGGCCCGCGCGCACCGAGGCGCCCAACGGCAAGACGAGTCCGGAGGAGTTGATCGCAGCGGCGCACTCGGCCTGCTTCTCGATGGCGTTGTCACACGGCCTCGCGCAGGGTGGAACTCCGGCCGAACGCCTCGACACCACGGCGACGGTGACGTTCGTGCCGGGCGAGGGAATCACGAAAGTCGCCCTCAGCGTACGAGGCACCGTTCCCGGGATCGACGCAGCTGCTTTCCAGGAGGCCGCCGGGGCCGCCAAGGCGGGCTGTCCCGTCTCCAAGGCGCTCGCCAGCGTCCCCGAGATCACCCTGGACGCCGCGCTCGCCTGAACCTCGGTGCGGGCCGTGGACCGGTCGAGCCCGGGGCAGAGACTGAAGTCTCTGCCCGCGCCCCTGCGATGGGGAGAGACTTCAGTCTCTGCCCGGGGTTGTCGCCGGCTCGAGCTCCCGGACGAGCATTGACATCAGCTCCCACTCGGGTTCGTACACGTGTGCCGACTTGACGACCACTGTCAGTGAGCCGGTTGGGATCTCGAGCGCTCCGGCGACGAGCTCCTGCACGCGGGCGAGCTCGACGAGGTTGCCGTAGGCCTTCTTGCCGAAGTCGAGGCTGTGGGCGTAGACGACGAGGTCGAGGCGTCCGTCGGGAGCCCAGAAGTCGAGCATGCTGACGCACGGGATATAGGCGGTGTCACTGAGCGGCTCGAACGTCGTGATCGTGGCCGAGCGGGTGGCGGGATCGTCGCGGAGGCGAGCAACCACCCACGCGAGCTGGTCGCGACCGCTGCCCTCGTAGTCGAAGAGGCGGCAGGCTAGCTCCGGGCGTCACCGAGCTCGGAGACGTTCTTCGGCGTGAAGAAGTTGTCGTGCATCCACGTCGACCAGGCGGGATCGCCGAGGCGCGCGATCAGGGGATCGTCCGGATCCGGCTGCTCGACGGTCAACACCATCTGCGCGATCTCTCGGATCGGGAGGCCGTCATAGGACGCGTCGTGACCGCGGTCGAGGATAGCGCTCGACGTTCGCAGCCAGCACTCTCCCAGGGTGGGCGCCTCGACGGCGGTGATCGTGTCGGACATCGCCGAAGCCTAGCCCGGGAACCGGCGGTGATCCGGGCTACCATCGTCGCATGGCAGGCATCGAAGCACTCGTCGACGAGCTCGAACGCTCGTACACGGACCTGCAGGCTCGTCTCTCCGACCCCGCGGTCTATAACGACCATCGAGAGGCCGCAGACGTCGGCCGGCGTCTGAAGGAGCTCGAGACTCCCTACAAGCTCGCCGTCGCGTGGCGAGGCGCCCAGGCCGATCTCGTAGATGTTCGGAGCGACCCGGAGCTCGCGTCGATGGCTGCCGAGCTCGAGAGTGACGTCGAGCGGCTCGAGGAGGAGCTGAAGCTCGCGCTCGCCGAGCGTGATCCGGCCGACTCGAAGGACGTCATCGTCGAGATCCGGCAGGGAGTGGGAGGGGACGAGGCGGCGCTCTGGGCGGGTGACGTCTATCGGATGCTCTCGCGCTACGCGGAGCGACGCGGCTTCAAGACCGAGGTCCTGTCGGCGAACGAGAGCGAGACGGGCGGCTTCAAGGAGATCGTCTTCGCCGTCAAGGGTGACGGAGCGTTTTCCGTCTACAAGTACGAGGGCGGGACGCACCGCGTTCAGCGCGTGCCCGAGACCGAGTCGCAGGGGCGGATTCACACCTCGACGGCGACTGTCGCCGTGATGCCCGAGGCCGAGGAGGTCGAGATCGAGATCGCCGAGAGCGACCTCAAGATCGACGTCTATCGCTCGACCGGTCCCGGCGGGCAGAGCGTCAACACGACCGACTCGGCCGTGCGGATCACCCACCTCCCGACAGGCGTCGTCGTCGCGATGCAGGACGAGAAGTCCCAGCTCCAGAACCGGCAGAAAGCGATGCGCGTCTTGCGTGCGCGGCTCTACGAGCTCGAGCGCGAGAAGGAGCAGGCCCGGCTCTCGGCTGCCCGGAGGTCGCAGATCGGGACAGGGGAGCGCGCCGAGAAGATCCGCACCTACAACTTCGCCGAGAACCGGCTCACCGACCACCGCATCAAGCTGACCGTGCATCGCCTCGACCAGATCCTCGACGGCGACCTGGAGGAGTTCACGGAGGCGATCCAGGCCGAGGACAGGCGCCTGTCGCTGGAGGCGGTATGAGACAGGGCAGTGGTGTCCGGGACACCGCCTGAGGCCACGTCCGTCGGCGCCATCCTGCGCCGCTCGACCGACTATCTCATCGCACGGGGCTCGGAGACACCGAGGCTCGACGCCGAGCGCCTGCTCTCGAAGGCGCTCGGGTGCGAGCGGATCGAGCTCTACATGGCGCTCGACCGGCCGCTCACAGCGGCCGAGCTCGACCGCGCCAGGGAGCTCGTCGTCAGGCGCGGGACGCGCGAGCCGCTGCAATATGTGCTGGGCGAGTGGGGCTTTCGGCGGCTGACGCTCTCGGTCGACACGCGGGCGCTCATTCCCCGACCCGAGTCGGAGATCCTCGTCGACAGGGCGCTCGCGCTGATGAAGGGGAGGGCGGCGCCCCGGGTGCTCGACATCGGGACAGGATCGGGCGCGGTCGCTCTCGCGATCGCCGACGAGCATCCTGGAGCTGCTGTCACCGGTGTCGACCTCTCGGAGGCGGCGCTCGCCCTCGCCGCCGAGAACGCCGCGCGTACGGGCCTCGAGGTGAGCCTCGTCCAGGGGGATCTCTTCGCGGAGCTCCCGCGCGGCCCCTGGGACATCGTCGTCTCGAATCCACCGTATGTCGACGCATCCGACATCCCGGGCCTCGAGCCCGAGGTGCGGGACTGGGAGCCATACCTCGCGCTCACTGCGGACGGTGCCGTGGCCGCGGTTGCGCGTGGTTCTGCCTCCGTTCTCGCCGCGGGCGGCGGCGTCGTCCTCGAGGTTGGCGAGGGGCAGGCGGAAGGTGCTGCGACGCTTCTTGGGGAGCTCGGGTTCGAGGCGATCTGCGTGACGCCGGATCTGGCGGGCATCGATCGGATCGTCGAAGGCCGGCGTCCGTGACGGGAGCCGGGCAACGGGCCGAGGCACTCGTGGCGGGATCGCTCGCGGTTCTGCCGACGGACACGGTGTACGGCCTCGTCTGTGCTGCCGCCTGCCGCACCGCCGCGCGGGAGCTCTACCGCCTCAAGGGCAGGGACGAGATCCAGCCGACGGCGCTCCTCGCCCCAGGAGTCGAGGTTCTTCTGGAGTCGCTTCCCGGGCTCGACGAGCGGGCAATCGCGGGTGTTCGCGGACTTCTACCGGGACCGTTCACGCTCGTCGTCTCGAATCCCGGTCGCCACTACAGCTGGCTCTCCAGTGCGCGACCCGAGGTGATCGGCGTTCGCGTTCCCACGCTCCCCGAGGCTGCCGCGGAGATCGTCGAGCGGGTCGGGATGATCGTTGCGACGAGTGCGAACCTGCCCGGGGGCGTGGACCCGCGGAGACTCGACGAGGTGCCCGACGAGATTCTCGCAGGCGTCGCGTTCGCGGTCGATGCCGGGGCGCTGCCGGGCACGCCGTCGACGGTGATCGATCTCTCCGGCGTGACGCCGGTCGTGCTGCGGACGGGCGCCGGAGATCCGGATGAGGCGCTCGCCCGGCTCGCGGCGATCCTCACACAATCGTAACGGGACGGCGACGTCGCCCTTACGCGAGCGGAGTAGCGTCGAGTTATGCGCCGGTATCGTCCCTCCGTGCTGCTCGTGGCCGCGGTGGTCGTCGGTGCGATCGTCGTGTCGGGCGCTGCAGCCGCCGCGCCCGTGGCGATCACCGGCACGGTCAGCGCGCTCGGCGGTACGACGGCCACGCTCAACGGCACCGTCAACCCGAGCGGTGCCGCTACCGACTGGTGGTTCGAGTACGGCACCTCGACGTCGTACGGGTCGAAGACCGCAACGACGTCGGCGGGATCCGGGTCGACGAACGTCCCGGTCTCGAAGGCGCTGAGCGGGCTTTCCCCGGCAACCACCTATCACTATCGGCTCGTCGCGAAGAACGCGTCGGCGACCGTCAACGGTGCGGACGGGCTCTTCACGACGGCATCGCCCCCGGTGGCCGTCACGTCCGCTGCGACGGGCGTCGGCCCCACCAGCGCGACGCTCGGCGGCACCGTCGATCCGAACGGTGTCTCCACGGACTGGTACGTCGAGTACGGCACATCGTCGGCGTACGGGAGCAAGACGGCCACGGCATCGGCCGGGTCGGGTGCCTCCCCGAAGAGCGTCTCCGTCACCGTGACGGGGCTCGCGACCGGCAAGAGCTACCACTTCCGCGTCGTTGCGACGAGCTCGGCCGGCACGTCGACCGGGGCCGATCAGACGTTCCTGACAGCGCAGGCTCCCTGGGTCCAGACGAAGGCTGCGACCTCGATCCGTTCGAGGAGCGCCAAGCTGAACGGACGGGTGGATCCGAACAACCGTGCCACGACGATCTATTTCGAGTACGGAACAACCACCGCCTACGGGACGAAGACGGCGTCAACGGACGTGGGCTCCGGCTCGAAACCAATGAACGTCTCGAAGAACATCAACGGCCTGACGTCGGGCACGACGTACCACTACAGGCTCGTCGCGAAGAACGTGGCGGGCACGGTCGTCGGTGCCGACAGCGCCTTCACCACGCTTGGCGCGCCGATCGTCGTCACCGGGCCGGCGACGACGGTCGGTCCCACGGCTGCGACGCTCGGCGGCACCGTGAACCCGAACGGCCGCTCGACGTCGTGGTATGTCGAGTACGGCACGACGACGTCCTACGGATCGCGCACATCCTCGCGTAGCGTCGGTTCGGGCTCGGGTGCCCTCGCCGTGCTCACGACCGTCTCGGGGCTCACGCCGGGAGCGACGTACCACTTCCGCCTGGTCGCCTCGAATACGATCGGGACGCGGCGTGGCGCCGACGCGTCCTTCGCGACCACCGGCGGCCCGCTTGCGGCGACCGGGCCGGTCACGTTCACGACGCTGTCCCTGTTCTCGGCGAGAGTGACCGGCACCGTCAACGGCCGCGGTCTCCCGACACAGTGGTGGGTCGAGTACGGCCGAACGCGCAGCTACGGATTCCGCACGCGTACGCGAACCGTCGCCGAATCGAAGGACGTTCAGGTCAGTGCGCGACTGGGCGGCCTGAAGGCGGGTGTGCGATGGCACTACCGCGTGGTCGCCCGGAGCGCCGCGGGAACGAGCGCGGGCGCCGACGCCTCGTTCGGGACACCGCCGAGGCCGCGCGACGCATTCGGTCGACCCGTGAAGTGCACGATCATCGGCACACAGGCCGCGGACGTGCTTCGTGGAACGAACCGGCGCGACGTCATCTGCGCGCTCGGAGGCAACGATCGCATCTTCGGTCGCGGCGGCGCGGATATCGTCTACGCGGGACCCGGCGCCGATTTCGTCGACGGCGGACCCGGCAACGACACCCTCCTGGGGCAGTTCGGAAACGACAGGTTGATCGGACGGTCCGGCAAGGACGTCCTCCGCGGTGGTAACGGCGCCGACCGGCTCGAGGGCGGACCCGGCAACGACACGCTGCTCGGCGGCGCAGGCAGGGACACGCTGTTCGCGCGAGACGGCCGACGTGACAGCGTCAACGGTGGCGCCGGCAACGACCTCGCGATCGCAGACAGGCGGCTCGATCGCCTCGCGTTCGTCGAACGCCGCCGCTTCTAGACCGGGCAGAAGTGCTCCCGGCGCGCGGAGCGTGCGCGCTGAAACCAGGCGCCTGTCCAGGCGAGTGACCGCGGGCGTCATTGCAGTAGCATCGGTACGCGATGAGCGCCGACCACTCCTTCGACGCGCTCCGTGGCGCGGGACTCCTCGAGATCGACCCGGACGTCGCCGGCCTCATAGGTGAGGAGCTCGAGCGACAGCGAACGCAGATCGAGCTGATCGCCTCCGAGAACTTCACGTGGCCCTCGATTCTCGAAGCCGTCGGCTCGGTCGCGACGAACAAGTACGCCGAGGGGTACCCGGGCAGGCGCTACTACGGTGGCTGCGAGATCGTCGACCGGATCGAGCAACTCGCCATCGACCGCGCGAAGGCTCTCTTCGGTGCCGAGCACGCGAACGTCCAGCCTCACGCGGGCGCGCAGGCGAACATGGCCGTCTACCTCGGGCTGATGGATCCCGGCGACACGATCCTCTCCCTCCGCCTCGACCACGGCGGCCATCTCACCCACGGCCTGAGCGTCAACTTCTCCGGGCGGCTCTACACGATCGCGCACTACGGCGTCTCGCGCGAGACGAGCCTGGTCGACTACGACGAGGTGCTCGCACTTGCCAGGGAGCACCGACCCAAGGTAATCGTCTGCGGCGGATCCGCGTATCCGCGCACCGTCGAGACGTGGGAGTTCCGCAAGATCGCGGACGAGGTGGGTGCGCTCCTCTGGTGCGACATGGCGCACTTCTCGGGACTCGTCGCCGCAGGCCTCCACCCGAACCCCGTCGTCGACTGCGACGTCGTCACCTCGACCACACACAAGACGCTCGCCGGGCCGCGCGCCGGCTTCATCCTCTGCCGCGAGGAGCATGCGACCGCGATCGACCGGGCGATCTTCCCCGGGCTGCAGGGCGGCCCGCTCGAGCACGCGATCGCCGCCAAGGCAACCTGCTTCCGCATAGCAGCCTCGGCTGCGTTTCGCGAGTACCAGATGCGAGTGCGCGCGAACGCCGATACCCTCGCCGCGGAGATCATGGCCGGTGGTCTCGACGTGCTGACGGGCGGAACCGACACCCACCTCCTCCAGCTCGACCTGCGCCGAACGGAGTGGAGCGGGAAGGACGCCGAGGAGCGGCTGCACGCGGCGAGGCTGACGACGAACCGCAACACCGTGCCGTTCGACGAACGGCCACCGACCGTCGCCTCGGGGGTACGGATCGGCACACCCGCCGCGACGATGCGCGGCTTCGACGAGGACGACTTCCGCGAGATCGGCCGGATCATCGTCGGCGCGCTGGCAGACGGTGCAGATCTCTCCTCGCTTGCCGAACGCAGTCTCGCGCTCTGCGAGCGCAGGCCCCTCTATCCCGGGTTCGGCGGCTACACGGGGTACGCAATATGAGTGCGACGGTCATCGAGGTCGACCATCCGCTCGTCCGGCACAAGCTCGGGCTGCTGCGCGACGTCACGACGCCGACGCAGATGTTCCGCCAGCTCGTCAACGAGTTGACCCTCCTGCTCACGTACGAGGCCACGAAGACGCTCGCCGACGAGGCGGTCGAGATCGAGACGCCGCTCGAGCGGATGGGAGCCCGCCGGATCTCTGGCAAGAAGGTGGCGGTGTGCCCGATCCTCCGTGCCGGCGTCGGGATGCTCGACGGGGTGCTGTCGCTGATACCCGGTGCCCGCGTCGGGTTCATCGGGCTCTACCGGGACGAGGAGACGCTCCAGCCCGTCGAGTACTACGTGAAGCTCCCGAACGACATCGCCGACCGCGACGTCCTCCTGCTCGATCCGATGCTCGCGACGGGGAACTCGACCGCCGCGGCCGTCGTGACGGTCAAGGAGGCGGGTGCGAGCTCGATCCGCCTGATCGCCCTCATCGCGACGCCCGAGGGGATCGCGCGCATCCACGACGAGCACCCGGACGTGGCGATCGTCGTCGCCTCGGTCGATCGTGGGCTGAACGAGAAGGGGTACATCGTCCCGGGCCTCGGCGATGCAGGCGACAGGCTCTACGGAACGAAATAGCTGACGTGGACGCGCTCCGGGACGATCCGCAGGTCCTGTACGGCGCCGCGATCGCCCTGCTGATCGCCATCCTTCTCACGCCCGCCGTCGGCGGCATGGCGCGCCTCCTCGGAGTCGTCGACAACCCGGGCGAGCGACGGCTCAACCGCCGTCCCATACCGCGCCTCGGCGGCCTCGCGATCTTCATGGGGATCCTCGTCCCGTCGCTTGCGTTCCTCGACCTCTCGAGCGAGATGCGCGGGATCCTCCTCGGCGCGGCGGTCGCGTGCGTGGTCGGCGCGATCGACGACTTCCGGGGGCTCGCACCTCTCCCCAAGCTCGCAGGCCAGGTGCTTGCGGCGGCGATCCCGACGGCGTTCGGGGTCTGGATCGACCACTTCACCTTCCCCTTCGTCGGCGCCGTCGACCTGCCCCCGTGGATCGGCGTGCCGCTCACGATCGTCTGGATCGTGGCGGTGATGAACATGGTCAACTTCCTCGACGGCATGGACGGCCTCGCCTCGGGCGTGTGCGCGATCTCGGGCGTCACGTTCGCGATCCTCGCGCTGTCGCTCGGAAAGGTCGACGCCGCCGTCCTCTCGGCGATCGTCGCCGGGGCCTGCATCGGCTTCCTGCGCCACAACTTCTTCCCCGCACGGATCTTCATGGGCGACTCGGGCGCACTCGTCCTCGGCTACACGCTCGCCGCGATCTCGGTCGCGGGCCTGCTGAAGACGGCATCGACCGTGGTGCTGTTCCTGCCGCTGCTCGTCCTCGCCGTCCCGATCATCGACACCTCCTTCGTCGTCCTCAAGCGCATGAAGTACAAGCAGCGCATCTCCTCGGCCGATCAGTCGCACCTGCACCACCGCTTCCTCAACATCGGCTTCAGCCAGCGCAGGGCGGCGCTGACGATGTGGGCCTGGACGGCGACACTCGGTGCCGCGGCGCTCGCCACCCGCTTCATCCCGTTCCGCGCCGGCGGGGAGTGGCACCGGTGGGAGACCGTTGCCGTCGTCGCGATCGCACTCGTTGCGCTCTCGTTCTCGGTCTACGTCGTCTACCTGCTCGAGATCGTCAAGCTCGGCAACCCGCGCGTGCGGCGGCGCATCGCCGAGCGCGAGCGCAACGAGCGGAAGAGCGCGTAGGCCGGGGAGCGCGGGAGCGCCGCTGACCGGCTTCAGCCGGTCGCCAGGGTGTCGGCCCGCGACACGAAGTCGGCCAACCGGTCGTTGAAGTCGCGATGCTGCTGAACAGCGTGCCCGTGTCCCGGCAGCACGAGCCGCTCGGCGGTGAGACGAGAGGTGAGCACGTCGCAGACGGCGTCGAACGCCTCGTGATGGTCTCCCGAGACGACGAGCGTGGGAAAGGATGCTGCTGCGAGGGCGTCGAGGGCGATCTCGGCCTCCCACGGGCCCCGCTCGACGATGAGCGTTCGGGCACCCTGCGCGAGGTCGGCGGGGAGGGGGGACGGCGGATCGTAGCCCGAGCCGACGTACTCGAGGAACCCACGCAGGAACGCTTCGGGATCGTCGGTCGGTCCGCTCCGCCACCACTCGACGCCCTCGCGCGTGAAGCGGTCGGCCGCCGGGTGGCCGACCGCGATCGAGGTCGCCGGCGGCTCGATCACGGTCAGCGAACGGACTCGTGTCGGCGCCTCGGCAGCCGCGAGCAGGCTGATGACCGCGCCGTACGAGTGCCCGACGAGGTGGGCGCCTGCGCCGAGTCTCTCGGCAACGACAACGGCGTCGTCGACGAAGTCCACGCGATCGACGTCGGGGAGGGGTGGGAACCCGGGGCGCTGGACGAAATCGACCTCGAAGCGGTCGCGAAGAACCCGTTGACGGCCCCAGGTCGGGCGGGCGCCCGTCACGCTCCCGTGCACGAACACTATTCGCGGGTGCCGTTCGGGCATGTGACGAATGTAGTCGTTTTTGGCTGAAACAGTGGCGATCGACTGTCACAAGCTGCCTGATATGCTCCCTGCCAATGGTCGCCTCGTCGCCCACCGAACCGCATTCGCTCGCGACGGCCTCCGGTCTCCTGATCGGCACCGTCGGAGCCTCGATGGCCGTCGGAGCCCTTGCCGGCTGGGCGTTCGGCTCGGGCGGGCTCGGGCTGCTGGTCGGCGCGATCGTCGGTATCCCGCTCGCCGTGTTCGTGGTCTACAAGGTGTATTCGTGATCGAGGGCCTCTACACGAAGCCACGCCCGGTGCCGGGCCGGCTCGCACCGATGCTCGCCGGAACCGGCCTCATCGCGCTCGCGCTGCCGGTGTTCGCCGTCGCGGGCTGGCCGCTCAAGGGGTGGGCCCTCGCCGCCGTGCTGTGGATCGCCGCGCAGTCGCTCGGGTACCTACTGACGCGTCTGCCGCTGGATGAGGGTAACCTCGCCGCCTCAGGAGTGAGGGGCATCGGCATGGGATTCAGGGCATTCATCGTTGGCATACCACTGGTTGCCGTCACGGTCGCGGACGCGCGCGTCGGCGTTGCCGCGGCGCTCCTCTACGTGTCCGCGTACACGCTCGAGCTTGCGATCTCGATCGTCACGTTCTTCGGGGCCGAGGCAAACGCGTGAAGCGACTCACCGCGATCGGGCTGACCCTGTTTCTCGCCCTGCCGGCCGTCGCACTCGCGTCGTCCGAGACCGGCGAGGAGGAGAAGTTCAACCCGGCCTCCGAGTGGACGCTCCACCCGTGGGTCTCGATCAACATCGGTCCGCTCGACATGTCGATCAACAAGGCCGTCGCCTACCTCCTGCTCGGAACCGTGATCTCCTGCGTGATCGGGATCGTGCTGATGCGCGTCAAGGTCGGGTCCGAGCCCACGAAGCGGCAGGCGCTCGGCGAGACGATCTACGAGGTGGCCCAGGTGCAGATAGCGGAGCAGGGGCTGCCCACGAAGGCGATCGGCCGCTGGTTCCCCTACGTCGCGTCGCTCATGGTCTTCATCTGGGTCGTCAACATGCTCGGCTTCATCCCGCTGCCGCTCTCGGACGAGAAGTGGAAGATCTTCGGGGTCGAGGTCCCGACCCTCGCGATCTTCGCTGCGACCTCGACGCTCTCGGTGACGCTCGCGCTCGCGTTCATGACGTGGATGTTCACGCACATCGAGGGTATTCGCGAGAACGGTGTCATGAAGTACCTCCAGAGCTGGATTCCGGACGTACCGAAGGCGCTGTACCCGCTGATCATCCCGCTCGAGATCCTCGGTCAGTTCATGCGGCTGATCAGCCTCTCCGTCCGTCTCTACGCGAACATGCTCGCCGGTCACATGCTGATCCTCACGTTCATCGGTCTGATCTTCCTGGTTACGCCCTGGATCTTCCCGTTCTCGATCCTTCTCTCGTCCGTCTTCTACCTGTTCGAGGTCGTGATCGTCGTCTCGATCCAGGCCTACATCTTCGCTGCCCTGTCTGCCATCTACATCGGTTCGGCCATCGAGCCGGAGCACTAAGGAGGAATCACCCCAATGCTGTCCTCGTTCTTTCTCCTCGCGGAGACCACCGGCGACGTCGCCGACGCCGGCAAGGCGATTGCCCTGGCCCTCGGTATCGGGCTCGGCTCGCTCGGAGCCGGCGTCGGTATCGGCAACATCTTCGGCTCGATGATCCAGGCCGTCGCCCGCCAGCCCGAGTTGCGTGGCGAGCTTCAGGGTATCCAGTGGCTCGGCTTCGCCCTCACCGAGGCGGTCGTGTTCTACGGCCTCATCGGCGGCCTCCTCGCGTACGTCCTCGTCTGAGTCGATGATCGACGTTCTCGCAGCCGAGTCGAGCAACGACCTGATCAAGGTCGTGCCCGGCCTCATGATCTGGACGCTGATCGCGTTCGGGATCACGTTCTTCGTGCTCAGGAAGTTCGCGTTCGGCCCCATCCAGAAGACGATCGACGCCCGGCGGGAACGCATCCGGGAGGCCGTCGAGGAGGCCGACAACGCCCGCAACGAGGCGCGTGAGCTGCTCGAGCAGAATCGCGCGATCCTGGCCGAGGCCCGGTCCGAGTCCGCCTCGATCCTGTCGGAGGCGCGCAAGGTCGCGGACGACCAGATCCAGCGCGCCAAGGACGAGGCCGAGGTCGAGCGGCAGCGGCGACTCGAGGAGACCCGGAAGCAGATCGACGCCGAGACCGTCCGCGCGATCGACCAGATCCGCGGTGAGGTCGCCGACCTCACGCTCGAGGCGACGCAGCGCGTCGTCGGCAAGGTGCTCGACTCCGACGACCAGCGTCGCCTGATCGGCGAGGCGATCGAAGGGCTCGACTTCTCCGCGCTCGAGCGGGGGAGAAGCTAGGGCTATGGCAGTCGCGGAGCGCCTGTACGCTCGCGCCCTCTTCCAGGCGGCGCAGGAGCAAGGCCGTCTCGAGGTCGTACACCGTGAGATCGGCGAGTTCGCCGACGCGGTCGCGGGATCTCCCGAGCTGACGGCGTTTCTCGCCAATCCCCAGGTCGAGCCGGCAGCGAAGGTCGGTGTGCTCGGCGAGCTCTCCGCAGGATCCGATCCACTCGTCCACAACTTCCTTCGTCTCATCGGAGAGAAGGGGCGGGCAAGTGAGATCCTCGGGATGCGCGACGAGCTCCAGGCGCTCGTCGACCGCGCGCAGGGACGCGTCGCGGTCGAGCTGACGACGGCGTTCGCGCTGTCGGACGACGAAGCCGCGGCGATCGTCTCCCAGATCGAGCAGGCCTCCGGTCGCACCGTCGAGGCGTCCCGCAAAGTCGACCCTGAGCTGGTCGGCGGCATGATCCTGCAGGCCGGCTCGCTGCGCGTCGACGCCAGCGTGCGCGGCCGCCTGGAGCGTCTCCGCCACGAGTTGGTGGCTTGACGTGGGTGACTCGCACGCATGGATGAGCACCTGCACGCGGCGCATCGTGTCCGCCTCGATCAGCACCAAGGCCACCAGCCTTACCGCTGACCGAGTCGAACACGCTGCTTGGTGCATGCGCCCCCCAGTGCGCACGCCTCACCCACGCCAAGCCACCGTCACCCGGTAACCAAGGAGAAAACGTGAAGCTACGCCCCGAAGAGATCACCTCGATTCTGAAGTCACGGATCGAGCAGTACGACGTCGAGACCGACCTCTCCGAGGTAGGAACGGTGCTGCAGGTCGGCGACGGGATTGCGCGCGTCCACGGCCTCGAGAACTGCGTCTCGCTCGAGCGGCTCGAGTTCGAGCACGGCGTCGTCGGAATCGCATTCAATCTCGAGGAGGACAACGTCGGCGTCGCGCTCTTCGGCGAGTGGCAGCTCGTCAAGGAGGGGCAGCCCGTGCGCCGGACCGGCGAGGTGATGAGCGTGCCCGTGGGTGAGGGCCTGCTCGGTCGCGTCGTCGACCCGCTCGGGAACCCGCTCGACGGCCAGGGCCCGATCGAGGCCGCGGAGCGGCGACCACTCGAGTTCAAGGCGCCCGGCGTGATCCAGCGTCAGCCGGTGACCCAGCCCCTGCAGACGGGCTTGAAGTCGATCGACGCGATGATCCCGATCGGCCGCGGCCAGCGCGAGCTGATCATCGGCGACCGTGGGACGGGGAAGACGGCCGTCGCGATCGACACGATCATCAACCAGAGGGGTGGCGACGTGATCTGCATCTACGTCGCGGTCGGGCAGAAGGCGTCGACGGTGGCACAGGTCTACGAGAAGCTGCGCGACGAGGGTGCGATGGACTACACGATCATCGTCTCCGCGCCGGCGCAGGAGGCCGCCCCGATCAAGTGGATGGCCCCGTTCGCCGGGGCCGCGATGGGGGAGTACTTCCTCTACGGCGGCAAGCACGCGCTCGTCATCTACGACGATCTCTCCAAGCACGCCGACTCCTACCGGCAGCTCTCGCTGCTCCTGCGGCGGCCGCCGGGCCGCGAGGCCTTCCCGGGAGATGTGTTCTTCCTCCACTCGCGGCTGCTCGAGCGCGCGTGCCGCCTCAACGACTCGCTCGGCGGCGGCTCACTGACGGCGCTCCCGATCATCGAGACGCAGGCAGGCGACATCGCGGCCTACATCCCGACGAACGTGATCTCGATCACCGACGGCCAGATCTTCCTCGGCTCGGAGCTCTTCTACTCGGGCGTCAAGCCGGCGATCAACGTCGGCACGTCGGTCTCCCGTGTCGGCGGTAACGCGCAGACGAAGGCGATGAAGAAGGTCGCCGGTCGTCTGCGACTCGACCTGGCGCAGTTCCGCGAGCTCGAGGCGTTCGCCCAGTTCGGTTCCGAGCTCGACCCCGCAACCCAGCAGGCACTCGCCCGTGGCGAGCGCATGGTCGCCACCCTGAACCAGCCGCAGTATCAGCCGTGGCCCGTCGAGGAGCAGGTGGTCGCGATCTACGCCGGGAACAACGGCTACCTCGACCGTGTTCCGGTCGGTCTCGTGCCACGGTTCCAGGAGGAGCTGCGCGAGACGCTCCGCTCGAGCGGTGGCGTGTACGACGCAGTCCGCGAGTCGGGCGACCTCGGTGACGAGACCGTCGCCAAGCTCGACCAGGCTCTCGCCAAGTTCGTCGAGGGCTTCGACATCGTCGAGGAGAAGGGCCTCGTCGGGTAGTGGCCACCGTCCAGGATCTGAAGCGGCGGATCAAGTCCGTCACCAGCACGCGGAAGATCACGCGTGCGCTCGAGCTCGTCGCCGCGGCCAAGCTGCGGCGTGCCCAGGTCCGGATCGAGGCGATGCGCCCCTACGCCGACACGATGAGCGACCTCGTCAGCGGCGTCGGCCGTGCGGCGACCTCGGTGCGGAGCCTGCCGCTCCTGCAGCAGCGAGAGAGCATCGAGAACGTCCTGATCGTGCCGCTGACCGGCGATCGTGGCCTCGCCGGGGCGTTCAACGGCCAGGTGCTGCGACGCGCGTTCGCGCTCGAGAAGGCCCTCGAGGCCGAGGGCAAGAAGGTGCGCTTCGTCCCGGTGGGAAAGAAGGGCCGCTCGACGCTCACGTTCCGCGGTCGCGACGCGAGTGACGCCTTCGTCGGCTTCTCCGACGGCCCGGCCTATGCCGACGCCCAGGCGATCGCGCACCGGGTCGCGGAGCTCTACACCGAGCAGGAAGTGGACCGCGTCATCCTCGTCTACAACACCTTCGTCTCGGCCCTGACGCAGAGCGTGACGGACATCGATCTCCTCCCGATCTCGCCCGACGTGCTGGAGACGGACGAGCAGGAGGCGCGCGACGATGCCATGCGCGGCGATTTCATCTTCGAGCCGGAGCCCGAGGAGATTCTCGCACGGCTCCTACCGGTGTACCTGGAGACGCTCGTGTACCGGGCGCTGCTCGAGTCGGCGGCGTCGTTCCAGGGCGCCCAGATGACGGCGATGCGGAACGCGTCCAAGAACGCCGGCGAGCTGATCGATCGCGTCACGCTGCAGATGAACCGCGCCCGCCAGGCGGAGATCACCCAGGAGATCCTCGAGGTCGTCGCCGGAGCGGAAGCGCTCTCCTAACATTTCGGGCCGCCGCCCGTCTTACTCCGTGCCGGGTTTCGCCGGTTGTATACTCCCGCACTGCCGATGTCGACAACGAGCAAGCACCCCGACGACTTCACCCCGGCGACCGCTGTCGAGCTCACCGAGGGTGGGGGCGAGTACATCGACAGTCTCTCCGGTCGAACCGCGTCCCTCCCGGGCGATCTCGAGGCGATCGGCGAGTTCGCCCAGAGCGCCGAGTACGACACGGTCACCGCGGTCAAGGCGCGAGGCTACTGGGAGGGTGTCTGGATCCGCTTCCGGCGCGATCGGGTCGCGTTCGCCAGCATCTTCTTCCTCGTCTTCCTCGTCCTCGTGACGTACCCGGGCGCGTGGATAGCAGAGCGCCTCATCGGTCACGGGCCGAGCGATATCCACACCGACGGCCTCGACTCGGCGCTGCTCCCGGTCGGCCCCTGGTCGTGGGTGTCGAACTTCGAGACCGGGGAGAGGCAGTTGCTCGTCCTCGGCGCCGACGGCTCGCTCGGGCGCGACGAGTTCCTGCGACTGCTGTACGGCGGTCGCGTTTCGCTGCAGGTCGCCGTCGTCTCGACGATCCTCGTCATGCTCATCGGCGTCACGCTGGGCGCCATGGCCGGCTACTACCGCGGCACGATCGACACCGTCGTATCCCGCCTGACGGAGATCACGATGGCCTTCCCGGCGCTTCTGTTCGTGATCGCGCTCGCGAGCACGGCCGGTAGCCGGCTGAACGAGATCACGTTCGGCGGCGCGATCGCCCCCGGCGTGGTCACCCTTGTACTGGTGTTCGCGGTGTTCGGCTGGTTCTATCCCGCCCGCATCATCCGGGCGAAGGTGCTCTCGCTTCGAGAGAAGGAGTTCGTCGAAGCGGCCCTGATGACCGGGGCGAGCGACTTCCGGATCATGCGCTCGCATCTCCTTCCGCATCTCGTTGCCCCGATCATCGTCTACTCGTCGCTCGTCGTTGCCAGCTTCGTGCTCGGTGAGGCGGCGCTGTCCTTCCTCGGCGTTGGCATCCAGCTCCCGACGCCGAGCTGGGGCAACCTGCTCGCGACGGCACCCGACTACTACACGACGCGACCGCTCCTGATGGTCTGGCCGGGCGTCGCGGTCGTCCTCACGACTCTGGCGTTCAACCTGCTCGGCGACGGTCTTCGAGACGCGTTCGACCCGCGCTCGCGGCAATCGTAGCCGCCGGACAGACATCCACCTTTTTCACCGCACCAGCTAACAAACACAGCCGTCGTCCGTCCAAACGTGATGGGCGACACCTTGCCCCGGTTCGGTGCACGCCACCGGCCAGACAACGAGAGGAGTGAAATGAAGGGACGCATCCTGAGCTCCGTCGCGATGACCGCGATCGGAGCCTCAATGCTCGTCGCTGCGATGCTCGCGGGTTCGGCATCGGGTGGCACGCAGGCCGCTTCGAAGAAGCAGGCAGGCGGGTCCATCACGATCACGAGCCGCAGCGACTTCGACTACGTCGATACCGGCTTGTCGTACTTCAGCCACAGCTGGAACATGATGTCGGCGTCGCAGTTGACCCTCCTGTACTACCCGCACGTCGAGGGCGCGGCCGGTGGCCGTCTCTCGCCGATGGCGGCACAGGGCATGCCGAAGGTCACGAACAACGGCAAGCGATACACCTTCACGATCAAGAAGGGCTTCAAGTTCAACAACGGGGCACCCGTCACGTCGGCGAACTTCAAGCGTGCCTTTGATCGCGGCATCAACAAGACCATGCAGTCGCCGGCATCGTCGTTCCTCGACGACGTCGCGGGCTGGTCGGCGCCGAACCCGAACACGTTCGTCGTCAACATGAAGCAGGTCGCTCCGGACTTCCTGGCCCGGACGTCGATGATGTTCTTCGCCGCCGTGCCGGTCAACCTGCCGTTCACGGCCGAGGGCGTCAAGGCGCCGACGGTCTCCGCCGGCCCGTACTACCTCAAGGAGTGGAACGAGAAGACGTCGGCTCTGATGGTGCGCAACCCGAACTGGAAGAACAACGTCGAGCCGTTCAAGTCTCTCGGCTTCAAGAACAACCTCGACCAGGTCCGCTGGATCGTCGGCGCCGACCCGGCCACGCAGCGCCTCCAGTGCGAGAAGGGCGAGGCCGATCTCTGCGGCTTCCCGCCCACGCAGTCGAAGGAGCTGTACGACAAGTACGGCCTCAACAAGAGCCAGTTCTTCGTGAAGCCCCAGACGGTGCTCTGGTACATCGCGATGAACACGTCGCGCCCGATCTTCACGGGCAACACGCAGCTCCGCCAGGCGGTCGCGAACGCGCTCGACCGCAAGTTCATGACGGCGCAGCACGGCTTCCTGGCCGGCAAGCGGACGGATCAGTTCCTGCCGTACTCGATGCCGGGCTTCAAGAACGCGCAGATCTACTCGCTCAAGGGCCCGAACTACGCAAAGGCCAAGGCGCTCGCAGCCGGCAAGACGCGTGACGGCAAGGCCGTGATGTACACGTCGAACGTCGGCGTCGGCCCGCCCATCGCGCAGTCGACCCAGTTCAACCTGAAGCAGATCGGCATCGATGTCGAGATCAAGCTCCTCGACCGCGTTGTCCAGCACGAGAAGTCGGCCACGAAGGGTGAGCCGTTCGACATCACGTATGAAGGTTGGGGCATGGACTACCCGGACCCCGCGAACTTCATCAACGTGCTGCTCGACGGCCGTCGGATCCAGGCCGACAACAACGTCAACGTCTCGTACTTCAACGACTCGAAGTACAACGCGTTGATGGACAAGGCGTACAAGCTGGCCGGTCAGCCTCGCCTCGACGCCTACGCGGCGCTCGACAAGGCGATCGTGAAGGATGCGGCCCCGGTCGCTCCGTACATCTCGACCAACGCACGTTGGCTCACCAGCTCGAAGGTGGGCTGCTACGGCTACACCTCGATCCAGGGCAACCTGCTCACGCAGATCTGCACCAAGTAAGGATCGATCGAACCGTACGACGGAACACGGTTACGGCGGGGGGAGCGCAAGGCGCTCCCCCCGCCGCGAACCGTTGGCTCTCCATCCCGTTGATCAGTTAGGCTTCGAGACCAGATGCTCCGATACCTCATCCGTAGGCTCCTGTGGGCGGTCGTGCTCTTCATCGCCGTCACGTTCGTCACCTACGTGATCTTCTTCCTCGTGCCGGCGAACCCGGCGAGGCTCGCGGCGGGCCAGTCCGCCACGCCGGAGAAGGTGAGAGAGGTCGAGGAGTTCCTCGGGTTGAACGACCCGGTGTATATCCAGTACGGACGCTTCCTGAAGCGCCTCGTCGTCGAGGGCTCGCTCGGGCAGTCGTTCGTCACCCGGCAGTCCGTCAACGAGGAGATCTTCCGCGCCGCCCCGATCACGGCCTCACTGGTCTTCGGCGCCATGATCATCGTTCTCTCCGTGTCGATCCCGATCGGGATCCTCTCCGCCCTCCGTCCGCGGTCGTTGCTCGACAGAACCGCGATGACGTACGTCTTGATCGGCATTTCGCTGCCGTCGTTTTGGATCGCACTCATGCTCTCCTACACCGTCGGCTACAAGCTCGGGTGGACGCCCGTTGCTGGCTACTGCGAGGTGGTGAGCGTGCCCGAGGCGTCGACGTGCGGCGGGCTCGGCCAGTGGGCGTACCACATGATCCTCCCGTGGCTCACGCTCGCGATCGTCGTCGCAGGCACGTACGTGCGTTTCGTTCGCGCAGAGGTTATGGACACGATGACCCAGGACTACGTCCGCACTGCGCGGGCCAAGGGCGCGCCGGAGGGACAGGTCATGCGCTCGCACATCCTCCGCAACGCGATGCTGCCCGTCGTGACGCTCGTCGGCATGGACATCGGCCTGCTGCTCGGCGGGGCGATCTTCATCGAGTCCGTCTTCGGCCTGAACGGCCTCGGCGGGACGGCGCTCGAGTCGATCGGACGCTTCGACCTGCCGACGCTTCAGGGCGTCGTCATCTTCGGTGCGGTCGCGATCATCATCTTCTCGCTCATCGTCGATCTGCTCTACGCGTGGATCGATCCCCGGATCCGACTGACCTAGGGCGGCGACCACATGGCACCTCTCCTGGACGTACGCGACCTGCGGACGACCTTCAGAACGGATGACGGCCTCGTCGGGGCAGTCGACGGCGTCGACTTCACCGTCGAGCCCGGCCAGGTGCTCGGGATCGTCGGTGAATCGGGGTGCGGCAAGAGCGTGACGTGCCTCACCGTGATGGGCCTCAACGATCCGAAGAGCGCAACCTCCACGGGAGAGGTGCTGTTCCGCGGCGAGGATCTCCTCACGGCGAGCCCGAAGAGGCTGCGTGAGATCCGCGGCAACGAGATCGCGATGATCTTCCAGGATCCGATGACGTCGCTCAACCCGGTGCACAAGATCGGCAGGCAGCTGGAGGAGGCGGCACTCCTCCACAACGACATGACGAAGAAGGAGGCGCGCGCCCGCTCGATCGAGATGCTCGGCGTCGTCGGTATCCCGCATCCGACGCGCCGCGTGGACGACTATCCCCACCAGTTCTCGGGCGGCATGCGCCAGCGCGTGATGATCGCGATGGCGCTGATCAACTCCCCCGACCTCCTCATCGCCGACGAGCCCACGACGGCGCTCGACGTCACGACGCAGGCGCAGGTGCTCGCCGTGATCAAGAAGCTGCAGGACGAGTTCGGCACGGCGCTGATCATGATCACCCACGACCTCGGCGTCGTCGCGGAGACCGCTGACGACATCGTCGTGATGTACTCGGCCAAGGTCGTGGAGCATGCCCCGGTGCGGGAGATCTTCAGCCGGCCGCGTCACCCCTATACATGGGGGCTCCTCGGATCACTGCCGCGCCTGGACGTCAATGTCGAACGTCTCGTGCAGATCCCCGGCCAGCCACCGTCACTCCTGAACCCGCCGCAAGGCTGCCGGTTCAACCCCCGCTGTAGCTACACGATGTCCGTCTGTCGCGAGACTGAGCCGCAGCTCAAGCCGGAGCAAGGCGACACGACGCACGAGGATGCCTGTCACCTCGACGTCGCCACGAAGGAGCGGGAGGCGGCGACGCTCGTCAAGGGTATTGCTTCCGGAGCGATCGCATGAGCGCGACGACCGGAGACGAGCTGCTCGTCGTCGAGAACCTCACGAAGCACTTCCCGATCACGCAGGGGATCATCTTTCAGAAGGAGGTAGCGACCGTCAAGGCCGTCGACGGTGTCTCCTTCTCCCTGCACCACGGCGAGACGCTAGGTGTTGTCGGTGAGTCCGGCTGCGGCAAGTCGACGCTCGTTCGCTGCATCCTCAAGCTGCTCCAGCCCACCTCGGGCAAGATCTTCTTCGAGGGAACCGACATCACGAAGCTGTCGCGCAGCGGGATGCGACCGTACCGGCGGAACATGATGATGGTGTTCCAGGACCCGTACGCGTCGCTCAACGCGCGCAAGCGGGTCGGCTACATCGTCGGGGAGGCGCTCGAGATCCACGGGATCGGAACGCCGGCCGAGCAGAAGCGGCGCGTGCAGGAGCTTCTCGAGGTCGTCGGCCTCAACCCCGAGCATTACAACCGCTTCCCGCACGAGTTCTCAGGCGGTCAGCGGCAGCGCGTCGGGATCGCCCGCGCACTGGCCGTGAACCCGAAGCTGATCCTCTGTGACGAGCCCGTGTCGGCGCTCGACGTCTCGGTTCAGGCGCAGATCCTCAACCTGCTCAAGGACCTCCAGAAGGAGTTCGGGCTCACGTACGTCTTCATCGCACACGACCTGAACGTCGTCCGACACATCTCCGACAGGGTCATGGTCATGTACCTCGGGAAGCCGGCCGAGCTCGCGAGCCGCGACGAGCTGTACGCCAATCCGAAGCATCCTTACACGGGCGCGCTGCTCTCCGCCGTGCCGATCCCCGATCCGGAGAAGGGGCGCGCTCGACGTCCGGTGATGCTCGAAGGGGACGTGCCGAGCCCCGTCAACCCTCCGTCGGCGTGCAACTTCCATCCCCGCTGCCCGCGGTTTCACGAGGGAACCTGCGACGTCGATACGCCTGGGTTCGATGCGATCGCTCCCGATCACCTCGTTGCCTGCCACTATCCGCTCGAGCGCTGGCCGATGGACATGCGACTCGACGCTCCCGTGGCCAACACCGTCGAATAGGCGGCGCACGGGTGCAGGCCGCACGCCGGATCGGCGGCATCATCGCGGGGATCGTCGGGATCACGCTGCTCGGCGCGGTGATCGCGGGACTGGCGCTCGGCGTCGGCATCGAACGCGCCATCTCTACCGGCCTGTATCTCGTGGGCAGCTTCTTTCTCGTGCTCGGCTTCTTCGCGGGTGTCCGCGGACCGGTTCGGCCCCGCAGCACGGAGGAGGAGCGGGGCGACAGTGGGCAGGTCTTCGGCGTCGGGATCGCGGGCCGCGGTGCCCGTACCGCCACCTCCGAGGAGCGCAAGGATGCGCGAGGGACGTCGTGGCTCTTCATCTTCGTGGGGGCGGCCTTGATTCTGGCCGGGATCATCGTCGACGGCAGGGCAACGTTGGTCTAGCGTTCGCGCGTAGTACGCGGCACTAACTCCCGTGGTACATCGTCGTCTCATCAGGTGTGACGACTCCATGCCAGAGAGCACGATCGCTCGTTTCCGTGAGCCTCGACGGATCACTGAACGACCTCGAGCACCAGTTCGTGCGCGCTCATCTCGGGCGCTGCGGTGCCTGTTGCGCGTTCGAGGAGGATGCGCGCGCGTTCACGACGCTTCTCCGGGATACCCCTCTCGAACCGGTTTCCCGGCCCGTGACCGTCTCGGGGCGGCATCAGCGCGCCCGCGTCCACTTCCGCACGGTCGCCCAGGTTGCATCCGTCGCCTCCGTCGTCATCGCAGCCGGCACGATCGCGCTCGCGCACGACATCCCCGGGACGACATCCGACAATGCTGCGCTCAGTCCGCCCTTCGCCGCGGGCACGCTTGCCGGCGAGGATCCGATCCGATCGCTTCGTCGCGAGGCTCTCGTTCGGCACGACCTGCCGGTCGTCGCCGAAGCGACGCAGACCTCGCTCGGCGACGCGGGCGGCGATTCGTCGGCGACCGCGATCAAGCCGCCGCTACCCGTCGACGGCAGCTAGGCGGACGCAGAAGCGCGAGGGCGGGGTAGGTCGTCGCCTGTCTACACTCGGGCCCATGGCGATCCGTTCAGAACAGCCTCTCGCGACCCGGTTCGAGAATGCGATCGAGATCGCCGATCGGCTGCTCGCGAACATCGAGACGGTCGTGCAGGGGAAGCGTGAGGAGATTCGCCTGGTCCTGACGGCGCTCGCGTGCAACGGGCACGTTCTCTTCGAGGACGTTCCCGGGACGGCCAAGACCGTGTTGGCGCGTGCTGTCTCCCAGTCGATCGACGGCGCGGTCGGCACGCGCATTCAGTGCACGCCTGACCTGCAGCCGACCGATGTCACCGGCCTTGCGATCTATGACCAGCGCACGAGAGACTTCGTCTTCCGGGAGGGGCCGATCTTCGCGAACATCGTTCTCGTCGACGAGATCAACCGTGCAATGCCCAAGACGCAGTCCGCACTGCTCGAGGCGATGGCCGAGCGACAGGTCACGGTCGACGGCGTCACGCGTGGCGTGCCGCAGCCGTTCCTCCTCCTCGCGACGGAGAACCCGATCGAGTACGAGGGGACATTTCCGCTCCCCGAAGCGCAGCTCGACCGGTTCTTCCTCCGAACATCGCTCGGATACCCGACCGCCGAGGAAGAGCTGAGCGTGATCGACGACCAGCGCGTGGAACATCCACTCGAGACGCTGCGCGCCGTCGCGGCGATTCCCGAGATCGAGGCTCTCCAACGGGCGGCGACGGAGGTCTACGTCGATCCGCTGATCGGCCGCTGGATCGTCGATCTCGTGAGGGCAACGCGCGAGGTCACAGCCACGGCCGTCGGAGCATCGGTGCGAGGCAGCCTGGCCCTCGAGCGCGCCGTGCGTGGCTGGGCTCTCGTGCACGGGCGAGGCTATGTCGTCCCCACGGACGTCGAGCTCCTCTTTCTTCCCGTTCTCGGGCACCGCGTCGTGTTCACTCCGTCGACGTTCGCGGAGGCACGCCAGATCGGGTTGGCAGCCTCGCTGGCGGCGTTCGAGCGCGAGTGCATGGCTCTTGCGCCGGCTCCCTCGCTCGTCTTCGACGAGGCGGCGTCGGCCGTCGACAGGCCGTGAGCACACGAGGGCTGACCTTCCCGCTCGTCTCGCGCAAGCGCCTCGTGGGGCTCGCCTTCGGCGCGATGCACGGCGCCCGACGGGGGACGGGCTCCGACATCGCCGCTTCGCGCCCGTATCGGACCGGTGACAACCCCGACCGGATCGACTGGGGCGCCTCGGCACGTCTCTCGTCAGCGCGCAACACGGACGAGTTCGTCGTCCGCGAGTACTTCGCAGACGAGGCCCCGCGTGCGATCGTTGCGGTCGACAATCGTGCCGCCATGGACCTGTGCCCGCCTGGCATCCCCTGGCTGCGAAAGAGCGAGGCGGCGCGCGCCGCCGCCGAGCTCGTCGAGAACAGCGTCGCGGAGGCTCGCGGGTTCGTCGGTCGCCTGGAGTTCGGTGCCATGGAGGACATCGTCTCCTGGTCTCCGCCGGCGAGCGCGCGGGGTGAAGGGGCGCTCGTCGATCATGCCGTGCCCGACTCCGCGGGGTCTCGAGCGGCGGGGGCTGTCGCCGGCGCGCTCGAGTTCCTCGCCTACCACCGACGGGCCGTGCCGGCCGCGAGCTTCGTCTTCGTCGTCTCGGACTTCCTCTCGCGCCCCTCGCTCGAGACCTGGGAGCGGGCCCTCGACCGTGGCTGGGACCTCGTGCCCGTGGTCGTCCAGGATCCGCTCTGGGAGCAGAGCTTCCCTGACGTCGACGGGATCGGGATGCCGCTCGTCGACGACGGGGGTCGCCTTCGTGTCGTCCGGCTCCGCGCCGGCGAATCGCGGACGTGGCGCACCCGTCACGAGGAAAGGCTTGCGAGCCTCGTGGGAGGGATGCGCTCGCTCGGTATCGAGCCGGTTCTCCTCACGTCGACGGCCCCGGGCCACATCTTCGACGCCTTCGTGAGATGGTCGGCCGAGCGCGAGGGAGCCGGGAGGTTGGGCCGGTGAGACGAGGCGCCGTCATCGCCGTTGCGGGCGTCGCCGCGCTCATCGTCGGGCTCGGCCTGGGGCAGCTCTGGATCGCGCACGACGGGAACGACCCTGCCGCGCCCCCGGCAGAGCTCGTCGCTGTCAGGACGTCGATCAGCCCCACGACGCACGCATTCGGCGATCCCGTCCGGGCGAGAGCAGACGTTCTCGTGGACACGCGCGAAGTCGATATGGAAAGCGTGAGGCTCCAACCGGACTTCGGGCCGTACGAGCCGGTCGATCCACCGCACGTGACCCGTGAGCAGGTCGGCGACCTGGGCCGGATCAGATTCGAGTACCGGCTGGTGTGCTTCCAGGAAGGCTGCGACGCAGCCGAGGCTCGTGGCGTGAGCGACTTCCCGAGCGGGCGGGTTCGGTACGAGTTCAAGGACCGGCGCGGAAATGCGTTCGAAGCGTTCGACTGGCCGCTTCTCGTCGTCGCAAGTCGCGTCGCCGACAGCGACGTCGAGGAGATCCGCTGGCGCTCCGATGCGGCGACGCTCGTGCCTGCGACGTATCGCGTCGGCGCCCTCGGTGCGGCGCTCGTGCTGCTCGCCCTCGCCCTCGTGTGCGTTGTCGCCGCGGCTGCAATCGCCCGCCGGCTGTGGTGGCCTGCAGCGGCACGCGAGAGCGGCGCAGTCGACGCGTCGACGTCGAGGACGCCCCTCGAGCAGGCGTTCGACGTTGCACTCCGCGCCGACGGCAGCGACTCACCCGACCGCCGGCGTGCGCTCGAGCGGGCTGCGCGCGAGCTCGGCTCGGCGGGGCGATCGGACCTCGCCGATGAGGCCAGGGCGCTTGCCTGGGCTTCTGAACCGTCGAGCGCCGAGCAGGTCGCGAGGCTGGCGGCTCGCGCAGGCGTTCAGCCGGCACTCGGTGGGAACGCATGAGCGTGTTCGATTCACGCCTGCGGACGCCGGGGTTGCCGACGTCGGCCACGGCCGAGCTCGGCATCGCATTCCGGCGGACACGTCTCCTGCGCCTCGTCTTCGGCTGCGGTGCGCTGGCGCTCGTCGCTCTCGCGTTCGTCCTTGCGCGGTCGCTCGAGTCGCTTCCCACGACGTACTTCGCCACGGGGAGTGGCGGTATCGTCGTCCTCGACCTCTCCACGAGCGTCGACGTCCAGAAGGCCCAGCGCGCACAGCGGGTCCTGCGCTCGCTCGCGGAGACGGAAGGGCGGGTGGGGCTCGTCGTCTTCTCCGACAGCGCCTACGAGATGCTGCCGCCCGACACGCGCAGCGCCGAGTTGCGGCCGCTGCTCCCGTTTTTCAGGACAGGCCCACCGATCACGCGCGACAACGTCCGTCGCACGAGGGGTGGCCGGATCGTGCCCGTCACACCGTCGGGACGTCCGCGCGAGAGCCCATGGTCACTGACCTTCCGGGGAGGAACCCGGATCTCGACCGGCCTCGTCGAAGCCCGTCACGTGATCGAGCGTGAGGGAGATCGGAGCCTCTCCGTCCTCCTCCTCAGCGATCTCGACAACTCCGGCTTCGACACGTCCGACCTGACCGAGGAGATCTCGCACTACGAGCGTGCCGGGATCGACCTGAAGGTGATCCCTCTCTTCCCCGGCCCCGAAGACCGAGCGCTCTTCACCCAGCTCGTCGGCGCGGAGGCGCTCGTCACGCGACCAGAGCTCTTGCGGAACACGGATGTGCAGGAGCGACAAACGCTCGTGGGCGCGTTCCCGTGGGCTCTGGCGGCGGTCGGTGCCGCTCTTCTCCTTCTCCTCGCAGCGAACGAACGCTGGTGCGGCCGGCTCGTCTGGAGTGGTCTGCGATGACCGGCCGGAAGCAGGCTCGATCGATCGGTGCCGGGGCGGGCATCGTCGCTCTCCTCCTCGCTGCGGCGCTCGCCCTGGCGCTCGCCGTCGACGTGATTCGTTCGTCCCAGCGGGTGGACGCCGCCGACACCGCGTTCACGAGTAGCGTCGATCCGGAGGTCTCGTGGAGCGTGGATACCCTCCTTCCGCCCGGGCTCTCGCGCACGCTTCTCGGGCTCGACGACGATCTTGCCTTCCGGGACGCTGTCCAGCGCTTCTGGCTCAGCAAGCCGCGGGCCCCGCTGCGGGAGTTCGGAGACGTGACCAGGCGCAGCGGAGCCGAGCGCGCGTTGGCCCGACTCGGGGAGAGCGATCCGAGCCCGGAACGGCGTGCGGTCGCCCTGACCCTGCGCGGTGCGCTTCTGCTCGAAGAGGCACGGAATACGACGACCCAGCGAGAGGTGTTCGTGCGGCGCGCGATCGAGCAGTTCCAGAAGGCGCTCGCCCTCGACCCCTCGAGCGACGATGCGGTCTACAACCTCGAGCTCGCGCTCAAGTTGCTCCGCCGCGGCGGTGCGGATCCCGGCGGCGGCGGCCAGGGGCTCGCACCGCTGCCCTCTCCCGGGGCCGGCGCTGCGACGAGCGGAAGTGGCTTCTAGCCAGCGGTGGCGCCGGCCGTGTCACTGTCGTTCCTGACTCCACTGGGAGCGCTCGTCGGTTTGGTGGGCATCCTCGCGGTTGTCGCGCTGCTCTCGACGCTGCGACGGTCGCGCGAGGTGGACGAGGAGCTCGGCCTTGGACCGCCGCGACGGCGGAGTGTCTCCGTCGACGTCGCGCTGCTCGTGACGGTGAGCGTTCTCGTTGCGCTCGCGTGTGCACAGCCGGTCGTCTCGAAGTCGACCGGGCTCGAAGGGCGGGACGGGGTCGAGGTGTACGTGGCTCTCGACATCACGCGCTCGATGCTGGCACAGCGTGCGCCGTCCGAGCCGAACCGTCTCGAGCGGGCACGATCGTTCGCCAAGCAGCTTCGCGCCGAGATTCCCGAAACCCGCGTCGGGGTCGTCTCTCTCACCGATCGCGTGCTCCCGCATCTGTTCCCGACACTGAGTGCGAACGCGTTCGTGTCCGTCATCGACCGGTCGATCGGGATCGAGCGCCCACCGCCCGAGCGGCGCACGCGTCGCGCGACCTCGCTCAACGCGCTCGGGGATCTCGGCCGCGCCGCCTACTTCGACTCCGTCACGACTCGGCGGCTCGTCGTCGTCCTCACCGACGGTGAGACCCTGCCGGTCGACTACGCGACGTTGCGGACGCGGCTCGTCGACGCGCGAATCGCAACCGTGTTCGTCCACGTATGGCGTGGGGACGAGCGCGTCGTGGCCCGCGACGGAAGGGCCGATCCGGCGTACCGGCCCGACCCGACGGCGCTCCGTTCGTTGCGGAGAGTCGCTGGCGCGGTAGACGGCTCGCTGTTCGTCGAGGGGCAGCAGCGCGAGGTCGCGGATGCCGTCCGCCGATTCGCCTCCAAGGGGCCTCTCGTCGAGCAGGGGCGAGAGCTGCGTCCGGTCGAGCTCGCCCCACCGATCGCGGCGCTGACCGCTCTTCCGCTGCTCCTCGTGCTTCGCCGGCGCTCGCTCTGACATGCGCGGGACGAGGCTGTTCTTAACACGAGCGTGATAATCCGCTAATGCTCTGCCGGCAGCGGTCGTCTACCCTATCCCGTTGAGATGATGGACCGACTCCAATCACCGGGCTTCATTCGCGCCGTGACGTGGGTTTCCGTGCTCGTCCTGATCGCCGGCATCGCAGCGTTCGGAACGGTGTGGCTCAGCGGCGACAACTCGACCGCGTCCCCGGCAGTTGGAACCGCCGGCGGCCAGACCGTGGACGAGTTCGGCGAGCTCCCGGAGGAGACGAAGCCGAACGTCGCCGACGTTCCCGCCGCGGCGCGAGAGACGGCCGCCGCGTTCGTCGACGGTGCTGTCGCGCGCCACAACCTTGCCAAGGCGTGGACGCTCCTTCACCCGGAGCTCAAGGCGGAGTGCGCGTGTACCCGGGCGGAGTGGCTGACCGGGAACATCCCGGTGCAGTTCTTCCCGGCTCTCGGAGCCGGCGAGACAGCTTTTGGGGTCAACGAGATCTCGCCCGGTGTTGTCGTGCTCGAGCTGCTCCTGACGCCGAAGAAGGGTTCAGGTCTCAACCCGACCGCCTTCTACGTTGGCATGAAATCGGTCGGTAAGGGCGAGAACCAGAAGTGGCTCGTCTACTACTTCGCCCCCATCGGTAGCCCGCCCGTCCCGTCCCTTGGGTAGTCCCCGCCTCCTTTCGGGCCGCGATTTCGTGGCGGCATGATCGCACCGAACTTCGTCACGTCTCACGTCTGACGCCTCGATCACGCCGCGCGTGTCGAGGCGATGCTCGCGGAGGGTCACCCGGAGGCCGGTTCGCCCCGAGGCGGTCTCTCACGCTTCGCTAGACTCCCGCTCGGGCGCCATCTGAAGGCGTCACTTCCTTCAATGCCACCGATTTCCCCCAGGGAGAACAATGTCTGAGCAGGCAAGCGCGAACGGGTCGAAGAACGTCGGCCAGATCATCGAGATCAAGGGCGTCGTGATCGACGCGGTCTTCCCCGACCGCCTGCCACAGATCCTCCATGCCGTCGAGGTCGACATCGTCCGCCCGGACGGCTCCGTCACGACCCTCGTCGCGGAGGTGCAGCAGCACCTCGGTGACGACCGTGTCCGTGCGGTCGCGATGGACTCGACCGATGGGCTCGCACGTGGGACCGCAGTCGTCGACACGGGTGCGCCGATCTCGGTCCCCGTCGGTGACACCACGCTCGGCCGCATCTGGAACGTCCTCGGTCAGCCGGTCGACGAGAAGCCTGCCTCCGCCGATGTCGAGCGCTGGTCGATTCACCGCGAGCCTCCCGCGTTCCGCGAGCTCGCACCCTCCGTCGAGGTCTTCGAGACCGGGATCAAGGTCATCGACCTGATCGCCCCGTACATCAAGGGCGGCAAGGTCGGCCTCTTCGGCGGTGCCGGCGTCGGCAAGACCGTCACGATCATGGAGCTGATCCACAACGTCGCCAACGCACACAGCGGCGTCTCCGTCTTCGCGGGCGTCGGCGAGCGCACTCGCGAGGGCAACGACCTCTACCTCGAGATGGAGGAGTCCGGCGTTCTCGACAAGGTGGCGCTCGTCTATGGCCAGATGAACGAGCCGCCCGGAGCACGCCTTCGCGTCGCCCTTTCCGGGCTGACGATGGCCGAGTACTTCCGTGAGCAAGGGCAGGACGTCCTCCTCTTCATCGACAACATCTTCCGTTTCGTCCAGGCCGGCTCCGAGGTCTCGGCGCTCCTCGGTCGCATGCCGAGCGCGGTCGGTTACCAGCCGACGCTGGCGACGGAGATGGGCCAGTTGCAGGAGCGCATCACCTCGACGCGCACCGGCTCGGTGACGTCCGTGCAGGCCGTCTACGTTCCCGCCGACGACCTCACCGACCCTGCGCCGGCCGCGACGTTCGCCCACCTCGACGCAACCACGGTGCTCTCCCGCGCAATCGTGGAGAAGGGCATCTACCCGGCCGTCGACCCGCTGGGGTCGACCTCCCGCGCGCTCGCGCCCGGAGTCGTCTCGGACGAGCACCTCGCGACCGCGACCGCCGTGCAGCAGATCCTGCAGCGGTACAAGGACCTCCAGGACATCATCGCGATTCTCGGCATGGACGAGCTCACCGACGAGGACAAGCTCGTCGTCTCGCGCGCGCGCAAGATCGAGCGGTTCCTCTCGCAGCCGAACTTCGTCGCCGAGCAGTTCACTGGCACGCCCGGCAAGTACGTCAAGCTCGAGGACACGATCAAGGGCTTCAGGGAGATCATCGAGGGGCTCCACGACGATCTGCCGGAGGCGGCGTTCTATATGGTCGGTCCGATCGAGGACGTCGTCGAGAAGGCGCGCCAGCTCGAGCAGGTCGCCGCGTAGTGGCTGCGAATGGCTGACGCGCACCCCAAGTTCGACGTCTCGGTCGTCACACCCGACGGCCCGATCTACCAGGGCGAGGCGGAGATGCTGATCGTCCCCGGACAGGCCGGGGAGATCGGCGTGCTCGCCCGGCATGCGCCGCTGGTTGCCACGCTGAAGGCCGGCTCGACCCGCGTGCACCTCGGAGGCAGCGAGGTGCTCGAGTTCGCCACCGGTCCCGGCTTTTTCAAGGTCGAGACGGACCGTGCCCTGGCTCTGGTCGACGATGCCGTGAACGTGAAGGAGATCGACGACGATCGTGCGACGGCGCAGCTCGAGGCCGCAAAGGCCGAGCTCGAGAGGATCGACGCGGGGGAGTCCACGGGCGACCGGTGGCAGCTCGAGCAGCGTATCCGCCACGCGGAGAACCAGCTGACGGTGTCCGGCCGCACGACGGGCTGACGGCAGCGCATCTTCTGGTCACGGTTGGGGCGGCTTCGTCGCGCCGGCTCTGCGGCGGCGACGACGCCCCGCATCCGTTCTCGCCTCTTCCTCGCGTGTTCGCTCGACCTCGTCGAGCAGGTTCGCGATCCGGGAGAACCCGGTGCCGGGTACTTCGCTCCCGACCTCGAGCGGCATCAGGTCGACCAGGGCTTCGGGAGAGGCGGTGTCTCGTGAGCGCCGGAGCGCCGAGACGACCACCGCATTGAGATAGCCGATCACGAGAAGTGCGGCGCTGATGCCCCACATCATCCGTGGCCCGACGGCGACCGTGATCGGCCCGGCTGCGAGGGTGCCGATCAGCGTGAACATCTGCACGAGGCTGCCGAGCACGGCGAAGATCTGTCCCCGGCGATCGTCGGACACGACCTGCTGGATGAGGGTCACATTGCAGACGAGCCCGATGCCGTTACCGACACCGAAGATGACGGCGCCGACGCAGCCGAGCGTGAGGTTCGGGCTGACCGCGCAGATCGCCACGCCCGCAGCCGTGATGAGGAACGAGGCGCGGTAGCCGCCGTAGACGGTCAGCCTCCTGATGAACCAGAACGCGGCGACGTTGCCGATCAGGATGCCGGCGGCCGAGAAGGCGACGAAGACGCCGAAGCCGACGTTGCCGGCGCCGTAGGCGTCGGTCGTGAGCACGATCTCCGCGACGTTGATCCCCGTGTAGGCGAGGGTCGCCCAGCTCCAGATGAGGAAGAGCGACGAGAGGTGGTTGTTGTCGCGGACGAGTGCGAGCCCCGCTCGTACCTCGCGCCAGTGGGTACGGCCGATTCTGGCAACGAGGCTCGACTGGAGCCGGACGCTGATCCGGAGGAGGAGAGACGCCGAGACGAGGAAGCTGACCGCATTGAGCGCGTAGACGGTGTCCGGCCCGAGCAGGACGATGCCGACACCGGCGATCACGGGCCCGAGTAGGGTCGACAGGTTCTCGGCGCCCTGGATGAGCGCGTTTGCCGGCACGACGGAGTCCTCGTCGACGAGATTCGGGATCGACGCATAGCACGCGGGACGGAAGAACGCCGCCGCGAACCCCGCCACGGCCGATAGGGCGACGATGCCTGCGGGGGAGTCGATGAACGGGAGCGCCCCGAAGCAGGCGGCCCCGCCGAGATCGGACAGGATCATCATCCGCTTGCGCGGCCAGCGGTCGATGAGCGGCCCGACCGCGATGCCGAGGATGACGCCGGGCACGAGCTCGGCGAACAGGAGGATGCTGACCCACCAGGCCGAGTTGGTCTGGTTGTAGAGCGCGATGCGAACCGCGAAGAACGCCGTCCACGTCCCGAGTGCAGAGATCAGCCGGGAATAGAAGAGATTGCGGAAGGAGCGATGCTCCGGCATCCCGATGATCGCGAATTGCGCGGTGAACTGACCCAGCATCCCGAACGAGCCTACAACCTCGGTAGAACGACGTCTGCTGTCCGAAAAGGACCTGCCCGTGCCGTAGAGTGGCCCGGATGGCGCGGCATTCCTGGACGCACGAGCAGCTCGTTGCCGGCATCCGTGCCGGTGACAACCGGGCGCTCGCACGGGCGATCACGCTCGTCGAGAACCGTGATCCCGGAGCGGCGGAGGTCGTCTCGGAGGTGTACGCGGCGACGGGATCGGCGTTCTCCGTCGGGATCACCGGCCCCCCCGGCGTGGGAAAGTCGTCGCTGATCGCGGCGCTCGTCCGCCACGTCCGCAGCCGCGAGCTCACGGTGGGTGTGATCTCGGTCGACCCGTCCAGCCCCTTCACCCAGGGTGCGCTGCTCGGCGACCGGATCCGGCTCGTCGATCACTTCCTCGATCCCGGGGTCTTCATCCGCTCGATGGGCACGCGCGGACACCTGGGTGGGCTCTCGGAAGCGACCCTGCAGAGCATGCTCCTGCTGGATGCGAGCGGCCGGGACGTCATCTTCCTCGAGACCGTCGGAACGGGGCAGAGCGAGGTGGAGGTCATGGGCATCGCCGACGAGGTCGTGCTGGTGCTCATGCCCGGCTCGGGAGACTCCGTGCAGGCCCTGAAGGCCGGGATCATGGAGATCCCCGACGTGATCGCGATCAACAAGATGGACGAGCCGGGGTCGAAGGCGCTGCTGAACGACATCCGGGCCGTGATGGCGCTCGCTCCGGACGCCGAGCGGCAGCCGGGGATCGTGCTCACCGAGGCGGTGCGTGAGGAGGGCATCGACGCGCTCTGGGCGGAGTTGACCGCCCGACGGGATTCTCTCGTCGGCAGCGGTGAGCTCGAACAGAGGCGGCGGCGCAATCTGACCGCCGGGGTCGTGTCCGCCGCAGCCGCCCGCGTCCAGACCCACATCGAGGAGGCGATCGCCGCCGACCCGGCGTTGTCCGAGCTGCTTCTCGGCGTGCAGCGGAGGACGGTCGACCCCTCGACCGCCGTCGACGCGATCGTCTGTGCCGTCACGCGCGAGGACGTGCCGAAACACGGCTGACGCCACTTGGTGAGCCGGTGGCGGAAGGCTTCGCGGCCCGTCGGCCGGCGTAGCGCCCTAGACTTTGCTCCGTGATGACCACCTGCGCCGCATGCGGCACGGAGTGCGCGGACGGCGCGCGGTTCTGTGCGAGTTGCGGTAGCCCGCTGGGAGAGCCGGGTACACCACGCGAAGAGCGCAAAGTCGTGACGGTCGTGTTCGCCGATCTCGTCGGCTCGACTGCGCTGGCCGAGAGCAGCGACCCCGAGGATGTACGGGCGATGCTTGCGGCGCATCACTCTCGTGTTCGCACCGATCTCGAGCGCTTCGGGGGCACGGTCGAGAAGTTCATCGGCGATGCCGTCGTGGCCGTCTTCGGAGCGCCCGTTGCCCACGAGGACGATCCCGAACGGGCCGTCCGCGCGGCGCTCGCGATCCGCGACGCGGCAGTCGAGGCGGATGTCTCGTTGCGCGTCGCCGTCAACACCGGCGAGGCACTCGTCACTCTTGATGCCCGCTCGGCGGAGGGTGAGGCGATGGTTGCCGGAGATGTCATCAACACCGCGGCCCGCATCCAGTCGGCGGCCCCCGTGAACGGCGTCCTCGTCGGGGAATCAACCTTTCGTGCGACCGCACACGCGATCGTGTATCAGACGGCGGACTCGTTCGAGGCGAAGGGAAAGCGCGAGCCGGTACAGGTGTGGCTGGCGGTCGAGCCGCGGTCGCGGCTCGGAAGCGACGTCGAGCGCGCACCGCTCGCCGCGCTCGTCGGCCGCGAGCCCGAGATCGACGCGTTGCGCGGAGCGTTGACTCGGGTGCGGCAGCAGCGCACGCCCGAACTCGTAACGCTCGTGGGCGTCCCGGGGATCGGCAAGAGTCGCATCATTGCGGAACTCTTCTCGATCGTCGACGACGATCCGGACATCATCATCTGGCGGCAGGGTCGCTGCCTCCCCTACGGCGAGGGAATCAGCTACTGGGCCCTCGGGGAGATGGCGAAGTCCCAGGCGGGCATTCTCGACGACGATACCGCCGTCGCCGCCGACGAGAAGCTTGCCGCGGCGGTAGGTGCGCTCGTTCCCGATCGCTCCGAAGCCGAGTGGGTGACAGGTCATCTCAGGCCGCTGATCGGTCTCGAGTCCGAGATCGGTCATGGTGGAGACAGCCACGGCGAGACATTCGCTGCCTGGCGGCGCTTCCTCGAGGCGATCGGTGAGCAACGCCCCGCGGTTCTCGTCTTCGAGGATCTGCACTGGGCCGACGATGGGCTCCTCGACTTCGTCGACGGGCTCGTCGACCGAGCTACCGGAGTACCGCTCCTCGTGCTCTGCACTGCACGTCCAGAGCTACTCGTTCGGCGCGCAGGCTGGGGAGGCGGCAAGGCCAACGCTGTGACGCTTTCGCTCGCGGCCCTCTCGGACGACGACACCGCACGACTGATCTCGGAACACCTGGAACAGGCGGTACTGCCTGTCGCGATGCAGCAGACGCTTCTTCGGCGCGCAGACGGCAACCCGCTGTTTGCCGAGGAGTACATCCGGATGCTCCGTGATCGCGGTCTCCTGTACCACGATGGCGGCGCGTGGCGACTCGACCGCACCGACGTGGATGTCCCAGAGACGGTTCAGGGGATCATCGCCGCAAGGCTGGACGCGCTCGAGCCGGACGAGAAGACGGTGCTCCAGGCAGCCGCGGTCGTCGGGAAGGTGTTCTGGCTCGGGTCGATTGCGGCCGTCGCGGGCATCTCTCGCTGGGAGGCCGAGGAGCGACTGCACAGGCTCGAGCGAAAGGAGTTCGTCCGCCGCGACCGCCGTGCGTCGGTCGCGGGGGAATTGGAGTACTCGGTCCGTCATGTTCTCGTTCGGGACGTCGCATACGGGCAGATTCCGCGCGTGCCGCGCGCCGACCTTCACGTTCGCGCGGCCGCATGGATCGAGTCGCTCGGCCGCGACCGATCGGAAGATCGCGCCGAGATGCTGGCCCATCACTACGTCGCTGCTCTGGAGCTGACTCGGGCCGCGGGTGGAGCGACGTCCCAGCTCGCGGCGCCCGCGCGCGAGGCGCTGCGCGAGGCCGGTCAGCGTGCCTACGCCCTGAGCGCGATGGGAGCAGCGGCCGGCTTCTTTGGGCAGGCCCTCGAACTCTGGGCGAAGGATGACCCGAGCTATCCCTACCTCCTGCTCGACCTCGGCAACACGCTCCAGTACCTTCGCCACGAGGGCTCTCCCGAGCTCGAGGAGGCCGCGCGCCTGCTGCTCGCACAAGGCGATCTCGAGAGCTCGGCCGAGGCAGAGTCGCTCATCGGTGAAGTCCACTGGGAGAGCGGCGATCAACGCGAGGCGCGAGCACACCACTCCCGAGCGGTCGAGCTGATCACCGACCTGCCCGAGACTCGGGCAACGGTTCGGATCCGCGCGAGGCTCTGGCGTGCGCAGTTGCTCGCGAACGAACATCCCTCGCTCGAGGAGGGCGTGCGGATCCTTGCTCTCACGGAGGAGCTCGGCTCGACGGAGGACGTTCTCAATGCACGAATCAACGTCGGTCTCGGACATGCATACGGGGGCGATCCTTGGGCCGCAATCCGTGAGCTCGAACGTGCGCTCGAACAGTGCCGGCAGGCGAACTCACATCTCGCAACGCGTGCGTACGTCAATCTGGCTTCGATTCTCGGCAGCGTGGGCGAGCGCAACCGCTCGGTTGAGCTGCATCGCCTGGGGCTCAGGGAGGCACATCGCCTGGGTAACCACCACGAGCGTTGGCTGGCCGCCGAGTGTGTCCTGGACGACTACGTCGCGGGCTCGTGGGACGTCGCCGTCGAGAGCGCGACCTCGTTTCTCGATCACGAGGGGCCGGGAGAGTACATGGAGGTCGGTGCGTACAACGTACTCGCCTCGATCGCTTCCGCCCGCGGTGATCGCCGTGCAGCCGAGGAGAACGCCGGGGCGATGCTCGCACGCGCTCGCGCCATCGGTGACCCGCAGGCGCTCTGGCCGGGTCTCAGCGTTTGCGCCCGGCTTGCGCTCGTCTCAGGTGACGCGGGCCTCGCTCACACGCTGGTCGACGAGCTCGCCGCTGCGTGGGCCGAAGCCGAGTCGTTCCAGATCGATCTCTTCGAGCTCGAAGGATTCGTTGCCGCGGCCGGGCTCGACCGTGTGCGCGATCTCGGTGACCACCTCGGAAAGCTGGCGTACGAGAGCCCGTGGACTCAGGCGGCGGCGCTGATCGCCTCCGGGAGTTTCGAGCGCGCGGGCGAGATCTTGCACGCGCACGACGCCCTCGCCCAGGCCGCGATGGTCTGGCTCGCCTCGTCGGAGCTCGCCGGGCGGGAGACACCGGGGCTTCACAAGGCGATGACGTTCTATGAGAGCGTGGGTGCGGTTGCCGCTCTCACTCGGGCTCGGGCCTGGGCGCGTGACGTCGGCTGAGGTGCCTACGCCGGCTCGCGAGCGACCCAGTCGCTCACGCCGCCCCCCACGACGGGGCGCGCGTCGAAGCCGCGGGTGCGCAGGATGCTGGCTGCGATAACGGCACGCGGGCCCGTGTCGCAGATGGTCACGATGGTTCGGTCGGACGGGAGATCCGAGCAGCATGTTCCCACCAGCCGGTACGGAACGTGGCGGCTACCGGGGATCGAGCCAGTCGCGAGGTCCTCTTCCTCTCGGACGTCGATCAGCTCGGCTTTACCGGCGATTAGCGCTGCTAGCTCGTCGATCGCGACCGGCTCCGTGATCTCGTCGCCGGCGCCGAGCACGTAGCCGGCGAGATCGAAGAACGCGACCGCGTGGAGGCCCTGACAGGCCCGTTGTGCCTCGTCGGAGGACGCGGCGAGCACGCACACCGGCCGCTCGCCATCGAGCACGAAGCCCGCCTTCGTGCCGAAGCTCGTACCGGACACCGGGACGTTGATAGCGCCGGGTCGATGCCCCGCGAGGTGAGTCTCCGCGGGCCGGACGTCGAGCAGCTGCGCTCCCTCGGGCGGCGCGGCGAGCTCCTGCGCGAGCGGTGCTGGGCCGACGAACGGACCGCGGTTGGTCTCCACGATCCGCCCCAGGTTCGGGGGTTTCGGTGCACTGATCGACGCCGAATCCGCAACGAAGGCGCGAACGTCGGTGAACTGCAACGTCGGGTTGAAGCGGCGCTCGAAGCCGATCGTGGTCGACCCTTTCGAGCTCATGGCCTTGCCGCACAACGATCCGGCGACGTGTCCCGGGAACACCTCCACGCCGTCTGCGAGCTCGAGGAGTCGCTGGAGAGAGTAGAAGAGCCCTTCTGCGCCCTCCTCCGCTCCGACGGCGAGGTCCGGCCGGGCCGCGTCCCCGACGAACAGGGAGTCGCCCGTGAGGACGAGCCAGGGCTCGTCTCCGCGTGAGGTGTCGACGACGGTGAGGCAGCAATGCTCAGGGCGATGACCGGGTGTATGGATCACTCCGATCGTGACCGCTCCGACCTCGATCTCGTCGCCGTCGCTCATCGGATCGTTCGGATAGTCGACGCCGGCGTCGACATGGACGCTCACGGGGATCCCGTGCTCGAGCGCCAGGCGCCCGTGCCCCGAGACATGATCGGCGTGCGTGTGCGTCTCGATGGTGCGGACGATGCGTATGCCCCGGTGCTCGGCCTCCGCCAGCAGGGGCTCGATCGCGAACGGTGGATCGACGACGACGGCGATCGCGGCGTCCTCGTCGCCGATGAGGTAGCTCGCGCAACCGAGGTCGTCGTTCAGGAACTGATGGAAGATCACTGACGCGACGGTAGCACCCGGTCCCGCTATCTCACCTGAAGTGGTCGCGCCGCAGCAGGCGCATGAAGAGCAGGCTCCCCCCGATGACGACGACCCCCACGAGTGCCGCCGCGATCGCGGCCCACGGACGCTCGCTCGGGGCAGCGGTGCCGGTCGCGGGGAGCACGCTGAGGTCCGCGGTCCAACGGACGGATGCCCCGTCGTCGTAGGTCTGACGGGCCGCGAGCGAGGTCGTGCCGGCCCGTGTACGGGCGAGCACCCGGAGAGGGAGAGCGAGCTCGTCGCGCGCGACGAGACGCCCTCCCGACCAGGTGACCGTGGATCCGTCGACCACTCTCGTCCAGCCCCTCGGCGCCCCGGCCGTGACGATGGAAAGCCCAGACGGGACGCTCACGGCCACGGCGACCGTGGCGTGAGGGGGGCGCTCGTTCGGCACGGTGACCGAGATGTCGGTCTCGACCCCATCCTCGACGAACGGGGGTGAGATCGTGACGTGGGCGGCGGCGCCGGCCGGAAGGAGGAGGGCGGCTGCTACGACGGCAAGGAACCGCCTCAAGGGGCTCCCGGACGTCCCGCGGCGATCCGCCGCGGCTCCCGCCCGTGGACGGAGAGAGGTTCGAAGGTCACGCCAGGGCGATCGTACCCGGAGTGGACGCGCGCTGTTACCGATCGATCGCGCGGTACTTGCGAATTGCAAGAGGCACGAACACGACGAGGAGGACGATCGTCCAGGCGAGTGACATGAAGACCGGATGCTCACCGGGGAACGAATTCGAGACGAACGGGTTCGGGTTGCCGAAGAGCTCCCGCGTCGCGCCCGTCAGCGCGCTGACGGGGTTCCACTCCGCGATCGGCTGCAGCGGCGCCGGAAGCGTGGGGGTCGGGACGAATGCATTCGAGAGGAACGTGACCGGGAAGATGACGAGGAAGCCGAGCTGCTGGGCAACCTCCACTGTCGGCACTGCGAGCCCGAGGAAGACGCCGATCCAGGCCATGGCGTACGTGAAGAACAGCAGAAGCAGCACCCCGTAGACGAAATCCCTGACGCCGTTGTCGACGTTCCAGCCGATCAGGAGCCCCGTCGCCATCAGGACGGTGAGGAGCCCGACGTTGTAGACGATGTCCGCGAACGTGCGGCCGCTGAGCACGGCCGAGCGGGCCATCGGGAGCGAACGGAAGCGGTCGATCAGGCCCTTCGTCATGTCGTCCGCCACGGATATCGCGGTCGTGACCGAGGCGAACGCGAGGGTCTGGACGAAGATGCCGGGCATCATGAACTCGCGGTAGGAGCCGCCTCCGGGGAGGGGAATCGCGCCGCCGAAGACGAACGCGAACAAGAGCACGAACATGATCGACTGGAGGATCGCGAAGATCGCGAGCTCCGGAATTCGCGGAACCCGCTTCAGGTTGCGCCAGCTGATCACAAGGCCGTCCGAGACGGCGATCCGCAGGGTGCTCACCGGCCGGCCCCCGCCACCACGACGTCATCGTCGCTCGTCTCGATCTCGGCAACGTGGCCCGTGAGCGCGAGAAACACGTCGTCGAGCGTCGGTCGCCGGAGTCCCACGTCGTCGATCCGGATCGCGGCCTCGCCGAGCCGGAGCACGACTTCCACGAGCTGCTGGGCGCCCCCTTCGGCAGCGATCGTCAGTCGTCTTGCGTGCTCGTCGACCGAGGCCGTTCCGTCCGGTGCCAGAAGCTGTGCCGCCTGGGCGAGCAGGTCGTGGTCGTGAATGACGATCTCGATGCGCTCGCCGCCGACCTGGGTCTTCAGCTCGTCGGCAGTTCCGCGCGCGATGATCTTGCCCGCGTCCACGACCGCTATCTGGTCGGCGAGGGCGTCCGCTTCCTCGAGGTACTGCGTCGTCAGGAGCAGCGTCGCACCTTCCTTCACCTGTGTTCGGATCACGTCCCACATGCCGAGGCGGCTGCGAGGATCGAGGCCCGTCGTGGGCTCGTCGAGGAAGAGCAACTTCGGGTGCCCGATCAGCGCTGCCGCGAGATCGAGGCGGCGACGCATGCCGCCGGAGTAGGTCTTGGCGACGCGATCGGCGGCGTTCTCGAGATCGAACCGGGTCAGGAGCTCCGTCGCCCTGGTCTTCGCCTCGGCCGAGGCGAGCTGGTAGAGGCGACCGAACATCCACAGGTTCTCACGTCCCGTCAGGTTCTCGTCCACCGCCGCGTACTGCCCGGACAGCCCGATCAGCCGTCGCACCGCCTGCGCGTCGCGTGCGACGTCGAGCCCGGCGACGGTCGCCCGGCCGGCGTCTGCCCGGAGTAGCGTGGCAAGAATACGAACCGTCGTCGTCTTGCCCGCGCCGTTCGGGCCGAGGAGTCCGAGCACTGTGCCCTCCTGCACCTCGAGATCGACGCCGTCGAGTGCGCGCACCTCGCTCTTCCGCGAGCGGTAGATCTTGACGAGACCTTCTGCCTCGATGACTGCCATCGCGGCACGCTAGCTGTCTCGGTGCGGCACGCGCCTAGACTAGGTGCATGAGCGTGTCGATCGATCGAAGAGGGATGACGGCGCTCTCGGGAGGTCATCTCGCGACCGATTTCGCGTCCGGCAGCGTGCCGGCGATGCTCCCGTTCTTCGCGAGCAAGTTCGATCTCAGCTACACGCTCACGGCCGTTCTCATGCTTGCGGCTCTCGCGTCGTCATCGCTGACACAGCCGCTCTTCGGCCTCTGGTCGGACCGCCGTGGCGCCTTGTGGCTCCTGCCGGTCGGGATCGGCGTCGCGGGCGCGGGTGTCGGGCTCGCCGCGATCGCACCGAACTACGCTGTCCTCGTCGTCGTCGTCTTCCTCTCCGGCCTCGGCATTGCGGCGTTCCACCCCGAGGGTGCCAAGTTCGCGGTCTTCGCGAGCGGCCGCAGGCGGGCCAGTGGCATGTCGCTGTTCAACATCGGTGGAAACACGGGCTACGCCCTCGGCCCGATCATCGTGACACCGCTCGTCCTCTGGCTCGGCCTCGGTGCGGGCGGGCTGCTGGCCTCGATCCCCGTGATTCTCGGAGCGTTCGCCGTTCTCGCCGTGCTTCCGTACCTCTCGCGCCTCCGGCCGCCTCCCCGTGCCGCCGGGGCCGCGCCGGAGGGGCGGGACGACGTTCGAGCGATGATCATCCTCGGCGGCGTCATCGGACTTCGCAGCGTCGCGTGGTTCGGGCTGTTGACGTTCGTACCGCTGTGGGTCGTCTCGCTCGGGCGCTCCGAGGGCGACGGCAACCGGTTGCTCTCGCTCATGCTGCTCGCCGGCGCATTGGGCACGCTGCTCCTCGGCCCGATCGCGGATCGGTTCGGGTTGCGGCGCACGCTTCTCATCGCGCAGGCGATCCTGACGCCGATGATCCTTGTCTTCGTCCTTGTCGGCGGAGTGGTCGGTGCGGCCGCACTGATGGTGGTCGGCGTCTGCGTCGTCGGCACGTTCGGCCTCACGATGGTGCTGAGTCAGATGTATCTGCCACGCCATGTCGGCATGGCATCCGGGCTGTCGATCGGCCTCGCGATGGGGCTCGGCGGGCTCGCCGCCGTCGCGCTCGGCGGGCTGGCAGATGCCGTCAGTCTCGAGACCGCGCTTATCTGCTGCGCGTTCGCGCCTCTGGTCGGCGTCGGCCTCTGCTTCCTGCTTCCGGCGCCGGCGGGCGGGGGGCGAGTTGCGACCGGGCCTCCCGCTGCATACGCTCTGCCCGACCGGCCCGTGAGCCATCCCTGACGTTCGACAAGGAGATCCTATGACGGTGAACGAGTTCTTCGACGCGCTTCCCTCGAAGGTCGACCCGGCAAAGACGGTCGGGATGAACAACAGCTTCGCGTTCGACATCGCCGACGTCGGCGTGTGGACGGTCACCGTCACCGACGGCGTAGTCTCCGTCGCCGAGGGCGCGCACGACGCGGACTGCACGATCTCGGCGAGCGAGGAGACGCTGCTGAAGATCTCACGTGGTGAGGCGAACCCGACGACGGCCTACATGACCGGCAAGATCAAGATCGCGGGCGACATGGGCGCGGCATTGAAGCTGCAGAAGCTGTTCTAGGCAAGGGCGCTCGTGGATCTCGCAGTCAGACTGCTCATCACCTGGGGAGCCAACGTGCTGGCTCTCATCGTCGCCGACTGGGTCTTCTCGGGCCTGACGATCGACCGCTGGGGGCCGCTCCTGCTCGCCGGTGCGGTCTTCGGCCTGGCAAACATCTTCCTGAAGCCGCTGCTCACTTTCATCGCGATTCCGCTGATCATCCTCACATTCGGGCTCGCCTACTTCTTCGTCAACGTCGCGATTCTCGCCTTCACCGTCTGGGTCGTGCCCGACTTCAGCATCGACGGGTTCTGGACGTACGTCGGTGCGGTCATCGTGATGTGGCTCGTCAACGTCGCCGTACGGCGCCTTCTCCGGGCGATCCAGGGCGGCGACCTCGCGATCTAGCCGAGCTCGACGAGCAGAGCGCCCGCGCCCACCTGGTCGCCGGCCTCGACGTGGACGGCGAGGACGGTCGCTGCGAACGGCGCCAGGACGGGCATTTCCATCTTCATCGCCTCGAGGACGACGAGTCGCTGGTGCGGCACGACCTCGTCTCCCGTCACGACGCCGACCGACAGCACGGTTCCGGGCATCGGGGCCGCGACCGCGCCGTGCCCGTGCGCCGTCGCGCCCGGGAGGGAGGCATCGACATCCGGTGAGGCGACGTGGGGGGGTGCGGCCTGATTGAGCCGCCACGGGCCTGCGAACGCCGGCGGCGCAGCGCGCAGCGGTGCAGCCGAGAGCGGCGCATGGTCGGAGAGGAAGGCGGTCGAGAGCTCGGCTCCGTGAAACGCGGGGTGGCGGACGAGCCAGCGCAGGAACGGGAGGTTGCTGACGACGCCCTCGACGACGGTCTCGTCGAGGGCGCGCGTGAGTCGCGCGATCGCGTCGTCCCTGTCCGAGCCGTGCGCGATGAGCTTCGCCACCATCGGGTCGTAGGACAGCCCGATCTCGTCTCCCTCCTCGACGCCGGCGTCGACGCGTATCCCGGTGGGGAGGACGAGGCGGTCGATTCGTCCGGCTTGAGGCAGGAACGTGCGCGGGTCCTCCGCGTACAGGCGTGCTTCGATCGCATGACCCGCAGACGTCACGTCGAGGTCGACCTCCTCGCCCGCAGCGACCCGGAGCTGCAGCTCGACGATGTCGAGCCCGGTCACCTCCTCGCTGACCGGGTGCTCGACCTGAATCCGGCCGTTGAGCTCGAGGAAGTAGACGTCGGGCCCGGCGACGAGGAACTCCGCCGTGCCCGCTCCCTGGTACCCGATCGCCCCTGCGAAGGCCCGCGACCCGGCCTCGATGTGCGCCCACGCGGCCGGATCGAGGTTCGGCGGCGGGGATTCCTCGACCAGCTTCTGATGGCGGCGTTGGATCGAGCAGTCGCGCCCGCCGAGCACCGCAATCCCGCGGCTGTGCCCGAGCAGCTGCGCCTCGACGTGCCGCGGGCGCTCGAGGTAGCGCTCGCAGAAGACCGTGTCGTCGCCGAACGCCCCCTCGGCTTCGCGGCGGGCCGCGGCGAATGCCTCTTCCAGCTCGTCGGGCCGGCGGACGATGCGCATCCCGCGCCCGCCGCCCCCCGCCGCCGCCTTGATCAGGAGCGGGAAGCCGATCGCCTCGGGAGAGCCCTGGGGCACCGTGGGAACCCCGGTCTCGGCGGCGATCCGCTTCGCGGCGAGCTTGTCGCCGCCGAGGCGAAGGGCTTCGGCGGACGGGCCGACCCACGTGATCCCCGAGGCGACGACGGCGTCGGCGAACGAGGTGTTCTCGGCCAGGAAGCCGTAGCCGGGGTGAATCGCGTCGGCGCCTGCCGCGAGCGCGGCGCGAACGTGCTCGGACGGATCGAGATACGACGCGATCTCGATCGTGCCGTCGGCTACCCGCCCGTGCAGCGACCCCCGGTCGTCGGGCGCCACGACGGCGACCGTCGTGATGCCGAGGCGTCGACATGTGCGGAAGACGCGCACGGCGATCTCTCCCCGATTCGCGACCAGTAGCGTACGGATCGTCACAGGCGGACTCTATTCGCCGCGAGTGCACTCACCCCGACGAGACGAGTGCGACCGAGACGAGCGCGCACCCGACTCCCACGAGTTGCAGTCGCGAGAGACGTTCCCGGAGCACGAACGCCGCGAGCAGGACGGTCGTCACGGGGTAGAGCGAAGCGAGCACGGATGCGATCGCGACCGGCCCGCGTTGGAGCGCGAGAAGCAGGGGCACGGTCGCGGCGACCTCGAGCACGGCGATCAGCAGCACGATGCGGAGCAGGCGCCGGACGCCGACAAGCGGCTGACGCACGAGGATGAGCGACAGGGTGACGAGGACGACGATCGACGCGGAGCGCTGGATCGTGATCGGCCAGAGGCCTGCGTCCTCCGAGACGCGCGAGAACGCGATGTAGAACGCACCGAAGAAGAGGCCGCTCGTCAGAGCGAGTGCGATCACGCCGGGGCCGACGCCGACGTTCGTCTCCGGATGCTGCTCGGACGGAGCCAGGGAGACGACCGCGACGGCGACGAACGCGATCACGAGCCCGACGACCGCCAGGGTGCCCGGCCTCTCGCCCTGAACCAGGCCGTATGCGACCGGGATCACGGCACCGGTCACGGCGGCGATCGGGGCAACGATGCTGATGAGCCCGCGGCCCATTCCGAGGTAGAAACACCCGAGGCCGGCCGCCACCGTCGCCCCTGCGAGCGAGGACCACATCACGTCGGAGCGCGTGATCGCCTCCGCCCCGTAGGCCGCTGCCACGACGAGGGTGAGCGGGAGCCCGACGATCGCGACGAACGTCGCAACCTGGATCCCGTTCGCGGTTCTCGAGGCACGCCCGCCGAAGAAATCCGCACTGCCGATGAATACCGACGAGACGAGCGCGAGGAGCGCCGTCATGTGACGTGTCTCTGGAGCTCATCGGGCGGGTGCGGCATGGGCGGACTCTACGGCGACTCGGTACGGAGCGTCCCACCACCCGGCGAGGCCGTCGCGGCGCGTATCCTTCGGAGCTGCGTGAACGAGCTACCGCCGATCGACTCTCCGGTCACGCTCGATGCGTGGCACTTTCCCTGGCCGGCGTTCGAGGTCGACTGGAGCAGGGCCGCGCTCCTCGTGATCGACGTGCAGAACTACGGCTGCAACCCGGACGCAGGTATCGGCCTCATGCTCACACAGCGCTACCCGGAGACGGCGCAGTACTATCTCGCGCGCCTCGCCGAGACGGTGATCCCGAACATCGGCCGGCTCGTCCCCGCGTTCAGGTCGCACGGCCGGCAGATCGTCTTCACTCGTCACGGGCCCCTGCTCGCAGACGGGAGCGACATGATCGCGCGGCGCCGCAGGCGTGACGTCGACGCGCTTGCCAGGACGGAGTCTCCGGCCCTCTGGCATCGGGGCACGTTCGAGCACGAGCTCGTCGAGCAGCTCGACGCACGCGAGAACGACCTCGTCGTCGACAAGAACACCTCGAGCGCGTTCAACTCGACCGGAATCGAATGGCTCTTGCGCAACATGGGACTGAAGCTGATCGTCGTCGTCGGAACGGCGACCGACATGTGCGTCGAGACGACGGCGCGTGACGCGGCCGACAGAGGGTTCGACGTGATCGTCGTCGAGGACGCTACCGCGACGTTCTCGGAACGGCATCACCGGGCCGCGCTCTCGGGCTTTGCGCGCGTCTTCGGTCAGGTATGGAGCACCGACGAGGTTCTCCGGAGCCTCGGCTAGCTGCTTGCAGGCCCGTCGTGAGCGGGTGGGCTCCACGACGCAAAGCCCGGGCCGCCCGGCGTGCGGCCCTCACCAAAGGCCCGCAGGCCCTCCTGGCCTTCGGCGCTCGTGCGCCGCTCGGCGATCCGGCTCGCGGTCTCGGCTCCGTCGGGCCGATCGAGCACGAGGCGCTTCGCATGACGCGCGGCCCGAGGGCCGGCCGTTCGGAGCTCCGCGAGAGTGCAGTCGAGCGCTCCTTCGAGATCGCTCGTCACCTCGTGCACGAGCCCGATCCGGAGCGCGGCCGCGGCATCGAAGCGCTCGCCGGTCACGAAGTACCGGCGTGCGGCGCTCTCCCCGATCTTCCGGATCGCGTAGGGCGAGATCACGGCCGGAATGATCCCGAGCTTGACCTCCGAGAACGCGAATGCCGCGCGCTCGTGTGCGATCGCGATGTCTGCGGTCGCGACGAGGCCGACGCCTCCACCGATCGCATGGCCCTGTACGACGGCGATAACAGGTGCCGGACAGGTGTCGATCGCGTCGAACATGCGCCGGAGCGCGTTCGCGTCTGCCACGTTCTCGTCGTGCGTCAACTCGGCCGCGCGGCGCATCCAGCCGATGTCGGCCCCTGCGCAGAAGCTCTTCCCCTCGCCTGCGAGCACGACAGCACGCGCCTTTCCGACATCGACGAACGCCTCCGCGAGCTCCCCGATGAGCGTCGCGTCGAACGCGTTGCGCGACTCGGGCCGCGAGAGCGTGACGTGGAGCACGTCGCCGTCCCGTTCGATCCGAAGCGCGCCCATGACACCGCAGTCTAGAGTCCGGGTGTGCCGACCGACGCACTGCTCCACGGAACCATCGCTGCCGCGGTGACTCCGCTTCGTGCGGGAGGCGCGAGTCTCGACGAGGATGCCTTCGGCCCGCTCCTCGAGCGCTATGTCGCCGCGCGGCTCGACGGCGTTCTCGCCTTCGGCACGAACGGCGAAGGCGTCCTGTTCTCCGTCGCCGAGCGGAAGCGCGGGCTCCGGCTGTTCGTCGACGCCGCCGCCGGTCGGCTCGACACCGCGGCGCACTGCGGCGCCCAGACGACCGCCGACACGGTCGCACTCGCCGCAGACGCCGCCGAGGCGGGAGCCACGGCCGTCGCCGTCATCGGGCCGCCGTACTTCGTCCTCGACGAGCCGGCCCAGCTGGCGCACTTCGTGGCAGCCGCCGCTGCCTGCGCTCCACTGCCGTTCTACGTCTACGAGTTCGCCCGCACGAGTGGTTACCCGATCGCTGTCGACGTGTTGCGGCGGCTGCAGGAGGTCGCGCCGAACTTCTCCGGGATGAAGGTCAGCGATGCCCCGTGGGAGTCGTTCCACCCCTACCTCGGGCTCGACGGTCTCGACGTCTTCGTCGGTCCCGAGGCCCTCATCCACCGTGGTATCGAGGGTGGGGCGATCGGCGCGGTCTCGGCGCTTGCGGCCGCCTTCCCGGAGAAGGTCGCTGCGGTCGTGCGAGTGCCGACGGCGGAGGGCGCCGAAGGTCTCGCCGCTCTCCGCGCTGCCGTCGAGCGGTTTCCCCGTCAGGCCGCGATGAAGCGCATTCTCTCTGCGCAGGGCGTTCCCGTTCGCGCGGATGTGCGAGCGCCACTGAGAGACCTGACCACCGCAGAGGCACGCGAACTCGCCGAGGTTCTCGTCTCCGCTCTGGTGACGGGCTAGAGCCCGGCACGATCGTTGCGGGCGGTGGTGGTGGCCGGCTTCAACGGGTAGCCGGCGTTTCGCCTCCGCAGGCCCGCCCGTCGAACTCGTCCCCACCCGGCAGGCGCGCGAGAAGGTCAGACACCTCCTCGAGCTCGGCGGGAGAGAGGTGGGCACCGATCAGTTCCTCGCACACGGCCGCGTGTGTGGACGACGCGAGGCGCAGCCTCTCCCGGCCCGCGGCCGTGATCTCCGAGTACGTGACACGCCCATCCGACCGGCAGTCGCGGCGTCCGGTCAGGCCCGCCTCCTCGAGTCCGTCGAGCAGGCGTGTGACCCCGGAGGGCGTGAGGCAGAGCTTCTCGGCGAGGTCGATCCGCCGCAGCGCGCCGTGCTCGGCGCGGGAGAGGTGGAGCAGCGTCTCGAAGTCGTTCGCGCTGAGACCGTGCTCGGCCCGAAGACGCGCCTCGACCGAACGCATCAGCGAGCCGTGCGCGTGCAGTAGCTGGGCAAAGACGACCTGTGGTGAAATTTGTGGAGTCAATACTTGACGAGACAACTAGTTCTCCGCTAAGGTAGTTGAGTCATCAAATAGTACCCGAGACGAGGGAGCCAGAGAGATGCAGATACTTGGGATCGTCGGCAGCCTGCGGGCAGGATCGACCAACCGCCGGCTCCTCGAGCTTGCCGTGGAGCACCTTCCGGAGGGTGTCGAGCTCGTGTTCTGGGAGGGTCTCCGCGATGTTCCGCCCTTCGACCAGGACACCGAGGAGACGCCGTCGGTCGCGGTTGCGGCGTTCCGGGGTGCAGTCGCGTCGGCCGACGCGATCCTCATCGCGACGCCCGAGTACAACGGCTCGATCCCCGGCACGCTCAAGAACGCTCTCGACTGGGGCTCGCGGCCGAACGCGACGAACGCCTTCCGCGGCAAGCCGGTTGCGGTCATCGGCGCGAGCCCCGGTGCGTTCGGCGGCGTCTGGGCGCACGCCGAAACGCGCAAGGTACTCGGGATCATGGGCTCGCGCGTCGTCGACGCCGAGTTGTCGGTCGGCAAGGCTCCGGACAGGCTCACCGCGCCCGATGACGAGCTGCGTGCTCAGCTTCGTGGAGTTGTCGAGACCCTCGTCGCCGAGGCAGAAACGAGAGCCGTCGCGGCGTAACGCGTTCCCGTTCACAGGGGTGGGTCATGCCAACCCGCACCGGGGTGGGAGCTTGTTCAGTCCTCGGGCGGCGCCCACGGCTCGTAGACGCCTCCCGGCACGCCGCCGACGCAGATGAACGACATCCCGTACTCACCGGCCGCGGGATGTCGCTTGGCGTCGGGTGAGACGAGGATGTACCGGCCCGGGCGCATCTCGACCTCGTCGCCGTCGATCGTCAGGCTCCCCGAGCCGGAGACGCAGTAGTACACCTCCTCCTGGCCGGACTGCACCTCGTCGTGCTCGGGTCCGACCTTGAAGGCCGGGAAGTCGATCTGGTTCAGGCCGAAGGCCGTGGCGCCGAGCTCGTGGCGCACCATGCGGAACGTCCCCCAGGTGAGCTTGATCTCCTCGGCGTCGAGTGCCTTGTAGGACATGGATCCTCCTTGTCCGCGGATCGTGGAAGCACTTCACCCTGACGGATTCGACGCCCGCTGTCTACATGCGGAAGATGCCGAACGACGTCTCGGGCACGGGACCATTCGCGGCGGCCGACAGACCGAGCGCCAGCACACGGCGGGTGTCGAGCGGGTCGATGATCCCGTCGTCCCACAGCCGCGCCGTCGAGAAGTAGGGCGATCCCTCCCGCTCGTACGTGCCGCGGATCTCGTCGGGGTCGGCATCGCCGACCAGCGAGAGCACGATCGCCGCCTGTTCTCCTCCCATCACGGAGATGCGCGCGTTGGGCCACATCCACAGCTGTCTCGGGCCGTAGGCGCGACCGCACATGGCGTAGTTGCCTGCCCCGAAGGATCCGCCGGTGACGACCGTGAACTTCGGCACGTCTGCACAGGCGACGGCGGTCATGAGTTTGGCGCCGTCGCGGGCGATGCCACCCTCCTCGGCGTCCTTGCCGACCATGAATCCCGTGATGTTCTGCAGGAACACGAGCGGGATCCTGCGCTTGCAGGCAAGCTCGACGAAATGAGCGCCCTTCTGCGCCGACTCGGCGAAGAGGACCCCGCGGTTCGCGAGGATGCCCACCGGATGCCCCTCGATCCGGGCGAAGCCACAGACGAGGGTGTCGCCGTACAGCGCCTTGAACTCGTGGAAACGGCTGCCGTCGACGATCCGGGCGATCACCTCGAGCGGGTCGAGTTCGTGCCGGTAGTGCTCGGGCACGACGCCGTAGAGGTCGGCGGGGTCGACCGCCGGCGGCTGGGCTGTCGCAACCTCCCAGGGCGTGGGCGCGGGGTCGCCGAGATGGCGGACGATCTGCCGCGCAAGGGCGAGCGCGTGCTCGTCGGAGACGGCGTAGTGGTCGGCAACGCCGGAGCGGCGCGTGTGCAGGGTGGCGCCGCCGAGCTCCTCCGCGGTCACGTCTTCGCCGGTGGCCGCCTTCACGAGCGGCGGGCCGCCGATGAAGATCGTGCCCGTGCCTTCGACGATCACGGTCTCGTCGCTCATCGCCGGGACGTAGGCCCCGCCGGCCGTGCACGATCCCATCACGACCGCGATCTGCGGAATGTTGGCCGCGGACATGCGGGCCTGGTTGTAGAAGATGCGGCCGAAGTGATCGCGGTCTGGGAACACGTCGGCCTGGAGTGGGAGGAACGCTCCGCCGGAGTCGACGAGGTAGACGCACGGTAGGCCGTTCTCCTGCGCAACCTCCTGCGCGCGGAGGTGCTTCTTGACGGTCAGCGGGAAGTACGTGCCACCCTTGACCGTGGCGTCGTTCGCGACCACGATGCAGCAGCGGCCCTCGATCACCCCGATCCCGGTCACGATTCCGGCCGAGGGCGCCTGTCCGTCGTAGACATCCCACGCCGCGAGTGCGTTCAGCTCGAGGAAGGCCGTCCCGGGATCGACGAGCCGGTCGATGCGCTCCCTGGCCGTCAGCTTTCCGCGCGAGCGGTGACGCTCGGTCGCCTTCTCGCCTCCACCTGCGGCGACGAGCGCCGTTCGCTCGCGGAGCTCCACGACGAGCCCACTCATGTGCGCGTCCCGCGCGGCGAAGGCCGCGGAGGAAGGATCGATTCTGCTCGTCAAGACGGTCATGCGACTGGATTCTCCTGTGGGCGCTTCCGCGAGAGTACGTGTGCGCAAGGACGTTTGCACCACCCGGCCGTCTGAGCGAGGCGGTAGATTCCGTTGGCGTGTCCGCGATCCAGATAGACGGCGAGCGACTCGCCGCCGAGTTGCGTGCGGAGGTGGAGGAGGGTGTTCGCACGCTCGAGGCCGCGGGCGTTCAACCCGGTCTCGCAACCTTGATCGTCGGTGACGACTACGCGTCGGCAGCCTACGAGCGCCGCGTGCGGCGGCTGGCAGAGGAGCTCGGCTGCCGGTATGCGTGCGAGCGGCTCCCCACCGACGCCGAGGAAGCGGAGGTGCTCGCCTTCGTCGGCAAGTTGAATGCGGATCCCCGCGTGTCCGGCATCCTCGTGCTCCGCCCGTTGCCCCCGCACGTCGACGAGGGGCACGTCTACCGGCGGCTCGATCCGCTCAAGGACATCGAAGCCGTGCATCCCGACAACGCCGGCCTGCTTGCGCTCGGCCAGCCGCGGTTCGTGCCGTCGACGCCGGCGTCCGTCTTCTGGATGCTCGACCGCTACGTGGTCGACACCGGACGGGATCCGACGACGTTCTACAACGGCCTCGACCTGGTGTTGATCGGTCGTTCGAACAACGTCGGCAAGCCCGCGCTCTGGCTCGGCCTGGCGCGCAACGCGACGGTGATCAGCGCCCACAAGTTCACCGCGCAGGCCGGGCGGCTCGAGGCGCATACGCGGAGTGCGGACATCCTCGTCGTCGCTGCGGGGGTGCCGCGGTTCATCACGGGTGAGATGGTGAAGCCGGGAGCGATTGTCATCGACGTAGGTATCAATCCGGAGACCCACCCCGAGACGGGCAAGGTCCGCATGGTCGGCGATGTCGACGCGGAGTCCGTGGCCGAGGTCGCCGAGGCGATCTCGCCCGTGCCGGGCGGTGTCGGGCCGATCACGGACGTCTTCCTTCTTCAGAACGCTGTCCACGCGGCCCGCCTGCAGGCCCGGCTCCACGAGGACTGAGAGGGCGCGCCGTCGTCTCGGCTCGACGCGCGCCCCGTCAGAGCTCGTGGCGGAGAAGCTTGCCCGTCTCGCTCCTCGGCAGCGCGTCGCGGAACTCGATCCGGCTCGGGATCTTGTAGTCCGCGATGCGGCCCGTGCACCAGCGCACGATCTCCTCCGCCGTGCAAGGGCCCGACACCACGATGATGCACCGTACGATCTCGTCGCCGTGGATGCCCGGAGCGCCGAGGACGACCACGTCGCGCACCCGGGAGTGGTCCTGGATCGCTCGTTCGACCTCGAGCGGGTTCACCTTGAACCCACCGCGGTTGATCATCAGCTTCGTGCGCCCCGTCAGGGTCAGGTTGCCATCGGCGTCGAGCCGGCCGAGATCCCCGGTGAAATAGAAGCCGCCGCCGAAGCTCGCCGCGCTCGCCTCCGCGTTGCCGTCGTAGCGGCGAATTGCGGCAGGGCTCGCGACCGCGACCTCGCCTTCCCGATCGGGTGAGAGAGGGCCACGTTGCTCGTCGAGCACCGCCAACCGGACGCCTGGAAGCGGCTGCCCGACCGAGCGCGGAAGTTCCGCGGCGTGCTCGAGGTTGACGCTGATCGTCCCGGTCTCGGTGGAGCCGTAGAGCTGGCTGACCCAGGTCCCGTACCGTTCGTGAAACCGGTGGTTGTCGTCCTCGAGGAGCGGTGCACTGGAGGAGAAGACGACGCGAAGCGTCGAGAGATCGACGGCATCGCGCGACGATGTCGCGGCGAGGAGGGCAAACATCTGCGGCACGCCTCCAAAGAACGTCAGCTTCTCGCTCGTGATCAGCGAGAGCAGCTCGCGGCGCTCGAACGTACGGACGGGGTACAGGGTCGCGCCGACGAACATCGAGCTCAGCATCGTGCGAACGAGCCCGTTGACGTGGGAGAACGGCGCCGCGCCAACGAAGCGATCTCCCTCGTCGAGCTCGAAGATGCGTGCCAGCCGCTCGAGCTCGAAGTGGAGGTTCTCGTGCGTCCGCACGACACGCTTTGGTGTGCCGGTCGAGCCGGACGTGTACTGATGAAGCAGAGGGCTACCCTCCGGGTCGGTCGCGGGCTCGATCGCGCGCTCCCGCGCGGAACCGTCCCGGACGAGCCGGCAGGTCCCGTCATGGTCGATCTCGATCAGGGCCGGGCTGGGATCGAGCTCCGCGAGCACCGCGAGAGCAGACGCGCTGCTCTCCGGCGACACGACGAGCGCGACAGCGCGTGCATCGGTGAGGTAGAAGGCGAGCTCCTGGCTGCCGTAGCGGGGGTTGAGCGGGGCAACCACACCCCCGATCCGGACGATCCCGTAGAACGCAGCGACGTACGCGGCGGAGTTCGGCACCATCAGGCCGACACGCTGCCCGGGCTCGGGACAGAGGGGCGCGAGCAGGCGGGAGACCGCCTCCGAGCGGTCGCGCAGCTCGCCGAATGCCCACTCGCGGCCGTCCTCGTGCACGGCAACACGGGAGTCCGCAGCTCCCGCGACTCGATCGAAGGCGTCGGCCAGGCTCTCACTCACGCGACGGCCTTCCGCGCACGGACGCCGATCACGACCTCGTAGTTCGGGTCGTGGTGCTCGAGCTCCTCGGCCTGCAACTCCGTCGCGGCGAGGCCGTGAAGTGCGGCGACGGCGATCAGCACGTTGCCGTATACGACGACATCGATCGCGGCGTCCGGGAACGTCTCGGTGAACATCCGCGCGAGCGACTGCGCCGTGAACCGCCAGTATTCCCCCCAGGGGTCGATCCCGTCCCGGCGGGCAATCCGGCTCGTTCCGTGGGCCGTCAGAAGCAGAACCCCACCGGGCGCGAGAATGCGATGCAGCTCGTGCAGCGCAGCTCGGGGCTCGTAGATGAACTGCAGCGTCTGCGTGCAGATGACGCAGTCGAACGTGCCTCCCGGGATCTCGTTGTCGCCGGCCAGATCCGCCACGATCGTCGCATGGGGGTTACCCGCCACGTAGTGCAGGACGTCGCTCCGCTGCACGTTCGAGCCACCGAACCTGCGGGTATAGGTCGCGTCGGTCATCTCGAGGACGTGCCCGCGGACATCGACGCTCGAGGCCAGCAGGAGCTGCTCGATGTAGTACCGGTCGATCGGCAGGCCGCGATCGAGCCCGAACACCGAGCTGACCGGGGAGAGTCGCCGCAGGCGGCCGAAGCTCACGGTGCCAGCGGGTGTGCGTTGGAGCCGATATCGGCGCTGCTGGGCGCGCAGCCGGCGCCGGATCGACGGTGGGACGGCGGCGAGACCCGCGCGCATCGCGACTGCGATCCTGGAGCCCGTAGGGACCACGCTCGGGCGTTCGCCCGGTCGCGTCATCGGAGCGCAGGCTTCTTCACGCAGAGGAAGCCGATGAAGTTGTACCAGCGGAAGAACGGCTCCACGATCTCGAATCCGTTCCTGCGCAACAGCTCCCGAATCATGTGCTGTTGCTCGGCGTAGTAGGGGATGCTCCGCACGAGCATGTCGTCGAAGACCTCGGCGACCTCTGCATCGAAAGCGAACTCGCTCGTGCGGGCGGTCGTGGGCTCGAACAGGCGGTCGCGCTTCATGCCGAGTGCTCCGGCGTGCGGTGCACGAGCCCGTCCAGGAGATGCCAGTTGCGATACAGACCCGGCTGACGCCGAATGTGTCCCTCGAGCTGGGTGGCGTACTGCTGCAGGGCGTTTCGGAGAGCTTCGTCCCGCCCGGCTTCCGGGTGGAGCTGGATCGGTGGCCCGATGGCGAGCACGGGCCTCCCGGCCGCGTCCTGCGAACAGAGAAGCGGAAGGAGGCCGGCGCCCGACAGCTGCGCCAGGCTGACCATGCCGGATGCAAGGCGAACGGTGCGCCCGAGGAAGTGGACGTTCACGAATCGTCTCCCATCCTGTCCGTCGCCCGCAATGCAGAGGATCGAATTCTTCGCGAGGATGCGGTGCAGACGGCGGGTGAACGCGAGCGACTCGGAGGCAGGGAGGTTCACGATCCCCGCGACCCAGCGTTCCTCGCGTCGGTCGAAGTACGGCTGCACGAGCCTCTCCCGCAGCCACGTGGAGGATCGGTCCGGGACATGGAAGTTCCCGACGTTGTTCCGCCCGTGTACCTGGTGTACGGAAAGCCCGACCGAGTGCAGGAACTGCTTGGAGCGCACCCGGTAGCCGAAGCCGTTGCTCTCCCAGAGGATCGCGCCCCGGCCGCGGGCGAGTGTCTCGCGCAGGTGGTCGAGGCCGATGACCTGGATCTGATCGACCATGGGCGGCGACTTCCACTCGAGCATCTCCCGCCAGAACTCGACGAAACTCGACCGGACGATCCCCTCGATATCCGTTCCGCTGCCGAACGCCTGGCGGAGACCCGCCTCCGCCGCCCGTCGCTTTGCTCGAGACGTCCGGTACGCGAGGCTCCCGAGCTCGCGGGCGACCCAGTCGCGGATCCGCGCGCTGGGGAGGGAGCCGACGGCGGCGAGGAGCACGATGACGTCGAGGTGGTAGACGTCTCTCGCCGCGACCAGGGGTCGTGTCATGCGCTCGCTCGCGAGGTGTGCGTTTCGACGTACTCGGCGAGCGTTCCGATCGTCGCAAAGAGCTCGGCGGTCAGGTCGGCGTCGTCGATTTCGATCTGGAACTCGTCTTCCAGCGCCACCGCGAGCGCGAGCGCCTCGATCGAATCGAGCCCTATCCCCTGACCGAGGAGCGAGGTACCCGCGTCGCTCCGCGCGAGGAGATCCGGGCTGATCTGGAGCCGAGAGGCGAGCAGGTGCATGACGCGCTGCTCGACGTCGCTCGTGTCGCGTCCAGATGACGCTTCCAGCCCTCCATCCATCCTGCGTTCGAGGCTACCGGAGGACGAGCCCGGGGGACGACGCGGGTCAGTGCCCGGCCGGCGCGTACCCGGTACATTCGAGCCGGGGCTGCTCCGGGTACTTCGCGGCGATCTCCGTGTTCGTGCAGAGGAGATACGTCTGTCCGAGCCGGCCACTCACGGCGCGCACGTACGAGCACGAGCGGCAGAGAGTGGCGCGTGCTCCGTGCGCCGGTCGTGCCGGCTCGTCGGATGCGGCCATTCTCAAACGGTACCGCGGGCGCCCGGTGGGGTCAGGTCCTGGGTTAACGACGAGCGGGGCCGAGCGGGAGAATCGTTCGACCGTACTGATCGTTCCAGATCTGCGCGGTGGCGGTGTAGACGGCGAGTAGACCCGTCAGAATGCCCTCCCACCCGGCGATGTCGCCGATGACGTCGCTTCCCGTCCAGTCACGAATCGCGAGGAGGACAAACAGGATCGTCAGTGCCGCGAACACCGCCTGCAGAGCCCGGGTCGTGCGCAACGATCCCACGAACATGATCGCCGTGAAGAGCCCCCAGGAGAGGAGATACCAGCCCATGGCGCGATCTGAGGGCTCATCTCCCATTCCCCATCCGGGAAAGACGATCAGGGCAACGAGGGAGAACCAGAAGAGCCCGTACGAACAGAAGGCGGTCGCACCGAACTCGTTACCCTTGCGGAAGTCGATCAGCCCGGCGATCACCTGTGCCAGACCGCCGTAGAAGACACCCATGGCGAGGATCATCGAGTTGAGCTCGTAGTAGCCGGCGTTGTGGATGTTGAGGAGAATGGTCGTCAGCCCGAAACCCATCAGCCCGAGTGGGGCTGGGTTTGCGGTCGAGTCGTGGATCGTGATCTCGCGCAGCTCCGCCATCGCCGAGAGCCTCTCAGCGGCGCACGATTGACGCATCAGGGTGAACGCGGATCTCGCTCCGCATGAACCCTGATTGCGGTTCACCTTCGGCGAACCCGTCGGTACGCACGCCCTCGTGCGGCCGAGCGGCAAGATGATCGCACCGTTACGCTAGGCGACACGTTTTTCACCGACGACGAGGAGATCCCGTGCGCCTGACCCGGGAGCAGCTTGAGCGCGCGCCGTTCGCCTACTTCGAGGCGGTCGACCGCAAAGACATGGACGCGGCGCTTGCGTTCTTCGCCGACGACGCGACGTTCACAGTCCAGAGCGCGCACATCGTGTTCGACGGGAAGGACGCGATCCGTGGCATGTTCGAGACGTTCTTCGCGGACTACGCGACGATCGTCCATGGGGTCACGAACGTCGTCGTCGACGAGACGAAGCTGAAGGTCTCGACCGAGCAGACCTGCCCGCACGTCCGGAACGACGGCACGCCGGAGACGGTGACGACGTGCAACTTCTTCACGGTCGGAGGCGACGGCCGGTTCTCGCGCGTGATCATCTGGATCGACGGCGTGTCGCCGCTGAAGTAGGCCCGAAGGTCTGCTGTCGCTCGCCGTGCTCACAGCAGATCTCCCTGCCGAATGAACCAAACGCCGTCCCGTGGACGCTACGGCGCGGCACCTGACCCAGTGTGTCCTGCCCGGGGTGCTGGCAGCGGGAGTTCGGCAGTTCCGGGTGAGAGGGCCGTCGCGCAGGCGGCGGGCTACGCCCCCGACTGCAGCTAGCGGAGCGGGAAGCAGATCGGGTGGAACGTCGCTGTTCTGCCGGCGGCGTTGATGACGATGGAGGGACACGAGCGCTTGGCTGGGTTTGATCGCACGCTCCCGTTCAGGGACGGTCCTGCGCCTCCCCCGCTGCTGGAGCCTCGGGTCAGAACATGAGCGGTTGAGCCGGTGACGGCCTCTACACCGAGGTTGTCGGTCTGCCCGGGGTCGAACCGGACGCCCGGCACGGTGACCCTCGACCGGATCGTCTGAAATGCGACGACACTGTCCTGCTTCCAGACCATCCCATAGTAGAACCAGTACGTCCTACCTGGGCGAGGCTTCACTGACCATGACGGAGCAGGACTGCCGTTGAACGACCATCCTTTCTCGCCAGCGTGACGCCACTGCGGGTACAGCCAGACGCCGACTGACCGGCAGAGCCTCGCGTCACCAGAGCAGCGCACCCCCGGAAACGCCGAGGGCGCAGCCAACCCGCCCGACGCAAGGCAACCGAGCACCACGGAAAAGACCAGTAGCGCCCGGGTCACGCTGCAACCCTGGTGCCCCACGCGATAACCACGAGCGAGATCCTGCATTCGCCCGAGCACCCACGTCAATGGCTCAGGGAACATTCCGGAACTCAATGTCATTGTGGTTGAGCGGCAGCGTCCGGTTGCTGGCGCAGACTCGGGCGGCGGCGGCTGACTCGATTCCTCATGTCGTCCTTTGGGTTGACCATCCAGCGTTGTGTCGCCGCCGCCGACCGATGATCGTCGAGTGTGACCTGATAGGAGCGTGGCTTCGCCTCGATTGAGGTCTGTCCGCTCGACGGTCGCCCCCAACGGCTATTGGAGGCGAGACGAATGATCGTGATCGGAGTGGACGTACACAAGCAGTCGGTGACCGCTGTGGCGGTCGACGAGGCCGGCCGGATGCTCGATGAGCGTACGGTGGTGGTCGGTAGCGAGGAGCTGGTCGGGTGGGCCTCGGCTCTCGGCGCGGAGCGGCTGTGGGCGCTCGAGGACTGCAGGTTGTTGACGCCCTGGTTGGAGCGGCAGCTGCTTGGCCTGGGCGAGGAGCTGGTGCGGGTGTCGCCGAAGCTGACGGTGCCGGAGCGCCGTGCTGGCCGGGTGCGCGGGAAGTCGGACCCGATCGACGCGCTCGCGGTCGCGAGGGCGGCATTGCGCGAGCCGGACCTGCCGCGGCCGCAGCCGGGTGAGGGTGTGTATCGCGAGATCAAGCTGTTGGTCGATCATCGTGATGATCTCGTTGACGAGCGGCGACGAGCGCAGCAGCGGTTGCGCTGGCATCTGCACGAGCTCGACCCGACCTTCGTGGTTCCCTTGCGGAGACTCGACCGTGCGAGTCATCTCGAGCGCGTCGGCCGCTGGCTGGCGCGTCGTGAGCAGGACGTCCAGGTGCGGATTGCGCGTGAGCTCGTCGGCCGCTGTCGCTTGCTGACCAGGACGATCGACGAGCTCAACGAGGAACTCGATCAGCGGGCGGTTGCGGTCGCGCCGGCGCTGCTCGAGCTGCCCGGATGCGGTGCCCTCACAGCGGCGAAGCTGCTGGCCGAGATCGGGCCGATCAGCCGCTTCAAGAGCGACGCACAACTCGCCCGCCACAGCGGTGTCGCGCCGCTCGAAGCAAGCTCAGGCAAAAGCCAGCGGCACCGACTCGACCGCGGCGGCAACCGCCAACTGAACGCCGCGCTCTACCGCATTGCGATCACACAGGCCCGCTACCACCCTCCCGCGCGCCTACCTCGAACGCAAACAAGCCGAAGGAAAAAGCAAACGCGAAGCGATCCGCTGCCTCAAACGACAACTCGCCCGCACCGTCTTCAACACCCTGAAAAACGAGGTGCGCTTGACATAGGAGCAACCTTGGCCAGATGTTGTGTTCTCGCCGACTTGTCGGGTGTAGGTTCGGGTGTCAGACTGCCTGCGATGGGGTCCGCAAGGTCAAGAGCGAAGCGTCCGGTGGCTCGTCAGCGGTGCGGGTGCGTTGTCCTCGTGGTGGTCGCGGCGATCCTTGTTTCTGCTGCTGCGCCGATGCAGGCGTGGTCAGCGTCGACTGACGAGTGGAGCTTTCCCAGATATAGGCCCGACCACGGATTCCCGCCTGCTGCAGACGAGTCGCGCGCGCATGTCCTTCGGTTCCCGGACGCGCCAGCCTGGTTCAAGCTGCGGGTTGCTCCGGCAAGGGGTGGCGTCACCTGCTTCATCCTTCACTCTCGAGCCGGGAGCGGGACAGATCAGTGCCCGAGAGACGCTGCAACGCGACATCTCGCTCGTCTGAAGCCGTCATCGGTCTGGCTGCTCGGTGAGGACAGAGTCCTTTTCGGGGTAGTGGAGGCGGCGGCGAAACAGGTGGAACTTCAATTTCGAGACGGCTACCGCACAGTGACCAAGCCGCGTGAGCGTTTCGTGGTCTTCTTCATTCCTGCCAGCCGACTTGCTGCTGAGCGGAGGCTCCAGACCGCGACCCTTCGGACAGCAGACGGGCAGATCGTTCGCCGGATCACGATCGATCTCAAACCTCGCAACGGCAACCCCTGAGAATCCGAGACGGCTCAACCGTCGGCCCCATCAAGTTCGCGGACCGTAAACCTGTCGGGTGACTGTGAGACTGGGCGGGCTGGTCTGTCTGGGTTTTTTGCCAGCCTGGTTGTCGTGCTGCTGCTTGTGACTCGTCGGGTGACTGGCCGCCGTGGGGTGTGTCTTTCCTGATGATTCGTCCGGGTGGCAGGGCGGCGCCGGTCTGGCGCCCGCTGTTGGCTTGATCAGGAGCTTGTCCACCCTTGTGGGGTGTGACTCATCACAGTCTTGCCGTTGCGGTTTCCCTGCACTCAGACCGGCGTCACCGGACCCTACGAGTCGGAATCGGAGGATCAGAAGTGATGCTTGCAGATCAGGTGGATTACGTCGTCGGTGTCGACACACATCGTGACGAGCACGTGCTCGCGGTTGTCGTCGCCTCGACGGGGGCGGTTGTGGCGCAACGGTCGGTGGCGGCGACGGCTCGCGGATACGGTCAGGCGTTTCGGTTCGTCGCTGAGCACGCTCCAGCTACTCGTGTCTGGGCGGTCGAGGGCGCGGGCCATTACGGTGCCGGGCTCGCCCGTCATCTGAGCGGCCGCGGCGAGAGGGTGCTCGAGGCGGGCCGCAGCCCCCGCAACGAGCGGCGGCTGCACGGCAAAGACGACGGCCTCGACGCGATCCGCGCTGCCCGCGCGACGCTGACCGGCGACGAGCTCGCGTCACCGAAAGCAGGGCAACGCCAGGAAGCGCTTCGGCTCCTACTGCTCGCCCGTCGCAGTGCGGTGGACGTTCGAAAGCTGGCGCTCGTTCAGCTACGCAGCGTGATCGTGACCTGCCCCGATGAGCTCCGCCAGGAGCTACGCGGCCTTTCGCAGACGCGGCTTGTCGAGCGCTGTCGGCTCCTGCGCCGCTCGAGCTCGCGGACCCCGGACGAGCTCGCCGCGACGCTCGTGCTGCGCACCCTCGCCCGGCGGATCCAGGCAGCGACCGACGAAGCAGCCGAGCTACAAACGGAGATCCTCGCCCACATCCGCGCGCTCGCACCCACGTTGCTCGACGAGCCCGGCGTGGGCCCGATCGTCGCCGCCCAGCTGATCGTCAGCTGGTCGCACAAAGGCCGCGTCCGCTCCGAAGCAGCCTTCGCCAGGCTCGCCGGCGTCGCACCGATCCCCGCCTCAAGCGGGCAGACGACCCGCTTTCGGCTCAGCCGCGGCGGCGACCGCCAGCTCAACCGAGCCCTCCACACCGTCATCCTCCACCGCCGGCTGCACGACCCCGCAACCAAGGACTACATCGCCCGCCGCGTCGCCGAAGGAAAGACCTCCCGCGACGCCGTCCGCCTCCTCAAACGCTACCTCGCCCGCCACCTCTACCGCGTCCTCAACAGCGAGCCGATCATGACTTGACAGTCATAGGAGCATCATTTCCCAACTCAATGTCATTCTGGTTGAGCGGCAGCGTCCGGTAGCTGGCGCAGGCGATGGTGCGAACTTGCCGGGACCTGCGTTGGCGCCGAGGGTTGCTTCCGTCGTACCGGTCGCTCGGCGTTGCCAGGCGCATCGTGCAGGGGCACATTTCCCGCACAAGGCGGCGGCGATCTCACAGATGGGATGAGTGCTAAAGATCCACGTGGGAGGTGTCGATCTGTTTCGGGTGGACGGCGATTCTTCATCGCACGGGAGGGACGTCGGTGTCGGCGGTGAGCTAGCGCCGCTACGACGCGGGCCGGAGGAGCTTGTTGACGATCGGTACCTGCTCGATGCGCTGCTTGAGAACACGCCCGACCATGTGTACTTCAAGGACGCACAGAGCCGGTTCCTGAGGATCAGCAGCGCGCTGGCCACATGGTTAGGGCTGTCGGAGCCGACGGAAGCGATCGGCCACAGTGATTTCGACTTTTTCGGGGAGGAGCACTCCCGGAAGGCGTTCGCAGACGAGCAGCTGTTGATGCAAACCGGCGAGCCGCTTGTCGACATCGAGGAGCAGGAGAGCTGGGCTGACGGCCGCCGAGCCTGGGTCTCGACGACGAAGGTTCCGCTGCGAGACCGAAACGGCACCGTCGTCGGTGTCTTCGGGATCTCGCGAAACATCACTGAACGCAAGCAGGCTGAAGAGCGGTTGCAGGAACAATCGAAGCAGCTCGCCGATCAGGCGCAGACGCTCGAGAAGCTCGCCAGCCTCGACGAACTCACGGGTCTCTACAACCGACGCGGGCTGACCACGGCGGGCGCTCAAATGCTCTACAACGCACGGTTGACGGGCCGCCCGCTGGGCGTGCTGTTCATCGACCTAGACGGCTTGAAGGACATCAACGACCGCTTTGGGCACGGAGCAGGCGACCACGCCCTGAGAGCGACATCCGCGATCCTCGGCGAGCAGACGAGGCCGACCGATGTCGCAGCCCGAGTCGGTGGCGACGAGTTCTGCCTCATCATCGGCGAAGCTTCAACAGAATCACTGGCGCGCGTGGCTGCTCGCATCGACACAGCCGTCGCCAACCACAACCACACGGCCGCCACACCGTACACCCTCTCCCTCAGTGTCGGCCGTTCCCTCGCCGACCCACGGTCACCCGGAGCGATCACCGACCTAATCGAACAAGCCGACACGACGATGTACGAACGCAAAGCCCGCCGGGTGTCCTGAACCGATCGACAGCCTGCCGCCGCCGGACGTGATCGCGCAGGAGATCGTCGAGGATCTGGAAGCGGCGCGACCTTGTCATCGCGCTCGCGGCTGGGGTGCACCGGCTCGATAGCCACGGAGTCCCCCGGCCACTGCGCACGGCGTCCGCGACCTCATTGCCGCGGTTTCCCCGCAGCCTGACGGCTGCCCAAGCAGACAGGCTGCTCGGCTTCCCCGCCACCAACCCGCGTGAGCGTCGCCCCCAGGGGTGGCTAGAAGCACGGAGGGGGTGGGGCCGGTGAGCAGCGGCTGGAAAGCCGCGTGAAACCGGAGCTACCTCCGGGTGTAGGTCAGGTGCCGTGCCGCAGCGTCCACAGGGCACAGTCCCGCTCCCTTGACGTTCGTTTGTGCGATGCCTAAAGTGATATTTCAATGGGTGGCTGTATGAGACGGCTGCCAGGGGAAGAGGGGGAACAGGATGAAGAAGATCATTGCCTCTGCGTTCGCGGTTGCGGCGTTGGCGATTCCGGCTGTGGCTTCGGCCGGTAACGCGTACGGCAAGGAGGCACAGGGCTGCATTGTCAGCTCGTCGAACCTCGGTCAGGCGCTCCAGAACGGACGTGAGGTTCACGCCGCGCTGGGGATTAAACTCACCCCCAAGACCTGGGTGGAGAGCGGCGCGCACTGCTCCTCTTGACCGGCTTCCGGTCGGTGTGCGGGCCGCGTCGACAGGGCTTTGTCGGCTCCCGCACGTACCTGACAATCGAAACGCACTGAACAGGAAGGCCCGCCACCCGGCGGGCCTTCCACCTTCTCGCTCCCGAACTCCCGCTGCCAGCACGCCGGGCAGAACACGAGCAACTCGCGACTCGGATCCCTCGTGGGGCTGTGCTGTGCGCCAGAATGTGCGCCAGTGGGGCCAGTTTCGGATTCCAGCGGATTCCAGCGGACGAACGATGCGCAAGCGAAACAGGCGCAAACCCGCTTTAGAGGCCGGATTGCGCCTGTTTGACCCAGCAGGGGCGGCAGGACTCGAACCTGCAACCCCCGGTTTTGGAGACCGGTGCTCTACCAATTGAGCCACGCCCCTGGGTTGCACAGCCCAGTGTAGCCTCGGCACCGTGCAGCGTCGCTTGCTCTCGATCCTGTTCCTTGCGATCGCCCTTCTGCTGGGCGGTCTCGCGGTGTACGCAGTGCTCTCCGGTGGTCGCGCGCTCGTCATAGGTCTCGCGGCGGGGGGCCTCTCGCTCTGGATGGCGGACCTCGCCCGCAAGGCCTGGCCGAGAAGCTAGACGCTTCTAAAGAAGGTTTCTGGCGCGCACGGCGTATTCTGTGGACGTGTCCGTAAAGCCTGGAAGTGAGACGCAGGCGCTGTGGCAGGACTACCGCAAGACGCGCGACCAAGCGTTGCGCGATCGGTTGATCCTGACGTACGCGCCGCTCGTCAAGTTCGTTGCCGGTCGTCTCGGGGCGACGCTCCCTGCACACGTCGACGAGCAGGATCTCGTCTCGTACGGCCTGCTCGGCCTGATCGGCGCGATCGAGCGCTTCGATCCGGACCGCGAGATCAAGTTCGAGACGTATGCCATCAGCCGCATCAGGGGAGCAATCATCGACGAGCTGCGGTCGCTCGACTGGGTGCCGCGCTCCGTGCGCACCCGGGCCCGTGAGATCGAGCGGGCGATCGCGGAGCTCGAGCGGCGACTCCACCGAGCGCCGACCGACGAGGAGATCGCGGACAAGGTCGGGATCACGATCGAGGAACTCGAAGGCAGCCTTTCCGAGATCTCACGATCCTCGATGGCGGCACTCGACGAGCTCTGGTCACCCTCCGGCGCCGGCGACCAGATCGCCCTGATCGACACGATCGAGGACGAGGATGCTCCCGACCCGGAGTTCTCCCTCGAGCAGAGCGAGATGCGCGAGGCGCTGGGCGACTCGATCGCCCGACTGCCCGAGCGCGAGAAGCTCGTCGTCACGCTCTACTACTACGAGGAGCTCACCCTCCGCGAGATCGGAGAGGTGCTCGGCGTCACCGAGTCGCGCGTGTCCCAGCTCCACACGAAGGCCGTGCTTCGGCTCAAGGCCCGTCTCTCCGGCGGGATGCGCGAAGCGGCCGAGACGTAGCGGCGGCCCACCGCACACCCTGAGGAGAGGTTGGAGTCTCTCCCCGGGCCGACCGATGCGCGCGCACGGCCGGACGGCATCCCTCTAGACTCGGACGTACCAGACACCCCCCGAGGAGGAACGGACGCCCATGGCCGCCATCGAGCCCGGAAAGATCCGCAACGTCGCCGTCGTCGGCCATCGTGGGACCGGCAAGACCTCCCTCGTCGAAGCGTTGCTCTACCAGACCGAGGAGATCAATCGCCTCGGCTCGGTCGACGCGGGAACGACCGTCAGCGACTGGGACGAGGACGAGCAGAGGCGGCGGATGTCGATCTCGCTGACACTCGCGCACACGAACTGGCAGGGACGGAAGCTCAACTTCATCGACGTGCCGGGCGACCCGAGCTTCCAGGGGGAGGCTCGATGCGCGCTCCGCGTCGTCGAGGGCGCGCTCGTCGTCGTCAATGCCGTCATGGGGCTCGAGGTCGGAACTGCGCGCGTCAAGCACCTCGCCGACGATCTCGGCCTCGCCCGCGTCCTCTTCGTCAACATGCTCGACCGTGAGCGCGCCGACTTCTACCGCGCGCTCGCCCAGATCCAGGAGCAGTTCTCGTCCCGGTGCGTCGCCGTCCACCTTCCGATCGGCTCCGAGCACGAGCTGACGGGAATCGTCGACGTGCTCCACATGTGCGCGTACACGAGCCCGGACGGCGGCAAGGAGGGAGAGCCGGCCGAGATCCCCGAGGAAATGCTCGAGCTCGCACAGGAGTACCGCGAGAAGCTCCTCGACGAGGTCGTCCAGACCGACGAGGCGCTGATGGAGCAGTACCTCGGCGGCGAGGAGCTCGACCCGCACGCGGTTGCCTCGGCGCTGAAGCTCGCGATCACGAAGGGCGAGGTGTTCCCGGTCGCGTGCGGCGTTGCCACCAAGAACCTCGGTACGCACGCGCTCCTCGACTTGATCGTCGAGGGGGTACCGTCGCCCGCCAAGCTCGGCGCTCCGATCGAGGTCGAGGGGGCCGACTCCGCCGCCTTCGTCTTCAAGACGCTCGCCGACCCGTTCGCCGGCCGGATCAACCTCTTCCGCGTGCTCTGCGGTTCGGTCACCGCCGACTCGACGCTCGTCGACGCACGCGGCCATGCGAAGGAGCGGATGGGAACACTGCTGCAGCTCCAGGGCAAGGAGCACACGAGCGTCAAAGAGTTCGGCGAGGGGGATATCGGCGCCGTCGCGAAGCTCAAGGACGTGCGAACGGGCGACCTGCTGACCGATCGGGAGATCAGTGCCGAGCTTCCCGAGATCGAGTTCCCCGAGCCCGTGATGAGCTTCGCGGTCACGCCGAAGTCGAAGGGCGACGAGGAGAAAGTGGCGGCGGCGATCCGACGACTGGCGGAGGAGGACCCGACACTCCAGCTGCGCCGCAACCAGCAAACAGGCGAGGAGATCCTCTCCGGCATGAGTCAGATGCACGTCGAGGTCGCGCTCGAGCGCGCCAAGCGGCGATTCTCTGTCGACGTCGAGCTGCACCCGCCTCGGGTGCCCTACCTCGAGACGATTCGCTCCGAAGCGCGCGCGCACGGGCGCTACAAGAAGCAGACCGGGGGGCGCGGCCAGTTCGGTGACTGCCACATCGTGATCGAGCCGCTCGACGGCGGCGTCGGCTACGAGTTCGTCGATCAGATCGTGGGCGGCGTAATTCCGCAGAGCTTCAGGCCCGCGGTCGACAAGGGTGTCCAGGAGGCGATGGCCCACGGCGAGCTTGCCGGCGCACCTGTCCAGGGCGTCAGGGTCCGCCTTGTCGACGGGTCGTACCACAACGTCGACTCCTCCGAGATGGCGTTCAAGATCGCGGGCTCGATGGCCTGGAAGGAGGCGTACACGAAGGCGTCGCCCGTGTTGCTCGAGCCGATCATGGAACTCGACGTGACCGTCCCCGACGAGGCCGTCGGCCCCGTCAACGGTGACCTCAACTCGCGCCGCGGCCGGCTGCACGGCATGGAGCCGGCGGCCGGCATGACGACGATCAAGGCCGAGGTGCCGATGGCCGAGGTGCTCACCTACGCGCAATCCCTGACGTCGATGACGGGGGGACGGGGCGAGTACTCGATGCACTTCCTTCGCTACGACGAGGTGCCCGCCCACGTTGCCCAGAAGGTGATCGACGAGACGCAGAAGGCGCGCGATCCCGTGCATGCCTGACGGGTTGGTTGGGAAAGTCCCTGCATCGGGGCTATAGTGGTCGCCCCATGCGAGTGATCAAGACCACTGCCACCCGAACGTGCGTCGTCTGCGAGCGCACCCTGCTCCAGGGCGAGCGCGCGCTCCGCTACTCGCGGGACGGCAACACCTTCGTGGACGTGTGCCCGCTCTGCTCCGAGACGGCGGTCGATCACGGCTGGACCAGGGAGGGCGTTCCGGTCTCTCCGTTCCAACAGCAGCCCGCCCGGCGGCGACGGCAGAGATCGATGTGGCAGTCGCTCCTCGGGGCGCGCGACGAGGAGGTCGAGCCGGTTGTCAGCGAGCCGATCCTGCGACGGCTCGGCAACGACGAGATGGCTCTCGTCGAGGCGGCCGAGTTGTTCAACGCGACGCAGTTCCGGCGGACGATCGCCGGAGTCGCGAAGGCGCTCGGCGACCCGAAGGCATCGATCACCCCTCTCTCCGGTGTCAACTCGGAGATGGTCCTCACCTTCGCCTGGGACATCAGCTGGTACCAGTACCGTGTGTCGCCGGAGTCTTCGCAGCCGGTTCGCGTCGCCGAACGAGGCCAGGACATCGCCGATCTCGACGCCAGCTACCAGGTCTGGAACGCGACGGTCGGCGACGACGGCCGCCTCATTCCCACGATTGAACGCATCTGAGCACGTGAGCGCGGCCCGCGAGGCTTCGGCACTCCTCGAGCAACTCGGCGTCGGCACCGCACAGGTCAGCGAGGGCGACCTCGTCGTCCGCACGCCGATCACCGGTGAGGAGATCGCACGGGTCGGACGAACGGACGCCGCGGCAACCGATACGGCGATCGCGCGGGCGACAGAGGCGTTCGTGGCGTGGCGTGACGTGCCGGGACCGCATCGCGGGGAGCTCGTGCGGCTCCTCGGCGAGGAGCTCCGGCGCGAGAAGGACGCGCTCGGAGCGCTCGTCACGCTCGAGGTCGGGAAGATCTCCCAGGAAGGGCTCGGCGAGGTACAGGAGATGATCGACATCTGCGACTTCGCCGTCGGGCTCTCACGCCAGCTGTACGGACGCTCGATCGCCTCGGAGCGTCCAGGCCACCGTCTCACCGAGACCTGGCATCCGCTCGGGCCCGTCGCCGTGATCAGCGCGTTCAACTTCCCCGTCGCGGTCTGGAGCTGGAACTCTGCGCTTGCACTCGTCTGTGGCGATCCCGTCATCTGGAAGCCGTCCGAGCGGACGCCGCTGACCGCCCTTGCCTGCACGTCCCTCCTCCGGCGCGCGATCGAGCGCTTCGGCGGCGCACCCGAGGGTCTCGCCGAGCTCGTGATCGGGGGTGCCGATCGTGCGAGCCAGCTTGCCGACGACCCGCGGGTCCCGCTCGTCTCGGCTACCGGATCGACCGAGATGGGGAAGGCGCTGGCGCCCCGCATCGCGGCTCGACTCGGCCGCTCGCTCCTCGAGCTCGGGGGAAACAACGCGGCCATCGTCGCGCCGAGTGCCGACCTCGACCTCGTCGTCCGCGGCGTGCTGTTCTCCGCAGTCGGCACGGCAGGCCAGCGCTGCACGAGCCTGCGACGACTCATCGTCCACGAGTCGATCGCCGACGAGGTCGTCGACCGCCTCGCTGCCGCCTACGCCACTGTCCCGATCGGGGATCCGCGCGAGCCCGGAACGCTCGTCGGCCCCCTGATCAGCGGCGATGCGTTCGCCCGTCTCGAGGAGGCACTCGCCGAGGTGCGCGAGGCCGGCGGCGAGATCGTCGCCGGCGGCGAGCGTGCGCTCGCCGCCGACCTCCCCGACGCGTGGTACGCGAGCCCGACGCTTGTGCGGATGCCCGCCCAGACCGCGATCGTCGAGCGGGAGACGTTCGCACCGCTTCTCTATGTCCTGACGTACTCCGACCCGGGCGAGGCGATGGCGCTCCACAACGGCGTCCCGCAGGGCCTTGCGTCGTCGATCTTCACCACCGATCTTCGCGAGGCGGAGCGGTTCCTCGCGAGCTCGGGATCGGATTGCGGGATCGCGAACGTGAACATCGGCCCGAGCGGCGCGGAGATCGGCGGGGCCTTCGGGGGCGAGAAGGAGACCGGTGGCGGTCGTGAGTCGGGCTCCGACGCGTGGAAGGCGTACATGCGGCGGCAGACCGCGACCGTGAACTTCACGAGCGAGCTTCCGCTCGCGCAGGGCATCGTCTTCGACGTTCCGTGACCGTGAAGCTCTACACCGACGGTGGCGCCCGCGGCAACCCCGGGCCGGCCGCGGCGGCGTTCGTCCTCGAGGACGCGGACGGTGTCGTCCTCGACTCCCGCGGCGATGCCATCGGCGTGCAGACGAACAACGTGGCCGAATACACGGCGCTCGTGAACGGGCTTCGGCGGGCAGCCGAGCTCGGCCTCACCGAGATCGAGGTCGTCTCCGACTCCGAGCTGATGGTCAAGCAGATGCGTGGCGAGTACAAGATCAAGAACGCCGCCCTGCGCCAGCTGAGCATCGAGGCGACGCGGCTCGCGCGTGAGGTCGGCGACGTCCGCTACACGGCGGTTCGTCGCGAGCACAACGAGCTCGCAGACCAGCTCGTGAACGATGCGCTCGACACCGCGGGATAGGTCGCACGGCTCGCCTGTCTGCGGTATCGTGCGCTCCGATGACCAGCGAGCCGCAGATCGATCGCACCGCCGGCCTCGGCGTGCTCGCGCTTGCCCTCCTCCTTCCCCGCTAGGGGAATCGAGTGACGACATACCCATGCCCGTGCACCCGCATCCAACGGGAGCAGTCTGTCCTCCAGAGGAGTTGAGCCGAATGTCCGACCCACCGGTGTCGATGCCGTTTCAGAAATACCGTCCCTACGAGACCGTTTCCCTGCCCGACCGGACCTGGCCCGACCGGGTTCTCGAGCGCGCGCCCGTGTGGTGCTCCACCGACCTCCGCGACGGCAACCAGGCGCTCGTCAACCCCATGGACGCCGGCCGCAAGCGCCGTTTCTTCGACCTCCTCGTCGCACTCGGCATCAAGGAGATCGAGGTCGGCTTCCCCTCCGCCTCGAAGGCGGACTTCGACTTCGTGCGCACGCTCATCGACCAGGATCTGATCCCCGACGACGTCACGATCGCGGTGCTGACGCAGGCCCGGCCCGAGCTCATCGAGCGCAGCTTCGAGGCGATCGACGGCGCGCGCAGGGCGATCATGCACCTCTACAACTCGACGTCGGTGACCCAGAGGCGCGTCGTGTTCCGGATGGAGAAGGAGGGTGTCACCGAGCTCGCTGTCAACGGCACGACGCTGTGCAGACGGCTCGCCGGAGAGACGGCCACCGAGGTCGTTTTCCAGTATTCGCCCGAGAGCTTCCACCACACCGAGCTCGACTACGCACTCGAGATCTGCGAGCGGGTAGCTGCCGAGTGGGGGCCGACGCCCGAGGCGAAGATGATCGTGAACCTCCCGACAACCGTGGAGCAGTTCCCGCCGAACGTGTACGCCGACCGCATCGAATGGTTCGGGCGCCACTTCTCCTATCGCGGCGCGGCCATCCTGTCCGTGCATCCCCACAACGATCGCGGCACGGCGGTTGCGACCGCCGAGCTCGGGCTGATGGCGGGCGCCGAGCGCGTCGAGGGGACGCTTTTCGGGAACGGTGAGCGGACGGGGAACGTCGACATCGTCACGATCGCGCTCAATCTCTTCACCCAGGGTGTCGACCCGGAGCTCGACTTCTCACAGATCGACGAGGCGCGTGCGATCGTCGAGGACTGCAATGAGCTCCCCGTTCATCCGCGGCATCCCTACGTGGGAGAGCTCGTCTACACGGCGTTCTCCGGCTCGCATCAGGATGCGATCAAGAAGGGGATGGACGCACAGGCACGCTCGGGCTCCGAAGTCTGGGACGTCCCGTATCTCTCGATCGACCCCAAGGACGTCGGGCGCAGCTACGAGGCGATCATCCGTGTCAACTCGCAGTCGGGGAAGGGCGGCGTCGCGTATCTGATGGCGGCCGATCACAACCTCGAGCTGCCGCGTGGGCTCCAGGTCGACTTCGCCCGGCAGGTGCAGCGGATCACCGATGCGCGTGGGGGAGAGCTGACCGGCGCGGAGCTGATGGAAGCCTTTACCGACCACTACCTCGCCCACACGAACCCGTATCAGCTCGTCGCGTACAGCCACTCGAGCGAGGAGGACTCCGATCAAATCGCCGCACGCGTCCTCGTAGACGGGGTCGAGCGCGTGATCGAAGGAGACGGGAACGGCCCGCTCGCTGCCCTCGTCGACGCGTTCGAGAAGGCCTTCGGCGTCTCGATCGCGATCCGCGATTACCAAGAGCATGCGATGTCGGCCAGCGCAGACGCGAAGGCCGCAGCGTACGTCGAGGCCGACGTGGGAGACGAGGCCTTCTGGGGTGTCGGCATCCACGGCTCGATCCTCACCGCGTCGTTGCGGGCGATCGTGAACGCGGCGAATCGCGCCGAGGCGGCCCGGCGGATCGCGGACGCGGCGGTGGAGGCATTCGACGGGGTCTGACCCGGGCCGTCCAGCACGTCGGGTAGCCCGGGAACTGTGCGCTGGAAGGCGTTCTATGGGCGCGGAGCTGGTCGCGCGCTGCCTCCTGTTCGAGCTGGAGTCGTTCGACCTGCCTCGGCGAGGCGTACGACGTTTGCCGATCGACTGAGCGGAATCCGAGGATGAAGAACTCGTGGGTCGTCCCTTCAGATCCTCGCGCACTGCGCCGAGATCCGTCTCGGCCCCGGTGGAGCAGCCACTACGGGGAGAGTCGCGTGACGAAGCTGCGTACCGCCGGCGGCATCACGGCGAGCACGGCGTTTCGGATCGAGGTGCGCCATCGCGACCATCGCAGCCCGACGGCGATGAGCGCGATTCCCACGACCGCGATCACGAGCGGCGCAACTCCCCCGAGAAGTCCCATGGCCGCAATCGTCGCCATCAGGACGCCCAGGGCACCGATGACCGTGAAGCTCCAGTGCCGCACGAACGCGGAGATGAACAGCGCGAGGGCGCCGAGCGCACCGACGAGAGCGAAGCCGGGAACCGTCTTCGGCACCATCGCGACGATTGCGATCCCGGCGAGGATCAGCCCCGTGAGATGAGCCCACGCGGCGTAGCGCCGCCGGCTCGCGACGTCGAGCCAGAGCCCGACCGCGATCCAGCTCAGCCCGACCGGCAGGACGAAGCCGCCGATCTGCAGGGCGCTGAGATCGTCCATGCTCTCGCCGAACACGAGCTCGGCCAGGTCGACGGCGAGCACGGCCGTTGCCGCAGCCATCGGCACGATCAGGAGAGGATCGGGACGGAGCGCGAACAGCAGGAGCGCCGAGGCCAACCCCACGGCTGCGATTGCCGTCAGTCCGACGTGGAGCCGCCCGAGGTCGCTTGCGCCTTCCGGCCAGACCCCGATCAGCTCCAGGACTGCGTACGTCGTCAGGCCGATCCAGCCAACACTCACCGTCTCGAGCACGTCAGCGGGTTGAACGAGGTCGCGACGCCGAAGGGCCTCGGCGGCGCCCAGGGAGGCAACGAGGTAGGCGACCGCGAGTACGAGGACACCTGCTGTCCCAAGCGTCTCCCAGTAGATCGCAAGGAGCGAGACCGATGCGGCGACCACGAGGAGAAGGCCGAGGTAGACGGCGATCACCGGTCCCATGCCGAGCAGGCGCTCCGATGTCCATCCCTGCGACGCTGGAAGGGGCGGAGTCCCGTTCCCCGGAACCGTGAGCTCGTCCCAGAGGCGACGGATCTCGGCGGCGTCGTGACCGTGTGCGGCGAGTCGACGAGCAAACTCCTCCGACGTGACGTCGACGAGCGAGCCGCCGGCCGTTTCGACGGGGTCCGTGACCGTGGTGGTGGCCATCGCGCACCTCCTGCTGGGAACAAGCCCTACCCGTATGGCACCACGCAACCGAGCCGCGTCCATCCGGGTTCCGTGCACATCTGCTGCGGCTTTCCCGCGGGCTCCGAGTGGTGAAAGAGACGGTGGGAAGGCGGGCGGCGCTATACTCGGGCCTGCGCGGATGTAGCTCAGTTGGTAGAGCGTCTGCTTGCCATGCAGAAGGTCGTGAGTTCGAGTCTCATCATCCGCTTTGAGGAAAGCCCCGGAAACGGGGCTTTTCTTGTTGGCAAAGGCAGTGCAGGCCCGGGCATCTGCAAGCGGAACTGCAAGCGAACTGTGGTTCGAGTCCCAGGAGGGCCTATTCGGCAAATCTCAAGAGCACGGGGTTCTCGAAGTGACCGGGTCAGGTTCGTAGGCGTAAGGGGCCCCGCTGAAGGTTTCACGGCCCGCCAGCCGGTGCGGTGCCAACAGCCCTGCGGTGAAGTGGAGTTCCCAGGAGCGTTGACCGCGTCGCCCGCCCGGCCGATGGTTGACGTTCGGACGATCTCTTGCGATTCCGAAGTATGGGCAGGCTCGGATGGCTGACTCTCGTTACGGTCTTCGCGCTCGTCGTGGCTGCCTGTGGCGGCACCACCGACTCGGCGGCACCCACCACGGACACGTCCCCGGCCCAGACCGCAACGGTTCCTGCGGCCACGGTTCCTGCGGCCACGGTTCCTGCGGCCACGGTTCCTGCGGCCACGGTTCCTGCCACCGGATCCGCTGGGTTCGCCACGTTCGATCCGCCTCCCCCGAACCGGAACTGGCTCCAGGTCTCCACCGGCAGCGGCTCTTCGCTCGAGGGTGAGCCCGAACTCTGCCTCATCTTGAGCGACGGTGCGGAGGGCAAGATCAACATGGTCAATCTCGCGCTCGAATGGTCCGGCGGCTCATGGACACTCATTTGGAACAACGCCGAAGGCAGCTATGACGGACAGGTGGACGGGATGGTCGACGGCATCACCGCCACCTTTGAGGGCACGGCCGACGGAGTAGCCGTCCGGGGCTCGGTCGCCTGCTACGAAGCCTGACGCCGCCCCCAAACCGTCTAGAATAGAGGGATGCTGGACTGCACCCGGCATACCCCGATCATTCATTCTCGTATGCTTCGCACGCCCTCCGGGCGGGCGGTACAGTCGCCTTGCACGGGGGCGTTGCGCTGAGAGGGATGCACCATGAGCGCAATCAAGAAGCCGAGGCCGCGTCGACGCGGTCACTTGAGGCAAGAGTCTGATCGGTCGCCCTCCACACCGGCTCGTGAATCACGAAGACCGAGTGACGACCGTTAGCCCGGAACCTGGATACCCCACGCCACTGGCGCCCAAGAGCGTGACCTGACCGCACCGGGTGAGGCCGCCTATCCCGCGGAACCGGGCGGCAGAGGTCCCCGCTCTGGCAGGAGAGGGAACACAACGTCGTAGACCTCGGCCCGGACGGCGGTCGCCTCATACGCGACTGGGATCGTCCGTGCGAGCTCACTCCCACGGTACGCAGCGAGTGCCTCGTCGCTCTCGAAGAAGTAGATTCCGCACCAGGCACCGGTGTCCGGGTCGCGACCGTAGATCTTCTGCACGAGCCCCGGCACCTGGAGAAACTGCGGCCGCCGCTCGACTACTCGCCGTTCCAACTCCTCCGCCTCGACGTCCGAGTCGACACGCACAAAGAGGATGCTCGCCATTGTCACACTCCCCGTTTTCGTGGATCGGTGAAACCATAACTTGGAGCCCACCGACCGCGCAACGCGCCATCTCCGGCAAGCTCGTGCAGATCACTCGCCACTTGCAGGCTGAATTCACCGACCGTCGTCCCGTTGGGCGGACGCACCCCCTTCGGCCGGGAGCGGCCGCCTCCCCCGTCCGGGGCATCGGCCACCCGTGCGGCCCGTCAGATCGTCTGACTGCTGTCGCTGAGCCGCGCCCGGAGCGAGGCGCCCTGGCGTGGCGCGACGAGTGGTCGTGCGGCGTCACGCTGATCGACGCGCGCGTTCCACAGATCGACCTGAAGTCGGTCGATCTCCTCGATCAGGACCATGATCGCCTTGCCGGCCGCTCGCAGCTCCTCGCGGTCGTCGCCCGAGAGCCCCGCTCCCCAGCCGCGAAGGATCTCGAGCCGCTCCTCGTCGAGCCGGTCCACCATCAGGCCCAACCTACTGCACCGGCCCGTGTGGTTCCATCCCCTCGGCAGGATTTCCCGCGCTCTTTGGGACACGTTTCTTCGGGCTAGGCTTGCGACGTGCCCGCTCCGTCCCCCGACCGCCGTCGCTCCTGTGTCGCCTTCGCCCGGAAAGCAGTCGAGGCGATCGCCACATGAACGCGTCGATACCCGTCATCGATCTCGAATCGGCCGACGTCGCGACCGATTTCCGCCGTGCGTACGCCGACGTCGGCTTTGCCTACCTCGAGGGCCACGGGATCGACCAGCGGCTCGTCGACGGCGCCTTCGAGGCCTCGAGGCGCTTCCACGCGTTGCCGTTGGCCGAGAAGCTCGCCCTCCAGGTCAATGCCTTCCACAGGGGGTACATGCCGTTCGCGGAGTCGAAGATCGTCTCGTCGTCGATCCAGAAGGCGACGAAGCCGAATCTGAGCGAGTCGCTCATGGTGATGCACGAGGCCGATCCGGACGATCCCGGACGTCGTCGTGACCCGCTCGCCGGGCCGAACCAGTGGCCACGGCTGCCCGGATTCCGGGAGGCGATCACCGCCTACGAGGAGGCGTTGCAGGATCTCGCGCGACGGCTGCTTTCCGTCTTCGAGGCCGCGCTCGGTGTCGAGAGCGGCGCGCTCCGGGGGCTATTCGCACACCCCACGACGTTCCTCCGGCTTCTGCACTACCCGCCGCAGGACCCGACGGGGCCAGACGACGAGTTCGGCTCGAATCCCCACACCGACTACGGGTTCCTGACGATCCTCGCCCAGGACGAGAACGGTGGCCTGCAGGTGCGCGCGCCGGACCGCCAGACGTGGCTCGACGCGCCTCCGCGCGCCGGCGCCTTCGTGCTGAACGTCGGTGACATCGGCGAGCGGTGGTCGAACGGCGTGCTCCGCTCGACGCCCCACCGCGTTCTCAACCGCACGGGCCGGGATCGCTACTCGATCCCGTACTTCTTCGACCCGGCCGCAGACGCGGTGGTCTCACCACTTCCGAGTTGCGTGCCCGACGGCGCCGAGCCGCGCTTCGATGCCGTCACGTACGGTGACTACCTGCTCGGGAAGCTGAACGCGAACCACTCGTACCGCCGCGCGATCACGTCGTGAGGCCGCTCACCGCCTCCGCCAGAGCCACCGCGTGAACCATGCGAACACGACCGCGATCAGAAACGCTGTTGCGGCGACGGAATACTGCTTCGTCGCGAGGCTGACGGCGCATACGACGACGACGACGAGCGTGTAGACGACGAACCAGAGATGGGTGCGCCGGCGTGCGCGCCTCGCCGGAACGCTCACGTCGATGACCGCCCGTCGATGAGCTCGATCAGAGCGGTCGCGATGGCCTCGGGGGTAGGAGGGCAGCCGGGGATCCGCAAATCGACCGGCAGCACGTCCTCGACTGCCCCCACGATTTCGGAGGGAGCGCCCTCGACGCCGCGACCGAGCGCGCAATCTCCGAGCGACGCGACGCGACGCGGCTCGGGCATCGCCGCGTAGGCCGTCAGGAGCGGCGAACGCATCCGCCTCGTCACCGGCCCGGTAACGAGGAGCACATCTGCGTGGCGGGGCGAGGCAACGATTGCCAGACCGTAGCGGGCCATGTCGACGACGGGACTGGAGACCAGCGTCAGCTCGTGCTCGCAGCCGTTGCAGGAGCCGCAGTCGACGTGCCGGACCGCAAGCGACCCGGGACGCTCAGCCGGGGAGAGATCGAGCGAGCGCCTCAGCCTGCGGAGATCACGGAGAAGCGTCAGCATGTCACCGGTCGACGCAGGCGTAGCAGAGCTCGAAGCTCTTGTTGATCAGCGGGAAATCGGGGAGCAGGTTGCCGGCGGCGGAGGCGGCGACAGCCGGCCAGTTGGCGTAGGAGCCGGTTCGGAGCCGGACACGCGCCACGCGGTCGTGGTCGCGTTCGACGACGCACGTCGTCGCGCCGCGCGGGCTCTCGACCCGGCCGACGCCGATGGCAGCCGAGTCGCCCGCCGTGATTCCGGGCGACGGACGAACCGCATCTCGGAGGAGACGGTCGAGGATGTCGAGGCACGGGAGCAATTCGAGCGCGCGTTGCTCGAGACGGGCCTGCACATCGCCGACGGCGCGGCGAAGAGCGGCCGGCTCGAAGTCCCCGTACGCAAGCCGGGGGCTCACGGTTCGGACGTCCTCCGCGACGCCGGCGGCACGGGCAGCGGGGCCGACCACCCCGAGCTCGTTCGCGCGGTCGGCGTTCACGATTCCGATGTCCGGCATTCGGTCCATGAAGGAGCTGTTGAAGAGGAGCGACTTCCAGGCACGGGACGACTCTGCCCGGATTCGGTCGAGCGTCTCGCGGGCGTCGGCTACCTGCGACGCGTCCAACTCGAGAGCGCTCCCGCCGACGACGATCGAGCCGAAGAGGAAGCGATGGCCGGTGAGACGCTCGTTCAGGCGCCGTGCGTCGTCGACCAGCGCCGAGAAACGGCTCGTCCCGGCCGCGAGGCCGACGCCGGCGCAGATCGCGCCGAGGTCGTTGAGAGTGTTCCAGGCACGCTCGAGCTCGAGCAGAATCGTCCGCGCCCGTGCGACCTCGGGGGTGGAGACGAGCCCGAGCGCCTCCTCGCACGCGTGCGCGTACGCGCACGCGTTCGTGACCCAACAGGCCGCACACGAGCGTGCGATCACCCCGAGCCCGTCCGTGAGCGTACGCCCTTCCGCCGCGCGCTCGAGCCCACGGTGCTTGTAGAAGAGCCGAGCGTCGACATGCAGGATCAGGTCGCCGACGACGTGAAAGCGGAAGTGCCCGGACTCGATCACTCCGGCGTGGACGGGGCCGACCGCGACCTGATACGGATCGACGCCGTCAACTCGGGTGGCGACGCGCTCGAGCGGGACGTCGTGATCGACGAGGGGCCGCAGAGGCTCGTGTCCGTCGAAGCGGACGCCGTAGAGGTCGTGTGCCTCGCGCTCGTCCCAGCCCGCCGCCGGTGTGACGTCCACGATCGAGGGGGCGGTGCCATCCACGGTGGCAGTGCTCTCGATGCGGTGCGCGCCGCTCGCGTCGCTGAGAAGCGCCCGCACCACCGATCCGCTGGCTCCGGGTGTGGCATGCAGGCTCGCGAACCGCCAGCCGTCGGCCAGCGCGGAGCCAACGGCGTCGCGGTACATCGCCGGTGTCGCGGGCTGGTCGCTCATCCGATCCCTCTCATCAGCTCGCGCACGATCGCCGAGTCGGGCAGCCACAGAGCGGTCGCGGTGAGTGCAAGCAGCAGCGGCACGGCGACGATCGTCAGCGTCGTGACCGCCCGAAGGCCGGGAGACGGTTGGCGCTCGCGGCCGCGCGGCCGTCCGATCACCGTCTCGATCAGCGCGTGTGCCAGCCCCAGAAAGCCGAGAGCGAGCAGGAGGGCGGCGGCTCCGGCGGCCCAGGGGCGACCGACCTGGAACCCGCCGGCGACGATGAGGACCTCGCTGACGAAGAGCGGCGACGGCGGCAATCCGGCGAGCGCCCCCAGGGAGACGCCGAGAGACGCCCCCAATGCCGGCTCCGTGCGACCGATCCCACCGACGCCGTGGCCTGCAGCGCGTGGTTCGTGCGCAAGGAGGGGCGTCGCCGCGTAGAAGCCGAGCGCCTTGGCGAGGGCGTGACCGACGACGTGTATCGCGACGCCTGCGAGCGCGAGCGACCCTCCGAAGCCGACACCGAGGGCAATGACGCCCATGTGCTCGAGGCTCGAGTAGGCGAGCAGGCGCTTCCACGCCTGCGACTGCCAGAGGAACGGGACTGCGACGGCGAGCGATGCCAGGCCGAAGCCGACGAGGACGCCACTCGCCGTGCGCGCGCCGATCGTCGGTGCGAGCGCCTGCTCGGTGCGCCACGCAACGAGCAGCACGGCCGGGAGGAGGGCGGCCGAGAGAAGTGCCGAGACCGGAGCCGGCGCCTCCGAGTGCGCGTCGGGCAGCCAGTTGTGAACGGGCGCCCAGCCGATCTTCGCCGCGAGCCCCGCCAGAACCAGGACGTACGCCACAACGGCCACCTCGGGATCGAGCGGTGTATCCGGGAGTGAGCGCCAGGTGAGCGTCTCGATGCCGCCACCTCCTGCTGCCGATTCGAGCATCAGGATCCCGAACAGCGCGATACCGAGCCCGAGCGACGTCAGGATCAGGTACTTCCAGCCGGCCTCGAGCGCCCGGGCTCGGCCGCTGAAGCCGACGAGGAGCGCGGACGCCGCGGTCGTCGCCTCGATCGCGAGCCAGGCTGCACCGAGGTTCCCGGCGAGAGGCACGGCGAGCAGCACTGCCCAGAAGGCGAAGAGCGTCGCCCAGTAGATCCGACTCGCCCGATTGGCCTGGAAGAGCGACGAGCGTCTGTCCTCGAGGAACTGCGGCGAGACGAGAGCGCTCGCCAGTCCGACGACGCCGATCACGCCGACGATGATCCCGCCCGCCGGGTCGACGACGATCCAGCGGCCCAGCTCGCGGTGCGCGGGCTCGCCGAGGGCGACCGCGGCGAGAGCGACGGCGGCGAGCGCCGCCACGATCGCGACGGCGCGTTCGACGTGAGAGAGGAGCGCGCGCGGGGTGAGCGCGGCTCCGAGCACGCCGACGAGCGGCGCGACGAGCACGAGCGTGACGAGCCACTCCCTACGAGTCACGGAGGCTCCTCAATGCGGCGGTGTCACCCGCACCGAACTCCGCGAAGATTCGCTCGTGGAAGACACCCGCGACGAGCGCGATGAGCAGGAGATCGACAGCGACCCCGATCTCGATCGCAAGCGATGCCGTCCCCGGGAGGGAGAGTGCGGCAAGCGCGAGGCCGTTCTCGACGAGGACGATGCCGAGCACCTGGAACAACGTGGCGCGCCGGGTCGCAGCCGTGACGAGGCCGAGCGCGATGAGCGACAGCGTCGCCTGCTCCGCCGCCGGCGAATCGAGGCCGAAAGGTGGCACGAGCCAGATCAGCGCCAGCGCGAGCGTCACCGCCGCTCCCGCGCGCGCGAGGGGGGCGACGGGGGCCGGGTGCGGTCGCGTCTCCCGCGTGCGCCACACGAGGAAGAGGAAGAGTGCGGCAAGGAGTGCGCCACGGGCAGCGAGCGCGGCGGCGGCGGCGAGCTCGCCGGTCGCCGTCCCTTGACCGAGGGCCGCGACTGCGAGCACGAGCGCCTGCGCGGTCACGAGCGCAACCGCGATCGATCTCCGGCGAACGACGACGACGCCGATGCCGAGCGCGACGAGGGTCCAGGCCGCGCCGCTCACGCAGCCTCCACGAGCCAGGTGACGATGCCGAGCAGTGCGACGGCGGCGCCGACTCCGATTAGCCGGGGCACGAGCAGGATCCGCATCTTCGCGATCAGCGTCTCCGTGAGCGCGAGTGCGAGGCAGAGGAGGCCGACCGTGAGGGGGAGGAGGGCGATCTGCCACCAGGTGCCGTGGGGGTGAGGAAGAAAAACCTGCGCCGCGAGCAACAGGACGAGCCAGTGCCGAGCTGCGATTCCCCACTGGAGGTAGGCCTGGTCCCGCCCGGCGTACTCGAGAACGGGCCCCTCGTGGATCATCGTCAGCTCGAGATGGGTGTCGGGGTTGTCGACAGGCTGCCGACCGGTTTCGGCGACGACGACGAGGGCGAATGCGACGCTCCCGAGCGCGAGTGCCGGCGTCGTCCATGGATGACCGCCCGCGGTGCCGGCGATGACGCCCGCCAGGTCGGTCGTCCCGGCAACGAGCGCGGCGACCGCGAGCGAGAGGACAAGTGCGGCCTCGACGAAGACCGAGAGCGCAAGGTCTCGGCTCGCACCCTGAAGCGCGAACCCGTTCGACGTATCCCAGGCAGCGGCCGCCACGGCCAGGCGAGAGAGCGCCAGGAGACCCGCCAGCACGAGAGCGTCCTGGCCGACGCCGAGGCCGGGTGCGCTCGCCGCGATCGGGACGACGAGGATCGCCGCGCCCATCGCTGCGGCGACGATGACAGGTGCGAGGCGGTAGATGATCGTGGATCCCTCGATGTCGACCCCGGTCTTACGCCAGAGCCGACGAAGCTCGCGATACGGCTGGAGCGGCCCCGACCCGCGCCGTCCCTGCAGACGGGCCTTTGCCTGTTGCGTCGCGCCGACGAGAAGGGGGGAGAGCGCGATGCCCCCGACGACCTGCACGAGCCCCACGGCGGCGGACTGGGTCGTCATCCGATCGCTCCGATCCGCACGGCGAACAGCAGCACCACCACGAGTCCGATCAGGTACGCGACGTACGTGCCCAGCCGACCACTCTGCAGGCGTCGCGCCCAGGACGCCGCGATCAGCGCCCCAAAGGTCACCGGCCGGTAGAGATGGACGTCGATCAGGTGCGGCACGCGGCCGGCGTAGGAGACGTGCTGCACGACACCACCGTGCGTGGAGGTCTCGATTTCGCGCTCCGGCCGGAGCGCCGCCTCGAGGACGAGCCGGAGCGTCTTGCTGAATCCGGCACTCGTCCAGAGGAGGGATGGCTCGAGGGGCTGGCCGCAGGCCCAGCTCGGGCTCGGCGCTGCGCGCCGCGTCCCTCGAGCAAACCAGAGGAGCGCACCGAGCCCTCCGACGGCCGCGAGGAGTCCGAGCGTCGGAAGGCCGCCCGTCCCCGGGATCTCGAGGCCGGGGCGTGCCGGGACCGCGGCGGTCGTGTCCCACGGAGCGAGGTCGACGAGGAGCGGAAAGAGAAGCCCCGGCACGGCGCCGAGCACAGCGCACGCGCCGGCGAGGCCGACCATCGCGCCTCGCATCGCGCGAGGCGCCTCGACGGCGTCCGCGACGGCGGTCCGCCGCTCGGGTCCGAGGAGCACGAGGCCGATCACCTTGACGAAGCACAGGACGGCGAGCGCCATCGTTGCCGCGAGTGCGGCGAGTGCGGCGGCCCCGAGCGCTCCATCCCAGACGCCCGCGTACGCAGGGACGCGGAGCAGCGCCTGGAGCGTCAACCACTCCGACGCGAAGCCGTTCAGGAGGGGCAGGCCTGCAATAGCGAGGCAGCCGACGAGAAACGCGCCGCCACTCCATCTCATGCGCCGCAGAAGTCCTCCGAGGTTGTCGAGATCGAGGCCGCCGGTGGCGCGCTCGAACGTTCCGGCCCCGAGAAACAGCAGCGCCTTGAAGACGGCGTGGTTGATCGTGTGGAGGAGCGCGGCACCGAGGGCGAATGCCGCCCACGTGTCGGCGCCGTGGCGGCGTAGGAGAAGGCACGCGCCGAGCCCAAGCGCGACGATGCCGAGGTGCTCGACTGTCGAGTAGGCGAGGAGTCGCTTGAGATCGCGCTGAAACAAGGCGTAGGTGATGCCTCCAAGGGCGGACAGTCCGCCGAGGACGAGCATCATGGCGCCGATCCAGGCCGGAACAGGGCCGAGCCAGTCGACGAGCACGCGGATGAGGCCGTAGGCCGCGACAGCGACCATGACGCCGCTCATGAGCGCCGAGATGTGGGCTGGGGCGATCGGGTGGGCACGAGGAAGCCAGGCGTGCATCGGCATGAGGCCGGCCTTCGTGCCGAACCCGACGATTGCGGCGATCGCGATGACAGCCTGCACCGACGACCCCTCCGACACGGCCGAGGCGTTGCCGAGCGCACCCTCGTGCACGAGGAGGAGAACCGCGATCCACGTTCCCGCTCCTCCGAGGTGCGTGATTGCGACGTACGTGAACACGGTGTGGCGGGCTGACTCGGTCGCGCTGCCGGCGAGGATGATCACGGCGGGCACGAGAGTCATCAGCTCCCAGAAGAACAGGAATGTGAGCGCGTCCCGCGCGCACAGCACGCCGATCAGTGAGAGGAGGAACGCCGAGCCGAGAACGGCCGTCACCCGACCGGAAGTGGTGCGGGCGACATACGACGACGCAAAGACGAGCGCCGGGCACGCGACGAGCGCGAGCGTCAGCAGGAACACTCCGGTCAGCCCGTCGATTCCGGCTTGGGGGGAAAGTCGGCTCGTGAACGACGCGCCCCAGGTGTCGCCCGAGGCGAGGGCCCAGAGGCCGGCTGCGCCTACCGCTGCCGCTCCCGCCGCCTGCAGCAGGAGCCCGGTAGCGAGATGCGCCGCCCGCAGGCTGAGAACGCCTCCGAGCGCGATCGTGAGCAGGCCGCCGACGACGAGAACGCTCACTCGGCTGCAAGCTCCTCGAGCAACTCCTGCTGCTCATGGAGCGTTCGTGCGATCAGTTCCCGGCCCGTGTCGAGGAGTGCGAACACGCGGGGGTCGGCGGCGCGATAGTAGACACTCGTGCCCTCGCGCCGCGACTCGACGAGGCCGATCCGTCGCAGCGCGGCGAGGTGCTGCGACGTTCCGCCCGAGTCGAGGTCGAGCGCGTCCTGCAGAGCGCCGACTGCATGCTCGCCATCGCGGAGGAGCTCGAGGATCCGGACGCGGGCTGGGTGCCCGAGAGTGCGAAAGAGACGGGCCTTCGTGACGTAGAGAGGCGTGGGTTGGAATGGCATACTCTCAATCTTAGAAGATATCAAGATTTATGATGTGGCTCGCTACAGCCGCGGATCGCGATGCGATAGGCTCGCCGCCATGACAACCTCCTCGACCCTCGTGCTCGCATTCACCGGAGCCCAGTGGATTCTCCTGCTCGTGTTCATCATCCCGGTGCTCCTGCTCTGGGGCTACGCCATCGTCAGCCTGATCGGACGCCACGACCTCGGGGTCGGGGCGAAGCTGCTCTGGCTGCTCGGCATCCTCGTCCTGCCGGTCATCGGCGCCGTTCTCTACTTCATGCTCCGGCCCGCGCCCCAGGAGCAGAATCGCCGCGCGCAGGCCCGCCACAGCAAGCACTGAGCGCACGTCGTGCAGAGCAAGGCGGTAACAGTGGCTGCGTACCTCGGCGAACTGGCCCCCGGGCGGGCCGAGGTGGTCGCGACCGTTCGCGATCTCGTCAACCGACACCTGCCACCGGGATTCGACGAGACGATGCGCTGGGGGATGATCAGCTGGGAGGTCCCGCTCGCGCGCTACCCGGACACCTACAACGGCCAGCCCCTGAACTGCGTCGCTCTCGCGGCGCAGAAGCAGTACACGAGCCTCTATCTGATGTGCGCGTACATCACGCCGGGGGGCGAGGAGAGCCTCCGGGCGGTCTACGCCGACGCGGGGGTCAAGCTCGATTTCGGCAAGTCGTGCCTGCGCTTCAAGAGCCTCGATCGGTTCCTGCCGGAGGCGGTGATCCCGATCCTCGAGCGCTCGACCGTCGAGGCGCTGATCGGCGCGTACGAATCGGCCCGCGGCCGGACGACGTAGCCGTCACGTCAGACGGCGGTGCAACGGCGTCCGTAGGCTGTCGGCGTGAAGCTCGGAGTTGCCGCAGCCGTCGTCGACGGGTCGCTCGTGCGGGGCGACGTCGAGATCGAGGACGGAGTGATCTCGCAGGTCGGGTTGCCGGGCGGGCGATCAGGCATCGCGATCCCAGGTCTCGTCGACCTGCAGGTGAACGGCTACCACGGCATCGACCTGCTCCATGCCACGGTCGACGAGGTCGCAGCACTCGGCGTCGACCTCGCTCGGACGGGCGTGCTCTGGTATCAGCCGACCCTCATCACGGCACCTGCCGAGCTGGCCAGGCTCGCGCTCTCGACGATCGGCGAGTGTGCCGCATCGGCTCCTGGCGACGAGCCGGCTGCCCGGATCCTGGGCGCGCATCTCGAAGGCCCGTTCATCAGCCCCGATCGCCCGGGCGTGCACCCGGTCGAGCATCTTCGCAGACCCGATCTCGATCTGCTCGCGTCCTATCTCCTCGCCGGATCCGCCGTCAGCACCGTGACGCTCGCACCGGAGCTCCCACGGGCAGGAGAACTCATCGACGGGCTCAGCGAGCGGGGGATCTGCGTCTCACTCGGGCACACCGATGCCGATGCGGCGACGGCGCACGCGGCGTTCGATCAGGGAGCGACGACCGTGACGCACCTGTTCAACGCGATGCGGCCCTTCGGACACCGCGATCCTGGCCTCGCCGGGGCGGCACTCGTTCGCGACGACGTCGTCGTTCAGTTGATTGCAGACGGAGTGCATCTCGCCCCGGAGGCGATCCTCGCGACGTGGCGTGCCGCACGCGGTCGTATCGCCCTCGTCTCGGACCTCACGGCGGCGGGAGGAATGGGCGACGGCGCCTTCCGCCTGGGCACGGTGGCCGTCAGGGTAGACGGAGGCGTCGCTCGGAACGAGGACGGTTCGCTCGCGGGCGCGGTGCGCCCGCTCGCGTGGGGCCTCCGCATGCTCGTCGAGCTCGGAGTCCCGATCGGCGAGGCCGTCGACGCCGTCACGCGGACACCGGCACGTGTCCTCGGCCGCCGCGACATCGGAATCCTTCGCCCCGGTGAGATCGCCGATGTCGTCGTTCTCGATGACGAATTCTCGGTCGCCTCGGTGCACGTCGCGGGCCGCCGGCTCCGCTAGTCGAGCAGGTCGGTGGCCGACGCGGCGAGGACGAGCTTGAAGGCGCTCCGCCCTGCGCTCGCCGGAGTGCGGTCGCCCGTGAGCCGAAAGCCGGCCCCCTGGTAGAGCCGGCGGGCCGGTGCGTTCGCCTCCTGCACGAAGAGGACGACGCGGGCCGCGCCTCGTGTCTGCGCCCAGGACGCTACCGCGCGAATCAGATCACGTGCGACCCCGCGGCCGCGCGCCGCCGGATCGACCCACATCGAGATCAGCTGGACTTCGAGGGCGTTCACGCGCACGAACGCGCCGACGACGCCGAGCCACGCTTCACCCTCCTCGGCGACGAAGAGCGCCTTGTCCTTACCGGCCGCGGCCTCGACGACCCAGTTGCGCCACGTCTGGTCGGGCTCGCGCACCATGTCGTCGTACCGGGTGGCGAAGAAGTCGGCGTCGTCGCGAAGCATGCGGAGGCGCGTGGCGCGCCAGCGGCGCCACTCGTCGGGCCGGATCGGCCGGATCGTGATCGTGCTCATCGCGTGACGCTAGCGATCCCACGGCGAGCACTCCGCCGTCGTCCCCTCGCAGCATCCGATCTTGAAGTGGCAGCGCGGGCATTGCAGTGTCGCGTGCCGCCACTCCATCGCCGTCCCGCAGCGCCAGCACGGCTCCGCCTCGGCTGCCGGCGCAGCGGCGGAGGCGGCGTGGGGGGACTCGGGCACGAGGGCCGGAGTGTAGAGCGTCGCCCCGACGGAGCCGCGACGCGCCGTCGCCGCGCGTAGGGCAACCGTCGCGCGTCACGTGCAAGGCGACGACCAGATTCGAACTGGTGTACGAGGCTTTGCAGGCCTCTGCCTAACCACTCGGCCACGTCGCCAGACTCGCGCATCCTAGCCGCGTCGGCAGAACGCCCGGGTCGGGGCGGGCGCTTGACATGACCATGTGACAAGTGGCACAATCACGGAATGCATACTGTTTCCGAGATCCTGGAGGAGAAGAGCGGCGCCGTGATCGAGATCGACGGCGGTGAGACCGTCTACGAGGCCGTCAAGGCAATGGTGGCTGCCAATGTCGGCGCGTTGCTCGTGACCGACGGCAGCGACATCGCCGGCATCTTCACCGAGCGCGACTACCTGCGGCGGATCGCTGTCGAGGGACGGCGATCCCGCGACACGCTCGTGCGCGATGTCATGTCCGCGCCGGTGATCTGTGTCACGCCGGACACGAGTGTCGACGAGGGCATGGCCCTCATGACCGATCGGCGTATCCGTCACGCACCTGTGGTCGAGAACGGAGCGCTCGTCGGCATGGTCTCGATCGGCGACCTCGTGAAGTTCATCTCCAGGAAGCAGACATTCCAGATCCAGTACCTGCAGGACTACATCGGCGCCCGCTAGCGGCGACCGGTGGAGGAGGGCCGGCGCCGGCGTCAGCCGGGGAGCTGCCGCTCGGCAACGATCTCCGCTGCCGATGCCATCGACGCGGGATGCCCGGTGAGTACCTCGAGAAACGGCTCCTTCTCCAGGGAGTAGAGCTTCACCTCGGTGAGTGCGGCGACGGTCGCGTTTCGCGTCACTCCATGCAGCAAGGCGATCTCCCCGAAACCCTCGCCGCGGCCGAGCGTGGCGACGGCCGCGCCGTCGATCCGTACCTCGACCTCTCCCTCGGCGATCGCGTAATACCGATCGCCCTCCTCGCCTTGCGTGACGATTGCCGTTCCGGCCAGAGCCGAGCGCGGTTCGAGGTTGCGTGCGATCCCCTCGAGCGCCGGTGGCGGGAGTGCCGAGAAGAGGCGGAGCGAGCGAAGAAGACCGATCTCGACGACCGGGACCTTCGCCGATGCGTCGAGCGCGAAGAGCCGACGGCCGATCAGGAGCGCCAGTACGGGAAGGAGTGCCCCGGTGCCGATGATCGCCGCCGTTGAGCCTCCGAGATGGACGAGCAGCGGTGCGAGCATCGCACCGACAGCGATCCCGGCGCTCATCAGCCCTTCGAGCACTCCGAAGACACGAGCGAGCACGTCGGGCGGCGCTGTCCGCTGCAACAGCGTCTTGCCCGCAATGTCGAAGAGGCTGTGCGCGGCACCCGCGAGGACGAGCAGGATCATCGCCGCCACGGTGGTGGGGAGCGCGGCCATCAGCGCAAACGCTGCGGCCCAGACCACGAGGGCGCTCACGATCGCGGGCATCAGCCGCGCTCGGCCCACGAGAGAGGCAGTGACAGCGATCGCGAGCGCACCCCCGAGGCCGAACGCCGCGTTGAGATAGCCGGCACCTCCGTCACCCATGCCGAGGACGCTCACTGCGAGAACGACGTAGAGGACGTCGAGCATCCCGAGTGCCACCTGCTCGGCGCTGAGGAGCCCGACGAGGGTTCGTGCCGCAGGCTCGCGGATCACGACGGCGAAGCCCTCGCCGAGCTCCTTCCGGACACTGGTCCCCGACGAGGGATTGGCAGCGGGGCCGGCGATACCGGCGATCAGGAGCGCGCCGCAGAGCACCGCCGCGCCCATGACCAGGAACACCCATCCCGGCCCCGCGACAGCCAGCAGGAGACCGGCGATGGCCGGCGCGACGAGCACGCTGACGCTCTCGTTCCAGCCCGAGACCACATTCGATGCGGTCAGCTCTTCCGGTGCGCGGCACAACCCCGGCGTCAGCGCCGCCATCGTCGGCCGTGTCATCGTCACCGCGGTCGTCGCGACTGCAGCGCACGCGTAGGCAAGGGTCGCAGCGCCGTCGAGGAGCAGAACCGCAGCAGTCGTGCCCATCGCCGCCGCCTGGAGGAGATATCCGAGGGTCAGCACCCGCGCCGGTCGATAGCGGTCTCCCATCACTGACGCAAAGGGCGCGAACAGCGTTGCCGGCACCATCTGCACGAGAGCGACGAGCCCGGCCGCCGTCGCCCCGCCGCGCCCGTACGCGTAGACGAGCATCGAGATCCAGACGGCCCACTCGGCGCCGCTGAACGCGGCAAACGCGATCTGAACGCGGCGCAGGTCGGGGTTTCTCGCGATGACCGTCACGACACGCCGGATCTGGCGGAGACGCGCGCTCACGCGGTTGCGTGGGGCGCTCGGCGACCGTGGCTGCGCATACGGGGGAGTATCGCCTGTTGTCGATTGCGCTGCACTCGCTGCCTTCCGGCTTTCGCGATACTGCAGCGATGGACAGGGAGCGCTCAGCCGACCTGATCGCGTACGCGCGTGAGCTCGAGGAGCGGGACGCCGACGTCGCGTCACGGATCGACCGGGCGGCGGAGCTTCTCCGGCGCGTCGACGATCTCCGGGCGAAGGCCGGGCGGGTTGAGCAGGCACTCGCTGCCCTGCCGGACGAGATGTCGAGGAGCGAGCACACGATTGCTACGGCGCGCGAGCGCGAGGCGCAGGCCCGCCGCGACGTTGCCGAGGCCGAACGCCGCGTCGAGGAGGTCTCACGGGGAAAACGCGCGAGCGCCGAGGCACGAGCAGAAGCGGAGCGGGCACTGCGGCGGGCCACCGTTGCCGTCGTGGACGCTGGCGCGGCCGTCGCCCGCCAGGAGGACAGACTCCAGGCCCTTGCGTCCGACGAGATCGCGCTCCGTGCCGAGGCGGAGGGCCTCACGGTCGGGGCGCAGGTGGTCGCCCGGGACGTCGTCGGGTTGCCCCGCCTGTCGGAGTCGGGGCGCACGCCACCCGGACCGTCTCTGGCCGAGATCGAGGAGTGGAGTGCGCGCACGCACTCGGCGATCTTCGTCGTCCGAGGCGGGCTCGAGATCGAGCGCGAGCGGCTCGTCCACGAGGCGAACGTCCTCGCGGCCGCCAATCTCGGTGAGCAGGGCGGCGCGGCGAGCGTCTCGCTCGTGCGGCGACGCTTGGAGCAGGAGCTCGGCTAGAGCCGCGTGCGGCTTAACTTAGGCGACCGGCTGAACCGGCCACCGCGGCTTACGGGAACCGGGGGTCGTTCGGCCGGAGATCGAGCGAGCCGCCGTTGCGGCATTCCGGCGGCAGCCGGTAGTCGAGCCGCGCCACGCTCGCGTCGGAGAGATCGCGCGCCCGTTGTGCCTCCATCAGTGCCCTCGCCGTCCCCGCGTCGAGCCCCAGGCGGCGTCCGAGCTCCACACCCTCCTGGAGGGCGTAGCATTCCGTCTCGGCTTCGTTTCGAACACCGCGGAGATGAGTCGCCTCGTGAGCCAGGACCGTGATCGCGAACGCCGCTTCGGAGCGCGCGCCGAGCTCGTCCTCGAATGCGATTCGGTACAGCGAGCGGCAGATCGTCGGCTCCAGGTAGGCGAGCGCACGAGGAATGAAGGCGACCCCTGCCGCATCCGATCCGACGCCGGTAAAGGCGTACGTGTCGTCGCAGGAGACGCGGACGTCGCGGCCCGCGATACGAGACGCCTCGGTGGTGAAACGCTGCTCGGCACGCTTCCTGTCCCCGCTCGCGACCGCCGACCAGCCGGCGTTGCGGTCGACGCGATAGGCGAACGCGAACAGCACGACACCGATGACGAGCATGAGCAGGAGCGGGCCGCTCGAGCGGCGTGGCGCGCGGGGCTCTGCCGGCACGAAGATCGGCTCCCCCTCTTCATCGACGCTCTCGACCCAGCCGAGATCGGCGTCGTCCGTTCCCGGTAGACGTCGTGTGGCGGGCTCTGCCGGGACATCGCCCCGCCGTTCGCGGATACCGCGGACGACGAATTCGACCTCCATCGCGAGGAGGATCGCGAACGGAAGCCAGAACGGGATGCCCGACTGCAGTCGCGTCGAGAACAGCCAGAGGACGACGAAGACGAGAGCGACGATCCGGGAGACGGTCTGGACGCGATCACGCGAGCGGATCTCCACGGGGGCAGTGTAGGCACGCGTAGGATCACGCCATGATCGATCCCCTCGAGCGGTGGCGCGAGCAGGGTCTCGACGACAAGCCCGACTACGCGGGGCTGCTCACGTATTCGGCCCTGCCCTTCACGCACGACGCCGCCGATCTCGAAGGCGTCGACGTCGCGATCATCGGGGCGCCGATGGACGACCTCACGTCGGATCGGCCGGGAACCCGGTTCGGGCCGCGCGCGATCCGGGCTGCGAGTTGTCCTCCGGGGCCACACCTCGAGTCGAAGATCGACGCGATGGAGGAGCTGAAGGTCGTCGACTTCGGCGATGCGGCGGTGGTGCCGGCCGATCCGGCCCGGAGCCACGCCGCGATCGAGCGGACGGTCGGCGAGGTCGTTGCAGCGGGCGCGATTCCCGTCGTTCTCGGGGGCGACCACTCGATCACGGAGCCGAACGTGAAGGCGGTCGCGGCCCACCATGGTGCTGTTGCCCTCGTCCACTTCGACACGCACACCGACACGGGAGAGGAGGTGTTCGGCGTCGAGATCTCGCACGGCACGCCGATGTTCCGGATCGTGCGCGACGGTCACGTCGACGGGTCGCGGTACGTGCAGATCGGCTTGCGCGGGTACTGGCCGGGAGAGCGTGAGTTCGCCTGGCAGGCCGAGCACGGCATCACGAGCTTCTTCATGCACGACGTGCGCGACCGGGGCATCCGTGCGATCGTCGAGAAGACGCTCGCGATCGTCGGCGACGCGCCGACGTTCCTTACCGTCGACGTCGACGTGCTCGACCCCGCCTTCGCTCCCGGAACGGGAACGCCAGAGCCCGGTGGCATGACGAGTGGCGATCTCCTCTGGGCGTGCAGGGAGCTCGGGACAAGCCTGAGGCTCGTCGGGATGGACGTCGTCGAGGTGATCCCCACCGCCGTCGGGTCGGCGGATGTCACCGCGCTCGTGGCCGAGCGGATCGTACGCGAGGCGCTGACGGGGATCGCCGTTCGGCGGTCACGCGCCGGGTAGCGACGCGAGCGGAACGTCGCACTGCCAGATCTCGCGGTGCTGAACGACCCCGATGTAGGCGCAGTGGTCTGCCTCGAGGTTCGGGAACCCGTTGACGATGCCCTGCTTGCACGAGTACCAGAACCCGGTGGGCGCCGACGAGGGCGCGCCGACCGCGCTGCAGACAGCCACGACACCCACCTTCTGGGGCCACCTGCGATCCTGTGCGACCACCATCAACACGATGATCGCGGCTCCGACCAGGACGATCCTCACGATGGTAATCATCGGCGTGCTCGATTCGGCGGATGGCGGGAGCTGAGCGTGTGGCCCTCTGTTCGTATCGGCAACGCCGCCGTTCGAGTTGAGTGCTCGCGACAGACACGTCGCCGCCCGACGACGATCGATTAGAGTCGCGCGCATGACGGCAGTCAGGATGGATGGCAAAGAGCTCGCCGCGAAGGTGCGCGAGGAGGTCGCGCGCGACGTGGCCGAGCTCGGGCACGTCGGCCTCGCAACCGTTCTGGTCGGCGACGATCCGGCCTCGCACGTCTACATCACAGCGAAGCACAAGGCCGCAACCGAAGCGGGCATCGACGCCAGGGACATCCGGCTCTCACCCGACACCACGGAAGCCGACGTGCTCTCAGCCGTCGACGAGCTGAACAACGACCCCGAGGTCGACGGGATCCTCGTCCAGCTGCCGCTCCCGCCGCAGATGAGCGAGACGAAGGTCACCTACGCCGTCGCGCCGGCCAAGGATGTCGACGGGTTTCACCCGGTCAACGCGGGCAACCTGTATCTCGGCACGCCGATCCACGTCCCCGCGACCCCCTCCGGCTGCATGGAGCTGCTTCGCGCGTACGACGTCGACCCGTCGGGCAAGGAGGCGGTCGTGATCGGGCGGAGCGAGATCGTCGGGAGGCCGATGGCGATGCTCCTGATGCATGCCAACGCGACGGTCACCGTCTGCCACTCCCGTACTGTCGACCTCGCGGCGCACGTTCGCCGGGCGGACATCGTCGTCGCGGCCGTGGGCCGGCCGGGGATCGTGACCGCGGAGATGGTGAAGCCCGGGGCCGCCTGCCTCGACGTCGGCCTGACGCGAACGGACGCAGGGATCCGGGGAGACATCGACGCCTCGGTGGCGAACGTGGCGGGATTCCTGACCCCGATGCCCGGCGGGACCGGCCCGATGACGATCGCGATGCTTCTCCGAAGCACGCTCAGGGCGGCACGCTATCGGCGCGGCCTGCTTGCTTTCCCGGGTTCCTGACGGTACCGTTTCGTCCGCTTCGTTAAGTCGTACGGTTTCGTTCGCGGGGTCGTACATGTTTCAGGAGGACGTTCGTTGTCAGAGATTGGCACCGTCAAGTGGTTTTCGAACGAGAAGGGCTTCGGGTTCATCGAGCGCGAAGGCGGGGAGGACGTTTTCGTCCACTTCTCGGCAATCACGATGGACGGATACAAGTCCCTCACAGAGGGACAGAAGGTGGAGTTCGAGGTCGTCCAGGGGCCCAAGGGTGCTCAGGCGGCGAACGTCACGGCGGCTGCATAGCTTTCCGGATTCGAGCTTCGTGCGACGGGCCCCGGAAGGGGCCCGTTGTCTTTCTGGCGTGATCACGGGTCTGCGAGGATGGGAGTGGGATGGCGATCGACAGGGATACGGTGGTGCACGTGGCGCGGCTCGCGCGACTCGACCTCACCGAGGACGAGACCGACCGCCTCACGCTCGAGCTCGGCGCGATCCTCGAGGCCGTCTCGAAGGTTGCCGAGCTCGACCTCGCCGGCGTGCCGCCGACGTCGCATCCTCTCGACCTCGTGAACGTGTGGGCGGACGACGAGCCGCGGCCGTCGCTCGACCTTGCCGATGCGCTCGCGAACGCCCCGGCGCGTGAGAGCGACCTCTTCCGAGTCCCACCGTCCCACGGGCCTGAGGTGTCTGCGTGATCGACACGCTCCGCCTGACCGCCGAGCAGGCGCTCGCGCTGATCCAGAGCCGGGAGGTCTCGTCGGCCGAGCTCCACGCGGCCTACCTGGCGGCCGCAGCCGAGCGGGACGGCGAGCTTCACGCGTACCTGCGCCTCGTCGACGGCGTTGAGGGAACGGGCGTCCCGATCGCGCTCAAGGACGTCATCTCGACCAGGGGCATCGAGACCACCGCCGGCTCGAGGATCCTCGAAGGCTACGTTCCCGTCTTCGACGCGACCGTCGCCGCCCGTTGCAAGGCGGCGGGGATGCCCGTGATCGGGAAGACGAACACCGACGAGTTCGCTATGGGATCGTCGACCGAGAACTCGGCGTACGGCCCGTCCCGCAACCCGTGGGACCCGACGCGTGTGCCGGGCGGCTCGGGCGGCGGCACGGCGGCCGCCGTGTCCGGCGGGCTCGCGCCCTGGGGGCTCGGCTCCGACACCGGGGGTTCGATCAAGCAGCCGTCGGCGCTGTGCGGGAACGTTGGGCTGCGGCCCACGTACGGCACGGTGTCGCGGTACGGCATCGTCGCGTTCGCCTCGAGCCTCGACCAGATCGGACCGGTCGCGAAGACCGTCCGCGACGTGGCGCTCTTGTACTCGATCATCGCGGGGCGTGATGTGAACGATTCGACCACGGTCGAGCTGCCCGAGCCCGTCGAGTTGCCGACCGTCGAGAGCCTGGACGGCGTGCGCATCGGCATCCCGAAGCAGATGTGGGATCTCGCGGGCATCGAGGCCGGTGTCCGGGCGTCGTTCGAAGCGGCGATCGAGACGGCTCGCTCGCTCGGTGCCGAAATCGGAGAGTGCGACCTGCCGCTCTCGTTCGACTACGGAATGGCCTGCTACTACCTGATTGCGCCCGCCGAAGCCTCGTCGAACCTGGCCCGTTACGACGGCGTACGCTACGGCCCGCGCGTCGACGCGCCGACCTACCGTGAGATGGTCGAGCAGAGCCGTGACGCCGGGTTCGGCGACGAGCCGAAGCGTCGCATCATGCTCGGCACCTACGCGCTCTCGGCTGGGTACTACGACGCCTACTACGGGCAGGCGCAGCGCGTGCGAACGCTGTTGATTCGCGAGCATCGCGCCGCGCTCGAGCGGTTTGACCTGATCACGACGCCAACGTCTCCGACCGTCGCGTTCCCGATCGGCGACCGCGCCACCGACCCGCTCGCGATGTACGCCTGCGACCTGCTGACGATCCCGTCGTGCCTCGCGGGCCTGCCCGGGCTGAACATCCCCTCGGGCCTTTCCGAGGGGCTGCCGGTCGGGTTGCAGCTGATCGGGTCGCAGTTCGGGGAGAACGCGCTGTTCCGCGCCGGTCATGCGCTCGAGCGGGCGATCGGCTTCGACACCGCCCCGACGAGGCTACGGGGGGAGACGTCAGTCTCCCCTCCGGGCTCGGGGCCGAGCGCGTGAGCACCGCGGCCTGGGAGACGGTCGTCGGCCTGGAGATCCACGTCCAGCTGAAGACGAGGACGAAGATGTTCTGCCGCTGTACCGCGGGCTACGGGGCGGCGGAGAACACGCAGACGTGTCCCGTGTGCCTCGGCTTCCCCGGGGCGCTGCCGGTGATGAATCGGACGGCCATCGAGTGGACCGTGAAGCTCGGCCTCGCGCTCGGCTGCGAGATCGCGCCGCGAGCGGTCTTCGCCCGAAAGAACTACTTCTACCCGGACCTCCCGAAGGGATATCAAATCTCGCAATATGATATGCCATCTTGCGTTAACGGTAGTTTGATAGTGCCCATGGCCGAAGGCGAGCTCGTGGTAGGGATCGTTCGCGCACACCTCGAGGAGGACGCTGCGAAGACGGTGCACATGGGCGGGCAGTCCGGCCGCATCGGCGGCGCCGAGTACTCGCTCGTCGACTACAACCGTGGCGGCACGCCGTTGCTCGAGATCGTCACCGGCCCGGACATCCGCTCCGCGGAGGAGGCCAAGCGCTTCCTTCTCCTGCTCCGCCAGACGGTCGTCGAGCTCGGGATCTCGGACGCCGAGATGGAGAAGGGAACGTTGCGCGTCGACGCGAACGTCTCCGTTCGCCCTGCCGGCGCCGACGAGCTCCGAACACGCTGTGAGATCAAGAACATGAACTCGTTCAACTACATCGCGCGCGGAATCGACGCCGAGGCAGCGCGACAGATCTCGATCTGGGAGTCCGGCGGAGAGGTGAGGCAGGAGACGTTCGACTTCGACGCGGGTTCGGGCACGCTGACGCCGCGCCGCTCGAAGGAGGAGGCCGACGACTATCGCTACTTCCCGGAGCCCGATCTCGTTCCGGTGGAGCCGCCTGCTGAGATGATCGAGCGGCTGCGGAGCGAGCTCTCGGAGCCTCCTGCGGCGCGCGTCGTGCGCCTCGGCAAGGAACTCGATCTCGAGCGGGCACTCGTGCTCGTCACCGGAGGCCTCGACGCGCTCTACGCCGCAACGGTCGCGGCCGGCGCCGAGCCGATTGCGGCCTCGAACGTGATCGCGAACAACCTCGTCGGAGCGGGTGTCGATCCCGCCGCGGTCGACGCAGCGGAGCTTGCGAAGCTCGTCGGCGCGCGTGAGCGGATCCCGCGGGCCGCGTTCGACGAGGCGATATCGAGGGCCGGCGATGCCGGGTTCGCGGCCGATCCGTTCCTCGAGCAGGAGGTCGTCAGCGACGCCGCCGAGCTCGACCCCGTGATCGACGCGATCATCGCGGCGAATCCCGGCCAGGTGGCCGCGTACCGCGGTGGCAAGGAGGGCCTGCTGGGGTTCTTCGTCGGCCAGGCGATGAAGGAGACGGGCGGCCAGGCAGACCCGCGGGCCGTGAGCGAGATGGTGCGCACCAAGCTGCTCGGTTGACGGGCGGGGCCGATCCCGCCCTACTATGGCGAGAGTCGACCAGACTCAGGAGATCCCCTTGCGTCGAATCTTCGTACTTGCCGTCGCGCTCGCTTCCGTCCTGCTGCCCGTGGCCGCGGGTGCCAGTACGACTGCCGTCAAGCCGGTCGTCGTTCAGATCAAGGCTGTCAACGGCAAGCCGGTCCGCGGCATCAAGCGGCCGTCCGTGAAGAAGGGCCGCACCCTGCGGTTCGTGATCTGGACGGACGTCGGCACGAAGATCCACCTGCACGGCTATGACCTCGAGAAGAAGCCGCGGAAGCGCAAGCTGACGGTGATCCAGTTCGTTGCCGGGGTGCCGGGGCGCTACGTGCTCGAGCTCCACCATCCGGACGTTCTTCTCGCCCAGGTGACGGTCAGGCCCTGATCAGGGGGCTGCTTCCGAGCGTGCTCGCGCACGGGATCGGTGGGGTCCAGGACCTCCCCGTTCCGGCGTGGCTTTTCTACTGGGGTGGCGCCGTCGTCCTCGTCCTCTCGTTCGTTGCGCTCGGGTTCCTCTGGAAGACGCCGCAGCTCGCACGCCATTCGGCGGGAAGGGATCTCGGAGCGACGGTCGGGCGTTTCGTCCTCGGGCCGCTCCGGATCGTCGCGCAGGCTCTCTCGGTCATCCTGTTCGCTGCCGTGCTCGCCTCGGCTCTGCTCGGAACGATCGATCCGCCGGCCAATCTTGCACCGACGTTCGTGTACGTCGTCTTCTGGCTCGGCCTGCCGCTCCTGTCCCTCGTATTCGGCAACGTCTGGCGCGCGTTGAGCCCCTGGCGTGCTCTTGCCGACGCGTTCGTCTGGCTCTGGGAGCGAGGTGGCCGGGAAGCGCGACCGCTCGCCGCGTACCCCGAGCGGTACGGCCGCTACCCGGGTGCCGTCGCGCTACTGGCGTTCGTCGCGCTCGAGCTGTGCTATTCCGACCCCTCGAGCCCGCGGGCACTCGCTTTCGCGATCGGTCTCTACTCGTACGTCGCGCTCTTCGGGATGATCGCGTTCGGACGCGAGACGTGGGTCGAGCGTGGTGAGGGATTTGCGATCCTGTTCGCGTACATCGCGCGGATCGCGCCGCTGACGGCCTCTGCGGGACGCATTCGCCTGCGCGTGCCGCTGACGGGGCTTGCCGGCCCGGAGCGCGTGCCGGGCTCGATCGTCTTCATCGCGATCGCGCTCGGATCGGTCGGCTTTGACGGGTACTCGAGGACGATCACGTGGCAGGACCTCGTCGCGCGCATCGAGGCGCCATACGTCCTCGATCGGCCGGGGACGGGCGAGCTGCTCGTCACCGGGGTCAACCTGGCCGGGCTCGTCGGCGCGATTGCCCTCATCCTGCTCGCCTACCTGGGGGCCTGTGCGATCGCGCGCTCGATGGTGCAGGCGCCGCGATCGCTCGTGCCCGAGTTCGCGCTCTCGCTCGTGCCGATCGCGCTCGTCTACGCAGTGGCCCACTACTTCTCGCTGTTCGTGCTCCAGGGGCAGTTCATCGCGCCGCTGGCCTCGGACCCACTCGGTCGTGGCTGGGATCTCTTCGGCACCGCCGGTGTGGTCCCGGACATCACGGTCCTCGGGCCGAACACGATCTGGTACGTGCAGGCGGCGTCGCTCGTGATCGGTCATGTCGCCGGTCTCGCCGTCGCGCACGACCGCGCAGTCGCGATCTTCGAGGACCGCGGCGATGCGCTCCGCAGCCAGTACGCGATGCTGGCGCTCATGGTCCTCTACACGGTCGGCGGCCTATGGCTGCTCTCACGCGGGTGATGCCCCTCGCTCACGGTGGGACGCCCGGCCTGCTCGCGGAGGTGGCCCTCGGGCTCGTCGTGGCGGGCTTGCTGGCCCTGATCTGGCTCAGGGAGCGGCGCCGGCGGAGCCGTGGTGAGCGTCCGCCAGAGGCCGCGATGCGGGAGTAGGGGCCAGGAACCCAGCGTAGAGGAGGAGTGCTGCTGCGGCCGAGAACAGGGCGGATTCGGCCTCTCCGAGCCCGGCGAGGGCACTACCGAGAGCGGCGACGAGAACGCCGGCGAGGATGAGCGCATTGCCGACGGGCCGACGACGGACGCCCCTGAGCGCCACGACGACAACCGCCAGCGTGCCGAGGGAGTTCGCAGCGATCGCAAGGACGCGGGCAGGGAACACCGCGAGGTGCGCCTGAGCCTCCGGGATCGATCCGCCGGTGACGGGGGAGGTGAGCGGAACTGCGACCGCGACCCCGATCGCGAGACCGATGTAGAGGAGGGTCAATGGGATCGCCGATCGCACGCCGATGAGGACGAGCGATCCTGCGCCCAGGAGGGCCGCTGCGAGCAAGCCGCCGAAGAGGTAGTAGACGCGGAATGCGGGATCGCTCCACCCGGCGGCGGCGCCCCACGCCAGCGCCGCCGAGCCCGCGGCGAAGGCCCCGATGGCACCCGCCCAGACGAGGAACTCCGGTGCGCGACGTGCCCGGTAGCGTCGCACGAGGTCTGCACTCAGGCGGAGCGAGACGAGTGTCGCGATGAAGGCGAGGAGCGCTTCCACGGCCCCGAAGCGTACTCGGCGTCGCCGGCCCGGTCGCGTCAGCGGTAGGCGGAAGTGCGCCCGCGGCGCGTCGCTAGGCTCTGAGCGAATGCCTCAGAAGCGCTATCTCCTGACCCCCGGCCCCACACCCGTCCCGCCCGAGGTGATGGCCGCGATGGCCGAGCCGGTCATCCACCATCGCTCGCCGGACTTCAAGGACGTGTTCACGACGGTGCTCGGTCGCCTCCAGGAGGTCTTCCGTACGGAGAACGAGGTGCTCGTGTTCACCGCCTCCGGCACGGGTGCCTTCGAGTCGGCGGTGGCGAACCTTCTCTCGCCCGGTGAGCGGGTGCTCGTCGTCTCGCACGGTGAGTTCGGAACGCGTTGGCAGAAACTCGCCGCAGCGTTCGGATGCGACGTCGTCGAGTTGAGCTATGCCTGGGGCGAGCAGCCGCGGGCGGAGGATGTCTCTCGATCGTTGGCCGAGAGTGACGCGGCGGTGGCGGTGCTCGTTCACTCCGAGACGTCGACCGGTGTCGTCTCCGACATCCGCTCGCTCGTCGCCGCCTGCAACGAGACGGGCGCCCTCTCGGTCGTCGACGCCATCTCGAGCCTCGGTGCCGTCCCTCTCGAGACGGATGCCTGGGGAATCGACGTCGTCGTCGCCGGCTCGCAGAAGGCGCTGATGACCCCGCCGGGCCTTGCCTTCGCCTCGATCTCGGAGCGTGCCTGGGCGCGCTCGGCCGAGGCGACGCTGCCACGGTTCTACTGGGACTGGGCACGGGCGCGAACGAACCAGGCGAAGGGGAGCACGCCGTTCACCCCGGCAACCTCGACGGTCGTCGCGCTCAACGCCGCGCTCGAGTTGATCCTCGCGGAGGGGCTGGACAGCATCCACGCACGCCATGTCGCCCTAGGGCGAGCATGCCGGGCCGGTGCCAAGGCGATGGGGCTCGAGCTCTACTCGCCGGACGACGACGGCGCCGCAGTGCTGACGGGCATCCTGACCCCACCCGCGGTCGACGCGGTTGCGCTGCGGCTCGCGCTTCGTGACCGGTACGGGATCACGATCGCCGGGGGCCACGGCGACGTCTCGGGCCGCCTCGTCCGGATCGGCCACATCGGCTACGTGGACATCTTCGACATCACGACGGCGCTCGGTGCGATCGAGCTGCAGCTCGTCGAGATGGGTGCGACCGTCGAACGGGGCGCCGCTGTCGCCGCCGCTCTCGCCGCCTACGAATCCTCGGTGTGAGGATGCGCGTCCTCATCCGCGAGTCGATCGCCGAGGCCGGAGTGCAGCTTCTGCAATCGAAGTTCGACGTCGACCTCGATCAGACGACGCCGCTCGAGACGATCATTGGGGACTACGACGCGATCGTCGTGCGGTCGGCGACGAAGCTCACGGCCGAGCTGATCGACGCCGCCACGAACCTGAAGATGATCGGACGCGCGGGCGTGGGCGTCGACAACGTCGACGTCGAGGCCGCGACGCGAAGGGGCATCGTGGTCGCGAACGCCCCCGAGTCGACCGTCGTCTCGGCGGCCGAGCAGACCGTCGGGCTGATGGTGGCGCTCGCCCGGAACATCCCCCAGGCGCACGCCGCGCTCAAGCAGGGTCGCTGGGAGCGCTCCGCGTGGGGCGGGGTCGAGCTCGAGGGGAAGACGCTCGGCGTGCTCGGCTTCGGTCGGATCGGCCAGCAGGTTGCGCGGCGCGCTGTCGGCCTCGGCATGCACGTCGTCGCCTACGACCCGTTCGTGGCCGACGAGCGCTTTCGCGAGCTCGGAGTCGACCAGGCCGCGACCGAGGACGACGTCTTCGAGGCCGCCGACTTCGTCACCCTGCACTCGCCACTGACCGACGAGACGCGGGGCATGATCAATCGGGAATCGATCGCCAGGATGAAGGACGGCGCCAGGATCATCAACGCTGCCCGCGGCGCCCTCATCGACGAAGAGGCGCTGGCGGACGCTCTCCGCTCGGGAAAGCTCGCGGGCGCCGCACTCGACGTCTTCTCGACCGAGCCCTACGACGGCCCGTTGCTCGGGCTCGACAACGTCGTCGTGACCCCGCACCTCGCCGCGTCGACCGAGGAGGCGCAGGACCGCGCCGGCGTGATCATCGCCGAGCAGGTGTGTGCGGCGCTCGACGGTGGGCTCGTGTCGAACGCCGTCAACATCCCCGTGGTCGACAAGGCCTCGCTGGAGATCCTCGGTCCGTTCGTCCCTCTCGTCACCAAGCTCGGTCGGCTCGCGGTCGAGCTCTCCGGAGGTCGCCCGCGGCGCGTGGTCGTCTCCGCGTACGGCCCGCTCGCCGACTACGACACGCGGCTCCTCACGATCGCAGCCCTCGACGGCATCTTCCGGGGGCGGGTCGACCAGGTCGTCAACTATGTCAACGCGTCGCTCCTCGCGGCCGAGCGGGGCATCGCGGTCTCCGAGGAGCAGCATCGCGGATCGCGCGACTACACGAACATCGTCGAGGTTCGGGTCACAGCGGAAGACGGAGACGAGATCGAGGTCTCGGGCACGACGATCGGACCGGAGCCGCGGCTCTTCCTTGCCAGCGCCTACGGGTTCGGGATCGACATCGAGCTGGCGTCCGACATGGTGTTCTTCCGCTACGACGACATCCCCGGAGTAATCGGGAAGGTCGGCAGCCTGTTCGGCGCGAACGGCGCGAACATCGCGAACATGGCGGTCTCGCGGACCCGCGACGGACAGCAGGTGCTGATGGCGCTCTCGGTCGACGAGCCTCCGTCGGCAGCGCTGATCGAGGAGATGCACAACGTCGGCTTCGGCGATGCGATCTTCATCGAGCTCGAGTAGGCCGGCGGGGGAGTGCCGATGACCGGGCGCGGGTCGGGCTGGGTCGTGGCGCAATTCGCCCTCATGGCAGCGATCGTCGCGAGCGGCGTCCTGCCTCCCGACTGGCCCGACGCCAGGGGCCGTGCTCGCGCTGTGCTCGGGATCCTCCTGATCGCAGCCGGGACGGGATTCGCCTTCTGGGCGGCGCGGCGGCTCGGCCGCTCGCTCACTCCGTTCCCGCGACCGAACGACGCCGGCCTCGTCACGGACGGGCCGTTCGCCGTCGTCCGCCATCCGATCTACCTCGGTGGGCTCGGTGTCTTCCTCGGCTACTCGCTTCTCACGAGCGTCTCGGCGCTCGCCCTCACCCTCGCGCTCCTTGCGCTCTGGGCCGGAAAGGTCCGGGTCGAGGAAGCACTGCTCGAGGGCGCCTACGACGACTACGAGGCGTACAGGCAGCGGGTTCGCCGGCGCATCCTCCCGTTCGTGTACTGACCTCTCCTACAATCGATCGATGTCCTGGCCCGAGCCCGTCGAGCGCGTCGCCGTCTTCTATCGCGAGGCGGGCGCCGAAGCTCGGTTGGAGGAGCTCGCAACCGGCACACACACCGCGCAGGCGGCAGCGAAGGCGATCGGCTGCACGCTCGAGCAGGTCGTCAAGTCGCTCGTCTTCTACTGCGGGCAGCGCACCGTCCTCGCGCTCCTCCCCGGCGATCGCAGGGCCGATCCGACCAAGATCGCGGCTGCGGCAGGCGCCGACGAGGCACGCGTTGCCCGCCCGGACGAGGTGCTCGGGATCACCGGCTTCGCACCCGGAGCGGTCTCACCCGTCCCGGTGCCCGCCGGGGCCCTCGTGCTCGTCGAGCGGACGATCGTGTCGGCACCCGTCGTCTGGGTCGGCGGAGGGTCCGAGAGGCACATGGTGATGCTCGCGCCGCTCGAGCTCGTGCGGGTGACGCGGGGCACGCTCGCGGACATCGCGCAGGAGTCGTGAGCCTCGTGGGGCTAGACTCCCCGGACAGCGAACAACGACGAGAGCACGGAGGAACATGATGGAGGAGACCGCGAAGATCTGGATGAACGGCGAGCTCGTCGACTGGGCCGACGCGAAGGTTCACGTCGGCGTCCACGCGCTTCACTACGGCTCCGGCGTGTTCGAGGGCGTACGCTGTTACGACACGCCGAAGGGGCCGGCCGTGTTCAGGCTCGCGGATCACATGCAGCGGCTGCACGATTCCGGTCGCCTGCTGTACATGGACATCCCCTTCTCCGTCGAGGAGCTGCGCGACGCGACACACGATCTCGTGCGCGCCAACGGCCTGCCGGCCTCGTACATCCGGCCGATCGCCTTCTACGGCTACGGGCAGCTCGGTGTCTCAACGCAGGGCAACCCGGTCGAGACGGTGATCATGAGCTGGCCCTGGGGTGCCTACCTCGGCGAGACCGCGCTCGAGCAGGGAATCACCACCTGCATGTCGTCGTGGAAGCGCGTCGGCCCGAACACCATCCCTCACGCCTCGAAGGCGAGCGGCGTGTACCTCAATTCGATGCTCGCCACGACCGAGGCGCGTCGCGGTGGGTACGACGAGGGTATCCTCCTCACCGACGACGGCTTCGTCGCGGACGGCCCCGGGGAGAACATCTTCGTCGTCAAGAACGGTGTCATTCGCACACCGCCGCTCTCGACGTCGATCCTGCCGGGGTTGACGCGTGACGCGGTGATCACGATCGCCCAGGATCTCGGCTACGTCGTCGAGGAGGTGCCGCTGATCCGCTCGGACCTCTACCTCGCGGACGAGTTCTTCATGACCGGCACCGCTGCCGAGGTGACTCCGGTGCGCGCGGTCGACGACCAGGAGCTCGGCGTCGGGCCGGTCACGCGGGAGATCCAGACCGCGTATCTCGATACCGTCAATGGACGGATCGATCGCTGGGCACACTGGCTCGACGTCGTCGAGACAACCGTAGAGGTGTAGACACGAGGACGGGACTGTCCCGTCCTAGCGCCCGGCGGCGCCGCGGAGCCCTTCGACGACGCGGGCCTGATCGTCGGCCGTGAGCGCGGAGCCGCTCGGGAGACAGAGCCCCCGCTCGAACAGGCGTGCCGAGACACTGCCGCCGTAGCACGGGTCACCCGCGAAGAACGGTTGCAGGTGCATGGGCTTCCATACCGGCCGGGCCTCGATGTCGAGCGCTTCGAGCGCGACGCGGATCGCCTCCCGGTCGGCACCGAACGCCGCGGGATCGACGACGACGCACGTGAGCCAGTGGTTGCTCGTGCCGTAGCTCGCCTCGGGCATGAACGCGATCCCGGGCTCGCCTGCGAGGAGCTCGCGGTATCGCGCGTTGACCGTTCGCCGCGCGGCGACCCGGTCGGGTAGCGCCATCAGCTGCGCCCGGCCGAGGGCCGCGAGCACGTTGCTGAGCCGGTAGTTGAATCCGAGCTCGGAATGCTCGTAGTGCGGAGCCGGATCGCGAGCCTGCGTCGAGAGCTTGCGCGCGTGCTCGATCAGGCCCCTGTCCTCGGACACGAGCATTCCGCCGCCGCTCGTCGTGATGATCTTGTTGCCGTTGAAGGAGAATGCCGCAAGCAGGCCCTGGCGGCCCGACGGCCGGTCGCCGTACGTGGCGCCGACCGACTCGGCCGCATCCTGGAGGAGGATCACGTCGTGGCGTCGGCAGACGGCGCGCAGCGCGGAGTAGTCGCAGCACTGGCCGTACAGGTCGACGGCGAGTACCGCGCGGACACGTCCTCCACGGCGCCTCCTGTCGGTGAGCGCCTCGTCGAGGAGCTCCGGGTCCATCGTCCACGTTGCCGCGTCGCAATCGACGAAGACGGTCGCCGCCCCCGTGTACCGAATCGCGTTCGCGCTCGCGGCGAACGTCAGGGAGGAGCAGACGACCTCGTCGCCGTGCCCGATGCCGAGAACGACGAGTGCCAGGTGAAGCGCGGCGGTCCCGCTCGAGAGGGCGAGCGCGTTCTGAACCTGGACGACGGCGGAGAACTCCTCCTCGAACGCGTCGACGTGCGGACCGAGCGGTGCGAGCCAGTTGGATGCGATCGCGTCCATGACGAGCTCGCTCTCGCGGCCCGTCGGGTGAGGAGGGGAGAGGTAGATGCGAGCCATCCGCGGCGAGCCTACCGTTCCATCCTCGTCCCGGGCTCCCTTCACGTTCATACTGGTACGGACAATGCCAACCGCGCCGCGCATGGTCTTCCTCGGCTTCGGCAAGTACGTCCGCGCCGATCGCATCTACGCACTCGAGCCGATCGTGGGCGAGGAACGTGGCAACGGCCGCCGCACGCTCGTCTGGGTCGAGGGGATGGACACGGCGATGGTCGCATCGCGTACCCAGGAGACGATCCTGGAGGAGATGGGCGCCGAGCCCTCACCGCCGGGCGCACGGCGAGCGCGCCGGCCGAGCCCGGATCAGCCGAAGCTCTTCCCCGACGGGAGTTGACTCTCGAGCACGTGCTGGCCGGGAGCGTGCACGACGTCGCGCGTGGCCTGCTCGGCTGGACGGTCCTCCGCGACGGCGTCGGCGGCACGATCGTCGAGGTCGAGGCATACGCACCCGACGACCCGGCGAGCCATTCGTTTCGTGGTCGCACGCCACGGAACGGGTCGATGTTCGGCGTACCGGGGACACTCTACGTCTACCGCTCGTACGGCGTGCACTGGTGCGTCAACGTCGCCTGCGAGCCGGAAGACGTGGGAGCTGCTGTGCTCATCCGGGCGCTCGAGCCGACGCAGGGGCTCGACGAGATGCGGAGGCGGCGTCGAGTCCGGGCCGAACGTGAACTCTGCTCGGGCCCCGGCAAGCTGACCCAGGCGCTCGGCATAGACGGTCGCGACGACGGGCGATCGCTCGACCAGCCTCCGTTCTCGCTCACGGCTCCATGCGGCCGGATCGATGTCGTCACGACACCGCGCGTCGGCATCTCCAAGGCGGCCGATCTTCCGTGGCGCTATGTCATTCGGGGGACGCGGTGGGCGTCGCGCGGCCCACGACCAGCGTCACCCTGAGCCCTTTCCCGGCGGCGACGCCGGGCTCGGGCATCTGCTCGAGTACCGAGCCCGGGGCTCCGGGCGCGTAGCGAAGCCTGATCTTCGCCTCGAGCGCCTTCAGGCGCCCCCGCGCGGCGGTCGCGCTCGAACCGACCAGGTTCGGGATAAGACCGTACCGCGGGTCGGGCCGCGTGACGTAGAGCCGAACCGCATCGTTCGCCGAGAGGAACCCCGTTCGCGGCTCCTGCTTGCGGACGAACCCCGGACGGGTCCCCGCCTTTGCCGGCACACCGATGAGCTCGCTCGTCAGCGGCTGCTGCTTGAGGATGTCGTTTGCCACGGAGACGGTCTTGCCGACGACGAGCGGCACGCTCACCTCGTTCGCGTAGCAGTCGGCCTCCTGCGCGGGCCCTCGACCCGCGAAGTACGCAACGACCCGCGTACCCGGGCAGACGCCGTTGTCGAGCTTGTACGAGCCTCCTCGCCAGACGACGCGCTTCTCCTGTGCCGGAAGATACGGCGTCGACGGGAACTGCTCGGGCGCGAACTCGAGTCGCCGGTCCGCGCGGGTCATGAACGAGTTCCAGATCATGGCAGGGAGCGTTCCGCCGGAGACGGGCTCGCCGTCGAACTCGGTCAGCATCGGCGTGAGCCGATCGGGGTAGCCGACCCATACCGCGACGGCGAGCTGGGGGGTATACCCCACGAACCACGCGTCGCCGTAGTTGTCGGTGGTGCCCGTCTTGCCTGCGGCCGGCCGATCGTCGAGCGCCGCGCGCTTCCCCGTGCCCGAGGTGACGACGCGGGCGAGAATCGACGTGAGAAGGTCTGCCTCGCCGGTTGTGAGGGACGCCTTTCCGACCGGACGGTTCTCGGACACCTTGCCGGTGCGTGCGAACTCGACTCGCTCGATCACGCGCGGTCGGTCCTTCGTCAGCGATCCGTCGACGCGGACGCCGCGGTTCGCGAACGTCGCGTAGGCACGCGTCATGTCGAGCGGGTTGACGGCGACTGCGCCGAGCCCGATCGAGAAGTACGGATCGAGCGCGCTCCGGATCCCGAGGGCGTGCGCGGTCTTGACGATCGCCTTCGGGCCAACGAGTTTCGTCAGCTGCGCGTACACGGAGTTGTCGGACGAGACCATCGCGCGCGCGAGGTCGACGCGGCCGAGATACTCGCTCTCGTAGTTCGTGACGCGCCAAATCCTGTCGCCGGCGTCGATCTCGACGGGCTTCGATTCGAACGTCGTCACGGGGGAGATGCCCTGCCGAAGCGCAGACGCCAGCACGATCGGCTTGAACGACGAGCCCGGCTGCCGCTCCGCCTGTGTCGCGAGATTGAACTGGCTGGCGCGGAAGTTCGAGCCCCCGACCATCGCGCGAACCGCCCCGGTGCGGGGGTCGATCGCGACGAGCGCTGCCGCCGGGCCGTCGGGCGTCTTGAGGACGCTGTCGATCGCCTTGCGCGCGGCCTCCTGCAGCCCGAGATCGATCGTCGAGGTCACCTTCAATCCTCCCCCGAACACGCGTCCCGCGCCGTACGTCGCGATGAGCTGATCCTTGACGTAGTTGACGAAGTACTGGGCCGGGCCCTGCGTCCCCGGCAGGCGAACATCCTCGGCGCGGGGGAGAGGCGCCGCTGAAGCAGCGCGCAGCTGTCGCGCTGTGATCTTGCCCTGATCGAACATCGTCTGGAGGACGAAGTGCCGTCGTTGGGTCGCCGCGCGCGGGTGCTGGGTGGGGTCGTACAGCGACGGGTCGGCCGGGAGGCCCGCGAGGAGAGCCGATTCCGCCAACGCGAGCTTGCCGGCCCCCTTGTGGAAGTAGGTCCGGGCAGCCTGCTGGACTCCGTAGGCGCCGTTTCCGAAATAGATCGTGTTGAGATACGCGAGGAGGATCCGATCCTTCGGCCAGCGCTGCTCGAGCTGCCACGCGAGGGCCGCCTCGCGCACCTTCCGTGCGAGCGTTCGTTCGTTCCGGACGTATGCGTTCTTGACGAACTGCTGGGTGATCGTCGACCCGCCCTCGACGACGCTTTTCGACTGGATGTCTTGCCAGAGTGCGCGGGCGATGCCGCGCGTGTCGACGCCGTTGTGCTCGTAGAAGCGGCGATCCTCGACCGAGACGATCGCCTGGCGCATGATCGGCGAGACGTCGTCGATGGTCTTCAGGAGAACGCGGCTCTCGTCCCCACGCAGCACGGTGAGGACGGAGACGCCGTTCGAAGCGTAGACGACGCCGTCGACGTCGGCGCGTTGCGCCGCGGGGTCGAGGAGGGGGATCTCGCTCGCGACGGCGCGAACCAGACCGAATGAGAACGCCGTCCCCGCGAGCAGCACCAGGAGGGTGAGCACGGCGAGGAGACGCAGCTTCCGAATCCGGCCCCGCTTCCGCGGGACCCTCGTGCTTCGACGCAGCCGCAAGACGTGAAGTCTAGCCCGGGTCGCACGCCCGACCGCCTCGCGGTAAGGAAATCGCGAAGGAGGCAATCGAACGGCAACATGGCAATCGTGACCGCCGTGCCCCGAGCAGAGAAGGTCCGGGGCATCCCGTCAGCGTGCGAGGAGCGCCAGGATGTCGTCGCCGTAGCGCTCGATCCTCGCAGGGCCGAGCCCCTTGACGGCCGTGAGCTCGTGGCGTGTTCCGGGCTTCGATGCAGCGAGGGCGCGAAGCGTCGCATCCGGGAACACAACGTAGGCCGGCACGCCGTCCGCCTGCGAGCGCTCCCGTCTCCAGTCGCGAAGCCGAGCGGCGGCGGCGGCGTCCACCGGCCCGGCCACGGCCTGGCCGAGCACGGGAAGATCGGCGTCCGGTCGCGCGTGGAGGACGCGGTAGCCGTCGTCCGTCTCGACGTCGACCAGCGCACCCGCGGCCAGGAGCGCCGTGATCCACCGCTTGACCTCCGCGTCGGAGGCCGCCTCGAGAAGGCCAAACGCCTCGGACGCGCGTGCCGAAGGCGGCGCCGACACCGAGCCGCGAAGCATCGCGACGAGCGAGCGCCGGCCAAGCGGCCACCGCAGCCCGGCGACGCCGCCAACGATCGCGCCCGCAACGTCGTTCGGCAGCGGGGTCGCCGTGTGCCTGACGGCCGGGGCGTGTTGGGGATCGCAGATGTCGCACGCACCGCAGGGCTCGGCGAACGACTCTCCGAAGTGCTCGGCGACCTGCGCGTGCCGGCATCGTCTCGTATCCGCGAAGGAGACGATCCGCTCGACGCGTGCGATCGCCGCACGTGCGGAGCGCTCCAGGAGCTCCTCGACGACGCTCCCGGCGTCCGGTCCGACGGGCGGGAGCTCGATCTGCATCATCCGGCCCGTGTCGTATCCACGGCTGACGATGCCCGCCTGCTCGAGCATCCCGATCAGGACGCGAGGGTCGTGGTCTCCCGCGGGGAGCTGCGAGGGGTCGACGGCGCCTCCCCGAGCGCGGACCGAGCGGTAGACGTTGCGGAGATCGTCCGGCTCGGGAATGTCCCCGACCGCAAATCGACGCACGGCCGTCGCGTCGGACGGGCTTGCGAGGAGCAGCGTCGCGCTCGGCGCCCCGTCGCGGCCGCCACGGCCGACCATCTGCACGTAGCTCTCGAGCGAGTCGGGATAGTTGAACAGGCAGACGAAGCGAACGTCCGGCTTGTCGATGCCCATCCCGAACGCGGTCGTCGCCACGACACCTCGGATGCGGCCGTTGATGAAGTCGTCCTGTACCCGCGAGCGATCGTCCGCCTCGAGGCCTGCGTGGTAGTGCTCCATCGCGAGCCCGTGCCCGCGCAACGTCCGCGCGACCCGCTCGCAGGAGTCGCGCGAGCGCGCGTAGACAATGGCGCTGCCCTCGTCGAGCGTCCGGAGCCGGTCGACGAGGATTCGAAGTCGGTCCTCGTTGCCACCGACCTCCTCGACGTCGTACCGCAGGTTCGGGCGAACGACGCTCGTCCGCACGACCTCCATCTCGCGGCCGAGTGCCTCGGCGATCCCGGTCGCGGTGGCGGGCGTCGCCGTCGCCGTCATCCCGAGCACTGCGGGGCTGTCGAGTGCCTCGAGCACGCGGCGGATGAACAGGTAGTCGGGTCGGAAGTCGTGTCCCCACATGCTCACGCAGTGCACCTCGTCGATCACGACGAGGCCAACGCCGATCGAGCGGAGCGTCTGCACGAACGCGCTGCTGCGGAGTCGCTCGGGTGCCGCGTAGAGCAGCCGCGTATTGCCGGACGCGACGTCTTCGAGGCGTCGTGCTGTCTCCGACGGTTCGAGGGACGAGTTGACGAACGTCGCCGTCGCCGCGATCTCGGCAGGGAGCTGGTCGACCTGATCCTTCATCAACGCGATCAACGGCGAGAGGACGAGGGTCGGCTCCGGGCGCAGCATCGCCGCGAGCTGGTAGGTGAGCGACTTGCCGGAGCCCGTCGGCATGAGCGCGAGCGTGTCGCGCCCCTCGACGGCGGCTCGTACGACCTCCTCCTGGCCGGGGCGGAAATCGCGGAAGCCGAAGAGCTCCTGCAGGCGGGGTCGCAGGTCGGTCATGCGAACAAGTGTACGGAGTAAGGCGGAACGACTCCGTGTCGAACTCGACCGGCACGACCGGATCGGAAGCTCCAGCGAGTTGTCGTGGCCGTACGGCCGTGGTAGGCCCTTCGCCTCCAGAGCTCGTCGTCCACCGCCCTGGCTTCCTCTGCGCGCCGCGCAGAAGGCGTTAGGCTTCGCCGGATGGTATTCGAGCTTCAGGCTATCGATCGCACGAAGATCTCTGCATCCATCGTCGAGCAGATCCTCGAGGGCATCGAGACAGGTGCCTTCCCGCCCGGCACCGCGCTCCCGGCCGAGCGCGTGCTCGCCGACCGCCTCGGCGTGAGCCGAAGCTCGGTCCGGGAGGCGATTCGCGTGCTCGAGCGCGCGGGGATGCTCGATGTCCGCATCGGGAGCGGCACGTATGTGAAGGCGTCGCGCTCGCCCAGGCTGGCGCTGCTCCGGGCGCAGGCCGCGCTGAGCGGCGAGCACAGCCCGATCGACGTGATTGCGGCGCGGCTGGTGCTCGAGCCGGCGTGCGCCGAGGTTGCCGCCGTCCAGCGCACCGCGAGTGACCGCGAGGGCATCGGCGCGATGCTCGCGCAGCAGGAGCGGCTCGTCGAGGCCGGCGCAGATGCCTCTGGCGCGGACCTCGGGTTCCATCTCGCCGTGGCCGGCGCGACCCGCAATCCGGTGCTCTTGCTGCTCGTCGAGCGGCTCGTCACGATCATGCGGCGCTCCCCGTGGGCCGAGCTCAAGCAGGCCTCGCGCGAGAGCCCGGACGGGGCGGTGCGCGACGTCCGGGAGCACCGCGCCGTGCTCACCGCGATCGAGCGGGGTGACGGCGCAGCGGCCGCCCGTGCGATGCGCGCGCACCTCCGCTCGGTCGAGTGCGACCTTCTCGAGCAGGTCGAGTAGACTTGAATCGGTTCGCTCGACGGACCAATTTCTTCCAGCGCCGGAGCACGGCGACCGAAAATCGGAAAGGAGCTTCATGAGCTCAGTCGAGCCGCGAGGGGTGATCCCAGCCATCCCGACGCCGTTCACCGCCGACGGCACACAGGTGGACGAGGGGGCGCTGCGCCGCGTCGTCCGCCACGTCGTCGACGCCGGGGTGCACGGAATCATGACGACGGGCGGAACCGGCGAGTTTCCGCACCTGTCGCGAGAGGAGCGCCGTCGGGTTGCGGAGATCGTCGCGGCGGAAGCTGCCGGGGCGATTCCGATCTTCGCAGGGACCGCCGCGTGCTCCACGGTGGAGGCGATCGCGCTGATGGAGGACGCTGCGGCAGCAGGTGCTGATGCAGCGATCCTCGTCCCGCCGTTCTACTTCCCGCTGCCTGAGGAGATGCTGTACGGATTCTTCGTCGACCTCGCCGCGGCGGACGTGCTTCCGGTCGTCGTGTACAACAACCCGCTGTACACGGGGAATCCGCTCTCGCCCGGGCTGATCGCATCGCTCCTCGAGGTCGACAATATCGTCGGCCTCAAGCAATCCGCTGACGACCTCGGCCAACTGGTCGAGGCACTGAGGCTGGCGGAGGCATCGGGGCGGCCGCTCTGCACCGGCGTCGACAGCCAGTTCTACGCCGCACTCTGCGTCGGCGCGGCCGGCATCTTCTCGACCGCCGCCGCGATCGTCCCCGCGCAGATCGTGCGGCTCTTCGATCTCCAGCAGTCAGGCGAGCACGCCGCTGCCGCCGCACAGCATCGACTGCTGCAACCGCTCAACCGCTTCCTCGAGTACGACCCTGGCTACGTCTCGCCGACGAAGGAGGCGCTGGACATGATGGGGCTCTCGTGTGGGCCCGTGCGCCGACCGCTGCCCGACTTCCCCGAGGGGGAGCGGGAGGCCCTGCGGGACGCCCTTGCGGCTCTCGGTGCGCTCGAGGGGGTGCCGGTGTGAGGCTCGTCACGTTCGAGCGCGGCGGCCGGAGCGCAGTCGGCGCGGTCGACGGCGAGACGGTCGTCGACCTCCGGTTCCCCGGCGACATGGTCGCGTTCGTCACGGGCGGCAACCAGGCTCTCGCCTGGGCGTCGAGCAAGGTCGCCGACCCGGGCGAAGATGTCCTTCCGCTCGCTGGCGTGCGGCTGCTCGCGCCGCTCCTCCCTCCCGTGATCCTCAACTCCGGCCAGAACTACTGGGATCACCGCGACGAGAAGCCCGAGGTCGACCAGAAGGAGCCGGAGTTCTTCCTCAAGACGCCCTTTGCAGTCATCGGCCCCGACGAGCCGGTGCTCTACGACTCGATCGTCACGAAGAAGCTCGACTACGAGGTCGAGTTGGCGGTCGTCATCGGCAAGCCCGGCCGGCACATCCCGGCCGAGCACGCGCTCGAACACGTCTTCGGCTACACCGTCGCGAACGACATCACCGCTCGTGACCGGCAGGCCGTCCCGCACCCGCAAGGAGGCTGGGAGTACGCGCTCGGGCCGGGAAAGAACTTCGACACGTCGGCCCCGCTCGGGCCCTGGATCGTCACGCGGGACGAGATCCCCGATCCGCAGCAGCTTGCACTCCGAACGTTCGTGAACGACGAGGTCCGTCAGTCCAATTCGACGGCGAAGATGATCTGGACTGTTTCCGAGATCATCGCCTTCTTCTCTCGGTTCTACACGCTCCGCCCCGGGATGGTGATCGAGACGGGGACTCCGGGAGGCACCGCCTGGGCGACGGATCCCGAGATCGGCGGGAAGCCGTTCGATCGCGACGACGTTGTCCGTCGCGGCTACCTCGAGGTCGGAGACGTGGTACGGGTCGAGATCGAGGGGATCGGATCGCTGTCGAACCCCATCGCAGCCGCACCCATGCCCAGAACAGAAGGAGGAATGCCGTGAGCTTGCTCACCAAAGACGAACCGGTCGTGTTTCTCAACTGTCGACTGATCGACGGGCACGGAGGTGAGCCGGTCGAGAACGCCGCGGTCAAGGTCGAAGGAAACCTCATCACGGCCGTGGGGAAGACGCAGGACTTCGGCGAGAGCCCGAACGGCAACGTCCGTGTCGTCGACCTCGAGGGCAAGACGCTGATGCCTGGACTGATCGAGGGCCACTTCCACATCTCGTTCTGGGGGGTCCGTGAGCTACCCGATCTCGACCTCAAGCTCCCGGCCGAGCGAACGACCGTCTACGCCGTGAAGAACGCGGAGCTCGCGCTCCGGTGCGGCTACACGGGCGTCGCGAGCGCGGGTGCCCTGCACCGGATCGACGTCACGATCCGGGACATGGTCAAGGAGGGCGTGATCCCGGGGCCGCGCATGGCCGCGTCCGGGCGGGACATCTGCGCCACCTCGGGAATGCTCGATTGGAACCCGTCGTTCTGGAAGCTCGGCATGGACGGCCTCGCGATCTTCGCCGACGGCGTCGAAGAGGTTCGCAAGGCCGTGCGCCAGAACATCCACGAGGGTGCCGACGTGATCAAGCTCTACGTCACCGGCGAGGGGCTGCTTCGGCCCGGCGTTCCCCCGGAGGAGACGATGTACTCGTTCGAGGAGATCGCAGTCGCAGTCGACGAGGCCCACAAGCGAAACCGGCAGATCGCGGCGCACGTGCGAGGCAACGACGGCGTCAAGCTCTGCGTCTCGGCCGGAGTCGACGTGCTCGAGCATGCAACGTACGCGGACGACGAGGCGGTCGCCATGATCGCCGAGCGGAAGGACGACATCTTCGTCGTTCCCGGTCTCGGCTACCACTGGGGGATCCTCGAGAACGGCCCTGCCTGCGGGATCACCGAGGAGCACCTCGCAGCGACCGAATACCAGGAGGAATGGGAGTTCGGCTGTATCGCGATGGACAAGCTGCGGCGGGCAGGCGTGCGCGTCGTCCCAGGCGGCGACTACGGCTTCGTCTGGTGCCCGCACGGCCAGTACGCGAAGGATATTGAGCTGTTCGTCACGCACATGGGCTTCTCGCCGATGGAGGCGCTCGTGGCGGCGACGAAGCACGGCGCCGAGCTCCTCCGCCTCGAGCACGAGTGCGGCACGATTGAGACGGGGAAGTGTGCGGACATTCTCGTGATCGACGGCGATCCGCTTGCCGACATCACAATTCTCCAGGACCGCTCGCGCCTTGCGATGGTCATGGCGAACGGCAAGGTGATGGTCAACGAGCTCGGCCTCGAGCAGGAGCTGACGAGAATTCCCGGCTATCTCATGGACGTCGAGCTCATCCAGAACGCGAACGCCGCCGTCCCGACGATGCCGACCGCGGCGGAGGTGCAGCACTGACGATCCGGCAGCCGTTGGCGACCCGGGACGGCGGGCGGGTGCTTCGCCGTCCCGCGCGCCAATGGCTGGGTGCGCCGGAGCGCGCGCGATGATCGAGCTCGTGCTGAACGGCCACCGAGCGTCGGTCGCCGAGAACGGGGCAGGCCCGCCGCTCGTGCTCGTCCATGGGCTCGGTGGGACGGCGGCCGAAATCTGGAAGCGCCAGATCGCGGAGCTCGCAGTGAGCTACCGCGTGATCGCATACGACCTCCGCGGGTCGGGCTCGAGCGAGGTCACCGAAGGCCCGTACTCCATCGAGCTGCTCACTTCCGACCTCCGGGCACTGGTCGAGGTCCTCGATCTCGGGCCGGTCTCGCTCGTGGGCCACTCGATGGGTGGCTCGATCGTCCTCTCGTATGCGGCCACGTACCCGGAGGACGTTAGGGCGCTCGTCGGTGTCGGCGCGCCGACACGGCTCCCGGACGAGGCGCGAGCCGGGCTGGAGGCACGCGCCAAGACGGTCGAGGCGGAGGGGATGGACGAGGTCGCCGAGGTCGTCGCGCAGAACGGAGTCTCACCGACGTTTCGTCAGCAGCACGCAGCGGAGTTCGATGGGCTCGTCGCGATGCTGGCCGCGAACGACCCGCAAGGGTACGCCGCCCAGTGCAGGGCACTCGTCGGACTCGATCTCGTGGCGCGTCTCGGTGCCATCACCGCGCCGGTGCTCCTCATCTCGGGTGACCACGACGGCGTCTCCCCGCCGCCGGTCACGGAGGCGAACGCCGGCCTCGTGCGAGACGGCCGCTTCGAGCTCGTCGAGGACTGCGGCCACAACCTGACCTGGGAGAAGCCCGACGCACTTGCGGGCCTCGCGTGGCCGTTCCTGAGCGAGCACTGAACCAGTCGGAGCGCGCGTCCGAGCCGATCGTCTAGGCTCGCGTGATGGAGTCCGGGCTGACCCTGTCGGACGTCGAGTCCCTCGCAGCGGCTGCGCTCGACCCGGACTGGATGGCGTACTTCTGGGGCGGGGCGGGGGCGGAGACGACCCTTGCCGAGAACATTCGAGCGTTCAGCTCGTGGCGGCTGCGGCAGCGGGTGCTGTGCGGGATCGAGGCGACGTCGACCGCGACCACCGTGCTCGGCCACGAGCTGCCGTCCCCCGTGATCGTCGCCCCCGTCGCCTACCAGCGCATGGCGCACGAGGGCGGGGAGGCCGCGATGGCGCGAGCAGCCGCGGCAGCAGGCTCCGCGATCTGCCTCTCCACGTTCGCCACGGCGACCGTCTCCGAGGTCGCCGCGGCAGCCCCTGACGCCGTGCGCTTCCTCCAGGTCTACGTCTTCCGCGACCATGGTGTCACCGACGAGCTCATCGCCCAGGCTCTCGACGCGGGGTTCTCCGCGCTCTTCCTGACGGTCGACCTTCCGGTTCTCGGGCTGCGTGACCGCGAGCGCAGGGTCGTGTGGACGTTCCCCGAGGACTCGATTCCGTCTGTCCGCTATGCGCTCGAGCGCGGGGTCGAGGGCGAGGAGATCGCCATTCTCGATCCGGCTCTCGACTGGGCGTATCTCGAGCGGCTCGCGGCGTCCGTTCCCGTGCCGGTCGTCGTCAAAGGCGTCCTGGAGCCTGCGGATGCCGTGCTCGCCGCCGAGCACGGGGCGGCGGGCGTCGTCGTCTCGAATCACGGTGGTCGCCAGCTCGACGGCGTGCAGCCGACGATCGAGGCGCTCCCCGCGATCGTCGAAGCTGTCGGAGACCGGCTCGAGGTCATGCTCGACAGCGGCATCCGTCGCGGTACCGACGTCGCGAAGGCGCTCGCACTCGGTGCGGACGCGGTGCTCGCCGGCCGCGTGCCTCTCTGGGGCCTCGCAGCCGGTGGTGAGGAGGGCGCGCGCACGGTGCTCGAGCTCTTACGCGAGGAGCTCGACGTCGCACTTCACCTGACGGGATGCCTGTCGGTCAGCGACCTCGGCCGCGAGCACGTCGCACGCCCGATTCGTCCGTAGAATCCCCGCCTGTGAGCGACATCTCCCTCCTCGCGCGGAACCACGTCGAGCTGCTGCCGGCGGGCGGGCTCGAAGCGAAGCTGAAGCTCGGACGTCCGCTCCGGGTCAAGCTCGGCATTGACGTCACCTCGCCCGACATCCACGTCGGCCGCGGGATCCCTCTGCAGCGAATGCGCGCGTTTCAGGACGCGGGGCACATCGGCGTCCTCATCGTCGGCGACTACACCACGCGGATCGGCGATCCTTCGGGGCGCTCCGCGGAGCGGCCGATCCTCTCCGACGCCGAGATCGACGCGAACGCGAAGCTGTACGTCGATCAGGCGATGCAGATCCTCGATCCCGAGCGCACCGAGGTGCGATTGAACGGCGAGTGGCTCTCGAAGCTCTCGTTCGCCGACACCGTCAGGCTGACGAGGACGCTGACCGTCGCCCAGCTCCTCGAGCGAGACGACTTCTCGAAGCGCGTGGCCGCCGGACAACCCGTGTCGGTCTCCGAACTCCTCTATCCGCTCATGCAGGCGTACGACTCGGTCGCGATCGAGGCCGACATCGAGCTCGGCGGCACCGATCAGCTCTACAACCTCCTGGCCGGTCGCACGGTGATGGAGGCGTACGGGCTCGAACCGCAAGTCGTGCTCACGACGCCGCTCCTCGTCTCTTGGGATGGGGCGAAGATGAGCTCGTCGGTCGGGAACAACATTCCGCTCACGGCTGCTCCCGAGGAGCAGTTCGGCCGCACGATGCGAATCCCCGACACGATGCTCGCGGACTGGTACCGCCTCGTCGTCGAAGCGCCGGTGCCCGAAGGTGAGCCCATGGACGCGAAGCTCGCACTGGCGCGGTTCATCGTCGCTCGCTCGCATGGCCCGGAGGCTGCTGCCCGGGCCGAGGCCCATTTCGCCCGAGTCGTGCGCGAGCGGGGTGCGCCCGACGACGTCCCGGAGGGGCTGCTCCCCGAGGGAGACCCGATCCACCTACCGGCCCTTCTCGCGGCCGCCTTCGGTCTCTCGACGAGCGACGCGCGGAGGATGATCGGGCAGGGTGGGGTGAAGGTGAACGGCGTCGCGGCCTCGTCCCTCGACGTCCCGCGGGCAGACCTCGCCGGAGCGCTCGTGCAGGCCGGCAAGCGGCGCTTCGTCCGCTTTCCCGCTGGTAGTTGACACGAACCGGCGGGATCCTGCTACTATTCGCGAGCCGCCCGTGAGGGAGGCAGCAAAAACGCCCTGTCACTCGACAACGGAGCGGCCCTCGAGCGAATCGGATACGACCCTGTACCGAATCACCCGTGGGCCTCTGGCGCGAGTCGGAGGTCTTTTTGTTGCTCGACTTGATCGGCATCGATCTTTGAAAACTCAACAGCGTACGGAAAACGACGAGGCCCCTCGTCCGCGGTTCGCCGTGGGAGGGGGGTTACACCGTCCGCCCGTTCTACCGGGTGAGACGGTTTTCCCGTCGATGCCGTGCGGAAGCGAGGCTCGGTCTTCGGACCGGGCGGAGCGGACGTGCGGATAGACATTTGAGCTCAAGCTCTAGGGAAGACAACAGTTTGTCGGGCTAGCACAGCCGGCGACAAGTTCTTCACGGAGAGTTTGATCCTGGCTCAGGACGAACGCTGGCGGCGCGCTTAACACATGCAAGTCGAGCGAGAACTGGGACTTCGGTCCCGGGGACAGCGGCGAACGGGTGAGTAACACGTGGGTAATCTGCCCTCGATTCTGGGATAGCCCGGGGAAACCCGGATTAATACCGGATAGCCTTTCAAGCCTTCGGGCGTGGAAGAAAAGGTAGCTTCGGCCTCCGATCGAGGATGAGCCCGCGGTGGATTAGCTTGTTGGCGGGGTAATGGCCCACCAAGGCGACGATCCATAGCTGGTCTGAGAGGACGATCAGCCACACTGGGACTGAGACACGGCCCAGACTCCTACGGGAGGCAGCAGTGGGGAATCTTGCGCAATGGGCGAAAGCCTGACGCAGCGACGCCGCGTGGGGGAAGAAGGCCTTAGGGTTGTAAACCTCTTTCAGGTGGGACGAAGCCACTCGGGTTAATAGCCCAGAGGGTGACGGTACCGCCAGAAGAAGCCCCGGCTAACTACGTGCCAGCAGCCGCGGTAATACGTAGGGGGCAAGCGTTGTCCGGATTTATTGGGCGTAAAGAGCGTGTAGGCGGCCAGGTAGGTGGGTTGTGAAAACTGGAGGCTCAACCTTCAGACGTCGACCCAAACCCCCTGGCTAGAGTCCGGAAGAGGAGAGTGGAATTCCTGGTGTAGCGGTGAAATGCGCAGATATCAGGAAGAACACCCGTGGCGAAGGCGGCTCTCTGGGACGGTACTGACGCTGAGACGCGAAAGCGTGGGGAGCGAACAGGATTAGATACCCTGGTAGTCCACGCCGTAAACGATGGGTGCTAGGTGTGGGGGGTGTCAACTCCCTCCGTGCCGAAGCTAACGCATTAAGCACCCCGCCTGGGGAGTACGGCCGCAAGGCTAAAACTCAAAGGAATTGACGGGGGCCCGCACAAGCAGCGGAGCATGTGGTTTAATTCGACGCAACGCGAAGAACCTTACCAAGGCTTGACATGCATTTGAAAGACGTGGAAACACGTTCCCTCTTCGGAGCAAATGCACAGGTGGTGCATGGCTGTCGTCAGCTCGTGTCGTGAGATGTTGGGTTAAGTCCCGCAACGAGCGCAACCCCTGTCCTATGTTGCCAGCGAGTAATGTCGGGGACTCATAGGAGACTGCCGGTGACAAATCGGAGGAAGGTGGGGATGACGTCAAGTCATCATGCCCCTTATGTCTTGGGCTACACACGTGCTACATTGGCCGGTACAAAGGGCTGCAAACTCGCGAGAGTGAGCGAATCCCAAAAAGCCGGTCCCGGTTCGGATTGGAGGCTGAAACTCGCCTCCATGAAGGCGGAGTTGCTAGTAATCGCGAATCAGCAACGTCGCGGTGAATACGTTCCCGGGCCTTGTACACACCGCCCGTCACACCACGAAAGTTGGCAATACCCGAAGCCGGTGGGCTAACCCCTCGGGGAGGCAGCCGTCGAAGGTAGGGTTGATGATTGGGGTGAAGTCGTAACAAGGTAGCCGTAGCGGAAGCTGCGGCTGGATCACCTCCTTTCTAGGGAGTCGGAGCTTGCTCCGATAGGCGCTGTGCTCGTCGATGGGCCGCAGGGTTTCCTGCGGGCCGTCCGATGTCACAGCTCGCCTAGATCAACGTTGACCTCGTCGAAGCACGCGGATCGTTCCACTTCGGTGGGATGGGTCGCCAGTGCGCTGTTGAGTTTTGAGAGATCGGTGCGGCCGGCTGACCGTCCTCTTCGGAGGCGGGAAGCGGTCACAACGGTGTTCTCTGCAGGTGGGTGAGATGTCGATGAAAGACACAGAGCCCGCGCGCACCTTGAAAACTCCATAGCGACATCAACACATGTTCTTTTCGATCAAGAGAATAAGAGCACACGGTGGATGCCTTGGCGCCAAGAGCCGATGAAGGACGTGGGCGGCTGCGATATGCCTCGGGGAGGTGCTGACCAACCTTTGATCCGGGGATTTCCGAATGAGGAAACTCACGCGTGGTAATGCGCGCGTACCCGTGCCTGAATACATAGGGCACGAGGAGGCAAGCTGGGGAACTGAAACATCTAAGTACCCAGAGGAAAGGAAAGAAACCTCGACTCCCTGAGTAGTGGCGAGCGAAAAGGGAAGAGCCCAAACCCGGGCGATGTGATAGACGGCAGTCGTTGTCGTTCGGGTGTTGTAGGGCCTGGCTTGATCCGTCTGCCGGCGGGTCGGGAAGTTACAAAGTTGCGTGATAGTGGAACCGGATGGAAAGCCGGGCCACAGCGGGTAACAGCCCCGTACACGAAATTGCGCAGCCTTCCTTGACAGGTACCTGAGTACGGCCGGGCACGGGAAACCCGGTCGGAACCCGCGGGGACCACCCCGCAAGGCTAAGTACTCCTTGGCGACCGATAGTGAACTAGTACCGTGAGGGAAAGGTGAAAAGTACCCCGGAAGGGGAGTGAAATAGCACCTGAAACCGTGTGCTTACAAGCGGTCGGAGCAGGCAGTGCTGGTCAAACAGCACATCCAGTCCTGTGACGGCGTGCCTTTTGCATAATGAGCCAGCGAGTTACTCTTCAACGGCAAGGTTAAGGAAACGGAGCCGTAGCGAAAGCGAGTCTTAATAGGGCGATTTAGTCGTTGGAGGTAGACCCGAAACTGAGTGATCTACCCATGGGCAGGTTGAAGCGGGGGTAAGACCCCGTGGAGGACCGAACACACGTCGGTTGAAAACGGCGGTGATGACCTGTGGGTCGGAGTGAAAGGCTAATCAAACTCAGAGATATCTGGTTCTCCCCGAAATATATTTAGGTATAGCGTCACATGTTCATTTCCGGTTGTAGAGCACTGTTTGGTCTAGGGGGCCTACCAGCTTACTGAAATCAGGCAAACTCCGAATGCCGGAAATCCAGAGTGTGGCAGTCAGAGTGCGGGGGATAAGCTTCGTGCTCGAAAGGGAAACAGCCCAGACCGTCGGCTAAGGCCCCTAATTCCATGCTAAGTGGGAAACGATGTTCGATTGCAGAGACAACCAGGATGTTGGCTTAGAAGCAGCCACCATTAAAAGAGTGCGTAACAGCTCACTGGTCAAGTGGTCGGGCGCGGACAATGTAACGGGGCTCAAGCATGGAGCCGAAGCCACGGACTTCGTGTTTACACGGAGTGGTAGGGGAGCGTTCCCATTGCAGTGAAGCGGCGGCGGAAGCCAGCCGTGGAGCGATGGGAAGTGAGAATGCTGGCATGAGTAACGAAAGAGGAGTGAGAAACTCCTCCGCCGAATGCCTAAGGGTTCCTGAGTAAAGCTAATCTACTCAGGGTTAGTCGGGACCTAAGCCGAGGCCGCAAGGCGTAGGCGATGGACAACAGGTTGATATTCCTGTACCACGTAGCAACCGTTACCACCAATGGCGGGACGGGGTAGGCTAGGGGAACCCAGGCGATGGTCGTCCTGGGGTAACCGCGTAGGGCGGGTGATAGGGAAATCCGTCACCCATCAAGCCTGAGACGGGATGCCGAGTCCGTATGGACGAAGTCCTTGAAGCCATGCCTCCTAGAAAATCGTCTAGGGAGGTTGCGCGTGCCCGTACCAAAACCGACACAGGTAGGCAGGTAGAGAATACCAAGGCGATCGGAAGAACCCTCGTTAAGGAACTCGGCAAAATGGCCCCGTAACTTCGGGAGAAGGGGCGCCCCAGTAGAGTGGAATTCCCTCGCGGAATCGAGCTCGAGGGGGCCGCAGTGAAACGGCCCAAGCGACTGTTTACCAAAAACACAGGTCTCTGCGAAGTCGTAAGACGACGTATAGGGGCTGACGCCTGCCCGGTGCTGGAAGGTCACGAGGAGAGGTTAGCCTTCGGGCGAAGCTTTGAATCCAAGCCCCAGTAAACGGCGGCGGTAACTATAACCGTCCTAAGGTAGCGAAATTCCTTGTCGGGTAAGTTCCGACCTGCACGAATGGCGTAACGACTTGGGCGCTGTCTCAACGAGGGATCCGGTGAAATTGTAGTCTCGGTGAAGATGCCGAGTACCCGTGGCTGGACGGAAAGACCCCGTGCACCTTTACTATAGCTTTGCGTTGGAGTTTGGTGTTTGTTGTCCAGGATAGGTGGGAGACTTTGAAGCGGGGGCGTCAGCCTTCGTGGAGTCAACCTTGGGATACCACCCTATGGATTCTGGGCTTCTAACCCGATGCCGTGATCCGGGTCGGGAACAGCGTGAGGTGGGTAGTTTGACTGGGGCGGTCGCCTCCTAAAATGTAACGGAGGCGCGCAAAGGTTCCCTCAGCACGGTTGGAAATCGTGCGCAGAGCGTAATGGCATAAGGGAGCTTGACTGCGAGACTGACAAGTCGAGCAGGGACGAAAGTCGGCCATAGTGATCCGGCGGTAGAGAGTGGAATCGCCGTCGCTCAACGGATAAAAGGTACGCCGGGGATAACAGGCTTATCCTCCCCAAGAGTCCACATCGACGGGAGGGTTTGGCACCTCGATGTCGGCTCGTCGCATCCTGGGGCTGAAGCAGGTCCCAAGGGTTGGGCTGTTCGCCCATTAAAGCGGTACGCGAGCTGGGTTCAGAACGTCGTGAGACAGTTCGGTCCCTATCCGCCATGGGCGCTGGGAACTTGAGAGGAGTCGTCTCTAGTACGAGAGGACCGAGATGAACAGACCTCTGGTGCATCAGTTGTCGTGCCAACGGCACTGCTGACTAGCTACGTCTGGACGGGATAACCGCTGAAAGCATCTAAGCGGGAAGCCCACCTCAAGATGAGGTTCCCCATCACTTCGAGTGAGTAAGGGCCGTGGAAGACCACCACGTTGATAGGCGGGCGGTGTAAGCACAGCAATGTGTTCAGCTGACCCGTACTAATTGCCCGAGGTCTTGATTTTGAACATGTCTGAGTCGCTATGGAGTTTTGAAGGTACGAGCGACGCTCGACCCAGCCGGCACGCGTACGTCGGACGGTTGCGTCCCACCTTTGACACTTTCGGCGGTCATAGCAGCGGGGGTACACCTCTTCCCATTCCGAACAGAGAAGTTAAGCCCGCCGGCGCCGATGGTACTTGGGGCGCGAGCCCCTGGGAGAGTAGGACGCCGCCGAATTGAATCCCGGAAGGGGGCCAGACTTCAGTCTGGCCCCCTTCTGCGTTTGCAGGGAGCACGAAGATGTTCTCCTTCGTCGTTCTGTACCGCTCAGTCGGCCTGCGCGGACGCGTCGGGCTCGGGGCCGGCGTCCATCGCCCGCAGGCGCCGCACACGCTCCCCGAGCGGCGGGTGCGTCTGGAACATCCGGGACAGCTTGTCGTGCTCGAACGGATCGACCGCATACAGCGGCTCCGTGGTCGGTGAGGTCGCGAAGGAGACGAGTTCGCCCGCGCGGTCGAGACGCAGGAGGGCGTCGGCGAGGTCATGAGGGTTCGAGACGAGGGCCGCGTCCCGGTCGGCTGCGTACTCGCGTTTCGGTGACAGCATCGCGTGGGTGAACGCCGAGGCGATCGGCCCGAGCACGAACAGGAGCGCCCGGGAGAAATAGCCGCCGAGTCGGCTGAGCTCGACGAGCATCGTGGCGAGGAGCACGGCGAACGTCTGGGCTAGCACGTCGAGGCTCCGAACGTGCGCGAGTTCGTGGGCGATCACGGCCTGGAGCTCTTCGCGGCGGACTGCGCGGAGGAGGCCCGTCGAGACGGCGAGCGTGGAGCCTCCCGGCCCACGGCCGACGACGAACGCGCGAGGGAAACCGTCGTCGATGAGGGCGAGCTTGGGGGGTGGAATCCCGAGCTGCGCCGCTACACGATCGGTCGACGAGCGCAGGAGCGGATCCTCGGCGAGCGCGAAGGGCCGCGCGCCGAGCATCCCGAGGAGCGATCGATCGCCGAGCCAGTAGACGGCGATCGCGGCGCTGAGCCCGCAGAACGCAAACAGCGCGGCGCTTCGCTCGCGTCCGATCAGCCAGCCGACGCCTGCCGCGAGCGCAACGAGGAATGCGACGAGGGCGAAAGCCTTACAGAGGTTCGCCGTGGCCCGCCGGCGCACTACCCGTCGTCGTCGCGATCGTCGCGGTCGTCGCTGTCGGCTTCGAGGCCGCGCGGCGGCCAGTCGGGCTCGGGCGCGTCGCACCTGCTCGAGCAGTGCACCGAGGCGACGTTCTGAAGGGGCACGAGGATGTGGCCGTTGAGCTCGACATGAGGTACGTCCTCGATCGAGCAGTACGCGGTCAGGACACCCTCCTGGTACTCGCCGCCGAAGAGGGCCAGCTCGACCTGTTCGCCCTTGTACTTGTTCGTGTAGTCCTCCACGGCCCGGCAAGTCTAGCGTGCAGGCGTCGCGTCACCGGCGCGGCCGGCCGAGGTCGGAAGGGCGTTGACGGGCGATTGAAATCGATCGGGATCTCCAGCGAAGCCGTTCGAGCGTCCCCGCGGCGAACCGTCACTCCGTCGCCTCAGCGGCGAACGCCTCGCTCAGTAGCCGACCCGGAACACCTCGCAGTTCCCGATCGGCCCGTGCTCGACGTGCAGATGGGCGAAGATCGCACGCATCGTGCCGCCGTGCGAGATGACCAGCACCGTGCCGCTCGCGTGCCGCGCCCGGATCCGCTCGATCGCCCGTACCGCGCGCTCACCGACCTGCGCCGTCGTCTCACCGTCGCCCCACGTGCCCCGGGTGGCATGCGGGAACCGCTCCCGGATCTCCAGATCGGTGAGGCCCTCCCACGTGCCGAAGTTCTTCTCGCGCAGATCGGCGTCGACCTGCACGGGCAGACCGTGCAGTCCGGCCACCACCGCGGCGGTGTCTCGCGCGCGCGAGAGGTCGCTCGAGTAGATGGCGACGAGCGGCGTGGACGAGAGGCTGGTCGCAAGCTCCTCCGCTTGCGCGAGACCGGTTGCGTTCAGCGGCGTATCGGTCTGCCCCTGCATGCGGTGGTCACGATTCCAGTCGGTCTCACCGTGACGCACGAGCAGAAGCTCCGCCATCCCACTAACGTATCCACATGCCGATCGTGCAGGTCACGGCACTGCGTCAGCGCGTCGGCGTCGATATCGCCGAGGTCTCCCGCGAGATCGTGCTCGCCGTCAGCCGGGAGCTCGGCGAGGAGCCGTCCGGCACCTGGGTCACGTGGCAGACACTCGCTCCCGGGAGCTACCGGGAGGGCGAGGACGACGCGCCGCACGAGCAACCGGCGGCGACGCACCCGCCGATCGTCCGGATCAACGCCTTCGAGGGGCGCGACCCGGATCTCATCGCTCGCATTCTCTCCGCCGTCGCCGGCACGATCGTCCGCGAGCTCGGCCTCGAGCCGGGGAACGCGTTCGTCGTCTGGGACGACGTGGCTCCTGGTCGCCTCCACACCGGCGGGAGCATGCCCGGCACGTAGAGTTGCCCGCATGGACCTCGGCCTCACCGGAAAGGTCGCGCTCGTCACCGGCTCGAGCCGCGGCATCGGTCGCGGCATTGCGGCCCGACTCGTCGAGGAGGGTGCCGACGTCGTGTTCTGCGCGCGCGGCAGCGACGATCTCGATGCTGCCGTCTCGAGCGCCGTGGGGCCCGGTCGGGGTTTCGGCGTCGTGGCAGACGTGACGAAACCGGACGGAGCGACCGCCGTCGTCACGGCGGCTGCGGAGACGTTCGGGGGGCTCGACATCGTTGTCAACAGCGTCGGCGGCTCCGGAGCACGCTCGTTCGACGCGATGGACGCGGACGACCTTCGGGACGTCCTCGACAGAAACGTCTTTCCGGCTCTGACCGTCTCACGCGCGGCACTGCCGCTTCTGCGCGAGCGGGGCGGAGGCGTGATCGCCATGGTCACCTCGATCTGGGGGCGAGAGGGCGGCGGCGCGCCGAGCTACAACGTGGCGAAGGCCGCCGAGATCAGCCTCGCGAAGGCGATGGCCAACGACCTTGCGAAGGACGGCATTCGCGTCTTCAGCGTCGCTCCCGGCTCGACGTTGTTTCCCGGTGGCAGCTGGGAGCGGCGGCTGCGAGAGGACCCGGATGGGATGGCGTCGTTCATCGAGCGCGAGCTTCCCTGGGGACGGCTCGGCACCGTGGACGAGATTGCCGACGTGATGGCGTTCCTGGTCTCGCCGCGTGCGTCCTGGATCGTCGGCACGTGCGTCCCCGTCGACGGCGGGATGTCGCGCTCGTACTGAGGGAGCACGGTGCCGACGGCGCGGCTCCGCCCAACGTAAGGCGCCGCGCGGCATGAGGGCGACTACGCTGCAGGCGTGGCGAGTGCAGACAGGATCGGTTCCACCTTCGAGCAGCGCATCCGTGAGCACGAGCGGTCGCTGTCGCCACTAGCCGTGCGCTCGTTCGATACACGCGGCCGCGAGGAAGCCGAGGAGCCGTGCAGCGTGCGGACGCCGTTCCAGCGGGATCGCGACCGCCTCGTGCACTCGAAGCCGTTCCGGCGCCTGAAGGGGAAGACGCAGGTCTTCATCGATCCGCAGGGTGACCACTACCGGACCCGCATGACGCACACCCTGGAGACGACCGCCATCTCGCGGGTCGTCGCCAGGGCCCTGCGCCTCAACGAGGACCTCGTCGAGGCGATCGGACTCGGGCACGACACCGGTCACACGCCGTTCGGGCACGCCGGCGAGCAGGCCCTCGACGCGGCGCTCGACGCGGAGTTCGGGCGCCGCTTCCGGCACAACGAGCAGTCCTGCCGCATCGCGCGCGGGCTCAACCTCACCCATGAGGTATGCGATGGAATCCTCACCCACTCCGGGGATCAGGAGCCCGAGACGCTCGAAGGCAAGATCGTGAGGCTCGTCGACCGCGTCGCGTACATCAACCACGACATCGACGACGCAATCCGCTACGGCATCCTCAGGGAGTCCGACCTGCCGCGGGCGGAGATCGATCTCCTCGGAGCGACCGGCAGCGAGAGAATCGATCGGCTCGTCCACGACGTCGTCGAGACGTCGGAGCAGGCGGGGACGATTCAGCAGAGCCCCCAGATCGGCGAGGCGATGCTGTCGCTGCGGACGTTCATGTTCGAGAACGTCTACCTCGGCCCGCACGTCGTGCCAGAGCATCGCCGGGCGCACGACGTCCTGCAGGCGATCTTCGGGAGGCTCGTCGAGGATCCCGGTCTTCTGCCTGCCGGAGACGGTGACGTCGCGGATCGCATCACGGACTACATCTCGGGCATGACGGATCGCTTCGCGCTCTCGTATGCCGGCGGTCACTGATGGCGCGGATCAAGGATCAGAGCGTTCGGGACGTCGTCGCGGCCGCCAACATCGTCGACGTCGTGAGCCTGCGCACGTCGTTGCGCAAGGCGTCGGGAACCCGGTACATGGGCCGCTGCCCGTTCCACGAGGAGCGCTCGCCGAGCTTTTCGGTCAACTCCGACCTGAACCTCTACCACTGCTTCGGCTGCGGCAAGGGCGGGGACGTCGTCACGTTCGTCCGCGAGACGGAGGGGCTCGACTTCGTCGGCGCGATAGAGTGGCTCGCCGAGCGATTCAGGGTCGATCTCGAGTACGAGGAGAGCTCGCCGCAGGCCGACGATGCCCGACGCAGACGCGAGCGTCTCTTCGCCCTGCTCGACCAGGCCGCCACCTTCTTCGAGCGTCACCTCTGGCAGGGGGCAGACGGAGAGCCGGTACGCGCGTATCTCGCGAGCCGCAACCTCGGTGACGCCATCTCCAAGGAGTTCCGGCTCGGTCTCTCGCCGGGAGACGGGCTTGCCGGGAAGGCACGCGAGAAGGGATTCACGACGGAGGAGTTGCGTGCGGCCGGCCTCACGAACCAGCGCGGCCGGGACTACTTCCCGCCCCGGCTGATATTCCCGCTCGCCGACGCGCGCGGCCGCATCATCGGCTTCCAGGCGCGAAAGCTCCACGACGACGATCCGCTCAAGGGGAAGTACGTCAACTCGCCCGAGAGCGACCTCTTCAAGAAGAGCCACGTCCTCTACGGGCTCCACCTCGCCCGGCCGGCGATCGCCAAGCAGGACAGGGCCGTCGTCGTCGAGGGGAACACCGACGTGATCGCGCTACGACAGGCGGGGTTCGAGCCAGTGGTCGCCTCCATGGGGACGGCCCTGACCGAGCAACACCTGAAGGAGCTCGCGCGCCTGACAAAGCGCCTCTACCTCTGCTTCGACGCGGATGCTGCCGGCGAGGAGGCGACGTTGCGGGGCATGGAGCGAGCGCACGATCAGGGGTTCGAGATCCGCGTCGTCACGCTTCCCGCCGGCCAGGATCCAGCCGACGCTCCCGCCGGCTTCGAGCAGCGCCTCGGTCAGGCCGAGAGCTACCTCCACTACCGCGTCCGGCTCGAGCTCGACCGCGCGTCGGACCGGCAGGAGGCGTTCGTGCGCGCGCGTGAGATCCTCTCCCGGGCCGAGGACTCACCGGAGCGCCAGGAGGCGCTCCGCCTCGTCGCCGACCGGCTCGACCTGCCGCGCGAGACGCTCTCGGGGATCGCTCCAGCCCGCGGAGCCGCACCCGTGGCCCGGTCGTCTCAGCCGCAGAAGCTCCTCGACGCCGGTGTCCGGCTCGAGCGTGAGGCTCTGGCGGCCGTCATCGCTCATCCCGAGCTGGTCGATTCGCTCGCGGGGCTCTCGCAGGAGCACTTCGAGGTCGAGGAGCACCGCAGGATGCGGGCCTCGCTCGTCGCGCGGGTTCCTCCCGACGCCGACCTCGTGCCCCTCTTCGCAGAGCTCGACGCGACGGCATCCACCGAGGGGATCACCCCCCAGACCGGCACCGAGATGCTGCTCCGGCTACGCGAGAAGAAGCTGCGGCGTGATCTTCAGGGCGAGACCGATCTCGCCCGGGCGACGGAGCTGCAGGCACACCTCGCGAAGGTCAGGCAGGCGCTGACCGAGCTCTCCTAGTGCGGGAGACAGCCGGCCGGACGGGTCGGGCGGGACAGGCCGCGCCCCTACGGGAGGGGGTCGGTCGGGACGCGCAGCCGCTCCGCCGGTCGGTCGGGCGGCTCCTGATGGACAAAGAGGCCGAGCACGACGCGCCGGATCTGGTGCGAGAGCGGCTCGTCGGTCGCCTCCCAGGGTCGCGACCACGCGGCGGCGATCTCGGCTCCGAGAAGGAGCGCAGAGGCCGCCAGGTAGACCGAGTAGATGAACACGAGGGCGGATGTCAGTGAGGCATAGACGACGCTGATACTGAGGCTCTTGACGCGATCGAAGATGAGGCCCGAGACGAGTGAGATCGCGATGAGCAGGAGCGCCGTGATGATCGCACCCGCGAGAGCGTCGCCCATGCGGAGCCTCCTCGCGGGCACGAACCGGTAGAGCAGGAGCACGACGACGACCGTCACGAGCAGTGGTGCTCCGGAGCGCACGCCCTGCTCGAGGAGACCCCCGTCGAGCCCCACGGCATCGAGCGGCCGGTCGATCCAGCCGAAGACGACGGCCTGGGCGAGGTTCAGGAACACGACGACGAGAACGAGCGCCGCGGCCCCGACGATCAGGATGACGTCGACGAGCTTGCCGCGAACCGGCGGGCGGCCCCGGGGAACGCGCATGGCCACCTCGAGCCCGGCCCGCAGCGCGGCCATCATCCCGGTAGCCGCCCACGCGAAGACCAGGAGGCTGCCGAGGCCGAGCGCGGTCGCGGGTGAGGCGAGCTTCTCGATCTGGCGTGTCACATCCGCGCTGCCGCTCTCCGAGAGCGGGAAGGCGGCGACGATCTCAGCGATCACCTCGTTCTTCAGGCTGTCGTTGCGGAGTACGATGCCGAAGATCGCGACGAGAATGATCGAGAGCGGCACGAGCGAGAACAGCACGCGGTATGCGATTCCCGCCGCATGCTGACCGCACCTGTCTGCGAAGTAGCCGTCGATCGCCTGCGGGATCACGCGAACGAGCGTGCGGACGAGCTGAAACGGCCATCGCACGATCCGGAGCACCAGCGAGCCCGGGTCACGCGCGGTGTCGGCCTCGTTCATGTCCGCCAGTCTAGGCGGGCACCCGGGACAGCAGACGCCGCGCTGGGTACACTTCCGGCCGCTTCCTTCCCCGGTAGCTCAATTGGCAGAGCATTCGGCTGTTAACCGAAGGGTTGTTGGTTCGAGTCCAACCCGGGGAGCCTCGAACCTCACTATCCATGCAGAAACGAGAAGGGCGCCCCGTCGGAGGCGCCCCATTTTCTACCGAACTTCCTACCGAGACGAGCTAGACAACTGCCCCGACCAGCGCGTAGATAGAGCCGTAGATCAGGAGGAAAACCACGGCGGCAACGGCCCACCACCGGTAGCCCGTCGTAGAGCCGCGCCGTCTTGCGACAGGCGAAAGCACGCTGCGGGGGATCTGAATTGGATCAGCCATGCATATACGTTCGTGTTGCTTGGTGCCCATCCTCCTCCGGTAATGGCGCGGACGGAAACAAGCGAGCCTCGGCGAGTTCGGCAGGCCGTGCCACGGTCGAAACGGCTTCGTGACACCCGCCTTCGTGATCGCTTCCTGGCCTACCCGGTCAGCTTCGACGGATCGAGAGGAGTGCCGAGCGCCGGGTGCGAGAACAGGATCGACTCGGGTGCCCGATGCCGCGACGTGGCGTACTGCTCCTCGAGCGCCTTCGCTGCGACGTCACCAAGCGGTAGCGTCCTGCGTCCCGCGCGGCTCTTCGGCGTCGTGATCTCGTTGCGGACAAACTGCTGCCGAACGTGAATCAGCCCGTCGAGCATCTCCACGTCCTGCCATCGCAACCCTAGCGACTCGTCGCGACGTCGGCCCGTCGAGAGAGCCACCGTCGTCGTACGGCGTGCGGCCGCGTACCACGGCTTCCCAGCGTCGTCCGCGGCCTCTTCCAGCACCTTGTACGCCTCGAGCACAGATCCGATCTCAGCGGCCGTCAGCGTCTCCGTCTCCGCGTCGGGCATGGCAGGCGGGTCGACGAGCTCGAGCGGGTTCTCTGACACCCACCGCCACCGTCTCGCTGTCTTGAAGATCAGGCCGGGTCGCAGAGCGATCGTGCGACCCGGCTCCTTGCATGTCTCCAACCGCGTTTCCACTGCCGACCACTCGTACCGGCTTGTATCGGCCGAGCTCCACACACGGCATCGGACCCGAGCGCGTCGACTGACGCACCCACGACACCGGCACATGCAACCTGTCGGCCAGCTCGTTCGCGTCGAGGAGCCGATCGGTCATGCGGCCATCTGCTCGCCGCCGCTGAACCATGCGGGGCTAGGGTGAGGGAGGGTCGGCCTGGAAGCGGGGGAGGACTTGCTGGCCGACCCCGAAGTTGATTGGTGGCGGGGTGTCTCGATACTGCGGTGGCACCTTCTCCTCCCCTGAGGGGTGCGGCTCGCGTCGGGCGCCCCGCCACCTGCCTCTCTCAAGTCCCTGGAGCATCTCTGGACAGCGAACACCAAAGGGTGTACAACCAGTGGTGGCGCTGCGGCACAGCGCGGAAGGAGTGACAAGGGGACGAGCCCGCGGCACTTGGGGCACTCCTTCCGCCGCTACAACTGAAGGCGACGACCGCATCGGCCGCCAAGTGGCGGCTTCCGTCCGTCGCGCCGTGAGGCCGTTCCGGGTCAGTGCCCCCGGGCAGGCCGTACGATCGCTTTGCGGAGGATCTCGACGTGACCCCTGTCGTACGTCACCTCTTTGCTGCGGAGCGACGGTAGCCGCGAGCTCGGCGCGCCCTGGCCGGGCCGGTGCCTTGTAAGGCTTGCGTTAGGTCGATTCAAGGCTGCGGCCTCCCTGCCGAGAAAGAACGTATGCGTCGTCTTACGATCTGCCTCGTCGGCCTCCTGGCGACGTTGCTCGCCGGACCTGCCATGGCCGGCACCAGCTCGAGCATCGCCGCTCTCCAGGTGGCTTTGCGCGCCAAGGGGCACTACCCGGCAGCCGTGGACGGCGTCGACGGCCCTCTGACTCGGACAGGTCTGACGGCGTTTCAGAAGAGGCTCGGCCTCGCCCCGACCGGGCGGGTCGAGCAGAAGACGCGTGCGGCTCTCGGCCCGCTCGGGGGCCCGCTTCTCGGTCAGCGGGAGCTCGGCGTCGGAGCTGTGGGCTGGGACGTCTCGTCGCTCGAGTTCGAGCTGATCCCCTTCGGTCTCGACCCGAGGGCGGTCGACGGGCGGTTCACCGCTGCGACGGCGAAGGCTCTCGCCCGCCTGCAAGCGGCCCGCGGCCTTCCTACGGACGGCATCGCCGGACGGCAGACCTACCGCACGCTTGCGACTCACGCGAAGGCAGCGTTCACCCCGCCGATGCGGCCCACCTATACGGTCCGCGCGGGCGACAGCTTCTCGTCGATCGCGGGCGCTCTCGGCATCAGCCCTCTCGTGCTCGCAGGCGAGAACCGGCTCAAGCTGAGCGCCGTCATCGTGCCGGGGCAGGAGCTCGTCCTTCCGGCAGGCACGAGAGCTGCGCGCTCACCCGTCACCGGATCCGCCGCACCCGTGACGCCGGACGCCGTGCGGGCGTCGCTCGACCGCTGGTCGGCGGCCTACGGTGTTGATCCCAAGCTCGCACGCGCGCTCGCATGGATGGAGTCCGGCCTCCGGCCCGACGTCGTCTCGAGTGTCGGTGCGGTGGGCGTGATGCAGCTCCTTCCCGGTACGTGGAAGTGGGTCGACGAGGCGCTTCTCCGCACGACGACGCCGCGCACCTACGACGGCAACGTGCGGGCAGGCGTGCGGTACCTTCGCTGGCTCCTCGACGAGTTCGGAGGTGATGTGCGCCTCGCCCTTGCCGGTTACTACCAGGGTGCACAGGCAGTGCGCACCCGCGGTCTCTTCGACGACACCAAGCGATACGTCTCGATCGTTCTGAAGCTCTACGGCACCGTCTAGCTGGCCCTCCTACCCAGGCGGCGCTCCGTCGGCGGCGAGCGCTCGCAGGCGAGCGAGACGCTCCGGGTCGTTCGCGACGAGCGAGGCGCTTCGTACCAGCTCGACGTGTGCGAGGGCGAACCACGGCCGCGCCTCGTCGCCGCGGTCGAGCTCGAGCAAGCACTCGCCGATCTCCTCGAAGACGTAGCCATCGGTCTCATCCGCGGCGTCGAGGTCGACCGCGAGGGCACGCTGGAGCGCCAACGCCTCGTCGGCGCGGCCGAGCGTGCGCAGGCACCGTGCGACCGACCAGCGCGCGATCCGCTCGCGGGCGACGTCGCCCTCGGCCCTGCGCGCACCGAGAGCCCGTTCGAACCACGTGAGCGCCACGTCCGGCTCGTTCCTCCCGTGGTAGACCCAGGCGAGATTGTTCGCGAGCGAGCCGACCCAGCGCTGCGCATCGGGGTCGTCCGAGCGCCCGGCCAGCTCCAGGGCCTGCTCGCTCCAGGCGATTGCCTCGTCCGGATCGGAGACGAGCGCGAGCATGTGGGCGGCGTCGACGGCGAGCCCGTCCTCCCCGGCGGCAGAGGCACGATCCCACGCCGAGGCGAACCACGGTCTCGCCGCGGCGGCGTCACCGGACGAGCGCTCGATCCGCCCCCTCTCGAGTGCGATCCGGATCGTCTCCCGGTCGGTTCGGTCGAGCCGATCGGCGTCGTCGAGCGTGGAGCGTGCCGCGGCGAATCGGCCATCGAGCCCCTGCGCCCGCGCGACGTGCGTGAGAACCTCGATGTGAAGCGAGTCGGGAAGGTCTCCCTCGAGCAGGCCCCTGAACCGTTTCTCGCTCGCGCGAGGATCGGCGTAATCCCAGAGGGCCTGGATCTCGTCGGGCGAGTCGATCACGCGAGCGCGCGATTCACGAGCGGCGCGGGAGCCGTGCCAGCAGTCGCTGCGTGATGGGCGGCTTCGTCAGCTCCTTTGCCACCAGGTAGCCGGAACCGGCTCCGAGCCCCGGCCCGGGGTGGGTGCTCGCGCCGATGTGCCAGAGGCCCGCGACCGCGGTCTCGTGACCCGGAGCCTCGGCCAGCGGGCGCCAGAGCAGGTTCTGGTCGAGTGCGCACGAGCCACCGTAGATATCGCCGCCGACGAGGTTCGAGTTGAGACCTTCGATCTCGACAGGCGAGAGCACGACCCGCTTCAGCGTCGCCTTCTCGAGGTTGGTGATGGATGCGCCGAGCCGCTCGACGATCCGGTCTGCGTACGCCTCGCGGAGGCCCTCCGTCCACGTCCCGTCGCCGACGTCGAGCGCCCCGGCGGCGTCGCCTTTGACCTTGCCGGCCGGTAGTTCCTGCAACTGCAGCCACAGGATCGACTTTCCCTCCGGTGCGCGCGAGGGGTCGAGCGCGACCGGTTGTCCACAGACGATCGTTGCCTCGACGGGGAGGAGGCCGCGCTCGGCCTCGTTGACGGCCCGCGAGACACCGTCGAGCCCGGGCGTGACATGGACGATCGGGCAGCGGCCGAGGCGCTCGGCGTCCGAGCCGGACCACTGTGGTGGTGCGTCGAGCGCGAGATGAATCTGCATCTCGGCGCGGCCGTACCGGTACCGCGAAGCGGCTTCTGTGACGGACGACGGTACCTCCGTATCACCGAGCAGCGAGCCGTAGAGCTGCGTCGGAGTGACGCTCGCCACGACGGCGCGCGTTGCCGCGAGCGCCTGGCCGTCGGCAAGGCGGACACCGGTTGCGCGACCGTTCGAGACGAGAATGCGCCCGACGTCGGCCTGAAGACGTACCTCGCCACCGGCGTCGGTGACGATGCCCGCGAGCGCGTCGACGAGCCGGACACCACCGCCCTCCGGCACCGGCATGCCTCCGAGCTGGAGAGCGGCGCCGATCACCTGGGTCATGAATCCCGAGGTCGCCTGATCGGGGCCGAGGCCGGTGTGCAGCACCCAGGGCGCGAGGGCGCCGTGCGCCGCGTCCGACTCGAAGGTGCTCGTCACCCAGTCGCGGCAGCTGACGAGCGTGTTGCCGGTGAACTCGAGCAGTCCCCGCCTGCCGAGGCGGCGGAGCGCCTTACGCCCGAGCGAGAGCCCGGCAGCCGACCACAACTCGGTCGAGAGAAGGCCAAAGGCGAGATCGGCGTTCTCCATGAACGACGTGAACTGGCGCTCCCATGCGGCACCGTCGCCCGGTGCGAGGCGGTCGAACTCGGTCACGTTGCCCTCGAGCGACCCCGAGATGAACGCCGCCGAGCCATCGGGGAACGCGGTGCCGGTCGGCAGATCGGTATTGAGGTACGTGACGCCTCGCCGGTCGAGATCGGCCTTCAACTCGGCGTAGGCGGCCGATCCGGTGAAGAGGGGGTGCCACGACGCGAGCACCTCGTGCGTGAACCCGGGCAGCGTCAGGTCGCTCGACGTCCTGATGCATCCGCCGGCGACATCGTTGCGCTCGAGGACACAGACATTCCAGCCGTCGCGAGCGAGAAGCGCCGCGCCGACGAGCGAGTTGATCCCCGAACCGACGAAGATCGCATCGAAGGTGCCCATCGTGGCGATGCTACAGAATCACCTCCTTCTTGACATGTCAGTGGTCTGTGTGCGACCAATAGGGGCATGCTTCTACGAGAAGTCGAGTACGCGCGTCCGGCCACCGTCGAGGAGGCAATCGCTCTCCTCTCCGAGCACGACGGGGCACGTGCCCTCGCAGGGGGCCAGACGCTCGTCAACGTGATGAAGGCCCGGGCCGCCTCGCCCGATGTGCTCGTCGATCTCGCGGATCTCGCCGAGCTCCGCACGATCACGTTCAATGCCGACCAGAGCAGCCTCGAGATCGGTGCCATGGTCACGAACACGATGGTGATGTCCTCCTCCGAGGTCGAGGTCGCCCGGCCGATCCTCGCCGAGGTGGCGGGGACGATCGCCGACGTCCAGATCCGAAACCGCGGCACCGTCGGCGGCAATGTCTGCGTCAACGATCCGACCAACCACTATCCGCCGCTGCTCACGGCGCTCGGAGCGACGTTCACGATCCGCGGCATCTCCGGCGCGCGCACCGTCTCGGCCGGGGACTTCTTTCTCGGCGTCTACGTGACGGCCGTCGCCGAGGGCGAGCTCCTGACAATGATCTCCGTGCCCACGCGCGGGCCGGGAACAGGGGACGCGATGGCAGGCGTGACGCTCGGCGTGCACGGGACGTACATCGCGAGTGCAGCGGCGACGGTCGGGCCAGACGGTGCCCGCATCGCACTCGGGTGCGTCTCCTCGGTGCCCGTCAGGGCGAGTGCGATGGAGAAGGCGCTGGCGAGCGGTGATCTCTCCGAGCCGGCAGTCCGGGCGGCAGCGGAGGGCCTCGGGGCGAGCCTCGATCCACCGTCCGACGTTCACGCGAACGCCGACTATCGCGGTCATCTCGCCGAGGTCTCCGCGATCCGGGCCGTTCTGCAAGCAGTCGAGAGAGCGAAGGGGTAAGCGTGTCGACAACATCGACGACAAGGACGATCTCCGTCGAGATCAACGGAACGACCTACGAGCGCGAAGTGCCGGCGTCGCTCCTGCTCGTGCATTTCCTCCGAGACGACCTGGACCTCACCGGGACGCACGTGGGCTGCGACACGGGCAGCTGTGGTGCCTGCACCGTGCAACTGGGCGCTGACGCGATCAAGAGCTGCTGCATGCTGGCGGTGCAGGCCGATGGTGCCTCGATCACGACGGTCGAGGGGCTGGCGGGCGACGAGGGTGAACTGACGCCGCTACAGCGGGCGTTCCACGATCACCACGCGCTCCAGTGCGGCTACTGCACGCCCGGCATGCTGATGAGCGCGACCGCGCTGCTCGAGCAGAACCCGCGGCCGGGCGAGCACGAGGTGAAGGTGGCGCTCCAGGGGAACATCTGCCGCTGCACCGGCTACTGGAACATCGTCGAGGCGGTCGTCGCTGCCGGCGAGGGAGGTGGGCAATGACGGCGATCGAGACCGAGGCAGGCGCGTTGCAGAAGGGAACCGCGGTCGGCCAGAGCGTTCCCCGGAAGGAAGACCGGCGGCTCATCGAGGGGCAAGGCGTCTTCTTCGACGACATCAAGCGCAAGGGGATGGGGTACCTCCACTTCGTCCGCTCTCCCTACGCGCACGCGTCGATCGATTCGATCGACGTCTCGGGCGCTCTCGAGATTCCCGGCGTGTTCGGCACCCTCACGGGCGACGAGGTCGCGATTCTCACCGACCCGTTCTTCCAGATCGCCGCTCCTCCCGGCGGAAACGTCAAGGACTACGCGCTCGCCGTCGGGAAGGTGCGCTATCTCGGAGAGCCAGTCGTGGCCGTCGTCGCGGAGACGCGCGAGCTCGCGCGCACCGCAGCCGAGTTCGTGATCGTCGAGTACGAGCCGCTGGACGTCGTCGTCGATGCGCGCGTTGCGCTCGAGGACGACGCGCCGGTTCTCCACGAGGAATGCGGTGGCAATCTCTCCTACTCCGGCACGTGGGAGTGGGGCGATGTCGATGCCGCCTTCGCGGAGGCCGATCACGTCGTCTCGATCGGGGAGCTGCATTTCGACCGGTTCAACTCGACGCCGCTCGAGTGTGACGGGGCACTCGTCGAGTACAACCGGGGCACCGGCCAGTGGACGATGTTCACGAACAACCAGTTCCCGGGCTTTGCGGCGATCATGATGGGCCCGGCGATGCGCGTCGGGCTCGACAAGCTGCGCATCGTGACGCAGGACATCGGCGGCGGCTTCGGCAACAAGATCACGTCGCACCCACAGCTCGTCGCCTGCTGCCTGCTCGCGCGGAAGCTCAAGCGCGCGATCCAGTGGACCGAGTGGCGGACCGAGTTCCACCAGTCGATGTCGCACGGCAACGAGCGCTGGTTCGAGAACACCGAGGTCGCGGTGAAGGCGGACGGCACCCTGCTCGGCTTCCGTACGACCGCGATCGACGATGCCGGTGCCTACCTCCGCTACGAGCCGCTCGGGGGCGTGATCTGGTCGCAGGTCGCCGCCGGGCTGTACAAGTGGCGCAACATCAAGCTCGAGTTCACCCAGGCGATGACCAACAAGGCGCCGGTCTCGCCGAACCGGGGCTATTCCCGGATGCAGCAGCTCTGGTTCACCGAGCGCGTCATCGACATCGTCGCTCAGACGCTCGGCTTCGACCCGGTCGAGATCCGGCGGCGCAACTTCGTCCAACCCGAGGACATGCCCTACGAGACGCCGAACGGCTGCGTCTACGATTCGGGCAACTACCCGCGGGCGATGGACATGGCGCTCGAGCTCATCGGCGCGGCCGAGATCGACTCACGGCGGGCCGAGGCGGCCGCGCGCGGAAAGCTCCTCGGGCTGGGCATCGGCTCGACGCTCGACTCGGGCACGAACAACTTCGGCCAGTCGCAGCTGATCAACCCGGAGCTCCAGTTCTCGGGCAACAACGAGGTCGCGACCGTCAAGCTCGACATCTTCGGCGAGATCGTCGTCACGCTCGGTACGACGCCGCAGGGTCAGGGCCACGAGACGACGGCGGCCCAGGTCGTCGCGGACATCCTCCACTGCGATGTCGACATGGTCCACGTGCGCTCGGGTCACGACAGCTACTGGAACTCGCATGCGGGGTTCTCGGGCACGTACGCGAGCCAGTTCGCCGTCACCGGCCTGAGTGCCGTCAAGGGTGCCGCCGACTTGCTCGCGGGCGACATGATCAAGCTCGCGTCGATGGTCTTCCAGTGCCCCGAGGAGGCGATCGAGCTGGCGGACGGCTTCGCGCGTATCAAGGACAACCACGAGGCGGCGCTGCCCTTCATGGCGCTCGGCGCGATCCCGAACGCGAACAACGCGGGCTTCCCCGAGGATCCCCCGACGATGAACCGGCGCTTCGTCTACCGGCCACCCTTCGAGGTCCCGGACAAGGAGCGGAAGTTCGGCAACCTGACGCTGACGTACGCGACCCAGATCCACGCGTGCGTGGTCGAGATCGATCCCGAGACGGGCGTGACCGAGGTGGTCGATTACGCCGCAGTCGACGACTGCGGCGTCCGTATCAACCCGCAGATCGTCGAGGGCCAGGTGATGGGCGCAACGGCGCATGCGATCGGGGCGGCCCTCTGGGAGTCGTTCGTCTACGACGAGGACGGCAACCTGCTGACCCCGAACTTCTACGACTACCACGTGCCGCATGCGCTCGACATGCCGCCGCTCAAGACGGGGGCGTTCGAGTCGCCGTCACCCTTCACGCCGCTCGGTACGAAGGGCATGGGGGAGGGCGGAGGCGGCGGCATCCACTGCATCTGCTCCGGAATCCAGGATGCGCTACGCGCAGCCGGCGGAGCAATCGTGACCGACAGCCACAACCCCTACCACCGCGTCTGGGAGATGCTCGCGCATCCCGAGCGGTCGAGAGAGACAATCGAGGTGACATCCAGGTGAATGTGAACGGAACGAAGGAGCTCGACGCATCGCGGGAGGTTGTGTGGAGCGTCATCAACGATCCGGCCCAGATGGCAGGACTGATGCCCGGAGTCGAGGGATTCGAGATCAAGGACGAGCGGCACTGGCGGGCCAAGGTCAAGGTGCCGCTCGGCCTCGGCGGCCTGAAGATGACGATCGACTTCGAGAAGCTCGAGGAGCGCCCGGCCGAATTCGCGTCGATGAACGCGAAAGGGAAGGGGGTCGGCGCGATGATGAACATGACGACATCGTTCACGCTCACCGGTGAGGGCGATCACACCTCGATGGACTGGTCGGCGGACGTGAAGATCGCCGGCCCGGTGGGGTCGATGGGGCAGCGCGTGCTCCAGCCGATCATCAACCAGCAGGTCGGCAACGTGCTGACCGCGCTCGAGGCGAAGGTGGCAGAGGCGAAGGCTGCAGCTGCATCGTCGTGAGCCGTGACATGTCACCGGGTGTAAACGTGCTAGCGTCCCGTGACATGTTACGGACGATCGGAGAAGGAGGCTGACAATGGCGGTTCCTTTCCGCATTGGCGTCATGCAGCTCACGATGGAGCCGCTCGACGAGATGCTCGCTGCCGCCCGGGCGATGGACGAGGCCGGGATGGACACCGTCTGGCTCGCCGAGGCGTATCCCTGGTGGCGCAAGCACCAGATGGAGGCTCGCGGCTCGACCGTCGTCTCGGCCCTCATGGCACGCGAGACGACGGACCTGACGATTGCGTGGGGCATCATCTCGCCGTACACGCGTCATCCGGTGCAGGTGGCGATGGATGCTCGTGTCGTCCAGGAGGCCGCGGGGCCTGGTCGGTTCATCGTCGGCTTCGGCACGTCGAAGATCTTCCTCAACAACACGAAGCAGGGTGGCCCGCCGAAGGTGACGAAGCCGCTCGCGCACATGCGCGACTCGGTCGAGATCGTGCGGGGCATCCTCGGTGGTGAGAGGTTCGAGTACGAGGGGAAGGTGTTCTCGGCCGACATCCCGGCGCTGTCCGAAGAGGCGCATTCGCCGCGCTGGGACGTGCCGGTGTACGTCGCCGGGACGGCGCCGATGATGCAGCAGATCGGCGGCGAGATCGGTGACGGTCTCCTGACCCCCTCGATCACGACTCCCGAGTACGTTCGCTATACCGGCGGGAACATCCGGGCGGGTGCCGCGAAGTCGGGCCGGCCCGCTGAGGATGTCGATCTCGGGTGCACGATTCTCGCCTCGATCCATGCGACCGATCGCGATGCAGGCCGCGACGGAGCGCGCGAGATCGGCGGCATGTACCTCGCGAACAAGGTGCAGAACATCCAGGGCTCTGCCGACGTGCTGCTCGAATCGGCAGGCATCGAGCAGGAGGAGATCATCCCCGTCGCCGAGGCGATGGAACGCGGTGGCCGCCTTGCGGCCAAGGCGATGGTCAGCGACTCGCTGCTCGACAAGTGCAAGCCGATCGCCGGAACGCCGTCCGACTGCATCGAGGCGATCGAGGAGTACCGCGACGCTGGCTGCACCCACATCATGCTCGAGCTCTGGGGCGAGAACCGGCTCGAGCAGATCCGTCTGTTCGGCGAGAAGGTGCTGCCGCACTTCCGGGCCGCGTGAGCGTGTCGGCCACGACCGTTCCCGTCGACCGCGACCGGCTCGTCGAGACGGCGGGCCGGATGATCGACGTCTGGAGCTTCACCGGAGACGAGCAGGCGCATGGGCGAGCTGATGGTCGAGCTCTACCGCGGGCTCGGGCTCCAGGTGCAGTGGCAACAGGTCGAGGACGGCCGTGCGAATGCGCTCGGCATCTGGAACGGAGCCGGTGGCGGGAAGTCGCTGATGTTCAACGGGCACATGGACACGTCGTATTCGGGACGTGAGGACTGGCTCCGTGGCGTGCCGGGCTTCCAGCCGCAGCACTTCGTCGAGGACGGTCGCCTGTACGGGCTCGGCATCTCGAACATGAAGGGAGCGCTCGCCTGCTACGTCGAGGCGGTGAGCGCGCTCCAGGATGCGGGTGTTCGGCTCCGCGGAGACGTCCTCGTCGCGGCGGTGTGCGGCGAGATAGAGAAGACGCAGTACGGCGACGCGACGGGCTCGCAATACCGTGGGTATGCGGCCGGCTCGCGCTACCTCGTATCGCACGGTGGCGTCGCGGACATGTGCCTGCTCGGCGAGCCGACCGAGGGCAAGGTCGTGCTCGGTCACTTCGGTGCGCTCTGGCTGCGGATCCGCGTGCACGGCAACTTCATCCACACGGCCTTCAGCGAGGGAAAGCGCGACCTCAACGCAATCCTGCGCATGCACGAGGTGCTCGCCGCCGTGCAGGAGTGGATCCCGACGTGGGAGGACGATCCTGCGAACGGCTACCGGGGCGCAAAGGCGATCGTCAACGTCGGTGCGATCGAGGGCGGCTTCGGCTGGCGTGTCTCACGGACACCGCATCACGCGGATCTGTTCCTCGACGTCAGGGTGCCGCCGACGAAGGAGATGGGTGTCGCGCGTCGCGAGGTGCTCGACATGGTGCGAGGGCTCGCAGAGCGGTTCCCCGCCTACGGCGTCGAGGGCGAGGTCTACGTCACCGCGCCCGGTGCCGAGATCGACGAGGGTCACGAGCTCGTTGCCGCGATCGACGCGTCGCACCAGGAGGTGTTCGGCGCCGTCCCGGAGCGCGACGTGACGCGCTGGTTCTCGGATGCCTCCGCCCTGACCCGCTACGGGATCCCGACCGTGAACTACGGCACGTCCACGGGGTTGATGGACGTCGAGAAGGGCGAGAACCTGGAGATCGAGGGCCTCGTCCGGACGGCGGAGACGTACGCGAGGGTCGCGATGCGCGTCTGCGGTGTCGCGTGAGGAGCATTGTGTCGGACAGACACGAGCAATCGAGCGAGAGGATGGAGAACGCGTGAAGCTGGTGACGTTCGGTGAAGGAGACGGCAGGGTCGGTGTGCTCGAGGGCGAGGAGATCGTCGTTCTCGACGTTCCCACGATGCGTGCGTACTTCGAGCGTGGGGGCGCGGACGAGACGGGTGAGCGGGTTGCGCTCGCGCAGACCCGGCTCCGCGCGCCGATCATTCCCAAGAAGTTCTTCCACACGGCGGGCAACTTCCGCGAGCACAAGACCGAGTCGGAGAACGTCGACTGGTCGCATGACATCGCGCCGTGGATCAACTTCTTCCAGAACGTCGATGCGATCGTCGGGCCCGACGAGCCCGTCATCTATCCCGAGCACCTGACCGAGGAGCTCGACTACGAGCTCGAGCTCGCGGTCGTGCTGAAGAAGGCCGGGAAGTGGTTCACGGCCGAGGAGGCCGTCGACTACATCGGTGGGTACGTCATCTTCAACGACCTCACCGCGCGGGACATCCAGCGCGGCGAGATGCGCTCGGGCGTCTTCTCGTTCTGCAAGGCGATCGATACGCTCTGCCCGCTCGGGCCGTGGATCGTGACGCCGGACGAGGTGCCGGATCCCAGCGATCTGCGCATGGAACTTCGCGTCAACGGCGAGGTGCGCCAGGAGTCCCACTCGGGGAACATGTCGGTCACGATCCCCGAGATCCTCTCCAACTTCTCGGGGCTCGGATACTCGGCGGGCGACGTGCTCTCGACGGGAACGGTCGCGGGCGTCGCCGGGTTCAAGTCGCCCGAGGAGCGGGCCTTGCTCTACCTCAAGCCAGGTGACGTCGTCGAGGCCGAGATCGAGCGGATCGGCGTGCTCCGCAATCCGATCGTCTCGTGGCAAGAAGGGCACGGCACCGCGCCGCCGCCGCGCGTGCGCCCCTGGGGCGAGGGTGTCTGAGCGGGAGCGCCCGTAGCGTGCAGTGGCCGCGGGATGACGCGAAGCTCGATCGCGTTCGAGCGCTCATGCGCGAACGGGGGCTCGAGGCGCTCGTCGTGCGCGCGCCCGACAACGTCCTCTACCTGACCAACTTCTGGGGGATGAAAGGGTACGACGCGGTCGTCTTCCCCGCCGAGGGCGATCCGGCCCTGATCTGCCTCGAGGCGTCACGCGCGGATGCCGCGCACATGGCCTGGACGTCGGATTTGCGGCTGTTCCCCGGGTATGACGAACGCGATCCCAGGCCTCCCTCGTTGCGCGCGCTCGACGTCGCCGCCGCGATCGCGGAGCAGTACGACGCGGTGGGAATCGAGCTCTCGCTCGGCACTCAGGCCGCCGACCGGATGGTGGGAGAGCCGACGACCTTCCCGAAGGCGTGGTTCGACGCCTTCCCGCACGCACAGGATGCGACTCCGCTCCTCAACGAGGCGCGGATGCGCAAGACGCAGCAGGAGATCGAGCGGATGCGCCTTGCGAACGACATCGCGGCCGCAGGCATGGAGCACGTCCAGGGCGTCCTGCGGCCCGGTATGACGGAGGCGCAGGCGGCGGCGGAGTGGCTCGCGTTCGTCCACGGCGAAGGGACGGGGTGGGGTGGCAAGGTCGACCTCGCGCTCGGCTTCTCGCTCGTCTGGTCGGGCGACGGCATCCGCACGTTCACGGCGACTGCCGACCGGGCCGTTGTCGAGGGCGAGCCGACGCTGTTCGAGATCTGGGTCTGCGCCGACGGCTACTGGTGCGACCATACGAAGAACCTCGTCCCCGGAGATCTCACCGACCGGTATCGCGAGCTCGAGACGGGGCTCCTCGCGGTCTACAACGACGCCGTGGGCTTCTGCCTGCCGGGCGCGAGCCTGCCCGAGCTCGATCTGCGCATCCGGGACGGGATCGCCGCGCTCGGCTTCCCCGGGCAGCCGACGCACCCGATCTGCCACGGTGTCGGCGCGCGGGCCCACGAGCCCCCGTACGCGCACCAGGCCGGCGGAGGCGAGGTCGGCGAGGGGATGATTCTTGCAATTGAACCAGGATGCTACTGGGAGGATGGTGGTGGCTTGCGGGTCGAGGACAACTTCCTGATCACGGCGAGCGGGGCGGAGAAGCTGTCCGGCTTCCCGGACGGGATCGTGCAGGCATGATCGACCGCGACAAGATCTGGACGGGCGACCTCAACGACAAGGCGCTCGAGCCGCAGCCGCACGTGACGGTCGGCCTCTACGACACGACGTTGCGCGACGGCGAGCAGTCGGTCGGGGTCGTCCTCACCCCGGAGGACAAGCTCGAGATCGCCGTGGCCCTCGATGCGGCGGGGATCGATCGGATCGAAGCAGGGTTTCCACGCGTTTCGGCCGACGACTGGCGCGCCGTCGAGCTCGTCAGCGCAGCCGGCTTGCGCGCCGAGATCTGGGGCTTTTCACGCGCCGTCCAGGCGGACGTCGAGGCGCTCGTCGAGCTCGGCGTGCCGGCATCGGTGATCGAGAGCCCGATCTCGGATGGCAAGCTCGCCGCCCTCGGTGTCTCGCGGGAGAAGATGCTGGAGCGCATCGCGAGCGCAGTCTCGTTTGCTTCCGCGGCCGGGATCAAGGTCGCGTTCTTCGGCGTCGACTCGTCGCGGGCCGACCTCGACTTCTACCGGCGTGCCTACGAGACCGCCGTCGAGGCCGGCGCGCAGGAGGTCGTCGTCGTCGACACGATCGGCATCGCGACACCAGAGGCGGCGGCATTCCTCGTCGGACAGACGGTCGACTGGCTCGGCGGCGACATCCCCGTGCACTGGCACGGTCACGACGATTTCGGGCTCGGCACGGCCGCCGCGATCGCTGCCGTCCAGGCCGGTGCGACCTGGGTGCAGGGCACGATCAACGGCATGGGGGAGAGGGCCGGCAACGCCGATCTGATCGAGGTCGCGCTCGCCCTCGAGGCGCTGTACGGGATCCCCACGCGGCTGGATCTCACACAGGCTCGCACCCTCTCTCAGCTCGTCCAGGAGCGGGCAGCCACGCCCTTGCCGTCGTGGAAGGCCGTCACGGGCGATGCGCTGTTCACGCGCGAGTCGGGTGCCGTGGCTGCGCAGTTCCACGATCCGCCTGCCATAGAGCCGTACAGCTCCGAGCTCGTCGGCGCGACCCGGGGAATCGTGCTCGGCAAGAAGAGCGGCCTCGATTCGGTTCGGATCGCGGCGGAGCGACTCGGCCTCGAGTTGCCCGACGAGCGGCGCGCAGAGGTGCTCGCGGCGGTGAAGACGCTCGGGGCGGAGAAGGGCGGACTCGTCACGGACGAGGAGTTCGTTGCGATCGTGACAGCGTGATCGTCGTGCCCGGAGGCTACCGCACCGGTTTGCCTGCGGCCTCCGGTTGACTGTCATGTCACCGGAGTGGGATACTTCGCAGCGCGTGCCCATGACATGTCACAGAATCGAAGCCTGTTGATCGAGCGCGTGTGCGTGATCGGTGGCGGCGTGATCGGCAGCCTGTTCGCGGGGCACCTCGCGCAGGTGGCCGAGGTGAGCGTTCTCACCCGGCGGGCCGGGCATGCCGAGGCGCTCAACGCGGAGGGCCTGCGTGTCAGCGGGCGGAGCGACGTGCACGCGTCGATCAGCGCGTCGAACGATCCGGCCGAGATCCCGCCGTTCGATCTCGGCATCTTCGCGACCAAGGCGCCCGGGCTCGAGGAGGCGGCGGCGACGATCGAGGGTTACTTCCCCGAGGCGACGATGATGACGACGCTGAACGGGCTCGGCGCCGAGGAGATCGTGCGCCGGCACGGTGACTGGCCGATCATCTCCGCGGTCACGTTCATGAGCGGCACGCGTCACGAAGACACGCACGTCGAGTACATCCTCGACACCGAGACGTGGCTCGGGCCGTACGAGGAGACGCCGTACGAGAGGGTCGAGGAGGCCGCCGCCTTGATTCGCGCGGCGGGACTCAGGGTCGAGGTGCTCCCGGATCTCCGCCCTGCGCAGTGGTCGAAGCTCATCTTCAACGCCACGGTGAACTCCGTGGCGGCGCTCACCGGTCTCCCGCACGATCCGCACTTCGCAGCCGAAGACGAGCCCACCGACCTCGGGTACCTCGTGCACGACCTGATCGACGAGGGCAAGGCCGTCGCTCGCGCGGCGGGGATCGCGCTGCACGACGATCCATGGGAGATGAACGTCCACGCCACACAGCGAGGCTCAGCCCACTATCCATCGATGCTGGAAGACGTCGAAGCACATAGGCCCACCGAGATCGACCTCATCACCGGCGCGCTGGTGCGCGAGGCAGGACGTCACGGGGTCGACGTCCCGCTTCACACCGCGGTCTATCGGCTCGTGAAGGCCAAGGAGGATTCATGGTCGTGATCCCGCTCGCAGAAAGCATCCCTCAACCCGTACCCAGGAGGACGAAGTGACAGCTACTCGAAGGAAGGCAGGAGCGGTTGCCGCCCTGCTCACGGTGCTCGCAGCCGCCGCGATCGTGCTGGCGTCGACGGCATCCGCCGCGGCGAAGCCGATCGTGATCGGTTGGGCGTTCGACTCGAAGGGCGCGATGGCGCCGTTCGACAACCCCGCGCTTGCGGCCGCTCAGGTCCGCGTCAAGCAGTGGAATGCCAAGGGCGGCGTCGGTGGACGCCCGCTCAAGATCGTCACGTGCGACACACAGGGGAACAAGCCTGCGATCGCCAAGTCGTGCGCGGCCAAGTTGCTCGGCCAGAAGGCCGACGTCATCTTCACGACCTGTGACGTCGACTTCGCGGCGCCCGTCGTTCAGACGGCCATCAACGCCGGCAAGCTCACGATCGCCCCGTGCATCGGCACCGACCAGATGGGGCCGAAGCGGTTCGGAGCGAAGGGCCAGCTCGCGTTCTCGTACGGAAACGTGGCTCAGGACGAAGGCTCGGCGATGGCGCAGTACGCCTACGCCAGGGGCTGGCGGACGGCGTCCCTCGCCACGGACACGGTGATCGTGTACTTCAAGGACGTCGTCAAGGCGTTCAAGGCACGGTTCACCCAGCTCGGCGGCAAGATCGTGACCGAGGAGAGCTACCAGTCGCTCGGCTCGACGAGCCAGCAGAACCTCATCACTCGCCTCAACGCCAAGCAGGCGGACGTGATCGTGACGGCGACGGCCGGCTCCTTCGGGGCCCTGCCGCCGATCGTCGCGGGCCTGCGCTCGCTCGGGAACGAGACGCCGATCCTGAACTCCTGGGCCGGTGACGGCACCTACTGGGTGACGAAGGATCCGCCGGTGACGAACTACTACTACGTCACGTATGCGTCCGCCTTCGGCGACGACCCGAGCAAGGCCGTCAACGCACTCGCCAAGAAGCTCGGCAAGGCGACATACGGGATCGGCGGATTCGTCACCGGGCCGGCAGCGATCGACGGGCTCGTGACGGCGATCAAGCGCTCCGGCGGCTCCACCAGCGGTGCCAAGCTCGCAGCGCAGATGGTGAAGTTCAAGAAGGTACCGACGCTCTCGGGCCTCGTCAGCTTCTCGCCGAAGCTGCACACGGTCTTCGGCCGGCAGTACCGGGTCATGAAGATCCAGAACAACACGGCGAAGCGCGTCGGTGTCATGACCGCGAAGGTCGTTCCGAAGATCTAGGAACGTGGCTGACGCGGAACCGCATGTGGACCGAACTCGACGGCCCGGAGGTGCACTCCGGGCCGTCGACCTGTCCCGCTCCTTCGAGGGGGTGCACGCCGTCCAGGGCATCTCGCTCTCGCTGCACCGGCACGAGGTCGTCGGCCTGATCGGGCCGAACGGAGCCGGCAAGTCGACGCTCGTCAACCTGTTGACGGGGTTCGACTTCCCGACCGCTGGTACCGTCGAGCTCGACGGGCGCAGGATCACCTCGTGGAGCGCCCACCGCCGCGGCCGTCACGGGCTCGCACGCACGTTCCAGCACTCGCACGCTTTCAGGCAGCTGACGGTGCGCGAGAACGTCGAGGTGGCGGCGCTCGGAGTCGGCGCCTCGACCCGGACGGCGCGGAACCGGGCGGCGGAGATCATGGGGTTGCTCGGGCTCGCGCACTACGCTGACGCACCCGCGGGATCCTTGCCTCATGGCGACGAGCGCCGTCTCGGGGTGGCCAGGGCACTGGCGACGAACCCGTTGTTCGTGCTCATGGACGAGCCCGCCGCAGGCCTACCCGAGGCCGAGGTGCCCGAATTCGCCGCCGTCGTCCGGGGCGTCCGAGACGACCACAACGCCGGTGTGCTCTTGATCGACCACAACATGGCGCTGATCATGGACGTCTGCGACCGGATCCAGGTCCTCGACCAGGGCCGGACGCTCGCCGAAGGGACACCGGACGAGATCCGCGCCAACCTCGACGTCGCCGCGGCATACCTCGGTGAGAGCGCCGTCCACGAGGACGAGGCATGACGGACGCCATCCTCGAGGTCGCAGGGCTCGACATCGCCTACGGCGGCGTCGCCGCCGTACGCGACCTGTCGTTCAGCGTCGGCCGCGGAGAGATCGTGGGCCTGATCGGTCCCAATGGCGCAGGGAAGTCGACGACGCTCAACGCGATCATGGGTCTCGTAGCGCCTCGTCGCGGCGACATCCGTCTCGCCGGAGCATCCCTCGTCGGCCGCAGGCCGGAGGACGTCGCGCGCAGCGGCGTCGCGCTCGTGCCCGAGGGAAGGCAGATCTTCGCCGATCTGACGGTCGAGGAGAATCTCCGGCTCGGTCTCGCCGCGCGCCGGAGCAGGCAGGGCGCACGGGAGGCCGTCGAAGCCGTCCACGAGCTCTTTCCGATTGTGCAGGAGTTCGGCCGCCGGCAGGCGGGCGCGCTCTCCGGCGGGCAGCAGCAGCAGCTCGCGATCGCGCGTGCCCTCGTCTCGGACCCCGAAGTCCTCCTGCTCGACGAGCCGTCGCTCGGGCTGTCGCCGACGGTCGTGAACATCGTGTTCGAGGCGCTTGCGAGCGTCCGCGACCGCGGCATCGGCGTTCTCCTCGTGGAGCAGAGGGCGCAACGGACCGTCGCTCTCGCCGACCGGACCTACGTGATCGCGAACGGCGGCCTGAGACTGACCCTGACGCCGGCCGATGCGGGAGATACCGACAAGATGGTCGCGGCGTACCTGTCATGACGATCGCCGTCTTCGGTATCACCTGGCAGATCCTCGTGGACGCGGTCGGTCTCGGCGCCGTCTACGCGCTCATGGCCGTCGGGATCGGGCTCGTGTTCGGAGTGCTCCGGCTCGTCAACTTCGCCTACGGCCAGCTGGTCATGGCCGGCGCGTACGCGCTGGCGTTCGCGTCGCAGTGGAATTGGCCTTTGTGGGCGGCGATCGCCTTCTGCTTCGCCGTCGTGATTGCGTTGTCGCTGGCGATGGACCGCGTCGTCTTCCGGCCGCTTCGAGCCCAGTCGCCGGCGGTGATGCTCGTGGCGACCTTTGCCGTCGCATACCTGCTCCAGAGCATTGCCCTGCTGGCGTTCGGATCGCTCGGCAAGTCGGCGTCGTCGCTCGGGTATCTCAACCGGCCCGTCTCGATCGGCTCGGTCGACATCCGGAAGATCACGATTCTCGCGATCGTCGTCGCAGCCGTCTGCCTGCTGCTCGTCGGCCTGCTCCTCGGGCGCACGACCGTCGGCCTCCACATGCGGGCGGCCGCGATGGACTTCCGCACCGCCCGGCTGCTCGGCGTGCGGGCCAACCGGGTGATCGGCTCCGCGGTGCTGATCTCCGGACTGCTCGCCGCGACCGTGAGCATCATTCTCACCGTCCAGAACCCACTCGTCACGCCGGACTTTGCGCTGTCGACGACGATCATCGTCCTCGCCGGCGTCGTCGTCGGCGGGATGAACAAGCTGCTGACTGCGACGCTCGGCGGGTTTTCGATCGGCTTCGTCTTCGGCCTGCTCGGCGGGGCGCTTCCATCCGCCCAGTACCAGTACCTTCCGTCCTTCGTCTTCGGCCTCGTCATCCTCGTTCTGCTCGTCCGCCCGAACGGCCTCTTCGCACGAGGGCCGGGCCCCGTGGAGCGCGTGTGAGCGGCCGGGCGTTGATCCGGCTTGCAGGGCCTGTCGGCGCGGTCATCGTCGCCGCCCTGCTCGGCAGCATCGCCTCGATCTCGACGGAGATCTACTTCGTGAACGCGCTCGTCGCCGTCTCGATCGTCGTCGCCATCTACGTCTTCGTCGGAAGCTCCGGGGTGCTCTCCTTCGGGCACATCAGCTTCGTGGCCGTCGGCGCCTGGGCGGCCGGCGTCCTCTCGGTGCCCGTGGCCGAGAAGCCCGCGATCATGCAATATCTCTTCCCTTTCCTCCGCGACCACACGATCGGGAACGTCCCCTCGCTCCTCGTAGCTGCGGGGGTCGGCGGGGTCTATGCGCTCCTCGTCGGCCTTCCGCTGATGCGCCTCTCGGGACTCGCAGCCGGCATCGCCACGTTCGGCGTCCTCGAGATCACCCACAATCTCCTGCGCTACTACGAGAAGGTCGGACCCGGGTCGAATACCTTCTCGTCGGTGCCGGAGACGACGGGCCTGCTCCAGGCAGCGGTCGGTGCCCTGCTCGTGATCGGGGTCGCGTTCGGTTACCAGTCGAGCCGCTATGGACGGCTGCTGCGCGCGACGCGCGAGGATCCGGCGGCCGCTCGCGCTGTCGGCGTCTCGGTCTACGGGCAGCGGCTGATCGCGTTCACCTTGTCGGGCGCTCTCGCCGGCTTCGCGGGGGGCCTCTACGTACACCTGCTGCCGATCAACACCGAGACCGTGTATCTCGATCTGACCTTCATTACGCTGGCGATGCTCGTGATCGGAGGCATGACGAGCCTCTGGGGAGCGGTCGTCGGAGCGCTGGCCGTCAGCGGTCTCGACTCGTTGCTCGCCGAGGCCGAGAGCGGCCTCGATATCGGTGGAATCCAGATCGACCTTCCGGCCGGCACGCGGCTCGTCGTCGTCGGCGCGCTGATGGCTCTGGTGCTCATCCTCCGCCCGAGCGGAATCACCGGGGGACGCGAGTTCACCCTCGACCGTTTCCGTCGTGCCCCTCAGCCCACTCCGGACGAGAGGACGCCGTGAGAGTCTGCATCGTCGGCTGTGGCGCGGTGGGCTCGCTCTTCGCCGCCAACCTGGCAACCCTCGACGACGTCGAGGTCTGGGCGTTCGACCTCTTCCAGGCACACGTCGACGCGATCAACGCCGACGGCTTACGGCTCTCCGGTGCCGGCACAGTGCACGCCCACCTGCGTGCCACAAGCGATGCCGCGTCGCTGCCGCCGTGCGACCTCGGCATCGTGGCGACCAAGGCGATGCATGCCGATGCCGCTCTGCAGGCAACCGCCCACGCGTTCGCCGGCGGTGCGGTCGCCTCCGTCATGAACGGCGTCGGCAACGAGGAGACGCTCGCGCGGCACGTTTCGCGGGTCATTCGCGGCACGACGTTCCCGGCCGGAAAGCTGCTCGAGCCCGGGCACGTGCAGTGGGACGTGAAGGGCGAGACGACGTTTTCTCCGTTCGAGCCGGCCCCCGCGTCCGTCGAGGAGGTCGCGGCGCTCGCCGATGCCTGTACTCGCGGCGGCATGCCCGCGGCGGCGGTCCCAGACGCGCGGCCTGCGCAATGGCGCAAGGTCATCTTCAACGCCTCCACCAACCCGATCGGAGCGCTCACCGGCCTCACGCACGGCCGCGTCTGCGAGCGTCCCGACCTCCGCGCGCTCGTCACGGGACTCGTCGACGAAGGGAAAGCGGTTGCAACCGCCCAGGGGATCACGCTGGACGCCGACCCGGAGGCCTTGATCGACCACGCCGCCAGGCCCGACGTCGCCTACGGTCACAAGGCGTCGATGCTCCAGGACGTCGAGGCGCGGCGGCCCACGGAGATCGACTTCCTCAACGGGGGCATCGCGCGTTTCGGCCGGGAGCTCGGCATCCCCACGCCTTTGCACGACACCATCACCACGCTGATCAAAGGAGTTGAAGCGTCATGGACCTAGCGGTCGAGCTCGAGCGCCGCCACGCGAACATGCGGGCCACAATGGGAGAGCACGGGCTCGATGCCCTCGTCGTCGCCGGCAACGAGTACAGCGGCTTCGAGGGGGCGGTCACGTACATGTCGGGCTTCCAGATCGTGCATCGCTACGCCTACGTCGTGCTCCCCGCCGACGGCGAGCCGTACGTCGTCTTCCCGACCGAGGCGCGGTACGTCGGCGAACACGGGATGACACCCCTCGAGCAGATCTTCCATCCTCGCCCCGGCGAGCTGATCGCCGCTCGCGCCGTCGATGCGGGTTGGGAGCGGATCGGCGTGTACGGCCTCGACTACATCATGGCGGTGCGCGACTATCAGGCGCTCGCCGATCGCGACCTCGTCTCGTTCGACGTCGAGTTCGATCTCGCGCGCGCCGTCAAGAGCGACGCCGAGCTCGAATCGGTGCTCGACTCGGTGCGGATCAACACGCGTGGCTTCGAGATCTGGGCCGAGACGTACGAGCCCGGGAAGACCGCCGCCGAGGTGATGGCGGCCGCGGAGGAGTGGTTCATCGCCGAGGGCTGCGGCCGGCTCACGATGAACATGGTGCTGACGGGGAGCGATACGTTCGCTCGCCCCGAGTTCAAGATCGCGCGATCCCAGGAGGTTCTCGGGAAGTTCGTGTTGCCGTCGCTCGAGGTCGCCGGGCCGGGGATGCACTGGGTCGAGGTCTCACGTGCCGTGTGCGCCGCGGACACGACGCCGTCGGACGAGACGCAGCGGATGATGGAGGCGTACCTCGAGTACTACGAGGCGGCCAGAACGGCGATGCACGCGGGTGCAACATGCCACGACGTTCACGTCGCCGTCTCGAAGGGCTTCAGCGAGCGCGGCTATCACCTCGGCCATGTCACCGGCCACTCGATCGGGATGACGATGATCGAGTTCCCCAAGGTCGGCGAGGGCTCCGAGGTGGAACTGAAGGAGAACATGGTCCTCTCGATGCACCCCCACGCGATCGCGGCGAACGGCGAGGATTGCCTCTACATGCAGGACACGTGGCTCGTCACACCGGAGGGCGGCGTGCCGCTCGCCGACCTGCCGATGGAGATCTGGGTGGCAAGTCGCTAGAGCGCACTGCGCGGCGGTACAATCGAGGCTGTGACCTGGCCCTGGATCGTGCTGCTCGCGATCGGCATCGGTGTCGTTGTCGCCGCGGAGTGGCCGAGGTTCGAGCGTCTCGTCGGCGCGGACGCGCGGCGTCTACGAGAGCGCGAGAAGCGCAAGGCGAAGCTCACGGTGATCACGAGCGACGACGACGAGTTCGTCCGGAGCGTCCACGCCGACCTCGAGGCCCTGCCGACGACCGAGGAGCGCGAGACGCCCCGTTAGGCCCGAGGCTCCGGTCGGCGACGGGCTTCAGACGGTCGCCGGGGATCATCGCACGACGATCGTCGCGTTGAGCACCCGCGTGTTCGGCAGGATCGGCGGGACGTTCTCCGTGTTGCGCGACTCCTGATAGTCCGAGATCTGCAGGCGCAGCCTGTGCTTGCCCGGGAGGAAGCCCCGCGTGGAGATCTTGAGCGTGCCCGCGGCCCAGGTCGTCGTCTGCTCCTTGCCGTCGATCGTCGCCGAGGCCGTGTGGGGGTCGACGCCGGCCCCTGCGTCGGTGACCCGAACGAGGAGTGGCGCGCTGCGTCGCACGCGTGCCCGCACCAGCTTCGTGACCGGCGGTCGTGTGTCATCCACCCAGAAGCGGAACGCGTACGCTCCGGCTCCGGCTGCGTTGCGGCTGTCGAAGACGATGTCGTAGGTACCGGGACGAGGGCGGAGCGCGCCGGCCGCGAGAACCGGTTCGCCGAACGCCGCGAGATACGGATTGAGGTAGAGCGGCAACGCCGCGTACCCGGTCAGCCTGTTCTCGTCGCCGGCCGACACGACCCGGGGCTCGACACGGACGCCCTTCCCTCGCCGTGTGACGACAACACCGAAGTTGGCGACGGGCTTGTCCAGGGAGAACCGGAAGACCTGCTCGGGCCCGAGCAGCGATGAGCTCACCGGGCCGCTGGCGGGCACTTCGGGATAGCGGTAGCGCACCACGCGTGCCGGCCGGCCCTTCGTGTTACCCGAGGCGTTGCCCGGGCGCGTCAGGGGTGTCGAGCTCGCGTCCGAGAGTGCGGGCTGCGAGACGTGGAGCCAGAACGGGATCCGCCGCATGTCAGTCCCCCGCGTCAGGCGGATGAACCCCGAGAAGTCGGCATCGGTCGCACCGGCACCGACGTTCGCGGTGACGGCGAGGCTGCCGGGAACGAGGAGGGCCGGCGGCAGCACGAGCGTCACGCCCGCCGCTGCGCTCATCGTCTCGACCGAAACGTCCCACTGGCTTTCGCCCGCGCCGGCGTCGGCCACATCGACCTGGGCTGGGACGCTCGTTCCGGGCGCCACGAGACCGAAGGAGAGCGATGGGGGCTGCGCGGCGATGAGGGGGGTGTCGGCCCGTGCGGGATCGATGATGCCGCCACCACCGCGCGTCGGGGGAGCGGGCTGGCCGCCGACGAAGACGGTGCTTCCGGAGCCGATCAGGGCGGCCCTGATCAGCGCGACGGGCCACGCGGGATGTCTCTCCCGAAGCAGGGCGGCAACACCCGCGACCTGAGGGCTGGCCATCGACGTACCCGACCACGCGCTGTAGCGGCCGCCGGGAAGCGACGAGAGGATCGAGACCCCGGGGGCGCTCACGTCGGGCTTGAGGCGCAACGAGAGGGGCGTCGGGCCTGCACCGCTGAAGTCGGCCAGCGTGCTGCGGCCCTTCGCGTCGGGGACGGTGACAGCCGCGACGGTGATTGCGAGCTCGGACGTGCCGGGCGACGAGAGGGAGCCCTTCCCGAACTCGTCGAAGTCGTTCCCGGCGGCGACAACGGGGATCACACCGGCCCGGGCAGCACCGTCGAGCGCGAGCGCGACGAGATCGCGCGTGGGCTCGACCTCGGGCTCGCCGAGCGAGAGGTTGATCACGTTCATCCCGTCGGTGACGGCAGCCTCGATCGCGGCAACGATCTCCGCGGCATTCCCGTCCAGGCCGACGTCGGCATCGGTGGGAACTGAGAGCGCCTTGTAGTTTCCGATGTACGCGCGCGGCGCCACGCCCGCGATCGTCGTCGTCCCCGTATCCGTGCCTGCGTTCCCGGCTGCAATGCCGGCGACATGCGTCCCGTGTTGCGACTGCTCCGGGTCGAAGGGTGTGTGCGCGAACTGCCACGTCGTCGCTGCGGGTGCGAACGCGCGTGCCGCGATCACCTTCGCCGAGGTGTAGGCGCTCTGCCCCTTCGGGAAGCCCGCCGGCATCGTGTAGCCCACGGGCGAGAGGTACGGATGTCGCTGGTCGACGCCGTCGTCGATGATTGCGATCTTCATCCCGTCGCCACGATTGGGGAGCCCGGCCTGCCAGCGCTGCGCGGCGCTGGCCGCGTCGGCGGCCGAGACGGAGGCAACGGCATACGACGCGCCGGCGTCGACGGTCTCGACACCCGGGATCCGCTCGAGCAGCGGAAGACTCGTCTTGGGCACGACGACCGCGGCGCCGTTCAGCACGACCCGGTAGCGCCAGTGGATGCTCGCGCCGGGAATCGCCGTCCGCAGGTTGGCCGCGAAGTTGGCCTGCTCGCGATCGACGACGGCGCGATGTGCGGGGTCGTCGTTGCCGCCGAGCGGGGGGGACGTCAGGGTGACGACGACCTCGCGCATGTCCCGCGGCGCGTCGGCAGCGTGGCGGGCTCCGCCCGAGGCCGGGAGGACGACGAGCGCGCAGGCTGAGAGGAGTCCGAGAAGGCGGATCATGATGGTTGTGACGTCGTTCCGGCGTCGTGGTTTCCGTGCAGCATGCCCGAAGCGGCACCGGCGGCTAGAATCGACCACGCGCGGATGTGGCGGAATTGGTAGACGCGCACGGTTCAGGTCCGTGTGTCCGTAAGGACGTGGAGGTTCAAGTCCTCTCATCCGCATGCAGTGTCGGGGCCTCGGGCAGGCTCCGACTCGGCGTAGGATCGCCAACGTTCCCCGACGGGTGGGCGCCGGCCCCTCGGGGGTCAAGAACCCGACTGCAGGGTCGATGTATCCCTCAGTAGAGGGACTTCCGCCCATTCTCACGCTCGCGCTGCGGGCGACGTTCCTCGCATGGTCCGCTTTGACCGTTGCCACGATCGCCGGGAGGCTCACCTACGATCGGCGCGAACGCGCCCCGGGGAAGCGCGATTTCGCGCCGCTCTCCGGGCGACGAACCGCAACGCTCGTCCGACACGCTTCTCGGCATCGCACCGAATCCAGCAAGTGGCGGCGAGCAGCCGCCCTCCGTACGCTCGTGGCATCAGGGCACCCACGGAGTCGGGCGCTCGTCCGGCGCGCGCTAGGTCGGGACGCTGGGCATGCCCTACTACGTGCTCTCGGAGGTGCTCGCCCCTGTCTTCGAGGTCCTGACGCTCGTATCGCTCGGCCTTGCAGTCGCTCTCGGCGTCTTCGAGTGGCCGACGTTCCACCTCGCTATCGCGCTGGTCTCGTTCGTCAACGCGTCGCTGACGGCGATCGCGATACTTGCCGACAATCTCCAGTCCCGCCTGTACGCGCCACGCGAGCTCCTCTGGCTACTGCTTCTCGCACCGCTCGACCTCCTCGTGTACCGGCCGTTCCTCGTCTGGGCACGGCTCAAGGGAACATGGCGGTTCCTCCGAGGCGACAAGGGCTGGTACAGGTTCGATCGCAACGAGCGCGCGGCACCGCTCTCCGGCTAGCCGCCGGCGTGCGCGAGCGCTGCGAGCACGCCATCCGCGTGCGCGTCGGGCTTCACGTTGCGCATCTCGGCGACGACACGTCCGTCCCCGTCGATCACGAACGTCGACCGCTCGATGCCCATGTACGTCGTGTCGCGGAACGTCCTCTCGCCCCAGACGCCGTATGCGTCGGCCGCGGTGTGGTACGGGTCGGCGAGCAGGGTGAAGGGCAGGTCGTATTTCTCCCGGAAGGCTGCATGGGACTCTGCGCTGTCCGGGCTGACGCCGAGCACGACGGCACCGGCCCGCTCGAACTCGCCCCACGCGTCGCGGATGCCGCACGCCTGGGTCGTACAGCCGGGGGTGTCGTCCTTGGGGTAGAAGTACAGGACGACGGGCTTGCCTCTCAGCGCCCCGAGAGACACGGTCTCGCCGGAGTCCGAGGTGAGCGTGAAGTCCGGTGCCGGGGCGCCTGGTTCGGGCACGGTGATCCCTCCGTGGGATGGGTGATCCGCGAAGCAGCGGTGCACCCCAGCGTATCTGTCCGTGCGGTGCCGCCAGGACGACACGCTCGGCCGATCCCTGCCCCTCGAGCGAGGGATGCTGATGGAGATAACGCCCACCGGGAAAGCACATCTCCGTCCCCCCGAGCGTGCGGCGGGAGTTCCGGGGGTCGCGCGCCCGGCCGCTGCCGCTCGTGGCCAAGGGAGCGCGGACTGGACCGGACTCGAGCTGCTCCGGGTGAGGGCGAGCTCGTCGTCGTCGTCGGCCTTCTCGCCGCTCCAGTGACAATGCCCGTCGCAGCGGGCCGACGGAACCACGTAGGCTCGACGACATGGTCGAGGCCCATCGCTATCTCGCGTACGCCGTCATCGCCGGCTGCCTGATCGCCGGAACCTACGGGCTCGTCGCCTACCGTCGAGGCGCGCTCCTTGGCGGTGCGGCGATCCACCTCCTCGCGTTGCCGCAGACGCTCCTCGTGGCCCAGGCCGCACTCGGGCTGCTGCTCCTCTCCGGAAACTACCGGGCGAACGACGAGCTGCACTACGTCTATGGAGCGGTCGCGCTCGGCGTGGTGCTGTCGCCCTGGTTCTACGCGCCCGCGGATCCTCGCCGACGGCTGCTCTGGTTCGCCGTCTCGGCGCTCGTCGCCGCTGCGCTGGGGGTTCGTGGCACCATGACGGGAGCATGAGGCAGTTCCTCGAGAACCGCACCGTCCGGGGCCTCGCGATCGTGGCGCTGGTCGCGCTCGCGGTCGTCGTGCTCTCGCTCGAGCCGGTGCTGGCGACGGCCGGTGGGCTGCTGCGGATCGGGTTCTTCCTCGCGATCGCGTTCTTCCTGTTCCTCGTCTGGCGTGAGCGCCGTGGCGACGTCGAGGCGTGGGCGGATCGGTCGCGGCGCGTGTTCTACACCGCGATCGTGCTCGCGGTCGTCGACATCGGAGCCGCGATCGGCCTCTCGCCGATGGGCGGAGACGCCATCGCGTTCTTCGCGGTGCTCGGCTGCTGCGCCTGGGCGATCGTCCGCACGTGGCGCGGCGAGCACAGCTACGGCTGACCTCAGCCCGACGTCGCGTGGACGGCCGACCCGTCCAGCGCGGCAAGCACCGAGCGAACGGGCCCGAGGGCGCCGACGAAGATCGGCGTGTCTCGCTCGGTCCAGCGTGACGCCTCGGTCTCGCGAAGCGTCATCATCAGGTGCATGAAGTCGGCGGGCTCTTCGCACTCGAAGGCCGGCATGAACTCCTGATCGTCGATTCCGAACGAGTACGTCGTGTGGTTCGTGACCGTGACGAACTTGCCGCCGACGACGGCGTGCTCCCGCATCGCATCGGCGCGCTCTTCGAAGGAGAGGAAGTACCAGGGCCGCTTCTTGACGAAGGGGTAGACGACGAGGTACGGAGCCTCGCGCGGGATGACCTTTCCTTGCCGGATTCGCTTCTTGTCGGTGTAGACCGACGGCTTCGTCGTCGCGAGGTACGAGTACGGCGTCGTCAGCCAGCCGGCGAGCGGCGTGCCGTTGAGGGCGGCCCCGAGGTCGAGCAGATCCTCGTAGCGCTCGGTGATCTGCCAGAGGAAGAAATCGGCCTCCGGTCGGATGCCCGACACGTTGTAGGCGCGCAGGCCCTCCATGCGGCCGGCCCACTCCCCGACGACCTCGGCGAAGGCTTCCTTGCCGGCCTCGCGCTCGTCCACCGGGAGCCGGCGCCACGCGGGATCGATCTTGAAGAAGCGATACGAGACGTATTGCCCGACCTGGACGCTCTCGATCCGCTCGTACGCCAGCTTGCCCTCACTCATACGCACATCGTAGTCAGGGGAGGCGGAGCGGCGGACTCTCTCGCGTCCGGGGCTCACCCGGGTTGACCGGTTGCGTCGTGGTGAGCGAGAGGACGATGCTTCCGCGACCGAGCTTGCGGCCCTTGAGGGAAGCGACGAGCGGAGCGCCGGCTCGTCCGTATCCGCTGATCCGAGCGCGCAGATCGCGCTTGCCGACGCCGGTCGCGCGCAGCTCCCAGGCGCAGTCGAGCGGGCAGCGGAATCGAACCGTGCGCGAGCCGCGCCTCAGGTCGGCCCGGCTCGGGAATCGCACCGACCTCGGCGCCACGTCCAGGCCGAGGCCCTCGCACCGTGCGATCGAGCCCCCTCGGGCTCGCGCGAGAGCGTCGCGGACGGCGTAGAGGCTCGTCTTGGGGGTGCCGTCCGCGTAGTACACACCCGATTGCCAGCTCGCGAGGGCGGCCTCGTCCTGGGAGTGGAAGAGCAGCATTCCGACCACGTTCGGCTGGCAGAAGGCGAGCTGCAACGCCCGCCCGTAGAACTGGCCCTGCGTTGCCTCGGCGACGGGGTGCGTGGTCGCGGGCTCGGCTCCCGTGTACGCCTTCGCCTTGCCGGCCGGGATCTTCGACTCGACGCCGAACTCGTCGTACAGGATGGGAAGCGTCGAGCCGGCCTGCGCGGTCCCGTCGAACGCAACTGCGAGCGTCTGGATCAGCCGGCCGTAGTCGCCGAGTCCTATCGTGTTGGACTTCGGATGCGGTGCTCCGGGATCCTCTCCCGACGAGCTGGCGTACGGATGGAACGCCAACCCGTCCATGATCGGAAGCGTGCGGCCGCTCGCGCGATAGGCGGTGCCCATGTCTCTGAGGAAGACGACCGGGGAATGCGTGTCGCGGATCGTGAAGGGCCGGTCGTTGCCACGCGGTGCGAGTGCGCCACCCCAGACACGCGTGGCCGGGTCGACGGACTTGATCGCGTCGTACGAGCGTGCCAGCAACTCCAGGTAGGCAGGCGAAGCGGCGTTCGTGCCGTCCGGATTGAACTGGGGCAGCCAGAAGCGGTTGAGATTGGGCTCGTTGCCGATGATCACGTCGTCGATGGATGGGAACTCGCGGGCGAGGACGGTGACGTACGCCGCGAACTCCTCCCGCGCCTCGGGGGTGAGGGGGGTCGAGCGCGAGCCCGGTGGATACACGGAGAGATAGACATCGACCGCCGTCAGCTGTGCGGCCGCGGTGACGTTACGCAAGATCGTCAGCTCGCTCTCGGTCGGTGAGACCTGACCCGGAAGCCACTGCGACGTCACCCGGATCGCCGAGAAGCCGGCGAGCCGAAACAGCGTCATCTTCGCTTTCGCGGAGACGAGGTCGGGTGCCCGAACGACGTCCTCGGCGGCGCCGAACGCCATCGTCGGGCCGCCCGCGCCCGCGGCCGGAACGGCCGACACGCCGAGGACGAGTGCAACGAGGAGGAGGATGAGGCGGCGAGACATGCGACGGATACGCTAGCCAACGTGGCCGAAACCGTTCGAGAGCAGCTCGAGAAGCTCCCGCGCACCCCCGGCGTGTACCTCTTTCGCGATACCGGGGACGAGATCCTCTACATCGGCAAGGCGAAGTCGCTACGCGCCCGCGTTCGCAGCTACTTCAACCGCGGCGACGGGCGCCTGGGAATCGCGCGCATGGTCGGTCGGATCGCCCGTATCGAGGTCATCGTCACCTCGACGGAGGCGGAGGCGCTGCACCTCGAGCAGAACCTCGTCAAGCGGCACCGGCCACCGTTCAACGTCCGCCTCCGCGACGACAAGTCGTTCCCCTACATCGCTGTCACCGTCTCGGACGAGTACCCCCGCGTCATGTTCACGCGGGAGCGCCACCGCCGCGGAACCGTCTACTTCGGCCCCTACGCAAACGCGAAGAAGGTGCGCGAGACGCTCGACGTCCTGAACCGCGTCTTCCAGTTCCGGCCCTGCGAGGGGCCGAAGCCCGGTCGGCACAGTGGCATCCCATGCCTCGACTTCCACATCGAGCGCTGCACGGCCCCCTGCATCGGCGCGATCTCGAAGGAGGCGTACCGTGAGCAGATCGACGCGGTGATCGACTTCCTCTCGGGCGACACGCGATCGATCGTGCGCTCCCTGGAGCAGCGGATGCGCGAGGCCTCGGGGGAGGAACGGTTCGAGGACGCGACCAGATATCGCAACCGGCTCTTCGCGATCAGGAGTCTCGCCGAGCGACAAGGAGCCGACCGGCGTGCCGTCGGCACGATCGACGTCATCGGGCTCGCGGTCGAAGGCGATCGGGCCGCCGTGCAGCTCTTTCCACTGCGCGACGGCAAGCTGATCGACCGCTACTCGTTCCACCTCGAGAACGTCGAGGGACAGGATCGAGAAACGATTCTCGAGGGTTTCTGCCTCGAGTACTACACGGCGGCGCCGAGCGTGCCGCCGCAACTGATCGTCCCTGCCGACCTGACCGACACCGCGGCTCTCGCAGGATTTCTCTCCGAGCTGCGTGGCGCCGCCGTCGAGGTTCGTGCGCCGGTGCGCGGCGAGAAGCGGCGCCTCGCGGAGCTCGCGGCCGAGAACGCCCTGCTCGCGCTCGCACACGAGACGACGGCGGCGGAGCAAAAGCGCCTGCGGCGGATCGAGGCGCTCGAGAGCCTGCGCGAGAACCTCAACCTCGAGAGCCTCCCGGTCCGCATCGAGTGCTTCGACATCTCGAACCTCCAGGGGCGTGACATCGTCGCGTCGCTTGCCGTCTTCGTCGATGCTCAGCCGAAGAAGGCGCACTACCGCTCGTTTGCGGTCCGGGGGCTCGACGGGCAGGACGACTTCGCTTCGATGGGGCAGGTCGTGGCGCGCCGCTTCGCGCGGCTTCGGGACGGCGTCGCGGCCGAGCGGTTCGACGAGAGCTTCTCGTCCGTCCCCAATCTCGTCGTGATCGACGGTGGCAAGGGTCAGCTGGCGGCGGCGCTCGAGGCGATCCAGGCGACGTCGGGTCTGCCCCGCGTTGCCGTGATCGCACTCGCGAAGCGTGACGAGGAGGTCTTCGTCCCCGACCGCCCCGACCCGATCGTCCTCGACCGGCACGACCCGGGCCTGCAGCTCCTGCAACGGGCTCGCGACGAGGCGCACCGCTTCGCCGTCACGTTCCACCGGCAGAAGAGAGATACGCGGGCGTTTGCGTCGATCTTCGACACCCTCGACGGGATCGGGCCGTCGCGCCGACGTTCGATCCTGCGCCACTTCGGCTCGGCCGATCGCTTCCTCGTCGCGTCACAGGAGGAGCTCGAGGCCGTTCCCGGCCTGCCTGCCAAGACGGCACGCGCGGTTCACGCACAGCTGCACCGGACCGCAGGCCCCGGTGGTTAGGAGGGGATGTCGGCGGCCGAGGCGCGGCGGAAGCGGAGGGTTCGCATCGTGAGCAGAATTGCGGCGAAGCCGATCACCACGTTCACCGCCGTCAGGGTCAGCTTCATGCCGACGCTGAACGCAAGCAGGGCCGAGCGCGGCGCGCTGCCCCGCAGCGTGTAGACGAGGAGCGCCTGCTGCGTGCCGACGCCCCCCGGGCTGATGGGGACGAGCGTCGAAAGGCTCTCGGCCGCCTGCACGAGGAGGACGTTCCGGAGCGACTGCTCGATCTGGAACGCGCCCAGCATGAACCAGATCGTCGCGAGCCGCAACGCCCATTCGGCGGCCTGCCAGAGAACGACCGTGCGGAACCAACGGACGGGCGTCCTGACGACGGTGAACGCCTGGCGAACGCGCTGTTTGAACTCGCTCACATGCCCGCGAATCCAGATGACCAGCGCTAACCCACCAAGGACAAGAATCGCGAGCAGGACCTTGGAGATCGAATCGTGACGGAGGAACCAGGCGAAGTCGAAGCTCGGGAGCGAAGGCAGGACGTCGAGGCCCGGGAGGACGCCCTGGGTCAACGCCCAGCCGAAGAGGGCGCCTGCAAACGTCATGTCCACAATCGCCAGCACGACGCTCGAACTGACGAGCGTCGTGTAGGTCGATCCGGGTACCGCGCGGTGCGCCAGCGTAAGCCGTACGACGTCTCCGGCCCGGGCGGGGAAGATGGCGTTGACCCCGACGCCGGCGACGTACGCGGCGTAGAGCGGGAGCCACCGCACCCTGACGTCCGGGTAGGCGGCTGCGAGCACGTTGCGCCAGGCGCGGCTCGTGCACATCGTCTTGGCGATGTGGCAGCAGATCGCGATCCCGAGCGGGAAGGGCTGCACGGAGGCGAGGTAGTCCCAGAAGACCTCGACCGCATCGAGGAAGGTTCGCACGCGTGCACGGTAGCCCTCCGGCGCGACGGAGGGCTACCGTGCGGTCACGCCCACGCCAGCCGCACGCCCGCGTAGGCGACGACGGCGATCAGCAACCACGATGCAAGGCCGAGAACGAGCGGGCGGGCGCCGATCTCGCGCATCCGGCGGACGTCGACGCGTGTTCCCAGTGCGAACAGCGCCATCCCGAGCAGGACGGTTCGCAGGTCGTCGATGCGCACGAGCGCCCGGTCGGGCACGACACCGATGCTCGCGACTGCCACCATTGCGACGAAGGCGCCGATGAAGGGAGGCACGATCGGTGGCCGCGGGCCTCCCCCGGTGCCTGGTTGGCGGTGCGAGACGGCGATTCCCGCGATCAGCGGTGCGAGCAGCATGACGCGCGTCAGCTTGACCACGACCGCCGTTGCGAGCGCGGCACTGCCGGCCGTCGAGGACGTCGCGACGACCTGCGCGACGTCGTGAACGCTCGCTCCGACCCAGGCACCGAACTGCTCGTCGTCGAGGCCGAGCGCTGCCTGCAGGGGAGGCAGCGTGACGATCGCGAGCGTCCCGCAGAGCGTCACGAGCGCGACGGAGAATGCCACCTCGTCCTCGTCCGCATCGACGACGCCGTTGGCAGCCGCGATCGCGGAGACACCGCAGATCGAGAACCCTGTTGCGACGAGGAGCGAGAGGTTGTCGGAGACGCCGAGGCGCCGACCCGCCCACCGCGTTGCGAAGAACGTGATCGCGACGACGCCGACGACGACGAGGAGCGCCCGGAACCCGAGCGCGAGGATGTCGGGAAAGACGAGATCGAGCCCGAGCAACACGACGCCCAGCTTGAGGATCGGGCCACCTGCGACCTTTAGCCCGGCAACGGCGGAGCCCGGCACGCGAGCCAGGTTCGCGAGCGCGATGCCCAGTGCGACGCAGAGCACGAGCGGCGGAAGCTCGGGGACGGCCCGATGGGCACCGAGCGAGAGTGCGACGCCGATCCCCGCAAGTGCGAGACCGGGCGCGAGCCGTGTCATTCGTCGGGTAGCAGGAAGGGGTAGCGGTAGTCGACCGGAGACACGAGCGTCTCCTTGATCGTGCGCGGGCTGACCCAGCGAATGAGGTTCCACATCGAGCCGGCCTTGTCGTTCGTGCCCGATGCGCGCGCACCGCCGAACGGCTGCTGCCCGACGACGGCCCCGGTGGGCTTGTCGTTGACGTAGAAGTTGCCGGCGGCGTAGCGGAGGCACTCGTGCGCCTCGTCGATCGCGTACCGGTCGTTCGAGAACACGGCGCCCGTGAGCGCGTAAGCGCTGGTCGAGTCGACGAGCTCGAGCGTCTCCGCCCACTTCGACTCGTCGTAGACGAGCGCGGTGACGACGGGCCCGAAGAGCTCGTCGCGCAGGAGCCGGAACCCGGGATCGTCCGTCTTGATCACCGTCGGCTCGACGAACCACCCCTCACTGTCGTCCGTGCCGCCGCCGGTCACGATCTCGGCGCCGGCCGCCCTCGCTTCGGCAATCGCGTCTCGCTGGGTCGCGAACGACGACGCATCGATCACCGCGCCCATGAAGTTCGTGAAATCACTCACGTCGCCGACACCGACCGTGGGCACCTCGCGCTCGAGCACGTCCCGAACGTCGGCCCACAGGTTCGACGGGATGTAGAGCCGTGACGAGGCAGAGCACTTCTGGCCCTGGTACTCGAACGACCCCCGGACGATCGCTGCCGCGACGGCGGCGGGGTCGGCGGAGGGATGAGCGAGGATGAAGTCCTTGCCGCCCGTCTCGCCGACGATCCGCGGGTAGTTGCGGTACCGATCGATATTGCCCCCGATCGTGTTCCAGATCGAATGGAAGACGCCGGTCGAGCCGGTGAAGTGGACGCCCGCGAGCTCGGGGCTCGCGAGCGCCGCCGCCCCCATCTCGGCACCCGGGCCGAACACGAGGTTGATCACGCCCGGCGGCAGGCCCGCCTCCTCCAGAACGCGCATCGTGATCCAGGCAGAGAGCGCCTGCGTCGAGGCCGGCTTCCAGACCACGGTGTTCCCCATCAACGCGGGAGACGTGGTCAGGTTCGCCCCGATCGCGGTGAAGTTGAACGGGCTGATCGCCAAGACGAAGCCCTCGAGAGCGCGATACTCCATCCGGTTCCACACGCCCTGCGACGAGACAGGCTGCTCCTCGTAGATCCGGACGAGGTACTCGGCGTTGAACCGGAGGAAGTCGATCGACTCACAGGCCGCGTCGATCTCGGCCTGAAATGCCGTCTTCGACTGGTTGAGCATCGTCGCGGCGTTGATCGTCGACCGCCAGGGGCCGGCCAGGAGCTCGGCGGCGCGGAGGAAGACCGCGACGCGCTCGTGCCACGGGGTTCGCGACCACGCGGGATGGGCAGCACGGGCGGCGGCGATCGCGTGCTCGACCTCTGTCGCGCTTCCACGCTCGACGTCCGCGAGCACGTGGGCACGTCGGTGGGGCATCACCGCCTCGAACGTCGTTCCCGTTTCGACGCGCTCGCCGCCGATCACCATCGGGATGTGTACGCGCTCGGCCGACATCGTGGCGAGTCGCGCCTGCAACTCGGCGCGCTCGGGCGACCCCGGCGCGTAGCTCAGGATCGGCTCGTTGACCGCGGACGGGGGGCGAAAGATTCCAGGGGCGGTCATGTGCGGCGATTGTATTCTCGAAAGCGTGCGCGTGACGCGATACACCTATGACGTGCCCGGCTGGGGCGTCGGCGAGGTCTGGGTGCGCGACGGGATGATCGTGCAACACGAGCTCGCGTCCGATGTGCTGTACGCGGCCGCGGAGGAAGCTGGGGGAAAAGCGGCAGCACGAGCCAGGGTCTTCACGGCGTCCCCCGACGGGGGAGCGGGGCTCCCACAGGGGACGGTCGCGGGAGATCCGTCTCTGGATCGTGCCGCGTTCGTGCCGGACCTGTGCGGACGGATAGAGGCCCACCTGAGGGGTGTTCCGACGAGGTACGAGGGGATCCCGATCGACCTGGACTGGGCGACGCCCCTCCAGCTCGAGCTGGTGGCGGCCGCCCGCGCGATTCCCTGGGGAGAGGTCGTCTCCTACGGCGAGCTCGCCGCGCTCGCGGGTCGGCCGCGTGCTGCGCGGGCAGCGGGGTCGTTCTGCGCCGACAACCGGTTCTCGCTCATCATTCCCTGTCATCGGGTCGTCGCAGCGAACGGCATCGGAGGATACGGCGCTGCCGGGCCTGCCCTCAAGCGGAGGCTCCTTGCCCTCGAAGGCGTTCACCTGTGAGCTCCGGCTCTCTGGCCGACGACGTGCGGGCGGAGCTCGCAGCGATCGCGCCGACGAAGCGATGCGATCGGCTGGCGGAGCTGTCCGCGCTCTTCCACACGGCGGGCGCCGCCCACCTGCGTGGGCGAGGGGCCATCGACCTCCACCTCGACCTCGGGTCGTCGGCAGCAGCGAGGCGTGCCTTCGCCTTGCTCGCCGAGCTTCGCATCCCGTCCGAGATCCGGACCTATGTCACTCATTCGTTCGCACGTGCCACGCGCTATCAGCTTCACGTCGAAGGCGCGGCGCGCACGCTCCAGACGCTCGCCGAGGCCGGCGTGCTCGACAGCGAGCACCGGCCACTCGAGCGTCCGCCGGGACGGGTCGTCGCTCGCTCGTGCTGCCGCGGGGCGTATCTGCGAGGAGCGTTCCTCGGTGCCGGCTCGCTCACCGGCCCGCGCTCGCCGCACCTCGAGATCCGAACTCCGACGATGGGGGGCGCATCGTTCGTTCGCAGCGTCTGCTCGTCCGAGGAGGTGCGCGTGAAGGTCGAGGAACGCCCATCCCACGCCCGCGCCTACGCGAAGGGGTGGGAGGAGATCGAGGGCTACCTGCTCGCAGCCGGAGTTGTCGACGCCGTGCTCGGCCTCGAGGAGCGAAGCGTGGTCGCCGAGATGCGGTCCGAGGCGAACCGGCTCACCAACGCCGACCATGCGAATCTCGTGCGCACCGCTCGCGCGGCGCAGCGCCAGCTCGACGCCGCACGGCACCTCGAGTCGACGGGTGTGCTGGAAGTGCTGCCGGAGCCGCTTCGGGAGGCTGCCCGCCTTCGCCTCGGACATCCTGCGCTGTCGCTCCGCGAGCTCGCCGCGCTGACGAGCCCTCCGGCAACCAAGGCCGCGATGCAACGACGCCTGGCGAGGATCATCGCGCTGGCCGACGTTTGAGGGCTGCGCTTAGCGCGACGCCGCACGGCAGGGGCGGGCTTGGGGGAGGAGCTCCGAGGACGACCTCCTCCCCCAACGAGCGCGCTCCGAACTGGCCGGCGAACGGGGTCTGGATTCACCGACCGGGAGCGCGGACCCACCGCATCCGAGTATGCAGGCCAGCCGCTCATTCCTCAACCCGATTCGCACGCGCAACGGTCGGTTAACAGGAGAGCGCCTCGGGAGTCGGGGATAGACTCGGCACACCCATCATCTTTTCGAGGAGAGCGAGGCAGCATGGCGGTTCGCGTCGGCATCAACGGTTTCGGGCGCATCGGTCGGAACTTCTTTCGGGCGCAGCAGGCGCTCGGCAGCGAGATCGAGATCGTCGCAGTCAACGACCTGGGCGACGCCGCCACGATGGCCCACCTGCTCGAGTACGACTCGGTGCTCGGCCCGTTCCCGGGCGAGGTCTCGCTCGGCGACGGTGTCATCAACGCGGGTGGCGCGCAGATGAAGGTGCTCTCCGAGCGCGATCCCGCGGCGCTCCCGTGGGGCGAGCTCGGCGTCGACGTGGTGCTCGAGTCGACAGGGTTCTTCACGTCACGCGAGGGCGCGCAGAAGCACCTCGACGCCGGGGCGAGCAAGGTGATCATCTCTGCGCCGGCGACCGACCCCGACTACACGGTCGTCCTCGGCGTCAACGACGCCGGATACGACAGGGAACACCACCACATCGTCTCGAACGCGTCCTGCACCACGAACTGCCTGGCGCCCCTCGCGAAGGTGATCGACGACCTTGCCGGGATCGAGAGCGGCTTCATGACGACGATCCACGCGTACACGTCGGACCAGAGCCTGCAGGACATGCCGCACAAGGATCTACGCCGCGCCCGTGCGGCCGCGATCAACCTGATTCCCACCTCGACCGGCGCAGCCAAGGCGATCGGGCTCGTGCTCCCGCACCTGAAGGGAAAGCTCGACGGCGTCGCTGTGCGTGCCCCGGTTGCGACGGGTTCGCTCACCGACCTCGTTGTCTCGCTGCGCCGCGAGGTTTCGAAAGACGAGCTCAACGCGGCGTACGCGACAGCGGCGGCAGGGCCGTTGGCAGGCATTCTCCGCTTCTCCGACGACCCGCTCGTGTCGAGCGACATCGTCCACTCGCCGTTCTCGTGCGTCTTCGACAGCGAGCTGACGATGGCGCATGGCGCGACCGCCAAGGTCTTCGGATGGTACGACAACGAGTGGGGGTACAGCTGCCGCCTCGTCGATCTGGTCGGGAGACTGCTGGCGTGAGACTACCCCGGTCGGTCGAGTCGGCCGACGTCGCCGGCCGGCACGTTCTGGTCCGGGCGGACTTCAACGTTCCGCTTTCGGGCGGCGCGATCGCGGATGACACCCGGATCCGGGCGGCTCTGCCGACGTTGCGCTGGCTGCTCGCTCACGGTGCGGCAGAGATCGCCGTCTGCTCGCACCTCGGGCGGCCCAAGGAGGACGCCGACCGGGAGCGCCTCGCGATGGCGCCGGTCGCGGCGCACCTGCGTGAGCTCCTTCCGGACGCTCGCGTACGCGTTCTCGAGAACACGCGCTTTGACGTGGGCGAGACGAAGAACGATCCGACGTTCGCGGCGGAGCTCGCGGACGGCATGGACCTGTTCGTGAACGACGCATTCGGGTCAGCGCACCGCGCCCACAGCTCGACCGAAGGCGTCGCCCGGGTCCTGCCCGCGTACGCCGGGTTTCTCCTTCTCGCCGAGATCGAGCATCTCGGCCGTCTGCTCGGTGACGTTCGCCGTCCGTTCGTGATCGTCGCCGGCGGGGCAAAGGTCGAGGACAAGCTGGCCGTGCTCGAGCACCTCGGCGGGCGTGCCGACCGCGTCCTGATCGGGGGCAAGATGGCGGAGCAGATGCGCGTCCACAATCCGCTCTCGTTCCCGGTCGAGCTACCGACGGACGTCATGGCTGCAGCCACGTTCTCGGCAGACGCGGAGGCGCGACCGGAGCACGTCGACGAGGTGCCCGAGGGCTGGCTCGGTCTCGACATCGGTCCCGAGACAGCCGAGGCATTCGCGGCGATCGTCGGCGGTGCAGCCACGATCTTCTGGAACGGCCCCATGGGCGTCTTCGAGTGGGATCGCTTCGCAGCAGGCACGCGTGCCGTGGCGGAGGCGGTTGCAGCCGCCGACGCGTACGCCGTCGTCGGCGGTGGCGACTCCGTGCGCGCCATCACCGAGCTCGGGCTTGCCGACCGCGTTTCGTGGGTATCGACCGGCGGCGGTGCGTCGCTGGAGTTCCTCGAGGGCCGGGAGCTTCCCGGCATCGCAGCTATCCCGGAGGCCGACTGACATGACCAAGCTGATCGCAGGCAACTGGAAGATGTTCAAGGGACCGGTCGACACGCTCGCGTTCTTCGACACGTTCGAGGCACCCGACGGCGTCGACGTGGTCCTGTGCCCGCCGTTCGTCTCGCTCGAGGTGGCGGTTGGCGAGGAGTGGCCGATCTACGCGCAGAACGTCCACTGGGCCGACGAGGGCGCCTTCACGGGCGAGGTCTCGGCCGGCATGCTCGTCGAGCTCGGTGTGCGGGGCACGCTCGTCGGGCACTCGGAGCGGCGCCTCTACTTCGGTGAGACCGACGCTACGGTGCGGCAGCGGGCCGAGGCCGCCCTGGCGGCCGGGCTCGAGGTGATCGCGTGCGTCGGCGAGACCGACGCCGAGCGCGAGGCGGGCGAGACGGAGTCCGTCCTGCGACGGCAGATCGGGGTGCTTCCCACCAGTCCGTCGCTCGTGATCGCGTACGAGCCGGTCTGGGCGATCGGGACGGGGAGGACTGCCACACCCGAGATGGCCGACGAGGCGCACGCCTTCATCAAGTCACTCCACCCGACCCGTGTCCTCTACGGCGGCTCCGTAAAGCCGGAGAACGCAGCCGAGCTTCTTTCACGCCCCTCGATCGATGGTGCGCTCGTCGGTGGCGCATCGCTCGACGCCGCCTCCTTCTCGAGCCTGTGCCGAATCGCAGCGTCCCTCTCGTAACCCTCGTCGTCCTCGACGGTTGGGGGCTTGCGCCGGAAGGCCCGGGCAACGCCGTCGAGCTCGCGGACACGCCGGTGTTCGACGACCTCTGGGCGCGTTTCCCGCACACGACGCTCGCGGCCTCCGGGCCTGCGGTCGGACTTCCGGAGGGTCAGATGGGCAACTCCGAGGTCGGCCACCTCACGATCGGCTCGGGCCGCGTGCTCTTCCAGGATCTGATGCGTGTCAACGTCGCGGTTGCGGACGGGTCGATCTACGAGAACGCGGCGCTTCACGGAGCCTTTGCGCGGGCGAAGGAGCGCGGGGGCGACGTCCACCTGCTCGGGCTCGTCTCGCACGGTGGAGTGCACTCGCACATCGATCATCTCCTCGCGCTCCTCGAGCTCGCCCGGCGTGAGGAGATGGGTGAGCGTGTCTGGATCCACGCATTCAGCGACGGCCGGGACGTCTCGCCGCACGCGGCCGAAACCGACCTCGGCCTGCTTCCGGCCTCCAGGATCGCCACGGTCGTCGGGCGGTACTACGCGATGGACCGCGACAGCCGGGCAGAGCGCACCGAGCGAGCGGTCTCGGCGCTCCTCGACGGTGTCGGCGAGCCCGCTGCCGACCCGGTGGGGGCCGTGGCGGCGAGCTATGCGCGAGGAACAACGGACGAGTTCATCGAGCCGATCGTCCTGGAGAGTCGCCCTCGGCTCCACGCCGAGGCAGACGCGGCGATCTTCTTCAACTTCCGACCCGACCGGGGAAGACAGCTGTCGCGGCGACTGATCGAACGGGGCGTCGACCTGACGACGATGACCCGGTACGCGGAGGACATCGCTGCCCCCGTCGCGTTTCCGGAACAGGACGTCGCCGACACTCTGGCCGAGACATTGAGCCGGGCCGGCGTTCGTCAGCTGCATGCCGCGGAGACGGAGAAATACGCTCATGTGACGTACTTCTTCAACGGAGGAGAGGAGTCGGAGTGGCAGGGTGAGATACGCGTTCTCGTTCCGTCGCCGCGTGACGTCGCGAGCTACGACGAGAAGCCGGAGATGGCGGCAGCACTCGTTGCCGAGTCCGTCGTCTCGGAGTTGTCGAATGGCTGCGCCTTCTGTGTCGTCAACTTCGCGAACCCGGACATGGTCGGGCATACGGGGGTGATCCCGGCCGTCGTAGCCGCGGTCGAAGCGACGGACGCCGCGCTCGGGCGCGTCGTCACCGCGACGCAGGCTCTCGGCGGCGTCTGCCTCGTCACCGCCGACCACGGCAACGCCGAGAAGATGCTCGAGGATGACGGCACGAGCCCGCACACGGCGCACACCACGAGCCCCGTCCCCCTCGTTCTGACCTTCGCAGATCGGGCCCTGCGGGCGGACGGTGGCCTCGCCGATCTCGCCCCAACCATCCTTCGACTTCTCGGTCTCGACGTCCCGCGAACGATGACCGGCAACGATCTCGTCGTTTTCGGCGAGAGCAACAATCGGTGACATTTCAGCGACTCGTAAATAGTTGGTGAACTCCTTGGTATCAGCTGTAAGCTCTGCCGCGACTTGGCGCTTGATCAGCCTGATCTCGGAGTTCTCCGCAAAGCCCAGCGAGGCGATGAGCGGGCGTTCTCGATCATCGTTCGCGCCTACGAGCGGCCTGTCTACAACTACGTCCTGCGGCTCGTGGGAGACCGTGCGCTCGCCGAGGATCTGACCCAGGAGTCGTTTCTCCGCATCTACCAGGGGCTGCCCGGATTCTCCCTCCGGTCACGGTTCACGACCTGGATGTTCCAGGTGACGAAGAACCGGGTGCTGGATGAGCTCCGCGCGCTCGAGCGTCGACCCCGCTGCTCCGTCAACATCGACGACATCGCGCCACTCGAGTCGCTCGACGCACCGTTCGAGCGAGCCGAGACGATCAGCGCCCTGTGGCGGGCTGTCGAGTCGCTCAATGTCGACCTCAAGATGGCACTGCTCCTCCGGGACGTCGTCGGCCTCTCGTACACCGAGATCGCCGATTCGCTCGAGATCACGCTCGCGACGGTCAAGTGGCGGATCTACAAGGCGCGCGAGGAAGTCCAGGCAATGCTCGTGCGCGAGGGCGTCGGAGTGACGACGTCGGCGCCGGGCGCCCTGAGCACGATCACCGAGTAACGATCCCACGAGCGCGGGGCGGTGGTCGGGCCGCACGCGTCACCGCCACGCCACGGCGCCGCCAGACTCGGGAGCACCGACGGGGGCGCTGATACCGTCCCCATTCGGGTGCCCGACACCGACGGCAGGCTTGCAGTGAACTCGCCGATGTGGAAGTCGTCGGTCGGCGCGGTCGGTGGCGCAGCGCGGGACCTCGGCCCGCTCGTCGCGGTGATCGCGGCCTTCCAGCTCGTCGTCCTCCACGAGCCATTCCCCGACCTCGGGGCGACGCTCCTCGGCCTCGGCGCGGTCCTGCTCGGCTTGACGCTCTTCGTGCAGGGCCTCAAGATGGCGCTCTTCCCGATCGGCGAGGGACTTGCGTTCGAGTTCGCCCGGCGCGGGAGCGTGCCGCTCCTGCTCGCGTTCGCCTTCGCACTCGGCTTCGGGACGACGATCGCCGAGCCGGCGCTGCTCGCGGTCGCCGACGAGGCGGCGCGTGTCCGCGCCGAGTCCCGCGGCGTCGACGTCGGCGCCGCGTCCGACTACGCCCTTGCCCTGCGATACACGGTCGCCGTCTCGGTCGGCCTGTCGATCATGATCGGTGTCGTGCGGATCGTCCGCGGCTGGCCGATCCAGCACATCATCATCGGCGGGTATCTGATCATCCTCGCCCTGACACCGTTCGCTCCCGAGGGCATCGTCGGCATCGCCTACGACTCCGGCGGCGTCACGACATCGACGATCACGGTTCCGCTCGTCACGGCGCTCGGGGTCGGGCTCTCGATGTCCGTGAAGGGCCGCAACCCGATGATCGACGGCTTCGGGCTGATCGCGTTCGCGAGCCTGATGCCGATCGTCTTCGTGCTCGTCTTCGGGATGGTCGTCCGATGACGGCATTCCACTTGGCGTCGGGATCGCTAATCCGGCGCTCACGACACGATTCGGGATGTCCTTCCGATCGTTGTCGTGCTCGCCGTGTTCCAGTTCGCGCTCCTGCGACGCCCGGATTGCGCGACCCGGCGGGTCGCGATCGGATTCGCGACTCGTGCGTCGTCGGCCTGACGCTGTTCGTCGTCGGGCTCGAGGAGGCACTGTTCCCGTTGGGCCGAAGCATGGCGGAGCAGCTCACCGACCCGGTCTTCGTCGCTGGGTCGCCGGCGTCGCACGACATCGATCCCCTGGTGGCGCTACTACTGGGTGTATCTCTTCGCAGCGAGTCTCGGTTTCGCAGCGACGATCGCGGAACCATCGCTGATCGCCGTCGCGCTCAAGGCCGAGGAGAGTCTCGGGCGGCGCATCAGGTCTGGCCGCTGCGAATTGCCGTCGCCGTCGGCGTCGTCGGCGAGCGTCGCCGTCGGCGCCCTGCGCATCGTCGTCGGGGTCCCGCTGTTCATCTTCATGATCGTCGGGTACGCAATCGTCGATCGTGCAGACGCGTTTGCACCGAGGGCAATCGTTCCACTCGCGTACGATTCCGGTGGCGTGACCACTTCGACCGTGACCGTCCCTCTCGTCACCGCGCTCGGACTCGGGCTCGCTCGACGGTGCCCGGGCGGAGCGAGTTCGTCGACGGTTTCGGACTGATCGCCCTCGCTGCCCTCTTCCCGATGATCTTCGTCATGGGCTACGCGCAGGTGTCCGAGCTCGTAGCGCGGCGGGCACATCGGCGCATGTCGACGGACGGCGGCCGAGCCGGAGCAGGCGGGTGAGGTTCAAGATGATCATCGCTCTCGTCGACGAGGATCGCGTGGACGCGATCATCGCTGTCGCGCGCCGTGAAGGTGCGACAGGGTGCACGGTGATCACCACCGCGCGCGGCGAAGGCCTCAAGCCTGCAAAGACGTTCTTCGGGCTCGGCCTCGAGACGCAACGCGACGTGTCTGCTCTTCGTGGTCGAGGAGCATCTGAGCCGCCATATCCTGGAGTCGATCGCATCCAAGGGTCGGTTCGACGAGGATGTGGGAAGCGGGATCGCAATTCAGGTCGATGTCGAAGACGCCGTCGGGCTTGTCTCTCAACTGCCAGTCATCAAACGCGAGATCGAGGATCAGATTTGAGCTCTGCACCCGTCGTGACCGTTCGTGATGTGATGTCGAACAAGCTGCAGATCGTCGACCGCCTCGCCACCGTGCAAGAGGCGATCGACCGCATGCGGGAGCACGACATCAGCTCGGTTGTCGTCGAGAGACGAGACACCGACGATGAGTACGGGATCGTCGTGATCCACGACGTCGCCGAGCACATCGTTCGTCACAACCGCTCGCCCGACCGGACGAACGTGTACGAGATCATGACCAAGCCCGTCGTGGCGCTCGACGTCGGCATGAACATCAAGTATGCGGCTCGCCTGCTGTATCGACTAGGCCTCTCGCGGGCGATCGTGACGGAGAACGGCGACCTCGTCGGCGTCGTCACGTTGCGCGACCTCGTCCTCCGCTTCATCCCTGACGCGAGCCCGTGAGGGCGCCGATCGTGGCTTCGCAGGCATCGCGGTGAGCGACGCCTTTGCCAGCCTCGCCGGCGCCCTCTCCGAGGCCGCGGGTGTCCCCGTACAGCTCGAACGACCGTCTGACTCAGCCCACGGGGACTACGCCACCAACGTCGCGCTCCGCCTCGCTGGCCAGCTGAAGCGCGCGCCGCGCGACGTGGCAGCCGACCTCTCGGGGACGCTTGCCGGCCTCGCGGGCGTCGAGCGCGTCGAGATCGCAGGGCCCGGGTTTCCTCAACATCTTCGTTGACGACGGTTGGCTGGTCGGGGCTCTCGAGGGGGCACTCGCGGCCGGTGATACGTTCGGCGGTGGCTCGACCGCCGAACCGGAACGAGTGCAGGTCGAGATGGTGTCGGCAAACCCGACCGGACCGATAACCGTCGCGTCGGGACGAAACGGCGCCTACGGAGACTGCGTCGCCCGACTGCTCGCGTTTGCGGGTCACGCGGTCGAGCGCGAGTACTACTACAACGACGCGGGCGGCCAGATGGACAAGTTCCGCGACTCCGTCGAAGCCGCGCGCCGCGGAGCCGAGCCGCCCGAGGACGGCTACCACGGCGACTACATCGCCGAGCTCGCAGCGACGAGAGGAGACCCCGTCCCTCTGATGCTCGAGAGCATCGAGGCCAGCCTCGCCCGGTTCCGCATCGAGTTCGACTCGTACGAGCGCCAAAGTGTCGTCGAGACGGAGATCCCCGAGGCGATCGCGCTTCTCGACACCTTCGAGCTGGACGGCGCGCTCTGGGCGCGCACGTCCGCGTACGGCGACGAGAAGGACAGGGTGCTCGTGCGCTCCGACGGGTCGCCCACGTACTTCGCCGCCGACGCAGCCTATGTTCGGCGCAAGTACGCGAAGGGCTTCGATCGGCTCATCTACGTGCTCGGTGCCGACCATCACGGCTACGTCGGCCGCCTGCAGGCGCTGGCGGAGATGCTCGGCCACGCCGGGGAGTCCCTCGAGGTGCTGATCTACCAGCTCGTCCATCTCACGAGGGGCGGGGAGGCGACGAAGATGTCCAAGCGGCGCGGCGACGTCGTCTTTCTCGACGAGTTCGTCGACGAGATCGGCATCGACGCGGCGCGCTGGTATCTCGTCTCGCGAGGGCACGACCAGACGATCGAGATCGACATCGACCTCGCGGTCGAGAAGACGGCCAAGAATCCGGTCTACTACGTTCAGTACGCCCACGCGCGGATCGCCGGCATCCTCCGCAAGGCGTCTCCGGCTGCGGGCTCGTGGAGCGCGACGAGCGCCGCTGTCGGGCCTCTTGCGCCCGAGGAACGCGAGCTCGTCAAGCGCATTGCGGAGTTCCCGGCTATCGCAGCCGAGGCGGCGTCGCGGCGCGCACCGCACGCGATCCCGACCTACGCCATCCGCCTCGCCGACGACTACCACCGCTTCTACCATCACCACAAGGTGCTCGGGTCGCCCCAGCAGGAGCTTCGCCTGGCGCTCTGCGCCGCCACCAAGGCCGTCGTCGCCCGCTGCCTCGACCTGATCGGGGTCGACGCGCCGGACACCATGTGATCACGTCGCCGACGGCCAGCTGAGCGATGCGCTGGAACGTCGCGCTTGCCGCGCTCGCCGTCTCGTGGGGCTTCGTCGCGGTTCTCGCGGGCGCAATCGACGTCGACGCGGTGCCGCTCGCGTTCTTCCGACTCGTCATCGCCGCCGCAACGCTTGCACTCGTCGCCGTCGCGACAGGGCACCTAGGGCTCCTCCGACCGGGACGCCACCTGCCGACGCTCGTCGCACTCGGTTGCGTCCAGGCAGTGCACTGGGTTCTCTTCTTCGAGACCGTCAAGCGAGGCTCCGTCGCTCTCGCCGTGATCACGTTCGCCTCGGCTCCGGTCTTTCTCGCGTTCCTCGCACCCGTCTTTCTCCCCGAGCGACTGTCGCGAGTCGCCGTCGCCGCGCTCGTCCCGGGGTTGACGGGGGTGGTGCTCGTCGCCCTGGCGGGCGGCGATGACGGGTCGTTCGACTGGGTGGCGGTCGCGTGTGGAATGGGCTCGGCGCTCGCGTTCGCCGTCCTCCTGATCCTCTCCAAGGGCCTGCTCCACGCGGGTGCACAGCCGCTCACGGTGGCGTTCTGGGACTGCCTCGGTGGTGGCCTCCTGCTCGCCCCGACGCTGTTCTTCGTCTCGGGGTCATCGCCGGCCGACGGGGGGGACTGGGCCGCCCTGATCCTGCTCGGAGCGGTCCTGACGGGGCTCGCAACGCTCACCTATGCAGCGCTCCTGAGGCACGTGACGGCGCAGACGGCGGGCGTGCTCACGTTCCTCGAGCCGGTCTCGGCCGTGATCCTCGCCTGGTGGCTGCTCGACGAGGGCTTGTCGGCGCAGGCAGTGCTCGGCGGGGCCCTCGTTCTCCTCGCCGGAATCGTGGTCGTCGTGCGCGCACCGACCGAAGGGGGTGTCAGTGAGGCCGTCGCCGGGATAGGATCACAGGAGCAGTGACTACTTCTCACGATCCGACGGTGCCCGACCGGAACCTCGCGCTGGAGCTCGTGCGGGTCACCGAGGCGGCAGCCATGGGCGCCGCCGAGTGGATCGGCAGGGGCGACAAGAACGCTGCCGACGCCGCTGCCGTCGACCTGATGCGACGGATGATCAACACGGTCTCGATGCAGGGTGTCGTCGTGATCGGCGAGGGCGAGAAGGACGAGGCGCCGATGCTGTTCAACAACGAACGCGTGGGGGCCGGCTTCGGCCCGGAAGTGGACGTTGCCGTCGACCCGCTCGAGGGGACGCGGCTGACCGCACTCGGGATCCCGGGGGCAATCACCGTGATCGCCGTCGCCGAGCGTGGCACGATGCTCTCGCCGGGCGCTGCGCTGTACATGGAGAAGATCGCGGTCGGCCCGGAAGCCGCCGGCGCGATCGACCTGAGCCTGTCACCGACCGAGAATGTCCGCGCGGTCGCAGCGGCGAAGGGCATGGACGTGAGCGAGCTCACCGTCGTGGTGCTCGAGCGGGACCGCCATGAGGCCCTGATCGCGGAGCTTCGCGCCTCGGGCGCGCGCGTGAACCTGATCCGCGACGGCGACGTCGCCCCCTCGATCGCCGCCTGCCGGCCCTGGACCGGCGTCGACATGCTGATGGGCATCGGCGGCACGCCCGAGGGAGTCATCTCCGCTGCCGCGATCAAGTGCATGGGCGGCGCGATTCAGGGGCGCCTTTGGCCGCGCAACGAGAAGGAGCGTACGGCGCTGCTCGAGGACGGGTTCGATCTCGACCGCGTGCTGTCGGCCGACGATCTCGTCTCGGGCGAGGACATCTTCGTCGCCGCCACGGGTGTCACGGGAGGCTCGCTCCTCAGCGGCGTTCGGGCGAGCTCCACCGGTGTCGAGACGGAGTCGCTCGTGATGCGCTCCCGGTCGGGCACGATCCGGCGCATCGCGGCATACCATCCCTCCCGCAAGGCCAGCGGATTGCGACTCGTGGAGGACAGCTGATGGCGTGGGACGACCTGTATCGGACGGCGAGCGCGATCGTCGCGGCCAACAAGGGCGTTCTGGCGGCAGACGAGTCGACCGGCACGATCAAGAAGCGGTTCGACGCAATCGGCGTCGAGTCGACGGAGGAGACGCGACGCGCTTTCCGGAACCTCCTCTTCGCCACGGCCGGGATGGAGGAGTACGTCGGCGGCGTCATCCTCTACGACGAGACGATCAGGCAGCGCTCCGACGACGGCACGCCGTTTCCGCAGCTCCTCGCGGCGAAGGGCGTCGTGCCCGGAATCAAGGTCGACACCGGCGCGAAGCCCTTCGCACTGCATGCGGGAGAGACGATCACCGAGGGCCTCGACGGACTGCGCGAGCGGTTGAGCGAGTACTACGAGCTCGGCGCGCGATTCGCGAAGTGGCGCGCCGTGATCACGATCGGCGAGGGGATTCCGACGGACGCCTGCATCGACGCGAACGCGCACGCGCTCGCCCGGTATGCGGCGCTCTGCCAGGAGGCGGGGCTCGTGCCGATCGTCGAGCCCGAAGTGCTGATGGACGCGGACAACTCGATCGAAACCTGCGACGACGTCACGGCCCGCACGCTGATTGCCGTGTATGCAGCGTTGCACGCCTTCGACGTCCACCTCGGGGGAACGTTGTTGAAGCCGAACATGGTGATCGCGGGAAAGGGCTTCCCGAAGCGAGACACGGCGGGACGGATCGCCGAGCTGACCGTGCACAACCTCCTCCGCCATGTGCCGGCTCTCGTCCCCGGGATCGTCTTCCTCTCGGGCGGTCAGAGCGAGGTGCAGGCAACGGAGAACCTGAACGCGATCAACCAGATCGGCGGGCCGTGGCCGCTCTCGTTCTCGTACGGCCGGGCGCTGCAGGCATCGACCCTGCAGGCGTGGCAGGGGCGCGAGGAGAACGTCGAGGCGGCGCAGGCGGTCTTCCTGCACCGGGCGCGCTGCAACGCGGCGGCGGTCGCCGGACGGTACGACGCAGGCCTCGAGGCACTCGGTCCCGCCGTGGCCGCCGGCTGAACGAACTCGCGCTGCGCGACACGGGCATCCGGTAGGTTCCCTGCATGACCGTCGGCCCCGTCGAGATCTTCGTCATCGCGTTCGACGACCCCGAGTTCCACGGCGAGATCCGGGCCGAGCTCGAGCGTCTCAAGGACGGCGACATCATCCGCCTCGTCGACCTCCTCGCCGTACGGAAGACCGAGGACGGGGTGATCGAGTCGATCCAGCGCACCGATCTGGAGGCGGACGAAGCACTCGCCTTCGGGGCTGCCGTCGGCGCGCTGATCGGCTTCGGTGCTGCCGGCGAGGACGGATTGGAGCTGGGAGCGGTCTGGGGGCTGCGAGAGCTCGCGGACGGGCATGTCTTCGACGACGAGGACAAGTGGCGCGTCGCCGATGCGATCGAACCGGGCCAGGGCGCGATCATCGCGCTCGTCGAGCACCGCTGGGCGATCCCAGTGCGCGAGGCAGTGCGCCGCTCGGGTGGTCGCACGGTCGCCGGCCGGTGGATCGCCGACTCCGACCTGATCAAGCTCGGTCAGAGCTCGACGCGCATCGCGCTCGAGTTCGACAGCCTCTAAAGCTTCGACCGGTCACCGCCGATGTCCCGGTCGTGGTCACTGCGGCAACCACTGCACCGGCGGTTCGTGCGCGCATCGAGCGTCCTGCGCCCGATGCCGTCGTCGAGTGGCGCTTCGACGAGATGGAGCGCGCCGGAGTCGACTGCATCGAGGCTGTTCGGCTCGCACTCGACCTGACGTTCGACGTCGGCCGCCTGCGTGCGCTCGTTGCGAGTGGGTGTGACGCGATGCTCGCGGTTGCGATCCTTCGCTGAGCTGTCACGTTTCACGTCCTGGCGAGACGGGAGCGACACAACCAACCTCGGAGGAGATCATGCCGCTCAACGCCTTCCAGCACGAGCTGTGCGCGACGAGCACCTGGGACTTCAGCGACCTGCGGGCACTGTATGTCAATTGCACGTTGAAGCCGTCGCCTGCGATCTCGAACACGCAGGGCCTGATGGACATCTCAATTGCGATCATGGAAGCGAACGGCGTCGCCGTCGATCAGGTCCGCGCCGTCGATCACGAGCTCGCGGCGGGCGTGTACCCCGACATGACCGTGCACGGTGCCCCTCGTGACGACTGGCCGGCGGTGTACGAGCGGGTCGAGGCGGCCGACATCCTCGTTCTCGGGACGCCGATCTGGCTCGGCGAGAAGTCCTCGGTCTGCACGCGCGTCATCGAGCGGCTCTACGGGAACTCGAGTCAGCTCAACGAGCACGGCCAGTACGCGTATTACGGCGGCGTGGGAGGGTGCCTCGTGACGGGAAACGAGGACGGCGTGAAGCACTGCGCGATGAACATCCTCTACTCGTTGCAGCACCTCGGCTACGTGATCCCGCCGCAGGCCGACGCGGGCTGGATCGGCGAGGCCGGTCCCGGGCCGTCGTACCTCGACCCAGGCTCGGGTGGGCCGGAGAACGACTTCACGAACCGGAACACGACGTTCATGACGTGGAACCTGCTCCACACGGCGCGTTTGCTGAAAGGCGCCGGCGGCTTCCCGGCCCACGGCAACCAGCGATCGCTGTGGGACGCGGGCTGCCGCTTCGACTACCCGAATCCGGAGTACCGCTAGCGCGTCCGAAGGTTGCCTAGGAGACGGTCAGTCGCGACAGCTGGGCGAAGAGGCTCGTCAGCACACCGACGAGGGCTGCGAGCGCGATCACGAAGGCACCGACGAACGAGACGGGGGAACCGGGCTGGATGGACAAACCACCTCCAGAGCAGGACCGACGGCCGATCATGAGTCCCGCTCCGTGTGCGATCTCCTCCCGGGGAGATGAGCCGTTCGATGATGTACGACCGTGGCAGGACGAGGAAGTCCGGGCGCCGGTCTGCGGTACGAGGCACTGCGTGACGGCGCGAGCGGCGGCTCGAGGTTCGAGCTCGTACGGCCCGTCGGGCGCGATCCCGCATGGATAGAGGGATCGCGGGTGAAGCGGGCGAAGGGACTCGAACCCTCGACCTACGGCTTGGGAAGCCGACGCTCTACCAACTGAGCTACGCCCGCAGGCCGCATAGAGTAGCCAGTCTTCCGAGTCGAAGCTGCCAGGTAGTCGGCTGTGGTATGCGAAAGTGGTAAGCGCCAACGGCAGGTAGGGCCCGCCTACAAAGAGTGCCTGTCGAAACGGGGCACCCCGGAGGCCAAGGTCATGCATGGAGGCCCGGAGGGGGCTTCCTGTGGCTTCCCACAGGCAGGGCTGCGGTAGCTCAGGGGTTGACGATGTCGTTGGCCGCGCCCACACTGTTATGCAGCAACGTCTTCTAGCGAAGGGGGTAACAGCGAATGCGACGACTACTTGTGGTCGGCGTGGGACTGGCGCTGTTGGTGCTCGGGGTTGGCACCGCGGCTGCGAACCATGCCTGGGGCAACTACCACTGGGCTCGGTCTGCGAATCCGCTCGAGCTCAGTATCGGGAGCAACCTCAGCGCCGACTATTCCGGAAACCTGGACACCGCCATTGGCGACTGGAACACACCGACTGGTGGCGCCAACAAGGTGTTGTCGCTGACCAAGGTTCAGGGGGAGGGTCTTCGGAAGTGTGGTGCCGTGGCGGGCCGCGTCGAGGTCTGCAACGACTCGTATAGAAATCGGAACGGTGGCTGGCTCGGCATCGCGCAGATCTGGACGTCGGGTGATCACATCACGCAGGCGACCGTGCAGCTGAACGACTCGTTCCTCCTTGGCGGCGGCAACTACGACTCCGACGCTTGGCGCCAGATGGTGACCTGCCAGGAGATCGGACACACCTTCGGGCTCGACCACCAGGACGAGAACTTCAACAACACGAATCTCGGAACGTGCATGGACTACACAGACGACCCGAGCACGAACCAACACCCAAACCAGCATGACTACGACGAACTCGCGTCGATCTACGGGCACACCCATGGCGGTTCGGGAGGCGGCGGCGGAGGTGGCGGTGGTAGCAACTGCCCACCGAGGAACCCGCACTGTTCGGGCAACATCGGTAACAGTCCGCCGTTCTCACAGGCAAGCCGCGCGAACGGTTCGGTCTACCTCGACCGGCTTCCCGGCGGCGTAACCCGTATCACGCACGTCTTCTGGACGCCACGCGGAAACTGACCCGCTCGATTCACGAGAGAGACCTGGTACGCAAGGAAGGCCCGCTCCGGCGGGCCTTCCTGCTTTTCCGGGACGATCCAGGACACCCAGGTCAGATCTAGCCGGCTTCTTCGAGTGTGTCTGCGACGCGATCTCGGATAGCACCGCGCTCTGCCTGCTCAACATGGATTCTGTGTTGCTGTGCTCTTGCGCGGGCAACGAGCTCGGCGGACTCTTCGGGATCAGCACCGAGGGCCTCGATGTCATTGACGATCTGCTCTGACTCCCACCAGCGGTCATACTCCTGTTTCTGCCTGTCGGCCCAGAAGATCCTGTCTTCTTCCGGGCTTCTCTTCAGTTGCGCGAGAACTGCCTTTAACGTGTTCACGGTTACGCGGTTAGCTGGCGGACAATGTCCTCGAACGCCTTCGACACCACGCTCTCCGTCCGGTCGGCCGCCTTCCTGAGCCTGTCGTTCTCCGACTGCAACTCACGAACCGCTGTAGTCGCTTCTGCAAGCTGTCGGTCACGCTCGGCAAGGGAAGCCTCAGCGGTGTCTGCTCGGGCCGCTTCGTTCGACGCGTTGCCATCCGAAGCGACTCCGGGCAGAGCACATGAAGCGCGCCCGTGCCGTCGGACGACTTTCGCCAATCGTAAGGTGGCGTTCCGCGAATGGTAATGGCGCCGAGGCTCGTACCCGAGCAGGCTGGTTCGTATCCAACGAAAGGGGAACCAGCATGCGCAAGAGAATGATTCCGATCGGCGTCGCTGCCGCCGCGTTCGGCTTGGTCTCGGCAGGATCGGCGCTCGCCGGGCCACCCGAGCGAGCCACGAATCCGTTCGTCTGTCCGGTGCTGACGATCTCGGAGCAGGCTGCAATCCACACCGACGGCCACTTCAACTCGCTCGGCAACGGGCAGTACACGTTCGGACCCGGAAACGCCGGTAGCTCGGCGACGTTCAACGGGAACGTGCCAAACCACGCGACCAACGGCGACGGCACCGGCAGCCCCGGCGGTACACACTCGGCCCCAGGTGACACCGACTACACCGCGATCTGGAGCGGCAACTAACTACCGCGAGAACGCGCAGGGAATGGGGCGGCGGCGACCAGCCAGGGACGCCGCCGCCCTACATAGTCGCGCTACTCTCCCGGCGTGGAGCGTGTTGTGAGCGCTCCTTCAGCGAATCCACAACCGCACAACCGCGTCTGCGAACCGGCTTGGGAAGCCGACGCTCTACCAACTGAGCTACGCCCGCAAGCCGCATAGGTTAGCCGCTGCCGCGGCCGAGGCTCATCGTTCTGCCGGCGTCGTTCACGTGCCGGTCTGGCCGGTCAGAGGCTGAACGGCGGAGCGTGGCCGTCGGCCCATGTCTCTCGGATCCCCACATCTTCTCTATCGGAGCCGGACAGGGCGCGCCGAAGATGCATCCGAGGGCGAATTGCACCCCTCGCTGTGGGTGAGGTGGCAGGCAGCCGCGGCCCCGGGCCACGGCTTCGCGAGGAGCTAGGGCTCAGGAGAAGACCTTCGATGCGTTGCCGAGCACCGTGAGGAGGACGCTGATCGGGAAGTTCGCGGAGACCTGGCGCAGGAGGAGCGCCGTACCACCTCCGATCGCATCGGCGCGCTCTGCGTCGCCGATGGCGCCGTCGAGGCCCCTGCGGATCGCCGACTCCGCATCCGCCCGCGTGATGCCCTGTTTCGCCGCGAACGCATCGAGCTCAGACCCGCTCCCGAGGGCGAGCAGGAGCTCCTCCCGAGAGACACCCAACTCGCACGAGGCGCCGTCGGCCGTCGCCAGCACGATCTGCTCGATCGCCGCCTCGACGCCGCTCGTGGAGCGCCACTCGCGCGGGGCGCACGGATCGACGGATGGTGTCGCGGGCGTGCTCTCGCCGAGCGCAGCGTAAGCGCCGACGAGCGCTAGCGAGATGACCGCGGAGACGACGAGCCCGAGCACCGAACGCCTCACGGTGCCACGTCCCGCGTCACCGCGACGACGCCGAGCGCGGCGAGGGCAAACGCCGCCGCGATCAGGAACGGTGGCCCGAAGGCGTTCGTCACCGCGCGCTCGAGCCGGTCCTGCAGCGCATCGCCGACGCGCACCAACTCCGTCGCGTCGCCGTCCCCCTCGGAGACCGGGGTGAACGCGCTTTGGACGTCGGGCAGCCGACCGTCGGCCTCATCGATCGCGCGCAGCACGTCGCGGGCCACGGCGAGCTTGCGCGCCGGCCTGATGGAGCTCTCGATCACGATGGCAGCACCAGCACGCGTCGCCTCGACCTGGTTCCGATCGAGCTCGTGCGCGAACACCGGCGTCAGCACGAGAAGCCCGATCACGATGCCTGCGTGCCGCGACGCAATCGTCCAGCCACCGTGCACGACCTGGTGCGTACGACCCGCGAGTGCCTGCTCGGTGAGCGCCGTGACGGTGAGGCCGAGCCCAGCGCCGACGAGAATCTGAGGAAGGATCGTCCAGGGCCAGCCGACGCGCGGCAGCAGCCCAAGCGCCGCCAGACCGCCGGCGATCAGGATGAACCCGGCCGCCGCGCGCGCGACACGGCCACCGACGAGCCGGGGGGCTATGCGGCCCACGAGGACGGCGGCAATCGGCATCACCGTCACGACGACACCGGCGACCGCGGGGTCGAGCGCCCACCCGTTGACGAGCAGGATGACGAGGAGGAACAGCGCCGCGCTCAGCGCCGCCGAGCCGAAGAGGAGGGCCAGGTTCGCGCCGATGTGCGGTCGCCGCGGCTTCGGCATCTCGACCCCGCGAACCTCCAGTCGCCAGAGCGCGAAGAGGGGGAGCAACGCCACCGGTACCTGGGCCAGGAAGATCGCCTCCCAGCCGGCGAGTTGCGTGACGACACCGCCGACCGCCGGGCCGAGCGCTGCTCCGAGGATGCCCGCGCGCGCCCAAACGTGCGCGGCCTGCTGCTCCGACCCAACGACCTCCCCCAGGAGGAGGAGAGCCGCGGCCACGACGAGTGCCGCGCCGACGGCCTGGACGCACCGTGAGCCGATGACGAGCGCGAAGTCGGTGGAGAGGCCGCAGGCGAGTGACGAGAGGGCGAACACGATCGAGCCAAGTGCGCAGAGGAGCCGCGGCCGGCGCCGGACGAGGTGTGCGGCGGGCACGATCACCGCGGCAAGCACGAGGTTGTAAGAGATCAGCACCCAGGCGACGTCCGTGATGCTGACGTCGAATTGCCGCACCATGTCCGGTAGCGCCAGCGTGACGATGGACGAATCGGCGAGTGCGAGCGCGACGGCGAGCGCCAACAGACCGGAGCGAGGGAGGCGAAAGCCCACGGCGATCACTGTACGCGCCTCGCCGTTCCCTCATCGCTGATCCGTAGACTCGCAGTCGTGCGCCGTCTCGCACTCGCCGCCGCGTGTCTCGCCTCCGTCCTCGCTCCCCTCGGTGCGCGGGCTACGCCGAACGCGGATCCCGACGTCTTCACCGGACTCGGCACCTGGATCGACATCTACGACACGTTCGCGTACCGCAGCCCCGGGCCGACGGCCTCACGCATCGCGGCGCACGGCGTGCGAACCGTCTATGTCGAGACCGCCAACGATCGCAGCACGGTGGACGTTGTCAAGCCGAAGCAACTCGGACTCCTCGTGGACGCACTGCACAAGCGAGGGCTGCAGGTCGTCGCGTGGTACCTGCCCGGGTTCGTCCGGCCCGCAGCCGACCTTCGCCGCACGACGGCAATGCTCTCGTTTCGCACGCCGACCGGCGGATCCTTCGACGGCGTCGCGCTCGATATCGAGTCCCTCAGTCTGAAGAGCGCCTCACTGCGGACAAGACGCCTCGTCGCGCTGAGCAGGACGCTTCGCAACGAGGCGGGCGAGACGCCGATCGCCGCGATCACCTATCCCTCGCGGGCGTATCAACGCCATCCGAAGTGGTGGCCCGGGTTCCCGTTCAAGGAGCTGACCAAGCTGATCGACGCCTGGATTCCGATGACCTACACCGGGTCGGCCTTCCGCGGCTACGACGCGACCTACGGCTACGTCGCCCGCTCTCTGCGACTCCTGCGTACGGCGGTCGGGCCGGACGTTCCCATCCATGCCGCCGGGGGCGTCGCAAATCGCATGACCGCTGACGAGTTGAAGGCCTTCGTCGATGCAGTCACGGACGAAGGCACGGTCACCGGCTGGAGCCTCTACGACTTCCAGACGACCGGCCCCAAGGCTTGGGCTGCCCTGGCTCCACTCGGAACGGGTTAGACGGGCTTCAGGCCGGCGGCCTGCGCGATCGAAAGGAGCCTGCCTTCGGCGCGAGCCTGCTGGAAGACAGGGCCGTCGGCGCTCAGGACGGACGCCTCGAGTTGCTCGGAATGCTGTTCCCACCGGCCGCCAAGGCGTCCCGAACTCAGCTCCGTCTCGACAGCGCCCCAGAGGAGTCCTGCCCGCGCCGAGTCGGCACCTGCCGCGGCAATGACGGCGAGCTCGGCGGCGGCAAAGACGCTGGTTCGATCGTCGCCGAGCCCGAGGCTGAGCTCGAGCGCCCGAAGTGCATGACGCTCGGCTGCAACGAGATTGCTCTTTTGCCGCTCGAGCTCGGCGGCGCTCCTGAGCTGATAGGACTCCCACCAGGCCCAGCCGACCTCATCGGCGATCGCGGCGCTTTCGAGGGTCATCTCCAGTGCGATCGCATGGTCGCCTAGTCCCTCCGATCTCTGAGCGAGGTATGAGAGCGCCTGACATTCGCCCAGCCTACTGCCACGCAGCCGGCTCTCTTGGAGCACGTCCTCCAGCAGGGGCCAGGCGGCCTCGGGTTCGCCTCTTATGACCATGCTCGCAGCGATGCGAAAGCGCATATGCGCCACGTCGGCCTCGTTTCCCGTCGCCGTGAACAGCTCGAGGCTCGTTGGGTAGCAGGTCGCAGCACGCTCGTGCTCGCCGCTCATGTCGAGCGCCCCACCCAACGCACGCCAGGCGTGGCCGCGGAGCTCCGGGTCGGCAGCAGGCGCCGCTGCGAGGAACTGTTCGAGCCACGAGGCTCCCTCGGCCGGATCACGAACGACCCAGAATGCCTCGAGCCACGTAGCGAGATGAAGGCCGCGCTCAGGATCCTGCCTCAGCGCCCACTCGAGTACCGCACGGACGTTGTCGATCTCCGGGGCCATGAGCTCGACGTGCCATTGCCGAGGAGCCTCGACGAGCGCCTGAAGGCCGGCGCGGTCGGCGAGCTCGATCAGGCGGTCGGCCTGCGCTCGTCGCAACGCGTCCTCCTCACCGCCCGATTCGAGAAGCTCGGTCGCGAACTCGCGGATCGTCTCGAGCATCCAGAAGCGTTCCTCTCCGTCCGTGTCGGTGCGGCGGCGAACCAGGCTCTTGTCGAGGAGCGACGCCAGCGTGTCGAGGTCTGCCTCGCAGACCTCTTCCGCAGCGTCGAGCGTGCAGCCGCCGCGGAAGATGGCGAGGCGGGCGAACAGTCGCTGCTCCTCCTCGCTAAGGAGGTCATAGCTCCAGGCGATCGTGGCGCGGAGCGTCGCGTGGCGCTCGTCGGTGTCGCGCCCTCCCTTGAGCAGATCGAGTCTTTGCGCGATTCGCTCAAGGAGTTGCTCGGGGCCGAGCAGCTTGACGCGGGCTGCGGCGAGCTCGATCGCCAGCGGCAGGCCGTCGAGGCGGAGGATCAACTCGTGCACAGCAGGCGAGTCGGCGATGTCGGAGCGGACTGCTTGCGCGCGCTCGAGGAAGAGCGAGACGGCATCCTGCTCTCCCATCGGCGTGAGGTCGTACTCGGACTCACCCGCGATCCTGAGCGCCTCGCGACTGGTCGCGATTAGTCGGAGCGCCGGAGCTGCCGCGAGCAGCTCGGCGAGTGGCCGGGCGACCTCGGGGAGGAGCTGTTCGAGATTGTCGATGACGACGTGGGTTCGCTTACCGCCGACTCGGGTAGCGATCGCCGTGGGAGTGTCGCCGGACGCTCCCAGGTGCTCGGCCAGCATCGGCACGACGAGCGCCGGGTCGCGGACGGGGGCGAGCGGCACAAAGACCGTGCCGCCGTCAGCGTCCTCGGAGAGGAGCCGAGCGAGCTCGATCGAGAAGCGGGTCTTGCCGGTTCCGCCAGGGCCGATGATCGTGAGCGCGCGAGGAGCTCGATCGAGCCAGAGCGTTGCAGCCTCGAACAGCTCCTGCTCGCGACCGAGGAACGGGGTTGCGGGCGTCGGGAGATCGACTGCGCCCGGCGTCCGCAACGCCGGAAACTCCGCGGTCCCGACCTGGAAGAGATGCACGGGAGCGTCGAAGTCCTTGAGCCGGTGACGCCCGAGATCACGCTGAGGCTGATCCTCGACGAGTGCTGCCGTCGTCGAGGAGACGATGATCTGGCCGCCATGCGCGAGCGCACCGACGCGTGCGCCGCGGTGGACGTCGATGCCGACGTATCCTTCCGCGGTCACCATGGGCGCTCCCGTGTGGATGCCCATCCGCACGGTGATCGGCCCTGACGCGAGAGCCTCCTGCCCCGAGATCGCAGCTGCGACCGCACCGGGCGCTGTCGAGAAGGCGACGAAGAACGCGTCACCCTGCGTGTCGACCTCGACACCGCCATGCGCTGCAAACACGGCACGCAGAGCGCGACGATGCTCGGCGAGCGCTTCAGCGTACGGTCCTGCCCCGAGCTCCTTCAAGAGGCGCGTCGAGCCCTCGATGTCGGTGAAGAGGAACGTCACCGTCCCCTCAGGCAAGTCACTCCGCACGAGCCGAGTATGGACGAAGGAGGTAGCGTCGCGGCATGCGCGTCGGCGTTCGCCTGATCCAGTACCTCGGGAGTCCGGCGGAGATCGTCGACCTGGCCGTGCACGCCGAGGAGTGCGGTCTCGACGAGGTGTGGGTGCCTCACGACCCGTTCATGACGAGTGCGTGGGCTGTGACATCGCCATTGCAGCGCGCACGGAGCGGATCACGATCGGCAGCATCGGGACGAACCCGTACACGACAGATCCCTCCGAGATCGCAACCTTCCTCGCAACTCTCGACCTGCTCTCACGCGGTCGCGCGGCGCTTGGGCTCGGGCTGCACACGGAGGAGATGGTGCGCTGGCTCGGCTACGACCCTGGCGATCTTCCGGAGCGACTCCGCTCCTCGGTTGCGACGGTACGAGCGCTTCTGCGCGGCGAAGCAGTGACCGCGCCAAACGGTCCATATGCCTGGGGTGAGGAGTGCAGGCTCCGGTTCGAGCCGCTCCGGCCCGGTCCGCCCATCTACGTGGCCGCGTTCGGCACCGAGCTCCTTCGGCTTGGGGGAGCAATCGGCGACGGCGTGATGCCGATGGCGACACCGCCCGAGTCGGTGTGCGAGCTCGTGAAGGACGTCCACACCGGCGCAGTCGCGGTTGGTCGCGGTCCGACCGACGTCCAGATCGTCGCCTGTGCGTGGCTCTCGATCGGATCTCCCGACGGGCCGGCGACGAATCGCCTGCGGCAGATGGTGGCGACCTTCGGTCCGTACCTCGAGGAGCGGGCGCTCGCAACGCTGGGTCTCGGAAGGGAAGATTTCACCGAAATCCGTCAGCTTGTCGACGCCGGACGCCTCGGCGATGCGGCGGCGTCGGTGACACCGGCGATGCTGCGTCTCGCCCTCGTCGGGACGGCCGAGGAGGCGGGGGAGAGGCTCCTCGCGCTCCGCGAAGCCGGCGTGACGAACGTGAGCCTCGGTGGCGCGCTCGGCGACGACCCGCGCGAGGCGATTCGCCTCGTGGGTCAGGTCATGGCGCCGATGTGTCGTCGCGGCTAGAGCACGTCGAGCAGCCGGTCGATCCGTGCCACGGGCGTGAACCCGAGGCGCTCGAGGATCGGTCGGGACATCTGGCCGGCGTGGGTGACGAGCATCGGCGTACCGCGCTCGCACGGCCTCGCGTGCCCTGGCGGCCACGAGCGCGCGGTACGCGCCTCGGCCGCGGGCTGAGGGGAGCGTGGCGCCGCCGAACAGGAGCAGCCCGAGCGGGGTGTACGAGGCGTACGCGGCCGCGATCGGCGTGTCGTCGATGAATGCGAGGAATGTCGAACCGACCACACCTTCCGCTACGAAGTCGGCTTCGGCTTGCTCGAGCTCGACCACGTCGGCATCGCCGCCGAATGCCTCGTTCTGGATTCGGCGAGCCGGACGAGCTCGTCGATCGAGGCGACGGGACGCGCAGAGATCGCCGGGTGGTGCCGTCAGCTCGTCCCCTGCATCGAGCACCATGCCGATCGCCACGGGCTCGTCCGCATCGGGCACGATGCCGAGCTGGGCAAAGCCGGCTGACGAGATCGACCGGTGTGCACGACTCGCCGAGCTCCCACTCGGCTCCCGCTCGCCCGCGATCCCGAAGGATCGCCCGGATCTCCTGCGACGGCGTCCGGAACGGCGTCGGACCGCAGGCGAACCCGTTGCACGGTCGCGCTGTGCGGGCTCGTGCCCGCGGCAAGGTAGATGGCGAAGCGGCCGTCTGGGTCGGTGAGAAGCTCGCGTCCCGCGGTGAGTGGCTGGTGGACGTTCGGGTTCTCGGCGAGCTCCCGGATCGATGCATCGACTTCCACTCGACGTCTTGTAGCACTATGCTCGTCGTGGCTGCGGCGCCGATCCCCGGGAGGGCGTGTGCCGTACGCGTTCATCGAGAGCCCACACCGAACGACCGCCGAGAGCCGTTCGATCTCGGTCGTCGTCATCCACACGATGGAGATCGGTGAGCGAGAAGGCGCCGCAGAGGCGTGTGCGGCCTGGTTCGCGAGTCCCGTCTCCGAGGTCTCGGCACACTACTGCGTCGACGCCGACACGACGATCCAGTGCGTGCGCGAGACGACATCGCATGGCACGCGCGCGGCGGGAACGCAGACTCGATCGGGATCGAGCTGGCCGGATACGCCGGTCAGCAGGCACGCGAGTGGGACGATGCCTACAGCCGGGCCGTTCTCGACCGAGCTGCCGCGCTCACAGCCGAGGTGTGCGCTCGCTATCGGATCCCCATCCGGCGTATCCGGGCGGCACGGGCTCGTCGCGGGCCGACGAGGCATCACCGGTCACTCCGACGTGAGCGTGGCCTTCCACCGGAGTGACCACTGGGATCCGGGGCCCTCATTCCCGTGGAGCGGCTTTCTGACGGCGCGTGCGCGCCGGCGACCGCGTCGAGCGCACCCGCCAGGCCTGAGGTGACCTCACCGAGTTCCTCGCGCGTGATGACGAGCGGCGGCGAGATCTGGAGACCGCCCCCGACGAGCGTGCGCGTGAGCACGCCGTGATCACGCGCTTTCAGCGTGACCCGGTCAGTCAGCCCGGGGTCGTCGCCGAGAAGTGCCGGATCGATCTGAACGGCGGCGACCGCACCGAAGCCAGCGCGAATCTCGCTGACGAGCTCGTGGTCGAGGAGAGGTGCCAGCGCGGCCGGCAGTTCCGTCTCGAGCGCACGCCCGCGGCCGAGCAGGTCCTTCGCGCTCGATGATGTCGAGGTTTGCGTGGGCGGCGGCTGCTGCGCTCGCGTGCCCCGAGTACGTGTAGCCGTGACGCCAGACGCCAGCGTCGGCCGATCCCCAGAACGGCTCCTGGATACGGCTGCCGACGATGACGCCGCCGAGCGGGACGTAGCCGGAGGTGATCCCCTTCGCGAACGTGACGGCGTCCGGGTCGAGCCCGAGCCGGCTGCAGGCGAACCAGTCGCCGACGCGCCCGTAGCCGCAGATCACCTCGTCGGCGACGAAGAGAACGTCGTACTTGCGGCAGATCTCGCGCACCGCCTGCAGGTACCCGTCGGGTGGGAGCAGCACCCCACCGGAACCGATGATCGGCTCGCAGAAGAACGCCGCCACGTGCTCGGCGCCGAGCTCCTCGATCGTCGCCTCGAGGGCGTCGGCGGAAGCCCAGGGAACGAGTGCCGTACCGCCGGCGAGCGGCCCGACGCCCACCTTGAAGGCCTCGGTGCCGATGATGCTCGTGCCGAAGCCTGCAAGCCCGTGATAGGCGCGCTCGCGGCTGATGATCACGGTGCGCTCCGGCTGGTCGAGGAGGCTCCAGTAGCGCCGCACGAGCTTGACGACGGTCTCGATCGATTCCCCACCGCCGCTCGTGAGGAACACGGCGGCATCCTTCATCGGCGCGAACCCGGAGATCCGGTTGGTGAGATCGGTCGTCGGCCGGCTCGAGACGTCGCCGTAGTGCGAGTACGCGTGGAGCTTGCGCATCTGCGCCGCCGCGGCGTCCGCGATCTCGCCGCGACCGTAGCCGACGTTCGCGTACCAGAGACCGCCGGTCGAGTCGACGTAGCGGTTGCCGTCCTCATCCCAAAGATGGCACCCCTCGCCGCGCTCGAGGATGAGCTCCCCGGATGCCTGGACCGCGTGCATGTCGGAGACGGGGTGCCAGAACCGGGTCATCGGTTCATCCTAGTCAGCCCGGACCGGTGATCGAGCCACGTTCCGTCTCCAGCCTCGCCGCCGGGCACGCGCCCCAGTAGCCTCGCCGGCCGGCGCGGGCCTCGTCGACCGCCTGAAGGAGGTCGCGTGCGTAGCGCCCTCGGTCACCGCGGAAGAAGTACGGCGACGCGGCTCCCCGGCGGACGAGGGCGACGTTGACGTTCGTCCCGTCCACGAACACGTAACGAAGCTGACGCCCGTAGCGGTCGGTGGCGTCGAGCCCCGGGTCGCGCTCCAGCGTGATCCGGGTGCCCGGCGGCGTGAGTATCCGCAGGGCGGCGAGGGCGGCCTTGCCGAAGCAGTCGCCGTGGAGCTCGGGGGCGTCGATCTGCACGAGCCGGATCCGGCGCCCGGACGTTGTGCGGAGCGTGTCGCCGTCGTTGACCACGGCGACGGTCGCGGAGTCCTGGAGGCGCGCGTCGTCCACGGCCGACGGCGCGCTCGAGGGGCCGCCACATCCTGTGACCAGAAGGACGATCAGTGCGAGCGGTCGTAACCAGCGCGACCGGCTGACGGCGGACGCCAGTCCCGACGGCCGGATCAGTCGACGGGAACCCAGACGAGCCTTACGTCCGTCACGCGAACGTCGGTGGCCTCGAGACGGATCGCGAGCGGTTCGACAGCCTCCGCGACGCTCCGCCACTTCTCGTCGATCGCAGCGACCTCGTCGAGGATCTCGTGCTCGAGCTCGGCGAGATCGTCCGTTGTCTGCTGCACCTTCGCCTCGGCCGTGTCCCTCCGGGCAGACGAGGTCGCCGACTGCCCGTGTTTCGAGGCGACCGAGCCAACGGCGTCCGTGATCGACCTGGCGCTGCGCTTGCCGCCGAAGAGCGCCCCGAGCACCGCACCGGCACCCGTGATCAGCTCGTTCGCCTGGCGGGACTTGGTCTGCGTGTCGAGCTCCTCGACGCGCCGCCGCGCGAGATCACGGGCCTTCTCGAGACGATCCTTCTTGGCCTCGAGCCGCTTCGTCAGCTTCACGGTCTCCTCGTCGGCCCTGACCTGCCCTGCCTCATCGCAGCGCACGAGGAAGGCCTCCTCGCTCTCGCCGGGCCGCGACGCGAGCTTCAGCTGCCGGTTACGGAAGATCTCGAGGGCGCGATTCGCGACCAGACGCGCCTGGACGTCCTTTGCCGCTCGCGTGAAGAACGTCGCCTCGGCGACGGGGGCGGCCGGCAGCACGTAGGCGGCTCCGGCCGGAGCATCGGGCCCGAAGTCCCGATCGTCGAAGTCGACCACCGTCTCGCTGTCGAGGTCGAGCCCGCCGTCGAGTGGCCCGTAGAGCGCCTCGAACTCCTGGGCCTCGTCGATGCCGGCGGCGCTGTCGTCGTAGCGCAGGGCGACGCGGGTCGCGAGGAAGGCGTGCAGCCTCGTCACCCCGGCGGCTGCACCGACCTGCGCCGCCCAGGGAGCGGCAGGATCGAGATGCGAGACCGTGACCCCGCTCGCGACCGCCGGTGCGACCGAGGTCTCGTCGGCCTCGAGTGCCCTCGGCGGTGCAACCTCGGGCACCGCGGCGACACCCGCGGGCTGCGGCGTGGCGCTCGCCAGCCGCTGCACCTCCTCCTTCGTCAGCGGGCCGCGCAGGTAGGACATCGCGAACCGGGTGCCGAAGATCCGCGGGGAGCCGCCCTTGGCCGACACGAGCATGAACTGGCGCTTCTGCAGCGCCCCGATCGCCGCGCCGAGCGCGTCGACGTCGGCCTCACCCGCGGCGGAGCGAAGGCCCTCGAGGACTCGTGCCTTGTCGTTCTCCGTCTGCAGCCTGCCGACGAGCCACGTGCCCGCGTTCGCCATCGCCTTGTAGTCGAGATCGACGGGGTTCTGGGTCGAGAGGACGAGGCCGAGGCCGAAGGCCCGTCCCTGCTTGAAGATCGTCAGGATCGGCTTCTTGGCCGGCGGTACCGCCGTGGGCGGGACGTATCCCGCCACCTCGTCCATGTAGGCGAGCGCGCGCAGGTCGGACGTTCCCGCCTGACCCCGCATCCACGTGACGAGCTTGGAGAAGACGAGCGTCGACGCGAACATCCGCTCCTCGTCGGAGAGGTGCGCGAGGTAGACGATCGCCGCTCGTGGCCTTCCGTCCGCGGTGAAGAGCAGCGTCTGCGGATCGAGCGGTGCGCCCTCGCCCCACGCGGCGAAGGCGGGTGACGCGATCAGCGCATTGAGCTTCAGCGCGAGCGCCGTGCGATCGGCCGGCGGGAAGAACGCGTCGATCTCGAAGACGCCGAGCTTGCGGACCGGGGGAGACTGGATCTCGCCGATCAGGGCGCCGAGGTCGAGGTCGCGCCCGGCTCGCCACGCGTTCTCGATCAGGTTCGCGAGCAGGACGTGCTCCCGGCTCGAGAGAGGATCGGCCGTGATGCCGACGAGACCGAGGAGGCTCGTCACCGTCCCCTCGATCTCGTCGCGCAGCGTCTCCGCCTCGGTCTCCCACGACAGCGCGGGCGCGCCGAGCGAGCCGATCATGTTGAGAGGCACGCCTGCGGACGACCCGGGGGTGTAGACGGTCACGTCGGCGGCGTCCCTGAGCTGCTGGATGCGCTCCGGGCCGATGCCCTGGGCCGCGAGCCCTTCCCGCCAGGTCGTGGCCGTCCTCTCGGCAAGCTGCTCGACGGTGATTCCCTCGGTCTGTGCCTGCGACGCGTCGACCCAGGGCCGGAAGCTCGCGGGCTGGAGATCGGGGAACGTAAGGGCGAGATTCGCCATGTCGCCCTTGGGGTCGATGATCACGGCCGGGATTCCCGCAAGCAGGGCCTCCTCGAGCAAGACGACGCCGAGGCCGGTCTTGCCGGACCCGGTCATGCCGACGATGACGCCGTGGGTCGTCAGGTCGCTCGATCCGATCACGAGCTCCTCGATGCCGGGCTTGCCGGTCGTGGGATCGACGATCGTGCCGAGCCGGAAGGCACCTCGGTCTGGCATCGCCCCGAGTCTACGACACGCACTGGCGTAGACTCCCGCAATGCTCGCGAGCATCCGAGTCGCGTCGGGAGAGAGGCCTGGCATCGCGGGACGCGATGCCAGAGACGACCTCGGATTCGGGAGCAAGGAGCAGGCGCAGATCCGGCTCGACGAGGTGCGGGCGAGGCTCGAGCTCCTGCAGCAGCGGCTGTATGCCGAGGGGCGGCGAAGCGTCCTGCTCGTCCTCCAGGGGCTCGACGCCTCGGGGAAGGACGGGGTTGTCCGGACGGTGTTCGAAGGGGTCAACCCGCAAGGGGTTCGCGTGGCCTCGTTCAGGGCCCCGACGTCGACCGAGCTCGCGCACGACTACCTCTGGCGGGTCCACGCTGCCCTGCCTGCCCGCGGTGAGATCGGGATCTTCAACCGCTCGCACTACGAGGATGTCGTGGCCGTGCGGATGCTCGAGCTCCAGCCCCCGAAGACGTGGAAGCGCCGCCCGGGCCACATCGTCGCCTGGGAACGAATGCTCGTCGACGAGGGCACCACCCTGGTGAAGGTCTTCCTGAACGTCTCGAAGGCCGAGCAACGGGAACGCCTGCAGGAGCGGATCGACGATCCGGAGAAGCGCTGGAAGTTCCGTAAGGGCGATCTCGACGTCCGCGCCAGGTTCGACGAATACCTCGATGCCTACGAGGACGTGATCGCCGAGACCTCGAGCGAGCACGCGCCGTGGCATGTCGTGCCGGCCGACCGCAACTGGGTGAAGTCGCTCGCAGTGGCCGAGCTTCTCGTCGATGCGCTCGAGCGCATCGACCCGCGATTGCCCGAACCCGAAGAGGGAATCGACGGCCTCGTCGTCCCGTAGGGGCCGGAGCTCGTCCCCGCTCGAGCCGCTCCGCCCTCCCGTGGTCTAGGCGAGGATGTCCAGAACGAGGTCCGGAGGGCAGCCGTGCCGGATGAGCCGAACCGCCGCGACGATGTCGACGTCGGTCGCGTCCGCGATCGCGATCGCGTCGCCGGTGGGAATGTCCCACTCCGCGAGCGCCTCGAACCGGGCGCGAACGAAGGTCACCCGGAAATGCACGTCGGCGTATTGAGCGACATGCTGGGGTTGCGCCGCAGTCATGGTCTCGTCACCCGCCGTCTTGGCCGAGGATGGGAATGATGAGGTGGGCCGGACAGCCGCGCTGAAGCAGGCAGATCGCGTCGAGCAACTCGATGTCGAGATGGCTCGCGATCACGAGCGCGTTGCCGGGGGGGCAGCCGTGCCAGGCGAGGCTTTCGAAGCGGGCCCGCAGGAGCTCTTCCGCCTCGGCGACCTCGAGGATCTCAAACTGTGCCGCAGTCATGGTGCTCTCCCTGTTCGCCGTTTGGGGTGCTGTCGGAGTCTTCCCGCAGAGCGGGGAGGAGGCCATCACCCACCGGAGGGGAGAATGATCGCTCGATCGAGTGAACTTCGCGGTTCAGAGGCAGATGCGCATAGCCGTCTCGGGCGGGCAGCCACGTGCGAGAAGGCCGGCCGCCTGGTGGAGATCGACCTCGACGTGGCTGGCCAGGATGAGCGCGTTGCCGGCGTCGTATCCCGCGTTGACGAGCGCCTCGAAGCGCCAGCGGAGCACCGCCTCGACAACGGGGGTCTCGAGCGCCTCGAACTGGGCTGTCGTCACGACCGTCCTCCTTGGAGCGGGTGCACTTCGAACGAAACACGTATCGGCACGAATGCGCTCTACCCAAAGGGTGGGATGTCGACTCCCCGGCGGTCGGGGATTGAGGGGGTGGCGCTACAGCCAGCGCTTGATGCGGAAGAAGCCGAACATCCCGACGATCGTGACGAGCATGAGACCGATCACGACCCAGAACGCGATCGTCGAGCTCTCGCCCGGGAAGACGACGTTCATCCCGAAGATCCCGGAGATGAGCGTCAGCGGCAGAACGATGACGCTGAAGATGGTGAGGACGCGCAGGACGTCGTTCTGGCGGTGGGAGATGACCGACTCGTTCGTCGACTCGAGGCCGTCGACGACCTCCTTGTAGTTGTCGAGCTGATCCCAGATCCGCTCCGCCGAGTCGACGATGTCATCGAAGTAGAGATCGAGCTCCTCGGGCAGGAACTTGTCGACGCGCCGCTCGAGCGCACGCAGCGTCGAGCGCCCCGGCTTGATGACCTTGCGGTAGGAGATGATCTCCTGCTTGACGTTCGAGATGTCGCGAACGACGTCCTCTGCGTACCCCTCGAACATGTCGTCCTCGATCGAATCGAGCTTGTGGCCGATCTTGTCGAGAATCGGGAAGCAGTAGTCGAAGAGATCGTCGAGCACCTCGTAGAGCAGCCGCCCCGTTCCCTTCGCGAACAGCCCCTCTCGCAGCTCCTCGTCGTTCTCGCACCGTGCGAAGAGCCGGGTGACGGGGAGGAGCTCGCGGTTCGGGATCGTGACGAGATAATCGGCCCCGATGAACACGTCGAGCTCGGCCGCGTTGAGGCGCTGAATCGTCTTGTCGTAGACCGGGAAGTGGAGAACGATGAAGAGGTAACCGTCGTCCTCGTAGTCGTCGACCTTCGGGCGTTGGCGCTTCGAGACGATGTCCTCGACATCGAGCGGATGCCAGCCGAACCGCTCCGACAGCATGTTCGCCGTCTCGAGGTCGGGCCCGACGACGTTGACCCAGGTGAGGCCGCTAGCGTCGAGCTCGCGAACGGGAATAGTCCGCGCTACGACCTCCGCTGTTCCGCGGCCGCGGGCCTTGCGCGTGATCCGGGGCAGGCTCGGCATCCGTACTGAGGGGGTCGTCGATCGCGAGAACCATGTTCTCGATTATAGCCGCGATGCCTGCAATAAAGGGAACTCGCAGACTCCGCGCCGTTGCCTCACGTGACCGGCTCGGCCGCCGCGAACGTCGGCCGCGTGATGAGCGCATCGCGCCAGCGCGCGAGGTTGTCGAAACGCCCGAGGTCGAGACCCGTCTTGGTCGTCCGAAAGAGGATTGGCGCCGCCGCGACGTCGGCAATCGTGAACTGCCCGAGGACGAACCCAGTCGGAGCGATGAGCGAGTCGAGGAGCTCGAGAGTCGGCTCGATCTTCGCTCTGACATCTCCGAGCTCATCCGTCCGTGGAGGGCCGCCGAGCATGCCCTTACCCGGGACGAACCCGAGCGCGGGCGACTCGAACTGGAAGAAGGCGGGTCGGAACGTCAGCGCCCAGCGGTCGAGGAACTCGTCGACGGCGGCCCGCTCTCGGAGATCGGGCGGGTAGAGGTCCGAACGCTGCTCGCGGTCTGCCAGGTAGCGGAGAATGGCGTGCGACTCTGCGAGGACAAGGTTGCCGTCTGCGAGGGTGGGGATGCCGCCCACCCGATTCACGGCGAGGTACCAGTCCGGTCGCGGCAGATCGAATGGCACCGTCCGCCGCTCGTAGGTGAGGCCCACCTCGGCAAGCATGAATCGCACCTTGAGCGCGTTCGACGAGACCGGGTTGTCGTAGAGAAGCAGGGCCATGCCTCGATCTTACGTCATGGTCAGTACACTGGCCGGTCGAGCGCCCGTAGCTCAGGGGATAGAGCGCGCGCCTCCGGAGCGCGAGGTCGAAGGTTCGAATCCTTCCGGGCGCATCGGTTACTCGGACGGGTCGTCTGCCTCCTCGGCAGCGTCCGTCTCGTCGGTCTCGAGGCGTTGCAGCCGCCAGTCGATCGACGAGGCCATGCGCTCGAGGCGGCTCATGAGCTTCTCGTTGTCGGTCTGGGAGGCCACCTCGGCCTCCTCGACGCGTCGGAGCAGCTCTCCCTGGTTCGTGGGAAGAGGCGACGATGCAGGCGGAGGCTGCATCACCACGGCAGGGTCGTGCCGTGCCGCCGCCAGACTCTGAACGAGCGAGGTCAGCTCCTCGAGACGCTCGTGCACGCCCCGCCCCGGTGAGAGGTCCGCGAGAGTCCTGTCGTGCTCGCCGAGATGGAGCCCGATCCGCTCCAGCACGAGGCGAACGCCGTCGAGCTCCGAGGCCAACTCCGAGGCGTCCGGCCCGTATGCGGGCTGGGCTGCCGGCTCTTCCTCACGGGCCACCTCGAGCGCCGCAATTCGCTGCGTGAGCTGCGCCATCGATTCCAGAGCCTCGGCGCTCGAACCCTCATCGCGGGGGGCCTCGGTGAGATCGTGGCGGATGCGATCCATCGCCCGGGCGAGCACGTCGACGGTGTCGAGATCACCGACACGAGCCCGTTCGAGGGCATCGAGGCGCTCGGCCAGGGCGGTCCCGTCCGGCTGCTCGGTGTCGAGCGCCTGCACCCGCATCTCGATTTCCGCCAGCCTGTCAACCTCCGCGTCACGCCGTTCGCCCGCCACGCGCAGCGATGCGAGCTCCGATCGGAGCGCGTCGATCTCGCCCATGAGCGCCTCGACTCGCGCGTCGGTCTGGGGTGCCGTGTGCTCGCTCAGCGCCCACTCGATCGAGCGGGTGAGCGCGTCCGGCGTCACGAATCCGTCTCCCAGCCGCTCCTCGAGTGCTGCGACCCGGTCCGCCGCATCCCGGCTCTCGGCTGCCTCGCGGGAGGTCGACTCGATCCGCGCCCCGAGCTCCTCGAGGCGGTCGACTACGGCGTCGTCCGGCCGTGCGGGCACCGCGACGACGTCGGCGAGCTCTCCTCGAAGCACTTCGAGCGTCTGGGCGAAATCGTCGAGCCGGCCGTCGACTGCGCGGTCGTCCTGCGTGTCGAGCTTCGCCCTCAGGGCGACCATGTCGGTGAGCGTCGTGTCGAGGCGCGTGTCGAGAGCGCCGAGCTGCGCGACGACACCGTCGATCCGCGGGTCTGCCTCCGGCCGGTCGGACACTCGATCGGCGAGCGCACCGACCTGTCGGGTGAGCTCGTCCTGTCCTCCGGCGGTGGCTGTGAGGCGGCTCTCGATCGAGCCGAGCCGCTCGTCGAGGTCAGGAGCGCCCGTCTGGCGCTCGCGCAGCTCGTCGACGATCGCTCGGAGATCGTCGACCGTGCGCGCCTGGTCCTCGAGGTCGGCCCGGAAGCGATCCTCGGCCGGATTCGACTCGATCCGCGCGAGCCGCTCCGCGAGCGTCTCCACTCGGCCCTGCAGCTCCGGGTCGACGCTCGCGCTGCCGGCGCTCAGGCCGACGATGGTCGACCTGAGCTCGTCGATCTCGGCAAGCGCCCGTCCGTCTGCCTGCGGCTGTTCACGCGCTGCCAGCTCGCCGATCGTGCGGTCGATTCGCACCAGGTCCGCGGCCAGCTCTGCGGTACCCGACTGCAACGCATGGAAGGCCTCCTCGACGCCGGTCGTAACGCCCTCGAGGCTCTCCGCCAGCGTCGCGACGGCGGCCTCGATGTGCTGGGTTCGAGCAAGCGTCGCCTCGATGCGGAGCGACAGCTCCTCGACCCTCTCGTCGATGTCCTCGAGCGGCTTGTTCGACTGCACCTTGCGTGCCAGGTCGGCAACCGCCCCCTGGAGGCGCGCGGCGTAGAGCTCCTCGTCCTTTGCAGACGGCGCCGGCAGCGGCGCAGCGGGTCGCGCGGCAGACGATGTGATCGAGGCCGCCGGGTCGGACCACTGCTCGGCGAGCGCACTCGCGAGTTCGAGTCGCGTGATCGCTCCGCGGCCGACGAGGATCTGCCCGAGCGGCTGCTGGGTACGCTCCTGCTCGGCTGTTGCGTCCGCGATCTGCTCCGGCGTGACGAAGCCGTGGGCGAGGAGGATCTCGCCGATCCGGCGTCTCGAGGCCGTCTCGGTGGCAGGCAGCGCGCTCACGGGACGATCACCCGTTCGGCGGAAACCGGCGGGAGGCGCGAGTGGTGGCGTCGAGTGGCGGCAGAGCCCACGCTTCTCGTATCGGCGGGTCGGGCGGGCGGCTCGCTCACTCGTCCCAGGGACGGAGGGGACGCGGATCCCGCCCGACACGGCTCTCGCCGTCCTGCTGGACGGCGACGAAGTACGCTTGCCTGGATGGAGATCAGCGCGCGCATCGTCCGGCTCCAGCTGGCGGAGACCTTCGTGATCGCCCGTGAGGCGAGCGACTGGGAGGAAGTCGTCCAGGTGGAGCTCCGTCACGCCGGCCACGTCGGACGGGGTGAGGCGGCGCCGATCACGCGCTACGACGAGTCGTCGTCGTCGGCCCTCGCTTTCATCGAAGAACACGGTGGCCTCGTCGGCGACGACCCGTTCGCACTGGAGGAAATCGGCGCCCGGCTTGCGGAGATCCCGGGCGAGCACGCCGGGAAGGCGGCGCTCGACGGGGCGCTCCACGATCTCCAGGGCAAGATGCTCGGCGTTCCGGCCTGGAAGCTCCTCGGGTTTCCGCGTATCGGACCACCGACGTCGTGGACGATCTGGCTCGGCGACCCGGACGACATGGCGCGACGGACGGAGAAGGTCGCAGGCCGGTTCAAGCGCCTGAAGCTCAAGCTCGGCGGCGGCGACGGCCTCGACGTGGAGCGCGTCCGCGCGGTCCGCTCCCGCACCGGCCTGCCGCTCCAGGTCGACGTCAACGAATGGTGGTCGCTCGCTGAAGCGCTCGACGCGATCCCCGAGCTCGCGGCACTCGGCGTCGCATATGTCGAGCAGCCTCTGCCCGCGGACGATCCCGGGGGTGAGGAGCTCAGGGCCCGCTCGCCGATTCCGATCTACGTGGACGAGGACTGCCACACGCTTGCCGATGTCGCTCGGTGCGCGGAGATCGCCCATGGGATCAACATCAAGCTCGCGAAGTCCGGCGGGATCCGCGAGGGAATCCGCATGGCACATGCGGCTCGGGCCCTCGGCCTCGGCGTCATGCTCGGCTGCATGGTCGAATCGGGCATCGGGATCGCGGCCGGCTGTGTCGTCGCGCCGCTGTGCGATCACGTCGACCTCGACGGCAACCTGCTGCTCGCCTCGGATCCCTGCCCTGGCGTGATCCTCACGGACGGCGTGCAGGTTCCGTCGGAGGAGCCGGGTCTCGGTGTCGGCTAGCTCGTCCCGGCGCCTCCTCATCCTCGCCGAGGGATTCTCCCGCGATCCGCACTGGGCGAAGACCATGAACGGCGTTCTCCGCTACGGCGCCGACGACGTCGTCGTGATCCTCGACTCGGCGCGCGTGGGCGAGTCAGAGCGCGGCGTGCCGATCGTCGCCGACGTCGAGTCGGCGCTCGCCTTCGAGCCCGAGGCGGCGCTCGTCGGCGTCGCCACGGTGGGCGGGCGTTTCCCCCCGGCGTGGCGCGTGCTCCTGGAACAGTGCGTGCGCCACGGCGTCGGGATCGACAACGGGCTCCACGAGTTCATCGAGGACGACGCAGTGCTTGCCCCGCTCGCATCCGCATCCGGCGCAGTCCTGCGTGACCTCCGGCGGCCGCCGGCGGATCTCGAGGTCGCGACCGGCGCGAATCTCGAGGTGCCGGGGGACATCGTGCTCACCGTCGGGTCGGATTGCGCGATCGGGAAGATGACCGTCTCGCTCGAGCTCGGCCGGGAGGCCGAGTCGCGCGGGATCCGGACCCGGTTCGTCCCGACGGGCCAGACGGGAATCGCGATCGCGGGCTGGGGTATCTCCGTCGACGCGGTGGTCGCCGACTTCATCGCCGGGGCCGCCGAGCGGCTCGTCGTCGAGGGCGGCCGGCGTGGGGGAGACCTGCTTCTCGTCGAGGGACAGGGCTCGCTCTCGCATCCCGGCTACTCGGGCGTCACGCTGGGGCTCATCCACGGCTCGGCGCCGCACGCGTTCGTGCTCTGCCACCTCGCGGGAGCCACGGAGATCGACGGCTATCCCGGCCACCCGCTGCTGCCGCTGCCGGAGCTGATCGACCTCCACGAGCGCGTCTCGCTTCCCCGTCGTCGGGCCGGCGTCGCCTGCATCGCGCTGAACACTCGGCACCTGGACGGACCGGCTGCGCGAGCGGCGATCAGCGCTGCAGAGGCCGAGACGGGACTCGTCGCCGACGACCCCGTCCGCTTCGGTGCCGGGCGGCTGCTCGACGCATTGCTCGCACATCTCGAGCGTCGGTAGAATCGCCTGTTGCTCCGAGGACAGGGGCGGCTCGCGGCGAATCGAGGAGATCCGTGCGGAGAACTGTGGCAACGCTCGTGGTGACGGCCGGCCTCGCGATCGTGGTGTCCGGTGCAGCACCGGCTGCTGACATCGGCGCGAACGACGACACCGGCAAGTGGTCTGCCGATCAGGCAGCGTTCTTCGCGAAGATGGCCGATCTCAAGCTCGAGCAATCCGTGTTCACGACACGGTGGATCCCGAGCGATCCGCTCGCGATCCAGGATCAGGACGCGCTCGACACGGCGATCCCGATCGCAGAGAACGCGGGCCTTCGGATCGTCCTCGCCGTCTATCCGTACCCACCACGCGACATGGAGGACGGCACGGCGCGGCCGGCGGCTTTCGCCACCTGGCTGACCGCGGTCGCAGAGCGCTACCCGACGGTGAAGCAGTTCGTCGTCATGAACGAGCCGAACCAGCCCGCATTCCTCCGACCACAGTTCCGCAGCAATCGCACGAACGTGTCTGCAGCCGTAGCCGGCGCGTTCCTCGCCGCCGGGTACGACGCGCTCAAGGCGGTCGACCCGACGATCACCGTCGTCGGCCTGGGCCTCTCTCCACGCGGAAACGACCGCCCCACGGCACGCAGCAACGTCTCCACCTCTCCCGTTCGGTTCCTCGCGGCGCTTGGCGCCTGGTATCGGGCGAGCGGCCGTGATCGGCCTCTGATGGACGGCCTCAGCTTCCATCCCTACCCCGATCGGGCGACCGACCCCCTCGAGCGCGGCTATCCATGGCCGAACGCCGGCTTCGTCGATCTCGGCCGGATCAAGCAGGCGCTCTGGGACGCATTCCGCGACACGGCCCAGCCGACGACCGTGAGCGGGCTGAAGATCTACCTCGACGAGGTCGGCTGGCAGGTCGATACCGGTGGACTGCTCGGCTATACGGGAATCGAGAACGTTCCCGTCACCGACGAGGAAGCGCAGGCGCGCATTTATGGCTCGCTCATCCGCGATGTCGCGTGCGATCCGCACATCGCCGAGCTGAACTTCTTCGGCTTCTACGACGGGGTCGAGCTCGACGGCTTCCAGGCGGCTCTCCACCGCGTCGACGGAACACCGCGTGCCTCCGCCGCATCCGTTCTGGCTGCGATCGAGGAGACCGAGCCCGGATGCGCGCAACCGATCGCCCCGTGGTATCCGGCGAAGCGGGTGATCGGCTCCGTCCGGCCGCTCTGGCGCATCGAGGCGCGACGGATGATCCGCGTCGAGGCGCCCTCGGGCGAGGGCGCCCATGTTCTCGGCTGCCTGCTGCCCGGCCGGGTCGGGGGGGTCGTCGCCGCCGCCCTGATGGCACAGCGCACGGCAACGAGCCCCGGTTGCCTCGAGAGCAAGGCGCTACCGAAGCGACCCGCGAAGCTCATCTTCCGCCGCGAGGGGGCACTCCGGCCCGCCACGGTGGCGATCCGCCTGATAGCCGAATCGAGCGACCGCCGCTCGCGCACGTTCTCGCGCACGCTGCGGTAGGAGCGGCCGACTTGACACCGAACACGTGTTCGTGCATCATAACGAACACATGTTCGTACGACTTCTCCTCGTCTCTCTCGTCGCCGTCTCCATGTGGGCGCTCTTCGTCCGCGATTCGGGCGCCGGCGGGACGGCCGGGGCGTACCGCGTCCAGCCCGGTGACACGCTCTGGTCGATCGCTGTCTCGTCGTACGGTGGCGATCCGCGCGAAGGCGTCTGGAGGCTCCGCGATGCGAACCACCTGAGCGACTCGACGATCGCACCGGGTCAGGTTCTTCGCGTTCCGTAGGGGCGGAACCCGTCACGCCCGGCCCTTCGCCGACCTGTCCCGCTCCTTCACCGGAATCGTGGCGTTCCATCGGAACATAGGATTGCGGTGCCGCCGACCAACCGGCGGTCGAACCGAAGGAGCACGGTATGGCAACTGCCCACATCCTCGAACTGCTCCGGCGGCCGGTCGATCCGGCCGAGGTCGCCGAGATCCGCGAGCTCTGGAAGGTCCACTCGATCGCGGAGGACAACCGTGATCTTCCCGGCCTCATGTCGACGCTGACCCAGGATTGCGTCTACACGGTCGCCGGCACCGGCGCCCGGTGGGAGGGCCATGAGGGCGCGATGCGTTTCTACACCGAGCTCCTGACTGCGTTCCCCGACATCCACTTCGAACTCGACTTCATCGTGATCGGCCCTCAGGGGGTCTGTGAGGAGGCGATCGTCACGGCGACGCACGTCGGTCGCTGGCTCGACCACGAGCCGACAGGCGAGAGGCTCGAATGGCGGAACGCGATCTTCTTCCCGTGGGATCCCGTGGCACGCCTGTTCAAGGGTGAGATGGTCTACACGGACCTCGTGCTCTAAGAACGAGCGCGGCGACGACCCGACTACACTTCTCGGCGTGGACCTCGACGTCGTGTTCCTCGGGACGTCGGGATCCGCTCCGACGGCGAAGCGCGCGACGTCCGCGACGCTCGTCCGCCGTGGCGGCGACCGGCTCCTGATCGACTGCGGCGAAGGCACGCAGCGACAGCTCCTCCGCTCTGACGTAGGACTGGTCGACCTCGAGGAGGTCTTCCTCACCCACTTCCACGCGGATCACTACCTCGGGCTCCCGGGAATGCTCAAGACGTTCGCCCTCCGTGGTCGTGAAGTGCCGCTGACCCTCTACGGCCCGAGCGGCCTGCGCGAGCTCCTCGGTGCGCTGCGGCGCGTGTTCGGCAACCTGACCTATGCCGTCGACGCGGTGGAGATCGCGCCGGGCGACGTTCTCGCGCGCTCCGACTACGAGATCCGCGCCTTCGGCGTCGACCATCACACGCAGGCGGTCGGCTACGTGATCGCCGAGGCAACGAGGCCGGGGCGCTTCGACGTCGCCACCGCCGACGCGCTCGGCGTGCCCTACGGCCGCGAGCGCGGTGCTCTCCAACGCGGCGAGACGATCACCCTCCCTGGAGGGGACACCGTCGACCCGGCGCAGGTGCTCGGTCCCGACCGGCCCGGCCGCTCTCTGGCCTTGACGGGCGACACGGCGCCCGCCGCCTCCGTCGTCTCAGCGGTCGGAGGCGTCGACCTCCTCGTGCACGAGGCCACGTTCTGTGCGGACGAGCTCGTGCGGGCGAGAGAGACCGGGCACTCGACCGCAGGGCAGGCAGCCCTCGTCGCCCGCGAGGCCGGCGTCAAGCTCCTGGCGTTGACGCACGTCTCGAGCCGGTATGCGGGCCACGCTGTCGGGGACGAGGCCCGTCAGCTGTTCCCGAACTCCGTCGTACCCGGAGACTTCGACGTCGTCGAGATCCCGTTCTCGGAGCGTGGCGAGCCAACTCTCGTCCGCCGTGGCGCGCGACAGGCGCGAATGCGCGCCGCACCTCCGGTACCCGACACGTGACCGAGGCGCAGGCCCCGGACTTCGACGCGCGCGCGCGAACCTACGACGCGCTCCGGCCGCCCGACGGCGCCTGGTGGGACCGATTCACTGTGCTCGTCGAGCTCGGCGACCTACGCGGCCGGCGCGTCCTCGACGTCGGGTGTGGCACGGGCCAGCTTGCGGCTGCGCTCGCCACGGAGGCCCGCGCCAAGGTGTGGGGGGTCGACGCGAGCGACGCGATGGTCACCGTCGCACGAGCAGCCGTGCCTGCCGGAGTCGGGATCCGGCAGGCATCTGCCGAGCAGTTGCCGTTTCGCGACGCCTGGTTCGACCGCGCCACGATGTCACTCGTGATCCACCTCGTCGACCGGCGGGCGGCGCTCGCCGAGGCCCGCCGGGTGGTGGCGCCGACAGGCAGGGTCGCGATCGCGACCTTCCACGAGGACCACTTCCACACGTACTGGCTGAGCCCGTACTTCCCCTCTATCCAGGCGATCGACGAGCGGCGGTTTCCGACCGAGGCGACCCTCCTCGCCGAGATCGCAGACGCCGGCTTCCCTCGTATCGAGACCCGACGTGTGGTTGGCGAGACGGCGCTTACGCGCGCCGCGGCGCTCGAACGCATCAGGGGACGGCACATCTCCACGTTCGACCTGCTCTCGCCCGAGGAGCTCGACGAGGGCACGGCACGAGCCGAGCGTGAATTGCCCGCGCGGGTCGTGGCTCGGCTCGACCAGCTGATCGTGGCGGGCCGCAGCGTCTGACCCGCTCCGCGGCGGGTCGTCAGACCCATCACGTACACTGCGCAAAGACCCTTTAAACCGGCCCGGAGAGGCCGGAAAGGAGCACGATGACCACGCACGTCTCGGGCCGGAAGGCGCCGAAGATCCTGCTCGACGGTGAAGCCCTCTCGCGGACGCTGTCACGCATCGCTCACGAGCTGATCGAGCGAAATGCCGTGCTCGAGGACCTCGCTCTCGTCGGCATCCACACGCGAGGCGTGCCGATCGCCGAGAGGCTGCGATCCCTCGTGGCCGAGCGCTCCGGCGTGTCGGTCGCCACGGGCGCCGTCGACATCACCTTCCACCGCGACGACGTGCTTGCGCGCGGCGGCGGCCCTCCGCTCCACGCCCAGCCGGTCGTCCGGGGTACCGAGCTCGACTTCGCGCTCGAGGGGAAGACGGTCGTGCTCGTCGACGACGTGCTCTACACCGGCCGCACGATCCGCGCCGCGATCGATGCCCTGCTCGAGTACGGACGGCCGGCACGGGTGCAGCTCGCCGTCCTCGTCGACCGAGGCCACCGTGAGCTGCCGATCCGGCCCGACTACGTCGGCAAGAACGTTCCCACCTCGAGCAACGAGCGGGTGAGCGTCGAGCTCGGCGAGATCGACGGACAGGATCGCGTGCTTCTCGCCGGGAGTGCCGATGACTGAGGCCACGACCGCGCCGCCCCCCGCTGCCCCTACGCCTTTGCGGCCGAAGCGGCGGCACCTCCTCAGGATCTCGGACCTCGATCGCGACGACGTCGAGCGCCTCCTCGGCACCGCAGCGACCATCGCGCGGTCGCTCGACCGTGAGGTGAAGAAGCTGCCGGCGTTGCGTGGGCGGCTGATCATCAACCTCTTCTACGAGTCGTCGACCCGCACGCTGTCCAGCTTCGATCTCGCTGCGAAGCGCCTCTCCGCCGACACGATGGCGCTGCGGTCGTCCGGCTCGTCCGTCGACAAGGGCGAGTCGCTCAGGGACACGGCGCTGACGCTCGCCGAGTACGACCCCGATGTCATCGTCATCCGCCACCCGCACATCGGCGCGCCGGATCTCGTCGCGAGCGCGACGCACGCTCATGTCGTCAACGCGGGGGACGGCAAGCACCAGCATCCGACGCAGGCGCTCCTCGACCTCTTCGCGCTGCGTGAGTCGCTCGGTCGGCTCGAAGGGCTTCACGTGGCGATCGTCGGCGACGTCTTGCACTCACGCGTGGCACGGTCTCTCGTCGAAGCGCTCGGCCTCGTCGGCGCGCGTACGACCCTCGTCGGCCCGCCCACGCTGATGCCTCGTGGCATCGAGCAGATGGGCTGCGACGTCTCCACCGCAATCGCAGACATCGGAGCTGCCGATGTCGTCTACGTCCTGCGCATGCAGCGGGAGCGGATGGATCCGGGCGCCGCCTACGTGCCGTCGCTGCGCGAGTACGCCTCGGAGTGGGGGATCACGCCGGCACGGCTCCGGCCGGGGCAGCTCGTCATGCACCCGGGGCCGATGAACCGCGGCGTCGAGATCGATCCGCGGGTCGCCGACTCCGGCGTGTCGTTGATCTCCGAGCAGGTGCGGTCGGGGCTCGTCGTGCGAATGGCGGTGCTCTACGACCTGCTCGCCGGCGGTCCCGGAGCCGACACGCGACCGCTGGAGGTCGCATGAGCCTCTTCTGGCCTGACGGCTCCGGCGACAGCCTGACGATCCGTGGCGCACGCGTGGTCGACCCGGCCGCAGGCGTGGACGGCCCGCTCGACGTCACGGTCGAGGGCGGCATCATCACGAGCCTCGAGCACTCGGGCGAGCCGGCCCCCGGGCTCCTGCTCGCCCCGGCGTTCGTCGACCCACACGTGCACCTCCGGGTGCCGGGCCGCGAGGACGAGGAGACGATCGCGACAGGCACTGCGGCGGCTGCCGCGGGCGGGTACTGCGCCATCCTCGCGATGCCGAACACCGACCCCGTGGTCGACTCGGCGGCGGTGCTCGGGGCGTTGATCGAGCAGGCGCGCGAGGGAGCGGCGATACCGACCGGCTTTCTCGCCTCGATCTCCAAGGGCCTCCGGGGCGAGGAGCTCACCGAGATGGTCGAACTGGCCCGGCTCGGAGCCGCGGCGTTCTCGGACGATGGACGGCCCGTGGTCTCGGCGGGCCTCATGCAGCGAGCGTTGCAGTACAGCGGCGCGGCCGGGAGACTGCTCGCGCTCCACGAAGAGGAGCCGAGCCTGTCGCGCGACGGGCAGATGAACGAGGGGGCAGTCTCGGCGGCGCTCGGCCTCGCCGGCTGGCCCTCCGTGGCGGAGTCGGTGATGATCGAGCGCGACTGTAGCCTGGCCGCATATGTGCAGCGTCCTTTGCATATAATGCACCTCTCGGCGCGGGAGTCCGTCGCCGCGGTACGCGCCGCCCGGGCTCGTGGGGTCGCCGTCAGCGCGGAGGTCTCGCCGCACCATCTCTGCTTGACCGACGACGCCGTGCTGACACTCGACACCAACCGCAAGATGAACCCGCCGCTGCGTGCGGAGGACGACCGCCAGGCGCTTCTCGACGGTCTGCGGGACGGGACGATCGCGTGCATCGCAACCGATCACGCTCCGCACGCACGCCACGAAAAGGAGACGCCGTTCGAGGAGGCGCCGTTCGGCGTCACCGGGCTCGAGACCGCGTTCGCGGCCGTCAACACGTTCCTCGTCGAGCCTGGCGAGCTCGAGCTCGACCTCGTGCTCGAGCGGATGTCGACAGGCCCGGCGAAGACCTTCGACCTGCCCGTGCCACGGATCGCGGTCGGCGAGCGCGCGAACCTCGTCCTGATCGACCTCGATGCCCGCTGGGTGGTCAAGGAGGACGGCTTCCGGTCGAAGTCGACGAACTCCTGGCTGCTCGGTCAGACCCTCAAGGGCGCGGTCGTCAAGACGATCGCGGACGGCAGGGTGGTGTTCGCGGCGTGAGTGGCGGCTACATCGCGCTCGAGGACGGGACGGTGCTGACGGGCCGATCGGTCGCAGCGCCCGGCGTCGCGTTCGGCGAAGCCGTGTTCACGACGGCCATGACGGGGTACCAGGAGACCGTCACCGATCCGAGCTTCGCCGGGCAGCTCGTCACGTTCACCGCTCCCATGATCGGCAACTACGGCGTCGACGACGCGCGTCTCGAGTCGGCGCAGCCGTGGGTCAAGGGCGTCCTGATGCGACGGTGCGGCGGCGGCGCCTGGAGCGCGTGGCTCGCCTCGCACGGGATCGTCGCGCTGGAAGACGTTGATACGCGCATGCTCGTGCTCCGCGTCCGTGAGGCGGGTGCAATGCGCGCGGCCGTCGTCGCCGACGGGGAAGAGCTCGACGCAGCCGCGGCCATCGACCTGATCCGGCAGCAGCCGTCGATGGAGGGCCAGGCGCTCGTCTCGGCAGTCTCGTCGGTCGAGCCGACGGTCTTCAACGAAGGCGGGCGCGTCAGGGTTGCCGTCGTCGACTACGGGGCGAAGGCCTCGATCATGCGCCGCCTGCAGCGCGCGGGCGCAGCGGTCACGGTTCACCCGCACGACGCGACGGCGGACGATCTCGCCGGCTACGACGGTGTGCTCCTCTCGAACGGGCCCGGCGACCCGGAGCCGCTGGTCGAGGAGGTCGCAGCGATCCGCGAGCTCCTCGGCCGGACGAGCGTCCTCGGCATCTGCCTCGGCCATCAGCTGCTCGGCCTCGCCACCGGGCACACGACGTACAAGCTCCCGTTCGGCCACCGCGGCGCGAATCACCCGGTGCTCGAGCGCGCCACCGGTCGCGTCCTCGTGACGAGCCAGAATCACGGCTTCGCTGTCGCGGCGACCGACGAGCGAGACGCGACGTACGTCTCCCTCTACGACGGTACCGTCGAGGGCTTCGACTACCCCGAGCTCGACGCGCGCTCCGTTCAGTTCCACCCGGAGGCGGGCCCGGGAACGCACGATGCCTGGCCGATCCTCGAGCGCTGGGTCGAGGGCCTGCAGCCCGCCTGATGCCGCGCCGTACCGACATCGAGACGATCTGCCTGGTCGGCTCCGGGCCGATCGTGATCGGCCAGGCGTGCGAGTTCGACTACTCCGGCTGCCAGGCCCTGAAGGTGCTGCGCGAGGACGGGTTCCGCACGATCGTCATCAACTCGAATCCCGCGACGATCATGACCGACCCGGGATTCGCGGACCGCACGTACCTCGAGCCACTCGACGTCGCGGGCGTCACGGACGTCCTCCGGCGCGAGCGGCCCGATGCGCTCCTGCCGACCCTCGGCGGCCAGACGGCACTCAATCTCGCGATCGAGCTCGCCGAGACCGGCGTCCTCGACGAGCTGGGCGTCGAGCTCATCGGCGCGCGCGTCGAGGTGATCCGGCGAGCCGAGGATCGCTCGCTCTTCCGCGATGCCGTCGAGAGCTGCGGGCTCCGCACGCCGCGCTCGCAGATCGTGACGTCGGTCGACCAGCTCGGCCTCATTCCGGCACCGGCCGTCGTGCGGCCCGCATTCACGCTCGGTGGGCACGGCGGCGGCTTCGCCGACACCGAGCAGGAGCTGCGGGCGATCGTCGAGCGGGGCCTGCGAGAGAGCCCGATCACCCAGGTGCTCGTCGAGGAGTCGATTCGCGGCTGGGACGAGTTCGAGCTCGAGGTGATCCGCGACCTCAACGACAACGTGGTCATCGTCTGCTCGATCGAGAACCTCGACCCGATGGGCGTCCACACCGGCGATTCCGTCACCGTCGCCCCCCAGATGACGCTCTCCGATGAGGCGTATCAGGAGCTGCGCGACGCCTCCGTCTCGATCATCCGGGCAGTCGGCGTCGAGACGGGCGGCTCGAACATCCAGTTCGCGCGCAACCGCGACAGCGGCGACATCCGTGTGATCGAGATGAACCCGCGCGTCTCGCGCTCGTCCGCGCTCGCCTCCAAGGCGACCGGCTACCCGATCGCCAAGGTCGCGGCCAAGCTCGCGGTCGGCTACACCCTCGACGAGATCCCGAACGACCTCACGAAGACAACGCCTGCGAGCTTCGAGCCGACGCTCGACTACGTCGTCGTCAAGTTCCCGCGGTTCGCGTTCGAGAAGTTCCCGGGTGCTGACGCGACGCTCGGCACGCAGATGAAGTCCGTCGGTGAGGCGATGGGGATCGGGAGGACGTTCACGGAGGCGTTCCTCAAGGCCTTCGGCTCGCGCGAGCTCGACCCGGGCTCGGCAACGCCGTGGGCGACCGTCGACGACATCCCCGACGGCGTCCACCCGTGGTTCAAGGAGCAACTCGCCCACGCGCGGCGCGAGCTCGCATCGCTCGACATCCTCCGCGCCAAGCGCGCCGGTTGGGGGGACGACTCGATCGGGGCCGCCTGGGGCACGAGCGGCGACGACGTCCGGCGCACGCGGTACGCCAAGGGCATCAAGCCGTCTTACCGCCGCGTCGACTCGTGCGCGGGGGAGGTCGACGCTGGATCGAACTACTACTACTCGACCTGGGGCGAGGAGGACGAGGCTCTGCCGCAGGCGACCGCGCCGCGGGTCGTCATCATCGGCTCGGGACCCAACCGGATCGGCCAGGGGATCGAGTTCGACTACTGCTGCGTCCACGCCGTGCAGACGTTCCGCGCCCTCGGCTACGAGGCCGTGATGATCAACTGCAATCCCGAGACCGTCTCGACGGACTACGACACCTCGGACCGACTCTACTTCGAGCCGCTCTCACCGGAGGAGGTACTCGCTGTCCTCGACCGCGAGGCGCCCGAGGGCGTCGTCACCCAGTTCGGCGGGCAGACCCCGCTCCGTCTGGCACGCCACATCGAGGCGGCCGGCTACAAGATCATGGGCACCCCGCTGACCGCGATCGACCTCGCCGAGGATCGCGAGCTGTTCGGCGCTCTCGCAGACGAGCTCGGGATCCGGTGCCCGCCGTGGGCGACCGTGGAAGGCGTCGACGAGGCACTCGCCGCAGCCACCGAGATCGGCTACCCCGTCCTCGTGCGCCCCTCGTACGTGCTCGGCGGGCGCGCGATGCGGGTCTGTTACGACGATGCCCAGCTCCGGCAGGCGATGAGCGCGGTCTCCGGCTCCGTCCTCGTCGACCGATTCGTCGAGAACGCGGTCGAGATCGATGTCGACGCGCTCTGCGACGGCGAGGACGTGTACATCGCTGCCGTCATGCAGCACGTGGAGGAAGCCGGCGTCCACTCCGGCGACTCCTCCTGCGTTCTACCCGCCCAGTCGCTCACGCTCGCGAACGCGCTCGAAGTCGAGCACATCGTCAGGCGTCTCGCTCCTGCCCTCGGAGTCGTCGGCCTGCTCAACATCCAGCTCGCAATCGCCGACTCGACCGTCTACGTGCTCGAGGCGAATCCGCGCGCGTCACGCACGGTCCCCTTCGCGTCCAAGGCGATCGGGATCAACCTCGTCGAAGCAGCGTGCAAGCTCGCCGCGGGACAGAAGCTCGCCGAGCTGAACCTTCCGGTGCCGCGCCCGACACAGGTGAGCGTCAAGGCCGCCGTCCTGCCCTTCGCCCGGTTCCCGGGTGCGGATCCCGTTCTCGGCCCGGAGATGCGGTCGACCGGCGAGGTCATGGCAAGCGCCTCCGACCTGCCGACCGCCTTCGCGAAGGCCGAGCGCGCCGCCGGCCGCCCGCTGCCGTCGGCCGGCACGGCATTCCTCTCCGTCAACGACAGCGACAAGTCGAGCGTCGTGTCCATCGCGGCCGCTCTCTCCGGGCTCGGATTCGAGATCGTCGCGACCGACGGCACCGCGCGGACGCTGCGGGCGGCAGGTCTCAGGGTGGGAGAGGTGGCGAAGGTCGCCGAGGCCGCGAGCGACGAGCAGACGGTCGTCGACCTGATCGCCGAGGGCCGCTGCGACCTGATCATCAACACGCCGCAGGGCTCCGGCGCCCGCGCCGACGGGTATCGCATCCGCGAGGCGGCGCTCGGGGCCCGGGTGCCGTGCATCACGACGATCTCCGGCGCCGCCGCGGCAGTGCACGCGATCGCGAATGCCCGCGCCGAGACAGCGCTCTCCCTGCAGGAGCGCATCGGGATCGAGTCGTGACCGCGCCCGTCCCCGGTGCGACCGCCGAGGAACTGACGGTCACGGGGACGGAGGCGATCGGCCCGTACACACTACTCCGGGTCGCGGCGGGTGGGGTGGAGCCCGGCATTCCCGGGCAGTTCTTCATGCTCCGGCCTCCCGGCCACGTCCTGCCACGCCCGATGTCACTCTGCCTCGCGGAGGCGGGCGACCTCTGCTTCCTGATCGACCCGATCGGGCCGGGCACGCGGGCGCTTTGCGAGCTCTCGGCAGGCGAGCGCCTGCACGTCCTCGGCCCGCTCGGCAACGGATTCGATCTCACCGTTCCGCGGCCGCTGATCGTCGGCGGAGGGATCGGTGTGGCGCCCTTTCCCTTCCTCGTGCAGGCTCTCGGCCCGGTGCCCACGATTCTCGGCTTCCGCTCGGCCCATCACGCGGAGGCGGCCGCCCTCATCCCGGGCGCCCAGGTCGCGCTCGACCCCGTTCTCGTGACGTCGCTGCTGCCGGACGAGCCCGTCGATGTCCTTGCCTGCGGACCCGAGCCGATGCTCTCCGCCGTACGGGCGCGTGCGCCACGAGCGCAGCTGGCCTGGGAGGCGCCGATGGCCTGTGGGTACGGCGCGTGCTTCGGCTGCGTCGTCGAGATCGACGGCCGCCTCCAGCGCCTGTGCATCGCCGGCCCTGTTCTCCGCGCCGCGTGAGCGTCCCGATCGTCAACGGCAGCGGCTGCCTCGACGCGCTCACTGCACCGGGCGTCGCGGCCCAGCTCGACGCATTCGTGACGAAGACGATCACGCCCGAGCCGCGGGAAGGAAATCCCCCGGTCAGAATCGCCGAGACGGAAGCGGGGATGCTCAACTCGATCGGGCTCCAGGGGCCGGGCATCGACGCCTTCCTCGAGAGCACGATGCCCGCCGTCGTGGCCCTCGGGCTCCGTGTCTGGGTCTCGGTCGGGGGATTCTCCGCCTCCGACTACGCCGGGATCTGCGAGCGGCTGGACGGGCGAGCGGACGTCGAGGTGATCGAGCTGAACCTCTCCTGCCCGAACGTCGAGGAGGCACCGGAATCGTCGGCTCAGATCGTGGCCGCCTGTCGCGAGCGAACCGCGAAACCCCTGTATGCAAAGCTCTCGCCGGCCAACGCCGACATCGCGGAATCCGCCAGAGCGGTCGTCTCGGCCGGAGCCGACGGGCTCACGCTCGTCAACACGCTCCGCGGGATGGCGCTCGACCCGGCCACGCTCAAACCGATGCTCGCCCGCGGCTTCGGCGGGTACTCCGGGCCTGCGCTCAAGCCGGTCGCGCTCGCATGCGTCTCCGCGTGCGCGCGGGCCGTCGACGTGCCCATCGTCGGCCTCGGAGGAGTGCAGACCGGATTGGATGCGCTCGAGCTCGTCGCCGCGGGTGCCCATGTTGTCTCTCTGGGCACGATCCTGTTCTCGGATCCGACGGCGCCAACGCGTGTGCGGGACGAGCTCGGACGCGAGGCCGCGCGCCTCGGGTACGCGGATCCACTCACCGCGCTCGCAGTTGCCAACAGTTGATCCGACAATTGTCCTGCAAATAGTCCAAAACGGTTCTGCTTGACCCTGACTGCCGGATTGCTAGACTCGTGCGCTCATGGTCGCGTCGAAGATTCAAGTGCAGGCACCCGCTCGGTCGCTCGACCAGAGGATGGAGGCACTCAAGCGGGCGAACGACATCCGCGTTCGCCGCGCGCAGCTGAAAAAGGACCTCAAGGACGGCACCGTGCAGATCGAGGGCATCCTGCTCGATCCTCCCGAGTACGTGTCGACCGCCAAGGTGTTCGACATGCTCATGGCGGTGCCGAAGTTCGGACGAGTGAAGGCGGCACGGCTTCTGAACCAGTGCAGGATCAGCCAGTCGAAGACCGTCGGCGGCCTCTCCGATCGGCAGCGCGCCGAGCTCGTGTCGCTGTTCAACCGATAGCTCGAGCGGCCCGCCGCGTGCGTCCCGCCCCCGTCTTCGTGATCACCGGCCCCTCCGGCGCCGGCAAGGGGACACTCATCAAGGCTCTCGTCGAGTGCATCCCGACGCTCGAGGTCGCGATCTCCGCCACGACGCGGCCGCAGCGGCCGGGGGAGACCGACGGCGTCGAGTATCACTTCCTCGACGAGGCGAGCTTCGTCGAGCGCATCGAGAGCGGCGGATTCCTCGAGCACGTGAAGTACGTCTCCGGCAAGCGGTACGGCACCTTGCGCTCCGAGATCCAGCGCGTCGCCGACGACGGTCGGGTCTGCGTGCTCGAGCTCGAGCTCGACGGCGCGCTGCACGTCCAGCGCGACGTTCCCGGGAGCGTCACCCTCTTCATCGCCGCTCCCGTCGAGGAGCTCGAGCGCCGGCTTCGTGAGCGGGCGACCGAGTCGACCGGCGAGATCGGCGACCGGATCGAGCTCGCGCGGTACCAGCTCGAGCAGGCACACCGCTTCCGCTACATGGTCCGCAACGACGACGTCGAGCGCGCCATCGGCTCGCTCAGTGCCATCGTCGAGCAGGAGCTCGAGTTCGCAGCTACCATGGCACCCTCGTGATCGAACCTCGCATCGATGATCTCTTGGAGCATGTCGACTCGCGCTACGCGCTCGTCATCGTCGCGGCCAAACGCGCACGCCAGATCAACAGTTATCACCACCAGCTCGGTGAGGGCATGGGCTTCGACAGCGCCCCGCCGCCGCTGATCGAGTCGAGGTCGAAGAACTACCTCACGATGGCGATGGAAGAGATCGCGCAGGCGAAGATCCGCTACACCGCGACCGCGTAACACGCTTCTTCTTCTCGCGCACCACACCGTCCTTGCCGTTACCGGCACACTGTGTCCGTGGCGCGAATCATTCTCGGCATCACCGGCGGGATCGCCGCCTACAAGGCCTGTGAGGTCATCCGCCTACTGATCGGTGCCGGCCACGAGGTGGTGCCGGTGCCGACGCGTGGCGCCGAGCGGTTCGTCTCGGCGGAGACGTTCGCGGCGCTCGCGCGAGCTCCCGTGCCGACCACGACGACGGCCGGGCTGTATCCGCACCTCCAGCACGCCGATCTCGTCGTGGTAGCCCCGCTCACCGCGCACACGATGGCCCGATTCGCGCACGGGCTCGCAGACGACGTCCTCACCGAGACCGTGCTCGCGCACGACGGCCCGGTGCTCGTCGCACCGGCCATGAACACGCGCATGTGGGAGCACCCGGCAACGCAGGCGAACCTGGCACTGCTGCGGGAGCGCGGCGTGAAGGTCGTGGGCCCCGCGACCGGGGAGCTCGCGGAGGGCGAGGTGGGCGTGGGACGGATGGCCGAACCGGCCGAGATCGTCGCGGGCGCCGAGTCACTGCTCGGGAGATCGCGGTCGCTCGAGGGGCTCGACGTCGTCGTGACCGCCGGTGGCACACGCGAGCCCATCGACTCGATCCGGTTCGTCGGCAACCGCTCCTCGGGCCGGATGGGGATTGCGCTCGCCGACGAGGCGCGACGACGTGGCGCCAGCGTGACGCTGCTCGCAGCAAACGTCACCGTGGCGGTGCCGGCCGGCGTGGACGTCGTCGCGACACCGACCGCGGCCGACCTCGAGCGCGAGGCGCTGCTTCGTACCGGCGCCGATGTCATCGTCATGGCGGCCGCCGTTGGCGACTACCGCTCCGCGGCACCGATCGACGGGAAGCGGGCGAAGAACGGGGACGTGTGGCACGTCGAGCTCACACCCACCACGGACATCGCCTCGGAGCTCGGGCAGCGACGGACGCCCAAGCAGGTTCTGGTTGCGTTCGGCGCCGAGCACGGAGCGGCCGGTCTCGAGCGCAAGCGCACCATGCTCACCGACAAGAACGTCGATCTCGTCGTCTACAACGATGTGGGGCGCACCGACATCGGGTTCGACAGTGTCGACAACGAGGTGACGCTCGTCACGGCGACCGGCGATCGCCTCGTCCCACGCGCATCGAAGCCAGTGATCGCCGCAGCCGTCCTCGACGAAGTCGAGCGGCTGCTCGAGGGACGCTGATGGCGAGCCCGGCCACGCTCGAGCCCGCGAGGGCACACGCTGCTGCCGATCTCGCCGACCGCGTCGTCACGACTCTCGCGACGGTCGTCCATGCACCGGTCGACACGCTCCGCCTCCCGCTTCTCTGCCTGCTCGGTCAGGGTCACGTGCTCGTCGAGGACGTTCCCGGAGTGGGGAAGACCGTGCTCGCGAAGACGCTCGCGCGGGCGCTCGACCTGCGCTTCTCACGACTCCAGTTCACACCCGACCTCCTTCCGTCGGATGTCACCGGCGTCAACGTCTACGACCAGCAGGAGGGCCGGTTCCGCTTTCGCCCCGGGCCGGTGTTCGCGAACATCCTGCTCGTCGACGAGATCAATCGAGCCTCGCCGAAGACGCAGTCGGCGCTCCTCGAGGCGATGCAGGAGACGCAGGTCACGGTCGACGGCGAGACGTACCCACTCGACCGCCCGTTCCTCTCGATCGCGACGCAGAACCCGGTCGAGTACGAAGGCACGTACCCCTTGCCGGAGGCGCAGCTCGACCGTTTCGCCGTCAGGATGGCGATCGGGTACCCGCCGCTCGCGGAGGAGGCGCGCATGCTCTCGGAGCAGACCGGAGAGCAGCCGCTCGACCGGGTCGTCCCGGTCGCGGGAGCGGCGGAGATCGACGACGCCATCCTGGCGGCGCGTGACGTCTTCGTCGAGGACAGCGTCAGGACGTACGTCGTCGCACTCCTGCGGCACACGCGATCGAGCCCCCACCTCGTGCTCGGCGCGAGCCCCCGCTCCGGCATCGCTCTCCTGCGCCTCGCGAAGGCGCACGCGCTCGTGCAACGACGCGAGTTCGTCACCCCGGAGGACATCCAGCAGATGGCGGAGCCTGTCCTCGCACATCGACTGCTCCTCGCTCCGGAGGCGCGGTCGGCCGGGATCGCTGCAGAGGACGCCGTGCGTGACGCCGTCGAAAGAACCCCGCCGCCGGTGTGAGACGCGGGAGCTCCGTCGCCGGCGCGCTCGGGGTCATCGCCCTCGTCGCCGCGTGGGCGTTCGGCTCCACTCCTGCGATGATGATCGGCCTCGGGCTGCTGCTCGCCACGGCGTACGCTCGCCTCTGGGCGCGCGGCGCGCGCGAATCGTTCGACGTCGAACGGCGTCTGCTCCCGGGCGAGCGCGTCGAGGGCGGTGACGCGCGGATCATCGTCAGAGCGCACCAGCGCCGACAGGCTCTCGGCGGAACGACCATCGTCAGGCAGCGCCTCGGGACGACAGACGTCGTACGCCGGACGCGCAGCTCACGGGTCGAGCTCGTCTTCGCCGACCTTCCCCGCGGCCGCCACGATCTCGGACCGCTCGAAGTGACCCTTGCCGACGCCCTCGCGCTCGAGCGGGTCACGCACGTCCTCGACGACGGACTGTTCGTCCTCGTACGACCCCGAATACCTATCCTCCGCTCGGTCTTCTCGACCCATGGCGCACGTGAGGCCGGCGCCGCTCGATCGACCGCTCGCCGGGCATCCGGATTCGAGATCCACGCCATTCGGGAGTACGCCCCGGGCGAGCCGCTCCGCGCGGTGCACTGGCCGAGCACCGCGCGGCGCCAGCAGCTGATGGTGAAGGACCTCGACGACGCTCCCCGTGACGAGGTGGCCGTGGTGCTCGATCAGGATCCGGACGGAGTCGCCGGGCCGACCGGGAGCTCGAGCTTCGACGCCTCCGTCCGCGCCGCAGGCGCCCTTGCGCGAGCACATGCGCTGCACAACAAGCGCGCCGTCATCGTCGGCTCGTCGCCCTCCTTCGCCCCGATGAGCGTCCACTCGAACGGGCAGGACTGGGAGCTCGCTCTCGACGCCCTGGCGGCAGTCACGCCGGTTCTCGGCGCCCGCGTCGTGGCCGCGCTCCGGTCCCCTGCCGGGCCGGTCCGCCACGCGCGGGAGGTGGTCGTCGTCACCGGGCGGCCCGACCTCGCCGTCGAGCCGCTGCTCGAGCTGAGGAGCAGCGGGCGCCGGGTCTCACTCATCGTCGTCGCGTCGGAGACGTTCGCAGGCCGCGCACGCCGGGACGTCGACCCGGCGGTGCTCCGCGCCTCGGCCCACGGGATTCCAGTCGCGGTGATCTCCGCCGGGACGCCGATCGAGGACGTGCTCTCGGGTGACGTTGCGAGGCCTCTCAGTGCCTAGGGGAGCCGGACGCCGACTCGCGGCTGCGGCGCTCCCGGTGCCGGCGGTCATGTTCGCGTGGGCCACGCTCGAGGTCGGGGCGAGGCCGCTTGCCTTCGTCGTGGTCGCCGTGGCATCGTTGCTCGTCACGCTGCCGATGCGCCAGGGGGCCCGCTCCGTCGTCGCAGTGGCGGTGCTCGTCGGGTCTGCGATCGTGCTCGTCGAAATCGCCCCCGGGAGTGTCGGTGCCGTCGTCGATCGTGGCCTCGCGGACGCGTACACGATCGCGACTCCCTTTGCGGCGGCGCGGCATCCGGAACTGCACGTGCTCACCGTCCTCCTCGGGGCGGCCTTCGCGCTCGGCGCTGCCGCGACGGCGGGTCGCAGACCATTCGTGGCCGCGACGATCACGGCCGCGGGGATCGGGATACCGGCGACCGTGAATCCGTCGCGCAACACCATCGCGATGGGCGCGCTTGCGCTCGTCGCGGTGCTCTGGCCGTTGGCGGTCGCGGGCATGGCGGACCGTGGAGGGCTCGCACCCGGCGTGGCGATCGTCGTCGGCGTCGCCGTCGCCGCGGTGACACTCACGGGGATCGGGGCGCGGCCCTCCGCGGCGGCGCTCGACTGGCGAAGCTGGGACCTCTTCGGCGAGTCGAGCACGGGGAGAACGGTCGCGCTCGTCTGGACGTCGAACTACGGTGGCATCGACTTCCCCGCCAAGAAGACCACCATTCTCCGCGTGTCTGCACCCCGAAGGGCGCTCTACTGGCGAGCGACGACGCTCGACACGTTCATCGCCGACCGTTGGGTCGAAGTCCTGTACACGAGTAACTCCCCCGGCGACGGGAGGCTCCTCCCAGCTGACCCGCTCCTGCCGGCTGCCGCCCGGCTCGAGCGGAACTGGGTGCGACAGGGCGTCGAGGTGCGCACCGGCGTCGACGATCACGTCATCGCGGCCACGCAGCCGGTCGCGATCGAATCGGGGGAGGATGCTCCGCCCCGCTTCCTGAGCGGCGGCGTCATGATCAAGCGGAGCGGTGACTCCGCGCCGTCGCGGTACGACGTGTGGAGCTACGCGCCCAACCCGACGCCACAGGCCCTCGCGCGCTCGCCCGCTGCGTATCCACGTGAGCTCACCCGCTATCTGGACGTCGGCCGGCCGTGGCTGCCACCGTTCGGGACGCCCGGGAGATCGGCCGTCGTCGACGCGATCTTCACCGATCCGCGGTATCAACCGCTGTTCCCCTACCGTGCGCTCTGGCGAGACGCGCGCCGACTCACGAGCGGGGCACGGTCGCCGTTCGAGGCGACGGTTCTGATCGAGCGATGGCTTCGCTCGCGCGGGGGCTTCGCGTACGATCAGCGCCCGCCCGCGCCGGCCGGACTGCCGCCCCTCGTCGACTTCGAACAGCGGTCGAAGCGGGGCTACTGCCAGCACTTCGCCGGGACGATGACGCTGATGCTCCGCTACCTCGGCATCCCCGCGCGCGTGGCCGTCGGGTTCACGAGCGGGATCTGGAAGGACGGCAGCTGGACGGTGACCGATCACGACGCGCACGCCTGGGTCGAGGTGTGGTTCGCCGGCTACGGATGGCTCCCGTTCGACCCGACGCCCGGGCGGGGGACGCTGTCCTCGACGTACACGAACGCGTCGGATTCCGCGGAGGCCCTCAGGGCGCTCGGATCGGGGCAGTTCCTCGGATCCGATGCCGCGGGTCGAACCCCGACGCGCCGGGGAACTCCCGTGCAGCCCGAGCCACTCGCAGAGGAGGGCTTCGCCTGGAGGACGATCGCTCCGTTCGCCGTGCTCATCGCACTGCTCGCACTGCTCACCGTGGCCAAGGGCGTCCGTCGGCTTCGGCTCGCGTCTGTCCGCGACCCCCGCGGACGCGCCTCCGCGGCCCGGGCGGAGCTCGCGGCGTTCGTCTGTGATCAGGGCGCGCCCGTCACCCTCTCCGCGCCCGTGTGGCAGCTTGCGACGGAGCTCCAGGCGCTCGGGGTAGCGAGCAACGCCTTCACGACGGCGTTTGCGCGCGCGCGGTACGGGCCGCTCGAGGGAGCACAACTGGCGAGCGACCAGGCGAGGGCCGAGCTGCGCACCGTGATCTCGGCCCTGCGGGACCGACTGGGCCACGGAAGGCGCCTCCGGGGCTTTCTCTCCGTGCGCTCGCTCCGGCGCGGTTGAACGAGCTGGCACCATGGACGACATGAGCGACGCGTACGACCTCTACCAGCTCGGGAGGGCCAGGTTACGCGACGGGGAGGCCGCCCAGGCCACCGTGCCGCTCGAGAGGGCGCGCCGCCTCGAGCCCGAGAAGGCGTCGATTCGCGAGGCACTCGGGATCGCCTACTTCCGGATCACGAACTGGCGCGCAGCCGAGCAGGAGTTCCGGAAGGTGTTGGAGCTCTCGCCCGTCGACGAGTACGCCCACTACGCGCTCGGTCGCGCACTCGCCAAGCAGGGACGTCACGAAGAGGCCTCCGTTCACCTGAAGCTGGCGCACTGCCTGCGCCCCCGCGAACCGGCCGAGCTCTCGCTCGACGACCACGGCTGAGCCCGGACCGAGGGAGCGCCCTACTCGTCGGCCAGGTCGGCGTCGAGATCGGCGAGCAGCGTCGCGTAGCGCCGGTATCGACGCGTCGCCTCGCGCGTGAACTCGGCCGCGTACTCGCGCGCTGCATCCTCGTCCAGCGACCGGGAATACGACTCGCGGATGTCGAGCAGCCTGTCCGCGATCGCGTCCACCACGAGCTGATAGTCGCCGTAGGCTTCCTCCGCCGACTCCGCGGGGGCTGCGTTCCAGGCCGATTCTGCCTCGTCGGCCTCCGCCAGCAGCTCCGCATCGTCGACGGCGAACAGATCGAGCTGCCGCGCCACGAGATCGCGGAAGCGCCTCTGCCGTCCGAACCTCACGCAAGCTCCCGGTAGAGCTCGAGATGGGCCTCCGCCGACCTCTCCCAGGTGAGCGCCTCGCGCGCACGCGCTGCGCCGGCACGAGCCTCGGCGAGCTCGTCCGCGTCGTGCAGCAGCGTGCCGATCGCGCCCGCAAGGGCGGCGACGTCGCCCGGAGCGACGACACGCCCGGCACCGAACGCGCCGACGATCTCACCGAGGCCGCCGACGTCGTAGACGACCGCGGGCACTCCCGCTCCGAGCGCCTGGAGGAGGGCACCGGACTGGTCGAGCTCGGGGAGGTACGGGAAGACCGCGACGGTGGCGTTGCCGAGAGCGGCCTCCAGCTCCGCCTGGCCGAGGTATCCGAGTCGCCACTCTGCCCGCTCACCGGCCGCCCTACGCAGTGGCTCGAGGGGGATCCGTGGGTCACCTGCGACGAGGAGGCGGGCTCCGGGAACCGCGAGCACGGCTGCGACGGCGTCGGGCAGGCCCTTGTAGTCGCGGATCACGCCGAGGGCCAACACGGTGTTGCCGTCGTCGGCCCGCTCCGGTGCGCTGCGGAAGACGGGATGCGGTATCACGCGCACCTTCGGCTCGGGGACGCCGAACGCGGTCAGCGTGCGACGGCCACTTTCGCTGTGGACGACGACCGCGTCGAACCGGCCGAAGAGCCGGCGCCACGTCGACGCGTGGCTCGCTGTCCGGCGGGGCAGCAGGTCGTGCGCCGTAAAGACGAGCGGTGACCGTGTGCGCAGGAGCCAGGCGTCGGTGTCGGGCGAGACGACCCACTGGAGGTGGAGAACGTCGCACGATGCGAGGCCGAGCCGCGCGAGAGCGAGGGGGTGCTCGGCGGCCTTGACGGCGAGACGCGCGTACCGGTGCCCGATGCGCGTCGAGAGCCCGTAGAGGCTCTCGTCGACGGTGTAGCCGCCCTGCTCCGGCGTGGCGCCGTACCGGAAGCGGGACGTCAGCAGGCGCACGTCGGCGCCGGCACGCGCTAGGGCTGCGGCGAGTGCGTGATCGTACGGCGGCGTGTACGCCGGAGGGTCTGCGAGGACGATGCGCATCCGGGCCAAGGGTAGAGACTCGGTCGGAGCCGACCGGCGGTCGCCGGTCGCAATGTGCAGAATGCGCGAGATGGCAGACGCACCCTCCGCCGCGGTCGTCGAGGAGGCCAGGTCGCACTTCCCTGTTCTGGAGCGGATCGCGTACCTCAACGCTGGCACGTTCGGACCGCTCTCACGGGCCACGCGAGACGCGATGCTCGCCGAGCTCGGATGCGACGTGGAGGAGGGCCGAAGCGGCATGCCGTACTTCGAGGGCCGGCTCGCGCTCCGAGAGCGCGTCCGGGTGGCGCTCGCGCGGCTCGTCGCCGTCGATCCGCTCCACGTCGCGCTGACCGCATCGACGACGGACGGCTGCAACATCGTGCTCGCCGGGCTCGATCTCGTCGCCGGCGACGAGATCGTGACGACGACCGACGAGCACTTCGGTCTTCTCGGGGCACTCGGGGTCTCTCAGGCCACCGTCGTCGTGACGGATCCCGACCCGACGTCGATCCTCGCAGCGGTGACGTCCCGCACGCGCCTCCTCGCGCTCTCGCACGTGCTCTGGACGACCGGCCGCGTCCTGCCGGTGCGCGAGCTGCGCGCCGAGACCGGCATCCCGATCCTCGTCGACGGCGCCCAGTCGGTGGGCGCGATCGCGGTCGACGCCGAAGGGGTCGACTTTCTCACGATCTCCGGTCAGAAGTGGCTCTGCGGCCCGGATTCGACCGGGGCGCTCGTCGTCGCCGATCCCGAGCGCCTGCGGGTCGCCGTGCCGAGCTACTTCTCGAAGATCGACAACGACCCCGACGGAACGTTCCGGCCGCGCGTCGGCGCCGCTCGGTTCGATCTCAGCTGGCTCCCGGGCCCGTCGCTCGCGGGGCTCGTGGTGGCGATCGAAGAACGCCCCTGGTGGGCGTTCGAGCGGGCCGCCGCCATGGCCGAGCGTTGCCGCGAGATGCTGAGCCCACTGGTAGACGTCGTGATCCCCGACGAGCGCTCGACGCTCGTCGCGTTCCGTGCCGCTGGTAGCGCAACGGAGCTCGTCGGCGCACTTCACCGCGCGGACGTCCACGTTCGCGAGATTCCGGGAACGGGCCTCGTCCGGGTGTCGTGTGGCTGGTGGACCTCCGAGGGGGATCTCGAGCGGCTCGCGGCGATTCTCTCCTCGTGAGGGTGGGCTCCTGCCCGTGCGGGGCGGTCGGGTACTCGATCCGCGGCCGCGTGCGCGACATCATCGTCTGTCACTGCTCCGTGTGTCAGAAGGCAACGGGTGGGCCCTGGGCGGCGTCGGCAGCTCGCCGGGACGAGCTCGTCATTAGCGGCGAGTCCGTGCTCGACTGGGAGCACGCATCCGTCTCCCAGCACGGTGCCGCGCGGGGACGCTGTCGGCAGTGCGGAACGATCGTCTTCTGGGATGCACCCGAGCGGGAGACGGTCTCGTTCGCGGTCTCCACGCTCAAGAACGCGACCGATCTCCGCCTCGCCGCGCGGATCTGGATGGGCGCCGACGCCGAACCGGATGCAGCGGCCTACCCTGCGGGCCTTCCGGCGACCGTCACCGTGCCGTGGCGCGACTGACCGCGACGACTAGGACGGCGAAACGGGGAGCCCGAGCTCGCCGGCGATCGGCCGGAGCGCGCTGACGACGTTCGTGATGTGTGCGTCGAGCTCGAGGCCGAGGAGCTCCGCACCGGCATAGACCTCGTCTCGGTGAACGCCCGCAGCGAACGACGGCTGCTTCAGCTTCTTGCGCACCGACTTCGGCTCGAGGCCCTCGAGGCCCGTCGGGCGGACGAGGCCGCACGCGTGAATGAAGCCCGAGAGCTCGTCGCAGGCGAAGAGCGTCTTCTTGAGGGGCGTGTCGCGCGGCATCGCAAGGTGCTCCGCATGAGAGAGAACAGCCTCGATCACGATCTCGGGGTACCCCTCGTCACGGAGGATCGGTGCGCCGTCCTGTGGATGCTTGTCGAGAGTGGGATGGATCTCGTAGTCGAAGTCATGGAGCAGGGCCGTGCAACCCCAGAGCTCCTCGTCCTCTCCGAAGTGCCGTGCGTACCAGCGCGTCGACGCTTCCACCGCGAGCGCGTGGCGCCGCAGGGACTCGCTCGTCGTGTAGCGAGTGAGCGTCGCCCACGCATTGTCTCTGGTCACCTCCACGGCACGGGTACGATAGCGCCCGCCTCATGCAGTCGTTTGTCATCCAGGGCGGTCGCCCTCTGTCCGGCACGATCCGCGCGTCCGGGAACAAGAACGGCGCGCTGCCGATCCTTGCTGCGACCGTGCTCGCGTCCGAGGAGGTCCGGCTCTCGAACCTGCCGCGAATCCGCGACGTCGAGGTGATGGTCGAGCTCCTCGCCGATCTCGGCGCCGACGCGGCGTGGACAGGGCCGAACGAGGTGCGCGTCGACAGCTCCGGCGTCTCGAAGACCGAGCTCGACCCTGATCTCTGCCGCGAGATCCGCGCCTCGTTCCTGCTCGCGGGGCCGCTGCTCGCGCGCTTCGGCCGGGCGGTCGTGCCGCCACCGGGAGGCGATGTCATCGGCCGCCGCCGCCTGGACACGCATATCCACGCATTCGCCGAGCTCGGCGTCTCGATGGAGATCAACGGCGCGTACGACCTTCGCGCCGACAAGCTCGTCGGCAAGCGCATGTACCTCGACGAGGCGTCCGTGATGGGCACCGAGAACGCGATCATGGCGGCGGTGCTCGCCGAGGGTGAGACGGTCGTCGGGCACGCAGCCTGTGAACCGCACATCCAGGATCTGTGCCGCTTCCTCGTCAGCCTCGGCGCCCGCATCGACGGGATCGGCTCGAACGTCCTCCACATTCAGGGTGTCGAGCGGCTCGGCGGGTGCGACTACCGGATCGGACCGGAGCACATCGAGGTCGCGAGCTTCGCGGTCCTCGCCGCTGTGACGGGTGGCGATCTCACGATCGAGGACGTGGAGCCGGACGACCTGATCGCGATCGTCCCCGCGTTTCGCAAGCTCGGAATCGAGTTCGAGGTCGGCACGTCGACGCTTCGCGTACGTCCCGGCCAGGAGCTCACGGTCGTCGACGACCTCGGCGGCCAGATACCCAAGGTCGAGAGCGGCATCTGGCCCGCATTCCCTGCCGACCTGACCTCGATCGCGGTCGTCGCGGCAACTCAGTCCACGGGCACGGTGCTCGTGTTCGAGAAGATGTTCGAGAGCCGGTTGTTCTTCGTCGACAAGCTCGTCTCGATGGGTGCGCGGATCATCCTCTGCGATCCCCACCGCGCCGTCGTCACCGGCCCGGCAAGGCTTATCGGCCAGCGGCTCGAGAGCCCTGACATTCGCGCCGGCATGGCCATGGTGATCGCGGCTCTCTGTGCCGAAGGACGATCGAGCATCGGGAACATCCGCCAGATCGACCGCGGGTACGAGCGGATCGACGAACGCCTCCGTGCCCTCGGGGCCGACATCGAGCGCGCAGAGCTGTGAGCGGCGCCCGGATCGCACCCGGGAGTGGCAAGGCGAACGTCTCCACGGGCGTGCCACTGCTCGATCACCTCCTGTCCGAGCTGGCGGTCGCAGGGCAATTCGATCTCTCGCTCGAGATCGACCCGGGGGAAGCGGCGGCCGAAGTCGACGCGGCCGGGGCATCCGTCGGCCAGGCGATCGCGCCGCTGCTCCGGCGCGGCGCGCACGGCAACGGGGTGATGCTGTCCGCGGAGGCGCTCGCCATGGTCGTCGTCGAGGCATCCGGCACCGCTCTCTTCGCGTCGAACGCCGACCTCACCGGCGCAGGCGGCCTCGGCACCGACATCGCGGCCCGCTTCCTGGCTGCCCTCACCAAGAGCGCGGCGCTCACGCTCCACGTCCGGCTGATCGAGGGCGAGGAGACGGACCACGTGCTCGAGGCGATCTTCAAGGCGCTCGGCGTCGCGCTGGCCGACGCGCTCAATTCCTAACCGCTGGAGGTTCGATCATGGAAAAGATCGTCATTCGCACCGAGAACGCACCGGCCCCGTTTCAGGGCGCACCGTACAACCAGGCGATTCGCGTCGGCGAGCTCGTCTTCGTCGCCGGGCAGCTCGGCCTCCGGCCGGGAGGAACGACCGTCGAAGGCGACATCGCGGTGCAGACCGAGCAGGTGCTGCGCAACGTGTCGGCGATCCTCGAGGAGGCGGGGAGCTCGCTGGAGAACCTCGTCAAGACGAGCGTGTTTCTCCGCGATCTCGACGACTTCGCCGCAATGAACGAGGTGTACGCACGCCATGTCGGAGACCGCCCGCCGGCGCGCTCGACGTTCGCGGTCGCCGGGCTTCCGTCCGGGGCGCTCGTCGAGATCGAGGCGATCGCTCACCTCTAGCGCCCGGGTCGCACGCCGAGCGGGCCCGCCTGTGCAGAATCCCCTTGTGCCCACGGAGATCCGCGCCTACATCCGCTCGCTCGGCGTCGACGCCTACGTCGTCGGTGGCGCGGTCCGCGACGAGCTCCTGGGCCTTCCGCACCGGGACGAGGACTTCCTCGTGCCGCGCGTCGACCAGGCAGGGCTCCGGGCGCTGCTCGAGCCGCACGGGCGCGTCGAGGACATGGAGGTGCACGGACAGCTCGTCGGTGTGCGTCTCTACCCGGACGACTCTGCGATCCGCGCGCTCGCCCCTGCCGGCATCGAGCTGACCCCACCGCGTGCCGAGCGCTCGTCCGGCCCGGGCCACCGGGACTTCACGATCGTCAGTGACGCGTCGATCTCGCTCGAGGAGGACATGGCGCGCCGCGACTTCACGATCAACGCGATGGCACGGCGCCTCGAGGACGGCACGCTCGTCGACCCCTTCGGAGGTGAGGCCGATCTCGAGCGAAAGCAGGTGCGTACCGTGGCGCCGACGAGCTTTCGCGACGACCCGCTGCGTGTCGTCCGCGCCCTCCGGTTCGTCTCCCAGCTCGAGTTCGAACTCGCACCGGAGACGATCGCTGAGATGAAGGAACACTCCTCGGGGCTCGTCCACGTCTCGGCCGAGCGGATCGGCGGTGGCATCAAGGCCGATGGGATGGGGGAGCTCTCGAAGCTCGTGCTCGGTCGTGCACCGAAGCGGGCACTTCTGCTCGCACGTGACACGGGCGTTCTGGTCGAGATCATCCCCGAGTTCGAGCCGGTGATCGGCTACTCGCTCGGAACGGCGCGACAGCCCCTCCCGCTCGACGAGCACATCTTCACCGTCGTGCAGAACGCTGCCACGGCAGGGGCGGTGCTCCCGGTACGCCTCGCGTGCCTCCTGCACGACCTCGGCAAGGTCGAAGCGGTCGAGCGGCAGGTCGTCCACGCGGCTGTCGGTGCGCGCCTTGCCGGCCGCATTCTCGCGCGGCTGCGCTATCCGACTGCCGTACAGCACCGCGTCACGCGGATCGTGGCCGCTCACGCCTTCCCGCTCGAGGGCCCTGTCGACGCGCTGTTCGCCCGGCGCTTCCTCGCAACGCACGGCGACGAGCTGGCCTTCGACCTCGTGAGCCACAAGCACGCTGATCTCGATGCCAAGCTCGTCTCCGCCGTCGAGCACGACGCGCTCGACGCGCTCGTCCGCCTCCTGCGGCAGGAGCGGGTACAGCCTCACCGCATCGCTGACCTCGCAGTGACGGGGGACGACCTGATCGCGATCGGGTATCGCGAAGGACCGCTGATCGGTCAGGTGCTCGCTACCCTGCTCGACGACGTGGTCACCGACCCTTCGCGAAACGACCGCGGTTGGCTGCTCGAGCGGGCGGGCAAGGAGCTCGCGTGAACGCGGCGACGATCGCCGAGGCGTACGACGCCGTGTGTACCGAAGCGGGACCGGCCGTGACCGTCGTCGCCGCCACCAAGTACGTCTCGGCGGAGGAGATGGGGTTGCTCGCCGAGGCCGGGGTCACGGTGGTCGGCGAGAACCGCGTTCAGGACATGCAACGCAAGCACGCGCAGCACGGCGATCGCTTCCGCTGGCACTTCATCGGTGCGTTGCAGTCGAACAAGGCACGTGTCGTCAACTCGATCTGCGAGCTGGTGCATGCCGTCGAGACGGATTCGACCGCCCGCCGGCTCACGATTCCCGCGCTGCTCGAGGTCAACCTTTCCGGCGAGGCGTCGAAGAGCGGGGTGGAGGAGAGCGAGATCGCAGCGTTCCTCGAGCGTCATCCGGGTATCTGTGGCCTCATGACGATGCCCCCGCTCAGCGACGACCCCGAGACCAGCCGCGGCCCGTTTCGACGGCTCGCGGAGCTGGCCCGGCAGTACGGGCTCACGCAGCTCTCGATGGGCACGTCGCAGGATTGGCGCGTCGGCGTCGAGGAAGGGGCAACGCTGATCCGCGTGGGCAGCACGTTGTTTCGCAACTGACCTGACCGCGATCCGGCGTCTGGGATACGATCCTGCCGGGCATGGGCTTCTCGGACGTCTGGAATCGAACACTCGTCTATTTCGGGATCGCCGAGGACGAGGAGTGGGACGAGGACGGCCTCGAGACCCAGGAGGAGCTCGACCGCGAGTACCGCTCGCGCTCGACCCGCCAGAACGTGCGGCGGTTGCCGCGCCGGCGCGAGCCCGACGGCTGGAGCGACGACAGCATCAGCGCCGAGGCAGCTCCGCTGGTCTCGTCGTCATCTCGCCCTCCGCGGCCGACGAGGCTGCGATCGGCCGACACCGGCAAGGCAAGCGTTCACCTGGTGGTGCCGCGAAGCTTCAACGACGCGCAGCAGATCGCCGACAGGTTCAAGGACTCGGTGCCGGTGATCCTCAACCTGCAGAGCGCGGACAACGAGCTCTCGAAGCGGCTGATCGACTTCGCGAGCGGCCTCACCTACGCGCTCAACGGCAGCATGCAACGCGTGGCGGACAAGGTCTTCCTTCTGACGCCGCGGAACGTCGAGGTGTCTGCCGAGGAGCGCGCCCGCATGCTCGACAAGGGCGGCTTCTTCAACCAGGCGTAGGCGTAGAAGGAGCGCGGGGGCAGGCTTCAGCCTGGCCCCCACACAGATCGACGCCGCAGGGATCGACGGGCTGGCACCGAAAGCCCGACTGTGGGCTCTGCCGGCACCGTTTTCCTGCTTGCTGACGCGGCCTCGACGGTGCGCCAGTTCGTCGAGGTGTTCTTCGACGTCTACATCCTCCTGATTCTCGCCTACGTCCTCACGTCGTGGATCAGGATGCCGTACGCTCTTCACCGCGTTCAGCGCTTCCTCGACGACGTCTGCGAGCCCTACATCCGCATCTTTCGTCGTGTCCTACCGACACTCGGCCCGCTCGATCTCTCGCCGATCGTCGCCGTCATTTCGCTTGTCGTCGTCCAGCGCGTGCTGGTCGGCCTCATCGACCGCCTGCTGTAGAGAAGAGAGGAGCATCGCCATGCCACTGACACCCGTCGAAATCAGGCACATCCAGCTCAAGCGAGGCCTGTTCGGATACCGCAAGAACGCCGTCCACCGGATGATGGACGACATCGCCGACAGCTTCGAGGCGGTGTGGCGCGAGCGATCCCAGCTCGTGGAGCGCGTCGACGAGCTCGAGACCGAGGTCACCCGCCACGTCGAGCTCGAGGGGCTTCTCCGCTCGACGCTCGTCTCCGCCGAGCGGGCGTCTCAGGATCTCAAGGAGGCCGCACGGCGTGAGGCCGACGTCATCGTGACGGAGGCGAACGCCGAGGCGCGCAAGGTGCTTCGCGACGCGATCACCGAGAAGGAGCAGGTGATGGGCGACGTCCGGCGCGTCCAGGCGCTCCTCCGCTCGGCCCTCGCGGTCGTCGACAGCGAGGAGGTGTCCGCCGCACCGGAGAGCGAGACGAAGGAGGCCGGCGACGACTCCGCGCCGGCGACGCCGGGATGGAGCACGCCCACGACACCACCGTCTCAGCTCGCGCTGCCGCCCCGTAGCGAGTCGGACGAGGTCAGGAAGCTCGCGGGATAGACCGCACGGACGACTATCCTGTCGGTCGATGACTCACCCGGCCGATTCCAAGCACGTACGCCTCAATCTCCGCGTGGCACCGGGGGCTTCGCATCCTGCCGTGGTCGGTCGTTACGGCGATGCCTGGAAGCTGCGCGTCGTCGCAGCACCGGAGCGCGGACGCGCGAACGCCTCTGTTATCGAGCTCCTTGCCACAACGCTCGGTCTCCGAGCGCCCGATGTCAGGATCGTGAGCGGGGCAACGTCCCGGAACAAGACGGTCGAGCTGGTCGGGCTCACACGCGACGAGGCCGAAATTCGCCTAGCCCATGCCCAGGAAGGAGCACGATGACGATAGACCTAACCCTCAGGCGCGCAGAGCTGCTGGAGCTGCGCGAACGAATCCTCGGCGCCGCCACGGATCTCGTGGCCGACGATGCCGGTGGAGAGTTCAACTCTCCTGCCGGCGATCAGCACCTCGCCGATCACGCGAGCGACCTCGTCGAGCGCGAGCTCGATCAGACGCTGGGGGAGAATGCCGGAAACGTCGTCGCCGAGATCGACGCCGCGCTCGCGCGTATCGACGACGGAACCTACGGCACGTGCGCGACATGCGGGACGGTGATCCCCGAGGAGCGACTCGACGCGGTGCCGTACGCGATTCTCTGCCTCGACGACAAGCGGTTACAGGAGAGCGGGTGAGCGAACCCGCCCGCAGCGTGCCGCCGCGCCGGATCGATGTCCGGATCGGCTCGTCAACGAACGCCCTCCAGCCGATCTCGGGCGCGCAGCGCCGGGTCGGCGCGGGCCGTGCCCAGTGGATCGCCCTGTCCGTGATCGTCGGAACGGCGGTCGCAGCCGATCAGCTGACGAAGGCCGTCGTCGCGACCCGCCTTCCCACAGGTGACTCCGTCGCCTCGATCGGGCCGTTCAGCATCCATCACGTGCACAACACCGGTATCGCTTTCGGCCTCTTTGCCGACTCGACATCGGCGGTCATCGTTCTCACCGCCCTCGCGGTCGGCGCGATGCTCGTGTTCTTCGGGCGAACGGCGCAACGTCATCCACTCGTACCCATCGCGCTCGGGCTCGTCATCGGCGGCAGCGTCGCCAACCTCCTCGATCGCGTTCGCCTCGGGTACGTCACCGACTTCCTCGATTTCGCCTACTGGCCGGCGTTCAACCTCGCCGATACCTTCATCGTCGTCGGCGTCGGGCTGCTGTTCGCCTCGTTCGTTGCGGCCGACAGGGCGAGCCCCAGCGTTGGCACTGCTCCGCTTTCGCGTTCCTGAGACGGAGCGCGGAGCGCGCCTCGATCGCGTTCTCGCTGCCCGCCCGGAGCTCGAGTCGCGCTCGCTGGCGGAGCGGCTGATCGTGGCGCGGCTCGTGCTCGTCGACGGCGAGGTGCGCGCCAAGAGCTTCCGCCTGGAGGGAGGGGAGGAGGTCTCCGCCGAGATTCCCGAGGCCGAGCCTCTGCAGCAGGAGACGCTGGACATTCCCATCGTGTGGCAGGACGACCATCTCCTCGTCGTCGACAAGCCGGCGGGCCTCGTGGTTCACCCGGCGGGCTCGACGCGAACAGGCACGCTCGTGCAGGGCCTGCTCGAGCACGGAGCGGAGGGGGGAGATGACGACGATCGACCTGGCATCGTCCACCGGCTCGATCGTGACACCTCCGGGCTGCTCGTCGTCGCCCGTTCGCCCGAGGCGTACGACCGGCTACAGGAGCTGATCCGCAGGCGCGCCGTCGAGCGGACGTACGCCGCCCTCGTCCGTGGCACTCCCGCGTCGGTTTCGGGGCGCATCGACGCGCCGATCGGCCGGGATCGGCGTGACCGGACGAGGCATTCACTCGACACGGCGACCCCCCGCGACGCCGTGACCTGGTTCGCCGTCAAGGAGACGATGCGGAAGCACGCGCTCCTCGACGTCACGCTCGAAACGGGCCGCACCCACCAGATCCGGGTTCACCTGGAGGCAATCGGGCTTCCGGTGAGCGGGGACCCCGTCTACGGCGCCGCCGGCGATCTCGGCCTCGAACGGCAGTTTCTCCACGCCCGACGCCTCGCGTTCACGCATCCGGCGACGGCGGAGAAAATCGACCTCACGTCGGAGCTGCCGGACGATCTCGCAGCCGCACTCGAGCTCGCTCGCGTGTAGTGCAGGGCTGCTGACGACCGGCGGCTCTCGGCTACCATGACGGCTCACGTTCCATCAACCCGGCGATCAGCGTCAGGGCGGTGGTGCCGCGGCTCCGCCATCGGAGCCCGGTTCCGTCAGGGCCCGCCGGAGCGCGACATCCGTAACCACACCGAAAGGGGCTGGTCCCGTTGGCAGTCGTCTCCATGAAGGAGCTACTGGAGGCTGGAGTTCACTTCGGCCACCAGACACGTCGCTGGAACCCGAAGATGAAGCGTTTCATCTTCACCGAGCGCGGCGGCATCTACATCATCGACTTGCAGCAGACGCAGCAGCTCGTCGAGGAAGCGTACGACTTCGCGCGCAACATCGCCGAGCGCGGCGGCACGATCCTCTTCGTCGGCACGAAGAAGCAGGCGCAGGATGCGGTGCGCACCGAGGCCACGAGGGTCGGCATGCCGTTCGTCTCGAACCGCTGGCTCGGAGGTCTCCTCACGAACTGGCGCACGATCCAGGATCGGATTGCGTATCTGCACGACCTCCGGCGCCTGAAGAACGACGGCCAGCTGGCACTTCTGCCGGCGAAGGAGCGCATCACGATGGAGGCGGAGCTCGAGAAGCTCGAGGCGAATCTCGGTGGCGTCGCAGACATGAAGCGCCAGCCCGACGCGATCTTCATCGTCGACCTCAAGAAGGAAGCGCTCGCGGTCCGGGAAGCGCAGCGCCTGCACCTGCCGGTGATCGCGATCGTCGACACGAACTGCGATCCGGACGAGGCCCAGTTCGTCATCCCCGGCAACGACGATGCAATCCGGTCGTGCTCGCTGATCGTTCGCGCACTCGCGGACGGCATCGCAGCGGGGCAGAGCAAGGTCTCGGAGAAGGATTTCGCGGCGAAGGCCGCCGCGGCGGAAGCAGCGGCCGCGAAGGAGGCAGCGGCCGCCGAGGCAGCTGCAGCAGAGCCGGCAGAGGGTGAGACGGCCGACGCGACTCCCGAGCTCACCGGCGACATCATCGACATCGAGGGCATCGGCCCTGCGTATGCGGACAAGTTGCGGGCCGCAGGAGCCCCGTCGGTCGACGCGCTGCTCGAGAAGGGCGCGACGGCCGAAGGACGCGCAACGCTCGTGGAACAGACCGGCATCGACGCCCCGCGCGTGCTGCGCTGGGTCAACCATGCCGACCTGATGCGGATCGTCGGGGTCGGGCCGCAGTTCGCGGAACTGCTCGAGGCTGCTGGGGTCGACTCCGTCCCTGAGCTCGCCCAGCGCAATGTCGACAACCTCGTCACCGGGCTTGCAGAGACGAACGGGGCCCGGAATCTCGTCAATCGCGTTCCCGGCGCTGACGAAGTGGCCGAATGGATCGAGCAGGCGAAGGCGCTGCCGCGCATCGTCGCTCACTGAGAGGAGAAAGAGTGACCACCGAGATCAGCGCAGGCCTCGTCAAAGAGCTCCGCGAGCTCACCGGGGCGGGGATGATGGATTGCAAGCGAGCGCTCCAGGAGACGGACGGCGATCTCGACGCCGCCCGCACGCTGCTGCGCGAGAAGGGGATGGCGCAGGCGGGAAAGCGGGCCGACCGCGCGACCACAGAGGGGCTCGTGGGGACGATCGTCGACGGAGGCGTCGGGACGATCGTGGGGATCGGTTGCGAGACGGAGCCCGTCTCGAAGAACGAGGAGTTCCAGGCGTTCGCGGAGCGGCTACTCCGCGCCGTCCACGCGGACGGCGTCGCAGCGGTCGACTCGTTCGACGAAGAGCGGCTTGCGCTGATGGGCAAGCTCGGCGAGAACATCGTCGTCGTCGGAGCCGAGCGCTACGACGACGCCACGACGATCGCCTCCTATGTCCATCCTCCGGCACACAAGATTGGCGTCCTCGTCGAGCTCGACGGGGGAGACGAGGCGCTCGCCCGGCAGCTCGCGATGCATATCTCGTTCGCGGCGCCCACCTGGGCAACGCGTGACGACGTGCCGGCGGAGACGATCGAGGCGGAACGCCAGGTCTACCTCAACTCGGACGAGTTGCTGTCGAAGCCCGAGGCCGCACGTGAGAAGATCGTTGACGGCATGCTCGGCAAGCGCTTCTTCGCGGCATCACCAGGCGGTGTCCTCGCCGACCAGGCGTGGATCCACGATCAGTCGACATCGGTCGGCGCGGCCCTGGCCGCCGCGGGGGCGACACTGAAGGGGTTCAGGCGAGTCTCGGTCGCCGGCTCGTGAGCGCGCAGGCCGACGACAGAGTGGCGGAAGCGCCTGTCGGCGCGGTCACGCCGTTCGGGCGCGTCCTCCTCAAGCTCTCCGGCGAGAGCCTCATGGGCGACCGGGAGTACGGCGTCGACCCGAAGACGGTGACCGCCGTCGCCCACGAGGTCGTCGCTGTGCGGAAGGGAGGCACCGAGCTCGCGATCGTCGTCGGCGGCGGCAACTTCTACCGCGGCATGGCGGCGGCGGCGGAAGGGATGGAACGGGCGACCGCCGACTACGCCGGGATGCTCGCCACGCTGCTGAACGCGCTCGCGCTCCAGGATGCCCTGGAGCGGCTCGGCGCGCAGACGCGTGTTCAGTCGGCAATCGCGGTCTCGGAGGTCGCGGAGCCGTACATCCGGCGCCGCGCGATGCGCCACCTGGAAAAGGATCGCGTCGTGATCTTCGCCGCCGGAACGGGCAACCCGTTCTTCACGACCGACACGGCCGCGGCGCTGAGAGCCCTCGAGATCGGTGCGGAGGCAATCCTCATGGCCAAGAACGGCGTCCAGGGGGTCTACGACGGCGACCCACGCACGGACGTGAATGCCCAGTTCATCCCCGAGCTCACCCACCTCGAGGCGATCGAGCGCGGCCTCAAGGTGATGGACACCACAGCGCTCTCGCTCTGCATGGATAATCGCGTCCCGATTCACGTCTTCGAGCTCGCCGAGGGCAACATCGTGCGCGTCGCCTCGGGCGAGCGGATCGGGACAATCGTCACGACACGAGAGGAGGCATGAGATGACGGCGATCGAGGATTTCCTCGCCGACTGCGAACTGCGAATGGACAAGTCGATCGGCGCAACCCGCGTCGAGTTCAACAGCGTCCGTACGGGCCGTGCGTCGGCGGCGCTGCTCGACCGGATCACGATCGACTACTACGGCACGCCGACACCACTGAACAACATGGCGACGATCTCGGCACCCGAGGCGCGGCTCCTCTCCATCCAGCCGTACGACGCGTCGCAGATCAAGGCCATCGAGAAAGCGATCCAGGAGTCCGATCTCGGACTGACGCCGTCGAACGACGGCAAGCTGATCCGCCTTCCGCTTCCGTCACTGACCGAGGAGCGCCGCAAGGAGCTCGTCAAGGTCGTCCGCCGGTACGCCGAGGACGGGAAGATCGCAATCCGAAACGTGCGCCGCGACGTAATGAAGCATCTCGAGGAGCTCGTTCGCGACGGAGCCGTCGGAGACGACGAGGAGCGGCGCGCCGAGGCACAGGTGCAGAAGCTCACCGACGAGCACGTGAAGAAGCTGGACGAGCTCCTCAAGAACAAAGAGGCAGAGATCATGGAGGTCTAGGCCTCCTTGTCATGGTGAGCAATACAGCAGAGAACGGCGCGGCCGCGCCGGAGCGGGAACCCCCGCGGGCACAGGCGGTCGCGATCATCATGGACGGGAACGGGCGCTGGGCGGCCGGCAGGGGCGAGCCCGTCGACGCCGGACATCGAGAGGGCACGCGCGCTCTGCGCCGGACCGTCGAGGCCGCGATCGAGGAGAAGATCTCGACACTCGTCGTCTACGCCTTTTCGACCGAGAACTGGGCCCGACCGGCGACCGAGGTCGCGGCCCTGATGGAGATCCTCGGTGAGACGATCGAGCAGGAGCTCCCCGACCTCGCCGGCCAGGGGGTCCGGACGCGGTTCTTCGGTCGTCGCGACCGTGTGCCCGAACACCTTCGAGAAGCGATGGGCGACCTCGAGCGCTCGACAGCCGATCGCGGCGTGCTCAACCTCTGGATCGCGTTCGACTACGGCGGTCGCGCCGAGATCGTCGACGCCGCCCGGAGCTGCGTGGAAGACGGTCTCGAGCCGGGGCAGATCGACGAGGCGGCGATCGCGTCGCGTCTCAACGCACCGGAGCTGCCGGAGATCGACCTTCTGATCCGGACCTCCGGTGAGTTCAGGATCTCGAATTTCATGCTCTGGGAGACCGCCTACGCCGAGTTCGTCTTCACCGACACGCTCTGGCCCGACTTCGGCGCGGGCGACCTTCGCGCCGCCCTCGATGCGTTCGCGGCCCGCGATCGGCGCTTCGGCGGCAGATGAGCCCCTTCTGGTCACGCATCGGAGTTGCACTCGTGCTGCTTCCGCTCGTGCTGGGAATCGTCTGGATCGGCGGCTGGTGGCTCTTCTCGCTGGCCGCGGTCGGAGGGCTCATCGCGCTGCACGAGCTCTACACGATGGGACGCGGCCTGCGGCCGATCGTGCTCGGCGGCTACGTCGGCCTGCTGCTCACGCTCGTCGGCGCTGAGACGGGGAGCATCGCGTGGATGGTTGGCGGCATCTTCTCGACCCTCCTGGTGGCATTCGTCATCTTCGGGTTCTCCCATGCACGGCCGTCGGCGACCGCCGCGATCGCGCTCACCCTTCTCGGCGTGGTCTGGATCGGCGGTGGCATCTCTGCGCTGATTCTGCTGCGCGAGATCCCGGGTGACGGCCGGCTCGTCATCTTCACCGTGCTCATCGCGGTCTTCGCCGACGACACCGCCGCATATGCCGTCGGCCGCGCGATCGGACGCCACAAGATGGCACCGCGGATCTCACCCGGAAAGTCGTGGGAGGGGTTCGTCGGCGGCACGATCGCCGCGATGGCCGTTGCGTTCTTCGCCATGTACGACCAGGGGGTCCTCACGGACCTCGAGGCTCTCGGCCTCGGCGCCGCCGTCGCGCTCGCCTCGTCGATGGGCGATCTCTTCGAATCGGCTATCAAGCGGGACCTCGGCGTGAAGGACTCCGGCCGGATCCTGGCAGGGCACGGTGGCGTGCTCGATCGCATCGACTCGCTCCTCTGGGCGGGACCGGCGGCCTTCTACGTGATCCTGGCGCTTACGTGACCCACCGCGCGACTGGCACGCTATGCCCGTGAAGCGCGTCGCTCTCCTCGGTGCAACAGGCTCGATCGGCCGCCAGGCGATCGAGATCGTGGCCTCCCACGACGATCTGGAGCTCTGCGGTCTGATGTCCGGCTCGCAGCCGCTCGACGCCCTCGCCGCCGAGCACGGTGTCGCACACACGCAGGTGAGTGGGTCGGCTGTCTCACTGCTCGAGGCCTGTGTGCCGGACATCGTCCTCAACGCCATCGTCGGCTTCGCGGGCGTGGACGCGACGCTCTGGTCTCTCGAGCATGGCGTCACGCTCGCCCTTGCCAACAAGGAGAGTCTCGTCGCAGCGGGTGAGCTCGCCGTCGCGGCGCATCGCAAGGGTGGGGGCCTCCTGCTGCCGGTCGACAGCGAGCACTCCGCGCTCTTCCAGTGCCTCGAGGGCCGCGCGCCCGAGACGATCGACGCACTCGTTCTCACGGCATCGGGCGGGCCGTTCCGCGGACGACCGGTCGACGAGCTGGCAACCGTCACCGTCGACGATGCGCTGGCCCATCCAACCTGGTCGATGGGGCGAAAGATCAGTGTGGACTCTGCGACGCTCGCCAACAAGGGCCTCGAGCTGATCGAGGCACACTGGCTTTTCGGCATCCCCTACGAGAGGATCGACGTCGTCGTGCACCCCCGGTCGATCGTCCACTCGCTCGTCCGCTTCCGAGACGGAGCGCTGCTCGCGCATCTCGGCATCCCCGACATGCGCGTCCCGATCTCGTTCGCGCTCGGCTACCCGCATCGGCCGGCCGTCACCGTCGAGCCCCTGGATTTCTCCACGGCCATCGATCTCCAGTTCGAGCCGGTCGACGGCGAGACGTTTCCATTGCTCGGGCTCGCCCGGGCAGCCGGCCTGCGTGGAGGGACCGCCCCCTGCGCCTATAACGCGGCGAACGAGGTCGCAGTCGACGCGTTTCTCGGCGGCAGGATCGGTTTCCTCGAGATCGCGGAGACGGTCGCCGGAGCCCTCGACCAGGTGGACGGAGCGCCCGCGCGCGACCTCGACGATCTCGTCGAGGCGGACGCCGAGGCCCGCCGGGCCGCAGAGCAGAGGCTCGTTCCCGCATGAGCATCCTGATCGCGATCGTCGGACTCGGGTTCCTGATCTTCATCCACGAGCTCGGTCACTTCTCGGCCTCGCTCGCCCTGGGAATGCGGCCGCGGAAGTTCTACGTCGGGTTCCCTCCGGCACTCGTCAAGCGAACCCACGGGGGAATCGAATACGGCATCGGCATGGTTCCTCTCGGCGGCTTCGTGAAGATCCCCGGAATGCACCGCCCCGCCGCCGCGGACGTCGATCAGTCGCTCGGGCACGCGGTGGAGGAGGCGCCGGAGCTCGAGCGCTCCGTCGACCGCCTTCGGCACGCACTCGCCTCGGGCGACCACGACGCAGCGCGAGCCGAGCTCGCGCAACTCTCGGTAGACGCCGACGGGATCCAGTTCAGCGCACCGGTCGCACGTGAGGTCGAGCGTGGGCTGACCGACATCGGGGACGCACTCGGCCCCGACGCGTACTGGCGTGCCGCGACATGGCGGCGCGTGATCGCGATCGTCGCGGGGCCGGCTGCCAACATCGTTTTCGCCGTCCTCATCTTTTCCGCGCTGTACATGACGTCCGGAGGCAAGGCGACGACGACCGTGGAGGGAATCCGGGCCGACACGGCCGCAGCGGCGATGGGGCTCATCGCGGGCGACCGGATCGTCTCGATCGACGGTCAGCCCATGACAGGCGCATTGATCCCCCGCACGATCAGCACCTCGGGCGGCAAGCCCCTGACGCTGGTCGTCGCCCGCGACGGCACCCGCGTGACGCTCGGACCGCGTGCGGCAGACAACGACGCAGGCGTCTATCGGCTCGGCTTCCTGCTCGCCGGAGAGGGTCTCTCTCCCGGCGAGGCAGCACGCGAGTCGCTCGTCACCACGGGACGCGTCTCGCAGGACATCTTCACGTCACTCGGGAACCTCGTCACGGGTGACGGCCGCAAGGACATCTCGAGCCCGGTCGGCATCGTCCAGGGCTCGTCCGATGCCGCGAAGCAGTCGACGAACAGCTTCCTCTGGGTGCTGGGACTGATCTCGCTCTCGATCGCGCTCCTCAACCTCCTGCCGTTCCTTCCGCTCGACGGTGGCCACATCGTGTTCGCGATCATCGAGGGAGCAAGCGGCCGCACGGTCGCCCGAGGGATCTACGAGCGCGTGTCGATCGTCGGCATCGGGCTCGTGCTACTGCTGTTCGTGATCGGGCTCACGAACGACATCGGCCGGCTGTCCTAGATCCCGAAGGCGTCCGGCAGGGGCAGCGCCCCGTCCAGCCTCGAGTGATACTCGGCCCGCGGGATCTCGACCGCCCCGAGCGAGCGAAGGTGCGGTGTCATCCACTGCACGTCCAGCAGCCTCGGGCCACCGGTCGACTCGAGCCGCTGGATCAGCGCCAGGAGCGCCGCCTTCGATGCTCCGGGGCGCCGGTGGAACTTGGACTCGGCCGCGAATAGCCCTCCGATCCCGACGCCGTAGAGGCCGCCCGCGAGCCCGTCGTCGTCCCACGCCTCGATCGAGTGCACCCACCCGAGCCGGTGGAGCTCCGAGTAGGCATCGCGGAACGCGCCGTCGATCCATCCATGCGGGCGAGCCGGATCGGCGCAGCCGCGAATCACGTCGGCGAACGCGGTGTCGACCCTGATCTCGAACCCGCGCGCCGCTCGCCGCAGCGAGCGAGACGCCGCGAAGCCGGCAACGGGAATCACGGCGCGTTTCGGAGGCGACCACCAGACGAGTGAGCCCTCGACCCGCATCGGGAAGACGCCGAGCCGATACGCGCTCAGGACGGTCCCCGGCTCGAGGTCGGCACCGACCGCCCATGCGTCGTGCGGATGGTCGTCCGGGGGACGCGACAGCGCCCAGGGAGTGGGAGGGGGCTCGAGGGGCATGTCTCTACACTTCGTCGAGATGGGAAGTCTCGCTCAGATCCGCGTCGGCGGCGTCACGATCGGTGGTGGCGCGCCCGTCGTCGTCCAGTCGATGACTCTGACCAAGACGCACGACGTCGAGGCGACGACCGCACAGATCGCCGCCCTCGTGTCGGCCGGATGCGAGGTCGTACGCTGCGCCGTTCCGAAGATCGAGGACGCCGACGCGCTCGCGAAGATCGTCCGCTTCTCACCGATTCCCGTGATCGCGGACATCCACTTCAACGCATCGCTTGCGCTGCGCGCAATCGACGCCGGCGTCGCTGCTGTGCGCATCAATCCCGGCAACATCGGCGGCCCCGACAAGGTCGAGCTCGTCGTCAAGGCTGCCAAGAAGGCGGGCGTGGCGATGCGGATCGGCGCCAACTCCGGCTCCCTCCCCGTACACCTCGCCGACCTTGCCCGGCAGGACCAGGCCGAGGCCCTCGTCGCTGCAGCGCTGGAGGAGGTCGAGATCCTCGAGCGACTCGACTATCGCGATTTCAAGATCTCGGTGAAGGCGACCCACGTTCCGACGATGATTCGCGCGTACCGGATTCTCGCTGCGAAGGTGCCGTACCCGCTGCATCTCGGTGTCACCGAGGCGGGGACGCCCTTCGCCGGAGCGATCAAGAGCGCGATCGGCATCGGCTCCCTGCTCGCCGACGGCATCGGCGACACGTTCCGCGTCTCGTTGACCGCCGACCCGGTCAAGGAGGTCGAGGTGGCGTGGGAGATCCTCAAGGCGCTCGGTCTTCGCGAGCGCGGCCCGGTGATGATCGCATGCCCGTCCTGTGGGCGCGACAACGTCGGCGTCGAGAGCCTGGCCGTCGTCGTCGAGGAGCGGCTGAAGGCGTATCCCGAGGCGTTCGAGGTCGCTGTGATGGGCTGCGCCGTCAACGGCCCGGGCGAGGCGGGTGACGCCGACTTCGGCATCGCCGGCGGGCGCGACGTCGGCTTCCTCTACGCGCACGGACGCGTGCTGAAGAAGGTCTCCTCCGACATCCTGATCGACGAGCTGTTCTTCGAGATCGACCGCTGGATCGAGGGCGGCATGCAGCGGCCGAAGAGACTGAAGATGGCGAAGCCGGCAGCGCTCGCGATGGCCGAGGCGTCCCTCATCCCGCTCGACTGACTGGGGCGTTGCCAGCTTCGGTAACCTGACGCCGATGGTGCGGCGCCAATCAGAGCTGTTCCTCCCGACGCTGCGCGACGACCCGGCGGACGCGGAGGCGATCTCGCACAAGCTCCTCATCCGGTCCGGGATGATCCGCCAGGTGAGCGCGGGTCTCTGGAGCTTTCTCCCCGCCGGCTGGCGCACGCACGAGAGGATCGTCCAGATCGTGCGCGAGGAGATGGACGCGATCGGCGGCCAGGAGATGTTCATGCCGGTGATCACACCTGCCGAGCTGTGGGAGAAGACGGGGCGCGACCGCATCCCCGAGCTGTTCCGGCTGAACGACCGCGCCGGGCGCAAATTCCTGCTCGCGATGACGCACGAGGAGACGGTGACGTTTCACTTCTCGGAGCTGGGCTCGTACCGGGACCTCCCGAAGATCCTTTACCATTTCCAGACGAAGGGCCGCGACGAGCCTCGTCCGCGCGGCGGCCTGCTTCGCGTGCGCGAGTTCGTGATGAAGGACGCGTATACGTTCGACCGCGACGAGGCCGGGCTCGAGGTCGGCTTCCAGAAGCACGCGTCCGCCTACGAGAAGATCTTCGACCGCTGCGGGCTCGAGGTCTTCGCCGTGCAGGCGGAGTCCGGGATGATGGGCGGCAGCGAGTCGATCGACTACCTGGCTCCGTCCGGCTCCGGAGAGAACACGCTCGTCACCTGCGCGAACGGCGACTATGCGGCCGATCTCGAGATCGCGCGTGGGATCCCGCGGGCGCCGACGTTTCCGGAACGGCTCGACGCCCCGCTGGAGGTGGCCACGCCCGGCATTGCGACGATCGACGATCTCGCGGGGTTCCTCGGGATCGACCCGGCTGCCACGTCCAAGGCGATGCCCGTGACGAAGGACGACGGAACGGTCGTCCTGGGCCTCGTTCGCGGCGACGACCGTCTGGAGGAGGCGAAGCTCACGGCGGTGCTCGGGAGCGCCTTTCGCCCCTCGACCGAGGACGAGATCCGGGCCGCATTCGGCGCCGATCCCGGCTCACTCGGCCCCGTCGGGTTCACGGGCGAGATCGTGGCCGACGACGCGCTCTGCGAGGGCCAGTTCGTGGCAGGGGCGAACCGAACCGGGTGGCACCTGCGCGGCGTCGAGCACGGGCGGGATTTCACCGCGCGGTTCGCGGACATCCGCCAACCGATCGATGGCGACGGCTGCCCGGCGTGCGGCGGGCAGCTCGGGTTCCAGACCGCGATCGAGGTCGGCCACATCTTCAAGCTCGGCACGACCTACTCGGCGCCGCTCGGTGCGACGTTCCTGGATGAGAACGGCGTCGAGCAGCCGATTCTGATGGGCTCGTACGGGATCGGCCCGGGGCGGATCATGGCGGCGTCGGTGGAGCAGAAACACGACGAGCACGGAATCGTGTGGCCGCGCTCGATCGCGCCCTACGACGCACACGTTCTCGCGCTGCACGGCTCGGCGCCCGAGGTGCTCGAGCCGGCCGTCGAGGTCGCCGACCTCCTGGCGTCCGGGGGCCTCGACGTCGTGCTGGACGACCGGGCGCAGCGCCCGGGCGAGAAGTTCGCCGACGCAGACCTGCTCGGCGTGCCGATCAGGATCACGGTCGGCAAGAAGACACTGGACGACGGGGCGGTCGACGTGCGGATCCGGGCAACCGGCGCCGACGAGCGCATCCCGCGTGAAACCGTTCTCACCTGGATAAAGGAGCTCTAGTGGCAAAGCGCCGTGCGTACTCGGATGATGGACTCGGCCCGACGATGGAGCGGCTGATGTCCGAAACAGGGCTGACCTATCGGGCGCTCGCGGAGAAGACCGACCTGTCGGCCGGCTACCTGAATCACATCGTGCACGGCAACCGCCCGGTGCCCTCGAACGACGTGCTCGCGAGGCTGGCGGAGGCGTTCGGCGTCAAGCCGGAGTACTTCCGCGAGTTCCGGATTCGCGTCATTACCGACAAGCTCGAGCAGATGCCGGATCTCGTCGACCGGCTCTACAAGAAGCTCGGCTGAGCGGTTTCGCCAAGACGAACCTGCTAGATCGGAGCGTCAGGCGCAGGTCGCGCTATCCGGCCGACCGAAACGCGGATGGGACGCGCTCGCACGTCCCGGCCTGACGTTCACGCAGGCTCCGAAAGTGTGAGCGCGACCGAGCTCGCCTTCCTGCCGTGCTTCCGTGCGTACATACGATCGTCGGCGGTCTTCATCACGTCTCTGAGTTGGGGCCCGACCCTTCCATGTCCTCTCCTTCTCGTCTGCATCAATCCTCGACCGCATCAGAGCCACACCTCACGCCGTCCCCTGGACGGCAAGAAACGACACCTGGCCCCTGAGGCGTTCGTGTTCGGCCCGGAGTGCTGGCCGCAGGAGTTCAGCCCGGGTCACCGACGGCGTGGCGAGAACCAGAGTACGGCGATGCCTAGCGCGATGAATACGGTTCCGATGGCATCGGTGCTGTGGATACCGTGCCCGCGGGGAAGGGTCGCGATCACGACATCCCAACGGTTCGGGCTGAACCCGACGATGACCGTCCCAACGACGATTGCGACCACTCCCATCAGTCTGAGCAAGGCCAGAAGTCTAGAGGCGGGAACCCACGGAGAGCGATGACCAACGTGACATCCCGTCGTTGGATCGATGCCGAAGCGTTCGCCGACGACGAGTAGCGGGCCGGCACCTTCCTGTGCCGGCACCGGTTCGGGCCTTAGGACTGCGTCGATGTGCTCCGCGTCGCACCGTCTGCGGTCGAGCGCGGGCCGGCACTCAGCTCCGTCTCCACTGCCTGGTTAACGTCGTCGTGGATGTGGTCGGCGCCGAGCGTCTCGACGACGCCGTCGCTCGTGAGCACGTCGAGGACGACCGGCTTGACACGCGCCAGCCGAACCGAGATGCCGTTCTCCCGCCCGAGCTGCGCGAGCTCGCCCAGCTTTGCCGAGCCCTCGGAGTCGACGAACGGGATGCCGGCGCAGTCGAGAACGACTGCGGTGAGTGGGGGATCGCTCGTCAGGGAGAGCTCGCGGATGCGATCGCCCAGAGCATCGGCGGTGGCGAAGAAGAGGCCGCCGTCGAGACGCAGCGCGACGAGGCCCGGGAACTGATCGTCATCCGGGTGCGACTCGAGCTCGCGGAAGACGTGCGACCCCGGCATGCGGCCAAGGACGGGCATCGCCGGCGAGACGGACATGTGAACGAGCCAACCCACCGACAGGACCGCCCCGATCACGATGCCGGCCAGGACGCCGAACGTGAGCACGCCGATGATCGCTGCCGTCGCGATCCAGAAGTCGGAGCGCTTGACGCGACGGAGCCGCTTCATCTCCGGCACGTCCATCATCCCCATCACGACAGCCTCGATGATCACGGCCCCGAGCACCGCCTTTGGCAGGTCGGAGAACACGGGCGCAAGAACGAGCAGCGTCAGGACGACAACGCCGCCCGTGCTGAGCGAGGCAACCGGGCTCCGGGCGCCGGCGTTGTCGTTGGCCGAGCTAGCGGAGAGGCTGGTCGAGACGGGAATCCCCTGGATCAACCCGGCACCGAGGTTTGCCATCCCCTCGGCCACGGTCTCCTGGTCGATGTCGACGCGGTAGCGGTGCTTCGTCGCGAAGTGACGGGCGTCACCCGCGGTCTGCGAGAAGCCGATCAGCACGATCCCTGCCGCGGCGATCCCCACCGTCGCCGCGTTGTCCCAGAGCAGCCCCAGGTCGGGGATCATCGGTACGGGCAGGCCCCGCGGCACGTCGCCGACGAGCGCGACACCCCGGGAACCGAGATCGAGCAGGACGGACGCGAGGATCCCGCCGACCACGACCACGAGCGTCCCTGGCACTCCGGGCGCGACGGCGCGTAGGCCGAAGAGCGCCACGAGCGAGACCGCGCCGACGAGCAGCGTCGTGCCGCTGGGCCCCTCGTCGAGCCCCCCGATCCAGGAGGCGAACTCCTGCCAGACGTTCTCCCCGTCAGACTCCGTGCCCGTCAGCTTCGAGAGCTCGCCGACCGACACGTCGATCGCGGCCCCGAAGAGGAATCCCGTGATCACCGCCCTCGAGAGGAACTCCGAGATCCATCCCAGCTTGAAGACCGCCAGCAGCAGGAAGAGCAGTCCGGCGACGAGGGCCACGCCCGCGACCAGCGTGGTCGCCTCCTCGCCGCCCACCACGCCGGCCACGATCACAACACTTCCCGCCACGGCCGCGAGCGCCGAGCTCGGGCCGGTGGAGATCTGCCGCGAGGTGCCAAACATCGCGTAGAGGATCGTTCCGGCAGCGGCGGCATAGAGGCCGTTCTCGATCGGCACGTTCGCGATCCCCGCGTACCCGAGGGCCTTCGGCACCACCAGCGCGGACACGGTCAATCCGGCAACGACGTCCCCACGGAACCAGGAACGGTCGTATCGCCGTCCCCAGTCAAGGATCGGCACGAGGCGACCGAGCCGCCCCGCCTTGCTCCCATGGTCTTCCCTCGCGCTCACGCCGAGCTTCCTCCGTTCCACGCTGTCAGATGTACCACCTCTCGCTCTCGTCCGAGTGGATCGCCGGGGCCTCCGCCAACCCCGAGTGGAGCCACCGTGAAGCGATCAGCTACCTGCGCGAGAGGATCGGCCCCAAAGGCCAGAGCCTGCTCCGGGAGGCGTTCGGGATCTGAAGAGTTGTCAGGTTTGACGGCAAATTGGGCCCAAAAGTAGCTCTCCTGCCGCAAGAATCGCCGGTTTCACCGCTGCACGCGCGATAGGCGTCGGTGAGAATCGGCTTGTACAGTACGATGCAGCGGTCGCGGGGCGTGGCGCAGCCTGGTTAGCGCGCTAGTCGGGGGGAGTGCCCCACCGTGGGACAGGGCGGGACGCGACGGGACAGAACGGCTTGATTTCGGCGTTCTGGATGGCCGTGAGTCCAGCGGGTAGGACGCGACGGGACACCACGACTTGCCACCCACTTGCCACGCTTGCCTACAACTGAGAAGACGGGCGGGAGTGCCGCGAGTCCCTGGGGATTCGCGCCGAAAACACCTCGCCCCGCTTTAGGGCAATGCGCCAACCCGGTTTCGGCGCGTTTGCCGTCTGGCTCGGTTCGGATCTGCGGCACAGAGTGGATCTGCGTTAGAAGACCCCAGTGATGGCAGATCCCATCCGGGCTGTTCCGTACATTAGGGCGACGATCCATACCACCTGCGGGATCGCAATCGCGAGAAGGAGGGTAGCACTTTGCAGCCGATTGAACCCGACTCCATCGTCGACGACGACCGGCGCCCCCGCCGCTTCATCCGCAGCCTGATGCTCGTCGCTGCCGTGTCCGTCGGGTTGTGGAGCGCGTTGGTAATCGTGCTGTTGAGGCTGGTTTAGCCCGAACGCGGGTCGTTCGACCACGACGGCTGTCGCGTGTTCTGACATGTTCGTCCCCCCTGATTTGATGGCCGTTAGGACACGCCATCGGCTTACCCGTCCTGTTCTTGATCTAAGCGGAGACGCACCGAGAACGCAATAGCGACTGGTACGTCTCTTACAGCCTCGTAACAGATTGTCAATCAACGAGGAACGATGCGAAGTACCCTCAACCGATGCGGCTTCTCGGCCTCCCCGTCAGCGACGCCGACGCCCGCGACCTGATCGCCACCCTGGTCGCCGAAGGATCACCGGACGAGCTGACGGCCGCGGCACAACTCGCGAAGGGTGTGGCGAAGAGCGTGTTGCTTCGAGCAGAACGCGGCTCTCTACGATCCATACGCCATCGCGTCGTGAATGGTCCCGTCCGATGCCGTGCCGCAGCGTCTGCGGGACGGCGTGAACGTGTGGCTGCCGAGATGACTACCCAGCGCAGGGGTGTTAGTGTCGCGTGCTCAGTAGGTTGAGTCACGCGCACACGCCCCTTAGGCAGCCGCATTTGTTTTTGGCCCCTACGATGCCAAGCACGTCTCACCCTTCTTGCTCCGTACCGAAAGACAAGGGGGGAAATGGTGCGTAAGTTCCTGCTCGCTGTACCCGTGTTGGTCGCGACTCTGGTGGTCTTTGCGTCACCCGCCGGGGCGGGGCCGAAGGAGTCACAGAACCTCAGAGGTATGGCCGGGCGATCCTTCGTCGTCAGCGTCACAGACGTCGGAGGCAACATCCCGGTCTTTACGAATTGTTACAGGTTCAACGCTGACGGCAGCTGGTATGACCAGGTACTCGTTGTCGCCTTCGGGGGGCCGCTCGGCACGTGGGAGCAACACCTCAACGGTACGAGCACGCCTTACAGGACGGAAGTCGACTTGGGCAGCCCGGGCGTGATGGTGCAGACCGGTGTGGTCACCCCAAAGAAGGGTGATGGCGTGCTCCAGCTGACGGCGACGACGATTGTCCCACCGGGAGTGCTCGGTTCAGGTGAGGTGGCGCTGTACGCGGTGGGTTCCGAAGTGGACTCCTGCCCGGGCCTCTAGCCGCAAAGCCAAGGTCTGCGGAGTTCCACGGCGTGCTCGTCTTCACAGGGGACAACACGCTCATGAAGGGCAAGCTACACGCGCCGCTGGCTGATGGCAGGGGAGGCAACGTCGAGCGCGGCGGCGGGGTGTCTAGTCAAGTACGCTTCTCAATCTTCCTGCGCTCTCGTCGGCGGAGGCAACGGGTACGCATCGAAGGAAGGCCAGCGTAAGCTGGCCTTCTGGGTTTTAGCCCGACCCGTCCCCTGATCCTTCGTCGTGGGCGCCGTGAGGTTCTAGCTCTGGGCGAGCATGCGACGAACCGTCGCCTTCGATCACGGCGATAATCCCCTGATTTCCGCGCGCCGCTTGCCACACGCTTGCCACGGGCCCCGAATCGCCTCGTCCGCCGAAACGAACAGAACCTCGAATCGGGATGCCCGCTAGGATGCAGCGGTCGCGGGGCGTGGCGCAGCCTGGTTAGCGCGCTAGTCTGGGGGACTAGAGGTCCCGAGTTCGAATCTCGGCGCCCCGATAAGAGAAACCCTCGCATAGGCGGGGGTTTCCTCGTTCCGGGTGAATAGAAACCTGGTCACGGAGTTCGCACAAGGCCCGCAAGCGGCTTGGTGTCTCCTTCTGCCGCCTCAGCGGTGTTGTTGATGTAAGCGTCCAACGACGTCGCCGTCGCAGCCGTGATCGCCTACGAAATGGGCTCTGGAACTTCTCCACTGCCGTGGAGAACTTCGGATCGTGGACGAAGATAGCGTATTGCTTTGGCGGCGGGCGTGAGTATGCTCTGGGTGTGCTGGGCAGACCGATTGGCCGTGTTGTTGTCACGTTGGCTTTCGTTGCGATTCTCGTGACGTTGGTGTTTGTGGCTGTGGTTTCTGCGGCTCCGCCTGCGGGCGCTGGTAAGCCGGACAGGGCTGCGGTGATCGCTTACTGGTCGCCTGGTCGGGTTGCTCATGCTGTCCCGCGTGACGTTTCGCCCGATCGTGTGCCGTCGTTTGTTGCGCCGCGGGATTCGCAGCGCGGCGGCAGCAACAAGGGCGGCGGGGGCGGAGCCAAACCGGGCGGGGGCGGAGGAGGCAGCGCCACGACCGTGACCGGGGCTGCGTGGACGGGTGCGGGGAAGGTGAAGGCAACGACGGGCAAGGTCTTGTTCACGATGGGCGGTGTCGACTACGTCTGTTCGGGATCGGTTGTGGACGACTCGGGCGGCAGCAATTCTCTGGTGTTGACGGCCGGCCATTGTGCGTATGACGAGACGGGGCGCGCGTTCGCGGAGAACTGGATGTTCGTCCCGAACTACGAGGACGGCGGATCGATCGTGACCAACCCGGACGGGACACACAAGTTCACATGCGACACGACGCAGTTTGGTTGCTGGACGGCGGATGCGCTGGTCACGACGACGGCATGGGCCGATGGCGGCGGCAGCCTGAACGGGTTCAACAACGACTACGCGTTCGCGGTCGTCGGCCCGGGAGGCAAGACCGAGGAGGCGAAACAGCTCGACTCCACGGTGGGCTCGAACCCGATCGCGTTCGACACCACGCACCCAACCCAGGTGTATTCGTTCGGGTATCCCCAGGGGTCACCATACGACGGGCAGAAGCTGATCTACTGCGCCGGCACCGACATCTCGGATACCTGGGGTCGCACAACCGACTACGGCCTCAACTGCAACATGACCGGCGGCTCGTCGGGTGGCCCCTGGTTCGCCGGCTTCAACACAACGACCGGCACCGGCACGCTGACGTCGGTGAATAGCTTCAAATACACGTCTGGGAAGTACACGAAGTACATGTACGGCCCCTACTTCGGCGCCTACACCGAGAAGACGTGGACCGCCGCCAAGACGGCAGGCGGCAACACCACCGTCGCTCCCGGACCGATCAAAGCCCCGTAAGGGGCCTATGGCGTGCTGACGCCGAGTCTCGTCTACGTCCATCGCCTGGACGACCCGCCGGAAGGCGGGCTCACGGAGTTGCGTGGCCGGCTCACACCCGAGCGTAGGCACCGCAGTTAGAAAGTCCGTGCAAAGCCCGCAAACGCCTTGGAAGGCACCCTCGCAACCATGCGTCCCGCTAGCCGCCAACCCCGATGGATGGCACGTTGCGCCACGATCGGCCATCGTCGTCCACCCGTCTGAGGAGTCTCCGCGCCTCGTGTACCCAGGAGACCGGCACGCCTCCCCCGCCTGCTCTCGTCCGGCTACCGTCCGGACTCTCGATCGGATGCATGCCTCCCGACGCGAGACCGGCTCTCGCGCACTCGAGCTCGAGCGAAGGGGAGAGGGGGGCGGTGCGATCGGAACCCGCCCGTCCGGTAGCCAGGTGGCTAACTCTTTCGTCAGGGCTCGTCACGTGCTGTCATATCGCCGACGCCCGAAGCGGCCAGATCAGCGGGAATGCCACGCCCTGTCACGCCGTGTCATAGATCGGCCCGAACTCGGGCGTCGCCCGAGGACGGTGCATCCTGCGATACCGGGCCGGGATCGAACATGGTTCAGGGACGGACGGAGAGGTCTTTCCGGCGAGGGCGGGCTGCCGCCCTCGCCGGGTCTCGACCCTCGAGCTACTCAGCCGGGCAGAGCGATGCAGACCCATTGGGACCGTGCGCCGCCAGGACGCCCGTAATCCCGTAACCGCCGCCGACAGCGTGCGCCGGATTCTTCTTGAACTGGCCGTAGTTGAGTCCGGACTGGCCGTAGTTGGCGCCGAAGCACCCCTTGAAGTCCGTTCCGTTGCCTGCCGAAGCGGCTGCAGGAACTGCAAGGACTGCCGCGGCCGCGAGGCCGAGAAGAAGCTTCTTCATGTCTGATCCCCTCTGATCGATTGCATTGGCGTGGGTGTTACGGGCGCTCGTCGCCGATCGGATCACTACCGAGGGTGCTGTGAGCTCCCCGGCTCCCGAGCGGGAGAGGCTCGATCAACGAAAGCCCCGGAATCGGGGCTTTCGCGGTTCGAAGAGGGGACCTCGACCCGCAGGCAAAGCCGGAGCCGGGGGTGCCAAACGGCTCACGCGGGACGTACAGAGAGAAGCGAACGAACGCTTTGTACGCCCCCTCACACGCGAAGCTACTGGCCGATGCGGGCGACGTCGCGGCCGATGATCTCACGCGTACACGGCTCGCCTGGCTTCACCCGTCTCGAGGGGATCGGCGCACCGTGCTTCGCGCGCGGTTGAGCCGCTTCTCGACGGCGATCAACGGGAGCACGAGTACGGCGACGAATGTGGCGACGAGCCATTGCGTCGCGCCGATCGGCGCGGTCTCGAACAGGGTATTCAGGAGGGGGAGATACGTGAATGCGAGCTGAAGCGTGATCACGAGCAGGATGCCCCAGTAGACGGCGAGATTCGTGAACAGCCCGACCGCGAGCATCGAACGCTCGAGGGAGCGGCAGTTGAGGAGGTAGAAGGCTTCGATGAGGACGATCGTGGCGATGACGGTCGTGCGCGCCTCCTCGATCGTCGCACCGCGGGCCTGCTCCCACTCGAAGAGGGCGATGCCGGCGGCGAACATGAAGAGGGAGACGAGCACGATCCGCTGGATCGCCAACCGTCCGAGCACGGGCTCGTCCATTCGGCGCGGGGGGCGGCGCATGGCGTCCGGCTCGAGTACTTCCAGTGCGAGTGGCAGGGCGAGAGCAACGGTGGTGACAAGGTTGATCCAGAGGATCTGTGCGGGCAAGATCGGCAGCGTCAGCCCGAAGGTGATCGCGAGTAGGACGAGCAGCGACTCGCCGGCGCTCGTCGGGAGGATGAAGATGATGCTCTTCAGCAGGTTGTCGTAGACGCGCCGTCCGTCCTCGACGGCGGCCTCGATGGTGGCGAAGTTGTCGTCGCGCAACACCATGTCGGCGGCTTCCTTGCTCACGTCGGTGCCGCTGACCCCCATCGCGATCCCGATGTCGGCCTGCTTCAGCGCCGGTGCGTCGTTGACGCCGTCGCCTGTCATCGCGACGACGTCTCCCTGCCGCTGAAGGGCCATCACCAGCCGCAACTTGTGCTCCGGCGCGACGCGCGCGAACACCGAAGTCCGGAGTGCCTGCGCGGCGAACTCCTCGTCTGCGAGTCGGTCCAGATCGGCACCCGTGAGCACACGGCCCCCGATCTCGGTGATCCCGACCGCCCGCGCGGTCTCGACGGCTGTCCTCGGGTGATCGCCCGTCATCATCGCGACCCGGATGCCCGCGCTGTGGCAGGCCGCCACGGCGCGGACCGCCTCCTCACGCGGGGGATCGAAGAGCCCCACTAGCCCGAGCAGAGTGAATCCGCCCTCCAGGTCGACGTGCTCGAGCAAGTGCAGCGCACCGCCCTCGAGCTTCGTGGCAACAGCCAGCACCCGCTGCCCGCGGCCGGCCATCGCTTCGGCCTGTGCCAGGAATGCACCCGGCGGCAATTCACCTGACCATGCGACCGCGTCCGATCGTGCGATCACCTCTTCGGGCGCTCCCTTGATCACGACCCGCGGGCCGGAGTCGTCGGCATGGAGGGTGGCCATGAACCGGCGCTCCGACTCGAAGGGCAACGCGTCGAGTCGAGGTCGCTGCCGCTCTGCCTGCTGGCGCTCGATCCCGGCCTTCGCGGCCGCTGCGACGAGCGCACCCTCGGTCGGATCGCCCTCGACGCTCCAGACATCGCCGACACGATCGATGCGCGCATCGCTGCAGAGGAGCGCCGCCTCGAGTAGCGCTCTCACCTCCCGCGGCGGCGGCGCGAGCACTCTGCCGCCGACCAGGAACGTCCCGGCCGGCCCGTAGCCGGTGCCGGTGATCTCGACACGGCTCCCGGCGAACACCTCCACCGCGACCATCTCACTTCTGGTCAGTGTCCCCGTCTTGTCCGAGCAGATCACCGTCGTCGACCCGAGCGTCTCCACTGCAGGCAGCCGCCGCACGACAGCGTTCCGGGTCGCCATCCGACGCACCCCGGTCGCGAGCGCGATCGTCATGATCGCCGGTAGGCCCTCCGGGATCGCAGAGACCGCGAGTGCGACCGCCGCCAGGAACCCGTCCAGCAGCATGTAGCCGCGCAGCCACGCCATCAGGAACGTCAGAGCAGCAAGCGCGAGGATCGCGAAGGTCAGCGTGCGACTGAACGCCGCGATCTTGCGGGTCAACGGCGTCGCAATTGGCTCGGCCGCACCGACGAGTTCGGAAATCCGGCCCAACTCCGTCGCGCCGGCGGTCTGGGCGACAACCGCCCGACCCTGGCCGGTTGTCACCAGTGTCCCCGCGTAGGTCATGTTGCGGCGCTCGGGTAGCGGCGTCTCCGTCGGCAGCGGACCGGCTTCTAGCTTCTCCACCGGCACCGACTCGCCCGTCAACAACGCCTCGTCGACGAACAGCGCGCGCGCCCCGAGCAGTCGACAATCGGCCGGAACCTTGTCGCCCGCATCGAGCACGATCACATCACCCGGCACCAACTCGCGCGCGTCGATCCGCCGCACGACGCCGTCGCGGACCACCGTCGACTCCTGCGCAACGAGATCCAGAAGTGCCTCGACCGCTTGCCCCGCCCGATACTCCTGCACAACCCCGATCACGGAGTTCGCGATCACGACCCCGAGAATCACTGCCGCATCGATCCAGTGTGCAAGCGCCGCCGTCACCACCGCGGCAGCAAGCAGCACGTAGATCAACGGTTGCATCAGCTGCCGCACGAACAACACGACGAGCCCGTCCGACTTCCCGCGCGGGATCTCGTTGGGGCCGTACCGCTCGAGCGCGAGTCGCGCCGCCTCGGCGCTCAGCCCGGCGTCGCTGCAGCCGAGCCGGCCGAGCGCCGCCGCAGTGTCGAGCGCGTGCCAACCAAACGAGCCGGCGGAGGTATCCGACGTGTCGGCGGGGAAAGCATCGAAACGGTCGGCTAGAAGGACGATTGAGAGCTCCCTACGCGGCGATCCGCGGCGCCACATCGCGTTCCGAGTACCGGTTGGGGGTCGCCGCCTGGCGGAAGTCGGAACTGCGATCGCGAGGTCGCATGGTCACCCTTCAACTCTGCCGACGACGGAATCCTCCCGCCAGCGCGGAAACCCGCCCGACGGTGCGGGTTTCACCGGATCCGCGACACGGGACGAGATCCAGGAGCTGCTGCGTCCTCCGCCTGCGAGCCTCCGTGCGGACGGTGCCCGCGGCGTCGCTGCCCCGGCGGGGCGGGCGTTTCCCGACTCCCGCCCTGAGACCCCGGTTGCCCGGCGACGACTAGACGCCTACGAGCACCGGCTATAGAGTCGGCAGTCAGCGGGTTGGGCCGCGCCTGCCGTCTCGGACGCGCCTGTTCGTGATTTCTGCGACGTGCCGGGCACTGCTCCGCCCGCCACGGCGGTTGGCCCGTGCGGAGACGCACCAACAGACAGGAGGCGACGATGTACGCAAGAGTCATTTCGATGTCCAATGCCACTGCGGAGAGCCGCGATCGAGCGATTCAGGTCATCCGTGAGAGGGTGATCCCGACGGTGAGCCAGCACGACGGCTATGCCGGGTATATCGGCCTGTTCGACGTCGACAACCAGCGAGCCCAGGCCGTCCTGTTCTGGGCGAGCCGGGAGGCGGCAGACGCTGCCGAGAAGGAGCTCGTCGGATTCCGTAGCGATCTCATCAGCGGGCTCGGCATGAGCATCGAGTCCGTCGACCTGTACGAGGCCGTCATCGTCGAGATGGCGTAGTCGATGCCCACAAACGGAGGAACGATGACAGACGCAAATCTCATTCTCGTGGTCGGGACGTACTCGGTGGCAGGGGCGGCAGCCGACGACTACGAGGCGTTGAAGGCAGGAGAGCAAGCCGGCGACTATCAGATCGTCGGGGCCGTAGTGATGAACCGCGATCCGAACGGCAAGGTCGACGTGCAGGAGCACGACAGCGGCGCCCATGTCGCGGGTGGCGCCGTGCTCGGCGGAGGCGCCGGCCTGGTAGTGGGTCTGTTCGCACCACCGCTTCTCGCGGCTACCGCAGTCGGCGCCGGGATTGGCGCCGTCGTCGGCAAGCTCAGCAAGCGGCATCAGGAGAAAGAGATGGGGGTCGAGCTCGAGGAGTACCTACCGCCGGGCTCGTCCGCAGTCGTCGCCGTCGTCGACGACCTCTGGGCCGACCGGGTCGAGGCAGCTCTCGTCAACTCGGACAAGCGGATCAGCGCGGCGATCGACCAGGGCGACTACGACGAGCTCGAGAGGGCCATCGCGGACTCGTCGGAGGAAGTGTCGGACGCGATGAAGTCGTAGGTCGCAGACCGCGGCGAGGATCGACCGGGCAGGCGCGTGGTCGTCCTCGCCGCGAGACCCGGCTCGGGTCCGCGCGAGCGCCCATCAGCCCCGGTCGCGGCTGCGGGCCGACAGACGCTCGCGAGCTCAGTAGTTCCTGGTGGGCGGATCAGCGCTTCCGCGGGTGCGGGGCGTGTCGATGCGGTGCAGGATGGAGCATGGATGCGCGGAGTTGCGCGCAATCTGGCCGAGCAACTCGAGGAGGAATCATGCAGATCGAGGAGATGCTCTCGCGTGCCCGCGAGGCGATCAGCGTCAAACGCGTCTACGGGGATCCGTACGAGAAGAACGGGCTCACGGTGATCCCGGCGGCAACCGTCCGCGGCGGGGGCGGGGGTGGCACGGGCGATCGCGACGGCGCAAAAGGCGGAGGCGGTGGCTTCGGCCTCGTAGCGCGCCCGAGCGGGGCGTGGATCGTCGAGAACGGCGATGTCACGTGGAAGCCTGCAATCGACGTGAATCGGATCGTCCTGGGCGGTCAGATCGTCGCATTGACGGCAATCCTGATGACCGGGCGGGTTCTGCTCGACCGCACCCGACGCGACCGGCGTACGCGCGGCCTCGTGCCGCGGCTGCTCGACCTGCGGCTTCTGCAGCTCCTGCCGCGACGGCCGTCGCACAGGTAGCGTCACCGGGGGCGGTCGGCACGGGCAACGGGATGAGGGCGATGGTCTTCACCGGCGTACGGCAGCCGCTCGTCGAGCGCGACATGCGGCGTCCCGAGCCGGGTCAAGGGGCAGTCCGCCTCGACATTCACGCCTGCGGGGTCTGCCGCACCGATCTCCACATCGTCGACGGCGAGCTCGAGAGACCGAAGCTGCCACTCGTCCTGGGGCACCAGATCGTCGGCACCGTAAATGCGCTCGGTGCCGGCGTGACACGCTTTGCCGTCGGGCAGCGACTCGGGGTACCTTGGCTCGCCTGGACGTGCGGACGCTGCCGCCACTGCGTCGCCGGCAACGAGAACCTCTGCGACGCCGCCCTCTTCACCGGGTACGACATCGACGGTGGCCTCGCAGAAGAGACCGTCGCTGACGAGCGGTACTGCTTCCCGATCCCCGAGGGCTATCCGGACACCCAGGCCGCACCGCTTCTCTGCGCCGGGCTGATCGGGTACCGCGCCTACTCGCTCGGCGGAGACGGCGAGCGGCTCGGGCTGTATGGCTTCGGCGCAGCCGCGCACATCATCTGCCAGGTCGCGCGCGCCGAAGGGAGACGCATCTTCGCGTTCACGAAACCCGGGGACACCGACGGCCAGGCGTTCGCACGTGACCTGGGTGCAGAGTGGGCGGGAGGCTCGGACGAACGCCCGCCCGAGGAGCTCGATGCCGCGATCCTGTTCGCGCCGGCCGGCGAGCTCGTGCCTCTCGCGCTCGCCGCAGTCGCGAAGGGCGGCACCGTCGTGTGCGCCGGGATTCACATGAGCGAGATCCCTGCGTTCCCCTACGAGCTCCTTTGGGGAGAGCGCAGCGTCCGATCGGTTGCCAACCTCACGCGGGCGGACGGTGAGGCGTTCCTGAGGATTGCGCCGCGGGTGCCGGTGCACACCGAGGTCACCGTGTTCGCACTAGCCGAGGCCGAAGCGGCGCTCGAAGCGCTGAGGTCAGGATCGATCCGTGGCGCAGTAGTGGTCTCGGTCGCATCGCAAAGCTGAGGCACCGACCGCCACCTAGTCCGTGAATTCACGGACGACGGTCAGCGATCGGCCTGATGCGCACGCCGCGGAACTGCGCAAGGGTTGAACTCAGTTCTCGAAAGGAGTCGACATGCATGCGATCGAGCAGACCGAACGGCCGGCAGTCGGCGACGTGATCGTCGTCGGCGGCCACTACGTCGGCAACGAGAGGACGATGGGCGAGATCCTCGAGATCCGTGGGGAGCCCGGGCACGAGCGCTACAGGGTTCGCTGGGAGGACGGTCACGAGAGCATCCTCTATCCGGCAGACGGCGAGGCGACGATTCACCACTACTCGCCGCACGGTGCGTCCGTGGAGCTGATGCGGAGCCTGCGCAAGCAGGGCGTCGGCTTCGAGCCGCGCCGCCACCCGCGAACACAGACCGCCATCGACGAGGCGCGCGCGCTGCACGCGTCGGCCGACCGTGTGGGCAAGACGCTCGTCGTCCAGGCGGAGGAGGGGAAGCTGCGAGTCGTCATTCCGGCCTCGGAGCGCCTGTCGCTGCGCAAGCTCCGTGCTGCGACCGGGATCGACGCGGTTCGATTCGCGACGGAGGACGAGCTCGCGGCGGCGTACCCGGCCTTCGAGCTCGGTGCCGTTCCCCCCTTCGGGGGACCGGAGGGAGAACGGGTCGTCATCGATCGGCGCATCGCGGACATCGAGTCCGTGATCGTCGAGGCAGGATCACACTCGGACTCGATCCGGCTCGCTACCGCGGATCTCGTCCGGATAACGGGCGCGAGCGTCGCGGACGTCGTCGCCGACTGATGCTGGGGACTTCTGGGCGGCGCGCCGGACGTCGCCCAGTGGCGTCGTCGTGACGCGATCTTGCCCGAGAGGACGGCGTCGAGAACGTCCGCGCCGACCCCGAGGTTCGTCGGATCCTGGCTACCCACACCGCACGGTGCACGTTCGCGACCACCGCACGTCGCCGGCAGCCCGCGGCGGGACATCATGACCTTGGGAGCGCGTCCACGCGTAAGCCGGCACCACCGGGCAACGGTTGGAGGGCAGCGGTCAGTTGTGCTCTAGCCGCAGTGGCTGCTCGCCCTGCAGCTCGCGGATGTGCCGGTACAGCTCGGCGCGCTGCCTCGAGACGTTCCTCTCGGTCGCCTGGTAGCGCTCGAGGCGCGCGGCGGCATCCGGTTTCAAGACCTCCAGGCCGGCGAGGAGGTCGATGCTCTCGTGTAGCCGCCGGCGCTTGACGCAGAGGGCACGATGCTCGGTTTCGAGCTGGGCCAGCCGCTCGGAGTGCGACGGTTCGAGGCTCGGCTCACCGCCGACGTCGAGGGCGTCTGTGAGGTCGCCGACGAGCGATTGCTGCTCCGATGCCATGGCACGAAATGTATAGGGAGTGCGGGGGTCGGTGCGGCCCTCCTTTCGAGTCACACGAATGCCGCCAGGCCCACGGCCGCGGCGCCTACACTTGATCGATGCGGCGCTACCACCTCACGACGTTCGGGTGTCAGATGAACAGCCACGACTCCGAGCGCATCAAGGGCATGCTGGAGTCGCTCGGCCTCGGTGAGGCCACGTCGAAAGAGGACGCGGACATCGTCGTCTTCAACACGTGCACGATTCGCGAGAAGCCCGACACGAAGCTCTCCGCGTATCTCGGCGACGCCGGCGCCAGGAAGCGCGAGAACCCGGATCTCGTGATCGCCGTCGGCGGCTGTTACGCCGAGGCGCAGCGGGAGCGGATCTTCGATCTGTACCCGCAGGTCGACGTGGCGTTCGGGCCCGGATCGATCCCGCATCTAGGGGAGTGGGTCGGAGTTGGGGGCGAGGGTGTGGAGCGCGGCCGCTTCGGAACGCACGAGCACTTCGCCGGCCACCTCCCGCAGCACCGCGAGCGTGCGGCCCACGCGTGGGTGCAGGTCTCCATGGGCTGCAATTCGACGTGCTCCTACTGCATCGTGCCCGCGGTTCGGGGGCGCGAGCAGAGTCGTCGTCCCGGGGACATCGTCGCCGAGGTGACGCGCCTCGCGCACGACGGCGTTCGCGAGATCACGCTGCTCGGCCAGAACGTGAACTCGTGGGGGCGCGATCTGGCGCCGGACGTCCGCACCGAGTTCGGCGAGCTCCTCCGCGCCTGCGACGCCGTGGAAGGGATAGAGCGAATCCGCTTCACGAGCCCGCACCCCAAGGACTTCCGCGAGCCCGTGATCGCCGCGATGGCGGAGTGCGACGCCGTCTGCGAGCACATCCATCTCCCGCTCCAGTCGGGCTCGACGCGACTCCTCAAGGCGATGAGGCGTACCTACTCCCGCGAGCGCTATCTGACCCTTGTCGGCCGCCTGCGAGAGGCAATCCCCGATCTCGCGCTCGGCACCGACATCATCGTCGGCTTCCCGGGCGAGACGGAGGAGGACTTCGCAGAGACGCTCGCCGTCGTCGAGGAGGTACGCTACGACAGCGCGTTCACGTTCATCTATTCGCCGCGCAGGGGAACCGATGCCGCGACGATGGCGGACCAGGTTCCCGAGCCCGTCAAGCACGAGCGGCTGGAGCAGCTCGTCGAGGTCGTCCAGCGCATCGCCGCCGAGCGGAACGCCGAGCGCATCGGCCGCATCGAGCAGGTGCTCGTCGAGGGACCGAGCAGGACGGACGGGTCGCTGCTCCGCGGGCGGACGCGACGCAACACCACGGTCGTGTTCTCGGGCGCGGGCGAGGCGGGGGACCTCGTCGACGTCACGATCGACGGGGCCACATCGACGACGCTCCGCGGCAGCGTGGCCTCCGCCGTTCCTGCCTGAGCACACCTGCCGATGGTCGCCGTGATCGCCGTCTTCGGGCCGACAGCCTCGGGCAAGAGCGCCGTGGCCGAGCGCGTTGCCGACACGCTTGGAACAGGGGTCGTCTCGTGTGATGCGCTCCAGGTGTACCGCGGTCTGGCGATCCTGACGAATCAGCCGACCCGGCCGACGGGGCTCGTCGGAATCCGCGCCCTCGACGAGAAGATGTCGGTCGGAGAGTATGCATCGCTCGCGCACGCAGCCATCGATGCCCTCGTCGCGACGAGAGGCTCCGCCGTCGTCAGCGGAGGGACGGGACTGTACCTCCGTGCAGCGCTCGCCGATCTCGACGTGCCGGCGCCCCCCGGGGACGGCGTGCGCGAGCGGATCCTCACGGAGATCGCGCACGATCGCACGGCGGCTCACGCGCGCCTTGCCGGCCTCGACCCAGGGGCTGCAGCCGTCGTGCACGTCAACGACACGCGACGACTGGCTCGGGCGCTCGAGCTGGCCGAGGCCGGCGCGTCTCTCGTCCCGGCGGACGACCGCCTGTGGGCCGCGTCGACCCGCCATCCGACCGTGATCGTCGGTCTCGGCGTCCCCGCCGACGTTCTCGAGCGCCGGATCGTGGAACGGACGAACGCCATGTTCCGCGACGGGGTCGTCGCAGAGGTACGAGCGGCCCTGGCAACCGGCGTTTCGCAGACGGCCGTCAAGGCGCTCGGCCTGACGGAGATCGCGACCCTCCCCGACGCGGAGGCGCGCGATCGGATCATCGTGCGAACCCGCCGGTACGCCGCCTACCAGCGCAAGTGGATGCGCAGGATCTCCGGCCTCGTTAGCGTTGACGCGACCGGGACTCCCGAGGAGGTGGCGAATGCAGTTCTCGAAGTGGCACGCGCTCGGCAATAGCTACCTCGTCGTCGAGCAACCCGACGCAGGCGGGCTGACGGCCGAACGCGTACGCCGCCTGTGCTCGATCGAGACTGGGATCGGCTCCGACGGCGTGCTCGAGGTGACTCGGCGCGACGGGGCGCACGCTGTCGTCACGATCTGGAATCCCGATGGCTCGGTCGCCGAGATGTCCGGGAACGGCGTTCGCATCGCTGCACGCTGGCTGGCAGCCGAGACCGGCGCGGGGGAGGTCACGATCGAGACCGGCGGCAGGCACGTCGCCGCGCGCATGCTCGACGGGCTTCGGGCAGACACGGACATGGGGGAGGTCACGGTCGGAGCGCCGGAGCAGCTCGATGGTGTCGCGCTGACCACGGCGTCAGTCGGCAATCCGCACGCCGTCATCCGGCTCGACGCGCCGACGCGGGAGGACCTTCTCAGGCTCGGCCCTCTCGTCGAGAACCATCCTCGCTTCCCCGAGCGTACGAACGTGCAGCTCGTCCGGGTCGACGGAGGTCACGACCTGACGGTGCTCGTCTGGGAGCGGGGAGCGGGGGAGACGAGCGCCTCCGGCTCGTCGTCGGTAGCGGCGGCCGCCGTCGCCGTCGAACGCGGCTGGTGCGAGAGCCCGGTCTCCGTGCATCTTCCGGGGGGCGATCTGCTCGTGACGATCGCGGGCGGGCGAGCGTCCCTCACGGGCCCGGCCGAGTTGATCGCCCGGGGCTCGACCGAGCTCTAGCCCCGCTCAGGGACTGACGGTCAGCTCGCCGATCGGCACGCCGAGGCGCTCGAGCTCGACCTCGAAGCGGCCCGGCACCGAGGCTGTGAACGCGATCTTCGCGACGCCGCCCTCGATCTCGGCGGAGCGGTCGTATCCGTGCAGGTGCACCTCGTCGGCGACGTCGGAGCGCACGACAAGGACGACCCTGTCGCCCTTCTTCACCTTGGCCCGCTCGATTCCGCCCTTGGGCGCTCCGTTCTCGACCACGATCGTCACCGTCGTCGGCTTGGGCGTCGCGGGCGTGGTGGCGGCAGGCGTGGTCGCAGCGGGCGTCGTGGCAGCGGGCGTCGGATCGACCGCGGGCGTCGTGTCCTGGGTGATCGTCGCGATCGGAGCCGTCACCTCGGGCGAATCGTTGCTGTTCCCGCAGCCCGCGGTCAGCGCGACGAATGCGAGAACGACGAGCGGGGCTGTCAGTCGGGCGGTCAGACCGCGATCTCGAATTCGCGGAGAACGGCGTTGAGCGAGGTCTTGAGGTCGGTCGAGGCGCTTCGCTCGCCGACGATGAGAGCGCACTGCAACCCGTAGGCGCCGGCGGCGAACTCCTTCTGGCGCACGCCCGGCAGCACGACCTTGCGCGCCGGGACCTGGCCGCGGTACTCGACCGGCTCGGGGCCGGTGACGTCGATGATCGGGATCGACGCAGACAGGACGACGTTCGGTGCGATCACGGCCCCCGCGCCGATGCGCACGCCCTCCACGATCACAGCCCGCGAGCCGATGAACGCTCCGTCCTCGATGATCACGGGTGAGGCCTGGGGTGGCTCGAGCACGCCCCCGATGCCGACGCCGCCCGCGAGGTGGACATCGGCGCCGACCTGCGCGCACGAGCCGACCGTCGCCCAGGTGTCGACCATCGTTCGCGGCCCGACCCACGCGCCGATGTTCACGTACCCGGGCATGAGCACGCACCCCTCGGAGAGGAACGAGCCGTACCGCGCCACGCCCGGCGGGACGACGCGCACGCCCCGGTCGGCGTAGTCCGACTTGACGGGGATCTTGTCGAGGAACTGGAGACCACCGATGTTCATCGGCTCGACCTTGCGGACGCGGAAGTAGAGCAGGATCGCTTTCTTGACCCACTCGTTCACACACCAGTCACCGTCGACGGGCTCGGCGACGCGGACCGCGCCCGCATCGAGCAGGGCGATCGCCTGCTCGATGGCAGGGCCGTCGAGCGAGCCCGACTCCCACATCTCGTCGATCTGCTGCGCGAGCTCCATTGCCCTCAATTGTCGCGGACCCGGACCTGCGGCGGCGGGAGAAGCGCTCAGAGCGCCTTCTCCAGGATCGCGACCGCACGCTCGCATTCCCCGAGCGTCGGCACGAGCGCGAAGCGGATGTACCCCTCACCGGAGGCGCCGAGGAAGGAGCCCGGTGCGACGATCACGCCGTGGTCGAGCAGTCGCGTGGCCATCGCTTCAGAGCTCTCCCCCTCCGGGATCGCGACCCAGAGATACATCGTCGCCGGTCCTCCCGCGTCGCGCAGGCCGACGCGCCCGAACAGGTCGAGGAAGAGAGCGCGCTTGGCGGCATACGCCAGGCGGGCGCGCTCGACATGCTCCTCGTCGCCCCAGGCGACGACCGACGCTCGCTGGACGAACTCCTGCGGCGCGGTGCCGACGTTCGGGCGGAACTGCCTCAGTGCCGCAATCAGCGCCGGGTCGCCGGCGACGAAGCCCGAGCGGTAGCCCGTCATCGACGATCGCTTCGAGAGCGTGTTGAAGACGACGAGATTCGTCCAGTCCGCGATCTGGAGCGCCGACACGGGAGGCTCGTCGAACCACAGCTCGGTGTAGGCCTCGTCGGAGGCGAGGACGAAGTCGTGCTCGCGTGCCAGCGTCGCCAGATGCTCGAAGAACGACAGCGGGGCCGTGACGCCGGTGGGGTTGTTCGGGTAGTTGACCCACACGAGGGCCGTGCGGCGCCATGTCTCGGGAGCGACGGCATCCAGATCGGGGAGAAACCCGTTCGTCTCGAGCAGCGGGAGCTCCTCGACCCGAGCGCCCGCGAACTGCGCTCCGCGAACCCCGACCGGGTAGCCGGGCTCCGTCAGCACGACCGTGTCCCGGCCGCCGGCGACGTCGAGCACGACCTGGGCGAAGGAGAAGATCGCTTCCTTCGACCCCAGCGTCGGGATAACGTTCGTGTCGGGGTCGAGCACGACGCCGAACCGCCGCCCGACCCACCCGGCCACCGCCTCGCGGAGCTCTGGCAGCCCCACGGCGGCGGGATAGCCCATCCGCTCGCGGACGCCGTTCTTCAGCGCCTCGATGATACGGGGGTCGGTCGGCTCGCGCGGGTCACCCATCCCGAAGTCGATCACCTCGAGCCCCGCCTCTCTCCGTGCGGCCGCCGTCTGGTTCAGCCGTACGAACGGGTACGTCGCCTGGCCGGAGAGGATTGGGGAGACGGGCACGGGCTACTCGGCCGAGAGGAACCGCGACAACGTCTCGTAGGCGGTCACGAGCGCGTCGATCTCGACCTGCTCGTCTCGTCGGTGCGCATAGCGCGTCGCGCCGGGGCCGAAGTTGATCGCGTCGATCCCGCGCGTCGTGAAATCCGCGACGTTCGTCCACGCCTGCTTGGGCTCGAACGTCAGGTCGCCCGCGTCGCGAAGGGCTCGGACGAGTGGCGTGTCGGTGACGACCGTCGCCGGAGGCGAGTCGGCGGTGATCTCGAGCTCTGCTCCCTCGGGCGTGAGCGAGCGGAGATGCTCGGCCGCGCTCTCCGGCGTGCGGTCGGGGGCGTAGCGGAAGTTGAGCGTCGCGACCGCGCGGTCGGGAATCACGTTCGAGGCGATGCCACCCTCGATCTGCGTGATCGAGGCGACCTCGTAGAACGGCAGCCCGCCGACGATTGCCTCGCGCCGCTCGACGGTGGCGAGGTCACCGAGCGCGAGGATCGCCTTCGAGATCGCGTTCTCCGCCGTCCAGGGCCGTGCCGAGTGCCCGCTGATGCCCGAGAACGTGATCCGGGCGTTCATGTTGCCGAGACAGCCCGCCTGGAGCGTCAGGTCTGTCGGCTCGAGCAGGATCGCGAGATCGGCGTCGGCAACGAGCTGCGACCGCTCGAACAGGTCGGGCAGCGGGCTGAACTGCGCGGGAAGCTCTTCCTTGCCGAAGAGGAGGAGTGCGACGTCGATCGGCCCCGGCTCCCGAAGCGCGAGACCGCGCACGATCTCGAGCGCGACGGCGACGCCGCCCTTCATGTCGGTGGCGCCGCAACCGTGGACGGCGCCGTCCTCGATGCGGCCGGGGACGTTGCCCTGCGCCGGGACGGTGTCGTAGTGACCGACGAGCACGACGAGCGGAAAGCCCTCCCGTCTCGGTCGTGCGAAGACGAACGCATCCTCCGCCGCGTACTCCGCCTCGAAGGCCGGCGGAACGAGCGAAAGCACGTGCGCGCGCACCACAGCCTCGTGCAGGCTCTCCGACGGAATGTCGACGAGCTCGAGCGTTCGCTCGGCGAGCCGCTGCGCCAGGGCTGTCATTCCGCGAGCGTACCGGCATACTCTCTCCATCACGAAACGATCCGACACCCCGGAAGGGCAGGAGCCCGAGAAGGGGCTCCTGCTTGCCGTGCTCCCGAAAGGGGCAGATGCCGAGGACGAGCTCGGGGAGCTTCGCGAGCTCACGCGTACAGCGCTCGTCGTCCCGGTGGAGGAGCTCGTGCAGCAGCGCAACCGGCCGGATCAGAAGACGTACGTCGGCAAGGGCAAGCTGGAGGAGTTGAAGACGCTGTATGCCGACTGCGGCGCCGACGTCCTGATCGTCGACGACGAGCTCGATCCGACCCAGCAGCGTGCGCTCGAGGACGCACTCTCGACCCGCGTCGTCGACCGGACGCAGCTGATTCTCGACATCTTCGCGCAGCACGCGATCAGCGCCGAGGGAAAGCTCCAGGTCGAGCTGGCGCAGCTCGAGTACAACCTGCCACGGATGCGCGGGATGTGGAAGCACCTCGAGCGCCTCGGCGGCGGCGTCGGCACCCGTGGCCCCGGCGAGTCGCAGCTCGAGAGCGACCGTCGCATGGCGCGCCACCGCATCACCGTCCTCCGAAATCGGCTCAAGGGGCTTCAGGCGCAGCGGGGAGTGCGTCGCAAGGAGCGCAAGCGGGCCGAGGTGCCCACGGTCGCGCTCGCGGGGTACACGAACGTCGGCAAGTCGACGCTTCTGAACGCCCTTACCGGCGCCGAGGTCTCGGTCGAGAACCGGCTCTTCGAGACACTCGATCCCACGACACGAGGGTTCGAGTTCGACGGCAAGCGCTACCTCGTGACCGACACCGTCGGCTTCATCCGGCGCCTGCCGACGCAGCTCGTCCAGGGGTTTGCCTCGACGCTCGAGGAGACGCTCGTCGCCGATCTGATCCTGCACGTCGTCGACGCGTCCCTGCCGGAGGACCGGCTCCGAGAGCAGATCGCCGCCGTCGACGCGGTGCTCACGGAGATCGGCGGCGACGACCTCCCGATCACGCTGGTGATGAACAAGATCGACCGGCTCGACCCGCTCGGGCAACGCCGCATTGCAAACCGCTTCCCCGAGGCCCTGCGCGTCTCGGCCGTCACCGGCGAGGGGCTCGACGAGCTTCGCGAGCGCGTTGCGGCGCTGTTCGCCGACCGCTACGAGGACGTGCGACTGCTCGTGCCCTACGACGACGGGACCGCGCTGTCGGCGCTCTACGGGCTCGGCGCCCCGATCGACGAGCGGCTCGATACCGATGAGGGCGTCCTGATCCGCGCAAAGCTCTCGCACCGGGACAGCCGACGATTCGCGCGCTACCTCGTCGCGGGAGACGACCTGGGGTCCGTCGCCAGGAAATGATCGAGCTGCGCGTCACGAAACTCCGCGATGACGCGGTTCTCCCGGCGCGCGCCCATGACACCGATGCAGGGCTCGACCTGAGCTCCTGCGAGGAGCTGACGATCGGCCCGGGCGGGCGGGCGCTCGTGCCGACCGGGCTCGCGGTCGAGATTCCGGAGGGCCATGCCGGGATCCTCGCGCCGCGCTCGGGGCTCGCGCTCCGGCACGGGATCTCCATCGTGAACGCTCCGGGGGTGATCGATTCGGGCTACCGCGGCGAGGTTCAGGTCATTCTGTTGAACACGGACGCCGAGGCGTTCACGGTGGAGCGAGGGATGCGCATCGCCCAGCTCCTCGTCATGCCCGTGACGCCGGTGGAGATCGTCGAGGTCACGGATCTCGCCACGAGCGCGCGCGGCAGCGGTGGCTTCGGCTCCTCGGGGATTCGGTGAGAACCGCGTGAGACCGGAGCCTCGCATTCGCGTCTCGGCGATCCTCCGCTGGAACGGGAGGATCCTGCTCTGCCGGCACGAGAAGCGGGGGCGCGACAACTGGCTGCTGCCGGGTGGGGGAGTCCGCAGCGGTGAGACGCTGACCGAGGCGCTCGAGCGAGAGCTCGCGGAGGAGACGGGGCTGATCGACGGGGGCGACGAGATTCCGGTCGAAGGCCCGGTCGTGATCGTCGACTCGATCTCGCCGGAGCGAAGCCTCTGGTCGAAGCACGTCGTTCACATCGTGTTCGCCGGTGAGTTGACCGGCTCGCTCGCGGACGTCGTCTCCCGGGACGCTGCCGTCCGTGGCCATCGCCTGTTCGACCTCGACGAGCTCGAGGGATTGTCTCTGCACCCGCCGATCGGCCGATTCCTGCGTCGGTTCCAGCCGGGCGATGCCTGCGTGTATCTCGGGTCGCTGTGGGCGCCGTAGAGCGCTCGCTCGCCTGGGACGGGTGCTTCAACGTCCGAGACCTCGGAGGGCTCGAGACGGTCGCTGGAGGCCGCACGCGGCACGGCGCGATCGTGCGGGCCGACAACATCCGCAACCTCACTGCATCGGGATGGCGGGCGGCGCTCGACCACGGCGTGCGCCGCGCGGTCGATCTGCGCTTCGAGAGCGAGAGAGCCGGTGAGCCCGCGCCTCCGCAAGGGATGGACGTGGTCGGGATCTCGCTGTTCGGCGCACGTGACCCGGTCATCGAGGGCGCCATCGCCGAGCGACTGATGGAGACGGACGATCCGGGCGCAGCACACGCCGGCTCCTACATTCGCACCCTGGAGCAACGGCCCGAGACCGTGGCGGCCGCGGTCGCAGCCGTCGCCTCGGCCGGGCCCGACGAGGGCGTCGTGATCCATTGCTTTGCGGGCAAGGACCGGACCGGCATCGTCTCGGCCCTCGTGCTCGCCGTCGCAGGCGTCCGTGAAGACGCGATCGTCAGGGACTACGCGGAGAGCGCGCCGAACATGCGCCACCTCTTCGACGGTTGGATCGCCGCCGCGGCCGACGAGCCCGATCGCGAGCTGCGGCGCCGACTTGCCGCAGCGGAGCTCTCCACGATGCGCCTGGTGCTCGAGTGGCTCCACGGTGCGGGCGGGGTGGAGGCGTATCTCGGTGAGGCGGGGGTGGCGCCGGTGGACCTCGAGCGCATTCGCGAGCGTCTCGTCGACTCGTAGCGGGTGCCTTCTCTAGCGGCCGCCGCGCGAGCGAGCGCGCCCCGCCGAGACGTCGTGCGCGAGGCGCTCCAGCTCGTCGTCGAGTGGCTCGAGCCCGCCGTCCGTGCCCGAGTGCTCGAGCGCGCGCGAGAGCAGCCAGTCCGCGAGAACCGGGTTCCGGGGGAGGAGCGGGCCGTGCAGATACGTGCCGATCGCGGATGCGACCCGACAGCCCTCGAAGCCGCTCGTTCCGTCGTTCCCGTGCCCCGCGACGACCCGTCCCAGCGGAAGCGCACCCACGTCGAGCAGCGTTCGGCCGGCATGGTTCTCGAACCCCGCGACGGTCGTCTGGACGCCGTCGAGATCGACGTCGAGGAGCACGTCGCCGATCAGGCGTCTGTCGCCCGCGATGGTCTCGAGCGGGAAGAGCCCCGCGCCCGGCATCCAGGAGCCGTCGCGCCCCCGGTAGCCGCGCCCGAGAAGCTGGTACCCGCCGCACACGGCCAGAAGCGCCGTGCCCGAGGCCACTGCGTCGCGGAGACCATCGCCGCGGGCGGCGAGGTCGGGTGCGATCAGCGCCTGCTCGCGATCCTGACCACCGCCGACGTAGATCAGATCGAACGACGCGGGCGCAAACGCGTCGCCGGGCGCGACCGCCGTGATCTCGAGCTCATGATCGCGCAGGCCGGCACGGCGCCCGAACACCGCGATGTTGCCGCGGTCGGCATAGATGTTGAGGTAGCCCGGATAGAGGTGGGCGACACGGATCCTCACGACGCCTCCTCCCAGAACGGCCGCACGAGGCCGCGGGAGACGGCTATCGCACGCAGATCGAGCATGGCCGTATACGTCGGCAGGACGCCGAGCTCGCTCCCGGCCGGCGTATGCTCGAGCCCCCGGTCGAGCGCCCGCCGCAGGTCGGGAATCACCTCGAGCTGCGCGGGATCGAAGTCGGCGTAGGTGAATCGCAACGCGAGCTCGGCGGCCCGCTCGCCGCTGACCACGATCCGCTCGGCCCGCTCGAGGAGCGGCTCGAAGTCGACGTCCCAGATCCAGGAGACGTCCCGGCCGTCGGCGATGCGGTCGTTCAGCGCGACCAGCAGGATTCGGGGCACACCGCCTTCCTCGAGCGTGCGCACCGCCTCGTTGGCGCCTGCGGGGTTCTTGATCAGCAGCATCAGGATCTGGCGGTCGCCTGCCTCGATGCGCTCGAAGCGACCGAAGGCGGCGTTGAATGTCTCGAGACCGCCGACGATCTCGTCGAGCGAAGCGTCGAGCGCGAGCGCCGTGGCGGCGGCCGACAGCGCGTTGTAGACGTTGTAGAGACCGGGAAGCGGCAGTCGGAGGCGCGCAGTGCCGGCCGGGGTGACGAGATCGAATACGGTGGCATCGAGTCCCTGGGGGTCGATCGCGCGCGCAGCGACGTCGAGTGGCGGCCTCGCGTGGCCGCAGGCAGGGCAGCGGTAGTCGCCGAGGTGTCCCACGTAGACGGCGGCATACGCGTACGGGCTGCCACAGCGGACGCAGTACTTCGAGTCCGCCGCATGCTGGAGCCGGGGCCGGGCGAGGCGCTGGTCGTCGACGCCGTAGCGCAGCGACCGGTCCCGCCCTTCGGCGAGATGGGCCACGAGGGGGTCGTCGGCGTTGACGACGAGCTGCGACGTGGGGGAGAGCGTCGTGACCGAGGCGCGCCAGCGTTCCGCGATGTGTTCGAGCTCCCCGTAGCGGTCGAGCTGGTCGCGGAAGAGGTTCCCGAGCGCAACCACGCGCGGTCGTACCCTCCGCATCACCTCCGGGAGGGCGAACTCGTCGACCTCGAGCAGCGCCAGCTCCGCGTCCTGCGCCGAGAGGAGGGTGGAGGCGACACCCGAGGCGAGATTGGCGCCCGAGTTGTTCCACGCGAGGCGATACCGTCGACCCAGAATTCGTGCGAGCATCGCGCTCGTCGTCGTCTTCCCGTTCGTCGCAGAGACGAGCGCAGTACCCGAGGGCAGCCGCGCCGCGAGCGCGTCGATCGCCGCGGGATCGATCTTCCAGAGGAGCTTTCCGGGCAGCGTCGTGCCGCCGCCGCGCCCGGCTGCACGTGACACCCGCCCGACGAGGCGGGCAGCGGACGTCTCGACGGTCAGGCGCATTCCCATGGGCTCCGAGCCTACCCGGAGCCGTCGCAGCAGTCGTGCTCTGGGGCATTTGCAAATATCGCAGAATGATCTACAGTGATTGCATATGTCCAGGCCCCGTCGCCGACACCCGGCCCTCGCCGGGATCGACGAGGCGGCTCTCGCAGAGTTTCGCGCAGGCATCAGACGGCGCTATAGCGACGAGCAGATCCTCGAGCAGTTGCGCGCGAGCGCGGAGCGCCTCGGCCGTTCGCCGACGATGCGCGAGTTCGCGGCCGACCCGGAGGCGGAGGTGCACCCGCAGACGGTAATCGAGCACTTCGGCACGTGGAATGCGGCAAAGCGTGCTGCAGGCCTGACACCGCGCAGGTTCATCAGCCGCGACGAGCTCCTCGACCAGCTGCGGGAGCTCGGCCTGGAGCTCGGACGAACACCGACGGCGCGTGATCTCGACGCGAACCGCAAGCGGGTGGCGTCGAAGTCACTGATCTGGCACACGTTCGGCTCCCTCAGCGCCGCTCTGCGGGAGGCGGGATTCGACGTCCCGGTCGGTGACGAGAAGCTCGAGCGTGCCGTCGAGCATGGCGCCGAGCTGGCGAGAGAGCTGGGCCGCCTGCCGAAGATGGCCGACTGGAAGAGCGCCCGCAGCCGCCGGCCCGAGCTCCAGTCAGAGTGGCAGGTCTACCGGCTCATCGACATCGACGCCGGGCCGTGGGCCGCTTTCCAGTTCCTCGTGCGCGAGCGCCTGCGGGAGGAAGGTGTCACGGTGCACGCCGACGGCTCGTTGTGATGCCGTGACGCCCGGCTGGACGTCGGGCGGGACACGTCCCGCCCCTACAGCGCGACGAGGGTAGCGAGCTTCGCGAGGCAGGCGACCCCTTCGTGAGGAGTCGCGATCGGTTGCGTCGTCCTGCGGTGGCGGCACGACGTGTCGGGCCGAAACCGCGTCTCGCTGACGATCTTGCCGTCGTCGATGAAGAACAGGCGTCCCTCGGAGATCTCGCGCTTGCGCAGCGTGAGTCGGAGGGCTCCCTCGACGACCTCGAGCGCGGACTTCGTGGAGGCGAAGAAGAGCTCGCGACGTGCACGCCCGATCCAGAGCGGCCGCGCGACCCCTCGTGCGAGCGAGAGCCCGCGTGGGATCCGCTCGTCGAGCCACGCGGTCGCCATCGTCCCGCGCAACTCCTCGAGCATCGTGCGGTCGGCACCGCGCTGCTGCACGAGGGCGAAGATTGCCTCAGAGTCGACCGTCATTCCAGGCTCGGCGTGCACGAGGCCGTGCTCGGCGAAGATCTCCTCGTCGTTGTCGATGACGCCGTTGTGGATCCCGACGACCGAGCCGTGCCGGATCGGATGATTGTTGGCGAGGAGGGTCGGATGGCCCTTGGTGAAATCGCGGACGTGGACGAGTGCCTCGACGACGTCGTGTGGAAGCTCGACCGCGTCGAGGAGGTCCGTCGCGCCGGTGCGCTGCTTGTGGAGGGTCACCGAGGGCGTGCGGCCGCGGTAGGCGTATCCGGCTGCGTCAGCGCCTCGTTCGGCGATCCCTGCGAGAAGCGCCTGCGCCGCGAGCGTCCGATCGACGCACGAATCCGCCGCGAGGCTGTATCCCGCGATTCCGCACATCAGAGGATTCGATCACCCGAATCGGACATCGTGTGGTGAAGGTATCGGCCGAAGATGAGGTTTCTGTACGTGCTTCGTGTGGGGAATCCTCTTCCGCCGTCTCGGATGCCTCAAGTGGGGGAGGCACGGCGCCGATAGGTGTGGCATGGAAGGCAACCTCGCCGAGCCGCTCTTCGGTCACGTGCCCGACGACGGGCCGAAGGATACGGCAGAGACCGCGACGCAGGACCCGCTAAAGCTCTACGTGCGCCAGATCGGCAATGGCCGGCTCCTGACGCACGCAGAGGAGCGTGAGCTCGCGCGGCGCAAGGATCTCGGCGACGAGGAGGCCAAGAGCCGGTTGATCGAGTGCAACCTCCGGCTCGTGATGTCAATCACGCGGCACTACACGCGTGCGGGGGTGCCGCTGCTCGATCTGATCCAGGAGGGGAACCTCGGGCTGATCCGCGCCGTCGAGAAGTTCGACTACACCCTCGGTTACAAGCTCTCGACCTACGCGACCTGGTGGATTCGGCAGGCAGTCTCCCGCGCGCTCGCGGAGCAGGGGCGGACTATTCGCCTGCCCGTCCACGTCGCCGATCAGGTGCGGCGCGTGACGCGCGCTCGGCGCACGCTCGGTCAGAAGCTCAACCGCGATCCGAGTGTCGAGGAGATCGCGGTCGAGGTCGACTTCACACCCGCGAAGGTGCAGATGCTGCTCGAGCTGGTTCAGGATCACGTTTCACTCGACACGCCGGTTGGCGACGGGGAGAGCGTGATGAGCGACCTGATCGAGGACGAGAATGCACTCGCGCCCGAGTCGGAGACGTCAGAGAGCCTCCGGTCGTCGGAGCTCGCCGAGGCGATGCTGCGCCTGAACCCACGTCAGCAGCGCGTCCTGACCGAGCGTTTCGGCCTGGACGGCGGCCGTCCGAAGACGCTCGAAGAGGTGGGGGAGGTACTGGGCATCACGCGCGAGCGCGTCCGCCAGCTCGAGACCCGTGCGCTGCGTGAACTCCGCTCGGTCGCTCCGGCGCTGGAGCTGTATCTCAGGACATAGAGCTCGGGCCACGCGCCAAGCGCGTCCCCGCACCTACATCACAGACTGCATCTCGCGCTGACCTGCGAGGCGACGAAGCGAGTCGATCTCGATCTGGCGGACGCGCTCGCGCGTGAGCCCGAGACGCCGCCCGATCTCCTCGAGCGTCTTCGGCTCGATCCCGCCGAGGCCGTAGCGGAGGGTGACCACCTCGCGCTCACGCTCGGGGAGCGAGCAGAGCGCGGCCTGCAGGGCCTGGCTGCGCAGCTCGAGCTCGACCGTCTCCTCGGGGAGAAGCTCGTCGCCGGCGACGAAGTCGCCCAGGACGGCGTCGCCCGTGTCGCCGACGGGAGCATCGAGGCTCGCCGAGGCGCGCGCCGCCGCTCTGACCTCGAGCACCTGCTGGACGGTCAGGTTGGCCTCGTCCGCGATCTCCTCGACCGTCGGCTCGCGCCCGAGGACGGTCCAGAGCGAGCGATCGGCGCGGTTGATCTTCTGCAACCGCTCGACGATGTGCACGGGCATCCGGATCGTCCGCGCCTTGTCGGCGAGTGCCCGCGCGACCGCCTGGCGGATCCACCAGGTCGCGTAGGTCGAGAACTTGAAGCCGCGTCGCCAGTCGAACTTCTCGACCGCCCGGATCAGCCCTAGCGTGCCCTCCTGGATCAGATCGAGAAAGGGGAGCCCCTGGTTGCGGTAGTTCTTCGCGATCGAGATCACGAGCCGTAGGTTCGACTGGATCATGGTCTGCTTCGCGACGAGATCGCCACGTTCGACGCGCTTTGCGAGGGCAACCTCCTGGGCTGCCGTGAGGAGCGTGTGTCGGCCCGCCTCTCGCAGAAAGAGCTGCAGCGCATCGGTCGTCGATTCCGCTGTGGCAACAGGGGGTGGGGGAGGTGACGGCGCGTGCGGGACGTCGATGACCTCGATCCCCCGCTTGTCGAGCTCGCGCAGGAGCGCGTCGTGCTCGAGCGGAGCGAGCTCGTGCGTCTCGACGACGTCAGCGAGCTCCTGCATCTGGATGGAGCCGGCATGCTCGCTCGCCTCGATCAGAGCCTTGACCTCGTCCTGCGCCAGCAGGGTCTCGATGTCGATAGTCGTCATCTAGTGGGGAACCATGAGCGGTTCCACACTCTCCCATCTTCGACCCCGTCTTGTCCAGAGGCCGGATTCGCAACGCGGCCCCGGCACACCTACGGCTGGGCGTCCGGCACCGGTTCGTGCACGAGCAGAACGGAGCACTCGGCTCGGTGCGCGACACGCTCGCTGACACTTCCGAGTGCGCGGACGCCGTGCAGCCCACGCGAGCCGACGACGATCAGGTCTGCGTGAAGGGAGCGGTCGAGAAGGGCCACAACTGGATGCCCGGGGTCCCAGGTGTCGACCCGATCGATCCACGGGCCTTCGGGGTCGACCCGCTTTCCCCCGTTCGCCGACTCCACCTTCACGTTCGAGCCGAGCCGGGCCGCCAGCTCATCGGCCACCGAGAGCGCGGCGAGGGAGAACTTCGAGCCGTCCAGGCCGACGACGATCCGCGTCGGCCGCCAGCGCGCAGCGCCTTGCGGGCGGGCCAACAGGATCGACTGGGTGGCCTCGTGGAGAAGCGTGGATGCCGTCTCACCGGCGAGAATGCCGAGAAACCGGCTGCTGCCACGGCCGCCGAGTGCGAGCAGAGTCGCCTCGTGCTCGGCGCAGGCGGCGCGTAGGACGGCCTTCGCATCGCCTCTGACGATGGTCGCTCGACCGTCGGGAACAGCGTCCAGCATCGCACTTGCAGTCGCACATGCCTTCTCCGCCTCATCTTCCAGCTGCTCCATGAGGTGGCTCATGTTGAAGCCCGCGTGAGCCGCGATGCTCGTGTCGAGCGCGGTTACGGCGTACACGGACGCCGTCGGAGGAACCAATGCCAGAGCCTGGCGCAGTGCCTCGAAGCCATGCTGGGTTCCATCGACACCGACGACGACGCGATCGAGTACTCCCATGACTCAACCGTCACAGGATCGCCGCCGCGACGCATCCGGGGCGACGCTGATCCAGGGTGCGTACTTCTCCAGCACGGTATGACGTCCCCCGGCGCTCTCACTCGTGGCGCAGAACGCGTCCCACTTCAGTGCACGATAACCGGTGTTATGTCAAGTTGGAGGATTTCGAACCGAAACGGGCTGCCCTCCTCTCTCTCTCGGTTCACTCCTCAGTGACGCCCGAGAAAGCCGAGGAGCGCCGCGGTCACGGCCTCCGGCTCCTCGTAGAGCATCATGTGCGCGCTCCGCGCGAAGACCACCTCCTCGCACCGCGGCAGGATCTCGGTCAGCTCGTGCGCCGACGACGCGGGCGTCGTGCGGTCACGAAGGCCGCTGAGCACGAGCGTCGGCGTCGAGACAGTGCGCAGCTCCACGCGGAGATCTGACATCCCGTACTCACCCCCTGCGGCGAAGTGGCGGAGCACCTCGGGCCGATAGACGACGCGATCGGCGTCGACGAGCTCGGCGACGAGCGGCCCCGTCGGATCGGCAACGTGGAACGGCATCTGATCGGCGAGGAGCTGTCGCGCCTCCTCGGGCGTCCCGACCGTCGTCTCGAGCGCCCAGGAAGCCGCCACCTGCTGGCGAAGCACCTCTGGCTCGAATCGTGCGAGCTCGTGCTCGACGTTCGCCAGCGCCCCGGGCTCGGCGATCGTGCCCATCAGCACGTACGCGGCGGCGCTTCGATGACGCACCATGTGGCTCTGGGCGACGAACGAGCCGAACGACCAGCCCAGGACGACGACGTTCTCGAGCCCGAGCACGTCAATCAGCACCTCCACGTCGTCGGCCATCTGCGGCACCGTCCAGCGTGCGGGGTCGCCGGCATCCGAACGCCCGTTCGCCCTGTGATCGAGCGCGAGCACTCGATAGCCGGCCGCCACCACCGGATCGAGCCCGGGGAACCAGACCGAGCCGTCGAGCCCCGGCCCGCCGTGGAGGGCGACGATCGGCCTCCCCTCCCCCTTCTCGCGCACGTACAGCTCGATGTCGCCGACGGAGACGCGCACTAGAACGTCGCGTCTCGGATGCCGCTCGCGATCACGAGCAGGATGAAGACCGCGAGCGCAACGCGGTAGGCGACGAAGACCGTGTAGTTGTGCCGCCTGACGTACCCGAGCAACCAGCTGATCGCCAACAGGCCGCTGCCGGCCGATGCGATCGTCCCGACGACGAAAGGACCGACCCAGCCATCGGGCAACTCGCCCTTGATGACATCCGTGTACCCCTTGAGGAGGACGGCGCCGAGAACGATCGGTACGAGGAGCAGGAACGAGAGCCGGGCTGCTGCGTCCCTCGTCAGCCCGAGGAACCGGCCCGCGCTGATCGTGATCCCGGAACGCGAGACCCCGGGGGCAAGGGCGAGCGTCTGCGCGAGGCCGATCCACAGCCCCTGCTTGAGCGTCGTCTCTCCCACGTCCATGCGCTCGGGCCTCCGGTCGGCCCAGTAGAGCACGAGTCCGAAGGCTCCCATCAGGATCGCGATCTGCCACGGCTCGCCGAGGCGGGTCTCGATCACGCTCTGTCCCGCAGCGCCGATGATCGCTGCCGGGATGCTCGCGACGACGATCAGCCAGCCGATGCGCGCCTCCTCCGTCTCCACCGACCGCCGGCGGATGCTTCCGAGCCACGCGACGAGGTAGCCGATGAGATCGTGCCAGAAGTACGCGACGACGGCGACGAGTGTCCCGAGATGGAGTGCGACGTCGAACGTCTTGTTGAACTCCTCGTGCTCGGCGAGATATGTCCACTCACCGAGCCAGGGGACGACGATCAGGTGCCCCGAGGACGAGATCGGGAGCAGCTCGGTGAAGCCCTGCACGAACCCGAGCACGAGCGCCTGGCTGTCGGGGAAGGTCGCGGCCTGCTCGCCCCAGCCGAGAAGGGTCAACACGACGGCAATCGTGATCAGCGCCGCCGCGCTGCCGTAGACGACCGTCCGGCGCATGGCGGCATCGTAGTCCAGACCACCCGACCGGACGGTGTCAAGGGAATTCCTGCGGAAATTGCGACAATCTCGTCCGCGCTCGCTTGACCCGTCCCGACCGAGTCTCTAGGTTCTGTCTTGCACCGAGCACGGAGCGCGAGTAGGTCGAAGCTCAGCACGGAGGCCGTACGCGGAAGCGGAAGGTCAACGGGTTGAGTGGACGAAAGCGCCACCGGCTCGGTGAATTTTTTTGGTCCTACACGGCCCCGTCCGTCGGGGCCGGTTCTGGGCCGCGCCCGCCCTTCTACCCGGCTATTGTCTGAGCATGCACCTGCGCATGCCGAGCATCGACCGGGGCGTCCAGTCGTTCCTGTGGGCGCTCCTGTTCTTCGTCGTCATGTATTTCGGGATGGTCGCGCTCGACGTCCACAAGGGCACCGCGCTGATCGTATCGCTCGTCAGCTCGTTCCTGATCTTCCTGTTCGTCCGCACGCGCGGGTAGCGCTCGGGCGCTGGCTAGCGCTAGCGGCGGCTGTGCGCGAGCAGGCTCGTCACGAGCCGCCGGGCGAGCTCGGGCCCGAGCGCCTCGTCGAGTCGCTGACGGGCCGGTATCCGATGCTCCGCTGTCCCGACGTAGAGGCAGTGGCGGAGTAGGAGTGCGGTGCCGTCAGCTCTCCTTGCCTCTCGGGCGAGTGTCGCGTCCATGTCCTTCTTCATCGGCATTCCTCCTCACGCACAATGATCCCTCCACCCAGGGAAGAGGGAGCCGCAGAGCATCCACACTGATACCCGCGCGGTCGGACGGACCCGCCGAACGAGCCGTCGGCTACGGGTACGTGATCAGCGCGTGGACGTCGGCATCGCCGATGCGGTCGCGTCCGTTCAGGAACGCGAGCTCGATCAGGAACAACGCCCCGACGACCTGGCCGCCGAGCTGGCCGACGAGGTCGATCTTGGCCCTTGCCGTTCCGCCAGTGGCGAGCACGTCATCCAGGACGATCACGCGCGCGCCGGCCACGATCGCGTCGATGTGCACCTGGAGCGCGTCCGTACCGTACTCGAGGTCGTACGTGGCCTCCACGGTGGTCCACGGCAGCTTGCCCGGCTTCCGGGCGGTCACGAACCCGCAGCCGAGCGCGTACGCGAGCGCTCCCCCGAAGATGAACCCGCGGGCCTCGGCTCCGAGGATCACGTCGGGCGTTCTCGGTCCGGCCCAGGCAGCGAGCCGGTCGATCGACTCGCGGAATGCGACGGGATCCGCGAGCAGCGGCATCACGTCCTTGAAGAGGATGCCCTCGCTCGGAAAGTCGGGGACATCGCGGATATAGGCGGTCAGGTCGAGCTCGGTCACCGCTCCGCAACCTCTTTGAGATCGCGTGTGAGCAGCAGCTGCGCGAGCTCCTGCGCAACGGCTGAGAGCGTCTCGAGGTCTTCGAGCGCCGCGGCGCGCCTCTCGACGTTGCGCGAGCGCAGTGCCGGAGCGACGACCTGCTCGAGGAGCGCCGACTGGCGCCCCGCAGCCGTTCGGAACGCGCGGAGGTGACGCGCGTCGATCCCGTGACGCGCAATGCGCGCACACGCGAGCGCAATGTCGGCCTCGCTCTCACGGTAGAGCCGATCGCCCGCCTCGACGCGGGGGGCGAGCAGGCTGAACTCCTCGAGCTGCCGGGCGAATTCGGCCGAGATGCCCGCGCGTTCGCACAACTCGGCCATGTCAATCTCTTCCTCATGCCCCCGGAGCCCCGCCGCTCGCCGCTTTGCCCGATCTGCAGTCGGAGCTCGCAGCTCCTCGCGGATCACGCGGAGCGGCAGGAATTCATCGCGTTGGAGCCGCAGGATCACCGTCAGGCGCTCGACATCGCTCTCGGAGAACAGCCTGTAGCCGCCCCGCGTGCGGCTCGGCTGCAGGAGGCCCTGATCCTCGAGGTAACGGATCTTCGAGATCGAGATGTCCGGGAACTCGTCGCGCAGGCGTTCGCAGACGGCACCGATCGTGTGGAGGTGCGCGGTCGGGCTGGTCTCGGGTGTCGTTGTCATCGGCGGAGAAGGAAGGTCATTCGGTACTTGCCTATCTGCACCTCGTCATCGTCCTCGAGCACGGTGCTCTCGATCCGGTGCTTGTTCACGAACGTCCCGTTCAGGCTGCCGAGGTCGCGGATCGCGTACGCGCCGCCCTCCTGGACGAGCTCGGCGTGCCGTCGTGAGACGGTGACGTCGTCGAGAAAGACATCGCATTCGGGCGACCGGCCGATGAGTGCCCTCGCTCCGATCGACTCGAAGCTCTCCCCCGCCCGGCCGCCGCCCGACCGGACGACGAGCGCGGGCCCGGTCGACGTCTCGGGTGGGCCGTCGATCTCGTCCGGACCCAGGCTCAGCGTCGTTTCACCGACACTCTCCCGCAGCAGGAGTGCTCCGCACCGCGAGCAGTAGGACGCCGCCTCGGGGCTCTGGAAGCCACACTCCGGGCAGTAGATGTGGCTCATGCGCCTCCGCCGAGGATCGAGCCGATGTCCTCTGCTTCGACGTGCTCGCCGGCTCGTGAGCGCTTCGCGCGCTCGGCAGCAATGATGTCGATCTGGGCGTGGATCACGCGTCGGCTGAGGGAGATGTCGTCCTCCTCCTGCTCGAGGCGTCGAATCTCGGCCCAGAGAGCGTCGTCGTCGATCGCCGCGAGGTCCGGGAGCGGCTCGAAGTCGCTGTCCGGCGGCACCTCGCCCGTGCCCTCGTAGATCGGCCGGTCGAGCGATGTCGGCGTGTGCGTCTGGAAGCTCCCCGCGGCGACCTGGGCCTTCAACCGCGCTGTGCGCTCTGCTCTGAGAATGTCGATCCTCCCGTGGAGGAGGCGGCGACGCTTCGAGACGGCGTCCTCGGCCTCCTCGAGCCGCGCACGCAGCGCAGCCAGCTCGTCGTCGGAGAGCGGCAGCAGGTCGGGGAGCGGTTCCACGGGTTGCCTTTCCGGTCGGGAGAACGTGTGTGCGAGATGCAGCGTAGCGAAGGGGTCGACCTCAACTTGAGGCTTTGTGGCCCCGCTGAGGATTTCGCCCTGCAGGCGCGTCTCCCTGCCTGCCGCGTGTCGGTAGGCAAGGCGCAGCTACATCTCAGTGCCGGATCGTGCGCGCCGCCTCGACGATGTACTGCACGGCCGCGACGACCGCGAGCGCGAGGCTGATCCAGAAGCAGACGAGCGGCCAGCTCGTGCCCTCGCTCGTGACGAGAGTGAAGCCGATCGACGCGTAGAGGCCCCAGGTTGCGATCTTTCCGAGACGCGAGACCTCGAGCTCGTAGTCCTTCGGGACGACGAAGCGATAGCCGCCGACGAGAACGAGGTCGCGGAGAAGGATGATCAGCGCCACCCATGGCAGTCGATCGAGGGCCACGAGTAGCACGACCGCCGTATCGATCATCAGCCGGTCGGCGAGCGGGTCGGCCACCCTCCCGAACTGCGACTCGACGTGCCAGCGACGGGCCAGATAGCCGTCGAGCTGGTCGGTGAGCGCTGCGAGGCCGAACACGATCCCGGCCGGCCAACTCGGCCCGCTGCGCTCGTCCAGCAGCAGCCAGATGAAGACGGGGATCGCGGCGAACCGAAGCACCGTCAGCGCGTTCGGGATCTGCCGCATCGCTGCAGGGACGGTGCGGGTTGCCATGCTCGAAGAGTAGAGGCTTGGGGCGTGCGTTCGCCCATGCCTGAGTGCTAGCGTCGTGAGTCGTGAGCTCCACCCTCTCTCTCCCCGGCTTCGTCAACACCCACAGCCATGCGTTTCAGCGCGCACTCCGCGGCCGGGCCGCGGGGACCGACTTCTGGTCGTGGCGTGACGGAATGCTCGAGGAGGCCGGCGGGGCAACGCCGGCGTCGGTGCGAAGCCGCTATGCGGCGGTGTACAGAGAGATGCTCGCCGCCGGATTCACGGCCGTCGGTGAGTTCCACTATCTCGGCGTCGCCGAGGCATTCGCTGCGGCCGAGGCTGCGGCCGACGCAGGCATCGAGATCGTGCTCCTTCACGTCGCGTACGAACGGGGAGGCCTCGAGCGGATGCGCCAGCCGACGGTTACGGCCTACCTGAACGAGGTCGAATCGCTTCGGGCGGCGGGAGTCGCCGTCGGCGTCGCTCCCCACTCCGTACGTGCGTGCTCGCGCGGCTGGCTGGAGGAGCTCGGACGGTACGTAGCCGCCGAGGGCCTGCCGCTCCACATTCACGCCGACGAGCAGCCGCGCGAGATCCAGGAGTGCCTCGAGGAGCACGGCTGCCGGCCGATCGAGTTGCTGGCCGATACGGGCTGCCTGACGACGCTCACGACGATCATCCATGCCACGCACGCAGACGATGCGGAGCTCGCTCACATCGCCGATGCCGGCGCCCGCATCTGCGCGTGCCCGACGACTGAAGCCGATCTCGGTGACGGCTTCCTCTCCGTGGGTGCCGTCCGCGCACGGGGGATTCCACTATGCATCGGCTCCGACTCGAACGTGCGGATCGACCCATTCGAGGAGCTGCGCGAACTCGAGGGCATCGCACGCCGGCAGAGTGGGACGAGGGGCGTCGTGTCGACCGCCGACCTGTTCGCGATCGGCTCGAGCGAGGGCGCGGCGGCGCTCCAGCTCGCAGACTGGGACCCGATCGACATCGATCTCGACCATCTCTCGCTCTCAGGTGTCGCACGGGAGCACGTGCCGGCTGCGCTCATCGCCGGTTGCGCGGGCGATGTCGTCAGGCAGGAGGTCTCGTGACGCCGATCGACGCCACCGAGGAGACGTTCGCGCAGGAGGTGATCGCGCGATCTGCGGATCGACCGGTGCTCGTCGACTTCTGGGCGGACTGGTGCACGCCGTGTCATGCACTCGCACCCGTGATCGAAGCGGCGATTGCGGATCGCGCGGGCGCCGTTGCACTCGTCAAGGTCGACGTCGACGCGAATCCGGGTCTCTCGGCGGAGTACTCCGTCAGCGGGATCCCGGCGGTCAAGGCGTTCCGCGATGGGCGCGTCGTCGCGGAGTTCACGGGTGTGCGGTCGCGCCCCGCGGTCGACCTGTTCCTCGACGAGCTGCTGGCGCCCCCACGAGCCGACCTGCTCGTCGAGGAACTTCGGGCAGGAGGTGAGCTTCCCGACGTCGTCGCCTGCCTCGATGCAGACGACGTCGAGGGCGCGCTCTCCTTCATCGTCGAGGCCGTACCGGGGGCCGATCCGGTGCAGCGCGAGCGGCTACGCGAGGTGGCCGTGGCGCTGTTCGACCGGCTCGGCGTGGACGACCCTCTCGCATCCGCCTACCGGCGGCGACTCGCGTCGGCTCTGTACTAGCGTGCTAGCGGCTCACGCGGCCGCGATACCGACCGACCCAGGCGGCTGTTCGATCGAGGTACGCCCTCTGCGCGGGCTGGCCGACGAGGCCGTACGCACCGTCGTAGGAGGCATACGGCGAGCCGACCGCGCGAGCAGGCTCGATCTGGGTGCCCTCGTGCCACTCGTTGTAGCTCGTGATCGTGACGATCGGCGCATGCGCACGCACGGCTCCTCGCCACATCCCGTCATAGGTCGCCCCGCGCTCGCGGCTGCGCCTGCGGGGGTCACCCGTCGCGCGGAAGGCGTCATAGCCGGGCCCGACCGACGGAGCGCAAAGCAACCCGAGCCGTCTCGCCGAGGCGCACATACGCGGGAACGACGATCCGTCGTAGATGTAGACGTCATAGGTGTAGAGACCCGCGAAGCCCCCGGCGAGAGCCTTCCCGGGCATGTTCGTGTTCGCGAACAGCCGGGCTCCTGGAACACCCCGGTTGAGGGTGCGCCATTCGGCGTCGGGGGTGAGTGCGGAGTCGTAGAGATAGAAGTCTGTGATCCCCTGCTCGACGAACGAACGAATCTCGGGCTCGAGCTGGGACGGCGTCCGAGCGGCGTACGGCTCGACGTGCAGCGCGATCCGCAAGCCGACGTCGCGTGCCGCGCGGGTGACCGCGCCGAGCCGGGCGGCCTCCGTGGACCCCTGTCCCCACCAGGAGACGATGACCGTCTGAACTCCGATCTCCGCGATCTCACGCATCTGGGCCTGGACGAGAGCGGGGTCGGATGACGAGTACGCACCCCGGACGGGCATCCACCCGGACGCAATACGCTTCGGCGGATCGTTCCCGCGCTGTTGCCAGTGCTGCCAGCTTCCGTCCCGCGCCTCGGTTCCGTACCACGGGTAGTAGAAGATCGCCACTTCTCCCGCGCTCGTGTCCTCGGGCATACCGGGCAGGAGGGTGCGCGAACTCGCGCCACCGGCGACGAGCGCCGCGGCCATCACTACCGCCGTCAGGAGTCCGATGATGCGCCGCACCGCTCCACCGAGCTTAACCCCGCCACGCTCCGAATGGAAGTCCGACCTTCAACGTTCGGTACGACGCGCGGAGCAACCGCGTCGTGTGGTTCTTCGACGTGTCTAGGCGTCCGCCTCGTCGTCGTAGGAGCGCACGTGCTTGCGGTCGTAGTAGTACGCGACCAGCAGCAGGATGCCGATGATGATCGCGGTTCCCACGATCAGCCCGTAGCGGTACACGAGCCGGTCGAACAGGATGAACCCGAGCAGGCCCACGAGGCAGATGCCGACGATTCCTGCCACCAGCTTTACGTAGAAGGACTTGCCGAGTTCCATGTATCTCTCCCTTGTGCTCGATCGCTGGGCCGTAGTGTGACGGATCGTGGCGGTCGCCGTCGGCAGCTCCGTCATTGTGGACCGCGAATGTACCGGGCGCGGCCGACGGCAACGGTCCTCTCCGGCTCGTCCCAGGGGCTGATCTCGACGTCGGCAGTGCCGAGCGTCCGTCCTGCATTGAGGCAGCGCGCAATGACGCGGTGCGGTGCCGGAGCGGCGAGGCGCAGGAAGTCGCAGCGGAGGTCGACCGCAATCCATCCTCCGGGGCTCGCATGCTCGAGTGCGTACCAGCCGGCGGTGTCGACGCAGGTGGCGAGCGTCCCACCGTGCAGGAACGGTCGCGGCGTCGAGCCACCGAGCGCGCTTGCGGGCGGATCGAGCCGAAGGACGACGGCGTCGGGGAGCAACTCGACGGCGACGAGGCCGATGACGGCATCGAGCGGTGACGGCGGATCGGAGAGAAGGTCGCTCATGGCTGCCGTCAGTGCGCGATCTCGATGGCGCGGCTCTCGCGGATCACGATCACCTTGACCTGGCCAGGGTACTCGAGCTGATCCTCGATCTGCCGTGCGATCTCGTGGGAGAGCAACGCAGCGGCGTCGTCGTCGACCTCGGTCGGTTCGACGATCACGCGGATCTCACGCCCCGCCTGGAGCGCGTACGCCTTGGCGACGCCCTGCTTCGCGGTTGCGATCTCCTCGAGCGAGGTGAGTCGCTTGATGTAGTGCTCGAGGCTCTCGCCCCGCGCGCCCGGACGGGAGGCCGAGATCGCATCGGCAGAGATCAGCAACACCGCCTCGACCGTCTGTGGCTGCACCTCGTAGTGGTGTGCCTCGATCGCGTGGACGACGCCCTCGGTCTCGCCGTGGCGCCGCGCGAGCATTGCCGAGACCGCAGCGTGCGTTCCTTCGACCTCGTGCGTCATCGCCTTCCCGATGTCGTGCAGGAGCGCGGCCCGCCGGGTCGTCTTGACCGATGCGCCGAGCTCGGCGGCCATGATGCCCGCGAGATGGACGACCTCGAGCGTGTGCTTGAGCACGTTCTGGCCGTAGCTCGTGCGATATCGGAGGCGGCCGAGGATGTTGACGAGCTCCTCGTGCACCTCGCCACAGTTCGCCTCGAACACAGCCTGCTCGCCGGCCAGTCGAACCTGATCCTCGAGCTCGGCCTTCGAGAGGTAGTACATCTCCTCGATCCGCGCCGGGTGGATCCTGCCGTCCTCGATCAGCTTCTCCAGGGTCATGCGAGCGAGCTCGCGGCGGAGCCCGTCGAACGACGAGAGCACGACGGCGTGCGGCGTGTCGTCGATGATGAAGTCGACGCCCGTCAGGTGTTCGAGTGCGCGGATGTTGCGGCCCTCGCGGCCGATGATCCGCCCTTTCATGTCGTCGGACGCGAGCTCGACCACGCTCACGGTCGTCTCGGCGGTGTGACTCGCTGCGACACGTTGCAGCGCGTCGGCAACGAGCGCCCGCGCCTTCCGCTTCGCATCGATGCGCGCCTCTTCCTCGAGTTGGCGCACCGTCCGTGCGAGCTCGTGGCGGACGAGATCTTCCGAGCGCTCGAGGAGCTGTGCTCGGGCCTCGCCGAGCGTCAGGCCGCCGACGCGTTCCAGCTCGCGCAGCATCTCGTCGTTGCCCACCTTGAGCTGCTCCTGGAGCTGCTTGGTGTGGATCTCCCGGTCGGCGACGCCTTGCTCACGACGCGTGAGCTCGTCCCGCTTTGCCTCGAGCTCGCTCTCCTGCTGCTGCACGCGCGCCTCCGATTTCGCAATCTGCAGTCGCGCCTCCTGCGCCTCCCGCTCGAGGTCGGCCCGCATCTGGACGGCCTGCTCGCGTGCCTCGATCTGCGCCTCCCGTCGCATCGTCTCGGCCTCGCGCTCGGCATCGGCGACGAGCGAGCGGCGCTGATCCTCCGCGAGTCGCAGGCGCGACGTGCTCACCGTGCGGAGCCATACCCACAGCCCGACGGCGCCAACTGCGATTCCGATCAGGGCTGCGATGACTGTGAGCATGGACGCTCCCGGTAGGGGTTGTCCCGCGGCTCCTGCCGCGGTCGCTCACATCCGGACACCGCCTGCACGGGCGATCTCCCGGTCAACCGTTCGTGCAGCGCGCTCTATCTCGGACGGGCTTCCCCCCGCGCGGGTGCGGTTGTTGCGAAGCTCGTTGGGATCGTGTGGACGTAGGTCATCGGAACAGCCGGTTCGGGAATGCGTTTGTGCAGGTGAAATGCTCGGATGAAGCCCCCCTACTGTACCCCGTCGGAGGACAGCTCCGCAATCAGCGTCTCGAGCGCCTCCTCGGAGAAGCCCTTTGCCGCAAGGTGCCGGGCCGTCCCGGACGTGCGACCGCGTGCCTCGATGATCCTCTCCGCACGATCCGACTCGGGCTCGAGCAGGGCAAGCGCCGTCCGGATCTCCTCGTCGGGCACGCCCCGGTGCTCGAGGTCGACAGTGATCATGCCGTTTCCGGCGCCGCGGACGGCGAGCAGCGTCGCGCGCTCGCGCGCAAAACGAGCGTCGTCCACGAGCCCCGCACGCTGGGCCGCCGCGAGCGTCTCGCGCCGCTCGCGCGGGGCAGAACCCCGCTCTGCGAGTCGTTGATCGAGCGACGCAACCGTGTGGTCGCGGGCACGAAGCGCCCGGAGCGCCTGGCCCCGTGCCTCCAGCCGCCGTAGCTCACGCCCGAGTGCTCGCGCCGTCGTGCGATCGACGGCGCGTCCGATCGCAAGTCCGGCGACGAGCACCGCCTCGGCCGGGATGACACGCCAGGGACGACCGTCGAGCTCGACGTCGACGCGCCCACTCCCCCGCGCCCGGAGGCGCGTGACAACCGGCAAGGCATCGACATCGGCTTCGGGAAACCGAGAGGTGGACGGCGACGTCGGCGTGGCGAGCTTCTTCCTCACCCCGTCTCGCTCGCGCTAGCTCTCGACCGGCACGCTCTCGGCGACGGCCTCCTCGTCCTCGATGGGCGTCACCTCGACGTTCGTCGCGCCCTCCGCCTGGGGCAACAGGCGCGCCGAGACGACCTGCTCCGGCGGCGCCTCCGCCTGGATGCGGGTGAGGATCTGCTGGACGATGTCGGGGTGCTCACCGAGGAATGCCGTCGCGTTCTGACGCCCCTGCCCGAGCCGCTCGTCACCGAAGCTGAAGTAGGAGCCGGCCTTCTGGACGACCTTCCGCTCGATCCCGACATCGAGAACCGTGCCCTCCCAGGAGATCCCGCTGCCGTAGATGATGTCGAACTCCGCCTGCTTGAACGGCGGCGCCACCTTGTTCTTGACAACCTTGACGCGAACGCGGTTGCCGTACGCCTCGGCGCCGTCCTTGAGCGTCTCGATCCGCCGGATATCGAGCCGGACGGAGGAGTAGAACTTCAGCGCCCGGCCGCCGGGCGTGGTCTCCGGTGAGCCGAACATGACCCCGATCTTCTCGCGAAGCTGATTCGTGAAGAGGCAGATCGTGTCGGTGCGATTCAGGGTGCCGGCGAGCTTGCGCAGCGCCTGGCTCATCAGGCGTGCCTGCAGCCCGACGTGGCTGTCCCCCATCTCTCCCTCGATCTCGGCCTTGGGCGTAAGGGCCGCGACGGAGTCGATCGCGACGACGTCGACCGCGCCCGAGCGGACGAGCAGCTCACAGATCTCGAGGCCCTGCTCACCCGTATCGGGCTGTGAGACGAGAAGGTCGTCGATATTGACGCCGATCCGACGTGCGTACTGCGGATCCATCGCATGCTCGGCGTCGATGAACGCACAGATGCCGCCCCGCCGCTGCGCCTCGGCGATGACGTGGTAGACGAGCGTCGTCTTCCCGGAGGACTCCGGGCCGAACACCTCCACGACGCGGCCGCGAGGCAATCCACCGATCCCGAGCGCCATATCGAGCGACAGCGAACCGGTCGACACCGCCCCGATCGCCACCTGCGCCTGGTCGCTCATGCGCATGACCGAGCCCTTGCCGAACTGTCGCTCGATCTGGCCGAGCGCGACGTCGAGCGCTTCCTCGCGTTTCATCCCGTCTCTCCTCCTCGTCGTTCCACTGGTTTCGTCCCTGTAGATAAGCACGTGCGTCGGACGTAATGCAAACATATGTTCGCGTCTAGCTTCTGCGCTCCTTCTTCCGCTCGACGCTACCGCGACGCGTGTCACGAGCGTGTGTCGGGACCGTGCCGGGACTGCACCGGAGCGCACGTGGCGAGGAGCTACAGGGTGCGACGAAGCAGATGCAGTGCTGCGACGGCGGAGCGCGACCGGATGAGATCGCGCCCACCTGGAAGCTCCATCCGCAACGGGACATCGCCGAGCGGGCTGGAGACGTGCACAAAGACGAGGCCGACGGGCTTCTCGGGCGTCCCTCCCCCTGGGCCGGCGATCCCGGTCACCGCGACGCCGACATCCACCGCCAGCCGCTCCCGCGCGCCCCGAGCCATGGCGGCTGCGACCTCTGCCGATACTGCACCGTGCTGCCCGATGAGCGCTGCGGGCACTCCGAGGGCCTGCTCCTTGACCTCGTTCTCGTACGCGACGATGCCTCCGCGGAAGCAGTCGCTCGCACCGGGAACCGAGGTCAGTCGCGCTGCGACGAGACCGCCCGTACACGACTCCGCCGTCCCGAGCGTCCACCTTCGCCCCCGGCACGCCTCGAGGACGAGCTCCTGAACCGGCCGCTCGTCCCGTCCGAACAGAAAGCCTTCGAGCGGCCGGAGGAACGCTGTCTCGATCGCATCGGCTCGCTGCTTCGCCCCCGGCTCAACGATCGCGTCGACATGAATCTCGAAGTCGCGGGCACAGATCGTGACCTCCACCCCATCGCCGTCACCCCCCGCTTCCGAGAGGGCCCGCGCGACGAGTGACTCGCTGACGCCGTAGAAGCGCAGCACGCGACGGCTCGGACGCGTCGTCCGCGCGAGCAGCTCGACGAACGGGGCAGACTCGAGAGCGCGAGGCCACAGCTGCTTCAGCTCGCCGGGCGGGCCAGGCAGGACGACGACGACACACGAGCCCGTGTCGAGGACGACCCCAGGTGCCGTTCCGGCGACTCCCAGCGAAAGAGCCCCCGTCGGCAGCGTCGCCTGCTTCCGGACACCAGGAGCGAAATCCGCGTAGTCCCGCTTCATGCGCTCCGCGAAACGGCGGGAGATCTTCTCGATCTCGAGCTCGAGCGCCTGATCGAGCTCCAGCGCCCTCCCCGCAGCGCGGGCGACGAGCTCGATCGTCCGGTCGTCATGGGTCGGTCCTAGCCCACCCGAGACGAGGCAGACGTCGCTCTGGATGCCCTCGCGAAGGGCAGCCTCGAGATCAGCGGCGTCGTCTCCCACGATCGTGATCCGCGACGGCTGAATCCCGAGGCGGAGCGCCTCCTGCGCGTAGAACGGGCCGTTGAGATCGGTGCGCTCGCCTCGCACGAGCTCGCTGCCCGTGACGACGATGGCAGCTCGGGGTCGACTCAAGGGGATTGAGGAAGTGTCAGCCGTCCGCTCGCCGGCACCTTGACGCGGGCGCCGGCGACCCGGACGACGACGTTCCGCGGCGACGAGAGCGTGATCGTGAGCTTCTGCCGGGCGAATCGCTTCACCTGTCCGCGCTCGAGCGTGCCACGGTACAGGGCGTTCCCGCCGGAGCTCTGCACATCCATGAACGACGCTCCCCGCGTGGCGGTGATCGACACACCGCGCGCAACGACCGCCGCGGTGGCCCCGGCCGGGACGTTGACCCCCTGGACCTTCGGCTCGGTCGTGTCGCCGAACTTCCAGGCAGCGATCACGAGCGCGGTGAGGAGGATCATCGCCGTCACCGCCACGACGACGAGCCGCGATTCGCGGTGATGTCGCGGTCGCCTCGGTGAGGTCGGCACCTGACGCGGCCGCAGTGGTCCCTCCTCCCGGCCGACAACGTACCGCGAGTTGTACTCGTCGACATAGAGCTGGCCGTCGAGGCCGAGCGATTCCGCATACGTCCGCAGGAACCCCTTGATGTAGGTGTGCCCGGGAAGTTGCTCGAAATGCTCCGCCTCGAGGGCGCGCAGATATTTCGCGCGCACCTTGGTCCGGAACTCCATCTCGGTGAAGTCGAGCCCCTGGCGCGTGCGGGCCTCGCGCAGGCTTGAGCCGATCTCGAACACGGGCATGGAGTGTAGACGAGACCGCAAGGATCTCGCCGGCGACGACCACCCTCGCGCTCGGGCCTGTCAGTCGGCCGCGATCAATACCGCGTATACCGCGAACGAGATCGTTGCGGAGGCAGCGAGGCACAGTCCGAGAATGCCGAGAATGCGACCCCATGTTGCGGTCTTCCCCCCTCTTGCGCCTCGCAGAGTGGCGCGGTCGAGCGCGCGCGCGCGGCGAGAGAGAACAACTGCCCCGATCCCCGCTGCGACGGCGACCGGAATGAACAGTCCTGTGTGGAGAAGGTCGTACGAGGTGGAATAGCGGGTAGCCAGGATCGCGACGGGCAAGACAACCACCGCAACCATGCCGAGCACGAGCGACCACGCGCCACGCCTCTCCCCCATCATGACTTCTTGTACGGGCGACCGACCGCTGCCGGTGGGATCGAGCGACCGACGACGCCGGCGACCGCAATCAACGTGAGTACATAGGGAAGCGCCTGGAAGAGCACCGAGGCGGACTGCGAGTACTCCGGCAATCGCTGGGCGAGAGCGTTCGAGAACCCGAACAGCAGGCAGGCGGCCGCCGCCGTGAACGGCCGCCATTTCCCGAAGATGAGCGCCGCGAGCGCGATGAAGCCACGGCCGGCGGTCATGTTCTCGTTGAACGAGTTGACGAAGCCGATCGAGAGGTAGGCGCCGCCGGCGGCGGCGAGACAACCCGAGACGATGACCGCCGCGTACCGCAGCAGGTAGACGTTGATGCCCACCGTGTCGGCGGCGCGCGGGTGCTCTCCTACCGATCGGATGCGAAGCCCGAGCGGCGTGCGGAAGATCACGACCCAGGTGGCGAACACGGTGAAGAGCGCGAGCCAGATCATCAGGTTGAGGTCGCCGAAGATCTCCCCGAAGAACGGGATGTCGTCCACGAGCGGCAGATGGATGTCCGGGATGCTGGGCGTATCGGTCGGGGTGCCTTCGGTGCCGTAGATGTCGATGAAGAGGTACCCGGTGATTCCGAGCGCCAGGAAATTGATCGCGGTGCCGCCGACGATCTGGTCGGCACGCAGCGAGATCGAGAAGAACGCATGCACGGAGGCGAGAGTCGCCCCCGCGAGTACGGCGATCAGGAGGCCGGCGACCCAGGAGCCCGTCTTGTCGGCCCCGAGAATGGCGAAGAACGCCCCGGTCAGCATCATCCCCTCGAGGCCGATGTTGACGACGCCGGAGCGCTCTGAGAAGAGCCCTCCGAGCGACGCGAACATCAGCGGCGTTGCGAAGCGCAGCGTTGCGGCGAAGAGCGCCGACCAGACGACGACGCTGTTGAGCTTGTCGACCCCCGAATTACCGGCGAGCACCGCCAGCGTGATGCCGAACATACCCGCCACGATCGCGAAGATGCCGTAGCGGACGTCCCGTCTCGCGATCGCGACGGCACCGAGAGTGATGCCGATCGTGGCGATGGCGATCGACGGACCGAGCGAGCGCACCGTCACGGGCGGCAGCGCGATCCATGCCGCGACCAGGCCGAGCAGGATCCCCACCCAGGAGATCGCCCGCGTGCCGCGCGGCAACCGTGCCGCGACGCGTGCACCAAGACCTTGTCGCGACCCCTGCTCGCTCGTCGACTGCAGCTCGGTGCTCATACTGTCGTCGCCGCCTTCTCGGCATCGGGCGGACGCGACGGACGTGTCCGCCGCAGCTTCCCGAGGATGGTGAGGACGATCACGTCCGCGCCGACGAAGAGCACCACGAGACCCTGGATCAACAGCGTCAGGTTCGACGCGAGCTCGGGCTGGAACACCTCGGGGTCGAGATTTCGCGTCGACGTACCGTTGATCAGCGCGCCGAAGAGCAGCGCAGACAGTCCGACCCCGACCGCGGTATTGCGGCCGAGGAGAGCGACCGCAATGCCGGTGAAGCCGATCGCCGAAGTGGCGATGTCGGTCGTCGACAGCCGGAACTCCCAGCCGAGCACATCGAGGGCTCCGGCGAGGCCGGCGAATGAGCCGGAGATCGCCATCGCCAGGAAGTAGTTGCGGCTGACACTGATCCCGCCGTAGCGCGCCGCCTCGGGGCTGAAACCGACCGCGCGGACGCTGAACCCGAGCGTTGTCCGGTTGAGAAGGATCCAGTAGACGACGAGCGCGGCCAGAGAGATGAAGATCCCGATCGAGAGGCCCTGCAGCAACGGATCGCCCCAGAACACGTGTAGCTTGGCGCCGTCAACGATGTCGTTCGAGATCGGCACCGATTCCTGCGCGTCGTTCTGCAGTGGCCCTCCGAGCCCGAACAGGAACTGGCCGACCCAGATCGCGATCCAGTTGAGCATGATCGTGGAGATCACCTCGTGCGCTCCGACGGTCGCCTTGAGCAGCCCCGCGATCCCGGCCCACACGGCGCCGGCCACGGTCGCGATCACCACGGCAAGCACGATGTGCAGGAAGGAGTTCATCCCACCGAACGACGACCCGACCCAGACCGCGAAGATCGAACCGACAATGTACTGGCCCTGGCCACCGATGTTGAACATGCCGCAGCGGAACGCGAAGGCCACAGCCAGCCCGGTCAGGATCAGTGGTGTGGTGAGCAGCAGGGTCTGCTGCAGGTTCAGCTCGGCGAGAAAGCGGGCGTCACCCTGCACCCACGGCAGCAGGTAGTTGAGGCCGGAGCCCTCGAAGATCGCCTTGTAGGTTGCGAGCGGGTTCTTCCCGGTCGTGATGAGCACGACGATGCCGCCGACGAAGAAGGCCAGCAGGGCAGTGAGCACCGGCGCAAGCACGCCTTCTGCCTTCTGCGCGACGGCATAGCGTTCGAACAGGCTCTGGCGAACCTCCGGCCCTAGCCCGGAGGGGTCTTCCTCGGCCGGTGGGGTCACCGGCTCGCTCACGCCACGTCCTGGTGGCGGCGGCCGCCGCCCGTCATCGCTATCCCTAGCTCCTGCTCGGTCGCCGTCGGCGGGAACTCACCGACGATCTCCCCCTCGTACATGACGAGGATCCGGTCGGAGAGGGAGAGGATCTCCTCGAGCTCGAGCGAGACGAGGAGCACTGCGCGGCCCTCGTCGCGCTCCTCGATCAGCCGGCGGTGGACGAACTCGATCGCCCCGACGTCGAGCCCGCGGGTCGGCTGCGCGGCGAGCAGCACGCGCGGATCGCGGTTGATCTCGCGCGCGAGAATCACCTTCTGCTGGTTCCCACCCGAGAGCGAGCCGGCCGGGGTGCGCGCTTCTCCGCCGCGCACGTCGAACTCCTTGATGAGGCGGCGTCCCCGCTCGAGCAGCACCTTCGGAAACAGCCAGCCGAGGTGAGAGTCCGGCGCCTCGCGGAAGTCGTGCAGCGAGATGTTCTCCGAGATCGAGAACTCGAGCACGAGGCCACGCCGCTGCCGGTCCTCCGGGATGTGCCCGAGCCCGGCCGCGAAGTGCTGGTGGGCGGTCTCGGTCGTGACGTCGTGCTCTCCGACGACGACCCGGCCTGCCGACGGCCTGCGCAAGCCCGTCACCGCATCGATCATCTCCGTCTGGCCGTTGCCGTCGACGCCGGCGATGCCCAAGATCTCGCCCCCCCGCACCTCGAAGGAGACGCCCTTCACCTGCTCAATGCCGCGGTCGTCGTGAACGTGCAGGTTCTCGACCTGCAGGACCGGCTCGCTTGGTTGTGAGGGGCTTTTCTCGACACGCAGGAGCACCTCGCGGCCGACCATCAGCCGCGCCAGGCTCTCCTCGGTCGCCCCCTCGGCGGGAAGGGTCTCGATCAGCTTGCCCCGCCGGAGCACGGAGATCCTGTCCGCGATCTCGAGGACCTCGTTGAGCTTGTGGCTGATGAAGATGATCGACTTGCCCTGCGCAGTCAGGCCCTTGACGATCTCGCCCAACTCCTGCGCCTCCTGCGGGGTCAGTACGGCGGTCGGCTCGTCCAGCACGAGGATGTCGGCCTGCCTGTACAGGGCCTTCAGGATCTCGACGCGCTGTTGCTGGCCGACGCTGATGTCCTCGATCCGCGCATGGGGGTCCACCTTGAGGCCGAACCGCTCCGAAATCTCGCGGACGCGACGCTCCGCAGCCGAGACGTCGAGCATGATCCCGGCGGTCCTCGGCTCCATCGCGAGCACGATGTTCTCGGCCACTGTCATCACCGGGATCAACATGAAGTGCTGGTGCACCATCCCCACGCCGTGATCGATCGCCGAGCGGGGCGAGCCGAGGTCGACCTTCGCGCCTCTGATCCGGATCTCGCCCTCGTCGGGGCGGTACAGCCCATAGAGGCAGTTCATCAGCGTCGACTTGCCTGCTCCGTTCTCGCCGAGGAGCGCGTGGACCTCCCCCTCCACCAGGTCGAGCGAGACGTCGTCGTTCGCAATGATGCCCGGAAACCGCTTCGTGATGTTGCTCATCTCGAGCACCGTTGGACGGGTTGACGCCATGGACGGGGATTCTATGACGTCCGATGGACACGCGCTCACTGACCTGCAACGCCCGACTGAAACGCGGAGGGCGGGCTTGGTGCCCGCCCTCCGCTCGATCCGATCCGATCCCGCTCTACTTGGTCGGGATCCTGATCTTGCCCGCCGCGATCTGCTTCGAGACCGCGTTCAGCTTCTTGATCAGCGCGGCGCGGTTCGGCGCCTTGGCGCTCACCCTGCCGTAGCCGACGCCGCCGTTCTTGACGGTGAAGACGCCGTCGGTGGCGCCGACGAACGCGTTCTCCTGCACCTGCTCGATCGTCTTGAAGACGGCCGAGTTCACGAACTTGGTAGCGCTCGTGAGGATGTGCGTGCCGAGGAACGCCTGGTCGCTGTCGACCCCGATGCCCCACTTCTTCGCCTCCTTGGCAGCCTGCAGCGCGCCGAGGCCACACTGGCCGGCGGCGGCGAAGACGACCTGGGAGCCCTGGGAGATCTGGTTGATCGCCAGCTCCTTGCACTTCGCCTGGTCGACGAAGTCCTCGGAGTAGCCGGACAGCACCTTCGTGCCCTTCCTCGTCGCCTGCGCGCCCTTGATGAAGCCGGCGCGGAACGCGACGACGGCCGGCACGGCCTGGCCGCCGACGAAGCTGACGGTCTTGCCCTTGGCGACGGTTGCCGCCGCGACCCCGGCGAGATAGCCGGCCTCGTTCTCGCGGAAGAGGAGTCCGCGTGCGTTCTTCGGGCTGCCCTTGAGCGCAACCCAGGGGAAGTCGATGATCGCAAACTTCGTCTTGGGGAACCGCTTCGCCACCGCGGCGAGCTGCTCGCCCATGAGGAAGCCCACACCGATCACGAGCTCGTTGCCGCTACGTGCGGCAGCGGACAGATTGGGGATGTAGTCGGCCCCGCTCTTCGAGATGTAGATGCGGCCCTTGATGCCCAGCTGAATCTTGGCCTGGTTGAGGCCCTTCGCCGCGAGCGCGTTGAAGCCCTTGTCGTTGAGACCGCCGATGTCGGTGACGATCGCGACCTTGAGCGGTGTTGCCTGCTTCTTGGCGGGAGCGGCGGAGCCGCCCGCGACGACGGCGAGCGCGAGGACCGCGACGAGCGCGACCGATGCACCGGCCATCCATTTCTTTACTGACACGTGTCCTCCTTGGGGACTCGATTGATTCCGTACCTACTGAGACGCATCATTCCACCAATTGATGGCTTCTGCGTCGGACTTCGAAGGCCGCGCTAATCGCGAGAGACGACGGTCGCGAGCTGTGACTCCTCGATGAGCACCCGCCGGGGCTTCGAGCCCTCGTACTCCGAGATCACACCACGCCGCTCGAGCATGTCGATCAGGCGCCCGGCACGCGTGTAGCCCACCCGCAAGCGGCGTTGAATGAGGGAGACCGATGCGGTCTGGGACATCACGACGATCTCCGTCGCTTTGTCGAGCAACGGGTCCTCGTCGGGGTCGAAGTCTCCTCCACCCCCGTCGGCCATCTCGTCGGCGAACGTCTCGGGCGTCTCGAGCAGGCTTTGGTCGAGCACCTGCCCCCGCTGGCGACGACACTGCTCGACCACCATCGCGACCTCCTCCTCGGCGACGTACGCTCCCTGCACTCGCTGCATCCGCGAGGTGCCGAGCGGCTTGAAGAGCATGTCGCCCTGGCCGAGAAGGCTCTCGGCGCCGGAGGTGTCGAGGATGACGCGTGAGTCCGTCTGGCTCGAGACGGCGAAGGCGATCCTCGAGGGAACGTTGGCCTTGATCATCCCCGTGATGACGTCGACGGATGGGCGCTGCGTTGCGAGCACGAGGTGGATGCCGACGGCGCGGGACTTCTGCGCGAGGCGGATGATCGCGTCCTCGACCGCCTGCGGCGACACCATCATGAGGTCTGCGAGCTCGTCGATCACGACGAGCAGGTAGGGCAGCGGCTCCTCCCCGCGCGCTCTGAACGTCCGATTCGCCTCGGGCAAGTTGCGCGCGCGAATGATCGACAGCCGTTCGTAGCGGCGCTCCATCTCGGCGACGACGTTCTGGAGAACCGCGGACGCCTCCTTCGGATTCGAGACGACGGGCGTCAGAAGATGCGGGATCGACTCGTAGTAGTTGAGCTCGATCCGTTTCGGGTCGATCAGGATCATCCGCACCTCGTCCGGCGTCGAACGAAGGAGAATCGACGTGAGGAGCGTGTTGATGCAGCCCGACTTCCCCGAGCCCGTCGTGCCGGCGATGAGCAGATGCGGCATCCGCGCGAGGTCCGTCCAGACGGCATTGCCCGAGATGTCCTTTCCGAGCCAGACCGAGAGCGGGCTCGCCTGTCCCGGCATGTCGCCAAAGATATCTCCGAGCGTGACGAGCTTCGGCGAGAGATTCGGCACCTCCACGCCGACCGCCTGCTTGCCGGGAATCGGCGCCAGGATCCGGATCTCGGTCGTCGCGAGCGCATACGAGAGGTCGTCCTTGAGGCCCGCGACCTTTGAGACCTTCGTCCCCGGGGCGAGTTGCAGCTCGTAGCGGATGACGCGTGGGCCTGCGATCTGTCCGACGATCGTCGCATCGACGCCGAAGTGCGACAGTGTCTGGACGAGCTGCTCGGCCGTCCTCGCGCTCGCGACGCCGTTGTCGCCCTTCACGGCCGGCGACGGTTTCAGCAGGGAACGGTCGGGGAGCCGGTACTCGGCGCTCGCGTTGCTGTCGAAGTCGATCTCGTTGCCGTCTCCGGCCGTGACGGCGTCGGGCGCGTCTTCGTCCGAGTGCATCACGAGCTGGGGCGACTCGGCGGACGTCGGCACGGGCTCGATTACGTCGGGGTAGCTGGTCGCCGCGTCGATGAGCGGCTGCGGGCGCTGGAACTCATCGTCGTCGTCGAGGTCTCCGGCTCCGCCGAAATCGCGTAGCTCGAACCCGTCGAACGAGCGTCGTGCCGCCCCACCGGCCCGTCGCATCGCGCCGCCCGACGTGCGCAAGACGGCGCCGGTCGACCCGCCCGTGAAGAGCAACGTGCCGGCAATGAAGAGCGCGATCCCGATGATGAGCACGCCTGTCTCTCCGACGACGGTCGCGAGCCCTCCCGCGAGCGCGCCACCGATCGCACCGCCCTGGTCGCGGCCGAGCGCGAGCATGAGACCGAACGCACCGAGGACGAGACCCGTGCGGAACGGCTTGATGTCGACGAGCTTGCTGCGGACGAGCATGAGCCCGCCGATCCCGAGCAACGCGAGCGGGATGACGTACGCCGCCGTACCGAAGGCGTCGTGCAGGCCGTTCGCGGTCTTCTCTCCGACCGAGCCACCGTCCCAGCCGAGCCAGAGCAGCGTCGCGAGGAACACACCGACCGCAACCATCCCGAGTCCCCACAGCTCGGGATGGTGATGCGATCGGGTCTTCGACGGCCGCTTCCGGGCGCGTGCAGGCGCCCGGGGCCTGGCTGCGGCGCGCGCTGCGGGCTTCTTGCGAGTACGGGCCATTGGGCTTGCAGCTTCTGCGGCAGCGTCCCGTATCCTCCGCACATGCCCATCGTGATCGGAATCGCGGTTGCCGGCGCACTCGGGGCGGTTGCCCGCTACGGGCTCGACGAGCTGGTCGGCAGGCGCGCAGGCGCCTTCCCCTGGGGCATCTTCGTGGTCAACATCACCGGGGCGTTCCTGATCGGGTTCGCGGTCGAGGCGCTCGAGCCGCGCTTCGAGGAGTCATGGGTTCGCGCCGCGGTGGTCACGGGATTCCTGGGCGCGTATACGACGTTCTCGACGTTCTCGCTCGACACCTACCGGCTGCTCGAGGAGGGCCACACGGCCCAGGCGGGGCTCAACGCCTTCGGCACGCTCGGCGCGGGGCTCGTGGCCGTCTGGCTCGGGCTCATGGTCGGACGGGCCGCCTAGGGGGAACCCGGAGCAGAGACCGAAGTCCCTCCCCGCTACGGCGCGCTCTCGGCCCGCGCTCGCGCTTCCTCGATGATCTGCTCCGCGTCGGCCCGGTTTCCAAAGCCTCGCGTCTCCGTCTTCCCCTCCTCGAGGTCCTTGTACACCTGGAAGAAATGCTCGATCTCGTCCCGGAACTCGGGCGGGATGTCGTGAATGTCGCTGACGCGCATCCACGAGGGGTCCTTGAGCGGAACGCAGATCACCTTCTCGTCGAGGCCCTTCTCGTCGGTCATGTGAAACACGCCGACGACCCGGACACGGATCCGGCAGCCCGGGAACGTCGGCTCGCCGACGAGGACGAGCGCGTCGAGCGGGTCCCCGTCCTCCCCGAGCGTCCCCTCGATGAAGCCGTAGTCGGCCGGGTAGCTCATGGACGTGAAGAGTCTTCGGTCGAGGACGATGCCGCCGAGCTCCTCGTCCAGCTCGTACTTGTTGCGCGAGCCCGACGGGACCTCGACGTAGACGACGACGCCGCTCACGCGAGCGTCCCGATCCGGTCGACGAGCAGGTCGAAGAAGGCGTCCGTGTCGAGACCGACTCCGACGTGCGCATTCGGCCGGCGCTCCGTTCGGCTCCAGAGATCGACGACGGTGCGGCCGCGACAGAGCTCCGACTCCAGCTCGACCTCCACGTTGCATTCGACCGTCGTCACGAGCTCGGGGCGTATCACCTGCGTGAGGGCGACGGCATCGTGGATGGGAGCGCCGTCCCAGCCGTACGTCTCACGGTGGTAGACGGCGAAGAAGTCGACCAGGTCGGCGACGAACGCTCCGACTGTTCCGGTAGCCCGCAGCCTGTCCTGCACGGCCGGGGTCGTCACGGCGAGATGCGTGACGTCGAGCCCCACCATCGTCGTATCGATACCGGCATGGAAGACCGCCTGCGCCGCCTCCGGATCCGCCCAGATGTTGAACTCGGCTGCGGGAGTCATGTTCCCCTCCGCGATCGCTCCGCCCATGAGGGCGATGCGCTCGACGTTCGCTCCTCCGGTCCGCTCGAGCAGGAGCGCGACGTTCGTCAGTGGCCCCGTGGGAACGAGCGTGACCGGGATGTCGCTTGCCGCGATCACCCGCTCCATGAACGCCACGGCAGGCTCGTCGATCGCAGCCCTCTTCGGCGGAGGCAGAGCGGGCCCGTCGAGACCGCTCTCGCCGTGCACGTGCGACGCGACGGTGAGCGCACGGCGCAACGGCCTGTCCGCCCCCGCGGCCACGGGAACATCGTCGCGGTTCACGAGATCGAGAACGCGGAGGGCGTTCGCCGTCGTCTTCTCGAGCGTCTGGTTCCCGTGCACGGTCGTCACGCCGAGGAGCTCGATCTCGGGGCTCGCGAGTGCGAGCAGCAACGCGATCGCGTCATCGTGCCCCGGGTCGCAGTCGAGGATCACGGGCCGTCGCACGAGAGGCGTGCTCATCCCGGCAGTATCACTGCTTCGGAGGTGCACACATCGTCTTGAAGCAACACGATGCCCTAGCGACGGAGGATCGCGTCGATTTCGGCGGCGGTAGGAAGCGACGGCTGGGCCCCCGCACGCGACGCCGCAAGGGCGCCGGCGGCGCAGGAGCGGACGAGCGCCTCGTCGTGGTCACGGCCCTCGAGCAGAGAGACGACAAGGCACGCGGCGAAGGCATCGCCGGCCGCGGTCCCGTCGACGGCGTCGACCCGCGGAGGGGTCGCACGCGCGATCTCCTCCCCGTCTTCGAGGAGCACGGCGCCCTCGGCGCCCAGCGTCAGTGCGACGAGACCGTCGGTGCGCGCGAGGGAATCGAGCTCGTAGCGGTTGACGATCGCTAGGTCGGGGTCGACGGCGATCCGGCGGGCCGGTGCGGCGTTCAGGCAGAACATGCCGGTGCACTGCTCCCACGCAGCGAGCACGGCGGCGTCGGGGATCTCCTGCTGAACGAGCACGGCGTCCGAAGGAGGCAGCTCGAACGTGCCCAGCCGTGCATTCGCGCCGGATGAGACGACGATCGTCGTCTCGCCGTCCGCGTCGACGGTGATGAGCGCGATACCCGTTGGATCGTCCTCGACGTGCAGGTCGAGGTCGACGCCGGCCTCGCGAAGCCCGGCGAGCGCCTCCTCGGCGAACGCGTCTCGACCGACGGCGGCAACCATGCGAACCCGAGCGCCCAGGCGCGCGCACGCGACCGCCTGGTTTGCCCCCTTCCCGCCGGGAAAGCGCTCGAGCGTCGCCCCGCTGACGGTCTCCCCGGGACGTGGCAGCACCTCACAACGCGTCACGAGGTCGAGATTGACCGACCCGACAACCGTGATCCGAGGTTGCATCGCCAGAGCGTAACGCCGGGAAGAGACCGGAGTCCCGCCCCGCCCCGATCAGGCTGCGAGCGCCCGGAGGTCGTCGACGGTCGTGCCGAGCAGCGTGTCGCGCAGATCGAAGAGCCCGGCCCAGAGCGAGGAGCGATCGGGGGCGCTCTCGAGGCGCGCCGCGTCCGCGAGACCCTCGAGCGCCCGAACGAGGACCGCCAGCTCGAGGTAGGCCGACGCAACGCGATTCGGGCAGGCACGAACACCCGCCCGATCGAGGACGGGCCGCCATTCGACGAGCTCCCCTGCCCCCGGCCCGCCGTACCACGAGCGCCCTTCAGCCCGATCGGGCTCGAGCTCGAGGAGATAGCGCGAGAGCGGTCCGTCGAGCCCTGACAGCGCCGTCTCGACCCTGTCCGCTGCATGACGAAGCGCGGCGTCCCGCCCACCCGGCGTTGCCGGAACGGCCTCGCCGCGGTTCCATCTCTCGAGGAGTCGACAGAACGCGAGAGCGGAAGCCTCGCACGCGCGGAGCTGCTCGGTGAGACGCCGCGCGGATCGCTCGCTGGCCGCGTACTCGCGGATCACTTCTTCCCACGCCGGCTGCGGTAGCGCGAGCGCCATGCCGCTAGACCTCGATGACGACGGGCAGGATCATCGGGCGGCGGCGCGTGCGGCTGTAGATGAGCTTCGCCAGCGCGTCGTGCATGTGCTCCTGGAGCAGCTTGATCTCCGTGATGCCGTCCTCCGCGAGCTCGCCCGCGACGCGGTCGGCCTCGTCGCGAAGCTCGTCGAGGAGCGCATCGTCGTCCCCGAAGCCCCGCACGATCAGCTCGGGCGGCGCGATCTCGCCACCGTCGGAGAGCGCAACCGTCGTGACGACGATCAGGACGCCGTCCTCGGAGAGCCTCCGCCGGTCGCGGAGCGCGACGTCCTGGACATCGCCAACGCCGAGGCCGTCGACGAACGTGACGCCCGCATCGATCCGGTCGACGATGCCGACGCCCCGCGGCGTCAGCTCCACAACGGAGCCGTTTTCGGCGATCACGATGGCGGACGCCGGGATCCCCGCGTCGCGGCCGAGCCGCGCGTGGGCCGCGAGCATGCGGTACTCCCCGTGAATCGGCATCAGCGCCTTGGGGCGCACGAGGGAGAGGAGTGTCCGGAGCTCCTCGGAGCACGCGTGCCCCGAGACGTGAACCATCGCGATCTCCTCATGGAGCACCTCCGCCCCGAGGCGCGAGAGTCGGTTGATCGAGTCGTGAACGCGCAACTCGTTCCCCGGCACCGGCTTCGCCGAGATGATGACAGTGTCGCCGCGCTCGACATCGACGTTCTGGTGATCGCCGTAGGCGATGCGCGTAAGCGCCGACATCGGCTCGCCCTGGCTGCCGGTGCAGAGGATCATCACGCGCTCGGGCGGCAGGTCCATCGCCTCCTTGGGCGAGACGATCGAGCCCTCGGGAAGATCGACGTACCCGAGGTTGCGCGCGATCCCCATGTTCTTCCGCATCGATCGGCCGACGAGAGCGACCTTGCGATTGTTCACGATCGCGACCTCGGCCGCCTGCTGCATCCGGTGGATGTTCGAAGCGAAGCTCGCGACGAGGATCCGTCCCTTGCGGGTGGGGATCAACTGGTGGAACGCCTCGCCGACCAGCCGCTCGGAGCCCGTCATGCCCGGTCGCTCCGCGTTCGTCGAGTCGCCGAGGAGCAGGTCGACGCCGCGATTGCCCATCGAGGCGAGCTTGCCGACGTCGGTCTTGAGTCCGTCCACCGGTGTGTGGTCGAGCTTCCAGTCGCCCGTATGGAGCACCCGCCCGGCGGGGCTCTCGATCACGATCGCCACGCAGTCAGGAATCGAGTGGGACATCCGGATGAACTCGAGCTTGAAAGGCCCGATCTGGACGCCGTCGCCGCTCGGGTCCGCCTCGCTCAGCTTGGTCGAGGCGCCGAGCTTGTGCTCGTCGAGCTTCGACTTGACCATGGCGAGCGTCAGCTTCGTCGCGATCACCTCGCCGACCTCGATCTCGCGCAGAACGTACGGGAGCGCCCCGACGTGATCCTCGTGCCCGTGCGTGAGCACGATCGCGAGAAGTGGTGAGCCCTCGAGGTACGCGAAGTCGGGAAGGACCAGATCGACGCCGAGATGCTCGTCCCTTGGGAACGCGAGGCCGGCATCCACGAGGATGCGCTGTCCGTCGAGCTCGTAGAGGGTCATGTTCTTGCCGACCTCGCCGAGCCCGCCGAGCGGGATGATCCGGAGCGTGTCACTCATCGTGGCGCAGTGTACGGGTAGGCCACGATGTGCCCGCTGCGGCCCGCGTCAGGCGGCGGCCGGCTGCAGCAACCCGAGCCGCTCGAGGCATGCCCGAACGGCGGCCTCCTCGTCGGGAGTCGCGTCGACGAGCGGCAGCCGGAAGCCGCCGACACGATGTCCGAGCAGGTTCAGAGCGGTCTTGATCGCGATCGGGTTCGTCTGTACCCGGAGGAGGTCGATCGCGGGACGGAGATCCTCGTCGATTTGCCGCGCTCCTTCCAGATCGCCTGCCCGGAACCGGGAAATCATCTCCTTCACCTGCGGGCCGACGATGTGGGTATGCACGCAGATGCCTCCGCTGCCTCCGACCTCGAGGAACGGGTGGATGAGATCGTCATCCCCCGCGTAGAGGTCGAGCCCCTCCGCGACGACGTGTCGGGCGGCCTCGAGCGACGGCTTCGCCTGCTTCACACCCCGGACGTTCTCGATCGCTGCGAGCGCCGAGATCGTCGACGGCTCGGCGTCGACGACTGCGCGACTCGGAATGTCGTAGAAGACCACGGGGCGGTCGGTCGCGGCGGCAATCGCCTTCACGTGGGCCACGATCCCCCGTTGCGGCGGCTTGTTGTAATAGGGCGTCACGACGAGAACGGCGTCCACGCCGATCTCGTGGGCGCGCGCCGTGAGATGAACCGAATGGGCTGTGTCGTACGTCCCCGTTCCGGCAACGACGGTGTGATTCGAGCCAACCTCGTCGACCGCGATCTCGTAGAGCGAGAACCGCTCGTCGTCCGACAGCGTCGGCGCCTCTCCCGTCGTGCCGGTGACGACGAGGCCGTCCGAGCCGTTGTCGACGAGATGACGACTGAGCGCCCGAAACGAGTCGGTGTCGACGCTGCCGTCCGGCCGAAACGGCGTCGCAATCGCGGTGAGCACCTCGCCGAGCATCCGGGGATTGTATCTCCGATCACCGTGAGCTATGACTTTAGGCTCCCCATCGAGCCAAGGAGGCGTCATGCTGCGCGAGTTCAGAGACTTCCTGATGAAGGGCAACATCGTCAGCCTCGCCGTAGCGTTCGTCATCGGCGTCGCATTCGCTGCCGTCGTCAACTCCCTGGTGAACGATCTGATCATGCCGATCATCGCGATGATCATCGGCAAGCCCGACTTCAGCGACCTCACGTTCACGATCAACGATGCGGTCTTCCGCTACGGCGCCTTCATCACGTCCGTGATCACCTTCGTCGCGATTGCGGCCGCCGTCTTCCTGTTCGTCGTCAAGCCGATGGACGCGTTCAGCTCCCGGCGGGCGAAGGAAGCGGAGGAGACCGTGTCGGACGAGGAGCGCCGTCACCAGGAGCTGCTCAAAGCGCTGAGCGCCCGCCCGTAGCGGCAACGCCGGTCCAGCCGTCCTACAGCAGTGCGTCGAGCCCGGCCGTCAGCCCATGCGGGAGCCCGCGAATGCGATCGAGCGCGAGCAGCACTCCCGGCACGAAGGCCTCTCGCGAGGACGTATCGTGGCGGATCGTGAGCGTCTCACCGAGGCCGCCGAGGATCACCTCCTGGTGGGCCACGAGCCCGGGAAGGCGCACCGAGTGGATCGGTACGTTGCCCCCCATCCCGGCAGCCGTCGCCTTCGCCGTGCCCGACGGCGCGTCGAGCTTCGTGTCCGCGTGCAGCTCGATGATCTCGGCACGCGGGAACGAGCGCGCCGCCTCTGCCGCAAAGCGCATCATCAGCACCGCCCCGAGCGCGAAGTTCGGTGCGATGAAGCACTGGGTCTTCATCTCACGAGCTGTCCGATCGAGCTTTGCCAGATCGTCGTCACCGAGACCCGTCGTACCGATCACACACGGGACGCCGGCGGTCAACGTCGTCATTGCGTTGCCGAGCACCGACGTCGGCGTCGTGAAGTCGACCACCGCATCGATCCCCTCGAGATCGACCGGCTCGCCGACGTCCACGCCGAGGACGGCATGCCCCTCATCCGCCAACGCGCGCATCAGCACGGCACCGACCTTCCCGTCGCGCCCGAAGATCAGGACCCTCATGCCGCACGCTCCACCGCTGCAGGATTGAGACGCTGCACTGCAGAGCGGAAGCGCCGCTCGCTCGGGCCGATTCCGGCCGCCGAGAGCCGCTCCGGCGCGTAGAGCCCGCGCGCGAGCGCCGCGACGTCGTCCTCGGTGACCGCGTCGATTCTCCGCTCGGTCTCTTCGATCGCGACGATCTCCGTTCCCGTCACCGTCGCCTTCCCGAGTCGGCTCATCCGTGACGACGTCGATTCGAGCGAGAGCAGGAGGCGTCCCTTCATGTTCTCCTTTGCGCGATCGAGCTCGCCGTCACGGAGATTGCCGGCCCCGACGTCGCGGAGCTCCGCCGCGATCACCTCGAGGCACTCGCGCAGGTTCTCCTCCCGGGTACCGACGTAGATCCCGACCTGCCCCGCGTCGAGGTACTGAGAGCCGTAGGTGTACACCGAGTACGCCATCCCCCGCTTTTCGCGGATCTCCTGGAACAGCCGCGACGACGCCGAGCCACCGAGGATGGCGTCGAGCAGCGCCGACGCGTACCGGCGCGGATCGTCTCGGCGAATACCTGGCCCGGCCAGGCAGACGTGGTACTGCTCGGTGTTCTTGCGCAGGAACAGAAGCCCCGGGCCGGCGATCCGCCCCGCGGGCTTGCGCCGCAGCACGCCAGCAGGCGCCCCGGCGCCCTTGCGGCTCGCCTTCAGCGCGGCCACGATCCGGTCGTGGTCGACGTTGCCGGCAGCGGCCAGGACGACGTTTCGGCCGGTGTACGCACTTGCGTGATACCCCAGTAGTGAGCGCCGGGAGACGGATGCGATCACGTCGGCACGGCCGATCACCGGCCGGCCGAGCGGATGTCCGCCGAAGACCGCTTCGGCCGCGAGGTCGTGCACGAGATCCTGGGGGTTGTCGTCGACCATCGCGATCTCCTCGAGCACCACCTCGCGCTCGGAATCGATGTCGTCGAAGGCGGGCGCAAAGACCATGTCCGTCATCACGTCGAGGGCGACGTCCACGTGGTCGTCCGGTACTCGGGTGTAGACGACCGTGGTCTCGCGCGACGTGGCGGCGTTCAGCTCGCCCCCCATCGCGTCGAAGAGCTCGGCGATGCGCACCGCGTCATACCGCGCCGTCCCCTTGAACAGAAGATGCTCGATGAAGTGGGAGACGCCGGCCTTCGCGGGCGGCTCGTCGCGCGACCCGGCGCCGATCCAGAGCCCGAGTGAGGCCGAGCGAACGCCCTCGATGCGCTCCGTGATCACCCGTTCGCCTCCGCGGAGGGTCGTCAAGGTGTGCTCTCCATGCGCTGCAGCCTACTCACACCGCAGCACCTGGCTGCTGCCGGTCGGGACGACCGCTGCCTCCCGTAGGCTCCGCCGATGATGCGGTTCATTCGGGGCACCGCACCGGAATCGAGACGGCGCATTCTCGAATCGCTCCTCCTGACCGGCGAGGACCGTCGCTGGAGGACGTTTGCGTTTCTGATGGCGCTCTCGGTGACCATCGCAACGCTCGGGCTGTCCCTCAACTCGGCCGCGATCGTGATCGGAGCGATGCTCATCGCGCCGCTCATGACGCCGGTCATGGGGCTCGCTGCATGTCTTGCGATGGCATGGCCGCTGCGCGCACTTCGCATGGCGGTCGTCATCCTGCTCGCGTCGGTCGGTGGCGTTGCCCTGGCGTGGCTGATCACCTACGCGCAGCCCGACCCGACGCTGACCATCGAGGCGCTCGCGCGCACGCGTCCAGACGTGCGCGATCTCGTCGTTGCGCTCGCTGCGGGGGCCGCCGGCGCCTACGCGACGGCCCGCGAGGACGTCTCGGGTGCGCTTCCCGGCGTCGCGGTCGCCGTCGCGCTCGTGCCGCCGCTCGCGACGATCGGCGTCACCCTCGAGCTCGGCCGCTACGACCTGATGCGCGGAGCGATGCTCCTCTACGCGGCCAACCTGTTCGCGATCGTGCTCGTCGGCGTGATCATCCTCGTTGCCGCTGGGTTCGTGCCTGTGACGCGCCTCAGGCTGGTGAGTCGCCGGCTCGCGATCGGCATCGTCGTCTGTGTCGTGGCGATGGTCGCCGTCGCCGTTCCGCTGACGCAGAGCTCGATCGCGGTCGTGCGGCACGCCGACAACCTCAACGCGATCGAGGTGGCCGTCGGTCGCTGGCTCCTCGAGGTACCGGATCTTCACGTCGACGGCGTCACGCTCGACGGCAACAGAGTGAAGGTCACGGTGACGGGGCCGGCCGAGCCGCCCGACGCGAAGCCGCTGGCGCGGGACGTTGCCGAGCGGCTCGGACGCGAGGTCGCCGTCGCCGTCCGCTGGATCCAGGAGAGCGACCAGCTTCCGGTGGCCGAAACGACCGGCAGCGAGCAGAGAGAGGTCACGAAGGAGGGGTTGCGGCCGGTCGTCCAGCAGTGGCTGCATGACGGAGCGGTGAACGGCAAGCAGAGCAGGCTGAGCACGATCGACCTCGACGGCACGAGCGCGACGATCACCGTCGCCGGGCCGGTCGCTCCACCGAGCGTTGCGCCCCTCTCGGAGGCGGTGCTGGAGAAGTTCGGCGCCTGGCTCGACATCTCCGTTCGCTGGACAGCCGAGCGTGAGTACCGCATCGACTCGACCCCCGACGCGGACACCGTTGCCATGAACGTGGCCGCCCAGTGGGTCGGTTCGCGCCCCTACCTCCTCGTCGAGGCGGTCGCCGTTCGCGGCAACACGGTCATCATCGACCTCGTCGGTGAGAAGAAGCCGAAGAACACCCAGACGCTGGCCCGGGCGGTCAAGGCTGCTCTCGGACCGGATGTCAAGGTGAGAGTGCGCTTCACCGCCCGGAACGTGATCTTCACGTCGTAGGTGCCGGATCGAGCCGCGCGACTTGCACCCGGGGGCGCTCAACCTGCGATGCTGCGCATTGGCCTGAACCCGTCCTCCGAAGGGTCGCGATCGATCGCGACGGAAAGGAGCATGCTCGTGAATCCGAACAAGGCGCTCTGGGAGAAGGGCGATTTCACTCGCATCGCCGAAAGCATGCGCGAGAGCGGCGAGGCGCTGGTCGCAACCCTCGACATCACCGACGAACTCGATGTCCTCGACCTCGGTTGCGGAGACGGGACGACGGCGGTGCCGGCGGCGAAACGCGGGGCGAACGTCCTGGGCGTCGATATCGCGAGCAACCTCGTCGCCGCGGGCAACGCTCGAGCGCAGAGCCTCGGCCTGAGCAACCTCACGTTTCAGGAAGGCGATGCGTCTGACCTGAACGAGCTCGCGGACGACAGCTTCGACCGCGTCGTCAGCATCTTCGGCGCGATGTTCGCGCCCCGGCCATCCGACGTGGCCAAGGAAGTCGTTCGCGTGGCGCGCCCCGGCGGCCGGATCGTGATGGGGAACTGGATCCCCAACGACGCGACGCTCGTCGCGCAGATCCTGAAGATCAGCTCCACCTACTCGCCTCCGCCTCCGGAAGGATTCGTCAGCCCGATGACGTGGGGCGTCGAGGAGACAGTGATCGAGCGCTTCACCGCCGCGGGAGTGCCCGAACAGAAGATCTCGTTCCAGAGGGACACCTATACGTTCATCTACCCGTCCGCCCCATCGGACCTTCTCGCCGCGTTCCGCACGTACTACGGGCCGACGATGAACGCGTTCGAGGCGGCAGCTGCCGCAGGCCGCGACGCCGACCTACACGCCGAGCTGGACGCGCTCTTCAACAGTCAGAACGCGAGCCGGAGCGAGGATGCAACCTTGATCCCTGCCACCTTCCTGCGGGTGACAGTCGAAGTGTGAGAGCAGCGCAGGAGGCTCTCGCTCGAGCATTGGCTCTGCCAGCAAATGGGACTCCCCGACGGATGGCGTTCCTGGGACATCCCCGGGGGATTCCTGAACGAACGGGAAGAGCCCGTCGACGGGCTCCAACGCGAGTTCGAAGCGGAGACCGGCCTGCACGTCGAGGTCGATGCGTTCCTCAGGACCTTGATGGAAAGATAGGGGGCACGGTTCGTCCACTGCGCGACGTGGATCGTCCATCCGGTCGGCGGTGAGCTCGCGGCGGGAGATGAGGTTGCGCACGTCGAGTCGTTCGCCGCCGACCGACTGCCCGCCGCCGCCGACGTCGCCTTCCCGACCACTCCGAGATCCTGGGCGTCTGGGCCGAGAACCGACGGGTCACCACCGGCTCGCCCTAGGCGAGGAACCGATACGCGAGCGCGAGCGCCGTCCGCGTTAGGGTGCCGAGATGACTGCACCCGTCGACCTGCCGCCGTTCGAGCTCGGCTATCCGCGAACCGAATTGCGGCGAAGACTGGTCGAAGCTGTGCTCAGCGGCGTGAAGACAGCCACCTCGAGCCTGCTCACCGACTACGACTCCGGGACGGAGCCGCTCCCACGTGTAGGTGAGCGTCTGATGCTCCAAGACGTCGAAGACCGGCCGGCCGCGATCATCGAGACGACGGAGGTTCGGGTGGTGCGAGCCGCTGACATCGACCTGGCGTTCGCTCACGACGAAGGAGAGGGCTTCATGTCCGTCGAGGAGTGGCGGTCCGCACACGAAGCGTTCTGGACGGACCGCACGATCACGGACGAAACGCTCGTCGTCGCCGAGCGGTTTCTGGTCGTCGAACGGTTCTGAGCCGACAGCGCGTTGTCGTACGCCGCCGCTCGGGAGGCGAGGGGGTCAGATCGTGCTTTACGACATCACCGTCGCCCGCGCCGGCGCTCAGGAAGGAGGCTCGAGGACTGGGCCCGCGGCCCCGACGCTCCGATCTCGTGCCAGGAGACCGATCCCGAATACGATCCAGCCCATGCCGAGGCGCACGTTCTCGACGGCGCCCCCCGAACACGAGTCGGCTCGACCTCGTCAACGTCGGACTGGCTCGGTTGCCCGGCGCGACGAGAATCAGGCCGATCCCGAGCAAGGGGGCAAGCAACGGGGGAATGACGGCGAGGACTGCCAGGCTCGCGATAGCGGGTACCGCCGGACCGATCATCGTGAGCACGAAGCCGATACGAGCCATCCTTCCGGGGCCGCGGGTCAGCAGGGCGTAGGACCCGCCCAGCCCGAGCGCAATCAGCAGGCTCGAGGGCCCCTCCATCATGCTGCCCCAGAACAGTGAGCCCATGCCGAGCATACGACCGCTCTCGTTCACGGAGGTTGGGCCGTGCAGCGTCGTGAAGAAGGGCCACAGAGAGAGCATCATCACGCCACCCGCGATCATCGCGAGACTCGGCCACGGTCCGGGAGAGGGAGCCGAGCGGCCACTCACTACCTGCGACATGACGCGCGATCGTGCCAGCGTGCGCGGCTCTCGCCCCGGAAAGGAGCCTGCCTCGCGCCGCTGTTCGGGATACCCTCCGAGCACGTTGTCCAGCGGGCACCGGGTGACGATCCTTCAGCCTCACACGCTCGTATCCGACGCGCGTCCAGGGCACACCGCGGGGGAGGGTGGAGCCAACGCCTCATCCCCGCCGCGCGCTACGGTGCTCACGCCATCGAGCACGGAGCTGCCCGATGGAACGAGAGGCGGGAAGGCAGTACGCTGCCTCCCCGCCTCGGTCGTTCGCGGTGCTAGCGGCGGTTGCGGCCGCGGTCATCGCGCGGTGGGCGCGGCTCACGCGGCGGGGCGTCCTTCGCCCGCTCGATCAGCACGTCGGGCATCACGAGCCCGCCGTCCTCGTGCTTGGCGACGAGCTTGAGGCCGATCCGGCCCCTGTCCTTGTCGACCTCCTGCACGATCACGTCGACGACGTCTCCGCGTGCCATCACGTCCTCGATGTGCGCGACCCGGCCCGGCCCGACGTTCGAGACGTGGAGCAGGCCGTCCGTGCCCTTCTTCAGCTCGACGAAGGCGCCGAACTCGGTGGTCTTGACGACCTTGCCGGTGTAGGTGTCCCCCACTTCCGGCGACTTCGTCAACGCGGTGATCGCAGCGACCGCCGCGTCACCCTTCGTGCCCTCGGTCGCGTAGACGAGGATCGTGCCGTCCTCGCCGATGTCGATCTGGACATCGTAATCGGCCTCGAGCCCGCGGATCGTCTCGCCGCCCTTGCCGATCACCATGCCGATGAACTCGGGGTTGATCTGCACCGACGAGATACGCGGTGCGTGATCGGCGAGCTGCGCCCGCGGCTCGGCGATCGCGTCGGCCATCTTCGCGAGGATCTCCGTGCGGGCCCGCTTTGCCTGCTGGAGGGCATCGCGCATGATCTCCTGCGTCACGCCGGTGATCTTGATGTCCATCTGCAGGGCAGTGATCCCGTCCTCGGTGCCCGCGACCTTGAAGTCCATGTCACCGAGATGGTCCTCGGCGCCCTGGATGTCCGTCAGGATGACGTAGTCGTCACCCTCCTTGACGAGGCCCATCGCGATGCCGGAAACCGGAGCCTTGATCGGCACGCCGGCATCCATCATCGACATCGTCGATCCGCAGACCGAGCCCATCGACGACGAGCCGTTCGACTCGAGCGTCTCCGAGACGAGGCGGATCGTGTAGGGGAACTCCTCGGGACCCGGGACGACGGCCTCCAGCGCCCGCTGCGCGAGCGCGCCGTGACCGATGTCGCGGCGCTTCGGCCCCCGCATGAACCCGGTCTCGCCGACCGAGTAGGGCGGGAAGTTGTAGTGGTGGATGTAATGGCGATCCTGCTCGAGGGAGAGATCGTCGATCCGCTGGCCTTCCTTGGCGGTGCCGAGTGTGCAGAGCGTCAGGATCTGCGTCTCGCCACGCGTGAACAGGCCGGAGCCGTGCGTCCGCGGTGCGAAACCGACCTCGACGTTGATCGGCCGGATCTCCTCGGTGCCACGACCGTCGGGCCGGCGCTTGTCGACGGCGATCTTCTTCCGGACGAGGTCCTTGTAGACCGCGTCCGCCGCCTTCTTGACCCACGACTTCGTCACGCCGTCCTTCGCGCCCGCCTCTCCGTCCCCGGCCGGGAACGGCAGCTGAACGCCGGTGATGATCCGGTCGTAGAGGTTCGAGCGCTTGCGTGACTTGAGGTACTTGGAATCCTGCTCCGCGTCCGTCAGCTCACGCAGGTCGGCCTCGAACTGCTCGCGCAGCGGGCCTTCGACGGCGACGAGCCGCTGCTTGTCGAGGATCAGAGCGAGGCCGGCGCGGGTCTGCATCTCCTGCACCATGTCGCTCTCCGTCGACTCGAGCGAGATCTCCGGGCACGTGGCCGTGACGATCTCGTCGATGATCGCGCCGGCGGCACTCAGGCCCTCGGCCTGGATGCGCTGCCAGATCGCATCGCCGTGAGTGGCCTCGAGCTCCGCCGTAAGGGCGGTGTCGACCCACTTCGGCTTGCCGACCTGCTCGCGCAGATCGTCGATGACGTCGCAGATGCGCTTGATCTCGCCGTGAGCGAGCTCGAACGCAGCCAGCATCGTGTCCTCGGGTACCTGGTCGGCGCCGGCCTCGATCATCGTCAGCGCGTCACGCGTGCCGACGACGATCAGGTCGAGATCGGAGTCCTCGTCAGCCTCGACCAGGGTCGGGTTGACGACGAGCTCGCCGTCGATGCGCGCCACGCGGACCGCCCCGACCGGGCCGAGGAACGGCAGCGGCGAGACGGCGAGTGCGGCGGAGGCACCGTTGATGCAGAGAACGTCGTGACCGTGAACCATGTCCGCGGAGAGGACGGTGCAGATCACCTGCACCTCGTTGCGGAAGCCCTTCGGCCACAGCGGCCGGATCGGGCGGTCGATCATCCGCGCGGTCAGGGTCGCCCGCTCGGACGCCCTTCCCTCGCGCTTGAAGAAGCCGCCCGGGATCTTCCCGGCAGCGTACATCCGCTCCTCGACGTCGATCGTCAGCGGGAAGAAGTCCGCATCGGGGCGGGCCTCCTGCCGGCCGACGGCCGTCGCGAGGATCATCGTGTCGCCGGAGCGGACGACGACTGCGCCGTCGGCCTGCTTCGCGACCTTGCCGGTCTCGAACGTGATCTCCTGACCACCGATCTCGACCGACACCGTGGCTTGACGCCCGGTTGCGATGCTCATATGTGTTGTTCCTTCCTTCTCCTATTTCGGAAGGTGGAAGTTTGAGCCAACCGTGCTCCCCGGCACGGCTCGATCAAACACCCACCTCCCGCCGGTGGGACGTGCGCTTCGGTCTTCGACCTAGCGGCGCAGGCCCAGTTCCTTGATGAGAGCGCGATAGCCCTCGAGGTCGTTCTTCTGCATGTACGTGAGGAACCGGCGACGGCGCCCGACGAGCTTCAACAGGCCGCGACGCGAGTGGTGATCCTTCGCATGTGTGCGAAGGTGCTCGGTGAGGTCGTTGATGCGGCGGGTCAGCATCGCGACCTGTACCTCGGGCGAGCCCGTGTCGGTCGACGTGCGGCCATGCTTGCCGATCAGTTCCTGCTTGACTTCCTTGGTGAGGGGCATACGTCCTCCTTGTGTGAGATTCCGCACTCCAAGCGCGGCGTGAAGGAAGACACGGCCGGCCGAGAGAGGGTCAGGCGGGATCGTAGCATCCATGCGGGTTCCCACAGTTGATTCCCGCTCGTGGAGCTCCGCGGGCGGTTCCACTAGTGTCGAAGCCATGCGGGTTGTCGTGATGGAGGACTACCAGCGCGCCGTGGAGCAGCTGCGGTGCTTCGCCGCGGCCCAGCAGGGTCACGAGATCGTCGTCCGGACACCGCGTCCGGTCGACCTGACCGACCGGGCGGCACAGATCGGTGACGCCGAGGCACTCGTTCTGATCCGTGAGCGTACGCCGATCGACGCTCCGTTGCTCGACCTCCTTCCCCACCTTCGCCTGATCTGCCAGACGGGCCGTGGGACGCCTCATATCGACGTCGATGCCTGCACCGAGCGCGGCGTCGTCGTCTGCACGGGCTCGGGGTCGGCGAACGCGCCCGCAGAGCTCACTCTCGCGCTCATCCTCGCGTCGGCACGCCGTCTCGTCGACGACGTTGTGGCGCTGCGCTCGGGTAGCTGGCAGACGACGGTCGGCACCGAGCTCCACGGCCGAACGCTCGGGATCGTCGGCTACGGGACGATCGGCACGCTCGTCGCCCGCTACGGTCGGGCGCTCGGGATGGCGGTGCTCGCGTGGGGACGCGCGGGATCGCTCGAGCGCGCCCGTGCCGACGGGGTCGACACCGAGTCCGATCTCGAAGCCGTCTTCGTGCGGTCCGATGTCGTCAGCCTGCATCTGAAGCTCTCGGCGCAGACACGTGGGATCGTCACGCCTGGGCTCCTCGCAGCGATGAAGGCCGACGCGCTGCTCGTCAACACGGCGCGCGCCGGATTGATCGAGCCCGGCGCCCTCGACGCCGCGCTCGCGGCGGGAAGGCCGGGACGGGCGGCGATCGACGTGTTCGACGAAGAGCCCGCAACCGGAGACCCGATGCTCCGGCATCTGTCTCTCCTCGCAACGCCTCACCTCGGGTACGTCACGTGGGAGACGTACGAGAGCTACTTCGGCCAGGCGTTCGTGCAGGTCGAGGCGTTTGCGCTCGGGCAGCCGCAGGGCGTGCTCAATCCCGAAGCACTCCTGCGCGAGAGGTAGCGGCCTCGGCTCAGCCGGGCGACGGAGGGCGCTCTGCAGCGCGCGTCGCCTCGACGTCGCGGCCGATCTGAGCAACGAGCTCCTCTTCCGACGCGAACGCCTGCTCGTCGCGCAGGCGCTCCCACACCTCGACGACCAGCCGTTTGCCGTAGAGATCACCGTCGAAATCGAGCAGGAACGGTTCGATCCGCCGTTCCTTGCCACCGTAGTGGGGATTGGTACCGATCGACACCGCAGCGCGATGATCGAGGGCAGCGCCGGCGTAGATCCCGTACCGGGGGCTGATCATCTGCGGATCGACGGCGAGGTTCGCCGTCGGGTAGCCGAGCGTGCCACCCCGCTGATCGCCCGCGACGACGATCCCGTCCAGCTCGTACGGCCGCCCGAGCATGAAGGCGGCCGCGCCCGCGTCGCCCTCGTGAAGCGCGGTTCTGATCGCCGACGAGGAGACACCCGCGACCATCTCGACTTCGAGAATCTCGAAACCGAGACGCTCCAGAAGCTCTAGGTCGCCGCGGCGTCGCGCGCCGAACCGGAAGCCCTCCCCAGCCGCGACCGCCTCGGCGCCGATCGCCCGGAGATACCGTTCGGCGAACACCTCGGGTTCGAGTGCCATCAACTCGGGCGTGAACGACGCGATCAGCGTCGACTCCGTCCCCGCTCCCTCGAGGAGCTCGAGGCGTCGTTCGAGCGTGGTGATCAACTCGACGTGGTTTCCGAGCGCGATCCGCGGATGTGGATCGAACGTGATCACTGTCGGTGCCAATCCCGTGTCGATGACAGCCCGAACGACGGCCCGATGCCCCCTGTGCACGCCGTCGAACGTGCCGATCGCGACGGCGCGCGGCCGGCGCTCGAGCTGCCCGGGTGCGTGCGCGATCCGCACTAGCTCTCACCCGCCGATCCCGGAGGATCGCCGCTCACCTGCGTCGGAGCTGTGCCGACGGCCGGCGTGCCACGCGCCGGCGTGTCAACAGCGCGTTCGCCGCCGCCTGCGCGCGGAGCATCCGACGCACCGGCCGCGCCGGAACCACCGGCGCCGGCGCTCGGTGCACGACGCCGGTCTGCGTCTGCCCAGGCCCGGCGATCCGCGTTCGCCTCGGCCAGCGTCATCCCGATCCGACCGAGGGCGTCTTCGAGCGGCAGTACGCGCTCGGCGTCCGCCTCGGTGACGCTGAAGGGCCCGACCTCCGTTCGCCGGAGGGCAGCGCAGTGCCCCCCTAGTGCGTCGGCGATAGAGCGGATATACGTCCCCGAGCTGACAGAGGCATCGAGGGTGGCGATTCCGTGCGTATACGCGATGACGTCGAGCGCATCGACACGCGAGCGGCGCAGCGGCATGTCCACGGCGATGCCCTTGCGGTGCAGGCGGTAGGCGCGCTCACCGCCGATCTTGACGGCCGAAGCCGTGGGAATCGGCAGCTCGACGTCACCGCGGAGGTCCGCGAGCATTGCCTCGAGGTCGTCGCGGTCGGGCGGGTCCCGCTGTTCCAGGAGCTCTCCCTCCGGGTCGCCGGTGGTCGTCCGTCGCGAGAGGTCGACATCCGTGAGGTAGCGCTTGGGCAGTCCGACGAAGCATGACGCCATTTTAGTTGCCCTACCGGACAACAGTAGCAGGAGGCCGGTCGCGAACGGATCGAGCGTCCCCGCATGGCCGGTCTTCGCCCCCGTCCTCGCGCGCACGCCGGCGAGCACGGCGAACGACGACGGGCCGGCGGGCTTGTCGACGAGAATCACGCCGGTCGGCTCGAGCCCTTTCGGAATCGCCATCGTCGGCCTCTCAGCCGGCTGGCGTTTCGAGCGCCGCGTACTCACCCAAGATGAACGCGATCACGTCGTCGAGAGGCAGCTCACTCGAGAAGCCCGCAGCCTGGCGATGCCCGCCGCCGTTCGACTTCCGGGCGATCGCCGAGACATCGACATGCTCGCTCGAAGACCGCAGGGAGACCTTTCGCTTCGGGCCGCTGTCTCGCGGCGGCTCCCTGATCAGGACGGCGAGATCGGCGCCCTCGACACCTCGGAGAACGTCGATGATCCCCTCCGAATAGGGCTCCAGGGCACCGACCTCGTCGAAGTCTTCGCGGACGATGTACGAGATCACGACACGACCATCGGCGTGAAGCACCGTGCGCTCGAGCGCACGTGCGAGGAGCTTCATCTTCGGGAACGGCATCGACTCGTAGACCGCCTGGAAGATGCGCTGTGCGTCGGCCTTCGTCTCGAGCAAGTCGGCCGCCAGCCGGAGCGACTTCGGCGTGGTATTCGTGTACTGGAAGCGGCCGGTGTCGGTGACGAGCCCTGTGTAGAGCGCGTCTGCGATGGCCGGAGTCAGCGACAGCCCCAGCTCCGAGAAGACGTCGGCCAGCACCTCCGCGGTCGACGACGCGCCGTCGACGACGAGGTTCACTGAGCCGAAGCGGCTGTTGTCGTGATGATGGTCGATGTTGAGGACGACGGGCGCGTCGAGGAGACGGGCGTCGGTGAGGCGCGTTGCCTGGGCGCAGTCGACAGCGACGAGAACGCGATTCATCAGATCGTCCGGCACGTCGGAGAGAAGCCCGGCCCCGACGAGGTCGAGGAACGCATACTCGGCCGGGAGCGGCGCATCGCCGACAATGACCATCGCGCTGTCCTTGCCGAGCTCGACGAGTGCGAGATGCATGGCGAGCACCGATCCGAGTGCGTCGCCGTCCGGGCTCTCGTGCGAGGTGACGAGGAATCGCTGGTGCGCGCGCAGCGCACCGACGATGTCGCCGAGGTCAGCTGTCGTCGTCATCACCACTCGCCTCCTCGGGGCCGGGGTCGAGATCGTCGATCAGCTTGGACATGCGAACACCATCCTCGACCGACGGATCGTATTGAAAGATCAGGTGGGGTGTCCGGCGAAGCCGGAGGTCGTGATTGACGCGCGCCTGCAGGATCCCGGCGGCGCCCTCGAGCGCGGTCAGCGTCGCCTGTCGCTGCTTCGAGCTCCCGTAGACGCTCAACCAGACAGTCGCCTGCGCGAGATCGGACGTGGTCACGACGCCCGTCACGGTGACGAACCCGATCCGGGGATCCTTCAGGGACGGGATCGTCTCGGAGACGACGGCTTTGATGGCCTCGTCGACGCGCCGCATCCGAGGTGACCTCGCAGGGTTCCTAGTCATCCAGGCTCCAAAGGGCGCGTTCGTGCGAGAGAAGCTCGAACTCCTGCCCGGCGAGCCATCGCTCAGCCGTGTCGAGGAGCCGCTCCGCCTCACCGGCCTCGCGCGCGACGCACGCGAGCGTCAGGCGCGAACGTTGCCAGACATCGTGGTGATCGACCTCGGCGATCGAGCACGAGATCCGGTTCGCGAGCTGCGCCTTGACCGAGCGCAGCACCATGCGCTTCTCCTTCAGCGAGTGGCTCCCCGGAAGGTGGATCTCGAACGTGTAGATGCCGATGAAGCCCGTCGCCACGGTGGTATTGAAGCGATCGTTCGGGACGTCGATGCGGCTGAAAGCCGGAACGGCCTGCCGAGTCACTCGTCGTCGTCGACGCCGGCCGATGCCTCTGCCGGCTCGGCCGCGGGAACGCGAGCTGCCTCGGCGAGGTCCGTTCTCTCGACCTGCTTGGTCTCGTACGCCTCAAGGATATCGCCCTCCTTGAGGTCGTTGTACCCGTCGAGAAGGATTCCGCACTCGAATCCCTCCGCGACCTCGCGCGCGTCGTCCTTGAACCGCTTCAACTGCGCGATCGACGTATCGTAGATCTCGGTGCCGTCGCGCACGACCCGCACCTGCGCGTTGCGGCGAATCGTGCCCGTTGTGACCATGCAGCCGGCGATCGTGCCGAGACGCGAGACCTTGAACAGGGCGCGAACCTCGGCCTCGCCGATCGTCTCCTCGGTCTGTACCGGGGAGAGCATGCCGACGAGCGCCTGCTGGATCTCGTCGGTCAGCTGGTAGATCACGCGGTAGGTGCGGATGTCGACTCCCTCGCGTTCGGCGAGAGCTCGCGCCTCTGCGCTCGGGCGAACGTTGAAGCCGATCACGAGAGCGTTCGAGGCCGACGCGAGGTTGATGTCGTTCTCCGTGATACCGCCGACGCCGGTATGGATCACGTTGACCCGTACCTCGGAATGCTGGATCTTGCCGAGCTCGCCGAGTAGCGCCTCGACCGAGCCCTGCACATCGCCCTTGAGGACGATGTTGAGATCCTGGACGACACCTTCCTGCAGCTGCGAAAACAGGCTCTCGAGTGAAACACCGCGCTTCGAGCGCTGCGCGAGCTGCTCGCGCCGAAGCCGACCGGCGCGCTTCTCCGCGATATCCTTCGCGAGCCGCTCGTGCTCGACGACTCGGGCCAGCTCTCCGGCCGGCGGTGGACGATCGAAACCGAGGATCTCGACGGGCTCGCCTGGGCCCGCCTCCTTCACCTTCTCGCCCTTGTAGTCGTACAGAGCGCGCACCTTGCCCGACGCGTCGCCCGCGACGATCGCATCGCCGACGCGCAACGTGCCTCGGTGCACGAGCATCGTCGCGGCGGGCCCACGACCGACGTCGAGGCGGGATTCGATGATCGGGCCCGACGCTTCGGCTGACGGGTTCGCACGGAGATCGAGCTCGGCGTCGGCGACGAGCAACAGCTTCTCGAGCAACTCGTCCAGGTTGAGCCTCTGCTTGGCCGAGACCTCGGCGAACTGCGTCGTCCCGCCCCATTCCTCCGGCTGCAGCCCTTCCGCTGCAAGCTCGGAGCGAACGCGGTCGAGATTGGCGTTCGGGACGTCGATCTTGTTCACCGCGACGACGATCGGGACACCGGCGGCCCGGGCGTGCGAGATCGACTCGCGCGTCTGCGGCATCACGCCGTCGTCGGCCGCGACCACGAGAATCGCAATGTCGGTCACCTTCGCGCCGCGTGCGCGCATGGCCGTGAAAGCCTCGTGGCCGGGGGTGTCGAGGAACGTGATCCGACGCCCGTCGAGCACGGCCTGATAGGCGCCGATGTGCTGGGTGATTCCGCCGGCCTCGGTGTCGACGACGGACGTCTCCCGGATTGCATCTAGGAGCGTGGTCTTCCCGTGATCGACGTGACCCATGATCGTCACGACGGGCGGGCGCGGTGCGAGATCGGCATCCGCGTCCTCGAACACCTCGGGCTCCGAGTCGTCGTCGGCAGCGTGCTTGATCACGACCTCGCGCTCGACCTCGGTCGCGATCAGGAGGACGGACTCGTCGCTGAGGGACTGCGTGATGGTGACCATCTCACCGAGTCCCATCATGATCTTGATGATCTGGGCAACCGTGATGCCGAGCGCGGCGGAGAGATCCTTGACGCTCACTCCCGACGGGACGGTGACGGGGCCCGTCGGGGCGGCGACCGGCTGCTGCCGTGGCGTCTCCTGCGACGCGCCTCGGTCACGGGCCTGACGGCCGTCTCGCCCGCGCGTGTTACCGCCGTCGATCACGACCCGGCGCTTACGCCCGGAGGGGCCCCCGCGTGGGCGGATCGGGCGACTCGGCTTGTTGGGTTCGTCAGCCATCAGCTCTCAGTGTAGTGGCGCTCGAGTTGCGGATCGACGTGCACGGTGCGACGAAGCACCCGGTTGAAGCCGCGCGAGGCAATCGCCCGCTCGAAGCAGACGAGCCGCCGGCACGTGTACGCGCCCCTGCCGGGCACCGTGCGTCCGAGCGTGAGCCTCCCGTCCACGGAGCCGAAGCGCACCAGCTCGGACTGTGGCGCCTTGCGGCCACAGCCCACGCACGTTCTCTCCGGCGAGGCGGTCATGCTGCAGGAGACTCGTCCTCCTCGGCGACCGGTAGCCGCGATCTCGTCCGTGGCGACCTCGACGGCTGCCTCCTCGATCGCGTCGTCGAGGGCGACCGCCTCCTCCACGGTCACCTCACCACGAGAACGGCCTCCTCGACGATCTCCTCGAGCACCGCTTCGGCCTCGGCGACCTCGGCGACGACCTCGTCAACGACGTCGGCGCCGATCTCGTCGATCTCGCTCGGCAGCATCATCCTCCGGGAGCGACGCAGGAGGGGCCGTTCCGTGCAGCTCCTGGTGGGCCGGGACGCCGCAGTAGTGCGATCCCGGCAGCGCCGCGTTCGGGCAGCGCTTGCCGTTCGAGAGCATCGCAGCGCAGCGGCCCGAGAACTCCTGCGTATCGTCCTCGCCCGCATACGCGGCTTCGGCCTCGGCCTTCGCGAACTCGGTGTCGGACTGGATGTCGACCTTCCAGCCCGTCAGTCGCGCGGCCAGGCGAGCGTTCAGCCCCTCCTTGCCGATCGCGAGTGCCAGCTGGTCGTCCGGGACGACGACCGTCGCCTCGCGCGTGTCGTCGTCGATGTAGACCTCGCGCACGCGGGCAGGCGAGAGCGCCTTCGCGACAAATCGGGCCGGCTCGGAGTTCCACGGGATGATGTCGATCTTCTCGCCGCGAAGCTCGGAAACGACCATCCGCACCCGCGACCCGCGCGGGCCAACGCATGCACCGACCGGATCGACGCCCTGCGTGTGCGACTCGACCGCGATCTTGGAGCGGTAGCCAGGCTCGCGGGCGACACCCCGGATCTCGACGAGGCCGTCCGCGATCTCGGGAACCTCGAGCTCGAACAGCGTCTTGATCAGCTCGGGATCACGACGCGAGAGAATCACCTGCGGCCCCTTCGTGCCGGAGCGGACCTCCGTGATGACAGCCTTGATCCGCGAGCCCTGCTCGTAGCGCTCGCCGTCGACCTGCTCCGAGCGTGGGAGCAGCGCCTCGACCCGGCCGAGATCGACGAGGACGTTGTTGCGGTCACCCGCCTGCTGAACGATGCCGGTGACGACCTCACCCTGGCGGTCGATGTACTCGTCGTACATCATCATCCGCTCCGCCTCGCGGATGCGCTGCTGGATGACCTGCTTCGCCGTCATCGCCGCGATGCGGCCGAAGCCCTCGGGCGTCGCGTCGGCGCGCACCATCAGCTCCTCGGGCACCTGTGACCAGTCGAGCTCGAGGTCGGCGTCGCTGATCAGCGTGTGCTGCCGCTCGCCCGTCTCCTCCTCGATCCGCTCGAGCTCGTCGATCGCTGACTCGCGCGCCTCGTCGACCAGGCGTTCCTCGAGGTCAGCGGGGATCTCGATCGAGAAGACCCTGAAGTCGCCCTCCTCGTCGAGGATCACCTCGGCGTGACGGGACGCGCCCGGCGTCTTCTTGTAAGCGGCGAGAAGCGCGTCCTCGAGCGCGGCGACGAGCGTGCCGGCCTCGATGCCCTTCTCGCGCTCGATCGTGCGAATGCCTTCCATGATTTCCTGGGTCATGTCGTCACCTATCCCTCATCGATCAGGTTGCCCCGGACGATTGCGTCGTACGGGATGTCGAGCTCATCGTCGCCGTCGGCGATCCGGAGGCTCCGTTCCGACGCGGCCACGACCGGGCCGCGGAACTTCTTCTTGCCGGAGATGTCCCCGGACGTGCGAATTTGAACGTCGCGGCCGATCGCGGCACGGAAGTGCTCGGGGCGGCGGAGCGGCCGGTCGAGGCCTGGCGACGAGACGTCGATCGTGTACGAGCCGCGGTAGTCCGACAGGACATCGGTCACGCGCGTGCACAGCGCGTGATCGACTCCGGCGGAGTGATCGACGTACACGCAGAACCGGCTCGGTGAGAGCAACTCGACGGCGAGCACCTCGACGCCCGGGACAGCGCGCTCGACCGCCGGGACGATGTCCCGTGAGAGCTTCCGTTCGGTTGCGAGCATGTCGGCCACTCTGTCTCCTCGTTGGCTCGAGACGACGTTTCCTCAACAAAAATGGGCGCTCGTGCGCCCATTTCGTCAAGCCTGAAATGCGGTGGGTGAAGGATAGCACCGGTACAACGCGCAGGAGGGCCGTGTCACCGGCACGCGTTCGCGAATCTCCTTCGATGGATCCCATGCGGCGGCCACGATCGCCGCGGGGGCCGTATGAGACCGCCTCCGATCGCCCAGCTCCCCAAGAGCCGTTGCCGGGCGCGGAATCCCTCAACCACGGGAACGAAGCTGCCGATACGTCGTGCATGGAAGCAGCTCGAAACCCGTGGCCTGCACTCGGGACACTTCTCGTTCGCGACGGTGCGCTGACATCCGAGCAGCTCGAGATCGCGCTTCTGGAGAAACGTCTCAAACCAGACCTCCGTCTCGGTGAGATCCTCGTCGCAAACGGCTTCGCGACGCGCCTGCAGGTCACACGGGGCCTGGCAGAGCAGCATGATCTCGATTTCGTCGAGCTCGACGTCGCATCGATCGAGCTCGACGCAGCGCTCCTCCTGTCCGAAGCCCTCTCACGGCGCTACGGCGCGATCCCGATCAGGATCGCGGAAGACGGCTACGTGGTCGTAGCCGTCTCCGACCCGACGAACGTGATGTTCTCGGACGATCTTCGACTGGCTCTCGGGATGCCGGTGCGCGTTTGCGTGGCGTCTCCCGACGCGATCGAAAGCGCGATCACGAAGCTCAACGACGACGCGACGATCGACATCGAGGACGTCGTCACCAGTGCCGCCGAGTCCGAGGACGATGCGAAGGTTCTCGACCTCAACCACGACACTCCGGCAGTCGTGTTCATCAATCGGGCGATCTCGAAGGCCCTGGACATCGGTGCGTCCGACATTCACTTCACGCCGCAGCAGCGGCGGCTCCATGTACGGGTACGCGTCGACGGTGTAATGCGAGAGCTGACGTCGATTGCAGGAACCCAAGGCGCTGCAGTTGCGAGCCGGCTCAAGATCATGGCCGATCTCGACATCGCGGAGCGCCGAGCGCCACAGGATGGGCGCGTCTCGATCAAGCGGGACGGCGAAGCCGTCGACGTCCGGATCGCGATCGTGCCGACAACCCACGGCGAGAAGGTGACGTTGCGCATCCTCTCCCAGGGGGAGGCGCCCGATTCGCTCGACGCCCTGGGAATGTGGCCCCGAAGCCGCGCCGCACTCGAGCGTGCCATCGCACAGCCCTTCGGAGCCATTGCCGTGGTCGGCCCGACCGGGTCGGGCAAGACAACGACGCTCTACACCTGCCTGCAAGTTCTCAACACTCCGGACCGCCAGCTCACGACGATCGAGGATCCAGTCGAGTATCGCGCAGCGGGCCTCGACCAGATCGAGGTGAACCCACGAGCGGGACTGAGCTTCGCCAACGGCCTCAGAACCGTGTTGCGCTCGGATCCCGATGTGATTCTCGTCGGCGAGATCCGCGATGAGGAAACCGCTCAGATCGCGTTTCGCGCCGCGATGACAGGACACCTCGTACTGACGACTTTGCACGCGCAGACCGCGGCATCCGCAATCGAGCGCCTACGAGACATGAACATCGAGCCGAGCATCCTCGCCACGTCGATCAATTGCCTCATCGGGCAGCGGCTCGTCCGACGCGTCTGCACGTCGTGTTCTGAGACCGCGGACCCGGATCCCGCGACGATGGGGGTGCTCGGGATGCCCGAGAGCTTCGGTGACCTCCATCTCCGCAAGGCGGTTGGTTGCGGCGAGTGCGGCGGAACCGGATATCGGGGCCGCGTCCCACTCTTCGAGGTGATGCCGATGACCGACGAGATCTCGTACCTCATCGGCGCCCCGACTCGCGAGATCGAAGCCATGGCAATCTCCCAGGGGATGCTCACGCTCCGCGAGGACGGCATCCGACTCGCAGTTGCCGGCGTCACGACGTTGGACGAGATCCGCCGGGTCGCGGGCGATGCCGTGAGCTAACGGCAACTCACTGCCCACGTCCTCTGCCCGCCGCCGATGCCGGTCGTCGCCCTCGAAGTCGGAGAAGAGCTCGCGTGCGTGCTGCGTGGCAGAAACGCGGCCTGCCCCTTCGCGAAGGCGCGGTCGTCAAGACCCCCCTGCACCTGTAGGTCATCGACCTCCGAAGTGATGGGCTCGTGGCAGGGACGCGCCGACATCGAGATCGGCAACGCTGCGCGCCAGCGCGGCAAGGGTCTCGATCGACGAGACGAGGATGTTCCGGTTCTCCCCCACGCTCTCGTAGCAGCCACGCGCGAGAAGCAGCGATTCGTTGCGGACGATCGCCCGGTACTGCTCGTACACGTCTTTCGGGACGATCAGGTTGACCTGGCCGCACTCGTCCTCGAGCAGCATGAACACGATGCCGTTTGCCGTCGAGGGCCGCTGCCTCGCGATCGCGAGGCCTGCGTAGGCAACGCTCGACCGATGCGCTGCGCGATGGAGCTCGTCGCTCCGCAACGTTCCGCCGGGAAGGTGGGGTCGCAGGAGGAGAAGCGGGTGCACACCGACCGAGAGCCCGGTGAGACGGTAGTCGGCTGCCATCCGCTCCCAGCGCGTGAGGTCACGGAGCTTCGGCGTCGCGGCCGTCGGATCGAGGGAGAGCGTGAGCTGCTTTGCCGCGCCCTGTGTTCCCGGCACAGAGGTCGGTCGGGTGGCGAGACCGAGCTCCCAGAGAAGATCTCGCCGTTTCGGGCCAAGACCGTCACATGCCCCTCCCTCGACGAGCGCCACGAGGCCATCCTTCGTGAGCGGCACCCGCCGGGCAAGGTCGCCGACGTCCCGGTAGTACCCGTTTGCGACCCGCTCCGCCACCAGCGCCCCGGCATCGTCCTTCCCCACCGACTGGACGTACGCGAGCCCGATGCGCACCGCCTGGCCAGCGTGTGTTGAATCAACACAAGCCTCGGCAGGCGGGACGAGCGAGCACTCGGCCGCGCTCAGGTTCACGTCGGGGGAGTGAACCTCCACTCCGCGCCGCTGAGCATCACGAACGAGGCTGGCGGGCGGGTAGAAGCCCATCGGCTGTGCGTTCAGCAGCGAGCAGAGAAACTCGGCCGGATAGTGGTGGCGCAGCCATTGCGACTGGTAGGCGAGCAGGCCGAACGCGGCAGCGTGTGACTTCGGGAAGCCGAAGCCCGAGAAGCCGACGAGCTTGTCGTAGACGAGATCCGCAACCTTCTCGTCGACGCCGTTGCGCACGGCGCCCTCGATGAAGCGCGTCCTGTGCGATTCGAGTGCCGCCCGGCTGCGCTTACGGCTCATCGCGCGCCGCAATCCCTCGGCCTCCCCCACCGTGAAGCCCGCGAGCGCGATCGCCACGTCGAGTACCTGATCCTGGAAGACGACGACGCCGAGCGTCGAGCGGAGTGGCTCCCGCAGCGACTCGTGGTCGACCGGGTAGGTGAACGATGGATCCTCGCGCAGCCGCCGGCGATTGTCGATGTAAGGGTGCACTGCCTTGCCCTGGATCGGGCCAGGGCGCACGAGCGCGACCTGCACCGTGAGGTCGTCGATCGTCTCCGGCTTCGTCCGCAACAGGCTCTGCATCTGGGCCCGGCTCTCGATCTGGAAGGTGCCGACCGTGTCCGCACGCTGGATCTCCGCGAACACGGCCCCGTCGTCGAGCGGGATTCGCGAGAGGTCGATCGGCGAGCCGTACGCCTCCGCGATGCTCTCGACGCACTCCTCGACGGCGGAGAGCATCCCCAATCCGAGCAGGTCGATCTTGAGAAAGCCCGCGTCGGCGCAGGAGTCCTTGTCCCACTGACAGAGCTGTCGCCCCGCCATCGCGGCCGGCTGTACCGGCACGAGATCGATCAGCGGCCGGGTCGAGATGACCATGCCACCCGGGTGCTGAGAGATGTGACGCGGCAGGCCGGCGATCTCGGTGGCGAGGAACTGGAACGCGCGCCACCGCTTCGAGACGAGCTTGCGCTCGGCATCGGGCAGGCCGGCCACCTCCTCGGCGATGCGTGACGCATCCCAGCCGTCGGTCAGCCGGGCAAGGCGCTCGAGCTCCGCCTGCGGCAGGCCGAGCGCCTTGCCCACGTCGCGAATCGCGCCGCGCGAGCGATACGTCGCGAAGCTCGCGACGAGCGCGGCATGCTCGTTGCCGTACCGCTCGGTGACGGCGACGATGAGCTTCTCGCGGATGTCACGCGGGAAGTCGAGATCGATGTCGGGCACCGAGGCCAGCTCGCGGTTGAGAAAGCGCCCCAGTGAGAGCTCGTTGGAGACGGGATCGACGTGCGAGAGACCCGTGAGGTAACAGACGATCGAACCGACGGAGCTGCCACGCCCGCGTCCCGGCGGCAGGAAGCGGCGCGGTGAGCCACGCCCGCGCACCTGGAAGGCGCATTCCCGCGCCAACTCCAGTACCTCCCAGTGCAGCAGGAAGAACCCGGCGAGCCCGAGCTCGTCGATCAGCGCGAGCTCGGTCTCCAGGCGATCCCGCGCCCTGGCAAGCAACACCTTGTCACGAGGTGGGTAGCGATCGGCGAAGGCGTCGTTGCAGATCGCCGCGAGCTGCCGTATCGCGGGCACCGCGCCGTCCGAGAAATCGGGATAGCGGTAGCCGAGCTGCTGGGTGAGGTCGAACTGCAGGCGCTCCGCGAGCTCGACGGTGCGTGCGGCAGCGGCGGGATCAATGCCGGCGAAGCGCTCGGCAGCGTCCCGTGGGGATCGCAGGATGCTCTCGCGGTTTCCGCGCCGCTCCTGCTCACAGCCGTCGAGCGAGGTACGACAGCGAATTGCGACGAGCGTGTCCTGGAGAAGCGTCCGCCGCGACGAGTGAGCATGGACGTTTCCGGTCGCGATCGTGTCGACGCCCAGGTGCTCTGCGAGATCACGGAGGGCGGTGTTACGACGAACGTCGCCACGCTCGTACGGTCGCTGTAGCTCGACGAGGAAATGCTCGCGGCCGAATGCTCGTGCGAGGCCGGTAGCCGCGTTCGGGCTCCGAGTGGCAAGGCCGACGCGGGCGCAGCCGGAGAGGCAGACGAGGCCCTCCGCATGCTCCTCGACGAACCGCTGAGCCACGGACGGTGCGAGCTGCTCGCGATCCTCACGACCCGCTCGCCGGGTGCCGGCGTGCGCCTCGGTGAGGATGCGGCACAGATTGGCATACCCTCGGCTCGTCTCGGCGAGCATCGTCACGTGGGAGCCGTCGTCGAGCGTCACCTCTGCGCCGGTTATCGGCCGCAAGCCGAGGGCCTTCGCGGCATGGGCGAACTCGAGCGAGCCGCAGACGCCGTCGTGATCGGTGAGAGCGAGAGCCGGGTAGCCGAGCTCCGCGGCCCGTGCTGCGAGCTCCTCGGGCAGCGAGGCACCGTCGAGGAACGAGTACGACGAGTGACAGTGGAGCTCGACGTACTCAGAGCCCATATGCTCTGCCTCCATGGCACCGCGCCTCGAGCCCGCCGAGACGCTCGGCGGGGATCCGACGGAAAATGCCGAGAGACCCCTGTCGAACCGCTCCGCGCTCGAGCGCTACGAGGACATCGTCGATGCAATCTGTGCCTGGCACGACGACGTACGAGCCGGGAAGGTGTTCGGGATGCCGTGCGTGAAGCGATCCGGGAAGGTCGTCTTCGGGCTCTCGCGCACGGGGATGGTGTTCAAGCTGACCGAGCCGGAGGTGCATCGGCGTGCCCTGGCGTTGCCCGGTGCGCATCTCTTCGATCCGTCCGGCCGCGGAGAGGTGTTCCGCCAGTGGGTGGTCGTACCTCCCTCGAAGGCGAACGAGTGGGAGACGCTCGCCTACGAGGCGCTCGGCCAGGATCACGGGATACCGCCAGGGGCAGGCCCGGGGAGACTGCGATGAAAAAGCGTATCGCAGCCTCCCCCGGCCAATGCTTGCTGCCGCGCTTCGCGCGGATCCTGAAGTTGGGAACCTCCGGTTCGAACTGGCGCCCGCGAACGGTGACAGGCTTCAGCCTGAATCAAACCCATCGCAGCATCCTCACGCTCTCTGACTGAACCAGCAGCCACGCTCCCGATCGCGATAGACGCACACGTTCTGGCCCGACTCGAGCACGACCTCGAAATAGCGCCGGTCGACCGGCTCCTCCGTCCACCAGCGGTCGACGACGCGCCACTCCTCGCGCACGAATGCGACCTGCTCGCGATTGACGATGCACGGCGTGCCGTCGACGCCGTTTTCGACGAGCGCCGGGCGGGGAGCGTTGAGGCGTCCTGCCGTCGCACGCGCGCGCGCATGCGGCCGACTGGCCCAGGATCCACCGGCCGCGCTCACCGGTGGCCTCCACACGCGGCAAGAGCGGGTGAGGCTGAAGCCTCACCTCTCTCACCCCCCGTCACACGTCGCGGGGTACGACGAGCGCGCGCGTCTCCGGAATACGCGACCACGGCGCCACCTCCACCACTGCGCACACCGAGCCCGTGCCGGTGCTGGCCCGCACCTGCTGCAACCCCTCTCGCAGTCGCCCGCTCATCTCCTCTCCCTCCGGAGGTACGAGCGCGAGCTGGTGGCCGACGTGGTCGGCGAGCTCAATCGCCTCCAGTCGGAGCTCCAGTACCGGCCCCGGGAGCTCGAGCAGCTTGGGGCCGAGTGCCGCCCGCAGCCGGCCACGCTCGGCGGTTGCCTCGCGCAGCGTCGTCGCCCGCCGCCACGAGCCTCCACCCACGAGCCGGGCCGACACCGCCACCTTGCGCAACGGCCGCCCTGCCCGCTCCGGCCGGGCGAGAAGCCGGTCGAGCAGTGCTCCGAAGGCCCGCCGCAACGTCAGCTCGTTCGCGACCGCCTCGGGGAAGGAGAGGGCCTCGGCCAGCTCTGCCGCAGGCGATCGCCCACGCACGCGGGGTTGCGCACTCTGGCGCCCCCCGCCTGCGAGGCTCCACGCCCGCTTCCCCTCCGGCCCCAGCCGCTCCTCGACGGCGCCGCCGGGTAGCGACGCCAGCTCGCCGAGCCGACGCACCCCGAGCCCTTCGAGCTCGGCATACCGGTTCGACGGAAGCGGCAACAGCGAGAGGGGGAGCGGCTCCAGGAAGCCCTGCTCCTCCTTCCCCTCGACGATCACTGCCTGTCCGGGGCGGGCCACGCTTGCCGCTGCCAGGGCGACGAAGCGGCGCACGCCCACACCTGCGCGTGGGTCCCAGGCAGATCCAACGGCGGCGAGCGCCTTGGCAAGCGCCGCCTCCACCCCTCCGTAGAGCCGCTCGACCCCGTCGGTCTGGAACGTGACGACGCCCGGCTCGGTGGATTCGACGGCAAAGCCTGCCCCCTCGAGCCGACGCAGCACCCCCTCCCACTCCTGCTCGACCGCAGCCGGATCCTGCTCGATCAGCACGAGCTCCGGGCAGGTCGCAAGCGCCTCCCCCATCCGCATGCCGGCCTGCACGCCGGCAGCCTCCGCAGCCGCTGTGACAGGCCCGACGAGCGCCTCCCGTCCCGGCTCCGGTGCGAGCGCCGCCGGCACGAGTGCGAGCCTCGGCCGGGAGCGCAACGCGGCCCGCAGCGCAAACCCGGGGATGAGGAGACAGGCGATCACTGAACTCTCAGTTTTACACGAACATATGTTCGTGTGTCAAGGTGACCTCTCGGGACAGGCGCCCGCTGGTGCTCCTACCCCGGAGCCTCCGGTTGGGGGTCGCCTCCGGCCGAGCGCCGAATCGCCACCACGACAGCCTTCGACGAACGGCCCGACCTGCGGCTCGAGGTCGTCCCACCGTTCCTCCTCATCGCCGAGGTAGATCGCGCGGGCACGGGCCAGAGGAGGCCGCAGCTCCCCGGGAAGTCGTGCGAGCACCCAGTCCGCGGCGGCGTCCTTCGAGCGAATGATGCCGGTGGAAGCGGTACTCCAGACGCGGGCCAACGTCAGGATCACGTTCCGCGTATCGTCGTCGTCGTCGAGGCCCGCAACGATGTCGTCGAGGTGACCGACGGTCGCATCGAGAAGATCCCGGTGCGGAACGGGATCGAGCACGTCGGCCGGCGGTCGCCCGAGCAGCGGCGTGTCGGCCAGCAGGGTCATGGTGACGAGCGGTGCCAGATCATGGTTCTCCGTTACCTGCCACGGCCCGGGCTCACCGGACGCGAATGCGGTGCGCAGCCAGTCGCCGTACTGGAAGTCCATCCGCGGCGGATAACGCCAGGGCCTGATCTCCCCTTCCACGACGATCGTCACCTCGACGCGGCGCCGGCAACCCCCCGGAGCCGATCTCCCCGAGATCGCGATCAGCCTCTCGACGAGATGCTCTTTTTCCTCCCGGGTTGCCGGCCGCCTCGTGATGACGGCACGTCGAGGTCGCTTCTCGGCCTGAGCCCTCCGAGCACGGCCGACCCGAAGAGGTACACGCCGACGATCTCGCACCCGAGCACCTCCCGCAGGATCTCGATGACGCGATCCAGTTGCTCCTGGTCTGCGTCGCTCAGCACCGGAATGGTTCAGAGGAGCACCGCGCGGAAGCACTCGGTCACGTACGGCAGCTCAACGATGCCGTCGACCTGGTGCTCCGCGAAGATCCGCTCGACGTTCGCGAGCACGGGGAGCCGCTCGTCGGGCGTGAGCACGGCGCAGTGGCTGCGCGAGAGGACGAGGTCGACGAGCCCCGAACGATCGAGCGGCTGACGGTGCGAGAACGTCGCCCACTCCACGTCCCCGAACAATCCGCTCTCTGCAACCGGAGCAGCGGGATCGCGCTCCTCGACGCCTTCGCCTGCGAGCACTTCCTCGCCGAGCTGCGCGACCCACGGCTGGCGCTCGTCCCGCGTGTTCCAGACGACAGCGACCCGGCCGAGCGGCCGCAGCACCCGCGCGATCTCGCGCAATGCCGGGCCGTGGTCGAACCAGTGGAACGCCTGGGCCGCGACGACGACGTCGACGCTCTCGCCCACGAGCGGGATCGCCTCCGCCTCGCCCTCGAGAGCCCGCGCGCCGGGCACAGCCTCCTCGAGTCGCGAGAGCATCTCGGGCAGCGGATCGACGGCGACCACCCGGTGGCCCAGCGCCACGAGCGAGCGCGTGAGCTTGCCCGTGCCCGCACCGAGATCCACGACGTCGCGTGGCTCCTCACCGACGAGCCACCGCACCGCGTCCTCCGGATAGCCGGGACGCGACCGCTCGTACACGTCCGCGACGCCTGCAAACGACCTCGCCCGACTCCGTCTCTCCTCGGGGTCGATCGTCATTCCAGCAACCTAGCCCAGCCCTCGGCGACGCCGGAACGCCTCGACCGCAGTCGCGTGATCGACGATCGGGCCGGGATAGGACGGTGCCAGCAGCCCTGGCTCGGCGATGGCCCGGGAGGGCACGTCGGCGAGCTCGGCCACGTAGCGCCGCACGTACTCACCTTCCGGGTCGAGCTTCTTCAGCTGCGCGGTCGGGTTGTAGATGCGGTTCGGGCGCGTGTCGACGCCGGTTCCGGCCACCCACTGCCAGTTGCCGACGTTCTGCGCGACGTCGCCGTCGAGCAGGTGGTCGAAGAAGTGCCTCGCCCCCTCGCGCCAGTCGATCCCGAGATCCTTGACGAGGAAGGAGGCCGCGACCATGCGCGCCCGGTTGTGCATCCACCCCTCCGCGCGCAGCTGTCGCATGCCCGCGTCGACGAGCGGATAGCCGGTCATTCCCTCCTTCCACGCCGCGAGAGCTTCGGGGTCGTCGCGCCAGCGATCGCCACGCGGTCGCATGTCGTCGACCTGGGTGCGCGGCTGCGCGACGAGGATCTGCGCGTAGAAGTCCCGCCAGCAGAGCTGCCGCACGAACGCCTCACCACGCAGCTCCCGCGCTCGGACGGCAAGCGCCCGCGCCGAGATGCAGCCGAAGTGCAGGTACGGCGAGAGCCGCGATGTACCGTCGGCAGCGATCGCGTCGTGCCCGCCTTCGCCGTAGACCTCGAGGTTGGCCCGCAGCCACGCCCGTGCTCGCGCGGCGCCCTCCGTCTCGCCCCCCGGCAACGGCGACGGCCCCGCGCTGATCCGCACCCGACCGGGCACGACACCAGGGGGTAGGCGAATCGCCGTCGGTCGCGCCACGGGTGTTCCGAAGGGCACCTGCGACCAGGCGCGGTGGTAGGGAGAGAAGACCTGGTAGTGATCGTTCCCCGTCGGCGTCACCTCTCCGGCCGGAACGACGAAGGTCCCGTCGACGAGGCGGAGGTCGAGCTCGGCGCCGAGCCGCTTCTCGCGCGCGACCGCGTACGGACTGACGTCTGCGCTCGCGAAGACGGTGGTCGCTCCCACCTCCCGAGCGGCGCGGACGGTCTCGGCGACGACGTCACCGGCGCGGACGTCGAGTGCGCCGCCGAGCGAGCGGAGCGCCGCGTCGAGATCTGCGAGCGCTTCGAGGAGGAACGCTCGACGGTTCGCGGCGGCGCCGTAGCGAGTGCGCCCGATGCCCTCGTCACGCACGAACAGCGGCAACACGTACTCCGCTTCCTCGACCGCCTGCGCGAGGGCGGGATTGTCGTGAACGCGCAGGTCGCGCGTGAAGAGGACGACCGCGACGCGCACGCGAACGCCGCCTACGCGCGGATCTCGGCCGCGACCCCGTGCATGCCGGTAAGACGTGGGACGACGTCGAGGACGCTCTCGCGGGCGCAGTACGGGATGTCGTCCTCGAGCTCGGGGCCGTGGTTGATCAAGTTGCGGCCGCTACGGGAGGCGCGGAAGGCCTCGAGAGCCGTGGGATAGGACGCGGCGAGCCGGGCGGCGGCCTCGGCGGCGTCACTCCGATCATCGCCGAGTCGAGCGACGATCCGGCCCGCGACATAGCTGTCGTCGAGTGCGAACGAGCCCTTCACCCCCGCGCAGAAGATCGCCACGTCGTCCCCGTGATCCCGAGCCGCGGCGGTCACGGTCGCCAGGTTGAGAAGCGATGCGATCAGCACCCGCTCGCACCGCTCGGCTGCGGTCACGATCGCGCGCGTGCCGTTCGTCGTGGACATGGCCAGAGTGGGCGTGCGCACCGTGAGGTACTCGCGCGGTGAGTTCCCGAGGTCGAATCCCTCGATCCGCAACCCGAGGCGCTCCCCACCGAGGGTGACGCCTCCGAGGGAGGCGAGCGAGCGCGCGTCCTCGACGTCGGCGGCGCAGAAGACGCGCTCGTAGCCCGACGCAAGTGCCTGGCAGATCGTCGACGTTGCCCTGATGACGTCGATCACGACACCGGTCGGCGCTATAGCGAGATCGTCGGGAGTGAAGGCGACGTGAACGTGCACGTCGCTACGCTAGCCGTCCATGTCGGACACGCCGCACTGCTACCGCCATCCCGGCCGTGAGACGCTCGTCTCGTGCTCGGAGTGCGGTAGACCGATCTGCCAGGACTGCATGACGTTCGCGCCGGTCGGCATCCGCTGCCCGGATCACGCGAACCTCGGCGCGGTCAAGCAGACACCTGCACGGACGATGCAGACGGTGCAGCGCCGGACTCGCTCGATGGCGGCGCCGGCGACGATGGTCTTGATCGCGATCAACGTCGTCGTCTACGTGATCACCGCAGCTCAGGGAGGCGGACTGAACCTGCCCGGAGGTCAGCTCTTCTCCGACTGGGCGCTGCAGGGCGCGGTCATCTCGGACGGCGAGTGGTGGCGGCTCGTGACGGCGATGTTCCTGCACGGCAGCCTGATGCATCTCGCGTTCAACATGCTCGCGCTCTTCTGGCTCGGCAGGATCATCGAGGACGCGCTCGGGACACCGCGGTTCGTCCTCGTGTACGTCGTCTCGGGCCTCGCCGGTTCGGCCGGCGCGCTCTGGTTCAGCTCGGCGTTCGCCGTCACGGTCGGCGCCTCGGGTGCGATCTTCGGCCTCATCGGCGCCTTGCTCATCCTCGAATACCTGGCGACCGGGTCGCTCATGGGTCAGGCGATGATCCTGATCCTCGTCAACTTCGCCTTCACCTTCGCAGTCCCGGGCATCTCGAAGGGAGGCCACATCGGTGGCTTGATCGGCGGCATCGTCGCGACGTACGCCCTGATGCGCTATCGGCAAGGCCCGCGCCAGAAGATCGGCGTGCTCGTCGCAGTCGGCGTCGGCGTGGCGAGCCTCGTGCTCGCGTACGTGCGCGTCGAAAGCTACGTGCTGTAGCTCAGCCGACGGGCCGTACGACCAGCGCGACCCCGTCGATGCGCGAGACTTCGACGGTCATGCCTTCGGCGATCGCCTGCTCGTTCTCGGCGCGGGCACTCCAGTGCTCGGTGCCGACACGTACCTGCCCGCGCTGGCCAGGGCCCTCCTCGATCGCCACGATCACGACGGCGCGCTTGCCGAGCACGGTCTCGGCGTTCGACGGGACGAGCGGCGTGTTGCGCATCATCCGGCGAAGCGGCCTCCGGGTGAGGAGCAGCGTTGCTACCGAGACGACGGCGAAGAGGGCGAACTGAGCGCCGATATTCGCCCCCAGCAACCCTGCGATGCCGGCCACGAGCGCTCCGAGCGCCGGGTACAGCGCGACGAACGTGAGGGTCGCGACCTCGATCCCGATGAATACGAGCGCGATGACGAGCCAGATGACCGCGGCGGTCATCTGATCAAGGAGCCCCGGAGCCCGGCCGCTCGGACTCGGCCACGTCCTTACCGGTCTGGAAGCCGCCGCCGAGTGCCGCCACGGCACCCATCGTCGCCATCGCGTCCGACGGGATCAGCATCAGCTTCATCGCCTGGCCGTCGGCCACCCGAGGCAGGTTCTGGATGTACTGGTAGCTGAGCAGATCCGGCGAGGGATCGCCGTCGTGGATCGCCTGGAACACCTTCCGCGTCGCCTCGGCTTCACCCTCCGCGTTGAGGATCGCCGCCTGCTTGGCCGCCTCGGCGGTGAGGATCGTCGCCTGCCGGGCGCCCTCGGCGGTGAGGATTGCCGCCTGCTTCTGGCCCTCGGCCGTCGTGATCTGGGCCTGCTTGACTCCCTCGGCGTTGATGATCACCGCGCGGCGCTCGCGCTCGGCCCGCATCTGCTTCTCCATCGCCTCCTGGATCGACGAAGGCGGGTCGATCGACTTGAGCTCGATCCGGTTCACACGCAGGCCCCACCGCTCGGTCGCCTCGTCGAGGACGATCCGCAGGTCGGCGTTGATCTTGTCACGTGAGGTCAGCGCGTCCTCGAGCGAGAGCGAGCCGATCACGTTGCGGAGCGTCGTGACGGTGAGCTGCTCGATCGCGAAGAGGAGGTTTGCGACCTGGTACCGCGCGCGAAACGCATCCGTGACCGTGAAGTAGAAGACGGTGTCGATCGAGATCGTCACGTTGTCCTCGGTGATGACGGGCTGCGGGGGGAACGCGACCACCTGCTCGCGCATGTCGACGAGTGGGCCCAGGCGATCGAAGAAGGGAACGAGGAAGTGGAGCCCCGGGTCGAGCGTGCGCTGGAAGCGGCCGAGGCGCTCGACGAGGCCGGTGTTCCCCTGCGGCACGATCCGAACGGTCTTGGCGAGGGCGATCAGCACGATCAGGCCGATGCCGATGCCGATCACGAGGGTTGCGACCGAGGCGACGCTCATGGGACGATGGTACTCGCTTTCGTCGACGGGAGACCCCCGGGGAGAGACCGAAGTCTCTCCCCTTCCCGACGGACTACCCGCCGATGACGAGCGCGGTGACGCCGGAGTCGACGAGAGCGGCCTGCGCGGCAGCGAGGCGCGCGATCGGGACGCGGTAGGGCGAGCAGCTGACGTAGTCGAGGCCGATGCGGTGGCAGAACGCCACCGATCGCGGCTCGCCTCCGTGCTCGCCGCAGATCCCCATCTTCAGTTCCGGCTTGACGCCGCGTCCGCGCTCGATCGCGATACGCATGAGGTCGCCGACGCCCTCCTGATCGAGCACCTCGAACGGGTTGTGCTCGAGGATTCCGTGCTCGAGGTAGTAGGTGAGGAACTTGCCCTCGGCGTCATCGCGTGAGAACCCGAGCGCCGTCTGGGTCAGGTCGTTCGTCCCGAACGAGCAGAAGTCGGCCACCTCGGCAATCTCGTTCGCGCGGATGCACGCGCGTGGGAGCTCGATCATCGTCCCGCAGAGGTACGCGACGGACGGCACCTCGGCCGCAACCCGCTCGGTCAGCTCGCGCAGCCGGGCGAGCTCCTCGCGGAAGCCGACCAGGGGATGCATGATCTCGACGAGCGGCGCCTCGCCCCCGCGCGCCTCGACGGCTGCGGCCGCCCGCACGATCGCGCGAACCTGCATCTCGTAGATCTCCGGGAACTGGAGCCCGAGCCGACACCCGCGTGTCCCGAGCATCGGGTTTGCCTCGTGGAGCTCGAAGATGCGCTTGCGCATCGCGTCGCTCGTCGCCTCCTCCGGAGCCGGGAGGAACTCGTGCAGGGGCGGGTCGAGCAGCCGGATCGTGACCGGGAACCCCTCCATCGCCTCGAAGATCCCCTCGAAGTCCGCCTGCTGCACGGGTAGCAGGCGGTCGAGCGCCGCGCGCCGCTCGGCCTCGTTCATCGCCATGATCATCTCCTGGACGATCGGCAGCCGTTCGGGCGCCATGAACATGTGCTCGGTGCGGCAGAGGCCGATCCCCATGGCGCCGAACTCCCGCGCCTTGGCCGCATCCTCGGGCGTGTCGGCGTTCGCGCGAATGCGCAGGCGGCTGAACTCGTCGGCCCAGCCCAGGATCGTGCCGAAGTTCTCGTCGATCGCGGGCGGAACGAGCCGCACGGGCCCGACGATGACACGCCCCGTGCCGCCGTCGATCGTGATCACGTCCCCCACGTTCAGCGTGTGCTCGCCCAGCGTCACCGTCCCTGCCTTGACGTCGATCGAGAGCCCCTCGCACGCGGTGACACACGGCTTGCCCATCCCGCGGGCGACGACAGCCGCGTGCGACGTGAGCCCGCCGTGGGCCGTGAGCACGCCCCGCGCCTCGATGAGGCCGTGGATGTCGTCGGGCGACGTCTCCCAGCGCACGAGGATCACGTCGTCGCCCGCCTTCCCGCGCGCCTCGGCCGTATCGGCGTCGAGGACGATCGCGCCGGAGGCGGCCCCTGGCGATGCGTTCAGGCCCCTCGCTGCGACCTCGACCTCGACGGTCGGATCGAGCATCGGATGAAGCAGCTGCTCGAGCTGGTCGATGTCCGTTCGGGCCACGGCCTCGCCGTGGCTGATCAGGCCTTCGCCGGCCATCTCCACGGCGATGCGGAGCGCAGCGGTCGCGGTGCGTTTGCCGGTTCGCGTCTGCAGGAGGAAGAGCCTGCCCTCCTCGACGGTGAACTCGATGTCCTGCATGTCACGGTAGTGGCCCTCGAGCAGCTCGAACGCGTCGGTCAGCTGGACATACGCCTCCGGGAGCCGCTCCTCCATCGCGGCGATCGGCTCGGGCGTGCGCGTCCCGGCGACGACGTCCTCCCCCTGCGCGTTGACGAGGAACTCGCCGTAGTACTGCGCCTCGCCGGTCGACGGGTTGCGCGTAAAGCACACCCCGGTGCCGGAGCTCTCGCCCTTGTTGCCGAATACCATCTGCACGACGTTCACTGCCGTGCCGATGTCGTCCGGAATGCCGTAGAGGCTGCGGTAGACGGATGCGCGCGGCGCATCCCACGAATCGAAGACGGCCCGGTACGCACGCCGGAGCTGCTCGCGCGGATCCTGAGGGAAGCCCGCACCGACCTCCTCCTCGTAAATCTGCTGGAAGGTTGCGATCAGCTCGCGGAGGTCGTCGGCACCGAGGTCGAGATCGCCCCTGACGCCGCGTGCGGCCTTGAGGTCCGCGATCGCGGTCTCGAAGCGATGCCCGTCGACGCCGTCCACGACCTCCCCGTACATCTGGATCAGGCGGCGGTACGAGTCGTAGGCGAAGCGCGGGTTGCCCGTCGAGGTGGCCTGGCCCTCGACCGCGACATCGTTCAACCCCAGGTTGAGAATCGTGTCCATCATCCCCGGCATCGACACCGCCGCGCCGGATCGGACGGAGACGAGCAGCGGATCGGCCGGATCACCGAACTTCTTGTCGGACTGCCGCTCGAGCGCGGCGATGTGCTTGCCGACCTCGTCGTCGAGCCCCTCCGGCACGACCTTGCCGTTTGCCATGTACGCGCGGCAGGCGTCGGTCGTGATCGTGAACCCGGCCGGAACCGGGACGCCGAGCGCAGTCATCTCGGCGAGTCCGACTCCTTTGCCCCCGAGGAGCTCACGTCCGCCCGGGGCCGCCTCTGAATAGTCGTAGACGTAGCGCACATGGCGATCCTCGCACAAGCTCGCAACGCGCGAAGCGGTACCCACCCCGCTTGCAGCGCTCCGTCCGGTGCCCGGGGCGTCTGCGACAATCGGGCAGGTGCGCGGACACGTCGTTGCAATGGGTGGCGGAGGCTTTCTCGCGGGTCAGATCGACTCCCCGCTGGACGACCTGCTCCTCTCGCTCGCTCCGCGCCCGCGACCCCGCGTCGTCTTCCTTCCGACAGCGGTCGGCGATGCCGACCGGGCCGTCGACGCGTTCGACGAGGCGTTCTCACGACGGGCGTGCGACCCCGAGACCGTCACGCTCTTCGGGATCCCCGACCGGCCCGCCGAGCGCGTTGCTGCTGCAGACGTGGTCGTCGTCGCAGGCGGGAACACCGCGAACCTGCTGGCGTTGTGGCGAGTGCACGGCATCGACGCTGCGCTCCGAAGCGCCTGGGGCCGTGGCGCCGCCCTGGGCGGCGTCTCGGCGGGCGCGAACTGCTGGTTCGAGGCCTGCGTGACCGACTCGTTCTCGGTCGAGCTGGACGGGCTCGAGGACGGCCTCGGGCTCCTTCCGGGGAGCTTCTGCCCTCACTTCGACGGTGAGGAGCGCCGGCGGCCCGTCTACACGGGGCTCGTCGCCGAGGGATTCCCCTCCGGGATCGCATGTGACGACGGCGCCGCGGCCGTCTACGAGGGCACGGAGCTTCGCGAGATCGTGAGCGATCGGGCGCCGGCGCGCGGCTACCGCGTGGCCGCAGGTGAGATCGAGGCGCTGGAGACGCGACTGCTTTCGTGAGGAAGGTCTCCGTCATTGCCTCCGCGAGCGGGAACGGCAAGACGACGGTGGGAGTCGAGCTCGCGCGCAGGCTCGGCGTGCCGTTCGTCGAGCTCGATGCGCTGGTTCATGGCCCGGACTGGCGCGAGACACCGGACGACGAGCTTCGGCGACTGCTCGAGCCCGTGCTCGCCGGCGACGGCTGGGTCATCGACGGCGGCTACTGGGGCAAGATCGGCGATCTCGTGATCGGGCAGGCCGACGTCATCGTCTGGCTCGATCTTCCCGTTCGCGTCTGGCTTCCGCGGCTCCTGCGCCGCACGGTCCGACGGATCCGCGGCCATGAGGCGATGTGGAACGGGAATCGCGAGAGTGTCCGGGGTGCGCTCTGGGGGCGCGATGCGCTGATCCCGTACGCGCTACGCGCTCACTACCGGCACCGTCGGTACGACCCGGTCAGGCTCGCTCGCTTCCCCGTGCTGCGACTGCAGACACAGGCGGAGATCGACCGGTTCCTCAACGACGCCGTCGCGACCTGAACTCCGCCGTCCACGCGGCGACGCGGAGGCCGATCCAGATCGGCGTCAGGATCACGTAGAACACCACCACCGCGGCCGCGAGGATGAGAGCCCAGACCGTCCAGAAACGAAGCGGAACCCAGCCCTTGTCCTCGAGCGAGCGCCCTTCACGACGCCAGACGCTGCGCCCGCTCACGCCTTCGACCGCCGCTCGCGCGTTCGGTCCGCGACGAGCTTGATCACACGCATGGCCGTCTCCTCGACGGACAGGTCGGAGACGTCGAGCACCGGGCACGCGAGGCGTCGGTGGATCGCCGTGGCCTCGTCGAGCTCCTCGTAGACGTCGAGCAACCCGGCGTAGCGCTTCTTCGGGCCACCCATCGACGCGACGCGATTGAGGCGGATCTCGGAGAGCCGCTCCGCCTCGATCGTCAGCCCGACGATCTTCGCCGGGTCGATCTCGAACAATGCCGCCGGCGGCTTGATCCCCTTCACGATCGGGACGTTGGCCGCCTTGTGGCCCAGATACCCGAGGTAGATCGAGAGCGGCGTCTTCGACGTACGCGAGACGCCGACGAGAACGACGTCTGCCTCGTCGAGCCCGCTGCCGACGCCGTCGTCGTACTTGACGGCGAACTCGATCGCCTCGATGCGCTTGAAGTAGGTCTGATCGAGCGGTGGTCGCGCGCCCGGCGTCATGCGCGCGGCGGCCCCCGAGACGCGCGCGATCGAGTCGATCGGATGGCCGAGCAGGTCGCAGTAGTGCACCCGCGCTCGGCGGCAGAGCTGGCGCATCGCCTCGCGCAGTCCCGGCTCGACGAGCGTGTACACCATAACGGCGGGGCGGCCGCGCGCGGTCGCCACGGCAAGCTGCAGGTCGTCGACGGTTTCCACGCGCGGATGCCTGATCTCGTTGAACACCTGCTCGGGAAACTGCGCCTCGAGCGCAAGCACGAGTCGCGCTGCCGTCTCGCCCGTCGAGTCCGAGACGATGTGGAGCTCGACCGGTGTCTGTTCGGTGCCCACGCGCGGGAGGGTATCCGGTGTGACACGGCGCCGGATACGATCGCGGGCGTGTCGGGCCTAACCCTCCCCGTGTCGCTGCACGAGATCGAGGCGGCCGCGAGGCGGCTCGACGGGATCGCCGTTCTGACACCTCTGCTGCGCCTGGCCCTCGACGGAGACGTGTACGTGAAGCCGGAGAGCCTTCAGCGGACCGGCTCGTTCAAGTTCCGTGGCGCCTACAACGCGCTCGCCTCGACGCCGTTTCCGAGAATCGAGCGCGGCGTCGTGGCCGACTCGAGCGGTAACCACGCCCAGGGCGTCGCCGCCGCCGCGGCGCTGCACGGGGTGCCGGCGACGATCGTGATGCCGGAGAACGCCGCTCCGGTCAAGGTCGCGCGAACCGCCGCGTGGGGCGCCGAGATCGTCCGCTCCGCCGACTCGTCGGACGAGCGCCGGCGCCTGGCGGCCGAGATCCGCGACGAGCGCTCGCTCGAGTACATCCCGCCATTCGACGACGTGCGGATCATCGCCGGCCAGGGCACCGTCGGCCTCGAGATCGCGCGGACGCTCCCCGACGTCGCGACAGTCGTCGTCTGCGTCGGCGGCGGCGGCCTTATCGCGGGTGTGGCGACGGCGGTTCGAGCGCTCTGCCCGGGAGCGCGCGTGGTCGGCGTCGAGCCGGAGCTTGCCGCAGACGCACAGCAGTCCTTGCTGGAGGGCCGGATCGTAAGCTGGCCGGCAGCCGACGTGACTCGGACGATCTGCGACGGCGTCCGCACCCAGGAGATCGGTGAGCTGAACTTCGCCGTCATCTCGGCCCTCGTCGACGAGATCGTGACCGTCCCGGAGGATGCGGTGGTCGAGGCGATGCGCTGGCTCGCACTCGAGGCGAAGCTCCTCGTCGAGCCGACGGGGGCGCTCACGCTCGCCGCGCTGCAGACGGGCGCCGTCGCGCCGGACGGACCGACGGTTCTCGTCGTCTCGGGCGGCAACGTCGATCCCACGTTCGCTGCCACGGTGCTCGCCGGCAGCTGAGCGCGCTAGCGCCACGCGGCGATGGCCGACACGCGCCCGTCCGTCAGCTCGAGCAGGTCCGCCGGCGCGAGCTCGATCTCGAGGCCCCGGCGACCTGCGCTGACATGGATCGTCTCGAACCCGAGAGCGGACTCGTCGAGGACGGTCGGAAGCCGCTTGCGCTGGCCGAGCACGCTGATCCCACCGGCGACGTAGCCGGTCGTGCGTTCCGCGAGCCGCTGGTCCGCGAGCGACGAGCGCTTGCCGAGCGCCCTGAGGTCGAGCTGCGCAGCGACCGGCACGACCGCAACCGTCAAGCTGCCGTCGACATCTGCGACGAGCGTCTTGAAGACCCGCGCCGGGTCGACGCCGAGCTTGTCGGCCGCCTCGAGGCCGTACGAGGAGGCGCCCGTGTCGTGCTCGTACTCGTGCACGGTGAACGCAATCCCGGCGCGCTCCGCCGCGACGATCGCCGGCGTGCGCTTCCCCGCCACCGTGCCCTACCGCAGAGCGTCGAGCGCGGTTCGTGCGAACACGGCGATCCCATCGCGCAGCGCAGCCTCGTCGATGTCGAAGCGCGGGTGGTGATGAGGAAAGGCCGTCCCGAGATCCTCGTTCCCGCACCCGACCCAGAAGAACGCCGACGGTGCCACCTCGGCATACGCGGAGAAGTCCTCGCCTCCCATCACGGGCGGGAACTCGACGAGCGAGCTCTCACCGAGCTCCGAGACGATCGCCTGCCTGACCGCCGCCGACGCGGCGTGGTCGTTCACGACCGGGTCGTAGCCGACCTCGAACGTGAACGAGTAGCCCGCGCGATGCGCCGAGGTGACACCGGCGATCACGCGCTCCATGGCCTCGCGCACCTCGGCCCGGCGCGAGGTCGACAGCGTCCGCACCGTGCCGCCGAGACGCACCGACCCGGGGATCACGTTGCGGGCGACCCCCGCAGCCAGCGTCGTCACCGAGACGACGACGGAATCGAACGGATCCGTCTCACGCGCGACGATCTGCTGCAGGTTCGTGATCACCTGCGCCGCGACGACGACCGGGTCGACGGTCTCGTGCGGATTCGCTCCATGCCCGCCCTGTCCGACGATGTCGATTGTGAACAGGTCCGCGGCAGCCAATACAGGGCCGGCGACGGACGAGGCCATCCCGGTCTGGAGCCCCGAAAGGACGTGCACACCGACGACGAGGGCCGCCCCCTCGATCGCGCCGGAGTCGACCACGGCGCGCGCACCGCCGGGCGGGAGCTCCTCGGCGTGCTGAAAGACGAAACGAATCTCGCCGGTAATCTCGTTCCGACGCTCGCAGAGGAGTTGCGCGGCGCCGAGGAGCATCGCGGTGTGCGCGTCGTGGCCGCACGCGTGCATCACGCCCGGCCGCGTCGAGACGAACGGCACGTCGTTCTCCTCGTGGATCGGGAGCGCGTCCATGTCCGCGCGAAGCACGACGACCTTTCCGGGCCGCCGACCGTGCAGTCGCGCGACGACCGCGGTTCCTGCGGGGCGCTCGATCTCGAGCCCCTCGAACGACCGCAGCGTCTGCTCCACGAAGGAAGACGTCTCGTGCTCCTCGAACGACAGCTCGGGGTTCGCGTGTAGGTGCCGACGCCACGCGATCGCGCGGGCCTCGAGGTCGTCCGAGACGAGGCGGGAGGTCGATTCCGTGGTCGTCATCGGCACGGAAGCTACCGGGAACATCGGCCGTTGCGCGTGGGTAAGGTCAGATGCATGGCCGACGTCGTCACGATGGACAAGATCGTCTCGCTCTGCAAGCGGCGCGGCTTCGTCTTTCCGTCGTCCGAGATCTACGGCGGCCTCGGCTCCTCGTACGATTACGGGCACTACGGCGTGCTGCTGAAGGACAACATCAAGCAGCGTTGGATGTCGGCGATGGTGCAGGAACGAGACGACATCGTCGCTCTCGACTCGTCGATCATCCTCCACCCGGAAGTCTGGCGGGCGTCCGGCCACGTGAGCGGCTTCTCGGATCCCCTCGTCGACTGCAAGTTCTGCAAAAAGCGCTTTCGCGCCGACCATCTCGACGACTCCCAGTGCGGCCAGCGGCCGAGCAAGCGCCCCGGCGAGACATCGGACTGCGACCTCACCGAGGCCCGCCAGTTCAACCTCATGTTCGAGACCCGCGTCGGCGCGCTTGAGGAGACGGGTGTCCCGGTCTACCTCCGGCCCGAGACCGCCCAGGGCATCTTCATCAACTTCAAGAACGTCGCCGGGATCGCGCGACGCAAGCCGCCGTTCGGGATCGCCCAGATCGGCAAGTCCTTCCGGAACGAGATCACGCCCGGCAACTTCATCTTCCGCACGCTCGAGTTCGAGCAGATGGAGATGGAGTTCTTCGTTCCTCCGGGCGAGGCAGACGATTGGTATCGCTACTGGGTCGACGAGCGCTACGCATGGCATCGCCGTTACGGCATTCGCGAGAGCCATCTGCGGATCCGCCCGCACGACGCCGACGAGCTGTCCCACTACTCGAGCGGCACGAGCGATCTCGAGTACCTCTTCCCGATCGGCTGGTCCGAGCTCGAGGGAATCGCGAATCGAGGCTCGTTCGACCTCACCGAGCATACGAACGCCTCGGGGACGAAGCTCGAGTGGGTCGAGCAGGACGGCAGTCGCTACACGCCGCACGTGATCGAGCCGGCACTTGGGGTCAACCGTTCGATGCTCGCATTCCTCGTGGACGCATACGACGAGGAGGTCGTTGCGGAGCGCGATCGCACCGTGCTTCGCCTGCACCCGCAGCTCGCCCCGGTGAAGGCCGCCGTGCTGCCCCTGATCGGCAAGAGCGAGGACATGGCGGGGCGCGCGCGGAAGCTCTACGAGGAGTTGCGCCAGGTGATCTCGGTCGAGTACGACGACGGAGGTCAGATCGGGCGCCGCTATCGCCGCCACGACGAGATCGGGACGCCGTACGCGCTGACGATCGACGAGCAGACGCTCGCAGACGACACGATCACGATCCGCGAGCGCGACTCGCTCGCGCAAGAGCGGATCTCGATCGCCCGGGCGCGGGAGCACGTGCTCGACCGGCTCTCAGAGCCTTGGGTGTCACCGAAGGTGGACACGGACTAGGCGCGCAGGCGTGGAGCAACCCCGCCGGCGTGGAGTGACTTCAGTCTCTCCTCAGGGTTTCTTCGGACGACTGTCGGCCGATCAACGCTGCGGCCAGCGTTCCATCGCCCTGCCGTCGGGAGGGCGAATCCTGCCTTCGCGTGGAGCCGGTGCATGTCGCGCGTATGCAGGAGCCACCATCGTGCCCGTCGGCACCATGGCCGCTCCGGTACCGTCGTGATCGTGGGAAGGGTCGGGATCATGCTCGGCGTGGCGCTGCCGCTTGCCGCCGCGGACCTACTCGTGAAGGCCCACACCCCGACGCCGCTCTGGGCCTACCACGAGCGATCGCTCGGCTGGCTCGCGCTCTCGATTGGGCTGTTCGTCGCCCTGCTCCTCGTGACCCGCATCCCGGCGGCGCTCGTCGCCCCTGCCGCCGGCCTCCTCGCCGCAGGGCTGCTCGGGAACAGCCTCTCAGCCGCGTGGAACGGTATGGAGGTGCCGAACCCCCTCGTCGCGACGGTCGACCGCGGCGTCATCGCCTTCAACCTGGCGGACATCTTCGTGCTCACGGGCATCCTTGTCCTCCTGCTCGTGATCGGCGTCTGGCTGATCAGGAATCGCGAGCTGATTCCGCTTCCCGACGAGGTTCGCGCAACGCGCGGCCGGGCGTTCGGGCGGCTGTTTCAGTGAGCATCGTCCGCTAATTGGACATTACCTCGACATCACACCTGTCTCGTGACGTACGATGAAAGCATGTCAATGACGACCGAGCCCCTGTTCGTCCCCGCGCTCGCCTCGCTCGACGAGCTCGTTCCCCACGAAGGCCTCCTCACGCCGGAGGAGCTCGAAGACGTCGCGGCCCGAATCGCGGCCCGGCCCGACCTGTGGGAGCCGCTCGTCCACAACGACGCCTCGCACCGCCGCTACGAGCTCGTGTACGAGGACGAGCGGATGGATGCGTGGGCCCTCTCCTGGATGCCGGGACAGGGGACGGGGTTCCACGACCACTACATCTCCGGCGTCGGCCTCTGCGTCGCGCGCGGGTGTGTGCAGGAGGATCTGATGGTGTACGGCTCCGAGCCGCAGTCGAGAGTCCTCCGCGCCGGTGAGCTGCGCCGCGGCGGGCCGGGGTACATCCACCGGGTGAGCTACGGCGACGGCCTGCCGGCGGTGACCATTCACGTCTATTCGCCCCGGCTCGACTGGGTCGGTCAGTACCGGCTCGACGGCGACGGTGTGATGCAGCGCGAAATCCGACCCGGCCGAAACGAGTTGACGGAACAGCTCATCGCCGACGGCGCGCTTCAGAGCGTCCTCGAGCGCTTCTAGCACCGCCTGGCGCCCCTGTCCGGGTATCGAGGGCCGGCTCTGCTGCCTGGACTGGACGTAACTACAGGGCCGCGGCCGTTTTGAGCCGGAAGCCACCGTGGTGCTCGTACGACGCCGTCACGACGGCGTGCGCATCGCGTCGCGCGCGCTCGTCGAGGCCCGCGGTCGCCGCGGCGGCGATCGGCGAGTGGAGGAGGAGCCTCATCCCGTGGACACCTCCGGGTGACAGGGAGATGCCACCCGGATCACAGGCGCCACACGCACCGCCCCCCGATGCGGGCAGGAACGCCACGAGCGTCTCGGCCGACCCGCACTCGACACAGGCGTCGAGGTGCGGCATGTAGCCCGAGACCCAGAGCAGCTTGAGCTGAAACGAGAGCACGAACGGATCGAGGGCCGCGCGCGATCCGCGCTGCAACGGGGCCGCGTCGAGCGCGTCGAGGAACCGCGTCAGCGCTGTGAACGCCTTCTCGTTCGCCTCCTGTTCGGTGAAGAGCTTCAACATCGCCTCGAGCCCGATCATCCCGACCTGTAGACGATAAGGCTCCGAGCGGATCCGGTCGTGCGAGCGCATGAGCGAAGCACCCGTGACCGTGTCGAGGTCACTCCGGCCCTGATGCAACACGAGCTCGACATGGGAGAACGGCTCCAGTCGCGCACCGAAACGTGACTTCGTCTTGCGCACCCCCTTGGCAACAGCGCCGACCCGACCCCGCCCGGCGGTGTAGAGGTGGAGAACGCGGTCTGCCTCTCCAAGACGGAACGAACGGAGGACGACGGCCTCCGTCGTGGTCGAACGAGACATGGCTCAAGTGTACGAGGCGCACTGGCCGCCACGGGCGGGAGGGGAGCGCACGACCGACGGAAAGGGAATACCGCCCCGCTTGCAGGCGTTTATAGATCTCGTGCCCGAAATCGTCCTCTATACGACCGCATGGTGCGGCTACTGCGTCCGCGCGACCGCGCTTCTCGACTCGCTCGGCCTCGACTACGAGGAGGTGGGCCTCGACGACGACCCCGCCTTCCGGCAGCGTGTGTACGACCTCGGGGAGCGGTGGACGGTGCCGCTCGTCGTGATCGATGGTCAGCCGATCGGCGGCTACGACGAGCTTGCCATACTGCACCGCTCAGGCGCGCTCGCCGAGCGCTTCGCCGCCTAGCCCGACCGCAGCCGGCGGCGTGCGGCCGTCAGCGCACGAGCGCCGGCGAGGCGCTCTGGCAGTCCGGACAGAACGTCGTCGTCCGCCCGCCCACGACGATGCGCACAAGCGGCGCCGCGCAGCGATCGCATGGCTCTCCCCCGCGTCCGTACGCCCTGAACCCGTCCTGCATCGAGCCGTAGCTTCCGTCCGGCTGTGCATAGTCCCGCAGCGTCGACCCTTGACGCTCGATCGCCTTTCGGAGGACGCCGCGGATCGCACGGTGGAGTGAACCGAGCTCCGTCGGCCGCAGGCTGCCCGCGGGACGCCGCGGATGCAGGCGGCTCATCCAGAGCGCCTCGTCGACGTAGATGTTGCCGAGCCCTGCCACCCGGCGCTGATCGAGCAGCGCCGACTTCAGGGGGGCGCGTCGCCCCTCGAGCCGGTACCCGAGCTGGGCCGCCGTGAGCGGGCCGAGTGGCTCGGGACCGAGGCGTGCCTCGAGGTAGGAGTGCAGCTCACCGGCCTCGAAGAGCTCCCACGTGCCGAAGCGTCGCACGTCGCGGTACCCAACGTCCGATCCATTGTCTAATCTGAGAACAGCGCGGGTGTGAGGGCCGTCGGCCAGCCGCCCTCGTCCCGCGACGCGAAACGATCCCGTCATCCGGAGGTGCACGAGCAGAGATCGATCAGAGTCGAACCGGACAATCAGATACTTGCCGCGGCGACCGACGCCTGCGATGCGCTCGCCGGCGAGCGCATCGGCGACGAGAGCCGGGTCGAACGGCCGCACGAGGCGCGGGTCGCGGATCTCGACCTGCTCGAGGCGCGCACCTTCGAGGACCGGCGAGAGAGCACGACGAACCGTCTCGACCTCGGGAAGCTCCGGCACGCGTTCAGTCTAGGGCAGCACTGCTCGATGCAACCCGTGCTCGATGCAACCCGTGCTCGACGGAAGAGCGGATCACGAGCCGCCAGAGCGGAAAGGGCCGACAGGCGTTGTCGGCCCGACAGACGAGAGGTCGGTGGCGGGGTGTTGCGGGAACGGGCGGCCCGCCTCCTTGAGCACAAACCATGCCGTCGAGCGTCTGTTGGCGGTGCCCGCGACCCGACCGCGCCCTCCCTCAGGAGAGGACGTCGAGCACGATGCTTCGTGGCGCGGGCACCTCGTCGCCGATCGTGTAGGCAGCGAGGACGGTTGCTGCGGCCGCCGCCGCGGAAGCGTCGTCCCGGGCGTGTACCTCCGCGAGATCGTCGCCCGCCATCACGGCGTCGCCCCGCTTGGCGAAGCAGAGCACCCCGACGGCCGGGTCGATTGCGTCTGCCTTCGTCCGGCGGCCGGCGCCGAGCTCGAGGGCAGCGATCCCCACGGCGTGAGCTCCGAGTCGACCGACGATGCCGTCGCGTGGCGCCGGCACGGCGAGTCGCACGGGAGCCTCCGGGAGAGCCCGCGGGTCGGGGTCGCCACCCTGCGCGCGGATCCAGCGCTCGTAGGCCACGTGCGCGGATCCGTCGGCGACGGCAGCCTCGGCCGTGCGCCGACCCTCGTTCAGGTCGACGCCCAGATCGGAGTACGCGAGGAGTCGCGCGCAGGAATCGAGCACGAGCTCGGTGAAGTCGTCGGGACCCTCGCCGCGGGTCGTATCGATTGCCTCACGGATCTCGAGAGCGTTGCCGACAGCCCGGCCGAGGGGCTGGTCCATGTCGGTGAGGAGGCACGTCACCTCCCTCCCGGCACGGCGGCCGAGCTCGAGCATCTCCCGCGCGAGGACACGCGCCTCCTCGAGCGTCCTCATGAACGCCCCGTCGCCGACCTTCACATCGAGCACGATCGCGTCGGCACCCGCGGCGATCTTCTTCGACATGATCGACGACGCGATCAGGGAATTGATGTCGACCGTCGCCGTGACGTCGCGGAGCGCATAGAGCTTCTTGTCGGCGGGGACGAGGTCGTCGGTCTGACCGACGATCGCGACACCGACCTCGCGGAGCTGGGTCACCATCTCCGCGATCGTCAGCTCGACACGAAATCCCGGGATCGATTCGAGCTTGTCGAGCGTGCCGCCCGTGTGCCCGAGACCCCGCCCGCTCATCTTCCCGAAGGGGACGCCACAGGCCGCGACTATGGGCGCGACGGCGATCGAGGTCTTGTCACCGACGCCGCCGGTCGAGTGCTTGTCGACCACCTTCCGCCCGAGCTGGGCGCCAAGATCGAGGGTCCCGCCGGAGCGCACCATCGCGTCTGTGAGTGCAACCGTCTCGGCCGGCGACATTCCCCTGAAGAAGACAGCCATGCACCACGCAGCCATCTGGTAGTCGGGCACCTCGTCCCGCGCGTAGGCGAGGACGAGCTCGGCCACGTCTGCCGCCGGGAGCTCCTCGCCGTTCCGCTTCCGCTCGATCAGGTCTGCAGGGCGCATCATCGGTCTCGTTCTAACAGAGGAATCTGGTTCGCCGTTGAAGTATCGCTCACGTACGCCGGGCGACTAGCACGGTGATGCGCGCTCCGGCGCGCACCGGCCCCACGTCCTCGGGCACGCGGTCGACGTCCGACTCTCCCGCAACCAGGCTCATCGAGAGACGTAGCGCCTGATCGCCTCCGCGTCGCTGAACGCTACCCAGCCGCCGACATCAACCTGCTCGACGCTCGCGAAATGTCGCTCGAGGATCTCACGTCCGTTCTCGCGGTTGAACGGAGCCCTCCCGGTCATCGAAAACACCTGCGTGGGCGCGCGCCTCTTCGAATTGTGTCTCGGAGTTCGTCGAAGCTACGACCATCCGCTCGGAGGAATCGAGCGCAACGACCTCGGCTCCGAGTTCGTCCACCATGCGGGCGCTCAGCTCACCGGGGCCAGACCCGACCTCCAGCACCTTCCGGGGCCGACACGCGGCGATTTGCGCGAAATGCGACCTCTCTCGCGTCCTCACCTTCCTGTGTCTCGTAGACCGAACGGCGTGTCTCGAGACCATCCTCGCTTGCGTACTGAGCCCGCACGATCTCCGGGTCGTCCAGGCTCACGGCTCGAGAATCGCCGACCCGGGCGCGCCTCTTCCGGGGTGCTTCGCGCCGAGCCACGCGCAGACCGTCGCACCGACGTCGCCGAACTCGCCGTCCTCGTGGATACGCCCCGCGGCGTTGCGTCCGGCCGCGTACGCGAGCAGCATCGCGTGCTCCCGCGAGTGGTCACTCGAGGGTGTCGTCGGATCGCATCCATGATCCGAGGTGATGATGAGGAGATCGCCGTCCCGGAGGGTCTCGAGGATGTCCGGCAGCCGCCGGTCGAAGTCCTGGAGGCAGCGATGGAAGTTCACCGGGTCGTTCCGGTGGCCCCACAGCTGATCGGTCTCGACGAGGTTCGTGAAAACGAAGCCGTCGTCGATGTTCTCGAGCAGCTCGATCGTGCGGTTGATCCCGTCGACATTCGACTTCGTCGGAAACGACTCGTCGATGTCGCAGCCGGCGAAGATGTCCGAGATCTTCCCGACGCCGTACGTCGTGTTCCCCGCGGCGCGGATCGCGCTCAGGTAGTTCGGGCGCCGCGGCTCGAGCGAGAAATCGTGCCGGTTCGAGGTTCGCTCGTACTTCCCGGGCACCCCGACGAACGGGCGCGCGATGACGCGGCCGACTGCGTGCTTCCCCGTCAGGATCTCACGGGCCGCCCGGCAGGCATCGTAGAGCTCCTCGAGCGGAATCGTTTCCTCGTGCGCGGCGATCTGAAACACGGAATCCGCGGACGTGTAGACGATCCACTTCCCGGTCTTCTGGTGCTCCTCGCCGTATTCGAGGATCACCTCGGTCCCCGACGCCGGCACGTTGCACAGGACGCCGCGCGCCGTTCGGTTCATGAACGGGTCGATCACCTCGTCCGGGAAGCCGTACGGGTAGGTCGGGAACGCGATGGCCGTAACGACGCCCATCAGCTCCCAGTGCCCCGCCGTCGTGTCCTTTCCCTTCGAACGCTCGAGCAGCCTCCCCGCCACCGCCGGCGCCCCCGGCTGGGGCGGACATCCCTCGAGCGGTTCGATGTTGCCGAGGCCGAGCGCCTCGAGATTGGGCAGGTCGAGCCCACCGACGGCACGAGCGACGTTCCCCAGCGTGTCCGAGCCCTCATCACCCCACTCGGCAGCATCCGGTAACGCCCCTGCACCGACGGCATCGAGCACGATCACACAGGCCCGCGGCATGACGGTAGTCTACGTGCGACATGCGAACCGTTCTCGGACTGATCGAGCTGGTGTTCTACGTCTGCTCGATCCTCGCCCTCTCTGCCGCCGTCACGTACCTCGTGGTCAGGATCTCGCCGATGAAATCGGCGAAGTCCCAGCCCGACAAGAGCTAGTCGGCGCCCGCCCCGGGGACGCGAACGACCGCCGCGAGCGCTCGCAACGCGACATGCCGATATGAGCAACGGCCACTGCGGTATCGATCTCTACTGGCTTCCTCTCGGCGCAGGCGGCCACTCCGTGCGGCTCAACGGGCGCGTCTACGAAGCGGTCGCCGCACGCCTCGAACGGCGAGAGCCTCGTGATCTCTATCACTCCGCTCTCGTCGTGCATGCGCACGCGGGATCCTTCGTGATCGAGGTCACACCAGTCGGCCGGGGCGAGGAAACGGCCCGCGGAGCGGTCACGTTTGGCGCCGTCGGAAGTCGCCTGCTGCGTCGCCTGAGGATCTTCCGATACGAGGTGCGATGCTGGCCCAACGGGATGATTCCCGACGTCGCCGAGGCCGTCGACAGCCCGGTGCGGCTCTCGGACGATGCCGACATCGCCGAGCGAGCTCTCCTCCTCGCGCCCCGTGTCCCGATGCTCGTCTGGGGTCGCGACGAGCATCGCACGGGCGACATGTGGAACTCGAACTCGGTGATCTCGTGGCTTCTCACCCGGAGCGGCCTGCCCGCAGCCTCGATCCAACCGCCGGGCAACGGCCGCGCACCGGGCTGGCATGCCGGCATCGTGATCGCAGGACGCGCCGGATCTCACACCGACTCCCCGATGGGCGAGCCCTGACCCGAATCGGCAAGGATACGTACGTGTCATCTGCAGCAGCCGCTATGCGGGTCGTCGAGACGCAGCTCCGCAAGCTCGAAGCGGCGGACACGTTCTCGGGCGTCGTCGGCGTCGAGCAAGGCAATCGAGAGCTCATGCTGGAAGCCTTCGGTCAGGCCAGCCGAACGTGGAGCATCCCGACCACCGTCGAGACACGCTTCGACACCGCGTCGATGACCAAGCTGTTCACCGCCGTGGCGACGCTGCAACTCGTCGAGCAGGGCGCCTTCGCCCTGGACACCTCGGTGATCGGATACCTGGGGCTGGAGGAGACCGAGATCTCGCCGGCCGTGACGCCCTATCACCTGCTGACCCACACCTCGGGCATTGCCGATGATGCCGACGAGGAGGCCGGGGAACGATACGAAGACCTCTTCGTCGAGCTGCCCAACTACGCGGTCATGGAGACGGCGGATTACCTTCCCCAGTTCGTCGGCAAGCCACCCAACTTCGCGCCCGGCGAGGGTTGCCGCTACTGCAACGTCGGCTACGTGCTGCTCGGTCTCATGATCGAACGGGCAACGGGGTCGACCTACCGCTCGTACGTTGCCGAGCGCGTCTTCGACCCGGCCGAGATGAGCCGATCGGGCTTCTTTCGCATGGACGTCGTCGAGCCCGATCTCGCAGAGGGCGTCGAGGCGATCGAGGACGACGACGGCGGCGTCATCGGGTGGCGCCGAAACATCTACTCCTACCCTCCGATCGGCGGGCCCGACGGCGGCGCCCACGTCACCGTCCGTGACCTCTTGCGCTTCCACCGGGCCGTGACCCGGGGCGACCTCCTAGGCCCCGCCCTGACTGCCGACCTCCTCTCGCCCAAGGTGCGGCACAGCTCACGCGGCGCGGGAAGTCACCTCATGGGCTTCGGGTTCGAATTCGAGACCGATGCGGTGGGCGCGGTCCGCTGCTACTGGAAGGAAGGCGTGAACGTCGGAACAAGCGGCATCCTCTGCCACTACCCGGCGGAAGGCATCACGTTCGCGGTGCTTTCGGTGGGAGAGAACGCCGCCTGGGGCCCGGTCAAGATGATCGACGAGGCCATCGGCAACCTCTGATGCCGGCGTCAGGAGCTGGTCTCGAGCAGCTCCTTCAGCTTCCGTGTGGTTCTTGGGAGAGGTCGTCGGCGCGCGGGTGAGGCTTCAGCCTCACCCGCGCCGCCAATCCGAGTCAGCGTCGTCGATCAGACGCCACCACCAGACGAGACTGACATCGAGTTCGGGGATGTTCCCGATGAGCTCGTCGCACCCGCTCCCACGTCGTTCGCCGTAGGGACTAGGCGGTTTGCTTCGATCAAGGCATTGGCGCTCGTCGTTCCGCAGGACAGGCGTCCGCTCATCGGCATGATCGGGCGTTCTGAGCATGGCAGTTCCGCCTGCTCATGCCCCGGATCATGCGTGAGACAATCCGCGACCACGCCCCGGAAAACGAAGGACGTACCCTGAACGAGCATTCCGTCACTTGACGAGACGCGCTCGGAGCGCGCCAGCGGCCCCGTTGCCTGCCGGCTCCGCTACAGCGCGTCGGCGAGCGGTACGTAGTCGAGGCCGTGCGCCTGCGCGACCGCCTCGTACGTGACCTTGCCGGCGACGACGTTGACTCCCTTCGCGAGCGCGGGATCGGCGGCGATCGCTCCCGCGACGCCCTTGTCCGCCACTGCCTCGACGTACGGCAGCGTCACGTTCGTCAGCCCCTTCGTCGCGGTCACGGGAACTGCGCCCGGCATGTTCGCGACGCAGTAGTGGACGATGCCGTCGACCTCGAACACCGGGTCGTCGTGCGTCGTCGCGTGCGAGGTCTCGAAGCACCCACCCTGGTCGATCGCAACATCGACGAGAACGGAGCCGGGTCGCATGAGCGCGAGCATCTCGCGCGTCACGAGCTTGGGTGCGACGGCACCGGGAACGAGCACGGCGCCGATAACCATGTCCGCGTCGGCGATGACCTCGTCGATCTGGAGTCGGTTCGACATCGCGAGTGTGACTCGCCCGTCGAGCGCGATCTCGAGCTCCCGCATCCGCTCCACGGACTTGTCGAGAACCCACACGTCGGCCTGCATGCCGGTAGCGATGATCGCCGCGTTCAACCCAACGACGCCACCGCCGAGGATCACGACACGGGCCGGTGGCACACCGGGCACACCGCCGAGCAGGATGCCGCGGCCACCACGGGCCTTCTCGAGCGACCAGGCGCCCATCTGTGGGGCAAGGCGTCCGGCGACCTCGCTCATCGGCGCGAGCAGCGGAAGCTGACGCTCGGCCGTCTCGACGGTCTCGTAGGCGATCGCGGTGATGCCCGAGTCGACGAGGGCGTGCGTCAACGGCGCGTCGGCCGCGATGTGCAGGTACGTGAACAGCGTCAGGCCCTCGCGCAGCCGGGCGTACTCCTCCGCGATGGGCTCCTTCACCTTGAGCAGCAGGTCGGCTCCGGCCCAGACGTCGTCGACCGACTCGATCCTGGCTCCCACTGCCTCGTAGGCCGCATCGGCGAAACCGGATCCGTCCCCTGCCCCACTCTCGACCGACACGTCGTGCCCTCGCCGCACGAGCTCGAGAGCCCCGGCGGGCGTGAGAGCAACGCGATACTCACGCTTCTTGATCTCCCGGGCAACTCCGATCCGCATCGCCGCAGGACGATAGCGGAACCGCCCGCGACGTTGGCCGGCGCTCCTGTGACCGTCAGCAGCCGGCGAGCCGCTCGACGAGGCGCCGCTCGTCCGCCCCGAAGGGTGCTCCCGAGCCCGCAGCGGCATTCTCGAGTGCCCTCTCGGGTCTCGAGGTCGCCGGAATCACGAGGTCGATGCGTGGGTCTGCAAGGCACCATTTCAGCAGCGCCTGCGCCCACGTCTCGACACCGAATGTGCCCAGCGGCCGGAGCGCCTCCGGTTCCGGCCCGGGTCGGAGAGTCGTGTCACTCGCTCCGCCGAGCGGGCGCATCACGATCACGGCGATCCCGAGCTCGGCGGCAAGCGGCAGGATCGTTCGCTCGCAGGAGCGGTCCAGTGGATTGAGTGGAATCTGGATGCAGTCGAATCTCCCCGTGCGCATCGCATCCTCGAATTCGTCGACACCGCCGGCGTCGTAGTGGGTGACTCCGATGCGCTCGATCCGGCCGGCATCGCGCTCCTCCTCGATCCATGGGAGGTGCTCGCGCCAGGAGGCGAGGTTGTGGACTTGCTGGATCTCGACGTTGCCGAAGAACCGCCGCTGCGCCTCGTACTGGCGTCGACCCTCCTCGACCGACTCGGCCCAGATCTTCGTCGCCACCACGCCGCGATCCCGGCGGCCGCAGAGGGCCTCGCCGAGCGACTCCTCTGCCGGCCCGTACATCGGGGACGAGTCGAATACCGTCGACCCCGCGTCGAGCGCCGCCGAGACGACGTCGGTGGCGAGCGAGACGTCGTCGCAAAACGTCTCGTAGGTTCCGAGGCCCACGACGGGCCCCAGGCGCCGTCTCTCCATCACAGCACGCGTGCCCGCGCGTGGCGACCGGCTGCGAATGCGGTCGCGAAGAACCAGGGGTCATCCATCGGGCCCCGGCCCATGTGCCGCAGCGGAAGACCCGCGCACGCGTCCTGCCAGTGGTCGACGTCGATCTCCGAGACGACCCCGAGCTCCACGTCCAACCCGAGGCCGAGCGGCCAGGCGATCTCGCGCTGGCCGAGGACGAGGCGGAGAGCCGAGCGCGTGTGATGCGACACCCCGCGATGGCGCTCCCGCCCGTCGGCTCCCGAGTAGCGGACGGCGACGATCGCCCGGCCGCCGAGCGCGGCAGTCACGTTGGCCGCCTCGGCCACCGACAGGCCTCCGTGACCGAACGTGGAGCCCGTGCCGACGACGCCAGGCCCGATTCCACAGACGACGGCGTCGAAGCCCCGCGCCTTCGCCCAGACGAGAGCGGAGGCAGCGGTCACGGCCTGAACGTCTCCGTCGAGGCACGGAGACACCGCGATCGCCGTCTCGAGCAGCCTGCGCGACTTCAGCGCGCGCACGGTGTCGGAGAAGGCGACGGGCAACGCCCCGCCGGCGAGCTGCGCGTAGGCGACGCGCACGCCGACTCCGATACCGGCGACGACCGGGGCAAGCTGGCTGTGGAGCCCACAGCAGACGACAGGCATTCCCCCGAGCCCGTCGGCCAGCTTGTCGTGCTCCTCGACGGACGCGGCAGCGGCCTGGCCGATCGTATACGGCAACGTCATCACGTGCGCCGACGACGGCGGCAGCAGCCCGAGGCCGCGCGTCATGTTCGCGTACAGCACGTCGAAGCCGCCCGAGCCCAGCTTGAGATCCATAGCCTGCGTGTTCACGAGCACGGTGTCGCCGACCTCCACCGGGCCGGTCTGACGCGGGAAGGCGATGCACTCGGTGCCGTCCACTGTGCAACGTACGAGGTCGTCGAGCCGCTGCGTCACTGCGGTCACCGTTCCCCAGCGCAGAGTCAGGGCCATCTCAGGGCTCCCGTGCCGCCTCGATGATCCCGAGCGTCACCGCGACCATGCCGTCGAGGTCGGCGACCGCGATGCGCTCGTCTGGCGTATGGATGTCGATCATGCCGTTCCCGAGGTTGACGCACGGAAGGCCGCGCTCGTTGAACACGTTCGCGTCCGCCCCACCCCCCGAAAACGCGTTCACCGGCGTGTATCCCGCGCGCCGAAGCCCCTCGGCCGCAAGCACGACCGCCGGCTCGCCCTCCGAGAACGTGTAGCCACGATACGTCTCCTCGATCTCCGTCTCGGCGGTGCAATCCGACGTGCTCGCGGCGTAGCCGATCGCATCGAGCATCTCCTGCAGGAGGGCCGCGAGCGTCTTCGGGTCGCGCGACCGCGCCTCCGCCTCGAACGAGCACCATTCGGGGACGATGTTGCGCGCGATCCCCCCGGAGATCACACCGACGTTCGCGCTCGACCCGTCGTCGATCCGTCCGAGCCGCATGTCCGCGATCGCGCGCGCTGCCGCGAAGATCGCATTGCGTCCGTCCTCCGGATACATGCCGGCGTGCGCAGCTCGCCCGTGCAAGCGCGCCCGGATCGAGCTCTGAGACGGCGCACCCAGGATGATCTCTCCGATCGGCGCCGCCTGGTCGTAGACGTAGCCGAGCTGCGCTCCGAGCCGCGTGTGGTCGAACGCATACGCCCCGAGAAGGCCGACCTCCTCCTTCGGCGTGAAGAGCAGTTCCACCCCGGCATGGGGCCTTTGCTCCGCCACGAGCCGGCGAACCGCGTCGAGCATCACGGCGACCGCAGCCTTGTCGTCCGCGCCGAGGATCGTCCCGCCCGCGTTCCGGACGAGCCCGTCCTCGAGCACTGGCTCGATCAAACCGTCGGGCGGCACGGTGTCGAGATGGGCACACAGGAAGATCGGCGTGCCCTCGCCCGCCTCGCCGGGAACGCGGGCAAGGATATTGCCCATCGTCGATCCGACGGTCGCACCCGCGTCGTCTTCGTCCCAGGGAATGCCGATCTCCTCGAGCTCGACGATCACACGATCGGCGACCGCCCGCTCCTCGCCCGGCGGGCTCGGAATCGCGGCCAGTTCGAGGAAGAGACCGGTGACGTCGCTCAGCGAACGGCCTCGACAGCGACAGCGCTACGCGCGCGAGCCCGCTCGAGCGCCGCGGCGACGAAGCCTCTGAAGAGCGGCGCCGGGCGGGTGGGACGCGACTTGAACTCCGGATGGAACTGGCTCGCGACGAACCACGGATGATCGGGAAGCTCGATGATCTCGACGAGACGCCCCGCCTGGAACGTGCCCGAGATGACGAGGCCGCCGGCGATGAGCTGGTCGCGGAACTGATTGTTGACCTCGTATCGGTGACGGTGTCGCTCCTGAACCGTGAGCTCGCCGTACATCTCCCACGTGCGCGTCCCCTCGCCGAGCTCGACCGCCTGGGCGCCGAGGCGCATCGTGCCGCCGAGGTCCTCGATCTCCTTCTGCTCCGGCAAGAGGTCGATGACGGCGTACGGGGTCTCGGGATCCATCTCGGTCGAGTTCGCACCCTCGAGGCCGACGACATGACGTGCGAACTCGGAGACCGCGACGTGCATCCCGAGGCAGATGCCGAGATACGGGATCCGCTGCTCTCGTGCCACACGGCAGGCGAGGATCTTTCCCTCCCAGCCGCGCGAGCCGAAGCCGCCTGGCACGAGCACGCCGTCCGCCGTCTCGAGCTCCTCGACTGCTTCCTCGTACGTCATGTTCTCGGAGTCGAACCAGCGCACCTCGACCTTCGCACCCTGGTGCATCCCGGCGTGCTTGAGCGCCTCGTGCACGGAGAGATAGGCGTCGTGCAGCTTGATGTACTTGCCGACGAGCGCAATCTCGATCTTCTCACGCCGCTTCACGATCAGATCGGTCAGGTCCTTCCACTCGCCGAGGATCGCCGGCGGGGCGTCGAGCCCGAGTCGCGTGCAGACGAGCTCGTCGAGACCCTCCCGCTGGAGCCGCTCGGGCACGAGGTAGACGTCGGGGACGTCCGGCGAGCCGATGACGGCCTTCGCGTCGACGTCGGCGAAGAGCGCGATCTTCTCGCGGATCTCGTCGGAGAGCTCCTCGTGCGAGCGGCAGACGACGATGTCCGGATGGATACCGATGCGCCTGAGCTCGTTCACCGAGTGCTGCGTCGGCTTCGTCTTCAGCTCACCGGCCGCCTCGATGAAGGGAACGAGGGTGACGTGCAGGTAGAGCACGTTCTCGGGGCCGACCTCCCGCCGGAACTGGCGGATCGCCTCGAGGAACGGCAGCGACTCGATGTCGCCCACGGTGCCGCCGATCTCGGAGATGACGACGTCGGTCGGCTGCGCGCTCGCGCCGCGGCGGATCCGCGCCTTGATCTCGTTCGTGATGTGCGGGATCACCTGCACCGTCGCGCCGAGGAAGTCGCCCTTGCGCTCCTTGCGCAGCACCGTCTCCCAGACCGCGCCCGCGCTGTGGCTCGAGTTGCGGGACAGGTTCTCGTCGATGAACCGCTCGTAGTGGCCGAGGTCGAGGTCGGTCTCGGCGCCGTCCTCGGTGACGAAGACCTCGCCGTGCTGGAACGGGCTCATGGTGCCCGGATCGACGTTCAGGTACGGGTCGAACTTCTGCGCCTGAACGCGCAGTCCACGAGACTTGAGGAGGCGCCCGAGTGACGCGGCCACAATGCCCTTCCCGAGCGCGGAGACGACCCCCCCTGTGACGAAGACGTACTTCGTCTGGTGCTCGCTCATGCGGGCCTGCCGAGACGATCGGCGTCGCGAAGCACCGGCGTCGACTCGATCAGTGCACCGAGCGAGTGACGCTCACCGGCGAGGGTCAGAAGGGCGAGCGCTCCGATCGCACTCCACCGCCTCCATCCCGTGAGCTTCTCCACGGAAGAGAAACCTAGCACGCCTCCGAGCGCGTTCGATCCGGCATCGCCCAGCATTGCCATCTCGCTCAGATCGTAGGGCGCGAGCAGGACGGCCACGCCGACCGCCCGCTTCGGCGTTCCCCCGAGGAGGAGCGACCCGAGCGCGAACGCCTTCAGTGCCCGTCCCGGACGCGTGTCGAGCTGATTGACGGCGTTTGCGGCGAGTCCGACGAGGAGGGCGCCGGAGAGCGAGCGTGTCCGCGCGAGCGCGTACAGCGGAATGCCGACGAACTTGAGCGTGCCGGTCGTGAGGCCGTTGCCGAGATGCGCCCTGAAGCCCCGCTCGGGACCGCTCCAGAGGTCGTCCGCGAGGCCGATCGCCGCGACCGGAAGGACGGATGGCACCGCCACGCCGACGGCCACACCGACGAGCGGGAGCCGCAACCCACGGTGATTGACGGCCTGAGGACCGCACGCGAGGACGAGATCGACGAGCTGCCGCCCCCGGTGCGCGAACCCACGGACGTCTCGCCGCGTGGCACGGTGCTCGAGCTCCAAGTCGATCTCGTCGATCACGAGCCCGGCCTGCACAGCGTCGATCGTCATCCGTGTCTCGACGCCGAATCCCATTGCCACGGGGAAAACCGCTTCGCGCGCCGCCTGCGAGAGCCACCGCTGTCCCGAGAGCGGCTCGCGGGCGGTGAAGCCGGAGCGGGCGGCGATGAGCGACCGCGCTGCGCGCTTCGCAAGGCCGAACCCTCCACCCTCCTTCGCCCTGAACACGGCGATCGAGAGATCGGCGTCGGTCTCGGCGAGCGCACGCACGTCACCGACGAGATCGGCGTCACACAGGAGCAGCGGCCCGGGCCCGAGCTCGCGCTCCGCGAGCGTCAGCGCCTGGCCCTTCCCCCGCCGCTCGAGCGCGATCACCTGCGCTCCCGCCGCGCGCGCCACGTCTGCCGTCCGATCGCGCGAGCCGTCGTCGGCGACCACCACCTCCGCCTCAGGGAACGACGAGCCGAGCGCCTCGATCGTGGCTCGGATCCGCTGCTCCTCGTCCCGCGCCGCGACGAGGATCGTGAGCCGATGATCGCTCACCCCTGCGGTGGGAGAGGCTTGACCGGCGGCAGAATTCCGTCAACCGCGGCCGCCTCGAGGCCGTAGCTGCCCGGGGCCGCCCCTCCGAGCAACAGCAAGAGGGCGAGCCGGCCGGATGCCGTGTCGACGGAGTCGACCGTCGAGAGCCCTGCGGGCGTGAAAGCGGGAATCGCGCTCGTCTTGGCGTCCGAAGGCTCGACGCCGACGGCGGGAACGCCAGAACGGGCAAGGCCGGCGTACACGCCGGCGAGGAATACCGCGGTCGGGCCGCTTTGCGGCTCCGCCGTGCGTACGACGACGACAGCGTCGACCGGTAGCGCGGCGCGTCCCTTGCGCTCGAGCACTATCGACTCTCCGAGCGCGTCCCAGAACGGAGTCTGCTCTCCGTCCACGAGCTCGTTGGCGAGCCTCTGGCCCAGACCGCTGAGCTTGGCGATGCCCTGGAGCTGACGGAGGGACGGCTGGCGTTTGAGGATCCCTTGGACGCTCGCGACGTCGAGCGGTGCCCGGATCGACCGGGTACGCACGACCGCGCCACCCGCGTCCGTCACGCTCTTCCGGATGTTGAATGCCGTGCCGCCGTCGATCGGGCCGACGAACAGAACGGCGACGGTCTTCCCCTTGAGCCTGCCGGGGGCGACCGCCGGATACGTCTCGTCCGCGAGTCGCCGCAGCGCATCCGCAACGCGAGCCGCAGAGTCGAGCGACCCCTGCGCATCGTCGACCTCGCGCTGGAGGTCGGCGATCTGGTTCGTCAGGTTGTCCCGTTCGGCGTCGTTGACAAATCCCTTGCCCGAGAGGCCGACCCCGACGAGGATGCCGATCACCAGGGCGACGAAGACCGCCGTCAACGAGGCGACGTGATAGCGGAGGTCGAACACGACAGGGAGTGTAGGGCGTGCCGGAGGGCCGCCGGTCGGGATTCGCGTCAGAGGCCGAGGGCGTTCCCGAAGGAACGCCCGAGCGACTGGATCACGTTGCGCAGTGCAGGCGAGGCGAGGACGGCGACCGCGATCGCGCCGATCCCGGCTGCCGCGAAGGTCACGAGAGGCCAGATCCCGACGCGGGGCGAGACGAGCCGCGAGACGCCCTTCGCGTCGACGAGAGACTCGCCCACCTTCAGCCGGGTGACGAATGTGGAGGCCATCCCGGCGCGGTTCCGCTCGAGGAACTCGACGAGATTGAAGTGCGTGCCGACCGCCACGATCAGCTCGGCGCCGCGCTCGTGAGCGAGGAGGAGCGCGATGTCCTCGCTGATTCCCGGCGCGGCGACGACCGAGAAGGCAAGCCCGAGGCCACGCAAACGCTCGGAACCGGGCGCCCGGCCGTCCGGGTAGGCATGCACGAGCAGTTCGGCGCCCGACCCGAGAGCCGCGTCGCTGACCGAGTCGAAATCGCCGACGATCACATCCGGCGTGAGGCCGATCTCGCGCAGCGCGTCGGCACCCCCGTCGACCGCGACGATCACCGGCTTGAAGTTCCTGATGTACGGCCGGACGATTCGCAGATCGCTCTTGTATCCCGGCCCCCGGGCGACGACGACCGCGTGGCGATCACGGAACTTCGTCCGAAGCTGCGGGAAGTCGATTCCGTCAGTGAGAATCCGGCCCTCGTCGCGGAGGTGCTGCAGCGTGTTGTCCGCAAACGCCTCGAGAGCAGCGGTGACCCGCGTCTGCTGGTCGGCCAGGACGACAGCGAGCGCCGTCTCGGTGAGCTCGACTCCATCCGTGAGGCAGGTACCGTTGCGCCAGAGCGAGCCCGCCCGCACGGTCACGGTCTCACCGTCGGAGACCTGAGCGAAGAGATCCGATCCGGGCGCATCGATCAGGCACACCCCACCCCGGACGAGCTCGAGCGGACCGGGGTTCGGGAACCGCCCCGAGTTCGACGGCGAGACGTTCACGACTGCGCGCACTCCCGATTCGACGAGCTCCTCCGCGGAGACGCGATCGAGGTCGACGTGATCGATGATGGCGAGATCGCCCGGCCGAAGGCGCTTGACGAGATCCTTCGTACGCTTCCCGAGACGTGCGGTGCCGACGATCTCGCTCACGAGCGCTGCTCCGAGGCGATCACGGCGAGAAACTCCTCGCCTCCGAGCATGCGCTCGAGCTCGGCCCGACGCTCGGTCGCCGAGAGCTCCTCGATCCGCGTGTGCGTCGGATCACCGAGTACCTTCTCGACGCGGAAATGCGTTTCCGCGATGCTCGCGATCTGTGGCAGGTGCGTGATCGTGATCACCTGCGCCCGCTCCGATAGACGTGCGAGCGTCTCGCCGACGCGGTGGGCGGTGACGCCTCCGATCCCGGCATCGATCTCGTCGAAGACGAGCGTCTCTCCGCCCGCGACGGCAGCGAGAGCGAGGGCAACACGGGAGAGCTCGCCGCCCGATGCCGTCTCGGCGACGGGCCCGAGCGGCAGCCCCGGGTTGGGTCGAATCAGGAAGGCCGCCTCGTCCCGGCCGGTCGGCCCCGGGTCACGGCCGCGCAGCTCGACCTCGAACTCCCCCTCCCCCATGCCGACACCCCTGAGGTTCTCGGCGACCGCCTCGGAGAACGCCGCAGTCGCCGCCTCCCGCGCGTCGTGCAGGGCGGTGGCGACGAGCGCGAGCCGCTCCTCCGCATCCCCGAGTGCCGAGGTCGCCGCCTCGAGGGGGTCGATCCCCGCAGCAGTCGCCTCGAGCTCGGAGACCGCGGCGTCTCGCCGGTCGAGGAGCTCGTCGGTGGTCTGGGCGCCGAACCGCCGTCGTGCGTCCGCGATCAGGTCGAGGCGCTCCTCGACGACCTCGACCCTCGCGGGGTCTGCCTCGAGCGACGCCACGAACCGGTGCAGGTCACCGCCGACGTCCTGCAGACGGTGTGCGAGATCGCGTAGCTCGGCGGCAGTGGCGTCGAGCTCGGGTGCCAGGGTGAGGAGTGGCGCGAGAGCGCGTTCGGCGAGAGCCGCGAGGGACGCCGCGCCGTCACCGTCGTCGGGAGCGACCGCCGCCGTGGCGGCGGCTGCGCCAGCGGCGAGGTCGGTCGCGTGACGCATCCGCTCGCGCTCGGCACGCAGGGACTCCTCCTCGCCACGCTCGATGCCCTCGGTGCGGTCGACGAGGTCACGGAGAGCCTCGAGTCGTGCCTCCTCGGCCCCTGCGTCGCGCGCGATCGCGGCGTGACGGTTGCGTGCCGCCGTCAACGCACGCCACGCCTCCCGCGCCTCGCGCCTGCGCGCGGCCTGCTCCTCGCCGACGAACGCATCGAGGACGTCGACCTGATAGGCGGGCCGGGCAAGGCGACGCTGTTCGAACTGCCCGGACATCGCGATCAGACGCTCGGTCGCGGCCGCGAGGTCCTCCCGCGCGATCGCGCGTCCCCACGCGTACGCCCGCGTACGCCCGTCTGCGAAGACGCGGCGGGCCAGTACGACTCCCGGCTCGTCCTCGGGCCGGAGCTCGAGAAGCGCGTCCAGGTCACCCTCGTCGAAGAATCCGACTCGCACGTCGAACTCGGCTTCGACGTACGCCTCCCGCGCCGCGGGCCCGACCGCCGCCACATCACCTCTGGCGCCGAGGAGCAGGCCGATCGCCTGCGCGAAGATCGTCTTCCCCGCGCCCGTCTCGCCGCTGAGGACGTTGAGGCCCGGCCCCAGCTCGAGCTCGGCCTCACGAATGAGGACGAGATTCTCGATTCGGAGCCGTCGCAGCATCCTGAAGATGGTAGACCGGACGCGCGTTGCGCACACGTGTCCGCTCGGAACGCGACTTCCGTCGCCCGGGCTACGAGCTCCCGAAGCTCTGACGGTAGCGCCGGACGAACGTCGCCTCGGGGAGCGTGCCGAGCAGCGAGGGCACCGCACCCAGGCCGATCGAGACGTACCCGCCAGGCCCACAATCGGCGATCCGGTGCCCGTCGACGAGGACGGCGCAGTCGACGGCAGCCGTTCGGTTCCAGATGCGAAGCTCGCGCCCGCGTGGAACGACGAACGGCCGGGCACGCAGGTCGTGCGGGGCGACGAACGTCAGGGCCATCGCGTCGAGACCCCACATGAGCACCGGGCCTCCGTTCGAGAGGTTGTACGCGGTCGACCCGGACGGCGTCGAGCAGATCAGCCCGTCGCAGGGAACGCGACCGAAGTCCTCACCGCCGACCGACCATTCGATCTCGACCATCCGGCCGAGGTCGCCACTCGTGACAACGGCGTCGTTGACCGCCACGAACCGTTCGCCGCCGGTCTCGACCTCGAGCGTGGCGAGCTCGATGACCTCCAGCTCGCCTGCAAAGACGCGCGCCGCACCCGCCTCGAGTTCGTCGCGCGCAATCGAGCTGAGGAAGCCGACGCGCCCGAAGTTGACGCCGACCACGGGAATGCCGGTTCCCAGGAACCGCTGCAGCGCGCGGAGCATCGTGCCGTCGCCACCGAGTGCGATCGCAAGATCGACGTCACCGGGCGCGAGCTCCTCGTCGCCCGCCACGATGAGCTCCACGCGTTCGCGCTTCGCGACCGCCTGGAGCTGGGCGAGGCCCGTGCCGATCGCGTCGGGCCGCCCGTGAAGCACGACCGCAGCGCGCTCGACACGGTTACCCGACGGCATCGTCGATCCAGCGTTCGAGCTCATGGGGGACGGTCGGCTCCGGACTGTCGATCAGATGGACGAGGAACTCCCGGTTTCCCTTTGGCCCGGGCAGACCCGAGTCTACGAGGCCGACGACCCGGGAGCCCCACCCAACCGCGGCAGCGCAGACGTCGAGCAGGACGCGTCGCCGCACCGCCGGATCGCGGACGACGCCCTTCGGCGTGTCGGCGCGTCCTGCCTCGAACTGCGGCTTCACGAGCACGAGCGCCTGCCAGCCGGGCGCCGCGAGCCGCAAGACCGGTGGCAATGCCGTCTTCACGGAGATGAACGAGACGTCGCACACGATCAGCTCGGGCGCGAACGGAAGGCTCGTCACGTTGCGCGCGTTGACGCGCTCGAGCACGACGACCCGCTCGTCGGCCCGCAGGCGCGGATGCAACTGGCCATACCCGACGTCGAGGGCGATCACCCGGGCGGCGCCGTTCTGGAGGAGGCAGTCGGTGAAGCCCCCGGTCGAGGCGCCGACGTCGAGGCAGTCCTTGCCGGTGGGATCGACGTGCAGGAGCTCGAGAGCGTGCGCGAGCTTCTCGCCTCCACGCGAGACGAACCGGGGCGGCCGCTCGACCTCGAGGTCGACCAACTCGTCGAGCTGGGTGCCCGGCTTGTCGTAACCCCGCACGAGGCCCGCGATGACGAGCGCCTGCGCCTGGCTGCGGGTCTCTGCGAGACCGCGCTCCACGAGCAGGACATCGAGTCGCTTCTTCACGGACAGAGAGTAGAGGGACGGCCCGTGCTACACCTGCTGGGTGGAGCTGCGAGGCGAACGAGTCATGCCAGGCGCGCTCGGGGCGGGCGAGGCCGAGGAGACGGTCGAGGTCGGCCGGTTCACGCTCGTCGTCCGCCGGCCGGTCGAGCCCGACGACCTGATCGACGAGGGAAGGTTCGCGACGGACGAGTTCCTGCCGTACTGGGCCGACCTATGGCCGTCCGGGCTTGCGCTCGCCCGCGCCGTCGTCGGCCTCGAGATTCGCGGGAAGCGCGTGCTCGAGCTCGGGTGCGGTCTCGGCCTGCCGTCGCTTGCGGCGGCTCTTGCCGGCGCGGACGTGCGCGCAACCGACTGGGCGCCGGAGAGCATCGATCTCGTCCGGGAGAACGCCGCAGCAAACGGGCTGAACGTCGACGCCGCCGTCCTGGACTGGTTCGCGCCCGGCACCGTGCCTTCACCTTCCTTCGACCTCGTCCTCGCAGCCGACGTCGTCTACGAGGAGCGCAACGCGGGCCCCCTGCTGGCGCTCCTCGCCGCGACGGTTGCGCCGGACGGTGAGGCGCTGATCGCCGACCCGGGCCGGCGGCACGCCCCGGCGTTCTTCTCCGGGGCAAAGGCTGCCGGCTGGGCGGTGGAGCACCTCCCTGTTCCAGCACTTCCAGCAGGCGGAATCGCGCGCCTTCGAAGACCGACCGGCTGACCCGTCGGTCAGTCGAACGGCCTACGCGGTGCGGACGACGAGCGCGTCGACGATCCCGGCGAGCACCGCCGTATCGGCCCGAATCGACTCCAGGGCACGGTGCGCGCGCCCGGCGGCTTCCCGGGCGACATCCCGGGCGCCCTCGACGCCGAGCCGCGCGGCATAGCCGTCGCCGTCGAGGACATCGTCGACGGCCTGGAACAGGAGACCGAGCTCCTCGCCGTAAGCGCGCCAGGAAGGTCGTTCCGGGGCAGGCACCTGTGCCACCGAGAGCCCGAGACCGACGGACGCCACGAACAGCCTTCCGGTCTTGAGCCGATGCAGCTCCGCGAGATCCGCGTCGGCGCCGGTGATGTCGAGGTACTGACCGCCGATCATCCCGAGCGCGGCATCGACGAGCTCGCGTGCCGGCTCGGGCGTCGGATACGTCAGAACGAGGCGGAACGCCTCGGCGAGCAGGGCATCGCCCGCGAGGAGGGCGACACCTTCCCCGAAGGCAACGTGCGCGCTCGGGCGCCCCCGTCGCTCGTCGTCGTCGTCGAGGGCGGGCAGGTCGTCGTGCACGAGAGAGAAAGCATGGACGAGCTCGAGCGCGGCTGCGGCAGGGAGCGCGTCGGCAGGCCCGGCTCCCGCGGCCTCGGCCGTGGCGAGGCAGATGACGGCACGGATGCGCTTGCCGCCCTCGAGCGCATACCGCATCGACACCTGCTGCGAACCGAGCTCGGGCGAAAGCTCGAGCTCTCCGAGGTACTCCTCGATCAGCCCGAAGAGCTCTTCAGGCGCCCGCATCGGCGCTCGCGCGAGCCCGCTGCACCTCGGCCTCGATCTGCTTCGCCAGCTCGGCGATCTCTGCGAGATCGTCGACGGCCGCATCGACGTCGCCTGCCTCGGCCAGCCGCTCGAGGCTGTCGAGCCGGGCGCGCAGCCGTTCGGAGAGCTCCTGGGCCCTTCCGAGGCTCTCGTTCGCGCTCATGCGGAATCCTCTCGCTGAACCCGGCCGAGGATCCCGTTCACGAGACGGGCCGCGTCCTCTGTCGCATAGCGCTTCGCGAGCACGACGGCTTCGTTGATCGCCACTTCTGCAGGCACGGTTCCCTCCTCGAGCTCGTAGATCCCGATACGCAAGATGTTGCGCTCGAGCGTACCGAGCCGATCGGCCGCCCAGGCGTCGGAGGCGGCCGTGATGCGCTCGTCGAGCAACGGCGCGCGCTCGGCGATCGCCTCGGCGAGGCCGAGCGCGAAGTCGTCGGGCGTCCCGTCGTAGAGCGACGCGAGGGGCTGGCCGGTCAGGTCCCACTGGTAGAGGAGGAAGAGCGCGGTGCGGCGCGACTGCCGGCGTCCGACCTTCGCGACCGTCACGAGACGGTCTCGAACGTGACATCGACGCGCGTCGGAAGGCCCGTCGAGCCGGTGACGGCGCGGGCGACCGAACGCTGGACCGACTCCCCGACGTGAAGCAGCAGCGCCCCGGCGGGTACCTCGACGCCGAGCTCGATGTGAACCTCGTCCGCTTTCACGCTGATGCTCGGACGACGGCGCGAACGCCGGACGTGCACGCGCTCGACCGCCTCCGCCGAACGGGCCACGAGCGATGCGAGAGCCGAGCCGGTGAGCTCGACCCGCCCCAGCGGGCCGTCGACGATGAAGGCATCTTGGCTCATAGGGACAACATCGATGGCAGCCGGCCTTCCATCTCGGCAAGGTAGCTGGTCGAATAGTCACCTCCCCTGAACTCCCGCGAGTCGAGGATGTCGACGGCGAGCTCGCGCGTCGTCGGGATACCGTCGATCTCGAGCTCCCGGAGCGCCCAGAGCGCGCGCGTGATGGCGGCATCGCGTGTGTCGTCGCGCACGATCAGCTTCGCGATCATCGAGTCGTAGAACGGCGGGATCGAGGATCCCTCGACGACGGCGGTGTCGATTCTCACACCGGGGCCGAGCGGCGGCCTGAAGCGCGTGATCAGTCCCGGAGCCGGCGCGAAGTCGCGCCGAGGGTCCTCGGCGTTGATCCTGATCTCGATCGCGTGCCCCGAGCGGGGCGCGCGGCCGGTCACGGAGAGCGGCTCGCCTGCGGCGATCCGAACCTGCTCGCGGACGATGTCGATCCCGGTCGTCATCTCGGTCACGGGATGCTCGACCTGCAGCCGGCAGTTGACCTCGATGAACGAGGGCGAGCCGTCGGGACCGAGCAGGAACTCGAACGTGCCCGCGTTGACGTACCCGAGCTGGCGACAGGCGCGCTCGACCGACATCTCCATCGCCTCGCGCGTCTCGGGCGTGAGTGCTGCGGACGGCGACTCCTCGATCAACTTCTGATGGCGCCGCTGGATCGAGCACTCGCGCTCGCCGAGCGTCAGCACCCCTCCCTGTCCGTCGCAGAGCACCTGGATCTCGACGTGCCTGGCGGGGACGAGCGCCTTCTCCAGGTACATCGACCCATCACCGAACGCGGCGTCCGCTTCCGCGCTCGCGGCGGCGAACGCCGCGGCGAGCTCGTCCGGTTCGTCGACGATCCGCATGCCCTTGCCGCCGCCGCCGGCCGTCGCCTTGAGAAGCACGGGAAAGCCGATCTCCGCAGCCGCGATGCGGATCTCCGCCAGCGTTGCGACCCCCTCCGTCCCCGCCACGAGCGGCACGCCCGCGGCCCGCATCTCGGCCTTCGCACGCGCCTTGTCGCCGGTCTTCTCCATGACGTCCGCCGGCGGACCGATGAAGACGAGGCCGTTCTCGACGCAGGCACGAACGAACGCGGGGTTCTCCGACAGGAATCCGAACCCCGGATGGACGGCCTCGCAGCCGGTCGTCTCGGCAGCCGCGATCACGTTGGCAATCCGGAGGTAGCTCTCCGTCGCGGACGGTGGCCCGATGCAGACGGCCCGATCCGCGAGCCCCACGTGGAGCGCTTCGCGGTCGGCCGTCGAGTAGACGGCGACCGCCTCGACGTCGAGCTCGTGGAGCGCGCGGATGATGCGCACCGCGATCTCACCCCGATTCGCGACGAGGACGCGGGAGAACATCGTCAGACGATCGGCTGCGCGTCGACCGAGTCGAGCTCGAAGAGCAGCTGCCCGAACTCGACGGGCTGCCCGCTCTCGACGTGGATCGCCCGGACGCGGCCCTCGTGCTCGGCCTTCAGCTCGTTGAAGAGCTTCATCGCCTCGAGCAGGCAGAGCGTCTGCCCGACGGAGACCACGTCGCCGACCTCGACGAACGCGGGGCTTCCCGGCGACGACGAGCGGTAGAAGACGCCGACCATCGGCGACTCGACCCGCACGCGGGCGTGTGACGCGGGTGGAAGCTCGGGGTCGAGCTCCTCCGAGAGGGCGGCTGGCGATATGGACATCACACCCACCTCGTCGGCGCGACGCACCGACACCCGCATGCCCTCGTCCTCGATCTCGATCTCACCGACCCCGGACTCCTGGACGATCTTGACGAGTTCCCTGATGCGCTCGCCGCGAGTCGCGTCGACGTCACCGCGGAGCAGCGACGACTCCCGCGAATGCCGCTGCCTGATCGACCGCAGCAGCGTCTCGGCCTCGTCGCCGAACATGGCGAGCAGCACGAGATCCTCCTCGCTCGCCGCAAGGCCCTCGGCCGATTCGCGCACGTCCTCGGCGCTCGGGGGATCGTCCTCGAGCCTGCCACCGGATCGCTTCACGAGACCGACCACACGCGTCACCGACTCCTCGATTGGAACGGGCGTCGTCCCGTAGCTTCCCTCGATGAGCATGCGGAACTCGTCGAGCACGGTGCCGTAGCGCCGCGCCGAGAGGATGTTGAGCAGCGCCTGCGAGGCGAGGATCTGGCCGATCGGGGCGGCAAGCGGCGGCCACCCGGATTCGGCGCGGATACGGGCCACCTCGACGAGCGCGTCGAGCAGCCGGTCGCCGGCGGCGTGGGCGCGAAGGTGGACGTCGAGCGCGGCCACGAGCCCCGCCGGCAGGTCGTACTCGGCGGCCCGGACGGCAATCCGCGGCGCCACCGGAGCAACCGGCTCGTCGCCGATGTGCTCGTCGACCAGGTCCGAAGCCGTCCAGAGATGCGCCGTGTCGACGCCGGTCTCGCGGCCGAGCCCGTGCAACGCGTCGACGAGAGACTCACCGGAGACACGATGCAGGGTGAGCGCGAGTGGGTAGACGGCGGTTGCGATCAGGTCTGCTCCGACGCGCGTCGCGACGACAGCGTTCAGGAGCCCGGTGCCTGCGGCCCCCTGGGAGAAGAGCCCGACGGGAAGTCCCGTCGCCTCACCGATCCGCTGGACGAGCTCTTCCGTCAGGTGCGGCAGTAGCGCGTCGGTCGGGTCGTTGACGATCACGCGTGTCGCACCGAGCTCCGGAATCTGCTTCGCCCGCTCGACGAGCGCGTCGAGCTCTCCGGCGCGGCCGGCGCTGTAGACGAGGCCGACATGGAACTCCTTGCCCGCCCCGACGATCGCCTCGCCGGCTTCCTTCAGGTTCGACACGTCGTTCAGCGGGTCGTGCAGGCGGAAGACGTCGATGCCGTTCTCGGCCGCGCACGCGATGAAACGCCGCACGATGTCCTCGGAGACCGGCTTGGAGCCGACGAGGAAGCGGCCGCGCAGCGCGAGGCTGAGCGGCGTGGTCGTACGCGCGTCGATAGCCCGAATCCGCTCCCAGGGGCTCTCGACGGCGCGCCGGACACCGGAATCGAAGACCCCGCCGCCCGAGACCTCGAGGTACGCGAATCCCGCCCGGTCGAGGATCTCCGCGATCCGCAGGACGTCTCCGGTGGGCATCTTGCCCGCGAGCGGCTCCTGCGACAGCAGGCGAATCGTGGTGTCGACGAGTTTCGGCATGTCGGGATCAGACCTTAGCGTGCCGCGAGCGGGAACCCGGAGGAGAGACTGAAGTCGCTCCTCCAGGGAGAGCGGCTTCGCCGCCTTCGTCTAGCCCTGCGCGCGCGAGATGTAGCGGGCCTCGGTCGGGTCGACCTTGATGCGATCGCCCACGTTGACGAACAGCGGTACCTGCACGACCGCGCCCGTCTCGAGCGTCGCGGGCTTCGTCACGTTCGAGACGGTGTCGCCTTTGACGCCGGGCTCGGTCTCGGAGACGGCCAGCTCGACCGAGGACGGGAGCTGGATCGCCGTGGGCTTGCCGTTGACCGCAAGGATCTGCACGATCGACGAGGGCAGGATGTAGGAGAGCTCCTCCTCGACGTCCGACCGGGGCAGCGCGAACTGCTCGAACGTCTGCTCGTCCATGAAGTGCGCCTCCGTACCGTCGTCGTAGAGGAACTGGACGTTCTTGGTCTCCGTGTGGACGCGCGCGAACTTCTCGCCGGCGCGAAACGTGTCGTCGATCACGGCGCCCGTCTCGAGGTTCTTCAGCTTCGTGCGGACGAAGGCGCCGCCCTTCCCGGGCTTGACGTGCTGGAAGTCGACGATGCGCCACATCGAATCGCGGTGCTCGATGTGCATGCCCGTCTTGAACTGGTTCGTGCTGATGATGTCGGCCATGACGGGCGGGAGGGTACCTGGTTCGGCAGGTTCGATGCGATGGCCGTCAACCGACCGTCAGCATCTCCTTGGTGAACGCGGTCAGGATCTCGCAGCCCGTCTCGGTGACGACGACGAGATCCTCGATGCGGCAACCGCCGACACCGGGCAGGTAGAGACCGGGCTCGACGGTGACGACGTTCCGCGCGGCGAGCACGTCCGTCGACTCGGGCCGGAGAACGGGCGCCTCGTGGATCTCGGTACCGACGCCGTGACCGAGGCCGTGACCGTAGTGCTCTGCCATCCCGGCCGCGGCAATGGCCGTCCGGGATGCGGCATCGACGTCCACCCCGATTTCCCCGGCGCGAACTGCAGCGAGCCCATCGAGCTGGGCGCGGGCCACGAGGCCGTAGATCTCGGCGAGCTGATCGGAGATTTCACCGGTCGCGAACGTCCGGGTGCAGTCGGAGCAGTAGCCGTCGACGACGCAACCCATGTCGACCGTCACGAGTGTCCCCTCCGGGATCACCGTGTCTCCGGGGCGAGCGTGAGGCGATGCACCGTTCAGGCCGGAGGCGACGATCGAGTCGAACGACTGGCCGTCCGCACCGAGCTCGCGGAACGTCTGCTCGATCCACCAGGAGAGGTCCTTCTCGGTTCGTCCGACGAACGGCTCCTCGGCGAGGGCAGCGTAGACGGCGTCCGAGATCGCGCAGGCTCGACGAAGCGCCTCGATCTCGCCGTCGTCCTTCACGCGTCGAAGGGTTTCGACGAGCCCGCGGGTCGCAACGAGATCCGCGCCGCCACCCCCGATCGTCTGCCACTGGGCATACGAGATTCGCGCCGCCTCGAACCCGACGCGGCGCCCCACGAGCAGCTCGGAGAGCGCGCCGGCAACGTCGCGACGGGTCTGCACGACCTCGACGCCCTCGATCGCGCGCGCCGCCTCGAGGTAGCGGAAGTCCGTGTACAGCGTCGTCCTTCCGTCCGGCTCGACGAGCACGGCACAATTCGAGCTACGAAACCCGAGCAGGTAGCGAATGTTGACACCGTCTGTGACGAGAAGCGGCTCGTCGAGCCCCGCGGCCAGTCGCGCGATGCGGCTCACGGACGTCGCTCCGCCAGCAATCCGAGCGCCTCGCGATACCCCTCGAAGCCCTTGCCCACGACCCGCATGCCTCCGAGCCCGTCGAGCACCGAAACGCGACGCCACTCCTCGCGCGTGTCGACGTTCGAGAGATGCACCTCCACGAACGGCACGGTGAAGGGCTCGAGCGCGTCGTGGATCGCCCACGAGTAGTGGGTCCACGCTCCCGGATTGACGATCAACCCGTCCGCCGTCCCGAGCGCCTGATGCAGGAAGCCGACGTACTCGCCCTCGTGATTCGTCTGCCGGCAGCGAACCTGCAAGTCGAGATCACGCGCCCAGGCGTAGACCTGCGTCTCCAGGTCCTGGATCGACTGATCCCCGTAGGTCGCCTGGTCACGGCGGCCGAGCAGGTTGAGGTTGACTCCGTTGAGGACGTCGATGCGCATTGCGACCGACTCTAGTCGGCAATCAGGCTGTCGAGCGCAGCTCGAACATCGGCGGCCGGAACCTCGTTGCCCCACGTCGGCTCGCCGTTGCGCTCCAGAAGAACGAGCCGGGGCGCTCCACCGACGGACTTCTTGTCGCGGGCGAGGGCCGCCCAGGCCGCGTCCCGGTCGACCTTCACGGGCCGCGGATCGAGCTCGCGCCGGACCACGGAGAGACCCTCCTCGTTCCCGGAGACGCGAAGTGCAGCGACGAGCCCGAGCGCGACTGCCCGCCCGTGCGGGAGGTCGTAGCCCGCGGCCGCCTCGAGTGCGTGCGCGAACGTGTGACCGAGGTTGAGCTGGTTGCGTAGCCCGCGATCGTGCGGGTCAGCGAGGCAGACGCCCCCCTTGAACGCCGCACAGCGGCGCACGAGATCGGCGAGCGGCCGCTCCCATACCGCGCTTCCCAACAGCAGGCCTGTCTTGACGACCTCCGCCATCCCGTTGCGCAGCTCCGCCTCGGGCAGCGTGTCCAGCGTGGCCGGGTCGACGACAACACGCACCGGCCAGTGGAACGTCCCGACGAGGTTCTTGCCACCCGGGAGGTCGATCGCCGTCTTGCCGCCGATGGCGGCGTCGACCTGGCCGACGAGCGTCGTCGGAACCGCGACCCACGGGACGCCGCGCATCCATGTCGCCGCGGCGAATCCGGCCAGATCGGTCGTGCAGCCTCCACCGAGGGCGACGATCGTCCCGTCTCGCCCGATCCGGAGGGAGCGCCAGAGGTGGTCGAGGACGCCGAGTGCCTTGGCGGGCTCTCCCGCCGGCACCTCGTGCGTGGCGATGTCGCGCGCGCCGAGCGCGAGCTGGACGTCGACGCCGTGGATACCTGCGACCGTTCGGTCGGCGACGATCTCGATCGGCCCCGATCCCGGCACGAGCTCTCCGAGGTGCTCGATACCCCCGTCGCGGACGTCGATTCCCGCCGCCGCGAGGGTGACTCCTTCGATGTCGTGCGCGCTCGCGTCACTCGTCTCGACGTAGATCGGCAGGCGCTCGCGGTAGAGCGCGTGGAACGCCTCCTCGTCGGCAGCAAGGGGGCGGTCGCTCCGCGCGACCCGCGACCACGCGGTCGCGGGTTCGACGTCGAGCAGGACCGTGAACGCGCTTCGGCGGAGCCGCTCGCGCGTGGTCGGCGACAGCACGGCACCACCTCCGAGCGCGATCACTGCCGGCTCGCCCGCCGCGAGAACCGACTCCGCCACCGTCTCCTCGAGCGCCCTGAACGCGGCCTCGCCGTCGCGGGCGAAGAACTCGGTGATCGTGATGCCGGCGCGTCCCTCGATCTCCCGGTCGAGATCGACGAAGTCGCGGCCGAGTCGGCGCGCGACCTGTGCGCCGATCGTCGACTTGCCCGCACCCATGAAGCCGGTCAGCGCGAGGTGACGGTTCAGGGCGTGCGAGGCCACCGGATGCGCTCGAGATAGGCACGGTGGGCGGCAACGAAATCGACGATCGCATCGCCGCCGAACTTTTCCTTCGCGCTGTAGGCGAGCTCCCACGCGACGGCCGCCTCGGCAACGACGGCGAGCGCCTCGACCGCCTGGACGTCGCTTCGCTCGACGAGCGCCTGCGCGGCCTCCCCGGTCTCGAGATCGACCGAGTCGAGCGGCTTCATCAGCGTCGGAAGTGGCTTCATGGCCGCGCGAACGACCACTGGCTCGCCGTTCGTGATCCCGGCCTCCAGGCCACCTGCACGATTCGTGCGGCGCACGAGCCCCGGGTCGATCTCGTCGTGCGCCTGCGAGCCGCGGACGCGCGCGAGCGCGAAGCCGTCACCGACCTCGACGCCCTTCACCGCCTGGATGCCCATCAGCGCAAAGGCGAGACGCGCGTCGAGCCGGTCGGCCTTCTCGGCATACGAGCCGAGGCCGGGAGGACAGCCGTCGACGACGACCTCGACGATCCCTCCAAGCGTGTCGCGATCCTTTCGGGCCGCATCCGTTGCCTCGCGCATGCCGTCGTCTCCCGTTGCGCCACCGACCTCGAGCGGACGCCCCGCGACGGAGATCCCGATCGTCGCGAGCAGAGCCTTGGCGACGGCGCCCGCCGCGACGTGCGTCGCGGTGTGTCGCGCGCTTGCTCGCTCCAGCGAGTTCCGAACGTCGTCATGCCCGTACTTGAGGACCCCGGCGAGGTCTGCGTGACCGGGCCGCGGCAGCGTGACGACCTTGACGCCCTTCCCTTCCGGCTCGCCTTCGGGCTCGAACGGGCTCATCCCCCAGGTCCAGTTCCGATGGTCGAGATTGCGGACGACGAGCGTCAGGGGCGTACCGAGGGTGCGGCCCTGCCGCAGGCCCGAGAGCACTTCGACCGTGTCGGTCTCGAGCTGCTGCCTGGGGCTTCGCCCGTACCCGAGCTGGCGCCGCCTCAGGTCGGCGTCGATCGCCTCCCGGTCGAGTCGCAGCCCGGCGGGCAGGCCGGTGAGCACGGCCACGAGCGCGGGTCCGTGCGATTCGCCTGCGGTGACGAGGCCGAGTGGCACGCTGCAAGCCTAGACGTCAGCCCGGAGCGGGCGGCCGCTCGTACGTTCGCCTCTGCGCTACGCGTGTTCGTGCCGGCCGGCGACCACACCGGCGACCAGGATGATCCCAAAGATCACCACTCCGAGGACGATGCCGATCGCCTCGTACTGATTCATCCAACTCCCTCCCATGGTTCGTGATCTGAGGCCAGGATACTCGGCCGCCTCACGGTACGTGCAGGGCGGCACGCATTGCGACGAGCGGGGCCGGCAGGCCGGTCCAGCGCTCGAAGGAGGCGGCGCCCTGGAACAGCAGGACGTCGAGGCCGTCGACGACGACCTCGCAGCCCGCCGCGTGCGCCGCGGCGACGAGCGCGGTCTCGCGCCCGTCCGGGAGGTATGCCAGATCGACGACCTGCATGCCGGCTCGTGGAGTGACGATCAGCTCCTCCTTGACGGGCGTCGCATTCACGAGCACGTCGTAGCCCTCGCCCGAGGGTGGCCATCCGTCCTCGCGCCTGCTCGCCGAGGTCACCACTGCACCCGCACGTTCGAGGGCCTCGACGACCGCGCGCGCGGCTCCACCGGTTCCGAGGACGAGCGCGCGGCGCCCCGCTGCGTCGACCTGCGCCGTGACGGCGTCGCCGTCGGTCGACGAGCCGAGGATCCGGCCGTCGGCGAAGACGAGCGTGTTCACCGAACCCGCCGCCCGCGCGATCTCGTCGAGCTCATCGCAGATCTCGAGCACGGCCTGCTTGTGGGGAATGGTCACGTTGGCGCCCGCGAACCCCGTCGCGCGAAGGCCGAAGACGGCCTCGGCGAGGGCCTCGGGTGGGGTCGGCAGCGGCACGTAGGCCCAGTCGAGGCCGAGCGTGACGAACCCGGCGTTCTGCATCGGCGGCGAGAGCGAGTGCGAGGTCGGCCAGCCGAGCAGGCCGACGAGCGTGGTCGTGCCGCGAATCATCTCCATTGACGGAGTATCGCGGGTCGCCTCAGCTGCAGGCGTAGCCGAACGCGCACACCTTGCGCAGGAACTCACTCTCGCTCGCCGTGAAGAAGTGCTTCTGCGTCCCGGGAATGCGGACGTAGTAGAGGTAGTCGACGGCCGCCGGATGCGCGGCGGCCCTGATCGACGCCAGCCCGGGGTTCGCGACGGGCGTCGGCGGCATGCCCGGGAACCGCCGGCTGTTGTACGGGGAGTCGCTCCGCAGAGCCTCCTTCGTCAGCGACTTCGTGCCCGGGATGTCGAGCCCATAGCGGATCGTCGCGTCGATGCCGAGAGGCATCCTGTTGCGCAGGCGGTTGTAGATCACCGCCGAGACGAGCTTTCGCTCGCTCGGGGCGACCGTTTCCTTCTCGATCATCGAGGCGATCGTGAGCACGTCGTACGGCGTCAGGTTCTTCGAGCGCGCATACGAGAGGTTGACGCGCGCGAAGGCCCTGCGGAAGGCCGCGAGCTGATCGGAGACGAGTTCCTTGCCGTTCGTGACCTGGGTGAACTCGTAGAGGGCCGGGAAGAGGAAACCCTCCATCGAGCCACGTTTCCAGTCCTTCAGGAACGGCTTCGGCGGGCGTGCCTGCGCGACCGCGTCGAGGTAACGCTTCCGGGTCAGTTTCGGGGTAACGCCGCGCGTCGCGATCGCGATCTTGCGGACCGCTGCGACCCGGTCGCCCATCTCGCGAACGTTCTGTCCCTCGGGGAAGATGATCTTGAGTCGTTTCAGCGCCGGGACGGCCTCGGTCGTGACCGGAGGTGAGGCGTCGTCGCCGCCGCAGCCGACCGCGAGACAGACGAAGACGGCGACCACAGCGAGCGTGAGCGATCTCACCGGCGAGCCTCGGCGTCGAGCCAGCTCTGGAGAAGGTGCGCGGCTGCGACGGCATCCTGCGGCGCCGAGCCGCCGAACCGCTGTGCGAGCGCTGTCGTGAACCGCTCGTCGGCCGTCTCGACCGGAACGGAGAGGGCGTCACGGAGCGCTGTCACGAACACCTCGGTCTCCGCGGCCTGCTTGCCGTGCTCGCCACGCAACGTGAGGGGCAGGCCGACGACGATCCGCTCCACCTCGTTCTCGGTGACGATCGCGGCGATCTGCGCGAGCCCCTTCTCGGTCGCGGCCTTCGCGACCACCGAGACGGGCCGGGCGAGCGTGCCGCTCGCGTCCGAGATCGCGACGCCCGTGCGCGCCGAGCCGTAGTCGAGCGCCAGAACACGCACAGCGGCTCAGATGGCGTCGAGAATCAGGCGCTCGGCTTCGGCGAGCGCCTCCGAGAGCTTCTCGGGCTGCTTGCCGCCTGCCCGAGCCATCGTCCGGCGCCCCCCGCCTCCGCCGCCGACGAGCGCTGCGGCACCCTTGACGACATCGGAGGCGCTGACGCGCTCGGCGACCGAATCGTCGAAGTTCGCGATCAGCGTCACTTTCCCGTCCTCGACGCCGCCGAGGACGACGGCCGCCGGGCTGTGGCGTTGCTTGAAGCGGTCGGAGAGATCGAGCAGTGCGTCGCCGTCGAGCCCGGGCACCGCCTGCACGATGAGGTTGGCACCGTTGACTGCGCGCACCTCCGCGTCGGGGTCTCCCCCGCTCTGGGCCGGCTTTCGCTTGAGCTCCTTCCTGACCTCGTCGAGCGCCGCACGCACCGCGTCGAGCTCGCGTGAGCGGCCGTGGAGCAACGCCCATGCCTCGCCGGAGGTGACCGCCTCGATGCGCCGCGCTCCGGAGCCCACCGAGCCCTCGGAGAGAATCGCGAACGCGCCGATCTCGGCGGTCGACCGGACATGCGTGCCGCCGCACAGCTCCCGCGAGACGCCTTCGATCTCGACGACGCGCACGATGTCGCCGTACTTCTCACCGAACAGCATCATCGCGCCGAGCTTGCGGGCCTCGTCGATCGGTGTCTCGAAGATGTGCAGCGCGTGATTCTCGAAGATCGCGCGGTTGACCCGCTGTTCGATCTCCTCCCGCTCCTGCGCCGTCAGCTGCTGGGTGTGCGTGAAGTCGAAGCGCAGCTTGTCGGGGCGCACCGATGAGCCGGCCTGCTTGACGTGGTCGCCGAGAACGTCGCGCAGCGCCTCCTGGAGCAGGTGGGTTGCGGTGTGGTTCGCCATCGTCGGGAAGCGGACGCTCCACGGCACGACGGCGCGGACACGGCTCCCGGCGGAGAAACCGGTTCCGCGGAAGACGAGCGCCTGGTCGTCTCCGATGCGGTTCGCTTGCACGAGCTCCGCTCGTGTCGTGGGGTCGCCGTCGATCTCGAGGTATCCCTCGTCCGTGACCTGGCCGCCGCCGGCCGGGTAGAACGGCGACTCGCGGAGCTTGGCAAGGAAGGTGCCGTCACCGAGATCCTCGTACGCGTGGAGCTCCGTCAGGACGTCGTGCTTGTGGTGACCGACGAAGGCCGTCGGGTCGGCGGCCCGAGCGAAGTCTGCGGCGCGCTGTGTGTCGGATTCCCCGCCGGCACGCGAGATCGTGCGGTGCTCCGCCATGCGCGCACGGTAGGCGTCGACAGCGACGGGCTGGCCGCGCTCCTCGGCGAGCTCGACGGTCAGCTCGAGCGGGAAGCCGTATGTCGCGGCGAGCGTGAACGCGTCGTCGCCCGAGATCGACGCGCGGTCGGCGAGCTCCTCGAAGGTCTTGAGTCCGCGCTCGAGCGTCTCTCGGAAGCGCTCCTCCTCCGCCTTGACGACACGCTCGATCTCGGCCTGATGCTCGACGAGCTCGGGATACCAGGGCCCGACCTGCCCGACGACGATGGCGGGAAGGCGGTAGACGCCCTCGAGCCCGATCCTCCGAGCCTGGACGACCGCTCGGCGGATCAGGCGCCGCAAGACGTAGCCCCGGCCTTCGTTGCCGGGGACCACGCCTTCGGCGACGAGGAAGGTCATCCCGCGCCCGTGGTCGCTGAGCACCCGGTGCGCCTTCGTCGCGGCCGGAGACGCCCCGTAGCCGACGCCCGACTCCTGCTCGATCCAGTCCATGATCAGACGGAAGCCGTCCGTGTCGAAGATCGAGTCGGCCTCCTGCAACAGCATGGCTCCCCGTTCGAGCCCGAGACCGGTGTCGATGTTCTGCTTGGGCAGCGGCGTCAGCTTGCCGTTCTCGTCGAGGTCGTACTCCATGAAGACGAGGTTCCAGAACTCGAGGAACCGCTCGCAACGATCGCAGCCCGGCGCACAGTCGGCCTCGCCGCAGCCGTACTCGGCTCCGCGGTCGTAGTTGAGCTCGGAGCACGGTCCGCACGGCCCGGTCGCGCCGGCCGGGCCCCAGAAGTTCTCGGAGCGTGGCAGGCCGACGATTCGCTCACGCGGGACGCCCTTGCGGAGCCAGCCCTGGACGGCCGCGTCGTCCTCGCCCAGCCCGAGCTCGGGATCGCCGGCGAAGACGGTCGGCCAGATGCGGTCGGGGTCGAGCCCCATCTTCTCGGTCGCGAACTCCCAGGCGAGATCGATCGCACCGTCCTTGAAGTAGTCGCCGAACGAGAAGTTGCCGAGCATCTCGAACATCGACGCATGCCGTGCGGTGAGTCCCACCTCGTCGAGATCGGTGTCCTTGCCGCCGGCGCGCAGTACCTTCTGCACGGTGGTGAAGCGTGGTGCCGGTGGATCCTTCTGCCCTGAGAAGTACGGTTTCAGCGGCTGCATTCCGGCGGAGATGAACAGCGTCGACGGATCCTCGGGGGGTGGAAGGAGAGACCAGGACGGAAAACGCATGTGGCCACGCTCCTCGAAGAAGGAGAGAAAGCCCTCGCGCAAATCGGCTGTCGTACGCATCACGCGATCGTAGCCGCGAACCAGGCGATTCTCCTGTGGGGGCTACGCAGCAGCCGGCTCGTCCGGCGGCTCCGGCACCGGATCGGGCTTCGGCACCGGTATCGGCTTCGGCCACGCGTCGGGCTTCGGCTCGGCCGCAGGGCGCGGCTGTGGGGCGGGGCGCTCGGTGTCCATCGGCGTCCGTCCGGCGGTGCGCAGGTCTTCACGAAGATCGGCCTCGCGCTCCCGTGCCGCTTCCCTGGCCGCAGCGGTCGCCTCTCCGAAGTTCTTCGACTTCCGGAATTGCGAGAAGCCGTGGGTGATGCCCGCAGCGACTCCCGTGACCTTCTCGACCGGCGTCGTGATGACTGTCGAGATTGCGCGCACGGCCGTGTCTGCGCTGTCTGCCATCGACACAGCGCTGTCGGTCACGGTGTCGGCCTTGTCGAGCTGGTAGTTGACGCGATCGACCGTGGCACCGGTCTTGACGATCACGGGCAACAGGTCGCGTTCGGTGCCCCGGATTAACGACGAGAGCCGCTCGAACGACTGCCCGAGTCGGAACAGCATGAACGCGGAGGCGAGGCCGATTGCGATCAGGAAGACGGCGAGACCCCAGTACGCCGCATCGCTGGCCGTTGATCCGAGGACAGTCATCGCAGCAATCCTACCGCGTCGCGGAGACGATGACGCCGGCTCCGACGATCGCGTCGTCGTCGTACAGGACCGCGACCTGACCGGGCGCGACGGCGTGCACCGGTTGATCGAGCGTCAGCGTGAACCCGTCGTCGGTGGAATCGACCTCGGCGAAGACCGCGCCCGATCGGTACCGCAATTTCGCCTCGGCCCGCGCGACCGGGAGATACAGGCGGCCCTGCACGGCGACAGTGCTCGCCGCGAGGGCATTGCGCGGCCCGACCACGAGCGTGTTCGACGTCACGTCCGAGCGGAGCGCGTAGACGGGCTCGGCGAGCGCCAGCCCGATCCCGCGGCGCTGGCCGGGCGTGTAGCGCCAGATCCCGTCGTGCGTCCCGAGCACGGCACCGTCCTCGTCGACGACCTGGCCCTCCTGTCGCGGGAGGCCCTGCCGCTCGAGAAACGAGCGGTAGTCGTCGCCGGCGAGGAAGCACGCCTCCTGGCTCTCGGCCCGATCCGCAACCGCGAGCCCGGCCGCCGCCGCCTCTTCGCGCGTGCTGCGCTTGCCCTGATCGCCGAGCGGAAACGCGACGCGATCGAGCAACTGCGGGTCGACCGTCGCCAGCATGTAGGACTGATCCTTCGCAGGGTCGAGTCCTCGGGCGATCAGTCGAATGCCGTCGCGCTCGACGACGCGCGCGTAGTGGCCCGTCCAGAGGACCTCGGCGCCGGCGCGGCGCGTGAATTCGACGAGCGCATCGAACCGGAAGAGGCCGTTGCACCGCATGCACGGATTCGGCGTCAGCCCCGACGCGTAGCCGTCGACGAAAGGCTGCACGACGAGCGAGCGGAAGGCATCGCGGAGATCGAGGGTGACGTGCGGAAGGCCGAGCCGGTGGCACGTCTCGCGTGCAGCGATCACCGCGTCCGGCGAGCAACAAGCACGCTCCGAGCTCGGGCCGCGTGGATCGAGCCAGAGGCGCAACGTGACGCCGATCGCATTGGGCGCCGCCCTGAGCAACGCGACCGCGCTGTCCACGCCCCCGCTCATCGCCACCGCAACGCGACCCCGCACGGGCTCCGCAGCGAACGCCGGCGCGATCGCGTTCGCGAGCGCGTCGGCGGCGAGCGTCTCGCCGGGTACGGCCGCGGCCTCGAGCAGCGTGAGGCCCTCCAGCGGTCGCTCGAGACCCGGGGCATCGGCTGCGACGATACGGTCGCCCTCGACCGTGACGCGAACGGCCGCGTACTCGTCGCCGCGCGCGGAGTCCCCGATCAGCTCGCGGTTGGCCATGCCCGGAGGCTACCGGCACGGTGTTCAGCGGCCTGTCGGCGGTCGGGTGCGATCGCGGGCGATCGCACCGAAGCGGGGGCTGCCGCACCTCGGTCACGGCGAAGGCCTCGGACGGACCTCCACAGGTGGAGTCGATGGTGCGCCCGAGCCGACAACGTGCCGACCAACGGAGCCCTCTACGGTTCCCCAACCTCCCCCAGGGGGGCACCGAGATGCCCCGGAGGCACGGTATCGCACGGTGTGTCACGCAGTTGTGCCGGCTGTGCGCCGGAAGTGCACCAGGGCGCGGCACGCGGCGTCGCAGCACTCCAGCCACGTGGCATGCCCGCGTGACAGCACCCCGGCCGCGCACGGCCCCGGCGCTGCCCCCAGCCTCCCGGCCCTGTCGCCTCCCGACCCGGCAAAGCCCGCCCGAGGCGTCTCCGAGCGTGGATCCACGCTCGGCTACGTGCGCTCGACCACCGCCAGAAGCTCGAGGCGATTGCCCCACGGATCGCTGACGTGGAATCGGCGCTGCGCCGGGATCTCCGCGTCGTCGGCCCACCGGACGTCGACTCCTTCGGCGGTGAGCGTGGCGGCGAGATCCTCGAGTGCTCCGACCGAGTCGACCGACAGCGCCGGATGGGCCTTCGCAGCCGCGACGAACGACTCCTCGACCCCGACGTGGAGCTCAGCGGCCCCGGCGCGAAACCAGGCGCCCCCTCGCAGCGCGAGGATCAGCGGCTTCTCGATCTCGGAGAGCCCGAGCAACTCGCCGTAGAAGCGACGGGCGGTGTCCTCACAGCCTGCCGGAGCGGCGACCTGGACGTGATGGAGTCCCGTGATCGCGGTCAAAGAGACGGGCGACCGTCGTACTCCGGGAGCGGCTTGGCCGCAACCACGACAAAGGTCAAGCCGTCCGGCCCCGCCGTCGCGAGGCGCGTGGACACGGCGTCGACACGGAGGAAGTCGCCACCTGCGACGGCGACGGCCTCGCCGTCGACGGTGATCGTTCCACTGCCCTCGACCACGACGTAGACCTCCTCGTGCCCTGTCTCGACCTCGTCATGCTCGATGCCGTCGCTGCCCCCGGGAAGCCTGACTTCGTTGATCCCGAACGCCGTCGTACCGAGCGCCTTGCGCATCTTGAAGAACGCTCCGCGGTACGACTCGACCGACGGGTCGTCATGATTGACCAGTGTGTATCCCATGTCTTGACACTACACCGTCCCTGCGGCGTCTTCCGCTCGGCGGCACCGGAAGGTGCGAGGGAGCGATCACCGATCCCCGTTGCGGTGCAGGTTGCCCCACCCTGCCGATGAACCCCGGAGCCAATTGAGAACCTGGCGAACCAGGTGGGTGCGCTACCAGCCTCTGGCAAAGCCTCCGCCGGACACACGCTCCCTTGATGAGTCTTGGTTCACGTTGAAACTCCGGGTCACGCACAGGGTCGAGCACACCGAATTCTAGACGAACTTCGCCGTCACGAGGCCAGAGGAGCGGCTTCCTAGCCTTCGGGGCGCGCAGCGAATCGCCAGTCGATCTCCTGCGTCCCGTCGAGGCCGATCTCGCGAGCGAGGCGCTCGGTCAGCTCGAACTGGCGACCGGCGCTCTTCAGCTTGTTGTCGATGACTTCGGTCAGCACCGTGTGCCCGCCGAAGCGGATGAGGAGCTTCGCACCACACGGGAGCACCGGATGCGAGACCCCGTAGGACTTGCTGGTCAGGATCAGCCCGCAGGACGTGCGCTCGGCGTCCCCGGCCTGCCCGCGGGACGCTGCGAGGCCGGAGTACCAGCCGCCGCCGGGGGCCACCGCGCCGACGGGTGCCGCCGCCGCATTCGCGTCGTCGCGCTGCCGTTCGATCACGGCCAGGGAAACGACTCCCGCCAACAGCGCCACGGCCGCGAGCCCGAGCAGCCGCTGTGCCACCGAGGCCGGCATGTCAGTGGCCGGGTACCTTCGGCGGCTCGACGATCCGGAGTCCGAGCTCCGCGAGCTGGAGGTCGGTGATTGCGGACGGGGCACCGCTCATCGGATCGAGGCCTGCCTGGTTCTTGGGGAAGGCGATCACGTCCCGGAGGTTCGACTCGCCGGCGAGAACCATCGTCATCCGGTCGATGCCGAGTGCGATGCCGCCGTGCGGCGGCGCCCCCATCGCGAGCGCGTCGAGCAGGAAGCCGAATTTCGCGCGCTGATCCTCCGGGCTCATCGCGAGCAGATCGAACACCTTCGCCTGGACGTCGGGCTCGTGGATCCGGAACGACCCCCCACCGAGCTCGTTCCCGTTCACGATCAGGTCGTAGGCGTAGGCGAGCGCATTGCCGGGGTCGTCGGAGAACGACTCGAGCCAGTCGTCCGTGGGTCGGGTGAACGGATGATGAACGGCCGTCCACCGCGACTCGTCCTCGTCCCACTCGAACATCGGGAAGTCGGTCACCCAGAGGAACGTGAACGCGCCCTCGTCGATCAGGCCGAGGTCGGCTCCCAGCTGGAGCCGCAGCGCCCCGAGAACCCTCGAGGTCATCGCACCCGTGTCGGCTGCGAACAGCAGTGTCTCCCCGGCAGCAGGCGCGAGTGCGTCGATCTCGTCCTCGGAGAGGAACTTCGCGATCGGAGAGCGGATCTCGCCTGCCTCGTCACGGATCACGTACGCGAGGCCCTTCGCCCCGAGTTCCTTGGCGCGGTCCTCGAGCGCCGCGACCTCCGATCGCGAGAACACGCGCGGCACGCGCAGGAAGCGTACGGCGTCGGCGCCTGCGAAGACACCGAACTCCGAGCCACGTGTGACGTCGGTCGCGTCCTCGATCTCGAGCGCGAAGCGTGTATCAGGCTTGTCCGTGCCGAACCGCCGATCGGCCTCCGCGTACGTCATGTGGGGGAATGGCCGTGCGATCTCGATTCCGAGGCACTCACGCCACACCGCGGAGAACATCTCCTCCATGAGCAGGAACACCGCTTCCCGGTCGGGAAACGCGGTCTCCATGTCGAGCTGGGTGATCTCCTGGACACGGTCGGCCCGGAGATCCTCGTCGCGGAAGCAGATTGCGATCTGGTAGTAGCGGTCGAACCCGGCGATCATGAGGAGCTGCTTCAACAGCTGCGGGCTCTGTGGCAGCGCGAAAAACGAGCCCTTGTGGAGCCTGCTCGGGACGACGAAGTCGCGCGCACCCTCGGGGGTCGACTTGTAGAGCACGGGCGTCTGGATATCGAGATAGCCAGCGGCCTCCATCTGCCGGCGAATGATCCCGACCATCTGCGCGCGCAGGCCGATGTTCCGCTGCAGCTTCTCCCGCCGGAGGTCGAGCCAGCGATAGCGCAGTCGAAGCGTCTCGTCCACGTTGTCCTCGTCGAGCTGGAACGGAAGCGGCGTCGATCGAGAAACGATCCGAAGCGTCGTGACCTGGATCTCGACGGCACCCGTCGGCAGATTGGGATTCACGGCGTCGGCGGCCCGCGCCGTGACCTCTCCTTCGGCCTGGAGCACGAACTCGTTGCGGATCTCCTTCGCAAGCTCGGCTGCCTGCGGCGCGTGCTCCGGATTGATCACGAGCTGGGTGACGCCGCTGCGGTCGCGGAGGTCGACGAAGACGAGGCCACCGTGATCGCGGCGACGGCCGACCCAACCCGCGAGTGTCGCGCGTGATCCGACGTGCTCCTCGCGGAGCTCGCCGCACTGCATGTCTCGCCAGCTCATGCGGACAGTTTGCCGACGATGTCGGCGTGTGCGAGCGGTTCGTCGGGCTGTCCCAGGCGCCGGAGGGTTGCCCCGTCGGGTCGCACGATCACCGTCGTGGCGGCTCCGAGCCGTGCCGCCTGCGTGAGCTGCCCCTTCAGCGACCTGCCTGCGAAATCGGTGTCGGCTGCGACGCCGAGCCCGCGCAGCCCGGCGAGCCAGGCCGTCACCTCCTGCCGTGGAGCACCCTCCTCGACCGCGAAGAAGACGTCTATCGACGGCGCCTCGGCCCCGGCACCCGCGTCTTCCATCGCGATCAGGAGCCGCTCGAGACCAGCTCCGAAGCCGACGCCGGGTGTCGGTGGCCCTCCGATCTGCTCGACGAGCCCGTCGTAGCGGCCGCCTCCCGAGATCGTCGAGTTCTCGTTCTCCATCGGCCCGATGAACTCCCAGGTCGTCCGCGTGTAGTAGTCGAGCCCGCGAACGAGGGTCGGAACCAGCTCGTACGCGACGCCCGTCGCGTCGAGGTCGGCGCGCACTCCCGCGAAGTGAGCCACGCATTCCTCGCACAGCGACTCGCCGATCTTCGGTGCCTCGCCCAGGGCCACGCGCACCGCGTCCGGCTTCGCGAGGTAGTTGTCGAAGACGCGGAGCGGGCTCGTTGCCACCTTCTGACGCGTTTCCGCATCGAGACGATGCTCGTTCGTGGCGAGCCAGCCGCGGAGCACGCTCAGGTACGCGGGGCGGCACGTCGAGCACCCGATCGAGTTGAGCTCGAGGTGGTAGGACGTCACCCCGAGGCGGTGCAGAAGCGTGTCGTAAAGCTGGACGAGCTCGGCGTCGATCGACGGGTCGTCGGAGCCGATCGCCTCGACGGAGGCCTGCCAGTGCTCGCGGTAGCGTCCCTTCCCGGGTGCGCCGTAGCGATACATCGGCGCGATCGTGAACAGCTTCAACGGTTGCGGCTCGCGGTGCATGCCGTGCTCGATGTAGGCACGGCAGATGGGGGCTGTCCCCTCGGGGCGAAGCGTGAGGGGCCGGTCGGATCGATCCGTGAAGCTGTACATCTCCTTCTGGACGACGTCCGACCCCTGGCCCGAGGTGCGCGCGAAGAGCGCCGTGTCCTCGAAGACCGGCGTCAGGATCTTCCGGTAGCCGTACAGGCCGCAGAGCCGTTCGACCTCGCTCGTGACGCGCTGCCAGTGCGGCATCTCCGCGGGGACGACGTCGTGCGTTCCCCTCGGACGCTCGATCCTGCTGCTCATTCGGAGGCCCGGGTCGAGCGCAGCTCGGCGAGGAAGGGATTCGACTGCAACTCCCCGGCGAGGGTCGTCTCGGGGCCATGCCCCGGATGGACGACCGTCTCGGGTGGGTACGCGTCGAGCAGGGCTCGGATCGATGCCTCGAGCACGCCCCAGTCGCCACCCGGGAGGTCGGTGCGACCCACGGATCCTGCGAAGAGAACATCGCCGGAGAAGAGCTCGCCTTCGGCGTAGTACGCGACGTGCGCGGGCGAGTGGCCGGGGACGCACGTCACGGCGAACGTGACGCCGGCGGCGTCGATCGTCTCGCCACCGTCGAGCCAGACATCGGCCGAGGAAGCGGGGATGTCGAGCCCCGCCGGGCCGAAGGCCGCCGGGTTCTCGAGCAGCATCCGTTCACCTGCAGGCGCGTAGACGCGCGCATCCGTCACTGCGACGAGATCCGCGAGGCTGACGATGTGGTCGAAGTGCCCGTGCGTGACGAGTATCGCGACGCAACGCGCAGAAACGGCGTCGAGTGCCCCGCCGATCGTCGTCGCGTCACCGCTCGGGTCGACGACGACCGCGTCACGCGCCGTCGCATTCGCCCGCACGACGTAGGTGTTGGTACCGATCGGGCCGAGCTCGAGCTTGTCGACGGCGAGAGACATCGTCGTCGAGTGTAGAGGCTGACCGTCAGCGGGATCGACAGGGCGCGCGCAGGCGCACGCGCCCGCCTCGTCCGCCGACTCTCGACCGAACGAGCGATACAGTGGTTTCGTGCGGTCCTGGAATCTCCTCGAGATCGACGCGCCCGAAGGAGCTCGAACGCCCTCGGTGCTCCACTCGGGCGACGCGCGCGCGATCGTTCTCCGCCTCGATCCGGGCCAGACGCTCGGCGACCATCAGGTGCGCGAACGCGTCTGGCTGACGGTCGTGGAAGGAGCGGCCGAGATCGTCGCTGGTGAGGTACGCGCGAGCGCGCCGACGGGAACGCTCGTCATGTTCGATCCGGGCGAGCGCCACTCCGTCACGAGCGTCGATGGTGCCCGCCTGCTGCTTCTCCTCGCACCATGGCCCGCTGACGGGCACTACGCGCCGAACGAGGTCTCGCACCAGACGATCTGATCGGTCCTGCCGGACGTAAGCGCGCGGCCGCGTTATTCCTTGTTGAGGCGCTTCTGCTGCTGGCGAAAGACGACCCTGTCCATGAAGTAGCTGAACGGGACGAAGACCGCCATCAGCAGACACGTCTGGACGACTGCGCCGGCGTAGGTCATCTTGCCGCCGCCGAGAAGCAGCACGGTTGCGAAGAAGATCGGTGCGAAGATCGCTCCACGCTTCAGCACCTTTCTCCAGGACGGGGGCTGCAGCGGGCGGCCACCCCGTGAGCGGCCACTCGACGATGGCTTCTTCTGGCCCTTTGCGGTCGCCTTGCTCCCGCGTCCGACCGGTTTTCGCGGCGCCTCCTCCCGCTCGACGGGTCGCTCGACACCCTCCTCGTCGACGAAGACGAGCTCGTACTCGTGTCGCTTCTCCTTGGCCCGACGTCGGCGCTGTTTCTGCGTGGCCATCAGGTGGAGTATGCCGTGCGGCGAAACACCTCCGCGCCGCCCTCGATCACGGTGTGCACGATGTCGCCTGCGAGGTGGTACGCGAGGTGCCGCCAGTCCGTCGCGTCGAGGAGGACGATGTCCGCCCCGAACCCGGGAGCGAGCCGGCCGATGCGGTCTGCACGATCGAGAACGTGCGCCGCGTTGACGGTCGCCGCAACGAGAGCCTCCTCGGGCGAGAGGTGCAGCTGCGTGCACGCGAGCGAGAGGACGAGTGGCAGGCTGTCGCAGTAGGCACTTCCCGGGTTGAAGTCCGTTGCGAGCGCGATGAGGGCGCCTGCGTCTGCGAGGGCGCGGGCCGGCGGCATGGGCCGGTCGAGGAAGAGGGCGCTCGCAGGCAGCAGCACGCCGGTGACGTCACTTGCCGCGATCGCATCGACGCCGGCGGGGCCGGTCGCCTCGAGGTGATCGACGGATCTGGCTCCGAGATCGATTGCGAGAGCGATCGCTCCGGCCTCGGTGAACTGGTCGCCGTGCAGTCGGAGAGCCAGGCCGGCTGCGGCGCAGGCCTCCAGGTACCGACGCGCCTGGGCCGCGTCGAACGATCCACGCTCGAGGAAGACGTCGGCGGCCTCCGCAAGCCCTGCGGCATCCGGCAGGACATCCGAGATCAGAAAGTCGACATAGGCGTCGGCGTCGGCGAACTCGGGCGGCACCGTGTGCGCTCCGAGCCAGGTGGGAACGCCGCCCGCAGCACGGACTGCCCGCAGCTGTGTCAGCTCGGTGTCGTGGTCGAGGCCGTAGCCCGACTTCGCTTCGAACGTCGTCGTCCCGTGGGCACGCATCCGGGCGCGATGGTGCACCGTGATACGCGTGAGCTCGTCTTCGCTCGCGGCTCGGGTGGCGCGGACGGTCGAGAGGATGCCTCCGCCGGCCGCATGGAGCTCCTCGTACGTGGCGCCCCCGGCGCGCAGCGAGAACTCGTTGACGCGGTCGCCCCCGAAGCAGGCGTGCGTGTGGCAGTCGACGAGACCGGGAATCGCGCAGAGGCCCCGCCCGTCGATCTCGGGCACGTCGGAAGCCATCTCTCGCGTGAGGTCGACCATCGGCCCCACGCTCGAGATGCGGCCGTCGTGACAGAGCACGTAGGCATCCTCGACGACCCGGACGTCGCGAAGTCCTGCACCGCGCCGCGGCCCGCCGCCTGCCGTCGGGGTCGCAACCTGGACGAGATCGCGGATCAGCAGCGACGTCACGAGCCCTCGACTGATCCCGGGCCGACCTCGTCCGAGGGCGGAAGGGCGCTCGGAAGGTCGAGGCCGCCGTCGCGGGCCGCCTCGAGTGCCGTCTCGTAACCGGCATCCGCGTGCCGCATGACGCCGGTGCCTGGATCCGCGGCGAGGACGCGCTCGAGGCGAGCGGCGGCCGCGGCCGTTCCGTCGGCCAGGACGACCATCCCGCTGTGGATCGAGTTGCCGATGCCGACCCCGCCGCCGTGATGGACGCTGACCCACGTCGCGCCGGCGGCCGTGTTGAGGAGAGCGTTGAGGATTGGCCAGTCGGCGATCGCGTCCGATCCGTCCTGCATCGACTCGGTCTCGCGGTAGGGCGAGGCCACCGATCCCGAATCCAGGTGGTCGCGCCCGATGACGACCGGTGCCGAGACGCGGCCCGTCCGCACGAGCTCGTTGATCGCGAGCCCCGCGAGAGCACGGTCGCCGTAGCCGAGCCAGCAGATCCGCGCCGGGAGGCCCTGAAACGCAACCTTCTCGGGCGCCATCGCGAGCCATCGCTGCAGGAGCACGTCGTCGGGGAACAGGCCCTGTAGCTCTCGGTCGATCGCGTCGATGTCGGCCGGATCACCCGAGAGGACAGCCCAGCGGAACGGGCCGATGCCACGGCAGAAGAGCGGCCGGATATAGGCCGGGACAAAGCCCGGGTATGAGAACGCGTCCGTCAGGCCTCCTGCATAGGCCTCCCCTCGCAAATTGTTGCCATAATCGAAAACGTAGCATCCCATCCGGACGAACTCACACATCGCGCGAACGTGCGTCACGATCGACTGCGACGCGAGCTCCAGGTAGCGCTTCGGGTCGCGCGCACGCAACGCCGCCGCCTCCTCGAAGGGCACCTCGGCCGGTATATACCCGGTCAGGGGATCGTGCGCCGCGGTCTGGTCGGTGACGAGGTCGAAGTGCTCTCCGCGTGCAACGAGCTCCGGGAACACGTCCGCCGCGTTGCCGAGCAGCGCGACCGAGAGGGGCGTTCCCGCCGCTGCCGCACCACGCACGCGTGCGACGGCGTCGTCGAGTGACGTGGCCTGCTCGTCGACGAAGCGCTTCGCGAGCCGCCGATCGATCGAACGCTGGTCGACCTCGACGCAGAGAATCGCCGCGCCCGCCATCGTCGCCGCGAGCGGCTGGGCGCCGCCCATGCCGCCCAGGCCGGCCGTCAGAACGGTTCGCCCCGAGAGATCGGCCGAGCCGAAGTGGGTCTCGCCCGCTGCACAGAACGTCTGGTATGTCCCCTGCAAGATCCCCTGCGTGCCGATGTAGATCCACGAGCCGGCCGTCATCTGCCCGAACATGGTCAGGCCCTCCGCCTCGAGCCGACGGAACTCGTCCCATGTCGCCCACCTCGGCACGACCAGCGCATTCGCGATCAGGACGCGCGGAGCGCCCTCGTGCGTGCGGAACACGCCGACCGGCTTCCCCGACTGGACGAGGAGCGTCTCGTCGTCTCGCAACCGCAACAGCACGCGGACGATGTCGCGCAGTGCCTGGTGCGACCGTGCCGCCCTCCCGGTTCCTCCGTAGACGACGAGGCTCTCCGGATGCTCCGCGACCTCTGGATCGAGGTTGTTCAGGAGCATCCGCAGCGGTGCCTCGGTCTGCCACGAGAGCGCGTTGAGCCCCGACCCGCGCGGTGCGTGGATCGCCGCGAGGTCACCGCACAGCGCCTCGATGCGGTCGTCGGCGGTCGTCATCGTCGGCCTCCCATTCTCCCGTTGCCGTTCCCGTTGACGGAGCCGTTCGTTGCTCTCCGCTGCGAGCCGGGCTCGGGCTCACCGGCGGGCTGGTCTGCACTCGGGCTCCTCGCAGCCGCCTCACGAGCGTCCAGCGCCTCTCGTTCTCGGATCCTCGTCCGGAACCTCCACCAGCTCCACGCCGTTGCGAGCACGAAGAAGGCTACTCCTGCGCCGAAGGCGCGAACCAGGCTGCCCCCGGTCAAGCCTGCGATCACGATCAGAACGACGGCCATGATCCCGTAGACCACGACGGTGTCACGGTACGGGTGAGCCGGCAGCGGCCGCTCGTCGACTCCACTTCGACGTCGGGCCATCAGCGGATCTCCCCGCAGGCGCTCTCGACCGCGGCGAGAACACTGCCATCCCGGATCGAGTCCGCGACGCGCTCTATATCCGCCGAGAGCGAGCGGTCTTCGCGTAGCCGCTCCGACAGCGTGCGGACGTGTGCCCGTGCCGCCGCAACGCCACGCCCCGGCTCGAGTGGGGCGAGGAACTCGACCGCCTGCGCGCCCGCGAGCAGCTCGATCGCAAGTGACTGCTCGGCGTTTGCGAGCACCTGGAGCGCCTTGAGGCCGGCGGCGTTTCCCATCGAGACGTGATCCTCCTGTCCGGCGCTCGTGGGAATCGAGTCCACGCTCGCCGGATGCGCGAGAACCTTGTTCTCGGAGACGAGTGACGCCGAGACGTACTGCAGGATCATCATTCCCGAATTGATGCCTCCCTCGCGCGTGAGGAACGCCGGCAGCCCGTCGGAGAGGCTCGGGTTCACCATGCGCTCGACCCGACGCTCCGAGATGCTGGCCAGCTCGGCGACGGCGATCGCGAGGCAGTCGAGCGCGAACGCGACGGGCTGTCCGTGGAAGTTGCCGTTCGAGACGATCTCACGTTCCTCGAGCAACACGAGCGGGTTGTCCGTCGCCGCGTTGATCTCGATCGAGACGGTCCGCGTGACGTAGTCGAGCAGATCACGGCTCGCACCGTGGACCTGAGCCGCGCACCGGAGGGAGTAGGCGTCCTGCACCTTGTCGCACCAGCGATGCGACTCGAGAATCGCGGAGCCGTCGAGCAGCGACCGTACATTCGCAGCCGACGCGACCTGTCCGGCGTGCGGCCGGGCGGCGTGGATTGCAGGATGGAAGCTCGTCAGGGAGCCCTGGAGTGCTTCGAGCGACATCGCGCAGGCAACGTCCGCCGTTCGGCTGAGCCGGAGGGCGCGCGTGAGCCCGAGCGCGGCCATGGCGGACATGAACTGCGTTCCGTTGATCAGCGAGAGCCCTTCCTTCGCCTGCAGCCGCACCGGCTTCAGCCCGGCTGCTGCGAGCGCGTCTGCCCCAGGCATGCGGACGCCGTCGACGAGCGCTTCGCCCTCGCCGACGAGCGGGAGCGCCAGGTGTGCGAGCGGCGCCAGATCCCCGCTCGCGCCGACCGACCCTCGCGCGGGTACGTACGGGACGATTCCGGCGTTGAGCACGGCCAGGAGCAACTCGACCGTCTCGACGCGTGCACCGGAGTAGCCCTTGGCGATAGCGTTCGCCCGCAACACCATCGCCGCGCGTACGACCTCGTCGGGATACGGAGTTCCGACCCCACAGGCGTGGCTGCGGAGGAGTCGCAACTGGAGTTCCTCTGCCCGGTCCTCGGGGATCGATTCGGAGACGAAGCGCCCGAAACCCGTGTTGACGCCGTAGGTGTGTTCACCCCGCAACTCGTCGAGGAGCCCGCGGGAGCGGCGCATCCGCTCGACAGCACTCTGTGCCAGCGCGACATCCCTCCGCTCGATCGCGACACGCCATACGTCATCGACCGTGAGGTCGTCACCGGTCAGGAGGAGCGACTCGGTCACCGAGGGCGAGTCTATTCGCCCGACCCGCTCAGCGGAACGCCACTCTTCGAAAGGTGCTCGGCCGTAGCCGTCCGACGATCGGCCGCGACCGTCTCGGCCCGATCACGCGTCGGCGCGTGCCCCGTGAGCGCGACGAGGAAGACGTCGCGTGCGATCGAGAGCAGTCGTCCGTCCGAAACCGCCCTGACCGTCGCAAATCGCGGGACGTCGTGAACGAGTGCGATCTCGCCGAACCCCTCACCTCGTCCGAGGGTGTTCACGCGGACACCGTCGCGCAACACGTCGACACTTCCGTCAGCGATGGCGTAGTAGCGATCGCCGACGTCACCCTCCCGAATGATCGTCTCTCCTGCGGCCATCTGCACGTCGACGGCGCTGTGCGCAATTCCCTCGAGGGCCGCTACCGGGAGGGCGCGGAAGATGCCGATCGAGCGGAGAAGCGCGATGGTGACGGCGGGTACGGTGGCGGTCGCATCGACGGCGAGCAGCGGTCGGAGTCGCAGAGCGACGACGACAGGGACGATCGCACCGGCGAAGATCAGGGCACCGCTGACGCCGGCGAATGCGATCACGATCGGCACGCAGAGCGACCCGACTCCCCAGGCGGCCATGGCGAGCCCTTCCTTGAACGCGAAGACTCGAGCGAGGATCGCCGTCGATGTGACCCGCTGCAGCAGCGTCTGCCCCGACACCTCGAGCAGGCTGCGCGAGACGCCCGTAACCGCAGCGACGGCGAACGCGACGCCGACCGAGATCGAGAGCCCGAGAACGATGAAGGCCCCGGAGGCAACGAGTGCGGCACCAACCATGACCGGGACGAGCCGGCTACGCCCGACGAGCAGGAGAGAGGCGACGGCACCGAGAACTGCGCCCGCTCCGTGCGCGGCCGTCAGATACCCCGCGCCGGACTCTCCGATGTCCAGCGATCCGACTGCGAGCACGACGATCAGCACGTCGAGCGCGCCCACCATAAGGAACGTCGCCGCGAGCACGATCACCACCTCTCGCGGCGCCGCCGCACGCGCGAGCGCTCGGGCGCCCTCGTCCAGCTCGCGAAGGGCACCGGAGACCGGCATTTCGGCCCCCCGCGCAAGCGGAGGGACGAGGTCCCGGAGCGGCAGCACGAGCACCGCGGCAGCAAGGACACACAGCGCACCGGCTGCATAGACGGCGCCCGGCGTCGAGATAGCGAGAATCAGTCCCGCTCCGGCCGGCGCGACCACGAGCCCGATACTCAGGATCCAGCCCGTGATCGCGTTCAGCGCGACCAGCTCGCCGGCCGATCTCGCGATCCCGGGCGACACGACGGCGTGCGCCGGATGCGTGACGACGAGGCACATCGCGGTGAGTGCACCGAGCGCGTAGCTGACCGGAGCCGGCGCGCCGGAGAGAAGCGACGCCGCCGTGGCACCCATGGCAACGGCCTGCGCAACGTACGCGCCGACGAGAACGCGACTGGCCCCGAACCGATCGATCAACGGCCCGGCGAAGGGCGCGGTGAGCGCCGTCGGTGCGAGCAGCGCCAGCGAGACGACGCCGGTCGCCGTCGCGCCGCCCTCCGAGTATGCATACACGAGCATCGCGACCCACGGCCCGAACTCCGCCAAGCGGTAGAGACCGAGCGCCGCAGTCTCGCGGCGCAAGTCGGGATTGGAGCTGAGGGAGCGGAGCGGCGAAGGCGGGGCAGCGCTCACGGAGCGTGAGCCTATCGCTATCGCCGCGAGGGACTACGTGTCGACGCCGCGCACCCTCAGATCCTGCGTTCGAGAACGCGGTCGTCGGGGAGCGCGAGAAGCCCCAGTGCGGCAGGTTCGGCGACCGCGGACTCGGGCAGGAGGCCGACGAGCTCGCTCGCACCGACCTCGGCGCCGCGCTCCGCCGCAGCTTCCCGCACGCGCTCGACGACGTCGATCAGCGGTGCCGAATCGACGTCGATGACGTTGAGCGACACCTGGATGCGGCCGCTACCGGACAGGAGGAGCCCGAGCGCCTGGACGCCCCGCATGCCTCCGCTCGACTCGCGTACCGACGCTGCGATCGCCTGCGCGTCCTCGAGCGTGCCAGCTGCGAGGTCGATGTTGAACGCGATCAGCAGAGGGCGTGCACCGATCAGAACGCCGCCTGCGGTCGGGTGAAGGCGCGTGGGGCCGAACGACGGCTCGATCTCGCCCGCGTCGAGCCGCCGCTGCAGTTCGGCGGGTCCGCCTCGCCGAAAGAAGACCGGGCGCCTTCCGTCGCCGGCCGCCCCGTAGAGGAACACCGGCAGCCCGAGATCGTCGGCAACCCGGCGACCGAGTGCGACAGCGGTGTCGCAGGCGAGAGCCATCTGATCCGACGCGAGCGGCACGATCGGGACGACGTCCGCGGCGCCGATCCTCGGATGAATCCCATCGTGGCGCCGGAGGTCGATCAGCTCGCCTGCCGCGGCAATCCCGGCGAGGAGGCATTCGACGATGTCCTTCTCCTCGGCGACCACGGTGAGCACCGAGCGGTGGTGGTCCTCGTCCGAGTGGATATCGAGCACCCGACCCCCTCCACGAAGCCCCTCCGCGACGGCTTCGATCACCGCCGGATCTCGGCCCTCCGAGATGTTCGGGACGGATTCGAGGAGTGTCACGGATCTACCCTACGGTGTCAGGAGATGAGCATGACAGTCGCCGAGACGCCACCGGGGCCACGCGGGCCGTATCGGTCGATAGCCGCGCTCCAGCGTGATCTCGCGGCATGCCGCTGCTGTCGAGCAGCGGGCTTCACGATCGAATCGCTCCCCGTCGTCCACGGTTCGGCCGACCGACGCGCATATCTCTACGGCCAGGCACCCGGCATCGTCGAGGGATCGGTCGGCGCACCGTGGCAGGGGCGTGCCGGGAAGGCGCTCCGCCGCTGGCTCGAGCTCGACGAGCGCGCGTTCGACGCGACGTTCTACTGCGCCTCGGTGACGCGCTGCTATCCCGGACGGGTCTCCGGCCGCGGCGATCGCACCCCCAGCCCTCCCGAACGCCGCCTGTGCGCGTCGTGGCGGGTCGAGGAGCTGCGCCTCCTCCGACCGGCGCTGATCATCACCGTCGGCGGCCTGGCGGCCAAGGCAATCGTCGGTGCACGGACACTCGCCGACTGCGTCGGCAAGAGCTACCTGGTCGACGACGCGATCGTGATCCCACTCCCTCACCCCTCTGGCGCGAGCTCGTGGCTGAACGCGCCGGTCAACCGACGCCGGCTCGGTAAGGCGCTGACGCACGCGCGACGAGAGATCGTGCGCCTCGATGATCACCGCTGACCTGTCGCACGCCCGTGTGCGACGATGCCCGAACATGCCCCCGACCTCGGCCAAGGAGCGACGGTGAGCCCTCTCGATCCCGAGATCGAGCAGCGGATCGACGGCCCTGTCTCCGCCGAAGCGGTACGGGAGACGCGCCTCACGCCGGCCGAGGCGATCGCGGGGATGCGCATCCGGCTGCCGGAGCGCGGGAACCGCAAGCTCCGTCGGGTCCTCGACCGCGCGAACGCCGACGCGCAGCTGAAAGCGTGGTGGCACGTCTCGAACGTGAACGCCGTCGCGCGGATGCAGATCAACGACCACTCGTGGGTGCACATCCAGGTCGTCGTCAACATCGCGCTCAAGCTCCTTCGACAGCTCACGAAGCACGGAGTCGAGCCGTCGACGGTGCGCGACTACGGGATGACGAACGAGGACGCCGAGGTGATCGTCGTCCTCTCGGCGCTGATGCACTGCGTCGGCATGTCGGTGCACCGCCGCGGGCACGAGGACTTCAGCCTCTTCCTCTCCGAGCCGAAGATGCGCGAGCTCCTGGACGGGATCTACGACGAGCCCGAGCGCACCGTGATCATCTCCGAGGTGCTCCAGGCGATCACGAGCCACCGCTCCGACGGCGAGCCGCTCGCACTCGAGGCCGGCATCCTCCGGGTCGCTGACGCGCTCGACATGGCGAAGGGGCGCTCCCGGATCCCGTTCGAGGCAGGCTCGGTCACCATGCACTCTCTCTCGGCCGCCGCGATCGAGGAGGTCACGATCGAGGACGGAGACGAGAAGCCGGTCACGATCGGGATCCGGATGAACAACTCGTCGGGCCTCTTCCAGGTGGACGGTCTCCTCAAAGCGAAACTCCTCGGCTCGGGGCTCGAGCCCCACGTCGAGGTGGTTGCGCACATCGACACCGAGAACGAGAAGCGGCTCGTCTCCGTGTACCGGCTAGATCTCTAGCCCGGAGGCGGGATTGCTACCATCCCGCGCGAGCTCTGCGGGATCGTCTAATGGTAGGACGCCGGATTCTGGTTCCGGAAGTTGGGGTTCGAGTCCCTGTCCCGCAGCTCGGCTCGCTCGGTCGTCGCGCCCCCGCAAGGGGGCGTTCTCGTTGATCGAGCAGGCAACGCTCGTAACAGTCTTTCCTATGATTTTGTAAGGGTTTTGCCCCCTGCTTGTGCGGCGTTCGCTACGGTGCCGATACCGAGAGACACGAGCGGGCCGCTTTTCGCACGGCGCCGCGAGCCCTGTCCCCGAGATGGAGGTCAGACCTGAGAGCCCTAGCGATGTGTGCGTGCGCCCTGATTCTGTTGGTCCTGCCGGCGACGGCTCAGTCCCAGTCCGATGCGCGGCTCGGGGCCCAGCTGTCCCGCCACCTGAGCACGATGAAGAAGGACCAGCAGGTGCTCCGCTTCCTCGAGCAGCACGCGTGGCTCCGGAATGATCCCCGCTTCGCGGCCGAGGCGAAGCGCCAGCTCCGCCTCCATACGGCGAGCCTCCAGCGGTCGAAGCGCAAGGCGGCGGCGGCCCGCGCCACGCTCGCGCGAGCGGCGAAGGAGCGACACCTCGCTGCCGTCGCGGCGGCGAGCCCGAAGCAGGTGATCTGCCGCGTCTTCGGCGACGATTGCGAGGAGGCCCTCGCCGTCTCGCGGTGCGAGTCGCGCTTTCAGACCGATGCTCGGAACGGCCAGTATCTGGGGCTTTTCCAGATGGGATCGAGCGAGCGCCGCATTTTCGGCCACGGCTCGTCCCCCGTCGCGCAGGCTACGGCGGCGCACAGGTACTTCGTGGCCTCGGGTCGCGACTGGAGCCCGTGGTCCTGCAAGCCCTGGAGCTAACGGCTCGCAAGGTTTCGTCTGCAAAGTGCGGGAGCCGGCCCACCGGCCGGGTTCCCCTTCGGACCCGAACCTGCTAGGTGTCTGATTGTGGCATGGCTCCGGCGTAGCAATGAGCGCCTGAAGCCGCTCGACGAGGCGGCGGCGTATGCGCGCTGTCACGGCGAGCGCGACGAGGCCGTCCGGATCGTCAAGCTTCCCCCGCGGCGCGCGCGCTACGAGGGGCTGCTGACGACGGGGGAGGAGATCCGTCGCGGCCTCGAGGCGAGGATCGACGGCCGCGACGGTGACGCCGACCCGCTCGTGACGCCGTAGCTCGCCTCCTCGGGCCCGAGACCGCTCCGCCGGAATCCGGTTCGAGCGTTCGGTACACTGCCTCGTCGCACGGCCCATTCGTCTAGTGGCCTAGGACACCGCCCTCTCACGGCGGCGGCACGGGTTCGAATCCCGTATGGGCTATAGGACGGCACATCTTGGAAGATCCGCAAACCCGCCTCTATGGCGGGTTTCGGCTTATCTAGGGCCTTCTGTGGGTGTCGACCCTCGTTGCCCGGCCGTGCTCGCACATGACGGGTTTGGACGCGCTGTGCATACATCGGTGCATACACCGTTCCGCTGACCCGTGCCGCCGTTCTTAACACCGAGTCCTCGACCGCGAAACTCGACTGCTACCGGCAGGTGGGGGTCTGTCTCAAAGATGCCGCACCTGCCCGGGAAGCGTGTGGGTGAGTCGTTGAATTGTTTGAATTGCGGCTCATCACCCATTCGCCGACCCGCATCCGTGGGGCCCCGAACGCCGATCGGGAGTGCGCAGCGCCGGGGCACCGCACGTAACGTCGCGAGCTCCGAGGGGCGTGTAGCCTCGGACCGATGACGGGCCTCGAGATCCCCACGTTCACGGACGTGCTCGCCGCGCGGCGCAGGATCGCCCCCTACCTCCGGCCGACACCGCTGTACCGCTACGACGGGCTCGATCGCCTGGCCGGCACCGAGGTCTGGGTCAAGCACGAGAACCACCAGCCGGTCGGCGCGTTCAAGGTGCGCGGTGGCGTCAACCTCGTCGCGCAGCTCTCCGAGGACGAGCGAGCGCGCGGCGTGATCTCCGCCTCGACCGGGAACCACGGCCAGTCGATCGCGTACGCGGGACGACTGTTCGGCGTGCGCGCCGTCATCTGCGTGCCGGAGGGCGCGAACCCGGTAAAGGTCGCCGCGATCCGTGATCTCGGCGCGGAGATCGTCGAAGAGGGCCGCGACTTCGACGAGGCGCGGGAGCACTGCGCCTCCCTTGCAGTCGAGCACGGCTACCGCTACATCCACTCGGGCGACGAGCCGCATCTCATCGCCGGTGTGGCGACCGAGACGCTCGAGATCCTCGAGGACGAGCCGTCGATCGACGTGATCGTCGTCCCGATCGGCGGCGGCAGCGGTGCGGCCGGAGCGTGCATCGCCGCCAAGGCGGTTCGGGCCGAGATCGAGGTGATCGGCGTCCAGTCGGACGCGGCTCCAGCCGCCTACCGCTCGTGGCGGAAGCGGCAGCTGCTCGAAGATCGAATGGAGACGTTCGCCGAAGGCCTCGCGACCCGGGTCGCCTTCGTGTTGCCCCAGCGGATCATCTGGGAGCACCTCGACGACTTCGTGCTCGTGAGCGACGACGAGATCCGCGCGGCGCTCCTCGGGATGATCGAGCACACGCGCAACCTCGTCGAGGCGGCGGGGGCAGCGCCGCTCGCCGCGCTCCTTCGCCACCGCGAGCGGTTCGCGGGCAAGCGGGTGGCGCTCGTCTGTAGCGGCGGCAACATCAGCCCGGCCCAGCTAGCCGACGTTCTCGCTCACGGCCATGGCTGACGCATTTCTCGTCCGCCTTGCGCGGGGCCCTGCCTGGGACTCCTCTGTCCCGCGACGCGCCCAGGCGCAGTGGGACGAGCACGCCGCTTTCATGGACGGGCTGGCGGCCGAAGGATTCGTCGCTCTTGGCGGCCCGGTCGGAGACGGCGACGGCGACGACGCCCTCCTCGTCGTCGTAGCGGCTGACGAAGCCGCGATCCGCTCGCGCCTCGCAGACGACCCCTGGGCGGACGACCTCGTCACGATCAGGAGCATCGAGTCGTGGTCGGTGTGGCTCCGCGCACCGACACCGCTTGACGGGTCAGCACCGCTCCCGTAGCGTCGCAGGATGAGCTGCCGCGTCGTCTGTATCGCCGGGCCCCACGGCTCGAACATGCACGCGATCGCGGCCGGTGTCGCCTCCCAGCTCGGTTTCACGGTCGTGGACGAGGCGATCGTCACGCGGGCCGCAGGTGAAGCCGGGGTCGATCCGCACGTCGTCGCGGACGTCGAGAAGCGCCAGACGTTCATGGCCCGGCTCCTCGACGCGCTCTCTTCGAGCTCGGATGCGACGGCACACGCCTTCGGAGGCGGCGTCAATGTCTACTCGCCCGCCGACGTCCCGATGACCGAGGAGCTGCGTGGGCTGATCCGGGCTGCGATCGAGGAGACGTCGTCGCGTGGGGACGTCGTCATCGTCGCGCACGCCGCGTCGTACGCGCTCGCCGACCAGCCGAACGTACTCCGCGTTCTCGTCACCGCGTCGGAGGAGACCCTCTGCTCGCGCCTCACGGAACGAGACGGGTTGAGCGAGGAGGACGCCGCCCAGGTCGCCAGGGAGTCGATTGCCAGTAGGGCCGACTACCTGAAGCGCTTCTACGGGGTCAAGGACGAGCAACCCACGCATTACGATCTCGTCGTCAATACCGACCGCATCGCCACGAACGATGCCGTTGCACTGATCGCACGCGCGGCCGCGGTCTGAAGCGGGAGCTCGGTTCGCCGAGCTCGAACGACGCCCTGTCCCGCCGAGGTCGCGGCGCGCGATTACGAGACCCATGAGAGACGAAGAGCCCGCCGCACGAGATGATCGTTCCGCTCCGGCGAGATCGTCGGCCAGGGGAAGCGCGACGAACGCCTCCGGATCGGTGTACCAGTCGGTCCGGTGGTTGGCCGGGCCGGGGTTCAGCCCTCGTCCGCAGCCCAAGCCTCGAGGATCGACACCTCATCGTGGCGCAGCGAGCCGATCGTGAGACCTACGGGCACCCGGTTGCGCCGCTTACCTGCTGACTCCCTGCACCCAGCGATCCCAGTCGTCATAGGCTGCGAACTCGGCCTGGTCTTCCGGCGGGGCAGTGCCCCAATCGCTCGCCGAATGCGGCTTGATCGAAAGGTGGCAGGCATCCCGTAGCGGGGTCGCTCCGTGCCAGTGCCAGACGCCGGCCGGAATCACGATCATCTCGCCGGGAACGAGAAGCCTCCGCAGGCTGCCGACGCCGACGGCGATCTCGCCCTCGGTGACGACGAGCAGCTGATCGACCGCATGCGTATGGCAGTTCGTGCGCCCCCCGGCCGGAAACCAGACCGAGAGCACCTCGATCTCGGTCTCCGCGCCCGTGACGGCGTGATTGCGGACTGCACCCTGGAAGTTCTCGGCCGGGCTCGGCCGCGAGAGCGCCCTCGAGGGGCGCAGCGGTGTCGTATACATGGCCTGAACCTACCGTTTTGGCGGGCCCCAGGTGACGAGGGCACTGTGGGAAGCCCGCAGCACCGTTCAGCGATGCCGCCGGGCCTGCGCGCCGTGATAGTCAGCGCGTGCACGAAGCCCCCGCCTTCGGTCCGACCGGCCTCGATGCGCTTCCGCCGCGCGAGCTGTCCCGGCGGGCGGAGCTGAAGCACCGGCCTGGAGCCGGCGATCTCGTTGCTACGATCAGCGACCCGCTCGACAAGCTCTTCACGCGCGCGAGAAACCCGTGACCAACGACTCCGATTCGCTCTTTTCGCCTGGCCCGACCACCCGTCGAGGGCTCCTCTCTGCCTTCAGCCGCCGGGCCGCGGAAGCCGTCCCGATCCCCGAGGGCCTCGTACCGCGAGGCCCCGTCGAGCGCGACGAGGTCGACCACTTCGAGGAGGAGACGCCCGACCACATCGAGCCCGTCCTTTCCGGCGAGGACCTGGTCACCGAGATCCGCGCCTCGGAGGAGGAAGAGACGGGCATGCGCATCTGGTGGCTCGGGCAAAGCGGGTTCCTCGTTTCCGTCGCGGACGAGCACATCCTGCTCGACCCCTACCTCTCCGATTCGCTGACGGTGAAGTACGCAGGCTCCGACACACCGCACGAGCGCATCACCGGGCGCGTCGTCGACCCGTCGCTTCTCTCGTTCGTCAACGTCGTCACCTCGAGCCACGCCCATCAGGATCACCTCGACCCCGGAACGCTGCCGCACGTGCTCGCCGGCGACGCAGCGTTCATCTGTGCTGAGGGCAGCGAAAAGATCGCGGCCGAGCGGGCGGGACGGCAGCCCGATGCCGTGCTCGGCGTCGCCGACGACGCAACGTTCGGAACCTTCATGATCACCGCAGTCCCGGCCCATCACGAGGGCGCTCCCGAGGCCGTAGGGTATGTCGTGCGGTGCGGCGCGTACGTGATCTACCACGCCGGCGACACCCGGCGGGTGCAGGGCGTCGCCGAGGCCGTTCAGCCGTACGGTGCGGACGTCGCCTTCGTCCCGATCAGCGGCCTCAACGGGAACATGGACGGAACGGACGCGGCACGGCTTGCCTACGAGTCCGGGGCGATCATCGCGATCCCGTGCCACTACGAGATGTTCCGGCACGACACCGCGAACACCCGGCGGTTCGTCGCCGAGTGCGCGCGGCTCGGTCAGGAGTACCGGCTCCCGCGAGCCGGCAGGCGCATCACGATCGACTACGGCCTCTGACGGGCGGCGCCCGGCGCGAGCAGAGGCGCGTCAGCGAGCGAGCCAGCCGCTGTCCATCACGACCGGCGAACCTGTGAAGGACCGGCCGCCGGGACCAAGCAGGAAGGCCGCCACGTCGGCGACCTCTTCCGGCTCGAGGAGCCGCTTGAGCGCCTGCGGCTCGAGGATCACGTCGCGGAGCGCGTCCTCCTCGGAGATCCCGCGGCTCTCTGCCTGTGCGGTCACCTGCAGCGCGACGAGGGGCGTTCGCACGAAGCCCGGGCAGAGCGCAACGGCGCGGATGCCGTCGGCAGCCCCTTCGAGCGCGAGCGACTTGACGAGGCCGACAGCGCCGTGCTTCGCGGCGACGTACCCCGCCTTGAAGGGCGAGGCGACGAGGCCGTGCACCGAGGCGACCACGATGATGCGACCCTCACCGCTCGCCCGCAGGTGAGGCCAGGCGTAACGGGCAAGCAGGAAGGGGCTCGTGAGCAGGACGGAGACGAGCGCATCCCAGCGATCCTCGTCGAACTCCTCGAAGCTCGAGACGTGCTGGAAGCCGGCGTTGGCGACGAGCGCGTCGATTCCGCCGAGCTGCCGCGACCGCCGCCTCGACCGCGGCCCTGTTTCCCTCCCGGGTCGCGAGGTCGGCCGCGAACGGCTCCCCCGGCCCGTCGGGATCCGGCTCACGGTCGGCGGCGAGAACGTGCCAACCGTCCGCAACGAGCCGCTCGGCGATCGCGCGGCCGATGCCGCTCGCAGCACCGGTGACGAGCGCGCGCTGTGCCGTCACGGCCCCCCGCGCACGTAGAGCACCTGCCCGCTGACGTACGAAGCGTCCGCCGAGCACAGGAACGCGATCACACCCGCCACGTCCTCCGGCTGACCGACGCGCCGGACAGGATTCTGACCCGCGGCAAGCTCCGTGAAGTCGTCGAACGTCATCCCCATTCGCTCCGCGGTCTGCTGGGTCATCGCGGTGACGACGAAACCGGGCGCGACGCAATTGACGGTGACACCGAACGGGCCGAGCTCGATCGAGAGCGTCTTCGCGAGGCCCTGGATCCCCGCTTTGGCGGCCGAATAGTTCGCCTGGCCGCGGTTGCCGAGCGCCGACGTGGAGGAGATCAACACCATCGAGCCGCTCCGCTGCGGGACCATCAGTCGCTGGGCTGCCTGCGCTGCGAGGAACGTTCCACGGAGGTGCGTGTTGATGACCGCATCCCAGTCGTCGTCACTCATCTTGTGGACGAGGTTGTCGCGCAGGATCCCGGCACACGTGACGAGGATGTCGAGCCTCCCCGTCGGCTCGGCGGCGAAGGCGACCGCCGCCTCGACCTCCTCGCGCGAGGTGACGTCGCAGCGCACCGCGCGGCCGCCGATCGCAGCGGCGGTCTCCTCCGCGCGAGCCAGGTCGAAGTCCGCCACGACGACGTCGGCGCCCTCGGAGGCAAGCCGTGCCGCAGTAGCCGCGCCGATGCCGTTCGCACCACCGGTGACGAACGCGACCTGTCCGCTGAATCGCTCCGAAGGGGTCACCGGAGCCTCCGAATCACGATCTCGGCCACGCAGACGGGCTTCTCGCTGCCCTCCCGCTCGACGGTCGTGACGATGACCGCCTGCTCACCGCCCGGAACCTCGTCGACGGAGGCGACCGTCGCGCGCGCGCGAATCCGTGAGCCCGCGGGCACGGGGGCCGGAAAGCGCACCTTGTTCGTGCCGTAGTTGATGCTCATCCCGGAGGGGGCCATGCCGACGAGCAGCTGGCTCAGGAGCGGCGCGCAGAGGGAGAGCGTCAGATAGCCGTGCGCGATCGTCGTACCGAACGGGCCCTTGGCCGCACGAGCGGGGTCGACGTGGATCCACTGATGGTCGTCGGTCGCTCTCGCGAACGTGTCGATTCGCTCCTGGGTGACGTCGAGCCAGTCGGTCGGACCCAGCTCTTCCCCGATCATGCCCTCGAAGGTGACCATGCTGGTCCTCATCCTACGACGCTCGCCGCCCACGTGTAGCCGGTTCCCGCCGCGAGCAGCAGCACGAGGTCGTCGGTCGTCGAGATACGCCGCCCGCGAGTGGTCGACCTAGCCTGCAGCGAGAGCTGCGCCGCGTCGGAGGCGCTCGAGCGAGACGTCGCGCCCGAGGAGCTCGAGGCTCTCGTACAGCCCTGGAGAGATCCGCGACCCTGTCACGGCGACCCGGATCGGCAGGTAGACGGTCTTTGGCTTCGCCTCGAGCCGATCGCACAGCGCCTTCAGGGCAACCTCGAGCGCGCTCGCATTCCACGGCTCGACGGGCTCGAGCTCGCATGCCGCCTCGGTGAGGACGGTCGCGTCGAGCAGGGCCGGATCGGGCGAGACGTCCTCGAAGAGGAAGCCTGCGAAGTCCGCGAACTCACCGAGACGGCCGATCTTCTCCTGCACGATCGGGGCGACGGCGCGGATGCGCTCCTCGTCCCAGCCACTCCCCTGCTCTCGGAGATACGTGACGAGGGCCGCGGCGTACCCGTCCGCGTCGAGCGCGCGGAGGTACTGGCCGTTCATCCAGTCGAGCTTTGCGTAGTCGAACGTCGCGGGGCTCGAGCCCACGCGCTCGAGCGAGAACCGCTCGACGAGCTCGTCGCTCGACATGATCGTCGTTTCGCCGTCGGGTGCCCAGCCGAGCAGGGCGAGGAAGTTCTGGAGCGCCGGCGCGATGTAGCCTGCGGCGCGGAACTCACCCACCGACACCGCGCCGTGACGCTTCGAGAGCTTCTTGCCGTCCTCGCCGAAGACGTTCGGCGCGTGTGCGTAGACGGGCAGGTCGGCGCCGAGCGCCTCGAGGACGACGATCTGCTTCGGAGTGTTCGAGACGTGGTCGTCGCCACGGATGACGTGCGTGATCCCGTCGATCCAGTCGTCCACCGGCGAGGCGTAGTTGTAGACGGGCCGGCCGTCCGAGCGGAGGATGACCATGTCCTCGAGCTGGTCTGCCGGGAACTCGATCCGTCCCTTGATCGCGTCGTCCCAGGCGACCACGCCGTCGTTCGGCATCCGGATCCGGATCGCCCCGTCGTCCTCGTATGCCTTGCCCTCGGCGACGAGGCGCGCCGCCTCGGCACGACAGCGATCCGCGCCGTCGAGCTGGAACCGCGTCTCGCCGTCCCAGTCGATCCCGAGCCAGCGCAGCGACTCCTCGATCTGGGCGACCGACTCCGCCACCTCCCGGCCGGTATCCGTGTTCTCGATCCGCAGGAGGCACTCGCCGCCCCGGCCGCGCGCGTAGAGCCAGTTGAAGAGGAACGTGCGGACACCCCCGATGTGGAGAAAGCCGGTCGGGCTCGGTGCCATGCGGACGCGAACGCTCATCAGGCGAGCATTGTAGGTGCCGCGAGCGATTCGGCCGGCGGCGCCCGCAGCGCCCAGACGGAGGGCAACGAGAGGATCAGCGCCCACGTCGTCAGCATCACGCCCAGCGAGAGCCATAGCGTCTCGTCGACGCCGATCGCATCGGAGAGCGGCCCGACGACCGCAAAACCGACCGGCATCAGCACGAACGACCCGAGGACGTCGTAGGAGCTGACGCGCGACTGCATGTTCTCCGGGATCTCGCGCTGGAAGAGGGTGAACCACAGCGTCAGGTGAACCGCGATCCCCGCGCCGGCGCAGAACGAGGCGACCGAGAGCAACCAGACGGACGGCGCCGCGACGAGCACGAGGATCTGCCCGGCGAGCGGTACCGCTGCGAGCGTGCAGGCGACGAGCGGGCGCTTCGGGCGCACCCGCATCGCGAGCAGGCTGCCGGCGACCGCCCCGACTCCTCCGATCGCGATGATCGTCCCCCAGGCGCCGGCACCGCCGAGATCCTCTTTCGCGATCACCGGGCCGAGCACGATCCACGCGCAGAACCCGAGATTCCCGATCCCGAACAGCACCACGGACGCCCAGAGCCACGTCCGCGCGATGAACTCGTGCCAGCCTTCGCGGAGCTCGTGCAGGAAGCCCTCTGAGACGGCGCCCTCCGGACGCGGCGGGATCCGGATCCGCTGCAGGATCACCGCACACACGAGGAAGCTGGCAGCATCGAGCCCGAGCGCCATTCCAGGGCTTCCGGCAACGACGAGAGCGCCTCCGATCGCCGGGCCGAGGATCCGCGTCAGGTTGCGGCTCAGGCCCTGCAGGGCATTCGCCTGCTGCAGGCGCGCGGCGCTCACGGTCTGCGGAACGAGCCCGATCTCGGCCGGGACGACCAGCCCACCGCCGACCCCGTACAGCGCCTGGAACGCGACGATCGCGGCGACCGAGCCGAAGCCGCCGAGCACGACCACCGCAGTGGCCGCCTGCGCCGCACACTGGATGAGCGACGCTCCGACCATGACGATGTTCCGCGGCAGACGATCGGAGATCACGCCGCCGAGGACGAGCACGAGCGCCTCGGCGATCTGCCGAGCCGCAAACACGATCCCGAGGTCGGTGGCCGAGCCGAGGTCGAGGACAGCGAATGCGAGGGCGATTCCCGCGACGCCGTCACCGACGGTCGTGATCACGGTTCCGCTGAACAGGAGCCGGAAGTCCCGCTCCTCGAGCGCACCGAGCTTGTCTCTCAGCGACAGCGCCATACGCGGCGGAATGGTAGTGCGGGCGCCAGCACGATCACGGGTAGCGTTGGCCCATGCTCTTCGGCGCTCATGTCTCGTCGTCCGGCGGCATCTGGCAGGCGATCGACCGAGGCGAAGCGCTCGGTTGCGACGCGATTCAGGTGTTCACCCAGAGCCCACGGATGTGGCGGCCGACGAACCACACGACCGAGGCGGTAGCGCGGTTCCGTGAGCGGCGGGCCGAGGCCGGGATCGAGAGCGTCGTCTGCCACGCTCTCTACCTCGTCAACCTCGCGAGCCCCGATCCGGTGATCCACGGGAAGTCCGTCACGGCGATGCGCGCCTCGCTCGAGGCTGCAGCGGCGATCGGCGCCGAAGGAGTCATCTTCCACGTCGGCTCGCACCTCGGCGCCGGGTTCGAGGCCGGGCTCGAGCGCGTCGTGCCGGCGCTGCGGGAGCTGCTCGAGCTGACGACCGACGATCTCTGGCTCCTGATGGAGAACTCGGCCGGCGCGGGCGGTACGATCGGCCGTTCGACCGGCGAGCTCGCCGCCATCCACGACGCGCTCGACCACCATCCGCGGCTCGGGCTCTGCCTCGACTCCTGCCACTGGTACGTGTCCGGCGTCGACGTGACCGACGAGACGGTGCTCGCTGCCGCCGTCAGCGAGATCGACGCCCGGATCGGGATCGACCGGATTCGCTGCCTCCACCTCAACGACTCCAAGGCAGCGCTCGGCTCCAACCTGGACCGGCACGAGACGATCGGGGCCGGCCTACTCGGAGACGGTGGGCTGCGGACGTTCCTCGCGCACCCCGCGTTCTGGACGCTTCCCGCGATCCTCGAGACGCCTGGCCCCGACGGGCACGGGCCGGACGCAGCGGAGGTCACGCACCTCCGCGCGCTGGCGCGCGATAATCGCCCTTCCATATTGTGAGCCGGCCATGATCTCCGAGCTGAGCGACTTCGCGAAGCACGCCGCAGGCGTGCGCACGTATCTCAAGACACCATCGACCGTGACCGCGAGACCCGCTGATCGACACATCGCGCCCCGAACGCGACACGTCGCGTCGTCAGGCGGCCGGGTCGACCTGCGCGAACACGCGAAAGCTCGGCCTGGAGACCGGCATCTCGAAGAACTCGGGGTTACGACACCCGACCTCGTCGGCGCGCTGTTCGTAGCACGAGGCAACCTCGGCCTCGCACATCGGAAGCGGCGCGCGGCGGGCGACCACCGCCCCGAAGCCCTCGCTTCGCTGCTCGGCGGCCTGAAGGAGATCGAGATCGATCTCGACGTCGAAGACCCGCTGCATGCATCCCATATAGGTGTGCCCGAACGCCTCGTACGCGTACACGAACGCGCAGGCCCGCTCGATACACCCTCCCGGGTAGACCACCTTGTCGCAGTGCACCTCGCAACGACGACACGAGACCTCGTCTTGCGGACGGAGGGGAAGGTCGACGGCAGTCGTCGGCAGGCGGGCGTCTGCTCATCTAGCGGAAGAGTGCAGGAGGCCCTTCGCTCCCCGCAAGACTTGACACGGCGGAGGTTTTCAGGTTGTACTCCGGCCGGCAGCGGGACGAAGACGCGATGCGGGCACCGGGGTGGCGGCTCCTTCGCGCACGTCGAAGTCGCCATCGCTACGCTGACGACGCCCGTGATACGCCGCATTCTCTTCGCAGGCCTGGCTCTCGGGTCCGGGCGTGATCGCGCTTCACAACTTCACGCACATCGGCGATACGGCGCTCTTCGTCCTGTCCGCGCTCGCGCTGATCCCGCTTGCGTGGCTGATCGGGGAGGCGACCGAGCACGCGGCCGTGCATACGGGGCCCGGGGATCGGCGGGTTTCTCAATGCGACATTCGGAAACGCTCCGGAGCTGATCATCGCCTTGATCGCCGTTCACGAAGGGCTCACGCAGGTCGTCCGCGGATCGCTCGTCGGGTCGGTCGTCGGAAACCTGCTGCTGGTTCTCGGCTTCTCGCTCGTCGCCGGCGGTCGTGGCGAGATCGAGCGCTGGTCGAGCTTCCTCGCCTTCGCGGGCATCGGGCTCGCGATCGCGCTGTTCCTGATCCCGTCGATCCCGAGCTGGAGCGGCGACCCCGAGCGGCAGAGCATCGTCGACGTGTCGGTCGTCGTCTCGATCGTGCTCCTGATCGTCTACGTGGCGGTGACCATCTACACCCTGCGGCGGCACCGTGGCCTGCACGTTTCGACGGACGAGGCCATCGGCGCCTGGTCGTTCAAGACGGCGCTCGTCGCGCTCGGCATTGCCACGGTCGTCACCGCGCTCGTGGCCGAGACGCTCGTAGGCTCGCTCGAGACGTTCGCGGAGCAGGCGGGCCTTTCGGACTTCTTCGTCGCCGCCGTCATCGTCGCGATCGTCGGCAACGCAGCCGAGCACGGTGGCGCCGTCATCGTCGCCTACCGGGGAAAGATCAAGCTCGCCGCCGAGATCGCACTGTCCTCCTCGGCCCAGGTGGCAGTTTTCCTGATCCCGGCCGTGACGCTCCTCTCGTGGCTGATCGATCCGCTCGCGCTCGGGTTCCGCAAGGTCGAGATGGCGGCACTCGTGCTGTCGCTCGCCATCGTCATGGCCGTCGTCTGGGGCGGCGTGTCCTCACGGCTCCGCGGCGGGATCCTGATCGCGTCATACGTCGGTGTCGCGACGATGTTCTTCATCGCCGGTGACGGTTAACCGAAGGTCGACGGCGCCCGCGTGAGCGGGTACGTCGCGAAGTACAGCTTCGTGACGACGGCGTCGTCGTCGCGCACGGCACGCAGCAGCTCGCCCCGCTCTCGCCCTTCGACGACGCGCCATCGATCGGAGCCTTCGGGAGCGAGATAGGAGACGTTGCGGCCGACAGGGCCGTTGCAGAGCTCCGCCTGGAACCGGCCTCCACGGAGAGAGAGGATCATCTCCTCTCCCTCGCTCCACCACGATCCGAGCACGCCGTCGAGCTCGGGTGGCGGCGGCCCGGCAGGTGCCCATGCCGAGGGGACGCGCGGCAGGGCATCGAGAGTCGCGGCCGCGAGGTCGAGTGCGACCGCTGTCGGATCCACGTGCGCGCCCGTGTTCATCAGGACCGCGGCGCCCGTGCGCTCACCACGCTCGACGACGAGGCCGGCCAGGAATCCCGGCATGGCACCGCCGTGACCGGCGAAGATCCGGTCGCCGCAACGGAACAGCTCGAGCCCGAGGCCCCAGCCGAGGCTCCAGGTCTGCTCGTCGGCCATCGTCCGCACTCGCGCCATCAGGTCGAGCGTCTGCTTCGGCAGGACACCGTCGGCACCGTCGGCGAGGAAGGTTCCCCAGCGGGCGAGGTCGCCGGCGGTCGACCAGAGCCATCCCGCGGCTGCAGTCGTCTCGGTGACCTCGGGATCGGGCTCGTCGCGAACCGTGTCGGTGTACGGGTCGACGTAGTAGGGCTTCGCCTGCGGCTCGGCCGGCCGAAGGCTCGTGCGCGTCAGGCCGAGCGGATCGAGGATCCGCCGTTGCAGGAGCTCCTCGTAGGGTGCTCTCCCCGCGCGCATCGCGATCTCACCGAGCAGCGCGAAGACCAGGTTCGAGTAATGCCACTGCTCGCCGGGAAGGAGGACGAGCTCGGCGTCCTCGAGCCCTCCGATCAGCTCCTCGCGCGAGGGAGGCTCCATCGACTCCCAGATCTCGCCCGGCGGCTCCCGCTGCAGGCCCGTCAGGTGACTGAGCGCCATCCGCACGGTCGGGCCGGCGGGCGCCTCGGGGAGGTACGTGCGGAGCGGTGCGTCCAGCTCGATCCGGCCGTCCTCGACGAGCTGCATCACGAGAACCGCCGTGAACGTCTTCGTGATCGAGCCGATGCGATAGACGTCGTCGGTTGTCGCATTCCGCTCGGTCGCTACGTCGGCGACGCCGAGAACGCGCTGCCAGATGACCTCGCCGTCGCGAAAGACACACGCCTGCACCGACGGTAGGCGCCGCTCTGCCTGCGCGGTCGCGAGCAGGCGTTCGAGCTCGGCGGTGAGCCGGTCGTCAGGCAAGGGCGTGAGCGGCGAGAGCAGTGGGAACGATCTCGAGTGCGGCATCGATGTCCGCGTCGTCGAGGTCGAGATGGGTCACGGCGCGGACGTGCGTCGGCCCGAACGTCGGCGAGACCCCGACGCCGGCCTCACGGAGCGTCGCGACGACGTCGTCCTGCGAGAGCGCGAGCCGTGACGAGTCGATCTGGACGAAGTTCGTCTCGACGCGGTCGAGCTCGACGGGAAGCCCCGCTGCGTGCCATCCCTCGGCCAGGCGCCGCGCTCGCGCGTGGTCGAGCGCGAGGCGCTCGACGTGGTGATCGAGGGCGTAGAGCGCCGCGGCAGCGATGATCCCGGCCTGCCGCATCGCTCCCCCGAAGAGGAACTTCTGCCGCCAGGCGACCTCCATCAGCTCGGCCGGCCCGGCGAGGATCGCACCGAGCGGGCAGCCGAGGCCCTTCGAGAGGCAGAGAGTCGCCGTGTCCACGCAGCCGGCAATGGCAGCGGCGGGAACGTCGAGCGCGACCGCCGCGTTGAGGAGCCGCGCACCGTCGAGGTGAACCCCCAGGCCTCCGTCGTGCCCAGCTGCGACAACGGCACGGAGCTCGTCGAGCGGCCAGACGCGGCCGCCGGCGACGTTGTGGGTGTTCTCGAGGACGAGCACGGCGGGCCGCTGGTCGACGACGTCCTGCGAGCTCGCCGCCGCCTCGGTCACCTGCGCAGGCGTCACGCGCCCTGCCGCGCCGGATAGCCCGATCGTGAGGAGCCCCGCGTGGACGGCTGCCCCACCGAACTCGTACCGGACGACGTGCGAATGCTCGTGCGCGATGAGGACGTCTCCCGGCCGGCTGTGCAGCTTGAGGGCGATCTGGTTCGCCATCGTCGCCGTCGGCAGGAAGAGCGCCCGTTCCTGGCCGAGAAGCTCCGCCGTCCGCTCCTGCAATTCGTTGACCGAGGGGTCCTCCTTCATCTGCTCGTCACCGACGACGGCGGCCGCGATGGCCGCGCGCATCCCCGGCGTCGGCCGTGTCACGGTGTCGGAGCGAAGGTCGATCACGTCGCCATTCTGCACTCCCCGCGGTCGAGTGGTACGTTCGAGGCGTGATCGTGATCGGCGTCGACGCGTCGGAGGCCGCAAAGGAAGCGCTGCGCTATGGGTTGCACGAAGCGTCGATTCGCGGCACCCGCGTGCGCGCCGTCCATGCCTGGAGCCACACGCTCGCGATTCCGACGACGGGGCCGGGCGTGCTCGCCGTCAGCAACGCGTCGTCGCTCCGCGAGGAGGCGGAGGCACTCCTGCGGACGACGCTCGAGGCGGTTGCCGGCGATGCCGCCGACCGGATCGACCGCGTCGTCGTCGAAGCCCCCGCCGGCCTGGCGATCATCGACAACGCACGCGACGCGGAGCTCATCGTGGTCGGCCGTCGCGCTCACGGCGCCGTTCGGTCGCTCGTGCTCGGCTCGGTGAGCAGCTACGTCGTCGGCCACGCGACCTGCCCCGTCCTCGTCGTTCCGGCACCACGCGCGAACCGAAGCTAGGAGGACCGGCGGCTGCGCCGCTCGGGGAGAGGCTTCAGCCTCTCCTCTGGGTCTCGTTCTCGCACCTACACTCCCTCGATGGACATCTCCCTCCTCGAGTCGACGATGGCGGAACAGGGACAACCCGCCTACCGCACCCGCCAGGTGTGGCAGTGGGCGGCCAGGGGGGTCGATGGCTACGGTGCGATGACCAACGTTCCCGCCCCGCTTCGCGAGGCACTGGGGGTCGCCGTGCCCTTCTCGACACTCACCGTCACGGCCGAGCAGCAGGCGAAGGACGGTACGTGAAGACGCTCTTCCGCACGCACGACGGCCACCCAGTCGAAGCGGTTCTGATGCGTTACCGCGACGGGCGCCGCTCGATCTGCGTCTCGTCGCAATCGGGCTGCCCTCTCACGTGCACGTTCTGCGCAACCGGGTCGATGCAGTTCGGCCGCAACCTGACCGTGTCGGAGATCCTCGACCAGGCGCTGCACTTCCGCAGGCTCGAGCCGATCGACCACTGCGTCTTCATGGGCATGGGCGAGCCGTTCATCAACTTCGACAACGTGATCGGTGCGGCGCAGCGACTCCCGGACGTCGGGATCACCTCACGGCGCACGACGATCTCCACCGTCGGCTGGCTCCCCGGGCTGACCCGGTTCATCGACGAGATCGACGAGCCGATCCGTCTCGCGCTCTCCCTCCACGCCGCCAACCCGGCGCTGCGCTCGCAGCTGATGCCGGTGAACGACCGCTACCCGCTCGCCGACGTCCTCGCCGAGTGCAAGCGCTACGTCGAGCTCCGGCGGCGCAAGGTCTACATCGAGTACGTGATGCTCGAGGGCGTCAACGACACCCCTCGGCACGCGGCCGAGCTGGCAGCGATCCTCGACCCGAAGGCCTTCAAGGTCAATCTCATTCCGTACAACCCGACCGGGATGTACGGCGGCTCGTCACGGGACGCGATCGCCGCGTTCAAGCACCCCGCCCCGTCCTCGACCGGGCGCGTATCCCCGCGACGGTGCGGCTCACACGCGGCCGCGACATCGCAGCCGCCTGCGGGCAGCTCGCTGCCACTCGCTGACGTCGTAGTCCCGCCTCGAGCTCGAGCACGCTAGGGCAGGCCGTGGTTGTCTTTTCGGCATGTGGGCGTCTGTGCCCGTCAGCTCATGCGTCGGAAGACGTACGCGAAGGGCGACTTGGTGTACGCGATGCCGCGCCCTGTAGCCTCGATCAGCCCCGCAGTCACCTCGACGGGCGTTTTCGGGACAAGGTATGTGTCGAGCTCGTCCTTGCTGATCGAGTATCGGCCCGAGCGTGAGCGTACAACGCCAGCCAACTCGTAGCGGCTGTCGATGGACGCAAACGCTGCGTCGCCGTGGCTGGGGTTGACGAGGAGCGAGCCGCCGATACGCAGATATCCGGTGCAATGGCGGGACACAGGGCCTGCGTACAGCGACACGAGGAGATCGAACCCGGCATCCTGGATCGGAAGATCCGTCGTGTAGTCGGCGTGAATGAAAGTGATCCGAGGATCAGCAGGCGCACCCGGATGCATTGCGACGATTTCGCGCACTCCCTCGACGTCGCGAAAGAACCGCTCGGCTCGGCGATCGACATCGACGTACGTCACGGCCGGCCACACAAACGACGGCGAGATGTCCACGTACGAACCCGGATACAGGACAGCTTCAGCATCGACGAAGTCCGCGGCCGCGGCGAACAGGCGCCAACGGTCACCCTCATGCTGATCCTGCCTCGCCCAGAGGTCTGCCGTGCTGGCCCGCACCACTCGTACTGTAGTCGCGTCGCTCAGCATCGACCGTTCGCTCAAGCACCATCCCCCACTCGCTCGCGCAGCCGTGGGGACGTTCGCACCGCTTGGGCCAACCGCAGATTCCTCGCTGCCCGGCAGCGCTTCGAGGCCCGGCCGTTAGGGGGTGTCCTCCGACCGGTCGACACCGATCACGGCCCCGAGCCCCTCCCCTTCACCGATGTTGATGCCTCGACCATCCCAGCGACTGCATCATTCGTCGTACAAGCGGTTCTTCTCGTTGAGGTCGGTGGCCCGCTCCATGTCCTCGACCGAGCGGTCGAGTTGACCGTGATCGACGAGAGCACGCCCGTAGGTCGGCAGACCATCGACCGACCCCCAGAGGTCGGGCTCCCACATGTGCGACCGAATCATCGACTTGCCACAGTGGAACATCGCCTCGCGCACATGCACCACGAGCGCAAGCGAAGGCACCTTACCGCCGACCGCCATGGACTCCAGCAGCGAACCGTCCTTGACAACCACCGCGGTTCCCGACACACGGACAACCTCTCGACGTTTCGGTACCACGAACATCAGACCGACGTACGGGTTGTCCAGCACGTTGAGGAACGTGTCGCCTCGGTGGTTCCCAGGGCGGTCGGGAACGGCCAGGGTCTTCGGATCGAGCACGCGAACGAACCCGGGCGGATCCCCCCTCGGCGAGACATCCATCGCGCCCGCAGCAGAGGCGGTCGAAATCACGACGAACGGGCTGCGTTCGATCCAGGCCCGGCAGTGATCATCGATGTGATCGATCACCTTCTTGACCTGCGATTCCATTGGCTCCCCGAGCGTCGCGATGACCTCGTCCCCCGTCGTCACGACCTGTTCAGGCTGATACCCAGGTTCACCACTCATACGACACTCTCAGTCTCCCTCCGTCGGTCAGGATGACAACGCAGCGCCGAGGTTCTCGACGGTCTGGCGGGGGGCGCGCTCGACACCCCGTCGCAGGGGGAGCCGGTCGTAGAGGCCCCGCAACCCTGCTCTCGGCTCGTATTCGACGACGATGCGATACAGGAACCCTCCGTCCGCCGGTACGAAGTGCCGCTCGTGATGCGCATCGGGCGCGCCGCTTTGAGTGCTCTCGTATTCGACGAGCCTGTTCTCCTCCATGCGGCCCAGAGTCATGTGGAGCTCGACGTTCCGACCGAGCAGCCGAACGACGATGCGGGCCTCGTCGCCCGGGGTACTCCACTGCGAACCGGGCTCGAGGCGGACGAAACCGGGCCAGTACCCGGGCCAGTTGACGGGGTCGGTGATGAACGCGAAACCAGCTTCGAGCGGTAGTGCAAAGCGGTGCTCGCGTTCGATCCGGATCACGTTCTCGGACACGGTCTCATCCTCTCGCTCACGTGCCGGTAGCCGGTGCGTCACACGGCATCACGCAGGGAAGCACGTTACCCCACTCAACCACCATCGCAAAGGCTCGTGACGGCCGAGGCCTCTCCCTCGTCGCCCTCCAGGCCCACCC
>CAWGWM010000001.1:0-1618549 GCA_963826245.1 uncultured Thermoleophilia bacterium | reverse complement strand
CACCAGATCGCCTTGGACGACGCCGCCGGTGAAGTTGAACTCAGCCGGGATGTCCCACCCGCCACGCGCCTCATTGAAGTGACCCACTCCGGAGTCTGGCCGTCGGGAGCGTGGCACGGCTAGTGTGGTGTCCCGGAGCGTTCCGCCTGTTGGCCTCGGAGGCTGTTGGAAGATCCAACCCGGCCAAGAAGGTACGGCCGGCGCCGATCCCGCTCCAGTTTCCGTGCGAGTGTCCGAAGACGGCACGCTGGGGGTCGGTTCCCGAAGCATGCGCAGGGTCGGGATGACCGCTGACGCATGTCGCCCCCGTAGGTGGCGTTGGATGGGCTACAGCGACGAAACAAGACAGACGCCGGCTGTCGTCGTCTATCGTGTTCGAGCGCGGCGCTCGACGGCTGCACAACCCCGCTCCGACCATCAATCTGGATGCCATTCATGTCTAACTCGAGGATAACCGCGACGACGGCACGGCGGCGTGACCCCCGCCCACTCGCATGACACCGGATTTGGTGTCGGTAGTGATGCCGGTGTTCAACGGGGAGCGGTTCCTGGCCGCGGCCGTCGAGAGCGTGCTGTCCCAGGGGTACGAGCCGTTGGAACTCGTGGCGGTGGACGACGGGTCGACGGACGGATCGGCGGGGATCCTGGAGCGGGTCGCGGCAGAAGACGGTCGCGTGCGGGTCGTATCGCAGGCCAATCAGGGTCACGCGGGAGCGTTGAACGCGGCATTGGAACAAGCGCGGGGCGAGTTCGTCGCGGTGTTGGATTGTGATGACGAGGCCTTGCCGGGCCGGCTCGAGGCTCAGGTGGAGGCTCTGCACGGAGACAAGGCCCTGGCGGCGGTCGGCGGCGGCGTGGTGTTGTGGAGCGAGGAGTCCGGTGACTTCTTCACGACCCAGCCGCCGACAGAAGCCCAGCAGCTTCGGCGGGCTCTCGAGACGACACCGGGTTGCCCACTTCTCCATTCTGCGGTCACGATGCGGCGTGAGGCCGTCCTCGCGCTCGGTGGCTATCGGCCGGGTCTCACGCTCGCTCTCGACTACGATCTGTGGTTGCGTGTCATCGAGCGGTACGACGTCGCGAACCTTGCACGACCTGTCGTGCGCTATCGCATCCACGACCTGCAGACGACGGGAACGAAGACGGAGCAGGTCGCAATCGAGAACGCTGCTGCGCGGGTCGCCGCCAGAATTCGTCGCGCTGGAGGACGCGACCCTGTCCCGCAGACTAGGCTCCCCGTCGATGACCTGGTGCGCCTCGTGGGCGTAAGCGAGCACGACGTGGCCGTGGCGGTCGTCGACTACGCGTCTTGGTATGCACGAACGGCACTGGCTGCCGGCCAGCCCCGAGTGGCGGCGGAGACCTTCGCGCTCGCCGAGCGGTATGCGGCGTCCTCGGGAGACCCCGCGCTTGCCGCCCACGTCGCGTCGGCGCGCCTGATGGCAGAGCCGCGGTCGCGCATCGCCCGTGCACGCGCGGCGGCGACCCGACCGGTGCGTCGGCTGCTCGGGCGCGCGTAAGGGGTTTGCGGCTTGTCGACGGAGTCGAGAGCATCGAGCAGAGCTCGCTAGCGCCGAGCGCGGCGAAGCTCGTCTGCGAGGGCCGCGCTCGCAGCCGCCGGGCTGAAGCTACGGGCATGGGATGCGGCGGCGCGCCCGCGGACGCGCGCGGCGGCCTTCGGACGAGCTGAGCAGGCCGAGGATGGCGTCTGCGAAGGCGCGCGGCTCGTCGGCGGCGACGAGTCCATCGCCGTCGAGGAACTCGATGCCCGCGAGCGCCTCCGGTGCGGCAACGACCGGTCGGGCGAACGCGAGGGCCTCCACGAGTTTGACTTTCATTCCGGTTCCCTCGCGGATGGGCACGATCACAACCTGGGCCTCCGCGTACCGTGCAGCCAGGTCGTCAACGTGGCCGGCCAGCTCAACCCCAGCAGGGGGTGCCTCACGAAAGGCCTCGCACACCTCGCCGCAGGCGACGAGGCGGGCCGACGGTTGCCCGACACGCACGAGCGGCCAGACCTCGTCGAGGAACCAGCGCAACCCCGAGATGTTCGGGACGTGCGAACTCCCCACGAAGAGAAGCGTTCCCTGCACGCCGTCATGCTCGACGAGGTGTGGGTACGCGGGGATACCGACTGGCGCGGTGACTGTGTTCGAGGCGGGCAGCAGTTCGCGGAACGTTGCGCGATCGGCATCGGAGATGGCGATTACGAGGTCGGCACGCGCGAGCCAGTCGCGCTCCCGGTCTGCGGTGATGCCGTCGTCGGCGCTCGCAACGTGGCGGTGGAGGACGTCGTGTGTGATCACCGCGGTGCGGAAGCACCGGTCGGTGGTGAAGAGTTCGGTGAGCCACGCGTAGTTCACGATCACCCAATCCGGCCGCGGGCCTCGTTCGAGAACTGCGGCGACGGCCTTCCGTTCCTCGTCGTCTACGGGGCGCACCCATTCCCACGAGTGCGGTTCCGGGGGGGGAGGGGTGGCGACGAGACGGGCGGCGACGAGGGAAGGTAGGCGGCGGCTGATAGACCAGGAGCCGATCTTGACGTGCCCCGGGGACACGATCGGGACATGCCGCGAGACGAGCGTGGAGCGAAAGGCGATCCGGCTGCCGTCGAGGTAGGGTCTCCGCAGCGGCAGGACGGAGACGTCGATTCCAGCCCCGGCAAGGGCCTCGAGCAGAGTGAGGAGGTAGAGCTGGGCGCCACCCCCTGGCTGGGGGAGGACGCGTGTGATGACGAGCGCGCGAGTCATGGAGCGAAGGCGAAATCTACCAACCGCCAACCCGGATGAACGGGCCGCAAGGCGTGACCGTTGTCGTTCGCTCACCTGCTCGGTGCCGGGGCGACGGCGGCACGGGCAGCACTCAACCGGGATCGGAGTGGCGCCCCTCGGGTTGTCGCCGACCGCACCATCCCCCAGCGGTCGCCTTGAGCGATCGAGGCTGCGATCAGTTGGACGGCGTACCAGCGGCGGTTGGCCTTGATCGAGTCCTCGAGCGCGTTGCGTTCGCCGGGAGTCATACCGGCAAGACGGCGGCTTCTCGCAAGCACGTCCACGCGCGCGGCGAGATCCGCGAGCAGGTCTCCGGTGAGGCTGGTCGAGGTGCGTCGGTAGGTCATGAGCGGCTCATCGACCATGCCCACTGCCGACCCGGTGTACAGGAGACGGATCCATAGGTCCCAGTCCTCGCCGATCGAGAGACGCTCGTCGTAGCCGCCAACCTCGAGAATGCGCGAACGCCGAACCGCCGGCCATGATCCGAAGAAACACCGGTCGAGGATCGCGAGCCGCTGATCTGCGGCGGCGAACGGATTGAGCTCGAACAGGCGTCCCTCGCGCTTGCCCTCGCGCTCCATCCAGCCGTCCGTGGTCACGATGTCCAGATCGGGCCGCGCAGACGCGAGCCTCGTGATCGCCTCGATCCTCCGTGGTTCGTACGTGTCGTCGGCGTCGAGCGTTGCCACGAACTCGCCACTCGCTGCACCAACGAGCGCGTTTCGTGCCGACGCGACGCCGCCGTTTGCCTTGCGGATGAGGGTGATCTCCTCTCGATACGGCACCAGCGCCCCTTCGAGGTCGTCGGTCGAGCCGTCGTCGCAGACGATCACCTCGTGGGGCGGAGCAGTTTGACGGAGAGCGGACTCGACGGCCGCACCGATCGTCGTGGCCGCCTGAAAGCAGGGGATCGCGACCGTAACGGTAGGTGCCGCGACAGGTTCGATCTGAATCCGTGGCGCAGGGGCGACGACCTTCACGCGGGCTCAGTCCAGTGAGGGCACGGTCCAGCGATGCTGGATCGTTATGTCGCCCATGCGGCCGCCTGCGACGGGGCGGCCACCCAGCGTGCCCTGTTCCACGTCGAAGAGGGCTGCGCCCTCGATCGCATCCTGGATGTCGGCATGCCCGCGCAGTTCGACGTCCAGCCGATACCGACCTGGTACGAGTGTTAGTGCATCGATCTCGCAGACGTACCGGAACGGGTGCTCGGGATCGGTTGCGTCGAGCGGGGCAGCATCGTCGGTCGTGAGCGTGCTTACGACTTGACCGAAGTTGTTCACGATCGAGATCGTGCACGCGAGGCGTCGGACGTTTTCGTCGTAGATCGGTTTCGTCGCTAGCGTGAACCGGGCCGGCCTGCCCGTGGCGAGTAGTTCGCCCCCGTCGCCCTCGATCTTCAGCTCGGCCAGTCGCACCTCGCCCCAACCGCGCCGATCCTTACGATCGAGCAGATTCAGGGTCGCGGCCTCCTCGACTCCGCGAAGATAGGCCGAGACGGCATCCGAAATCGTACCGTCCAGCGAAACGCGCCCGTGCTCGAGCAGGATTCCACGACTGCAGAGGGCTTGCATGATCGCCATGTTGTGGCTGACGAAGAGGACGGTTCGGCCCTCGCCGGCGACCTCCGACATCTTCCCGATGCATTTCCGTTGGAAGGAGACGTCCCCGACGGCTAGGACTTCGTCGACGAGCAGGATCTCCGGCTCCAGGTGCGCGGCAACTGCGAATGCCAGGCGCACGGTCATGCCGCTCGAGTACCGTTTCACGGGCGTGTCGAGAAACCGCTCCATCTCGGCGAACTCGACGATGTCGTCGAAGCGCTTGTCGATGTCCGCGCGCTTCATGCCCAGGATCGCGCCGTTCAAGTAGACGTTCTCTCTGCCGCTGAGCTCACCGTGAAAGCCTGTCCCGACCTCGAGCAACGATCCCACGCGTCCGCGCAGCCTCGCTCGGCCGGACGACGGCTCCGTGATGCGCGACAGGATCTTGAGGAGCGTGCTCTTTCCGGCCCCGTTTCGCCCGATCACGCCGACGACCTCTCCTTGGCCGATCTCGAACGAGACGTCGCGCAGTGCATGTAACGTCTCGCGGGGATGTCGCTGCCGGCGCTCCCTGCGAGTGGCGGCCGCAAAGGCCCGCTCGGCGCCGTTGCTGAGGGCGTCCCGTAGCGTGCCGGAAGCGTGGATCCCCGAACCGAGGATGTAGTTCTTCGAGAGGTGCTCTGCGATGACGACAGGTGGTGTGGGCATGCTCAGATAATGTCCGCGAACCGGCGCTCGGTGCGCCGGAAGTAGAACGCTCCCGTTACGGCCAAGACGATCGCGACGGCGGTGGACAGTGCAACGAGCGCCGCGCTCGGGGCAGGGCCGCCGATCACGACCCAGCGGAAGCTTTCGACCGCGCCGGCCATCGGGTTGAGGCCGTAAAGCGTCCGCCACGGCTCTTCGAGATTGGTTGCCGGGTACACGACGGGCGACGCGAGGAGCCAGAGTTGGACCGTCACGGGAACGATGTACTTAATATCCCGGTACTTCACGTTCAGCGCGGAGAGCCACAAGCCCACACCGAGCGCCGCCACGATGACGAGAAGCAGGACCGCCGGGAAAAAGACGATGAGAGCGCTTGGGGCGACGCCGTAGATAGCCATCACCACGAGCAGGAGTACGAATGCCACCACGAAATCGGGCACACCGGAGAGCACTGTCGAACTCGGGATTATCAGGCGGGGAAAGTAGACCTTCGTGACCACGTTCGCGCTCGCGACGACCGATGCTGCCGACTGAGTGATCGCGTTGGCGAAGAACGTCCAGGGAACGAGGCCCGCGAGTGCGAAGACCGGGTAGGGAATGTCGCCCGACGAGATGTTGGCGACGCGGTTGAAGAAAAGCGTGAAGACGATGGTGCTGGCAAGTGGTTGGAGCACGGCCCACGCCACGCCGAGACCGGTCTGCTTGTAGCGAACCTTGATGTCCCGCCACGTGAGGAAATAGAACAGCTCCCGATTGCGCCAGAGCTCGCGGAGGCCGAGCGAGACTCGACCGGAGGTGTTCTCGATCAGGACCTCGTCGCCGACCCATGCCTCGGACTGCGCTGCGACGAGGATCTCAGAGGATGAGGTACGTGTTGTCATGTGGCCACCGCCTTCATCGTAGTGGTCCCTCGAGAAAGCGAGCCCCGGGATCCCTCCACGCAGGCCCCGTTACCATCGTGGTTTGAGCGTTGCCCACAGCCTGGGGGCCCGTCTCCGCGGCCGACGGCCCGTGGGAAGCACGCTGTCCCCCCGCACGAGGGCCGCGGGATTCGCTCGCGTGAGCTGATCGGCGAGCTCCCGATCGCGAAGTGCGCTGCACGCTGCTCTGAGCGCGTACGGGCGGAAGGAGAATCCGTGGGTATCCGACGACATCAGATGGACGAGGCCGAGGTCGATCAACTCCGCGGCTGCCCGAGAGGCGGATCGACCGAGGCTCCCCTCGACCGATGGAGCCGTCACCTGCAGCAGTACGCCCTCGGCGACCATCGCCGCCAGACGCCCGGGTGCTCGCTGAACCGCCTGGTTCCGTTCCGGGTGGGCGAGCACGGGCCGCAGTCCGAGGGAGGTCGCGCGTCGCAAAGCGTCCGCCAGTGTCGGGGGCCAGTGATCGTAGGGAAACTCGACGAGTAGATAGGAGGTCGCACCGAGGGTGAAGCGCGCGAGCTCGGACTCGTCGAGATCTAGGAGCCGCTCGTGAGCAATCTCCCCGCCCCGGATCAGCTCGATCGGCAGGTCGTTCGCGCGCACCGCGTCTCGTAGGGCACCGAGTGCCGTCTCCATCTGATCGGCCGTCGTCGGATATTGCCGGCTGACGTGCGGGGTCGCAGCGAGCAGGGTCACTCCCTCGCAGATTGCGGCCCGATCGAAACTGGCGACACGTTCACGCAGCGAGGCGACGTTACACTATCTGGTTCGGGTGTCTCGGTTCTTGATGGTCTTGTCTTTGAAGCTGGTTCCACACACCAGTTCGATCCAACAGCGTCTGGATCCGGCACAGAAATCTATCAGGTCCGGTGGGAGCAAACTGCCTACCAATACCTGTTCGTGGCGTACAACGGCTCAGTCGGCTCTCACGTCACAGTTGAGGTGCTCGGCTCAGGAACCGCCGCAGCGTACAACTCAATTGGGAGTGCAACTGCACTAGCTACCGGGCTCGTCCACGCAACGTATACAGACTTTGCCAACATCGGGACGAGTTCTGTCTATGGTTGGCGAGTGCGAGCATCGGGGACACAAACGCTCAACTTCGAAAACTGCACGTTTTCCCAATGCGGTGCCATCTGGTGTGATGGTGACATTTCAGCAGACTTCACGGTCAAAATCAATGATTCTACGTTCTCGGATGGTGTCGACGCATCAAGCCTCGACTTGTACCTCCGAGCGAACACAACCCAAACAGCAGGTTCGCGTGAGTGTCTGCGGAGCGTATTCGGAGGTCTTGTACAGTGCCATGACGTCCGAGACTTCGACTTCACAAACTGCGTGTTCAAAAACAACCTCTTACATACGGGAACATATGAGCCAGTAACCGTGTCAGAATGTCTCATTATTGAGCCAGACACAAACGCGGGTGGCACAAACATTCGCGGCGACATTACGGACAGCTATTTCGTCCAATCTAATGAGGGAAGCAACCCACACGGATGGTCGCAGATCGGAACGACTATAAAAGACGTGGTCTGGGAATGTCTTTGAGACGTGGTCTGCGGATGAGTGTGATCTGGTGTTCCTGAAGTCGGCCGGTAGCACTGTAACCCATGATTTTCTAAACAACCTCTTGATCCCAAGCGTGTGGGGTACTCCGTGGCGGTTCATACAACGTGTCAAACGGACACCCAGATACATCCGTAAACTTCGATCACAACTCATTCTATGTGGGCGACGACGATCTAAGTGGGATCCTAATCGGCGAAACAGTCGTCGGGTTTGCTGGGATGCTAAAGTCCTGTCAGTCAAACATATTCTGGAACGAGACGGCGGCAACAGCAAAAGCGTACAAGATCATTCGACACACTGGCAGCACGACGCAGGATTTCGCGAACGCTGACGACGTGGATTACAACTGCTCGCACAACTTGCAGGCTGGGTCTGAAGGCAATGGAATTCACTGCCTGAATACTGGAACGGCGTTCTTCACGACTGGCACACCAGAAACAAATGGCATCACAGCGGACCCACAATACACCGATTACACTCGATCACTTGAAGCTGAAGAAGAAGATGGTGGTGGTGGTGCTGGTGGTGGTGGTGGTGCTGAAGAAGATGGTGGTGGCCGATTGTCGTGTCGTGTCGTGTATGCGCTGCTGGTCGCGGGCGTCTCGTTCCAGAACACGTTGGAACGGCCCTTGAGCATCCCAACGAACCCGGCAACCGTTTCTCCGACCAGAATACCGCTTAGATCACGGTGTACCATGTGTTGTGGTCAAAATTAACTAGTTATATTGGGTGTCCGTTTGACGCGTTGTACGCACCAGATCCCACACGTTTGGGATCAAGAGGTTGTTTAGAAAATCATGGGTTACAGTGCTACTGGCTGACTTCAGAAACACCAGATCACACTCATACGCAGACCAAGTCTCCAAAACATTCCCGGTCCAAGGACAGGGACCCCGATCTGCGACCATCCGTGCGGGTTGCTCCCCTCATTGGATTGCAAGAAATAAGCTGTCCGTAATGTCAGAAATGTTTGTGCCACCCGCATTTTGTGTCTGGCTCGAAGTAGTCGGACGTTCTGACACGGTTACTGGCTCATATGTTCCCGAATGTAAGAGGTTGTTTTTGTGAAGTCGAAGTCTCGGACGTCATGGCACTGTACAAGACCTCCGAATACGCTCCGCAGACACTCACGCTCTTGGGTTGTGTTCGCTCGGAGGTACAAGTCGAGGCTTGATGCGTCTACACCATCCGAGAACGTAGAATCATTGATTCTGACCGTAAAGTGTGTGGAATGTCGCCGTCAAACCAGATGGCGCCGCATTGGGAAAACGTGCAGTTTTCGAAGTTGAGCTTCTGTGTCCCCGCTGCTCGCTAAAGAAGATAGACAGAACTCGTCCCGATGTTGGCAAAGTCTGTATACGTAGCGTGGATGAGGTCTTGCGTCCGGTACTTGCCATTGAGTTGCTGCAGCGGTTCCTGAGCCTAGTACCTCAACTGTGACGCGAGACCCAACAGTTCCGTTGTAGGCGACAAACAGGTACTGGTAGGTAGTCTGTTTCCCAACGGACCTGATAGTTTCTGTTACGGAGACAGATGATGTTGGGGTCAAACTGGTGTGTGGAACCAGCTTCGAGCAAGACCATCAAGAACCGAGACACGGATCGTGTAACATTCACCCAAGCATGGACGATGTCTCAGCCAGTTACGATCGGGCCGCAATCTGCGAGGGAGTGACACTGCTCGCTGCGACCGGCACGAGATTCAGCCGGCAATATCCGACGACACGATGCGGGACCACTTCGGTGCCCGGTGGTGCGCGCGAACGACCTGCCGATCAGATCCGGGGCGGGGAGAATTCTCCACGAGCGGCTCCTAGATCTCGACGAGTCCGAGCTCGCGCGCTTGACCCTCGGTGCGACCTCCTATCTACTCGTCGAGTTTCCCTACGATCACTGGCCCCCGACACTGGCGGACGCTTTGCGACGCGCGACCTCCCTCGGACTGCGGCCCTGCTCGGCCCACCCGGAACGGAACCAGGCGGTTCAGCGAGCACCCGGCATCTGGCGGCGATGAGTCACCGAGGGCGTATGCTGCAGGTGACGGCTCCATCGGTCGAGGGGAGCCTCGGTCGATCCGCCTCTCGGGGGTCGACCGCGGAGTTGATCGACCTCGGCCTCGTCCATCTGATGTCGTCGGATACCCACGGATTCTCCTTCCGCCCGTACGCGCTCAGAGCAGCGTGCAGCGCACTTCGCGATCGGGAGCTCGCCGATCAGCTCAGGCGCGAGAGCGAATCCCGCGGCCCTCGTGCGGGGGGACAGCGTGCTTCCCACGGGCCGTCGGCCGCGGAGACGGGCCCCCAGGCTGTGGGCAACGCTCAAACCACGATGGTAACAGGGGCCTGCGTGGAGGGATCCCGGGGCTCGCTTCTCGAGGAGCACTAGATGAAGGCGGTGGCCATGACAACACGTACCTCATCCTCTGATGAGGCATGGGTCGGCGACGAGGTCCTGATGAACGCCTCCGGTGAGAGTCTCGCTCGGCCTCCGCGAGCTCTGGCGCAATCGGGAGCTGTTCATTTCCTCACGTGGCGGGACATCAAGGTTCGCTACAAGCAGGACCGGTCTCGGCGTGGCGTGGGCCGTGCTCGAACCACTTGCCAGCACCATCGTCTTCACGCTTTTCTTCAACCGCGTCGCCAACATCTCGTCGGGCGACATTCCCTACCCGGTCTTCGCACTCGCGGGCCTCGTTCCCTGGACGTTCTTCGCCAACGCGATCTCGTCGGCAGCATCGGTCGTCGCGAGCGCGAACGTGGTCACGAAGGTCTACTTTTCCCGCCTGATAATCCCGAGTTCGACAGTGCTCTCCGGGTGTGCCCCATTTCGTGGTGGCATTCGTACTCCTGCTCGTGTCATACAGGCGTCGCCCCAAGCGCTCTCATCGTAGCCTTTTTCCCGGCGGTCCTGCTTCTCGTCATCGTGGCGGCGCTCGGTGGGCTTGTGGCTCTCCGCGCTGAACGTGAAGTACCGGGACATTAAGTACATCGTTCCCGTGACGGTCCAACTCTGGCTCCTCGCCGCATCACCCGTCGTGTACCCGGCAACCAATCTCGAAGAGCCGTCACACTTTACGGCCTCCGACCCGATGGCCGGCGCGGTCGAAAGCTTCCGCTGGGTCGTGATCGGCGGCCCTGCCCCGAGCGCGGCGCTCGTTGCACTGTCCACCGCCGTCGCGATCGTCTTCGCCCGGGGGTGGGACGGAAGAACTCCGGCGCACCGAGCGCCGGTTCGCGGACATTATCTGAGCATGCCCACACCACCTGTCGTCATCGCAGAGCACCTCTCGAAGAACTACATCCTCGGTTCGGGGATCCACGCTTCCGGCACGCTACGGGACGCCCTCAGCAACGGCGCCGAGCGCCTGCGGCCGCCACTCGCAGGGAGCCGGCAGCAACACCGCGAGAGACGTTACATGCACTGCGCGACGTCTCGTTCGAGATCAGCAAGGAGAGGTCGTCAGCGGCAGTAATAGGGCGAAACGGGGCCGGAAAGAGCACGCTCCTCAAGATCCTCGTCGCCGCATCACGGAGCCGTCGTCCGGCCGAGCGAGGCTGCGCGGAGGGCGCGTGGGATCGTTGCTCGAGGTCGGGACAGGCTTTCACGGTGAGCTCAGCGGCAGAGAGAACGTCTACTTGAACGGCGCGATCCTGGGCATGAAGCGCGCGACATCGACAAGCGCTTCGACGACATCGTCGAGTTCGCCGAGATGGAGCGGTTTTTCTCGACACGCCCGTGAAACGGTACTCGAGCGGCATGACCGTGCGCCTGGCATTCGCAGTTGCCGCGCACCTGGAGCCGGAGATCCTGCTCGTCGACGAAGTCCTAGCCGGTCGGATCCTCTTCCAACGGAAATGCATCGGAAATTCGGAGGTCGCCGGCGAGGGCCGAACCGTCCTCTTGGTCCACCACGAACATGGCGATCATGCAAGCCCTCTGCAGTCGTGAATGCTGCTCGAGCACGGGCGCGTTTCGCTCGACGTCGATTTTTTCGGATGCCGTCTCGGCCTATCTTCGCGGAGTCGAGGAGAAGCCGCGACCCTGAATCTGCTCAATCGTAAGGATCAGCGGGGTAGGGGCGAGGTGCGACTGGCCGAGCTGAAGATCGAGGGCGACGGGGGCGAACTACTCGCCACGGCAGGCCGGCCCGGTTCGCGCTAGCGACGAAACCGATCTACGACGAAAACGTCCGACGCCTCGTGCACGATCTCGATCGTGAACAACTTCGGTCAAGTCGTAAGCACGCTCACGACCGACGATGCTGCCCCGCTCGACGCAACCGATCCCGAGCACCCGTTCCGGTACGTCTGCGAGATCGATGCACTAACACTCGTACCAGGTCGGTATCGGCTGGACGTCGAACTGCGCGGGCATGCCGACATCCAGGATGCGATCGAGGAGCGGCCTCTTCGACGTGGAACAGGGCACGCTGGGTGGCCGCCCGTCGCAGGCGGCCGCAGTTGCAACGATCCAGCATCGCTGGGACCATGCCCTCACTGGACTGACCCGCGTGAAGGTCGTCGCCCCTGCGCCACGGATTCAGATCGAACCTGTCGCGGCACCTACCGTTACGGTCGCGATCCCCTGCTTTCAGGCGGCCACGACGAGGATGCGGGTCCTCCACTCTGCGTCAAACTGCTCCGCCCCACGAGGTGATCGTCTGCGACGACGGCTCAACGACAATGCCGAAGGGGCGCTGGTGCCGTATCGAGAGGAGATCACCCTCATCCGCAAGGCAAACGGCGGCGTCGCGTCGGCACGAAACGCGCTGGTTGGTGCAGCGAGTGGCGAGTTCGTGGCAACGCTCGACGCCGACGACACGTACTCGGGGCGATCACGAGGCTCGCGTCTGCGCGGCCCGACTGTGGACATCGTGACCACGGACGGCTGGATGGAGCGCGAGGGCAAGCACAAGATCCTGTTCGAGCTCGATCCGTTCGCCGCCGCAGATCAGCGGCTCGCGATCCTCGACCGGTGTTTCTTCGGATCATGGCCGGCGGTTCGGCGTTCGCGCATTCTGCGAGGTTGCTACAACGAGCGTCTCTCGATCGGCGAGGACTGGGACCTATGGATCCGTCTCCTGTCCACCGGGTCGGCAGTGGGCATGGTCGATGAGCCGCTCATGACCTACCGACGCACCTCGACCAGCCTCACCGGAGACCTGCTCGCGGATCTCGCCGCGCGCGTGGACGTGCTTGCGAGAAGCCGCCGTCTTGCCGGTATGACTCCCGGCGAACGCAACGCGCTCGAGGACTCGATCAAGGCCAACCGCCGCTGGTACGCCGTCCAACTGATCGCAGCCTCGATCGCTCAAGGCGACCGCTGGGGGATGGTGCGGTCGGCGACAACCCGAGGGGCGCCACTCCGATCCCGGTTGAGTGCTGCCCGTGCCGCCGTCGCCCCGGCACCGAGCAGGTGAGCGAACAGACAACGGTCACGCCTTGCGGCCCGTTCATCCGGGTTGGCGGTTGGTAGATTTCGCCTTCGCTCCATGACTCGCGCGCTCGTCATCACACGCGTCCTCCCCCAGCCAGGGGGTGGCGCCCAGCTCTACCTCCTCACTCTGCTCGAGGCCCTTGCCGGGGCTGGAATCGACGTCTCCGTCCTGCCGCTGCGGAGACCCTACCTCGACGGCAGCCGGATCGCCTTTCGCTCCACGCTCGTCTCGCGGCATGTCCCGATCGTGTCCCCGGGGCACGTCAAGATCGGCTCCTGGTCTATCAGCCGCCGCCTACCTTCCCTCGTCGCCGCCCGTCTCGTCGCCACCCCTCCCCCCCGGAACCGCACTCGTGGGAATGGGTGCGCCCCGTAGACGACGAGGAACGGAAGGCCGTCGCCGCAGTTCTCGAACGAGGCCCGCGGCCGGATTGGGTGATCGTGAACTACGCGTGGCTCACCGAACTCTTCACCACCGACCGGTGCTTCCGCACCGCGGTGATCACACACGACGTCCTCCACCGCCACGTTGCGAGCGCCGACGACGGCATCACCGCAGACCGGGAGCGCGACTGGCTCGCGCGTGCCGACCTCGTAATCGCCATCTCCGATGCCGATCGCGCAACGTTCCGCGAACTGCTGCCCGCCTCGAACACAGTCACCGCGCCAGTCGGTATCCCCGCGTACCCACACCTCGTCGAGCATGACGGCGTGCAGGGAACGCTTCTCTTCGTGGGGAGTTCGCACGTCCCGAACATCTCGGGGTTGCGCTGGTTCCTCGACGAGGTCTGGCCGCTCGTGCGTGTCGGGCAACCGTCGGCCCGCCTCGTCGCCTGCGGCGAGGTGTGCGAGGCCTTTCGTGAGGCACCCCCTGCTGGGGTTGAGCTGGCCGGCCACGTTGACGACCTGGCTGCACGGTACGCGGAGGCCCAGGTTGTGATCGTGCCCATCCGCGAGGGAACCGGAATGAAAGTCAAACTCGTGGAGGCCCTCGCGTTCGCCCGACCGGTCGTTGCCGCACCGGAGGCGCTCGCGGGCATCGAGTTCCTCGACGGCGATGGACTCGTCGCCGCCGACGAGCCGCGCGCCTTCGCAGACGCCATCCTCGGCCTGCTCAGCTCGTCCGAAGGCCGCCGCGCGCTCCGCGGGCGCGCCGCCGCATCCCATGCCCGTAGCTTCAGCCCGGCGGCTGCGAGCGCGGCCCTCGCAGACGAGCTTCGCCGCGCTCGGCGCTAGCGAGCTCTGCTCGATGCTCTCGACTCCGTCGACAAGCCGCAAACCCCTTACGCGCGCCCGAGCAGCCGACGCACCGGTCGGGTCGCCGCCGCGCGTGCACGGGCGATGCGCGACCGCGGCTCTGCCATCAGGCGCGCCGACGCGACGTGGGCGGCAAGCGCGGGGTCTCCCGAGGACGCCGCATACCGCTCGGCGAGCGCGAAGGTCTCCGCCGCCACTCGGGGCTGGCCGGCAGCCAGTGCCGTTCGTGCATACCAAGACGCGTAGTCGACGACCGCCACGGCCACGTCGTGCTCGCTTACGCCCACGAGGCGCACCAGGTCATCGACGGGGAGCCTAGTCTGCGGGACAGGGTCGCGTCCTCCAGCGCGACGAATTCTGGCGGCGACCCGCGCAGCAGCGTTCTCGATTGCGACCTGCTCCGTCTTCGTTCCCGTCGTCTGCAGGTCGTGGATGCGATAGCGCACGACAGGTCGTGCAAGGTTCGCGACGTCGTACCGCTCGATGACACGCAACCACAGATCGTAGTCGAGAGCGAGCGTGAGACCCGGCCGATAGCCACCGAGCGCGAGGACGGCCTCACGCCGCATCGTGACCGCAGAATGGAGAAGTGGGCAACCCGGTGTCGTCTCGAGAGCCCGCCGAAGCTGCTGGGCTTCTGTCGGCGGCTGGGTCGTGAAGAAGTCACCGGACTCCTCGCTCCACAACACCACGCCGCCGCCGACCGCCGCCAGGGCCTTGTCTCCGTGCAGAGCCTCCACCTGAGCCTCGAGCCGGCCCGGCAAGGCCTCGTCATCACAATCCAACACCGCGACGAACTCGCCCCGCGCTTGTTCCAATGCCGCGTTCAACGCTCCCGCGTGACCCTGATTGGCCTGCGATACGACCCGCACGCGACCGTCTTCTGCCGCGACCCGCTCCAGGATCCCCGCCGATCCGTCCGTCGACCCGTCGTCCACCGCCACGAGTTCCAACGGCTCGTACCCCTGGGACAGCACGCTCTCGACGGCCGCGGCCAGGAACCGCTCCCCGTTGAACACCGGCATCACTACCGACACCAAATCCGGTGTCATGCGAGTGGGCGGGGGTCACGCCGCCGTGCCGTCGTCGCGGTTATCCTCGAGTTAGACATGAATGGCATCCAGATTGATGGTCGGAGCGGGGTTGTGCAGCCGTCGAGCGCCGCGCTCGAACACGATAGACGACGACAGCCGGCGTCTGTCTTGTTTCGTCGCTGTAGCCCATCCAACGCCACCTACGGGGGCGACATGCGTCAGCGGTCATCCCGACCCTGCGCATGCTTCGGGAACCGACCCCCAGCGTGCCGTCTTCGGACACTCGCACGGAAACTGGAGCGGGATCGGCGCCGGCCGTACCTTCTTGGCCGGGTTGGATCTTCCAACAGCCTCCGAGGCCAACAGGCGGAACGCTCCGGGACACCACACTAGCCGTGCCACGCTCCCGACAGCCAGACTCCGGAGTGGGTCACTTCAATGAGGCGCGTGGCGGGTGGGACATCCCGGCTGAGTTCAACTTCACCCGTGACGTCGTCGAAGCTTTGGCTTTGAACTCGAGGCGCCGGGCGCTAACATCGGTCGATGCGGACGGCGTGATCAAGCGCGCAACGTTCGTCGAGGTGACCCGTGAGGCAGCTCGGTGGTCGAGCGTCCTTCGCGCCCGGGGAAACGCGCCGGGAGACAGGGTCATCGTAATCGTCGACGAGACGTCGGTTTGGCTCACCGTGATGCTCGGGGTGTTGAAGGCCGGCATGATCGCCGTACCCTGTCCGAGAGGTTTCGCGGACCCGAGACCTGGCGTTCCGCGCTCGCGACTCGAGGGCAGACCTCATCATCGCCGATCGACGCGCTCGTGCCGACGTCGACCGTCTGCAGTCAACTCTCGAACGGCGGATGGACGAACTGAGCACCGATGAAGTGTCGCGCGACTTTCGTGGAAAGCCGACGGACGCACCGACGTCTGAGACCCGCGCAACCGATTCGGCGTTCATCCTCTACACATCCGAAGCGGGCGCCGCCGGCCCGTCGAGAGGTGTGCTATTCAGTCATGCGTCAACGGCAGCCGCCAGGAGTCAGGCCCGCGTCTTGCTCGATGCCCGCTCCGGCGACCTCGTCTTCAACACCGCTCCGACGGGATCGGCAGCCTCTGTCTGGAATACACTCATCGGCGCGTGGTCTTGCGGTGCCGAGGTACTCGTCCACGATGTCCCGTTCGACGCCGCCGAGCGCCTCTCGACCCTCGAGCGGGTCGCCGTAACCGTTCTGTGCCAGTCGGCCGAAGAATACCGGGCCCTGGTAAACAACGACAACTTCGCGTTCGCGGATCTGGGACGCCTCAGGCGCGCAGTCTCGACGAGCGGTCTCCTCGACGAGACTGTCGTCGGACCGTTTCAGAGCCGGGTGCGGGCTCACGATCCACGAAACCTACGGCTTGACGGAGGCGCCCCTTCTGGCGATGAGCACCGATGACGAGCAGGCACCTCCGGGCACGAAACGTGTCTCTCCCGGCCACGAGGTCTCCGTGGTCGACGCCGATGGGAAGGAGCTGCCGTACGGCGAAGTCGGCGATATCGCTGTCCTAGGTCGGCCGCCGACGCTCTTTGCGGGATACTGGAATGCGGCGAAGGGCCGGGGCGCGGCCTTTCGGGGTGAATGGTTCATCACCGGCGATCGCGGCTCGCGGGACGCTGACGGACACCTCTCCGTCGTCAACTCGCCTCGCCAGGCGATCCAGTTCACCAACGAGCCGCGCGATTCACTCGAAGAGCCGATCCAGCCGACGTCGGATGTGGACGACAAGGAATGGGCGGCTGGCAAGGAGCGGGCCGCTACAGCGTCGAATGAGCACTTGTATGTGGGGCCTGACAACGCGACGCCAAGGGCAGCACGGCCAGGGCCGTCGCCCAGCGATTCTACGACCTACAGCTATCCTCTTCAGTCGGAGTCCGAGGATGCCGATCGAGTCGGAACACAAATGACGTCCACTAATTCGCCGATCTCGTCGTTCCGGGCCGAGCAGTCCGGCAGCGTCCGCCTGTTGACCGCCCTGAAGCGACACTGGGTGCTGATCACGGCGCTCGTCGGGATCGCCGTCGGTGTGACCTTCGTCGCTGTGCATATTGCGGAGAAGCGCTATGAGGCCACCGCTGACATCCTCGTCACCCCCCTCGCTCCGGATGACAACACCTTTCGTGGGTTCAGCCTCATTCGAGCCACGTACGGCGACTCGGCGCCTGTCGTTACCGCAGCCCGTATCCTCGGCTCCGCAGCGATCTCGCGACCTGCCCTCGCCTCGCTCGGTGCTCTCGCCGACAGGGGCTCCGTCGAGGTCAAGCCGTTGGGTCAGGTCAGCACCGTCTCCATCGTCGGGAAGGCGGCGTCGGCCGACGATGCGACAAACATTGCAAACGGGTTCGCGAAGAATGCTCTGGCGGCCCGTAACGCGGAGTTCCAACGCGAGCTAAGGAAACAGATCAGGCGCCTGACCGCCCGTGCAGCAGCGATTCCCGCGTCCACGCGTGAGGGAAACTTCCAGTACGCGTCGCTCCAACAAGCGATCGCCGAACTGACTCAAGACATCGGGAGCGCGGACCCAACACTCCGGCTGCTCACATTCGCGGAGACGCCCTACGCTCCGGTCTGGCCACGTCCCGTGTTCAGCCTCGTCTCGGCCTTCTTCGTCGCCCTTCTTCTCGGCTGTGGTATCGCCGCACTTCTCGAGTTCGCAAGCCCGAGGGTAACGAGTGAGGACGACCTACTCGTCGGTCATCGGCTGCCGATTCTGGCGAGAATCCCACGGCTCCCGGATCGTGCAATGCGCGGGTTCCTCTCCGGACGCGCGGACATGCCCTACGGAGCGTGGAAAGGATACCGCACGCTTCGGGCCGTGCTCGAGACGCTCGGGGCCGACGGCGCGTACCCAAGGTCCGTTCTGATCACGAGCGCCAGCCCCGGGGACGGAAAGACGACGACCGCTGTGAATCTCGCGATCACGCTGGCCGCGGCCAGCAATCGCGTGATCCTCATCGACGGAGACGTCCACCGACCTTCGGTCGCCACGATCTTCAACACACCGGCCGGACGCGACGGGCTCGCGCGGCTCCTTGCCAAGCGTGCCGCCCCGGAGTCGGCGCTCATCTCGGCGCCCGCTCATCCGCACCTTCAGTTGCTGCTTTCGTCCCCGGGCGGGAACGGGGTGAACATCACGGGCGAGCGATTCCGACAGATGCTGGACGAGCTCTCGAACTATGCCGACGTCATCGTCATCGACGCTCCACCCGTCACCGAGGTCGCCGAGGTCCTGACGATGGCGGCTGCCACCGAGTGTGTCCTCGTCGCCGTCAGGCTCGGACACACGCAGCGCGAGAAGCTCGCAGAGCTCCGCGAGATGCTGCAGCAGAATCGCATCTCTCCAACGGGGTTCGTGGTGACGACGCGGAAGCGCCTCAGGGAGGGGAGTGAGTACGAGTATTCGGGCGAGCAGTACCCCTCGGCCGAGCCCAATACGAAACCGGCCACGGTTCCCGCTGCGGCGCCGACCGTCGGCAGACGCGGGAGTGCCATCCGCGGCGTCAGGTGAGCCCTCTGGACGCACTGAACACACTCCGTCGCGGCCCACTCTTGGCCTTCGGAGCTTGCGTGCTGGCACTCGCGATCGGACGCGGTGCGAGCGTCCAACCCGGGTTGCTGATCTTCGCTGCCGTCGGCCTCTGCGTGGCCGGGTATGCATTCCTCCATCTCACTGGTGGGCTGGTGCTGTTCGTGCTCCTCGGGTTCTTCGAGTTCCTCCCCGCCGCGTACGGAGGAAACCTCACCCTGGTCAAGATCCTCGGAGCCGTCCTTATGCTCGCCTGGGCCTGGAGGGTCGTCGACCGGGAAAGCGGCGTGCGCGTGATGATCTGGGAACGGCCATGGCTGACTGCCAGCGCAACCGCCTTCGCCCTCTGGGGTCTCGTCTCAGGCGTCTGGGCGCCCGACCTTGGCGAAACGACGTACTTCTCCAGCCGGCTGATCCAGGATGTCCTGCTCGTCTTCGTCGTCTACTCGGCCGTTCGATCGATCGATCACCTGCGCTGGGTGATCTGGGCTTTCCTCACCGGTGCCTTCATGACCACCGGGTACGGGCTCGTCAACGGGTTGACGGCGGGCGATTCCGGGCGACTCGTCGGCGGGCTGGCCGATCCGAACTTTCTCGCGGCCGTCATCGTGGCGGCGATCGTGCTCGCCGTCGTCATGCTCGCCGCGACTCGCGGCCCACAACGGCTGTTGCTCATCCTGATGATCTGCGTGCTGCTGCCGAGCCTGTTCCTGACGGGCTCCCGCGGGGGCATCGTGACGCTGTTCGCGGCGATCGTCACTGCGGCGTTTCTCGCAGGCCCCGTCCGCGCCCAGGTATTGGCCCTCACTCTCGTCGTCGCCGCTGTCACGGTCGGGTATTACGCGGTCGTGGCGCCCGCTAGCGCGCGACAACGCGTGTCGGCCATCTCCGCAGCCGACAGTGCCGGACGCGTCGACCAGTACAACATCGCGATCGACGTCTTCAGGGATCATCCTCTCCAGGGTGTCGGCCTCGGGAACTTCACGGTCGTCGAGTCGGAATACATCACCTCCACGACGACGTTCTACGATGTCAGGGCACTCGTTGCCGATGCACCGGTGCACAATATGTATCTCTCTGTGCTCGCCGAGCTCGGAGTCGTCGGCGTTGCGCTGCTCATGATCCTCTGCGGAGGCTGTCTCGCAAGCGGGGTCGTCGGCTACCGCCAGCGCGCGCGAGCCGGCGACACCGAGGGTGAGTTGCTTGCGCGTGGGGTCGTCATCGCCACCAGCGCGTTCCTCGTCGCGTACGCGTTGCTGCCCGGGCTCTACGACAAGCAACTCTGGCTGATGCTCGGTCTCTGCGCGGCGCTCGCGGGCTTGCAGGGATCCACCCCCCGTACCGCCAGGTGAATGGCCCCACGTTCACGATCGTCATGCCGGCCTACGAGGCGGCGACGACCATCGAGGCAGCGATCCGGTCTGCCCTCCTCCAATCCGTCCGAGACCTCGAGATCGTGGTCGTCGACGACGGTTCGAGCGACGACACACGCGCGCGCGCAGACGCACTGGCCCGCGAGGACGGCCGTGTTCGCGTGTTCTCGCAGGAGAATCGGGGCCCATCGGCCGCGCGCAATCGAGCGCTCGCCGAGGCGCGGGGACCTTGATCGCGTTTCTCGATGCCGACGACCTCCTCTTCCCGGACTACCTGGAGCGGATGGGACTCGCACTCGGACATGTTCCTTCGGCCGGTCTCGCGTTCACCGATGCGTGGGTTCTCGATCATGCAACCGGCAGAGTCCGGCGAACGAGCGCGATGGTGAACCAGAATCCTCCCGACCGGACCCCGACCGACGCGCGGACGACGCTCAGGGAGCTGCTGCGTCGGAACTTCGTCTTCTTTCCGACCGTGCGCCGGGAGGCACTGGCAGCCGCCGGCGAATGGCGAGAGTCGCTGACGGCCGCGGAGGACTACGAGTTGTGGCTGCGCATAGCGGCCCACGGCTTCACGGCGACTCCCGTCGCCGGTAGGTTGGCCGTTCACCGCGAGATCGAGGGGAGCAACTCTTCCGGGCTCGAGCGGCAGTTGCGTTCGATGAGCGAGGTCTATCGTATCGTGGCCGAGGAGTGGGATGTCGATGAGGAGACGAGCGCTCTCGCCCGTGAGCGCCGACAACGGACCGAAGCCCTGATCCACCGCTACGGCTCAGGCCGCCGCAGCCTTCGAGAACAGGTTCTCAAACCGGCTCGCGCACTGCGGCGCGCCGTCCGCGATCGACGCACCTGGCTCGACGCGGTCCCCCCCGACATCGCTCGCCTGCTCGAATCGACATCAGCGTAGCCACGCTCCCGGTCCTAAGGGGTCGCGACGGCCCTGCGCGCGAGCGGTTGGTCAGCTGATCTCGGCGGTGACGGACCGCGAGTCAGCTGCGCACGCGGGCCGCACCTGACGGATCGTCGCCGTCACGAGATCCGGTGGCGAAAAGCGCCCCTCGACGACCAGCTCCGAACGGCCCGCATCCGAACTATGGGAGAACCGCCCGTCCTCGGAAACGTGAACGCCTTCGATCATGACCTTCCCACCGCACAATCCGTTGACGGTGAGGGACACGATCCGTGACCTCGTGCGGTCGAACACGAGCCGGAAGTCACCGGCAATATACGCCCCCGAGTAGGGCTTCAGCTCCTTCACGACCCGCGGGGTCCCGACCGCTTTCGCCGATGAACCAGGGACGGCGGGCTTCGCGGGCGCGGCCGGCGCTGGGGGTGAAACGGGTTCGGAGCCGATGGGCTTCGCTTTTCCCGCGGCGCCCACGCCCGTCGGCTTCTCTGGTGCCAGAGCACCTCCCTTCGCGATCCGAGCAGGAGGCCGACCGCCCTCTACTTCCCCGGCGCTCCGGGAGTCACCGGACCCCGCCGTGCTCGTCTGTGCTGGAGCTACCTCTCCGAGCGTCGGGCCGTTTCGGACGAACGGAAGGCTGCCGACGAGCACCAAGGCACCGAACGAAGCCCAGGCGAGCAGGGCGAACGACGGGCGGCCCACCCCGCGCCCGAGGCCGCGACGACCGGAAACCAGTTGCGGCTCGGGCAGCTCTCGGCCGGGCTGAGACGGAATGGGTCGAGCGTCGGGAGCGGCCGCGGGAACTCGATCTGCGCCGGGAACCACGGGCGGAACGAACTGCTCCCAAGGCCGATCGGGCAGAAGGTACCTCGCGACCTCGGCCACGTCGGCGGGTGAAACCAGGACGAGCTCGGGTGACAGTGGTCCGAACGACTGCGCCGGATGAAGCAGGCGGGCTTCTCGACCGCCGTCGGTGACGCGAGGCGTACCTCTGTCCGGATTGGGTTCTACGAGCATCTCTCACACTTCGTTTCGATTATTCGAGGCCGATTCCCCCTCCCCCGAATGCGCGGTTCGGCTCCCTCTTTCGGGTGACAGTGGGGGCGCTCGATGCCTGCAACGGGTCGTTTCTCGACCCTAACGGGGGATAAGAGTCACCAAAGAGTTGCCGATGGAACAAGCATGCCAATTGCCGCCAACCTCACCCGTGGGAAGCTGACGACCTTCGCTTCCATCCTCTTCGTCACACTCCTCGTCGTCGCCGTGTCGACCGCGGCAGGAGCCCAATCGACCGACCTTTCGAGCACAGTGACAGACGGCCAGCGCGTTTCTGGGAACATCCTCTGGCGCGTCTTCGCCTCTGGCAGAGTGCCCTCGCGCATCGACTTCTCGATCGATGGAACGGTTCGGTGGACGGAGCGGAACCCACCGTACGACTACAACGGCAACGACTCGGTGCTCGATACGACCGAACTCTCGGAGGGCGCGCACGTCCTCCGGGCCGTCGCGTACGCCGGGAGCGGCACTACCGGCTCGACCTCGGCAACGGTGATCGTCGACAACGTCGTCGACACCGCACCCCCGGCCGCCGGTCCTGCTGGGACCACCGATTTGGCGTTGGGGAAGGTGGCGTCGGCGTCGTCGGTGGAGCCGCCGGATCAGTACAACGGGTTTGGGGTGTTTTCGGCGGCGAAGGCGGTTGATGGTGATGGGTTGACGCGGTGGTCGTCGTCGTATGCGGATAATCAGTGGTGGCAGGTGGATTTGGGGTCGGCGCAGTCGGTGTCGTCGGTGTCGGTTGTGTGGGAGGCGGCGTATGCGTCGTCGTACAAGATTCAGGTGTCGACGAACGGGACGGCGTTCACGGATGTCGCGACGGTGGCTGGGACTGGCGCGGGGGTGAAGCTGACGTCGTTTACGGCGGTCTCGGCGCGGTATGTGCGGGTGTTGGGGGTGTCGCGGGCGACGCCGTACGGGCTCTCGTTCTTCACGGTGCAGGTGTTCGGGCCGTCTGGTGGTGGCGCGGTGCCGGTGAATTCGGTGTTGCCGGTGGTGTCGGGGTCTGTGGTGCAGGGGCAGACGTTGTCGGCGTCGACGGGGACGTGGTCGAATGCGCCGACTTCGTATGCGTATCAGTGGCGTCGCTGTGATAGCGGGGGCGCGAATTGCGTCAATGTCGGGTCGGGGTTGGCGTCGTATGTGTTGGCTGCTGCGGATGTGGGGTCGACGGTGCGGGTCGTGGTGACGGCGTCGAACGGGTCGGGCCCGGGGGCGCCGGCTACCTCGCTGCAGACCGGGGTCGTGACGGGGTCGGGTGGCGGCGGCGGCGATTTGGCGTTGGGGAAGGTGGCGTCGGCGTCGTCGGTGGAGCCGCCGGATCAGTACAACGGGTTTGGGGTGTTTTCGGCGGCGAAGGCGGTTGATGGTGATGGGTTGACGCGGTGGTCGTCGTCGTATGCGGATAATCAGTGGTGGCAGGTGGATTTGGGGTCGGCGCAGTCGGTGTCGTCGGTGTCGGTTGTGTGGGAGGCGGCGTATGCGTCGTCGTACAAGATTCAGGTGTCGACGAACGGGACGGCGTTCACGGATGTCGCTTCAGAAACGATGTCTGCGCCGGAATTGCGGAAGAGCACCTTCCCCCCAGTGAACGCCCGCTACGTCCGCGTGCTCGGTCTGACCCGAGGCACCCCCTACGGCTTCTCGGTCTGGGAGATCCGTGTCTACGGCGACAGCACGCCGACGGCCGGCGGCGCTCCGCTCGCGACACAAACACCGTCGATCTCGGGAACGACGCAGGTCGGATCGCGCCTCACGTCCTCGCCGGGCACGTGGAACGGATCGCCGTCGTCGTACGCGTACAAGTGGTCGCGGTGCAGCAACTCGGGTAGTGCCTGCTCGGACATCGCGGGTGCCACCTCGTCGTCCTACACGCCGGTCACAGCTGACGCCGGAGCCACGCTTCGGGTCATGGTCAGCGCCACGAACACCGTCGGGACCGGCACGTCGGCATCCGACCCGACGGCGGAGATCTCCCCGACGGCACCGACGCCTGTCTCATCGGGCTCGTACGGATCGAAACTTCCCCCCCGCCTGGGGCCGTCCTCGGCCAGAGCGCTGTACGTGAGCGGAAGCAATGGGTCCGACGGGAACGCCGGAACGATCGGCGCCCCGTTCGCGACGATCGGGAAAGCCTGGAGCGTCGCGGGGCCTGGTACGACAATCAACGTTCGCGGTGGCTCCTATGCCGGGCAGATCAATCTCCAGGCGAAGACCGCGAGTGCGGCGAGTCCCATCACCGTTCGCGCCTACCCCGGCGAGCGCGTCGCCCTAACCGGCCCCTCGAACGAGGCCTATCCGGCAGTGTTCATCTCTCGATCGGTGGGTGTTCGGCTGCAGGGCTTCGAGATCGCAAACGACAAGGGCGACGGGGTCAAGATCGACTCCGCCACCAACGTCGAGATCGTCGGTAACGATATTCACGACAACGGCATGCAGGGGATCATCGTGGGCGCCGGCGCAGGAACCGCCTCCCCGACCTACTCAAGCAATGTGCAGATCTGGAGCAACCGGATCCACAACAACGGCGGCTGGTGGCCGAACAACGACCCGTACGCCGCCTTCGGCACGCATGGCGTCTACTACGGCAACGCCGGCTCGAACACGGACGGGATCCAGCATGGGACCGTCGGTGGCGTCATAGCGGACAACCTCTTCTACGACCAGGCGAGCGGATATCACATCCAGGTCGGCAGCCAGAACAACGGTCTCGTGATCACGAACAATACGTTCGACAACGCATACCAGCCGAACACCAGGGCCGGTAACGCCGTTCAGATCTACGGGGAGGGAAACGCGTTTGCGACGAAGAACGTCCTGGTCGTGAACAACATCATCGCGAACAGTGCGAACCGCGGGGTCTACGGATCGGGCGGCACGATGACGAGCAACGTGGTTCGCAACAACCTCGCATTCAACAACCCGCGCGGCGACTTCGAACCGACCTATGGATCGTCGACGCTGTTCACCCTCGGGGCTGGGAACGCCGTTGCCGACCCGAGGTTCACGGATCGAAGTTCGAAGGCCTACCAGCTCTCGTCGGGCAGCCCGGCGATCGGTCGGGCGGATGCGGCCTACACGCCTCCGACCGATTTCTACGGCAGACCGCGGGTCGGCGCGCCGGATCTCGGTGCCACCGAGTACCAAGGCTAGGCCCACCACACGATGTGACCGCGGGGTCGCCCGTTTCGATCTCTTGTCGAGGCGGACGACCCTGCTCCCCTGTGGCGAGAGAGAGAGACCACGGGGCGACGCCCACCGTGCGGCTGCAGTCTCCGCGGGCCGGGGCTCACCACAGGTCGAGCTGGCCGACTACGGCCCGAACACCTGCACCGTGAAGAACGAGAGCCCGTACGGCGTCGCCCGCGACACCCCCAACACCCGCACATACCGCGCCGAGACCGCCGTAAACGACGTCAGCTTCACCCCCGCGCCAGTCCCAGCCACCGTCGCGACATCCGTGAACGCCGTCCCGTTCGTCGACACCTGAATCTTGTACGACGACGCATACGCCGCCTCCCACACAACCGACACCGACGACACCGACTGCGCCGACCCCAAATCCACCTGCCACCACTGATTATCCGCATACGACGACGACCACCGCGTCAACCCATCACCATCAACCGCCTTCGCCGCCGAAACACCCCAAACCCGTTGTACTGATCCGGCGGCTCCACCGACGACGCCGACGCCACCTTCCCCAACGCCAAATCGCCGCCGCCGCCACCCGACCCCGTCACGACCCCGGTCTGCAGCGAGGTAGCCGGCGCCCCCGGGCCCGACCCGTTCGACGCCGTCACCACGACCCGCACCGTCGACCCCACATCCGCAGCAGCCAACACATACGACGACGACCCCCGACCCGACATTGACACGATCGCACCCCCGCTATCACAGCGACGCCACTGATACGCATACGAAGTCGGCGCATTCGACCACGTCCCCGTCGACGCCGACAACGTCTGCCCCTGCACCACAGACCCCGACACCACCGGCAACACCGAATTCACCGGCACCGCGCCACCACCAGACGGCCCGAACACCTGCACCGTGAAGAACGAGAGCCCGTACGGCGTCGCCCGCGACACCCCCAACACCCGCACATACCGCGCCGAGACCGCCGTAAACGACGTCAGCTTCACCCCCGCGCCAGTCCCAGCCACCGTCGCGACATCCGTGAACGCCGTCCCGTTCGTCGACACCTGAATCTTGTACGACGACGCATACGCCGCCTCCCACACAACCGACACCGACGACACCGACTGCGCCGACCCCAAATCCACCTGCCACCACTGATTATCCGCATACGACGACGACCACCGCGTCAACCCATCACCATCAACCGCCTTCGCCGCCGAAAACACCCCAAACCCGTTGTACTGATCCGGCGGCTCCACCGACGACGCCGACGCCACCTTCCCCAACGCCAAATCGCCGCCGCCGCCACCCGACCCCGTCACGACCCCGGTCTGCAGCGAGGTAGCCGGCGCCCCCGGGCCCGACCCGTTCGACGCCGTCACCACGACCCGCACCGTCGACCCCACATCCGCAGCAGCCAACACATACGACGCCAACCCGCGACCCGACATTGACGCAATTCGCGCCCCCGCTATCACAGCGACGCCACTGATACGCATACGAAGTCGGCGCATTCGACCACGTCCCCGTCGACGCCGACAACGTCTGCCCCTGCACCACCGACCCCGACACCACCGGCAACACCGAATTCACCGGCACCGCGCCACCACCAGACGGCCCGAACACCTGCACCGTGAAGAACGAGAGCCCGTACGGCGTCGCCCGCGACACCCCCAACACCCGCACATACCGCGCCGAGACCGCCGTAAACGACGTCAGCTTCACCCCCGCGCCAGTCCCAGCCACCGTCGCGACATCCGTGAACGCCGTCCCGTTCGTCGACACCTGAATCTTGTACGACGACGCATACGCCGCCTCCCACACAACCGACACCGACGACACCGACTGCGCCGACCCCAAATCCACCTGCCACCACTGATTATCCGCATACGACGACGACCACCGCGTCAACCCATCACCATCAACCGCCTTCGCCGCCGAAAACACCCCAACCCGTTGTACTGATCCGGCGGCTCCACCGACGACGCCGACGCCACCTTCCCCAACGCCAAATCGCCGCCGCCGCCACCCGACCCCGTCACGACCCCGGTCTGCAGCGAGGTAGCCGGCGCCCCCGGGCCCGACCCGTTCGACGCCGTCACCACGACCCGCACCGTCGACCCCACATCCGCAGCAGCCAACACATACGACGCCAACCCCGACCCGACATTGACGCAATTCGCGCCCCCGCTATCACAGCGACGCCACTGATACGCATACGAAGTCGGCGCATTCGACCACGTCCCCGTCGACGCCGACAACGTCTGCCCCTGCACCACAGACCCCGACACCACCGGCAACACCGAATTCACCGGCACCGCGCCACCACCAGACGGCCCGAACACCTGCACCGTGAAGAACGAGAGCCCGTACGGCGTCGCCCGCGACACCCCCAACACCCGCACATACCGCGCCGAGACCGCCGTAAACGACGTCAGCTTCACCCCCGCGCCAGTCCCAGCCACCGTCGCGACATCCGTGAACGCCGTCCCGTTCGTCGACACCTGAATCTTGTACGACGACGCATACGCCGCCTCCCACACAACCGACACCGACGACACCGACTGCGCCGACCCCAAATCCACCTGCCACCACTGATTATCCGCATACGACGACGACCACCGCGTCAACCCATCACCATCAACCGCCTTCGCCGCCGAAAACACCCCAAACCCGTTGTACTGATCCGGCGGCTCCACCGACGACGCCGACGCCACCTTCCCCAACGCCAAATCGCTGCTGACATCGAAGGTCGCCGTGTACGTCGCATCCGAAGTGCCTGCGGTGACCTCGTGGGACTGCGGGCCTGCATCGGACCACGCCGTGTAGATATATGTGGAACCGCCTGCAGTCTGCGGCGACGGAGCATTGATGCTGTTCACCGATCCTACGATCGCGGTGAGGTCGAACGGCGTCGCTTGCGTCACACTGCCCGCTGTGAGCTCTATGCCGGCCGTGTTCGACCGCATGTGCAGCGTGACCGTCTGCGGGTCGATGGACAGCGTCTTCGAAGTCGAGAGCCCCGTCGAGTCCGTCGCCGTGAGCACGAGGTCGAGGTGGGCTGGGTGCTCGTGGTTCGGTGCCGTAAACGAACCGCTCGCTCCGGTGTGCGTTTCGACGAAGTGGGTATGGCAGACGGTGTTCGCCAGGTTGCAGTGCCGAAGTTGAATCGACCACGAGAGCGACGCCTCGGTCAGAGATCCGTCCTCGGGATCCGATGCCGAGCCCGAGAATGCGATCTCGTCACCCACCTTGAACGTGGCAGGCGCCGTAATCGTCGGAACCGTCGGTGGCGAGCCCCCGGGAACCACGCGCACGGGCGGGCTCGTAGCCGTGACGTTGGTCACAGTGTCCGTCACCCGCACACGTACGTCGACGACCCCCCCGGTCGTATACGACCTGGTCGGGGTCGGCGAACTGGAGTCGGTGTACGTGCCGTTGCCGTCGAGGTCCCAGGCGTACGACAGCGCATGACCCGCCGGTGAGCTCGACTGGGTGCCCGAGAACGAGACCGACAATGGCGTGGCGCCGTAGACCGGCGACGTCGCCGTCGCGACGGCCGAGGGGGCGCTTCCCGAGATCCGATGGATCGTCCCGCCCCCGATGTCGACGTAGAAAAGGTCACCGTTTGGGCCCGGCTCGATGTCGACTGGCGTCGGAGTGCCGCTCGCAAACCCCTCTACCTTCGTTGGGTCGGGGACGCCATTCGATCCCGGCAACATCGCCCAGATGCAGTTCCGGGTGTAGTCCGCGAAGAACAGAGCGTTGTTGTACTTCGATGGCATGATGCGCCCTGATAGAACGCGATCCCTGCTGACCGCAGACGTTCCGCCGCCGCCGCCGCAGGAGTCGCCCGAGGAAACCTGCGACGAGTGGCTGTAGCGCGAACACAGGCGCCGCGGCGGTTCCAGCCGAGTAGAGGCCGTTGCAGAGCACGTCGTCGAGCCCCTGATAGCCGGCAGTGGGCCTCCGCCTTCGTAGCATGGCCACCCGAAGTTGGGAACGGCAGTGAGCGGGTTTGCGATGCGGTTGATCTCCTCCACTTCGCCCACCCGACGTCGCCGACCCACAAGTCCGGCAGAACAGGCCGGGATTAGCAGGATCGGGGCGGAAGGCGAAACGGTAGGGGTTGCGAAGGCCCGAGGCGATCACACGGCGCTCGTTTACACTTGCCGCCCCAGCGAGAGGGTTGTCGGGGAGAGCATCGCCCGTGAGCGGATCGACACGAATCACGGTGCCGTTGAGAAGGCGGGGCTCACCAGCCGGCCGCCTCAAGCTCTGACTGCGCAACGCGCCACCCTCGGACGTCGTCGGAAAGAGGGCGGTGCCGAGACCGCCGGGCGGATCGCCGCAGGGGTTCTGCTTCGTCGGACTCCCACTCGAGCCGCCGAACTGGCCGTAGTCGACGCCGGCGTATCCGGCTCCTTCACCGCCGCTTGCGTACAGCGCGCCGTCGGGGCCAAAGTGGAGATCGCCGATCGTGTGAGTTTGGAACTGCTCGCACCACTCGTTGTTGATCAACGTCTTGGTGAACGTGACGGCCAGAGGCGAGCCGGTGACCGTCAGACGGACGAGCCGCGCCCGCACAGTGCATCCATCGACGTCGCCACCTGGGGGATTCGGGCAGCCGTTACCCCAGGGCGTGCCCTTCACCACTCGTGACGCCCACGCGCGCGTCGATCGTATAGAGCGCGTAAAGGTAGGGACTCACGGGCCAACCGGGGTCGACCGCTATGCCGAGCAAGCCGCGATCCTGGAAGTCGTGCACGAACGGACTCAGGTCCGTGACGAGAGTCGGGGTGGAGTCTGCAAGGCTGTCGTAGACGTAGATCTGCCCGCTCTTCTGCGCCACTGAACACTCTCCCATCCGGAGCAAACCGGATCGACGTCGGCAACGTGAGACCCGAGAAGACGACCGAATCGCTCAGACCGGAAGGAAGGGCAGCGCTTGCGACACCGGCCGGGACAGCAGTAGCCACGCCACAAACCGCTGCGCCAAACACTGCAATGGCGACAGCTGGCCAAGCCCGACCCCACCACGATCTACGACCGGCCCGCACACCAGCTCCGCCCATCATCCCATTCCCCGTTTGCGTTCCAAGGCGCCTTTACCGAGCGCTCCGCCCATATCTTCTCTCAATATTCGGAAACGGTCAATGGCAACAACATGGCGTCACTGTCGAGTCCAACTCCCGCTCGTCCTCGGTCTCGTGAGCCGAGAGGCAGGTACCATCGGCCGTCGTGAGCCGGCCTGCCCGCATTGCGATCCAGGTGGACAGCTTGCTCGCCGGCGGTGCCGAGCGAGTAGCGGTCGAAGTCGCATGCGCGCTCGACCCCGCTCGCTTCACACCCGTCGTTCTCGTGACCCGCGGCTCAGGCCCGCTCGAACCACTTCTTGTCGAAGCACGCGTCGAGACGATCGTTCTTGGCCGCTCCGGCAGGATGTTCTCACCGCGCAAACTCGCCCGCGCCGTCCGAGTGGTCAGGACGTGCGACCTCTTGCACGTCCACAAGCTCGAAGGCTCGGCGTGGGGCTCTCTCATCGCGCGGCTCGCCCACCGTCCGCTGGTCGTCCACGAGCACATCTGGTTTGGCGCACCGAGCCGCATGCGCCGCGTGCTCTATCGGTTCGTGATCGGCCCATCGGCGACGCGGATCGTCGGTGTCTCCTCGGTGGTATCGCAGTCCGTGATCGACGACGGGGCCCCTGCGAGCAAGGTGTGCACGATTCCCAACGGCGTCCACGAGGCGACCTCCGTCGCCCGCAAGACGGCGAGGGACGAACTTGGCCTGGCCAAGGACGCCCGGGTCGTCGGCATCGTCGCACGGCTCAGACCGCAGAAGCGGCATGACGCGCTCCTCCGCGCGGTCGCGCTCCTGGACAGTCGAGGGTGCGAGTTCACGTGCTGCATCGTTGGAGACGGACCGCGTCGTCAGGAACTGGAGCAACTCACGCTTGACCTTCACATAGAGGATCGGGTCATCTTCGCGGGCGAGCATCCCGGCGCCGCGCGACTCTCTCGGCTTTCGATGTCTGCGTCATCTGCTCGAGCGCCGAGGGTCTGCCGCTGGCCGGGCTCGAAGCGATGGCGTCCGGTGTGCCCCTGGTTGCGACCGCAGTGAGCGCGATGCCGGAACTCCTCGGGGGTGGGGCCGGCCTCCTCGTCCCGCCCGACGACGACGAGGCCCTCGCTGAGTCAATCGAGACGCTCCTCGACGACAGAATTCTCGCGGGCCGCATCGCCAAGACCGCCGTCGCTCGTGTCCAGGAACGCTATACGTTCGACGGGATGATCACGGCACTCGAGGCGCTCTATGACTCGGTTCTCGGCCGATCGTCCGATGACGTTTCATGAAGCGCATTCTCCGCCGCCCGCAGCTCCTGGGGACGTTCGTCGCGGGCGATCCCATGAGCGGGTACTACAACGACATGACCGGCGTCGTCGGACCCGATCCTGCGCTCGCCGCAGACCGCTTGGCGGCTCTCACGAAAGATCGTCGCCTGGCAAACCCTGTCTCGATCGCCCAACACGGACTCGGTGCCTGGCAGCACCGCTTGGAGGGCGGCAACCGGCTCGAGATTGCTGCAGCCGCAGGAGACTGGGTCTGCGCCGAGCACGATGGCGACGGACTGATCCGATACGGCTTCGGCATGCCGCACACGTATGACCTTCGGCCAGGGTGGGCGTCGGCGATGGCTCAGGGTGAGGCGGCGAGTCTCCGCGCGCGGCAGGATCTCTCTCGGGCGCCCAGCATCTGCTCCACCAGCGCTCCTGCTCGTGGAGCAGCCATCGTCTCGAACTCCGAGCTCATCTCCGAGACGCCGGATTGCGCTGCCGGAGCAGTACCTCGACTCGCCTCCCTCTGCACGTCCTCAACGGGTGGACCTCTTGCCCTCTGGGGTCTCTCACCGACGCTCGGGATCGCGACCCGGGATACTCGAAGCGACATCGCGTTCGAGCAGGGTGTGGAGACGCTGGCGGCGCGGCTGGCACTCGACGGCACCGGTGGAACTGGTCGCTGAACGACCTGTTCCAGCACCCCGGCGACACACGCGACGAGTCCCTTTCTACCACCGGCTCCACATTGAGCAACTGCGAGCTCTCGATGTTCTCGCGCCGGATCGAGGGTTCAGCGCAACGGCGAGCAATTGGGAGTCCGTACTCCGGCACCCGGTCGCCCGTAGCCTCGCTGTCGGTCGGAAGGTCGCCTTCAGGCTCATCGAACCGCGTCGCCACGTTCGTTGATGCGCATCGCGCTCGTGGCGTGGCCGGGATGCCCCATACCGCGCGGTTTGCGACCTTCTACGCAGCGCACGGCCATGACGTCCACGTCCTCACGTGCGGTGGGGCTCCGTCGGTTCGTGCCGAGCTTCCGTTCGTCGTTCACGATCTCGGCACACCTCGGCTGGGCAAGCCAGGCTACTCTGGCGAAGATCCCGCGCGCACGGCGGGTGCTGAACACTCTCCAACCGGATCTCGTTCACGCCCACACAGCAACGAGCTATGGGCTCATGGCGCTGGCGGCAGGCATTCACCCGTTGGTCGTGACAACTCACGGAAGCGATGTCTTGCTGTCGCCCCGCAACGTCGCCATACGCCAGAGCGTGCGCCGCGTCCTGCGGGGAGCCGATCTGGTGACGGCGCCCGCAGAGCACATGCGGATCGCGATCGAGGAACTCATCGGAGAAGCGGCGGCGGACGTGCTGGTCTTCCAATATGGGGTCGAGGTCGATCGCCTTGCCGCGCTCGGCTCTTGCGTCCGGGGGCGCTCAAAGGATGACCGGCCCCTCAGGCTCGTCACGGCACGCCCGCTGACAACGCTCTACCGGACAAATCGCATCCTCGAAGCTCTGAGACTCCTTGACGGAGCGTGGGAGCTCGATGTTGCCGGCGACGGGCCGGAACGAAGAGGCCTCGAGAGACTGGCGCTAGACCTGGGCATCTCGGATCGTGTCGTGTTCCACGGTCAGATCAACGAAGCCGCTGTCCACGAGCTAGTTGCGCGAGCGGACGTGTATGTCAGCATGGCCGAGAGCGACGGCGTTTCAATCGCGCTGCTCGAAGCGATGGCGCTCGGGACCACGCCGGTGCTCGTCGACATCGAGGCCAACCGGACATGGGTGGATGACGGTGTCAACGGAGCACTTGCCGCTCCCGAGGCAGGGGCCATTGCCAGTGCCGTCATCCGAGCATGGGCGCTGGACGCCACCCGAGCACGGGTGGCGAGCTACGAGCGCGTCCTGGCGCGAGCAGACCGGAACACGAATCTCGGCGAGCTGCTCAAGCTGTTCGAGCTGTTGCGACGACAAGCTAGACGCTGTGCGTGACGGCTTCGCCGGTGACGGCGGAGTTCTCGTCGCGATCGGCGGCGTTCGCCAAAGTCGTTCCGTGCGCCCAGAACTCGACCGCCTTCTCGTAATCCTCGTGGCGCCCGATGTCGAGCCATAGTCCTTCGTGGACGAACGCGCCGACAGATTCGCCGGCGGCGAGCAACACCTGTACCAGGTCGGGGAAGTCGAATGGCCCCTCATCGGGGATGTGCACCAACGTTGCAGGCTCGAGAACGTACACACCCATACTCACGTGCATCGACATCTCCGGCTTCTCTTCATAGGCGGAGATACGGAGCGGATCACCCTGATACCCGAGGTGCAGCACGCCGTAGTCGGTATGCACCTCCCGCCGATGCGTCGCAATGGTAAGAGCGTTATCGGACGCCACATGGTGATCGAGCAGCGCGCGATAGTCGAGCGTCGTCAGCAAGTCGCCGTTCATGACGAGAAAGGTCTCGTCGAGGCCTTCGACCAGTCGAAGTGGCCCGGCGGTGCCGAGCGGCTCGACTTCCTTCACATAGGTGATCTCTACGCCCTCGCCAGCCCCGTTGTCGAAGACGGCTCGGATCAAGTGCGACAGGTAGCCGACCGAGAACGTGAGCGTGCGGAAGCCGGCCGACGCGAGCTGATCGACGACGATCTCGAGGATCGAACGATTGCCGATCGGCATCAGTGGTTTCGGCAGTACCGACGTGTACGGCTCCAGACGACGACCGCGCCCACCGGCAAGGATCACGACGCGAGTCGCGCGGGGTTCGCTCGCGTTATGTCTTTCGACGGCGGCAAGACGACGAAGCTCGAGTGAGAGGGCGCGATCGAGATCGGGCACATTACGACTGTCGGTCGTCACGCGGTCGAACATTAGCCTTGATCGACATCGGTCGACGTCCTACGACGCATCGTGAGATCCCCCGACGCGCGATTGACGGCAACGTCTCTCCTCAGCAGGACGGGTAGCACCGTCCAGGCGAGGATGCGAAGATCGATGCCAAGCGTGCGGGTGCGCGCGTAGAGGCGATCCATGGCGACCTTCTGTGGCAAGATCCTACCCACGTAGTGCCCGACTCGGTCATCGGGATCCAGGATCTCCGACTCCTTGGCGAAGGCCAGCTGACTCAGTCCGGTTACTCCCGGTCGGACGGAGAGAATCACGTTGTATTCGGGTTCGTGGAGGCAGACGAATCCCGGGTCTTCGGGCCGTGGGCCGACAAGGCTCATGCCGCCGAGAAGCACGTTCCACAGCTGCGGGAGTTCGTCCAGCTTCGACTTCGCGAGGAAGCGTCCCATCCGCGTGAAACGCGGATCGCGCTCGCCCGTCAACGCCTGCCCCGACGCACCATCGAACATCTTCCGGAATTTCAGAACGAGCAACTCGCTGCCGTCACGACCGACACGGCGCGCCCGGTAGAACACCGGCCCGCGGCTCTCGAGCTTGATCGCGATGGCGCAGAGGAGCAAGATCGGGCTGAGCAGAAGGAGGAAAGCGAGCGAGACGACGAAGTCGAATAGGCGCTTGACGGTGCGATCGGTCCTGCCGGCGCCGGCGCGCCCGACGGCGTCGGAAACGTGCATAGTTCGAAGCACCGCGCTTGCGCGCGGGCTATCACTCGTCAAGTCGCTCAAGAAAACGCCTCCCCTTAAGGCCCTGCCATACGGGCGCTTTCGCACGATCTCCCCCGAAAGAACCCTCAACTACTCTACTACAGACTAGGCATCCCGTTGTCAACCGGATGTACCGGCAAGTCACCACGCCACGACGGAACTCCACACGGAAGTCCAGGTTGACCTGGACGAAAGGAGGGGAGTCGAAGGATGGGATCCACGTATGGTGCGAGCATGGCACCTCCGTGGACAATCCCCCTGTCGGACGTCGTCGTCGGCGACGAGCTTGCCGACGCTGTTGCGGACGCCGTGCGGTCGGGATGGTGGAGCATGGGGCCACGCGTTGCCGAGTTCGAGTCGGCTTTCGGTTCTTCGACCGGGTCGGCTCACGCGCTTGCCGTCGCCAACGGAACCGCCGCTCTCCACATCGCCCTGCTTGCCGCGGGGTGCGGCCCAGGTGATGAGGTGGTCCTCCCCGCGCTCAACTTCGTTGCGGCTGCCAACACGATCGCGCACACAGGCGCCATGCCGGTGTTCTGCGATATCGGCGGCAGCGGTGACCTCAATCTCGACCCGGCAGATCTCGAGGCAGCAATCACTGAGAATACCCGCGCGATCGTGGCACTCCACTACGCGGGCTATCCATGCGACATGGACGCCGTACTCGCGATTGCCCAGCGGCACGGCCTGATCGTGATCGAGGATGCCGCCCACGCTCCAGGGGGATCGTGGCGAGGGCGTCCGTGTGGTTCGCTCGGCGCCGCGGGCTGCTTCAGCTTCTTTTCCAACAAGAACCTCGCGATCGGCGAGGGAGGAATGATCGAACACCACGGCGGATGCGGGCATGGCGGAGCGGATGCGCCTGCTGCGCTCCCACGGGATGACGACGCTGACCTGGGATCGACACCGAGGCCATGCTCATTCCTACGATGTAGTTGCCCGTGGGTTCAACTATCGCCTCGACGAAGTTCGAGCTGCGATGGGGCTCGTGCAACTCCGACACCTCGCTGCCGGCAACGCTGCGCGCGGAAGGCTCGTCGACCGCTACCGCTCACTACTCCACGGTGTAGACGGGATTGAAATGCCGTTCACCGAAGCACCGCCGCCATGCCGTGTCCAGCTATCACATTGCGGTCGTCGTCCTGCCGTTGGGTACCGACCGCGCCGCGGTGCGGGCGTCGCTCGCCGCGGCGGGGGTGCAGACAAGCGTGCACTACCCACCCATCCACCAGTTCTCGAGCTACGCTTCCGAACCCCAGCGCCCACTTCCTGCGACCGATTCCGTTTCTGGCCGGCTGCTGACCCTACCCCTGTACCCCCATCTCTCGGAGGACGCGGTCGATGTCGTCGCAACGCGACTGAGGGCAAGTCTCGACGATCCGCCCGGGCCGCTGAGCGCGGTCGCCTAGCCGGGTCGGTCACGTTCCGATTCAAGAACACAGGCAAGATAACCGAGAAATCTGTCATGGGAATCCACACACCCAACCGTCGCTCGCATGCGGTCGCCTGAAATGGGGGATCGCGTACTCGTCACGGGCGGCGCCGGCTTCATCGGTTCCGCGCTCGTCAAAGATCTGTTAGCCCGCGGTCGCACCGTTCGGGTGCTCGACGCCCTGATTCACGGCAGCGTACCGTCCCTTCTCGGTGTCTGGGCACACCCCTCGCTCGAGTTCGTCCGTAGCGACATTCGCGACGCCGAAGGTCGGCGCGCGGCACTCGCAGATGTCCAGGCGGTCATCCATCTCGCCGCGATCGTGGGAGACCCGGCCTGCTCCCGCATGCCCGACGACGCACGAAGCGTCAACCTGGGAGCCACCTCGGCTCTCGTTCGCGAGGCCGCATCAGAGGGTGTCGAGCGATTCGTGTTCGCGTCGACCTGCAGCAACTACGGCAGGGTGAACGGCGACGCCGTGGCCGACGAGGAGTGGGAGCTCAATCCCATCTCGCTGTACGCCGAGACGAAAGTGGCCGCCGAACTCGACGTGCTCGCTCAGAGCGGAAACGGACTCGCTACGACCTGCCTGCGGCTTGCGACCGTCTACGGAACGTCGGCCCGCATGCGTTTCGATCTCACCGTCAACGAGTTCACGAGGGACATCGCGCTCGGCCGGGAACTCGTCGTGTACGGCGAGCAGTTCTGGCGGCCCTACGTCCATGTTCAGGACGCCGCCAACGCGATGGCGCTCGTCGTCGAGTCACCCGTCGACACGGTGAGCGGCAATGTTTATAATGTTGGCAACACCGAGGAGAACTACCGCAAGCTCGATATCGTCGAGCTTCTTCGTGAGCGTATGCCATCCGCCGACGTGACGTACGTTCGCCGCGACGAGGATCCGCGCGACTACCAGGTGAGCTTCGAGAAGATCGCGTCGGAGCTGGGATACAGCACCGCTCTCACCGTGCCCGAGGGCATCGACGAGGTTACATCACTCGTGCAGAGCGGATTGCTCGACGACCCCTACGCAGCCGTGTACCGCAATTGAGCCAGCGCCGCCACCGGCGTCCACGTTCGTGCGTATCGGAATCCTGACGCAGTACTACCCCCCGGAGATGGGCGCCGCGCAGTCGCGGCTCTCTGATCTCGCTCTCCACCTGCGACGCCGCGGACACGACGTCGTCGTCCTGACGGCTCTGCCGAACTACCCTCACGGACGTGTTCTCGAGGGCTACGGCGGGCTGCTGCAACGGGAGCGGCGTGCCGGAGGGCTCGTGATCCGCACCTGGATCTGGCCCTCGGCAAGTCGCCGTGCCTTGCCCCGAACGCTCAGCTACCTCTCGTTCACCGTCAGCTCGGCAGTCGCCGGAGCGTTCTGTCTCCCTCGGCTCGATGTCCTGATCACGGAGAGCCCACCGCTCACCCTTGGGGCGGCAGGATGGCTGATCGCAAAGCTCAAACGAGCGCGGTTCGTGTTCAACGTCTCGGATCTCTGGCCGGACAGCGCGATGGCGCTGGGCATGCTGCCGTCCTCCGGACGGGTGGCGAAGCTCGCGTACCAGCTCGAAGCATTCTGCTATCGGCACGCCTGGAGAGTGTCGGGGCAGTCCGAAGGAATCCTCGACAGCGTGACGCAGCGGTTCCCTGGCGTGCGCACCATCCGGTTTTTCGGCGGGGCGGACACCGCGCGGTTCGACCCCGCCCTTCGCTCAACCAACGTCCGCAGCGCGATCCTAGGCGACGAATCGGTGATCGCCGTGTACGCCGGACTCCACGGTCTCGCTCAAGGCCTCGACCAGGTCCTCGACGCTGCCGAACTGCTCCGTGACGTTCGCGACCTTGCGATCGTCCTGATCGGGGACGGGCCGGTGAAGAGCGCGCTTCGCCGGAGCGCACGGCAGCGAGGACTGAGCAACGTCAGGTTCGTGGAGGCGATCGATCCTCAGGACGTTCCCGCCATACTCGCCTCGGCTGATATCGCGCTCGTCCCGCTGGGACTGCGGCTCCCTGGCGCTGTGCCGTCGAAGCTCTACGAAGCGATGGCCAGCGGGCTTCCGGTCGTGCTCGTTGCAGATGGCGAGCCGGCCGATGTCCTCGCAGCAAGTGGAGGGGGCATCGCCGTCAATCCTGGCGACGCCGAGGGACTCGCAACCGCGCTCGGCCAACTCGCCGGGTCGAGGGAGCTCCGCGAATCGTGCGGCGCCGCAGGACGGAGAACTGCGGTTGAGCAGCACGATCGACGGCGTATCTGCGACCGGTTCATCGACGAGCTAGAGGAGGAACGATGAACATCACCCGGGCTACGTTCTACGGCGATGAGTGGGTCGAACGCATCATGTCCCCCTCCGACTGCTCCTGTCGTCGCCGGTAGTACCAGCCGAACAACGACGGCGCGACAAGAGCGGCGGCGGCCTTCAGCCGTGTCCTGACGCGGGTACCGGGATGCACGACAAGCCGCCAGGAGAGCCGACGGGCATCGGACGAGCCCTCCACGATCGCGGCGCGGACGTCTTGACGAAGCACCTCCCGTTCATTGCTCGCGATCGTTCGGTTCACGATCGCTCGCTCCGCGACCGACAGCGTCGAGAGGGCGGCTGCCTTCCTCAAGGTATGGAGTTCGCTGCGTACCATCCTCGGATGATCGGAAGAAACGCTGTCTGGCCGGTCTGCATAGACGGCGAGCGGCGCGTCGACACACCCGACCATGGATCCGCTGAAGATCATGCGGATCCAAAGGTCCCAGTCTTCCGTTCGTCGTTTTGTGTCGTCGAAGGAACCGGCCGCAAGCACCGCCTCTCGACGTGTGGCGGCGGCGATGAACACAAAGTTCCGGCGAAGAATCTCCGATCGTTGATCCTCGATCTCGAACGCCCAATGCGGGCCGTAGTACCGGCCGACCGTCTTCCCGTCCACCTCTACGTACGCATCGGTCGTCAGGATGTCGAGGTCGGGGCGCTCGCGCGCGGCCTCGCCGAGTGCCTCGATCCTCTCCGGGAGGAAGCGGTCGTCGGCGTCGAGAATGACGATGAAGTCCCCCGAGGCAGCGCGGAGTGCCTCGTTTCTCGACGCGGCACAACCACGATTCCGTTCGGAGCGTAGGAGCGTGACGTGGGAGTCGTACGCCTGCACGATCTTCACTGTCTCGTCGGTTGATGCGTCGTCACAGACGACGATCTCATGGGCTCCAACCGACTGGTGCAGGACGGATTCAATCGCGGCTCCGATGAATCCTGCTGCGTTGTAGGCGGCGATCACGACCGAGAAGGTGGGCGTTTGCAATGACGGGACGACGACAGAGTGTCGCGGCGCGAGGACCGGCCACCGATCGGCGTGCGGAGGATGATGTGAATCGTCCACTCAACCGCCCCGATCGACCGGCGCCGCGCCGGATGTGGGTTCGCGGAGAGTGGGCGTCGTCCGCACGGTGCCTGCAGGAGCCGTCAGCGACCTGAAGAGGAGCTCGTACCTGTCGACCGCCCGGTCCAGCGCAAACCGGGATCGCGCGCGCTCCCGCCCAGCGTCGCCGAGCCTGCGACGCAGGCCCTCGTCCGCGATGAGGCGATTGACTGCGTCTGCCAACGCCTCCTCGTCCCCGGGCGGCACAAGGAAGCCCGTCTCGCCGTCGACGACCAGTTCGGGCACGCTACCGACCGCCGTCGCGACGACCGGTCGCCCACGTTGCATGGCTTCGAGGATCGAGAGCGGAAACCCTTCGAGCAGCGACGGGAGTACGAAGACGTCGAATCCCGAGACGAGCCCCATACCATCATCCCGCCAGCCCGTGAGCACGACGCGCTCTCCGACGCCCGACGCTGCCGCCAGCTCACCGAGCGCGACCCTGTCCTTTCCCTCACCAACGAGCACGAGCGTCGCGTCCCGAACGCTCGACATCGCTCCGACGAGCACGTCGTATCCCTTCAGAAGGTCGATGCGTCCGATCGAGCCGATGACGAGGCCGGGAACCAACCGCACTGGACGCTCGTCGGGTGGCGGGAGCGGCACACCGTTGTGGATCACCATGATCGAGCCGGCCCGGAGGCCGGCGTCCTCCTCGATCAATCGTGCCGCCTCGACCCCCACACCGATATGGGCCGCAAGACGTGCCGAGAGCCGTCGCTTGAGCCACCGCCTGAAGCGAGAGGTCGATCCGAGCGTCGAGTGCTCCGTCACCACGACCTTGGCACCGCCGGACAGAAGACCGGCGAGCTGACCGTATTGCCCGGCGTACGGCGTCTGTAGGTTGACGAAGCAGATATCCGGAGCCAAGGCTCTCATCGCGCGGACATGACGTGCGATGGCCCGCACGTCGCGCTTCGAGGAGATCACCGGAACGAGCACGGTCTTTGCCGATGACCGACGGCTGGCGATTCGATCGACCGTCGAACGGCTCACGCCCATCACGGTGACGTCGAAATCGGTCGGAAGACGTTCGAGCAGCGTCCCGACGACCTCCTCGGCACCGCCGAAACCCTCGGAATCGGTGTAGGCGACGAGTCTGATGCCGGGCCGGTGACGTGGCGCGCTCATGGCTCCAGTGCTCCAACGATACGAGAGCCGCCGTCCTCCGCCCCGGAGCAGGGGAGCAGCCGACTCACCCTCGCTCCGCCATGCGACGATAGAGATCCACGAGCGGCGCGGTCGCGACCTCCGGCGCGTACCGCTTCTGAAAGAGCTCGTGGGCGGCACGACCACGCTCTTGGCGTGCTTCGTGATCTCGAAGCAACTCCACAGCCGCCAGTGCCAGCGCTGCGTCCTCGGTCTCGACAACAACGCCGTCACTGGCTGCGATCCCCTCGGCCCCCTCCGGAGTGGTCACGACCGGGATGCCGCAGGCCAGCGCCTCCAGGACTTTCACCTTCATCCCGCTTCCGCGCGCGATGGGATAGAGAAGGACAGCGATCCCCTGCAGGAAGGTCGAGCTCGAGTCGACCTCTCCGACGACGTCGATCCCGGCACCGCGCAGTCCGAGCCGATCGGTCGACCTTCCCGCGATCTGCAGGCTCGCACCCGGAACCCTGGCTTCGACGAGCGGCCACACCATGCTGGTGAGGCGGCGCATCGCCGCCGCCGTCGGGGCCCAGCTACCGGTGCCGATGATGCCGGCGACCGGCTCTTCGAGAGACGCACGCGCATAGCCGGCCGGATCGAGCGTGAGCGGCGCGAGGGTCACCGTTGCCCGTGGCGCGAGCGCCCGGAGTCGGCCTGCGACGAGAGGTGAGCTGGCGACGAGCTCGACGTTGTGGCGTGCCGCTGCGCGCTCGGCCAGCACGAACTCCAGGGTAGAGTAGAAGCTCTTGTGAAACGGAGATCCGAGCGGGCGGTCTCGCCGGGTCAGATAGTGGATGTGCACGAGCGAGGGAATCGCGCTTCCGACAGCGGCCCAGGCGGTCTCGGTCTCCTCGAGGTGCATGACGTCGGCGCCCGCTGCGCATTCCCGCATCCGCTCGGCGAACGCGCCGCGCCGCAGGTTCGACCGAGGACGACGTACCATGTCCACCCGGGCGTGCCACGAGCGACCCCGCGGCGGCACGTCCACCACATTGACGTGCAGATCGTCGGGGGGAACGACTCCCTTCGAGAAATGCTGGCGGGCCGCGACGGGTATCACGTCGACGCCGTTCGCCCGCAGCCCTCGAATCATCCCAACCGCCGTCCTCCCGGGTGCGTTTCCCTCCGGGTGAGGGGGTTGGCTCAAGCCGACGACAATGCGCATCTTTCAGACGGCAAGACCACGGGGCGAACGGATCGACGGGAACACCTCCACGGGGGCGGTCACCGTTCCGCCGTGAGAGGCGGCAGCGAGGGTCTCGAGGCGTCTAGTTCTCGTTGCGCCCGACTCGCCGGAGCGTCGCGCCGATCAAGGTCAGGCTCGCGCCCACGACGACAAAGATCGCGAGGTCCGAACCAGTGAAGGGAAGTGTCCCTGCACCGGCCGTTTGCGGCTGAGTCGTCGTCTGCTGCGGTGTTGTCGTATGGGCGCTCTTAACCGCGACGATCTCCTTCGAGCCGTTCCCACCGTAGACATCGAGCAGCGACGAGCCAGCTGTTCCGAGCGGGACGAGCATCAAGCTCCCGAGAACCACCAGCATTGGTATCCACTTCTTCATCGTTCTCCCCTTCCCATAGACCCTTCACCCAATCCAAGAATACCCGCAGAATCCATTCCCGTCTAGACCCAGCGGGACAATGCGCACCGCGGCGCTGGAGCGCCCACGCCGCCGTCTTCCTAGCTGTCAGTTAATTCCGGGATCCCCGTCCAGGCTAGCCTTGCCGTCCGCCGGTGAGAAGATCTAGCCGCGCTACGAGCAGGCGGTCGAGCTCAGCGTTCGACGGCGGCTTGCCTTGTCGCACACGCTGCTCAACCTCCTGAATCACGGGATCAAGCGGGTTCAGCGTACGCGCACGCTTCAGCTGCTCGAGCCCTGAACGGAGGTTCCCCTGCCGGGCGACGAGCGCTCCCAGAGCGAGATGGGTGTACCAGTTCGTCGGGTTACGACTCAGCGCATGTTCGAGAGCGGCCTGCTGGCGAGGTATGTCTCCTATCTGAGCCGCGATTACTGCGGCATAGATGTCTGGCTGATCCGAGAGTGGATTGTAGGTTCGTGCGCGATCGAGCCGCTCGAAGGCACCCGACGAATCCGACGGCCAGCTTGACGCGGCTGCGGCGATATCGCGCGCCGCAAGCCATGGAAAGGCCATCGAGACGCACAGGAGAACGCCGGCGACGGAGGCGGCCATCCAGGTCGCGCGGTGCGCTTGCCAACCCAGCACCTGCCCGGATTCTGCAATAGGCGCATCCGGGGAGGTCGTCGACCCGGTGGTGCACGCGAGGCCCATGCACGCGAACGCGAACGCCCCGAGAATCGGCATTTCCCACAACCAGTCGACCGACCCGTGAATGAGCCAATACGCGACGACTGTCACGCAGGTGGCGACGACGCCACGCGAGAGCTCCGATCCCCCTCGGAGCCGACGTGCGGCTCCGACTGCCACGGCGGCGAAGAACCCGAGCACAAGTGCGGCGCCGACGATGCCCGTTTCCCCCAGCGTACGGAGCTCGATGCTGTGCGGGTAGAGGGGATCCTGAAGTCGCGTGCGCTGTCGCAGGTACTCGGCACCGAACGTGTCGACCCCCGCGCCGAGCCAAGGCTCGCGCTCAAAGGCGTCGAAGCTCACCCGCCAGATGTCGTAGCGGCCCGATCCCAACCCACTGACGAAGTGTGGTGTTCCCGGTTCGTAGAGGTAGCTGCCACCCTTGAATCGCTCCCACCAGATCGTGGCGTTCGCACGCGGTTGGTATCTGTCGACGAGCATGACCGATCCGAGTCCAGCGCCGATCAGGGCTAACGCAAGGATCGTCACGCCGGCTCCGACCGTCGCGCGCCGCGGCACCACGACCCGGAAGTCGAACGCAGCGAAGGCGACTCCAATCGCGAAGAGGGCACCCGCGATGACAAGACACCGCGTCCGTATCGTTGCGAGCGCAGCAGAGGTTCCGTCGCCCGACACCACCGCCTCGTACACATGAAGGCCGGGTCGGGAGCCCGCCAATCCGACGACGGCAACCACCGCGACCAGTGCGACGACGACCCTCATCCGACCCGGTGTGATTACCAGGAAGAGGAGCAAGGTCAAAGGCAGTGCGATCATCGTGGCCCGGCTCTGACACAACAGCGCGAGCTCGGCAAGCACCCCGGCCGATGCAAGCAGCAGGCCGCGCGCTGCCCAGTTCACCTCTCTCCGAGAGGCGAGAAACACCGCCGGAACAGCGGCCGAGACGAACAATGCTGCATTCGCGTTCGGGTAGGTGATCGGAGTAGCGAGCCGGCCGGCGATGAAGAAGCCGGCGGTTGTATCCGCCGTGGCCGCGCGGAGGAGGGAGACGAGCCCGATCGCAGCGACCGATACAGAGAACAAGCCGAGAAGCGTCGCTACGACCCCGGCCGGCCACGGACGCCAAGCGAAGAGCACGAAGATCGTAAGATACACAGCCGTGAGGTTCGAGCCAGACCACGCCAGATCCGGCATCTCCGACCAGCGAATCGAGAGGAAGCACCAGCAGGTGAATGCCAGCAGAAGCCCCATCGCGACAGAAACAGTGCGGCTGGTGCGCCGGCGTCGCGGTGCTGCCACGAGGTACACGACCGTCAACGAGACAAGCAGCAACGATCCCGGGATCCACACGAGCGGATCAAAGCCGCCGTCCCGGGCCGACCACCAGACCGCAAGCATCGTGAAGACCGCGCCGGGAATGAGTCCTGGGGCAGTCTCAAGCATTGCGCCGAGCCGTGCGACCACGTTCCTGCCCATCGACTTCGGGATGACATTCCTCGGCACCCGCATAGGATAGTCGGGCCGCGAGTTGCTCCCACCCCCTCTCCGAACGTCAAGGCTACAATCGGGTCGCATGGGTCGTTGGACTGCTTGCCACGTGACGAACGTCGCAGCACGGGAGAAGCGAATCGGCCCGCGTCGGCGACACGCAGCGAGAGACGACCGGCGATGAGGACGTACGCCACGCTGCTCTCGACCGACGACTACCTGGATGGCGCGGTGGTGCTCAACGAGTCTCTGGCCGCAACAGCCCCGGAGTACCCGTTCGTTGTGCTCGTGACCGATAACGTCTCGGCGGCCGCACGTGCCGAGCTCGCGGCGCGTCGGATCGCCGTCGAGCGCATCGAGCCGTGGCCGAAGGCAACTCGTTGGGCATCGTCGTCAGAGGTCGATCCCGCGGTACAGCGTGAGTGGCGCTGGCGCTTCAACCACGCCAAACTGAGGCTTTTCGGACTCGTGCAGTACTCGAAGATCGTGTTCCTCGACAGCGATGCGATCGTGCTCCGCAACATCGACGAGCTGTTCGAGACTCCGCATATGTCCGCCGTCAACGCCGGAGGTCACCTTCCCGAGCTCGCAGACTGGCGCCAGCTGAACTCAGGCGTCCTCGTCATTGAGCCGTCGCTGGAGCTCCAAGCCGCCATGCTCGAGCGCTTCCCGCTCGTCGAATTCTCACGGGGAGGAGATCAGGAGTTCTTGCACGCCTTCTTCTCGTCCTGGCCCGAGCAAAGCGAACGTCATCTGGATCATCGTTTCAACCTGTTCCACACCCACCTGGATCGGTATCACCAGTTGTTCGGCTACTCGCTCGACGACGACGAGCTCGGAGTCAAGGTTCTCCACTTCTACGCGGCACCGAAGCCGTGGGAGCAGCTCAACGCGATTCGCGCCCTCGCGAGAGTGCCGCAGCGAACGAAGAAAACCGGCATCAAAGGGGCGTTCCTACTGGCGGCGACGCTCCGTCCCCGCCATCCCCGAGAGGAGCTCGGCCCACTCGCGCAGGCTGGGCTCGTGAGGTGGCTGGAGGTGTACGAAGCCACGACCGGCGCGACGGCGGAAGCAGGGGAAGCGGGTCCTCGTTCGCGCGGGGGGCGTCGCATTCGCGGAGCATGAACGCGCCGGACGACCGTGCTCGGTAGGTCGAGGCGTCAGTCGACACGGCCGAGCAGCACGCACCCGTTGTGCCCGCCGAGACCCATCGCGTTCGAGAGCGCGACGTCGAGATCGACCTTGCGTGACTCGTTCGGCACATAGTCGAGGTCGAGCTCGGGATCGGGATGCCGGTAGTTGATCGTCGGCGGCACCTCCTGATGGTAGAGCGCTCGCGCGCACATCATCGCCTCGACTGCGCCCGCGGCGCCGAAGCAGTGCCCGGTGACCGACTTCGTCGACGAGACGGCGAGCTCGTAGGCGTGGTCGCCGAAGACCTGCCGGAGCGCGCGCGTCTCGGCCAGATCGCCGAGAGGCGTAGATGTCCCATGCGCGTTCACGTAGCCGACGCGCTCGGGGGCGACGTTCGCCGCCTTCAGGGCAGCGGAGATCATCGCGGCGACCCCGGTCGCCTCCGGCTCGGGCTGGGCCAGGTGGTGCGCGTCGTTCGAGGCGCCGTAGCCGAGCAGCTCCGCGTAGATCGTCGCCCCACGCGCGCGGGCAGCGGATAGCTCCTCGAGCACGAGAATGCACGCCCCTTCACTCATCACGAACCCCGCACGGGTCGCGTCGAACGGACGCATCGCGAGCGTCGGGTCGACCTCCTCGGCCACGAGCCCGCGCATCGCGCAAAAGCCCGCGAGGATGAGCGGCACGATCGCGGCCTCGGTGCCACCCGCGAGGACGACGTCTGCCTGGCCGCGCACGATCGTCGCCGCGCCCTCGCCGAGCGCTGTCGAGCCGGTCGCGCACGCGGAGACGGGCGCCCAGTTCGGCCCCGTCAGCCCGAGGTGGATCGCGATCTGCCCGCTCGCGGTATCGACGAGAGCAGACGGGATGAAGAACGGCGAGACGCGATCGGCCCCACGCTCGAGAAACACGCGCTGCTGCTCGGCGATCGTCGCGATCCCGCCGATCGCTGAGCCCACCAGGATCCCGACGCGTGTCGGGTCGAACTCCTCGATCGCCGCAGAGTCCCAGGCCTCCTGCGCAGCGGCCACGGCCAGGAGGACGTTCCTGTCCATGCGCCGTGCCTCTTTCGCCGGTATCAGCGCGGAGGGATCGAAGCCGGTGACCTCGCCTGCGATCGTGACGGGGAACTCGCTCGCGTCGAACGCCTCGATGAAGCCGATCCCGCTGCGTCCCGCAAGCGCAGCCTCCCAGGTGGACAGGGCATCGAGACCGATGGGCGTGACGGCTCCGAAGCCGGTGATGACGACGCGACGCATGATGCGAGAGATTACATCTGCCCTCCCGCACGCGGAGGGCGTGTAGCGTCCACCGCATGGCGCGCACGAGGAAAGCGAGGGGCGGCGAGCCGGTCGAGAGGCCGGCCGAGCTCGATCCACTCGTGCCGTTCCCGCCGATGGAGGCCGAGCTCGTTCGCGAGCTCCCACTCGGCGACGACTGGGCGTACGAGCCGAAGTGGGACGGCTTCCGCGGCGTGCTCGAGAACGCCGGCGGCGAGCTGCGTCTGTGGTCGCGGAACGGACGGCCGCTGCTGCGCTACTTCCCGGAGCTACGGCTGCTCGGTGAGCTGCTGCCGCCACGGTCCGCGCTGGACGGAGAGATCGTGATCGACATCGACGGCGCGATCGACTTCGACGCGATGCAGACGCGCCTGCATCCGGCGGAGAGCCGGATCAACCGGCTCGCCGGCGAGATCCCTGCACGGTTCGTCGCATTCGACATGCTCGCCTGGAACGGGGCCGCGCGGTGGGAGAGGCCGTTCTCCGAGCGGCGCGCCGCCCTCGAGCGGGATGCAACGGCATTCTCGCTCTCGCCGTCGGTTGGGGATCCCGCGAGAGCGACGGCGTGGCTCGACGAGCTCGAGACCCTCGGCCTCGACGGTGTCGTGGCGAAGCGGCTCGAGCTGCCGGTCGAGCCTGGCGCACGCGGGGCGGTCGTCAAGGTGAAGCCGGAGCGGACGGCCGACTGCGTCGTCGTGGGCGTGCGCTGGAAGTCGAAGCCGGGCGTGATCGCAACGCTGCTTCTCGGTCTCTACGACGAGCACGGCGAGACGACCTACGTCGGCTCGGCAGCCGTCGCGGCCGGCAAGCACGCGGCAATCGCCGAGCAGGTGCTCCCGCTGCTCGACGAGACGTCCGACCGGCGCTTCGCCGAGCCGAACCGCTGGGGTGGGAGCGGCCTCGAAGAGCAGCCGTTGCGGCCCGAGCTCGTCGCTGAGGTGCGCTACGACAAGGTTCAGGGCCACCGCTTCCGCCACGGCACGAAGCTTCTGCGCTTCCGGCCCGACAAGGACCCGGTCGCCTGTACGTGGGCCGAGGTGCGACCACCGCGTGACGTCGACGGGGCATCGATCGCGAGCCTGCTCGAACGCTGAGGAGTCATGTGCAATCCTGTGCACCGGCGGGGCGATGCGCGGGTCCTGCAAGAATTCCGGGGAAGACGGCGAAGGCGTCGTGCCTGCGCTCGACTCACGGCCATTCCAGCTCCTCTTTCGATGCCCAAAGCGCCCCCATCCAGATTGATCGTCAGCTCGATCGGCTTCATCGTCTTCGTTGCGATCGCAGCCGGCTTTGCCGAGAGCCCTCATCTCCGCGTCTCTGTCCGGGGCCCGGCCCCGGCATCGTCGGTGACGCGGCTCGTGGTATGGGAGGTGGACGTCACCGGGGGCGCTCCCAAGAAAGTTGACTTCTTCGTTGATGGGCAACTCCTCTGGACGGAGCGGCAGAGCCCCTATCGGTTCAACGGCGACAACGGCTCATTCTCTCCCGCCGACGTCCGGCCCGGAAAGCACACCCTCAAGGCCGTTGCGCACGGTTCCGGCAGCACCGCATCCGCGACGATCGTCGTGTTCGTGCCGAAGGCGACGGTAGGGTCTCGGTTGCCGACACGCCTCGGAGCTTCGACCGGAAAGCAATACTTCGTCGACGGGACATCCGGCAAGGACTCGAATCGGGGGACGAGGAAAGCCCCTTGGAAGACAATCGCCCGCGCGTGGGCGAAGGCGACCGCGGGCACCACGATCTCCGTCCGCGGAGGCGCCTACGCCGGCCAGATCAAACTGACGGCGAAGTCTGCGAGCGCGGGAAACCCGGTCACGGTGCGGGCGTTCCCCGGTGAACGAGTGACGATCTTCAACCCCACGGTCGGATATCCGGCCGTCTACTTCCGGAACGCGAAGGGCGTCCGTTTCGAAGGCTTCGACGTTCGCAACCCAACGGGTGACGGGATCAAGGTGGACGATTCGGCCGATATCGAGATCACGAGGAACAAGATCCACGGCAACGGGATGCAGGGCATCCTGGTCGGCGGTGATGCCGGCCACAGCACGAACGTCCAGATCTGGGCGAACCGCTTCTACCGCAACGGCGGATACTCGCCGACGGGCGACCCGTACGCCTTGCGAGGCACTCACTCGATCTACTACGGCAACACGCCCTCGAACTCGGACGGCGTCAAGCACGGGACAGTCGGCGGGATCATCGCCAACAATGTCTTCTTCGACGCACCCACCGGGTACCACATCCAGGTCGGCAGCCAGAGCGACGGCCTGATCATCACCAACAACACCTTCGACAACGCCTTCCAGGCCAACACGGCTGCCGGCAATGCGATCCAGATCTACGGTGAGGACAACCAGTTCGCGACGAAGAACACGATCGTCGCCAACAACGTGATCGCAAACTCCGCCAACCGCGGGATTCACGGTTCGGGGCCGACGATGCACGGGAACATCGTTCTGTACAACCTCGCGTTCAACAACCCCCTCGGCAACATCGTCGCCTCGACGGGTTCGAGCACCCTCTTCTCGGTCGGCGCCGGCAACATCACGAACCGCAACCCGCGCTTTGTCGATCGTGCCGCACGAAACTACCGGCCCGCGCGTGGAAGCCCGTTGATCGGTCGGGCAGATCCCGCCCACGCGCCCGCCTTCGACGCCGCGGGCCAGGAGCGCAGGGGCAAGCCCGACATCGGCGCCTTCGAGTACACCGGCTGAGGGCCGACGCAGCGGCAGTCACTTCGGCTGGCGCCGTCTCGACGGCTGCACGCGTGGGGGCTCGCCCGGCATCTTCGGGAAGTTCGGCGGGTACGGTGCCTCGCCGACGCCGGCTGCCTCGTCCCGCTCGACCCACTCGAGCAGCACGCGCAGGTCGCATACTCTGTCGTCAATCGCCGCCTGCACGTCGCCGAGGTCGGCGAATCGCGGTGGCATCGAGACCAGCGTGAAGTCCTCTGTCTCGACGTCGGGCAACTCGTCCCAGGTGACGGGCGCCGACACCGCCGCATCCGGGCGTGCGCGCACCGAGTAGGCCGAGGCGATCGTTCGGTCGCGAGCGTTCTGGTTGTAGTCGATGAACACCCTCTCGCCGCGCTCCTCCTTCCACCACGCGGTCGTGACGAGCTCGGGTGCGCGCCGCTCGATCTCGCGGGCGAACGCGAGCGCGCAACGGCGCACGACGGGGAACTCCCACTCCGGCTCGATCCTGCAGGCGATGTGAATGCCCCGATTGCCAGAGGTCTTCGGCCAGCCGGTGAACCCGATCTCGACGAGAGCCTCGCGCACGATCGCTGCGACGGCCTTCGCGTCTCCGAAGTCCGTCCCCGGCTGAGGGTCGATGTCGATCCGGAGCTCGTCCGGGTGCTCGGTGTCGGCCCGGCGCGACGGCCATGGATGGAAGTCGATCACCGCGAGGTTCGCGGCCCATGCGACCTGCGCCAGCTCCGTCACGCACAGCTCGTCGGCGTGCCTACCGGATGGGAACGTGACCCGTGCCGCCTCGATCCACTCCGGCCGCTTCTCCGGCACCCGCTTCTGGTAGATCTGCTCACCCTCGATCCCGTCGGGAAAGCGGCGCATCTGCGTGGGTCGCTCGCGCAGCGCACGGACGATGCCGTCGCCCACCGAGAGGTAATAGCCGACGAGGTCGCGCTTCGTGTGGCCGGCTGTCGGGAAGAGCACCTTGTCGGGGTTCGTCACCTTGACGACGCGCTCCCCGACCTCGATCTCGATGAAGGGCGAGGCCATCCGCTAACCGTATCCCGTGCACGAGTGCCTAGGTGTCCTGCCTACACAGGTTGTGAACGGCTGAGGGTTCTATCCGGCCCTCCTTCGAGGCTGTGGGTCTGCGAAGACCACGGTTACGAAGGAGGGCTCGGATGTATCTGCACGCTAACGCGAAGCTCGGACTGGCGGCTCGTTTCGCGCTGGTCCAGCTGGTTGAGGGTGGTTGCTCGATCCGGGGTGCGGCGGCACGGTTCAATGTCTCGCCGGCGACGGCGCATCGTTGGTGGCATCGCTGGCTTGAGGCCGGCGAGGAAGCGAGGGAGACGCTCTCGTGTCTGTTCGATCGTTCCAGTCGTCCGCGCCGTTGTCCGCGTCAGCTCGCGGCCCGGTTCGAGGAGGCGATCTGTGCCTGCCGCCGTCAGACCGGCTGGGGGCCGAGGCTGGTCGCGGGCGCGACCGGGTTCCCTCACTCGACCGTCTCGAAGGTGCTGAAGCGGGCCGGGATCTCGCGGCCGCCGCGACCCGAGAGGGAGCCGGCCCGCAGGTACGAGTGGCCCTGCCCCGGCGATCTGCTGCACATGGACACAAGCCGCTATGCGCGCTTCCTGCGGCCCGGCCACCGGGTGACCGGTGACCGCTCGCAACGTTCGCGTAACTGGATGAGCCCCGAGACACGCGTCGGCTACGACTACGCGCACGCGATCGTCGACGACCGTACCGGCTCGCCTACGTCGAGCTCCACGACGACGAGAAGGCGGACACAGTGACCGGCTTCGTCGAACGTGCCCTCGCCTTCTTCGCCCGCCACGGAATCATCGCGAAACGACTGATGACCGACAACGCCTTCAACTACATCAAGAACCGTCGGCTTCGCGAACTGCTCGCAGCACGCAAGATCAAGCACCTGACGACGAAGCCCTACCGGCCGCAAACAAACGGCAAGGTCGAACGCTTCCACCAGACGATGGCACGCGAATGGGCCTACGGGCTCAAATACCGCTCCTCTCGACACCGCGCCCAGGCACTGCCACACTGGCTCGAGCACTACAACACGCGCAGACCACACAGCTCAATCGGAGACCGGCCACCAATCAGCCGCGTTCACAACGTCTGTGGGTAGGACACCTAGACCCGCGGAACCACGAACGCAGCAGTTCCTGCAGCGCATCGTCGATGCCGGCCGCCTCTGAGCCGCGCTCTGACCTATGATTCGAGTGTGTTGGACCAGTCGAAGAACATCGATTCGTCGCTCGAGCCGCTCGACGAGTACATCGTCATCCAGCCCGTCAGCGACGAGACGGAGACGCGCGCCGGCCTGATCCTGCCCGCGTCGGCCCTCGCCACCGTTGCCGTGCGCACCGGCATCGTGACCGCGGTCGGCTCCGAGCCGAACGGGGTCGAGCGTGGCGACAAGGTGCTCTACCCGCATGAGGCAGGCTTCGACGTCCGCCTCGGCGGGATCGAGGTCAAAGTGCTGAAGCGGAGCGAGCTGATCGGCCGCATCCACGATTGACGATGGGCGGTCAGCCCGGGTGTCCGTTATTCTGCGCCCAGGGAGAAGTGGCCGAGTGGCTGAAGGCGGCGCCCTGCTAAGGCGTTATGGGGGTGAACTCCTCCATCGAGGGTTCGAATCCCTCCTTCTCCGTCGATGACCACCAGGACGATCCGTCTTCGCGAGGAGTTCGTCGAGTGGCGTGCGGTGGAATCCATCGGTTCGATCGAGCAGCTGGCAAAGGAGAACGAAGGCTCCGCCACGGACGGCGTCGGGGACAGCAACCCCGTGTAGGGACGACGCCACCTCCGGTGTCGGCCTTGCGCGTCGACGAGGAACGCCAACCGTAGGAGGCGGTAGGTTCATGCGATGACGTGGGCCCTGCCGGTGTTCGCGCTGGCCCTTCTCGGCTACGCCGCCGTTTCGGGCCGCCTCGCGGGATCTCCGATCACGGCCGCGATGGTGTTCACGGCGGTCGGACTGCTGGTCGGCGACGAGATGCTCGGGCTCGTCGATCCCGCCGTCTCAGGCGAAGCGGTCAAGCTCCTCGCCGAGGCAACGCTGGCTCTCGTCCTCTTCGGCGACGCGTCGCGCATCGACCTCAAGGCTCTTCGCGAGGAGGTCTCGATCCCGGCCCGGCTGCTCGGGCTCGGCCTGCCGCTGACACTTCTCGTCGGGTTCGTCGTCGCGCTCGGGGTGCTCGGCACCCTCCCCTGGCCCGAGGCGCTCCTGCTCGCCGTCGTCCTGGCGCCGACCGACGCAGCCCTCGGGCTGGCGGTCGTCACGCTTCCGCGGCTGCCTTCCCGCGTCCGCCAGGGATTGAACGTCGAGAGCGGCCTCAACGACGGGATCTGCGTTCCCGTCTTCTTCGTCGTCCTCGCAATCGCCCAGGCGCAGGCCGGCGACGTCACCGATGTGGCCGCCTTCCGGCTCGTCGCCGAGGAGATCGGCTGGGGTGTCGTCGGCGGAGCCTCAGCGGGTGCGCTCGCCGCGGCGATCGTCGTCGTCGCCGGTCGCCGGCACCTCGTCGAGCCGACGTGGCTCCAGGTCGTGCCGCTCGCCGCTGCGGCGCTCGCCTACAGTCTCGCCGACGAGATGGGCGGCTCCGGCTTCATCGGGGCCTTCGTCGGCGGCATGGTCTTCGGTGGCCTGCGGCGGCGTCACGGCGGCGAGGTGGGCTATCTGCTCGAGGAGCTCGGCGGGGTTCTCAGCGCGGTCACCTTCATCGTCTTCGGCGCAGTCCTGCTCGGTCCGAACCTCGGAGACACAACGTGGGCGATCGTGCTCTACGCCGTCCTCAGCCTCACGATCGTGCGAATGCTTCCGGTTGCGGCTGCATTGGTCGGAACGGGTGCGCGCCGCCCGACGGTTGCCTTCCTCGGCTGGTTCGGACCTCGTGGGCTCGCGTCGATCGTCTTCGCGGTGCTCATCGTCGAGGAGGGAGGGCTGCCACACGAGTCGTTGCTCGTGACGACGATCGTGATCACGATCGGCGTCTCGATCGTCGCCCACGGCCTCACCGCGGCACCGCTCGCCAACCGCTTCGCCGCCTGGTTCGACGCGCATCCGAAGGATGCGCGCCCGATGATGGAGAGCCGGAGCACGACCCACGTTCGCTGGCGCATGCCCGCCCCCGAACAGCACACCGCGGACCCGGGAGACACTTAACGCGGACGCAACCGAGATCACAGCGTGCTCTCAGCCCGCCGCGCTTGGATGACACCGTGTCCTCCTCCTCTCGCCTCGCACCCGCCCGCCGGCGCGCCCGTTTTCTCAAGGTCGCGTCGGCGGGCGTTGCGCTGGCGGGGTTCGGCGCGCTCTCGGTCATCGTGCGCGGTGTGCATCCGGGGAGCGCGGGGACTCAGGCGACGGTTCAAGCGGGCGGCGCACTGAGCGTCTCGAATCGGATCGCACGTGAGGCCGAGAGCACCGACTCGTTCTTCCAGCCAGGCTCTGTTGCCCCGTCCGACTCGTCGAGCCCGCCGCAGGCCACGACCCAGACATCATGAGCACGACGGCATTCCGCGCGATGGGCTGCGAGATCGTCGTCGGTGGGGCCACCGCCGCCGAGATCGCGGCGATCGAACGACTCTTCGTCGCGCTCGAGACCGCATTGAGCAGGTTCCGCCCGGATTCCGAGCTACAGCGGCTGAACGGATCGCCGTGCGAGGCCGTGATCGCCTCGCCGATCCTCGCAGCGGCTCTCGAGAACGCGCTGAGGGCGGCGGAGGCTACCGACGGACGCGTCGACCCGACGATCGGCGAGGCGCTCGCCCGCAGGCTACGACCGCTCGTTCGCCGACATCGGGAGGCTCCGGTCCGCCCAGCCGTTCCGGCGGGGCGCTGGCGCGAGGTACGACTGACCGGATCGCTCGTCCGGCGTCCCGTCGGCCTGACCCTCGATCTCAATGGCGTCGTCAAGGGACAGGCCGTCGACGACGCGCTCGCCCTCATCGAGGAGACGGCTTCGTCTCGGCGGGCGGCGATCTCGCCACACGCGGCGAGATCGTGGTGGGTCTTCCCGGGGACGACACGATCACGCTCCGCTCGGGCGCACTCGCGACGAGCGGCGTTTCGACCCGGTCGTGGGAACGTGAGGACGGTGCACGCCAACACCACCTCATCGACCCCGGAACCGGCGCTCCCGCCGACGTCCGGTGGGAGTCGGTCACCGTCTGCGCCTCGACGTGCCTCGCCGCCGACGTGGCCGCGAAAGCGGCATTCCTGCTCGGTGAAGACGGACCCGCGTGGCTCGAGCGGCACGGCCTGCAAGGACGTTTCCTCTCGAGCGACGGCGTCGTCCTAGCAGGCGACTGGCCGCAGCGGCCGCGCGACGTGGTGCCGTGCTCGTAGCGTCGAGCGCGAGCTGGTACGCGGCGCGCGCCGCGCGGCGTCACCGCCTACCTTCTCGTCTCCGCCTGCGTCCTCGCCGGGATCCTGCTCGCCGGAAAGACCCGCGTTCCGGGCTTCCCGCGATTCGCCGTCGAGGACGTGCATCGCTTCCTCGGCCTACTCGCGGGCCTCTTCATCGCCGTGCACATCGGCGGCGTGGCGCTCGACTCCGTGGTGCCGTTCTCCCTCACGCAGCTGGTCGTCCCCTTCACGGCGGCGTACCGCCCGCTTGCGACCGGCCTCGGGATCGTGGCCCTCGAACTGCTCCTGGCGGTGTCGATCACGAACCGTCTCCGGTCGCGCCTGCCGTATCGGGTCTGGCGACGCGCGCACTACGCGACCATCGCGGTGTGGCTGCTCGCCACGCTCCACGGCATCCTCAGCGGCAGCGACCGCGACCAGATGTGGCTGCAGTGGCTGTATGCGGCCGCGGTCGCCTCCGTCGTGGGCGCGGCGACGCTGCGCTTCGGGCGCTCCGCACGGAGCCCCTCGGTACGGCAAGGGCGTGGTCGTCGCCGGAGTCTCGTTTCTCGCGATCCTGGGTCTCGCGCACGTTCCCCAGCCCTCACCGCAATCGCCGAGCGCGACCAGGACCGCGGCCGAGGTGCCGGCGATCGACGCAGCGCTCCAGGGGACGATCGAGAGCGCCGGCTCTCAGATCCTGACGATCAGCGGCTCCGCCGGCACGGCGTCGTTCAGGATCGACCTGCTCGAGCGCAGCGGGGCGGCAACCGACAGCGCACTCCAGATGCGCTTCGCAAACGGCGTTCTCTGCGAGGGAACCCTCACCGCGCTCGACACCACCGGCTTCACCGGCACCTGTGCCCCGTCCGGCGGGGCGACGCGCACCGTGAGCGCGGACTGGACGGTGGCGGACTCCACCGTGACAGGCACGCTCAAGACCGCCGGGGAGACGACAGCCGCCTGACCGAAGGCGGTAGGCTGTGCTCCGCTCGCCTCGGAGAGGTGGCAGAGCGGTCGAATGCGGCGGTCTCGAAAACCGTTACGCGTCGTTAGGCGTGTCGAGGGTTCAAATCCCTCCCTCTCCGCTTGGATAAGCACTTCCGGGGCTTCCTCCGATTCGTCGGAGGAAGCCGCTACCGGCTCTAGGTACCCGTTCTTGGTACCGGATTCGCCCCAAAGCCGATCTTTCTATTTGATCGCCTCCTCGCGGAAACGCGCTCCCGCGAGGTCGATTATCGGCGCGTAGTCGCATAGGACGAGTTCCCCGAGCGACGTCAGCGCCTCCGGTGCGACAACCCACCGCGGTTGCATTGGTGATTGGGCTGTGGCGCAGGTCATGGCTTGGTCGCACGTACTCCTCGATACCCGCCCGATGGCGGCCAGCTTCGCGAGATCGGAGTAGCGGTTGTCACCGAGTGGCGTGCCCGTCCGTGTGTTCGAATCCACCCCCGCCGCACCTTTCAAGTCGTTCTTGCGCCTTCCTGCGGCCGGATTCCGCCCAGGCCTCTCGCTTCTCACCTTGTCGCTCTTGGGACGTCGGCGTCAGCCCGAGCGTCGGCGGACGAGAATGGATCGCCTGAGTTCGCGTTCGACCTTGAGGCGCAACCCTCTACGCAGATGATCTCCGATGAACCGCAGCAGGACGTCGCTCAGGACAAGGCGTTCTCGTTGTGGAATGCCGGCCCTCCAGACTGTCCGCAACGCCGACAGCGAAACGGCGATCCAGTCGAGGGGGCCGAACCGCCAACTGCGGGACAGACTCTCGGATTGGTAGATCTTCGTGCAGAGACGGCCAGGCACGCGGACGAATTCGCCCAGAAGGCTCATGTGTAGGAGCCACGGCCAGTCTGCGGAGAACTCGCCGGCCCGATGGTGCCTGAGGCCGCCGATACTCTCCGCCGCCCCGGCCCGGAACACGCCTCGGTTGGGAATCCACCACGCGCCCGCAAGCTTGGCGACAAGCCGGGCCCGCTCCAACCGATCCGTCACACCGTCCAGCAGGTGATAGCTCTCGGATGTCTTAGAGCCGTCCTGCTGAATCAGCTCGATGTCGGTGAAGGCCATGACGGCCCCGGGATTCGCCTCGAGCGCCGCGACGCACCGCTCGACGTACTCCGGCTCGAGGAGGTCGTCCTGGAATGCGAACAGGAGATAGCTTGCCTCGGCCGCTGTTGCCTCCAGGAGAGCGTTCACGTTACCGACCCAGCCGAGGTTGCGCGTTTGGCGCAGAACCGTGAAACGAGCGTCGCCAGCTGCGAAGCGCTCGCAGATCTCGCACGTCGCGTCAGGAGACGCGTCGTCCGAGATGAGCACCCGGAGATCAGGGTACGTCTGCGCGGCAAGGGCCTCCAGAGTGAGCTCAATGAATGCGGCGCTCTTCCATGCCGGCACGAGTGCTACCGCCTTGGCGGTCTTCATCTGCGGAATGCTCATGGGAGAGCGAGCGCGTGCCGATACGACTCGACACGGTCGGCTGCCTCGAGGGCAAAGAGAGGCGCCGTCGTGAGCTTTCCCGGGTCGACCGAGTGGTAGGGGCCGAGTGACGTGACCCCGATCTGCGACCGGTCGTGAAGCTGGCTGCCGACGTCGTCGACGTCACTCTGCCCGCGAGCCACGATCGCACCCGCATCGAGCTGCAGGCGCTCAAGACGCGCCACAACCGGGAACCACGCCGCGATCCCTTCCTGGATTCCACGACCTATCGCCTCGACCCTCCCAGGATTGCCCTCGCCGCGGCACGCTGCATCCCAGTCGCGGGGAGGCGACACGTCGTGACTCCAGCCTTGCATGGCCGCCGGATACCACGACAGGTACGCCGTCCCGTCCGGTCGGAAGACGACGTCGCCGTAGCGCCCAAGCACCATCGTGACCGACGGGAGAGACCCGACCCTCCCGGAACGCGGCCGATAACCCTGTACTTGAGCCGGTGGAGCAGGTTCGCCGGCGGCAGGATCCCCACTTGGTGATCGAACTCGAGCCGTCTCTCCCACATCGCGTTCACGACCTGGCAAGCGTGAATCCGCCAGGCACCTTCCGGACCGTCGCCCTCCACGAGAACACCGCCCCCCTCCAGCGAGATCGAGCGGACGACGTGAGACGAGCGAAAGGCGATCGACGACCGGGCTATTGCGTGCTCGGACCGCGGTCGCAAGGGCATCGGTGTCGATGGCGCGTTCGGGTGTCGAGAAGCCGGCCGCAAATCGGAAGCGGTCGAAGTGAGCGCCGATCTCGCCGTGAGCGAGGCGGCGCACAGGCGAGAGCGAACGGACGCCGAGGTAGTCCAGTCGAGCGTCGCCCTTCAGACGCTCGCGGCAGCGCTCGTCGACCAAGTCGTAGTGTTGAGAAAGCTGACCGGCGCCAACGAGCGAATCGTTCGCGACGAGATAGGAAAACGGGGAAGACTTCACCAGCCACTCCTCATCGCGTCCAATCCAGCGCGAGACGATACGCCTGAAGTGCAACGCACCCTCCAATTGGATGAACGACGTCTCAAGCGAAGGGTCGTTCGCGTAGATGAAGCCGAGGTGGATCTTGCCTTCGTTCCGAAGGCTGGCCCTGTTCAGTGCGATCGGATCCTGCTCGACCAGTGTCACAGCGACCCCGCGTCGCGTCAACTCGAGCGCAACCCCTGCACCCTGGAGGCCGGCGCCGAGAACGACGACGCTGCCGTCGGCTCGGCTCACCTCCGGCCGTGCCAATCTCCCTCGCCAGAGTCACGTGACTTTGCCGACTTCACCATCCCCCATCTCCACGCCAACGATAGCGGTGACCCTCAACCGCCGAGGAGGCTCGGCAGCCCGTCCCCCCGAGTATCCCATCCCCACGCTCTCTCTAGCCGGGTCCTGTGGCCCTTCTTTCAAAGCTTGCTCGGCCGCGCCTACGTGACAGAGCTACGCGGAAGATCATGCGGCGGCCTGATTCATCCGACTTGGCCTTCGCCCACGAGGGACTAGAGTTCCGCACGGCAGGGCTTTCGGCGCGGCTCAAACGGAAGGATGCGGGCGGGAGCCGTAACCGGCAATCGGGGGGATTTCATAGCGAAGCGGGTCAGCACGCTTGTCGGGTTGACCGTCATCGTGGCGGTCGTGGCGGCGTTCAGTGCCTCAACGGCGACCAGCTCGTCGGGCCCGAGTGCGACCCGACCCGTGCCGGGCTGCTGCCTCTGTGTGACTCACGGCATGACAAGGCAAAATGACCAGCATCTTCCATATCATTGACATCGTGCATGGGACACGGCTCGCAACTGAGGAATCTCGATGGTGGTTCCCGACTCAGCACTGAAACGGGTGCTGAGGCGGTACGTACCCGGCATCAGCGGCCCAGAGCGAATGCCGCGCTACCACCCGGCAACGCACATGCACGGCTACCTCTCGCGAGACGGTACCCCGCCTCGCGATCTCCTGGCGATCGCGCGCAACGAGGTCGAGGCGTACGGGGGGACGATCCTCACCGATCCAGCCGCTGACGCCGTCTACGAGGAGATGCGGCTTCCGTACGTCGGGGGCTGTCTCCCGGTTTGCATTCTCAAGGCGAAGTCCGCAGATCGCAGGTTCGAGGGCACGCCAGGGTTCGCCGATCTCGGAGCCGTCGAGGCCATGCGTCCCTACTTCGCGGCGACCGCGGATCCCTCAGTTCTCAGCTCACCGCGGTCGAGATCGAGCGGGTCGACCGGTTCGCAAGGGAGATGGGTCTCGATTGCGGATGAATTGGACGTCATCCGCGACGCGGACAGCGGACGCCTGCACGTGATCGACGTGACCAAGACCCCTTGCGGCCCGACGATCGTTTTCAGTTCGAGTGACATGCAGCGCTCCTCGGTGCATACGCTGACGCGGTCGATGCGCTGGTACGGCGGTTCGGATCGGTCACCGGCCGTGAGTTCCGCGCTTACCGCGCGACGTGCCGCCGGCTCTCGACTTGGCAGCGCAGCAAACAGCGATGCCCCGCCACGAGCCGATGTTGGTGAAGGTGCGCGCGACGAGCGTCGCAGCCACGATCGCGAGTCCGACGGAAATGAACTGGAGGCCACCGTAGACGGCTGCTCGCCCGGACTGGGGATCGAGTGCTCGTCGACGGCCGCCAAATGCAAGGCTCCCGACAAGCGCATACGCCGCTGCGGCGCAACCAGCAAGAGAGCGCGTCTCAGGTACTCGGGATGCCGCGCGCATGTTCGAGATCGCCGCGGTCGTCCAGATCGTGAGCTGTAACCGTGAGCCGCATGCGCGGCAACCGTCGGACGAAGCGCTGACCTGTCACGCACCCCGACCACGCTGAAAGCCGACTGCACCGTCGCCGTCGCAAACGGATCGGCTACCTCTAGCGCCCTGATCGCCTTGCCGACCGGCCGACTATCCGCCAACGGTTCAGCGCGACCCGCCGTTCTGCGTCGAGCTAGAGCCGACCAGAACGGTCGCCGGGCACTCCGCTTCTGCGCCGGAGCGGTACGTCCTACGAAGTCGACACAGGCCTCGCGAGGATCCGTTCGTTGCCCCTCGAGTGGCGGGCAGGGAGTGAGCGTTTCCATGACGACACCCCCGTGGCGTGATCCGTTACCGGTCGCCCGTGAGCGAAACGCACGCGGAGCTCGCCACGCAGGACCACGGGCGTCGGGCGCCCAGGTCGGATCGGTGCTCGGGGTCATGCGCGGAGAGTGCGACAACCTACACGCAGACGCCAAGTTCCGTTGCCGTTTCCGGGAACTCGTGCCTGCGGGCTTCGCGTTGGGTGTGAGAATGGGCCCTCGCGGGCGTTGCTCAGTCGCTCGCGTCCCCGATCTTCGGTGCAACGGCAGGCGCTTGCCCTCGCTTCCGTGCAGGCTCAGATCTGGCTCTGCGTCTTCCCTACGCTCACCGCCCTGAACCTCATGCTGGGCGGTTGGCTCGGGGATCTCTCGCCCGTCCTCCGTACCTTCGTCCTCGCCACCATCGCCGTGCCGATCGTCATCTACGGCCTGAGCCCTCCCTGCACCGAATTCGGGTGCGGCTCCTCGCGACCGGATCGGCCGGCAGGCAGTAGACCGCGCTGCCGGCGCGGGCGCGTCGCTTCGGCGATCCGATGTGCGATGCTTGGAGGCGCGACGACGGCTGACGCCGATCGTGGAACTACTGTCGAACGAAGGGAGCATTCCGATGCCCGCAATGGCAGCACCGCTCGCAGCAAGCAACCTCGCCGCCTGGGAGACCTGGGTCGGCGAACTGACCGGATCCCGCAAGGCGGAGTTCGACGACCTGAACGCACGACACGGGTTGACCGAGCATCGTGCCTACCTGCAGCCGACGCCGGACGGCAACTACCTCGTCCTCGTCGTCTACGAGGGGGCCGGAGCCGACGGGTTCCTCGGCAGCGTGATGGCGTCCGACAACGAGTTCGACAAGTGGTTTGCCGGGTCGGTCGCGTCGATTCACGACCTCGACCCGGCGGTGCCGATGCCTCCCCTCGCCCAGCGCCGAATCTAGTTCGACGACGCCGGGGCATTCCTCGGCGCGCGACGACGCGAAATCGAGGTACGCCCTCCCCGGGGGGCGGCCCGGCGTGTACAGTTTTTGTCGATGTTCAGGAAACGGGGCACCGGGTATCGACGAACAACGAGTGCGTTCGCGCCCCTCCCGCCGAGCCACGCCGCCAGACCGTGATCGCAGACGTGCTGCTTCGCCGCGGCCTCGTGCCCGATCCTGCGTTGCGTCGCGTGATCCGAGCGAGCTGCGGGCTGCGACTCCGCCGTGAGCGGCGGCGGCACCAGAGCCTCGACGAGCTCGTCGCCCGCTCCGCGCAGGCGCCGATCGCTCCCGTGCCGGGGATGGCGAACGCGCAGCACTACGAGCTGCCGCCCGCGTTCTTCCGACTCTGCCTCGGCCCGCGGCTGAAGTACAGCGGCTGCCTCTGGCCCGAGGGAGTGACGTCGCTCGCCGAAGCGGAGGAGGCGATGCTCACCCTCACGTGCGAGCGCGCGGGCGTCGAGGACGGCATGACCATCCTCGATCTCGGCTGCGGCTGGGGCTCGTTGTCCTTCTGGCTGCGCGAGCGCTACCCGGCATCCAGGGTCGTCGCCGTGTCCAACTCGAACCTGCAGCGCGAGCACATCGAGACCGAGGCCCGCCGCCGGGGTGTCGACGGACTGACGGTGCAGACCGCCGACATGAACGTCTTCGATACGAGCGAGCACTTCGACCGTGTGATCTCGGTCGAGATGCTCGAGCACATGCGCAACTACGGCGCGCTGTTCGAGAAGGTCGCCTCGTGGCTCGAGCCGGACGGAGCCTTCTTCGCTCACGTCTTCTCGCACGCCCGCCACGCGTACGTCTTCGAGGAATCGTGGATGGGCCGCACGTTCTTCACGGGAGGAACGATGCCGTCGCATGAGCTGCTCACGCGTTTCCAGCGTGATCTCACCCTGCGTGAGTCGTGGCACCTGGACGGCAGCCACTATGCGGCCACGGCAGAGGCGTGGCTCGCCAATCTCGACCGGAGCGCAGACGAGGCACGCACCGTGCTGGCCGACGTCTACGGCCCCGGTGACGCCGATCTGTGGCTCGGTCGCTGGCGGATCTTCTTCCTCGCCTGCGCCGAGCTGTTCGCCTACCGCGACGGTGACGAGTGGGGCATCTCCCACTACCTCTTCGAGCGCTCCTCGGCGTAGCGCGCCAGAACCTCGAGCCCCTCGACGGTCGAGCATCTCTGTCCGCTGATGCGGATCAGTACGACGTCTCGAGCTCCGGCGTCACCGCGAGCGCGTCGTTGAAGCCGCGACTCAGTGTGATCTGCATGTCCCTCAGTGCCCTGACCGCGAATCCTGCCTCGCAGAAGCAGAGGTAGTAGCGCCAGATGCGGAGAAAGCGGTCGTCGTACCCCAGAGCACGTATCTCGTCGACATGGCTTTCGACGTTCGAGCGCCAGGCACGCAAGGTCGCGGCGTAGCCGATACCGATCTCCTCGACACCGAGGATCATCAGCCGCGTCGCCGCCGCTGCCCGCGCAACGGCCCCGAGCGAGACGAGAAGCGATCCCGGAAACACGTACTGCTGGATCCAGTCGGGTGTCCGTCGATAGCGCTCGTACTGCTCGTCCGGCACGCCGATTGCCTGGACGAGGGCAATCCCGTCGGGGGCCAGCAACCGATCGATCGCAGAGAAGTAGGTCGCGTGCTCGGCATGGCCGATTGCCTCGATCATCTCGATCGACGCGATCTTGGAGTACGTGCCGCCGACCGTGCGGTAGTCCCGCTCGACGATCTCGACTCTGCCGTCGAGGCCGGCAGCCGACACACGCTCCCGCGCCAGCCGCGCCTGCGACGGCGACAGCGTGAGCCCGGTGACCCGGCACCCGGTCTCGCGCGCGGCGACGATGGCAAGGCTCCCCCAGCCACACCCGATCTCCAGCAGGTGGTCGGTGGGGCCGAGCCGAAGCTTCGCGCACACGCGACGGAGCTTTGCGATCTGTGCCTCCTCGAGGCTCATCCCCGGCTCCTTCCAGTACGCGCAGGAGTAGGTCATGGTCGGGTCGAGCATCAGCTCGAACAGGTCGTTCCCGAGGTCGTAGTGGGCGTGGATGTTGTCGACCGCAATCGATGCCGTCTGACGCTGCGAGAAGTCCGGGCGCACGCGCTGGAGGGCGCGCATTCCGCGTACGACTGCGTGACCGGACGCGGCATGGAGATTTCGGCCGAGGAGCGAAAAGAGCGTGACGAGCGAGTCGCAGTCCCAGTCGCCGTCGACGTACGACTCCCCGAACCCGACCCGCGTACGGCGTGCGACCTTACTCCAGAAGGCCTCGGGACGCCGTATGTCCACGATGACGACAGGCGCGCTCCCGTCGCCGAAGCGACGGCCGCGGCCGTCCGGGTAACGAACCACGATCGACCCGCCGGTGAGGCCCTGTAACGCCCGGAAGGCGATGCGTTCGGCGACGTTGGCGGTGGCAGTCACCGCTTCACCGTCCCATGCCCCGATACGAACGGGGGCTTCCTGAAGAGCCGCGCTCCCTTGAGCCAGAGTCGGAGCGCCTGCCAGTGGATGCGGCCGACGACGACGGCCGGCTGCATCGGCTGCCGAAGGAGCGCCGCCAGAAGCGTGCGCGAGGTGAGCTCCACGCGCCGGGCGACGAGCGTCGCCACGAAATCGGGCAATCCCTCTTCGCGAACATCGATCCGTACGGCAAGTCGGTCGCCGACCTCGGAGAACCACCACGTGTACCGCTGGTCCATCGACATGAAGGGCGAGACGTGAAGGCGCTTCTCGGTCGTCCAGACGTACCGGCCGGCTCGTGCATCGCCGTCGGCGGGCACGAAGACGTACGGGAGTCGCTCCCCGAACGTGTTGGAGACCTCGGCGACGACAGCCGCAAGGCTACCGTCGGCGCGACGGCACCACCAGAACGACACGGGGTTGAAGACGTAACCGAGCACGCGGAGGTTCGTCAGCACCTCGAGCCGGCCACCTGGGCCGATGTCCACGCCCTCGCTCACGAGAAGCGCGCGCACGTCGATGTGATCGCGCTCGTGGAACGAGGTCGGTGCCGGGCGGTTCCAGCCGAACAGCCGGAACCTCCGGCCGAGCAACGGGCCTTCCGCGATATCGAGCAGCGTCATGTACACGCGGTAGCGAAAGGCGTTCTGGACACTCCCCCTTCGCGCGTGCATCACGGTTCCGACGTAGAGCGCCGACCTCACGCGAGGCTCCTCTGCAGCGACTCGGCCGCGCGGAAGCCGGAGGCGAGCCCGTCCTCGTGGAAGCCGTAGCCCTGCCACGCGCCCGCGAACGCGGTGCGGCGCACTCCGTTCAGCCCATTGAGCAGTGGCCAGGCGCGGTGACTCTCGCCCCTCATCTGCGGATGCGAGTCGTCGTACACCTTCACGATCGCGGCCGGGTCGATGTCAGCCGCGCTGTTCAACGTGATGCAGTACTCCGTCTCGGTCGTCAGACGCTGGAGCCGGTTGGCCGAGTATGTCAGCGTCGGCAGGAGACCAGGCTCGACGCAGTCCGGAGAACGGTAGTTCCACGACGAGCGATCGCTCTCACGAGCCGGGAGCAGGCTGCAGTCGGTGTGCAGGACGGTCTCGTTGTGCGTCGTGGCGAAGGCTCCCAGCAGGCGGCGCTCATCGTCCGAAGGATCGTCCAGGAGCCGGAGTGCTCGTGGAGCCGCGACCGCGATGACGACACCGTCGTAGGAACGCTCGAGCCCCTCATCGTCGACGATCGTGACCCCTCGCGCTCCGCGGATGATGGTCTCGACGGCCGTGTCGAGATGGACGCGGAGGCCCTGACGACGGAGCAAGGCGTCGACGTAGGTCGAGCTGCCGCCGGACACGGTGCGCCAGCGGTGCCGGCGAAGGCCGAGCAACCCATGATTGCGGAAGAAGGCGAGCACGAGCGAGGCCGGCATGTCGAGCGCGAGCCCGGGCGGCGCCGACCACAGCGAGGAGGTCATCGGTCTGAGGTAGTGGCGCCGGAACGACTCGGAGTACCCCTCGTCGACGAGCCACGCGTCCAGGGTGCGAGGATCGCCGGCGGCGACTCGTGCGGTCCGCAGGAACCTCTGGATGTCGTAGAGGAGCCGGCGCCCGGCGCGCCAGGGGCGTCGGCTCGCCCACGAGACGCCACAGCCACACTCGACCGAGAACGACATCACCGAGGGCTGGGTCGGAACGCCGAGCTCGTGGACGAGACGGGTCAGTCTCGGGTAGTTGATCTCGTTGTAGACGATGAATCCCGTATCGATCGCGAGCGGCCCGACACGCTCGGTGCGGGCGTGTCCGCCGGGCCTCGACCCCGCCTCGAAGAGCTCCACGGTGTGAGCGCCTGCAAGCTCGTGCGCAGCGCCGAGTCCCGCGACGCCCGCTCCGACGACCGCGATGTTCAAGACCGGGCTGCTTTCGTCCTATTTTTGTCCACGTTCTGCATTCTACCCAGGACAGGCCGGCTGACTGCGTCGCCGGTCGTGCCGTGGACCGCGCTCGACGCCTCGGGCACCGAAGCTCCAGATCCCTTGAGCGGCTACGCGTACGCGGCGGCGAGCCTTCGCATCCCCTCGTCGATCGTGACCGCCGGCCGCCAGCCGGTCGCATCCCGGAACGGCCGCGGGTCGAACCAGTGCGCCAGGGCGAGCTGATCGACGAGGAAGCGCGTCGCCGGCGGTTCGTCGTCGGGCCGGGAACGAGCCCAGAGCCGCTCTGCAAGGTCCGCAAGACCTCGCGCGACGGGGACTGGCACGTGGCGCTTCGGCCCCGGCACCCCGGCCGCCTCGCAGATGCGCTCGAGCAACACGCGCACGGGAAGCGGCTCACCGTTCGAGACCACGAATGCGCGTCCCGCGAGCGCGCTGTTGGGAGTCAGTTGCTCGGTCGCGGCTACGAGGGCGTCCGCCGCATTGTCGACGTAGGTCGTGTCGATCAGTGCCGTTCCCCCGCCCACGAGGAACAGCCGGCCGGCCCGCGCCCGCTCGACGATCCGCCCGATCAGCTGGGTATCCCCGGGGCCCCAGATCGCGTGCGGCCGGATCGCGGTGACCGCGAGGTCCGGCCCGTTGGCCGCAAGCGCGAGCAGCTCGGCCTCGGCCTTCGACTCCGAGTACCAGGAGCGGTCGAGGCGGTGCGTGATCGGCTCCCTCGCCCCCTCCCCCATCGTGGCCGCCGATTCGTAGCCGACGGACGGCGACGAGACGAGCACGAGACGAGGGACGCCCACCTCGCGACAGGCCGCGACCACGGCTTCCGTCCCACCCACGTTCACGCGCCGGAACTCCTCACGAGATCCGACCACGCCGACGCGTGCAGCACCGTGAACCACAGCGTCGCAGGCGCTGACCGCAGAGGCCACCGCGCCGGAGTCGCAGACGTCCGCGAGAACCTGCTCGCACGCGATCTCGGCACTGCGGCGCCGCTGCAGCGCCACGACCTCGTGGCCGCCGGCGGCAAGAGCCGCGATCGTCCTCCGCCCGAGTAGACCCGAGCCACCGGTCACGAGCACACGCATCAGACGCGCCTCGGGGCCCGCCCGCCGGAAAGCATCTTCTCGGCGAAGCGGCCGAGTCGTGCGCGGTCGATCTTCGAGTTGTGCCGCCGGTCGACGGGGAGCTTCGGGACGGCGAGCACGGCGGCGATCGGCTGCGGCGCGAGGCGATTGCGCACTGCACGGTCGAGAGCCACGGTCGCCAAGCCGGGCCTTCCGCCTTTCTCGACGACCACGACGACCTGCTGGCAGCCGTCCGGGCCGACCCCGGTGATCGCGCAGCGCGATCCGACAACGGGCTCCAGGGCGACCTCGAGCGACACCGAGGTGACGGGGCCGTCCACCGTCGATACGACGTGCACGAGGCGACCTTCGACCCACAGCCGTCCCGCGGAGTCGAGCCGGCCGACGTCGCCCGTCCGATGCCAGTGCGTTCCGTCGTCAGCGACGCTGCGCGCGTGCCGGGTCGTCGCCCAGAGCCCGTCGTAGCCGCCCGAGAGCCAGGGAGCGCTGACGACGATCTCACCGGTCTCGCCGTCTCCGCCCTCCAACGGCTCGATGCGGACGCCGACCCCGTCGAAAGGGCGTCCGACGCAGACACCCTTGCCGGGGCCGACCTCGTCCAACGTGGTCAGGTCGATATCGGCCACCGAGAGGACCTCGGTCATCCCGTACGGCGTATGAAGCTCGGCCTGCGGTGCGAGCCCCGAAAACGCGCGAAGGAGCCGGGCCGAGACCGGCGCGCCGGCCGAGAGAACGAGGCGGAGCCTCCCGAGAGCCCCGAGGTCGCCCGGCGAGAGGCCCGCGCGCGTCGCCAACACCCCTTCGAGGGCGGCGGGTGCGGCGAAGAGGATCGTCGCGTCGATCGTCGCGCACGCGGCCGCGAGCGCCTCGGCGCGCAGTGACGCAGGCTCGGTGATGTCGCAGTCGGGAACGGCGACCGGGATCCCGAGCGCGGGGCCGTAGAGCGCGAACGGGGCAAATGCGGCGACGAGGCGATCATCGGCACCGATGGCATAGTGATCGCGCACGGCCTCGTACTGGGCGGTCATCTGGCGGGCGCTGTAGACGACCCCCTTTGCCGGGCCGGTCGCGCCCGAGGTGAAGACGACTGCAGCGGTCGCGTCGGGATCGACGTCCACCGCCGCCGCCGACAGCGGCGTCCCGTCGCCGGCGAGCGACGCGATGTCGAGGCGACGGGCGGAGGGCACCCAGCGCAGCGCCCGGGCAGCGCCAAGGGTCTTGCCCGTGCCGATGAGCCAGCGCGGCTCCGCGCTTCGCAGCGCCCGCGCCAGCCCCCTCAGCCCGAGGCCGCGATCGACGACGACCGTCACGGCTCCCACCACCCAGCAGGCGTAGGCGGCGGCGATGAAATCGGGGGGATCCGGCGCGAGCACCGCCACCCGGTCACCGCGCTCGACGCCCTCGTTCCGCAGTCCCACCGCAAGGTCGGCGACGCGTCGGGCGAGCGCCGCGAACGAGAGCGACCGGCCGCCGCCGAGGGCGATCGCGGTGGTGTCGTCCTCCTCGCGCGCTGCGAGCGCAGCCCAGAGAGCACCCGGGGTGGTGGCGAGGCGGCTCGTCGGCGCCGGCCCGGCCTGCGCACCGAGCCGCTCGAGCCACGCATCGGCGACGCCTGCGACATCCTCCTCCTCGACGACGAGGTGGCCGGCGAGCGGGAATCGGTGCAGCTCCGCCTGCGGAAGCCGCCGGCGCAGGTCGGCCGCGAACTCGAGATGGAACACGGGATCGCGTTCTCCCCAGACGAGCAGGACGGGGACGTCGAGCTCCGGGAGGCGGGAGGCCACGGCTGCGAGGGCAGCGTACGAGGGATGGGACGGCGCGGTCGGGATGTCGGCCACGAAGTCGGCGATTGCGCGCCGGCTCGCCGCGGATCGGTACGGAGCGAGATAGCCCGACCGAACCGCCTTCGGGATTCCCCCGGCGCCAAGGACGAGGGCGCCGCGGACGAATGTCGCCGTCCGTCGACAGCCGAGATCGCGCAGCACACGTGAGCCGGCGAGCCTGATCAGCGGCGGCACCCCGGTCGAGGGCATTGCGACGCCGGTATTGCAGAGGAGGACGCCGCGCACGCGATCGGGGTGCTCGACGGCCCAGCCGAGCGCGATCGGGCCGCCCCAGTCGTGTGCTGCGAGGACGACGGGGCCGTCGATGCCGAAGGCAGCGACGATCCGTGAGAGATCGTCGACCCGCTGTGCGTAGCGTCGCGGGCCGGTGCGCTCCGAGAGACCCATCGAAGCCTGATCCACGGCGATCACGTCGTACCGGTCGCCCAGCCGGCGAAGAAACGAGCGCCACATGAACGACCATGTCGGGTTACCGTGGACGCAGACGACGGTCGGCCGTCCCTCGCCACCGTGCGCGGGCCCTGTCGCGAGAGCGTGAACCTCCACCTCGTGCCCCTCGGCGAGCGTCACCCGCGCGCGGCGCGACCACGCCGGGTCGATGCCCAGGCTCTCGAGATCGCCCGCCCGAGGCGCGGCGGGCGCCCGTCTCACCAGATGATCTCCGCGACGCTCGCGTTGAGTCCCGAGCCCATGCCCATGCAGAGGACCCGCTCGCCGGACGCGATCTCGGACTGGACTCCCGCAAGCGTGAACGGAATCGCGGCGGGACCGATGTTGCCCTGCGTCGGGAACGTCAACGGCGCGCGCGACTCGTCGAGTCCGAGCGTCGCGCAGAGCAAGCTCGTGTGCACCTTGCTGACCTGGTGGATGATGTACCAAGCGATGCCGTCCTGCCAGCCGAACTCGGCCGAGGCAGCGGGCCATGCCTCCGCCGCGAGCGCGAGACCACCCTCGAGGAGCGCCTTGGTATCGGTTCGCATCCGGTCGAGATCGCCGACACAGATGTCGTGGTACTGCGTTGCAGCGCGTGATATCCCACCGACGATCCGGTGTGCGTCGGGACTGGACTCGAGGCTCCCGAGAACCATTGCTGCGGCGCCCGAGCCGAGTGTCAGGCTCGCGAACTCGTCGTAGACGTCACCGATGCCGTGGGCGTCTTCCTTGAGTCGGGCGATCGTCTGCAGTTGCGTGTGCCGCGACCCTTCGCCGTCGACGATCAGGGCGTACTCGATCTGCCCTGCGTCGATCGAGGTGGCTGCGAGGTGCATCGCGTTGACGAAGCCGAGGCAGGCGTTCCCGAGGTCGAAGTTGAGGCAGCCGGGCGCAAGACCGAGGTGGTGGTGCACCGCGCACGCCACCGACGGCTCGAGGTGGTGCTTGCAGACCGATGTCGAGATGAGCATCCCGATCCGTGAGCGGTCGATCCCCGAGGTGACGATCGCCTGCTCGCCGGCGAGCGCGGCAGCCGTGTCGAACCGCATCTCTTCCGGCCACCAGCGGCGCTCGGTGATCCCGGCGACCTCCTCGAGGAGGCCGGGACGGACATCGCACCGCTCGAACACGTCCACGAGTTGCTCGTCGATCCAGGCCGAGGTCACGATCTCCGGTGCCTCGACTGCCTCGACGGACAGGACTCCGACGTTCCGGTGGCGCTGTGTGTGGTTGCCGCTCACGTGCCTCGCTCCGTCCCTGGGGTCGCGTTCTGGATCGATATGCGATGTCAGAACGTGAAAGAGGCCCACCATGGGGCCCCTTTCAAGCGGAGAGAGCGGGATTTGAACCCGCGAAGCGCCTTTCAGCGCTTACGCGATTTCCAGTCGCGCTCCTTCGGCCGCTCGGACACCTCTCCGTAGCCACCGAAGATTAGCCGCAACTGGCCGCCCCGGGTCAGGCTGCCACCGCCTCCTCCACGCGTCGGCCCGGCGTGACGAGATGGTGCAGTTCTAGGAGCCGGCGACGGTGGAGACGTATGCGGCGAGATCCGCGATCTGCTGCTCGGTCAGCTTGCCCTCGAACGAGGGCATCACGCCCTGGCCCTTGGTCACGCGAGTGACGACGAGCTCCGCCGAGGGCTTCGTCTCGTCGAGATTCGGCCCCACCGTGCCGTCCGTTCCGGCACTCGCGAGCGCGTGACAGCTCCCGCACCCGGCCTCTGCCGAGAGGAAGACCTCTTTCCCGGCAACGACGGCCTCGTCGCCACCGGCCTGCGGGTCGCCCGGGCTCGTCTCGGTTCTCGTCGGCTCTTCCCCGGTCGTTTCCCCGACCGCTTCCGTCTCGACTTCCTGCGTCGTCGTCACCCAGTAGACGGCGCCCATCTGAAGGACGAAGAAGATGGACGAGACGAGCAGGAACCCCGTCAGCGTGATCGGGAAATCGGGGTTGCGCTTCGGGATCCACATCGCGGTGATCAGCGCCCAGAGAATGAAGGCGCCGCCGACGATCAGGAGCGTCACCTTGCCCGTCGTTGTGATGGAGAGAAGCACGGCAGGGACGCTACCACGGCGCCGCACGTGAGTTCCCCGAGAACACGCAGGCGTGACGATGTAGGCTCGGCCGCGTGACACCCGAAGAGCGACTCGCGAGGTATGCCCGCCTGGTGGTCGAGGTCGGGATCAACCTGCAGCCCGGTCAGCTCGTGCGGATCGGTGGCCACCCCGATCACCTACCGTTGATGCGCGCGATCACCGAGGTCGCATATGCGTCCGGCGCACGCTATGTCGAGACGATGTTCGCGGATCCACACGCGCGTCGCTCACGGATCCTCCACGCACCCGAGGAGACGCTCGACTGGTCTCCCCCCTGGGCACTGACGCTGATCGACGAGCTCGCCGAGACGAACGGCGCCGTCATCTCGATCACCGGCGACCCCGAGCCCGAGCTCTTCAGGGATCTCGACCCGGGCCGCATCGCCCGCGCGCGACCGCGTCTGCTCGCAGAGCGCGCGTTACAGGCGATGGGCGACGGGCGGATTGCCTGGACGATCGCCGCCTACCCGAATCCCGGCTGGGCCGAGATGGTCTTCGGCGAGCCCGACGTCGAACGGCTATGGGAAGCGGTTGCCGTCGCGACGCGCCTCGACGAGGACGATCCCGTTGCAGCGTGGAAAACGCACATCGCGCGCCTTCAGGAGCGTGCCGAGCTCCTCGACGAGCGTCGTTTCGACGCCGTGCGGTTCGCCGGCCCGGGTACGAACCTCACGGTGGGGCTGATGCCGGAGTCCCGCTGGCAGACGGGCTCGGAGACGACGGTCACCGGCATCGTCGAGGTCGTCAACATGCCGACCGAAGAGGTCTTCACGACGCCGCACCGGCTGCGCACCGAAGGCGTCGTCCGCTCGACGATGCCGCTGGCCGTCAACGGCCAGGTCGTACGCGACCTGACGCTGCGCTTCGAGGGCGGACGGGTCGTCGATGTGAGCGCGACGAGCGGCGCGGACGTCGTCCGCGAGGAGATGAAGACCGACGACGGTGCCTCCCTCCTGGGTGAGGTGTCGATCGTCGACGGCGAGTCCCGCGTCGGCAAGACGGGGCTGATCTTCTTCGACACGCTGTTCGACGAGAACGCCTCCTGCCATATCGCGTACGGGCTCGGCATCGCGAACGCCGTCGAGGGCCACGCCGACCGGTCGCGGGACGAGATGGTCGCGCTCGGCTACAACGACTCGACGGTCCACACGGACTTCATGATCGGTGGGCCGGAGGTGGACGTCGACGGCCTCTCGGCGGATGGGACGGCCGCTCCAATCCTCCGCGGCAACGAGTGGGTGCTGACGTAGACGCGCCGGCGTCCCCGATCGGGGAGGGACTTCAGTCTCTCCCCCGCTCCACGGCGTGCGCTAGCCTTACATCCCTCCCGGGCGCATAGCTCAGCGGGAGAGCGCTCGCTTCACACGCGAGAGGTCCCTGGTTCGATCCCAGGTGCGCCCATCCCCGGAAACGTCTTGTTCAAGCTGTTTTCGCTAGTCCCAGGGACTGATGTCCCTTCCCTGTCCAAGCTCGCAAGGACATGAGCGTGGAGACGGAGTGCCTGGACGCACGTCTCACCCTCGTACAGATGCCGGTAGGTGCGCAGGAACAGCGCGCCCCCATCGGTGTGCCCCATCCCCTCGGAGGCGACCGCGGCGTCGAGCCCTGCGACCGCCATCAGCGACCCGGGGACGCAGACGCCCAGCCACCCGCGAGGACATGTGTTACCGGTCTACGAGGTCAAGTCACGGGTCGCGGTCTCGAGACTGCGGTAGCGAAACAGCTCTGGATCTGCCGTCGGGTGTGGAGCGCCTCCTAGCGGGGCTCAGCTGATTGGCGCTCTCTAGCGGGGGGCGGGGAGGGTCGCAGTCGCTCGACAGTTGATGCCCCGTGGGCCCCATGCGCGCGCGGTGACCGTGTCGCTTCCTTGAAGGTCACGTAGCGTTCGTCTTAGCTCGAACGAGCGCTTGGACCGGGTCGTTCTGGCGGCGCCTTTCCAGGCGATCCGGCGCTCGTGCACGAGCGCGACTCGCCAGACTGCGCCTGCACGACTGTAGTTGAGCTTGAACCGAAGTTCGATGCCGTCGTCGCTGTTCTTCAGCCTCAGCCCAGCAGTGACGCCGCGGCTGCAGACCGCGGCGACGCGAACGTCGTCGGGATCGTCCTTCGCGACTGCAGTGGCGGGCCGTGCGATGAGAAGCGACAGCATTCCGACTCCGAGAAGGAGCACGAGCAGACGTCCGTCGATTCCAAGTCGGGGTGAGAGCCGGATCACGTATGCCAGTCTGCGTGACGGCGGTTCAGGCCGCAACGGGACATTGGTCGCACCGGCTACGGCCCGAGTTCGCTTCGGAGTCCCTGTCGTTCGACCCAGAGGATGGCTTGGACGCGGTCGGTGACGCCGATCTGCCGGAAGATGCTTGTCAGGTGGGACTTCACTGTCTTCTCGCTGATCTCGAGTCGCCGCGCGATCAGCTTGTTTGGCATTCCGTCGAGGAGCAGGGCGAGCACCTCGCGCTCGCGTGGCGAGAGCCCGGCGAGGGGTTGGGGCTCGTTCTTCGCCTCGAGTAGCGAGCGCGCTGCGCGCGGGTCGAGCGGGTAGCCGCCCGCCGCGGCGGTGCGGATGCCTCGTAGCACCTCGTCCGCGGATGCGTCCTTCAGCAGGTAGCCGACCGCGCCGGCGTCGAGCGCCCCCGTAATCCTCCGCCGATCCGAGAAGGAGGTGAGTACCAGTACGACCGTCTCTGGCGCCTCCGCGAGGATCGCTAGCGTCGCCTCGATTCCGTCCATGACCGGCATCTCGAGGTCCATCAGTACGACGTCGGGCGCCGCCGAGAGGCAGAGCGCAACCGCCTCGGCTCCGTTCACAGCAGTGGCGACGAGCTCGAGGTCGGGCTGTGCGGCGATCACGCCCGCCAGTCCGTCTCGGATGACGCCGTGGTCGTCTGCGATCGCGACGCGGATCACTGCGGCGGCACCTCGAGCTCCACGCGTGTGCCCACGCCCTCGCCGGACCTGATCTCCAGGCTGCCGCCGGCGTCGCGCGCGAGCTCCTCGACGAGAGAGAGGCCGAGGTGCCCTTCCACCAACCGCTCCGCCCGCACGCCGGGGTCGATGCCACGTCCATCGTCCCAGATCATGAGCCGGGCAACGCGGTCGTCGACCGTCAGTTCAACCCCCACCGTTCCGGCATCCGCGTACGCGATCACGTTCCTTACCGCCTCCTGCGCGACCCGATAGACGAGCGCCTCCTGCTCAGGGCCGAGCCGCTCTGCGCCATCGATCGTGACCGAGACGGCCACACCGCCCGCCTGGAGCGGGCTGACAAGGTCGGCGATCGCTGCCTCGAGCCCTGCCGCTGCGAGATGCGCCGGGTGAAGTTCGACGAGGAGCGTGCGCAGGTCGCGGACGGTGCTACGAAGACGCTCGATCGCTGCGTGGAGCACACCGGCCTCGCCGATCGCGCCGCGTGCGACCGCCCCATCTGCCACCGGTGCGAGCGAGAAGGCGAGGCCTGCGATCTCCTGCACCGGCCCATCGTGGAGATACGATGCCACGCGGCGGCGTTCTCGCGCTGACGCCGCGATCGCGTTCCCGAGCAGTGCCTCGCGCTCCTCGTGCCCGCGCTGGAGCCTGCGGGTCAGAGACCAGACCAACGGCACCTGGATGAGCACGATCAGCCCGATCGCTCCCAGGATTGGTGGAGCGAGCGCCGTGAGCAGTCGCCGCGCGCTCGCCCTGACCGAGCCGAAGCTCTGATAGATCTCGAACAGAACCGGTGTCCCCGCCGGCGTCCGAATCCGCGTGTACGCCTCGATTACCTCGCCTTGGCTCCGGTCTAGCGCGTTCTCGGGGCGGCTGAGATCGCTCACCTCCACCTGTGCCCCACCCTCTAGCAGGAGGCGCCGCTGACCGAGGTCGAGCGCGTAGCGGCCCCCGATCTCGGCCGGGTCATCCGAGTAGAGGACACGCCCGTCCGCGGACCAGATCTTCACCCGTACGATCGAGTTACTCAGCACACGGGCGACAACGACATCGTCCACCGCTGACAACGCCTCAGGACTCCCTGCCAACAGACCCTCACCAACCGTCGCCTCGACGAGCTGCGCTGCCTCTTGCACCTTCGTCCGCGTCTCGCGTTTCGCCTCGTCGATCGCGACTGACCGAAGAGCGAAATACCCACCGACGACAGCCACGGTGATCGCAACCGCACTCCCGAGCGCAAACCAAAAGAGCACCCACCGAACCGTCGGTAGACGACGCCTGGCACGGTGGCGGTCACTAGCCCGCGGTACCTTCATCGCCCTCATCATCGTCTATCCGTGGGCACTGAGGGGCCCTCTCCGACCAATGTCCCATTGCCGGCCAGACCAGGCAATCGCGACGCTCCTCTTCGTCACCGATCATCGATCAGAGGAGAACCCCGTGTTTAGCTTCCGCATCATCACACTCGCTGTCACCCTCGCCGGCAGCATCACGGCCTTAACGGTCGCGCCCCTGGCGTCCGCGAAGGGTGGCGACGGCATACGAGTCTCAGGCGTCTGCACCCAGGGCTCGTCCGCCAAGCTCAAGCTGAAGCATGAGGACAGCGGAACGGAGGTCGAGTTCGAAGTCGACCAGAACAGAAACGGCGTTCCCTGGAAGGTCACCGTTCGTCGAAGCGGGTCGCTCGTCGCTTCAACGACCATGACCACCAAAGCCCCGAGTGGCTCCTTCTCCTTCCATCGCGTGATCTCCGACACTCAAGGGAAGATCGTCGCCGTAGCGACCCGCGCCTCCGGCGAGCGCTGCACTGCGCAGGCCAGCACCGCGGCAAGCGCCCAGGCAAGCACGGCCGCAGGCGTTCAGGCCAACACCGCCAAGAACCGATTCGACCTCAAGGGCGAGGTCTACCCAAACTTCAAGATCGAGATGAAGAACAAGGCGAACCGTGCTCTCAAGACCGTCAAGGCCGGCACATACCGGATCAAGATCGAGGACAAATCCGCCATCCACAACTTCCATCTCGTCGGCCCCGGAGTCAATAAGTCGACGTCCGTCTCCCGAGTCGGTGAGACAACCTGGACAATAAAGCTGAACCCAGGTACGTACACGTTCCTTTGCGACCCCCATGCGTCCATGATGCGCGGTTCATTCCGGGTCACCACCTAACGGAAGCCACTGGCGACCTCGCCACGGGACGGCGAGGTCGCCAGCATCCGGCCGCCTACTGCAGCCCCTCAGACGTTGGCTCGCTCGGCGTCTTCGACCTACGGTCCACGCACCGGAAGCGGAAGTCGCTCAAGCACACAGGTGACCACGACGACATCCCATCCTGCGAGCCTGTGGGATTCGACCAGACCGTCGCGGAAAGCCCACAACCGGCGGGCAAGACGGAGTGAACGCATCGTGACCCCGGTCTGTTGAGTCAGGTGTGAGCCCACGAGAACGAGAACCCGAGGAAGGTTCCCGTCCTGCACGTTCTCCGTGATCGACGCATCATGACCTCGGCCCGACACGAAGTAGCTCGACAGATAGGCGCCGGCCTGATCCCCTGGCCAGAATTTGCGACTCACCTTTTCCCATCCGTCCACGAATCCGAATCCGTGAGCCGGGGCGAGTTCTCGCAGCGCCGGGAGATACGACTTCGCCCAGGCCACTTCGACCGGCGTCGATGTACCGATCACACCATGCAGGTGGGCTAGCCCGCGCTTCTGCTTCTCCCACACCCGCGCCTCGAGCCGACCCCTGAAGTCGGTCGAGCGAGCGGCGCGAATCCTCGCCCGACGGTGAAGATCGCTCCACGCCTTCCCCGCGCCGATATCGAACGACGCTTCATCAGCAAGACTCACTCGGCCGTCAGCGAGAACATCACCGAGAGCTTCGCCAGGCGTAGGTTCTCAAGCAGCCGTCGACGCGTGGCCCTCGCCCAGGTCAGCGCGAACTCAGGACAACGGCGCGACGAACAACGCTTCACCTCGATCGGGATCGGTCGATCACAGCCCGGGCAGCGATGCCACGGCAAGCCTCGACCATGATCCCGAACGGCACTCATCGGATCGGCCGCCCTAGCTCACGAGCAACTCATCAACCTCTATTTCAAGCGGTTTCTGCGCCCTCGGCGCAATCTGATCGCGCGCTGATCCCGCATTGGCGAGCCGCCAGGCCCGTTCCTCAGGGCCTGATGTCAAGCGCCTCAGAGGCGCGTGGCAGTGGCTCGTCTGAGGCTCTCGAGTAGTGCCTGCGTCCTGGCCGCCGAGACGACGTTGCCTTTCTGCTCGTGGAGACTGATCGCGTGCTCGAGAACGGCCAGTGATTCCTGTTGGCGCCGGGCGAGACCGAGGACTTCGGCGAGGTCCTCGAGTGCGCGTGCGTGAACGTCGAGGAAGTCTGTTCGCCCGGCCAGCTCGACCGCTTCACGTGCGAGACGCTCCGGATTCTCGAACTCGCTCCGGTGCGCGAGCAGCTTTGCCTGCGTGCGCCGCCAGCCGATCTGCGCGTCCACGTCGTCGACCATGGCCCATTCAGCCGCGAGTTCGATCAGGGGCGCGGCCTCCTCACCACGGCCCTGCGCGAAGAGCGCATCGGCGAGGATCGGCGCGTGGGTGACAAAGTGGCCCTGGTCGCCGATTCGCTCGAGCAATTCGACGGCAGGGCGTATTGCACGCTCAGCAGCAACCGGCTGGCCAGCGAGGAGCTCGACCTCGCACTCCGTCATCCGGACTCCGGCGGCGACGACCTGGAGGCCTAGTTCCTCAGTGAGCACGGTCGCTCCTGCGATCAGTTCGCGCGCGACGTCGAACCTCCCGCGCATCGCCTCGAGGCGGGCCTGGCACTTCATGAGTGTCACCTCGGCGCCACGATCGCCCTCCACCCGGCCGCGCAGCTGCTCGACCCGTTCAAGGGCCAACCCGACAGGTGTGGAGCCATGCTCGAGGGCTATCAACACCACCCGAAGAATCTGGATCTCCCGGAGTCGGTCGCCAGCCGCCTGTGCGTGGAGCGCCGCTTGCTCGAGCTCCTCCGTGGCGGCAGTCACCTCACCTGCCCAGAAACGGACCTGCCCCGCGAGACCGAGCGCGCGGGCGAGACCGGCCTCGTCTCCGAGCTCCTCGAAGACGCGGGCGGCATCGGCCAGCTCGAGCCGGACCGCCTCGTGCCTCGTCGAGGAGTCCGTGTGGAGCCGAAGCTCGATGAGGGCGACGGCGCCGTAGGCGGCCACCCTCCGATCCCCCGTCGCGAGCCCGCTCTCGATGGCCTCCGTCAGGACCTGGGAGGCCCGATCCCATTGGCCGGTCTCGAGCAACGCGTTGCCGAACGTAGGCAGGAGGCTCAGCCGCCGCGCATCGTGGGAGGGGAGGAGATCGATGGCACGGGCGAGGAGGCTCGTCGCCGCTCGCATATCACTTCGGGCGGCCGCCTTCGTTCCCGCCGCCGCCAGGCGCTCGGCAGCACGTCCGGAGAGAGCAACTGCAGCCGTGTCCGCAGGCCCGAGCTCGACGCGGTAGCGATAGGCCCGCTCGAGGTGGTAGCCGACGATCTCGTCCACCTCGACCAGGTCCGCGCCTCGGTTGTCGATCCAGGTGGCGAAACGCTCGTGCAGCTCGGCTCTCGTCGATTTCGGGAGCGCGTCATAGGCCGCGTCGCGGATCAGCAGGTGACGGAAGCGAAAGGCGTCCTCGCCGGGAAACTGTGCTTTGTCGGGGCGCAGCAGCTCCCTCCGGACGAGAGCCGTGAGTGGTGCGACGAGCTGGGTTTCGTTCGGGGAGAGCGCCTGCACGGCGCCGCGGTGGAACATGCGCCCCTCGATCGAGCCGCGTTCGAGCACAACTCGTTCGGCGGGGTCGAGCTGGTCGAGTCGCGCGGCAAGCAATGCCTGAATCGTCGGGGGCACGGTGACGGCGCCGCCGGGGGAGTCGTGCAGAAACGCGACCATCTCCTCGACGAACAGCGGATTCCCTTCCGCTGCCTCGAGGATCCTGGCCCGCAATCCCTCATCGGTAGGCCCGCCGTCGAGGAGGCTCGCAACGAGATTGTCCGCGTCGGCCGCCGCGAGGGGCTCGAGGAGCACCGTCGTAGCGTTCAGCTTGCCCCCTCCCCAACCGGGGCGCCGGTCGAGCAGCTCTGGCCGCGCCATGCAGAGCAGCAGGATCGGCGCATCGCGGCTCAGGTCGGCGACGTGATCGACGAGATCGAGGAACGCCTCCTCGCCCCAGTGGATGTCGTCGAGCACGACAACGAGGGGCCCGCCGGCCGCGACCTCCTCGAGCAGCGTGCGCATCGCCCATGCGATTTCCTCCACCGACGCCACCAGGCTGTCATCGCCAAGTACGGCCTGAATAGCCCGAGAAGAGGACGAGTCCAACTCGAGGTCGGCAAGGCGCTGCTGTGGCTCCGCGCCCAGCAACTGCTTCAGCACCTCGACAACCGGCCAGTACGTGATGCCCTCCCCGTAGGAGAGGCAGCAACCACGTACGACCGTTGCATGGTCGACACCGTCGAGAAACTCGTGGACGAGACGCGACTTCCCCACGCCGGCGGCACCGAGGATGGTGAACAGCTGGCAGGAGCCGTCTGCCACAGCCTGCGCCATCGTGGCCCGCAGGCGACCCAACTCGCGTTCTCGCCCGACCATCACCCCAGCGAGTCGACGCAACGGTGCCTCGCCCCGAACAGACACGAGACGGAACGCCGTTACCGGTACCGACTTGCCTTTCAGCCCCAGAGGCTCCAACTCCTCGACCACCACGGATTCGTGGACGAGCGCCTGGGTCGCTGCTCCGAGCAGAATCTCGCCCGGCTGCGCTGCCGCCTCGAGCCGCGCCGTCACGTTCACCGCGTCACCGGTCGCGAGCCGCTCTTCCGTTCCTGTCACCACCTCGCCGGTGTTGACTCCGATCCGGAGCTCCAGCGTCGTCCCGTAGTCGCGCTCCAGCCCTTGGTTCAGTACGGACAGGCCATCGCGCAGCTCGGCCGCCGCGCGCACGGCCCGCAATGCGTCGTCCTCGTGCAGGACGGGAATACCGAACACTGCCATCACCGCGTCACCGATGAACTTCTCGACCGACCCGCCGTGACGCTCCACGACGATGCGCGCCAGATCGAAATACCGGGCCATGACCGCCCGCAACGACTCGGGGTCGAGCCGCTCGCCCAGTGCCGTCGAGCCCGTCACGTCACAGAACAACACCGTCACCGTCTTGCGCTGCTCTCCCGCGGCCGCATCACTTCCCGAGGACACTACCGCAGCCCTCACAGAAACGAGCTCCCTTCGGTTCTCATGGCTGCAACTCGCACAACGAGACATGCGACGAGTGTAGAGGGGCCGGAGACGGCAGAAAACCTGCTGACGTTCCCCCCGCCGAGCGCAGCCGACGAGACGTCTGGTCAGGCCTCATACAACCGGTGCCTCGCTGAGCAGCGCTTCGACGGCAGCAGCCCTCTTGCGATCCCGCACTGATCCCGCGCGAGCAGCCGTGACAGGGCCTGCTGACACCGGATTCGAAGCGTCCAGAAGCCAAGAAAAACCTGCTCAGAGCGGAAATTAAGGATGGCTCCCGCTAGCCCGGGAACCCCTCTCACCCGCTTCGATTCCAGGTGCGCCCATCACGACGAACGGCTTGCTTACGCGGTTTCGGAGCTTTCGACACAATCCGATCCCGCACTGATCCCGCACCAGTGTCGGCGATGCTCCAACGCCAACAGCGGCCGACTGGGGATCAAGCGGGAACGTCGGCACCTCGGCCGCGACACGGCGGTCCTGTCAGTCTCATCCGGGCACACGCGCTCGTACCCCCTGGGGCGCAGTAGATTCGACGTGTGACGAGTGGGAACGAAGCCGGCGAACGGGGGGGTCGAATCGGCGCGGCCGTCACGGCTGCGCGGTTTCGCGCGGAGCGTTTGGAGGCCTGGGGCGCGGAGAAGCGCGAGCAGAGCGCCTGGGCGGCCTGGCTGTTCGACGTCTACGAGCGAGACCGCGAGTGTGGCGGCGGGCTCCTGGCGGGGGCCTTGGCGTATCGCTTCTTCATCTGGCTGCTGCCGTTCGTCCTCGTCCTCGTGGGCGGGCTCGGCATCGTCTCGTCGGCGGCCTCGGAGTCTCCCGGCGAGCTCGCCGGTCAGGCGCGTATGTCCGCGATCGTGTCGGCGTCGGTGCAGGACGCAGCTCGCAGTAACGCGCGCTGGTACGCCCTCTTCATCGGCCTGCCGATCCTCCTCTACACGACCCGCAAGCTTCTGCGCTCCCTGATCGGCGTGAATAGGCTCGTCTGGACGGCGCACGTGCGCCGCGCGAGCCCCACGGTGGCCCAGACCTTCGGCTTCCTGGCGATCCTCACCGCCTTCCCGGCCCTGTCCGCGGTCGCCGCAGTCGCCCGCGCCTCGTCTCCGGCGGCGGGCGTCGCGGTCACGGTCGGGGCGACGGTCGTCTTCGGCGCTCTCTGGTTTCTCGCCTCCTGGTGGCTCCCGCACACCGACGCGCCTCGACGGGCCCTTCTCCCCGGCAGCGTCGTCTTCGCAATCGGGACGCTCGCCCTGCATGTCTTCTGGGGCTACGTCGTGGGGCCTCTGGCCTCGTCGCGAAACGACACCTACGGCTCACTGGGCATCGCGGCGGCGCTGCTCCTCGGCTTCTACTTCCTGGGGCGGCTGCTCGTCGTCTCGGCAGCCGTCAACGCCACGCTCTGGGAGCGAAGGCACGACGACCGGCCCGCAGGGCCGCAGCAGGAGGGGACAGAGCGGCGGGAGCTCGGGTCGCTCTAGTTGTTTCTCGCAGGAGGTTGTCGACGCGCTGGAGCGAGTGCGGCCGCCGCCTCAGCCAGCTGCACCTGGGACGAATCCACGCGGCCTCGCTGGAGATTGACGTGCGCGGGCGGCGATGCCGCCGTGGCGCGGGCAACATCATTGTAGTGCTGTCGGGCTCTCCGAGTGCCGCCGCTTGCCGACGAAGAGGTAGAGAAGCACGGCCGCGAGGCTGAAGAGTAGGCCGGCGAAGATCCACAAGACCTTGACTCCCGCGCCGATGTCCTTGCGCCGGATCACGTCGACGACCATCCAGATGACCCCGGCGTAGAAAGCGATCACGAAGATGGTGATGGTGATCTGAGCCGCCGTCATCGCAAGCAGATTGTCCAGGTCTCCTGTCTCCTCCCTCAGTTCGTTGTCGGCAGATGGGCCCGAGCCCAGTTGCTCTAGCAGGCGGTACCGGCAGTCACGCCGTCATGACGCCCGAGCCGGTGCCAGTCGGTCGAGCTGTGGCGCAGATCCCGTCCGCTCGTTCCTGTAGGACTTCGGCGCAGGCGCAGGCGCAGGCGCAGCCACCAGCGCGCGCAGGCGCAGCGGGCGGTCGCAAACGGAACGAGAGGAGAGGCGTCGCATCATGACAGTGCTGCGGACCAAGGAGGCGGGCGCTCCGTCGGTGAACGAGCAGCGACTGTTCGCCGGCCCCGATGTGTTGTGGAAGCCCAGCTGCCTCTGGCCCGCGCTCGTGGGCGCCGTGGCACGTCGTGAACAACGACGTCAAGAAGCGCGGCCGGCTCAACGTCATCTCCCACCTGCTCAGTCAGGTTCCCTATCAGCCGCTCGCGGCTCCGGACGTGAAGATGCCCAAGCCGCCAAGCCCGGACGGGTACGTCGAGCCCGACTTGTCGCTGCCCAGCATTCGCACAGGGTTCTCGTGCGTCCGATTCAAAGAGCCGCGCTCCGCGGGAGTGACGGGCGGCGTCGGCGGCCGTGATCCGGCGGATCCTGCCGATCCTGGAGTGGGCGCCGCGGTATCGGCGATCCTGGCTGCGGCCCGACCTGATCGCGGGGCTCACGGTCGCCGCGCTCGTGGTGCCGAAGTCGCTCGGGTACGCGGGCATCGCGGGCGTGCCGCTCCAGTTCGGCCTCTACGCGGCGGCGGCCGGCGCGATTCTCTATGCGGTCTTCGGGACGTCGCGCCAGATCGCCACGGGTCCGAGCTCGGCGCTGGCGGCCGTCGCCGGCGGGGCAGTGCTCGGGGCCGGGGTGTCCGGCGGCGATGCGGTCACGATGGTGGCATCGATCACGTTCGTCTCTGGGGTGCTGTTCCTCGTGTTGGCAATCCTCAAGATGGGCTGGATCTCCCAGTTCCTCTCGAAGGCCGTGATCACCGGGTTCCTCTTCGGTGCGGGCATCCAGGTATTGATCGGCGAGCTGAAGGGCATCACGGGCACCGAGGCGGAAGGCTCGAACAGCTGGCGGACGCTGTGGAACTGGATCGGAGGCCTCGGCGAGATCGACGGTACGACGGTGCTCGTCGGCGTGGCCTCGCTCGTGCTCGTGTTCGGCCTCAGGTTCGTCGCCCCGAGGGTGCCCGGGACGCTCGTCCTCGTCGTGGTCGGTCTCTTCGCCTCGGCGGTCTTCGGGCTCGGTGACCGGGGCGTTGCGCTCGTCGGCGACGTGCCCAGCGGGCTCCCGACGGTCGTGGCACCCGACCTCGGCTATATCGCGGACAACTTCAGCGTGATCCTCACCGCGGCGACGGCGTTGCTGCTGATCGGCTTCTCGCAGACCGCCGGAGACGCCCGCGCCTTCGCCTCCCGTCATCGCTACCAGGTCGACATCGACCAGGAGTCGCTGGCCCAGGGCGTCGCGAACGCCGGGTCGGGCCTCGTGCAGGGAATCCCCGTGTCGACGAGCCTGTCCGCGAGCTCGCTCAACGACCAGTCCGGCGCCAAGACACCCGTGGCCTCGCTCGTCACCGGCGCGCTCGTCCTCCTGACGCTCCTCTTCCTCGCTCCCCTGTTCGCGGACCTGCCCAAGCCAGTGCTGTCGGCGATCATCATCGAGGCGGTCGTAATGGGGATGATGGACGTCGCTGGGATGCGGCGTCTTTTCCGAGTGAAGCGATCGGACTTCTGGATCGCAATGGCGGCTCTACTCGGCGTCCTCAGCGTCGGTGTCCTCGGAGGCGTGGTGGTCGGGATCGTCCTGTCGCTCGGCTGGCTCGTACACGTGTCAGTGGTGCCGGTGATGCCCGTTCTGGGTCGCCGTCCCGGGACGCGGGCCTTCAGGCCCGTCGCGGACAACCCGGACGCGGAGACCTATCCCGGCCTGCTCGTGATCGGGTTCGACGCCGGGCTCTTCTTCGTCGATGCGGCGGCGCTCGAGGATCGACTGCGCGTGCTGGCCCACGAGGCCGACCCGAAGCTGGAGGTGGTGGTGCTCGACTTCGAGGGCGTGAACTTCATCGACTCCCAGGGATCCGAGACGGTCGGCCACGTGTTCGATCTCGCGCGGACGCGCGAGATCGAACTTCGGTTGGCACGGGTCAAACCGGCGGTGATGGGGGTGCTGGGACGCGACGGGGTCGCGAACCGGATCGGAGAGAGCGCCTTCTACGACGACGTCTACGCCGCCGCGGAGGACAGGCTGCCTCAGGGACCCTGAGCAGGGGGTGAGGCGGCGTGGGGTACAGAGGGCTCACCCCGGCTAGGAGAAAGGCCACCCTTTGCGGGCCCTTCATCTTAGGAAAGGGGGGCACCGGATCACCGCCGATCGTCCGAATCGGAGCGCGGTGTTGTGGATTCCTCCGCCAGCGCTTGCGTCGGCTGAAGAACCGATGCAATCCACTCTTTGTCCTGGTAATGTCCTAGTTCATTCTTGTAAGCAAGCGGAGGAGGAATTATGACGGACGACAATCTGGTGCTTGTCGCTGGCACGTACGGGGACGCTGATGCGGCGACCGAGGACTTCAAGGCACTCAAGAAGGTGAATCCGCAGGCGACTACGTGTCGTGCTGCCTGATCTCCGGCGGCCCTCAGGGGCCAGTGCGAAATCCACGGCCCTAGGTCACTTCGGATGGGATGCCTGATCCTACAACGAGCACGAGATCGTCCTCGACCGCCTCGATCGTGCCATGCTCGCCCTGCGGTAGCGGACTGCCGTCAGCCCGTCGAGCCCTCCACAGCTCGCCGTTGACGGCGACGAGCCCATTCCGCCGTACTTCGACCTCCTGGCCGACCAGCAGCGCAACGCCGACCCCGACCGGGTTCCGCCGTGCCTTCACGATCCGCGACAGCGCGACCCCGAACAGCAGCACGAGCGTTCCCGCAATCGCGAGCGCCGTCCAGACCGACACCTGGTAGGCAGGCCCAGCCGGGTCGAAGAGCATCAGCGCGCCGATTACGAACGTGACGGCACCGGCGAGGCTCAGCGCTCCGTGTGTGGTCGCGAGAACGTCGGTCACGAATAGACCGAACGAGAGCAACAGCAGCAAAAACCCCGCGACCGAGACGGGCAACACCTGGAGGCCGTAGAGGCCGACAAGGAGCGAGATCGCGCCGACCGTCCCCGGGAGCACCAGCCCGGGATTCCACAGCTCGACGACCAGGCCGATGACCCCGACCGAGAGCATGAGGCTAATGATGTTCGGGTCGATCAGCGTGTCGAGCATGCGCTGCCAGAAAGACATCTCGACCTCTTCGACAGTGGCTCCGGCGGTCTGGAGTGTGAGGCCCTTGGGTTGGGTCACCCGCCCGTCGATGCCATCGAGCAAGGCGGTGAGCGTGGGTGCCACGAGGTCGACGACATTCCTTGCCGCGGCCTCGCGCGCACCGTAGTTGGCGGCATCGCGGACCATGGCCTCAGCCGCCTCGGCGTTCCGGCCGTGCTCGCGGGCCAGCTCCGCGACGTACGCAGCAGCGTCGTTGACGATCTTGCGGCGAAGATCTTGCGAGAAGTCCTGGCCGTCCGCTGTGATCGGCGTCGACGAGCCGATGTTCGTCTGCGGCGCCATCGCCAGGATGTCGGCGGCCTGGCCGATCACGGCACCGGCGGAATCGGCGCTCGAGCCCCCCGGGCTGACGTACACGACGACCGGCACCGGTGAGGCGAGGAACGTCTTGACAATCGCCCGCATCGAGGTACTGAGTCCTCCCGGCGTGTCGAGTTCGACGACGAGTGCGTCATAGCCCCCCCTCTCGACGCGACGTACTTGGTCCTGCACGAACGCCTGGCTGACAGGGTTGATGTGGCCGTCGAGCGTGGCGACAAGCACACGCGGAGGCGCGGCCGACGCGGGAGCCACGACTCCGAACGAGATGGCCACAACCACGGCCGTGAGCAGAAATCCACGCGCACGAGGCAACCCCACGACGGTACGGACAGTATCAGGATGACGCCGAATCCTTGTCGCAGCGGACAGCTTTGTCACCCCGCCTTGCCTGCGCTCCGGACGATGGCGTCCCCGCGCCAGGCGTGGCCGGCACGTGACACCGGCGCCTCGTGGGCGAAGGGGAGCGACGGGGAAAGCCGACTCGCCGCCTGCATCACACGAGAACTCGGAGGCGCCGTCCTCCTCCACGACCGGCTCATCCCCGGAACACGAGGAAGCATCGACCACATCTTCATCGCGCCGTCTGGTGGAGCGTCGACGAGCAGGAACCGGAGCCACCGGGTTGCTTCCGCCAGGAACGTCGTCGAAAGGTCAGGCGGCCGCCTGCGACGACTGCGGGGAGACCCCGCTCGACGATCAACCGCTTCAAACCACCGCGCGACGTCGGCTGGGCGGGCAACATCTGGCCAACCGCGGACACCTGCACCGCCGGCATTCTCCCCACCATCGCCGTCGACCTCAACGTCTCGCTCGACCCCGTTCGTGACCCGAACGCATCGTACGAGCTGAGCGACCGAATCGCCGCGCTCAACTCGGACCCGTGCTGAGTCCCGACTAGCTCCCCGACCAGATCGGCGGGCGCTTCTCGAGGAACGCCCCCATCCCCTCCTGTGCGTCGCCGGCCTGGGCGTTCGAGGCCATCACCCGTCGCGTCAGCTCGTACGCGTCGCACTCGGCGAGCTCGACCTGCTCGTAGAACGCCTCCTTGCCGATCCGCACGGTGAGCGGGCTCGACGCGGCGATCTTCCCGACGAGCGCCGACACCGCGTCCTCCAGGTCGTCGGCCGGAACGACCTCGTTGACGAGGCCCCACTCGCGGGCTGTTGCCGCGTCGATCGGGTCGCCCGTGAGCAGCAGCTCGAGCGCCCGCTTGCGACCCACCGCCCGCGAGAGCGGCACCATCGGCGTCGAGCAGAAGAGGCCGATCTTGACCCCGGGCGTCGCGAAGCGCGTCGCATCGGCGGCCAGAGCGAGATCGCACGCGGCGACGAGCTGGCAACCGGCGGCAGTCGCGATCCCGTGCACCTTGGCGATCACCGGCTGCGGAACGCGATGGATCGTCTCCATGAGAACGGTGCAGACGTCGAAGAGGCGGTCGTAGAACTCGGCGTCGCGGCCGACCATCTCCCCCAGATCGTGCCCCGCGGAGAACGCCGGGCCGGCGCCCTCGATCACGATCGCCCGCACCTCAGCTGCCGCAGCGACCTCCTCGAGCACCGCGATCAGCTCCTCCATCAGGGCGAGCGACAGCGCGTTTCGCTTCTCGGGCCGGTTGAGCGTGATGCGGGCAGCCGGAGGGTCGATGCGGACGAGAAGGTGCTCGCGGGTCGCCGTTGCCATCTCGAGGGAGGGTAGCGCCGGCCGGGGCGCGGCGCTACGCCGCGCCGATCCGGGCGTCGTGTCCCTCCCACTCCTTCTCGCGCAGCACGTACTTCTGGACCTTGCCGGTCGACGTCTTCGGCAGCGGCCCGAACTCGACGGCATCGGGGCACTTGAAATGGGCAAGGCGATCGCGCGTGAACGCGACGATCTCGTCGGCGGTTGCGGTCATCCCGTCGTTCAGAGTCACGAACGCCTTCGGACGCTCGCCCCAATGCTCGTGCGGGATCGCGACCACGGCGCACTCGAGCACCGCGGGATGAGCGACGATCGTCTGCTCGACCTCGATCGAGGAGATGTTCTCGCCGCCCGAGATGATCACGTCCTTCCCGCGGTCGCGGAGCTCGACATTCCCGTCCGGGTGCCACACCGCGAGATCGCCGGAGTGGAACCAGCCACCGCGGAACGCGGTCTCGGTCGCCGCCGCGTCCTCGAAGTAGCCGGACATGACAGTGTTGCCCCGCATCACGACCTCGCCCATCGTCCCGCCGTCGCGCGGCACGTCGTTCATCTCCCCGTCGACGACGCGGACGAGGTCGGACGACGGGTACGCCTGGCCCTGCCGCGCGAGCAATGCGGCCCGTTCGGCGGGCAGCCGCGAGCGCCACTCCTCGTGCTCGGGGCACATCGTGGTCGGCCCGTACGTCTCGGTCAGGCCGTAGACGTGGATGACGCGGAAGTTCAGCTCGTCCATGCGGGCAAAGAGCGTCGGCGAAGGCGGCGCTGCCGCGACCGTCACGGTGATCGGCCGCTCGACGCGATGCGCCTTCGGATGGTTCATGACCATCAGCTGCACCGTCGGAGCACCGTTGTAGTGCGTGATGCGCTCGGACTCGATCAGACCCCAGATCACGTCGGGCTCGATCTTGCGGACGGTCACGTGCCGGCCGGCGACGGCGGTGATACCCCAGGGGAAGCACCAGCCGTTGCAGTGGAACATCGGCTGCAGCCAGAGGAAGACCGAGTCAGGCGACAGGCCTGTCACGAGGGCTTCGTTGAGTGCGTTGAGGTAGGCGCCGCGGTAGGTGTACTGCACGCCCTTCGGACGACCCGTCGTGCCGGACGTGTAGTTGACCGAGATCGTCTCCTCCTCGTCTTCGAGCCAGCTCTCCGGCCGATCGGGCGCCGACGCAGCGAGGAAGTCCTCGTACGGATCACCCGGCGCGCCCGTGTCGTCGACCCTGATCACCTCGATGCCTGAGAGGTCGAGCGGCTCGACCAGGTCGGCGAGCTCCGCGTCGAGCAGGAGCGTGACGGCTCCCGAGTGGCGCAGGATGTACTCGACTTCTGCACCCGAGAGCCGCGTGTTGACGGTGACGAGAATGCCGCCGGCCGCAGGGACGCCGAAGTGGGCCTCGAGCATCGCCGGACAGTTGGGGAGCAGCGTCGCGACCCGATCGCCCTTCTGGAGACCTCTAGCCCGGAGCGCGTTCGCGAGCCGCCACGAGCGCTCCCCGAGCTCCGCGTACGTATACCGGCGATCGGCGTGGACGACTGCTTCCTTGTCCGCGTACATGAAAGCGGCGCGTGTCAGGAGGTCGACCGGGTTCATCTCCGTGCGGAAGACCCTTGTGGATGCACCACGCCACTCGCTCGCGGAACCCCTGGAAGAAACCCTGTCGCTCAACCTGCCCCAACTCTACTTCCTCGCTCGCCTGCTCGACGACCGGCAGAGCCGACACTGCCACTCGGGGCTGCGCCCGGGCGGGCCGACGCCTCTCAGGCGATCCCGAGCTCCTCGCGCCACGCGAGCGTGTCGCGGCCGAGCTCCGGTTGCTCAGGCGGCGCCACGGGGCTGTTCACGCTCTCTGCGAGCGACAGCACCGGTGCGACACACGTGTCCTCCTCAGCCAGTCGGTCGAGCCACACCTGCCGCGGCTGCGAGTCGAACGTGGCCGTGAGGGTCTCGCGCACGTGGGCCTGGGCCCCCGCGTCGAACTGCAGCGCGATCAGCTCCTCGAGGCCGAGGAGCCGGCAGATCGCCGCAAAGAACGTCGGTTCGAGCGCCCCGACGGAGACCCACGTGCCGTCCGCGCAGCGATAGAGGTCGTAACAGGCAAGGCCACCCTCGAGCATCCGCGGGACCACCGGATCCTCGCCGTGCCGGAAAGCGACGAGCCGGTGCGCCTCCGTGGTCATCGAGACGCGAAGCACCGACCCACGTCCCGTTCGCGACCGCTCGAAGAGCCCGGCGACGGTGCGCCCGACCGCGGTCAGCGCTCCGGCAGCGAGGTCCGCGATCGGGATCGGCGGCAACACCGGGCGCTCGGGATCGAGCACGCCGGCGAGGCCGAGATAGTTCACGTCGTGACCCGCGCGGCGAGACCACGGGCTCTCGTCAGCGAAGCCCCGGATCGAGACGTACACGACCCCGGGCGGAAGGTCACCCGGGCCGACACCGAGGCGCTCGGCGACTCCGGGTCTGAACCCCTCGAGCACGACGTCGGCGCGGCGACAGAGCTCCCGTCCGAGCGCCGGGCTCTGCTTCAGGTCACACACGACGGACTCCTTGCCGTGGTTGAGGTGGGCGTGCCATCCTGGCGCCGCCCGGCGGAGCGGATCACCCTCGGGTGCCTCGAGACGAACCACCCTCGCGCCCATCCGGGCAAGCTCGGCGCTCGCGTACGGGCCGGGCAGGTAGCGCGACAGGTCGACAACGAGAATGCCGCTGAGCGGTCCCGCCATCTCAATCAGCTCCAATCCTATGAAGGCCTGTCGAACTCCCGCTCGGGGGGCCACTATCGGGAGAGCCTGCAGACATCGGTTGCCGGGAGATCATGGATCCTACGCCCGTCTCGCCAACCAGGCTAGCCTGTGCCCGTGGCCGACATCTCCGACCTGTTCGCTCGCAATCGCGCCTGGGCGGCCGCCATGGTCGCCGGGGATCCGGCGTTCTTCTCCAAGCTCACCGCGGGTCAGGCGCCCGAGTACCTCTGGATCGGCTGCTCGGATAGCCGCGTTCCCGCCAACGAGATCATCGGACTGCCTCCAGGAGAGGTCTTCGTCCACCGCAACGTCGCGAACGTGGTCGTCCACACCGACCTCAATTGCCTCTCCGTGCTCCAGTACGCGGTCGACGTTCTCCGCGTCAAGCACGTGATCGTCTGCGGCCACTACGGCTGCGGCGGCGTCCAGGCATCGTTCGAAGGGGCCCGCCACGGGCTGGTCGACAACTGGCTGCGTCACGTCATGGACGTGGGCGAGAAGCACGCGGCGGAGCTTGCCGCGCTGCCCGAGGAGAGGCGGCTCGATCGGCTCTGCGAGCTGAACGTCGTCGAACAGGCGATGAACATCTGCCAGACGACGATCGTCGAGGACGTATGGGCAAGGGGCCAGGAGCTGGCGGTGCACGGGGTGATCTACAGCCTCGCCGACGGGCTCCTTCGAGATCTCCGTGTCAGCGCGGCGTCCCTGGACACCACCGATCCCATGTGGCTGCAGCCGGGCTCGAGCTGAGCCGGGCTCAGTCCGCGAGCTCCCTCGAGCGGGCTACGCCTCCGGGAGTCGTGCCCACGAGCAACGGCAGCAAGGTGTCCTCGCGCCCGTAGTGGCCCGAGGAGTCGAACAGCCGCTTCGCACGGAGGCCGATCTGCAGGTCGCAGTCCGCGATGACGATTCCCTCCTCGCCGTAGAGTGGACCGGCGATCACGTCACCGCCGGACGGCTCGACGATGACCGCACCGCCACGCCCGAAGATCTCCTTGCCCTCGGGCAGCGGCAGCGGGAAGTCACCGGGAAAGGCCGACGCCGGAATGTACTGGGGAGCCGAGACGACGAACGCGCCGGACTCGATCGCGATGTGGCGCATGGATGCCTGCCAGACGTCCGAGGTGTCTGCGGTCGGCGCAACCCAGATCTGCGGGCCGCCACGATAGACGGCCGCGCGAGCGAGCGGCATCCGGTTCTCCCAGCAGATCAGGCCGCCGATCCGCCCGACCGGCGTCTCGACCACATCGAGGTCGTCTCCGGCTCCGATACCGTGGAAGAGACGCTCGTGGTGGGTCGGCATGAGCTTCCGGTGCCGGGCGAGAACTCCACCCGGCCCGAGGACGAGGAGCGTATTGTAGAGCGTCCCAGGCCGGTGCGATTCCCGCTCGTTGACGCCGATCGCGCACGTCAGGTCGTAGCGGCGACACGCCTCGACGAGCTCGTCGACGAGCGGCCCTGGTACGTCGACCGAGCTCGCCCACATTCGCTCCCAGAGGTCATCGAGCCCTTGTGATCCGTCCATCCCCGACGCCGCAGCCGCCCACGCGTTCGACGGGTAGAGCGAAACGAACGTCTCCGGCAGCACCGCCAGCTTGGCGCCCGCCTCGGCGACCTCGCCGAGCAGTACGACCGCCTTTGCGACCGTAGCCTCGGCGTCCAGGATGATCGGCGTCGCCTGCACCGCAGCGACACGTACCGTCGGGAATGTGGTCAATGTGGCCCCCTCCAGGAAGAGCGGAGAACAGTAGAGGACACTACCGAGGCGAGGCTCGTCGGCGCACGATGATTGCGAAAATGCTCCTCGACCAAAGCCACCGCATCCCCACCTGAGCGCCGCCGGTCACCGTCCGCGCGTTCGCCGCAGGGTCGGCGGGATCCCTAGGCCGAAGTCGCTAGGCCGAAGTCGCGACCGGCGCGCCGGCCAGCTTGCCGTCACGCATCGCGAGACGCCTCGGCGCCCGCGCGGCGAGACCCGCATCGTGCGTCGCGACGATGACCGTGACCTGATGGCTGCTCACGAGCCCGGCCAGGATGTCGATCACATCGGCGCCCGTCGCGGAGTCGAGGTTTCCAGTCGGCTCGTCGGCGAGGATCACGCGCGGGCCGACAACGAGCGCGCGCGCGATCGCAACCCGCTGCTGCTCTCCGCCCGAGAGATGAGCCGGGAGGTGCGACGAGCGGTCGGCCAGGCCGACCTCCTCGAGCAGGGCAAGCGACCTGTCCCGAAGCTCGGTCGTGTCGACGCCCGTCGGCGCCAGTCCCGCCTCGACGTTCTGGAGGGCCGTCAGGGTCGGGATCAGGTTGAACTGCTGGAAGACGAAGCCGAACGCGTTGAGCCGGAGCTCGGCCAGCTCACCGTCGCCGAGCGCACCGAGATCGCGGCCCTCGAAGAGCACGGTGCCGGCACTCGGGCGATCGAGCGCACCGAGAAGCTGGAGCAACGTCGTCTTGCCGGAGCCGCTCGGCCCTTCGAGAGCGACGAGCTCTCCCGCCCCGATCTGGAGGTCGACACCGCCGACCGCCTCGATCACCGACGGCCCGCGCTGGAAGAAGCGCTTGGCACCCCTGACGTCGTAGAGCACGGGATCCACTACTCGACCTGCCTCAACGCGTCGGCCGGTCGCAGCCGCGAGGCGCGAAAGGCGCCTGCGCCGCCGGCAATGAGGCCCCCGACGACCGCGAGCAGGAAGCCCGCGACGAGCACACCGACTGCGATCGGCGCCGTGAGAGAAACCTGATCGGTGACGCTCCGCGCCGTGACCTCGCCGAGGCCGAAGAAGCCGTCGCCCCCGCCCGTGGTCGAGCTCGCCGTCAGGGTGGGCCCGAACGCGCCGATCGCCGCGGCAACGACGATTCCGAGGCCGACGCCGAGAACGCCGCCGAGGACTCCCTGCGTGAGCGACTCGCCCATCACCTGACGGACGACCTGCCACTGCGTCCAGCCGAGCGCCTTGAGCGTGCCGAGCTCGCGCACGCGCTTCCCGACGGAGGAGAGCGTCAGCAGCACCGCGAGCAGGAAGGCGGCGACGGCCGCGAGGGCAGCAAGCGCCGTGCCGAGGCGCTTCGAAAGGCTCGCGGCATCGACGAGCGAGCCGCTGATCGAGTCGGCAACCTGCCGGGCGCTCGCAACCTGCGCGCGCGGATACAGCGTCTCGATCTGCTGTTGCACGTCGGCGACGGACGAGCCGTCCTCCGCACGGACGAGCAGGACGTTGACCGTACCTTTCTGACTCGCGAGCACCTGGAGCTGCGCGAGGCCGATGTAGACGTCCGCGGTCTGGCCTCCGAGCGGGGGTCGGACGAGGCCGACGACCGTGAAGACGGTGCCGTTCAGGTCGAGCTTCGAGCCGACCTTCAGCCCCTGGCGGCTCGCGTACGAGGCGGAGAGGAGCGCCTCCTGCTTGCCGCCTCCCTCGCTTGCGTTGATGAACCGCCCATTCGAGACGAGGCCGGAGGTGACGACGCCGATGTCCGGCGTCTTCGGATCGACGCCGGCGATCGTGTAGCTCGAGCTCTTGATGTTCGTCTGGGGCGGGTTGACGACCTGCCGCAGCGTCTCCTGGGGCGTCGTGATGGTCGCGCGGAAGCGGCGCAGCCGCTCGGGAAGGCACGCGTTGAAGGCGCTCCGGTCACGGCCCTGGCCGCCTCCGCCCTGACCGCCACCGAGACCACCACCCTGCTCCCCGCCCTGCCGGCCGCCGAACGTGATCCCGGCCTTGGCGAGGCAGGCCTGCATCTCGGCGAACTCGGCTTCCGTCGGGCGCGGGATCTCACGGTCGACCTGCACCTGCTGGCCGCCTGCCTGGATCTTGGCGACGATCTTGGGCACCGTGCCCGACTGGTGCACGGCCGCGAGGACGAGGCCGCTCGAGACGGCCGCCACCCCCGGGACGGTTGCGATCTCGGCAGCCGTCGTCTGCGGAAACGTCAGCTGCGTCCCCGGAAGGAAGAAATCGTGCACGAACTGGTCGCCCGGCTTGCCGAGCTTCGAGAGATCCGTGATCACGGACTGATTCGCCTGGACGACCTCGCGGCCACCACCCCCGAAACCCCCGCCTCCGCCGAATCCGCCCTGGCCGCCCCCCTGGCTCTGTTCCGGCTCGAGCGTCACCGTCAGGTCGGTACCGATGCTCGACAGGGGATCGAGGGCTTTCGCCTGCGCGTCGTCGAGACCGCGCGAGAGCGCAGACACCGCAATTACGAGAGAAACCCCGACGGCGAGCCCGAGCACGGTCAGGATCGTGCGGCTCTTGCGCCGCACGAGCTCGCTCCGCAGGTAGGAGAGGTAGAACATGCGACGATTGAAGCAGCAGCACCTGGGAGCCACCTGAGAGCCACCAGAGGCTGGCCACGACCTCACACGGCAGGGCTCGCGGACGTTGTACCGGGTATGACCCCATTGATGATCTCTCCCCCACTCGCATCGACCGTGCTCGACAGCCCGCTCGGCCCGCTGACGCTCGTCGGCTCGCTAGCCGGGCTCCGGGCGATCCTCTGGGCAGGCGACGACCCGGCGCGCGCCGGACTCGCCGACGTCGACCTGGTTCAGGACCCGTCGGAGATACTCGACGACGCCTCCGCGCAGCTCGGCGAGTACTTCGCCGGCGAGCGGCAGGCGTTCGACCTTCCACTCGACCTCCGCGGAACGCCGTTCCAGCTCGCGGCCTGGCGTGCCCTCGCGACGATCCCCTACGGGGAAACCCGAACGTACGCGGAACAGGCGGCTGCCATCGGGCGCCCGCGAGCGGTGCGCGCCGTCGGCGCGGCGAACGGGCGGAACCCGATTTCGATCGTCCTCCCGTGCCACAGAGTCGTCGGGAGCAACGGCTCGCTCACGGGCTTCGCAGGTGGGCTCGATGCGAAGGCGGCGCTCCTCGCACTCGAACGCCGAATCCCGGCATCCGGCTGAAGCTGGACACCCCCGAGACCCTGCTAGGGTTCCAACGCCCGGTCGCGCTAGGTGGGGAGGCAGCGGTTCCCTGAACCCGAAATCCGCTCCAGCGGGACCGAACGCCGTCCGAGGGACGGTTTCATCGGGATTGGTCTGCGCACGAGGTGTTGACAGGTCGGGTCCCGCGCACTGGGAGCGTTCGAACCGCGTCAGATCCGGAAGGAAGCAGCGCTAAGAACTCCCTCTCAGGTGCCGCGGTTCCGCCCGGCCCGAGCCGGCGATGCAGAATCCTCCGGGGAAGCCCGTTTCGACGACGGAGCGCGTGACCGGGCAGAAGCTCCCTCCGCTGAGACGGAGGAAGCGTTAGATGGGGCGAGCGAATAAGATCGCTTCATGGCTGCCCTGTACCGAACCTATCGCCCGCTCGACTTCGGCGATGTGATCGGACAGGAGGCGGTCGTTCGCACGCTTCGGAACGCAATCGAGCACGATCAGGTGCGGCAGGCCTACATCTTCGCGGGACCACGGGGAACGGGCAAGACGTCGATGGCGAGGATCTTTGCGAAGGCTCTCAACGCACGAGGCGGCCCGAACGCCGACTTCGACGTGAAGGACCCCGTCGCGGTTGCGATCGCGGCAGGTACCTCACTCGACGTCGTCGAGATGGATGGTGCCTCGAATCGAGGCATTGACGATGCCCGCGAGATCCGTGATCGGGCAGTCCTTCAGCCCGTCGAGGGCAGCCACAAGGTCTACATCATCGACGAGGCGCACCAGCTGACACCGCAGGCGTGGCAGGCACTGCTGAAGTTGATCGAGGAGCCACCCGCCCATCTCGTGTTCGTGTTCTGCACGACCGAGCTGGCAAGCATCCTCCCGACGATACGCTCGCGCTGCCAGACGTTCGTCTTCCAGCGACCTCGATTGCAGGAGCTCGTTGCCGTCCTCCGCCGCGTGTGCGAAGGCGAGAGCATCGACGCCACCGACGCAGCCCTCGCGCTCATCGCACGGGGAGCGCACGGATCGTTCCGCGACGCGGTCTCGACGCTCGACCAGCTCGCTGCGGCAACGGGCAGCACCGTCTCCGTGCAGGACGTGCTCCAGCTCGTCGGAGGGGTCGAGGAGGACTCGCTCTTCCGCCTCTGCGACGCGATCATCGATCGCGATACTGCAGGTGCCCTCGTCCAGATCGAGGAGCTCGCAGAGCAGGGACAGGACATCGGCCGCGTTGTCGTCGACCTGGTCGACCACCTGCGGCAGCTTCTCCTCGTCCAGCACGTCGGCCACGTTCCGGAATCGCTCCCGGTCACCGAGGAGACACGCGAGCGACTGCGCGAGCAGGCAAACCAGCTGCCCGAGCCGACCGTTCTGCGCCTCATCGATCTGCTCGCCCTCGCCGTCGACGACATGCGCCAGGGCGGAGACCCCCGCCTACCGCTCGAGCTCGCGCTGGTCAAGGTGACGCGCCCCCAGGCTGACATGTCGCGCGAGTCGCTCGCGCATCGGCTCGAGCTGCTCGAGTCGCGACCCGCGGGCAGCGGCATCGCTCCCGCCGTCGACGTCGCCCGGGCCTCGCGCCCCGAACCAGCGCCTGTGGCAGTCGCAGCGGCAGCGGCCGAGGAAGACGCGGCACCGCCTGCCGATGTCCCTGCCCCTGCGGCTCCGTCACTCCCACCCCTCGAGCTCGATCAGCTCCGAGACGCCTGGCAACGGAACGTCGTCGACGCCGTGAGGGAGCGCTCGATCCCGATCTCGACCCTGCTCGTCGAGGCACGCCCCGTCGAGATCGACGGCGACACGTTGACGATCGAGTTCGCGCCGGCCGCCGGGTTTCACCGCTCCCAGATAGAGGAGCCGAAGAACCTCGCAATGCTCGCGGACGCGCTCTACGAGGTCACGGGGCGGCGCCTGCGGATCGAGACCATGATCGGCGCCGCGCCCGAGCCGATCGAGCACGAAGACCCGCGCGAGCTCTCCGAGGAGGACGTGATCTCCTTGCTCAAGGACACCTTCGACGCAGAGGAAGTGGAGGAACACTGATGGCGAAGTTCGACATGAACGCGATGCTCAAGCAGGCCCAGCAGATGCAGGCTCAGATGATGGAGGCCCAGGAGTCGGCCAAGCAGGAGATCGTCGAGGCATCGGCGGGTGGTGGCATGGTCACCGTCAAGGCGAACGGCGGCGGCGAGATCGTCGAGATCGTCATCGATCCGAAGGCGATCGACCCGGACGATCCCGAGATGCTGGCCGACATCGTGATGGCCGCAGCGAACGAGGCGCTTCGCTCGGCGAGCGATCTCGTAGAGGCGAAGATCCGCGGCCAGATGCCGGACCTCGGCTCGCTCGGCCTGCCCGGCATGTAGGAGGCGGCCACCGTCAGCCCGTCGACGTGGGACACGTAGGGGCGGGATCCATCCCGCATGCCGCTACGCCACGAGCTCGACGACGGGGCCTCGCGGCCGCCGCCTCAGCTGCATGCCCACGATCGCCGCCACGACGAGTCCCGCGCCCACGAGCTGCGGTGTCGTCAGGTGTTGCTTCAGCACGACCGCAGCGAGGGCGATCGTGACCGGCACCTCGACCGTCACGAGGAGCGACGCCGTCGAGGGGCCGACGAGACGCACTCCCTTGAGAAACGACGTCACGGCGAAGACCGAGCCGACGAGGGCGGCGACCGCGAGGCACACGAGGCCCTTCGAGCCACCGACCGTGCCGAGGGAGCCGAGCACGCCGCCGACGACCACGAACGAGAGCGCGGCGCCTGCGGTCAGGTAGGCCGCGAGCGCGATCGGGTCCGCGTTACGCAGGAGCCGGTCGGACAACAGGATGTAGAGCGCGTACGCGGCCGCGGAGCCGAGTGCCATCCCGACGCCGACGAGGTTCGGGTTCGTCGCGGTGGCACCCACGAGGGCGACGCCGGCGAAGATCCCGACGAGTGCCATGAGCCGGCGCCGGGTGAGACGCTCCCGCCCGATCATCGCGGCGACACCGACGACGAGCACGAGATGGGCGTAGTGGACGAGCGACGCGAGCGGAGCCGAGGTCCGCTCCAGCGAGCCGAAGAAGAGCGCCGAGTCGAGTGCGTACACGACCGCTCCGAGGACGAACGCGGCGAGTGCGGCCTTGACCGGTACGGCGAGCACCTTGCGGCGCGCGATGACGAGCAGCAGGGCAGCGGCCGCCAGGTAGCGCCAGGCGAGAACGCCGCTGACCGCGGCGCCGTGGTCGTACGCGATCTGGATCAGGATCGGGGACACGGAGAACGCGACCCCGGCGAGGAGGCAGAAGAGGGTTCCGCGGAAGTGGGGAGCGCGCAGCCGGGCCATGCCGGCCAATGTACGGATGGTTGAACAAAAAGCCTTCCCTGAGTTATCTTCTCAAGATAAAGGTTTTCCCTATATGACAATTCAGCAGCTCACCTACTTCCTTGCCACCGTCGAGCACGGCTCGTTCAGCGCCGCGGCCCGTTCCCTGTTCCTCACGCAGCCGTCGATCTCGGAGCAGGTGCGCCAGCTCGAGGCTGAGCTCGGGGTTGCGCTCTTCGCCCGCGCCGGGCGCGGGCTCGTCCTCACGGAATCCGGGCGACGCTTCCGGCCGGAGGCAGAGCGCGTGCTCGACGACGTCGAACGGGCGCGCGATGCCGTCGCCGAGGTGCGAGACCTGCGAGGCGGAACGCTCGGGTTCGGCATGTTCGGTACGGCCTCGGCGTACCTGATCACCGATCTCGCCACCGACTTCCGGAGGAGGTACCCCGAGGTGCGGCTGCGGCTCGTCGGCCTGAACTCGTCGGAGGTGGCCGATCAGGTGCGCGAGGGAGCCCTGGAAGCCGGGCTCGTCGTCCTCCCCGTCGACGATGCCGGACTCGATCTCCGCGTCGCGCGACTCGAGGAGCTCGTCGTCGTCAGTCACGAGGAGGCCCGGTTGAGCGTTCCCGTCACGATCGAAGCGCTCGCCGAGGCGCCGCTCATCCTCTACGACGCCCAGTACGGCGCCCACGACCCGATGCGGCGACAGCTGCTCGACCGGGCCCAGCGGGCGGGCGTGACGTTGCGTCCGGTGATCGAGGTCGAGGGCATCGAGGCAGCCGTCGGCCTCGCGCGGCGCGGGCTCGGCGACACGATCGTCCCGCGCGCCGCGATCAGCCGCCAGGGCGCGCGCGGCCTGCACTTCGCCTCGTTCTCCGACCCGCTCTACGACACCTTCGCGTTCATCGCGCGGTCCGAGGCACCGCTCTCGCCCGCCGCACGCGCGTTCGTCGAGATCGTCGAGCGGCGCCTCGACAGGCTGTCCGAAGCGGCGCTGTACGCCACGGGCACGTCCGAGACGGAGTAGTACCCTCCGTCCTCATGCTGAGCCCCGCCGTCGACAACCTGGTCGCCCAACTCACACGCCTTCCGGGGATCGGCACCCGGACGGCCCAGCGGCTCACGTTCCACCTGCTCTCCGTCCCTGCGGAGGAGGCGCTCGCCCTCGGCACGGCGATCGCGGAGATGAAGGAGCGCGTTCGCTTCTGCCGGGACTGCGGCAACCTGACGGAGGAGGAGCTCTGCACGATCTGCACCGACCCGCGCCGCGACCGAACGGTCGTCTGCGTCGTCGAGCAGCCCGTCGACGTCGTCTCGCTCGAGCGGACACACGAGTTCCGCGGGCTCTACCACGTTCTCGGAGGCTCGCTGTCGCCGATGGACGGGGTCGAGCCGGCCGATCTGCGCGTCGGTCAGCTGCTCTACCGCGTCGAGCAGGGCGGGATCGAGGAGGTCGTCCTTGCCACCAACCCCAACATGACCGGGGAGGCGACGGCCGCGTACCTCGCCGACCGTCTGCGCGAGCGCGTGCGCGTCACCCGCCTCGCGAGTGGGTTGCCGGTGGGCGGCGACCTCGAGTACGCCGACGAGGTGACGCTCGGGCGAGCGCTTTCCGGCCGCCGGCCGGCCTGAATCCGGCAGAGCGTGGACCCGGAGGAGAGACCGAAGTCACTCCCCACGCTCGGCAGACGCCGACGAGGGGGTATCGTCGCCCAATGCGCGTTCTCATCACCGGCTCGAGCGGCCAGATCGGTACCAACCTCGCGCTCCGCCTCCTCGCGGGCGGCCATGACGTCTTCGGCGTCGACAAGCGGCTGAACACCTGGACGGACGACTTCCGCTATCTCCTGCAGGACCTCTCCGGCCATTACGCCGCGATGGAGGGCGGGATCGGTGGGGTCGAGTACCCGGCGGCAGACATCGTGGTTCACCTCGCGGCGCACGCCAAGGTGCACCAGCTCGTGCGCGAGCCCGCCCGGGCGCTCGAGAACATGACGATGACGTTCAACGTGCTCGAGCACTGCCGGCAGACGCACACCCCGATCATCTTCAGCTCCAGCCGGGAGGTGTACGGCGACGTCCATCGATTCCAGACGGAGGAGGGCTCGGCCGACTTCGCCTACGCGGAGAGCACGTATTCGGCGTCGAAGATCGCGGGCGAGGCGCTCGTCTACTCCTACGCTCGCTGCTACCAGCTGCCGTACATCGTCTTCCGGTTCTCCAACGTGTACGGGCGCTTCGACAACGATCTCGCTCGCATGATCCGCGTGATCCCGCTCTTCACGCACCGGATCCTCCGCGGCGAGCCGATCACCGTCTTCGGTGGCAACGACAAGGTGCTCGACTTCACCTACGTCGACGATTGCGTCGAGGGGATCGTGAGAGGCATCGACGCCCTCGCCGGCGGCAGCGTGCGCAACGAGACGATCAACCTCGCCTACGGCGAGGGCAATACGCTCGTTCGCGTCGCGGAGCTGATCGGAGAGGCATCCGGCAACGCACCCGACATCACGCTCGCTCCGCCACTGCTCGGCGAGGTGACCCGGTACGTCGCCGACATCGGCCGCGCCCGCAGCCTGCTCGACTGGGAGCCGGAGTTCCCGCTCGACTCGGGCATCGCGCGCAGCGTCGCCTGGTTCACGGAGTGGCGGCGGGAACACCCGGACGAGGATCGCGAGCTCGAGGGATCCGAGCTCGCGGCCGACGAGGCGGCGCAGTACTTCAAGGCGTAGGGCACAGGGCCGGGAAGAGACGTCGGTCTCTCCCCCTGACTCGGGGCGGCCGACCATCTCTACACTTTCGACCATGGCCGAGCCACGCATCGGAGTCGTCGGCGCCACGGGGGCGGTCGGCACGATCACGCTCGAGCTGCTCGCCGAGCGCGGCTACGACGTGCGCGCATTCGCGTCCGCCCGCTCGGCCGGATCCACACTCCCGTTCGGCGACGACGAGATCGTCGTCGAGGAGGCCACTCCCGAGGCTCTCTCGGCCGGTGACGTCGACCTGTTTCTCTTCTCGGTCGGTACCGGCGCGAGTCGCGAGCTCGTCCCGATCGCCTCGGCGTCGGGTGCGATCTGCGTCGACAAGTCGTCCGCCTACCGCCTCGTCGACGGCTACCCACTCGTCGTGCCGGAAGTGAACGCGCATCGCGCTCTCGAGGCACTCGAGCGGGACAGGATCGTCGCCAACCCGAACTGCTGCACGATCCCACTCACCTGCGTCCTCAAGCCGCTCCACGAGGTCGTGCCGCTGAAGCGCGTGCACGTCGCGACGTACCAGTCCGTCTCCGGGGCCGGTGCCCAGCGGATGGAGCACCTGCGGGGCGAGCCGTCTGCCGACCACAACCTCGTGATGGACTGGTCGTGGGAGGAAGACGAGTCCGACGAGGAGTCGAAGCTGCGTGCCGAGACCCGGAAGATCCTCGAGTTGCCCGATCTCGCGATCAGCGCGACGTGCGTGCGCGTGCCGGTGCTCGTCGGCCATTCGGAGGCCGTCTGGGTCGAGTTCGAGGAGCCCCTCTCGCCCGGGGACGCGACCGCGATTCTCAGCGAGGCTCCGAGCGTGCGCGTTCTCCGGCTGCCCGAATTCCCGACCCCGAGGGACGCCGCGGGCGGCGACGAGGTGCTCGTCGGCCGGATCCGCGCAGACGAAGGGACGCCCAACGGTCTCGCGCTGTTTCTCTGTTGCGACAACCTCCGCAAGGGAGCTGCCCTGAACGCGATCCAGATCGCGGAGGTGTTGCTCTCCGGTGTCGCGACTGCGTAGAGCGACACTTGCGACCGTGGCCGGGCTCGCCCTGGCCCTTCTTCTCGCAGACGCGGTCGGAACCGCACCGCGGGCACCCACGCTTCTCGCCGTCGGCGACATCGCATCCTGCTCCTCGAAGGGGGACGAGCAGACGGCGGCGCTCGTGAAGAGGCTTACCGGCCCGATCGCCGTTCTCGGTGACATCGCCTACGAGACCGGGAGCTCGGCCGACTTCGCGCACTGCTTCGACCCGAGCTGGGGGCCGCTCGTGCCGCGAATCCGCGCGGCGCTCGGCAACCACGAATACGGCACCGGCAACGCAGCGGTCGCGATCAGCCGGCTACGGCTGCCCCAGAACGGGTGGTACAGCTACTCGATCGGCGCCTGGCACGTGATCGTGCTGAACTCGAATTGCGAGCACGTCGGTGGCTGCGGACGCGATTCGTTGCAGTGGCGTTGGCTCCGGGCCGATCTCGCCGCCAACAACAACCGCTGCACGCTCGCCTACTGGCACCACCCGCGGTTCAGCTCCGGCATCCACGGGTCCGACGTCGCGTACGCACCGTTCTGGGACCTGCTCGCGCGCGCCAAGGCGGACGTCGTCCTGTCGGGCCACGATCACGACTACGAGCGCTTCAAGCCGCTCAAGGGCATCCGCTCGTTCGTCGTCGGCACCGGCGGGAAGAGCCTCTACCCGACGCTGATTCCCAGGGCCGGAAGCGTCGTGCGCAGCTCGAGCACCTTCGGCGTCCTCAAGCTCACGCTCCGCCCGACCGGCTATAGCTGGCAGTTCCTGCCCGTGCGCGGCGGCGGCACGTTCCGCGATTCGGGACGCGCGACCTGTCGCTGAGCGCGCTCGCCCGGGGTCACGGCGTCGGAAGCGACGCGCCCTCGGGAGCGAACGCCTCCTGCACGACCCGAAGCACCTTCGCGCGACGGCCCTCCTCGACCGGTGCGAGGCCCGCGAGCTCGAGCCGACAGAGCTCGACCCGCCCCTGCGCCCGCACGGTCGTGAAGCCGAAGTCCTCCAGGAAGTCACGCGGGAACACCGTTCGATGGACGAGCCGGCGCTGGATGCCGCGCTCGCCGTCGGGGTAGCGGTAGGCGAATGCCTCGAGCGCCTTCGCGCCCTGATCCCGCGCCTCTCCGATCGCCGCGAGGAGCAGCGACTTCTCGACCCACTCGCCCGCCCGGGGCGTCAGATACGCGCACGTGACGAGAACGGCGTCCTCGGACGGTGGTCCGGCCGGCAGGTCGTCCGCGCGCGGGAAGTACCCCGTCGGCCCGTACTGCATCGACCCGAGCACCGAGCCGTCGTCGTCGTAGTAGATCGTTCCCCACTCACCCGACTCCTGCTCGACCCGCTCGATCCAGCGTTCCTTCGACGCTGTCCTGTTGCCGCGGGACTGCCACCACACGCAGTCGCGGCAGACCGAAGGCGAGGTCGCGAGCGTGCCACGCGTCAGACCGGCAACCCGAGCGGTCACCGCTCGTGCGGCTTCCTGGAGCGTCGCCCCGCTTCGCAGACGAGAGCGGTCACACGCAACCTCGGTTCACGGGTCACTAGCCCCTTCCGGCGGAGGGCCGATGTCGTCGACGATGACATCGATGGTGGCAGGCGTCAGATCCACCATCGTCGAGAGGTAGGCCGCGACCCGCGACTGCACGGCCCGGCCGACCTCGGAGACGTTGCTGCCCCACTCGACGGCGAGGTGGAGCTCGACGCCGACGCCATCGTCGTGCGTCGTGATCCGCACACCGTGGTGGCGCTGCCGCGACCCGTCGACCATGCCCCGAACGCCGTCCGTACCGCGCGCCGCGTCCGCGGCATAGCGGGCCAGAACGTCCGTGGAGATGACCGAGTGCCCTTCCATCACGTCGATTGTTGCACTCGCGGTCGCGCCGGTCGCAGGACAAGCTCCGTCACCTCCGGACGGGCGAAGAACCGAAACGGGACGAACGTCGTGCCGGTGCCCGGCGAGATGTGCATCACGCCGCCCTTCGTCGGTACCACCCCCGCGACGAAGCGGATGCCGGGATGCGCGAGCGAGACACGGCCACCCGGGGTGGGAAGCACGATCTGACCGGCGTGGAAGTGGCCGGTGAGGACGAGGTCGAATGCGCCCGAGGGCAAGGCGCGCTCGATCCCCGGGAAGTGACAGAGGAGGACCCGTAGGTCGACGGTGGGATCGACGCGCTGCCACGGCCGGGCAGACCTCGTCGCGTAGGTCTCCGGGTCGACACCGACGATCTGGAGGCGCCGCCCGGCATGGTCGAGCACGACGGCATCGTCCCCGAGCAGGACCGCGGCGTCACCGAGCACGCCGAGATCGCCCGGCCGCGAGAAGGGATCGCGCGTGGCTGCGACATCGTGGTTACCGAGAACCACGAACGCACGGTCGAGGCTCCCGAGCAACCGGACGAGCAGCGGCACGCCCTTCGGGCTCGAGACGAGATCCCCGGTGATGCAGACGAGATCCGGCCGCCGGCCCGCGACCCACGCGAAGGCACGCTCTGTCGCGATCCGCCCGCGCGAACGGACTCCGAGGTGGAAGTCGGAGAGATGGGCGATCCGCAGCCCGTCGAGCTCCTCAGGCAACCCCTCGATCTCGACCTCGAGCACGCGACACCGCAACCATCCCGCCTCGAACATCCCCCAGGCGAGGAGCGTGAGGGCGGCCGCGACGAGTGCCGCCGCGAGCCAGGTCATCGCCCGGGGCGGCGGCCGGCTTCAGCCGGTCGCCGGGGTCTCAGGCGTACCGCCCCCGTCGCCGAGAGAAATGCATTCTCAGCCGCATTCGCCGAGCGTAGTTGCGACGTCCGACCGGCTGTGCCAAGCCCACGAAGGGAGGGGCCACGGGGACCGTAGGTTCCCGGCTTCAGGATCCGCGCGCAGCGCGGCAGCAAACATTGCGTCCGAGATGCTGCGATACGCTCCTCCATCGCAGCATCTCAGACGCTCAGCTTTTGGATTACCGGGTCGACCGAGACGACGTGGCGCCGGAACTTCAGCTCGGAATCGGTCAGCCCCGCGGCAACGCCGACGAGCTGGGAGAGGTGGAGGATCGGCATTGCGAAATCGCGCCCGGTCTGCTTCTTGAGCTTCGACTGCCAGGCGTCGAGTGAGAGGTGGCAGAGCGGGCACGGCGTCACCATGGCGTCCGCCCCGGCCTCCATCGCCTGCTCGATCGGCTGGATCAGCTCGGCGAGCGCAGTCTCCTCTCGCGCCTGGATGATGGGGAACCCGCAGCACTTGATCTTCGCCGGGTAGTCGATCGCCTCGCCACCGCAGGCTTCGATGATGCGCTCGAGCGAGCTCGGCTTGTCCGGATCCTCGAAGCCCATCAGCTTCGACGGGCGCAGGATCTGGCACCCGTAGAACGGCGCGATCTTGAGGCCCTTCAGTCCCTTGTGGGCGACGGTCTGCAGCTCTGCGAACGACTCGCCGGCGATGAGCCAGAGGAAGTGCTTCACCTCGACGGAGCCGGAATAGCGCGGCACGCCGACCTGCTCGAGGTTGTCGTTGACGCGCTCGCGCAGGTCCTCGTCGATCTGCAGCTGGTAGTTCGCCTGGCGCAGGTTGAGCGTGCAGACGTTGCACACCGTCATCAGCGTGTCGCACCCCGTGGACTCTGCGTACGACAGGATCCGGGCGTTGAGGTGCAGGTAGTAGTCGGGCTCGGCCTCGTGGATGTCACCGGCGCCGCAGCAGGTGACCGACTCGAGCTCGATCAGCTCATACCCGACCTTCGGCGCGAGCGCGCGCGTCGAGATGTCGAGCTCCTTGGCGGAGAGCGAGGCCAGGCATCCCTTGTAGTACGCAAGCTTCTTCACGGCGTGACCCCCTCGGTCTCCTCGCGCTCACTCGGCAGGTACGGCCGCGGCGCGGAATCGGCCTCCGTGTAGGGATCTCGCCCGCCGGAGGCGGCGTGGTGCGCCTCGATCCGACCGAGGGCCTTCTCGCCCTGGACGATCCCGGCGGCGCCGTCGCGTCCTTGCGTCTTGACGAGGTCGAAGAGCGCCCGCGACTCGTGAACCTCGGCTGCCACGTGCGGGGGGAACGGCGGCGGCACCTTGCCCTTGACGGCGAGGCCCATCGCGAACTTCATCTCCTTGATCGACGAGAGGATGCCCTGCGTCTTCGGGACGAGCTCCGTCTCGCGCAGCCAGCCCGTCGTCTTCGCAGAGGTGACGAACCACTTGGCATGCTTTGCGCCCATGTCCCGGTCGATGCCGTTCTTCATCGCCTCGGCACCGAGCTTCGCGATCGCATCACGCGGGTCGACGCCCTTCGGGCACCGCTCGCTGCAGAAGTAGCAGCGCGTACAGTCCCACAGCCCGTGGGGCTCGGAGTACTTCTCGAGTCGCTCGATCGTCGCTCCATCGCGCGGGTCTCCGACGAAGCGCATCCCCTTGGCGAGCGCGGCCGGGCCGAGGAAGTCGGGGTCGGACTCCATCGAGTTGCACTCGGAGACGCAGCAGCCGCAGTTGATGCAGAGCGACTCCTTGTGAATGACCTCCATCTGTGACTGCGGGATGATGTTCTCGCGCTCCTGCGCCTGGTCGTAGCGGGGCTGCAGGTAGGGATCGACGGCGCGCATCTTCTCCCAGAAGGGATCCATGTCGACGACGAGATCCTTGACGATCGGCAGGTTGCCCATCGCGGAGATGACGGGCACGTGCCCTTCCCGTGCGATCTCGTACATCCTGACCTTGCACGCGAGCACGGCACCGCCGTCCATGCGCATGCCGCACGAGCCGCAGATCATCATCCGGCAGCTCTTCCGATACGCGAGCGAACCGTCGTGCTTGTCCTTGACGAGATCGAGGCAATCGAGCAGCGTCGCCTCCTCGGGCGCGTCGACCTCGTACTCGCGGAGAGCACGGTCGCCGGTCTTCGAGTCGTAGCGCCAGATCTTCAGGCCAACCTGCATCAGTACTTCCTCTCCATCGGCTCCCACTGCGTCATCCTGACCTCAGCGTACGTGAGCTCCGGGCCGTCGTCCTTCCACCGCGAGATCGAGTGCTTGAGGAAGTTCTCGTCGTCCCGGTCCGGGAAGTCGTACGGCCGCGAGTGCGCGCCCCTGCTCTCCGTCCGGGCGCTCCCGGCCTGGAGCATGCACGCGGCGATATCAAGAAGGTATCCCAGCTCGATCGCCTGCGTCAGATCGTTGTTGAAGACGTCGCCCTTGTCCTCGATCACGACGCCGCGGTCGTAGCGCTCGCGAAGCTCCGCGATCACCTCGACCTGCCTCGCCATCTTCTCGGGGCGCCGGAAGACGCCGAAGTTGTCGAGCATCGACTGGCCGAGCTCGTCGCGGATCGCCCACGGACGCTCTCCCGCGGTGTTCCCGAGCAACGATCCGACCCACTTCTCGGCGTCGGCTCGCGCGGCCTCCCCGCCGCTCCCCGGCCCCGGCGCACCGAGCGCATATCCGGCCGCAGCCTGCCCGGAGCGGCGACCGAACGTGATCGTCTCCATCAGCGAGTTTCCGCCGAGGCGGTTCGCTCCGTGCACGGACACGCAGGCCACCTCGCCCGCGGCGTAGAGGCCCTCGACCTCGGTCAACCCCCACTCGTCGGTCGCGACGCCACCCATGTGGTAGTGGGCCCCCGGGCGGACCGGGATCGGCGCGTAGATCGGGTCGACGCCGGCGTAGGTCATCGCGAGCTCTCGCGAGCCGGGCAGCTTGGTGAGGATCTTCTCGGGCCCGAGGTGGCGGAGGTCGAGATAGACCGAGCCGTTGACGCCCCGGCCGGCCTCGATCTCGGTCGTCTCCGACCGGGAGACGACATCGCGTGACGCGAGCTCCAGGGCGTTCGGCGCATAGCGCTGCATGAAGCGCTCGCCGTCCTTGTTGATCAGGTAGCCGCCCTCACCGCGGCACCCCTCGGTGATCAGGATCCCGCTCGGGTACATCGTGGTCGGGTGGAACTGCATGAACTCGATGTCCTTCAGCGGCAGCCCCTCGCGGAGCGCCATCGACATCCCGTCGCCCGTACAGGCGTAGGCGTTCGTGGTCGCGCGATAGAGGCGGCCGACGCCGCCGGTTGCGAGGATCACCGACTTGCCGGTGATCAGCTTGACCCCACCGTTCATCAGGTCCCAGGAGATGACTCCCGTGCAGCGCCCGTCCTCGACGACGAGACGAAAGGCGAAGAACTCCTCGTAGACCGTCATCCCCTCCGCCATACGCCGCTGCAACTGCTCGTAGAGCACCTGGATCAGGACGTGGCCGGTGATGTCTGCGGCAAAGACCGTCCGCGGCGAGCCCGCGGCGCCGAACGGCCTCTGATCGAGGCGCCCCTCGGCGTTTCGCGAGAAGACGGCACCCCAGCGCTCGAGCTGGTAGATGTCCTCGGGAGCCTCGCGCGTGAAGATCTCGATCGCGTCCTGATCGCCGAGGTAGTCGGAGCCCTTGACGGTGTCGAACGCGTGCTTTTCCGGGCTGTCCTCGGCCGTGTTGCCGAGCGCGGCGTTGATGCCTCCCTCGGCGGCCCCGGAGTGGCTCCGCGTCGGATGGAGCTTCGAGATCACTCCGACGTTCGCGCCGCGATCCTGCGCCTCGATAGCAGCACGCATCCCGGCGCACCCGGCGCCGACCACGAGCACGTCGTGTGTCGCTTCCATTCCTCGGACGCTACCGCATCGCCCGACCGCCCCGCCCGTGCAAGTGTCGGAGCCGAACGGCCGGGCCGACGCTCAACGGATCTTGAACGAGAACGGCACCGCCTTGGTCTTGCCGAGATGCCTCACCGTGATCCTCCCGCGCGCCACCCGTCCCTTCGACGCCACCGGGAGCTTGAACGTGCAGGACGCCTTCCCCGAGGCGATCTTGCCGACTCCACGAAGCGCCTTCGCCCCGGCGCGACCGACGCACGTCACCTTCCCCGACGCGATTCCGAGACCCGTCTCGACGCGCTTCACGGGCGCGAACACGACGGCGGTCTTACCCGCCTTCGGCCTCGCCGGCCTGACCCGGGCCTTGCCGGCCCGCAGGGTCACCGGGTCGCCACTCTCGCGGTTGTCGGTCGCCGACGAACAGCCGAGATCGGCGGCGTCGATCTTCCCGTCACCGTCGTCGTCCTTCCCGTTCCGACACTGCGCGAACTTCAGGAAGTAGGTGTAGGCGCCGCCGTCCGGAGCATCGTCTTCACCCACCACCTCGTCCGAGGCGTCGAAGAGGATCGATACCGCGCTGAAGCCGAAGCGGGTCGGGCTGCCGATATCGGCGTCATCGAGCTCGAGCTCGATGACGTTCCCCGAGCGAGTGTAGGTGATCGTGGCCTGCGAGTCCACGTAGCCCGTTCCGTCCCACTTCACCATGCCGGCGCCGCCCAGGCCGGCGACGAGCCCGTATTCGGTGCCGTTCGCAGGGCTGTTGTCCGTGTCCAGATCGACACCCACGATGGATCCGTCGACGATCGGCGCAACCGTCGTGATCTTGAAGGTGATCATCCCAGCGGCGTCGTTCGACACGACCACCTGCGTGATGTCCGGCGCACCTCCGGTGGCATCACCCGTCGGATCCATGAAGACCGAGTCTCCCGCCGCGACCGATGCGACGATAAGGCTCCCGAGCAGCGCCGCGACCCCGGCGACCACGCGCCTGACCCTGAACCTGCGCATCGCTGCGCTCCTCTCGTCCGGAATGGCCACGACGGCACGCAGCCGATGGCGCACGCTAGCACGCTCGACGTCCCCGCGAAGGACGCGGCAGCGGCGCTTCTATGCGACTGGTCTTCCGCCGAGATTCCCCGAAAGCGTGCCCTTCGCCAGCCGTAGCGTCCCCCGCGCAGCCCGCTTCCCGGAGACCGCGACCGTCCCCCCGAACGAGAACGGAAGACCGTCGCCGACGACCTTGAGGCGCCCCGTCAGCTCGACACCCGGGGCAATGCCGTAGTGGTCGAGCCTGAACGACCTGTTTGCGCCGACGACCAGGCGCCCCGACGTGAGCCCGGCCACGGGCTTGCCGGCGCCGAGACCCGTCGCGAGCCAGATGGCAGTTGCCTCGTGAATGCTTCGGCGGGCGAGGGCGAGCGTGCCCCGCGGCGAAAGCGGCTTCGCCGAAGGCGCTGCCGACGGGTACGCACCCACGGGCCGAACGAGAAACGGCGCCCGTGCGCACGTGGCCGGCGCTCTGCGACCGTCGATCCACGTGCGCACCGCCCTGAGCGCGCAGATCGACTGATCGGCAGTGACGACGCTGTGACCGACGGCCGGCACGACGAGCAACTGTCCCTGCGGGAAGCTCGAGACCACCTCCTGCGCACTCGCCGTCGGCGTTCGCATGTCGTAACCGCCGTTGATCGCGAGCACAGGCACGTTCGGAAGCGGCCCGGGACCGAGCGGCGGGATCGGCCTGACGGGACTCGGCCACGCGAGACAGAAGCTCGCCACGCCGAGATCGGCCGCCCACGGGCCGAAGGTTCCGAGCGACCCGGGCGGCAGCGCAGCCACGGCCGCCCTGTACCGGGCAGCGCGGTCCGCGACGGGTGTCGCGGCATCCCAGGGGAAGTGGCCGTCGACGCAGTTCGTGGCCGCGTTGAGGCCCGCGCTGAGCTCTTCAGCAGAACTGACGGCCCCGGCGAGGTTGAGGTCGTGCAGCCGGAGCAGCGGATTCCGATCACCGAGGCTCGCGGCATGGATCGCGGCCGGGAGAAGCGCTGCCAGGCCCGGGTTCAGATCGGACTCGACGAGCACCGCGAGCACATCGAGGCCGCCGACCGTGGCGCTGCGCTTGCCACCGCCCGGAAGCCGGATCGTCCCCGTTGCGGGGCGCGCGGCCAGCGCATTCGCGACCGCCGTCACCTCACCGACGTAGTTGGACGTGGCGGCACGGCACGCGCTGATACCGCAGTAGTTCGCGAGCGCGCGCGGGATGTCGCGCAGCACGTTCGCCTGGTACGGATCGGGATAGGCCGTCGGAAGGACCGAGTCGAGGAGAATCCGCTCGACGTGGGTCGGGTACCCGAGAGCGTAGGCGAGCGCAAGCTTCGTCCCGTAGGAGATCCCCCACATGGCGATCCTGTCGACGCCGAGTGCGACACGGACCGCATCCGTGTCGTCGGCGTGGTCACGCGTGCTGTAGAAGTCACGGTTCGAGCCGATCGACGTGGCGCAGCCGAGGGCGATCGTCTCCTCGCCGGCGAATCCGGTCGCCCGCTGCAGGGCAGGGCAGTTCAGCAACCCGGACTTGCCGGTACCCCGGTTGTCGAAGGCGACGATCCGGTACCCCGGGAAGAGAGCGCGGTAGAGCGCTGCGCTGTCCCTGTCCCCGAGGTCGAACACGGTGGCCGACCCCTGGCCCGGGCCCCCGGCGATGAGCATCATCACGCCACGCTCCGGGCCCTCCGCCGGTATGGACTCGACGTGCAGCGTGATCGAGCCGGGCACGACTCCCGAGCGGTCGAGTGGCACGACGACGTCCGCGCAGGACACTCCGTTCTCGCCGCACGTGGTCGCCGACGAGGAACCGCTGCTCCTCGTCGCGACGGCCGCGAGGAGAGATGAAGCTGCCGGTCCGTGTCGGAGAGACGCCGGAGCCGGGCGGGGGCCCGGCGAACCGGGAGCTGCCGTCCCCGATGCCGCGATCCCGGATAGGGCGACCGCGACGACGACGGCGGCCAGTCCCGAGACGAGCGTCGAGGGGCGAGGCCGACCTCCGCGATATCCCGGCTGCCTACGCATCGTCCCTCCTCGAGTGAAGAGCGGCGACGGCGCTCCGGGTGGCACCGTAGCACGCACCCTGGAGCGTGCCGTCGTCCCCCGAGAGCTACGCGTTCGGGCCCGCGGCGGTCACGTTTGGCCCAGCGTCCGCTGCGAATTTCTCGAAGTTGGCCGTGAACATTCCCGCGAGTTCCCGTGCCTTTGTGTCGTACGCGGCGGGATCACTCCAGGTCGAGCGCGGGTCGAGCAACGAAGCCTCGACGCCGGGCACGCGGACGGGCACGTCGAAACCGAAGAACCCGTCGACGCGATAGTCGACGTCGTCGAGCTCGCCGGAGAGCGCTGCGTGCAGCAGCCGGCGGGTCGCCTGGATCGGCATCCTGTGGCCCTCGCCGTAGGGGCCGCCCGTCCAGCCCGTGTTCACGAGCCACACCGCCGCGCCGTGGGCGTCGAGCTTCTGGCCGAGCATCCGTGCGTAGACGACGGGAGGCTGAGGAAGGAACGGCGCACCGAAGCACGTGGAGAACGTCGGCTGGGGCTCCTTGACCCCGATCTCGGTGCCTGCCAGCTTGGCGGTGAACCCGGAGAGGAAGTAGAAGAGCGCCTGGTCTCGCGTCAACCGGGCGATCGGCGGCAGAATCCCGAACGCGTCGGCGGTGAGCATCACGACCGCGCTCGGATGGCCGGCCATCTTGGTGGGCAGCGCGTTCGAGATCCGTTCGATCTTGTACGCAGCGCGCGTGTTCTCCGTCCTCGACTCGTCGTTCAGATCGATAACGCCGCGCTCGTCGACGGCAACGTTCTCGAGCACCGTGCCGAACGTCTTCGTCGTCTGGAAGATCTCGGGCTCGGCCTCGGCGGACAGCCGAATCACCTTGGCGTAACAGCCCCCTTCGATGTTGAAGATGCCGGCATCACCCCAGCCGTGCTCGTCATCACCGATCAACGAGCGCTCCGGATCCGCCGAGAGGGTCGTCTTGCCAGTGCCGGAGAGCCCGAAGAACACCGCAACGGTGCCTTCCTCGCCGACGTTCGCCGAACAGTGCATCGGCAGGACGCCTTCGAGGGGCAGCCTGTCGTTCATCACGGTGAAGATCGCTTTCTTGATCTCGCCCGCGTAGAACGTGCCGCCGATCACGACCTCTCCCCGCGTCGGGTGGAGCGCCACGAACGTGCTCGATCGGGTGCCGTCCGTTCCGGGGACGGCCTCGACGGCCGGCGCATGCAGGACGACGACGTCCACCTCGAACGAATGACGTTCCTCGGGAGTCGGCGCGATGAACATCGTCTTCGCGAACAGCGCGTGGTACGGACTGCCCGTGATCACTCGCACGCCGATGCGGTGGGCGGCGTCCGCGCCCGCGTAGGCGTCGACGACGTAGAGCGGATCCAGGCCCTCGAGATGGCCGACGACCTTGGCACGGAGTCCGTCGAAACTCGCCTCGCCGAGCGGCTGATTGACCTCCCCCCACCAGATCCTGTCACGCGAGCCGTCTTCTTCGACGACGAACTTGTCCTTCGGCGACCGCCCCGTGTGCGTTCCCGTGTTGACGACGATCGCACCACCGTGCGCAAGTGCAGCATCACCACGCCGCAGCGCTTCGGTGTAGAGCTGAGCTGTCGTGGGGTTCCAGATGGCAGAGCCGGCGGGGGCAATGCCGTGCGCGTCGAGGGAGACGCGGTTCGCAGCTGTCGTGGTCGTCACGTGTGGCTCCTCCTCCAAGGTCATCCTGTCATGATGATGATGATCGTCAAATCGTCGTTCGAACGCAACGCGGGAACCGTACGTGCAAACACATGACGGGGCCCGCCCCTTCGCTCCGACGCCGTCGAGGCCCGTATCGGGACCCCGTGGCGAGGCGACTCCAAAGGGATCAATGACTCGGGGTTGGCGTCGGAGCACGCACGGCGTGGGACTCGTTGCGGCCTTCGAGCAGCCCCCAGCCGGAGAGCCCGATCAGCAGCAAGCCGGGCACGATGAAGAACCACGGCAGCAGGTAGAACGGCGGCATGCTCGATGCCGATCGATAGTCGGCCACGTTGTCCTGCATCGTCTCGACGAGCGGCTTGTAGTGCGCGATGCCTCCAGGCACCTGGGCGAAGATGTCGGTGTTGGCGGCCATCGCCCCCATCAGACCCTGGAAGTCGCGTTGCATGGCGGGTAGCCCCTTCAGCATCCCGGTCATGGCGGGGAACTCCTGGGCCATGTACGCGGCCGCCTGCTCGTTCGAGACGCCCATCGCTCGGGCCAGGGCGGGTACGAGCTTCTGACCCTCCGCCTGCATTCCGCCGAACCCCTTCAGGTAGCCGGTGAACGTCGCGACGGTCGCCTGGGTGACGATCGGCGTGAAGACCTTGTCCAGCGGGACGAACGTGTTGTTGTAGTAGTCGGCCGTCTTCTGCACCTGATCGGGTTGCATGATCGGCTGGAAGTCGCTCATCATGCGCTCTCCGGCGGCAGCTCGACTGGGAATCTGAAACACCAGCGGCAGCGCGACGAGGCCGATGCCGATCGCGAGGATCGGCCAGAGCAGCTTACGGGTCATGATCCCTCCCAACGCATCGAGTGCTCCGGCATCCGGCCCGCTCGCGCTCTCACGCCCTCACGGGCGGAACGTCGGTGTTGACTCCATCCTTCTCCGATCGTCACGACTGCGAATCCGCAAGAGCCGCGCGTTCGCGGGTGGAGAACTACCGAGCCGTGACGGGGATTCCCTCGACGAACGGGTCGGGATCCCCCGGGTTCACGTCTTCATCTCGCGCGACGAGCGTGGAGTAACGACCACGCGCCGCGAGAAGGACCTCGTGTGTTCCGCGCTCCGCCACGGTCCCTCGGTCGAGGACGACGATCTGCTCGGCATCACGCACCGTCGAGAGCCGATGCGCGATCGCGATCGTCGTTCGACCCTCGGCGAGACGCTCCAGCGCCTTCTGGACGAGCCGTTCGGTCTGGGTATCGAGCGCCGAGGTGGCCTCGTCGAGGACGAGGATCGGCGGATTTCGCAGCACCGTTCGCGCGATCGCCATCCGCTGCCGCTCGCCGCCCGAGAAACGGTGGCCGCGCTCACCGACGACGGTGTCGTAGCCCTTCGGCAACGACGCGATCAGATCGTGGATCTGTGCCGCCCGCGCGGCCTCCTCGACCTCCTCGTCCGTTGCCTCGGGCTTCGCGAAGCGCAGGTTCTCGCGGACCGTCGAGTGGAAGAGATAGGTCTCCTGCGAGACCACGCCGACGGCGGCAGCGAGCGACTCGAACGTGAGCTCACGGACGTCGATGCCGTCGATCGAGACCGTGCCCAGTGTCGCATCGTAGAGTCGTGCCACGAGGTACCCGCAGGTCGTCTTGCCGGACCCGGTCTCGCCGACGAGCGCGGTCTTGGTGCCCGCCGGAACCGTGAACGACACGTCCTTCAGCGTCCAGGCGTCTTCGTCGTAGCGAAAACAGACCTGGTCGAAAGCGACATCTCCTCGCGGCCGCTCCAGCGAGCGCGTTCCCTCGACGATGTCGATCGGCTGGTCGAGGTAGTCGAAGATGCGGTCGAACAGCGCCAGCGAGCTCTGTACTTCGAGCTGAACGCCGAGCAGGCTCCCGATCGGGAAGAACAGGCGCGTCTGGAGCGTCGTGAAAGCGACGAGCACGCCGATGCTGATCACCGAGCTTCCGCGCGCCTGCGACCAGCCTGCGAACCAGTACACGAGGGCCGGCATGACGGCGAACGTCATCTGGATCGCCGCCATCATCCAGCGCCCCGTCATCCGGCTCCGCACCTCGAGATCGGCGAGGCGCAGCGACTCGCCCGAGAAACGTTCCGCGAGGTCGTCCGAGCGGCCCATCGTCTTGCCGAGGAGAATCCCCGAGACGGACAGTGACTCCTGCACGATCGACGAGACATCTGCGAGCGACGCCTGACGCTCGGCGGTGACCTTCTTGCGCTGGGCGCCGACGCGCTTCGTCAGCCAGACGAAGAAGGGAAGCAGAACGAGCGCGAAGACCGCGAGGCGCCAGTCGAGCAGGACCATCGCGATGACCGTGGCAATCACCGTCGTCACGTTCGAGAGCACCGACGTCGCCGTTGACGTGACGACCGTGTCGATGCCCCCGATGTCGTTGGCAATCCGGCTCTGCACGTCGCCCGTCCGGGTTCGCGTGAAGAAGGCGAGCGAGAGGCGCTGCAGATGGCGATAGACGGACGTCCGCAGGTCGTGCATGACTGCCTGGCCGACGCGATTCGAGAGCAGCGTCTGGTAGACGCCGATCGCGCCCGTGACGATCGGGATCAGGATCATCCCGGCGACGAGGAGCGTGAGCAGGCGCACGTCGTTCCCCGGGATCGCGGTGTCGAGGACACTCACGAGCAGGAACGACGGGATCACGCCGAGCGCGGCCGAGAAGATGATCAGGGTGAAGACGACCGCGAGCTTCCCGCGGTAGGGGCCGAAGAGCGGGAAGATCCGGCGGAGGTTCGCGCTGCGCACCGCCGGATCGGCCGGCCGCTTCGCCGCTTCCGCGGGGATGTCCGAACCGAAACGGTGCCCTGGCATCTCCCTAGAGTGCCTGCCGAGGGGCGTTCCGCGCGCCCGCGTCCGGGTGCACCTACGTACCGAGCGACATGACCGCCGACTGCAGGCGATCGGTCAGCGTGCGGGCCAGTTCGGGCGTCGGCGTGGCCCGATCGACGACGATCGGCGCCCCGACGAGGACGGCGACCCGTGGGAAGCCGAAGCTCGTCTTCCCGAACGCCTTGCGCGTCTCGAGCAGGCGGACGGGCAGGAGCGGCGCACCCGTTGCGAGCGCCATCCGTGCCGCGCCGCGAAGCCAGAGTCCCTCACGCATGACGCCGCCCTCGGGGAAGAGGCCGACGACCTCCCCCGCGTCGAGCGCTGCCGTCGCGGATTCGATCGCGACGGCATCGCTCTTCCCCCGCTCGATCGGGATCGCCTCGACGCTCTCGAGCAACCACGGGAGCAGCGGCACGTTCCACAGCTCCGACTTGCCGAGATAGCGGATCGGACGGGCGATCGCCGAGGAGAGGAAGAACGGATCGAGAATCGACTCGTGGTTGCCCGTGACGACGAGTGGGCCGTCGTCGGGTACGTGCTCGAGCCCCCGCACCTCGAGCCGGTAGACCGCACGTACGACGGGCGTCAGAGGGCGCCGGTAGGTCTCGTAGCTCATGATCCCCACCGCGTGGGAGGAAGCGCGGGGTAGGCGTACGCGCTCCCAACCCGGGCTGCACCCGGACCGGGGGTCGCTATCGTCAACGCACGGTGATTCACTCGGAACTCGTTCATGTACCGACTGATGATGTCTGAGGCAGCCACGTTCACTGCGGACGATGTCGAGATCGCGACCGTTCGCGACCGCACGTCGCGGGCGAGCCAGGTCGTGACGATGGTCGCGATCGTCGTCCCGCCTCTCGGCCTCGTCGTCGTGGCGATCGGCCTCTGGGGCATCGCGCTCTCGTGGGTCGATCTGGTCGTGTTCCTCGCGCTCTACGTCCTCACCGGCCTCGGCACCACCGTCGGCTTCCACCGCCTGTTCACGCACCGCAGCTTCGAGACGACGAAGACGATACGGGCTGCCTTTGCGATTCTCGGGTCGATGACGCTGCAGGGCCCGGTGACCCAGTGGGTGACCGATCACCGCAAGCACCATGCGCTCTCCGATCAGGACGGCGATCCTCACTCACCGCACGCAGGCTTTGCGCCGAACGTCTGGGGTGCCATGAAGGGCTTCGTCCACGCGCACATGGGTTGGCTGTTCCACCTCAAGGGAATGGAGCGAGGCGAGCGCTACGGCAAGGATCTGTATGACGACACCCTCATCCGGCGAATCGACCGCATGTACTTCGTGTGGGTCGTCCTGACGTTCGCGATCCCGTTCGCGATCGGGTACGTGGTCGGCGGCGCAAGCTGGAAGCTCGGCCTCGAGGTGCTCATCTGGGGCGGCCTGATCAGGATCTTCGCCTACCAGCACGCAACCTTCTCGGTCAACTCGATCTGCCACATGTTCGGGCGGAGGAGCTACCGCTCGCGGGACGAAAGCCGAAACAACTGGGTCGTCGCAGCACTGACGTTCGGCGAGGGCTGGCACAACAACCACCATGCCTTCCCGGCGTCCGCCCGCCACGGGCTCGACCGACTGCAGCTCGATATCGCCTGGATCACGATCCGCTCCCTCGAGAAGCTCGGTCTCGCGTGGAACGTGCGGCTACCGACAGCAAGTCAGCGCGCGCGCCGAAGGCTCGCCTGACCCGTGGACAGCGCGAGGCGCTCCCCGACGCCGTCGATCCAGGCGCGCGACCGAGGCAGCCTCAGGATCGCCCCCGATCGCCGGCGTAGCGCCGCACCGTGAAGGCCGCGCGGGATCAACGTGTAGGTGCCGTCGACGCCGAGCGAGCGGGCGCGGTCGAACCCACGCCGCGAGCTCGCGGCGCTGACGCCGGGGATTCCCGGCAGGTACCGATCCCACGAGCCGTGGAGAACGTCGAGCCTCTTGCCGACGAGCCCGTCGAGCGGGAGCTGATCGGGTATCCACGGAGCGAGGCCGAGCACTCCCACGACCCGGGAATCCCCCGCGACGCCGACCGACACGGCTCCTCCCATCGAGAAGCCGACGAGCAGCGCCGGGCGGTCGAGGAGGTCGAGGGCAGCAACGGCATCCTCCAGGCACGCGTCGAGCTGCTTCCACGACTTGACCCGGTACCGCACCTCGGCGAACGCGATGTCCTGGAAACGCGGCGCGAGCTCGGCCGCGAGAAGCTCGCTCGTCGCGCTCCACGTTCCCGGCACCGGCCGCGCCGAGCCGCCGTTGACGAGGACGACCGCACGCGGCGCGGCGCCGTTTCGGACGCGGATCTCAGCGCCCGTAGAGAGACGCACGGGCTGCGTCATCCCTGGCTCACCGACCGCGCCGGCGCACAGCGCCTCGCGGCAGCAGCAACCGCAGCGGCGCGCTCGCGGTAGCCGTCTTCGTTGCCGTGAAGGCCGTCCGCTGCGAGAAGCTCGGGGTGGCGCTCGACCATCTCCGCCCATTCGACGAGCTCGAGCCGCTGGTTCGCCGCAGCTGCGTCCCGCAGGACGTCGTTGAAGGCGGCGCTCGGCGCCCCGTCACGCCAGATCGTCGCCCAGACGATGCACCGGTTCGGACCGATGAGGGCGAGAACACGCCTGACGTCCCGGCGGAAGTCGGACACCGCGGTCGGCGAATCGTTTGTGCCGAGGCTGACGACGACGTAGTTCGAGAGCGTTGCCCGGCCCGCCACGAGCTCGGCGATGCCCTCGGGGGTCGTTCGGCCGACGCGGTCGTTCGTGACCACCTTCCATCCGGGTAGCGCACGGCCGACGTACGGTTCGACTCCCACGTTGAGCGAGTCGCCGACGAGCGTGACGGTTCCGCGCGCGACCGGGGGTGGGGCGTGGTACCGCGGGTTGCGGACGAGCACGAGTGCGCCGACGGCGACGGCCATGAGGAGCGCTGCGAAGAAGAAGGTGGATCGCATCGGGCAGGCAGGACGGTGCTGAGCGCGAATCCGACCGGATGGAGGTGAGCGTGTCGATCGATCGGTATCTCGCGAGCCCCGGGCTCTCGGAGTCTACCCGGCGGGCCTACGCGTCAGACCTCGCGGACTTCAGCATCTGGCTGCGACGATCGGGCCACGCGGTTACGGACGTCGACGTGCAGGCGCTCGCGGAGTACACCGCCGAGCTCGGACGTGGTCGACGCGATCTCGCCCCGGCGACGATCGCGCGCCGCCTGGCCGCGGTGCGGTCGTTCATGCGCTTTACGCTGGGAGCCGGCCGGGTGCCGGAGATCGCACTGCCCCCGCGGAAGCGCCGCCGCCTGCCGGACGCGCCGAAGCTCGCCGACGTCGAGGCTACGATCGCGTCTGTCGGAGGCATCGAGCCGCTCGCGCTTCGGAACGCTGCCATCCTCGAGCTCACGTACTCGTGCGGGCTGCGGAGCGCCGAGGTCGTCGGGCTTCGGCTGGCGGACGTCGATTTCGACCAGGAGACGGTTCACGTGCTCGGCAAGGGCGGCAAGGAGCGGGTCGTGCCGCTCGGCGAGCGAGCGTCGTACGCAGTCGCCCTCTACCTCCGCGACGCCCGCCCCACGCTCGCGAGCGGAGCGAACGACTCGCTCTTCCTTTCCGTACGCGGGCGCAGCCTCGACACGTCGACGCTGCGCCGGCTGATGCAGAACCCGCATCGCCTGCGTCATGCGTACGCCACCCACCTGCTCGAGGGCGGAGCAGACCTGCGCACGATCCAGGAGCTGCTCGGTCACGCGTCGCTCTCGACGACGCAGGTCTACAGTCACGTCGATGCCCGCCGGCTCCGTCGCATCTACGACTCGAGCCACCCCCGCTCGTGAGCGCCGCGACGCAGCTCACCGCGCGCAGGAGCCGTCCCGACCACGCCGAATCGGGTCCAGCCGCATGAGGAACAACGACGAGCAGAGATCCGACCCCGAAGTGGAGCGCTACCTGCTGCTCCTCGCAGCGCAGCGGTCACCGCGGACCGTCGATGCGTACAGCCGGGATCTGGCAGCAGCCGGCGTGTTCCTCGACGGGCCGGTCGACAGCGCCACGGCGGACGACCTCGACCGCTGGGTGGCAGAGATGCGCGCGGTCGGGCTCGCGTCGTCGACGATCTGCCGTCGCGTTGCAGCCGTGCGCTCGTACTACCGACACCAGCTCCTGCTCGGCAAGCGCAAGGATAACCCGGCCGCGGAGGTGGAGACGCCCCGTCGCACGAGCAAGCTCCCGCGCACGCTGTCACCCTCCGAGTCCGAGCGCCTGATCGAGGCCGCCAACGGCACGACGCCGCGCTCGCTGCGCGACCGGGCCCTCGTCGAGCTCATGTACGGCGCCGGCCTACGCGTTTCCGAGACCGTCGGGCTCGCGCGCACCTCGGTCGACATCGACGCACGCATCGTGCGCGTGCTCGGAAAGGGCGACAAGGAGCGGATCGTGCCACTCGGCCGACCCGCGGCGGAGGCTGTACGCCGCTACCTCGCGCTCGGCAGGCCGCACCTCGATCGTCGCTATCGCCCCGATCTCTTCCTCAACGCACGCGGTGGCGCGCTCACCCGTGCGGGCGCGTTCATGATCCTGCGCAAGCTCGCCGGCAAGGCAGGCCTCGAGCCCGAGCGCGTGCATCCCCACCTCCTGCGCCACTCGTTCGCGACCCACCTGCTCGAAGGTGGCGCAGACCTCCGTTCCGTTCAGGAGATGCTCGGGCATGCCGACCTCTCGACCACCGAGCGCTACACGCACGTCTCGGACCGACGCCGCCGCGACACGTACTTCGCAGCCCACCCGCACGCGCGGCAGTCGAAGCGCCCCAGCTAGGGACCGGCGAAGGCCACCAGCGGGCGCCAGCCTTCAGCCTGGCCCGCGGGGCTCGCCCCTCGTACCCCTATCCAACCGCCGCCGCGCCCACCAGTGCGATCGCCTCGGCGACCGTCGCCTCGGCGGCGCCGACGAGTGTGACATGCCCGAGCTTGCGTCCCGGCCTCGGCTCCTTGCCGTAGAGGTGGACATGGGCTCCCGGGAGACGGAGGAGCGCCTCGGTCGCCGGCGCGCCACCGATCAGGTTGATCATCACCGAGGTCGCGATCGCGTCCGTCGCGCCGAGTGGGAGGCCCAGGATCGCACGGAGGTGGTTCTCGAACTGGCTCGTGACCGCGCCTTCGATCGTCCAGTGACCCGTGTTGTGCACGCGGGGTGCGAACTCGTTCGCGAGCAACCTTCCCCCGGCCTCGAAGAGCTCGAGGGCGAGCACGCCCACGTAGCCGAGCTCGTCCAGCAGCCGGCCGGCGAGCTCCTCGGCTGCGGCTTGCGGGGCGGCCGCGGCGGGTGCCCGCGAGACGCGAAGAATGCCGTCGCGGTGCACGTTCTCGGCGACCGGCCAGAAGCGCGTCTCACCGTCGTGCCCCCGCACCGCGACGAGCGAGAGCTCCCGGTCGAACGGCACGAGCTCCTCTGCGAGCTCGTGCTCGCCGATCGACTCCCACGCGTCGACCTGCCGCTGGCCCTTTCCGTCGTAGCCGAGCCGGCGAGACTTCACGATCGCGGGCAACCCCGCCTCAGCGACGGATCCGAATCGTGCGGTCGGGATCCCGAGGCGGCGGAAGAGCTCCTTCTCGACGAGCCTGTCCTGTCCGAGCTCGAGCGCCCGCGACGGCGGGAGCGCATTCAGCCGCGCCGCGGAGGCGACGGCGACGTTCTCGAACTCGTACGTGACGGCATCCGTACCGGCAGCGAGGCGATCGAGCGCGGCGGCATCGTCGAACGCCCCGACGACGAGCTCCCCCACAGCCGCCGCGGGTGCCCGTGGCGACGGGTCGAGAAACCGGAAGCGGAGGCCGAGCGGCACGCCCGCGAGCCCGAGCATCCGCCCGAGCTGGCCCCCGCCGATACATCCGACGAGGGTCACCGCTCGACGACTTCGTGTCGATTCAACACACGCTCGCTCAGGCGGCCGGATCGGGCCCGTCGAGCACGGTCTGCGTCTGGGTCGCGCGAAAGGCTGCCAGGCGCTTCGCGATGCCGGTGTCAGAGAGCGCCAGGATCGAGGCCGCAAGCAGCGCCGCGTTGATCGCACCGGCGCGTCCGATCGCGAGCGTGCCCACAGGCACCCCGGCAGGCATCTGCACGATCGAGAGGAGCGAGTCCATTCCCTTGAGGGCCTTCGACTCGACCGGAACACCGAGGACGGGCAGTGTCGTCTTCGCGGCCGCCATGCCGGGAAGGTGGGCCGCTCCCCCGGCGCCTGCGATCAGAACGCGGAGGCCCCGCTCCTCGGCCGACGCGGCATAGTCGAACAGGAGATCGGGCGTCCGGTGGGCCGAGACGACCCGCTGCTCGAAGGGGATCGCGAGGGCCTCCAGCGTCTCGGCGGCGTGGTGCATGGTCTCCCAGTCCGAGCTGGAGCCCATGATCAGCCCGACGAGAGGGACGAGGGTCACGCGCCCAGCTTCCGATTCGACTTCTTGACGAGGAGGAGCGATACCGAGCGGGCGGTCTTCCGTACCTCCGGGTCGGCCTCGTCGTCGGCGGCGATACCGTCGAGGATGACGATCGTCTCACGCGCAGGCGTACCGTTCTTGAAGCAGACGATCGCGAGCCGGCGAACCGCCACGTTGCCGTCCCGGGTGGCGAGATCGTGCAGGAGGGGCCGGAACGAGTTGACGTCACCTGGGTGGTCCCGCGAGAGACCCTCGAGAGCGATCAGCGCGGAGCCACGAACGGCCGGGCTCTCGTCCTCGAAGCCGCGCCGGAGAAGCTCGATCTTCTGGCGAAAGCGAAACTGTGCGATCGCGCGATAAGCAACCGCCCGGACGCGGTAGTCGGGGTTGCGGGCCGAGGCTTCGAGCTCGTCGCTCCACTCACCGCGCAACGTCGCAAGCTCGCGCTCGAGCCCGCCCTTTGCGTACTCGTCGGCCAGCGCGGCGGCCTGCGAGAGATCCACTACGACGTCGGCATCGGTCGAGGGCCGGGACCGACGTACGTGGCCGACGGCCGCACGAGTCGCCCGAGCCGCTTCTGCTCGAGGACGTGGGCCGACCAGCCGGCAGTGCGCGAGCAGGCGAACATCGCGGGTGCGAGCCTGGGCGGGATGTCCGCCACGTCGAGCACGACCGCCGACCAGAACTCGACGTTCGTCGCGAGCACGCGATCGGGCTTGCGGGCGTGCAACTCGGCAAGCGCGACGCTCTCGAGCTCTTCCGCCACGTCGTAGCGCGGCGAGCCGAGCGTCTTCGCGGTGCCTCGCAGCAGGCGCGCCCGCGGATCCTCGGCCCGGTAGACGCGATGGCCGAAGCCCATCAGCCGGTCGCCCGAATCGAGGAGATCCTTGACGTACCGGTCGATCGAGCCGGCTGCGGCCGCCCCGTCGAGCATGGGCAGGACCCGCGCCGGTGCGCCACCGTGCAGCGGCCCCGAGAGAGCGCCGACGGCGGAGGAGAGCGCCGCGGCGCAGTCGGCGCCGGTCGAGGCGACCACACGTGCGGTGAAGGTCGAGGCGTTGAGCCCGTGCTCGGCCGTGCAGATCCAGTAGGTGTCGATCGCCTGGACGTGTCGCGGATCCGCCTCGCCACGCCACTCGAGCAGAAACCGCTCGGCCGCGGTCGTCCCGGTCTCGACGGTCTCGGGTGCGATCGGCGTCGTGAACCCGTCCGCGTACCGAGCGGATTGCGCGACGATCGAGATCATCGTGGCCGAGAGTCGTGCGAGGTCGCTGTGCGCCTCGTCGTCGGAGATGTCGATCAGCTGGCCGAGGCCCCACACCCCGGAGAGCCCGGCCGTTCCGGCCTGCAGGTCGGAGGGCGCATTTCCGGTGAGATCGGGCGCGACGTACGGCTCGACAGGAACGAGGCCGGGCTCGGGCTCGTTGTCGACGAGCAAGCCCCAGACCTTCTCGAACGGGACCGTCCCGACGAGGTCTTCGATGTCGACCCCGCGGTAGCGAAGCGCGCCGCCGTCGCGATCCGGCTCGGCGATCTCCGTCTCGAACGCGACAACACCCTCGAGGCCTGGCTTGAACTCGGTCATCTGTCTCCTCGGTCCACCTGGACGGGACACCTCGGACGCTACCTGAGAGGTCTCCCTCTGCTGGCAACTATGCTCAGGGCATATGCACGAGACGGGCCGCACGAGTTCGGAGCCCCGACGAACATCATCGAGAGATTCGCCGCGTACCGCGGCGTCCAGACCCAAGGAGCGATTTCAGTGAGAAAGAAAGTCACCGTCGTCGGCGCGGGGAACGTCGGCGCGACCTGCGCCCAGGAACTTGCCCGGCGCGATTACGCAGACATCGTCCTCGTCGATATCAAGCCGAACTTCCCCCAGGGCAAGGCGCTCGACATCAACCAGGCCGGGTCCGTCCTCGGATACGAGCCGAACGTCGTCGGATCGAACGGCTACGAGGAGACGTCCGGTTCCGCCGTCGTCGTGATCACCGCGGGGCTGCCTCGCAAGCCCGGCATGAGCCGCGACGATCTCGTCACGACGAACGAGGCGATCGTCGGCTCGGTGACGAAGGAGATCGTCAAGCGATCACCGAAGTCGATCATCGTCGTCGTCTCGAACCCGCTCGACGCGATGTGCCATGTCGCCAAGGCGGTCTCGAAGTTCCCGAAAGAGCGCGTCGTCGGCATGGCGGGCATCCTCGACACGGCACGCTTCGCCGCATCGATCGCGTGGGACACGGGGATGTCCGTCAAGGACGTCACCGCCATGGTGCTCGGTGGCCACGGCGACCAGATGGTGCCCGTCGTCTCGGCGACGACGGTCGGTGGCGTTCCGCTCGAGCAGCTCGCCCCGAAGGGCCGGATCTCGAAGATGGTCGAGCGCACCCGCAAGGGCGGCGGCGAGGTCGTGAACCTGCTCGGCACCTCGGCCTGGTATGCCCCGGGAGCCGCGGCAGCGCAGATGGTCGACGCCATCTGCCTGGACGAAAAGCGCGTCTTGCCCTGCACGGCCTTCCTCGAGGGTGAGTACGGCGTCAACGGGCTCTACATGGGCGTCCCCGTCAAGCTCGGGGCGGCGGGTGTCGAGGAGATCGTGAAGCTCAAGCTCACGGCCGACGAGAAGAAGATGCTCAGGGCTTCGTCCGCCGCGGTGCGCGAGGTGGTCGGCGTCCTGAAGAGCCGCTGAACCGCCGGGGGCGCGCGTCGCGCCCCCGGCTTTGCGAATCCTGAACAGTCCTGCCGGGTACGCTTCCCGGCCGATGGATCTCGGTCTCAGCGGGCGAACCGCAATCGTGCTCGGTGCCTCGCAGGGGATGGGCCTCGCCATCTCCGAGGGGCTCGCCTCCGAGGGCGCGAACGTCGCGATGTTCGCGCGGCGCGCCGACGTTGTCGAGCGTGAGGCGGCGAGGATCGGCGCGCTCGGCATCGCGGGCGACCTGACGGCCGAGGCCGACCTCGAGCGACTCGTGACCGAGACGCTCGCCGCCTTCGGTGGCGTCGACATCCTCGTGCTGAACGGCGGCGGCCCGCCGCCCGGCCCGGCCGCCGCTGTCACCGCCGCCGACGTCGCCGCCGCGGTCGAGTTGCTCCTCGTGCCCCATGTCCGCCTCCTCGGTCTCTGCCTTCCGCATCTCCGGTCGAGCGGCCGCGGGCGCGTCGTCGCGATCGAGTCGACCTCGGTCAAGGAGCCCATCGCGAACCTGGCGCTCTCGAACGCGGTTCGACCGGGTGTCGTCGGCTGGTTGAAGACGCTGGCGCGAGAGCTCGGGCCGGAGGGCATCACCGTCAACACGATCGCGCCCGGCCGGATCGACACCGAGCGGCTCCACGCGCTCTACGGCCCCGCTGGGCCGCCGCCCGAAGTGCTCGCGCAGATCCCGGCGGGCCGGATCGGGTCGCCCGCGGAGATCGCGGCGACTGCCTGCTTTCTCGCGTCGGAGCAGGCCGCCTACATCAGCGGCGCCGTCGTCCCGGTCGACGGCGGCATGCTGAACGGACTGTTCTAGAGGTGACGCGCAACCGGCTCACCGTGCTCCTCTGGAGCGTCGCAACGGTGGCCGCGGCTGCGATCGCCTTCGCGTGGTTCGCACCGTCACACGACTATCTCTACGTCCCGAACAAGGCGACGCCGGTCGGCGACAAGGTCACGGTCGCAGGGCCACAGCGCTCGGGCGGCGAGGAGGGCGGGGCGATCTACTACGTCGACGTCTCGGTGCGCTCCGCGACCTGGGTCGAGTCGGTGCTTCCGTTCACCCGTCCCGGCGGTGCCACTCTCGTACCGGAGGAAGAGGTCGTTCCACCGGGATCCACCTTCGAGGACCGGCGCCGGGAGGGGCTGCGTGAGATGGCGCGCTCGGAACAGACGGCGGCCGCCGTCGCCCTCAAGCAGGCCGGCTATCGCGTCACCGCGACGCCGCGTGGAGCCCTCGTCGACGGAGTCGCACCGGATGTCCCGGCGGCGAAGGTCCTTCGCTCGGGCGACGTCATCGTGGGAGTCCGTGGCACGAAGGTTCTCACACCGATCGCTCTCCGTGCAGCCTTCGCGGACGTCCACCCTGGTGACGAGGTCGAGCTCGACGTGAGGCGCGACGGTGTCGTGAAGACGGTCGCGGTGACGACCGTCGAGTCCCCGGCCGAGAAGGGGAAGGCGGTCATCGGGATCCGGGTCTCGCAGGACGCCGACATCAAGCTGCCGGTCAAGGTCGACATCAACCTCGGCGCCGTCGGGGGGCCCTCCGCGGGGTTGCCGTTCGCCCTCGACGTGCTCCAGGAGCTCGGGGCGAACGTCGACCACGGGAAGCGGGTGGTCGCAACGGGCGAGATCGGGATCGACGGCAGCGTCGGCCCGATCGGGGGCGTGAAGCAGAAGACGTACGGGGCACGCAAGGCGGGCGCGGACGTCTTCCTCGTCCCGGCTGGGGAAAACGCGAGCGAGGCACGGCGGTATGCAGGGAACCTTCGCATCATCCCCGTCACGAGTTTTCAACAGGCGTTGTCCGCCCTGGCGACGGAGGCGGCAAAGTAGCCTGTTTGCAGGACTTTGCCGCGGAGGGCAACAACCGCTAATTGCGGGACTTTCCGACACCCGCCCCTTGCGAGACCGATACCCGTTGGCCACAATGGCCCCTGTCCAATCGGGACGAGATCGACGACAGGGGAAGCTTCACATGCCGGCCAAAGCGACGTGCAACGACTGCTACTTCCGCAGAGAGGGCCTCTGCGCCCTTCCTGGCGAGACACCCTGCCCGACGTTTCGCGCCGTCGCGGCGGGAGGCAGGCTGCAGCCGCCACGGCAACCCCGGCTCGTGATCCGACCGACGGCTCCTCTCGTCGTCACGAGTTCCGTCTAACGTTCGGGCACGATGTCGACGAAACCGACTCTCGAGGGGGCCAGGCGGCGTAGCGCATGGACGCCGAGACGCATCATCCTGACCGTGGTTCTGTCGTACGCCCTCATCCTCGTCCTCGCCAACCGCAACTCCGTCTCGGTCAACTTCGTCTTCTTCCGCACCGAGGCGTCGCTCTTCGTCGTCCTGCTGCTCGCGGTCGCACTCGGCTTCATCGTCGGCTGGCTCTTCGACGACCTGCGCGACCGACGCAGGCGCCGCCGCGAAGCATCGTAGGGCGGGACCTGTCCCGCCCCTACAGGAGCGAGGCGAGCAGCCGGACGCCCTCGGCGATCCGCTCGGGCGACTCGTAGCTGAAGGCGAGACGGGCCGACGAGCGGCCGGCCGACGCGTTCGGAAAGAAGTCCGAGCCGCGAACGAAGGTGACGCCGGCCTCGGTCGCCCGCGTCAGAAGGTCCGCAGCATCGACGTCCTCCGCAAGATCGAGCCAGAGGAAGTAGCCTCCCTCCGGGGAGCTCCAGCTCGTGCCAGCCGGCATCTCTGCGGCAAGCGCGGCGAGCATCGCGTCCTTGCGTGCCTTGAGCAGGCCCCTGACCCGGTCGAGGTTCGGGCCGAAGGCGCCGCGGTCGATGATCTCGAAGACGGTCGCCTGGGGGAGCAGGCTCGGCGAGATGTACGTCGAGACCGCCCGGTCGTCGTATGCGGCAGCGAGCGCTTGCGGGACGACGAAGTAGCCGATGCGGAGCCCGGGCGCGACGGTCTTCGAGAACGACGACGTGAACGTCACGCGCTCCCCTCCTTCGAGCTCGTGGATCGACGGCACCGGCTCGCCGTCGTAGCGGACGCGTCCGTACGGGTCGTCCTCGAGAATCGGAAGGTCGTAGCGCGCCGCAAGCTCGACGAGGCGACGTCGGCGCTCGACACCGATCGTGCGTCCGGAAGGGTTCTGGAAGGTCGGGATCGTGTAGAGGAACGAGATGTCGCCTCCGCGCTCGAGCTCGCTCTCGAGAGCGTCGAGATCGAGACCCTCGGCGTCCATCGCAATCGGGACGACGTCCGCCCCGTCGCGTGCCAGGACCTTGAGCGGCCGGTCGTACGTCGGCGCCTCGACGAGCACGCGACCCGGACGCAGAGCGAGCTGAACCGCCGCAAAGAAGACGAATCCCTGGAGGCCGCCGGTGGTAACGAAGACGCGGCCCGGCTCGACCCCGTGCTGCTCCGCGAGCACCTCGCGAAGTGGCGCGTAGCCGCCGCCCGTGCCGTAGGAGAGGATCGTCGTCCCGTCCCGCTCGAGCGCCGCACGTGCGCAGTCGGCGATCAGCGCCGGATCGAGGCACTCCGGGGCAGGCGCACCACGGGCGAAGGAGATCGTGGCCATGTCCGGAGCGTACCCGGCCGACGCGCGTCGCCAGCATGAGAACCGGCGTTGCGTGCATGAGAACCGGTGTTCGTCGCGAATCAGAGCTGACTGCTACTGTTGTCCACAGGGAATCGGCGCTGTGCCGCCCCGGGAGATCAGCTTCTTTCGACTCTAGGCTCGGAACTTCGAGGATTAGGCAGTTCGAGGGCAGGTGGTCTCGAACACAATCCAAGGAGTACAAACCGAATGCCAGAGTCAACCTTTGCCTCTATTGGGCTGAGCGCGGACACCGTCCGTGTGCTCACAGGTCAGGGCATCCATTCACCGTTTCAGATCCAGACGCGCGTGATTCCGGCGGCGCTCGCCGGCCACGACGTGCTCGCCAAGGCCCCGACCGGGTCCGGTAAGACGCTCGCGTTCGCGATTCCGATCGTCGAGCGCACCTCGCCGGGTGACGGACGCCCCGCGGCGCTCGTACTCGTCCCGACCCGAGAGCTCGCCGTTCAGGTGACCGAGGTCTTCGCCGATCTCGGCAAGCCCAAGGGCCTCGAGGTCGCATCCGTCTACGGCGGCGTCCCCATCCCGGCCCAGGCCGCGAAGGCGAAGAAGGCGCACGTGCTCGTCGCGACGCCCGGCCGCCTGCAGGACCTGATGGATCGCCGCATGGTCACGCTCGACGCCGTCACGACCCTCGTCCTGGACGAGGCCGACCGGATGCTCGACATGGGATTCAAGCCCCAGGTCGACAAGATCCTGCGCCGCGTCTCCGACCGGCGCCAGACGATGTTCTTCTCGGCGACGCTCGACGGCGCCGTCGGCGAGCTTGCGCGGGCCTACACCAACCAGCCGGTTCGGATCGCCGCGGAGCTGCCGAGCGAGCAGAGGCCCGGCGAGATCGACCATCAGTTCGTCTCGGTCACGCCGGACAACAAGGTCGAGAAGCTCGTCGCGCTCCTGAACGAGGAACGGGGCCTGGCACTCGTCTTCGTCCGCACGAAGCGTGGAGCCGACCGGCTCGCACAGCGGCTCGAACGCCACCAGGTACGCGCGGTCGCGATGCACGGCGACAAGACACAGGCCGCCCGCGAGAAGGCGCTTGCGCACTTCGAGGCCGGCAAGGTGACGACGCTGATCGCCACCGACGTCGCGGCCCGCGGGCTCGATCTGTCGGATATCACGCATGTGATCAACTTCGATCCGCCCGAGGACGAGAAGGCATACACGCATCGCGTCGGCCGCACGGGTCGCGCGGGCCGCTCGGGCACGGGCGTGACGCTCGTGCTGCCGGACCAGCAGGCCGAGGTCAGCCGCGTCGCCCGCCTCAACGGCCAGACGGACGCGTGGGAGGAGACCGGCATGAAGTCGGCCGCCCCGAAGCTGCTCTACTCGGGCCGCAAGCGTGGTTCCAAGTGGGGCCCCACCCGCGCCCGCCGGAAGATCTAGAGCACAGCGCGGTCGAAGCCGCTTTCTCCTGGGAGAGACCGTCAGCGCTCACAACCCGGGGTTTCCCGTCGGGTCGACCGCGGCTTCCTGCTGCGCTACTCGCGTGTACCCCGAAGCCGAGACCTAGGTCTCCCCAGGGGCCGTGCTCGGCCGGATCGGAGGGAGGGGCCGCGGGGAACCGTCAGTTCCCGGCTTCAGGATCCGCGCGCAGCGCGGCAGAAGAATTGTATTTCCGAGGGTGCGATACGCTGTCTCCATCTCACCCTCAGAAATACGTATCGTCGTGGCTGTAGGGCGGCACGCAGCAGCAGAGAAGCCGAACGCCGTCGGCACCGGCTCGGAGCTCGTGCCAGGCGCCGGGCGGGATCAGGATCGCGTCGCCCTCCCCCACCTCACGCACGTCGCCGTCGAGCTCCATCGTGCCGCCACCACGCGTGAGAAGGTAGATCTCCTCGCTGAGCGCGTGGTAGTGGCGCAGCGTCGACTGGCCCGGCTCGAGGGTCGCCTCAGCGAGCGACTGCGCGGGCGAATGGATGAACTCCCTGATCGTCGAGCCGTCCTTCGTCGTGAACGGTTCCAGCGCCTCGTACGAGACGACGTCCATCAGTGCGTCGGCGGGTCGTCGTCTTCGTCGTCGTCGATCGTGACGATGTCGTCGCGGGTCGCCGTCCCGGGAGTCGAAGCGACCCTCACTGCCGGCGTCCCCTCGACGACCGGCGCTGCGTTGCCCGTCGGCGAGGCCTCGGACTTCGGAGCCTCGAGGGCCGGTACCGCCTTCGCCTTGGCCTTCGGCTTCTCGGCATCGCTCTTCGAGTCGAAGACCGACGTGGGGTCCATCTCCGAGACGGCGTCCTTCAGCTCCCGAACACCGGTGCCGAGACGCCGTGCCATCGCCGGTGCTCCCTTGCTCCCGAACAACAGCACGAGCACGCCCGCAAGGATCAAGATCTCCCAGATTCCGAGGCCGAATGGCATGGCATGAATGTACCCGCTCGAGCAACGGCCGCGCGCTCACGCGTGACTGACGAACTCCTTGAGCACGACGATGCAGAGCCCGAACGACGCGTTGACGAGGACGACCGTGATCGTCGCTCCGCGCCCGAGCTGCTCCTTGCGGGCAAAGAGGACGCCCCACCAGACGAGCGTCGCGACGCCGTAGCCGATCGCGATCCGGTAGGCGGTTTGGGTCGCGATGAGGCCGATGCCGCCGGCGACCAGGGCGAGCGACGGGACGATCGCGGCCTGAAGGAGCGGCCACTCACGGCGAACCGACCGCCGCACCTCGCCGCCCGAGAACGCCTCGTCACTGTCGATGCTCCGCGCCAGCGCTCCCGCGTACACGTGAGCGAGCCAGAACACGATCATCGTGATCTCGACGACGCCGAGCGAGAGCCAGATCGCCTCGGACGAATCCGCGGCCGCGACGATCGACGTGACGAGGATCGTCCCGTAGATACCTCCGGCGAGGTTGTCCCCCCGGTCGAAGAGCCAGTCGCGGATCCTCACCGCAGTAGCCTAGTGGGGCTTGCCGTACCGCGGCCGGAGGCCCGGAACCTCAGCCGCGAGCGATCGTCGCGACGAGCTCGGCGGTCTCGGTCGGCGTCGTGCCGACGCGAATCCCCTTCGCCTCGAGTGCTTCCTTCTTCGCCTCGGCAGTCCCCGACGAGCCCGAGATGATCGCCCCCGCATGCCCCATCGTCTTCCCGGGCGGCGCCGTGAACCCGGCGATGTAGGCGACGACCGGCTTCGTCAGCTCGGCTTCGATGAACGCCGCCGCCTTCTCCTCCTCGTCGCCGCCGATCTCACCGACCATGACGACGAACTCGGTCTCGAGATCTGCCTGGAATTTGGACAAGATGTCGACGAAGGAGGAGCCGACGACCGGATCTCCGCCGATGCCCACGATCGTCGAGTTGCCGAGACCCATCCGGGTCAGCTCGTGGCCGATCTGGTAGGTGAGCGTGCCCGAGCGCGAGACGAGGCCGATGTTGCCGGCGGTGAAGATCTCGGCCGGGATGATGCCGACGTTCGCCTTCCCGGGCGAGAGCGCTCCGGGGCAGTTCGGGCCGATCAGGGTCACGCCGCGGTTGTGCACGTAGGTGTGGATCCGCAGCATGTCGTGTGCGGGAACGCCCTCGGTGATGCAGATGACCGTCTCGATCCCTGCGTCGACCGCCTCGTAGATCGCATCGGCCGCGAACGGAGCCGGCACGAAGATCATCGCGGTGTTCGCCGCCTGCTCCGAGACGGCCTCTGCGACCGTGTGGAAGACCGGAACGCCCTCGACGTCCTGACCGCCCTTGCCGGGCGTGACACCTGCGACGAGGTTCGTCCCGTAGGCGCGATTCCGGAGACCATGGAACCGCCCCTCGGAGCCGGTCAACCCCTGGACGACGAGTCGCGTGTCGTCGTCGACGATGATGGCCATCAGGCAGGTACCGCCTTCAGCGCGATGCGGTCGAAAACGACGTCGCCTCCCTGGACGCGGTCGCCGAGGAGGGCGCGAACGCGCTCGGCGTCGTCACCGGCACAGCCGCAGCGGTCGAGCCACGGCTGGAAACCGATCGCCTTCTCGAAGAAGCGGACGTCTTCGACCTCGAGCCCTGCCGCCGCGGCAAACGAGCGCCATTCTGCCTCGCTGTAGTTGCGCACGTGCGACGGGTCGCGCAGTCTCTCGGCGTCCTCGACGTGGTCGCCCATGTAGCTGTTGTCCACGATCAGGACGGTCCCGGCCGCCACTCGCGCCATCTCGGACACCGCCAGCGCGACGTCGTCGTAGTGGTGGGCCGCGACCCGTGTCGCGACGATGTCGAAGCTGTCGTCGGCGAACGGGAGATCCTCGGCACGGCAGACGACGTCCGGCCGCATGCCGGGCGCGGGATCGCAACTGACGACCTCGATGCCCTCCTCGCGGAGCCGGCGGGCGACGTGGCCACCGCCCGTCGCGACGTCGAGCGCGGTGCGCGCTCCTGCCGCCCACTCGACGAGGAGGTCGAGGTCCGGCCCTTCCCGGTGGGCGTCGCTCGTGCGGTACAGCTCGGCGCGCTCGCTCCAGAGGTCGTTCATGCCGCGAGCTCCACCGCGCGCCTCGCGGCTTCGAGCATCGTCGGCGAGACGTGGAGATTCGCCGGCGCCGCTTCGGCGAGGATCCGGCGGCCCTCCTCGGCGTTCGTGCCGTCGAGGCGAACGACGATCGGAAGCTCGAGCTCCATCTCGCCGAGCGCCTGCAGGATGCCGCGCGCGACCTCGTCGCAGCGCGTGATCCCACCGAAGATGTTGAAGAACACCGCGCGCACCTGCGGGTCCTGCGTGATCACGGAGAGCGCGTCGACAACGCCCTGCGCGTCACCGCCGCCTCCGAGATCGCAAAAGTTGGCCGGGCGACCACCCGCAAACGTGACGACGTCGACGGTCGACATCGTCAGCCCGGCCCCGTTGCCGCAGACGCCGACCTCGCCGTCGAGCTTCACGTAGGTCACGTGCTTCGCCCGGGCGAGCGCCTCGAGCGGGTCGGCGGCGTCCTCGTCGCGCATCTCCGCGACCTCCGGGTGGCGGTAGAGCGCGTTGTCGTCGACCGTGAACTTCGAGTCGAGCGCCTTGACGATCCCGTCGGGCGTGACGATCAAGGGATTGACCTCGCAGAGCATCGCGTCGAAGCGGACGAAGGCCTCGTAGAGCTGACCGATGATCTTCGCGATCTGCTTCTGCTCGGACGGATCGGTGACGCCGGCGCCGTAGACGAGGTGCCGGGCCTGCCACGGGTTGAAGCCCTCGAGCGGATCCACGTGGAGCCGCACGAGCGCGTCGGGGCTCTCCTCGGCGACCTGCTCGATCTCGACGCCGCCCTGCGTCGTGAACATGAACAGCGGCTTCTTGACACCCCGGTCGAACGTCAGCGAGAGGTAGTACTCCTTCGCGATATCCGACGCCTGCTCGATCCAGAGCCGCTTGACCACGTGGCCCTTGATGTCGAGGCCGATGATGTTCTTGGCGTGCTCCTCCGCCTCGTGCGCGTTTGCTGCGAGCTTGACGCCGCCGGCTTTCCCGCGCCCGCCGGTCAGCACCTGCGCCTTGACGACGACAGGCCCTCCGAGTACCTCGGCCGCCTGCCGCGCCTCGCCGGGGGTCGTCGCGAGACGCCCGTCGCTGACGGGAATGCCGACGCGCCTGAAGAGATCCTTGCCCTGGTACTCGTAGAGATCCACTGGCCGTGAGCCTACCTGCGCGTCTGTGCGACGATCCGACTGATGCGACCACTGCTTCTCCTCCTCGTCACGGCAGCCGTCGTGAGCGGCTGCGCGTCCGAGACGGTCACCGTCCCGACCACGATCAAGGCTCCACCGCAGACGGCCCGTCTCGACTGGAAGGAGCGGTATCCGAGCGCGCAGCCGGCTCTCGTCTTCGGTGTCTCCCGGTTCACGGTGACCCGAGAAGGCTGGAAGGCCGATATCTCGGTGCAGAACACGTCGAACGTCGCCTGGACGGTGGGTGATCCGAGCATCGGGCCCGAGCTCGCGTTCGGCGTCGTGCTGTTCCCGAACGACGACCTCGACGACCTGGAGCGCCGCAACCGGAACCGCGATCTGCCAGCGCTCCGTGCCGCGACGACCTACGTCCCGGCGCTTCCGGAACGGATCGATCCGGGTGAGACGTGGCAGGGCACGATCGCCGCACCGGGCGCTCTCGCCGGCGGGCTGTGGGTACGGCTCTCCTTCGGGCCGTTCGGCAGCGTCGGCGATCCCCCGGAGGGAGCGCAGACGCCGGTGGTCTGGTATACGGACCACGCCTACCACCTCGAAATGGTCGACGGCGAGCCGGCCTAGTAGGTCCGGCGGAAGCCGTCGTCACGCGGGCGTCAGGCCGGACGCGGCGCGAACGGCCGAAGCTCGCCCTGTCCCTCCCGGACGACCGCGTACGTGGCCTCTGGCACTTCATTCCAGACGCCCGCGAGGTCGCCGAGCGGCAGCAGCGCGAAGATGCCCGCACCGACCATGCTGCCGATCCCGAGCACAGTCGCACCCGAAACCGACATCCTTTTCGGGGAGGGAGAGGACTCAGCCGCCCCGGGCGCAGGAGTGGGTGTGGTTGGATCGCTCATGGCTGTCGGCCATCGATAACCGGGGTCACGGCCTCCGCGTCGCGAGAGGCCGTGACCGCCTGCACTCTCAGAGCTTCTTCAGCTTCGGCCCCGCGTACGTCGCGAGGGCATAGACGATGATGATGTCCGCGGCGAACATCGCCATCGACCAGAGCGGATAGGCCTGGATGAAGAACAGCCGGCCGATCCCGTTCAGGCCTGCCGCGAGGATGCCGAACCAGCGGGCGAACTGGCTGCCCGTGAACACCAGCACGGCCGCCAGGAGTAGCAGCGCGCCGAGGCCGACAACGATCCAGCCCCAGGTGTTCAGGTTGCTGAAGATGAAGACCGAGTTCGCGACGAAGATCTCGAACTCGCGATCGCCGCGATCCCCTCGATGATCGCCCACGTGCCTGCAATGGCCATCATCGCTACGGCAAACGTCAACAGACCGGCACCCGCCGGCGCCTTCTGCTCGTAGTAGAGGCCCGAGGACGCGGTGTCCTCATAGGGCAGGGCGTCTTTGGAGACAGGGTCCGTTGCCACGGTGTCCTCCTTTTGGGTTGAGGTACCACCCCAAGGAACCCACTGTCGACAGCGGGTCTCGTCGTGACGTTCTACGACACCTACGGCTGTTTCTACCGATCTCCCGATCGGCCGACTGAACACGCCCCCGCCGCGTCTGACACACTTCCCGCGGTGCACCGGAGGCCGGCATGAAGAAGTGGTTGCCGCTCATCGCCCTCGCGGGCGCTCAGTTCATCATGGTCCTGGATCAGTCGGTCATGAACGTCTCGATCAGCCAACTGGTCGCCGACTTCGACACGACCGTGACAACGATCCAGGCCGTGATCACGCTCTACTGCCTCGTCATGGCAATGCTGATCATGACCGGCGCAAAGATCGGTGACATCATCGGCCGGCGGCGGGCCTTCGTGATCGGCCTCGTCATCTACGGCTGCGGCTCGGCGTTGACCGCTGCCGCGCCGACGGTGACCGTACTGGCAATCGGCTGGTCGATCCTCGAGGGCGTGGGTGCCGCGCTCGTCCTCCCCGCGATGGCAGCGTTGATCGCTGGGAACTTCCAAGGGCGCGACCGCAAGTCCGCCTACGCCGTGATCGGCGGGGTCGCCGGGGCCGGCATCGCCGTCGGCCCCATCCTCGGAGGCTGGGCGACGACCGAGCTGAGCTGGCGGGTCGTCTTCGTCGGCGAGGTCGTCATCGTCCTTTGCATCCTTGCCGTGACGCCCTTCGTCCACGACGCCGTCCGGGGAGCGACGAGCGTCCACCTCGACGTCGTCGGCGCCATCCTCTCGGCGGCCGGCCTCGGAGCCGTCGTCCTCGGTGCCCTGCAGTCGACCACGTGGGGTTGGGTGGTACCCAAGGACTCGCCCGTCGAGCCCTTCGGGCTGTCCCTCACCCTCTTCGTGATCGCCGGAGGCGGAGTCCTGCTCTGGGGTTTCGTACGCTGGCAGCAACACCGGGAGGCACAGGGGACCGATCCCCTCGTGCACCTCGACCTGATCAAGATCCCGCCGGTGCGTTCCGGCCTGATCGGGCTGTTCACCCAGAACCTGATCCTGATGGGGATCTTCTTCACGATCCCTCTCTACCTGCAGCTCGTCCTCGGCCTCGACGCGCTGGACACGGGCATCAAGATGCTGCCCGTCTCGATCACGATGTTCGTCGCAGCGGCGGCCGGCTCGCGCCTCTCGGGCCGCTACCCGGTGCGCTCGATCGTCAGGGCGGGGCTGACGATCACGGGCCTCGCGACATTCCTCCTCCTCGCCACTGTCCAGCCCGACCTGGCCGAAACGGGCTTCGCGATCGCGATGGCGATCCTTGGAGTCGGGATGGGGCTCATCGCCTCGCAGCTCGGCAACGTGATCCAGTCGTCGGTCGACGCGTCCGGGCGGGGCGAGGCGGGCGGGCTGCAGTTCACCGGGCAGCAGCTCGGCTCCTCGCTCGGTGTCGCCCTGATCGGCGCCATCGTCTTGACCGGCCTGACGACGACGTTCGTGTCGAACATCGAGGCCGATCCCCGGATCGCCGACGACGTGGCCGCCCAGGTCAGCGTCGCGGCAGGGTCCGGGATCGACTTCGTCCCGACGGATCAGATCGAGGCCGCGGCGCAGACGGCCGGGCTCGACGAGGCCACGACCGCGGCGATCGTCGACGACTACCAGGATGCTCAGCTCCGGTCGCTCAAGGCGGGGCTGCTCGCGGCGACGCTCCTGGCGCTCATCTCGCTCGCGTTCACGCGGGACCTGCCGAGCAGAGTCCCGGCGCGAGATGAAGACGAGGAGCCCACGGGCGACGTCGCCACGGCCTGACGACCCCTCGTCCCGAGGCGGCCGACCCGCCGACTCGACGGGTACCCTCGGCCGCTATGGACGCCATCGTCGTCGAAGGCCTCGAAAAGACGTACGGAAGGGGCGTTCGCGCGCTCGACGGAATCCGCTTCTCGGTCTCCGAGGGCGAGGTCTTCGGGCTTCTCGGCCCGAATGGTGCGGGCAAGTCGACGACCGTCCGGATCCTCGCGACGCTGACGCGCGCCGACGCCGGTCGTGCGGTCGTTGCGAGCCACGACGTCGCCTCGGACGCAGCCGCTGTACGACGGGCGATCGGCTACGTTCCCCAGGCCTCGGGCGTCGACCGCGAGGCGACCGGTCGCGAGAACCTGGTCCTGCAGGGCCGCCTCCAGGGCATGCGCGGGCGGGATCTCGAGCAGCGCTCGGCCGACCTGCTCGAGACGTTCGGTCTCACCGGCAAGGCGAACGCCCTCGTCAGGACGTACTCGGGCGGGATGAAGCGGCGGCTCGACGTCGCGATGGGACTCGTCCACCGGCCTCGCGTGCTGTTTCTGGACGAGCCCACGACGGGTCTCGACCCGGAGGCGCGCACCGCGATGTGGGAGGAGCTCGAGGCTCTCGCGCGTGCCGAGCAGCTGACGATCCTGCTCACGACCCACTACCTCGAGGAGGCCGACCGGCTCGCGCGGCGGGTCGCGATCATCTCACGCGGTCGCGTCGTCGTCGAGGGCGAGCCCGAGGCACTGAAGCGAGAGTTGCGGGGAGACACGGTGACCGTCGAGCTGGACGGCTCCGACACGACTGGCTCCGCCGAGGCCGCCCGGGCGCTCGCCGGGGTACACGAAGTCACAGAGGACGGGCGCCGGCTTCACCTCCGGGTCGATCACGGCGCCCAGGCGGTACCGCTGATCCTGGCTGCCCTCGACTCCGCGGGGACGGGCGTTCAGGCGGTCACGGTCTCCCGGCCGTCGCTCGACGACGTCTACCTCCATCACACGGGCAGAGACTTCAGCGCCGACGACCAGGGGGCGACGTGACCGTCGCGTATCAGACCGCCATCTTCTGTGCTCGTGTCCTGCGGAACCTCGCGCGGCAGCCGATCTGGATCGCCGTGATGATCGTCCAGCCGATGTTCTGGCTCCTGCTCTACAGCCAGCTCTTCCGGCGTATCACCGAGCTCCCGGGCTTCGGGACCGCGTCCTACATCGACTACCTCACGCCGGGCGTCGCCATCATGACCGCGTTCTTCTCCGGATCGTGGGCCGGGATGGGGATGATCGAGGATCTCGATCGCGGCGTGCTCGAGCGCTTCCTCGCGACGCCGGCGAGCCGCGCGGCGATCGTCTTCGGACGGATCCTTCAGGCTGCGATCACCGCGACGCTGCAGGCGCTGCTGATCCTGCTCGTCGGCCTCACACTGGGTGCGACGAACGGCGGCATCGTAGGGTGGATCGTGATCCTGCTCGCAGCCTTCCTCATCGCAGCAGGGTTCTCCGGTCTGTCACACGGGATCGCCCTGCGCACGCGACAGGAGGCGTCGATGATCGCCGTCGCCCAGTTCATCAGCCTGCCGCTCCTGTTCTTCTCCTCCCTCCTGATCGCGCGCACGCTGATCCCCGGGTGGATGCAGACCTTCTCGCTCCTGAACCCCGTCGAGTGGGCAGTCCGAGCCGGACGCGGCGAGGCGCTTCCCGGCACCGACTTGACAGAGATGGGGACGTTCCTGCTGCTACTCGCCGGCTTCCTCGCGCTGACGACGACGTTCGCGACTCGAAGCTTCCGCTCCTACCAGCGCACGCTCTGACCTCCGGCCGAGCGTACAAGATCGATTCGCGGTCGCGCCGGGCCAGGTCGAGTGTCGAGCGGCGCCGGCCTAATGCGTCTGCGCGGTCGGACGAACGAGGATCTCGTTCACGTCGATATCCGGTGGCTGCGACAGGGCGTAGAGAACCGCGCGGGCGACATCGTCCGGGTCGAGCGGCGCCTCGAGCGGCATCTTCTCGAAGAACGGCGTGTCGACGACCCCGGGCGCGATGATCGTCACCCGGACGCCGGTGCCGTCGAGCTCCTGGCGGGCGGACTCGCCCATCGCGTGCACGGCATGCTTGGTGGCCGAGTAGAGCGAACCGACGATCGGGCGCCGCCCCGCGACGGAGCCCGTCAACAGCAGGTGACCCTTCGACTCCTTCAGGCCCGGCAGCGCTGCGCGGATCGTCAGCGCGGCGCCGAAGACGTTCGTCAGCACCATCTCGCGCCAGTGGTCGACCGAGTCTCCCAGGAAGCTCCTCTGCGCGCCCGTACCGGCGTTTGCCCACGCGGCGTCGATCCGGCCGAAGTGCTCGAGCGCGACGGTGACCGCCGCCTGCTGGTCGGCCCACTCGGTCACGTCGCACTCGACGGCGACCGCGTGATCCGGCCCCCCGAGCTCCGAGGCGAGCTCTTCGAGCTTCTCGATCGACCGCGCCGCGAGGACGAGCCGCCACCCATCGGCGGCCAGCATGCGTGCGGATGCAGCGCCGATCCCGGTCGAGGCGCCCGTGATCAGGAGAACGCGATGCCCGTCGGTCATGCTGTCGACTCTAGCGATCGCGGACGAGCGCACGCCAGGCGATTCGGTCACCTGGTCGCCCGAAGGCGCGCGCGCCAGCGGACAGGCGTCTCGTGCTCGGCGTCGCAGCTCACGGGGATGGCGGGGCCGAGGTCTTCGGCAACCTCCGCGGTGAGCGCGCCGGCAGGCGTCGAGAACGTCACGAGCGTGCCGTCGACGGAAACCAGGAGCAGGTCGGCGATGTGGTCACATCCCGTCGCTTCGCGAACGCAGATCTCGGCCGCCTGAACGGGTGGGGCATAGATCGTGCGGCCGCGGTAGAGGTCGAGCGGGATGCGGCCGTGGCCGAGGAGCTCGGCGACCCCGGAGGCGCGCTCGACGGGAACCCGGCCCAGCTGGACGCCGGCCGGGAGCACCAGCACGTTCGGCGCAAAGCGGTGCCCACCCAGATGCGAGCTCTGCCACAGCTGCGCCGGCGCCACGTGGGATTCGAGTGCGGAAAAGACGGGTGGGCCGAGGCGGGCGCAACACCGATCCCTCCGTCCGTGCGCGCAGACGAGCACGATCGGCCCCGCGACCGGCTCTCCATGGTCGTTCAGGGCGCCGGGAAGCTCCGCCAGGGACTCGAGCTCCTGCCGGACTGCCGTGCCGCCCGCCTCGTCCACCTCGGCGCGGATCACCGTGACGCCGGTTCGACGGTCGGGCCTCCGGACGAGGATCGCCTTCCCGGGGAACGCGGTGAGCGCCGCGGCCACCTCGAACGGGAGGCCGCTGTCCGCGACGGCATCCCTTCCCCATCCTGCTCGCACCTCGACGAGCAACCAGCGCCTCCCCTCCGTCGCCGTCCCCGCAAGCGATTCGCCCGACGCGAGCGAAGCGGCGGCGCAGGTCGCAATCTCACTCGAGCCGCTCATGCCTCGAGGCGGTCGGCGAGGAGCCTGCCGAGCGCGGGGTCGATGCCGAGCTCGGCCGCGAAGGCCCGGTACTCCGCGAGTGCCTTGCCCCGGTCGCGACCGGGGCGCAGGACCGCGCGCAGGAGAACGTTCTTCGGCGTGTGCTCCAGCTCGACGAACTCGATCACCCGGACGTCGTAGCCCACCGCCCCGAGCAGCTGGGCGCGCGCCGCATCGGTGACCTCGGCGGCGAATCGCTCCTTCAACGTCCCGTGCCGAAGGAGTGGGCGGAGAGCGGCGTTCTCGAGCTGGGTCATGAGCTCGTGCTGGCAGCACGGGACGGCGAGGATCACCGGAACGTCCGCTCGTACCGCGCGATCGAGGGCGTCGTCCGTCGCCGTATCGCACGCGTGGAGGCTGACGACGAGGTCAGTGCCTGCGAGCGCCTCGTAGCCTGCGATGTCACCCACCTCGAACCGCAGTCCCTCCGCGCCGACCCGTCGCGCGAGATCCTCGCATTCGCTGACGACGTCGGCCTTGAGATCGAGACCGACGATCTCGGCCGCGCGCCCGTGAACAGCGGTGAGGAGATGGTGGAGCGCGAACGTGAGGTACGACTTCCCTGAGCCGAAGTCGACGACCCGCAGGCGGCCGGACGGCAGCGAGGGCAGAACATCGTCCACGAGCTCGAGGAATCGGTTGACCTGACGGAACTTGTCGTACCGGGGCTTGCGAACCTTCCCTTCCGGCGTCATCACCCCGAGCTCGACCAGGAACGGGACGGGGGTGCCCTCGGGGAGCAGATACCGCTTCACCCGATCGTGCGCCAGCGTTGCGCCCGGCCGGCTGGGCGCCCTCCGGAGGATCGTCGGCGCACCGCGGCCGCTCAGAACCTGCCAGTCCGCGTCGGTCGCGTGGAGGAGACCCTGGCGGAAGTCGGTTTCGAGCAGATCGACGAGCCGTCGCACGGCCACGTCGGGGGCCAGGTTCTCGTCCGTCGTCCTCGTCGCATAGTGCGCCGTGAAGCGGTAGCGAAGGGACCTCGGGGCGGCGAGCGGAGTGACGGTGATACGCGACGGGCGCGAGGGGTCACTCCGTGCCGGTCGGCTGATCGTCGCTCCCGTCAACATCCCTCGATCGACGAGCCCGCGTACGAGCGCTCCGACGTCCGAGGCAGGGAAGCTCATTCCGCTCCCGCAACGACACAGATCAGCTGTCCGCTCGTCACGCTCTGCCCCGGCGCGACCGAGAGCGAGCCGACCGTTCCCGGGTGGTGCGCCGTGATCTCGTTCTCCATCTTCATCGCCTCGACGACGCACAGCACCTGGCCGACCTCCACCTGATCGCCGTCGGCGACGCCCACCGAGAGGACGGTGCCCTGCATCGGGCTGACGACGGCCCCTGACCCGGCGCCCGAACCGAGGCCGGAACGCTCCCGTCGCGCGCGGCCGAGCGCCGCCCACGGTGGCTCGGTCGCGTGGACCCTCACGTCGAAGGAGCGGCCGTCGATCTCGACGCCGACGACCTCCGTCCGGAGCGCGGCCCCGTCCGACCGCGCTCCTATACTCGTTGCCGAATGAGTAAACGACTCCGTCATCTCCTGTGCACGCTGCGCCAGCTCGTCCGACTCGACGATGCCGTGGCAGGTGCCGCCATCGATGAAGCAGCGCTCCGTGAGCAGCGCCGCGTGGAACCCGAGCAGCGTCGGGGGGCCCTCGATCCTGAACTCGGCCAGTGCGCGGAGCATCCGCCGCCGCGCCGTCTCACGGTTCGTGTCGTGGACGATCAACTTGGCGACCATCGGGTCGTAGAGACCGGAGATCTCGTCGCCCGCCCGTACGCCCGAGTCGACGCGTACGCCGGGGCCGGCAGGTTCCTCGTACGCCACGATCACGCCCGGCGCCGGCAGAAAGCCCTTGCTCACATCCTCCGCGTTGATCCGGCACTCGATCGCGTGCCCACGGAGGATGACGTCGTCCTGCCCGATAGACAGCGGCTCCCCCTGGGCGATCAGGATCTGCTCGCGGATCAGGTCGAAGCCCGTCACGAGCTCCGTGACCGTGTGCTCGACCTGGATCCGGGTGTTCATCTCCATGAAGTAGTAGGCGCCGTCGGCGGTGAGCAACCCCTCGATCGTTCCCGCCGAGCGGTACCCCGCAGCCCGCGCGGCGTCGACGGCGATCTCGCCGATGCGCGCACGCAGCACGTCGTCGACCGCCGGCGAGGGCGTCTCCTCGATCAGCTTCTGGTGGCGCCGCTGAATCGTGCAGTCGCGCTCGCCGAGGAAGAGGACTGTCCCGTGGCCGTCGGCGAGGATCTGCGCTTCGACATGTCGCGGCTGCTCGAGGTAGCGCTCGACATAGACGGTGTCGTCGGCGAAGTACTTCAAGCCCTGTCTCCGGGCGGCTTCGAAGGCCTGCACGACGCCGGCCGGGTCGGCAACGATCTCCATCCCCTTCCCGCCTCCGCCCGCGGCGGCCTTGATGATCAGCGGGTAGCCGACCTCCTCACCGAGCGCGACGACCCCCTCGACCGTGCGCACCGGCTCGGTCGCGCCCGGAATGATCGGGACGCCGGCGGCCTTCATGGCGGTGCGCGCCTCGGTCTTCGACCCCATCAGCTCGATCGCGGACGCGGGAGGGCCGATCCATGTCAGCCCGGCGTCCTCCACCGCCTGGGCAAAGGGGGCGTTCTCGGCCAGGAACCCGTACCCGGGATGAATCGCGGAGGCACCCGCCCTCAGCGCCGTCTCGATGATCAGGTCGCCTCTCAGGTAGCTCTCGTCCGCAGGCCCGGGGCCGATCCGATACGCCTCGTCCGCGACGCGAGTATGGAGGGCACCGCGGTCGGCGTCGGAGTAGACGGCGATCGCTTCGATGTCGAGCTCGCGGAGCGTGCGGAAGATCCGCACGGCAATCTCACCGCGGTTCGCCACGAGCACTCTGGTGAAGGTCGGCATGCGCGCCGCGTATTCTCCCTGATGGATGACCATCCCCGATCAGTTGACGCTCGGCCGGGCTCTGGCCGTCCCCGTCGTCGTTGTGCTGTTTGCGTGGGATTTCCCGAACCACGACTACTGGGCGACGGCGGTATTCGTCGTCGCGATGGCCACCGACCAGGTGGACGGCTGGCTCGCTCGACGCTGGAATCAGACGTCGGCGTTCGGTTCCCTCCTCGACCCGATCGCCGACAAGGTGCTGGTGATGGCTGCGCTCGCGATGCTTATCGCCGAGGGCGTCGCGCCTGCGTGGATGGTCGCCGCGATTCTCGCCCGCGAGTTCATCATCTCAGGGCTCCGCCTTGCCGCGATCGAAAAGGGGGTCGTCATTGCGGCTCGCGACCTCGGCAAGCTCAAGACGTGGGCGCAGGCGCTCGCCGTCGCGGTCGGCGGCATGGCTGCGGCCGGCGCCTGGAGCCACGACATCGCCTGGTGGGCCTTGCTCGTGGCCCTCGTCCTGACGTGGGTCTCGGGGCTGGACTACGCGCGTGTCGCGCCACGGCTGCTGGGCGGAACCGCTCCCTGAGGCAGACGCTCGACCGATTCACGCAGCCCCGCGCCGGCCCAGCCAGACGGACCTACGAGCGGCACGGGCGCACGTGCTCGCAACACCGACGAGCGCCAGGCGAAGAGCCTCGCGCTCGGCAGGCGTCGGCTCGGGCTCGAGGACGATGTCGGCGTTGCAGACGCTATTCATGACTCGAGGCTATGCGACGACGGGCGATCACTCGCCGGTTCAGCCGTGAGGCACCGACGGGAATCCACCAGACGCTGAGACCGACGACCAGGCCCACGAGCAGATTGACCTCGTACCCGAGTCCCCCGATCAGAAGCGCTACCGCCCACTCGCGGGCACCGCGGAGGTCGCGCAGCAGGCCGATATGGAGCAAACCCGCGACCGCCAGCAGGCCGGCGAGAATCGAGAGAGGAAACGCCGGAAGCACCGCGGCAAGCCCTGAGCCGACCCCGAGCGCAACAACGACGAGCGCCGTTCCGAGCGCCGCCGGTGCCCGCCACGTTCGAGCGCCGAACGCGACATGCGCGGTGAGCCCACCCGCTCCGTGGCAGACGGGCATCCCGGAGATCCCGCCGGCGAAGATGTTCGCCGACCCAAGGGTCATCGCAAGCCGCCCGGGCTTGACCCTGGCGGCGGCCTCACCGAAGTACGTCCGGGCTGCGTCTGCGGTTGCGAGGCACGAGTTCGCAAACGACAGGGGCAACTGCGGGATCACGAGAACGGTGAATGCGGTCCAGAACGTGGCGGAATCGAGAGACGGAAGCGTGATCGCCGATGGGCCTGCAACGAGCCCGTCGCCCGCTCGCACGAGCATTGCCGCGAGCCCGATGCCGACGAGCGCGAGCGTCACAGGACGGCGCCGCAGCAGCACCGCCACGACGACGACGAGCACTCCGAGGGGGACGGCCCATGCCGGAGCCATCGCGTAGGAGGAAAACGACGAGGGCGGATCGGAGACGAGCCCCCACGCGATCTTCAGGAAGAGAAGCCCGACGGTGAGCTGAACCCCCCGAATGAGAGCCCTCGGGAACGCACGCCCGGCGAGATCGACGAGCCCGATCCAGCCGATGACGAGGAAGATCACTCCCATCAAGATCGCTGCTGCGGCGATCTCGTCCGAACCGAGCCCCTGGGCGATCGCGATCGCGCCCAGAGCCTTGAGGGGCTGCACCGGTACGGGCAGCCGGTAGACGGCCGCGACCACGAGGAGGAGGCCGCCGGCCGGCAGAAGCACGGCGGTGGCGGACAGCCCGTTCTTGACGATCAGGGCGACCGCGATCGGAATCAGGACACCCAGATCCGCGACCGCTCCCGAGAGCTCGCGACTGAGCCGGTAACGCGTCACTTCTCGACCATCACGCTCGTCGACTTGACCACGCCGGCGGCGCTCATCCCGACCTCGAGCCCGAGCTCCTCGGCCGACTCGCGCGTGATGATCGCGACGACGCGCGAGGGCTCGGTGACGTCGATCTCGACGCGGGCCAGGAGCCCGTCCACCTCCACGGAGCGGATCGTGCCCCGGAATCGGTTGCGGGCCGAGGAGACCTGTGACCCCTCCGCCCCGCGCAGCCGCTCGATCTCCGATGCCGGCACGACGCGCCGGTTCGCTGCATCGCGGCCGACCGCGATGCGCCCCTGCCGATCCCAGCGCCGGAGCGTGTCGAGGCTGATCCCGAGCATCCGCGAGGCCTCCGCGGCCGAGTACTCGTCCCTAGGCATTGCCTAGTTATAGCGAACTGGTTGCGCAATGGCGATGGCCACACCCGAGAACGCGGCTGCCCCAAGTCAGGTCGAGCGCGATCGACGTGTCCAGCACACCCACGCCCCCGTCGACGTCGCCGTCGCCGGCACGGTTCGAGCACCCGACTCGACCTCGCCCGGCTTACGCAGCGGTGATCGCCTCGATGCGGTCGACGAGCGACGCGAGCACCGCGAACGCGGCCTCGACCGACTCCGGCCCGGCCATGTCCACGCCCGCGAGCCGAAGGGCGTCGAGCGGGTAGAGCGAGTCGCCCGCCGAGAGGAACGCGAGGTAGTTGTCGGCGGCCCGTTCCGCGCCGGCGAGCACGCCGCCCGCAAGGGCGTGCGCAGCCGAGATCCCGGTCGCATACTGGAAGACGTAGAACGGCTCGTAGAGGTGCGCGAACTTCGCCCAGGTGATGCCGAGCCGCTCCCGATCGATCTCGGCCGCAGGCCCGAACCCCTCCGCGAACAGGTCGGCGGTGTGCTCGCCGAGCAGCGCCGCGGTGAGACCCTCGCCCCTCGCGACGCGGCCGTGCATCTCGCGCTCGAGGCGCGCGAGCGTCGGCATGACGAAGAAGTAGCGGTAGAAGTTCGCCATCGCCTCGTCGAGCACGGCAAGCAGGATCGCCGGGTCGGTGACCGTCGCGAGCAGGTGCGCGCGCAGCAGCGCCTGGTGGAAGTTCGACGCGACCTCCGCGACGAACAACGAGTAGTGGGTGTACGGCCGCGGCTGGGCCTCCCACGCCCGGTAGGAGTGCATCGAGTGACCGATCTCGTGCGCGAGCGTGCCGAGGCTGGAGGCCGTCCCGTCGAAATTCATCACGATGAACGGGCTCGTCCCCGGAGCTCCAGCCGAGAACGCGCCCCCCATCTTCCCGGCCGTCGGATACACGTCGACCCAGCGCTCCTCGAGGCAACCGCGGCGCACCGTCTCGGCGTACTCGTCGCCGAGCGGAGCGAGCGACTCGCAGACCCAGTCGACGCACTGCTCGTAGGAGAAGAGCGGTGTCGTCTCACCGAGCGGAGCAGCGACGTCGTAGGGAGCAAGGCGCTCGAGACCGAGGACGTCCCGTCGCGACCTCCAGTAGCGATGCCACGTCGGCAGGTTGGCCTCGAAGACGGAGATCAGGTTGTCGAAGACCTCGACGGGGACGTTCGACCGATCGAGTGAGGCTGCGAGCGCCGACGGATACCGGCGGACGCGCGCCGAGAACAGCGCCTGCTTGGCGGTGATGGAGACCGTCGCCGCGAGGAGGCTGCGGGCGCCGAGATAGCCGTCGGAGTAGCTCTCCCAACCGCGTCGCCGGAGCTCGCGGTCCGGGTGCGCGAGAATCGCGTCGATTGTCCCCTGGGTGACCGGGAACGGCTCACCGTCGCTCGAGAGCGCCGGCTCGAAGACGAGATCGGAGTCGGTGAAGGCGCTGTACGCGTTGTACGCGCCTGCAAACGCGTCGCGCGCGAGCCCGAGGACCTCCTCGACCTCGGCGGAGCGGGTATGCGCCTCGATCCGGAACAGATTGTCGATTGCGTGCCCGTACACCCCAAGCGACGGATCTGTCACGAGCCACTCGTCGACCCGCTCGCGCCCTGCCGCGATCACCTCCGGGTCGACGAACGCCGTCGCCGCCCCGACCTGCGCCGCGGCAGCCTGCGCACGGCCATACCGCGCGACGGCCTCGGTGTCGGTCGTCTCGACGGCATACGCCAGCTCGGCGTACGCCATCAGGCGCCCGAGCCGTCTCAAGACGGCGTCTCGGGCGCGAAAGGCCTCACCGAGCGAGCGGGCATCGTCGGCGACCCGTCCCTGAAAGCCCTCCAGGATCGGCAGGCTCGCGAGCAGCGCCTCGAGCTCCGCCTCCCACTCGACCGGGGTTGCGAAGACGCCCTCGGCACCCCACGTCCGGTCGATCGCGACGGTGCCACGTGCGATCGTCACAGGGGGATGTTGCCGTGCTTTCGCTTCGGGGTCGGCTCCCGCTTGGAGAGATGCAGCTCGAGCGCGCGGATCAGGTAAGGACGCGTCGCGCGCGGCTCGATCACGTCGTCGACGTACCCGCGCTCGGCCGCAGAGTACGGGTTGGCGAAGCGCTCCTTGTACTCCGCGATCAACTCGGCACGGCGCTTCTCGGGCTCGGCGGCTTCGGCGAGCTCGCCGCGGAAGATGATGTTGACCGCGCCCTCAGGCCCCATCACGGCCACCTCCGCCGTCGGCCAGGCGACGTTGACGTCAGCACGGATGTGCTTGGAACTCATCACGTCGTACGCGCCACCATAGGCCTTTCGCGTGATCACGGTCAGCTTCGGCACGGTCGCCTCCGCGTAGGCGTAGAGGAGCTTGGCACCGTGCCGGATGATCCCGCCCCACTCCTGCTCGGTCCCCGGCAGGAAGCCCGGCACGTCGACGAACGTGACGAGCGGGATATTGAACGCGTCGCAGGTTCTCACGAACCGCGCGCCCTTGACGGAGGCGTCGATGTCGAGGACGCCCGCGAGCGCGTTCGGCTGGTTCGCGACGATCCCGACCACGTGCCCTCCGAGCCGTGCGAACCCGCAGACGATGTTCAGCGCGAAGTCGGCCTGGAGCTCGAGGAAGTCGGAATCGTCCACGACCGCCTGCACGACCCGCTTGATGTCGTACGGCTTGTTGGGCGAATCCGGAACGAGCGTGTCGAGCTCGGGCGACTCCCGGTCGACGGGGTCGGCCGGTGCCGCGTAGAGCGGCGTCTCGAGGTTGTTCTGCGGCAGGAACGAGAGCAGGTAGCGCGCGTCCTCGAGCACCTCCTTCTCTCCCGCCGCGACGAGGTGGGCCACGCCCGACTTCGCGGCGTGCGCCGCCGCGCCGCCGAGCTCCTCCTGACTGACGCTTTCGCCCGTGACCGCCTTGACGACGTCAGGGCCGGTGATGAACATGTACGACGTTCCCTCCGCCATCAGGACGAAGTCGGTGATCGCAGGCGAGTAGACGGCGCCGCCGGCACACGGCCCGAGCACGAGCGAGATCTGGGGCACCACTCCGGACGCCTGCACGTTGCGCCAGAAGATCTCCGCGTAGCCGGCAAGGGAGACGACCCCTTCCTGGATCCGGGCGCCACCCGAGTCGTTGATCCCCACGACCGGGCATCCGACCTTGACGGCCATGTCCATCACCTTGCAGATCTTCTCGGCGAACACCTCGCTCAGCGAGCCGCCGAAGACCGTGAAATCCTGGGAGAAGACGCAGACCGGTCGCCCGAAGACCGTGCCGTAGCCGGTGACGACCGCATCCCCCCAGGGTCGTCGCTCACGCATCCCGAACTCCACCTCACGGTGCCGCACGAACCGGTCGAGCTCGACGAACGAGCCCGGGTCGAGCAGCAGCTCGACCCGCTCGCGCGCGAGCAGCTTCCCGCGCTCGTGCTGGCGCTCGACCGCGGCCGCGTCCCCTGCGTGGGCCGCCGCGTCGCGCAGCTCGGCGAGCCACGCCAGCTTCGCCTCGGTCGTGTCGTGGACCTTCCTGATGCTCGCGTCGGAGGCCATTCGCCTGAGCCTATCGCCCGGCCTCGGCCGCGCGCTCCCACACCACCGGGAAGAGTGGGTGATCCATCGGCGCACCCGCCGCGAGCTCCTCGGCGAGACCCGGGAAGTCAGGCGACGTCTTCCACCCGCGCGGCGCATGCGTCACGTCGTCGCCGAGGAAGCGCAACGACAGCACGCGCCGCCGCCGAGAGCCTTCCACACCGCCGGCGCAGTGCAGCGTCAGCATGTTGAAGAACACCGCGTCACCAGGCTCGAGCTCCCAGCCGACGATCTCGAAGGCCGAGCGGTCGCGCTCGATGTCGGGCAACTCGTCGAGCGCGCCGTCCGGGAACCACTTCGCCTGATTGTCCATGAACGTCCGTGGCATCAGCCACGGGCCGAGGTGTGAGCCCGCGACGAACTCGAGTGTCGCACGCCGCGAGACGGGGTCGACGGGAATCCACACCGAGCACGTCTGCGCGCCGTCGACGTTGTAGTACGGCTGATCCTGATGCCACGGTGTGTGCTGCGCCGTCCCCGGTTCTTTCACGAGCACGTGGTCGTGGTAGAAGCGCACGCCGTTCGCGCCCATCAAGACTCCGGCGATCGCCGCGGCCGGCGACGAGCGCACGACCTCCTCGAGCTCGGGCGACCGCTGCCAGTTGCAGAAGTCCTCGAAGAACCGTCCGGGATCGTCCGGGCGGCTCGCAACGAGCGACCGCCCGCTCGGCTGGGCGAGGTTCCGCTCGATCACAGATTCGACGAGACGGAGCTGATCGTGCGAGAACGCACCGCGGACGCAGGCGGCGCCGTCGCGCCGGAAGGCATCGATCGTGGGTGCGTCGACGTCGATCGTCTCGGGCATGCGTCCGAGTCTAGAAGAGCCGTACCCGGATAGAGTCCTGTCGTGACCGCTCCCCTCGACCGCTCGGCCAGCTGGCCGTATGAAGCCTCCGGCGAGCCCGGACCGTTCGCCTACGCACGCGACGACCAGCCGAACGCCGTTTCCGTCGAAGGGAAGATCGGCGTGCTCGAGGGCGGGCGTGCGCTCCTCTTCCCTTCCGGTATGGGCGCGGTAACGGGCGTCGTCCTGACCATGCTGCCGCCCGGCGGGACGCTCGCACTCGCCGAGGGCGCCTACTACGGCCACAAGCTCCTCTTCGACCTTCTCGCCCCCTGGGGCGTGAATGCCGTCGAGTACGACCAGACCGGCCCACCGCCGCCGAACGCCGACCTGATCCTGATCGAGGCACCGGCCAACCCGATGCTGACGATGCCCGACTTCGAGAGCGCGACAGCGCATCGAGCGCCGGTCGTCTGCGATGCGACTCTCGCCTCGCCGCTCCGGGTCCGCCCGCTCGACCTCGGCTGCGACGCCTCGCTCCACAGCGCCACCAAGGTCCTCGCCGGGCATGACGACCTGCTCGCGGGAATCGTCAGCGTGAAGGACGAGGATCTCTACACGCGGCTGCACAGGACACGTCACCTGGCAGGCATCGTCGCCTCCGCCGACACGGCCTGGCTGGTCGAGCGCGGACTACAGACCGTCGAGGTCAGGCTCGACCGAATGGAGGCGAGCGCGCGGATCCTCGCCGGGCGACTCGGCGAGCACCCAGCGGTTGCGACCGTGCGGTATCCCGGCTTCGGATTCGTCCTCTCGCTCGACGTCGCGGACGGTGCTGCCGCCCGTCGCGTGGAGACGGCGACCGAGACGATCACGAACGCGACGAGCCTCGGCAGCGTCCACACGAAGCTCGAATCGCGTCACCGCTGGGAAGGCGTCCGCTGCCCGGAGGGGCTGCTGCGGCTCTCGGTCGGACTCGAGGACGCCGAGACCCTGTGGGCCGACCTCGAGCAGGCGCTCGCACGGGTCTGATCGAGACCGCCTGAAGTGGTCATTTCAATCTGACCATTTGCCAGCTACGCTCTGCAGGATGCGAACGATTCCTGCAACGCGATTCAAGGCGGAATGCCTCCAACTCCTCGACGAGGTGTTCGACGGCGAGACCATCATCGTCACGAAGCGCGGCAAGCCGGTTGCACGCCTGATGCCCCTTGCTCCACCCGAGTCACTGGAGGGCTCCGTCACGTTTCTCGTAGACGACGAGGAGTTCATCGCTCCCCTCTTCCCCGATTACGAGCCCGTTTTCCCGTGATCGTGCTCGACACGCACGCCTGGGTCTGGTGGTGCGCGGCGTCACGGCGGCTCTCGCGGTCAGCCGCCTCCGCGTTGGAGCGCGCGGACGCGATTGGCATCTCGACGATGAGCCTGTGGGAGGTGGCGCGTCTCGAACGCGCGGGCCGCATGGCCTTCGACCGTGGTCTTTCTCGCTGGCTCTCGGCAGCGCTTTCCGACGAGCGCATCGAGGTGATGCCGGTCACGCGAGAGATCGCGCTCACGGCAGCAGCGGTCGGCGGCACGGTGTCGGATCCGTCCGACCAGATCATCTTTGCAACGGCCGTCGAGCACGACGCTGCGCTCGTGACCCGCGATCAACGCCTGCACGACCTCGACCCCGGCCGTGTCGTTTGGTGAGCGGGCGCGGCTGTAACGAATCACCCGCGACCGATACCGTAGGAGCATGCTGTTCACACGCAAGTCCCAAGAGATGCCCGCACCCGAGGACGCGCTCCCGGGCCGCTCGGGCGCGATGCCCATTACCGAGCCACACGTCGTGCTCGGCACCCCGATCGAGCCGCCGTTCCCCGAGGGAATCGAGACGGCGATCTTCGGGATGGGGTGCTTCTGGGGGGCCGAACGCCTCTTCTGGCAGCTTCCCGGCGTCCACACGACCGCCGTCGGCTACTCCGGCGGGACGACCCCTAACCCGAGCTACGAGGAGACCTGCTCGGGCCGCACCGGACATACGGAGGCGGTGCTCGTCGCCTACGACCCGGGCCGGATCTCCTACGACGCGCTCCTGCAGGTCTTCTGGGAGGGCCACGACCCGACCCAGGGGATGCGGCAGGGGAACGACGTCGGCACCCAGTACCGCTCGGCTCTCTACTGGACGACACCGGCCCAGCAGGAGGCAGCGCTCGCCTCGAAGGCACGGTATGCGATCGCACTCGCCCAATCGGGCTACGGGATGATCGCGACCGAGCTCGGAGGGGCCGGGCCGTTCTACTACGCCGAGACCTACCACCAGCAGTACCTCGCCCGGAACCCGGGCGGCTACTGCGGGATCGGCGGCACCGGCGTCGCCTGCCCGATCGGCACCGGCGTCTCGGGCTGAGCGAGTCGGGTGAGACCGCAGTCCTCCCCGGTCTCACACCCGCCGGCGCCAGCGCGCGAAGACGTCGTCGACGTCCCGGCGCATCGACCGCGGCGCGAGCACGAAGAGATGATCCCCGGGCTGCACGAGCGTGCTGCCACGTGGCGGGATCGCGTCGTCACCGCGAACGACGACCGCCACGATCGCGCTCCTCGGCAAGCCGAGCTCCCGAACCGCCGCCCCCGTGATGGCGTGATCGCCCGCGACGGCGAAGTCGATCAGCTCGAGCTTGCTGAGGTGCCCGACCTCGAGCGGTGCCTCCGCCGGCGCGGGAAGGGGAGAGAGGAGGCCGAGTCGACCGGCGAGCCACTCGAGGGTCGTTCCCTGCAGGATCGTCGAGATGACGACCACGAACAGGACCGCGTCGAAGATGGTCACTGCCTCCGGGATGTCGGATGAGAGCACGAACGTCGCGAGCACGATGGGAACCGCTCCGCGCAGGCCCGCCCACCCGAGCAGGACGCGCTCGCGCGACGTGTAATCGCTGAACCAGGTCGACGCCCAGACGGCCACGGGACGACATACGAACACGAGCAGAAGCGCGAGCGCGAGACCTGCGGCCGCGACCTCCGGCAGCTGACTCGGGAACACGAGAAGGCCGAGGACGATGAAGAGCGCCACCTGCGCGAGGAACGCGAGCCCCTCGTGGAACGCGACGAGATGGCGTCGATACCGCGACGGCGTGCTGCCGACGGCCAGGCCGACGAGGTAGACCGCGAGGAACCCGCTTCCCCCGATCACGTCGGCGATACCAAACGACAACGCTGCGATCGCGACCGACGCGACGGGTACAAACGCGCCGATCGAGTGCGGCAGGCGGGCGAAGACCCACGACGCGAGCAGTCCGATTCCCACACCGACGAGCAGTCCCAGACCGAGCTGCCGGACAACGAGGAGCAGCAGGTCGTCGAGCCCGTACGCCTCGGGCCTCTCGATCCAGGCGATCAGCCCGAGGGTGAGCGCGACGGCCATCGGATCGTTGCCACCGGATTCGGCTTCGAGCGTCCGGGCGACCCGCCGGCGCATGTGCGTCGACCGCAATGTGGCAAAGACCGCGGCCGCATCGGTCGACGCGACGACGGCACCCAGCAGGAACGCCTCGAGCCAGCTCACGTCGAAGAGCGCGTGCGCAGCGACGCCCGTCAGGATCGTGGTGACCACCGCCGAGCGTCTAGGACTGCCGGAGGCGCGCCGCCTGCCGGTGCCGGCGCCACCACGTCTGCAGCCCTCCCTCGTACAGAATCAGCACAAGGCCGATGACACCCAACTTCCGCGCCAACTCGGGGTCGTCGAACTCGATCCCGACGACACCGTCGGACCCGAGCAGCATCCCGAGCCCGAGGAACGCCACGAGCACGGGCAGACCCGTGTGCGCGGCACCGAGCGCGACGACGAGGCTGGCCGCGAGGATGGCACCCGCGACGAGAAGGATGAGGCCGACGTCCACGCCCCTATCCTTGCTGCGAGGCTCCGCCCGTGTCGTCGACCTCGCCGAGACAGCGGCGAGAGCCGAACCGGGTCGGTCAGCTACGCGGTCTTCGGCACGACGTCGCTCGCCGCAGCATTCTCGCCCTCGTCGTCGTCGATCGTCACCTGGACGCCACCCATGGTCGCGAAAGCCTGCACGCGGAGCACGGGAGCGTCCTCGGCGAGGTCGTCCTCGGGGGTCACGTTCGTGTCGATGCCACCGGCTTTCGCATCAGCCTCGACGGCGACCCTCCATCCCTCGGGGACGACGACCTGGATGCCTCCCAGGTAGGCGCGGAGACGAAGATCCGCACCTGCCGGATCGAGCGTCGCCTCGCGAAGGTCGAGCTGGACGCCGCCGCAGCAGGCGAGCACGTCGCCGCGACGCAGTGACGGCGCACGGCTGGCACGGGCGGCTCCCCCGAAGACGGCGGCGAGCGAGAACTCGTCCGACGCGTCATCCCCGATGTTGTGCTTCCGGGAGACGAGGTGGCCGGCGACGCGCAACGCCGCGCCAGGACGAGCGCGACCCTGAGGACCTCTCACTCGAAGCAGCGGTATGCTACCCGACATCACGACCTAGTCGGCTCGTGTGCACATTTTCCCACGATCTGCTCGCGGGAGTACTCTCCGACGAGATCCGGGTGGTCTTCGGCGATGTGCGCCTCGACGTTGAGCACGAGCTCGTCATCGGTGTCGCCTTCGATGTTCTTTCCGCAGGGGCAATGGACGACCTTCATGGCTACCTCCTCGGTCAGAGAGCACCGAACACACTACTCCCACGGGCGCGGCTAGTTCTCGGTAACCGCCATCGTCTTGGCCTTGTCGCTGTCGTTCTTCCCCGCGAGCTTCTGCGCCGCCCAGACCGGGATGATCGAGACCACGATCACGAACAGCGCGACCACGTTGACGATCGGCAACTGGGCCGGACGCGCGAGGGTGGCGAAGATCCAGATCGGGAGGGTCTGCTGGGCCCCCGAGGTGAAGATCGTGACGACGACCTCGTCGAACGAGAGGGCGAATGCGAGTAACCCGCCCGCGAGGAGCGCGGTGCGCATCTGCGGGAACATCACGTACCGGAAGGTCTGCCACGAGTCGGCCCCGAGATCGGCAGACGCCTCGTCGAGCGATCCCGCCGTCCGGCGCATGCGCGCGATCACGTTGTTGTAGACGACCACGACGCAGAACGTCGCGTGACCGACGATGATCGTCGTCAACCCGAAGGAGACGCCGAGCGGGCCGAGCACGTCGAGGATCGTCGCCTGGAGCGCGAGGCCGGTAACGATTCCCGGCAGTGCGATCGGAAGGATCACGGCGAAGGTGATCACCTCTCGCCCGAAGAAGCTGTACCGCGCCACCGCCATCGATGCGAGCGTCCCGAGCACGAGGGCGATCGCCGTGGCACCCACGGCGGCCAGCAGGGACAGCTGAAGGGCGTCGCGAACCTTGTCGTCGTGGAAGGCGACGGAGAACCACTTCGTGCTGTAGTTCTCGATCGGCCACTTCTGCGTGACGTTCGCGTTGAACGCGTAGAGCACGATGATGAAGAGCGGCAGGTAGATGAACACGAGCGTGGCGCCCGTGGCGACGCGGAGAAGTGAGCGGGTGAGACGGGACTCGGTCATCAGAGGGACTCGAACGCCTTCAGCTTGCGCGCCACCAGCAGGTACGAGATCACGACGACGACGGGCACGAACGAGTACGCGGCCGCCGTCGGTAGTGCCTGGCTGCGAATGTTGTAGATCACGGTGCCGATGAACTGCTCGCTCGTGATCAGGCCCGGGGCAATGTAGTCGCCGAGCGTGAGCGAGAAGGTGAAGATCGACCCTGCCACGACGGCCGGAAACGCGAGAGGCAGGATCACGCGACGGAACGTCGTGAACGAGTGCCCGCCGAGATCGGCAGAGGCCTCGAGAAGCGACGTCGGAATCCGCTCGAGGCCGGCGTAGATCGGGAGGACCATGAACGGAAGCCAGAGGTAGGTGAACACGAGCCACAGCCCGACCATCGAGTAGCCGTCGAAGCCGAGCCCGATCGGCCCGAGCACCCAGTTGATGACGCCGCCCTCGGAAAGGAGCGTCCGCCACGCGTAGGCCTTGACGAGGTAGTTCGCCCACAGCGGCATCAGCACGGCGATCACGAGCAGGTTGCGCGTGCGTGAGGATGCGATTCGTGCCATGTAGTAGGCGATCGGAAACGCGATCACGATGTCGGCCAGCGTGACGAAGATCGCCATCTTGATCGTGCGCCAAGCGACGTCGCGGTAGACGGGTTGCTCGAAGATGCGCTGGAAGTTCTCCAGCGTGAACGTGTGGGTGATCTCGCCGGTGAAGGAATTCGTGTCCCAGAAGGCCGACAGGAGCAACACGAAGAGCGAGCCGAAGTAGACGACCAGGAGCCAGCCGAGGGGCAGCGCAAGGAGCGCGCCGAGCCGCACCCGCGGATGGCGGAACAGGAACGTCGAAAGCCGCCGCCCCGGGGAAACCCGGGGCGGCGGCTCGAGCTGTACGACCGAGGTCAGCGGATCAGCCTCTGATCTCGGTCCACGCGGCCTTCCAGTCCTCCTGGGTCTTGCAGATCGTCTCGTCGTCGTCGTCCCCGCAGTCCTCCGTCGGGGTCGTCCAGTAGTAGACGTCCTCCCACCAGGCCTCGTCGTCGGCGTGGTACTCGTCACAGTGGTTCTCGTTCTTCGTGAGCTCGCACGCCTTCAGGTTGACGGGCGCCTCGCCGAAGCCCTCGGCCACCGCCGCCTGCGCCTCCGGTGAGATCATGTGATCCATCCAGAGGTACATGCAGTTCGGATTCGCGGCCTTGGAGTAGATCATCCAGGTGTCCGACCAGCCGGTCGTGCCCTCCTTCGGCTTGATCGCCATCACGGGAACCGGCGGGTCCGCGGCCGTGAGCTGCACGTACTGGTACGGCCACGTCGTCCCGACGACGCTGTCGCCGTTCGTGAACGACCCGATCTGCTTCGCCACGTCACCCGGCCAGTACTCACCGACGTTCGGTGCCTGCTGCTTGAGCAGGTCGACCGCGGCGTTGAACTGCTCCTCGTTGAGCTGATACGGATCCTCGATGCCGAGATCGGGCTGCGTCGCCATCAGATACACCGCGGCGTCGGCGATGAAGATCGAGTCGTCGTAGATCGAGATCTTGCCGTTGTAGGGACTTGAGCCGTCCGGCCAGATCACCGACCAGCTGTCGGTCTCCTCCGGCACCTCGTCGGTGCGGAACATGAGGTAGTTCGGCCCACGGCCGTGGGGTGCGCCGTACGGCTCCCCGTCGAGCGAGTTGTACGACTGGTTCTTGATCCCTTCCTGCACGTCCGCGTAGTTCGGGACGAGGTCCGTGTCAACCGGTGCAACGTCGCCGGTCGTCATCAGACGCACGCTGGCATTGCCCGACGCAGAGACTCCGTCGTACGCGCCGGTCTGGATCAGCGAGATCATGTCGTCCGAGCTTCCACCATCCTTGGTGTTGACCGTGCATCCCGTCGCCGCGGTGAACTCGTCCACCAGGGTCGCATATCCGGGCCACTGGACGATATTGACCTGGCCTTCCTCTCGTGCATTGGCCTGGATCTCCTCGATCGTGGAGCCGAGGCCCTCGATCTGGGTGGCGCTGCTGCTGTTGTCGTCTCCGCCGCACCCGGCGGCGACCGCCGCAAGCGCGAGCACCACGGTCAACGCCAAGGCCCGCAGGCCAAGGCGTCGCTTTCGTTCGGTCATGCCGTTCCCTCCCGTTCGATGATTGCCGACTCCTGCGCAGGACGCCACTGCAGCCGCACGCGTCGTCCCTTGGTCGCCAGGACCTCACTCGAGGTCTCCTCCAGGTTCTGCGCGAGCGCCTGGAGCTCGCCTCCACGATCGAGGCTGACGTGGTACCTCGTCACCGGCCCGACGTACAGGACGTCGCGCACGGTTCCCTCCTCCACGTGCGATCCCACCTCGGAGCTCTCCCCCTCGGCGAGGACGTGAATCTTCTCGGGTCGCACCGTGTAGCGGCGACCGTCGCGCTCGATGACGTTCGAGACGCCGACGAAGCCGGCGATGAACTCGCTCGCCGGATGCTCGTAGACGTCCGCCGGCGCGCCGATCTGCTCGATGCGACCGCGGTTGAAGACGGCGACGCGATCGCTCATCGTCAGCGCCTCCTCCTGATCGTGCGTCACGTAGACGAAGGTGATCCCCACCTCGCGCTGGATCCGCTTGAGCTCGATCTGCATCTCCTGGCGCAGCTTCAGGTCGAGCGCTCCGAGGGGCTCGTCGAGCAGAAGCACCTGCGGCCGGTTCACGATCGCGCGGGCGAGGGCCACGCGCTGCCGCTGGCCGCCCGAGAGATGTGCCGGCTTGCGATCCTCGTACCCCTCGAGCTGGGTCATGGCCAGTGCCTCCCGGGCCCTCTCCCGGCGCTCGGCCTTCGGCACCTTCTTGACCATCAAGCCGTACGCGACGTTCTGCTCCACCGTCATGTGCGGGAACAATGCGTAGTCCTGGAACACCGTGTTGACCGGCCGGTCGTAGGGAGGCAGTCGCGAGACGTTCTCGCCGGCGAGCTCGATCGTGCCGGCGGTCGGGATCTCGAACCCCGCGATCATCCGCAGGGTCGTCGTCTTTCCCGACCCCGAGGGGCCGAGCATCGTGAAGAACTCGCCCCGCGCGATCTCGAGGTCGATGGAGTCGACGGCGACGACGTCGCCGTACGCCTTCCGAAGACCGGTGAGCCGGATATCGGGGACTTCAGAGTGCAACCGCGAGTGCATCCTCCAACACTGCGAGCCCTTCGTCCAGTTCTTCCGTCGCGATCGTCAGCGGCGCGAGCAGGCGGATCACGTTCCCGTCCATCCCGCACGCGAGCAGGAGGAGGTTGCGCTCGTAGGCCGCGGCGACGATTGCTGCCGCCTGGTCCGGGGACCTCTCTGCGAGCTCGAAGGCGAGCATCGGACCGAGACCACGCACCTCACCGATCGCAGCGTGCCGGGCGGCCAGCTGCTCGAGCCGCGAGCGCATCGTGACGCCGAGGGCGGTCGCCCGCGCGAGGAACTCCGGGTCTGCGACCGCATCCAGCACCGCGACGGCCGCGGCACACGAGAGCGGGTTGCCGCCGAAAGTGCCCCCGAGCCCTCCGGCAGGCACCGCATCCATGATCGATGCGGCTCCCGTGACGGCGGCGAGGGGCAGACCGCCACCGATGGACTTCCCCGAGACCAGCAGGTCGGGAGCAACACCGTCGTTGTGCTCGATCGCCCACATCTTCCCGGTGCGTCCGACGCCCGACTGCACCTCGTCGTCGACGAACAGGATCCCGTGGGCGCGGCAGATCTCGGCCAGACGGAGCAGGTAGTCCGTGGGCATCGCGAGAAAACCGCCCTCGCCCTGCACCGGCTCGAGCACGGCACACGCGACGGTGGCCGGGTCGACGTCGGCCTTGAAGAGCTGTTCGAGCCCCGCGATCGCATCGTCTGTCGTGATTCCGCGAAACGGGTTCGGTACCGGTGCGCGGTACACCTCCGGCGCGAACGGGCCGAACCCGGCCTTGTACGGCTTCACCTTCGCCGTCATCGTCATCGTCAGAAGCGTGCGGCCGTGAAAGGCGTTGTCGAACACGACGACGGCCGGCCGGCCGGTCGCCGATCGTGCGATCTTGACTGCGTTCTCGATGGCCTCGGCGCCGGAATTGAGGAGAACCGACTTCTGCTCGCCGCCGGCACACGGCGAGAGCTCGGCGAGGCGGCGGCACACCTCGACGTACGGCTCGTACACGCCCACCATGAAGCACTGGTGGAGGTACTCATCGGCCTGCGCCTTGATCGCGTCGACGACGGGGACGAAGCGGTGCCCGGTGTTCTGGCAGCCGATGCCGCCGGCGAAGTCGAGGAAGGTGCGGCCGTCGACATCCGTGACGCGCGCCCCGTCTGCGTGGGAGACGACGAGTCTTGGCGTCGAGACGCCGGCGCTCACGTAGCGGGCGCGCTCGGCAAGGATCCGATCGTGCGCGGTGGTGTCGGTGGTTGAGCTCATCGGCGGAGTATGACGCAGAGCGCGACCCCTTTTTGCACTCTCCTCGCATTGCGCAGGGCAGGCCCGAGAGAGGTGCTGGATAGTGCGGTCAGCCGTACGGCACCCCACGGATCGTTGTGCCACCATGACGTCGTGGCCCACAGCGTGCTCATCGTCGACGACCACCCGAGCTTCCGCGCATCGGCACGCGCGATTCTCGAGGCCGACGGTTTTCGCGTCGTGGGCGAGGCGGAGGATGGAGCCTCCGGCCTGGAGGCACTGCGCCGACTACGCCCCGATGTCGTTCTGCTCGACGTCCAACTGCCGGACATGACGGGTTTCGACGTCTGCGTCGAATGTGGCGATCTCGACACGACCTCGATCGTGCTCACGTCGAGCCGGGACGCGGCGGACTACGGTTCGCAGGTCGCGCTCAGCGGAGCCGCCGGCTTCGTGCCCAAGGGTGAGCTCTCGGGCGCGGCGATCCTCTCGCTCCTCCTGTGAGGGCGCTCCGGTTCGGTATCGCGGGCGCGATCGCGCTCTTCGAAGCGGCGTTGGCGATCACCGTGGTGGCATCGAGCGACCACGACCCCCAACCGTGGCTGACCGCCACACCGGCTATCACAGCGGGCCTGACATTCGTCGCGGCCGGGCTCGTGGCTCTGTGGCGCCGACCCGAGAATGCGACGGGGAAGTGGCTCGCCGCAACCGGCTATCTCTGGTTCCTGGCCTCACTGACCGACGCGAACAGCTCGGCGCTGTGGACCGCCGGCTTCATGGTCGGAAACCTCGCCCTCGTCTGCTTCGCGGCCCTCGTGCTGGCCTTCCCCGACGGCGTCCTCTGCACGCGCGACAGGCTCCTCGTCGCGACGGGCGCCGTTGTCACTCTCGGGGGCAACCTCGTCGTCTCCCTCCTCGACGAGACGCCGGCGACGCAATGCGACGACTGCCCGACGAGCGCGATCGCAGTCGCCAGCTCGGACGTTGCAGTCGGAGCGGTGAACGTCGTCGCGTCCGTGGTCATCGTCGCGGTGCTGATCGCGATGGTCGTGATTCTCGTCGGTCGCTGGCGCTCGGCCTCGGCAACGCGCCGCCGCGCCCTCCGCCCGGTCTACGTGTCGTGCAGCGTCACGGTCGTCCTGCTTCTGCTCTCCGTCGCCACCGACCAGATGGCGAGCAGGACGTACTCGATCAACTGGTTCCTGTTTCTCGTCTGGTTCGCGATCGTCCCGATGACATTTCTCGCGGGCGTCCTCCGCACCCGGTTCGATCGCTCGTCGGCCGCGAGGATGCTCGTCTCGCTCGACGAGGGCATCCCGCTTCGCGACGTCCTGGCGGAGGCTCTCCACGACCCGTCGCTCGAGATCGTCTTCTGGAACGACAGCCGCGGCGGCTGGATCGACGAGCTCGGCCGCGAGGTGCCGGCCCCGGAGCCGACGGAGCTTCGCTCGGTCACCATGGTCGACCGGGCCGGGCACCGGACGGCGGCCCTCCTGCATGACCCCGCGCTCGACAGCGAGCCCGATCTCGTCCGGCTGACCGCTGCCGGTGCGAGCCTCCCGCTCGAGAACGTCCGCCTGCAAGCCGATCTGCGGGCGCAGTTCCTCTTCCTCGAGACCGTCACCAACACCGCGCCGAGCCTCCTCGTCGTGATCGATACCGACGGCCGGATCCTGAACCAGAACCGAGCCACCCTCGAAGCAAGCGGATATCCGGTGGAGGAGGCCGCCCGGGGGCAGTACTTCTGGGACGTCTTCATCGAGGATTCCGACCGCGAGGCGATGCAGCAGCGCTTCCGCGCGCTCGCGCCCACCTATCCGGCCGCGCAGTACGAAAACGCCTTCACGAACGGACGGGGTGAGGATCGCGTGATCGAATGGCGCAGCGCGCCCGTGGCCGACGCGACGGGCAGGGTCACGAGCATCGTCCTCGGCGGGATCGACATCACGGAGCGAAACCAGCGGGAGGTGCAGCTCCAACGCGAGAGAGACATCACGGCGACGCTGATGCAGGCGATCCCCAGCCTGATCATCGTCGTCGACAACGACGGTACGATCGTCGACAGCGGGATCGACGAGAACCGCGCTGGGGTCAACAACGCGGTACGCGCCGCGCTCGGATGGCCCGATGAGGCCCTCGTGCGCCGGAGCGTGCTCGAATTCATCGATCCGGGCGACGCCTACGCGGCTTCGATGACGATCGCCGGTGCCGCAAACGGGGTGACGATGCCCGAGCGGGAGTCCCGCTGGCTGCGCGCCGACGGTGGTCACCTCGATGTCGCGTGGACCGCCACCGCGATCGACGACGTCACGGGCCGCAGGGCATCGCTCGTCCTGCTGTCCGGCGTCGACGTGACCGAGCGAAAGAGACAGGAAGCCGAGATCCGCGCTTCGCGCACGCGGATCATCGAAGCGGCAGGAGAGGCGCGACAGAAGCTCGAGCGGAACCTTCACGACGGCGCCCAGCAGCGTCTCGTCTCCCTGTCGGTCTCACTCCGGTTGGCCGAGGCGCTTCTCGACTCGGACCCCGAAGGAGCACGGCAGGTGATCTCGAGCTCACGCGAGGAGCTGACCGCCGCGCTCGAAGAGCTCCGCGAGCTCGCGCGCGGGATCCACCCTGCCATCCTTACCGATCAGGGGCTCGCGGCCGCGATCGAGGCGCTCGCACTGCGGGCGCCGTTGCCGGTCGAGGTCGACCTTCCCGCCGAGCGCCTGCCTGCCGCCGTCGAGGCCGCGGCGTACTACGTCGTCTCCGAGGCGCTGACGAACATCGTGAAATATGCGCGCGCGACCCGGGTGGCCGTCACCGTCCGAGCGGACGAGAACCGGACAACGGTGACCGTCGCCGACGACGGCATCGGGGGCGCGGACCCGTCACTGGGAACAGGGTTGGCAGGGCTTCGAGACCGCGTCGAGGCCCTCGACGGCACGTTTGAGGTCACAAGCGAAGCCGCCGCCGGAACGCGCATCTCGGCCGAGATGCCACTGTGGGACACGGAAGCCGTCCACGTAGACTCGCCGTCATGACGAACGAGCCCGGGACAGTCGCGTTCCTGCTCTCGGATATCGAGGGCTCGACCCGCCTCGTTCATGAATCGGGCTCTGAGTATGCGGTCATCCTGACGGACGTGCGGCGACTGCTGCGCGACGGAGTCAGCGCGAACGGCGGCACGGTGATCGACGCGCACGGGGACGAGCTGTTCGCCGCATTCGAGACACTCGACGCGGCCGCTGCTGCGGCCGTCGAGTCACAGCGGGTGCTGATCGACCACAACTGGGTCGGTGACCGCAGCGTTCGCGTCCGCATGGGCATCCACGTCGGCCGCCCACTCGTCACCGACGAGGGCTACACGGGGATCGACGTCCATCGCGCGGCGCGGATCGGATCTGCCGGGCACGGCGGTCAGATCCTGCTCTCGACCACGGCCCGCTGTCCGTCGCCGTTCGCGGTCCGCGACCTCGGAACGCATCGACTCGCAGGACTCCCCGAGCCCGAGCACATCCACCAGCTCATCGCCGACGGCCTGCCACGGGACTTCCCACCGCTCCGGAACACGGTCGCGATGCTCGGGAATGCAGTGACGGTGGTGATTGCCGACGACTCGATCCTGCTCCGGGAAGGCGTCGTGCGCCTTCTCGGCGAGGCCGGGTTCGAGGTCGCGGCACAGTCCGGCACGGCGGACGACCTCCTCCGTCACGTTGCACTCCACAAGCCTGACGTCGCGATCGTCGACATCAGGATGCCTCCCACACACACAGACGAAGGGCTCGTCGCCGCACGAACGATCAGAGAGCGCTTTCCCGGAACGGGTGTGCTCGTTCTCTCGCAGTACGTCGAGCCTGCCTATGCGGTCGGACTGCTCGAGGACGGAGCCGAAGGCGTCGGCTACCTGCTGAAGGACAGGATCTCCGATCTCGAGGAGTTCGCCTCGGCCGTGCGGCGGGTCGGCGAGGGTGGCTCGGCGCTCGATCCTGCAGTCGTCAGCCAGCTCCTCGGGCGCAAGCGCGTCGACGACCCACTCGATGCTCTGACCCCACGCGAGCGTGAGGTGATGGAGCTGATGGCCGAGGGTCGCTCCAACCAGGCGATCGCGGACCGTATGTTCGTGACGCTGCGCGCAGTGGAGAAACACGTGACGAGTATCTTCACGAAGCTGAACCTGCCGGCGACGGGTGATGATCATCGCCGCGTGCTCGCCGTGCTGACCTTCCTTCAGAGCTGAGTCGCCCGGCCGGCCGACGCGGGCCGCACCGCTTTGCCGCAGAATCGAGAAGAGGCGACAGAACGTGGTGGGGACCGCCCGCGCCGACGGAGCGATCCCCACCCGGTGCGCTACGCCGCGGGCTCGACGTTTGCGTTGCGCCGGAACACGTTGTCCGGGTCGAGCCGCTTCTTCAGCTCCGCAAGCCTGGGGTAATTCGCTCCCATGCTCGCGCGGACGAGCGACTGGCCCTCCTCGAGAAAGCCCGGGAAGTTGAGGTAGAGGCCGTCGCTTGCGTGCTCCTCGACCGCGGCGAGCAACTCGCGTGCCCAGGCAACGTTGGCGTCGTCGCCCGATGGGTGCTCCCAATTCGACTCGATGCCGAGCACGTACAGGCCGTCACGGCCCGAGAAGGCGGTCGCATCGTCGGCTACGCTCGCGATCGCCCCACCGTTCAGCCAGACGTCGATCGTCGAGTGCTTGGACGGTGCGCGCCCGAGCTGCTCGACGAGGACGTCGACCGCCTCTGCAGGAAGCGCCGGCAGCTGAGCCGACTTCCAGTAGTACCGGTGTCCGGCCGGATAGTCCGCGTCGTAGACCTTCTGCACGTCGACGAACGGCATCCGCGCGGAGAAATCGGCGAGCGGCTCACCGAGCTCCCGCAACGGCTGCAAGACCTGCTCGCCTTCGGCGGCAGGACCCGCGTAGAGGCCGAGAACCGCCGCGTACGGCGCCCCGTGGAGCGCGGCCGGGAAGTCCTCGAGAGGTGGAACATGCCCGAGGACGGCGATCGTGCTGACGTCGTCGCCGGTCTCGAGGACGACGCGCTCGTGCTCGGCTAGAACGTGGCGAGCGTCGGCGAGCGGGTAGAGGGTGAACGCGAAGAAAACCTCCGGACCGAGCGGGTGGGCCTCGAACTCGAGCTCCGTGACGACGCCGAAGTTGCCGCCGCCGCCCCGCAGGCCCCAGAGGACGTCGGGATCGCGTTCCGTGCCGACGCGCAGGATCTCACCCGACGCGGTCACGAGCTCCGCGCCGACGAGGTTGTCGCTCGTGAGCCCCCACTTGCGGCGCACCCAGCCGATCCCACCGCTCAGCGTCAGGCCCGCGACCCCGGTCTCGCTCACGACACCCGCGGGGACGACGAGCCCGTGCTCCTGGGTCGCCGCGTCGAGATCGGCGAGAGTGGCACCGCCCCCGACCCGCACACGGCGGCTCACGGGATCGACCGTTACCGTCTTCAGACGAGAGAGGTCGATCAGAAGCCCCCCGTCGATCGTGCCGAAGCCTGCGACATTGTGGCCGCCGCCCCGCACTGCGATCGGCAGGCCGGCCTCACGACCGACGCGAATCGCTGCGCGGACGTCGACCGAGGAGGCGCACCGTGCGATCGCCACCGGGTGGAGGTCGATCATCCCGTTCCACACTGCACGCGCCTCGTCGTAGGAAGCGTCCGCCGGTAGCACGAGCTCCCCGGAGAGGACGCCGCCGAGCTCCTCGAGCAGCCCCGACACCGATTCCGTCACCACATCCGACATCGTTCCTCCTTTATAAACAGACCGACTAGTTGGTCTGTTATAACAGACCGTCTAGTCTGTCTGCAAGGGTAGGTCGAGAAATGGCGCGCGACGGAACACAGACACGGGAGCGGATCCTCGATGCGGCTCAGGGCCTGATCCTGGACCAGGGGCTCGCCGCGACGTCCATCGACGAGGTGCTCGCCGCTTCGGGCACGAGCAAGGGCGCCTTCTTTCACCATTTCCCGACGAAGAACCACCTCGCCCGGGCGATCGTCGAGCGCTACGCCGCCGAGGACATCGCCTTCCTCGAGGAGTTCTTCGCCAAAGCAGAGGCCGAAAGCGGAGACCCCGCCGAGCAACTCGTCGCCTTCATCCGCCTGTTCGAGGAGGCCGCGGACGAGCTCGTCTCGCACCAGCCGAGCTGCCTGTACGTCTCGTACATCTACGACCGACAACTCGCGGACGACGGCACCAACGACGTGATCGCCGGCGCGCTCGAAGCCTACCGTGCCAGGATCCTGGAGAAGATCCTGGCGGCGGCGGCCGCGCGTCCGCTGAGCGGGGAGATCGACCCGGTCGCGCTCGCCGATCACCTCAACGTGACCTTCGAGGGCGCGTTCGTCATCGCCCGAGCGCTCGACGACCCGTCCATCATGCGCAAGCAACTCGAGCTGGTGCGCCGAACCATCGCGCTGCTGCTCGACGTGCCCGCCGAGAAGTAGCCTCGGCGGTGGCAGGCTGCAGGCTCCGGCCTACGGTTTACCCCACCACGATTGGCCTGACCGCCGCACTGCCGCCCCGCACGACCGGTGCCAGCCTGCAAGGGACACCAGACGACCCTTGAAGGAGACACCACATGTCACCCCTGAAGCAAAGTACGAATGTCGCGGCCCGGATGGGTCGCTGGAGTGCGAAACACCGCAAGACAGCCATCTTTGGCTGGCTTGCCTTCGTCGTCGCGTCGGTCGTGATCGGCGGCGCCGTCGGCACGAAGACGATCGACAAGAACGACATGAACGTCGGCGAGGCACGGACGGCCGACCACATCATCCGCGACGCCGGCTTCGAGCTGGACCAGCAGATGGAGTACGTCCTCGTCCAGTCGTCGTCGAAGACGGCAACGGATCCGGCCTTTCGCGCGGTCGTCGACCAGGCGATCGCGAAGCTCGAGTCGTTCTCGAAGGTGACCGAGCTTCGGTCGCCCTTCGCGGCCGGCAACGAAGGCCAGATCTCTGCCGACGGCCGCGCCGCGCTGATCCAGTTCAGTCCGAAGGGCACCTACGACGAGGCGGCCGTCTACATCGACAGGATCACGGCCGGCACGGAGCAGGTGCAGAGGGCGAACCCGGAGTTCACGGTCGTCGAGGCCGGCTCGGCGTCGACCGGCAAGGCTCTGGACGAGATGTTCGGCTCGCAGCTCGCACGCGCCGGGATGATCTCGATCCCGATCACGCTCGTGATCCTGATGCTCGTGTTCGGATCGCTCGTCGGCGCCCTGATCCCGCTCGGCCTCGCGCTCACCGCGGTGATCGCGACGATGGGCCTCGTCGCCCTGCCGAGCCACATCGTGCCCATGGACGAGGCGATCTCCGAGGTCATCCTCCTGATCGGCCTCGCCGTCGGTGTCGACTACTCGCTCTTCTACATCCGCCGCGAACGCGACGAGCGAAGGGCGGGTCGTAGCGAGTCGGCAGCCCTCGAGGCCGCAGCAGCCACGTCGGGCCGTGCGGTGCTGATCTCCGGCATCACGGTGATGGTCGCGATGGCCGGGATGTTCTTCTCCGGTGACAAGACGTTCATGTCGTTCGCGATCGGGACGATGATGGTCGTACTCGTGGCGATGATCGGCTCGCTCACCGTGCTCCCCGCGATGCTCTCCTGGCTCGGCGACCGGATCGACAAGGTGCGGATCCCGTTCGTCGGCCGGCTCAAGCGCGACGACGGACAGGGCCGGCTCTGGGGCGCCGATCCTTGGCGCCGTCCTGCGACGCCCGCTCGTCTCCGCGATCGGGGCGACGGCCGTGCTCATCGCACTGGCGCTTCCGGCGATCAACCTGCACACGAGTCAGTCGGGTCTCGAGGCGATGCCGAAATCGCTCAAGGAGGTGCAGGACTACCAGAAGGTGCAGGACGCCTTCCCGGGCGGAGCAACGCCCGCGGTCGTCGCGATCAAGGGCAACGCAACCGATCCTGCACTGCAGGCGGCGGTGGCCCAGTTGAAGAAGCAGGCGCTCGCCTCCGGCAAGGCCCTCGAGCCGATCTACTCCGAGGCCTCGCCGAACGGCACGGTGCTCCGCGTTGCGATTCCGCTCGTCGGCAACGGGACGAACGCGACGTCGAACGACGCACTCGAAACGCTGCGCGAACGAGGTCCTGCCGGCCACGATCGGCAACGTCGACGGCGTCGAGTATGCGGTGACGGGCGAGACTGCGTCGTCGAAGGACTGGAGCGAGAGCATGAAGTCCTCGGCGCCGCTCGTGTTCGTCTTCGTCCTCAGCTTCGCGTTCGTGCTCCTGCTCGTCTCGTTCCGGTCGATCGTGATCCCGATCAAGGCGATCCTCATGAACCTGCTCTCCGTGGCGGCCGCGTACGGCCTGCTCGTGGCGGTGTTCCAGTGGGGCTGGGGCTCGGACATCCTCGACTTCCAGACGAACGGTGGCATCGCCTCGTGGCTGCCGATGTTCCTGTTCGTGATCCTGTTCGGGCTCTCGATGGACTACCACGTGTTCATCCTCAGCCGGGTCAAGGAGTACTTCGACCGCGGCCTCTGCACCGAGCAGGCCGTCGAGAAGGGCATCCGCTCGACAGCGGGTGTCGTGACGAGCGCGGCCGTCGTGATGGTGTTCGTCTTCGGCGTCTTCGCGCTGATGCCGATCATCGACATGAAGGAGATGGGCATCGGCCTCGCGGCCGCCGTCCTGATCGACGCCACGATCGTGCGGGCGGTGCTGCTGCCCGCGACGATGAAGCTCCTCGGCGAGTGGAACTGGTACCTGCCGACGTGGCTCGAGTGGCTGCCGACGCTCGAGCACGAGCGCTCGGCCGACCAGCCGGTGATCGAGGCGGAGCCCGCTCGGGCCGCTGCCTGAGTCGTCTCCGATCCGGATGTGCTGTGGCCGCGCCGCGTGCGCGGCCACAGCTCGTTCCGGCGGCCTACGCCGCTGTGAGCTCCTGCTCTGCCCGCAGCCAGTGCGCGGGGCATCGCCCGGGCAACTGCTCCTATGGCGAGCGGGTCGGCCGCCGCCCGAACCGGGCGACTACCATGTCACTGTTGCCGGAGTAGCTCAGCTGGTCAGAGCACCGCTCTTGTAAAGCGGGGGCCAAGGGTTCGAATCCCTTCTCCGGCTCTCTTGGCCTCACGACCCAGGAACGGCCCGGGCGAAGGCGGGTCAGCCGCCGGCGAGAGCCTCGGCAGGCACGAACTTGTCCACCTCGACGATGCTGTCGACGGGGACGTTCGCCCGCTGCGCGGCGGCGATGATCGCGTCGGCAGACGGGGCCTCGTACAGGCAGTACGACCGCCGCCGGTCGGCGGAGAGGAACGAGAACAACCAGCTCACGCCCTCTTCCCCGTTGATGTCCTCGATTACGCGGACGTCGTCGGCAGAGAGGTCGAGCTGTTCGGCGAACGTGCGCTCGATGATGTAGCGGGGCACAGTGACGAAACCCTAGCGAACCTCAGATCGTGGTGAGACCCCGCCGATGGGCATAGGCAGCCGCTTCGGTGCGATTGGTCGTGCTCGTCTTGCGGAGAATCGATCGCATGTGGTTGGCGACGGTGTGCTCGCTGAGGTGCAGGGCCCGGCCGACTTCGCGGTTCGAGAGCCCGTGCTCCACGAGACGAAGGACTTCGAGCTCGCGGGCGGAGAGATCGTCGGGTGTGCTCGGAGTGCGTACGACTTCAACCCCGAGCCTGCGCACGCGGGTGACCAGCGTGGGCATACCGACCTGCTCGGCGTGTGCGAGGGCCCCGCTCAGAAGCGGGGCCGCCCGGTCGTTCTTGCCTGACCGGAGCAGCATACGGCCGAACTCGTACTCCGTGTGGGCGAGCCAGGTCGTCGCTCCCATCTCCAGGTTCGCCGTGAGGGCCGCCTCGAAGTGATGTTCGGCAAGCTCGTTCTCGCCGCTCGTGGCGGCGAGCATGCCGAGGTAGCGGTCGGTGGCGCCGTAGCAGGCGACGCCGTGCCCGATCATCAGGCTGATCCCCGAAAGGGGCGCGAGCTCGGGATAGAGCAGCGTGGCCATCTCGGCATCTCCCACGGCACAGCTCGCGTCTGTCAGATAGGTCAGCGAGGCTACCCAGAGCGACTCGCGCAGGCGATCGAAACCGAGGCGGCGCACGCGCTCGAGTTCGATCCGGACATCCTGCTCCATGTCGAGCTCGGCAAGCAGGGCCGTAAAACCCGGGCGCCAGGCTCCCTCCTCCCGCTCGTTCGTGGCGAGGAGCCGCAAGACGGGCGCCAGTTCGCCGAGGCGCCCCTGCTCCCGGCGCACGCCGAACATCTGGATGCCGTGGACGCCGGAGGCATCGCGGCCGGTGAGCAGTTGCCCCCATTCCCGAGACCGCTCGGCCGCTGCCTCAGCATCGTGCAGCCGACCCTCCATGAGCGCGAGGGCGGATGCGTAGTGCTCCGCCACGTGGCAGATGAAGGGCTGCCTCGTTCGGCTCGCCTGCTCGAGGACGACGGCGAGGTCACGACTCGCCGCGTCCATCTCTCCCATCGCCATGAGGCAGGTGATACGCCATTCCGTCGCCTCCGCCTCCAGCTCCAGGTCACCCAGCTGGGCTGCCAGTACGCAAGCCTCGGCGAGCATCTCGAGAACCTCGCTCCGAGGCTGATCAGACCAGTACGACGCCGCCAGAACGGCCGCGAGGGCCGCGTCGTCGCCGATCCGGCGCGCCATCGCGATCGCGCTGTCTCTCGCCTCCCGTCCCCGGTCATGGTGGCCGTGAAGCTCGTCGTGCGCACGCGAGAGGGCGGTGAGGAGCCTGCAACGCAGCCCCGAGTCCTCGGGGTCGAGCAGCTCGACTGCTTCGGAGAGCAGTGCCAGCGCGCCTTGATCGTGCAGTCCGGGCCTCCAGCACGCGCCCTCGAAGCCGATCGCGGCCCGCGCGAACAGCGGCCCGTCGCCCAGCGAGCGCGCCAGCTCGGCTGCCTGCCGGTAGGCCGCGAGCGCCTCCAGCGAGCGGCCCGCCCTGTACAGCTCCTTACCGAGGAGAAGGTACGTCTCGGTTCTCGAACGCGGGTCGTCGACACCGATGTCCAACACCGCATGGAGACGCGATGCGGCCTCTTCGAACGAGAGCGCGTCGGCCGCAGACTCGGCCGCGAGGAAGTTGTAGGTAATGGCTCGCTCGGTATCGCCGAGCACCGCTGCCTCCGTGAAGTGATGGGCGAGCGCCGCCAGCCACGCCCGCTCATCTCTCGGCCGACCCGCGGTCTCGAGCGCTTCGGCCACGCGGAGGTGAAGCTCGGCGCGCCGCGGAGCAGAGAGACGGCCGAGCACCGAGCGGCGCACGAGCTCGTGCGTGAAGCGATACGCGAGACCGCGGCTCGGCACCTCCTCGACGAGCCCGCTCCGGACCGCCTCGTCGACCGCATCGAGCAACGCCGGCTCGCCGATCTCGCTGATCAACGCCGCTCGCCGTAGCGCTGCAAGCTCCACCACCTCGCCCGAGACGGCCGCAATCTCGAGGATCGCCCCGGTCTCCGGGGCGAGACGAGCAAGACGGTGGGTCACGACCTGGCGCACGGTCTCCGGCGTCCCGAGCTCGACCGCCGGACGCGTGAGCCGGACACCCGATGAGCCGACCTCGACCGCCTCCGAGGCGACGAGTTCGCGCCACAACTCCGTGATCAGGAATGCATTGCCGGCAGTGAGCTCGCCGATCACGGTCGAAACGTCCGACATCACGTCGACCCCGGCCGCGAGGCGCACGAACTCGGCCACCTCCGGCTCGGAGAGCCCACCCAGGTGCAGGCGCACGACACCCTCGCTCCGGTGAACGTCGACCAGCGCCTCGGAGAGCGCTGCGGGAACGTCCGCCTCCGCGTCACGGAAGGTCGCAACGAGGAGCATCCGGACGTCGGACCCGGCTCGCACGAGGTGGCGCACGAGCTGCAGCGTCGCTCGGTCGGCCCAGTGGACGTCCTCGAGCAGGAGCAGCAACGGCGTCTCGGCTGCGATAGCGGCTAGGAGATCCGTGACGGCCGTGTGCAGTCGCAGCCTCTCCGTGTCGACGTCGCCCTGGAGCGGGGGTGGCAGGTGGCCGATCCTGCCCCGCAGCTCCGGCAGGAGGCGCGTCAGCTCGCCGCCCGTCCTGCCCAGCTGGCGCCTCAGGTCGTCGAGTTCGGCGTGGCGCACATAGTGCCCGAGCGCACTCACGAACGGCCCGTACGGCGTCCGTACCACCGGGTCGCAGGCCCCGAAGAGGACCGTGACCTCCTCCGTCGCCGACGTCGTGCGGGCGAGCTCGCGCATGAGCCGGCTCTTGCCCGATCCCGGCTCTCCCGCGATGAAGGCCGCCCGCCGTCCCTCGCCGTCCGTGAGCGGAACGAGAGCACGCAACGTCGCAAGCTCCCGCGTTCTCCCGACGAATGCGAACGAGGGTGGGAGCCTGAGCGGGCCCGGCAGGGGAACGGATACCTTCATCACTAGTCAGATCTGATCATGGCGTATCGGACGGCCCCGCGCGGAAGTCGGTCAGCGTGCGTCATGACAGCTGCTCGCCGACGTCCTACTCTCGACGGAACGACAGAAGGGAGTAGACGTGAACATGAAAGTATCTGCCGCGAGCGCCGCGAACGCTGAGATCGGCGGCTCGTTTGGCGGCGAGCTGATAGGGCCAGAGGAGGCCGCCTACGACGAGTCGAGGGCGCTCTACAACGCGATGATCGACCGGCGGCCGGCGGTGATCGCGCGCTGCGCCGACGCCGCCGACGTCGGCGCCGTGATCGCCTTTGCCCGGAAGCACGAACTGCCGCTCGCAGTGCGCGGTGGCGGTCACAACGGCGGCGGGCTCGGGAGCGTCGACGATGGGGTGGTCGCCGACCTGTCCCTCCTCGACACGATCTCGGTCGACCCGGACACCCGCACGGTGCGCGTCGGCGGTGGCTGCACGTGGGGGCAGGTGGACGCCGTCACGCACGAGCACGGCCTCGCCGTTCCGGCCGGCGTGATCTCCACCACCGGCGTCGGAGGGTTGACCCTCGGCGGCGGCCTGGGGCACCTGACCCGCAGCTGCGGGCTCACGATCGACAACCTGCTCTCGGCCGACCTGGTACTCGCAGGCGGCGAGCGCGTGACGGCAAGCGCGGACGAGAATCCGGATCTCTTCTGGGCGATCCGCGGAGGCGGCGGGAACTTCGGCGTCGTGACCGAGTTCGAGTTCCGCGCCCACCCGGTCTCGACGGTGGTGGGTGGTCCCACCTTCTGGGCGCTCGAGGATGCCCCGGCGGTCATGGCCGCCTACCGCGAGTGGCTCCCGAGCGCACCGCGCAACGTGGGAGCGTTCTTTGCGTTCCACACCGTCCCGCCGGGGCCGCCGTTCCCGGAGGAGATCCACATGCGCAAGGTGTGCGGCATCGTCTGGTGCATCGTCGGCTCGGACGAGGAGGCGGAGGAGGCGATGGCCCCGATGCTCGCCGTCGCTCCCCCGCTGATGCAGGGAGCCCAGCGGGTTCCCTTCCCCGGGCTGAACAGCGCGTTCGACGGTCTCTACCCGCCGGGCGACCAGTGGTACTGGCGCGCGGACTTCACGAACGACCTCTCCGACGAGGTCGCCGGCCGCAACATCGAATGGAACGACCGGATGCCGACCTGGAAGTCGGGCTCACACATCTACCCGATCGACGGCGCTGCCCACGATGTCGGCCCGAGCGACACGCCCTGGGCCTACCGCGACACCCGCTGGGCGCAGGTCATCATCGGCGTCGACGCCGACCCGGCCTCGGCACCGGCGCTGCGCGACTGGGCGATCGGATACTGGGAGGCGATCCACCCGTTCTCGGCGGGCGGGGCCTATGTCAACTTCATGATGGACGAGGGGCAGGCCCGCGTTAAGGCGACGTACGGCGCCAACTACGAGAGGCTCGCCCGGGTCAAGGCGGAGGTCGACCCGGACAACGTCTTCCGCGTCAACCAGAACATCCAGCCGGCCGCCTAGCACCGCCGACGCGCGGACCGGAGCGTCCTCCCGATGGGGGCGCTCCGGTCCGTCAATTCACGGCACCCGCGTACACACGACGGGACACGAGCTCACGAATCGCGGCCGGCACACCAGGTTCCCCGGCGCCGTTGACGTGCTCGGCACCATCGACGATCCGGACGCCGGCGTCATCCGGTTCCTGGCTTGTGCGCGGCGCCTCCTGACCGTAGAGTCAGCCTGACGCCGACCCGCCACCGACCGGAGGCCAGAACCGATGCCACGCGACCCCCGCTACGACGTTCTCTTCGAGCCGGTGGCGATCGGGCCGGTGACGGCCCGGAACCGCTTCTTCCAGGTGCCGCACTGCAACGGCATGGGGCACCGCGACCCGACCGCGCACGCGTTCATGCGCGGGGTGAAGGCCGAGGGCGGCTGGGCGGTCGTCTGCACGGAAGAGGTCGAGATCCACCACTCGAACGACTTCGGCGGTTACGTCGAAGGGCGGATCTGGGACGAGGCCGACATTCCCGCGCACGCCCGCCTCGTCGAGAAGGTGCACGAGCACGGCTCGCTCGCCGGGATCGAGCTCGTGCACGCGGGCATGAACTCGCCGAACTTCTGGGCCCGCCGCCCGCCACTCGGGCCGTCGAACCTGCCGACGATGGGCAACGACCCCGTCCAGGCGCGCCGCATGGATCTCGGCGACATCGCCGACCTCCGCCGCTGGCATCGCCAGGCGGTCGCCCGCTCGCTGCGGGCCGGCTACGACCTCGTCTACGTCTACGCGGGCCACGGGCTGACGACGCTCCAGCACTTCCTCTCCCGCCGCACGAACGATCGCACCGACGCCTACGGCGGCAGCCTCGAGAACCGCGTGCGTCTGCTGCAGGAGGTGCTGCTCGACACGCTGGAGGAGGTCGACGGGAAGGCGGCCGTCGCCTGCCGGATCTGCGTCGACGAGCTCGTCGGCGACGCCGGGCTCGAGCGGGCCGAGATCGAGGAGGTGCTCGGCCTCATCGGCGAGCTCCCCGACCTGTGGGACTTCATGGTCGGCGAGTGGGACTTCGACTCCGTCACCTCGCGCTTCGCCGCCGAAGGCGCGCAGGAGGAGTACGTCAAGGGCCTGAAGCAACTGACGACGAAGCCCGTCGTCGGCGTCGGGCGCTTCACCTCGCCGGACACGATGGTGCGCATGATCCGTGACGGCGTCCTCGACCTCATCGGAGCCGCGCGTCCGTCGATCGCCGACCCGTTCCTGCCGAAGAAGATCGAGGAGGGTCGGTTCGAGGACATCCGGGAGTGCATCGGCTGCAACATCTGCGTCACCGGCGACGCGCTGGCGGTCCCGATCCGCTGCACGCAGAACCCGAGCATGGGTGAGGAGTGGCGGCGCGGCTGGCATCCCGAGAGGATCAGGCCGAAGACGACCGACGGCACGGTGCTCGTCGTCGGAGCAGGCCCGGCCGGCCTCGAGGCCGCGATGTCGCTCGGCAGGCGTGGCTACGACGTCGTCCTGACCGACGCTGCGAGCGAGCTCGGCGGACGGGTCGTGCGCGAGGCGCGGCTGCCGGGGCTCGCCGCCTGGATCCGCGTCGTCGACTATCGCAAGGCGCAGCTCGAGCGCCTGCCCAACGTCGAGCTCGGGCTCGGGAACGCCGTCACCGCCGAGGAGATCCTCTCCTACGACTTCGACCATGTAGCGATCGCAACCGGTGCGCGCTGGCGCGCCGACGCCGTCGGCCGCGTGCATACGCAACCCCTCGCCCTGGCCGGGGCCGAGATCCATACCCCCGACGACCTGCTCGCAGGGGCACGGCCCTCCGGAAGTCGGGTCGTCCTCTTCGACGACGACCACTTCTACATGGGTGGTGTCCTGGCAGAGCTCCTGGCCGGCGAGGGCCATCACGTCACGCTCGTGACCTCCGAGCCGCGCGTCTCCGAGTGGACGGTCAACACGATGGAGCAGCATCGGATCCAACGCCGCCTCCTCGAGCTCGGCGTCGAGGCGCTGACCTCGCATGCGCTCGTCGGCGCGGGCGGCGGGGGCGCCAGAGTCGTGTGCTCGTATACCGACCGCGAGCACGAGTTGCCGTGCGACTCCCTCGTGCTCGTCACTGGGCGCCTGCCGCGCGACGAGGTGGCGCTCGAACTGGCAACGGCCCTCGAGGGCCGCGACGGCCCGCTCGTCCGCCTCGTCGGCGACGCCTGGAGCCCCGGCACGATCGCGGCCGCTGTCTGGGAAGGGCGACGCTACGCCGAGGAGCTCGACGAGCCGGTGTCCGACGACGACACGCCGCCTTTCCACCGCGAAGTGATAGCGCTCGCTCCACTCGAGGGCTGACGTCAGTCCGGGAGCAGCGGCATTGCGATGCCCGGGTCGCGGCCGACGAGAACGCCGCGCGTGATCGCCGTCGAGCCGAAGCGGTCGCGGACCTGATCGAGCGCCGCGTCGAGCGCGTCGGTGTCGTCACCGTCCAGAGGCAGGACGAGTTGTACGGCCCGTGCATCCTCGAGGTTCGCGACGGAGATCCCGACGAGCGTCAACCCACGGCGCTCGATCTCCGAAGCCGAGGCAGCGAGAAGGCCACGTGCGGTGGCGAGGATCTGCGCCGTGCCCGCGGTCGGTCGCGTCAGCGTGTGCGAGCGGGTCGCCCGCGTGAAGTCCTCGAAGCGGAGCCGCAGGACGACGGTGCGTCCGACGCGCCCGGCGGCCCGCAGGCGACGCGCGACCCGGTCGACGAGCGCCACGAGATCGGCGTCGACGGATTCCAGCGACCAGCGCGAGTGCCTGCGGGCGCGCTGGGAGCCGATCGATCCGCGCCGGTGGCGAACCCGAACACGTCTCGGGTCACGGTTGTGGGCGAGCGCGTGGAGGTGGCGACCTGCGCCCGGCCCGAGCATGGCCGAGAGCGCGTCCTCGGAAAGGAGCGCGAGGCGGCCGACGGTGGTGATCCCCCGGGAGCGCAGCTTCCCCGCCGTGACCGGCCCGACGCCCCAGAGCCTCTCGACGGGGAGTGGATGAAGGAACGCCAACTCCCGATCCACCGGCACGACGAGCAACCCGTCGGGCTTCGCGACGGCGCTCGCAACCTTCGCGAGGAACTTCGTCCGGGCGATCCCGACGGTGATCGGCAATCCGACCTCGTCGAGCACGGCCTGTCGGAGGCGCACGGCGATCTCGACGGGCGAGCCGACGCTCCGCTCCATGCCCCTTACGTCCAGGAACGCCTCGTCGATCGACAGCCCCTCCACGATCGGAGCCATGTCGTTGAAGACACGGAAGACCGCCTTGCTGGCCTCCGAGTATGCCGACATGCGAGGAGGGACGACGACGGCCTGAGGGCAGAGGCGCCGAGCGAGCCGGCCGCCCATCGCTGTCCGGACTCCGTGGGCCTTTGCCTCGTAGCTCGCCGCCAGAACCACGCCCCCGCCGACGATGACGGGGCGCCCGCGTAGCCGTGGGTCGTCCCGCTGCTCGACCGACGCGAAGAACGCGTCCAGGTCGGCGTGCAGGATCGAAGCGCCTCGAGGTGAAACGAACATATGTTCGTGTCAACGTTACCGTTCTCCGAGGTAGAGCGCCGCCGAGCACGCCGAACGTCGTCTCGTCGCCCTGAGGCGTGCGGTTCAGCTGAGCGGCTCCTGCCAGACGAGTGCCGTGCCGTCGAGGACGACGACGCCGTCCTGATTCGTGATCACCGTCGCGAGCTTGTAGATCGGCTTGTCGGCACGGGACTCGAGCACCTCGGCGCGCGCCGTGATCTCGTCGCCCGGCCCGACCGGGGCGCGGAACCTCCAGTCGACGTGGAGAAAGACCGAGCCCGGGCCGGGCAGATCCTCGGCGACGAGCGCGTTCAGCAGCCCAGAAGTGACGCCGCCCTGGACGATGATCCGCCCGAAGCGGCTCCGCCCGGCGACGTCATCGTCGTAGTGGAGCGGGTTCCTGTCGCCCGAGATCTCGGTGAAGTGCTCGATGTCGCTTTCCAGCACAAGGCGGGTGCGCGACGCGCTCTGGCCGACCTCGATCATCGCCGGAGTCTATTCAGCCGCGCCCGCCTGCGATCTGCGCGGACTCGGGAAGCGACCGCAGACGCAGCATCGCCGCGACCCCGATCACCGGCCCCGGCACGAGCAGGACGAACGCCCAGAACCAGCTCGAGCCGTCCCGGACGACGGGCACGAGCCAGATCGTGACGACCGTGAGGACGAATCCGATCGCGAGTTGCATCGTGACCGCGGTGCCGACGTAGGCCTGATCGGCGACCTCCGTGACGATCGTCGAGAACTGGGCCGAGTCGGCGACGACGGTCACTCCCCAGACGAGCGCGACGGCGATCAGGACGGCGAGCGGGGCGTCTCGCAGCGCCCCGATGACGAGGGCGCATCCGCCCGACACGGCCATCGCAGACGCGGTCAGCTTTGTCCTTCCCCAGCGGTCGCCGAGGACGCCGCCGCCGTAGCAACCGATCGCTCCTGCCCCGATGACCGCGAACGTCAACAGCGAGGCGACCCGTGTCGGATCGGCGACCCCGTGCAGCCTCAGCGTGTCGGTGGCAAATGCCGCAAACCAGGCCCACATGGCGTAGAGCTCCCACATGTGGCCGAAGTACCCAAGGGACGTGAGCCTGATCGCGCGGACGCGAATCAGCCGTCCGGCCTCGCGCGGGTCGAAGACGGCCGGCGGGAAGCCGAAGGGGCCGTCGTGGAAGACGAATCCGGCGACGAGGCCACCCACGACCGTGACCAGAGACGTCGTCACGATCACGGGCTCCCAGGAGACGCCACCGAGGCCGTTGACGAGGTGCGGCAACGCCGACCCGAGCGTGAGAGCTCCCACCATGATCCCGAGCGCGGTGCCGCGCCCCGCCCGGAACCAGGTCGACATGGCCTTCAGCGCCGGCGGGTACACGGCTGCAAGCGCAATGCCGGTCAGAAACCGGAGCGCGATCGCACTCCCCGGCCCGGAGGCGACGAGCAGCCCGAGGTTGGCGGCGGCAGCAGCGAGCGAGCCGGCCAGGATCAGGCGCCGCGGCGCGATGATGTCGGCGAGGTTCAGCAAGGCCGATGCAACCGCGCCGACGACGAACCCGAGCTGAACGGCGATCGTCAGCCACGAGGCAGCCGTCGTCGAGAGGCCCCACTGCTCTCGCAGCTGCGGCAACACGGCGGACGCCGAGAACCACGTGGCCATCGACATCACCATCGCGGCGGCGAGAACGGTGAGGGCACGCCAGCGTCCCGGTCGATCAGCGGCGCTCTCCCGAGTGGGATCGAACCGCTCCAGGGCACGTCGGGGCTCTGTCACTCTCTCGCCGCCTTCGGTCGTCGTACACGTCGAGCTCGTGTTGATTCACCACAAGCAAATCCCGCACCGCCGCCCCACCGTCACGTCGGCGGCACGAACGACCGCGTCGGCCGCGAACGCTAGCGCGGCGGGACGGCAGACACTAGCGCGAGGGGGCGGTGACGGCCTCGATGCTCTCGGTGATCACGATGCCCGACTCGATGGCTTGCCGCACGGGACAGGTCGCAGCGACCTTCTCCAGACGGGCGAGCTGCTCGCCCGTCAGGTCGCCGCCGAGCTCGATCGTGATAGCAGCCGTACGCGGCCGTGCACGGTGGTCGTAGTCCACGTCCACGGAGACCTCTCCGAGATCCCACTCCTTCGTCCTCGCATACATCACGAGCATCGTCGAGATGCACCCCGCGAGGGCCGCCACGAGAAGCTCGTGAGGCGCCGGCGCAGTCCCCTCACCACCGACCGCCACGGGCTCGTCGGTGACCAGCCGGTGGCGACCGTCGTCGATGAGGATCTCCTGCCGGAGCGATCCCGGGATCGAACGCGCTATGGCGGTGAGGCTCACGAGTGACCGAACCGGACGTCGGGGAGGATGCGGTCGAGCCACCGGGGCAGGCCCCAGGCCCATGTCCCGAGAAGGCGCAGCGCGACCGGGATCAGGACGAGCCGGATCAGGAGCGCGTCGAGCAGGACGGCGACGCCGAGAATGACGCCCATCTCCTTCGGCGGCAGCGGCCCCGAGAGCGCGAACGTGAGGAAGACGGCGACCATCACCGCTGCGGCCGCGAAGATCACGCGGCCCGAGTGCGCGACGCCGCCGACCATCGCCTCCTTCGGGTCGTGGTTGAGGTCGTAGTGCTCCTTCGCCGACGAGAGCAGGAACACGGTGTAGTCCATCGAGATCGCGAAGATCATCGCGAAGAAGAACACCGGTCCCCACGCATCGATGAAGCCCTGCGACTCGAAGCGCAGAAGCCCGGCTCCGTGGCCCTCCTGGAAGATCAGCCGGGCGACGCCGAACGCGGCTCCCACCGCCAGCAGGTTGGTGACGACGCCGACGGCGGCGATCACGGGTGCCTGCAGCGCCAGAAGAAGCAGGAGGAACCCGAGCACGAGCACCACGCCGATCACGAGCGGGGTCTTCGCGGCAAGCGCCTCCTCGAGGTCGTGGTTCTCTGCGGTAGCGCCACCGACGAGCAGCCCGGACGGCAGGGTCGCGCGCAGGCGATCGATCGTCGCGCCGACCTCCGTGCTCGACGGATCGGCATCCGGGATCACCTGCAGGAGCGCAAGTCCACCGGCACCAGGCTGAACCGGCGTCACGCGCGCGACTCCTGCGTCGTTCTTCACGATTAGCGCCGCCTGCGAGACGTCGGCGGCCGGGCCGACGATCTGCAGCGCACCTGGGGCTCCCTCGCCGAAGGCAGACTGCACGAGCTCGTACCCCTGGCGTGAGGTGTCGTTCTGTGGAACGACCTTGATCGAGGGCATGCCGGTCTTGAGACCGAAAACCGGCAGGGCGAGTGCGACGAGGATCGCGAGAGCGCCCGTCCCGAACAGGATCGGATGCCGCCACAGCCGCTCGGCCCAGGCGGCAAACGCCGGCGAGCGATGCTCACCGGAGTGCACCCATCTCAGCGCAAGCCGGTCGACTCGCGGGCCGAGCTTGGCGAGCACTGCGGGGAGCAGCGTCAGCGTGGCGAGCAGGACGAAGAGCACCGAGACCATGATCCCGAGCGCCATCGAGCGGAACGCCGGGCTCGGGACGAGCATGACTGCCGACAGGGAGATGAGCACGGTTGCGCCGGAGAAGAGAACCGCCTTGCCGGCCGTGTCCATCGTCACCGCCACGGCCTCGCGTGCCGAGAGCTTCGACCCGAAGAACGCGCCACGGAAGCGGTGAACGACGAAGAGGGCGTAGTCGATCCCGAGTGCGAGTGCGAACATGAGGGCGAAGTTCATGGCCCAGATCGAGATGTCGAAGAATCTCGTGCCGAGATAGAGCGTGCCGGCCGAGGCAACCAACCCGAGAATCGTCAGCATCAGCGGCAGCCCCGCCGCAACGAGCGAACCGAAGGCGAGCATCAGAATGATGAGCGTCACGGGCCACGAAAGGAGCTCGGACTTCATCATCGCGCTGCGGTTCGCCTCGTTGAAGTCGGACCACATCCCGGAAGCCCCCGTGAGGCTCACCTGCACGCCCTCGGCACCGGCCTGCTTCAGGTCACCCTTGAGGTCCTCGGCTGCCGCGACCATGACCGTCGTCGAGCCGTTCGCTCCGGCGCTGACGATCGCCGTGTGCCCATCTTCGGAGATCGAGAGACCCTCGCGGGGGAGCGCGACCGATGCGACGCGGGAGTCGGCGCGGAGGATCCCGACGACGCGGCCCACGGTTGCGGTGAACCGGGGATCCGTGGCTATCGCGTCTGGCGAGTGGACGACGACCATCAGGGCAGCGCTCGACTGGCCGCCGAAGTTCGCGTCGATCAGCGTTCGCGCCTCGACCGACTGCGAGCCGGATGCCTCCCAGCCCGCACCCGAGAGCGCGTGCTCGACACGGGGCGCCAGCACGCCGAGCCCGACGGCGACGACGATCCATGCCACGAGCACGGCCCGGAAGTGGTCCGCCATCCACGCGCCCAGGCGGCCGATCGGCCCAACGGCCGTCATCGCGGACAACCCCTCTTCACCCTGAAGACCCGCTCGACGACAAGCGAGGCGGGGCACCAGGAGACGGAGACGTACAGCCACTGGCTCGCACCGACGAAGAGCGTCAGCAACAGGAACCAGGGCGTGACGAGCGTCCCGGCAGCCACACTCGCGATCGTGACGGTGCCGGCGAGTGCAAAGAGCACACGCTCGAGCGGCCACGTCGACCAGCTCATCGTCCGGCCCCTTCCAGGATCGCGTTCAACTCGGCGACCTGGCGCTGGACGCTGCCGCACACGGCCTCGCAGAGCTCGAACACGCCCTCGTCGACGACGCGGTAGTACACCTGGGTCCCCACCTTGCGCCGGGCAACGATGGCGGCATCGTGAAGGACGCCGAGATGCTTCGAGACGTTCTGCTGCGAGGCGTCGACCGATTCGGTCAGCTCCTGCACCGTAGCCTCGCCCGCGCGCAGGTGATCGAGAAGCTTGATGCGCATCGGCTCGCCGATGACGCGAAAGCGCCGGGCGATGAGATCGACGAGCGCTTCGGGCAACGGGCTCTGTAGCACGGGCGTCGGTTCGTTGGTCATCGGTGCACCTCTCTTGGGAGCGTCTGGAGTCGGATGGGGGCGATCATTTCCGGTCAGTATACACAACTTTACGGTTGTAGAGTCTACGTAGTTGTTACTGACCTCGACTGCGCCGTCTACCCGATGCGATCACCCGTTGCCGGACGGACACTGCAGGTACCACAACAACAACCTGGCGTGAGAGGTGCGGGAGATGGCGAAGAAGATCGTGATCCTGGGCGGCGGCACCGGCGGAACGCTGATGGCGAACCGCCTCCGCAAGACGTACGACCGGAGCGAGGCCGAGATAACGGTCGTCGACAGGGACGATCGGCACGTCTACCAGCCCGGGTTGCTGTTCGTCCCGTTCGGGCTCGCACGCAGCGAGGACATCGTTCGTGTGCGGCACCGCCAGTTCCATGGCGGGATCGCGTTCCACGAGGTCGAGATCGACCACGTCTCGGTCGACGACGACCGCGTGCACCTCGTCGACGGCACCGTCCTCCCCTACGACGTCCTGATCGTCGCCACCGGCGCGAGGCTCGCCCCCGAGGAGACAGAGGGGCTCGAGGGCCCGGGCTGGATGGAGCGGGTCTTCACCTTCTATACGCCAGAGGGCTCGGCGGCGCTCGGCGAAGCGCTGAGCCGGTTCGACGGGGGACGGCTCGTCGTGAACCTCGTGGACATGCCGATCAAGTGCCCCGTCGCGCCGATCGAGTTCGCGTTCCTCGCGGATTGGCATCTGCGCGAGCGCAGGATTCGCGACAGGACGGAGATCGTCCTCGCAACCCCACTCGACGGCTGCTTCACGAAGCCCGTCGCCTCGGAGCACCTGACGTACCTGCTCGAGGAGAAGGAGATCGGCCTCGAGGTCGAGTTCTCGGCAGGCGAGGTCGACGGCAACGGGGGCCGCCTGATCTCCTACGACGGACGCGAGATCGCGTTCGACCTTCTCGTCACGGTTCCGGTCCACTCCGGGGCCGCGTACGTCGGCCGCTCGCCGGGGCTCGGCGACGATCTCGACTTCGTGCCGACCAACCCTCGCACGTTGCAGTCGCTCGCCCGGCCAAACGTGTTCGCCCTCGGCGATGCGACGAACGTCCCCACCTCGAAGGCCGGCTCGGTGACACACTTCGAGGGGGAGATACTGACGGAGAACGTCCGCAACTTCCTCGACGGCGCTTCGCTGGACGAGTCGTACGACGGCCACGCGAACTGCTTCATCGAGACAGGCTTCGGCAAGGCTCTCCTGATCGATTTCAACTACGAGACGGAGCCGCTTCCGGGCCGCTTTCCGACGTCCCTCGGGCCGATGCCACTACTGCAGGAGTCCCGGCTCAACCACATGGGAAAGCTCATGTTCCAGTGGATGTACTGGCACCTGCTCCTGCCCGGGCGCGACATCCCGGGGATCTCGCCGCAGATGCAGATGCGGGGCAAGAAGCCCGTCGAGACCACCGCCTAGCGAGAGGACACACGAGATGACAACGACCGAGCTGACCGCAGTCGACCGGGACCCCGAGGGCTTCCTCACCGACCCACAGCAGTGGAACGAGACGATCGCCGCCGAGATCGCACGCGAGGTCGGCATTCCCGAGCTAACGCCGCGCCACTGGCAAGTCGTCACGTTCATGCGAGAGACCTATCTGGCAAATGGTGAGGCCCCGTCGATCCGCACGCTCGGTAAAGCATCCGGCGTTCCGATCAAGGAGCTCTACCAGCTGTTCCCCAAGGGCCCGGCAAAGCTCGCCGCCAAGATCGGCGGCATCCCCAAGCCCCACGGCTGCATCTAGAAGGAGACGAAACGATGACCACGATGACCGATTCCGACATCGAACAGCTCGTCGCGCCTGACGCGGCCGACACGCCGAAGCCGATCGAGAAGGTTTCGATCGTGATCTCGAAGGGATCACTGGAGGGCGTCTATCCCGGCCTGATCATGGCAAACGGGGCCCGGATGGAGGGCATGGAGGCCAATGTGTTCTTCACCTTCTTCGGGCTCGACGCGATCACGAAGAAGCGCCAGGACCACATCAAGGTCGCTACCGTCGGCAACCCCGGCATGCACATCCCGACAATCGTCGGGGCCATCCCCGGCATGTCCTGGATGGCGACGAAGATGATGGCGCGGAAGATGGAGAAGCTCGACATCCCACCCGTGCCCGAGTTCGTCGAGATGATCGCCGATTCCGGCGCCGGCGTCTACGGCTGCAAAGCGACCGTCGACATGTTCGGGCTCTCGGACGACGACTTCGTCCCGCAGGTCACGGGCGTCATCACGGTCGGCGAGTTCTACGAGAAGGCCGCCGGAGGCGAGATCGTCTTCACCTGAGCACGTGTCGCCACCGCAAGAAGAGCGAGCCGCCCTGCGGGCGGGCTCGCTCTCCTTGGTGGATCCGTCTCGTGTGGGGACGCAGTCGGCTGCGCCGCCGAGCTCAGGCGGATGCCTGCGAGACGCCTTCGACGACCCGGGCGAGCCGGCTCCGGACCTCGGCTGCAACGGGTGAAAGCTCGGGGTTGTCGACGATCGAGAGCATCCGCTCTGCATCGATTGCCGAGACGAACGTCCGCTCGCCCCGCTCGTAGACGATGACGTTGCACGGGAGCAGGACGCCAAGCTCGGCCTCGAGCTCGAGCGCCTGATGTGCGAGCGTCGGATTGCACGCGCCGAGAATCAGGTACGGCTCCACCTCGATGCCGAGCTTCTTGTGCAACGTCGCGCGCACGTCGATCTCCGTCAGGACGCCGAAGCCCTCTGCCTCGAGCTCTTCGCGGACGCGGGCGGCCGCCTGCTCGAAGCCGAGCTCGGTCTCCCCGGTCAGCGCGTACTGCTCTTCAACGATCATGCTGCTGCCTCCTCCAGTTGGCGGCGGCGCACCTTCTCCGCCTTGACCCGGTGGGCAGTGGCGCCCAACGGCTCGGCGTAGTGGCCGTCGAGGTAGTCGAGAATCGCTCCCTCACCGATGAGCACCTGGCCGTCGACATCAACGTACGCGGGAATCGAATCCCCGCCGGTGGCATCGACCAGCGCCCCACGCTGATCACGCTCGACGGGCACCGGCACGGCCACGAAAGGCAGTTCGAGCTCGGTGAGTCGCTGCCTCACGCGGTGTGAAGCCGGGCACCATTCCGTCTGGTACAGGAAGGGCAGGGACGCGGTGTGGGAGAATGATCTCATTCCCCTACTATACCACTACATAGTTGTTAACCGTAGGTAGTTGTTACTGATTGGGCCAAGAGGACGCTCGACCGAAGAGGACAGAGCGCCACGGATCGCGCCTACACTCAGCCCCCGGCCACCGTCGGCAACCCGGCCGTCTCCCACGCCTCGATCCCGCCGTCGACGTCGGTAACGCTCGCGAAACCCTCCTGTGCCATCATCGCCGTCGCCTGCCCGCTGCGATTCCCGGACTTGCAGTAGACGACATACCGCTCGCCGTGGTCGAGAGCGCCGATCTGGTCGGCGAAGTCCGAGGCGTAGAAGTCGATGTTCTCGGCGCCGGCGATGTGACCGGCCGCAAACTCCTCGGGGGTACGAACATCGAGAAGCGTTACTCCGCCATCCTGTATCAACGATTGGGCTTCTGTCGGCGAGGCGAGGACGGCAGCGGTCGTCTTCCCGGAGGTCGCAGCCGTTTCGTCCGTCGCCGAGCCTCCACACCCGGCCAGTGCAACGAGAGCGAAGGCAAGGAGCAGGACCCGCATCGATCGTGTCGATATCGGACGGAGGCCGAGGACACCGAGGACAACCACAGGGCGATCGTAGCCGTACCGCGCGGCGCCCCGCCCCGCTCTTGGCGGGAACGGCGCGAGTCGCCTGGTGCTGCACGATCACGCGCCTGACCCGCTGCAACGCGTTGTCGGATCATCTTCGGCTTCTTCACCTTCTTTTTCGGGCTCGATGCGATCACAAGGAAGGCGCGCGCGTCACCGAGCGTACGGCATGTTCTCGACGAAGTGACCCATTTCCGGGAGAACTCGTACTATGAGAGGGCTGCGGCGATCGACCCGCGGCGACGTCGTGACAGCTCAGGGGGAGGAAATATGGGGAGAATGACCAAGAGACTCGCGCTCTTGCCGGTTGTTATCGCCGCAACCTTGGCGTTCGTGGGCTCGCTACAGGCAGGAACCTCGAAGGGCCCGGGTCGGGACCTCGAGTCATTCCAGTGGACAAAAGTGTACGACGGCGACTGGCCGCCGCAGCCACCCACGACGGCGACCACCGGCTGGGCTGGACGAGCGGGGCTCCAGGCAGTCGAACTGCGCAACCGCCTCTACGTTATGGGCGGCCGCACACCTACTCCGTTCGGCCCCCCGACGTTCGACAATCCCTTCAGCAGCACGTTGTGGAACGACGTCTGGGAGAGTGACGATCTCGGCGCGTCATGGGAGAAGCTTGCAACACCCTCTGCGGGTCCGAAAATGTGGGCGGAGCGAGGCTACTTCCAGGCGGTCACGAAGAGCGGGGCGATGTTCGTGCTCGGGGGCCAGGATTTCACCACCGCTCCCAATCCACTGTGCACGTTCCCGCCGGCTGTTCCACAGCCGGAATGTCCGCCATTCCAGCTCCCCTCGGTACCGACGTCGACGTTCTTCAACGACGTCTGGAGATCAACTGACGGTACGACGTGGAAGCAACTCACGGCCAACGCGCCGTGGAAGGCTCGCGCCGGACTGAGTGCGATCGAGTTCAAGGGCTGGATCTACGTGCTCGGCGGGAGCAACGGCGACGACATTGCGGTTGGTGGTCAGGGGAGGACGCTCTTCGATGACGTGTGGCGGTCACGCGACGGCAAGACGTGGGAGTCGGTGACCACCGACGCTCCGTGGCCGGCTCGAGCCGGAGCGGCGCTCGTGGAGAAGAACGGCTACATCTACCTCCTCGGCGGCGAGGACGGCTTCCTATGTACGTTCGGGCAAACCGGGCCAACCTGCCCGTACTTCAACGACGTGTGGCGCTCGCGGGACGGCGCAAACTGGGAGCTCGTGACGATGAACGCCGCCTGGAGCGCCCGCCCGGGCCACCAGTGCCAGGTGCTCTTCGACACGATCGTCTGTTTCGGCGGTTTTGGCTTCCCGACCGATCCCTCGGGAACCGTGGCGGCGCACCCGGTCGACGTATGGGTGAGTCGCGACGGAGCAAGCTGGGAGAAGCTGAAGACCGGCCCCTGGAACGCGACCGCTTCGGCAAACGTGAAGTACGACTTCGACTCTCTCGTCGTCAACGGCGGGCCGGGTGGCTTGTCGCCGTCGATTTACACGTTTGGCGGGGACAGAGAGGCCTCGTTCATCGCACCGAATCCGGCGCTCGTGGACGACGAGGTCTGGAGCTTCTCGCAGGCCCACACTGCCAGGAAGTAACGGATTCGCCCTTTACCTTCCGGGCCAACCGGCCCGGAAGGTAAAGGGAGGTTCTAGGCGGTTACGGCGCGCGTCGCCTGATGCTGCACGATCTTGCGCTTGACCCGCTGCAACGCGTTGTCGATCGTCTTCGTGTCGCACTCGAGCTCGACCGCCATCGCGTCGTACGACTTGCCGTCGAGGTAGAGCCGCAACGCGTCGGACTCGAGCGGGGAGAGCGACGTGCCGAGGCAGCCCACGAGGCTCTGCAGCTCCTCCGTCGAGATCACGCAGCTGGCCGGGTCGTTCGTGCCCGGCCCGGGCAAGGCGTCACCGAGGGTACAGTCGCCGTCGCTCTCCTGGCCCGCGGGGGTGTGACTGAACGAGACGTACGTGTTCAGCGGGGAGTGCTTGAAGCGGGTCGCCGTCTTGATCGCCGTGATGATCTGCCGCGTCACGCACAGCTCGGCAAACGAGCGGAACGACGTCTCCTTGTCGTGCCGGAAGTCGCGCATCGCCTTGTAGAGACCGATCATCCCCTCCTGGATGAGGTCGTCCGCGTCGCCGCCGGCGAGGAAGTAGCTGCTCGCCTTGAGCCGGACGAAGCCGTGATAACGACGCATGAGCTGATCGAGGGCGGCTTGGTTCCCGTTTCGCGCCTTGAGGACGAGTTGCAGATCCTCAAGTTCACGTTGAAGCTTCTGCGGGGTCTTGGGGGCAACGGCGGTGCGGGCGGACATCGACTCTCCCTGTTTTGAGCGGTTTCCGAGGTGGTTTGCGCGAGGATCGACCGTAGTCTCACCCTGTAGTTGAGGGAGAACCTAGCACCTTCTTGCAAGCGTTACAACCCCTTTGCAAACTTTGCACTGTGATTAGAACACGTGTTCGGAGAGGGACTTCGGTTTCTCCCCCGAGGTTCACTCCCGGTTCTCGAACCCGCGGTGTCTACAGGCCGCGGCGGAGCCGCTCGAGCCTCGCCCGGGTCTCCGGGTCGATCCGATCCCGGAGGCGCGAGGCCTCGTTCTCGTCGTGTGAGGGGCTCTCGAGTTCCCGCAGGAACGTCCCGGAGGAGACCTTGCGCACTTCCTGACCGCTCGTTCCACGGACGGCGACATCCGATGAGACGAGGCACACCCGCTCGCCGTGACGGTGCTCGGCTGCAAGGCGCTCGAGGAGCGAGTCTGCGTCGGGCGCGTAGCGAACGGAGAGCGGGCCGGCGACCATGTTCTCTCCGACGCCGTCGAAGACGACGATCCCCCGTGCGCCTCTCATCGCGACGAAGCTCGCCAGCTCGTCGGTCAACTCACGCACATCGCCGTGCCCTCCCGCGTGCAGCAGGTTGTAGCCGTCGAAGAGATAGAGGGTCGGCTCGGGCAGGGTGGTCACCCTCGGGGAGGGGCTGACGCCTCTTCCCCGCGCTGCCGCCGTGCCTCGTAGAGCAGAACCGCCGCAGCGACACTGACGTTGAGCGATTCGACGCCCGCGGCGAGCGGGATGGAGATCGTCGCGTCGCACGTCTTGCGTACGAGCGGCCGCACGCCCTTTCCCTCGGCACCGAAGACGAGTGCCACGCCTCCCGTCAGATCTGCCTGCCACATCGTCTGCGTCGCATCCGCTGTGGCCGCGTACGACCAGAGGTCGTCGCGCTTGATCTCGGCCAGATAGCGGGCGAGGTTCGGCACGACCGCGACCGGAAGGTGCTCGACCGCTCCGGCCGACGAGCGGCAGACCGCAGCGGTCACCTGGGCCGCACCGTGCGCCGGCACGATCACGCCCGTCGCCCCGGCTCCGGCAGCTGACCGGATCACCGCACCGAGGTTCCTTGGATCCGTGACCTGATCGAGGCAGGCGAGGAGGGGCGCCGCCTGGGCTGCGAGGGCCCACGGGTCGGCGTACGGATACGGCTCGGCCCACGCGACGATGCCCTGATGGTCGGGACTCGCCGCCGCCTCGGTGAGCTCCCGCTCCTTGACGACGCGAGGTCGGGGCCCCTCAGCGAGCCACTCGAGCGATGCAGCCGCGCGCTCGGAGACCCATAGCTCGAGCACCGCGCGACGCCCGCGGAGCGCCTCGCGGACGGCGTTCCGGCCGAAGATCAGCTCCCGCGTCACGACAGCGGCACGAGCTCGAAGCCGCCCGGAACGTCCCGTACCTCCCACCCCGCTCGCGCGATCTCGTCGCGCAGGCGATCTGCCTCGCCGAAGTCGCGTTCCGAGCGCGCTGCGGTTCGCGCGTGCGCCAACGCGGTGATCTCGGCCGGCGCCTCGACATCGTCGGCGAGCTCACCGAGCCCGAAGACGGCGAGGCCGCGTTTCAGCTCCTCGAGTGCGCCCTCGCGTGCGAAGCGGTGAAGGACGGCCAGCGCGGCCGGAGTGTTGAAGTCGTCGTCAAGCACGGAGGCGAAGGAATTCCAGTCACCCCGAGACCTGATCTCGCCGCGCAGCGCGTTGCGCAGGCTCTCCACCTGCGTGCGCGCAGCCGTCATCGCCTCGGGCGAGAACTCGAGCGGCTTGCGCCAGTGCCCCGTCATCAGGAAGAGCAGCGCGGTCTCGCGCCCCCACTCGGCGATCACCTCCTGGATCGTCGCGACGTTGCCGACCGACTTGGACATCTTCTCGCCCGTGAACCTGAGCAGGCCGTTGTGCATCCAGATCTTCGCGAACGGCCGACCGACGGCGAGCGACTGAGCCCGCTCGTTCTCGTGATGCGGGAAGACGAGGTCGAGACCGCCGCCGTGAATCAGGAACTCCGGCCCGAGCGTCTTCTCGGCCATTGCCGAGCACTCGATGTGCCACCCAGGCCTGCCGGGGCCCCAGGGCGAGACCCACGAGGTGTCCTCGCCCTCCTTGGTCGCCTTCCACAGCGCGAAGTCGCGCGGATCCTCCTTGAGCGCGCTCGGCTCCTGGTCCTCGACCTGATCGGAGCGCTGGCCGGAAAGTGCACCATAGGTCTCGAAGCTCGCGACCCGGAAGTAGACGTCACCGCCGGACTCGTATGCATGCCCTCCGGCGACGAGCTCCTCGATCAGGGAGACGATCTCGGGGATGGTCTCGGTGGCAAGCGGCTGCGCGTCGGGCATCTCGAGCCCGAACGCCGCCGTGTCCTCGAGGTACCAGCGCGTCGCCTCGCGCGCACGTGCAGCGCTCGCTCCGGGGGCCGCCTCGTAGATCTTGTCGTTCACGTCGGTGATGTTGTGGACGTACGTGACGTCGTAGCCGCGCTCGCGCAGCCAGTTGCGCAGCCAGGCGAAGATCACGAACGGAACCGCGTTGCCGATGTGGGCTCGCTGATACACCGTCGGGCCGCAGACGTACATCCCGACCTTCGCGGGCGGGGTCGGGAGCTCGACGAGCGACTTCGTCTGTGTGTCGAAGAGACGGACGGTCATCGCGGTGTTATAGCGGCGGCTGTTCGGCGGAGGGCCTCGTCGTGCGGAATCGCAGCAACGACCGTCCACAGCTCCGGCCCACGCTCGGCTCCGGTGAGCGCGAGCCTGAGGAGCTTCAGGTTGCCGCCCACCGCCTTCAGCTCGCGTACGATCGCGCGAGCGCTCTCCTCGTCCAGGTCATCGCCGGCCGGCATTCGAAGCTCGGCGAACCGCTCCAGCGTGGGGCGCGCGTCGTCTCCCAGAGAGACCGTTGAGGGATCGATGATCTGTTGTGCAATCGCGCGCGCCTCGACGAGCGTGCGCGAGCCCCGCAACGCACGCGCGATTTCGACCGGCCCCTCTGCCGCCGCGGTAAGGTCGGCGTCGCTCATCGACGCGATCGCGTCGATGGCGAGACGGTGGATCCGGGAGAGGTCGAGGTGGACATCGTGCCGTGGCAGGCCGAGCTCGTCGAGATATGCGCGAACGGCTGTGGCCGGGATACCCTCGTCGCGGAGATCGCTCACGGACGCGTGCGCCGCACGCTTCGAGAGCTTCTTGCCGTCGTCACCGAGCAGAAGGCCGTGGTGGATCACTTCCGGCAACTCGGTACCGAGGGCACGGGCGATCCGCTGTTGCACGTCCTCGTTCGGCCGGTGGTCGGAGCCGCGAATGATGTGGGTGATCGCGAGGTCGAGGTCGTCGACGACGGTCGCGAGCTGGTACGTCGCAGTCCCGTCGGCACGGGCGAGCGTCGTTCCGGCGAGGCGAATCGACCCGTCCGGATCGCGCACGGCTCCCGCCTCGAGCGTCAACGCCGCAGCCTCGGCGTGGCGCCCGGCCCGCGCGCTCTGCCGGATCGGCCCCTCCTCCCAGCCGACCTCCAGCCAGGCGAGGTCTGCGAGGATCGCCTCCTCGCCGCCGGCGACGCTCCGCTCGGGATCGGTGTCGTCGATCCGCAAGACGAATGTCCCTCCGTGCTCGTCCGCGTGCGCACGGTTGGCGACGGCGCTCAGCGCATTGCCGAGGTGGAGCGACCCAGTCGGGCTCGGGGCGAAACGGACGCGAACAGGCCCGCTCACGCGTCGATCGCGATGTGGCCGTCCTGCCCGGCAACCCGATCGAGCCATGCGCGGATCGCCGGGTACCGGCCGAGGTCGAAGCCACCCTCGGGCGCGACGTGGGTGTACGCGTACAACGAGATGTCGGCGACGGAATAGCGCTCTCCGACGAGGAACGCACGGCCGGTCAAATGCCGTTCCATCGCGTCGAGGGCAGCGTACCCGTTGGCGGTCTGCTCCCTGATGCGATCGGCGTGCTTCTCGGCCTCACCCGAGTGCGCGAGCAGGAACCGGACGACGGCGATCGCCGGCTCGTGCTGGTACTGCTCGAAGAACTGCCACTGCAACGCCTGCGCGCGCTCGTAGCGGTCGTCGGGAACGTACGTCGTGCCGTCACCGAGATACCAGAGGATCGCGTTCGACTCGGCAAGCGGGCGACCGTCGTCGAGCACGAGCGTCGGCACCCGGCGGGCGGGGTTGAGGTCGCCGAGCACGTCGGCACGGTTCGTGCGGTCGACGACGCTGAGCTCGTGGATCTCGAGCGGGATCCCGAGGTGCGCGGCGAGAAGGCGCACCTTGTAGCAATTCCCGGAGACCGCGGAGTTGTAGAGGCGCATTCCCCCAACTCTCGCACAAACGACGCCGCACGCATCGACCGCCCTCGACCGCGATGCTCAGCGAAGGGACCCGGCCCGAAAGGGGCACCGACGGTTCGCAGTCACTCCCGCTTCCAGTCACGAAAGGCAGCAAGCAACGTTTGCTTCGTCGCGTCCGAGAGGTCGTCGACCGTCACGCGACCTACGAGGTCGATCGTCGTTCGGATCTGGTCGACGTAGTCGGCGCAGCCGCCACACGCGGCGACGTGGCCCTCGAACTGCTCTCGCTCGGCGTCCGTCAGCCCACCCTCGAGGTACTCGGTGACGATCTCGACGAGCTCTTGGCAGGTCAGGTCTTCGTGACTCACGTCTGCTCTCCGTCCAGGTACTCCTCGAGGGCCCGGCGGACCTTCGACCGCGCGCGGTGAAGGATGACCCTCTGATTGGTCTCGCTCAGGTCGAGAGCGTTACGTACCTCGTGCGAGCTCCACCCCTCCACGTCGCGCAGGGTGATCACCGTGCGCTGGGCCTCGGGGAGCGCCGCTATCGCACTCTCCACGACGCCGACCGTCTCGCCGCCGACGAGCTGATCCTCGGGAAGCTCCGACCAGCGGCTCGGCGCGGACGTCCAGTGGCCCGCCCATCGGCCTGCATCGACGAAGCGATCTGGAGCGACCGCCGCATCGCTGCCGCCGTCCCTGCCCGCCATCGCCGAGAACGGGAGACTGCGCCCCTCGCGCTCGCCGCGCGTCTTCGCGATGTTGGTGACGATCCGGAAGATCCAGGTCTTCAGGGACGAGCGTCCTTCGAAGCGTCCGATCCCGCCGATCACGCCGAGCCAGGCTTCCTGGACGACCTCTTCCGCGACCGCCCGGGAGGAGACGTACATCCGGGCGACGCGGAGCATCGCAGGGCCGTACTCGTCGACCAGCGCCGCGAAGACGCGCTCGTCACCGCGACGCAGCGCAGCGACGAGGTCGTCTTGCCCTGGCGGGGGTGCGTATGCCGGCTCCGAGACGTCCACGGCGGAACGGTACGTCTCGCACGGTTCGCCGTCCAGCGCCACCCTGAATAGTCTCTTAAACCTCGTCCGGAAAGCGTGCCTTGGGGGCCTCGGAGCAGCAACCCTTCAACGATCCGGAACCCCGAGACAAGGAGATGCCACCGATGAAGAAGACGGTCCTGCTCGTCGCCCTCGCCGCCATGACGATCGTGCCGGTTGCCCTCGCGCAGCCTGCGACAGGCCCTCAGACGGTGCGCGGCACGAAGCCCGCGATCGTGATCAAGACCGGCAATCTCGGCAAGGTGCTCGCCACTCCGGGCAAGTTCGGCATCTACTACTGGAACGTCGAGAAGAAGGCGCGCGGCAAGATCAGGTGCAAGGGAAGCTGCGCCGTTGCCTGGCCCCCGGTCTACGTGAAGGGCACGGTCAAGAAGCACGTCAAGGGCGTGATGGCGACCTTCGGCACCATCAAGCGCGGGAAGAAGCGGCAGCTGACGGTGAACGGTCTCCCCGCCTACACCTACCACGACGACCCGAAGGGCGTCGTCTTATGTGACAACGTCAACGGCTGGTTCGCAGTCCGGCCGAAGTAGGCGGACAGCGCCTGACCGCTCCCTCCCGAGTGGTCAGGCGCATCTCTCGTCGCGAAGGAGCTCGACGGGCGCCGCCCCCGCCCGCCTGCATACGATCGCCCGTATGGAGGAGCTCCTGCTCACCTGGTACGACGCGAACAGACGCGATCTCCCGTGGCGGGCCACCAGGGATCCGTACGCGATTCTCGTCTCCGAGGTGATGCTGCAGCAGACGCAGGTCGAGCGCGTGGTGCCGCGATACTCTGCCTGGCTCGAGCGCTGGCCGAGCGCCGACGCGCTTGCGGCCGCAAGTGCTGCGGATGTGATTCGCGCCTGGCAGGGGCTCGGGTACAACAGGCGTGCGCTCGCCCTCCATCGAGCCGCGCAGTTCGTTGCGCGCAGCGGCTGGCCCGCTGATCTGACGGAGCTTCCGGGAGTGGGGCCGTACACCGCAGCGGCAATCCGGAACTTCGCGCTCGGCGACGATGTACTGCCGCGCGACGTCAACGTCGATCGCGTCGAGCGTCGCACCGGCCATTCGTTCGGCGGGGCGGCAGCCCAGGCGCTGATGGACCTCGGCGCCACCGTGTGCCTCGCTCGAGTACCGCGCTGCGAGCGCTGCCCTCTCGCGGCTGGGTGTCCGTCGTTCGGGACGAGGGACGAGCCGGCCCGGAAGCAGGGTCGATTCGAAGGCTCGTTCCGTCAGCGGCGGGCGGCGACGCTCCGCCGTGTCGCGGCCGCTGCGACCCCGAGCGACGCCCTCGACGGAGAGGCGGTCGAGGCGCTCAGGCGGGACGGTCTCGTCGTTCTTCGCGCGGACGGCACGGTGGCGCTGCCGTAGCGCGTGACCCGTGCGGGAAAGGGAATTCATCTCCCCGTAAGGCCGGACCGCCACAATGGGTGAGATGGCCACCGTCCTTGTCGTCGATGACGAGCCGATCGTGCGAGAAGTCGTCGTGCGCTACCTCCAGCGCGAGGGTCACACGACGCTGGAGGCGGATCACGGCGACCACGCGCGCGCGATGCTCGAGCAGGAGACGCCCGACCTCGTCGTCCTCGACGTGATGCTTCCGGGCACGGACGGGCTGGAGCTCTGTCGTTGGATCCGGTCGCGATCGGAGCTGCCGGTGATCCTGCTCACCGCACGCGGCGAGGAGGCAGACCGGATCGTCGGTCTCGAGCTGGGGGCGGACGACTACGTTACGAAGCCGTTCTCACCGCGAGAGCTCGCGGCCCGCGTGCGTACCGTGCTCCGGCGCTCGGCGCCGGCGGAGGACGCCCGGGCGCGGCTTGCCTTCGGCGACATCGAGATCGACACCCGCACCCGCGACGTCGTCAAGGACGGCACGGAGCTGCGGCTGACGGCGAAGGAGTTCGATCTGCTCGCATTCCTCGCCGGCAATCCACGTCGCGTCTTCGGACGCGATCAGCTGATGAGCCGGGTATGGGGATACGAGGCGGCGCTCGACACGGGCACCGTGACGGTTCACGTCCGGCGGCTGCGCGAGAAGATCGAGACCAATCCCTCCGAGCCTGTCCATCTCCAGACCGTCTGGGGCGTCGGCTACCGACTGGTGCCGTGAGTCGATGATCTGGAATGCCGCTGTCGTCGCACTGATCACGCTCGGCGTCGGGTTCCTGCTCGCATTGGCCCTGCGGGCGCTCCCCACCGTGCGGCTCCAGCTGATGGGGCTCGCGGCACTCGCGGTCTGCCTGCCGCTCGTCGTCGTTCTGACGTCGGGGTGGGTGATGTTCCACATGGGAGACGATGTGAAGATCCTCGCGATGCTCGCCGCGTCGGCGACGGTCGCGATGATCGGCGGCCTCTTCCTCGCCCGATCGATCGCGGGCTCGATCGACAAGGTCAGGGATGCCGCGGTCGCACTCTCGCACGGCGACCTCACCGTTCGAGCACCGGAATCGGGGCCGAACGAGGTGGCGGACATGGCCGAGTCGTTCAACGAGATGGCGACGAACATCGAGCAGTTGTTCGATGCCCGGCGCGAGCTCGTCGCGTGGGCGAGCCATGATCTCCGGACACCGCTCGCGAACATGCAGGCGATGCTCGAGGCGCTCGAGGACGGCCTCGCAGAGCCGGCCGACTACCTCCCCGCCCTCGGTGATCAGGTGCGCGGCCTGACGCTGCTCGTCGAGGATCTCTTCGAGCTCGCACGGATCGACGCCGGTGCGCTGACGCTCGAACTGCACGCGTCCGGCCTCGATCGCGTCGTATCGTCGTGCCTGCGCGGCGTGGCCGCCGAGGCGCTGCAGCGTCACGTCACGCTCGACTCCGAGGTCGACCCGGCCGCAGTCGCCCGGTTCGCGCCCGACAAGGTCGAGCGAGTGCTGCTCAACCTGCTCACGAACGCACTCCGCCACACGCCGTCGGACGGCTCCGTCGCCGTGCGTGTCGCGCCGGATCGGGACGCCATTCGGGTCACCGTGGAGGACACGGGCGAGGGCCTCGACGACGAGGCCGAGCGGCGCATGTTCGACCGATTCTGGCGCAGCGACCCGGCTCGCTCGCAACGCGGAGCGGGGCTCGGGCTCGCGATCGCCCGCGGTCTCGTCGAGGCGCACGGAGGGCGGATCTGGGCGGAGAATCGCCCGGGTGGCGGCGCGAGCGTCAGCTTCACCTTGCCGGCCGCCTGAGCCGCAGCCGTCCCGGCCCGAGCGCCCGAGGATCGGGCGACGAGAGAAATCGATGCTCTTTGCGGCCGCGCCGGGCAGCTCCGGCGGCGGAGCTCCAACCTTCCCCAGGGGGGCGTGGCGGCCCCTCTTGGAACGCTACCGGCCAACGTGGGACGACCGTGTGCCCGATCGGTACCGGGAGTGTGACCCGTGCTCGTCTCCCACGGAGAAGTGTGCGAGGAGGCTCCTCCGGAGCACACGCTTCCCATCCATCCGCGAGCGGTCCGCCATCGCGACAATCGGGCTCAGCCGGGCCGCGTCGCCGCTCCGGCACAGTCCCACCAAATCCCACCTAGCGTGCTGTGGGCTCCAGCAAGGCCACCGCCTGCGCCGCAAGCCCTTCTCCACGCCCGGTGAACCCGAGGAAGTCCGTTGTCGTCGCCCGGACTCCTACCCGGTCGGGTTCGACGCGGAGCGCCTCGGCAAGCCGTCGCCCCATCTCGTCGCGATGCGACGCAATCCTGGGCTCCTGGCCGATGAGCACGCAATCGGCGTTGACGAGCCCGAATCCGGCCTCCCGCACGTGCCGATAGGCCTCCGCGAGCAGCTCGAGCGAGTCCGCCCCCCGGTGGCGCTCGTCGCTCGAGGGAAAGAGTGCGCCGATGTCCGCGAGCCCTGCCGCGCCGAGCAGAGCATCGGTCAACGCGTGCGCGACGACGTCACCGTCGGAGTGCCCCTCGAGGCCGCGCGGGTGCTCGATCGTGACGCCACCGAGAACGAGCGGCACGCCCTCCGCAAACGCGTGCGCGTCGATCCCGATGCCGATCCGAAGGCCGCTCATAGGAGCGAGGCTAGCGCCTGTGGCAACGACGCGAGGTCGTCGACGCCGATCGTCGCCTCACCAGGCGTCGGCTGCAGGGAACCCCACGGCCCTCGTCGCACGTGGACCGCCACGAGCCCGGCGCGTGCAGCCGGAACCACGTCGTTGTCGACGCGGTCACCGACGTAGGCAACCTCGGGTGCCGGAAAGCCCGCAAGCTCGACGATCTGGGCGAAGAAGGCGGGGTCGGGCTTGCGGACGCCGAGGCTCGCCGACGAGGAGGTCACGTCGGCCGGGAGATCCGCACTCCGCGCCCACTCCTCGAGCGCTGCCGTCTGGTTGCCCACAATGCCGACGCGAAGCCCGAGAGCTCGAAGTGCGTCGAGGCATTCGATCGCGTCCGGGTAGAGGTCGCCGAGCTCGTACAGAAGGTCGCCCCACCCCGCAGGCGCGCGCATCCCCAGGTGCCTCCAGAGCTCGTGATGCTCCTCGCCGCGTTCGATCGTGACCCCGAGCGCGGCCCAGACGACATGTGGTTGCAGGCCCCCGCGCTCGGCGAGTGCCCGCCACCAGCGCTCCTCGTCGATGAGCGTCTCACCGACGTCGAAGAAGACGGCCCTCAGAGCCATGACTCGACGAGCGCCAGATCGGCGGTCGTCGTGACCTTCAGCAACCGCGGGTCACCGTCGACGACGCGCACGCGGCCGCCTCGCGCCTCTACGAGCGAGGCGCAATCGGTCGCCGCGAGCGGTTGGCCTCCCGCATACGCTGCGCGTAGCGCGGTCGCAGTGAACGCCTGCGGGGTCTGTACCGTGACGAGCCCCGTCCTGTCCACCGTCTCGGCGACGATGCCTCGTTCGACGCGCTTGACCGTGTCCACCAGAGCAAGCCCGGGGACGACGGCGTCGTACCCTTCGCCGAGCGGAAGGATGACTCGCTCGATCATCGCGTCATCGACGAGGGGACGAGCGGCGTCGTGGACGATCACGACGAGCGCATCGTCGGGTACCTGCTCGAGCGCCGCCCGTACCGATGCGGCTCGGGTGGCCCCGCCCGTGACGACAGCGGCGACTTTCGACGCCACGAGCTCCTCTGCAAGTGCGATCGCTGCGTCCTCCCAGTCGGCCGGGACCGCGACGACGACCGCGTCGATCCACTCGCTCGTGTCGAGGCGCTCGAGGCTCTCGGCCAGCAGCACGCGGTCACCGAGCGCGACGAACGCCTTGGGTCGCTCGGCCCCGAGTCGCTCGCCGGAACCAGCGGCGACCAGGATCGCCCAGGTCGTACTGTCGTTCCCCTCACCACCCACGGCGCCGAACCCCGGTCATGCCGCCGTGGAGATGACGCGTCACGCGCTCGCGGTAGCGACCTTGGCCTTGGGCTTGACCTTCTTCTTCCCGCCGGCGGGATTGGCAAGCACCTCGTCGAGCCATTCGGCCGCCTCATCCTCGGTCATGTCCTTCGCGTACATGAACTCGGAGGCAAGGATCTTCTTCGCCTTGACGTACATCTGCTTCTCGCCCGTCGACAGGCCCTTCTCGTGATCGCGGAGCGCGAGATTCCTGACGACCTCGGCGAGCTCGAGGATGTCCCCGGTCTTCATCTTGTCCCGGTTGTGCTTGAAGCGCCGGTTCCAGTTCTTCGGCATCTCGGTCGACTCACCCGAGAGCGCCTTCACGACGACCTCCACCGCATCCAGGCCGATCACCCAACGAAGGCCGACCTTCTCGGCATTCTCCGTGGGGACATTGACGGTCATGTCATTGTGCAGGATCTTGATGGTGAGGTATTCGCGCTCCTGCCCAAGAACGATGCGCGTGTCCTTGCTCACGACCGTACCTGCTCCGTGGTGTGGATACACCACATTGTCGCCGACGTCGAACAAGCTAGCCCTCCCGTTATCCGCCCATTTCACGAAAACCGCCGGCGCTGAGAGGCTGCCGGCGAGGGACACCTATTCTAGCTGAGAATTGCATCGCGTTCCGGCCGAATTCGACGCGTCTGCGAGAGACGGCGCTAGGCGGAGTCGGGCGCGGCGTTCCCGTCGAGCCCGGCAGCTATCGCCTGCCTGAGCGTCTCGGCGCGCGTGACTCTCGACCCACCGCGACCGGTCGTCCCCTCCGGTGCGATCACGGTCGCGACACCGAGCTTGGCGCACTCCTCCAGGCGGCGCTCGGCCTGGGCAGCCGCCCGGAGGCGGCCGGTGAGGCCGATCTCACCGAAGACCGCAACGCTGTCGCGCACCGGTATTCCCCGTGCTGCCGAAGCGATCGCGAGGGCAACCGCGAGGTCGGCACCCGGCTCGTCGATGCGCACACCGCCCGCGACGTTGACGAACACGTCCGCGGAGCCGAGCGCGACCCCCGCGTGACGCGAGAGAACGGCGACGATCATCGCGAGACGCTTCGGGTCGACGCCCGTGCCGACCCTGCGTGGCATCGCGAGGTCGCTCCGCGAGACGAGCGACTGGATCTCGAGCAGGATCGGCCGGGTGCCCTCGAGGGCGCAGGCCACGGCAGCACCGACCTCCCCCGGATGACTGCGTCCGAACAGCTCGGAGGGATTCGGAACGCCGACGAGGCCCGCGCTCGTCATCTCGAACACGCCGAGCTCGTTGGTCGAGCCGAACCGGTTCTTCGCAGCCCGGAGGATTCGATGCGCGTGGTAGCGGTCGCCTTCGAACTGGAGGACGCAGTCGACGAGGTGCTCGAGCACGCGAGGGCCTGCGACGGATCCGTCTTTCGTGACATGACCGACGAGAATCGTGGCCACACCATGCTCCTTGGCGACCCGGAGCAGCCGCCCGGCAGCCTCCCGCACCTGGGCAACCGAGCCGGGCGCCGACCCGAGGTCGGCCGAGCACAGCGTCTGCACGGAATCGATCACGCACACGTCTGGCCGCTCTCGCTCGAGCGTGGCGCACACGGACTCGAGCTCCGTCTCGGCAAGGATCTCCACCTGCTCCGCGCCACCGAGTCGATCCGCGCGAAGCTTGACCTGCGCAACGGACTCCTCGCCGGTGACGAGAAGTGACCGCCGGCCCGCGCGCGCGACGTTGCCGAGGGCTGCGAGCAGGAGCGTCGACTTGCCCACACCGGGCTCGCCCCCCACGAGGACGAGCGATGCGGGTACGAGCCCTCCACCGAGGACACGATCGAGTTCGGGCACGCCCGTTCCGATTCTCGTCGCCTCCTCGGCGCGCACCTCGCTCAGCCGCTCGGGCGTGCGCGCGACGCCGCCACGGCCCTTCGCCGGCGTTGCCTGTCCGGTCATCTCCTCGACGAGCGAGCCGAACGCCCCACAGCCCGGGCATTTGCCGAGCCAGCGGCCCGTCGCCGTACCGCATTCGGAGCAGACGTGCTGAACGATCACCTTTGCCATACAGCGATCGTACGCGAGGCCCCGGACGTCATGTCGCCTCTTCGGGCAACGATCGCGCGGGCGAGGGGATCAGTGCACGGCGGCGAGCGCGGGGGCCCGCACCCGGCCCAGAGCACGCGAGAGGTCGCACCAGAGATCGTGCACGTCCTCGAGGCCGACGCTCACACGTAGCAGGCCTTCGGTGACGCCGCTCGCCTCCCTCGCGGCCGGGTCGACCAGCCGGTGCGTGAGGCCGGCCGGGTACTGGATCAACGAGTCGGTCGAGCCGAGGCTCACGGCCGGTGTGAGGAGCCGCACGGACTCCATCACCGTCGCAGCCGCGTCCCGGCCACCCACGACCTCGAACGCGAGCACCGCGCCGGGCCCCCTGAGCTGCACGCCGTCGGCCTCGGGGTAGAGGACGCGCTCGACCCGGGGGTGATCGGCGAGCAGCCCTGCCAGCACGCGCGCACGCTCCTGGGCCTCCCGCACGCGGAAGGGCAGCGTCGGCAGGCTGCGGTGGAGGAGGTAGGCGGCCATGGGATGGAGGAGGGCCCCGGTGAGAATCCTCACCTGGCGCAGCCGCACGGCCCAGTCGGCATCGCACGCGATGGCACCGGCAACGACGTCCCCGTGGCCGCCGAGGAACTTGGTCGCGCTGTGCACCGTCAGGGCGGCGCCGTGCCGGGCCGGGTTCTGCAGGATCGGCGTGGCGAAGGTGTTGTCGACGAGAACGGGCACGCCCGCGGCGGCAGACACGACCTGCGCGATATCGACCTGGCAGAGCGTCGGGTTCTGTGGCGTCTCGAGCAGGACAAGCCCGGTCTCGGGCCGTATCGCCGCCGCCACACCGGCGGCATCCGTCCAGGTGACGTCGATTCCGAGCAGGCCGCAGGCAAGCAGATGATCGGTTCCGCCGTAGAGCGGCCTCAGGGCGACGACGTGACGCCGCTCACCGCAGGCAGCGAGCAGGCACGCCGTCAGCGCAGCCATGCCGGACGCGAAGGTGACACAGTCCTCCGTGCCTTCGAGCTCTGCGAGCCCCAGTTCGAGCCGCCGTACGGTTGGGTTGAGCAGGCGTGAGTAGACAGGGCTCGCGGCGACGGCTGCACCCGCCGCGAGCGCGTCGAAGGCAGCGACGGCCTCGTCGAGATCCGGGAGCGGATACGTGCTCGAGAGATCGATCGGCGGGGCGTGTACGCCGGCCGCGATGAGGTCGTGTCGTCCAGCATGGACTGCGACCGTGTCCATCTCCATGGCTCAATGGTTGCTGTTTGTTCGTTGACATGCAACAACTGCCGTACTATCTTCGGAATCGATGCCGAGAGAGCGTCTTGACCGAATCGATCGGGCCCTGGTGGCGGTGCTGCAGGAGGATGCGCGGATCTCGAACAAGGATCTGGCCGATCGCGTCGGCCTCGCCCCGTCGACCTGTCTCGAGCGCGTGCGTGCGCTCCGCGCTCGAGCCGTCCTCCGCGGCTTCCACGCCGACATCGATCGCGATGCGCTCGGTCGTGGGCTCGAGGCGATAGTGGCCGTCCGGATCCGTCCCCACTCACGGGCACACGTCGACTCCTTCCGCACGGCTGCCCTTGCCATGCCCGAGGTGATCGAGCTCTTTCACGTGACCGGCGCCGACGACTTCCTGCTGCATATCGGCGTCGGCGACACCGACGGCCTGCGCGACTTCGTGCTCGACCGCCTGACCGTGCGCCCCGAAGTCGGGCACGTCGAGTCGCGTGTCGTCTACGACCATGCGCGGCGGCCCGCGCTCGAGCCGCTCTACGACTGAGCCGGTCGGCTACCCCGGTCCGACCTCGACGATCTCGTCCTCCGCGTCGTACTTCTGCCGGTACTGCTCGTCCCGGACGATCTTGCCGTTGCGGAACACCTTGCGGGTGAAGTCGACGGTGAAGCCCCCGTCCCCCGCCTCCTGGACGACCTTCCGCGTCCCCGCCGGCAGGGCCGAATTCGTGACGGTCACCGTTCCCGGCGTGGTCGGGAGATACGGCTTCCCGGTCGTCGTCGTCACGCGCCGACCGAGCATCGTCGAGAAGAATCGCACGGTGATGCCCGTGTCCGTCGCGTCGAGCTTCATCAGGATCGCCGCCGGCCAGTCATTCCTGAAGATCAGCTCGGGGCCACCCCACGAGATCGTCGCCTCGCGGCCCATCGGGTAGCGAGAGATGTAGAACTGATGTGCCCGGTGCGAGCGGAGCTCGATGCCCGAGAAGAAGGCCGCATTGAAGAGCGTCGTCGCGACCTGGCTGATGCCTCCACCGACAGCGTCCTCGAAGCGGCCGTTGAAGATCTGCGGCGCGGCGACGAACCCCTTTTCCTTCGTCCGCTTTCCCAGCGCCTCGTTGAGCGAGAACTCCTTCCCGGGGCGGACGATCGTGCCGTCGAGAAGCTCGGCCGCACGCTTGATGTTCGTCACGCGCGGAGCGCAGCACTGGTAGCTGGTCGTGAACTCGGAAACGAGCTCGGTGATACGGAGCTTCTTCGCGGCCGCCGTCGTGAATGCCGGCTCGGCGACCACGAACCAGGCCCGATGGGCCCGGGCCGTGAGGTTGCCGACGAGCGACGTCCCGATTCGCTCCCCGTCGAGCCTCCTCCCTTCCGTCGCGCGAACCAACTGCACGCGCGTTCCGTCGGTCACGAATCGTGCGTCGGCGGGCGCGTCCTCGAATCGACCGAGGCGAGGAAGCAGGGCACGTCGGAGCGCCTCGGGGTCGAGAGCGATGCGCAGCTGCCCGGCGTCGGGCTCGGTGGTAAGGAGTGACGCGAGCGTCGCAACCGGGAGGACCGCACCGGTATCGCGAAAGCGCACCTCCCGCGAGCCGTCGAGGAGGCGCCTCACCTTCGCCTGGGCTCTCCGCGCCTCGTCCACCCCGATGAGGGGCGGTCGCGTGACCAGTGGGACTCCCAGCTCCTGCGGGAGCGCGCTCAGGCCACGCCGGAGCGCACCACGATCGACGACGGTTCCGGGGGCGGGCGCGGTGACCGTGACCGGCGATCCGCCGGCGCCGATCTTCAGGTCGGCGTTCCTCGGCTCGTCGCCGAACTCGTCGTCGAGGCGGTTTGCGAGCTCTGCGGCACGAACGGGGCCGAGGCGATAGGCGAGCGGAACAACCCGCTCTTCACCGAACCCGAGCCGGCGCAGGAGGCGGGTGCTCCATCCCGAGGCGGAGGCCTCGTCGAGTGCGACATCGACGAGTGGTCGGGCGCCCAGCTCCCGACCGCTGACCCGTAGCGCGCCGCGAGGACCGATGAGCCGGATCGGGCGGGCCGTCGCACGCTGCGTCGCCGGAAGGATCGCTTCCGTCGCCTCGTCGTACGACATCCCTCCGACGTCCACACCCTCGACGGTCGTGCGGGCCGGGATCGTGCCCCGCTCCACGATCACGAGACCCCCTGCCCCGAGGGCCGCGATCAGCACGACGCCGACGAGACCGAAGATCGCGGATTTGCGTCGACGCCGGCGGCGTGGCCTCCTGGCCGACGAGACGAAGATGTCCGGCATCAGGCTGACGGTAGCCGAGTGCTCGTGAAGACCGTTTGAAGACCGTCAGCTCAGCGTCTTGACGAACAGCACGCGATCCTCGCCCGGCCCGTCGTAGTCCTCCGCGACGCGCTCGGCGACGAAGCCGAGCGACTCGTGGAACGCGATCGAGCCCTGGTTCACGGGCGACGTCACGCACCGGACGCGTGTCCTGCCGTGCGCTTCGACGGCGGCGAAGAACCGCTCGTAGAGCTCCCGGCCGATCCCCGAGCCACGCTGCCCGGGGGCGACGCCGACGAAGTGGATGTACGCCTCCTCGGAATCGGTCTGCGAGAGGAATCCGATGAGGAACGCAACCAGCTTGCCGTCGTCGTCCTCGGCAACGAAGCTCGTCCCCTCGAAGTGGAGGAAGAACAGCTTCGGCAGCATCGGCGCCATGTCCCGGCCGTCCCACCAGGCGTTGACATGCTGGATGACCCGCCCGTAGTCTGCCGGGCTCGCGTGCCGGATCGCCAGTGCCATCTCGGCAGCCTACGCCATCGTGGCGCGCCCGAGCACCGTCGTGCCACGATGCGTCGCGCAGTCCGATCCCTTGCCCCGGGCGGCGGCCCGGCGACACCTCAGGTCAGATCGTCCTCGGCCGGTGTGGCCTCGTCCACCTCGGCGGGCGCCTCCGGCGGCACGGTCACCGGCTCCTCGGCCTTGACCTCGCCCTCGATGATCGTGATCTCGACGAGCGCTTCGCCCTCGAAACCGGCGAGCTCCGGCTTGCGGTCGACGAGGATCGTCGCCCCCTCCGAGAGCTCGCGCCCGAGCACGAAGTCCGCGAGCGGGTCCTCGATCAGGCGCTGGATCGAACGCCGCAGCGGGCGCGCTCCCATCGCGGGGTCGTAGCCCTGCTCCACGAGCAGCTCCTTGGCGTCGTCCGTGAGCTCGATCGCCGCGCCGTGGATCGCCATCTGGTCGCGAAGGCGCTTCATCATCAGGTCGACGATCTGCAGGATCTCGCTCTTCTCGAGCTTGTGGAAGACGATGATCTCGTCGATGCGGTTCAGGAGCTCGGGCCGGAAGACCTTCTTCAGCTCGCCCATGACCCGCCCCTTCATGTCGTCGTAGGTGAGGCCGGTCTCGTCGCCGAGCGTGAATCCGAGCGACTGGTTCTTCGAGATCTGGGCCGCGCCGATGTTCGACGTCATGATCACGATCGTGTTCCGGAAGTCGACCTTGCGCCCCTGCGCGTCCGTGAGCTTTCCGTCCTCGAGGATCTGGAGAAGGATGTTGAAGACGTCGGGATGTGCCTTCTCGACCTCGTCGAGGAGGAGCACGGAGTACGGCTTGCGCCGAACGGCCTCGGTGAGCTGGCCCCCCTCGTCGTAGCCGACGTAACCGGGGGGCGAGCCGACGAGCCGCGAGACGGAGTGCTTCTCCATGTACTCGCTCATGTCGATCTGGATCATCGCCTCCTCGTCGCCGAACAGGAACTCGGCCAGCGTGCGCGCGAGCTCCGTCTTCCCGACGCCTGAGGGGCCGAGGAAGATGAACGAGCCGGTCGGGCGCTTTGGGTCCTTGATCCCGGCGCGCGCGCGGCGGATCGCCTTGGAGACGGCGACGATCGCCTGCTCCTGGCCGATCACGCGCTTGTGCAGCTCCTCCTCCATCCGGATCAGCTTCTGCGACTCGGCCTCGGTGAGCTTGAAGACCGGGATGCCCGTCCACATCGAGACGATGTCGGCGATCTCCTCCTCGCCCACCTCGGGCTGCTCCTCGTCGGCCTCGTTCCGCCAGCTCTCCTCGAGCTCCTTTTTCTTCTGGGTCAGCTTGCGCTCCTTGTCGCGCAGCGCGGCCGCCTTCTCGAACTCCTGCGCCTCGATCGCGTTCTCCTTGTCGGCGCGTACCTTCTCGATCTCCTCCTCGAGCTCCCGGTAGCGGGGCGGGGCGGACATGGTGCGGATGCGCAGGCGCGAGCCGGCCTCGTCGATGAGGTCGATCGCCTTGTCCGGCAGGTGGCGGTCCTGGATGTAGCGGTCGGCGAGCACGGCCGACGCGCGCAGGGCCTCGTCGGAGATCTTGCAGCGGTGGTGGGCCTCGTAGCGGTCGCGCAACCCGCGCAGGATCTGCACCGTGTCGTCGATCGACGGCTCCTCGACCCGGACCTGCTGGAAGCGGCGCTCGAGCGCCGCGTCGCGCTCGAGGTACTTGCGGTACTCGTCGAGCGTCGTTGCGCCGATCGTCTGCATCTCGCCGCGGGCGAGCGCCGGCTTGAGGATAGAAGCTGCGTCGATTGCTCCCTCGGCCGCACCCGCGCCGACGAGATTGTGGAGCTCGTCGATGAACAGAATGATGTCGCCTCGCTGGGTGATCTCCTTCATCACCTTCTTGAGGCGCTCCTCGAACTCGCCGCGGTACTTCGAGCCGGCGACGAGGGCCGCGAGGTCGAGCGTGTAGATCTGCTTGTTCTTGAGCAGCTCCGGCACCTGGTTCGCTGCGATTCGCGATGCCAGGCCCTCGACGACGGCGGTCTTGCCGACGCCGGGCTCACCGATCAGGACCGGATTGTTCTTCTGACGGCGCGAGAGGATCTGCATCACGCGCTCGATCTCGGTCTGGCGCCCGACGACGGGGTCGAGCTTGCCCTCGGTCGCCATCTTCGTCAGGTTGCGCCCGAACTGGTCGAGCAGCTTCGAGTTCTTCGTCTTCTCCCCACCCGCGGCGGCGCCGGTGCCGGCCTGCCGGCGACCCGGGCCCGAGAGCATGCGGATGATCTCGTTGCGGATCTTCTCGGCGTCGGCGTCGAAGTCGAGCAGGATCCGGGCTGCGACACCCTCGTTCTCGCGCACGAGGCCGAGCAGGATGTGCTCGGTGCCGATGTAGTTGTGGCCGAGCGACAGTGCCTCGCGCAGCGCGAGCTCGAGCACCTTCTTCGCGCGCGGCGTGAACGGGATCTGGCCGGTCGTGACCTCGTCACCCTGGCCGACGATGCGGGCGACCTGCGCGCGCACCTCCTCGACCGTGATGTCGAGCGATTCGAGCACCCGCGCAGCGAGACCTTCCTCCTCGCGCAGCAGGCCGAGCAGGATGTGCTCCGTGCCAATGTAGTTGTGCTTCAGGGCCCGGGCCTCGTCCTGAGCAAGGACGACGACCTGACGGGCTCGTTCGGTGAATCGCTCGAACAACCGTCCACCCTCCTTTCCGCATCGACTCGAAGCCTACGACGCCCGCAGGCCTCGAAGTGAGGGTCAGACCATCGTACCGAACGGATACGTCGACGCCGCCTGCTCGGCGCCGTGCCTCGCTGCCGGTATGGTCGACCGCGGTAGCCGGTAGCCTCCCCGCGATGGCAGGCAAGGCTCTCATCACGGGCGGGGCGGGATTCATCGGCAGCCACCTGGCCGAGCGTCTCCTCGACGACGGCTGGGAAGTGTGGGCGCTCGACGACCTCTCGACCGGGTCCCTCGCGAACGTCGAGCACCTCCGTGACCGCTCGGCCTTCCACCTCGTCGTCGACAGCGTCCTCCACTGGACGAGCGTGAACGAGCTCGTCTACAAGTGTGACGTCGTCTACCACCTCGCGGCCGCGGTCGGCGTGCGCTTGATCGTGGAGCAGCCGGTGCAGACGCTCGTGACCAACCTCCGCGGTACCGAGATCGTCCTCGAGCACTGCCACCGCTTCGGGAAACGTGTCCTCGTCGCGTCGACCTCCGAAGTCTACGGCGACCATCGCGAGGAGACACCGCTCGAGGAGACGGCACGCCGGATCTACGGTCCGACGACCCAGCGCCGCTGGGCGTACGCCGACTCGAAGGCGATGGACGAGTTCCTCGCACTCGCCCACTTCTCGGAGCACGGGCTCGACTGCACGATCGCGCGCCTCTTCAACACCGTCGGGCCGCGCCAGAGCGGCCAGTACGGGATGGTGATCCCGACCTTCGTGCAGCGGGCTCTCGAGGGGCGGCCGCTCGACATCCACGGCGACGGCGGCCAGACGCGCTGCTTCTGCCACGTGGCGGACACGATCCGCGCCCTGCAGGGGCTGATGGACGACGACGTCTCGGGCGAGATCTACAACGTCGGGGCCACGAACCGCATCTCGATCTCGGAGCTGGCAGCGAAGGTGATCGAGCTCACCGGGTCGTCGTCCGGCGTCACGAACGTTCCGTACGCCGAGGTGTACGAGCACGGGATCGAGGACATGCTCCACCGGATCCCGTCGACGGACAAGATCCGCGCCGCGATCGGCTGGGAGCCGAAGCGGTCGCTCGACGACGTTCTCTCGGACGTGGTCGCATTCGAGCGCTCTCGCCGACCGTAGGGCGGGACCTCTCCCGCCCGGCCCTGTCCCGGTGGGGTCGTACCCGCCTTACGGGTTGGAGCGCAGAGCCGGGAAGAGGACGACGTCGCGAATCGTCTCGCGGCCGGTGAGCAGCATCACGAGACGGTCGATGCCGAGACCGAGCCCGCCGGTCGGCGGCATCCCGTACGACAGCGCCTCGACGTAGTCGGGGTCGCCGGGCTCGCCGTCGAGCTGCTGTGCCTGCTGGTCGAACCGCTCCTGCTGCGTCGCTGCGTCGTTGATCTCCGAGAACGCGTTGCCAAGCTCCATCCCACCGACGAAGAACTCGAATCGCTCGGTAAGCGTCGGATCGTCGCCGGTCGCTCGCGCAAACGGGGAGATCTCGACCGGGTAGTCGTGGACGATCGTCGGCCGGATCAGCTCGGGCTCGACGAAGTGACTGAAGGCCTTGTCGATCAACTGCGCCCAGTCCCTGTCCCCATCCGTGTCGACGTCCCGCTCGGTGAGCCGGGCGCGAAGCTCGACCTCGTCGCGCGTCCACAGCCCGTTCGACTCGAGCGCCTCGGTGAACCGGATTCGCTGCCACGGCGCCTTCACGTCGAGGTCGTGGCCGCGGAACTGCACCTCCGTCGTCCCGATCACCTGCCGCGCGACCGACCCGACGAGCGTCTCGATCCGCACCATCGTGTCGCGGTAGTCGGCATACGCCTCGTACCACTCCAACATCGTGAACTCGGGGTTGTGCTTGAAGGACACGCCCTCGTTGCGGAAGTCCTTCCCGATCTCGTAGACGCGCTCGAGACCGCCGACGATCAGCCGCTTCAGATACAGCTCCGTCGCGATGCGCAGGTAGAGATCGCGCTCGAGCTCGTTGTGATGTGTGACGAACGGACGTGCCGACGCGCCACCGTAGAGCGGCTGCAGCACGGGCGTCTCGACCTCGAGAAACCCGTCGGCATCGAGGACGGCGCGAACGGCCGTGACGACGCGCGAGCGCAGGATGAAGTCGGCCCGTGTCTCCTCGTTGACGAGGAGATCGAGGTAGCGCTTGCGGTAGCGAAGCTCGACATCGGTCAGTCCGTGGAACGTGTCGGGAAGCGACTGCGTGTTCCGCGACAGCACCTCGAGCGACTCCGCGAGAAGCGACGGCTCCCCCCGCCGCGCGCGGGCCGGTTGCCCGGTGACGCCGACGACATCGCCGAGGTGGACGTCGACCTCACCCGTCGTCGCCGTCTCGCAGATGACCTGAATCCGACCGGAGCGGTCGACGACGTCGAGGAAGACGAGCTTGCCCATGTCCCGGCGGGCCATCGCCCTGCCCGCGATTCGGCGGTCCGTGTCGGCCGACTGGCCCGCCTCGAGCGGCTCGCACTCGCCTCGAACCGCGGCGATCTCGTCCCGATCGGGAAAGCGCTTGGCGGATGTCGGGGGCGTGGACATCGGGCGTCTGCCCGGAAGACCGGCTGACGCCGGTCGCCGTGCGGTCAGGCTGCCGTGATCTCCATGATCTTGAACTTGATCTTGCTCCCGCGCGGCGTCTGGACCTCGACCGTCTCACCCTTCTTGTGCCCGAGGATCGCACGCCCTACAGGCGACTCGTTGGAGAGCTTGAACTCGGCCGGATTCGCCTCGGCCGAGCCCACGATGTGGTACTTGACCGTCTGCTTGGCGGCGACGTCCCGCAGGCGAACGACCGAGCCGACCGAGACGACGCTCGTGTCGACGTCGTCGGTGTCGATCACGCGCGCGCTGAGGAGGCGCTCCTCGAGCTGGGCGATCTTGTGCTCCAGCATGGCCTGCGCGTTCTTCGCGTCGTCGTACTCGGCGTTCTCGGCGATGTCGCCGAACTCACGGGCGACACGAATGCGATCGGCAACCTCTCGGCGCTTCTCGGTACGTAGCACCTCAAGCTCGTGCGTCAGCTTCTCGTAGCCCTCGGGGGTGAGGAGCACTTCCTTCACGGTAACGGGCCTCCAGCGGCTTGGGTAGGGCTTCCGCCCGATTCCGGGCGTCACGACGGTCGTGAAGGGTAGCTGCCGTGGCTGCCCCTGCGCAAACGGCATCTACCATTGATCCCGATGCCGACCGAACGCGACCTCGATCTTCGACAGAGCTGGCAGATCGGCGCCGTGGAAGTGCCGACGCGGCTCGTCCTCGCGCCGATGGCGGGCGTCAGCGTGCAGGCATTCCGCCGCCAGGGGCGCCGGTTCGGAGCAGGCCTCGTCTGCTCGGAGATGGTCTCGTGCGCCGGGATCGAGCATCGCAACGAGAAGACGCTCGGCTACCTCCGGGTAGCGTCGGACGAGCACCCGCTCGCGATCCAGCTCTTCGGCTCGAACCCGGAGACGATGGCAGAGGCGGCCAGGATGGTGGCCGCTGCCGGGGCCGACATCGTCGACATCAACTTCGGCTGCCCGGTGCGGAAGGTGACGAAGACCGGCGCGGGCGCGACCCTGCTCGACGACCCCGATCTCGCCTGCCGCATCGTTGCCGCCGTCGCGGACGCCGTGGATCTCCCCGTCTCCGTCAAGATGCGGCGCGGGTTGAGGGACGGCTCACGCGACTGCCTGACCGTGGGGCCGCTGCTCGTCGCGGCGGGCGCGTCCGTCCTGACGCTGCACCCACGCTCCGCGCAGCAGATGTACACGGGAACCGCCGACCACTCGTTGACGGCCGAGCTCGTCTCCCGCGTCGATGTCCCGGTGATCGCGTCGGGTGACATCACCTCGCGCGCCCGGGCGCAGGCAGTCCTCGCCACGACGGGAGCGACGGCCGTGATGGTCGGCAGGGGCGCACAGGGAAACCCGTGGGCGCTGCGCGAGATCGTCGACGGCGACGCCGAGGAACCGAGCCGCGAGGAGGTTGTAGCCGAGCTCGTGCTCTTCATTCGCGAGACGGTCCGCGAGCTCGGAGAGCGACGCGCGTCCGGGTTCCTGAAGAAGTTCTACGCGTGGTACCTCGGTCGCGGGCGCTTCCCACGGCCGTTCAAGCAGGAGCTCGTCGTGCTCGACTCGACCGAGGAGGTCGAGCGCCGCCTGATCGCCGCCGCGCCCGGGTCGTTGCCGCTCATCGAGCAGCTCGAAGCAGATCTGCCGTCGGGAGACGAGGTCACGCTGACACTCCCGATCTCGGTCTACGGCGGCGGCTAGCGTGCGCCCGAAACCTGTCGTCCGCGACGCGAGGCCGCCCCACAGCGAGCACTAGGGGGCACAGCCTCCCCCGCGCGGGTGATACTCGAACAGGGGTTTCTACCCGTTCTCTCTAGTAGCCGTGAGAGGGAACGCTGGGACACACCGGGGGCTAAGCCCCAAGGTCCGAACGCACCCGTCCGCGGAGGTCGCAGACCCGACCCGTGGCACGCTCGTCGCTGTCGGACTGCCCGTCGCCGCCCTCGCCGGCGCGGTGGCGTGCGCCGTGACGCTCGGCCCGTCGGTCACGAGCTCGCCCGCGATCTCGCTCGTCCTCGTCGGATTGGCGGCTGCTGCGAGCCAGGCGGTCCTTCAGCTCGGCCCGCGAAGCTGGTACACGGCGGCGACGCCCGTCGTCGTTCTCGCGGGGCTGATCGGGGGACCGCTCCTCGGCGTGGCAGCCGGCGTCGCCACGCAGATCGTCCACCGCGGTGCGGTCTGGCGCCGTACTGCGGCCGAAGGCGGCGTCGCCGCGCTGCAGGGCCTCGCGGCGGGCCTCGTCGGGCTGGCGCTCGTCAGCGGCGACGAGCTCGGAGGCGGGCTCGCAGCCGCCCTCGCGACGGCGGCAATGCTGGCCGCCGCCGCCGTCAACACGGTCTGTCGCTTCTTCATCATTCTCGAGCGCCACCCGGGCCAGATAGTCGAGCTCTGGTTGCGGGGCCTCCGCGTGGACCTGCTCGAATCGGTTCTCGTCGTCCCGCTGCTCTCGGTGCTCCTCATCGCGGGCGGCGCGAGCGCGGTGCTCGTCGCAGCCGCAACGGCGTCTCTCCTCGCGATGCTCCTCACCGCACAGCGGAGCCGCGAGTCGGCCGCCGTCGCTCTCGCAACCGAACAGGCCAATGCGCGACGGGATCAGCTCACCGGCGCGCCGAATCGCCGCGCCTTCGAGGAGGCGATGATCGCAGAGCACGCGCGTGTCGTTCGCGGCGGCCTTCCGGCAGGGCTGTTCGTCGTCGACCTCGATCGATTCAAGTCGGTCAACGACCGGTTCGGGCACAAGGTCGGCGACGAGGTACTGATCGAGGTCGTCACCCGCCTCAGCGAGGGCTTGCGGCCGTCAGACGTCGTCGCGCGCTGGGGCGGCGAGGAGATAACCGTGCTCGCGCCGGCTGTCCGCGGCCACCGCCAGCTGGAGGAGGTCGCCGAGCGCATCCGCCTTCTCGTCCGTGACCTCCCCGTTGCGACGTCCACGACTGCCCTGCCCGTGACCGTCTCCGTCGGCGGCACGCTGCTCGACGGCTCGGTCTCCCCGAGCGCAGCGCTGCATCGCGCCGATGGGGCGCTCTACGAGGCAAAGCGCACGCGTGACGCGGTTGTCATCTCGCTCCCGCCGCGCCTCACGCTCCACCTCGAGAGCGCCTGATCGCCTACCCGGATCGTGTATGCGAGCCCGTCAAGGCCGTCACAAGGCCGAGGCCGACGAAGATCGATCCCGAGACGTACCGCTGGACCTGGACCCACATCCGGCTCTTGCGCAGCGCCTCCCCGGCCGAGCCCGCAGCGAGCGCCCACGACGAATCGGTGATCAGGCCGAGAGCAATGAAGGTGAGGCCGAGAACGAGGATCTGGAGTGACGGCTGACCCTTGGCCGGGTCGACGAACTGCGGCAGGAACGCGAGGAAGAAGAGCGCGGTCTTCGGGTTGAAGACGTTGACGACGACGCCCTCGGCGAAATCCCTCCGACGGCGGCGAGGCGGTCTCTGGGGATCCGTCGCGTCCTCGGCTGCGCGACCGAGAAGCGTGCGGATGCCGATCACGACGAGATACAGGGCACCGAGGAGCTTGACGACCGTGAACGCCGTCGCCGACGAGACGAGAATCGCCGACAGCCCCAGGGTCGCGAACGCGAGGTGGAAGAGCGTGCCGACGTGGATCCCGAGAACCGATGCGAGGCCGGCGCTCCGCCCCTGATCGACGCTGCGCGTGACGATGTACAGAACAGCCGGGCCCGGGACCGCGAGAATGGCGAGCGCCGCGAGGGAGAAGACGGCGAGCGTGTGCGACTCGACGATCACACGTTCAGATCCCAGACGAGTCGGAGGCCTTCGAGCGTGAGGTGCTGATCGACCAGCTCGATCGTGGTCGAGTACGGTGCGACGAGCTCGGCCAGTCCGCCCGTCGCGATCACGCGGGCCTCGGCGCCGAGCTCCCGGCGGATCGCAGCGACGATCCCGTCGACCTGGCCGGAGAAGCCATACACGATGCCGGACTGCAGGCCGCCGACCGTCGTCTTGCCGATCACCGTCGGCGGCTCGACGTAGTCCACCTTGACAAGCCGAGCAGCACGCGCGAACAGCGCCTCCATCGACGTCTCGATGCCCGGTGCGAGAACCCCGCCGACGTACTCACCGGCGGGCGAGACGACGTCGAAGTTCGTCGACGTGCCGAAATCGACCACGATCACCGGGGCGCCGTAGCGCTCCCGCGCTGCGATCGAGTTGACGATGCGGTCGGGGCCGACCTCCCGCGGGTCGTCGTAGCGGACGGAGATGCCCGTCTTGACGCCGGGGCCGACAACGACAATGCGCGCGTCGGCCCAGCGTTTCGCCACGCGCTCCCACTCCCGGATCAGCGTCGGTACGGTCGAGCTGAGACAGATCCCGTCGATCGCCTCGAGGTCGAGCATCCCTCCGAGGAGCACGCCGAGCTCGTCGCCCGTCCGCGTGTGCTCGGTCGCAAGGCGCCAGTCCTCACGGAGGCGATCGCCGTCGTACAGGCCGAGAACGGTCTGGGTATTCCCGACGTCGACGGCGAGCAGCATGGGGCGGATTGTACGAACGCCTGCCTCGCCCGCGGGCGGGACAGGTCCTGCCTACAGGGCTTCCTCGTCGGGCAGCGACTCGCCGATGCGATCGGCGAGCGACTGCGCGGTCAGCTTGGGCTCGTCGCCGTCGCCACGCAGCTCCTCGACGGTCATGTCCCCCGACGTGTAGACCTCGGCGCGAGGAATCATCCTCGTCGGCCGGTTCTTGTCCCACACCCAGACGTCCTCCATCTGGAGATGGAAGAACGGATAGCTGGCCTGTGGCACCACCTTGAGGTCGAGCCGGTTGCACAGGTACGTCGCATCCTGGGTGAGGATGCAGTAGCGGAAGAGACCGAAGACCGCGGTGTATTCGCGCTTCAGCTCGAGCTCGAGCTTCGCCTCGAATTCGTCCAACTCGTCGAGATGACTCATGGACGGATTCTAGATGGTTGCGTTTCGAGCCCGCTGAGGAGCTCACTCACCGTCCCACGGCCGGGCACGAGAAGAGACGGGTCGATCTCGACGAGTGGCTCGAGCGCAAACGCCCTCTCGTGCAGCCGCGGATGAGGGAGCGTCAAGCCCGGCTCGTCGAGCCTTAGACCGTCCATCACGAGGAGGTCGAGGTCGACGATGCGAGGCCCGTACCGCGGGCCTTCACGGGTACGGCCCAGCTCTCGCTCGACGTCGAGAAGAGTTGCGAGCAGCTCCTCCGGACGCAACGAGGTCTCGATCGCCGCCGCAGCGTTGAGGAACCGAGGTTGGTCGAGAAAGCCGACCGGGTCGGTCTCGCGGAACGACGAGACGGCGACGACCTCGATCTCCGACCGCTCGGCGAGGAGCTCGAGCGCGCGCGCAAGACTTGCGGCCCGGTCACCGAGATTCGCTCCGAGCCCCACGTAGGCGCGACCCACAACCCAACCTTAAACACGACCGGCATCTACGGTGGGTATCAACACGTACTACCGAAGACAATGCGCCTGCTTCCCACCCTCCTGCTCGGGGCTCTCGTGGCCGGCATCGCCGGCCCGCCGACGTCGGCCGCCGAGCCAACACTCGGGTCGACGCTCGTCGAGCTCCGCCCGTCTGCACGCTGCACCGACGCAGTGACGGTCACGGCTGCGGGCGGGACGATCGTGGCTCCCTCGCTCGGCCTCTACCTCGTGCCGAACAGTGCCTCCGGCCCGCTCGTCAAGCTCCTGCGAACACGAGGCTCGCTCGCGCTCAGCACTCCGAACCGGATCGCGGGCCGGCTCGCCGTCACGGATTTCAGCGATCCACTCGTGCCGACCGAATGGTGGCGCGCGGCGATCGGTGTCGACACGCTGGGCCCTCCGCGCACGGGACGCCCGGTAACGATAATCGACTCGGGCATCGACGTCACGCACCCGGAGTTCCTCGGACGCGCGAACACCGAGACGCTGAACGAACAGGAGCCGGCAGGAATCGGCGGTGAGCATGGGACGTCGGTCGCGTCGATCGTGGCCGCACCGGAGAACGGCGTCGGCATCGTCGGGGTCTATCCTGAGGCCTTGCTCCGCTCGTGGGATGCAGCGAAAGGGCAGGGCACGCAACTCGAGACCTTCCAGATCGTGCAGGGCGTCATCACGGCGGCCAACAACGGTCCCGGCGTGATCAATCTCAGCCTCGGAAGTGACACCAAGGAAGACGTGATCGAGCAGGCGATCTACGAGGCGATCAGGAAGGGATCGCTCGTCGTCGCCGCGTCCGGCAACAGCGGCGATACCGGAAACACGCTCGGATATCCGGCCAGCATTCCGCACGTCCTGACGGTCGCCGCTAGCGACTCGTCGAACGGTATCGCACCGTTCTCGAGCCGCTCGCGGTTCGTCGACCTCGCGGCTCCCGGTGTCGACATCCCGATCGCAACCGCGCTCGGCAAGGGCTGGCGGACGGGCGATGGGACGAGCTTTGCGGCACCCCTCGTCTCAGGTGCCGCGGCGTGGGTCTGGACCGTCCGCCCGGCGCTCGACGCAAGCCAACTGTTCGAGATCATGCGCCGCTCGGCGGTCGATGTCGGTGCCCCCGGAAGGGACAACGCCGCGGGCTTCGGCATCCTTAACGTCCCGAACGCCCTCTCGTTTCCCGCGAACGTCCGCGACCCACTCGAGCCGAACGACGACATCGAGTTCGTCAAGCTCGACGGCTTCTACGACACGTCCGTGCCGCCGCTCACAACACCGCGCAAGCGCGCGAACACTGTCAGGGCCAGGATCGATCGCGTCGAGGATCCGCGCGACGTGTATCGCATCTGGCTCCCGAAGAACGGCCGGGTCAGGGCAGCGCTCACGGCCGATGCGAACCTCGACCTCAGCCTGTGGAACTCGACCGCCGTCGGCGTCACAGGGCGCAACGCTGCCGCGGACCGACTCGCCCGGGCGATCCAGCCGGGCACGACCGAGCGGCTGACGTACACCAACAAGGGAGCAGGGCGCTACGTGTTTCTCGCTGTCGCCCCTGCGAAGAACGTGCGAGAGGCAACGTATCGCCTCCGCGTCTCCTGACCCGGTCGGCGCTCGGGCCCGCTCAGGGCCGTGCGCGTCGCTCGACGGCAACGGCCGCGTACTCGACGGGCGGGTCGAGCACGACATCCGGCTTCCGAACCCTGACGCGTGCCGCGGTCACTGGCCACCCTGCTACGAGCGCGTCGGCGACCGCGGCAGCGAATGCCTCGAGGAGCCGGTACGCGCGCTCGTCAGAGATCTCCCTGACCTTGGCCACGATCTCCCGGTAGTCGACGGCGTCCTCGATCAGGTCGCTGTCCGCGGCCCGCTCGCCCTCGAGGTCGAGCTCGACGTCGACGAGGAACCGCTGGCCGTTCCGGCGCTCCTCCTCGAGCACGCCGTGGTATCCGTGCAGGATGATGCCGTGAAGCTCGATCGTCATGGGTGGGCACCCTGTTCGACTGCGGCAGCAATCGTGAGCGCGTCGACGTGGGAGGCGACGTCGTGCACGCGAAACAGGCTGGCTCCCCGGTCGAACGCCGCTATCGCAGCGCCGACGGATGCTGCGTCGCTGCCAACGCGGCCGTTGGGATCGCCGAGGAGGCGAGCGAGCGTGCTCTTGCGCGAGACGCCGACGAGCACCGGCCGCCCGATCGCACAGATCCGGTCGAGCCCCCTGAGGAGCGCGAGGTTCTGGTCGACGGTCTTGCCGAAGCCGATCCCGGGATCGAGACAGACGCGATCCTCCGCGATACCCGCGGCGACGGCGACGGCGAGGCGCTCCTCGAGGAACGCGGCGACCTCACCGACGACATCGTCGTATGTCGGCTGCTGCTGCATCGTCCGCGGCGCCCCCTGCATGTGCATCAGGCACACGTATGCTCCCGCGTCTGCGATCACGCCCGCGAGCTCCGGGTCGGCCCGTAGTGCGGTGACGTCGTTCACGAGTGCGACTCCGAGAGCGAGGGCGCGCCCCGCGACCTCGGCCTTCGACGTGTCGACCGAGAGCGGGAGGCCCGCGAGTCCCTCCAGCACCGGCATGACACGCCGCAGCTCGTCGTCGAGCGAGACGTCGTCGGCGCCCGGCCTCGTCGACTCGCCGCCGATGTCGACCACCGCCGCGCCTTCGTCGAGGAGCCTGCGCGCGGTCCTCACGGCAGCGGCCGGATCGAGGTTCTCGCCGCCGTCGGAGAAACTGTCGGGCGTGACGTTCACGATCCCGATCACGGAGGGGCGCTCCCAACACGCGGCAAGAGGCGGACGGCTCATCAGACGGTGGAGGGTAGATGAATAGCGGCTCGAGGCATCGCGCCGCGATCGGGCTGCTCGTGCTCCTCAGCCTGCTCCTGGCCGTCGCGGTCGCCTCGACCGGATCGGTTCCGGTGGGGTCGGGCGGGACGCGCCCGCCCTCCCACCGCTTCATCGACGTGATGGTGAGCCTGTTCCTCGTGTGGATGGTGTTCGGCACGATCCTGCTCGTGCTTCTGCTCGTCAATCGCAAGGGGATGCTCGCGCAGGCAGTGACCCAGCGGAGCAGAGCTCGCCGCCGCGATGCGGTGATCGCCGCGGCGGTCGGCTTCGGCCTCCTCGCGCTCTTCATCCGCTGGCTTTCGGGAAACGGCGAACGGGGACAGACGATCCTCGATCGTCTGCGCCCTGGATCGCGGCGCGCCGACATCGACGTACCCGGCGCGGCCCCCGGGTACGAGCCGGAGTTCGCGACGGGGCCCGTCCTGATCGTGCTCGGGTTGCTCGCGATCGCGATCGTCCTGTGGGTGGTCGCGTACCGCGCCAGGAGGCGAAGCCTGCCGCCGATCCCGGAGTCACTGATCCCGACGCTGACCGACCTCCTCGACGACACCCTCGACGACCTGCGGGCAGAGGCAGATCCCCGACGCGCCGTGATCGGTGCGTACGCGCGCATGGAGCAAGCGCTTGCCGCCTACGGTCTCCCCCGCGCTCCTTCCGAGGCCCCGGACGAGTATCTACTGCGGATCTTCGCCGACCTGGAGGTGAGCCGTCGTGCCGTCTCTCGCTTGACCGCGCTCTTCGCATGGGCGAAGTTCTCGGGACATGATGTGGCGCCCGAGATGAAGAACGACGCGATCGAGGCCCTGGAAGCAGTTCGCAACGAGCTGCGCGCGGCCGAGATCCTCGCCGAGGAGCGGCGGGTCGCAGCCGCGGCAGAGCTCCGCGAGCGAGCGTGGTCCTGATGCGCCGCGTCTGGCGGGCCGTGGAGTGGATCTCCCTCCCGACGGTGGCGCTCGTCGTCACGCTCGTGATTGCTCCCGATCGCGCGGCGCTCGCGATTCACGTCTGGCTTCTCGTCATGCTCGGGCTCGCGTTCGTCGCGCTCCTCTCGATCGTCAACGACGCCTACCCAACCGGACACTCGCCGTTCCTCGCGAGCCTCGCGCAAGCGTCGCAAGCCGTGCAGCGGCCGGCGTCCCTCGCCCGCACCGAGCGCGAACTCTCGATGGCCGGCGCCTCCTCGTTCGACGTCCACTTCCGCCTCCGGCCCGTCCTTGTCGACCTCGCCACGGACCTCCTCGCGTCCCGGCGTGGCATCGATCTCCAACGCGAGCCCGAGCGGGCTCGTGCCGCGCTCGGCGACCCCGCCTGGGAGGTCGTCAGGCCGGATCGGCCGGAGCCGCAGGAGCGCAACGACCCAGGCATGCAGACGCCCGAGCTCGACCGCGTCATCACCTCCCTGGAGCACCTCTGATGGAGCTTCGGGAGCTCGCCGAGACCGGTAGCCGCCTCGTGGACGAGGTCGAGCGCGCCGTCGTCGGCAAGCGTGAGCAACTCGAACTCGTGCTCCTCGGCATGCTCGCCGACGGCCATGTGCTCCTCGAGGACGTACCGGGGCTCGCGAAGACGCTCACGGCGCGCTCGTTCGCGGAGGCGAGCGGGCTCGGGTTCAGCCGCGTGCAGTTCACACCCGACCTCCTACCCGCCGACGTAACCGGCTCGTCGATCTGGAACCAGCGCGACGGCGACTTCGAGTTCCGTTCCGGACCGATTTTCACGAACCTCCTCCTCGCCGACGAGATCAACCGCGCCCCGCCGAAGACCCAGGCTGCGCTTCTCGAAGCGATGCAGGAGCGCCAGGTCACCACAGACGGGGTCACGCGTCCGCTCGAGCGGCCGTTTCTCGTGCTCGCGACCCAGAACCCGATCGAGTACGAGGGAACCTATCCGCTACCGGAGGCGCAGCTCGACCGCTTCCTCCTGCGCACCGGATTCGGCTATCCGAGCGGGGATGCCGAGTGGGAGATGCTCGCGCGGCGCATGGATCGCGGGGAGGACGAGATCGAGCTGAAGCAGGTGATTGATCGGGAGACGCTGCTCGCAATGCAGGCTGCCGTGGAGCTCGTCCATGTCGAGCCGTCGGTCAGTCGCTACATGGTCGACATCGTCGCCGCAACGCGCGAGAGCACGAGCCTCGCGGTCGGCGCAAGCCCCCGCGGCAGCCTCGCCCTCCTCAAGCTCTCCCGCTGTCGCGCGGCGCTCGCGGGCCGGGACTTCGTGACCCCGGACGACGTCAAGGCGATTGCGGTTCCAGCGCTCGCACATCGCCTTCTCCTGAAACCCGAGTTGTGGGTGCAGCGACGATCGGGCGCCGACGTCGTAACCGAGACGCTCGCCCTGGTGCCGACCCCTCCGGCCGAGGACGTCGTCTCCGGCGCGTGACCCCGTTCGCCTCCCCCCGGCTTGCCTCGTACGTCGGCCTGGCCGCGCTCGGGCTGATCGGCGCGCTTGCCCTGCGCCGGCCGGAGCTGGTCGTCGTCGCTGCGCCTTTCGCGCTGATCGTGGCGGTCGGGCTCTTCTTCGAGGGCCCGCCGGACATCCGGGCGTGGCTCACCTTCGACCGCGACCGCGCGCTCGAGGGCGACGACGTGGTGGCAGCGATCGAGATCAGCGCCCGCACGCGTGTCGAGAAGCTCGAGCTCAACCTCGTCGTTCCGCGCGGCGTCACCGTCGTCGGCGGGGGCAACCCGATCGGCGTCAGCCTCCGAGCGGGGGAGGAGCGAACGGTCACGACGACACTCCGCTGCCTGCGGTGGGGATCGGTCGACCTCGGCGAGATCCGCTTCCGCGCCCGGGGACGGATCGGGATGCTGACGTGGGAGGGCGGCCTCAGCCGCCCGCACCGGCTCCGAATCTACCCGCGTCCCGAGCTCCTGCGGAGCCTCGTCGCTCCCCTCGAGACGCAACTCGCCACAGGCAGCCTCGTCGCGCGGGTGAGGGCAGACGGTCTCGAGTTCGCCGACACCCGCGACTTCGTGCCGGGCGACCGACTGCGCTCGGTCAACTGGCGCGCAAGCGCCCGCCGCGGCGAGCTCATCGTCAACGAGCGGCATCCCGACCGCAACGCCGACGTCGTCCTGTTCCTCGACAGCTTCGCCGAGGTGCGCGGAAGCAACGAGGAAGACGGCACGCTGGAGCGTGCGGTGCGGGCGGCGGCCACCCTCGCCGGTCGGTATCTCGAACGGCGTGACCGCGTCGGCCTCGTCACGTTCGGGGGAATACTTCGCTGGCTCGAGCCGGGCTCGGGCCTCGTGCAGCGCTATCGCCTCATCGACGCCCTGCTCGAGACCGGCGTCGAGTTCAGCTACGCCTGGAAGGACGTCAACACGATCCCGGCGCGAACCCTGCCGCCCGGTGCCCTCGTGATCGCGGTGACGCCGCTCCTCGACGAGCGCTCGATCGCGGCGCTGCTCGACCTTCGCGGCCGCGGCTACGACCTGTTCATCGTCGAGGTCTCGCCGGAGGACATCGTCGGGCCCGGTGACGGAAGCGACGCCCTCGCGTACCGTCTCTGGCTGCTCCGCCGCGCCGCCTTGCGCGCCCGGTTCGAGCGCTTCGGAGTCGCGGTGGCGCAATGGCGGGACGACGTCCCGCTCGGAGTCGGACTCGAGGGGGTGAGCGCATCACGCCGTCGCGCGCGACTCGCAAGGCGCTAGCGCTGGGCCTCGCCTCGGTTGCTGTCGCCGCCGGTCTCACCGGCTGGCTGGCACTGAGCGCCGGCCCGGAGGCGTCACAGCCCGCCGGAGGGCTCGGCGCGGTCGCGGTCTTCCTCCTCGCGACCACGCTCGTCGTCGGCCAGCCGCAACCGATCGCCGGCAGCCTAGCTCTGCTCGGCGCCGCCTACGCGCTCATCCTCGTGATCGACGAGCCTCCCCTCGACGGCAGGTCGGCAGTCGTCGGCGCCCTGCTGCTCGCGATCGGCGAGCTGGCCCACCTGTCGATCGAGTTCCGGCCCGGCGTGACCGACGAGGCGGGCTCGGCGACCCGGCGGCTTGCCTTCGTCGCGATGCTGACCCTCGTGGCGCTCGCTCTCGGCGGCGCCATGCTGGCGCTCGTCGATCTTCTCCGCACGGGCGGTCTTGCGATCGAGGCCGTCGGCGTCGCGGCCGCGGCCGGTGCCGTCGGACTCCTCGTCATGGGAGCACACGAGGCGCCGAAGGGGGTGAAGCGAGACCGACCGGAATGAGCCCGGTCGGCCGGGGGAATCAGCCGGCAGCGCCCTCGGCGGGTGGCTGCATCGCCGCTCCCGGCACTGCACGGGGGGACGGTCGTAGGACGGGCTTCTTCTCGGGCGCGCCGTCGTCGACGAGGGGCGGCACCACAGGAACGACCTCGTCGGGGAACACCGTCGACTCCGGCTCGCCGGCCAGCAGGCGCTCGAACTGATCCTTGTCGACCGTCTCGCGCTCGATCAGGACGAGCGAGAGGTGGTGGAGCTCCTCCATGTGCTCGCGCAGGACGCGCGTCGCGGAATCGTGCGCCTCCTCGATGACACGGCGGATCTCGTCGTCGATCTCGCGGGCGATCTCCTCCGAGTAGTCGGGCGCCGAGCCCATGTCACGGCCGAGGAACGGCATGTCGTGGTCTCGTCCGAGCACACGCGGGCCGAGCTTCTCGCTCATCCCGAACCGCATGATCATCTGCTTGGCGGTGTGCGTGACCTTCTCGAGGTCGTTCGCGGCCCCGGTTGTGACCTCGTGGAAGACGAGCTCCTCGGCGGCGCGGCCGCCGAGCGTCATCGCCATCACGGACATCAGCGTGCCCTTGGTCGTCAGGTAACGATCCTCGCTCGGGAGCGAGATCGTGTACCCGAGCGCCTGGCCGCGACTGACGATCGAGATCTTGTGGACGTCGTCGGTGCCCTCGAGGTAGTAGCCGACGAGGGCGTGCCCCATCTCGTGGTAGGCGGTGATCCGCCGCTCCTTCTCCGAGAAGAGCCGGGACTTCTTCTCGGGACCGGCGATCACGCGCATGATCCCTTCCTCGAGCTCCTTCTGACCGATCGTCTTCTCACCCCGGCGGGCGGCGAGCAGGGCCGACTCGTTGATCACGTTCGCGAGGTCGGCGCCCGTGAATCCGGGGGTCTGCGCTGCGAGGACGTCGAGGTCGAGCTCCTTGCCGAGCGGCTTGCCCTTCGAGTGCACCTCGAGGATGTCGCGGCGCCCCTTGCGGTCGGGGCGATCGACGACGATCTGGCGGTCGAAACGGCCGGGACGGAGAAGCGCAGGGTCGAGGATGTCCGGCCGGTTCGTCGCGGCGATGAGGATCACGTTGTCCTTTTGCTCGAAACCGTCCATCTCGACGAGAAGCTGATTCAGGGTCTGCTCGCGCTCGTCGTGGCCTCCACCCATGCCGGCGCCGCGATGGCGCCCGACTGCGTCGATCTCGTCGATGAAGATGATGCAGGGGCTCGCCTGCTTCGCCTGCTCGAAGAGGTCGCGCACGCGAGAGGCACCGACACCGACGAACATCTCGACGAAATCCGAGCCGGAGATGGAGAAGAACGGGACGCCTGCCTCGCCGGCCGTCGCGCGCGCGAGCAGCGTCTTACCGGTTCCGGGAGGGCCGTAGAGGAGCACGCCCTTGGGGATCCGCGCGCCGAGCGCCTGGAACTTCTTCGGGTTCTCGAGGAACTCCTTGATCTCGTGAAGCTCCTCGACGGCCTCGTCCGCGCCTGCGACGTCCTTGTATGTGACCTTCGGCGAGTCCGGCGACATCCGCTTGGCCTTGCTCTTGCCGAAGCTCATCACCTTCGAGCCGCCGCCCTGCATCTGGTTCATGAGGAAGATCCAGAAGCCGACGAGCAGGAGGATCGGCAGCAGCCCGGTGAGCATTGCCACCCACGTCGAGGTCCCCGTGCCCTTCGAGTCGAACTTGATGTTCTGCTCTTCGAGCAGGTTCTGGAACGCCGTCGCCGACTGCGGCGTCGGGTAGTTGACCTTCACCTTCGTGCCCGAGTCGAGTGTCGCTTCGATCGACTGGCGGTTCGGGTTGAACTTGACCTCGCTGACGTTCCCCTGCTCGGCCTGCGTGATGAGCTGCGAGTACGTGAGCTTGGTCGCGCTCTCACGCTTTGGAATCAGCGTCTGGCTCGCGAGATAGACGAGCACGACGATGACGACGAGAGGGAACAGCGCACTGCGAAAGAAGCGGCTCACGAGTACAGAGGAGGGTAGCAGCGTGCCCCGCCGCTACGGCGCGAGGCGCCCGCGTTCACCAACGCCTAACGCGGCGCTCCGGGGACCAGATCCGGGTGCAGAACCCCGATGTACGGGAGATTCCGGTATCGCTCGGCGAAGTCGAGGCCGTACCCGATCACGAACTTGTTCGGGATCTCGAAGCCCACGTACCGGACCGGTACCTCGATCTCGCGCCGCTCGGGCTTGGTCAGCAGCGTGCAGACCTCGAGCGACGTCGGCTTGCGCGCCTGGAGATTCCGCATCAGGTACGACAGCGTGAGACCGGAGTCGATGATGTCCTCGACGACGATCACGTTGCGACCCGCGATGTTGATGTCGAGATCCTTGAGGATCCGTACGACACCCGAGGAGTCGGTCGCCGCGCCGTAGCTCGAGATCGCCATGAAGTCGATCTCGCACGGGATCGAGAGCTCGCGCATCAGATCCGCCATGAAGAAGACGGCGCCCTTCAGCACGCCGACGAGCAGCAGGTCCTGTCCGGCGTAGTCGGCGGAGATCTCGACGCCGAGGGCGGCGACGCGCTCTTTCACCGCGGTTTCGTCGATCAGGATCTCCCCGACGCCGTGGTCTACCTCATTCACCGAGCCTCCTTGCTTCGACGACTCCGTCCCACCCGGGCGCGACGGCGATGCCGGGCACGGCGACGACGTCGTCGCCGCAGACGACGATCGGCCACGTCTCCCGTTCTGCCCTGGGCACCTTTGCGTCCACGAGGAGATCCTGCACTTTCTTGCGGCGCCCTGCCAGATGATCCCCAGGCCGCCGCGTTCGCACGTCGAGGTCGTCGCGGTGCGACTCGAGCGTCCACGGTCCCCACTCGATCGTGCCCTCGAGTCGCAGCGTGTCGTACTCGCGGACCGCACGAACGCCCCCTCCGAGGTCTGCCGAGCGGGTGCCTGCACGCGACGAGAGCAACTCGACGAGCGACGTCTCGAGCGCGCGCGGGAGCGAGGGGCGTTGCTCTCCGAGGGCGCGCAGGTTGGCCTCGGCTCCAGGATGGAGGCGGCGGAGCATCGGCAGGATCTCCTCGCGGATCAGCCCGCGGCCGGTCTCCGTGTTCGTCCCGTCGACCCGAACCGGAAGATCGCGCTCGCTGCAATACGTGAGGGTCTCCTCCCGGGTCAGGTCGAGCAGCGGCCGCACGACGCCGTCCTCGCGCCGCACCTTGATGCCACGTGTCGAACCGCTCGAGACGATGCGGTACAGCACCGTCTCGGCCTGGTCGGTCGCGGTGTGCCCCGTCGCGCGCAGGCCCGCTTCCGCGGTTGCCGCATAGCGAAGCTCGCGCATCGCGGCCTCGGTCGCGACGGGCTCGACGTGGATGACGCGCGCGCCCATGGTCGTCGCGCAGTGCTCGGCGTCGGCATCCGCATCCGCTCCTCTGACGCCGTGGTGCACGTGTACGGCGTCGACGTCGTAGCCGAGCGTGCGCATGGCGTGCCAGAGGCAGGTCGAGTCGGCGCCGCCGGAGACGAGGCACGTGACGGCGCCTCCGGGAGGCACGAGGTCGTGGGCGCGGATGGACGCCTCGATCCGGGACGTCGGCGGTGCGGACATGCTCCTAGTGTGACGGACCGAGGTCAGGTCTTGCATTTCAGCACCGACGATCCGTTCGTGCGTCCGTGCGAGAGGTGACACCCGCAGCCGGCCGGGCCGTTCTGCGCTTTAGGAGCTCTTCGGCTTCAACGTCGCCGCGTCGGCGACCTGATCGGCCGGTGGCAGCTCGAGATCGAGCGGCATGCCGTAGTCGTACACCTCGACGACGAGCGATGCCTGCAGCGACGCATCGGAGCCGGGCATCTTCGCGTCGAGCTCGATCGAGAGCTTGCGGACGCGCCCGTCGGCGTCGACCCAGACGTCGATCGGTAGATCGGTGAGACCTGCCTGCTTGGCGGCCTCGTCGATGCCGCCGAGGCTGCCCTGCTGGTCGGCCGGCACGAGAGCGGTGAGCTTCGTGGGATCGAGCGTGGCCCGGTAGTGACTTGTCGAGACGCCCCGCACGTCCTCGCTCCCGACCGCCTCGATCGTCCCCGAGACACCCTCGAGGAAGCTGAAGACGTCGCGCGCGTCCATCCCGGACAGCGCACCGGCCTGATCGAGTCCCGAGGTTCCCGACTGCGAGAGCTCCTTCGCATTCCCCTTGATCCACGTCTTGCCGTCGGGCAACTCCTTTGCGAGCGGCGGGAACCGGAGATAGACGACGTCTCCGTCGACGATCGCATCGAGCTTCCAGTCCTCCGGGCTCGTGTCCGCGAGGTCCCCCGTGACGGTGCCGCCGAGCAGCGGACCGGCCTGCGACATCAGGTCGGCGAGCGACGTGAGGTCGACCGCGATCTGCGAGCGCCTGGCAGGAGTGTCGAAGCCGCCGTCGGCCTCGAACGAGAGGCTCTTGCCGACACCCGGCACGGTCAGCTCGAACGTCAGCTCGAACTTGGCCGAGTCGGACGACGCACTCGACTGTGCGACCGACGTGAAGCTGGAGAGCTCCGGGATCGCGCCCTGGGAACCGCCGCAGCCCGCGGCAACGAGGCCGAGGACGGCCACGAGACCAACAAGCGGAGCGAGGAAACGACGCACGGTCAAACCAGAGTAACCATCGGCGCCGGGGTCCCGCGGCCTATCCACCAAACGGGGTATCGGCGAACCGCGGCGCCTCGGCCCAGCGCGCGAGGGTCTCGGCGGCCAGTTCGACGGCCTGCCTTTCGAGGCGGAGCGGCGTCGCGTGCGCGACCGCCTCGAGCCGCGCCGCCGGAAAGCGCCCGTCGGATGCATCGACGACGTACCTGACCGGCATCGCGTGGCCGATGACGAGGAGCGTCTCCTCCGGCCGCTCGAGCAGCACGCCGAGCGCCTTCGCGAGGCGCCGCGCAGCGTCCGCCCGGCTCTCGCCGCCGCCGGGGCACGGGGCTGCAGGTTCGTTTTCCCAGGCCCAGGCGCGGTAGGCCGCGAGCGGCCCGCCCTCGAACGACCCGAAGCCGATCTCGTCGAGAAGCGGCTCGACGATCCGTGGCACGTCGCGACCGGCGAGCGCAAGCTCGAGCGTTTCCTGCGTCCGCGCGAGACGCGAGGAGAAGCCCACGCCGACCGGCTCTGTTGCGAGCACGGCTCCGAGCCCGAGCGCCTCCCCTCTCCCCGCCTCGGACAGCCCACCGCCCGGCGGAACGGCGTTGACGAAGGAACCCGAGTTCGACGCGGCGTGCGCGTGCCGTGCGAGGATCAGCCGCTTCACAGGAGAACCGAGCGGTAGTCGAGCACGTGCGTCATCCCGACCGACTCGTAGAGACCGATCGCGATCGTGTTCTCGGCGCGGACGAAGAGACAGACAGTCGGTGTCCGCTCGAGGAGCATCCGGATCAGGTCGCGCAGCCCGCGCGCCGCGTAGCCGTTGCCACGGGCGGGAGGGTCTGTCCACACCTGTTGCAGCTGGACGGCCTCCCTCGTCCAGGCGGACGCCTCCGCCTTGAACCTGATCACTCCGTCCTCGACCCAGAGCCACGATCGGCCCTCCTCGATCTGGGCTCGCGTGCGCCAGCGGAAGCCGCTCGGATCGCGCCGGAGCGGATCGACGGCGATCTCCTCCAGATGCGCTGCCGCGCACGCCGGTACGAGCAGGTCGAGGTCGGTCGGTCGAGCCACTCTCAAGCCCGTACCGCCGGCGGCCGGCACCTCGGTGATCGCGTAGACAGGCTGACCCGGACGATCGAGTCGCGGTCGCGGCAGCTTCCTGCGCACTGCCTCCCAGAGGTCGCCCACGGCGCCTTCCTCCCCGATCAGCATCCGGGCTCCCGACTTCGAGGCAAGGCCCGCGAACGCGGCGCACCCCGTACCGGACGGCACGAGATTGCTGCCGAGATGGCAGAGCGCCGTCAGCTCCCCGTTGCCATCGGCGAGTGCTGCGAATCGGCCCTGTCGGCGGCGCGCGACGTCTTCGAGGAAGACGCGTTCGATCGGCGCGGCAGCGCAGAAGCGCAGGATCCGCTCGGTTGTCGGCTCGATCACGCGTTGACGCACGGTCAGCACTCTATTTCGGGGTCGCCGCGAGCGGGGCGGTAGGCTTCCGCGCATGCCAATTCACGTTCGAGCCAACCCCGGCGACTACGCCGAAGCCTGCCTCCTCCCCGGCGACCCGCTGCGGGCGAAGTACATCGCCGAGACCTTCCTCTCCGACGTCGTGCAACGAAACGGCGAACGGGGGATGCTCGGCTTCACCGGAGCCTTCAACGGCAAGCCCGTCTCGGTGCAGTCGAGCGGGATGGGATGCCCGTCTGCCGCAATCGTGGTCGAGGAGCTCGTCCAGCTCGGCGTCAAGAAGATCATGCGTGTAGGTACCTGCGGTGGCCTCCAGGCGGATCTCTCCATGGGAGACCTGATCATCGCCCTCGCCGCGACCCCCGCCGACGCGACGGCGTCGCACTACGTCCTCGGCGAGCCGCACGCGCCCACTGCCGACTTCACGCTCGTCCACGAGGCGGTGCACCAGGCGAAGCACCTCGGGAAGCCCGTGCGCGTCGGCCCCATCGTGTCCAGCGACATCTTCTACCAGCCCGATCCCGGGATCGCCGGCCGCTGGTCCGACCGCGGCATCCTCGCCGTCGAGATGGAGGCCGCCGTCCTGTTCACGCTCGGAGCGCTCCGGAAGATCCAGGCCGGCTGCATGTTGATCGTCAGCGACGTGATCGTCGAGGGCGAGTTCCTCCGGATCACCGACGAGGAGATGCGCAAGGCGGTCGACGAGATGACGGAGCTTGCGCTTCACACCGTGACGGCGTAACGGACGACGGCGAAGCGCCCCGTGAGCGAGACCGTCTTCCTCGTCAACCCTGCCGCGGCCAACGGCGCCACCGGTCGCCGCTGGCCGGAGTTCGCCCACAGGGCTGCAGGGGTCGGCCTCGAGGGCGATGCGCTGATCAGCGAGCACCGCGGGCACCTGGCCGTCCTCGCCCGCGAGGCGTCGGCCGGCGGGGCACGCCTGCTCGTGGTCGTCGGCGGCGACGGCGCGCTCAACGAGGTGGTAAACGGCCTCGAGGGCCTCGACGACCCGCCCGTCGTCGCCGTCATACCGAGTGGCACCGGCGGAGACTTCGTCCGCACGTTCGGGATTCCGGACGACGTTTCGGCCGCGGCCAGGATCGCCCTCGAGGGCGAGACACGGACGATCGACCTGGGGCGCGTCGGCTACCGCGCCTGGGACGGCACGCACGGCTCGGCGCTGTTCGCGAACGTGGCGAGCTCGGGGATGAGCGGGGCCATCGCCCAGCGCGCGAACGACACGTCGAAGGCGCTCGGAGCGAAGGCGTCGTACCTCTGGGCGACCCTCGCGGTCTTCAAGGGCTGGTCGGCCGTTGAGACGCAGCTCACGGTCGACGACGAGCGCCGCAGCGGGCCGATGTTCGACGTCGTCGTCGCGAACGGGCGCTTCTTCGGCGGAGGGATGAAGATGTGCCCCGACGCCGTCCCCGACGACGGGCTCTTCGACGTCGTCACGATCGGAGACGTGACCAAGCGCGATCTCGTGCTGACGATGCCGAAGATCTACCTGGGAACCCACCTGCCGCACCCGAAGGCCGAGGCGCTCCGCGGCAAGGTCGTGACCGTCGAGACCGCCGAGCCGGTGCCGGTCGAGCTCGACGGCGAGCAACCGGGCACGACCCCCGCGCGATTCGAGGTGCTCCGAGACGCGCTGCGACTGCGCGTGCCCGCCCCGTCGCCGACGGTCACATGACGCCCGGCAAGGCGCGGACGATCGTCCAGATCAGCGACTGCCATCTCTTCACCGACATAGAAGGGACGCTCGGCGACGTACCCACGCGACCGCGCCTGCACCGGGTGATCGCGGAGATCGAGCAGCGGACGCCAGACTTCGACCTCCTCGTCGTCACCGGCGACACGGCACACGACGAGACGGAGTCGACCTACGACGCGCTGGCCGCCGAGCTCGGGCACTGGGTCGAGCGGCTCCGCATCGTTCCCGGAAACCACGACGAGCGCACGTCGCTCGCGCGCCACTTCCCGAACGCGTGCGCAACCGTCGCCGAGCGCGTGACGTTCCTCGCCGAGACGGCGGGCTGGCTGCTGGTCGGCCTCGACTCGCAACGGCCCGGCGAGTCGGCGGGGTTCCTCGGAGAGCCGCAACGAGAGTGGCTGCGGGCAACACTCGAAGCGAAGCGGGACGCCGACACGATCCTCTTCCTTCACCACCCACCGATCGACGTCGCGAGTCCCTGGCTCGACGCGATCGCCCTGCACGACGCAGACGCGCTCGGATCGGTCCTCGACGGGCACCCGCAGGTGAAGCTCGTGCTCACGGGTCACGTCCACCAGGAGGCGTCTGGCTCGCTCGGGCGGGCACGCGTGCTCACGACACCCGCCGTCGCGCCGCAGTTCCGCCCGCATACCCAGAGCCTCGAAATCGAGTCCGGCCCGCCGGCCTACCGCGTCATCGAACTCTCGCCGGGCGGCGAGTGGTCGACGACCGTCGTCCGCTGCTCCGCCGCCTAGCGCGACCGGACCCGCGGTTCTACTCGGCTGCCTTCCGGGTCGTCGCGGCCGGTGACGCCTTCGGCTTCCGGGAGCGCTTGAGCGTCGCGAGCTCTCGCTCGAGCTTCGCGACCCGCTTCTCGAGCTCGTCGATCCCGCGCACCTTCCTGCCGAGTTCGTCGACGCGCGTTCGCAGATCGTTGACCGCCCCGAGCGCCTTCGCGCCACCGGGAAGGTCGGCGAGCCTGGCGATCGTCTGCTCTCCGCGTGCCGCGAGGCGCGCGATCATGTCCGCCTCGTCCTTCGGCGTCTTCGCCGTCTGTGGGGTCCTCGTCGCTTCTGTCATGACGAAGTCATACCACCATCGGGCGACCGGGGGAATCCCGCGGTCTATTGTTGCCCCATGCCGGAGAGGTTCAGGAGCGCCTACGACGTCCGCGTGCGGTTCGCCGAGACGGATGCTCAGGGCATCGCCCACCACGCATCCTACGTGGTGTGGCTCGAGGTCGCACGCGTCGCGTACCTCGCCGATCATGCGGGAGGGTATCGCTCGATCCAGGCGCAGGGCATCGAGGCGCTGACGACGGGTGTCAGGGTCGACTACCGGACGGCCGCCGCGTTCGACGACGTTCTCACGATCCGGCTTCGCTGCGTCGACGTCAAAGGCGCACGGTTTCGCTACGAGTACCGGATCGAACGGGGAGACGAGCTGATCGCGACGGCCGAAACGCTGCACGCGACTGTCGACTCGGTGACGCACCAGCCCACGAGGGTGCCTCGGTGGTTCGCGGAGGCGATCGTTAAGGCCGAGTCGTCGTAGCCGGCGCCTCGGGCGCGGTCACCGCGTCCGCCGGTGTCGTCGAGGCGCCCGCCTTGTCGCCCTTGGCTGCGTTCTTCCCGACGGCCTTGTCGGCCGGCTTCTTCGCCGGCTTCTTGGTGCCGACGCGGACGAGCGAGGGCTCACCGACGTAGTACGACTGCCAGGTGTTGTCGTAGAGCAGATTGTCGTTCCCGTCGTAGACGAGGCGGCGGACGCTCGTCTGTCGCGGAGGCGCACCGAACTCGTCGACGACCCTCTTCCCCTTGTCGAGCGTCGGATCCTCGGTCTCCTCGACGGGCACGGGGCCGGTCACCGCGAGCGGCTCGGTCGTGGACTCGACCCGCCGATCGAGGGGCGTGCCGTACAGGTTCACGGTCAGCGACCCGGCTCCGACGAACGTGCGCAGGAGCATCCAGTGGCTCGTGTCGTTGACGAACTTGAGGTCGAGGTCGGGGTAGTTGACCGTCGCGTCGCGACCCGTGGGATAGTGGCTGATGTAGAGCGCGTGGTTCACCCGGGCGGAGATCGGCAGGCCACCCTCGAACGCCGCGTTGAACACCGTCGTCGAGACCTGGCAGATGCCCCCGCCGAGGCCGTTCTGGAGCTCGCCGTTGATGATCACCGGGGCCTCCTGGAAGCCCTTCTCGGCCGTCCGCTCGCCCGTCGTCCCGTTGAACGAGAACGTGCCGCCCGGCTCGATCAGCGTGCCGTCGATGAGCTGCGAAACGAGCTGGACGTTGGCAAGGCGGCCGGGCGTCCCGCCGTAGGTCGTCGTGTAGGACGAGACGACGCCGGTGATGCCCATTGCCTTCGCCTTCTCGGTCGTGCGGGCAGGCCGAGCGACCTGGACGGCGAGCTGCGCCGTTCTCTCGTCGGCCGAGAACGCCGCTGCCGTGATCGCCTTCGCCGTCGCCGGGATATCGAGGACGAGGCCCGGCGCCGAAGGCCTGATGACCAGCTTGCCCGTCGCGGTCACCTGGAAGCGCGCGTCCTGGGGCTTGCGCGAGACCGTTGCCGCGAGACGCTCGAGGTACTCCTCGGCGCCGCGTCCCTTGACGGCAACGGTTGTGCTCCCGCCGGCCGGAAGCTCGATCAGGGAGGCCATCTTCCACCGCGGGATCCGCCAGCGGGTCTCACCGTAGGCAAGGCGGACGGGCGCCGATAGGGCTGTCCTGGCCTTCGCCTCTGCCTCGACGAGGTCGGCGGCGGCAACGCGCGGTGTCGTCGACACGAGCGGAAGCGGTACCTGGTTGCCGCGTTCGAAGCGCGCCAGCGCCTGCACGACGACGGCTGTCGCGGCGCCACGGTCGAGCTTCTGTCCCGATTGCCCCTCGACGACCTCCACCTTGAGGCCCTTGCGGACGAGCTTGGCGTCGACTCCGCTCCGGTCGACGACTCCCGCGATCCGTCCGAGCTTGTACGAGACGGCCGCGTCGTAGGCGTTGACGGGAGGCGTCGCATCGATCCCGACGAAACGTCCCACGAGCCGCTTGTACCCCCTGATCGGACCGAAGCCCCCGCCGGCAACGACCGCGTCCTCGACGGCAGCGTCCCAGTCGGCTGCGACGCCGAGCTGCGAGGAGGTGAGCGCGAACGACTCGCCCCCGGCCGTGAACGTGATCGGCGTCTTCTCGACGGCTACGGCCTTCGCCTCGAGCAGGCGGACCGCCTCGTTCCGGGACAGCCCTCCCACATCGACCCCGGCGACGGTCGTTCCGGCCGCGAGCGACGACTGCGAGCCGGCAAGTGCGAGCCCGATCAGGACTGCGAGCACGCCGACGACGGTCGCTAGAAAAACGGCTCTGCGCAGGGCAATCCGACGGGAGGAGCGTCTCGATCGCGCGCGAGGGCGGTAGACGGTGGATTCGGCGCGCACGGACGCCTCAGTCTAGCGGAGCCACACTACGGCAGGTAGATCTCCTTGGCGATCACGAGCCGCTGGATCTGCGACGTGCCCTCGTAGATCTGGAAGAGCTTGGCGTCCCGCATCAGCTTCTCGACCGGGTACTCCTTCATGTACCCGTAACCGCCGAACACCTGGACCGCGTCGGTCGTGACCTTCATGGCCGTGTCCGCCGCGAAGCGCTTCGCGAACGAGGAGTACTTCGTCGCCTTCCGCCCCTCGCCCTGGTCGATCATCCAGGCCGCCTGCCAGCAGAGGAGCCGTGACGCCTCGATCTCGGTCGCCATGTCGGCGACGAGGAAGCTGATCCCCTGATTCATCGCGATCGGCATCCCGAACTGGATGCGCTCCCGCGTGTACTCGACGGAGAGCTCGAACGCCGCCTGCGCAACGCCGACGGCTGCGACCGCTGTCGCAGGACGGGTGTAGTCGAGCGTCTGCATCGCGATCTTGAAACCGTCCCCCTCGCCCCCGAGGAGGTTTGCCGACGGAACGACGACGTCGCTGAACGCCACCGCCGACGTGTCGGTCGCCCGCTGGCCCATCTTGTCGAGATGGCGCTCGACGACGACCCCCTCCGCGTCCATCGAGACGACGAACGCGGACAGGCCCTTGCTCCCGGCTCCCGGGTCGGTCGACGCGAAGCAGACCATCCAGTCCGCCTGCCCGGCGTTCGTGATGAACATCTTCGAGCCGTTGATGACGTAGTCGCCGCCCTTGCGCACGGCCGTCGTCTGGATGCCCGAGACGTCGGAGCCGGCGCCCGGCTCGGTCAGCCCGAAGCAGCCGAGGATCGGCGCTTCGAGCAGCGGGCCGAGCCACTGCTTCTGCTGCTCCTCCGAGCCCGCGATCAGGATCGGGCCGGCCGCGAGGCCGTTGGCGCCGATCGAGGTGCCGATCCCCGAGCACCCCCAGTTGAGCTCCTCCGCGATGAGCATTCCCTCGAAGCACAGGAGCTCTGACCCGCCGAGCGCGGCCGGCAGGTGCGGGTTCATCAAGCCGACCTCGTGCGCCTTGGCAATGATGTCGGTGGCATGAATCTGTCTCTCGTCACATTCCGCCGCCCGCGGCCGGATCTCCTTCTCGGCGAACTCCCGGGCGAGCGCACGCAACTCGCGCTGCTCATCGGTGAGGCCGAATGAGACACCGCCGGCAATCCCGCTCTCCACAGTGGCCATGATCTGCCCCTTCTTCCACGAGGACGGCGGGTGCCAACCCCACGGACGTGCGTCGATTGACTAGTCAGTCAATAAGTGTAGAGGCAGAACACGCAGGCGGTCAAGCACCGTTTGCGCTCCGCCTCGTGGGTGTCCGCGTCTGGCGCTGGCACCAGGCGAGTGGCACCCGCAAACCGCTCCTCGACGACGTCTCCTGGTCGGTGCGAACGGGCGAGCGCTGGGCGCTCCTCGGCCGAAACGGCGCGGGCAAGACAACGCTGCTCACGCTCGCGGCCGCCGCGGAGTTCCCGAGCCGGGGGCAGGTCGAGATACTCGGCGAGACGATGGGGCGCACCGATGCGGCCCGCCTGCGGGAGCGGATCGGGTTCGTCGACGACCGGGACGGCAACCGCTTCGCCCCGATGCTCTCGGTACGTGAGGTCGTGCGGACCGGCGCGACCGGCACGATCGGCTACTTCGAGCACCGTCTCGGCATGCTCGACATCGACCGGGCGGACACGCTCCTCGGAACGTTCGGGCTCGGGGCGCTCGCCGAACGGCGCTTCGGTGACTGCTCCCAGGGGGAGCGGAAGCGGGCGCTCATCGCACGAGCGCTCGTCGGCAAGCCTCGACTCCTGTTGCTCGACGAGCCGGGAGCCGGTCTCGACCTGCCCGGGCGCGAGATCCTGCTCGCGTCGCTGGCCCGACTCGCGGACGTCGACCCGGAGTTGACGATGATCGTAACCACGCACCATCTCGAGGAGCTCCACGGCTCGACGACGCACGCGCTCCTGCTCCGGGGCGGCGTCGTGCTCGCCGCCGGGCCTGTCGAGGAGACGCTGACGGACACGCCGCTGACGGCGTGCTTTCGGGATCCCGATCCGAGCCGAGCGCAGAGGCGACCGCTGGACCGCGACCGCCGGCTAGGGACCCGCGATGCCTTTTTCTATATATTTTTCGAAACGCCCCGACCCGGAGGTCTCCCCCGTGACCACGACAGCAACGCTTCCAGCGCTCGACCCCCACGACTTCCTCGCGATCGACACGCTGCTCGACGACGAGGAACGGGCGATCCGCGACACGGTGCGGCAGTTCGTCCGCGAGCAGGTCGTGCCATCCGTGGGTGACTGGTTCGAGCAGGGGATCCTCCCGCGCGAGGTCGTCTCGGAGCTCGCGAAGCTCGGGCTCTTCGGCATGCACCTCGAGGGTTACGGACTCCCGGGCGCGAGCGCGACCGCGTACGGCCTCACCTGCCTCGAGCTCGAGGCGGGAGACTCGGGGATCCGGAGCGTCGTCTCGGTGCAGGGCTCGCTCGCGATGTTCGCGATCTGGAGATGGGGCTCCGAGGAGCAGAAAGAGCGGTGGCTCCCGGCGATGCATCGCGGCGAGGTGATCGGCTGCTTCGGCCTGACCGAGCCGGACGCAGGGTCAGACCCGGGCACGATGCGCACGCACGCACGACGCGACGGGTCGGACTGGATCCTGAACGGCACCAAGATGTGGATCACGAACGGCTCGATCGCGGACATCGCGGTGGTGTGGGCGCGAACCGAAGGAGGGGAGATCCGCGGTTTCGTCGTCGAGAAGGGGATGCCGGGGTTCTCGGCTCCCGAGATCCACAAGAAGCTCTCGCTCCGTGCCTCGGTCACCTCCGAGCTCGTCCTGGACGACGTTCGCGTGCCGGCCGAGAGCATGCTTCCGGGCGCCTCGAGCCTGAGGGGGCCGCTCTCGTGTCTCAACGAGGCGCGCTTCGGAATCGTCTTCGGTGCGATCGGTGCAGCGCGCGCATGCTTCGAGGAGGCCCTTGCCTACTCCGCGGAGCGCATCGTCTTCGAGAAGCCGATCTCGGCCTATCAGCTGACACAGCAGAAGCTCGCCGAGATGGCGCTCGAGATCAACCGAGCGACGCTGGTGGCCCTGCACATCGGGCGGATGAAGGACGCCGGCACGCTTCGGCCGGAGCACGTCAGCCTCGGCAAGATGGGCAACGTTCGCGGCGCGATCGAGGTCTGCCGGAGCGCGAGGACGATCCTCGGCGGCAACGGGATCACTCTCGAGTACCCGGTCATCAGGCACATGAACAACCTCGAGTCGGTACTGACCTACGAGGGAACCCACGAGGTGCACACGCTCGTCGTCGGCGGCGCTCTGACCGGCATCCCGGCGTTCCGGTAGGGGCCGTGTCCGTCGCGAGCTCGGTGGGCACACCGACGGCCCAGGACCGGGCCGCGGCGACGTTGCGCGCAGCGATCCTGGACGGCGAGCTCCGCCCGGGTCAGCGCGTGAACCAGGAGGCGTGGGCCGAGCGTGCGCGCGTCAGCCTGATTCCGCTCCGGGAGGCGCTCCGCGCACTTGCCGGAGAGGGCCTTGTCACGTACCGGCCGCGACGCGGGTATGCGGTCACCGAACTGGACCTCGGCGATCTGGAGGAGGTCTACCGTCTCCGCAAGCTGCTCGAGACCGACTCCCTCAGGCGTGGAGTACCGAGGGCGACACCGGTCGACGTGGGTGCGCTCGAAGAAGCGGCCGAGGAGTGCCGGACGGCCGCACGGAGGGCCGATGTCGCCGGGCAACTCGCCGCGAACCGGCGCTTCCACGACCTCCTGCACGCGCTCGCGGGGAGCAGCGCAGCAACACGGCTGATCGACCTCCTCTGGGATTCGACCGAGGCGTATCGCGCGCTCTACTACGCCCTCCCGGGCGAGGCAAGCGAGGCCGACCAGGCGCACCGTGCCATCGCTCGAGCGGTCGGCGCCCGGGACGCGGAACAGGTGATCGCCCTCCAGGACGAGCACCGCGCCCGCGCCCTCGAGCGCCTTCGGGAAACGTTCCGGGGCGAAGTGGACGTCTCACCCCGGAACGACGGCGCAGCGACATAGCTCCATCGAACGCGCATGTGCCCACTCCGGCCACTCAGCCGGCACCGAGCCCCTGGGCTCCACGCGTGACGACGTGGAACGTGTCCACCGCCGCCTCGAACTTCATGGCACTGGCCGATCGCGCCGCCGACGTCGCCGGGCCGGAATCCCACATCGCGAGCGCCTCCACCTTCAGCGCCTTCCCCGCCGCGTGTTTGGCCTCGAGCTTCGCGATCTGCGTCACCTGACCCGGCGAGGTCGAATCGATCAGGCCGGTCGCCTCGATCAGCAGGCCCCTCGATACCGACTCCGCGACCTGCGTCAGGATCAACAGCGTGTTGCGCCCTTCGAGCGTCGGCTCGACCTTCAGCGCGTCTCCGAGGGCGTCGATCGCATATTCGATCTTGACGAGGGCGGCACTGTCGTCGCCGTCGTTCAGCTTGTCGAGGGCACCCGGGTTCGGCTTGCCGCCGTTGGACCCTTCGAGTTGCTTGAGTGCCTCTGTCAGCGCCGCCCCGACCGCCTTCGGCGTCTGGTTCGAATCCCGGAGAGTTGTGACGGCGGTGATCACCCTCCGGACAGCCTCGGCCGGCGTGACGACCTCGATCACCCTGTTCGCGGTCCCGATGCCACCGTCGTCGTCGGTGACCGTGACGATCGCCGTGAAGTCTCCGGCCTCCGCGTACGCGTGAACGGTCGTCCACGTGCCGTCCATTCCGGCCACGGAGCCAGGCGGACCGGTCGGCGTCTCGGTGATGCTCGCGACCGAGGCGCCGCCATCACCCCACGCAAGACCCGCTGTGTGGGTATCGAGCGTCCCCTGGTCGTGATGGGTACCTCCCACCGGGACGTCCACGAACGGGAGGAAGAACGATGGCCCATCGCCGACCACGGCGAACGTACCCGTCGGATCGACGTTCGTCACCGTCAGCTTCAGCGTGTCGCACTTCTCGGCGCCCTCGTCGTCTGTGACGCATGCCGTCACCGTGTATGCGCCGTTGTCGGCGTACACGTGAGTCTTGGCCACGGTGCCGTTTGCGCCCGCCGTCGAGCCGGGCGGGCCGAAGGGCGACTCGGTGACGACTCCCGCCTCGGTGGTCGTACCGTCGCCCCAGTTCACCGTCGCCGTGTGCGTGTCGAGCGTTCCCTTGTCGTTGAACGTCGCCGGGGCGAGCGGGAACGACGTCCCCTCCGCCACCGTGGCATCCGGGCCGGCGTTCACGGTCGGCACGACGTTCGTGACGGTGACGGAAAGGGTGTCACAGTCGGAACCGCCGTCGTCGTCGGTGACACAGACCTCGACGCTGTACACGCCGTTGTCTGCGTATACGTGCTGGCCCGCGACGCTCCCGTTCGCTCCCGCGGTAGAACCGGGCGGCCCGAACGGTGCTTCGCTCACAACGCCGACGCCGGCGACCGTGCCGTCGTCCCAGTCGACGGTAGCGGTGTGTGTGTCACGTGTGCCCTTGTCGTTGAACATCGAGGGGGCGAGCGCGACCGCGCTGCCCTCGGGGACCGTTCTGTCCCCGCCAGCGGCGACGATCGGATCGACGTTCGTCACCGTGACGACGAACGTGTCGCACCCCTGACCGAGATCGTCGTCCTTGACGCACACAGAGACCGTGTAGGGGCCGTTGTCCGCGTAGGCGTGCGTCGGGAAGACGGACGTCCCATCAATGCCGCCGGTCTCGCCGGGCGGCCCGGACGGACCCTCCGAGACCGTCCCCGCCTGGGTGACCGTCGCGTACGACCCGTCACCCCACTCGACCGTCGACGTATGCGTGTCGAGCGTACCGTGGTCGTTGAAGTCGACGGTACCGAGGGAGAGAGCGCTCCCCTCGGCGATCGAGCGGTTGCCACCGGCGTCGACTGTGGGCGGCACGTTCCCGACGAGCACGAGTAGCGTCCTGCAGGTGGTCGCATTGTCATCGTCCTTGACGCAGATCGTCGCCGTGTAGATTCCGTTGTCCGCGTAGACGTGTTGCGGGAACTCGATGTTCCCCTCGGACGGGAACACGAGCCCTCGCGTCCCTACGGTCGCGTCCTCCGCTGTCGTTCCGTCGCCCCAGGCGATGGTCGCGGTGTGCGTATCGTCCAGGCCGGGGTCGCCGTACGTGGCGTCACCGAGGGTGATCACGTCGCCTTCGTTGCCGAGGCCGTCGGCTGGAAGCGTCAGCGTCGGCTTGAGGTTGGCCACCCTGATCTGACGAGTCTCGGTGTCCGGTGTGATCGACGACGTCACCGTGATCGTGTACGTCCCGTCGTCCCCGTAGGAATGCGTCGCCTCGAACCCGCCGGCGTCGGCGCCGGGGTTGGTGACGACGCCGTCGCCCCAGTCGACGGTCACCGTGTCGGCGTCGTCGCCACCGACGAACAGGCCCGTGAGCCTTGCGAGCGCACCCTCGTCGATCGTCGCGTCCTCGAGCTGGAGGATCATCCCCGACGACGGTCCGACCGGAGCCGGGGGTGTCTCGCAATTGACGTTCTCGTCCTCCTCGAAGTAGACGAAGTCGAGCATGGCGTCGAAGAGCGCCTGCCCATCGGCGAAGGGGTCACCGCTGAACGACCAGTCGACCGACTGCTGGAAGGGCTGACCGAGCACGTCCATGTCGAGCCCGAGCTCGACACCCGTCTCGAGCAGGGACAGCGAGCCGCCGAACGTCGCGCAGTTCACGCTGATGCCGCCGCCGGCGAGGAAGCGGTCGAGCACGATCTCGAATGCGGCGCCTACGTCTTCGGCTCCCGCGAAAGCATTCTCGAGTGAGTCGCCCACAAAGCCGAGCAGCGCGGACATCGAGCACGGGAAGCCGTACAGATCGCTGAACCCGTCAGCGTCGTCGTCCCCCGGAGGCACTGCACACGCAAGACCGAGCGCGACGTCGACAAGGCCACCAGTCAGGTCGAGCGCGCCCAGCGCCAGATCATCCTTCATCCAAGCGGCGACGCTGACGCCGCCGAGCTGTGCAGCGGCCTCGACGAAGCCGGCGATCTGCTGTGACGGCCTCAGGTCATCGCCGGCGGGGATCCCTACACCCAGGTCGTTGAGCGCGTCACGGGCTGTCGCCTCGTTGCTCGAAAGCGCCCTGAAGGCGTTCTTTGCGATCTCAGCGTCATCGACGAACGGGTTCATCAGGCCGTCGAGCAGCTCCTCGAGCTGTTGCGCGAACGGCGAGTTCGACCGGAACGTCGCATCGAAGGCGAAGCCGGGATTCGTGAAGTCGAGCGCCCCGGAGCCGCGCACGTACGCCTGGGACACGTCGAAGACATCGATCTCACCCTCGAACTCGATCGCCGTCGGTTCCAGCGTGAAGCGCACGAATCCGTCCCCGAGGGGGTTCACCGTCACTCCACCCTCGATCCGCAGATGTGGATCGGGGAGCGCGAGCTTCAGGTCGAGGATCGCCGAGCTCGTGTGGATCGGTCCGAGGTCGAATCCGCTCACGAATCCGTTGACGATCACGCCGGTCAGCCCGAGGCTGATGAAGACGCCGGCGACGCACCCGTTGGCCTCGTTCGCCGGGCAGAGCTCGGCGGCGGCCGGTGGCGTGTATACGCCATCGTCGCTGCACACCGGGCCCGTGCCCGTGTTCGGGACGGTCGCGTCGACATAGAGGTCTCCCCGGATCTGGAGTCCGAGCGGGATGCACAGCTCGTCGACACCGAACGGCGAGAGCGAGAACTCGAGGTTTCGCAGCTGGATCGCCGGCAGCGAGCTTTCTACACCGGCGGGCAACTCACCACCGACCGCGGTCACGATCGTGCGCAACTGCTCCACACCGATGCCCTGCGGTAGCGCAAAGCGCAGCCCGTCGAACGCGGGCACCACGGCAAAGAACGGTGTGACCGCGAGCGGCGAGACGGACATGCCGATCTGGATCCCGCCGTTGACCGAGTTCCCGAGCACGGTGACGAGACCGGCCACGCCGAGCTTGAGCGTCAGGACGGCCCCCTGCGGCCCCGGCTCGAGCGTGACACCCAGCCGACCTTCGAGCGACTGGATCACGACCAGGCCGACGTCGTTCTCGTCGGCGATCCCGAGCGGTGCCCAGCCCTTCGTATTGTCTCCCTGAACAACGGCGCGCGATGTCAACTCGGCGCCGATCGTGGCCTCGATCTTCGGCGGGAGGAGGTTGATGCCCAGCGTGCCCTCCAGCTCGAGGTCGAGGACGTCGTAGCAGAACGAATCGCTGCCGGGTGCGGCAGATCCGTCGGCGATCCGGACCTCGGGCTGCTTCAGCCCGCCCCGCGGACACGCGCCAGAGGGGTTGGCAACCGGGACGTCGAGGTCGACGCCCAGCTGAGTCAGCGCGTCCGTGAGCGCCGGGTCGGCACCCTGCTTGAAGCGAATCCCGAGATCGCCACCGAGCGAGACCTCGAGCTTGGGATTCTGGTCGAGCGTCAACGAGAGGCCAAGATGGATTCCGGCGCTCTCGACGAACTCGGGCAGCTTCGCCGGGGTCGCCTTCAATCCAAGCGTGAGCCCGAATCCGACCGAGTCGATCCCCGGCAACGGGATGTTGCCTGTCGCCGTCACGTGCCGGTCAACGCCGAGATTCTCGACGAAGTCACCGAGCAGATCGGGTAGCGCGAACGCGCCGAGTGCCGAGAACCCGTCCGAGACCGTCTCGCCGGCGGTGATGCCGCCGAACAGCGGCGCGTACCAGTCGCGCGTCGCCTGTGGCAGATTCGGATCGTCGACGGGAACCGGCGTGCTCGACACGACGAGCGCGAAGCTTCCGTCGTCCAACGTCGGCGCTGTCAGATCGAAGTCGATCGGCAGCGCGACGTTCGTGGGCATGAGATCGGAGAGCTTGAGGCCCGGGGTTGGACGGACACCGAACGTAATCCGCGGATCACCACCGATCGCTGCAGAGAGGAGTACCTCGGCACCGATCTCGGCCCGCCCCGGGAACGCCGTGAAACCGGCTTCGAGGACAGTGTCGAGGGTGAACTCGCCCTCTCCCGTCACACCCAGCGTCATGCACCCTGGGCCGACGCGCGCGGTCTTGAACGCATTCGGAAGCGCGGGCGCGTCAGCGCCGAAGAGAGCGTTCATGATGTCGCTGCCACTGACGTCGGTGACGAGGCAGAGAGTCACCGTCACAGAAGGCGCGGGCGACGTGGCGGCGATCGCGATCTCCGTCGTCACCTGCTCACCCTTGATGTCGTACGCGCCGCCGAGCGTCACGACAGGGGATCCGCCACTCGGGATCTCGATCCGGAGCTCCGTGCCCTCGACCGTGAGGAAGTCGACTCCGAACGGGTGCGCCCACTCGCCGAGAGCGCCGCGAAGCGAGATGGCGAAGGCGCCCGTCGACGGCGTGCCGCTGAAAGCGGCCTCGACGTCGAGCGTCGAGGTCGAGCCGTCGAGCAACGTCGTCTCGATGTCCGAGATCGCAGCGCCGAACGCGAGCGTGTCGTCCGCGTCGGTGTTCGGCGCGTTCTCGGCGAATCGCAGGTAGAGGCTCCAGGCGCCGACGCCCGGCCACGTGAACTCCTCGGCGAACCAGGCTGGCAGGCCCGGTGGAGCGCTGATCTGGACCCCGGGGAACTCGGCGCGGAAGTCGAGCTCGTCGAGGACGTTGACCGTCGTCCCGCTGCTCGAGAGCGCACCGAGGGTGATCCCGACGGCCCCTTCGAGCCGCACTGCTCCCCCGTTCGGGTTCCACCCGATCGCAGCGAAGAGGTCGTCGTAGTCGCCGAGCTGGAGCTCGGCCGAGAAGTTGAGATCGGCCTCGAGCTGCACAGGGTTGACCGGGGCCTCGCCGAGAACACCCGTCAGGAACGCTGTCGCGCTCGGTCCGAGACCGGTCGGGTCGAAGTTCGCGTCGTCTGGCAGGACCATCGCGAAGTTGACGGCGGGGAAGGTGAGGTCTCCGGCTATCGCGTTGTCGCCGAATGGGATCACCTGGCTCAACGCGATGCACTTGCCGGCGTTGCAGCCCGGATCGCTGACCCGCAGCGCGACGAGGAGCGTGGGATCGGTCGTGGGCGTGTCCTCGGCGGCGACGAGCGCCTGGACGTCGAGCGACGCGTTCAGCGCGTCGATCCCGCTCGCCTTCGCGAACAGCCCGAACACCGTGCGAGCGGGCGTCGAACCGTAGGTGAACTCGACGCTCTCGATCACCGTGTCGCCGACGGATGCCGGGTCGAAATCGCTGCCGGGGAACGCGGTGGAGCCATCGAGCCAGGAGACGAGATCGGCGAGCGGGACGTCGCCGTCGACCGACACCTCCGCAGTGTTGGATTCGGTGGACTCCTTGACGGCGATGTGGAGCCGCGGTTTCGGCGCCGTGACCGGAACGTCGGCTTCGAACTCGGCCTCGAGCCCGCCGAAATCCTGGTGCAGGTGGAGGGCGACGTTCTCGAACGAGCCCATCCAGCCGAGACCGAACGGAACCGTGAACGTCCCCGCCTCGACCGTGACGTCGAGATCGGCTGCCTCGATCAGAGCCACCTCGGACGTGAACGTGTTGCCGACTCCCCCGGTGACGACGTCGAACTCGTCCGCGACGAAGACGCTCGGAATGCGTTCTGGCGCGGGACCGAGCCCCAGGCGGAACTCGGGTACCCGGTTCTGCAGCCAGTCGGGGAGCAGGGAGGAATCTATCGCGACGGGCCCGTCGAGCGAGAACGAGTCCGGATCGAAGAACGCGGCGTCGTCGAACAGGATTGCCGCCGTGTCGGCGAGCGACCCCGCGAGGACGATCGCCTCGTCGGGATCGACGCCGAGGAACTCCGCGACCTGCGCGACCGTCATCGCGACGGTCTTGTCCAGAGCGCCGCGCAGGTTGGCGACCTCATCGAGCGAGAGCACCTCGTCGAGCGGGCCGTCGACGCCGTAGAAGTCTTCGACGACCGCAGGGATGGTCGCGGGGTCGAGCGTCATCGGCTCGTCGGTGAACGCGAGCACGACATCCGACAATCCGATCTCGTCGGGAAGGTCCGGAATCGCACCCCAGCCGCCATACAGGTCGTCGAGCCGCTGATCAGCGGCCCGCACGGCGAGCGCGACGTCCGGGTTCGTGTCGAGCACGCTGTCCCAGCGCGCGGTAAGCATCAGGTCTACTGGGACGCCGGCGAGCGGCGAGGCGACGCCGAACAGCGCGTCGAGCGGCGCCTCTGTCGTCATCGACACCACACGCGTCCCAGGGTCGGTCGCAGTAGCGACCGGGACATCCGCAATCGACAAGAGCCCGGGAATGGCGAGGGGAACCGTGGGGGTCGTGTCGCCTGCGAGGCTAGCGACCACCTGATCGAACGTCCGGCCCTCGAACGCGAGATTGGTCGGATCGGGCACGACGGCTGCTGGAACGACCGTCAGGGTCTTGGGGAGCGCCGCTCCGCCGCCGCCCACGGAGACGGTGAGCACTGCCATCCCGACCAGGACGCTCAACCCTGCCGCGATCACCGTGAGCCTGTGGCCAAACCTACCCTGTGCCATCACGTATCGCCTCCCGCTCGCGTGGACATCTCGAGTGAACCTGCTCGTCCTTGGCCGGACACTGGCAATACATGGGTCGAACCTTGGCGCGCCGGCTCGGCCGCGACCTCCTCAGCTCCGATGCAGTGAGCGTCGGAGAGATGAGACTCGACGAGCGTCAGCAGGGTGTCGCCGCTGTCTGACTCGAAGGTCTTCCCGCAGGGGCACGTGAGCCGTTGATTCACACAACAAGCATCAGGCTGAGGGCGCCGTCTTACATCGTCCACTTGCGCCACTTCGATGAGCCATCGACAATCCGTTCGTGGAACTGGTTGGGCGTTCAGAACCTCGATCGACGACTACCTGTCGTCGTTATCGGCGACGCGGCTTGCCGCCGACCGCCCCGCCGCGGCGGCCGATCGATTCGCCTCGTCGAACGAGCTGACCGACCGACTCTGCGACGACCTGCGGAGGATCGGGCCGCTCGAGGTCCTGACCCCGTCGAGTCGCCGCCGCCCGATGCGTACGCGCATCGAGCGAGGCCTCCTCGAACTGCTCGCCGGCGGGAGCACGCTCGGCGACGCCGCGACCAAGCTCGACTTGCCCCGAAGGACCGCCGATCGTCGGCTCGCCGACGCCCGTGCGAAGCTCGGGGTCGAGACCACGGCCGAGGCGATCATCTCCTTCGCGCGGTTGCGCGCGTGACCAGCCTCTCTGCGTTCAACAGGCGATAGCCCTCCGTCAGGCCACTGATCCCCCGGCGGCAGCAGAGACAATGGCCGCCGCCGGCCCACCCCAGCCGCGCCCGTGGTGTCCACCGGCGCGCGCGGCGCCGTTGACAATGTCGTCCAGCCTGTCACTCATCCGACTCAGTCTCTCCTCGGCCTGCATCTGTGTCAGCCGACCGGCCTCGACGGCAGCGTCGAGCTGCTTCTCGATCTCGGCTTTCAGCGTCGCTTTGAGACCGTCGACCGACCTGCCCTGGGCCTTGGCAACCTCCGCCAGGGTCTTACCCGACTCGAGCTCCGCGCGAAGCTGGGCCTCCGTCAGGCCGAGGTAGGTGGCAGCTCCCTCGAGCTTTGCCCCGCGATGTCCACCAGGGCCGCCGTGTCGCCCACCACCGAACCCGGGCAACCCACCGGCCCTGGCGCGCTGCTTCATCGCCTCACCCTGTTCCTTCGTGATCTTGCCCGCTGCCACGGCAGCGTCGATTCTGGCGTCGTAGGCGCCCTTCAGGGCTGCCTCGAGCTGCGCCGGCGTCACGTCGAGGCGCTTGGCCGCGTCGGCGAGGAACGCCTCCTTCTCCTTGTCGGAGCCGAGCACGCCACCGGCTACGGCAACGCCGGCGCTGATCGCGATGGCCGCCAGAACGGCGCCGATCACGGCGGTCTTCCTACTCCAACTCGTCACGTGGTCTCCTTCGGTTCGATGCCTCCCACAAGTACAGCACGCGAACCTAAGAGCCACCTGTGAGTTCCTCGGCGCGTATCAGCGAGAAGACGAGCGGGACCGCGAGCAGGATCGGGATCGCGAGCGCTGGCCACAGCACCTGGTATCCCTCGGTCGCCGGCAGGTAGGGCGCGAGGACGTCGATCAGGATCCCCGCGAGAAGCGTTCCGAAGATGAGGCCGATCCCCTTGGTCGTCGTCGCGAGGCCCGAGATCGCTCCCCGTTCGCCCGGCGGCATGAGCTTGAAGAGCAGCCCCCAGGCAAGGGTCATCACGGCGCCCGCAAAGATGGCGACCACGAAGATCACGCCCAGGTACCAGGCATGCCACTGCGTTGCGAATCCGCCGCCGAGCAGTGCGAGACCGTACACGACCGAGCACCACGTGATCACCCGCGCGAGCCCGAAGCGGTCACCGACCCAGCCGGATACGAGGGCAGCGACGACGTACCCGCTCGCGACTGCCGTAAGCACGAGCGTGGATGTCCCGAGCGACTTGCCGAGCCCGACCGTCACGTAGAGGACGACGAACGTTCGCGCCCCGGCGAACGTGCCTTCCCAGGCGGCGTTCGCAAGCAGGAACCGTCCCACGTCCGGGTTGCTGCGAAGCACATGCCACGAGTGCCGGAGATAGACACGGACGCCCTCGAAGACGCGTCCGTGGCCGCCGTCCTCGCGGAGGAAGAGAACCGGGACGAGACACGCGGCCGTCACGGCGACGGCCGCGAAGAGGAACGGCGCCGGCGGCCAGAGGTGGAAGAGCAGTCCGCCGAGGATGAGCCCGCCGCCGAGCGCTACGCCGCGGAAGAGATGCTGGACTCCCTGCGCCCGGCCGTAGACGCCTTCCGGGAGCAGATCGGGGTAGAGGCCCCGGTACGGCGGCTCGTACACGTAGTAGGCGAAGAAGAAGGCGAACACGAGCAGCGCCGTCGTCCACAGGCTCGGCATGAACGCCATCAGCGCGAGACAGAACCCGATCGGGCCGATCGCGACGAGCATGAAGGGTCGTCGTCGCCCGAGCGGGGTGTGGAACGTGTCGCTCCATGGGCCGATCACGAGCGGCAGGGTGAGCGCGAATGCGCCCTCGGCCGCCAGAACGGCGCCGATCAGCGAGGTCGAGTCCGTGTACTTCCCGAGCACCGGGGGAAGGTAGGCGGCAGTCGTCGTCAGCGACCACGCGAGCCCGAAGGCTCCGACGCCGAGCTTGACGACCGTGCCGACGCTCGAGGGGCCGTCAGGCGCGGTGACCGCTGCGGACGACGAGACCGCCGCAGACGACGTCGATGATCGTCCGCTCTGCACGGGCAACCTCCTCATCACCGTCGGGGAGCTGGCCGAGAACCCAGCCCGTGAGGATCTCCTCGAGCCCGCCGTAGAAGATCCAGCTGGCGAGCCGGGGGTCGAGATCGGAACGGAAGGTGCCTTCCGCCTGCCCGCGTGTGATCACCTTCTCGATCGTCGCGAACGCCGCGCGGATCTCGTCGACCTGATCATCGAGGTGCGCGCTCCGCGCAACCTCGCGCACCATCACGCGCACGAGATCGGGGTCGTTGCGCCACGTCCGCAGGAGGATCTTGGCGATCCCACGCAGCTGCTCGTCGGCGGGCTCGTCGGAGCTCGCCACCCGGTCGAGGCGCCCGAGCAGCGCACCCCAGTTCTCCCGGAAGACGGTCGCGAGCACCTCCTCCTTGGACGAGAAGTAGTGGTAGAGCAGCCCGTGCGCGACGCCCGCCTCCTCCGCGATGTCGCTGACGCGCGACGTGTGGTAGCCGTGACGCGCGAAGACCTTGACGGCCGCGTCGAGGATGAGGCGACGCTTTTCCTCGCTCGCGGCCTGGCGATCCCGAGCAGGGCGTTGCTGCGTGATCGAGCGTTCTTCGGTCAAGACCGGCTCAGGATACGAGGCTTCGCGGACCCCATGTCGTCGCAAGTCGCCGGTCTCGGGGTCACGATGCAGGGAGGCCGAGTGCCACGGGCAGCTGAAAGAGATCGGTGATCCGGTCGTCCTCGCCGGGATGACGTCCGTCGCGGTCGAGCAGGATCGCGCGCATCCCGAGAGCGCGCGCGCCTTCGATGTCGTCCGCATAGGAGTCGCCGACCATGACCGCCTCCGCCGCCGCCACGTCGAGGATCGACAACGCGCGCTCGAAGATGGACGCGTGGGGTTTCGCGCGACCGTGGGCTTTCGAGCCGACGGCGCAATCGACGTCGAGCATGTGATGCACGGCGAACTCCTCGAGATCGCGCTGGCCGTTCGAGATGAGCCCGATCGAAAGCCGATGCTCGCGGAGCGACTGCATCACCGGGAGCGCATCGTCGTACAGATGGAAGTACTCGTGGATCTCCCAGCGCCGAACCATGTCGGCCGCGCATTCCCGCGCACCGGCCGCGTCGCCCCCCATGCCACGAACGATGTCCTCGGTGAACGCGACCCAGACCTCCTCGTCGTGAACGTGCTCGGGATGCGACCGGAGATCCTCCATCGCGGCGAGGCGAGCCTCCTCGTACCTGCTCGCGTCGAGATCCAGGCCGTGCTCCGCGCCGACGCGGCGGTACGCGTCGGGCCCGAGCTCCGGCCCGGGCCGCGACAGCGTGAAATCGACGTCGAAGAGCACCGCGCGCAGCACAGCGGGATTGTAGGGGCGGAACCGGTCCCCGCCCCGAAAGGGACGGACCGACGTGTCGATGCGGGCTCCGCCTGCGCGGGCCCGCATCGACACGAGCAATCGGGGTGCCCAGATTCGAACTGGGGACCTCTCCGACCCGAACGGAGCGCGCTACCAGGCTGCGCCACACCCCGAGCGCCCACAGGGTACCCGCTCGCGCCCGCTCGGGTGGCGGTGCCGACCCTCCGCGGGCATAGACTGTGCGCGTGGCAGGGCGAGACGAGATCGTGGCCTACGCGAACGCGCTCCTCGATGTCGAGCAGTGGCCCGAGTTCGCCCCACCGGGGCTCCAGGTCGTCGGCAGCGAGGACGTCACCCTGCTCGTCTGCGGTGTCTCGAGCTCACGCGAGCTGTTCGAGCGTGCGGCGCGGGAGGGAGCGGACATGATCCTCGTCCACCACGGTCTCTTCTGGCGCAACGAGCCCCTCGTCATCGACGCCCGCCAGCGTGGCCGGCTCGAGGCTCTGTTCGACGCGAACGCCTCGCTGCTCGCGTATCACCTCGCGCTCGACGCGCACGCGACGCTCGGCAACGCCGCCCAGCTCGCCGAGCGGATCGGGGCAGCCGCCGAAGGACCGTTCGCGGGTGTGGGGCTCGCCTGCTCGCTCCCGGCCATCTCGATCGCCGACCTCACCGAGCGCGTCGGAGCGGTTGTCGGGCGGGCGGCGCTCGTCTTCCCCCACGGCCCCGAACGGATCGAGCGTCTTGCGGTCTCGACGGGAGGAGCCGGGCACGATCTGATTCGCGCCGCACACGAGGGCTTCGACGCGCTTCTCACCGGAGAGCCCGAGGAGCCGAGTCAGGCGACTGCGCGCGAGCTCGGCATCCACCTGATCGCGGCGGGGCACCACGCGACGGAGCTCTTCGGCGTGCAGGCACTCGCGGCTCACCTCGCCGAGACGTTCGAGATCGAGTGGCGGTATCTCGACGTCGACAACCCGGTGTAGAGGCGGACCGGGCCCGGAAGTTTGCGTCCGTCAGATGCCGGGGGTATCCTGATCTCATCATGGTGAAGATCGGGAGGCGGGCCCGTTGACCCCCGTCACGTGCAACCGAGCGTCGATTTCGCCCGACCGCGCGCCTTGCGCCGGCGGGCTTTTTTGATGCTCGAAGGAGGCGACGAATGGCGAATCATCTGACGCCCGAGGAACTGTCGGTCGAGCTCGGCATCGACCGTGACCTGATCATCAAGCTGTGCATCGAAGAAGGCGTGCCCATCTATCACGGCAAGATCGACAAGCATCTTTTCCAGGCGCAGCTCCAGGCGGTCGGGCTCCCCGTCGCACAGCACGCCTGAACGTCCGCGCGCCTCGTGGAGCGCCAGCTGCCCGACGGGCGGCGCTCCGCGGCGTAGCGCCCGTGCACTGCTCCTGGCAGACACATCCCGGAGCTACGAGCCTCGCACCTACGAGGCTGACAGCTACGAGCCTGTGCGGGCGCGCGGCTTCGCGGGCGCTTTCTTCTTCGCCTTCGCCGCCGGCTTCGAGTCCGTCGCACGACCACCCTTGGCCGCTGCGACGCTCGCCTTGAGGGCGTCGAGCAGGTCGACGGCCGGGGCGCGCTCCGGCTCGGCGTCGGGGGCGGGCGGCAACTCCTCACCCTGGAGCTTCGCCTCGAGCAGCGCGCGGAGATCACGCCGGTACGAGCTCGTCAGGGTGGCCGGATCGAACGCGCCGTCGAGGCTCTCGATGATCTGGTGCGCGAGCGCGAGCTCGGGCGTCTTCACCTCGGTCTCTCCAACCGCCTCGGTGATCTCGGCGTCCGAGTAGACGTCCTCCGCGAGGTAGAGCGTCTCGAGGATGAGGGCGTCACCCCGGGAACGGACGAGGCAGAGGGACTCGCGCCCTGTCCGCACGAAGCGCCCGAGCGCCCCGGTGCCGGTCTCCCGCATCGCCTCGAGGAGCAGACGGTAGGGCCGTCGTTGCGCTGGCGCCGCCCCGGGAACGAGGAAGTACGTTCGATCGCGCCAGATCGGGTCGACCTGCTCGACGGGGACGAACTGGGAGATCTCGATCGACCTGGAGTCATCGTGGCCCTCGAGTGCCTCGAGCTCGGCCTCCTCGACGAGTACGAACTGCCCCTTCGACGCCTCCCAGCCCTTCACGATCTCGTCGGGTGCGAGCTCGCGGTCGTGCTGAGGGCACCAGCGCTTCTGCTTGATCGGTGTCAGGCACTCGCGGTGCAGGAGCCGGAACGAGACGTCCGATTGCCTGGCAGCCGGCTTCGTCGCCGGCGCGAGGCCGACGGGGATGCTGACGAGACCGAACGTCAGTGATCCGTTCCAGGTCGTACGCATATCTCCTCGATCGATCGGGGACCGACCTCATTCTGCCCCGAACTCGCCGTTCCTGCACGATACGAGTAGATTGGCTCCGTGGAGTCCAACCGCACGATAGCCCGGCTCTGGCGGGACGCCGTCGCGCAAGAGCGGCCCGGAACGGCGTATCTCGTGCAAAGCGGAGACGACTGGCACGAGGTCAGCTGGGCCGAGGCGAACAGGCGCGTGGAGAATCTCGCGAACGGCCTGCTGGCACGCGGTGTCCGAAAGGGGGACGCATTTGCGACACTGGCGCGGACGACGCTCGAGTGGGCGTTGTTCGACTTCGCGCTGGCCCATGTCGGCGCCGTGGGTGCCGGTATCTACGCGAACAGCTCGACGATGGACGTGGAATACATCCTCGCCCACTCGGAGTCGGTCGGCGTGCTCTGCGAGGACGAGACGCAGCTTGCGAAGGTCGACGAGCGCAGGGCCGCGCTCCCCGGACTCCAGCACGCCCTCACGTACGCGGACCTCGGCGACCTCGAGGCCGAGGGCTCCAGGTACAAGGCCGAGAACCCCGGCGCGCTCGACGAGGCGATCGCAGCGATCGACGAGGAAGACCTGTTCACGCTCATTTACACGTCCGGAACGACCGGGCCGCCGAAGGGGTGCATGATCAGGCACCGCAACTACTACGCGATGGTGTCGGTGATCGACCACCTCCCCGACTACGTGAGCGCCAACGATCTGATGCTGCTCTACCTTCCCCTCGCGCACAACTTCGGAAGACTCCTGCACCTTGCCGCGCCGTACGTCGGCTACACAACGGCGTTCCTGCCGGATCCACTTCAGACTGCCGACGCGATGACGACCGTGCGTCCCACGCTCCTCCCGAGTGTCCCCCGGGTCTTCGAGAAGGTCCACACCGCGATCGTCGGCGCCATCGACGAGACGACCGGCGTCAAGCGCCGCCTCGCCGACTGGTCGCTCGCCGTGGGCAGGGAGGTCAGTGCCCGCGAGGCTGCCGGCACTCCGATCGGGGGTTCGCTGGCTGCGAAACGGCGCCTCGCGGACCGGCTCGTCTTCGCCAAGATCCGCGCTCGGCTGGGAGGCCGGCTGCGCACGCCGATCTCCGGAGGGGCACCGCTCTCCCAGGAGATCGCGGAGTTCTTCGACTCGATCGGAATCCGCATCTTCGAGGCCTACGGTCTGACCGAATGCACGACGGGCGTCACGACCAACACACCACAGAACTGGCGCTTCGGGACGGTCGGGCAGGCGTTCCCCGGGACCGAGCTTCGCCTTGCGGCAGACGGCGAGCTCCTGGTTCGCAGCGAGACGGTGTTCGCCGGCTACTACAAGGATCCCGAAGCGACGGCCGCGGTGCTCGACCCGGACGGATGGCTCCACACGGGGGACATCGCCGAGATCGACGACGACGGCTTCGTCAAGATCACCGACCGCAAGAAGGACATCATCGTCACCGCCGGCGGCAAGAACATCGCGCCTCAGAACCTCGAGAACGACCTCAAGGCGTCGAAGTACGTCTCACAGGCGCTCGTCGTCGGCGACCGGCGGCCGTACCCCGCAGCGCTCATAACGCTGGACGCAGTCGAGATCGAGAAATGGGCAACTGCGCAAGGGGTCTCGGGCGGGCTCGAGGAGCTCGCGGCGAACGAGAGCGTCCGCGATCTCGTTCAGGGAATCGTCGACGACGTCAACCGGGAACGGTCACGCTTCGAGCAGATCAAGCGGTTCACGATCCTGCCGCGCGACTTCACGATGGAGCGCGACGAGATGACCCCGACGCTGAAGCTGAAGCGCCGCGCCATCCACGAGCACTACGGCGCCGAGATCGAGTCGCTCTACGAGTCCTAGGGACGGGGTCTGGTAGGGCGGGACAGGGCTCGCCTCGCCCCTACAGGCGGCGTGCGCCGACCCAGCCGGATCGGTAGATGCTCGCGATCTTGACGACGTCACCGGTCTGTGGAGCATGGATGTACTGCCCGCCGCCGATGTAGATCCCCATATGACCGAGGCCGTTGTAGAAGACGAGGTCGCCCGGCTGGAGATCCGACTGCGAGACCGGCGTGCCGTACCCGTAGATCGACGCCGCGTGGTGCGGGAGAGATACGCCGACCTGCGCGTAGACGTACGAGACGAGTCCTGAGCAGTCGAATCCGCTCGGGCTCATCCCCCCCCAGACGTACGGGACACCGAGATACTGCATCGCGATCCCGACGACGCCGCCGTACTGCGACGGAGCAGCCGCGGGAATGAAAGCATCGCCGCTGTCCGACGGGCTGATCGGAGCGACCTCGCTGATCGGAGCGACCTCGAGGAGTTCCGTGCGCGAACGCGACGCCGACGCGGCCGCGGCCTGCTGCGCGGCGAGGCGCGCTTGCGCCTGCCGTGCGATGACGGCCTGCCGTCGTGCCTCCTCTGCCCGCAACTGGGCGATCTCCGACTCGAGCCCCGCAAGCATTCGCTTCTGCTGTGCGATCTGACCCTCGATCGCACGCTGCTGGCTGACCCGCTGCTCGACGATCTGTGCCTGTGAGATGCGCGCGCGCTCGAGGTTCGCGCGGCGCTCCCTCACTTCCTTACGGAACCGCTTCACATCCTGCAGGACCTCCGAGTCCTGGTCACCGACACGCTGCACCATGTCGAGGCGGCCCAGGAGGTCGTCGAGGCTCTCCGCGCCGAGGAGGACCTCGACGGCGCCGCCGCCGTCCCCGTTGACGTAGAGCGCGCGCAGTCGCTGTGCGATGTGCACCTGCGCGGCGCCGAGGCTCTTCTTCGCGACGACGAGATGACGAGCATTCGAGCCGAGATCGACGTCGATCTGCTGTAGCTGCAGGTTCGCGTAGTTGTAGGACTCGATCGCCCGCTCGAGCTGGGGTTGCGTCGCCTCGATCTGGGCGAGAACCGCCTGGGCCTGGGCCCTCTTCGAGGTGATCGACGGGTTCGCGGTCGACGACGAGACGACGGTCACGACCGAAAGGCAGACCACCGCAAGGACAAGGAGTTTGGCCGGAGCCTGTCGCGTTCTCGAACGATTCATAAGTCTGGTTCGATCGTCGAAAGGCGCAGCCAGATACGTGGAGCCCCTCCGAAGGGTCGACTGTAGCAGGGGCGGAGGGGGACTGCAACCGGCGACGGTTCAAAATCCCTGGAAACGGCGTGTATTTCGCCGACCGGCAAACGTGGTTTTGCTACGGTCTCCGCCTTGTGAGTCTGCTGAGGTCACGGTGGCCGCTGCTCGGCGCGGCCCTCGCCGCGGGTGCGCTGCTCACCATCTCGACACCGTCGCCCGGGAACGCGGAGAGCGCGCCGGCGCTCGCCGACCGCGTTGCCGCACTCGGCCGCTCCGAGTCCGCTGCCCTCCTCGAGCTGTACGCGGCCGAGTCCGCCCTCGCGCGCGCCGAGGGAGAGGCGGCACGGCTCGCGCGCGAGTCCGAGAAGCTCGCGAGCGACGAACGAAGCCTGCGCGCCCGCACCGACGTCGTGCGCCGCTCGCTGAAGGCCTCGCAGGCACGCGTGGCGACCCTCCTGCGGGCGTTGTACATCCAGGGCGAGCCCGACCCGATCTCCGTCATTCTCGGCGCGACCTCGCTCGACGAGGCGATGGCCGGCATCGACGGCCTGTCGCGCGCGACCGCCCAGAACCGGCGCCTGAGCGCCGAGACGGCATCGCGGGCGCTCGCACTCGGGCAGCTCTCGGTCGATCTCCGCGAGAAGCGAGCACTCCTCGCGAGCGCGCAACGTGCCGCCAAGGCGGGCGTCGTGCGTCTCGAGGAGGCCGTTGCCGGCAGGAGCGCCACCGTCGCGGCGGTCCAGCGTGAGCGCTCGCTGACGGCGTCGAAATTGGCGATGCTCGAAGCGCGGGCGCAGGCGGCCCAGAACCGGTCGGCGAAGCTCGCCGCCGCCGCCCCGCAGCGCTGCCGATACGCCGGCTACGGCCGCGACGCAGCAAGGCCAGCAGGCCGCGGCGCAGCAAGGCAAGGCCGCGACGGAGCAAACACAGGCGGACGAGCAACCGGCAGCAGTTCCGGCCGCGACGGGCACCCACTCGCTCGTCGTCGATGCAGTCGCATACCACCTGCCGGGAAACACCGCGAGCGGCCTCCCCGTCGGAGTAGGAGTGATCGCCGTCGACCCCTCGGTGATCCCTCTCGGGACACGCGTCTTCGTGCCCGGCTACGGGCCCGCTGTCGCGGCGGACGTCGGCACGGCGATCAAGGGCAACATCATCGACCTCTGGATGCCGAGCACCGCCGACGCGCTCGCCTGGGGCCGACGCACCGTCACGATCACGATCTACGGGTGAGAAGGTGAGACTCCGGGTCTCGCTCGCTGCGGTCGTGCTCGCGTTCACCGCGGGTACGACAACGGCCGCCTCCGCCGCGAACGGCCTCGGGCCGCGGCTGACCAGGTCTCTCACCGGCCCGTCGCTCTCGCTCGGCAAGACGGCCGCGCTCGCGGTCGATGTCGCGACCGGCGAGACGATCTTCGCGCACAACAGCGACGTGCCGTTCGCTCCCGCCTCCAACGAGAAGCTGCCCGTCTCGTATGCGGCGCTCGTCCGGCTCGGCCCCGGCTACCGGTTCCACACCGAGGTCTACGGGACGGGTGATCGTGCCGGGGCGACCTGGGACGGCAACCTCGTGATCAAGGGATTCGGTGATCCGACGCTCGCAAGCGCCGACATAGAGCGGCTCGCGGCCACGATCCGCGGGCGCGGGATCCGCACTGTCACCGGGCGCGTCCTCGGTGACGAGTCATTCTACGACCGCAAACGCGGGGCAGCAGGCTGGAAGTCCGGCTTCATCGGCGGAGAGACACCGCCGCTCTCTGCCCTGGTCGTCGATCAGGCTCGCGGTTGGCCGGCGCTCTCACCTCCCCTCCTCGCCGCCCGCGCGCTCAGAGACGCCCTCGGGCGCAGGGGCGTCGTCGTCGTCGGACGGCACGGGCTCGGCGTTGCCCCCGCCTCGGCGACGACGCTGGCCTCCGACGCGTCCGAGCCACTGTCCGTGCTCGTGCGCCGGATGAACCGCGAGAGTGACAACTTCTACGCAGAGATGCTCCTCAAGCAACTCGCGGCCGCAGCGGGCAAGGCAGGAACGTCGGCCGGCGGCGGCAGGATCGTGATCGCCACGATGAAGGAAGCCGGGATACCGGTGTCGGGCGTCAGGATCGTCGACGGATCGGGGCTCTCGAGCCTCGATCGGCTCACGGCCACCGCCCTCGTCGGCGTCCTTCGAGCCGGGGCGACGGATCCCGCGATCGCACGCCCGTTTCTCGCGTCGCTCGCCGTGAGCGGATCGAGCGGCACGCTGAGCACGCGCTTGCCGTCGCTCAGGGGCAAGGTGAAGGGAAAGACCGGGACGACGAGCCTCGCGTGCACGCTCTCGGGAGTGATCCGGCGCAGGATCGTGTTCGCCGTGCTCGAGAACGGCAGCCCCGTGTCGTCGTGGTCTGCGCGTGCCGCCCAGGACCGGTTCGTCACGGTCCTCGCGGCGACGGTGCCCGTGGGATGAGGTCAGGCGCGCGCGAGCAGCTCGCGTAGCTCCTGCTCGCCCAGGATCGGCACGCCCGCCTTCTCCGCCTTGGCGGCCTTCGAGCCCGGGCTCTCGCCGACGATCACTCCGGTCGTCTTCTTCGAGACCGAGTCGGAGACCTTCGCGCCCAGCGCCTCGAGGGCGGCCTTCGCCTCCTCGCGGGTGTAGCCGTCGAGCGTGCCGGTGATCACGTACTGCGAGCCCGTGAGCGGGCCGACGACCGCCTTCTCGGCCTCGCCCACCTCGAACTGCAACCCGAGCGAGCGAAGATCCTCGACGAGCGCCCTGTTCTCGTCGTCCGAGAACCACTCCGCGATCAGCTCCGCCCTGTCCGGCCCGATCCCCTCTGCCTCCTCGAGCTCCTCCTGGGTCGCCGCCATGAGCCGGTCGACCGTCCCGAAGTGCCGCGCGAGATTGCGCGCCAGCACCCAGCCGACCTTTGGCATGTTGAGGCCGAAGAGCACGCGCGAGAACGGCTGCGCCTTCGACCGCTCGATCGACTCGACGGCTCGGGCGGCCGAGATCTCGGCGTAGCCCTCGACCTCGAGCAGCTGGTCGGCGCTGAGGCGGTAGAGATCCGGCATCGAGCGCAGGAGGCCCTCGTCCCACAGCTTGCGCACGAACTGCTCGCCCACGCCCTCGATGTCCATGGCCGCGCTCACCCAGTGGATGAGCGTCTCGAGGCCGCGAGAGGGGCACGCGCGGTTCGGGCAGCGGTGCTTCACCTCGCCCTCGGGCTTGACGACCTCGACCCCGCAGAGCGGGCAGTGGGTCGGCATCTGCCACGGCGTCGTGCCGGGCAGGTGCTCGCCGGCCGGGCCGACGACCTGCGGGATCACGTCCCCCGCCCGCTGCACGATGACGCGGTCGCCCTCGCGGATGTCCTTGCGGTTGATGTCCTCCTCGTTGTGCAGCGTCGCCGTCGAGACGGTCACACCGCCGACTGCGACGGGCTCGAGCTCGGCCCACGGGTTGAGGGCGCCCGTGCGGCCGACGCGGATGTGGATGTGCGTCAGGGTCGTGATCGCCGTGGACGGCGCCCACTTGAAGGCGCGGGCCCAGCGCGGGCGCTCGTGCAGCGCGCCGAGCCGCTGCTGCTGGGCGAACGAGTCGACCTTGATCACGATCCCGTCGATCTCGTAGTCGAGCTCGGCGCGACGCGTCTCCCACGCGTCACAGGCCGCGGCGACCTCCTCGATCGTGTCGAGTCGTTCGGCGTGTGGGTTCGTCCTGAACCCTCGCTCCCGCAGCCACGCGAGCATCGCGAAGTGCGTGTCCGGCGTCGGCCCCTCGTGTACGCCCGCGCCGTAGATCCAGATCGAGAGCGGCCGCTCGGCAGTGACCGCAGGGTTCAGCTGCCGCAGCGACCCGGCCGCGGCGTTCCGGGGGTTCGGTGCCTCCTTCTTGCCGGCCGCGACCTGAGCGGCGTTGAAGCGGGCGAACCCGGAAAGGGGAAAGTAGACCTCTCCCCGTGCCTCCAGCAGCGGCAGTTGGCCCTCTCCCTCGGGCACGCGCATGCGCAGCGGGACGGCTTCGATCGCGCGGACGTTCGCGGTCACGTCCTCCCCCCGGAAGCCGTCGCCGCGCGTCGCCGCGCGCACGAGCACGCCCTGCTCGTAGATCAGCGAGATCGCCGACCCGTCGATCTTCGGCTCGATCACGAAGGCAACCGGCTCGTCCGTCCCGAGTCGCTTGCGGATGTCCGCTTCCCACTTCTCGAGGGCCTCGCCGGTCGTCACCTTCTCGAGCGACCCCATCGGCGCCAGGTGCTCCACCTTCGTGAAGCCCTCCGCCGGTGCGGCGCCGACGCGCCGCGTCGGCGAGTCGGGCGTGATCAGCTCCGGGTGCGCCTCCTCGAGCGCCTCGAGCTCGTCGTAGAGCGCGTCGTAGGCCGCATCGGGGATCTCGGGATCGTCGAGGACGTGGTAGCGGTACGCGTGATGCTCGAGCACGCGCCGGAGCTCTTCGACCCGCGCAGCGCTCTCAGACAAGCTCGAGGATCTCCGTCGGGTGCTGAACGAGCGCGTCGGGCTCCTCGGCGAGGAGCCGCTCGTCGGGATGGATCCCTCCCCACCCGACCCCGATCGCAAGCGCACCGGCGGCCTTTCCGGCTCGGATGTCGAACGGCGAATCCCCGACGTACACGGCCTCTTCGGGGCTCGCGCCGAGCCGGTGCAGCGCCTCGAGGACGGGATCCGGGTCAGGCTTGTGGCGCTCGGTGTCCTCGGCCCCGACGAGGACGTCCGTGAGCTCGGCGAGGAACGGAAACCGCTCGAAGGCGAGATGCACGGTTGCGCGTCGCTTCGCCGTCACGATCCCGAGCTGGTGCCCGCGCCGGCAGAGCTCGGGCAGGAGCTCGGGAATCCCGTCGAACGTCTCGAGCGTGGCATGCAACGGCTCGTTGTGCGCGCGGTAGACGTCGACCAGCTCGTCGACGCGGTTCGGGTCGAGGTCACGCATCTGCGCGAGCAGCCCCGGGCCACCGATGGCGGCCCGCACCGCGTGCTCGTCCGGCTCGACCCCGAGAACGGTGACCGACGCGTGCCGCATCGAGGCCATGATGATCGGCCCCGAGTCGATCAGGGTGCCGTCGAGGTCGAAGAGGATGACGCGGTAGTGCACGCGGCGATCGTATCGACGTCAGCGGCCTCCGTACTCGACACGCTCGAGATACAGGCCCCACGGGGGAGCCGTCGCACCGCCCTCGCACCGTGGCCGTCCCTCGAGCAGATGAGCGAATCGTCCCGGCGTCGCCTGCAGCATCGTGCCGACGAGTGTCCGCACCATGTGCCGGAGAAACGAGTCGGCCGTGATCGTGAAGTGGAGATGGTCGCCGCGCCGCTCCCAGCCCGCCTCGGAGACGACGCGGACGAACACCTCGTGCTGGGTCTCTGCGGGCGTGAACGCCGTGAACTCGTGCTCGCCGGGCAACAGAGCCGCGCACTCGAGCAATCGGTCGAGGTCGACGGGCCGCGGCCACCAGAGCGATCGTCGCGCCTCGAGCGCCGACCGGGCGGGCCGGTTGAGGACGACGTAGCGGTACGAGCGGGCGGTGGCGGAGAAGCGCGCGTGGAAGCCCTGGGGCGCGTCCTCGGCGTGGAGTACGGAGACGTCCGGCGGCAACGCGGTGTTCAACGCTTCTGCGGCCTTCACGGCCGGTGCTCCCCCCGTCACCGTGACGCTTGCCACCTGCCCCGTCGCGTGCACGCCCGTGTCCGTGCGCCCGGCAACGCCGAGGTCGTCCCAGCCGCGAGGGTAGATGACGTCGAGCGCCTCGCGCAGGACGCCCTCGACGGTCCGCTGTCCGGGCTGCCGCGCCCAGCCGTGGAAGCCGCCGCCGTCGTATTCGAGTGTGAGCCGCAACGGTGCCACGGCCGGTCGTTGTACCACGGCCGGGGTTAGCGGGGGGCGGGATCGACGTCGAGCACGAGGCCGTCGACAGCGCGAACGACGACGCTTGCCCCGGGCTCGATCGCAACAGCGGTCCGCGCACCCCAGATCTCACCGTCGATACGCACCTGCCCGATGTCCTCGAGCGTTCCCGGCGTCAGCCGGGCGACCGCCACTCCACGGCGTCCGAGGAGCGTCTCGGCACCGACCTCCGGTGGACCGCGGCGCCGGCGGCGGCGCGACCACCAGACGAACACGCCGATCTCGGCCAGATCGATGATGATCGCTGCCACGACAACGACGATGCTCCACGGCGACGAGAGGAACAGCAGCGCGATGACGATCGCGATGAGGGTCAGCATCTCTCAAGCGTAGACCCCAGCGTCGCACCGGCGGGCAGCGTACCCCGGGACAGCACTACACTCAGGCGGCTATGGGCGGCAACGCCCTCATCGGTCGAGACGCAGAGCTCACCGCCTGCGACACGTTCCTCGCCGCCGTCGACGAGGGCCCCAGCATGCTCGTCGTCGAAGGGGAGCCGGGGATCGGAAAGACGAGCGTGTGGCTAGCCTGTGTCGAGGGCGCCCGCGATCTCGGGTACCGGGTGCTGTCGGCGAGCCCGTCGCAGTCCGAGACGACGCTCGCGTTCGCCGGGCTCTCGGATCTGATCGGCCTCGCGGGAGACAGCGTCCTCGAGGGGCTCCCGCCGCCTCAGAGACGGGCGCTCGAGGTCGCGCTCCTTCGTCGAACGAATGCCGAGCCTCCCGACCAACGAGCGGTCGGAGCGGCCGTGCTCGGCGTCTTCGATCGGCTGGCCGCCGACGGGCCGGTCGTCGTGGCGGTCGACGACCTCCAGTGGCTCGACACCCCGTCGTTCCTCGCTCTCGACTTCGCAGCCCGCCGTCTCGGCGCGCGCCGCGTCGGAGTTTTCGTCGCGATCCGCGCCGGGCACGGCAGCGTGCTCATCGACCGCCCGCCCACGAGCGTGAACATGGAACGGCTACTCCTCGAGCCGTTGACTGTCGCGGGGCTGTTCCGACTCGTCCGCGATCGCATCGGCCTGGATATACCGCGCCCCTCCCTCGTCCGACTTCACGAGGCCTGCGGCGGAAATCCGCTGTTCGCGCTGGAGATCGCGCGCGAGCTCCGTGAGGGCCGCCTCCAGCTGAGCCCCGGCGAGCCCGTACCGTTGCCGGAAAGCCTGCTCGGGCTCGTGGAGATGCGCACACGGCGGCTGCCGGCCTCGACCCGCAACGTGCTGGTCGCCGTGGCGGCGCTCGCCCGGCCGAGCACGGTGATCCTCGAGGAGGCGCTCGGGCGAGAGCGGGTCGAGCGGGCGCTCGAGCTCGCGGGCCGGGCCGGCGTCGTCGAGGTAAACCGCGAATCCGTGCGCTTCGTGCACCCGCTCTTCGCATCGGCCGCCTATACGTCCGCGCCCGCCCACGTGCGCCGCGCCGTCCATCGCAGCCTCGGAGAGGCGATCGCCGACCCCGAAGAACGAGCACGCCACCTCGCGTTGGGCGCCGTGAGCCGTGACGAGACGACGGCCGCTGCAGCGGCGCTTGCGGCCGACCACGCAGCCGCACGGGGGGCTCCTGCGACCGCCGCCGAGCTCGCCGAGCTCGCGGTCGAGCTGACGCCGCGCGCGACGACGCAGCAGCGGCATCGTCGCATGCTTCGCGCGCTGGAGCTCCACGCGGCGGCCGGAGGGCTCGAGCGCGCGCGGGCACTCGGACGGGAGCTGCTGGGCGAGCTTCCACCGGGGAGCCTTCGTGCCGAGTCCGCCCTGGCGCTGTCTGGGACACTCGAGCACGACCTCGACGGAATGACCGATCTCATCGAGCGCGCCCTGGAGGAGCCCGGGCTCGAAGCGCCGCTGCAGGCACGTCTCTTCGCGCAGCTCTCGGAGGCTCTCTACCGTCGCGGTCGTGCCCGGGAAGCGCTCGAGCCGGCGCGCGCCGGGCTCACGCTGGCCCGTGAGGCCGGTGACACACGAATCGAGCTCGTCCTCGTGGCCCAGCTGACGACAGCGGAATTCTGGAGCGGGGAGCCGGGCGTGCGGCCACGTTCCTCGGAGGCTGTTCCGGCGATCCTGCGCGAGGCCGTCGCGCTCGAGGAGGCCACCGGAATCGCACTGCCCCTCACCCAGAGCCCGCGGGCGGTGCTCGCGACGCGGCTGACGCACCTCGGCGATCTCGAGCCAGCGCGGGACCTGTTCGCCCAGGTCATCCAGGGAGCATCTGCAAACGACGACGAGCGGACGCATGCGGGTGCGCTCCGCCAGCTCGCCCAGCTCGAGGACTATGCGGGCAACTGGCAGCTCGCCTCGGAGCTCATCGATCGGGCCTACGAGCTCGAGGAGCAGCTCGGCGTGGAATCGGGAGCTCTCGCCTTCTCCAGGGCCGGCCGGGCCGCGACACTCGGGCTCGTGGAGGAGACGGAGGCGCTCGCCCGGGCAGGCGCCGAGCAGGCACGGATCGCCGGCGACGCACCGTACGAGCTCCTCAACCGCGGTGTCCTCGGCTTCCTGCGACTCTCGCTCGGCGATGCTGCAGGGGCGGCTGAAATTCTCTGCCCCGTTGTCGAGCAGGCGATGGATCTCAGCGAGCCTCGTATCAACCGGTACTGGCCGGACACGATCGAGGCCCTTGCGGCGGCCGGCGATCTCGAACGCGCCAGGAACTACCTTTCGCTCTATACGGCCGAGGCTGATCGGCTCGGAGTGCCGCGCTCACTCGCGCGAGCCGCACATTGCCGCGGCGTGCTCGCCGCCGCAGACGGAGATGCCGATGCGGCCTTCGCCGCGTTCGCAGAGGCACTCGAGATCGACGAACGTGTCCCGAACGTCTTCGAGCGCGGCCGCACGCTGCTCGCACTCGGCATCGCCCGCCGCCGGTTCAAGCAGCGTCGCCTCGCCCGCGAGGCGATCGATCAGGCACTCGCGATCTTCGAGCGCCTCCCGGCGCCGCTCTGGGCGGACCGGTCGCGTGACGCCCTCGCCCGGCTCGGCACGCGCGCCACGACGAGCGAGCTGACCGAGACGGAGCGCCAGGTGGCAGAGCTCGCGGCCAGCGGGCTCCGCAACCGCGAGATCGCCGCGCGGGCCTTTCTCACGCCGAAGAGCATCGAGGACGTGCTCGGGCGCGTCTATCGCAAGCTCGGTATCCGATCCCGCGCCGAGCTCGGTGCGTGGGCGGCGTCCAACGACGGCCGCTAGCACTGTCGTACGACCGGGAAATCCCCGTTTCGGCACGGGCCTCCCTCCCCTAGCCTCGTCGGGAAACAACCCGTTCGACCGAAGGCAAAGGAGGCCCGCGATGGCAACGAAGCACACAGATCGCAAGCGGCGGATGGCCATCTTCGGCGGCGCGGCCATCCTCGCTCTCGTCGGCGTCGGCACCGTCGTCGCCCAGACGGGAAGGCAGCAGGCGGAGATCACCGCGTGCGTCGACGGCGCCACCGGGCACCTCTACATCGCCGCGAGCGGGAGGGCGTGCGGCGGCTCATCGCTGACCTGGAACCAGCAGGGGCCCGCAGGCGCCCCGGGCGCCCCCGGGCCGGCCGGTGCGGCCGGCGCCCCCGGGCCGCCGGGTCCCGCCGGCTCGTCCTCGAGCCACGGGGAGTTCAAGGTGGTGTCCAAGACCTTCAAGGCGCCGGAGTACAAGGGAAAGCAACACAAGGGGCACTTCTGGCACACGTTTGTGCAACCGACGTCGCTCCTGTGCCCGAGCGGCTGGACTGCCCTGACGAGCGGCCACGCAGCGCGCCTCGTCAGCAACGCCATCTGGCATGTCAGTGCAGTGGCGACCGTTGACCAGCCGCTGACGACCGCATCAGGTCGGCCCTTCGGGTTCAAGATCGGCCTGAGAATCGAGCCGGTGGGTTCGGCGACGGAGCCCGTCGGACTCACGAGATCGCGCTGGGTCGCTGCCCTCTCTGTCGTGTGCATGAGATGACGAGCACGCCCCAGACCACCTTCGTCGTCGAGCGCTACTGGCCCGGAGTCACGATCGGGATGGTCGAGGCCGTGATCGCGCGGGAAGCCGCTCTCGCCCGGGAGATGTCGAGCGAGGGACGCTCCGTCCGCGTGCTGCACACGACCCTCGTCCAGGGCGACGAGACGGTGATCTCCGTCGTAGCGGCCGAATCGGAGGCCGACGTCGCGGAGCTCGGCGCGCGTTCGGGGCGACCCGCCGACCGGATCGTGCCCGCTGTCCGGATGCCGCGGGCCGCCGTCACGACCGGGGGAGACCTGTGAGGCGAGCCGTTCTCCTCCTGAGCCTGCTCGTCGCAGCGAGCGCCGCGGCCACCGGGCAGGCACGATCCGCAACCGGCTGCGGCGTCAAGCAGGTCGGTGGCGTCACTGTCCGAACGTGGTGCGGGCCAGCGAAGGCCGCTGCCAGTGTCGGCGGCAAGAAAATTGCCATCAAGGGCGGCTCGTGCAGCGTCACGAAGGTCTCGGGTATCGCGTTGTTCGCCATCACCGTCGGCCGCTACACGGTCCCGCCCGGAAAGCCGAAGTTCGCGAGCGTCAGCGCCTCGGGCTCCGACCTGAAGCCGGGCACGTACCGCTACTGGGTGATCAACTTCCAGACCCCCGGCAAGCAGTGGACGTTGAAGCCTACGACGACCAGGGTGACGATCACGAAGGGCGCCCGCAGGGGCACGTTCGTCGGCACGACGTACGAGGGTGGAAAGAAGGCAAAAGGGTCATGGACGTGCTGAGGCGGGCGCGGGGATGGGCGCCGACGGCCGCCGTCGCGCTGGTGGTGCTCGCGGTCACAGGCACCGCACGACCGGCCGATCCCGTGGACTCCGTCACGATCACCGCCGGGCCCTCGGGCGAGGTGACCTCGACGTCGGCGATGTTCTCCTTCGCCGGCACCGGCGCCGTGACCGACTTCCGCTGCTCGCTCGACACGCGTATCCTCGCGCCGTGCACCTCCCCGGCGACCTACAACGGCCTCGCGCTCGGGCCTCATACCTTCACCGTCGCCGGTTTTCGCGGGGAGACGACCGTCAACGTCTCTGCGTCGCGCGAATGGACGATCGTCGGCGCGGGCGGCGGCCCGCCACCTCCGCCACCGACGCCCGGGCCGACGCCCCCGCCACTCAAGGCCATGCTCGTGGTCGGCCCGGCAGCGGTCGAGCCGGGCGCCGTCGCAGTCGTCGACGGCTCGGGCTCGACCGGATCGCCGAAGGAGCTCCAGTACGACCTTGACGGCAACGGGTCCTTCGAGACGAAGTGCGGTGAGGGAGGGAAGGCGAAGGTCGCGTTCGGCGCGCCGGGGACGTACACGGTCGGCGTGCTCGCGCTCGCCGCATCGGGGCTGACGAGCACCGCACAGGCGAAGCTGGCCGTCGGCGGGGCAGCAAAGCCCCCCACCACGGGGAAGCCCCTCGGCCCGAAGACGATCCTCGTCGGGGGCTGCGTGGAATCGGATCCCGTGGTGGCCGCGGTCACGCTCTACTCGTGCCCCGCGACGGTCGTCGTCGGCGTCGCCGAAGCGGCCTTCCCGCCGGGCTCGCCGAAGGGATCGTGCTTCAAGCGAGAGGTCGTCGGGGCGCCGTTCGCGATCGAGCGGTTCGTCGCCCCGGCGAGCGCGACGGTGATGGTCAACGGCATTCGTATCCAGCCGTCGCAGGGCTCGAGCGTGACCCTCAGCTCGACGCTCGGCTCTCTTGGCGTCGTTCCGGGGACGGGTCGCATCGTCGTGTCGCTCGTGCACCCCGGGGTCGACCTCGACTCCGGCTATGGCCCCCTCACCTGGAACGTCGCCAAGGCAGGCACCGTCGGGGAGGTGAGCCTGGGCGGCTTCGACGATAGCTTCCTCGGCCTCAAGCTCCCCGAGCTCAAGAGCCCGATCGTGCTCTCCGCCGACCGCAAGGCCCACCTGACCCTGCGCCTGAAGCTGCCGAAGCCGATCGAGCGCGCAAGCGGCAAGCTCCAGCTCGCGACCGACAACACGGTCGGCCCGGTGATCGAGGCGTTCACGCTCCAGCTCGACGAGATTCCGGTCGGGCCGCTGACTCTCGAGAGCGTAAAGGCGAGCTATCACCAGGAGGGCACGGTCGACGTGTGGGACGGGTCGTTCAAGCTCCGCCTCCCGCCCGTCGGCCCCGGGCCCACCGTCGGGAGCGCGCTCCAGGTGCAAAACGGCCTGCTGACGAAGCTCGCGGTCGAGATGAGGAAGGAGAACCCGGGCTGGGGGCCGATCGCCTGTTGCGTCTACATGACACGTCTGAAAGGGGCCTACACGGGTCCCGACGAGAAGGTCTCGTCCCACTATGCGATCAGCGCCGAGACCGATCTCACGGCCGGGCCGAAGATCCTCGGCTGGTCGCTGCTCAAGCTGACCGCGGCAGGCAGGCTGCACTGGCATCCCGACTTCGGCGCCATGCTCGAGATCAACGGCGAGCTGAAGCTGGTGGAGAAGTTCTCGCTCGCGACCGCATCGCTTGGAGCGAAGCTGGGTGCCGGGAACACCTGGATCTGGTTCGACGGAGCCGCGAAGTGGGACATGATCGTCTTCTCCGCGAAGGGATCGGTCAGCGGAACGATCGGCGATCCGGTCGGGAAGAACCCAGGGCAGTGGTATCTCGGCGGCGCCGTCGATCTCTGCGTGGAGTTCGTCGAAATCTGTGCAGGCGGCAAGGTGGCGGCGTCGACGAAGGGTGTCTCCGGGTGCATCTACGTCGACCTCGGCTACGTCGGCGGCATCGCCGCGGGCGGCGTCTACTACTGGAACGGAAACTGGGACACGTTCTGGGGCTGCTCGAGCCAAAAGATCAAGGGGAAGGTCGGCGCGCTCGAGCTCGCCTCGGCCGCGGCCGAGAACGCGGCGCCCTCGATCACGATCCCGGCCGGGATGCGCCACTACCTTGTCAAGGTCTCGGGCGTCGGCGGCGCTCCGCTCGTGGCGCTCGTCGGGCCGACGGGTCGACGGGTCGTGACGCCGTCACCCGACCAGCCGAAGACCGACCGCAAGACCTGGCTCGCGGTCGCCGTCCCGGAGGAGAAGGCGACGTACGTGGACATCGGCCGGCCCGAGCCCGGTGCGTGGCGGATCGAGCTCCTGCCGGGCTCCGTCCCCATTCGCGGCATCGGGACGGCAGAGCCACTCCCGGCCAGGCTCGTCAACGCCTCTGTCGCAGGATCAGGCGAGCATCGCGTATTGCGCTACGAGGTCGAGCCGGGCGACCAGCAGCAGGTCGTCTTCAGCGAGGTCGCAGCCGACGTACGCCGAACCCTGGCAACGACCACGAAGGCCTCGGGCGAGATCGTCTTCTCCCCGGCCGACGGTCGGCCCGGCATACGCACGATCGAGGCTGCGGTTCTCCGCGACGGGATCGTGATCCGCACCGAGCAGGTGGCGCGCTTTCGGGTCAGCGGCGTCGGGCTTCCCGCTCCGCGGGCTACCCTGACGCGTCGCGGCTCCAACGTGGGTGTCCGCTGGCTGCCCGTCCCCGATGCCGCGTCGTACATCGTGCGCGCGACCGTCAGCGACGGGCGCCTGCTCGAGATCCGCCCGAAGGGTCGCTCGACCTCGGCTTCGATCCCGGGCGTGGCAACGAACGGCGGCGTCGTCGTGACGGTCGCGGCCGTCTCCTCTGGCGACCGGGTCGGACGGTCGGGGACAGCGCGGCTCGCGCCACCCCCAACGGTCGCGATCCCGCGCCGGCTGGACGCGCGGAAGGTGCGGTCGCTCGGCTTCTCGGTCCGATGTGCTTTGCCTGCCGACGGCCCGTGCAGCGCGAAGGCGACCCTGAAGGGGCGCCTGGTCGCGAGCGGAAAGGCGTCCGGCCGCTACGGCCAACTCGTCACCGTGCGCCTCCGGCTCACCGCGGCCGGGAAGGCGGCTCTGCGGCAGGGCGGCACGCTACTGCTCACCGTGGACGTTCCGGGGCAGGGGTCTCACAAGGGCTCCGTGCGCGTACGATGAGGCGACGGCGACCGGCACGACGGAGATCGGCTCCCTCGTCACTGCGCACCGCCGCATGCGTGCTCGCGGGCGGCACGATCGGCCTCGCCCTCGCCGCCGGGGCGATCGGGTCGACGAGCGCGGCACCGCCGAGCAGCCCGACCCACCGCGTCGCCGTACGGGTGGTCGCAGGCTCGGGCGAGCTGTTCGACCGGCGCACGGGCCTGAGGTTCGTCCCGCGCGGCGCGAACTACGTACGCCTCGGGGTCGAGGGCCACGCGACGTTCACCGTCAACGGCTACGCGCGGCAGCGCGCCACCGCGGCCCTCACGCGCATGCACGCACTGGGCTACAACACCGTGCGCGTCTTCGTCGGCGGAAGTTGCTCGGGTTGTGGGGGGAAGGGAACCGCGGCGCAGATCTCATCCGAATACGCAAGGAACGTGGCGGACTTCCTGCGCCGGGCGAAGCGGTCCGGTCAGTTCGTGATCCTGACGACGCAATGGCTCCCGGACGGATACGCAGCCAGGATCGGCGAGGCACCGTTCGTCGACGACGTGAACCGGATCTTTCTCACGACCGGGGGCATCAACGCGTACGCGACGTTCTGGCGGGATCTCGTGCTCGAGCTCCGTCGACAGCGCGCTCCACTCGACGCGGTCCTCGCGTTCGACGTCGTCAACGAGGCCGCGTTCGTGATGGACAAGGCCCCGTTCACGCTCACGAGCGGCCTGCTACGCGCCCCGAGCGGGCAGCGTTACGACCTCGGTGACCCGGCGGCGCGCGAGCGCCTCCTCGGTGACGGCCTGGCCACCTTCTCCAACCGGGTGCGCGCCGCGATCAGGAGAGTCGATCCGACCGCGCTCGTCTCGGGCAGCTACTTCGCTCCATCGCTCCCGAACCCGACCCGCTCGGGCGATATTCGAGATCTGCGCACGCGGGTCGTGATCGCGCGGTCGCAGCTCGATCTCGTCGACATCCACGTCTATCCGGGCGGTGACCTGTCCCTCGCCCAGCACATGCAGAACTACGGCGTCGACGCCCCGACGAGGAAGCCCATGATCATCGGCGAGACGGGAGCCTTCAAGGACGCCTTCGCATCGCCCACGGACGGCGCCGCCGCGCTCCAGGCCTGGCAGGCCGCATCGTGCCCATACGGAATCGACGGCTGGCTTCTCTGGACGTGGGACACCGGCGAGCAAGGCGAGCTCTGGAACGCGCAGTCGGCCGGAGGGACGATCGCCAAAGCGCTCGCGCCGCGGACACGACCCGATCCCTGCGTGACTCCGCCGGGCACTGCGAGTCTCGCTCCCCGACCGAGGGGCGAGTAACTGCCGGTTGCTTCCGGGGCGCTGACGACCGCCCGGGGAGCAACCGACCGACGTCTAGGCCGCGCTGGCCGCCGGATCGTGGTCGACGAACTCGAGCAGCACCATCGGCGCCGCGTCCCCCGGGCGGGGCCCGAGCTTGACGATGCGCGTATAGCCACCGTTCCGCTCCGCGAAGCGCGGGGCGATGTTCAGGAACAGGTGGTGCACGATGTCGTTCGAGCGAAGCTCGGCCATCGCCTGCCGACGTGCGTGCAGGTCGCCGCGCTTACCGAGCGTGACCATCTTCTCGGCGTACGGCTTGACGGCCTTCGCCTTGGCCTCGGTCGTCTTGATCCTGCCGTGCCGGATCAGCGCGCCCGCAAGGTTGGAGTACAGCGCCTTGCGGTGGGCTGAATCACGGCCGAGCTTCTTGCCTGAGCGTGCGTGGCGCATGACTAGTTGAGCTCCTCGCCCTTCAACGTCAAGCCGTGGGCTGCGAGCGTCTCGCGGACCTCCTCGACCGACTTGCGGCCGAAGTTCGGGATCGCCGCGAGCTCGGCCTCGGACTTCGAGGTGAGGTCGCCGATCGTCTCGATACCGACGCGCTTGAGGCAGTTGTACGACCGGACGCCGAGCTCGAGCTCCTCGATCGGGAAGTTCTCCATCCCGTGCGAGGTCGATGCCTCCTGGGAGGCCTCGATCTGGGCCTCACTGAAGCCCTCGATCGCGTCGAGGTCGGTGAAGATCGCGAGCTGCCGGATGAGGATCTCGGCGGCCTGGCCGATCGCGTCCCGCGGCTCGATCGAGCCGTCGGTGGTGACGTCGAGGATCAGCTTGTCGAAGTCCGTGCGCTGACCGACGCGGGCCGACTCGACCTCGTAGGCGACGCGACGGACCGGCGAGAAGATCGAGTCGATCGGGATCACGCCGATCGTCGTCTCGGCGCCACGGTTCAGGTCGGCCGGCATGTAGCCGCGGCCTCGCCCGATCGTGAGCGTCATCTCGAGCTTGCCCTTGGCGGCGAGCTGCGCGATCTCGAGCTCCGGGTTGAGGATCTCGAGGTCGGCGGGCGCCTCGATATCTGCGGCCGTGACGGCGCCGGAGCCCTTCTTCGAGATGTGCACCTCGACCTCGGGCGACTCGCCGTGGAGCCGGCAGATCAGGCTCTTGAGGTTGAGGATGATGTCCGTGACGTCCTCGCGAACGCCGGGCAGCGTCGTGAACTCGTGCGAGACGCCCTCGATCTTGACGGCGGTCACGGCCGTTCCCTCGAGCGAGGAGAGGAGGACGCGCCGGAGCGAGTTACCGAACGTGTAGCCGAAGCCGCGGTCGAGGGGCTCGATCGCGAACACGCCGCGATGATCGTCGCCCTCCTCGCTGACGATGCGGGGAATCTGGAATTCCATCAGGCTGGTGCGAGTTGCCAATGCGATCCTTTCGTGTTCTTCACAGCGGGCGGGCGGCGGGGGTTGCGCCTCACCCATACGGTCGAGAGAGGCACGCCTCTCCGTGGTCTACTTCGAGTACAGCTCGACGATCAGCGACTCCTGCACGGGTGTGTCGATCTCCGCGCGCTCGGGCCACCGCAGCACCTTGCCGGCAAGACCCTCGTGGTCGGCCTGCAACCACGGCGAGACGGACGCTGTCAGGTCAGTCGCGTCCCTGACGAGCGGCGCCGCAGCGCTCCCCGCCTTCAACGTGATCACGTCGTTCGGGCGCACGGCGAAGCTCGGGATGTTGACGCGGCGGCCGTTCACCTGGAAGTGTCCGTGGCGGACGAGCTGCCGGGCCTGAGCTCTGGAGCCGGCGAAGCCGAGCCGGTAGACGACGTTGTCGAGCCGGGTCTCGAGCATCCGGAGCAGGTTCTCGCCCGGTGCGCCCGTGCCGCGCGTCGCCTTGTCGTACGTGTTGCGGAACTGCTTCTCGAGCAGCCCGTAGTAGCGGCGCGCCTTCTGCTTCTCGCGCAACTGGAGCAGGTACTCGCTCTGCTTGATCCGGCCGCGGCCATGCTCGCCCGGCGGATACGAGCGCCGCTCGATGGCGCACTTCTCGGTCAGGCAGCGCTCGCCCTTGAGGAACAGCTTGATGCCCTCGCGGCGGCAGAGCCGGCACTTGGGGCCGAGGTCTCGGGCCATTAGTGGTTCTCCTGATGACGGTTTCGCGTCTCTGGCGTGTGAGACGCAAGCAGTGCTAGGACGCAGGGAGCATTCAGGCTGGCTTGCCTGGGTGCGACCGAGGACAACGCAATGCGCCGCGGATCGCGCGCCAGAGGCGCTCTAACTGTTGTCAGGAGAGCCACTTAGACGCGCCTCCGCTTCTTCTGCCGGACGCCGTTGTGCGCCTGGGGCGACACATCCTTGACGCCGAGGATCTCGAGGCCGGCAGCCTGGAGGGAGCGAATCGCGGTCTCGCGTCCCGAGCCGGGGCCCTTGACGAAGACCTCGACCTTCTGCAGGCCGTGCTCCATGCCCTTGCGCGCGCAGTTGTCCGCCGTCACCTGCGCTGCGAACGGGGTCGACTTGCGGGAGCCCTTGAAGCCTGCCGAGCCGGCCGACTCCCACGCGATCACGTTGCCGTCCTTGTCGGTCAGGGAGACGATCGTGTTGTTGAACGACGTCTTGATGTGGGCCTGCCCGATCGCGATGTTCTTCTTGACGCGCCGGCGCGTGCGGCCGCGAGCGGCCGCTGCTTTGCGAGGAGGTGCCATCTACTTCCCCTTCTTCCCGCGTCCGACCGTCTTCTTCGGGCCCTTGCGCGTCCGCGCGTTGGTCTTCGTTCGCTGCCCGCGCGCAGGAAGGCCCCGGCGATGCCGGATCCCGCGGTAGCACCCGATCTCGGAGAGGCGCTTGAGCGCCTGCGAGCGATCGCGCCGTAGGTCACCCTCGACCTCGACCTGCTCGTCGATGTAGGTGCGCAGCTTCGCGATCTCGTCGTCGGTCAGGTCCTTGATCTTCTGGTCCGGGTCGAGCTCGAGCGCCTTGCAGATCTTCTGCGCGGTCGACTGGCCGATCCCGTAGATATAGGTGAGCCCGATCTCCAGACGCTTCTGGTTCGGGAGGTTGACGCCTGCGATGCGAGCCAAGGTGCTAGCCCTGCCTTTGCTTGTGCCGTGGGTTGACGCAGATGACCATGGTGCGCCCGTGCCGCTTGATCACGCGGCAGCGCTCACACATTGGTTTGACGGACGGGCGAACTTTCATCGTGAATTCCTCGGTGGCGGTGTTGGAAGTGGCGTGTCAGCGGTGACGGAACGTGATGCGGCCGCGTGTGAGGTCATAGGGAGAGAGCTCGACCTTGACCCGGTCGCCGGGGAGGATGCGGATGTAGTGCTTGCGCATCTTCCCGGAGATCGCGGCGAGAACCGTGTGTCCCTCGTCGAGCTGCACCCTGAACATCGTGCTCGGGAGCGCCTCGACGACCTCGCCTTCGACCTCGATCTTCTCTTCCTTGACTGCCACCCTTCCCTCGCGCGAACGCCTTGTCGTGATTGAGAGCTCCCAGCCTGCGGAGCACGAACGGACAACGTTGAACAGTGAACCGTCTGACGAAACCCATCGCGCAGCGAAACGGCCGCGCCGCGGGCCGCTTACTGTAGCAAACTCGCGGTCTCGGCCGCGATTCCGACGCGGGGCGTGAGAATGCGCGGCCCCGAGGCCGTTATCGCGACCGTGTGCTCGAAATGCGCGGCGAGCGAACCGTCCTCGGTCGAGATCGACCAGCCGTCGTCGTGCAGGTAGACCTCGGGCGAACCCATCGTGATCATCGGCTCGATTGCGATCGTCATCCCCTCGGTGAGCTTCGGCCCTCTGCCCGGCTGCCCGAAGTTCGGCACGTGCGGATCCTCGTGGTAGTGCCGTCCGACGCCGTGCCCGACGAGGCTCCGGATGACCGAGAACCCGGCTCCCTCGACGACCGTCTGCACGGCGAACGAGATGTCCCCGATCCGGTTCCCGGGCCTCGCCTGCGCGATGCCGGCCGCGAGCGCCTTCTGGCAGACGTCGAGCAGCCGCTGCGCCTCGGGATCGATCTCCCCGACGCCGAAGGTGTACGCACTGTCGCCGATCGCGCCGTTCAGCACGACGCCGACGTCGATCGTGACGAGATCTCCCTCGGCCACGCGGTACGGGCCGGGGATGCCGTGGACGACCATCGAGTTCGGGGAGATGCAGATCTCGGCCGGGTACGTGCCGTGGTAGCCCTTCGACGCGGAGATGCCTCCGGCCGCAGCGACGAACGCGCCGGCGATGTCGTCCAGCTCGCCCGTCGTGATTCCGGGGCGGAGATGCTCGCCGACGTGCGCGATGGTCGCCGCGACGAGGTCGCCTGCGCGGGCGATGCGCTCGATCTCCTCGGGGCCCTTGCGGATGATCATCGGACGAACAGCTCGAGCGCCTCGGAGATCTCGGCGAACACGTCGTCGACGCCGCGCACCGCGTCGAGCGTGTGGAGCGTTCCGGCGGCGCGATAGCGTTCGACCACGGGCTCCGTCTGCTCGTGGTAGATGGCGAGCCGCCGCGCCATCACCTCGGGAGTGTCGTCGGCGCGCCCTTCCTCGCGCGCACGCCCGAGCGCGCGCTCCGTCGCGGTCTCGTCGTCGAGGTCGAAGAAGAGGACCGCGTCGAGGGGCCGCTCGATTGCGTCGAGCATCTCGTCGAGCGCCTCCGCCTGGGCGAGGTTCCGCGGGAAGCCGTCGAGGACGAAGCCTCGGGCCGCGTCGTCCTTCGAGAGCCTGTCGCGAATCAGCGCGATCGTGAGCTCGTCCGGGACGAGCTCACCGGCTGCGAGGATCGGTTCCACCGTGCGGCCGAGCTCGGTTCCCTCCGCGATCGCGGTTCGGAACATGTCTCCGGTCGAGACGTGGGGAACGCCGTGGGCTGCGCAGATTCGCGTTGCCTGCGTTCCCTTCCCGGAGCCCTGGGGCCCGAGGACGAGGACGTTGATCGACACTATTTGAGGAAGCCCTCGTAGTTGCGCATCATCATCTGGCTCTCCATCTGTCGCATGGTGTCGAGAGCGACACCGACGGCGATCAGGACCGAGGTGCCGCCGAGCGCCCCGGCACTTGCCTGCGAGAAGCCGCCGTACCGGATGAACAGGCTCGGCGCGACCGCGACCAGGGCGAGGAACAGCGATCCCGGCAACGTCAGGCGGGTCATCACACGGTCGAGGTACTGGGCCGTCGGCGGGCCCGGCCGGATGCCGGGGATGTAGCCGCCGTACTTGCGCAGGTTGTCGGCCTGCTCGACGGGGTTGAACTGAACGGCCGTGTAGAAGTAGGTGAAGAGGATGATCAGCGCGGCCTCGATGAGGAGATACGTGAGGTTGCCCGGCTGGAAGTGGTCGTTGATGAACTCCTGCGTGCCGGGGAAGTACTGCGCGATCGTCGCCGGGAACGCGAGCAGCGCGGCGGCGAAGATCACCGGGATCACGCCGGCCATGAGAATGCGGAGCGGCAGGTACGTGGCCCCGCCCGTGGTCATGCGGCGGCCGACCATGCGCCGCGCGTACTGGATCGGGATCCGTCTCTGCCCTTCCTGGACGAAGACGACGGACGCCACGATCCCGATCGCGATCAGCGGGAAGAAGATCCGCTCCATCGGCCCGCCGTTCCACCAGGCGCTGATCCCGAGCGGGAGGCTCGTGAGGATCGAGGCGAGGATGAGGATCGAGATGCCGTTGCCGATCCCGCGCTTCGTGATCTGCTCGCCGAGCCACATCAGGAGCACCGTCCCCGTCGTCAGGGTGACGACGATCAGCGTCATCCGGCCGGCATTCGCGTCGAGCGCGTCCTGCCGCTGGAACAGCACCGCATACCCGAACGCCTGCAGGGCGGCGAGCACCACCGTGAGATACCGCGTGTACTGGTTGATCTTCGCGTAGCCGGCCTCGCCCTCCTTCTGCAACTCGGCGAGCTTCGGCAGGGCGACCGTCATCAGCTGGACGATGATCGACGCCGTCACGTACGGCATGATCCCGAGCGCGAAGAGCGAGAACTGCGACAGGGCGCCGCCGGAGAAGAGGTTCAGGAGCCCGAGGATCGAGCCGCCGCTGCCGGAGAAGTAGTTCTCGATCGCGGCCGCGTCGACGCCCGGCGCGGGCAGCCAGGAGCCGAGGCGATAGACGGCCAGGATGAACGCCGTGAAGAGGATTCGACGTCGAAGTTCAGGGACGCGCCAGGCGTTTCCGAGCCAGCTCAGCATTACTCAGCAGTTGCCTCGTCGGCTGGAGCCTGTGCTGCCTCCTCGACGATCTCGACCGCCACGTCTTCGGCCGCAGCCTCTTCGACCGCCGCCGCGGGCCGCTTGGCCTTTGCCTTCTTCGGCTTCTTCGGGACCGGCTCGCCGCGCAACCACGTGACGGTCCCGCCTGCTGCCTCGATCTTCTCCCTGGCGGTCTTCGAGAAGCCGTGCGCCGTGACGGCGAGGCTCTTCGTCAGCTCTCCCGAGGCGAGGATCTTTATGTCGATCTTCGTGTTCTTGATCAGGCCCGCCGCGACGAGCGAATCGGGCGTCACGTCGGCACCTGCCTCGAAGCGCGCTTCCAGGTCGCGGAGATTGACGGGCTGCGTGGATGTGCGAAAGGGCCCGATCGGCATCGCGTCGGCCGACGTGTTGCCTCGCAGCTTCGGGAGCCGCATGTCGATCGGCATCTGCCCGCCCTCGAAGCCCGCGGGCATCTTGTGCGAGCCGGAGCGCGACTTCTGGCCCTTGATCCCGCGACCCGAGTAGCGCCCCTTGCCGGAGCCCATGCCGCGGCCGACCCGCTTCCGCGCCGTGCGCGGCTGCGCCGGCTTGAGCGTGTGGAGGTTGAGCTCCTCTGCCATGACTAGCCGTCCTTCCCCTCGACCTTGACGAGATGAGCGACGTGGCGCAGCTGGCCGGCCAGCTCGGGCGACTCGGTGTGCTCGGCAGTGCGACCGATCTTGCCGAGGCCGAGCGCGCGGATCGTCCCGTGGTGCGCCTTGCTCTGGCCGATCGTGCTCCGAATCTGGGTGATCTTCACCGTGGTCACGCGCCGACCTCCACCACATCGGTCTCGGTGGAAGCGCCGGGCTCGGCCTCTGCCTCGGCAGCAGCAGCGGCCGCCGCGACGGCAACCGCGTCGTATCCGCGGGGCAGCGGCAGCACCTCGCGTATCGTCTTGCCACGCTGCCGGGCGATGTCCTCGGGGCGGCGCAGGCTCTCGAGGCCGTCGACGGTCGCCTTCGCCATGTTGATCGGATTCGTCGTGCCGAGGCTCTTCGCGAGCACGTCGCGGATCCCGGCGAGCTCCAGGACGGCACGGACGCCGCCACCGGCGATGACGCCGGTTCCCTCACTGGCCGGGCGCAGGAAGACCCGCGCCGCACCGAACTGGCCCAGGATCTCATGGGTGATCGTCGTCCCGTGCTTCGGCACCGTGAACAGGTTCTTCTTCGCGTCGTCGACGGCCTTCGAGATGGCGAGCGGAACCTCGCGCGCCTTCCCGTAGCCGACGCCGACCCGGTCGGTCTCGTCTCCGACGACGACGAGCGCCGTGAACGAGAAGCGCCGGCCGCCCTTGACCACCTTGGCGACGCGGTTGATCTCGATCACGCGTTCCTTCAGCTCGCGCGTCTCAGCTACTCCGGACGTACTCAAAACTCAAGTCCTCCTTCGCGCGCGCCGTCGGCGAGCGCCTTGACACGACCGTGGTAGAGGTAACCACCACGATCGAAGACGCAGGTCGTGATGCCCGCGTCCTTCGCCGCCGTGGCGAGCTGCTTGCCCACCTCGGCCGCCTGCTCCGTCTTGTTGCCGGAGAAGCCCTTCAGCTGCAGCCAGCCTGCCGCTGCCAGCGTCCGTGACTCCCGGTCGTCGATCAGCTGGGCGAAGATGCCCTTGTTCGATCGAAACACCGCGAGGCGCGGCCGCTCCGCGGAGCCCACGACCTTGCCGCGGATACGGCGATGCCGGCGAAGACGTGCTTCCCGCGTCGACAGAGTGCTCATGCGCGCTTCCCAACCTTTCTCCGAACCTGCTCGTCGCGGTAGCGGATTCCCTTGCCCTTGTAGGGCTCGGGGGGCCGCACCTTGCGAATCTCTGCGGCGATCTGCCCGACCGCCTGCTTGTCGGTGCCCTTGACGACGATCTGGGTCGGGATCGGCACCTCGAACGTGACGCCACGGCGCGGCTTGACCGTGACCGAGTGCGAGTAGCCGACTGCAAGCTCGAGGTCGGTGCCCTTGAGCTGCGCCCGGTACCCGACACCCTGGATCTCGAGGTGCTTCTCGAAGCCCTTGGTGACACCCTCGACCATGTTCGCGACGAGGGTGCGCGTGAGACCGTGCAGGGCACGATCATCGCCCCGGTCGGTCGGACGCGTCACGTTGATGACGCCGTCCTCCTGGGCGATCGACATCCGGGCAGGGACTCGCTGCTCGAGCTTCCCGAGCGGGCCTTCCACGTTCACCGTCCCGCCGGGTGTCACCTGCACGGTGACACCACTCGGCACCTCGATTGGCCTGCGGCCGATACGACTCATGGCGCTACCAGACGAACGCGAGCACTTCGCCGCCAACGCCGCGCTCGGCGGCCTGGCGACCGGTGATCACGCCGGTCGAGGTGGACAGGATCGCGGTGCCGAGACCGCCGAGCACACGCGGCAGCCGGTTCTTCGGCGCGTAGACGCGCCGGCCCGGCTTGGAGATGCGCTTCAGGTCCGTGATCACGCGCTCGCGATTACGGCCGAACTTGAGCTCGACCACGAGCGTGGAGAACGGTGTGCCCTCGACGACCCGGAAGTCCTTGATGTAGCCCTCGTCCTTGAGCAGGCGGGCGATCTCCTCCTTCATGCGCGAGGAAGGCATCTCGGTAGAGTCGTGCATCGCCTTGTTGGCGTTGCGGATCCGGGTCAGCATGTCTGCGATTGGGTCAGTCAGCATTTTCGCTCCACGAAAACGCTAGACGGGGTGTCCTCTGGTTTGCATCGAACATTCGCGCGCTCTTTCCTTGAGTGTTCGGGACGATTATCGACACGTTGCCGTGCCGAATCCCTTCCCTTGACCAGCCTGTGCCTGCAGCGGGGCTACCCTCTGAGAGCTCAAGCCGTTGATTCTGTGGTTCGAGAGAGATCATTGAACGTCACATCTGCCGTCGTCCTGGCTCACCAGGAAGACTTGGTCATCCCCGGGATTGCCCCCTGATGTGCCAGCTCGCGCAGGCAGATCCGGCAGAGCTTGAACTTCCGATAGACGGCCCGCGGGCGGCCGCACCGGTTGCAGCGCGAGTAGGCCTGCGTCTTGTACTTCGGTGTCCGCTTCTGCTTGACGCGGAGTGAGGTCTTGGCCATGCCCTTAGTCCCTTCTGCTTTCGGTCGCGAACGGCAGACCGAGGTGGCGCAGCAGTGCGCGCGCGTGGTCGTCGTTCTCCGCCGTTGTGGTGATCGCGATATCGAGGCCGCGAATCGACTGGACGCTGTCGTAATCGATTTCCGGGAAGATGATCTGCTCCTTGATCCCGATCGAGTAGTTCCCCCGCCCGTCGAACGAGTCCGGGCTGAGGCCCCGGAAGTCACGGATGCGCGGGAGCGCGATCGAGACGAGCCGATCGAGGAACTCGTACATCCGGGCACCACGAAGGGTGACCTTCGCGCCGACGGCCATCCCCTCGCGGAGCTTGAAGCTCGCGATCGACTTGCGCGCACGACGAACCTGAGCGTGCTGGCCCGCGATCGTCGAGAGCTCTTCGATCGCGGCATCCATCGCCTTCGCGTCGGTCTTCGCCTCGCCGACACCCATGTTGAGGGTGATCTTCGTGACCTTCGGAACCTGCATGATCGAGGCGAGCTCGAGCTCGTCCTTGAGGGCGGGCCTGATCTCGTCGTCGTAGCGCTGCTTGAGGCGCGCCACGCTGGTCTCGGTCGCGGCCATCAGCGATCGACCTCCTCGTTGCACCGCTTGCAGTAGCGGACCCGCAGCGTCGTGCCCTTGATCTCCTTGACGTGCACGCCGATGCGCGTTGCCTGGTTGCAGGTCGGGCAGACGAGCATCACGTTGCTGACGTCGAGCGGCGCCGGCTTCTCGAAGATCCCGCCGGGCGTCATCTGTGCACCGCCCATCCGGGACGTGTCGCGCATCGGCGCCGGCTTGCGATGCCGCTTGACGAGATTGAGGTTCTCGACGATGACGCGGCCCTCGCTCGGGCGTGCTTCGACCACACGGCCCTGCTTGCCGCGATCCTTGCCGGAGAGCACCTGGACGGTGTCGCCCTTCTTGATCTTCATTGTGGTTGCCATCTAGAGAACCTCTGGGGCCAGGCTGACGATTTTCATGAAATTCTTCTCGCGCAACTCCCGTGCGACCGGCCCGAAGATGCGGGTGCCACGCGGGTTCAACTGAGCATCGATGATGACGGCGGCGTTCTCGTCGAAGCCGATCAGCGTGCCGTCGGCACGACCGTAGGGCTTCTTCGTCCGGACGATGACGGCTTTCACCACTTCGCCCTTCTTCACGGTGCCCTGCGGCGTTGCCGTCTTCACGGTAGCAACGATGATGTCGCCAACGCGCGCGTAGCGACGGTGCGATCCTCCCATCACGCGGATGCAGAGGATCTCACGGGCACCCGTGTTGTCGGCGACCTTGAGGCGGCTTTCCTGCTGGATCACTTCGCGACCTCGACGATCTCCGTCAGCCGCCAGCGCTTGGTCGCCGAGAGCGGGCGCGTCTCCACGATCCGCACGATGTCACCGACGTTGGCGGTGTTGCCCTCGTCGTGCGCGTGGAACTTGACCGAGCGGCGGATCACCTTCTTGTACTTCCGGTGCGACTTGGTCACGTCGACCTTGACGACGATCGTCTTGTCCATCGCCGCCGAGACGACGGTGCCCTGCCGCTCCTGGCTTCGGCCGCGCTCGTGCTCGGGCTTCTCGAGCCGAACGATCGGCTTGCGCTCCGTTGCCTTCTCGCGCTTCGGGCGCGTCTTCTGCGGCCGTAGCGCGCGCGGGAGCCGCTTCTTCTTCGCCTTGGGGCCGGACTGCGGCGCGGGAGCCTTCTCCTGGGCCTCGACGGCCTCGACGACGGCGGCGGCCTCGACGACCTCCTCCGCGATCACCTCGGCAGCAGCCTCCTCGACCACTTCCTCGGCAACGGTAGCCTCGACGACCTCCTCCGCGATCACCTCGGCAGCAGCCTCCTCGACCACTTCCTCGGCAACGGCAGCCTCGACGATCTCCTCGGCAACCGCTTCCGCGACGACCTCCTCGATCGCCTCGATCGCCTCGGCGCCCTCCTCAGGCGTCAGCGCACCTTCGGCGACGGCCTCGGCGACAGCCTCCTCCGCCTCGACACCTGCCTCGATGTCGGCTACGACGTCCTCGGCGGCTGCCTCCTCGATCGCCTCCTCGATCACCTCGACCTCGGCGACGACCTCCGCCACGTCCTCGGCCACTGCCTCCTCGATCGCCTCCTCGGCCGCGACGACCTCGTCGACGATCTCGGCAACGTCCTCGGCAACAGCCTCGGTCAGGGCCTCCTCGACCTCGGCTGCGTCGACCGGGGCCTTCTCGGTTGTCTTCTTCTTTCGTTCTGCCATCTCAGATCTTCCCCAGTCGTTCACGCTCGGTCTTCACGGTCAGGATGCGGGCGATCTCGCGCTTGGCCGACTGCAGCCGGGCGCTATTCTCGAGCGCGCCGGTCGCCGACTGGAAGCGGAGATTGAAGAGCTCCTTACGGGTAGCGACCATCTTCTCCTCGAGCTCCTCGTCCGTCATGTCACGTAGCTGGCTAGCTTTCAAAGAGATCAGCCTCCCGCCTCACGAACTTCACTTTCAGTGGCAGCTTCTGGGCAGCGAGGCGGAGTGCCTCGCGAGCAAGTTCCTCGTCGACGCCGGCGAGCTCGAACAGAACGCGGCCCGGCTTGACGACAGCCACCCAGCCCTCCGGCGAGCCCTTGCCCGAGCCCATCCGCGTCTCGGCGGGCTTCTTGGTGAAGGGCTTGTCCGGGAACAGGTTGATCCACACCTTGCCACCGCGCTTGATCTTGCGTGTCATGGCGATACGGGCGGCCTCGATCTGACGGTTCGTGATCCAGCCGTCCTCGAGCGCCTTGATCCCGTAGTCACCGAACTGCACCGTCGTCTGCCCCTTCGCATAGCCGCGACGGCGACCCCGATGGTGCTTTCGATGCTTCGTCTTCTTGGGCAGGAGCATCAGGAATCAGTCCCCTCGGCCGGCGTCTCCGGCGTCGCCGGCGTCTCCGACGTCACGTCGGGCAGCGGCGCATCCGTCGTCTCGGGAGCCTTCGGCTCCGCCTCGCGGGGCGGGCGCGGAGAGCGCTGCGCGGGACGCGACCCTCCACCCTGTCCGCCTGCCGGACGACCGCCCTGGCCACTCGCCCGCGGGCCACGCCCGCCGCCGGGAGGACGACCGCCGCTACCGGGTGCTCCGCCGCCGCCCGGGCCGCGACGGCCCTTCTTGACGAGGCCGAGCCCCTCGCGATCCTGACTGCGACCGCGACTGCTTTCGCGAGAGGCGCCGAGGCCCTCTGCAGCGCCGCCGCGCTTCCGGCGAGCCTGATCCTGGTCGCCGAGGCGCGTCTCCTTGCCCGTCGACGTGCCCTCGTAGCCCTCCGGCATGATCTCGCCCTTGTTGACCCAGACCTTGACACCGATCCGGCCGAACGTCGTTCGGGCTTCGGCGAAGCCATAGTCGATGTCGGCGCGAATCGTGTGCAGTGGCACGCGACCCTCGGTGTAGCGCTCGACGCGGCTCATCTCGCCGCCGCCGAGCCGGCCGCCGCACTGGATCTTGATGCCCTGGGCACCGGAGCGCATTGCGGAGGCGAGCGCGCGCTTCATGGCGCGCCGGAACGAGACACGATTCTGGAGCTGCTCGGCGATCGACTGCGCGACGAGTTGCGCGTCGAGCTCGGGCCGCTTGATCTCGTTGATGTTGATGTGAACCGACTTGCCGGTGATCGCGTGCAGCTCCTTGCGAAGCGCATCGACCTCGACGCCCGATTTTCCGATCACGATCCCGGGTCGCGCCGTATAGATGTCAACGGTGATCCGCTGCTTGTCCTTCCGGATCAGGATGTCGGACAGGCCGGCGTGGGAGAGCTTCCCGTTGATGTGCTCGCGGATTTGAACATCCTCGAGGATGTAGGCGGCAAACTCCTTCTTGCCGGTGTACCAGTTCGACTTCCAGTCGTGGATGACACCGACGCGTAGGCCGCCAGGATGGATCTTCTGGCCCATCAGGCAACAGCCTCCTTCTTCTTCGCCGGCGCACGCTTCTTCGGGCTCGGCTTCGGCTTGTCGTCGGCAGCCGAGGTCTCGGAGATCGGAGCGTCGGTCGCGGCGGGCTTCTCGGCCGACCGCTTGGGACGCGCCTGCGCCTTCGGGCTCTCGCTGACGATCAGGGTGATATGGCACGTGCGCTTACGAATGCGGTTGACGCGGCCGCGGGCGCGGGCGCGCCAACGCTTGAGCGTCGGCCCCTCGTCCGCGTAGGCGGCCAGGACGATCAGCTCGTCACCGTCGAGAGCGTGCGCGGACTCGGCGTTGGCGACAGCCGACCGCAGCACCTTCTCGATGTCGACGGCCGCTGCACGCGACGTGAACGCGAGGATCGTGCGGGCCTCCGGCACGCTGCGGCCACGGATGTGGTCGAGCACGACGCGGGCTTTGCGCGCCGACAGGCGCACGTACTTCGCCTCTGCGCGAGACTGGACGAGCTCGGATGTCTGTGCGGTAGCCACTAGCGCTTCTTCACCTGGGTCTTGTTGTCACCGGCATGGCCGCGGAACGTCCTCGTGGGCGCGAACTCGCCCAGCTTGTGGCCGACCATCTGCTCGCTGACGAAGACGGGGACGTGCTTGCGCCCGTCGTGGACGGCGATCGTGTGACCGACCATGTCGGGGAACACGGTGGAACTGCGCGACCACGTGCGGACCATCCGCTTTTCGTTCGAGGCGTTCATCGCTTCGATCCGGCTGAGCAGCCGGTCGTCGATGAAAGGCCCCTTCTTCGATGATCTGGACATAGTTGGTTAGCGCCTTTCCTTGCCGCGGCGACGGCCGCGAACGATCAGCTTGTCGGATTCCTTGTGCTTCTGGCGGGTGCGCTTGCCGAGCGTCGGCACCCCCCAGGGAGTGACCGGGTGACGGCCGCCCTTGGACTTGCCCTCGCCACCGCCGTGCGGGTGGTCGACCGGGTTCATGGCCGAGCCGCGCACTGCCGGGCGCTTGCCGAGCCAGCGACTGCGACCGGCCTTGCCTGACACCTCGTTGGCGTGGTCGGAGTTGCCGACCTGGCCGACGGTGGCGCGGCAGGTGAGGAGAACGCGGCGCATCTCGCCGGAGGGGAGGCGGAGGACGCCGTACCCCTGGTCCTTGGCGACGAGCTGGACGCCTGCCCCGGCCGAGCGGGCCATCTTTGCGCCCTGCCCGGGCTTCAGCTCGACGTTGTGGACGAGCGTTCCCGTCGGGATGTTGTCGAGCGGAAGCGCATTGCCGGCCCTGATGTCGGCAGACGGGCCCGACTCGACGGACGCACCCACGCGAAGGCCCGCCGGCGCGATGATGTATGCCTTGGCGCCGTCCGCGTAGTGAAGCAGCGCGATCCGCGCCGACCGGTTGGGGTCGTACTCGATCGCCGCCACCTTTGCGGGCACGCCGTCCTTGACGCGCTTGAAGTCGATGACGCGGTACATCCGCTTGTGCCCGCCGCCCTGGTGGCGCGTCGTGATGCGACCGTTGTTGTTGCGGCCGCCGGTCCTCTTGAGCGGCTCGGTGAGCGCCTTCTCCGGGGCCTTCTTGGTCACGTCCTCGAACGAGGAGACGGCCATGAAGCGACGCCCGGGGCTTGTCGGCTTGTACTTCTTCACTGCCATGGCTAGACCTGAGCCCCCTCGAAGATCTCGATCGTCTGGCCCTCGTGCAACTGGACGACGGCCTTCTTCCAGCCGGGACGGACGCCGGCGTGCACGCCACGGCGCTTCGGCTTGGCGGGCACCTTGATGATGCGAACGCTGTCGACCTGGACACCGAAGAGCTGCTCGACGGCCTGGCGGACCTGCGTCTTGTGCGCGTCCTTGTGCACCTTGAACGTGTACTTGCGGTCGGCGAGCCCGGCGTAGCTCTTCTCGGAGACGACGGGGGCGATGAGCACGTCAGCGGCGTTCACGATGCCTTCCCTTCGACGAGCGGCAGCGCGGCCTCGCTCACGAGCAGGGAGCGCGCCCAGACGACCGGCGCCACTTCGAGCTCGGAGGCGACGGTGACGAGCACCCGCTCGAGATTGCGGAACGACTTGATCAGCCCGACCTCGTCCTCGTGGGCGACGACGACGAGGGGGGTCTCCTTGCCCCACGCGTCGATGAGCGCCTTGGCCTGCTTCGTCGAGGGCGTCTCGAAGACGCTGCCGTCGACGAGCGCGAGGGTGCCGTTGCCGACGTGGTTCGAGAGCGCGCCCCTGAGGGCGGAACGGCGGACCTTGCGGTTCACCTTGACGTCGAAGCTTCGCATTCCGATCGCGAACGCGACGCCGCCGCCCGTGAAGTGCGGGGCCCGGATAGTGCCCTGACGCGCGCGGCCCGTGCCCTTCTGGCGCCACGGCTTCGCACGCCCCCCCGAGACCATCCCACGGGTCTTCGCGCCGCGCGTGCCCGCGCGATGCGCGTTCATCTCGGCGCGCACGACCTCGTGCACGATGTGCCGCTTGAGCTCGGCGCCGAAGACGGCCTCTCCGAGGGTCGCGGACTTGGCGGACGAGCCGCCCAGGACGTCTACTTTCAAAGCTGCCATCAGTCGGTGCTCCTGATCTCGACGATGCCACTCTTCGGGCCCGGGACGGCACCCTTGACGAGGAGCAGGTTGCGCTCGACGTCCACGTCGTGGACGACGAGCCCGAGCTGAGTGACGCGCTTGCCACCCATGCGACCCGACATCTTCTGTCCGCGGAACACGCGCGACGGCGTCGCCGAGGCTCCGATCGAGCCCGGCGCGCGAACGTTGTGTGAGCCGTGGGAGACGGGGCCACGCTTGAAGTTGTGGCGCTTGATCGTGCCGGCGAAGCCCTTGCCGATCGAGGTTCCGGCGACCTTGACGGCGTCGCCGGGCTGGAATGCCTCGACGGTCACGGTGTCGCCCACCGCGAGCTCGGTCTCGCCACGGAACTCGACGAGGTGCCTGTGGGCGGGCGCGCCCGACTTCTTGAGATGGCCGATCTCGCCCTTCGTGATCTTCCTATCCGGGACCGGCTCGTACGCGAGCTGGACTGCGGCGTAGCCGTCGGCGCTCTCGTCACGGACGTGCGTCACGGGGCACGGGCCGGCCTGGATGACCGTGACAGCGGTGACGCCGCCGGTCTCGGGATCGAAGATCTGGGTCATGCCCAGCTTTCTGCCAAGGATGCCTTTCATCACAGACCTAGAGCTTGATCTCGATGTCGATGCCGGCGGGGAGGTCGAGGCGCATCAGCGAGTCGACCGTCTTCGGCGTGGGGCTGTGGATGTCGATCAGGCGCTTGTGCGTGCGCACCTCGAAGTGCTCGCGCGAGTCCTTGTCCTTGAACGGGCTCCGGATCACGCAGTACACGTTCTTCTCGGTGGGCAGGGGCACGGGGCCCGTGATCGTCGCACCGGTGCGCTGCGCCGTCTCGACGATCTGCGACGCCGAGCGATCGAGCTGCTGGTGGTCGTAGCCCTTGAGCCGAATGCGGATTTTCTGTTGCGCCATGTGTCTGGTCTCTTCCTGCTCGCGAGCGGGAGAAGCGGCCTCTCCCCTCCAGGAGGAGGGGAGAGGCGAAGCCTCTCTCCCTACTTGATGATCTCCGTGACGACGCCGGCACCGACGGTGCGGCCACCCTCGCGGACGGCGAACCGGAGCCCGGCGTCCATCGCGATGGGCTGACCCATCTCGATCTCCATCTGCGTGTTGTCACCCGGCATGACCATCTCCTGGCCCTCCGGCAGCTTGATCGACCCGGTCACGTCCGTCGTGCGGAAGTAGAACTGCGGGCGATAGCCGTTGAAGAACGGCGTGTGGCGCCCACCCTCGTCCTTCGAGAGCACGTAGACCTCGGCCTTGAAGTGCGTGTGCGGCGTGATCGAGCCCGGCGACGCGAGCACCTGGCCGCGCTCGACCTCCTCGCGCTTGATGCCGCGGAGCAGCACGCCTGCGTTGTCGCCGGCCTGTGCGAAGTCGAGCACCTTGAGGAACATCTCGAGACCGGTGACCGTCGTCTTCGCGACCTTCTCGTGAATGCCGACGATCTCGATCTCCTTGCCGACCTCGATCTTGCCCTGCTCGATGCGGCCCGTGACGACCGTGCCGCGGCCCGTGATCGTGAACACGTCCTCGATCGGCATCAGGAACGGCTTGTCGGTGTCGCGCGTCGGCTCCGGGATGTAGGAGTCGACGGCCTCCATCAGCTCGATGATCTTCGGCGTCCACTCGGGGTCGCCCTCGAGCGCCTTGAGCGCCGAGACGTGGATGATCGGGATGTCGTCGCCCGGGAAGTTGTACTTCGTGAGCAACTCGCGGACCTCGAGCTCGACGAGCTCGAGGAGCTCCGGGTCGTCGACCATGTCGGCCTTGTTCAGCGCCACGACCATGTACGGAACCTCGACCTGACGGGCGAGCAGGATGTGCTCACGCGTCTGCGGCATCGGGCCGTCTGCGGCCGAGACGACGAGAATCGCCCCGTCCATCTGGGCGGCACCCGTGATCATGTTCTTGATGTAGTCGGCGTGGCCCGGGCAGTCGACGTGCGCGTAGTGACGGTTCTCCGTCTCGTACTCGACGTGCGCCGTGTTGATCGTGATGCCGCGCTGCCGCTCCTCGGGAGCCGCGTCGATCGACGTGAAGTCGCGAGCGGCCGTGCCCGTGCCGGACTCCGCGAGCACCTTCGTGATCGCTGCTGTCAGCGTCGTCTTACCGTGGTCGATATGGCCGATGGTGCCGACATTGACATGCGGCTTCGACCGCTCGAACTTCTGCTTCGCCATCCTGCAATCTCCTTCTTACGAACCTGACTGCGAGTCGATGATGTCGCTCGCGATGGACTGGGGTACTTCTTCGTACCGGTCGAACTGCATTGAGAACGTTGCCCGACCCTGGGACATCGAACGAAGGTCGGTCGAGTAGCCGAACATCTCCGACAACGGCACGCTCGCCTGGATCGACTGCGAGTTGCCGAGCGGCTCGAGCGATTCGACCCGCCCGCGCCGACCGTTGAGGTTACCCATCACGTCACCGAGGTAGTCGTCCGGCGTGACGACCTCGACGGCCATGATCGGCTCGAGCAATTTTGGCTTGGAGCGCTTCAGCGCCTCCTTGAAGGCCATCGAACCCGCGATCTTGAAGGCCCGCTCGCTCGAGTCGACGTCGTGGTAGGAGCCGTCGATCAGCTCGATCATGACGTCGACCACGGGGTAGCCGGCGAGAACGCCTGCGTTCATCGCCTCCTGGATCCCCTCGTTCACCGGCTTGATGTACTCCTTCGGGATCTTGCCGCCGACGATCTTGTCGACGAACTCGTACCCGACACCGGGCTTCTGCGGCAACAGGTTGATCGTGACGTCGCCGTATTGGCCCGAGCCGCCGGTCTGGCGCACGAACTTGCCCTGCACCTTCTCGGCCGGCTTGCCGGCGGTCTCGCGGTAGGCGACCTGCGGCCGCCCGACGTTCGCGTCGACCTTGAACTCGCGCATCAGGCGGTCGACGATGATCTCGAGGTGAAGCTCGCCCATTCCGGCGATGAGCGTCTGTCCGGTCTCCTCGTCGGAGCTGACGCGGAACGTCGGATCCTCCTCGGCGAGTCGCTGCAGGCCCTGCGAGAGCTTGTCCTGATCGCCCTTCGTCTTGGGCTCGATCGCGACCGAGATGACCGGCTCCGGGAACGTCATCCGCTCGAGCACGATCGGCTGGTTCTCGGCCGAGAGCGTGTCCCCCGTCGTCGACTGCTTCAGCCCGACGGCCGCCGCGATCTCGCCCGCGCCGATCTCGTCGCGCTCCTCGCGGTGGTTCGCGTGCATCTGGAGGATGCGGCTGACGCGCTCGGTCTTCCCGTTGGTCGTGTTCAGCACGCGCGCACCCGAGGCGATGGAGCCCGAGTAGACGCGGAAGTAGGTGAGCTTGCCGACGAACGGGTCGGACATGACCTTGAAGACGAGCGCCGAGAACGGCGCGTCCATGGCCGCCGGCCGCGTGATCTCCTCCTCGGTCTTCGGGTCGATGCCCGTCACAGACGGGACGTCGAGCGGGCTCGGAAGGTAGTCGATGACGGCGTCGAGAAGCGGCTGCACGCCCTTGTTCTTGAAGGCCGAGCCGAGCAGGACGGGCGTGAACGCGCTCGCGAGCGTGCCGGCGCGCAGGGCACGGCGAATCATCTCGGGCGTGACGGAGTCCTCGTCCTCGAGGTAGCTCTCCATCAGCTCGTCGTCGAACTCGGCGATCGCGTCGATGAGCACGTGGTGGTGCTCCTTGGCCTGCTCGAGCAACTCGACGGGGATGTCACCGACGGTGAACGACTCACCGAGGTCGTCGTCGTAGGTGATCGCGTTCATCTCGACGAGGTCGACGACGCCGCGGTGATGCTCTTCCTGGCCGACCGGGATCTGGATGCACACGGCGTGCGCACCGAGGCGGTCGCGCATCGTCTGCACGGCGTTGAAGAAGTCGGCGCCGGTGCGGTCCATCTTGTTGATGAACGAGATACGCGGGACGCCGTAGCGGTCGGCCTGACGCCAGACCGTCTCGGACTGCGGCTGGACACCGGCGACGGAGTCGAACACCGCCACCGCGCCGTCGAGCACGCGCAGGGATCGCTCGACCTCGACGGTAAAGTCCACGTGCCCGGGCGTATCGATAATGTTGATCCGATGGTCGCGCCACTCGGCCGTCGTGGCAGCCGACGTGATCGTGATGCCGCGCTCCTGCTCCTGCGCCATCCAGTCCATCGTCGCCGCGCCCTCGTGCACCTCGCCGAGCTTGTGCGTGCGGCCGGTGTAGTAGAGGATGCGCTCCGTCGTCGTCGTCTTGCCGGCGTCGATGTGCGCCATGATCCCGATGTTGCGGACGCGGTCCAGAGTGATGCGGGAGGCAGTTGTGCTCATTCGTCGTCTCCCTCTACCAGCGGTAGTGCGCGAAGGCCTTGTTGGCCTGCGCCATCCGGTAGATGTCGTCCTTCTTCTTGTAGGCGCCGCCCTGCTGGTTGAGCGCGTCCATCAACTCGCCGGCGAGCTTGTCGCCCATGTGCTTCTCACGCCGGTCGCGCGCGAACTGGACGATCCAGCGGATCGCGAGCGTGCGGGCGCGGCGCTGCGGCACCTCGATCGGCACCTGGTAGTTGGCGCCACCGACGCGGCGCGAGCGAACCTCGAGGACCGGGGTTACGGACTTGACCGCACCCTCGAGGATCTCGAGCGCAGGCTTGCCGGTCTTCTCCGATGCGAGCGCGAGGGCGTCGTAGACGATCCGCTCGGCGGTCGACTTCTTGCCGTCGAGCATGACGCAGTTGATGACCTGTGTCACGAGCACCGACGAGTAGACCGAGTCGGGCTCGAGCTGACGCGGCTGGATCTCTGCTCGGCGTGGCATCAGCCGGCGGCCTTCTTGGCGCCGTACTTCGAGCGACCCTGGCGGCGATCGGAGACCCCCGAGGTGTCGAGGCCGCCGCGGATCACCTTGTAGCGGAATCCGGGAAGGTCCTTGACGCGGCCGCCGCGGATGAGGACGACAGAGTGCTCCTGCAGGTTGTGCCCCTCACCGGGGATGTAGACGCCGACCTCCATCCCGTTCGTGAGCCGGACGCGCGCGACCTTCCGCAGCGCTGAGTTCGGCTTCTTCGGGGTGGTCGTGTAGACGCGCGTGCAGACCCCGCGCTTCTGCGGCGCGCCGCGGAGGGCCGGGGTGTTCGTCTTGGCCACGGGGGCCTTGCGGCCTTTGCGGACGAGCTGATTGACGGTGGGCACGCTGCTCCTAACACTCTCGGTACAGACAGACAAAGAACACACACATACGCGGCAGGGCTCCCACCCCGCCACCTGCGGACGGCAAGTGTAGCTGACGACGGTTCGGTCCGGCAAGAGGTGATGAGATTGCGCGCCACCCGTATACAGATCCCCCGTTCGCGCGTAGAGTTCGCGCAGGGGAAGGGAGAGGGATCACGACTGCGGTAGTCGTTGCGGCTCTGGGTGCCATCTGTGTTGCCGGCGTGTTGTTCGCGTTCTGGCTCGCCTCACGGCGGCCCGTCGACGTGCGCGTCACATCGGCTCTCGCGAAGGTCGAAGGGCGCCTTGTCGACCTTACCGACCGGATCGAGGCGGCAACCGCCACTCCCGCGGAAGACACCCGTGGCCTCGACGCCATCGGGACGACGATCGAGATCGAGGAAGTCCTGCAGCGCGCGCTCGCAGCAGCCGCGGCGGTCTCCGCGTTCCACGGAGGATCGATCAGCGTGGAGCGTGCCGACGGGAGCGTCCACACCGCCGTCAAGGGTCTCGACCCCGAGAGCCCGGCGCTCTTTCTCGCAGGCCCGCCCGGCGGCGCGCCGTTTCACTCCGGCATCGTCTCGTGGGACGTCGACGGTCCGGACCAGCTGCGATCGGGCCTCGTCGTTCCGATCGCGCACGATCGGCCGGCGACGCTCGCCGTCTTCTCCCGCACCGCAGGCGCCTTCGACGCAGATGCCGTCGCGCTCCTGACCGCGATCGCCCGCGCGACGGCGCCCGCGATCGAGAACGCCTTCCGCTACCTCGACGTGCAGGAGCTCGTCGCGACCGACTCGCTCACGGGACTGGGGAGCGCAGTCGCCTTCGCCGAGGCTCTCCCCCGCGAGGTCATGACGGCCCGACGATACGGCCGGCCGCTGTGCCTCCTCCAGGTCGACCTCGACGACTTCGGCGCCTTCAACAAGCCCCCGCATTCACACGAGGTCGGAGACACCGCGCTGGCCGAGTTCGGCGCGCGCGTGCGAGCGACGGTCCGCGGCAGCGACACCGCGTATCGGAACTCGGGCGGCGCCGACGAGTTCTTCCTGATTCTCCCCGACACGGCACGGGACGCGGCAATGGCGGTCTATGGCCGCCTTGCCATGGAAGTCGCGTATCCTCCGCTCGCGGGCGTCGACCCGCCCTTGACGATGTCGAGCGGCCTGGCCGAGTTCCGCCCGACCGACACCGCAGCCACTCTGCGGCGCCGCGCCGGAGCAGCCCAGAGCGTCGCCAAGAGCCACGGCAAGAACCAGCTCGTCAGCGACGACGACCCGAGGGTGAACGAAGAGTAGGCTGAGGCAAGGTCGATGACCTCCGCCGCCCTTGCACTCGTCGTCGCGTTTGCAGCACTCGTTGCCGTCGGCATCGTTGTCGCGTTCGTGCTCGGCGGGCACCGTGCCTCGAAGCAACGACTCGACGACAGCCTCCGCAGCATGAGCGCACGGATGGACGCGCTCGCCGAGGAGCTGTCGACGGCCGTCGAGCGAACCCGCGAGGAGGCGGTACGTGCACGCATCGTCGAATCGCTCGGCCAGGCACTCGATCTCGACGAGGTCCTGACGCGTTGCGCGGAGGCGGCCGCCTCGCTCCACGGGGTCGCCGCCGCGACGATCACGCTCGAGGTCGACGGGGTTCCGGTGTTCGCGGCGGCCGGGCTCGAGGCGCCTGCTCTCGTTGCCGGCCGGGACACCATGGAAGGTCCGCCCGACGGCGCCCGCGTGCGCGCGGTCGGCATCTCCTACCACTACCCGACGGGTGCGAAAGGCAGCCCTGCCTTCAGGTCGGGGATCGCCGTCCCGGTCGATTCCGAAGGGAGCCGGCTGGGGTTCCTGACCGTCTTCGGAGCCGGAGAGGAACCACCCGTCGCAGGCGACGACTTCAGAACCCTCGAATCGATCGTCCGCCATGCAGGGCCGGCGATCGAGGCCGCCAGACGACGTGGAGCGCCGGTCCGGCATCTCCCGGGTATCGACAGCCTGACGGGCCTCGGCAGCCTGCACGAACTCCACGAGACACTCGCGCTCGAGGTCGCGCGGGCCTGCCGTCACGGGCGACGGCTCGCGTTCTGCGTCCTCGATCTCGATGACTTCCGGCAGACGAACGCCCACATCGGCCAGATCGCCGGTGACGCCTTGCTGGGCGAGGTCGCGACGGTGCTCCGCGAGTCGATTCCTCCCTCGGGCCTCGCGTTTCGCGCCGGCGGCGACGAGTTTGCGGTAGTCCTCCCGGAGTGCGGCCGGATCGAGGCAGAGGCGCTCTATGTGCGCGTGCAGGCGACCCTCCGCGAGCGGGCACCCGCTGGACGTCGCCTCAGCCTGTCGGCCGGAATCGCGGAGCTGAGACTCGACGACGACGGGGTGTCGTTGTTCGAGCGCGCCGAGCGGGCCCTGCGACGAGCGAAGGAGACCGGAAAGGGGACAGCGGCCTGAGAAACAGCGGAGGGGTGCCTCCCGCTCCGCGGGAACCACCCCTCCTGCAATCCGGGGAGAGACATCAGCCTCTCCCAAGGGTATCGCCCTCTAGCCCTCTTCTGTCGCCTCGGGCGGAGCGTCCTCCACCGGCAGTTCCTCCTCGAATCCGAGGCCGAGTGTCGTCAGGTCGATGTCGCCGTCGCCGATCTCCTCGAGCGCCGCGAGGAGCTCCTGAGCCTCCGCGGCGAACATCGAGGACGGCAGCGGCTCGGCCGGCTCGATCTCGATGCCGCGGTACTTCTTGAGTCCCGTCGCGGCAGGGATCAGCTTGCCGATGATCACGTTCTCCTTCAGGCCGAGGAGCCGGTCGATCTTGCCCTCGATCGCCGCGTCCGTGAGCACCTTCGTCGTCTCCTGGAACGATGCGGCCGAAAGGAACGACTCGGTGGCCAGCGAGGCCTTCGTGATCCCGAGAATCAGCGGCTCGAAGGTCGCCTCCTCCTTCTTCGCCTTCCGGGCCACCTCGTTTGCGCGGGCGAGCATCGCCTTGTCGACCAGCTGGCCCGGGAGCAACGTCGGTGTCGCCGGCACTCTCGACGCGCACCTTCTTGAGCATCTGACGCACGATGAGCTCGATGTGCTTGTCGTGGATGTCGACGCCCTGCGACTTGTAGACCTTCTGCACCTCGCCGACGAGGTAGAGCTCGGTTGCCGTCGAGCCCTTCAGCGCGAGCAGCTCGGCCGGGGCGATCGACCCCTCGTTGAGCGGGTCACCCGCCTCGACGACCTGACCGGGCGTGACGAGGAACCGCGTCCGACGCGAGAAGCTGTACTCCTTCGCCGGAATCGGCTCGCCGTTCTCGTCGAGCGCGGAGGGAACGACCGTCACCTTGATCGTGCGGTCGGCATCCTCGATCTCGACCTTGCCTGTGACCTCGGCCACGGTCGCGGCACCCTTCGGATTGCGCGCCTCGAAGATCTCGACGACGCGCGGGAGGCCGTGCGTGATGTCCGCACCTGCGACGCCGCCCGTGTGGAACGTGCGCATCGTCAGCTGCGTGCCCGGCTCACCGATCGACTGGGCCGCGATGATCCCGACGGCATCGCCGACCTCGCAGATGTACCCGGTTGCAAGGAACGTGCCGTAACACGCCCGGCAGACGCCGTGCTCGCTCTGACACTTGAGCGCCGAGCGCACTGGGACGTGATACCCCTCGGCATGCTCGTCGAGCCCGGCGAGCACCTCGCGGAGGAGCGGCATGGTCAGCTCGGTGCCCACCGCTGCGAGCAGCGTCTTGCCCGGCTTGCCGTCCTTGAGGGGCTTGTAGATGTCGCGTGCGAGAACCCGCCCGACGACGCTCGAGTTCTCCTTGTCATCGAGTATCGCGGCGAGCTCGATGTGATCCGTCGTGCCGCAGTCGAGGTCGCGGATGATCACGTCCTGTGAGACGTCGACGAGTCGTCGTGTCAGGTAGCCCGAGTCGGCGGTGCGCAGGGCGGTGTCGGCAAGCCCCTTGCGCGCGCCGTGCGTCGAGATGAAGTACTCGAGCACCGACAGGCCCTCCATGAAGTTGGCCTTGATCGGGCGCTCGATGATCTCGCCCTTCGGATTGGCCATCAGGCCACGCATGCCGGCGAGCTGGCGGATCTGGTTGAACGATCCACGGGCTCCCGAGTTGGCCATCATGAAGATGGTGTTCGTCTGGTGGAGGTTCGCCTTCATCGCCTCGGCGACCTCCTCGGTCGCCTCCGTCCACACCGCGACGATGCGCTCGTGCCGCTCTTCCTCGGTCATGAGGCCGCGCTGGTACTCGCCTTCGAGCTTCTTGACCTCGGCCTCGTAGCCGACGAGGATCTCTTCCTTGTTCGGCGGGATCACGATGTCGTTCTTCGACACGGTGATGCCGGCCTGCGTCGCATAGCGGAACGCCAGGGTCTTGATCGTGTCGAGCACCGTCGCGACCGCGTGCGCTCCGTAGAGGCCGACGAGCTCGGCGATGAAACCGTCGAGGTCGCGCTTCGAGAGCGGGCGGTTGATGAACGTGTGCCTGACGGCATCCTCGGTGTGCACCGCAACCTCGAGAGACCTCTTGATCTCGACGTTGAAGATCACGCGACCGGGCGTCGTGAGCACGATCTCGTCATCCCAGCGGTACTCGATCGGCTCCTGCAGGTGGATCTGGTGAGCCTCGATCGCGAACTCGACCTCGTCCTCGGTCCGGAACCGCTTCAGTCCCTTCACACCGAGCACCTTCGCGATGTCGGCGGTCGTCGTCTCCGGCAGCTCGTGGTCGCAGTATGTGAGGTAGTACGCGCCGAGGACCATGTCCTGGGTCGGCGTCGCCAGGGGACGCCCGTGCGCCGGCGAGAGGATGTTGTTCGACGACAGCATGAGGATCCTGGCCTCGGCCTGCGCCTCCGCACTGAGCGGGAGGTGAACGGCCATCTGGTCGCCGTCGAAGTCGGCGTTGAACGCGTGACAGACGAGCGGGTGCACCTGGATCGCCTTGCCCTCGACGAGGATCGGCTCGAAGGCCTGGATCCCCAACCGATGGAGCGTCGGAGCGCGGTTCAGGAGCACGGGGTGCTCGGCGATCACCTCTTCGAGGACGTCCCAGACGTCCAGCGACATCGACTCGACGTGCTTCTTCGCGGCCTTGATGTTCTGCACGGCCTTTCGCTCGACGAGCCGGCTCATGATGAACGGCTTGAAGAGCTCGAGGGCCATCAGCTTCGGGAGCCCGCACTGGTGCAGCTTCAGGTTCGGGCCGGCCACGATGACCGACCGCCCCGAGTAGTCGACGCGCTTGCCGAGGAGGTTCTGGCGGAACCGGCCCTGCTTGCCCTTGAGCATGTCCGAGAGCGACTTCAGGGGCCGGTTGCCGGGACCCGTCACTGCGCGGCCGCGGCGACCGTTGTCGAACAGAGCGTCGACGGCCTCCTGCAGCATGCGCTTCTCGTTGTTGACGATGATCTCCGGGGCGCCGAGGTCGAGCAGGCGCTTGAGCCGGTTGTTGCGGTTGATCACGCGCCGGTAGAGATCGTTCAGATCGGACGTCGCAAAGCGCCCACCGTCGAGCTGGACCATCGGCCGCAGCTCCGGCGGGATCACGGGCACGGCCTCGAGGATCATCCACTCCGGTTTGTTCTCGGACTTGATGAACGCCTCGACGACCTTCAGCCGCTTGATCGCGCGCTGCTGCTTCTGGCCCTTCGAGGTCTTGATCACCTCGCGCAGCGTGATCGACTCCTCGGCCAGGTCGAGATCGCGCAGGAGGTCACGGATCGCCTCCGCGCCCATGCCCCCGCGGAAGTACTGCCCGAAGCCGTACGGCGAGCCGAAGCGGTCCTTCAGCTCGCGGAACAGCTGCTCGTCGTTGACGACGAGCTTCGGCTCGAGCTCGCGGAACAGCTTCCACGTCTCCTCGAGCCGGCGGACACCTTCGACTGACGCCTCGCGGGCGTCATTACGACGGGAGTCCATGTCCTGGACCATCTCGCGCACCTTGAGTGCCCACTGGGCAACGATGTCGAGGTCGTCCTTCTTGGCGCCGGGGAGCAGGCAGAGGTCGTACGCGAGCTCGCGTACCTCGTCGACGGTCTGCCCCACGCTCTCCGCGTGGAGCACGTCGGCGAGCAGCCCGTTGCCGACCTCGCGGGCCTTGTCCAGGTTCTTCACGTCCACGTTCGCCACGATCTCGGCGTCGTCGCCCGAAAGCTCCGTGCCGGTCGTGAGCGCTTCGACGAGCTTGTTCACGTGCTTCGTGATCGCGCCCTTCTTCGAGCCCGTCGCGGCATCGAGGTCCGCGCGGAGCGGATCGAGCGCCTCGTGGATCTCCTGTGCGGCCGTCGCGACGGATTCGATCTCACGCGGGGTGAGCTTGCGATCCTCGCGGGTCGCTGTCTGCCGCACGAGCTCCCGGATCTTCTTGCCGTCCTCGGTCGTGAGCGACTTCGCGAGCTTCGGGAAGATACCGCCCGCGAGCTGTCGCACCTCCTCGAGGGTCGGCAGCAGCTGATCCTCGGCCCAGTTGTTGAGACCGCGGGTCCAGAACTCGTCGTCCTCGTCGAAGCTCTTCTCCTTGCCGGTGGCGAAGTACTCTCGCCGGCGCGCCAGGCGCTCCTCGACGGCGAGCACATGCTCGTCCCGATCGACGTAGATCTGCTCGGACTCGGCGCGAACCTTGTCCTCGAGGTCCGCGAGATCCTTCGCGCGCGCCTCGTTGTCGACGCTCGTGACGATCGACGCCGCAAAGTAGAGAACCTTCTCGAGCTCGCGGGGCGCGATGTCGAGGAGATAGCCGATCCGGCTCGGGACGCCCTTGAAGAACCAGATGTGCGAGACCGGTGCGGCGAGGTCGATGTGCCCCATCCGCTCACGACGCACCTTCTGGCGGGTCACCTCGACGCCGCAGCGCTCGCAGATGATCCCCTTGTACCGGACGCGCTTGTACTTGCCGCAGTAGCACTCCCAGTCCTTCGTCGGACCGAAGATGCGCTCGCAGAAGAGACCGTCACGCTCGGGCTTGAGCGTGCGGTAGTTGATCGTCTCCGGCTTGGTGACCTCACCCGACGACCAGTCGCGGATCTTCTTGCTCGACGCCAGGCCGATGCGGATCGCGTCGAATTCATTGATGTCGATCACGTGTGTGCTTCGCCTCTTTCCGTTTGCTCAGTGGTCGTCAGGTGTCAGTCGTCGAGCTCGGCGTCGGCAAGGCCGACCTCGAGCTCCGCGTCGGCTTCGACGCCGTCCAGGGACTCGTCGGCAGCAACCGCGACGTCCGCGCCCTCGTCGACCGCGGCAGCGCCTTCCTCGACCTCCTGGGCCGAGAGCTCACCGGCTGCGGCGCGAACGGCTGCCGGCGAGAGGTCGATGCCGAGCTCCTCCGCGGCGCGGAGCAGCTCGTCGTCTTCCTCGCGGACCTCGACGTCACGTCCGTCGTCCGACTGGACGTGGACATCGAGAGCGAGGGACTGCATCTCCTTCAGCAGCACCTTGAACGACTCGGGAATCGACGGCTCGGCGATGTTCTCGCCCTTCACGATCGCCTCGTACGCCTTGACGCGGCCGATCGTGTCGTCGGACTTGATCGTGAGCATCTCCTGCAGCGTGTATGCAGCGCCGTACGCCTCGAGTGCCCACACCTCCATCTCCCCGAACCGCTGGCCGCCGAACTGCGCCTTGCCTCCGAGCGGCTGCTGGGTGACGAGCGAGTAGGGGCCGGTCGAGCGGGCGTGGATCTTGTCGTCCACGAGGTGGAGCAGCTTCAGGATGTACATGTAGCCGACGGTGACCTTCTGCTCGAACGGCTCGCCGGTCTTACCGTTATAGAGCTGTACCTTGCCCGAGGCCTTGCGGCCGGCCGCGCGCGAGTGGTCGACGTTCATCTTGATCGGCGAGTCCGTCGTCTCGGCCCAACGAACGAGTGCGTCGTCGACATCGGTCTCGGTGGCACCGTCGAAGACGGGCGTCGCGACCGGATGCGGCCTCGGGGCGTTGATCGAGGCGCGCGGGTTGACGCCGATCGGCGTGTCCGACTCGGCGAACATGCCGTGGGCGGCAGCCCAGCCGAGATGGGTCTCGAGGATCTGGCCGATGTTCATCCGGCTCGGCACACCGAGGGGGTTGAGCACGACGTCGACGGGGCGACCGTCCTCGAGGAACGGCATGTCCTCCTCGGGAACGATCTTCGAGATGACGCCCTTGTTGCCGTGGCGCCCGGCGAGCTTGTCGCCCTCGGAGATCTTGCGCTTCTTGGCCACGAACACGCGCACGAGCTCGTTGACGCCCGGCGGCAGATCGTCGCCCGCGTCGCGCGAGAACGTCTTGACGCCCATCACCTTGCCGCCCTCACCGTGAGGCACCTTCAGCGACGTGTCGCGCACCTCGCGTGCCTTCTCCTTGAAGATGGCGCGGATCAGCTTCTCCTCCGCCGTCAGCTCGGTCTCGCCCTTCGGCGTCACCTTGCCGACGAGGAGATCGCCGGATCCGACCTCGGCTCCGATCCGCACGACACCACGCTCGTCGAGGTTCGCGAGCGACTCCTCCGAGCGGTTCGGGATGTCGCGTGTGAGCTCTTCGTCACCGAGCTTCGTCGTGCGGGCGTCGATCTCGTATTCGTGGATGTGGATCGAGCTGAGCACGTCGTCCTTGACGAGGCGCTCCGACAGCACGATCGCGTCCTCGAAGTTGTAGCCCTCGAACGGCATGAACGCGACGAGCAGGTTGGCGCCGAGCGCGAGCTCGCCACCGTCGGTGGACGAGCCGTCCGCGAGGACGGTGCCCTTCGAAACCCTGTCGCCGAGCTTGACGACCGGTTTCTGGTGGATCAGCGTCCCCTGATTCGAGCGCATGTACTTCGTGAGGTTGTACTCCTCGCGGGTGCCCCTGCCCTCGACGACGATCGTCTCTGCATCGACGTCGATCACGGAGCCCGCCGTACGGGAGACGACGACATCGCCCGTGTCGATCGCGGCGCGGTACTCCACGCCGGTTCCGACGAGTGGCGCCTGGGCAATCATCAACGGCACTGCCTGCCGCTGCATGTTCGCGCCCATCAGGGCGCGGTTCGCATCGTTGTGCTCGAGGAACGGGATCAACGCGGTCGCCACGGAGACGATCTGCGAGGCCGACACGTCCATGTACTGGACGTCCTTCGGCGAGACCATGACGGCCTCACCCTCGCGTGACCGGCAGAGCACCTGCTCCTGGACGAACTTGCCCGTCTTCTCGTCGACGCGCTCCGACGCCTGGGCGATCGTGAAGAGCGCCTCTTCGGAGGCGTCGAGGTAGACGATCTCGTCCGTGACCTTTCCGCCCTTGACGATGCGGTACGGCGTCTGGATGAACCCGAACTCGGACACGGTCGCCATCGAGGCGAGCGAACCGATGAGGCCGATGTTCGGGCCTTCCGGCGTCTCGATCGGGCACATGCGGCCGTAGTGCGTCGGGTGCACGTCGCGCACCTCGATCGGTGCCCGCTCGCGCGTCAGCCCACCTGCGCCGAGCGCGCTGAGGCGCCGACGGTGGGTCAGGCCGGCCAACGTGTTCGTCTGGTCCATGAACTGCGAGAGCTGCGACGAGCCGAAGAACTCCTTCAGCGCGGCCACGACCGGGCGAATGTTGATGATCGTCTGCGGCGTGATCGTGTCGACGTCCTCGGTCGTCATTCGCTCCCGGACGACACGCTCCATCCGGTAGAGGCCGACACGGAACGCCTCCTGGATCAGCTCTCCCGTGGTGCGGAGGCGGCGGTTGCCGAAGTGCTCGTACTCGTCGAGCTCGCCGCGGATCGGGTCGCGGTTCATCTGCGCTGCGTCCGCCGCGAAGTCCTTCGAGTCCTCGGGCACGCCGAGCTTCGTGGGAAGCGAGACGAGGCGGCGCACGAGCGCGAGGATGTCCTCGGTCGTGAGCACGCGCGTTCCCTCGGGCACCGACACGCCGAGCCGCTGGTTCAGCTTGTAGCGGCCGACCTTCGTCAGGTCGTAGCGCTTCGGATCGAAGAACAGGGCCCGCAGGAGGTTGCGCGCGTTGTCGAGCGTCGGCGGCTCACCCGGCCGCTGCTTCTTGAAGACCTCGATCAGCGCCTCTTCCTCGCGCGTGGTCGTGTCCTTGTCGAGCGTGTTCTGGATGTAGACCGAGCCGTCGAACAGCGCCAGGATCTTCTCGTTGGTGCTCGTATCGAGCTGGAAGCCCGTCGTCGGATCCTCGAGCGGGAGGGCGCGTAGGAGCGTCGTGATCGGGAGCTTCCGCTTGCGATCGATGCGGGCGTACGCAATACCCTTCTTGTCGATCTCGAGCTCGAGCCACGAGCCGCGTGACGGCATCAGGTTCGCGATGCACACCTGCTTGGTGGCGTCCTTCGGCTCCATCAGGTAGGCGCCCGGCGAGCGAACGAGCTGCGTCACGATGACGCGCTCGGTGCCGTTGATGATGAATGTCCCGACCTCCGTCATCATCGGGAAGTCGCCCATGAAGACCCGCTGCTCGCGGATCTCACCCGTCTCGGTGTTGACGAACCGGACCGTCATCGACAGCGGCGCCTGGTAGGTCATGTCCTTCTCGCGACACTCGTTGATCGTGTTCGCGGGGTCGCCGAAGGAGTAGTCACCGAACTCGACGGCAAGCGTGCCGGTGTAGTCCTCGATCGGTGAGATGTCGTCGATCGTCTCGCGGAGACCCTCGTTCAAGAACCATTCGAACGACGTCTTCTGGATGTCGATCAGGTTGGGGAGGTCAAGGACGTGCTTCAGACGTGAAAAACTCGTGCGCGCGCGCGGCGCAACAGTAGTGCTGCTCAAGATGCGACAGCCTCCCTTAACGGCGTGCAGGGTCGAAGGAGCAAGAAAGCTCGGGCGGAACGGACGATAATAGCGGACGCGCATGCGCCGCCGCAACCGCCCTCAGGCGGCGTCGGCGGAACGTCCGCTGGAACTATAGCGCAAACGGGCCGGGGCGAGGCCTGGGGAGAGGCTTCAGCCTCTCCCCAGGGTTGAAACGCCTGTGCCGCGCGAACGGAACCCCGGGGAGAGGTTGAACCTCTCCCCGCCTGAAGCTGTCGAGCCTTCGGCTCGACTACTTCAGCTCGACGCTCGCTCCTGCTTCCTCGAGCTCGGCCTTGAACTTCTCGGCCTCGTCCTTGGCGACACCTTCCTTGACGGGGCCGGGGGCACCGTCGACGACGTCCTTCGCCTCCTTGAGACCCAGGCCGGTGATCGCGCGCACGACCTTGATCACCTGGATCTTCTTGTCGCCCACCTCCGTGAGGATGACGTCGAACGAGTCCTTCTCCTCGGCGGCAGCGCCGTCACCGCCACCGGCGGCCGGGGCCGCTGCGACTGCAACCGGGGCTGCGGCCGTGACGCCCCACTCCTCCTCGATCGCGTTCTTGAGCGCGACGAGCTCGAGCACGGTCATCTTGCCGAGCGTCTCGAGAACCTTTGCCGTATCCGTAGCCATGTGGTGTTTCCTCTCGCGTGTGTGGTTGTTGGGTCGTTCCCGGTCGGGGTAGGTCTCGCCTACGCGTCCGGGGCTTCGGCCTGGGCCTCAGCCGCCTCCGGGGCTTCCGTCTCGGCCTCGGCGGCCGGTTCGTCGGCTATGTCGGCGACCTCGCGACTGCCTCGGCCATCGGCTTGTCCGCCGGCGGCTCCTCTGCGACGGGGGTCTCGACTGCTGCCGGAGCTTCGTCCGGGACCGCGTCGGCACCGCCGAGCTGGGTGATCCGGGCGTCGATCAGGCCGACCAGGTTCTGGAGCGGTGCGTTCAGCACCGCGGCGAGCTGGGTCAGCGGGGCAACGATCACCCCGACGAGCTGGGCCTTGATCACGTCGAGCGGTGGCAGCTTCGCCAGGCTCTCGATCTCGGGAGCGCTGATCGGGTTCCCCGACAGCACACCCCCGCGCAGCGTCAGGATCTTCGTGTCCTTGGCCGCATCCGTGAGTGCCTTCGCGACCGCCACCGGATTGCCGTCCGCGGCCACGAACGCGATCGCCGTCGGGCCCTCGAGGAGAGCCAGCAACGAGTCCGCTCCTGCTGCCTCGGCTGCACGCCGTGTGAGCGTGTTCTTGACGACGCTCAGCTTGGCCCCGTGGTTCAGCAGCTCGACCCGCAGGCTCGCGAGCTGGCTGTTCGTGAGACCGCGATAGTCGGCCACGAGCAGCGCATCGGCCGACTGCAGTCGCTCGGTCAGCTCCGCGACCACCTTCTCTTTGTCTGCTTTCTGCATCTTTCACCTCCTCTCGCACATCGAGCCCGCACGGAGGCGGGCTCGAGCGAGCGACAGCAACGGCTGTCATTCGTGCGAGGCCACCTCGGCCGGGCTTCTGCCCTGTACTCGTCGGCGCCGTCTCGCCGCCGCCATGTGACGGGAAAATCGTGTCAGATGGCTTTGGCGATTCGGCGCGGAAGCACGGGCTGCCGGCTGTCTTCGGCGACGGGCAATGTCAGAAAAACGTCATCGGTGAGGGCGGATGCCTCACCCGGCGAGTGCCGGTGCCTCCTCGAGCTCGTCGACGATGTCGCGCGTGCGCGACGGATCGATGTGCAGGCCCGGTCCCATCGTCGAGGTCAACGTGATGCCCTTGATGTAGCGGCCCTTCGCCGAGGCCGGCTTCGCGCGCACGATCTCGTCGATGAGGGCGGCGTAGTTCTCCACGAGCGCCCGCTCGGCAAAGCTCTTCTTGCCGATCGCGACGTGGACGTTCGCGCCACGGTCGGTGCGGTACTCGAGCTTGCCTGCCTTCGCGTCGGAGACCGCCTTGGCGATGTCGAACGTGACCGTGCCCGTCTTCGGGTTCGGCATCAGGCCGCGTGGCCCGAGGACCCGGCCGAGCTTGCCGACGTTCCCCATCTGGTCGGGCGTCGCGATGGCGACGTCGAAGTCGACGAACCCGCCCTCGATCTTCGCGGCGAGGTCGGCTGCGCCGACGACGTCGGCACCCGCCTCCTCGGCCTCGCGGGCCTTGTCTCCCTCGGCGAACACGGCGACGCGCGTGACGCGGCCGGTGCCGTGGGGCAACATCAACGTGCCGCGGAGCTGCTCGTCGGCGTGACGGACGTTGAGGCCGAGCCGGAAGTGCACCTCGACGGTCTCGTCGAACTTGGCGCCCTCGATCTCCTTGAGGATCTTGATCGCCTCGACAGGCGTGTAGAGCGTCTCGCGGTCGATCTTCGCCCTCGCCGCGTTGTATCGCTTGCCGTGTCCGCTCATCCTTCCACCTCCACGCCCATCGACCGTGCAGTGCCGGCGATCACGTTCATCGCCGCCTCGATGTCGTTCGCGTTCAGGTCGGGCATCTTCGTCTCGGCGATCGAGCGGAGCTGGTCGCGGGTCAGCTTGCCGACCTTGACCATGTTCGGCTCGGCCGAGCCCGACTGCAGGTTGAGCACCTCCTTGATCAGGACGGCTGCCGGCGGCGTCTTCGTGATGAACGTGAACGAGCGATCCTCGAAGACCGTGATCTCGACCGGAATGATGCGGCCGTTCTCGTGTGCGGTCTGCGCGTTGAACGCCTTGGTGAACTCGACGATGTTGACGCCGTGCTGGCCGAGCGCGGGACCAACCGGCGGAGCCGGGTTGGCCTGACCGCCCGGAATCTGGAGCTTGATGAGTGTGATGACTTTCTTTGCCATATGCGTGAGTGCAGTCGGGGCTGCGCGCCCCTCCTCCCGTCTTGTCGATTACGAAATACGTGCCCTAGTCGATCTTCTTGACCTGGTCGAACCCGAGCTCGACCGGAACCTGGCGCTCGAAGATGTCGACGAGGACCTTGAGCTTCTGGGCGTCGGGGTTGACGTCGACGATCTCGCCGTCGAAGTCGGACAGCGGTCCCGACGTCACCTTCACCGACTCGCCGAGCGTGAACTGGGCCTGCGACTTCGCGGCCGGCCCGCCACCGGCACCCGCCGTGTGGAGGATGCGGTCGACCTCGCTCTGGGAGAGCGGCACGGGCTTCGCGCCGGCACCGACGAAGCCGGTGACGCCGGGCGTTCCCTTGACGACGGTCCAGGCCTCGTCGCTCAAGTCCATGTTGACGAGGACGTAGCCCGGTAGAACGCGCTTCTCGGTCTGCACCTTCTGGCCGTCCTTGGTCTCGATCACCTGCTCCGTCGGGACGACGACGCGCCGGAAGCGCGGCGACTGGTTCAGGGAAACGATCCGGTGCTCGAGGTTGGTCTTGACCTTCTTCTCGTGCCCGGAATAGGTGTTGATCACGTACCAGAGAAACATGTGTGCCTCACTGCCCGAGAAGGACGTCGCGGACGAAGGGGCGGACGAGCTGGTCGACGCCCCACAGATAGGCGCCGACGATGGCGACGGCGATGATGACGGCGACCGTGCCCTGGATCACCTGGGCGCGGTTGGGCCAGTCGACCTTGTGGAGCTCGGCCCACGACTCGCGCACGAACCCGCCACGACGCCGGGGCTCGCGCTCGATCGGCGAGACGTTTCCGACGCCGCCGGCAGCCGCAGCCGGCTGGGGAACGCCGCGCGGCTCCTTCGGAGCCTCCGCGCCGGCAGCGCGACGTGCGTCGCGCCTCTGCCTCCGGGTCTCGTCGGCCACTGCTAGCGGGTCTCCCGATGGATCGTGTGGGAGCCGCACCAGCGGCAGTACTTCTTGAACTCGACCCGGTCGGGCGAGTTCCGCTTGGACTTCTCCGTCTGATAGTTCCGCCGCTTGCAGTCGATGCAGGCGAGCGTGATTGCGACTCTGACTCCGGTTGCCATGGCTTCTTCTCGTGTGGTGGGAAAAGGGCGTGCGAGGTAGCGGCGGTAGGACTCGAACCTACGACACGCGGATTATGATTCCGCTGCTCTAACCAACTGAGCTACGCCGCCGAGCAGCTGCGAACTCTAGCAGTGCAGAGTAGCAGTGTCTCGAAGACGCAGACGCCAGTCCGCTCGGGACGGGAGCCGCTTGCGCAGGCCGACGAAGCCTAGCGGAGATCTCGTTCGGACGAGCGGGAATCACGCTCGCGGGCGCCCGCCCGCCGCGCGAACCGATCCGACCGACGTGCTCTGTAGTCTCCACCACCGTGATCAGGATCCCTCCACAGCACGGCGGCTGGCTCGAGGTGATCTGCGGCCCGATGTTCTCCGGCAAGAGCGAGGAGATGATCCGGCGCCTGCGCCGGGCCGAGATCGCCGGGCAGCGCGTCGTGATCTTCAAGCCCCGGATCGACGACCGCTACGACGCAACCGATGTCGTCTCGCACGCGGGCGCACGGATGCGGGCGGTGGCCGTCGAGAGCGTGCCCGAGCTCGTCGCCCGCTCGGCCGGACACGACGTGATCGGGATCGACGAGGTGCAGTTCTTCGACCGCGCCGTCGTCGATGCCGCGCTCGCGCTTGCGGACGGCGGCGTTCGGGTCGTCGTCTCGGGCCTCGATCAGGACTTCCGCCGACTGCCGTTCGGCGTCATGCCCGAGCTGCTCGCCTACGCCGAGTTCGTCGACAAGCTGCAGGCCGTCTGCCACCGCTGCGGCGGAACGGCGACGACGACGCAGCGACTCGTCGACGGCCGTCCGGCGCCGTACTCCGGCGAGACGATCGTCGTCGGCGCGCTCGACTCGTACGAGGCACGCTGTCGGGACTGTCACGAAGCGGGACAGGACTCGCTTGCGTTGACGCGGTCGCTCGTGGCGTAGAGCTCGCTCGAGTGGATCGGGCGAGAGGGCGCTCGCTCAGGCGGCAGTCCGTTAGCCTCACGAGTACGACGAATATCGTCGACAGGACGCGCCGAACGCGAAGCTCCAAGGAACATAGGCCCGAGGATGAAGCAGAAAACCCAAGAGTTCGAGATACACCGGAGCGCCGCCGACGCATACGAGCAGCTCGCTGAGGAGCGGCAGCGAACACTGGCGGGGCCCGAGGATGACATGTGGGCGGCGTTTGCAGACAGGGCGGAACCCCACGCGCTCAAGTTGGGAGCGAAGCTCGTGGGGCGTTTCTCTGTCGACCCAGAGAGGCAACTCCATGGCTTCTACATCTCTGAAGACTTCGAGGCTATGGCTGCCGAGCTATTGGCCCGCGTCGTTGACGAGATGAACATCTCGGCAGCGATGGCATCAACCGTCGATCCCAAGTTCTTGTCCCTCAGTCTCGCCGCGGGTGGTGTCGCGCAGCCGGTTGCGTTGATGTACGAGCACACCGGTCGAACCGAGAGTGACGAGACTGTTGATGTTCGCCTCGCCGCCAGTACCGATCATTCAGCCGCAGTTGGGTTCTATCAGGCCGAAAACGGCTCTTCGGAACCGTTCTTGACGCCCTTCGTGGCCGAACGCATCAACCATCACGAGCTTTACGTCGTGGAAGCCAGAGGCAAGATCGTCGCGACTGGCGAGTGTCGAGCAGACAACCGCGCACCCGGCAACGCACACCTCGGCCTCGTCGTCGGATCCGAGCTTCGCAACCAAGGCATCGGCAGTCGACTCATGCACACTCTCACCGAGATCTGCAGGGAACAAGACATGACACCGCTCTGTTCAACCGAGCCCAGCAACACAGCCGCGAAGCGGGTCATCCGCCGCGCCGGGTACCGAAGCCGCCACCAGGTCTTCAAGATCGCAACAACGGGAGCCAAGAGATCAATCCGAGCGGCGTAGGAGTGTGTAAGCCGCCTCGTCCCGGCCGAGGTCCCTCTGGTGACTGTGAGACTGGGCGGGCTGGTCTGTCTGGGTTTTTTGCCAGCCTGGTTGTCGTGCTGCTGCTTGTGACTCGTCGGGTGACTGGCCGCCGTGGGGTGTGTCTTTCCTAATGATTCGTCCGGGTGGCAGGGCGGCGCCGGTCTGGCGCCCGCTGTTGGCTTGATCAGGAGCTTGTCCACCCTTGTGGGGTGTGACTCATCACAGTCTTGCCGTTGCGGTTTCCCTGCACTCAGACCGGCGTCACCGGACCCTACGAGTCGGAATCGGAGGATCAGAAGTGATGCTTGCAGATCAGGTGGATTACGTCGTCGGTGTCGACACACATCGTGACGAGCACGTGCTCGCGGTTGTCGTCGCCTCGACGGGGGCGGTTGTGGCGCAACGGTCGGTGGCGGCGACGGCTCGCGGATACGGTCAGGCGTTTCGGTTCGTCGCTGAGCACGCTCCAGCTACTCGTGTCTGGGCGGTCGAGGGCGCGGGCCATTACGGTGCCGGGCTCGCCCGTCATCTGAGCGGCCGCGGCGAGAGGGTGCTCGAGGCGGGCCGCAGCCCCCGCAACGAGCGGCGGCTGCACGGCAAAGACGACGGCCTCGACGCGATCCGCGCTGCCCGCGCGACGCTGACCGGCGACGAGCTCGCGTCACCGAAAGCAGGGCAACGCCAGGAAGCGCTTCGGCTCCTACTGCTCGCCCGTCGCAGTGCGGTGGACGTTCGAAAGCTGGCGCTCGTTCAGCTACGCAGCGTGATCGTGACCTGCCCCGATGAGCTCCGCCAGGAGCTACGCGGCCTTTCGCAGACGCGGCTTGTCGAGCGCTGTCGGCTCCTGCGCCGCTCGAGCTCGCGGACCCCGGACGAGCTCGCCGCGACGCTCGTGCTGCGCACCCTCGCCCGGCGGATCCAGGCAGCGACCGACGAAGCAGCCGAGCTACAAACGGAGATCCTCGCCCACATCCGCGCGCTCGCACCCACGTTGCTCGACGAGCCCGGCGTGGGCCCGATCGTCGCCGCCCAGCTGATCGTCAGCTGGTCGCACAAAGGCCGCGTCCGCTCCGAAGCAGCCTTCGCCAGGCTCGCCGGCGTCGCACCGATCCCCGCCTCAAGCGGGCAGACGACCCGCTTTCGGCTCAGCCGCGGCGGCGACCGCCAGCTCAACCGAGCCCTCCACACCGTCATCCTCCACCGCCGGCTGCACGACCCCGCAACCAAGGACTACATCGCCCGCCGCGTCGCCGAAGGAAAGACCTCCCGCGACGCCGTCCGCCTCCTCAAACGCTACCTCGCCCGCCACCTCTACCGCGTCCTCAACAGCGAGCCGATCATGACTTGACAGTCATAGGAGCATCATTCCCTAACGCTGGCGCAGGCCACGCTCCTGAGTCCTAACGCTCTCCCGGCTCTCCGTAAGAACCCCGTGGCTGGCCGTCGTACGCGGGGAGCTGCCCCGATAGGGTCGGGTGCGTGCTTACGCGGCTCTGGATCACCGAGTTCGACGTCGACCGACGGGACGAGTTGGAACGCTTCGCATTCGAGGTCTCCGCGCCGATGTTTCGCGGGCTCCGGGGCTGCCTGGGTTACATCTACGCGGTTGAGGGGTCGACCTGGATCACGCAAACATTCTGGGCCACGGAGAACGACATTGTCCGCGCGGAGTCGTCTGCTCTCTACAAGGATGTCGTCAGCCGGATTCTCGAGGCAGGATTTCTGGCCGGCGACCAGACGACCACGGTGCTCCAGGTCGCCGAATACGCACCGCCGGTCGCGGGACAGCAGAGCGTCGACCCAGGGGACATTCCCTAACGCTCGCACAGACGAGAGCCGGGTTGGTTCACATCACGGAACCGATGGTCGCCCATCAGAAGCGGGTTACTATCCCGCATGGGCGACGACCACCACAATGCGCTTGCCTACCGTGCGACGGCGGATGCCTTTCGGGCTGGTGACGGGGCGAAGCTTTCGTCGCTCATTGGGGCGGGAGTTGTCTGGCATGTTCCCGGATCGCATCGCATGGCGGGTGACATCGTCGGGCGTGAAGCGCTGCTTGAGTGGCTCGCGCGATTGCCAGCGATGGGCTTCTGGCTCGACGAGCACGAGGTATTCGCCAACGACGAATATGTGTGTGCGATCAGCACGATGGGAGCGCGGCGTGAACGTGTTGATGTTCGGACGAGGGTCGTGAGCGTCTTTCGTTACCGCGACGGCCAGCAGATCGAGCGGTGGGTGTATCCCGACGACCCGACAGCGTGGGACGCGATGTTCGCCGAACCGCAGTGACGGGGATAGCAGTCGAGAAAACACGTGCGCTACCTCGACATCCACGAGGACGACGAGCTCGACGAGGGGCTCCTCGCAGACTGGATCCGGCAGCCATCGGCGCTCACCCGCTGGGCACCCTAGGCGCTCCGGGCCGCCGCCGGCTATCGGCCGGAGGCGCCGTTCAGCTCCACTGCCGCGCGAATGAGAGCCATGAAGGTCTTATCGTCGATCTCGTCGTCCACACGGAAGTCGATCGCGCGCCTCACGTTGCCGTCGAGGCTCGAATTGAACATTCCCGTTGGATCCTCCAGCGAGGCACCCTTCGCGAACGTCACCTTCACGACGCTCTTGTACGTCTCGCCCGTACAGATCATCCCGTCGCGATACCAGACGGGAACGCCCCTCCACTTCCACTCCTCGACGACATCGGGAACCGCCTCCTTGACGAGCGCGCGCACCCGGGACGAGCATCGTTCCCCTCCAGTCGCCGAGCTCCTCGATCCTCGCATCGATCAGTTGCGACGGGGACTTTCCCTCACTCCCGTTCATCGCGTTCGCACCATCGTCGGACGGTATCTCGTCGACGGCAAGGCTACTTCGCGATACCCGCGATCTCGGGGTCGAGCACGAGAACCGTGCGCGCGCCCTCGCCGCGCCTGAGGCGGTCGAGCGCATCGTGGACGCCGTCGAGATCCGAGACGTGTGTGACGACGTCGGACAGGTCGAGCTCCCCTGTGACGGCGAGCTCGGCGAGCGCCGGGAGATCCGCGGCCGGGTCGCCCGAGCCGTAGTAGGAGCCGCGGATGCCCTTGTCGGAGAGGAAGTCGATCGCGGGGAGTGAGACCTCGACACCCGCCGGGGCGAGGCCGACGACGATCGCAGTCGCGGCCGGCCGGATGATCTCCCACGCGAGTCGTATCGTCTCGGGTCGCCCGACGACCTCGAAGGCGTGATCGACCCCCCCGGCGTTCAGCTCGATCACCGCCTCGACCGGGTCGACGAGGGACGCATCGACAACGTGGGTGGCGCCACGGCGACGCGCGATCTCGAGCTTGGCGGGGTCACGGTCGATCGCGATCAGCGGCCAGGCACCCGCGAGGGCGGCGGCGGCGACGACCTGGAGCCCGACGCCGCCGCAGCCGATCACGGCGACGCTCTCCCCCACGCCGACGCGCCCGACGTTACGGACGGCGCCGAAGCCGGTCATCACCCCGCAACCGAGAAGCGCCGCCTGCCACAGGGGAAGGGCCGGCGGCAGCCGGACGGCGCCGTGCCCGTCGACGACCGTCAGCTCGGCGAAGCACGCCGTCATCAGGCCGTGCTGGAGAACGGTGCCGTCGGGGAGCCGGAGGCGCGAGGTTCCGTCCATGAGCATGCCCCGCGCGCCGTTCTCGCCCGCCGGCACGCACATGTTGAACCGCCCTGCGCGACAGGCCGGGCAGTCACGGCAGGAGGGGACGAACGAGAATCCGACCGGGTCACCGACTGCGACGTGTGTGACCCCGTCCCCGATCTCCTCCACGATCCCGGCTCCCTCGTGCCCGAGCACCATCGGCCAGCGGGCATCGCCGAGATGCCCGGCGACGAGGTGGAGGTCGGAGTGGCAGACACCGGCAGCGGCGACTCTGACGAGTACCTCGCCTGCCTTCGGCGGGTCGAGCTCGACCTCCTCGACGACGACCCGGCCCGGCTCGTGCAGCACCGCCGCGCGGACGCGCATCAGGCGATCCGCCGCCGCTCGAGCGTGTCGAGATCGGGCTCGACGCCGAGCCCCGGGCCCGCCGGCGGCGCGATCGAGCCGTCCGGCGCGATCGTGAGCGGCGCGGGCAGCAGCCAATCGCGCCGCTGCGCCGACCAGGCCGGGGGGTCGAACGGCACCTCGACGAACGGTACGGTCGAAAGGGCGAGCGCGGCGTGCAGGTTGACGAGCAGGCCGTACCCGTTCGACCACGTGTGCGGCGACCACGCTCGACCCACGAGATCGGCCAGTGCAGCCGCGCGGCGACAACCGCCGATCCCAAGCGACAGGACGACGTCGCACTGCAGCACGTCGACCCCACCTCGGAGAACGAGGTCGCGCGCCTCCTGCGCGGAGCGCACCATCTCCCCCGCGGCGAGCCGGAGGGGGGTCAGCCGGCGAAGCGCGGCGTAGCCATCGAGGTCATCCGTGCGCAACGGCTCCTCGAGCCAGTAGATCCCGAGCGGCTCGAGCGCACGCGCGACCTGGGCCGCCGTCGCGACGTCCCAGCGCGGCTCGAGATCGCCGGGCATCCGCCAGCCCTGGTTCGCGTCGACCATGATCTCGAGATCGGTTCCGACGGCATCGCGAACCGCCTCGACGACCGCCACGTCGTCGCGCCAGTCGGCATGGTGAAAGCGAATCTTGACCGCCCGCACGCCTGCGTCGCGCAACGCGACGCAACGCCGGGCTCGCTCTTCCGGCTCGACGAGCTCACCGCTCGAGGCGTAGGCGAGGAGTCGCTCCGAGCGCCCGCCGAGCAGCTTCCACACGGGCTGCCCGCACGCCTTGCCGATGAGGTCCCAGACGGCCGCCTCGGCCGTCCAGGGACGACCCCCGTGGAAGTCGACCGTCTCGCAGAGCTCGCGGACGATCTCGGTTCGGGTCGGATCGAGGCCGACGAGAAACGACTCGAGCTGCTCTCGATCGGGCAGGGCGTCGCCGCTCGCCCAGCCCGAGACGCCCTCGTCGGTATGGATGCCGACGAGCGTCGCCACCTGATGGTCACGCGGAACCGGGTCCCACGCTGCGTGGAACGGCGGGTCGAAGTCGACGCGGTAGCGTCGCGTCTCGACCGACGTTATCCGCATCAGCTGCCGCCGTAGAAGGGGTTCTCGAGCGAGTCACGCCGCTCGACGAGCCGTGCTGCAGCCACGGGGTCGCGGCCTTCGACGCACACACCGATCGCTTTCCGAACCGCGGCGCGATTCGCGGCACGGACAGCCGTCTCGTCGTGTGCGTCGGGCGCGACCCAGACGGAGACGAGGACGTAGAGGTCGCCGGTCGCCTCGATCAGGCCGTCGGCGACGGCGTCGAGCACGCCCTGGCCGATCCCGAGCTGCGCGGCTCCCCACGTGATCGTCTGATGGAGATCCTCCGTCGCGGTCGCCTTGTTCATCATCAGCGTCGGCGGCCAGATCGGCTCGTATTCGGCCGGCGTCGGCCCCACGCAGCAGAGCACCGGCGTGTGCCCGGGAGACGGCTGCGCAAACATCGTCAGCGCCGCGGCGGCGGTCGCGCTGCCGCGGCGGGCGAGTACGACGTTGACGTGGCTCCCGTTCGGCGCCGTGCCGCCCCAGCCCTCGCCGACGCGGCCGTCCAGATCATCGAGGTTCATCGTTCTCCCTTGCACTGTCGGGGTTGGTCACGTGTTGAGGTCGAGCACGACCCGCAGGGCCTCGCCGCTTCGCATCAGCTCGAACCCGAGGCCGACCTCGTCGAGGGGCAGGTGATGCGAGACGAGCCGGTCGAGCGGCAGGCGGCCCGCCTGGTAGAGCGCGAGTGTCGTGCCGAAGTCGCGCTCCGGCCGCGACGAGCCGTAGATCGAGCCGAGAACCCGGCGCTCCATCCGCGGGATCGAGAGCGCCGGGAGCGTCACCGTCGCGTCCTCGCGCGGAATCCCGATCAGCACCGCAGCACCCCGGGCGCGCGTCGAGAGGAACGCCGCCGTCATCGCCTCCGGCCTCCCGGTCGCCTCGATCGCGTAGTCGACGCCACCTCCCGAGGCATCGCGGACCAGCTCGGCCGTTGCCTCGGCCGATCCCGCCCAGAGCACGCCGCCGGTGGCGCCGAACGTACGTGCGATCTCGAGCTTTGTCGCCGTGGCGTCCACCGCGATCACCGGCTCCGCACCGACCGCGACCGCTGCCATGAGGGCCGACAGCCCGACCCCGCCGCAGCCGATGATCGCGACGCGGTCGCCCGGCCGCACCCCGGCGGTGCGCCAGACGGCCCCGACGCCGGTCGTGACCGCGCAGCCGACGAGCCCCGCGACGTCGAACGGGACGTCCCTCGGAATCGGCACGCACGACCTCTCCGGCACGACGCACGCCTCGGCGAACGTCGAGAGGAACGAGTAGTGATAGATCGGCTCGCCCGAGCGGGAGAGGCGCGTCGTGCCGTCCATCAGCCCACCCGTTCCCATCGCCGGCCAGGCAGCAGAGCAGAGCTGCGGGAGATCACGCAGGCACTCTCCGCAAGAGCCACAGGACGGCGCCCAGGAGAGGGCGACGTGGTCGCCGACCACGACCCGGCTCACGCCCGCGCCGACCGCCTCGACGACGCCGGCTCCCTCGTGGCCGAGCACCGCGGGACAGCGCGTCTCGGCCGTGCCGTCGATCGCGTTGAAATCGGAATGGCAGACACCACTTGCCGCGAGGCGGACGAGAACCTCGGCCGGGCCGGGCGGAGCGAGATCGACGTCCTGGACCTCGAAGGCACCTCCCGTGTGCTCGAGGACGGCGGCGCGGATCTTCACGGAGCGGTAATCACCGGTGGCGAAGCCGTCCCGTCCCTCTGGAGAGCCCGCAGCTCGTCGAGCGGGATGTGGCAGCGCATCAGGTGGTTCTCCTCGACCTCGACCAATGGCGGCTCGACGTCGTCGCAGATCGGGCCGACACGGCGCGGGCAGCGGGTGTGGAAGACGCACCCGGACGGCGGGTCGGCGGCACTCGGGATGTCGCCCTCGAGCCTGATGCGAGCGCGGCCGCCACCGTCGATCGTCGGGACCGCGGAGAGAAGCGCCTCGGTGTACGGGTGATGCGGGCCGGCAAAGACGACCTCGGCCAGGCCGATCTCCATCAGCCGTCCGAGGTAGAGGACGGCGATCCGGTCGGAGATGTACCGCACGACCCCGATGTCGTGGCTGATGAAGAGGTACGAGACGCCGCGTTCCGCCTGCAGCTCGACGAGCAGGTTGAGGATCGCCGCCTGGACGGAGACGTCGAGCGCGCTCGTCGGCTCGTCACACACGACGAGCTGCGGGTCACCAGCGAAGGCCCGGGCAATGGCGACGCGCTGCTTGAGGCCACCCGAGAGCTGCACGGGCTTCTGGGTCAGCGTCCGTTCGGTGATCCGAACCCGGCCCGCCAGGTCGCTCAATCGGGCGTCCGCCACCTTGCCACCGATACCGGCAAGCTTCTTCATCGATCGGAGCAGGATGCGTTGCACCGAATGGCGCCTGTTGAGCGCGGAGTCCGGATTCTGGAACACGATCTGGAGCAAGCGCAGGTCGTCCCTCGTGCGCTTCTGGTACAGCGGAGCGAGCGCACGCGAGTCGAGCTCGACGGCGCCCGAGGTCGGCGCGACGATGCCGAGCAGCGCACGGGCGAGCGTCGTCTTGCCGCTTCCCGACTCGCCGACGAGCCCCAGGGTCTCGCCTGGCCAGATCGCGGCGCTGACGCCGACGAGGGCATGGATCTCAGCTCCCCGCTGCCGGAAGACCTTGCCGAGGTCGTCGAACTGGAGCAACGGGCTTGCGTCCCGGTCCACCTTCGGCAACGTTAGGTCTGCCGCCATCTCACGCGGAAGGCTCTGGGCGCGATCGTGATGGAAGCAGCGCGCGCTGTGGGCGGCACCGATGCTCTCGAGCGCCGGCTCCTCCGTCTGGCAGCGGTCGTCCGCGAGGGCGCAGCGGTCGGCGAAGACGCAGCCCGCGATGGTGGCGCCAAGGCTCGGCAGAAACCCAGGGATCGTGTCGAGCCGGCCGCGATCCTTGCGCACACCTCCACGTGGAATGCAACGGAGGAGGCCAACGGTGTACGGGTGCCGCGGATCCTGGAGCACGGTCTCGACGGGGCCTTCCTCGACCAGGCGGCCGGCATACAGCACGCCGACCCGGTCACACATCTTCGAGATCACACCCAGGTTGTGGCTGATGAAGAGCACGGCCGTCTGAAGCTGCTCCTGGAGATTCGCGACGAGATCGAGCACCTCGGCCTCGACCGTCGCGTCGAGGCCGGTCGTCGGCTCGTCGAGGATCAGGAGTGACGGGCTCTTCGCGAGGGCCATCGCGATCACCACGCGCTGCTGCATCCCACCCGAGAGCTGGTGTGGATAGCGTCCCATGACGGAGCCCGGGTCGGCGATCTGCACCGTCGCGAGCGCATCGCGAGCCCTCTCGGTCGCCTCGCGGCGTGACACGCCGAGAACGGTGAACGCCTCAGCGACCTGCGCGCCGACGCGGATGCCGGGATTCAGAGCAGAGCCGGGGTTCTGGTAGACCATCGAGACGGTACGCGCGTGGTACTCGCGAAGGTCCTTGCTGCCGAGCGCGAGCACGTCCACGCCGGCTACCGAGACGCTGCCACCCGTGATGCGACCGTTGCGCGGCAGATAGCGCACGATCCCGAGGGCCGCCGTCGACTTGCCGCAGCCCGACTCGCCCACGAGACCGTAGGAGCGGCCGCGCTCGATCTCGAACGAGATGCCGCGCAGGACGGGCCGGTCGACGCCGCGTACGGCGTAGACCAGCTCGAGATCCGTGACTGAGAGCGCCTTCGCAGGCACCGCACCGGTTTCCGTCACCGCTCGTACACCTCACGGATGCCATCCGCGACGAGGTTCACGGCGACCACCAGGCTCGCGATCGCGAGGGCGGGGAACAGCGTCATCCACCAGTAGGGATCGATCAGCGTCCAGTACTGGTTGATCTGCGCCGCCCAGTCCGGGGACGGCGGCGGAACGCCGAAACCGATGAACGTCAGGGAGGCAACGGTGAAGATCGCGTATCCGAGCCGCACCGTGAACTCGACGACGATCGGCGACATCACGTTCGGCAGGATCTCCTGGTACATGATGTACACCGATTTCTCGCCTCGTAGCCGAGCCGCCTGCACGTAGTCGAGCTCGCCCTCGGTGAGCACCGCCGCACGCACCGTACGCGAGACGACCGGCGCGAAGATGAGCCCGATCACGAGGACCACGACCCACGTGCCCGACCGCCCGACCGCGGTCACGATCAGGATCGACGTGACGATGAGGGGGAGCGACAGCACCGCGTCGATGAAGCGGCTCGCGACATCGTCGACCAGGCCGCGCAGGTAGCCGGTGAACAACCCCAGGACCGTGCCGAGCACCGTGCCGAGCAGGGTCGCGGCGGGGGCGATCAGGAGGATGTTTCGTGATCCTGCGAGGACGCGGGAAAAGACGTCGCGTCCGTTCGTGTCGGTGCCGAACGGGTGACCCCACTCGGGCTTCATGCTCGGCGGGAACTGGTTGTCGAAGATCGGGTCGTACGGTGCGACGAGCCGAGGGAACAGGGCACAGAAGACCCAGAAGCCGAGCACGATCGTCCCGACGATCACGGTCGGCGAGCGCAACAGCAGCCGCATGCGCTCGGCACGGGCAATTCGCGCCTCGGAACGCGCGGGGATCGCAGGGGTCACATCGGTCGTGCTCACTCCATGCTCCCGAACCTGATCCGCGGGTTGAGGACCGCATAGAGCAGGTCTGCGATCAGCGTCACGGTGAGGTAGACGATCCCCACGACGAGGACGCCGGCAGTAAGCAGCGGGAGATCCTTCTGCCGGGCGGCTTCGTAGATGAGACTGCCGACGCCCTGGTAGTTGAACAGCACCTCGACGACGACGAGTCCCCCGACGAGATAGCCGACCTGGACCGCGACGACCGCGATCGTGGGCAGGAGCGCGTTTCGGAGAACATGCCGTCGAATCACGACCGACGGAGCGAGGCCCTTGAGGTGTGCCGTCCGCGCGTAGTCACTGTCGAGCGCTTCGATCATCGAGGCGCGCGTGATCCGGGCGATATAGCCGAGCAGCACGAGCGTGAGAGTGAACGCAGGCAAGAGGAGATACTCGAACTGGGTCGCGATGCTCGCGCCAGGTTCCGCCTGGGCCGTCACGGGAAGCCACCCCAACCAGATCGCGAACACCAGAATGAGGAAGATGCCCGATACGAACTCGGGCATGGCGGAGAACGAGAGGCCGGCGGTCGTGATGCCCTTGTCCGTCGCGCTGCCGTATCGCAGTGCCGCGACGATCCCGGCAAGGATCGAGAGCGGGACGCAGATGATGAAGGCGACGAAGGCGAGCTTGAACGAGTTCGCGAGCGCCGGCCCGAGCAGATCCCAAGCGGGCACCTGCTTGGTCAGAGACGTCCCGAGGTCGCCGTGGAGCAGACCGCCCGCCCACTCCTTGTACTGCACGATGATCGAGCGGTCGGTGCCCAGCTGCTCGTTGAGAGCGTCGACCGACTCCTGCGTGGCGAACGGCCCGAGCACGGCCCGGCCCACGTTCCCGGGCAGGATCGTCGAGACCGCGAACACGATGACGCTGAGCAGCACCAGCGTGATCAACGCGAGGCCGATGCGCTTGGCGATGTAGCGGATCACCGTGTGAGTGGCGAGCTCCGCTCCGGCCGGCGCGGAGAACCGCGCCGGCCGGAGCAAGCATGGCCGCTAGGCGAGGGAGACCTTCGCCAGGCGGACGTGCGAGATACCCTCGGGGACGTAGTTCTTGACCTTCGAGGTGCTCGCGGTGACGTAGTTGATGTGGTAGTCGGTGATGACCGGCGTGTCGCGGAGCAAGATCCCGGCCATCCGCTTCGTCGCCTTCCGCTGCGCGGCAATCTCGGCCGACGCGAGATACGTCTTGGCGACGGAGTCGAACTCCGCGTTCTTGTAGTGCGCCGCGTTCCAGTCACCCGTCGACATGTAGCAGCGCGTCAGGTAGATGTTCGGCACGCCGCGGGCGCCGTACTCAGTCAGCGTGGCGGTGCGGTTCAGCCACGGCGTCGTGCTGGCGTAGTCGGCACCGGCGGGCTCGCTGTCGTAGTACTTGCTGACGTCCATGATCTCGATCCCGACGTCGATGCCGGCCTCCTTGGCGTACGCCTGCACGGAGGCCAGGTGATCCGGGTGATCCGCGAAGTTCCACGACGTGATGTTGAACTTCAGGTTCTTGGCCCCCGCGGCAGCGAGCAGCGCCTTCGCGATCTGGAGGTTCTGCTTGCGCTGGCCGATCTTCCGGTCTGTCGACTGGAAGCCCTTCCAGAACGGGTTGTCGTTCCCCACCTGGCCGTCTCCGAGCAGGATCTTCTGCAGCTGCTGGGGCCGATTGATCGTGAGCGCCACTGCCCGGCGGACGCGAGGATCCCTGAGGATCCCCTGATCGGTCCGCATCGTCAGCTGGCGGTGCGCGGCGGTCGGCTGGCTGTAATAGGTGTACTTCGAGTTCTTCCGGAAGACCTGTGCCTCCTGGCTCGAGAGCTGGAAGGCGAGGTCGATCTGGTTGCCGCGCAGTGCCAGCACGAGCGGCGCCGTGCCCTGGTAGAAGCTGACGTTGACGCCGTCGAGCGGCGGCCGGCCACCCCAGTAGGCGGCGTGACGGACGAGCGACGCGCTCTTCTTGTCGACGTAGTTCGTGACCTTGAACGCGCCCGTTCCGATCATCCCGGACTTGACCCAGGTGCCTGGCTTGGCCGCGATCGACGCAGGCTGGATGATCGCGTTGTACGTCGTCTGGCTGAGCAGATACGGGAAGACGCCGATCGGCGACTTGAGCCGGACGACGACGGTGTACGGGCCCTTGGCGGACACGCCCGAGGCGTCATAGAATGGGGAGAGACCCGCGTTGGAGGTCTTCTGGGCAACGTATTGCTTGAGGCTCGCGACGACGTCCTTGGACGTCATCGTCTGGCCATTGTGGAACTTGACGCCCTTGCGGAGCTGGAACGTCCACACGGTTGCGTCCTTGTTCGGCTTCCAACTCGTGGCGAGCCACGGCACGATCTGACCCTTCGGGTTCGTGAACGTCAGGTACTCACCCGGGATCCCAGCGAGCGCGAGCGAGCCACCCTCGTTGAGCAGGTAGGGCTCGAGCGACGCGCCGAACGCAGCGATCCCGACGCGAATCGTGCCGCCGGCCTTCACGCGTGCCGTCTGCGCCTGCGCGAGCGGCGCGGCGCCGGCCTCGCCGACGAGTGCCAGCAGGCTTCCCATCACCCCGAGCGAGAGCCCGAACATGGCCCCCCGTTGGAGGAACTCGCTCCGGTTCACCTCGCCGGCCACCAGCTCGTCGATCAGGTTGTTCTCGAGCGGGCCTGCCTCGTTCCTGCGGAAATACTCGATCTGCCTTCTGGTCTCACGATCCATGTGCCTGATCCTCACCTTCTGCCTCGACATCGGCCTGGACGTACGTTTCGACGCTGCGTTGCAGTCAAAGTTGGGACCCGCGCCGCGCGATCATCGGGGCCCAGCTGGTTCTAGGTATGGACTGGTGTTCCCAAAGGGAACTGCTCTTATGACAGATTCCGCGCAGTGAAGTCAAGCCGGACGCCTGTCCGGCGCGGTTCGACAGTGTCCCGTGGTTCGCGTATCGTCGCGTCGTGGTCAGCCGTACTGATATCACGCAGGACGCCCGCTCCGACGACCGCGGGGGAACGCACGGGCCGTCGAACGGCGCGAATTCGTCGACCGGAGTCAACGCGACGCTGATGATCCTCGACCTCCTCGCCTCACGAGGGAAGGTGACGCTGGCCGACGTGACGCGCGAGCTCGGGATCGCGAAGAGCACGGGGCACCGCATCCTCGGCGTGCTCGTCGACCGCGCGTGGGCGCTGCGCGACCCGGACGGCCGCTACGAGCTCGGGATCCGGGCGCTGCGGCTCGGCTCGGCCGCAACGGATCTTCCGATCGTGACCGCGTTCCGAACCGTCGCGGCCCGCTTCGTCGTCGAGCTCGACGAGACGATCGCGCTCGCAGTGGTCGACGGGGACGAATCGTTCTATATCGCGATGCACGAGACCTCGCAGCCCGTCCGCTACGTGACGTACATCGGGTCGAGGTCGCCGGCGTTCGCAGCCGCGAGCGGCAGGGTCGTCCTCGCGAGCAGGGATCCCGAGGAGGTGGCCGCGCAGTTCTCCGGGCACGAGCTCGTCACGCCGACCGGGAACCGAATCGAGGGAATCCCCGGGCTGCTGGAGATCCTCGCGAACGTGCGCCGCCAGGGTTTCGCGGAGAACTGGGACGAGACTGCCCGCGATCTCTACGCCGCATCGGTGCCTATCGTCAACGGCGCGGGAACGACCATCGCCGCACTGACGACGCTCATTCCGCGTTCCCGGGTGACGCCCGATCGCCGCGACACCGTTCTCACGTGCCTGCGTGAGCAGGGCGCGCTCCTCTCGAATCTCGTCGAGTGGTTGCCGACCTACACCGCCCGCATCTCCGCAGCGCCCTGAGCGACGAGCCGGATTGACACGGTTCCATATCTGGCCCTAGATTCCATAACGTGGGCTGCCGCCGGGCAAACCGTCGACCGATCGAGGAGGGATCTCCTTGAGAGCCGCTGTCTGCCGCGCCTTTGGCGAACCGCTCGTGATCGAGGAGATCGGGATCGCGGCTCCGCAGCGAGGCGAGCTACGGGTCGAGGTCGCAGCGTGTGCGATCTGTCAGAGCGATATCCACTACGCCAGGGGCGCCTGGGGCGGCGAGCTACCGGCCGTGTTCGGCCACGAGGCAGCAGGTGTCGTTGCGGAGATCGGAGCGGGCGTGCAGGGGTTCGTCCCCGGTGACCACGTCGTCGTCACGCTGATCCGGTCGTGTGGAACCTGCGAGGCGTGCGGACGGGGTGAAGATGTTCTCTGCGGAGCAGAGGTTCCCACTCGACGAGCAGAGCCCGCTCACCGCGCTCGACGGGAGCTCGATCGTGCAGGGGCTCCGCACGGGTGCCTTCGCCGAGCAGGTCGTCGTCGACGCGTCGCAGGCGGTCGTCGTGCCGGCGACGATTCCCTTCGATCGTGCGGCTCTCCTCGGCTGCGGCGTGATCACCGGGTTCGGGGCAGCGGTCAACACCGCCCGGGTCGAGACGGGCAGCAGCGTCGTCGTCTTCGGAACGGGCGGCGTGGGGCTGAACGCCGTCCAGGGCGCGGCGATCGCCGGGGCGTCGACGATCGTGGCGGTCGACCCGAGTGCCGCCAAGCGAGCCGTCGCGGTCGTCTTCGGGGCAACCCATGTTGTCGACCCCGACGCCGACGATGTCGTCGGCGTCGTCGCGGACGTGACCGGCGCGCGCGGCGTCGACACGGTCATCATCACGGTCGGAGCGCCGCAACCCGTCGAGCAAGGCACCCGCCTTCTTCGCAGGGGCGGAACGATGGTGATCGTCGGGATGCCACCGTCGGGCGTGACGGCCTCGATCGACCCGGGAGTCGTTGCGAACGACGGGCATCGGATCGTGGGCAGCAAGATGGGCGCGTCCCGCATCGCCGTCGACATTCCGAACCTCGTTTCCCTCTACCGTGACGGCAGGCTTCGGCTCGACGAGCTGATCTCCGCTCGCGGCCCGCTCGACCAGATCAACGAGTTGCTCGCGGCCGCCTCGAACGGATCCGCGATTCGCAACGTCATCGTCTTCTAGAGATCGCGAGGCCCCATGAAGATCACCGAGCTCGAGACGTTCGTCGTCGGTAACCCGCCGCCCCACTTCGGCGGGCGGTACTTCATCTTCCTCAAGCTCCGGACAGACGACGGGCTCGAAGGCCTGGGCGAGGTCTACGCCGCGACGTTCGGTCCGCACACGGTCGCCCGCATGATCGAGGACACCGTCGGCCGCCACGTGATCGGTGCGGATCCGTTCCGGATCGAACGGCTGTGGCGCGACGTCTACTGCCAGGGGTACACGGGCCGGCCCGACCTCACCCTGGGAGGGATTCTCAGCGGAATCGAGATGGCGTGCTGGGACATCGTCGGCAAGGCCGTCGAGAAACCCGTCTACGAGCTGCTAGGCGGACGCGTCCACGAGCGCCTGCGCGGCTACACGTACCTCTACGTCGAGCCCGGCGACGCCACCGACGTCTACCTCGACCCCGACCTCGCGGCCGAGCGGGCGACCGAGTACGCAGCTCAGGGCCACACCGCGCTCAAGTTCGACCCGGCCGGGCACTACGCGACCCTCGACCCCCGGCAGCCCCGGCTCGACGACCTCGACCGCTCCGAGCGTTACGTGGCGAACGTGCGCGAGGCGGTGGGCAGCAACTGCGACCTGCTGTTCGGAACCCACGGTCAGTTCACACCGTCGGGCGCGATCCGTCTCGCCCGACGGCTCGAGGCATACGACCCGCTCTGGTTCGAGGAGCCCGTCCCGCCCGAGATGCCGGAGGAGATGGCGCGCGTCGCGCAGGCCACGACGATCCCGATCGCGACCGGGGAGCGGCTGACCACGAAGTACGAGTTCGCGCGGGTGCTCGCAACAGGGGCGGCGTCGATCCTGCAGCTCAACCTCGGACGCGTCGGTGGGCTCCTCGAGGCGAAGAAGATCGCCGGGATGGCCGAAGCGCACTACGCCCAGATCGCTCCGCACCTGTACTGCGGCCCCGTCGTCGGCGCAGCGAACATCCAGCTGAGCACGTGCTCGCCGAACTTCCTGATCCTCGAAGGGATCAAGGACTGGGGCGGCTTCCACGCCGAGATCCTGAAGACGCCGATCGAGTGGGAGGACGGCTACGTGATCCCACCGACCGCACCCGGCCTCGGTGTCGAGCTCGACGAGGAGGTGGCGGCAGCGCACCCGTACGAGGACGACACGCTCCACCTCAACCCGACACTCGGTGCGGGTTAGGGCTCTACGCTGTTATCTGGCTCGGGAAGCCCGGAGCGCGCAGGTCGGTACCGAGCGCGTCCTCGAGCAGCTTGACGACCATCGGCGACCACGCCGAGCCGCCGTACTCCTCCCGCGCGCGAGCGAACGTCTCGCGGACGAGAGACGCGAGCTCGAGGGGCACGCCGAGCTCGTCGCCGAGCTCCTGGGCAAAGCCGAGGTCCTTGCAGGCCAGGTCCATCGTGAACCCGATGTCGTAGCTGCCGTTCAGGATCACCTGGCTCTCGGTCTCGTGGACGAAGCTCGTGCCCGAGCTCGCCTCGATCACCTCGAACGCCTGCGCCAGATCGAGCCCGGCGCGCTTTGCGAGCATCAGCGCCTCACCCGCCGCGACGAGGTGGATGAAGGCGAGCATGTTCGTGATCACCTTGATCACCGATGCGCTGCCGAGCGGGCCGATGTAGAACACCTTGCCACCGATCGCCTCGAACGCCGGTCGGTGCACCTCATAGACACCCTGGTCACCGCCGACGAGCACCGTGATCTCGCCCGCGGCAGCGAGGTGGACTCCACCGGTCACCGGCGCCTCGAGGCACTCGACACCGTGCGCGCGTGCAAGCGTCGCGAGGCGCTGCAGCTCGTGGCGGTCGTTCGTGCTCGAGTCGATCCACGTCCCTCCGGTGGCAAAGCCCGCCAGGAGACCGGATTCACCGCAGAGCACGTCGGCGACGACGCTCGGGGAGGGAAGGCACGTGAAGACCGTGTCCGACGAGGCCGCGACCTCGCGCGGCGATCCTCCCCACGTCGCCCCAGCGTCGAGCAATGACGCCGCGGCGCTCTCGTCGCGATCGTTGACCGTCAGCGGGAACCCCGCGCGAAGCAGGCTCGCCGCAAGATGGCGGCCGAGATTGCCGAGCCCGACGAACCCGACCCGGCGCAGCGGCTCGGCGCTACGGGACGACAATGACCTTCCCGAAGTTAGCGCCCGCGTCGAGGCGCTGGAACGCGGATCGAGCATCGGAGAGCCGGTACTCGGAGTCGACGAGCGGCCTCACGTCGGCCTGCTCGAGAAAGCTGCACATCTCCCGGAACTCGGTCAGCGTCCCCATCGACGAGCCATGGATCGACAGCTGTCGCCAGAAGATGCGTGCCAGGTCGGCGGGCGGATCCGGCCCGCTCGTTGCCCCGACGACCACGATCGTGCCACCGCTGCGAACGGACTTCATGGAGTGGTCCCAGGTCGCCTTCCCCACCGACTCGAGCACGGCGTCGACACGCTCGGGGAGCCTGCTTCCGGGTTCGAAGACCGCGGTCGCCCCGAGCGTGAGAGCCTCCGCCCTCTTCCCCTCGCTTCGGCTCGTCACGTACACGACGAGGCCCGCCGCACGACCGAGCAGGATCGCCGCAGTCGAGACGCCTCCCCCTGCTCCCTGGACGAGCACGGACTGGCCGGGGCGGAGCCCGGCGCGGTTGAAGAGCATCCGGTACGCCGTCAGCCACGCGGTCGGCAGACAGGCCGCCTCGGCGAACGAGAGCCCCGGCGGCTTCGGCACGAGGTTGCGCGAGGGCACGGCAACGCGCTCCGCGAGGGTGCCCGGCACTCCGCGCTCCGAGAGGATGTGGAAGTCCTCGGCGAGCGTCTCGTCCTGCCCGGGCGCCCGGTCCACGAGCACCGGATAGATCACGACCTCGCGGCCGTCCGCGGTGACACCGGCCCCGTCGGTTCCGAGCACGATCGGGATCTCCGCCTCGCGGGCGCCGATACCGCGCAGGCTGAAGAGGTCATGGTGGTTGAGGGCGGACGCGCGGAGCTCGACGACCTCCCACCCGTCTCGGGCCTCGGGCTCGTCGACCTCGCGCAGCTCGAGCCCGGCGAGCGGGTCGTCCGGCGAGAATCGTGCACAGACCGCGGCGAGCACCTCTGATCCTCCCTCGAAGGGCGACGCCGGCGGGCCGACGACGCAGAAGACGCCGCGAGCGTATCGACTCGACGGGCCGGCCGGGACCCTAGGCGGCTCCGCGAACGCCTCGCGGCATGCCGCCGATCGCGACCGAGAGCGCGTCGGCTGCGACGACAAGACGCAGGGCGGCGCTCTCGAGTCGATCGTCGAAGCGAAAGAGCGGAGCCGAGACGTTCAGTGCGGCCACGACGGTGCCGAAGACACCTCGGATCGGTGCCGCGGCTGCGACGAGACCCGGCTCGAACTCCTCCCTCACGATTGCGTAGCCGTCCTCGACCGCCCGTGCGATCGCGGTGCGGGCGGACGCGAGGCCGAGTGCCTCGAGCTCCGGGCCGGAGAGATCGGAGACCAGGACCCGGCCGGCGGAGGTTGTCGCGAGCGGCGTGAGATCCCCGGCGCGGGCGGGGACATGAAGCGTCGCAGAAGGGGACTCGGAGAGGAGCGTGAGCACCGCGCCACTCTGCCGCACGGAGAGGTGCACGCTCTCGCCGAACGCGGTGACGAGCTCCCTGAGCACCGGGCGGGCCGCGTCCAGGAGGCGGGAATCCGCCGCCCTCGCGGCGAGCCCGAACACGTACCACCCGAGGCGATAGGCGAGCGTCTCGCAATCCCGCTCCACGTAGCCGAGCTCGTCCAGGACCTGAAGCGCCCGCGACACCTGGCTCTTGTGCCCACGCTTCCGGTCGACGCCGGAAAGCCCCGTCGCCTACGCTCACGGCATGCGCGCGGTCACGTTCACGGGGGCCGGCGGGAACGAGGTGGTCGAGGTCGTCGAACGGCCGGATCCCGTCCCGGCGGGTGACGACGTCCTCGTCGAGGTGCGGTATGCCGGGCTGAACCCGGCGGACATCGCGCAGCGAGAGGGCCGCTATCCCGCTCCGCCGGGCGCGCCGGCCGACATCCCCGGTCTCGAGGTGGCGGGCACGGTGATCGCGTGCGGCCCGACGGCTCGTCGCTTTGCTCCGGGTGCGCGTGTCTTCGGGATCGTCGGCGGTGGGGGTCTCGCTGATCGCGTGCTCGTTCACGAGCGTCACGTGACCGAGGTACCCGGGGCGCTCGAAGGGCTCGCTGCCGCAGCCGTGCCCGAGGCATTCGTGACCGCCCACGACGCAGTCCTCACGCAGGGCGGGCTTCGCCCGGGGGAGTTGCTCGTCGTCAACGGAGCGAACGGCGGGGTCGGTACCGCGGCCGTCCAGATCGCGATCGTGTCCGGCGCCCGCGTGCTCGCAACGCTCCGCGATGCGACGCTCCACGCGGCGATCGCCCGACTCGGCGCGACCGTCTCGCCGCCCGAGGAGCTGGCCGAGCGGGCCAGGGCCGCCGGCGGAGCCGACGTGATCCTCGAGCTCGTCGGCGCGCCGAACCTCGAGCCCGATCTTCGCGCCCTCGCTCCCAGGGGACGCATTGTGATCGTCGGAACGGGCGGCGGTGCCCAGACAACGCTCGACCTGCGGGTGGTCATGGCGCGGCGAGCGCGCCTCATCGGCACCGTCCTCCGCGCGCGCCCGCTGGAGGAGAAGGCGCTCGCGGTCCTCGCGTTCGCGCGGGAAGTCGTGCCACATCTCGCGACGGGCCGCGTTGCTCCGCTGATCGACCGCGTCGTTCCGGCGAGCGATGCAGCGGCTGCGTTCGATCGCCTGGAGGCGCGCGGCAAGCTCGGCAAGGTCTTGTTGGACTTCGACGCCTGACGCGCCGCCTCTCAGGCGGCGCCGAGAAGCTCGTCGGCGTAGGTCATCGCGATCCGCCGCATGACGCCGTTCTCGTCCGCCTGGTAGTGCCCCATCCGCCAGAGCGCGGGCGAGTAGACGTGAACCGAGGTCGCCGGGAAGTCACGCTCGTTGCGCACGCCGTGGATGTAGGCCGAATCGAAGTCGAACGACCCGCCGGTCTCGTGATGCTTCGTTCGCTCGCGAATCCAGCCGTCATCGTCCCGGTGGAAGTGGTCCTCGCAGAGGATCCCCCTGCAGACGTAGACGCCACCCGACGAGCGATCGTGGTCGTGGTAGCCCGTGTCCTGACGGTGCATCCAGCAGATGAGCCAGACGTCGATGTTGGGATCGCGGTAGAGCTGCTGGTACTGGCGCTCGTCGGGATCGTGGCGCTCGAACTCCTTCCAGAGGCTTTCGTCCCTCCCGATGTCGCAGGCGAGCTCATTGAGCTCGGGTCGGCTGAGATCAACGCCTGGCTCGATGCGCCGCATGAGGAAGGTCGCGAGCGATGTCATGCCAGCAGCCGGTTCGGGGTGTCCACGGTGATCAGCCTTTCGACGGATTCGCCGAAATCCCTTATCGCGTCGAGCGTCGCGGACGGGTCGATGACGGGCGCATCGCTTCCGTGGACGAGCTGTTCGACGCCGAAGGTCTCGATGCAGACCTCGAGCGCGCGCCGACCGTACGACGACGTATCGAAGAAGACGTTCGGGTGGAGCACGGTACGCACGTCGACGCCGCGCGAGGCGAGCCGCTCGAGCTGAACCGGGGCGCCGCCCGCTAGGATCGCGAACACGACGTTGACATCGGGCCAGCGGTCCTGTCCCTCTGCGAGCCAGGCGAAGTACGCGCGCTGCATCTGCGCGGTGTAGTCGACGAGCGCCGGCCACCACGGCGGCGCGCCCGGAGTCTGCCTGCCCGCTTCCGGGTGAACGAAGAGGAATCCTGACCCACGCAGCTCGTCGAGGACGGAAGCGAGGGCGTCGAGGTCGTCGAGCTCCCCCGCGCCGACCGAGACGCCCACGAAGCCGTCACGTGGCCGGGTGACGGAAAGCGGCATGATCCGCCCACCGGCCTTGGCGGCGAGCTCGAGGATCCCATCCTCCCAGATGCCCTCGAGACGCTCCCGCTCGACGACCTCAAGCCGCTCCAGGCCGAGGGTCGGCTGCAGGGAGACGACCGCGGTGTCGATCCCCGCAGCGTCGAGCAGGGCGAGCCGCGACTCGAGCCGGTTGTCCCCGGGATCGATCTCGTACGTGCCTTCGGGCGCGGACAACGTGGCCCCCTCGAGGCACGGGACGGTCTCTCTTCCCGCGAGCGCATCGACGAAGCCTGGCGGCCAGAGATGCTGATGAACGTCGATCGTGCCCACTCAACAACTCATCTTGCCGGACCGGATCTCGTCTGCCAGGAGCTCGAGGTCGGGGAGGACGCCACCCTCCTCGAGGAACGGTGCGAACTCGCGCACCTTCGCGCGCAGCGCCTCCGTCCCGGTGCCGAGCCGGGCGCCGCGAAGATCGCACGCCTGCGCTGCGAGCAGCAGCTCGATCGAGACGACGCGTGCACCCAGCTCGACCATCGCCTCGAGACGGCGCGCCGCGAGCGACGCCATCGTCATGCGATCCTCGAGCCCCTCGGCCTGCGTGGTCGAGAAGTTCTCGAACGAGACCGGCTGCGCGAGCAGGCGCGCTTCCGCGGCGAACGCCTGGGCCGCGATGCCGAACTCGCTCAGGCTGCTCTCGGCGAGCGACGACCGTGCGCCGAGGCCTTCGGTGAGCCCGGTCAGCGGGGCCTGTAGGAGCTTCACGGCTCGCTCCGCCGCGCTCGTGATCACCGGTGCGAGAGCGAGCCGGGCAAGATCGAGCGCTGTTGCTAGCGGCTGCAGCTCGAAGTTCCCGACCGAGATGACCTGACCGTCCTCGGCCAGGACGAGGGGGTTCGACTGGGCGGCGTTGAGCTCGATCGCGAGCTGGCCCGATACGAATCCGAACGCGTCCCGCGCCGCGCCGTGCACCTGCGCGATCGTCCTGAAGCTCAGCGGATCCTGCAATGACCGTGACTCGACCTCGCTCCCGGCGAGGAGGCTACGCAAGCGCTCGAGCGTGAGCTGCAGGCCGGGGTACGGGCGCACGACACCGACGGCGGGGTGCAACACACTGCGGTTCGCCGCGAACGCCTCGAGGTCGAGTGCGCCCGCACAGTCCAGTGCGTCGAGCAAGACAAGCGCGTCGGCGACCGCGAGCGCGCCGTATGCGGTCGAGAACGACGCCTGGTTGAGCAGCGCGATCCCTTCGCCGCGCTCGAGCTCGAAGTCCCCGAGGATCCCGTCCGCGAGATCCGCCATCGGCGCGAGATCGCTCACCCCGATCGACCCGAGGGAGCGGACGGCAGGCAGCCGGTCGTCGTTCAGGGCCACGACGACGTGCAACACGAGCTCGGGCCGGGCCACGGTCGTCGCGGCCGCGAGCGCGTTGGCCAATCGCAGCGCGGTCGCGCGGACGACCTCATGAGCGACCGGCGAGCCCTGCGCGATAAGATGCTGGCGAACGAGCAGGCGATCGTGACCGGGTGTCTCGATCGGGAACGACTTGCGGCTGCCGACCCCGGTGGTGACGCCGTAGGCGACCGAGCCCGCGGCGATCGCACGGTCGGCGACGCCACGCGCGCGGGTCATCGCCTCGAGAGCGGCCGGCGCGATCTCGACGGGCGCCCGGCGCCGCGCGACGGCGAGCACGTCGTCCAACGTGAGATCCGAGCCCGTGAGAACGACGACGTCCATCGAGGCGATCATCGCATCACTGCGCCTCAGGCGCGGCGGGCGATCGCGCTCGCTCCGGAGCAGAGGACGAACGCCGCTGCTGCGACGAGGACGATCGTCCCCCCTGGCGGGAGGTCGGCGTAGTAGGCGATCGACAATCCGGCAAGCACCGAGCAGAGGCCGAACGCCATCGAGAGCCCGAACGTCGAGCGGAGGCTCCACGCGACCCGGTTCGCCGCGATCACCGGCAACACCATCAGGGCCGCGATGAGGAGGATCCCGACGATGCGCATCGAGACCGCCACCGTCAGCGCGGCGAGCACCGCGACGACGACGTTGAGCCGGGTCACCGGAACGCCGGCGACACGGCTCCCCTCCTCGTCGAGCACTGTTGCGACGAGCCCGCGAAACAGCACAGCGATCGTGACGAGGGCCCCGACGCCGAGCACGAGCACCGTCCAGAGATCGTTGCGCGTGACGGTGAGGATCGAGCCGAAGAGGAACTGGAAGAGGTTGACGTTGAGCGCGCCGGCCCGCGAGACGAGCACGACGCCCGCGGCGATCCCCGTGTAGAAGACGAGCGCGAGAGCCTGGTCGCCTGCCGCCCCGCCGCGCGTGCGCAGCCATTCGATCGTCAGCGCACCGATCACCGCCGCAACGAGCGCGGTGAGGACGGGCGAGATGCCGAGCAGGTAGCCGACCGCGACCCCGGCGAAGGCGACGTGCCCGAGGCCGTCCCCGATCAGCGACGCCTTGCGCTCGACGAGAAAGAAGCCGACCGCAGGCGCCAGGAGGCCGACGACGGCGCCCGTCGCGAGAGCAAGGCGCATGAACTCGAGCTCAAGCATGCGTGTGCGAAGGGTCGTGCCAGACGCCGGGCAATCCGCTCGGAGGGCCGTCGTAGACGATGCCGCCTCGGACGAGCACGATCCGGTCGACGACGTGCTCGACGGCGCCGAACTCGTGTGAGACGTAGAGAATCGTCACCCCGAGCTGAGAGCGCAGCTCTTCGAGGAGCGTCCCGAGCGACTCCTGCGACTCGGCGTCGACACCGGTCGTCGGCTCGTCGAGCGCGAGGAGCGTCGGCTCGGACGCGAGTGCCTTGGCGATCAGGGCCCGCTGCTGCATTCCTCCGGAGAGGGTGCGCAGCGGCGAATCGGCCCGCCCCGTCAGCCCGACAGTCCCGATCGCGCGCTCGACCGCCTCGCGATCGGCGCGGCGCAACGGCCCCCAGATCCCCGCCGGGGCAAGCCGTCCGGTGGAGACGACCTCGCGGACCGTGACCGGCGCCTCGCCGATCAGGCGCGCGCGTTGCGGAAGGTAGCCGATGCGGGCACCGTCGGCTGCCTTCCCACCAGACCTGCCGAACACGCGGACGGTGCCCTCGCTCGGGCGCTCGAGGCCGAGGACGAGCCGCAGCAGCGTCGTCTTGCCGCCGCCGTTGGGCCCGGCGATCGCGACGAACTCGCCCGGATCGACGCTCAGGGACACGTCATCGAGTACGCGCACGCCGGCCCGATATCCGAACGAGACGGCATCGAGCTCGACGACGGGAGTCACGTCGCGCACCCGAGCGCCTTCTGCAGTGCCGCGAGGTTCTCGCGCATGACGGAGAAGTAGTCCGCACCGGCGGCGACGTCATCGTCTGCGAGCCCTTCGAGAGGATCGAGGACCGCGGTCGCGACTCCGGCTTCACGCGCGACCGTCTGCGCGAGCTTGGGCGAGACGAGCGTCTCGAAGAACACGGTCGTCGCGCCAGACCGCTCGACCTGACCGACGAGGTCGGCGATGCCGCGGGCCGACGGCTCGGCCTCGGGAGCGAGCCCCTCGAGTGGGATCTGCTCGAGGCCGTATCGTTCCGCGAGGTAGCCGAAGGCGGCATGGCTCGTCACGATCTGACGCCGCGCACAGGCAGCGAGCCCTGCGCGGAACTCGGCATCGAGCCGGTCGAGGCGAGCAGCGAGCACCTCCGCAGCCTCCCGGTCGCCGAGCGCGGCGCCGATCGCGCGCACCATCGTGGCATAGCGCGTCGGATCGAGCCAGAGGTGCGGGTCGCGGCGGGCGCCGTCGTGGTTGTCGCGCCCGGGCCGAAACTCGCGCCCCACGAGGAGGTCGAGCGACGGCCCCTCCCGCTGCGCGACCGCGGTCTCGAGGCCCGGCATGAACCCGTCGCCGAGATAGAGCACGAGCTTGGCGCCGTCGACTGCGCGCACGTCTCCCGGCGTGAGCTCGAGGTCGTGAGGCTCGGCACCCGCAGGTGTGAGATTCTCGACCACGGTTCCCGGTCCGGCGATCTGCTGCGCAGCGAAGGCGAGCGGGTAGAACGCGGCGACCACGGTCTTCTCGCTCGCCCTCCGACTCCCGCCAGCACCACAGCCCGCGAGCAAGCCCACGGCTGCGACCGCCGCTCCGCTAAAGAGAACGATTCTCGATAGCACCATCGCCCGAGCCTAGCAGCTAATGCGAATCGGTATCATCTAGGGAATGGACGAGCACGCGGACTGGAGCACGTCGGCGATCGAGAGCCTGCAGGCGCAGGGACTCCGAAACGGGGGAGCGCGCCGCACGGTCGTGGAGCACCTCGGGCGACAGAACTGCTGCACGTCCGCGCAGGAGATCTTCGACGGCATCCGCGAGCATGGCGATCGCGTCGCGATCGCGAGCGTCTACCGCGCGCTCGATCAGCTCGTCGAGCTGGGGCTCGTCACGCGCGTCGACCTCGGGGACGGCATCGCCCGCTTCGAGCCTTCACACGCGGACGGAGACCATCACCATCATCTCGTCTGCGACGACTGCGGGCGCGTCGAGCCGTTCTCCGATCCGGGCCTCGAGACCGCGCTCGAGCGCGTCGCCACGCGGCTCGACTACGACATGCACGGCCACGACGTGATCCTGCACGGCCACTGTGGCGACTGCGTGGCCGTCTCCTAACCCGGATCGGGCGGGGTTTCCTCGGCGGCGGGTGGCGACGGTGGAGCAGGGGTACCGGCGTCGGCGTCCGTCTCCGCCGCGACCTGATGCCGGAGGACGATGAAGCCGATCGCGGAGGCGACGACGAGGATCGCCGTCGTCCGGAACATCGCGATCGGCAGGAGCCAGAGGAGGATGGCCATGCCCACGACGAACCCACCCCAGGCGACGCCGGTGCGGCGGAGGTGCGGCGCGGCAGCGGCCCGCGCCGCGGTCGCGCGGTCGCCAGGCCCGATCAGCCATGCGCCGAGGGCGACGAGCACGCCGGCTGCAAGTGCCACCCAGCCGGCGTCTGCGAGCGACTTCGTGATGATGTCCCATGCGGCTTGTGCCGCCGGCCGCACCGTGTCGCTTGCGACGAGGTTGTCGACGAGGTACTTGCCGGCGAAGAAGCGGGCGAGCAGGACGAGGATCCCGACGACGACGAGCCCGATCCCGAGCGCCCGAACCTCCTGACGGCGTCGCCCGCGGGCGAGCCAGATCGCGCCGGCCCACGCAGCGACGGCGAAGATCCAGATGAAGTTCGCAACCTGCTCGAGCCAGTGGGTCACACTCTGGGCGGTCTCGAGGTCGTCCGACTGGAGGATCGTCACCTGCGCAGAGTCCTGCGGGATCTTCTCCGCGAGGTTGCTGACGAATCCGAACCGATCTCCGAGTCGGAGCACGAGCGGCCGAAGATCGAGGACGACATTGCCGTTCGAGGTTTCGAGGGCCCTCGTATCCCCGCGCAGGACATTGACGAACTGCGACTGCGAAAGGGAGGCCAGCTCGACGAACGCGTTCTGCACGTTCGACCGGGCGAGGAGCTTCTGCGCTGCGGTGTCGGCGAATCCCTGGGAGAGCCCCGCGAGGGGGCCGGCGAGCGCCTGGAGGTTCGATGGAAGGGCGTCGCCGAGCTCCGATGAGACGTCGACGTTCTCGAAGAGCGCGTCTACCATCTTCGCCGCGACCTGCTCCTGGATCGCGGGGTCCGCGATCAGCTCCTGCGAGGTCTGCTTGAACTGGCCGGAATCGAGCGCCTCCCGCTTCACGTAGGTCGAGAGGATGCTGATGACGGTGAGCAGCACACCGACGACGAGGAGCACGCGGGCGCCGATGACCCGGCCACGCGACGACGACGACGGGGCTGCAGGGCTATCGGTCACGACATTCCTCCTCGCGGCAACGGTGGGCAGGCAGGCGCGCCGAGCCTACCCCAACTGCACGTCGCCGGGAGGGTCTGCCGTGGGTCGTAGCGCCTCCATGCGGGCACGCCGTTCCGCGGTGAGCTCGACCACGACGATCTGGATCGACGCGATGATCGGCACGGCGATGATTGCGCCGATCACGCCGAGCAACGCTCCGAAGATCATCACGCTGACGATCACGAAGAAGCCCGAGACGTTGGCCGCCTTGCCGAGGATCGTCGGCTGGAGGACGTAGTTCTCGAACTGCTGGTAGACGAGAACGATCGCGAGCATGATCAGAGCCGGCGTCAGGCCCTGGGTGAGGGTCGCGAGCACCAGAATCGTGCCGGCGACCGTGGCGCCGATCATCGGGACGAGGTCGAGCAGCCCGGCAACAACGCCCAGGACGACAGGGAACGGCGTGCCGAGGATCCAGCACGAGACGCCATAGATCAGACCGCAGATGATCGAGATCGCGATGTTCCCGAGCATCGTCCGGGAGACGGCCGTGATGATCCGCTCGGACATCCGGCGCCACCGGTCCGAGCCCCGTGGATCGAGCAGCGTGTCGACCGCCCCGATCAGGCGGGGGAGGTCGATCATCAGGAACAACGTCAGGAAGATCGCCGTGACGAGCGCGAGCACGAGACTGAAGCCCGTGACGACGATCCCGATCAGGCCGCCCGCCACATCGGCGACCCCCTGTGCGATCTCCTTCACGTTCTCCTGCGCGCTCTCGGGCACGGTGCTGTGCTGGTCGACCCACGAGCCGAACGAGGAGCTCGTCGTGATGTCCTCGACGATCTGCGGCAACGCGTCGACGAAGTCCCGGAACGAGCCGACGAGCGGCGCGAGCAGCAGCAGCGCAAAGGCGACACACAATGCCACGAGCCCGAGAATGAGCGTCGTCGCGCAGGCACCGCGTCCGAGCGGGAGCTTGCGTTGCATCCCACGCACGACGGGCTCGAGCACCAGGGCGAGGAACAGGGCCAGGAACAACGTCATGACCGCTTCGCGGATGTAGACGAAGGCCCACGCGAGCGCGACGACCGCTGCGACGAGCAGCATCGTGCGCACCGTGAAGTTGACGCTCAGCGCGCGCTGCCCTCCCGCTGGGCGCACGGGGAGATCGGAGGCCGTCCCGGACACGGATTCGGACACTACTGGCGCCACCGGACGATGCGTGGCGGGGACACAACGTAGGATCGCGCAGTGAGCGCCCCACCGCGAGCCTCGATCCGCTACGTCGGCCATGGCACGGTGCTCGTCGACCTGGACGGCGTCCGCCTGCTCACCGATCCGCTGCTCCGCAACCGCGTCGCACATCTCCGCCGGGCTGTCAAGGTCGATCCGGCCGCCCTGCGCGGCGTCGACGCGGTGCTGATCTCGCACCTCCACTACGACCACCTCGATCTGCCGTCCCTCCAGAGGCTCGGACGCGAGATGCCGGTCGTCGCGCCACGGGGAGCCGGCGCGCTGATCCGCCGCAAGGCGGGCGTGAAGAACGTGCTCGAGCTGAGCGTCGGCGAGCAGATCGAGGTCGGCGCCGTCACGGTGCGGGCGACCAAGGCCGATCACGAGACCGGGCGGCTACCACTCGGCACGAAGGCGGATCCGCTCGGCTACGTGATCGAGGGCGCAGGGCGCAGCGTCTACTTCGCCGGCGATACCGACCTCTTCGACGAGATGGCCGATCTCTCACCGGTCGATGTCGCCCTGCTGCCGATCTGGGGCTGGGGGCCGACGATGGGGCCGGGTCACCTGGACCCGACGCGCGCCGCGCAGGCCGCCTCGCTCCTCCGCGCGCGGACGGCAATCCCTATTCACTGGGGGACGTACTACCCGATCCACCTCGGGATGCACGGGCCGCCCGGCTTCCTGACGACGCCGCCGAGCCTGTTCGAGGAAGCCCTGCGCCGGCACGCGAGCGAGACCACGGCACGCATCCTCTCCCCCGGGGAGCAGACCGAGATATAGACGACGGTCGGTGGTCTGCGCCTACCCTGCGGAGCGCGCGAGGAACGCCTGGACGCCCGTGTGGACCGAACGGTGGATGTGACCCTCGCCGATGAGCTCGCGCAGGCCGGTGCGCTCCAGGGCATCGTTGAGCGAGGCGGTCGTACGGGCGAGCTCGAACGTGACCCCACGGAGAGCCAGCTTCCCGATCAGGTCCTCCAGCATCGCGACAGCGGTCGTGTCGAGATGGGAGATCGGAGCGGCATCGACCAGAACCGTGCGGGCGGGAGGATCCGACCCGGCAACGAGTCGTAGCGTCTCTCTGCGGAAGAACGACGCGTTCGCGAAGAACAGCTCGTTCGAGAAGCGGAACAGCACGAGCCCGGGGATCGTCTCGTACTCGGGATGCCGGTCGATGCTGCGGAACAGGAAGTCCTCGTCGGTGCTCGCCTCGTGAGGGGCGCGGCCGAGCACTGCGATCCGTGGGCGGTAGACGCGAAGGACGAGGGCGAGCAACGACGCGACCACCGCCGTCATGATCCCGCCGAGGACACCCAGGAGGCACACGGCGAGGAAGCCGATCAACGCGAGCTTGGCGTCTGCGGGATCGATCCGCCAGAGCACGCGGAAGCCCCGCACGTCGACGAGCCCGATCACGGCCGCGACGATGACCGCGGCGAGGGTGGCCTGCGGAAGCCCGTCGAACAGGGGTGTCAGGAACAGCATCGTCGCGACGACGAGCGCGGCCACCGCGAGTCCCGAGACCCGCGAGACCGCTCCCGCGGCCGCGCCGACGGCGCTGCGGGACAGGCTGGCATCGGCCGGGAATCCCTGTAGCAGCCCCGCTCCGACGTTCGCGGTGCCGAGTGCCACGAGCTCCTGGTTCGGATCGATCTCGTATCCACTCTTCGCCGCCAGCGAGCGCGCCGCACCGATCGACTCGGCCAACGCGACGAGGGCGAGGGCCAGCGCTCCTCCGCTCAGTGCGCTGATCTCTCCGAGCCCGACGTCGGGGACGGCCACACTTGGGAGACCTGCCGGGACGTCGGCGATGACCGCGATCCCTCTGGCGGGGAAGTCGAGGGCGCGGCTGCACGCGATCGAGCCCGCGGTGACGATGAGGGCCCACGGCACGAGCGGGGCGAGCCGCCTCAGCACGATCAGGGCTCCGAGCGACACGCCTCCGACGAGGAACGTCGGCCAGCTGATCTCTCCGACGCTCGACAGCTCGCGCCAGAGCATCTCGGGCACGTTGCCGCTCTCGACGGTGGTGCCGATGAGCTTCGGAACCTGCCCCACGATGATCACGACCCCGATGCCGCTGACGAAGCCGACGAGAACCGGGCGGGCGAGGAACTCGGAGACGAACCCGAGGCGAAACGCGCCGGCGGCGATCAGGATGACTCCGGTGAGGATCGCGAGCGTTGCGAGCAACGTCAGATACGAGATCGCCGGGAACGCAGCCACCACCGGCACGAGTACGGCAGCCGCCGTGATCGCGATCGTCGAGCTCGGCCCCACGTCGAGCTCGCGGCAGGTGCCGAAGATCGCGTACAGCACGCCGGCGCCGAGGGCCGTCGCGAGGCCGGCCTCCGGGGGCGCCCCGGCGAGCGCCGCGTACGCAACCGCCTGGGGCACGAGAACAGCCCACACGGCGAGCGCCGCGAGAATGTCGCGGCCGAGGAACGACCGCCTGTAGTCGGGAAGCCACGCGACGATCGGAACATGGCGGGCAAGGCGGTTAGACATGTCGAGTGATGCCTCGGTGCCGGAAATCTGACAGGATACGACCCGTCAAGCGCGCGATGGCCCGGCCTCGGAGCTTTGGGCGTCGCACGATCTTCGAGCTAGGAGTCAAAAGTGGTCGCAGCAAGCTATCCGTTCCTCGACGTTCTCTGGTCGATGGTCATCTTCTTCGCGTTCGTGATCTGGATCTGGCTCCTGATCACGGTCTTTGCGGACGTGTTCCGCCGCCGTGACATCGGTGGTGGGATGAAGGCGATCTGGATCATCTTCGTCATCGTCCTGCCTTACCTCGGCGTGCTCATCTACCTCATCGCCGAGCACAATGGCATGGCTGACCGGAGCATGGAGCAGATGAAAGCCGTCAAGGCGCAGCAGGACGAGTACATCAAGTCGGTCGCCGGCTCGTCGCCGGCCGAGCAGGTCGCGCAGGCGAAGTCGCTGCTCGACAGCGGCGCCATCACCCAGGCCGAGTTCGACGCCCTCAAGGCGAAGGCACTCGCCTAGGCGCATTCCGCTTCCACGGGGTCGCGGCTGCACCCGCCGCCGCGACCCCGGAGGAACTGCGATGCTCTCGGTATGGCCGGGACGATCCTGATCGGATACGACGATTCCGAGGGCGCGGGTCGCGCCCTCGATCGCGCAATCGTGGAAGCGACGTCATCCGGTGACACGCTCGTCGTCCTGTCGGTGTTCGAGATGCTGCTCGACCCGGAAGGGCCGCAGAGCTTCGGCAACATCAACGAGGGCGCCGAGATGATCCCGCTCGTCGAGCCGAAGGAGCTCGAGCCGATCTTCGCGCGGGCGCGCGAGCGCATCGAAGCGGCAGGGCTCGAGGCCGACTACGTCTGGGCCGTCGGCAATGTTGCGGACAAGATCGCCGCCACCGCCCGCGACCGCGAGGCACGGATGGTCGTACTCGCGTCGCACCACCACGGGTTCCTCAGCCGGCTCATCGGCACGGACGTGGCCGTCGAGGTCGAGCGCGAGCTCGGGTCGAGCGTCGTCGTCGTCGACTGACCCGGCGGGCGAGCACCGCCTCCACTTCCCGCCGCCGCGCGCGCAATCGGCGAGAGGCCGGCTCCTGTCGCTGATTCCCGGCGTGCACGCGGTGCGGTCACAGATCGGGCCGTACGCCGAAGCCTGGCATCGGGCGAACGAGAACGCGCTCCGCCAGGCGGGGCCCGTCTGGCTCGTTCTCGGGGACTCGACCGCACAGGGAATCGGCGCATCGGCCCACGATCGCGGCTGGGTCGGTCAGCTCCACGAGCGGCTGTCGGCCCAGGGTCACGAGTGGCGGCTCGTCAACCTCTCGCAGAGCGGTGGCCGGGTGCGCGACGTGCTGGGGGTTCAGCTCCCGCTCGTCCGCCGGCTCGGTCTCGACCCGGCGCTGATCACCGTCGCCGTCGGGGCGAACGACATCAGGGTGAGCCGGCGAGTCGGTCTCACCCAGGGGCTCGAGCGGCTCACGGCCGCACTTCCGGCTCGAACCGTGATCGGCACGATCCCCGGACGGCCGCAGACCGTGCGGCCGTTCAACGAGCAGATCCGGGAGTGGGCTGCTCGGCACGATCTACGGGTGGCCGAGACGGGCGGCGCGATCAGTCCGCCGTTTCGCGGCAAGCTGGCGTCGGACTTCTTCCACCCGAACGACGTCGGCTACGGGCTCTGGGCCGAGGCGTTCGCCCGCGCGCTCGACTGCCGCGGACGCTGAGCCTCGACCCCCGAGCAGCTGCGCGCACGCGCTCCTTGGGCCGGCCGACGATCGCCTTCTCGTCTGTCACGACGACGGGGCGCTGCAACAGCTGCTTGCGCCGGACGAGCAGCTCGACGATCTGATCCTCGCTTCGGGCATCGTCGTCGGTGAGCCCCAGCTTCTTCCAGAGGGAGTCGCGGCGCACGAGATCCGTGGGGGGATCCTCGAGCTTCGCGATGATCGCGCGGAGCGTCGCCTCGTCCGGCGGCGTCTTCAGGTACAGCACGATGTCGGTCTCGACCCCGAGCTCCTCGGCAATGCTCACGGCATTGCGACTGCTCGTTCAGTTGGGATTGTGGTAGATCGTCACGCCCGGCATGGCGAGAGTGTAGAGGCGGAGGGGGTGACGCTTCAGCCTGAGCGGGGTGCGACCGGGGCGCGTGGGCGCCCCGGTCATTCGCCGGGTCGCCCACGCGACGACCGAGAGGGCTACTTGCCCGCGAGGTACGCGAGCTTCTTGTCAGCCGTCGCCTGATCGAGCTTGCCGGCGGCGACCATCTTCTCGACGAGCGCGATCGCATCCTGCGTCGAGAGCTTCTTCTTCGCGGCGCACGTCACCGGCTTCTTCGCGGCGCCCAAGGCACCGGCCCGGATGGCTCCGATCTTGGCAGCAGCGGTGGCCTGGTCGAGCTTGCCCGCAGCGACCATCTTCTCGACGAGGGCGATCGCCTGCTGCGGCGACAGCTTCTTCTTCGCGCAGGCGGCCTTCTTCGCGCCCGTCGTGCCGCTCGAGAGGTACGCGAGCTTCTTGTCGGCCGTCGCCTGATCGAGCTTGCCGGCGGCGACCATCTTCTCGACGAGCGCGATCGCATCCTGCGTCGAGAGCTTCTTCTTGTCTCCGTCCGCCGCGATCGCACCTGCGGTGATGCCGACAGCCGCCATGACGGCGGCGACTGCGATGGCGATACTGCGTTTCATGTGGGATTCCTCCTCGTGGCCTGCAGGGATCTTCGATGTCTGCGATCCAGTATGGAGGCGGAGGGTGGGGATTCGGACGGAAGTGGCTGGGAGTTCCCTGTGAGTCGTCTGAGCCGTGGCCTCTGCTCTCGGGAATCTCCCAGGCGTTTCCCAGGGTCGAGTGCGAGACTCCGGTGGTGGAGATAGCCCCGAGTGAGGCCGATGCCGTCCGTATCCTCGTCGTGGACGACGAGGAGGCGATCGCCGACCTCGTCGCGACGACGCTGCGCTACGAGGGATTCGAGGTGGTGACGGCGGGAAGCAGTCGGGAGGCGCTTGCGACTGCGAGGGCGTTTCGACCGAGCCTTGCGATCCTCGACGTGATGCTGCCCGACCTCGACGGCCTCGAGCTGCACCAGCGCCTGACAGCGTCGTTCGGACACCTCCCGACGATCTTCCTGACGGCACGCGACGGGACGGAAGAAAAGGTCCGCGGTTTGACGGTGGGCGCCGACGACTACGTCACCAAGCCGTTCAGCCTCGAGGAGCTCGTGGCGCGGACGCGCGCAGTGCTGCGTCGCGCCTCCGGCGCGCCGGAGGCACCGGGTCGGCTCGTCTACGCGGACGTACTGCTCGACGACGACGCGCATCTCGTGACCCGATCCGGGACGGTGGTCGAGCTCACGCCGACCGAGTACAACCTGCTCCGCTACTTCCTCCTCAACCCGGGACGAGTCCTGTCCAAACGGCAGATCCTCGATCACGTGTGGAAGTACGACTTCGGCGGCGAGACCGGGAACGTCGAGACGTACATCAGCTATCTCCGGCGCAAGCTCGACGCGCTCGGGCCCCCGTTGATCCACACGGTGCGTGCGATCGGCTACGTCCTGCGAGCCCCCGAGGCCCGATGACCCTGCGAAGCCGCCTGACCGTGGTCGCGGTCGGCCTGTTCGCCGTCGGGCTCGTTGTCTTCGCCGCCGTGACGTTCGTGCTCGTGCGCGCGTTCCTGGTCGAGCGAGTCGACGAGCAACTCGCGGCCAAGGCGAACCCGGGCATCGAGAAGTTCTTCGAGGTCTCTGCCCTGGACAAGAAGCCGGTTCCGACAACCGGCGATCTGCTGTACAGCCGCCTGGTCATCGCGCTACTCGACGAGAAGGGCCGCCTGGTCGCCGCCTACCCGTCCGACGCGGAGCTTCCCGACATCCCTGCGAACCTGCCGGGATCGACGGCCGCACCCGATGCCCCGACGACGACCGTCTCGGTCGGATCCGGCAGCTCCCACTTCCGGATCACGGCCAACGCCCGGATCGACGGCCCCGGTACGACCGTTGTGGCACTGCCGTTGACGGACGTCGACGCAACGCTACGACGCCTCCTGCTGATCGAGACCCTGGCCGGCGTGCTCGTGCTGCTCGGTGTAGCGCTCCTGATGCGTACGTCGGTCGCGAGAGGATTGCGGCCTCTGGAGAAGATCGCTGACACGGCGAACGACATCGCTGCGGGCCGCCTCTCCGAGCGCGTCGACGAGTCTGGCGGCGCCGAGGTCGAACGGCTTGGGAACGCCTTCAACGAGATGCTCGACCGCCTCGAGGCGTCCTTCGTCGAGCAGCAGGACTCGGAGGAGCGGCTGCGGCGCTTCGTCGCCGACGCGTCCCACGAGCTCCGCACACCGCTCACCTCGATCCGAGGCTTCGCCGAGCTGACGCGACGAATCGGCCCCGAAGCCGACGAGGAGCGGCGCAACGCGCTCGCCCGGATCGAGGCAGATGCCGTTCGGATGAGCAGGCTCGTCGACGACTTGCTTCTGCTGGCACGGCTCGATCAACGCCGCGATCTGCGTCGCGAACCGGTCGATCTCACGTCCCTCGCGCGAGACGTCGTCGAGACCGCCCGCGAGCTCGAGCCGGAAAGACATCTCGAACTGATCACGCGCGGCGCTGCGATCGTCGAGGGCGATCCAGACCAGCTCCGGCAGGTCCTGACCAACCTCGTCGGCAACGTGCGCACTCACACCCCGCGCGGCACGAGCGCGTCCATTCGCGTCGAGGTTGCCGGGGACGTCGTCGTCGTCGACGTCCACGACGAAGGGCCCGGCATCGCACCGATCGACCAGCCACACGTCTTCGACCGCTTCTATCGTGCGGACACTGCCCGCACGAGGACGACAGGCGGCAGCGGCCTCGGGCTCGCAATCGCACGCACGATCGTCGCCGCGCACCAGGGCGAGATCGACGTCGTTTCGGGCGTCGGGAACGGCACGACATTCTCGGTCGTGCTTCCCGTGCTCGGGACAGCGGGCCAGGTCGGTCGAGCGGATCGATCTACCTGAGGGAACGGAGCGGCGGAAGCTCTCGTCGCGGGAGGCGACACCGCTTGCAGCACGGGCTGCACAGCGCCATCGAGGACCAACGCGCCTCGGACGCGGCCGGGCGGGCGGTAGGGGCGGGGTGCCTCTCGGAGGGATGAGACGCACCCCCACTGCGAGGACGGAAGTCGGCGGCTCCTCGTCCGCGCGCGCCGCCGCGCGCGCTACTTGACCAGGCTGAGCATCTTGAACATCGGCAGGTACATGCTGATGATGATGATGCCGACCATTACTCCGACCCCGACCATCATCAGCGGCTCGACGACCGAGGTGAGCGCCTGAATCGATGCGTCGACCTCGTCCTCGTAGAAGTCGGCGACCTTCGAGAGCATCTTCTCGAGCTCACCCGTCTCCTCGCCGATCTTGACCATCTGCGAGACCATCGGCGGGAACACCTCACTGTCGATCAGCGGCTGCGAGATGGAAGCGCCGTCCTGCACGCGTGTGCGCAGGTTCTCCGTCTCGTTCTCCACCACCCAGTTCCCGGCGGTTTGCGCGGTGATCTCGAGCGCTCGCATGATGTCGACGCCCGAGGCGATGAGGGTTGACAACGTCCGCGACCACCGAGCCATCGAGACCTTGAGGACGACGGAGCCGATCGAGACGGGCATTCGCAGCTTCAGGGCGTCCCATTTTGCCCGCCCGGACGGGGTCTTGATCCAGCGCCGGAACCCGTAGATGCCACCACCCACTGCGCCGGCGATGAACACGATGCCCGGGATCGGAATCCCCGGGAACCAGCCGTGACGCATCGCATTCGAGGCGTAGAGGACGTACTGCGTGAGCGTCGGAAGGTCGCCGCCGAGCTGGTCGAAGATCTTGACGAAGATCGGGACGAGGAACATCAGCATTCCGGTCATGACCAGCGTTGCGAACGTCAGGACGACGGTCGGGTAGATCATGGCACCTTTGACGCGCCGCTTTATCTGCTGCTCTTTCTCGATCTGGATCGCAACGCGGTCGAGCACCGTGTCGAGGACGCCGGCCGCCTCGCCCGCCTCGACCATCGCGATGTAGAGGCGCGAGAAGGTCTGGGGGTGTGCGGCCATCGCCTCGGACAGCAACGCACCCGTCTCGACCTGCTCGCGAATGTCGTCGATCACCGTTCGCAACGCGTCGTCGTCGGTCTGCTGCTCGAGGATCACGAGCGCCGTAACGACGGAGAGCCCCGCTTCGATCATCGTCGCGAACTGGCGCGAGAACACCTGCAGGGACTTCGGCTTGACCCCCTTCTCGAAGGTTCCTTTCCCCTTCGCGCTCGGAGCCTTGAGCTCCTCGACCCATTGGGCGAGAAGGCCGTTGCCGCGCAGCGAGTCGCGCGCACTAGCCAGGTCCGTCGCCTGGATCTCTCCGGTCAGCTCCGAGCCCTGGGCATTGATGGCGCTGTAGGCGAACGACGGCATCTACAACGTCCTATCGGCAGCAGGGGATTCGCACTTGAGGACCGGCATGCCCACTCTCACGTGCATTTCGCCGCCGTCGCCGCCGTAGAGTCCGTCGTGCATCCGGTTCCGAGGTCGTAGTTCGACGTCAGCTTCGCGAGGACGCGAGACGTGTCGGAGGCAAGCCGGACGACGACGGTCACCTGTTTCCCCGCTCGACCGCTCGACGGAGTCACGGCTTGGACGTACGTGTCGACCCTGTACGCGCGACCGTCCGCACCCGTCACCGAGGACTGGATCGGCATGCATTCGGCGAGCGTGCTCGTGCACGAGTTCGACTGGGTCTGGCTCGCCGAGCTCATCCACTCGCTCGCCGAGGTGTGCAACGAGTCCGACGCGGCCGCCGTCACGAGACCGTCATTGAGCTGGATGTCCTTGTAGAGCATCGCCCTGTAGAGCTCGGCCTGCTTCTCGGCCACGACGGCGCCGTTCGACGTCCGGCTCGCCCGCAGCACCGACAGCGCACCGGCCTGGAACATCGCGAACATCGCGAGGATCGCCACGTTGATGATGGCAATCGCGATGACGAGCTCCATGATGCCCTGCCCGCCCTCGTCTTCGACGACGCGACTCACCGGTGTCACTTCCCTGCCTGGGTGAAGCTCTCCGTGTGCTCCGGTACGGCGCCCGTGTACACGAGCTTGAGCACGTACCGGGTCCCTGTCTTGTCGTTGACGAGCGTCACCTTCTTCCCCTTCGGCAGCGGGACGGTCTTTGCGCTCTTGAACGCTCCACCTGCGACCCCGATCCTGGCCACCGTGGACTTGAGAGACGCGACAACGAAGAGCGGATCTGCCTTCGGGAACTTGTCCCCGACCGCAACGTACTGGGCCTTGCCGTTCAGCATGATCGTCGCGTCCGTGGCGTTCGTGGCCGCGGGCTGAGCACCGGTCGGATCCGCCCCTGCAGGGGCTTCCGTTCCGGACGCCTGGGCAGGCGCAGTCGTCGTGACCGTCGCCGGCTGGGTATCGGAAAGGGTCGGCTCAGCAGTCGGCACGGTCGTGCCCGAAAGCTCGTCCGACACCTGCGGGACGAAAGGATCCTTGGCCTCGAAGAGGTTGAACCGGACGAGCTGTCCTGCGTCGAGTTCGTGGACTCCGCCGGCCGGGATCCTGACACCCGCCAGAACGGCTGTTGCGCGCGGGCCGGCGACACGTGCAACCGCCACCGCACCACCCGTGGAAGGCGTCGCGCTCGAGGCCACCGGGGCCGCCGTCACAACCGCTGACGCAGCCGGGGTGGCGGCGGGAGCGGGGGAATTGCCCTTCATGAGCTTCGGGCCCTGGATCGCCGCGAGGCCGACGAGGAGCACGCCCCCGACCACGAGGATGATCTTCTGCTTCTTGGCCTTCGCGGCTGCTTGGTCTTCTCGTTTCTTGGCCATCAGGGTGTCTCTCCTGCCGCGACCGTCTGATCCGTCGACGAGTCGGCGCTTGTGGTTGTGGGGTCGGGTGCCGGAGCCGGAGCGGGCGCGCTGAAGGCGTACGCGTTCAGCGTCACGGTCGCCTTCACGGTCGGGAACTTCTTGTCGTTGTCGGGCTCGCCCATGTCCACCCTCGTAACGGAGTAGAGCCGACCTCGCGCGTCCAGGCGACTCTTTCGGACTTTCACGAGTTGTCGAAGGCCTCCTAGGAAGTGTGAGATGTCGGCGAAGCGTCCCTGCACGACGACCGTGATCGGCTGCTGCATGTAGCCGGTACCGGCGACGGGAGCGCTGGGGGCGATCGACCTGAAGTCGAGCTCGTGGTGCCCGGCGATTCGGTTGACGTCGAGCAGGACGCCCGCGATGCCGGCCTCGTTCGGCAGCGCCTTCGTCAAGCGGTAGAGGTCGCTCGGCTTCACCGTGACCTTCGCCGACGGGTGGGCGACCGCAAGCCGCCGCTGCGAGAGCTCGGCCCTCGCCGCGCTGATCTGCTGATCGAGCTCCGACGCCTTCGACTGTCTGCGGGGAAACGAGCAGGAACCACATCGCGGCGATGATCAGAAGGCCCCCGGCCAACACCACACCGACTCGCCCCCTCGGAGATCGAAGTAGGGCACTCATGACGCACCTCCGGTCTGGCTCAGGTCGGCAACGATGACGAAGTGGACAACATCCTTCTTCGCGACGATCTCCTTCTGACTCGAGGTCAGCGTGACCCTCTTGAGCGACGGGAGCGTGGCCAATCGCGCGAGCAGGCGGGCGACATCCGGCTGGGTGTAGGTGTAGCCCTCGATCACGACCGCGGTCGGGCTCGAGGGTGCGGCCTGCTCCGCCGCGACGGCGGCGACGGCGACGGAGCTGGAGTCCGCGGTCTCCGGCGCGCTGGCCGAGAGGCTCTTGAGCCAGACGTTCGAGGGCAGGATTCGGGACATGTCGCGGAAGACCGCATCCCAGGCGACCCGACCTCCGAGTACGCTCGCGACAGCCGTGGCCCGTGTTGCTTCGTCGCCGACGATCGATGCGTCGATATCCGCGCCGACCGGCTCTGGTAGTGCTGCGATGTCCGCCCGGACGGCATCGAGCTCGGCCTGGTTGTCGGCCGTCTTGCCGTGCGCACCGAGGTAGAGGAAGCCGAGAGCGACGAGCGGTACGGCAACGGCAACTGGAGCTCCGATCGCAACCAGGCTCGCGCGCGGGCTCTTCTTCCGCGTGGCGTCATTCGGCAGCAGGTTGACGCCACGCATCATGAGATCGTCGATCGCAAGCCCGATCGGGACAGCCATCGATCCGATCGAGCCGTCGATCGCGGGATCGATCTCCGCCACAACCGACACGCGTGCCAGCGGGTCGCCGACGGACACGTTGACGCCGATCATCTGATTGAGCGCCTCTCCGAGGCCCTCGAGCTGCGACGTTCCGCCCGTGATCACGATTCCGCCGATCCCGAGCGACTCATCCTGCGTCTGGTAGAACTGGAGCGAGTTGACGAGCTCACGAGCGAACGGCGTCAGGCGGAGGCGCACCGCCTCGACCGCCTTGGCCCGGCCGACCTCGTCGAGCCCGTCGAACTGACGTCCCGGCCCGGAAAGCGAGAGGTGCTTGAGGATCGTCGCAGCTTCGGCCAACGGTACCTCGAGGTCGGTCGCGATCGCGTCGATGAGCGCGCCCCCACCCCAGTCGAATACCCGCGTGAACTCACAGGCTCCACCGCCGGCGACGAGAAGGGTTGACGACTCGTGGCCGATCGACACGACCACCGTGGCCGTGTCGTCGATCGCGCGGACGGCGTAGGGCCTCGGGTCGACGAACGCACGAAGGAGACCGAGCGCCTCGAGGTCGATCCCGGCAAGCTTGATGCCGGCCCGCTCTGCGACATCCGCGTAGGGCTGCACCTGATCCTTCGGCGCCACGACGAGCAGGACGCGCCGCGCGGGCTCGCCTGCTTCGTTCGGCCGCTCCTCGAGCACGCGATAGTCGAGAACCGATTCGTGCGCTGCCACCGGAAGCACCTCGTGCGCCCTGAAGCGAACGGCGTTGTCGAATCGCTCCGCGTCGTCGATGCCGACGATGTCGAACGTCCGAACGCCGATCCGGTTGCTCGCAAGGCCGATCCGGACGTCCTTCTTGGGAAGACTGTGCTCGGCGAAGAACGCCTTCAGCGCGCTCGCGAGCGCGTCGACGTCCTTGACCTCACCGTCGACGACGATGCCGGCGGCGAGAGGGCGACGCACGAGCTCGACGAGCTCGTGAGCCCCATCGGCCTCGACGACCACGGCGGCCGCAATCTGAGAGGCTCCGATCTTGAGGCCGACCACCCGGCGTCCCGCGGCGCCTCCGCCCCGCTTCGGCTTTCGCTTCGGCGTCTTGTCTCCGCCTCTGTCCTTGCGCGACTTGAAACGACGTTTCGTCGGCATGTCCTCGACCGGGAGGTCTTCGGCCTCCGGAGAGTCCTCGGCGACCGGCGGTTCCTCGATCGTGGAGTCTGCTGACACCAGGTCGTCATCCAGGACGGCACCGGTCGGAATTGCGTCCTCGACGTTCTCTTCACCAGCAGCCCAGAAGTCCCAGGAGTCCTCCGCCGATCCGTCAACCCCGGAATCGTCCGGCGGGGTGAGCTCGGCCGCGGCTTCGCTCTCCGGGAGAACGAGCACATGCGTTTCTGTCGTGTCCTCGTTCTCGACACGCTGCTCGACCGACCCACTCGAGTCCTCGACGGGCACGTCGTCCCCCGGCGTGTCGTCGTCATCCGTCTCGTCGACGCCGGCAACAGCCGCGACGGGAGCCGCGGTCGGAGCCGCGGCCTGGTCGACGACGGTGTCCACACCGTTCGACACCTGCATCGGCGGCTCGGACTCCTCGACTTCCACGAGTTCGTCAGGCGTGGTGTCGAGGTCGGCATTCTTCTTGCGGAAACTGATCTCGCGCTTGTAGAACGGCGCCTTCGACGCAGGGGCGTCGGCCACGGGAGCGTCGCCTTCGACCGACACGCCAACCGCCTCGACGCCGCCGGGCACAGTCGAGGATACGGCCTCGTGCGCCGACTCGAGCGAGTCCGTGGTGGCGGCGAACAGTGGCGCTCCTGCGTCGACCCCGTCTTCCCCGAGGGTACCGTCCGCCTCCGCGTCGTCGAGAGCGGCCGGCTCGCCGCTCACCTCGGATGGCGAGCTCTTGCGGCGGAAGCCGATCTCCCGCTTGTAGAACGGGACCTTCTCGACGCTCCCTTCGTCGGCGGACGATTCCCGGCCCTCGACGTCCGAGACCATCGAAGCTTCACCAGGGTCGACGCCGATTTCGTCGGGGGTGTGCCAGGACTCGAGCGCACCATCCTCCGGCCCTGCCGGCGTGGAGCTCGCGCGGGGCAGTTCGTGATGCCGTTTGAACGAAAGCTCGGTTCGGAAGCGCGGATCCGCCTCGTCGCTCGGAGGCGCAAAGCCGATCGGATGACGTTGCGACTCCCCGTAGATCGAAGCCTTGCCGACACTCGCGTCACCGACGCCGATCGCCGGGGACGGGACGTCCGGACCGGTTGGGGCGCCGGGACGCCGAGGATCGAACGACGCGGAAGGATGTCCGTCCGCGACGGTGCGGTGCGCATTGGCGATCGCGTTCAGGGGGTTCCACAGATTCATTGGCAGTTAGCTCCCGGCCACCCGCAGCGCCGCGCCGAGACCGGGCGTGGCGGCTGGTGCGCCGTCGTTGGACATGGCGGGAATCGGAATGCCTGCGCGTTCGAGCGCAGACAGAAGTGCTTCCGGACGGCTCGAGCGGCCGACCGCTTCGGGGATGGAGACGACCTGCTTCTGGATCAGCTCGGTGAGCGACTGCTCCATCGTCTGCATCCCGCGCTTGGTACCGGTTTGCATGTAGGAGTAGACCTGTTCGATCTTGCCCTGACGGATCAGGTTCCTGATCGCGTCGTCGAGGTAGAGGATCTCGAGCGCGGCCACGCGTCCCTTGCCGTCGGCCGTCGGGAGCAGAGTCTGGGTGACGATCCCCTGAAGGGTGTTGGCGAGCTGCATCCGCACCTGGGCCTGCTGCTCGGAGGGGAACACGTCGATGATGCGGTCGATCGTGCTGGGGGCGCTCTGCGTGTGGAGAGTCCCGAAGACGAGGTGACCTGTCTCGGCCGCGGTCAGCGCGGTCGAGATCGTCTCGAGGTCGCGCATCTCGCCGAGGAGGATCACGTCGGGGTCCTGACGTAGCGCACCGCGGAGTGCATCGGCGAAGCCGGTCGCGTCCTGGCCGATCTCGCGCTGGTTGACGATGCAGCGCTTGTGCTGGTGCAGGAACTCGATCGGGTCCTCGATCGTGATGATGTGATCGGTTCGTGTCCGGTTGATCTCGTCGATGATCGAGGCGAGCGTCGTCGACTTGCCCGAGCCGGTCGGTCCCGTCACGAGGACGAGCCCTCGCGGCTTGCCCGTCAGCTCGTGCAGACTCGACGGAAGGCCCGAGCTCTTCGAGGGAGCGGATGTCGGTGGGGATGGTGCGGAACGCTGCCGCGAGGCTCTCGCGCTGGTAGTAGGTGTTGACGCGGAAGCGCGCGAGGCCGCGAATGCCGTAGGCGAAGTCGAGCTGCCGGCCGATCTCGAGGTTCTTCTGCTGCTCGGTCGTCGTGATGCGATAGACGAGCTGGCGGATCAGATCGGGGTTGAGCTCCGGGAACTGGTTCAGCAGTTCGATGTGACCGTGTAGGCGGACCGCCGGCAGCGACCCCGACGTGAGATGGAGGTCCGACGCGCCGAGATCGACGGCGCGCTCGAGCAGCGCGTCGATCGACAGCGGGGTAGACGCTTCAGATGTGTTCTCGGAAAGCTCCACGGTTGCTCCTATCGGCAGGCTTCCCGAGGAGCTTGAGGGGAGGATTCGATCGACATCCGTGTGGCACGGCGCGAGCGGGCACGGGGCCAAAGACTCCCGAGCAGCTGCCGCCGCCCGCCTCACTCACGGCGGATGAGTCGATCGCCTGACAATCCCCCATCGGGTTATCTTGAGTGTGTCTGAGAGTCCGATACGTGGACTCGTGATCTCCGCCCCGAACAGCGAGGCACGGCCGACAATCGCGTCGGAGCGCAAGACCTGGAAACGGCTCCCCGTCGAGGAGTCCGGGTTCACGCTGATCGAACTCCTCACAGTGCTCTTGATCATCGGCGTGCTGCTGGCGATCGCAGTCCCCTCGTTTCTGGGATACAAGAACAAAACGAACGATGCGGTGGCGAAGGCGAACGTCCGCTCGGCCGTGCCGGCAGTCGAGGCGTACCGCGTCGACAACGGCACATACGTCGGAATGACGGTCGCAGCTCTACAGACGATCGACAGCGGCCTAAAGCTCGGTACGGTCGGACTCGTCTCGGCGTCGACGTTCTGCATCGACGCGACCGTGAACGGTCGCACGTGGAACATGCCCGGTCCGGGCGCGCCGATAGCCCTGGGCACCTGTCCTTAACCCGAAGCCCCGGAACCTGTCCGTAACCCGTTCGCAAGACGCGATCCCGTGCCCGATGCGCCGTCGCACGCGCGGGGCGGGAAAACCTCTGTCTCTCACTCGTCGCGGGCTAGGTCATCACCCGGATATCACCCGTTCGGGTCTTGAGCCGAACGGACGATAGCGCCGATACGTGATCTGTCGGTTTACCCCCTAGTAAGGAGAAAGTGCATGTCCTCGTTCATCTCCAAGCTGCAGTCGCGGCTTGCCAAGGAGGAGTCGGGCTTCACGCTCATCGAACTCCTCATCGTCCTGGTGATCATCGGCATCCTGCTGGCGATCGCAGTGCCGTCGTATCTCGGCTTCAAGGATCGGGCCAACAAGACGGCGGCGCAGGCGAATGTCCGCTCCGCTATCCCGGCTGTCGAGACATTCTACGCCGATAACAACACCTACGCGACCATCAGCGTCGCGGGTCTGCAGGCGATCGATGCGGGTGTCAACATCGGCACGGTTTCTGGGACGGCCAATACCTACGCGCTCTGCGCCGCCTCCGGAAGTTGGAAGGCGAGCGTTAACGGTCCAGGCGGGACCATCGCAGTTGCTAGCGGTGCTTGTCCGTAAGTCACGACCGAAAGTGATGTGCAGAGAGGGGGCGCGGAGCAATCCGCGCCCCCTTCTCGTTTCACGTAGTCGCGAGAACATCGCGGGATAAAGCTCGATGCCGCTTCTGCCGATAGGAGACATGTGAACACCATCGCAGCCACAACCAGTCGAATCCCGCGCACCGGGCTCATCGCCCTCGTGGCGCTCGTCGTCGCCTTCGCGTTCCTGATGATCGTCCGCCTGGGCGTTCTCGGCGGCTCGGACAGCGGCGTGTCATCCGTCACCGCACCGCCGAAGGCGGCCGTGACGGCAACGAAAGCAGCTACTCCGCGCACGGCCAAGCCTGCCGTCGTGCTCCTTCCGGATCTCCCGAAGCAGATCGCGTCGAAGCTCCGCCATTCCAAGGTCGCCGTGGTTTCGATCTACGTCGGACAGTCCGTCGCCGATCGCGCTGCGGTCGCTCAGGCCCGCAAAGGCGCTCGAGCCGCGGGCGTCGCATTCACGGCGGTGAACGTCGCGAACAACAAGAGCGCCGCAGCGATGGCGTCCTTCGTCGGGCCGATCTCGTCTCCGACGCTGCTCGTCGTTCGCCGTCCCGGCAAGATCGTGACCCAGATCCCGGGCCCCGTCGAAGCCGCAGTCGTGAAGCAGGCGGTACACAACGCCGGCGCCCGCACTCGGTGAGCGCGGCTTCCTCTGAGAGCGAGCGCGTGGGGTCGGCTGTCGTCGGCTCCACCCGCTCGCTCTTCGACTACGAGATTCGCCGCGACGGCCGGGTCGTCGTGACCTTGCACGGATTGCAGACCCCGACGGGCGCGACGGTCGAGACCTCGGTCTTCCCGGTCACCGCCCCGCACGGCGATGCAGGGCTCCGTCGCCCGTTCATGTTCGGATCGGTCGAGCACGCCCGGCGGTTCGCCGACGAGGCGGTCGTCGTGTTCGAGTACCTGAACTGCACCCTGACCTGAGCCGGCGAGACCGGACGACCGCTGCAAGTCGCCCATCCCATGTCGTCCTGCGTCAGAAGCTCGAGACGACGCGCGCGAGCTCCTCGAGCGACGTCAGGCCGGCGGCGGCCTTCGCGATCCCGTCGTCCCACAGCGATCGCATCCCCGCGGCAGCGGCGGAGCGCTCGATCTCGTCCCTGTGGGCGTTCGCGGCAGCCAGCGACTCCAGCTCGTCGTTCATGATCAACAGCTGGAAGATTCCCACCCGGCCCTTGTACCCCGTCCTGTTGCAGCGAGGGCACCCGACCTTGCGGTAGAGCACCATCCCCTCGCGCGCGGCAGCCATGCCCGGTGAGATCCGCGCAGTCATCAGCTCCTCGGGCGTCGGGGTGTACATCTCACAGCAATTCGAGCACAGCTTTCGCGCGAGCCTCTGTGCGAGCACTGACGACACGGCCGATCCGACGAGAAACGGCTCGACACCCATTTCGTTGAGACGGGTCAGCGCGCCGGGGGCGTCGTTCGTGTGCAGCGTCGAGAGCACGAAGTGACCCGTCAGCGCCGACTCGATCGCCATCTTGGCGGTCTCGCCGTCCCTGATCTCGCCGACCATGATCACATCGGGGTCGGAACGCAGAATCGACCGGAGCGCGGCGGCGAACGTCATGTCCGCCTTGACGTTGATCTGCACCTGATTGATTCCCTGCAGGCGATACTCGACCGGATCCTCGACCGTGATGATGTTGATCTCTGGGTGATTGATCTCTGCGAGTGCAGCGTACAGCGTGGTCGACTTACCGGATCCCGTCGGGCCGGTCACGAGAAGAGCCCCGGTCGGCCGCCGGATGATCTCCGAGATCTTGTCCCGCATGGACTCGGAGAGGCCGAGCGACTCGAGAGTCGGGGTCTGACGCGACTTGTCGATGAGCCGCATCACGACCTGCTCGCCCTCGACCGTCGGCAGCACCGCGACGCGGATGTCGAGAAGACGGCCGACCGCGCGGGCGTTGAGAGAGATGCGCCCGTCCTGGGGCTTTCGCCGCTCGGCGATATCGAGCTTTGCAAGCACCTTCAGGCGGGTCGTAACACCGTTGGCCATCCTCCTCGGGATGCGCTGAACCTCGTTGAGGACACCGTCGATTCGCACGCGGACGAGGAGAGCGTCCTCCTGCGGTTCGAAGTGGATGTCACTGGCTCCGTCGGTCGCGGCCTGCATGATGATGGAGTTGACGAGCCGCACGAGCGGTGCGTCGGAGACGCCGTCGTCGACCTCGAGATCGTCTTCGTCCTCATCGATGACGTCGAACTCGTCGAGCGCCGACTGGGTCTCCATGACCTCGCTCTGGCGCGCGCGCCTCTCGAGCTCGGCCAGGATCTCGTCGCGCCCCGCGACCACGAGGTCGATCTGGTATCTCGTGGCGAGACGGAGCTCATCGATCCCGTGGATGTTCCCCGGGTCGGCGATGGCAACCCGCAAGCGCTGGTCGACGCGCGAGACGGGGATCGCGACCGCACGCTGGAGCGTTCGCAGCGGAATCAGCTCGGCCGCGTCGGGTGAGACACGATTTTCCTCGAGATCGAGGAACGGCAAGCCGTGGCGCCGGGCAAGCGACCGGGCGATGCCCTCGGGTACCGCATACCCCTCGTCGCGGATCGCCTCCGCAAGCGATCCGGTGCCGGCGCGGCCACGTGCCGCCGCGAGACGGTCGCGTGGGAGGAGCTCAGTCGAGGCGACGAGCTCGGCGACGAGATCCGCGACCGTGTCGAACCCTGCCGATCCCGGGGCTCCCGAGCCGCCCGCGGGTGCTCGGGCGCGATCGCCGAGGTTCGTGGACGTACGTAGTGGGCCGGCGGGCTCGAAGTTCATGCGGAAATTCCCTCAAACGGGGTATCGGCAGAAGGGCGCCCGCAGTTGAGCCACGCCGACCCGCGCCGAACAGCCCTCTCAGCCGGAGATGCCGAGATACCAGCCGAGAATCGCGTCGCCCGCGAAGAGCGCCACGATCGCGCCGAACGCGAGAAAGGGAGCGAAAGGAATGGCCATCTTCCGTGCCTTCGGCCCGTGTCGAAGTGCAAGCACCGCTGCCGGCACGAGGGCGGCGAGGAATCCGATCATCAGACCGACGACCACGGAGCGGCCGAGCATCGCGCCGAGCAGAAGGGCGAGCTTGACGTCACCCATGCCCATCCCTTTCGGGTAGACGAGGGCCGCCAGGAGGAGGAAACCGGATGCACCGAGGGCTCCGATGAGCCACTCCGGGCTCGGATGGAGGAACGTCTGTGCGACCAGCACGATCGCAGCCGACGGAAGGACGATTCGATTCGGCACGATGCGGTGCTCGATGTCGATTGCCGAGATCGCAACGAGGACGACGCAGAAGAACGAGGCCACAAGTGCCTCGCCGCCGAGACCGAAGCGGAGCACCGACGCCGCGACGAGGAGCGCGGTCACGAGCTCGACCACGGGGTAGCGCAGTGGGATGGAGGCGTGACAGTGGCGGCAGCGTCCGCGGAGGAGCGCCCAGGAGACGAGCGGGACGTTGTCGTACGCCGCGATCTCGTGGGAGCAGCTCATGCAGGCCGAGCGACCGTGACTGACCGAGCGCCGCAGCGGAACACGTGACGCGATCACGTTGAGGAAGCTGCCGATCGCGAGTCCCGGGGCGAACGCGACGGCTGCGAAGGCGGCACTCATGGAGCAGTCATCGGCAACCCGCGGCCGATGCTGTAGCGGCCCGAGCTAGCCGCTGTAGTTCGTCGGCGAGATGACCGAGTACGTCGTGATCGAGTTCCCCGGCGTCCCGAAGGGGACGTTGACGATGGTCGGGATGTAGTTGAACGTGAAGCTGTTCTGGATCAGCTCCTCCTTCGCCACCATCGGCCCCTGCACCTCGGAGTTGTTCTGGAAGCCCATGTTGTATTCCCCGTAAAGCGCTCCCTGGAACTCAGAGCCCTGCTCGAGCAGGGCGCTGCACTGGGTGCACTGCGAGAAGTCCTGCGGGCCCTTGGCCGCGATCAGGAGGACGTCCTGGGCTGCGTTCCAGTTCGCGTTGTCGCAGGTGCCTCCCGACACCGTTCCACAGAGCTGTGTCTGGTGCATGAGGAACGTGCCGCTGAGGTACAGCGCCGCAAGCCCGTCGTACTCGATGACCGATCCGCTCGACAGATCGATGCTGCCGTCGATGAAGATGGTGCCGTCCACCGTCAACTTCTTCGTCGCCAGGTTCCACGACAGCTCGCCGAGGCCCGTCCTGCACGTGAAGCTCGCCATCGTGTCGAGACGGACGACGTTGGTCAGGGCGCCGTTGCCGTTGATCCCGTCGGAGTCGAACGTCGGGGGCGTGCCGCTCGACACCTCACACGGGTTTGCAGGTCCGGGGCTCGACACCGCGTACCAGTCGACGAAGTTCGCCACCGGCTGGGCGACTGACAAGCCCACGGTCGAGTCCGGCACCGTGTGGTCGACCGATGTGCAGGGGTTGTGGTAGGGCTGCGCCCTGAACTTGCAGCCGGAGGCGCCCCCGACGTTGAGTGTCGTGAGCGGGCGTGCGGCGGTTCCGACGTCGTTGCCGTTCTTCAACAGGATGATGTTTCCACGGACGTTGACGTCGACCGCGGGGTTCCCGGCCGTCGGCCCGAGCACCGAGCTGTTGTTGTCGAGGCAGAAGTTGCCGGCGACGTAGAACGACGACTGCACGCTCGGGTTGTTCGGGAGCTCCATGTCGCAGCCGTCCGGATCGCCGGTCTTCCAGGAGTAGACGTACCGCCAGGCGCTGGCGTTGATCGTCTGCGTCGTCGTCGGCTTGAGCCGGACGTCGGCGCTCACCGTGCGGGAGATCGACCCCGAGCCCGATGGGTTCGGGACCGTGCCCACAGAGCTGATCACCCACTTGTAGCTGTGGAGCGCGCCGCTCGTCGTATCGACGAGTGTCGGCGTCCAGGTCACCGACTCCCCTGTTCCGAAGGTGGCTGTCTTCGTCAGGGAGGTGAAGAACGTCGGGCTCACGATGGCCGTGCTCGAGCCGTTCGCGAGCTGCGCGACGGCGCTGTCGATGCCGGTCTGGGCGAGGCTGTAGGCGCGCTGATCCGCCTTCGATCGGTTTGCCGTGCGCTCGTTCGACGTCGAGTAGAGGACGAGGGAACCACCCATGATGGCGATCGTGGCCATGACGCCGATCGCCATGACGAGGGCCATGCCGCTTTCCTCACGAACGAGGTGCATGACTCGTTTCCGCGGGTGGCCTGGCATCAGCTTCTTGCTCCGTTTCGAATTGCGATCGAGTCCTGGATGCGGTAGCCGAGCCGCGAGATCGACGGTTTCTGGTTGACCGTCAGGTCGATTCCGACCTTCTTCAGCACGTAGGTTCCGGCGGCCGGTGCAGTGACGGAGAAGATCGACGCCCCGGTCAGGTAGTCGGCTCTCCGAACCCCTGCCGAGCTGCAGGCGGCACCCGCTTGCCGATAGAGCCCGTAGCGACTGCCCGATCCCGAGGTGCACCAGGTGGCGCTGGAGGTCGTGCAGGCGTAGCTCGACGTCAAGGTCTTCAGCGTCACCGAGGTACCGCCGGAGACGGTGGCATCGCAGGCGTTGTGTACTTCGCGCCTGAACGTGTCGAGCGCGAGGCGCGCCTCCGACTGGGATGCAAATCGAAGGTTGAGGTCGACCGAAGCGTTCGTCCCCGACGTGAAGAGCGTCGCGACCGCCGCGATGACGACGCCCATGATCGTCATGGTCACGACTATCTCGCTCAGGGTGAAGCCACGCTCGTCGCGTCTCAATCGCCGCAGGCGATCGCCGAGCCGCGCCACAGAGCGACAACACATGGTCACACCATCGGGCGTCCGGTGTCGAGGGGATACCCCCTTTCGGGGGAGGGATCGGCTAGCGCAGCGCGGCACCGAGCGCCTGCAGTCCCGGCTGCGTCTCGCCCGCAGAACCGCCGTTCGGGCCGTCCGGCGAGGAGTTCGTCGGCGTCCCCGCCTCGGCGCCAGATGCGGCATCCTCGCGTGCGCGAGCGGCGTTCTCCTTCTCCGCCCGCTCGAGTGCGACCAGGAAGTCGTGACGGTTCGTGGCGGAGTTCGCAGCGACCTCGCGCTCGACCGCGCCGCTCAGGACCAGCTCGATGAGCGACTGGGCGAACGTCTGCATCTGGAAGAACTCTCCCGCCGCGATCGCGTCCGTGATCTCGTCGGGGCGATCTTCCCTGATCAGATCCTGGATGCGTGCGTTCGTGACCATCACCTCGACCGACGGAACCCGGCCACCGTCGGCGCGTGGCAACAGCCTCTGGCTGACGACGCCGCGAAGCGTGCCTGCGAGGATCGACCGGATCTGCTGCTGCTTGGCGGGAGGGAAGAACTCGATCATGCGGCCGATCGTCTCGGCGGCGTCGATCGTGTGGAGTGTGGAGAATACGAGATGGCCCGATTCAGCTGCCTGTAGCGCCGTGTGCGCCGTCTCGGCATCGCGAAGCTCGCCGATCAGGATCACGTCGGGATCCTGCCGCAGCACGCGCCGGAGCGCCTGCTCGAAGCTCGCCGTGTCGAGGCCGACCTCACGCTGATTGACGATGCATCCGCGGTCCGGATGCAGGATCTCGATCGGGTCCTCGATCGTGACGATGTGCTGACGCCGAGTCCGGTTGATGTGGTCGAGCATCGACGCGAGAGACGTCGTCTTGCCGGAGCCGGTCGCGCCGGTGACGAGGACGAGGCCGCGCCGTTCCTCGGCCAGTCGCGTCACGCCCGGCGGCAGGCCGAGCGCCGCAAAGTTCGGGATCTCGTTGGGGATGATTCGAAAGGCGAACGAGGTCGCACCACGCTGGCGAAAGCCGTTGACCCGAAATCGCGGCAGCGACGGGTGCGAGAAAGCGATGTCGAGGTCGCCCGTCTCGTCGAAGAGGTCGCGGCGCTTGGGCGAGATCTGCGTCACCTCGTCGAGAACCTCTTCCAGATCGGGCTCTGTCAACGGGCGCGCGCCCTCCAGAGGCTCCAGGTCCCCGTCGAGTCGTAGGACCGGCGGCTGGCCGAGCTTCAGGTGGACGTCGCTGGCGCCGCTCTTGACGGCGCGAGTGAGAAGGTCGATGAGATCGATCACGTCGAGAGAGCATCGGCACCCCGACGCAGCACCTTTAGCCTCGCAGTCGACCGTCCGAAAGACCGCTGCGTCAATCGCGGCCGGAAAGGCGGGCGATCAGGCGTAGCGGTGGCCGCGCCAGGCCCTGGGCCTCATCCGGATGCCCGACGTCACCCCGGAGGAGCCCTCCGACGACGCCGAACACCCCGGGAGATCGTGCAGCCCAGAAGCACGCAGCCGGATGCCGGTCGAGCGCCCGCTTCGCGGCCCACGACGCACCGGCGTGGCGGTCGAGCGCGTGCGAGAGCGCCGCGGCATAGCGTGCCGGATCGCCGGCGAGGATCGCGTCCGCGGCGAGCCGGCCGGAGACGAACGCCTCGTACATCCCGTCTCCCGAGAGCGGGTCGACGAGGCCGGCGGCGTCGCCGACGAGGACGACGCGGCCCCCTGCAGGCAGAGAGGCTCCGAGGCGGCGCATGGGCAGACGGTGGCCGCGGATGTCGGTGATCGAGTCAAGGCCGATGCCATATGCCGCCGCGAGGCGAAGAAGGTGCTGCCGGAGCCGCGGGCCCTCGGTCGACCACCCGCCCACTCCGAGGTTCGCATGATCGCCTTTTGGGAAGAGCCACCCGTAGCCACCGGCGGGGCTGCCGACCGCGATCACGGCCGTCGATGCGTACGACTCCTCGTCGAGCAGTGCCCACGGAACATTTCCCTCGAGCGCAACTCCTCGCACGATTCCCCGATCGAGCCCGGCGGCCTTTGCGACAACGCCGTTTGCTCCGTCGGCACCGACGAGCAGCCTTGCGGTCACCGGCTCCCCACCGACCCTGGCCATCACTCGATCCTCATGGAACTCGAACTGCTCGACGCGGACGCCGTCGCGGAACTCTGCGCCTGCCGCCGCGGCCTGCTCGGCAAGGAAGGCGTCGAGGCGACGGCGCTGCGTCATCACGATCAGTGGCTCCGAGCTCGTGCGGCGGAAGCTACGGCGGTGGTGGAGCCGGAACTCGAACGTGGCGACGACACGCTCGACAACGGGCGTGATGTCGCAAGGGACCTCTCGGAGAGCGCGGCCGGTGACGCCGCCACCGCAGGGCTTGTCGCGCGGAAAACGGGCACGATCGGCGAGCAGCACGTTCGCGCCGCCGCGCGCGAGGTGCATCGCGGTCGCCGAGCCTGCGGGTCCGGCACCGACGACGAGAACGTCGACGTGGCGCATGCGACGAGTATGCCCGTCAGCGCCGTGGCGGAAGGGTTCGACTCCGGTCGTGCGAACGAAACGAGGCGGCTACACTACGCAACCGCGCAGGGGTTCCCGAGTGGCCAAAGGGGGCGGGCTGTAAACCCGCTGGCTCAGCCTTCAGAGGTTCGAATCCTCTCCCCTGCATCTCTCCGTCGCCCGGCCGTCGTCTAGACTCCGGGCCTCGCCCTCTTAGCTCAGTTGGTAGAGCACCTCCATGGTAAGGAGGGGGTCGCCGGTTCGAGTCCGGCAGAGGGCTTCACTCAACCCCGCATGGTTCCTGGGGTTGCGGGATCGCGGGACGTGGGGCGAGCTGTTGATCGCCGATCTCATCGCTTGAGCTGCCGGCCAAGGCGGCTCCCGTCTTGGTGTTCTTGACCTTGGCCAAGCGAAACCGCAGCGACTGACGCGTCGGGTCAGACGGTGAGGGCGAACTTTACGTGGTTCCGTCCGAAATGCCGACAGCGGGAGTTCGACGAGGGAGCGGCCATACGGCCGCCCCCTCGCGATAGTTCTCGAGCGCCCGGCATCGCCAGGCTTTCGGCACGGCTCAGCTGCCCGGGATCTGCATGAGCAGCAGCTGCCCGTTCTCGCGCCGCTTCTGATACTCGGTCCCGACGGCTGGTCCGGGCGGTCCGGTCCAGACGAATGGCTCTCCTGTCGTCGCGGTCTGATTCGTGTGCGACTGGACGTCCAGCGCCCACCAGCCGTCGCCGAACCAGCTCGAAACGTCGACGATGCCGCTCGTCTCCGCCGGGGGCTGATTAGCGGTAGCGACGTGATTCCACGTACCCGACAGGAACGGGTACATCCAGATCTTGGCGTTGGACGTGTCTTCCTGCACCATGATGCTGTTGTGGCTCACGGCGATGTTGTCGGGGCTCCTGAACGGAACGTACGTGGCTGGGTTGGCTGGGGTATCGCCCTGAGCCAAGATGCTGAACGAGTCAACAACCGTAGGATCTGCGGCGTTGAGCACCATCTTGAAGATACGGCCGTTGCTGCTCGACGTCCCAGGCGTCCCGCTCGGCGCGCGGTAGAGGCGCCCCGTACCAGGATCGATGAGCCGCGAGTTGCCGGTGTCCGCGAAGTAGACGACACGCGGATCGTCGGGGTCATAGGCGATGTCCTCGACACGGACGAACTGGAACACGTTGTTGTCGTTCGACCAGTCCTCGAGCGCATCCTGCGGCTTGTCGGATGTCGTGCCGCGTGCCCGGTCATCCGGGACGCGGATGAACTCGCCGCTCCAGTTGTCACCAGGAGAAATGTCGAGGTAGTCGTTCGCGCCGTTGTGCGGATTCTCCGGATCGATCGCTGAGCCTCCGGTACCGGTCACTCGGAACGCCCAGAGCGTGCTCTCGTCCTTCTGGAAGTGCTGCCAGTTCTTGCTGGCCGACATGTACAGCTGGCTCAGGTTCGGGCGCGCCGCCGTCGACGGGAAGGTGAACGTGTCGTCGCCTGAGAGGCCGATGATGCCGCCCCAGCCCCCCGGCACGATCACGTTGTTCTCGTGGTTGTGGCGCCCCTGGCTGGCCAACACACCGGTCTTGCCGGTGACCGTGTCGAGGAAGACGGAGTACCCTGCCTGACGATTGGGTGTCAGCGACGGGTCGGCACCGTAGGGCGCTCCTGCCGGAACCGGCAGCACGTCGTTCGACTCCTCGTTGACGAGGAACGTGTAGTGCGGGAAGCCGTGCTCCGGGCCGGCCATGAATGCCGAGCAGAAGCGGATGAAGCCCGCGTCGGGCGACAGCGCGACCTCGAGGTCGGTGATCGACTTGGAAGTGATATCGACGCGAACGCGGCTCACCGACGAGTCCTGGAAGTCGGCGAACCCGCCAAACGGCACATGAGACTGTTCGTGCGCCACATAGAGGTCGACGTAGCCTTTCTTGTTGTTCTTCCCGGGGCCTGGCACGACTCCGATTCCGTCGGGGAGACCTTCGAAGACCGTCCCAAACGCCTCTTGGCCCGAGTTGATCAACGGCACGACCGTCCCGGCGCCCGTGAGGTCGATGTACGGGGCCTCTGCGGCCTGCGACCCGCTCACTGCCGAGGCCGGGATGGCAACGGCGAGCGCCGCAAGCGCTGCGGCGCTGGCCAACCATAGGTGTTTTCGCCGAACGTGTGATCTCACGATGCGTTCCTCCTCATGCTTCCGCTCCGAGAGAGACCGCACAGCCGAGCTGCGCTGCGAATCAGAGTCTCGTCAGGACTCAGCGGCCGGTCTCATTCCCCTGTTAAGCCCATCCTTCCATACCCGGCGTCCGATGCCAAACCGGACGCCGGCCACACCAAGCGGTCACCAACAAGGCGCTAGGACGTGGACGCGATCTCGGACGACCCAAGCGTCGCATCCATGTGACCGGAATGTGGACACCCACCCCGTAGAAGCCGGTCGCCTCGCATAGCCCCGGGAATGGTTCAAGCCATCAATAGAGCCGTTTGAGGCGACACCAGACAACGCACGACTACGTCAACCTTGCCCGAATCTCCATGGGAAGGAGGGGGTCGCCGGTTCGAGTCCGGCAGAGGGCTTCCAGAAGACCCCCGCTCAGGAGGGTTCTTTCTGTTTCGAGAAGCTCGGTCATGTGGTCAGGACCTCGTCTCATGTGACCGAAATGTGACCACGCCGCGCTTCCTGGATCAGAGTCTCGGCTGAAACCCTGCCCACCTGCCGCTGCGGTGCAGGCGCGTGTGCTCGGCGCGTCCGTCGGCGTTTCAGACGGTTACGACGAGCTTGCCGGTGGCCTTGCCCGACCCCATGTAGGCGTGTGCCTCCTGGATCTCACCGATATCGAAGCGACGGTTCACAGGCACGCTGATCTGCCCTTCTGCCACGTTAGAGCATCAGGGGGCCTCGGAGCATCGAGCACCACCGCTCGCATCGTTTCGCTCATCTAGGCACTCCTTTCGCGTTGTTCGGCGGCGAGGTTCGCGGCCCGTAGCTTCGCCATCGCTCGGACGAGCAGTTCGAGTGAGTGCGGTGACAACACCGAGCCGAGACGGAAGTCGAGTTCGTCGGTGAACGTCTTGGTCGCTCGGGCCAGCAGTCGACGACCCGCCGCGGTGAGTTCGATGATGGAGGAGCGCCGGTCGCGGGGATTCGCACGCCGACGGCAGTACCCGGCGTTTTCGATCCGGTCGACGAGCTTGCTCGTCCCCCCGACGGTGATCGACAACGCGGTGGCGATGTCGTGCACCCGGCAGTTCTCGGTGCGCTCGATCACCTGCATGGGCTCGAACCAGCTCAACGCCAGGTCGTGTTCGGCACGCAGGCGCGCTTCGACGGCATTCCACAGCTCGGTCTCGAAGCGGGCTAGTTCGTTGAATAGTCGTGGGTAGACAGCGATAGCTCTCACCCTATATACCTTGGCAGATGGTTCCATGGAACTGTCTTTGATAGGGTTTGTTCCGACTCGCCCGCCTATCTAGAGGAGGACGATCCCGATGTCCACCTGATGAGTTCGGCGGGCCGCGGTCAGCGCGTTCGGGGTTGCCGTCCACGTCTCGTCGAATGTGGGAGGGCAGGGGCGCGGTCGGCGGCGACCCGACGGCGCGCAATCATGAGCCGCTGGCCCCAATCGCGCTCGAATCGCTGCCGCCACAGCGGGTTCGAGTGCGGCCTGGGCACACCGTAGGATCGGTCGTGGCGGGGCGGTGCGATGGTGGCGACGAGGTTCCATCGCCCGGCGTGAGCCTCCCACGTGTGTGTGATGCGGATCTCGTCGATCGCGGCCTGCTTCTCCAGTGCGTCGATCCAGGCCCTTTCGTCCCCGCTCAGCTCGTAGTGGCCGCTTCCCCAATCAGGTATGCAGAAGCCGCAATCCAGCAGCTCTGCGTAGTCCGCGAGAACTGCCTCAGCAGACGTGTCACGGACGCTCTCGTCGAGCCTGGTTTCCGCTGGCGCTTCGTCTTCGTCGGCGAGCGCGATCGCACGGATCAGAGCGCCGATTTCGTCGTACAGCTCCTGGCGTTCACGCGAAATACGCCGCTCGTTGGCCTTGTACGCGTCGAGGCTTGCAGCAGCGTCCGGCATTTCCGACGAAGCCAGTTCCAACGAGTCGATCGTCCTGTGCAAGCGGCGACGGCGCTCGCAAAGCACGGAGTGAGACGCCTGCAGAACGAACAACCGTTCACGGTCAGTCGACGCGATCGACATCCCGGTTCATCGTAAACGGATTATGGGCACAAACCCGTACTGAGTGCCCGAATCCAACCGAATCCCCCCGAAACGGATGGGATCAGACGCCTTTGTCGGGCGCTCAGGGTGCTGGCGGAACGGCTTGGAAAAGCGAACGGAACCCTGATCGAGTTCCTTTCGCGTCATACTGGGAAAGGAGGGGGGTCGCCGGTTCGAGTCCGGCAGAGGGCTTTCAGGGAAGACCCGGACATCGGGGCGGTCGTTGTTCTAGCGGGCCGTTGAGCTTGCCGAGGTCTCGCGATCGGGTACGACAGGGGTACACGACGGGCCGCCAGGATGGCTTCCTGGCGCTCGCCCCCTCCGCCCCGGACGCCTCATCGAAGACGTGACCGTATGCATCGAGAGTCATCGCCGGGCTGTGCCCCGCCTGGCGAGCTACCTCGACCACGTGGGCGCCGTCCGCGTTCGGAGAGTGAGGAACGAGAGATCCTGAGGACCCGGGCGGCGGCAGAGACGCGGCAGGTGTACGCTCCGGGAGTGACGTCACTGCCCTCATCGCGTGCATGCGTCTGGGCGTTGGCAGTCGCGGTACTCGTCGGTGCCGTGCTTCTCGTACCCGTGCCCCTTGCGCTCGGTGCCATGCGAGCCCAGTTGCCGCCGGGCGTCCACCAGGCGAAGTGCAAGCTGAAAGGCCCGCGATGGACGGTCTACGACGCCCATGGCGGGGCGAACCCGAAGCAGGTCGGTGCGGGCACGTTGTACAGGGTGGACGTGGCGGTCTTCGACACGCCGGGGAACTACTCGTGTGCCTGGGCAAACGCAGCGGTGAGGAAGATCTTCCCGGAGAACATGAAGCTGAAGCCGAACCACGGGACAGTCGTCCTCCGCCGCGGGCCGGCTGGCTTCGTGTGCAAATCGGCTCCTTCAGCACCGCCCGCGATCGGCGCAGGTGGACGCTGCACGCGCACGACGAAGCGCCTCAAAGGGGTCTTCCTGACGTGGCAGCCCGTAGGGGCGCCGCAGTAGAGGCTCCGGCCGGCCGCTGCGCGGGCCACCGAGAGCGGACGGAACCTGGATCAGCCAGAATCCGGTCGTGACCGCAAGCGATAGGGCTCGTTGGAGGTCGTGCCCAGCCCTCCGCCACGGAGGCTTGGCTCGATCTCGCACCTGTTGAGAGGCGTCTGAGCGGCGACGGTGCTAGAGCGTCTGCTCGGGAACGAGCGCGGCCGAGACGGACAGCGGGGGTGCGTCCCGGTAGAGCGCCGCGATCACGTCGGCGAGATGCTGCAGCAGCTTCCAGGAGACGTCGGGGTTCTCCTTGGCGAACTTCCGGAAATCCCAGAAGGCCATGACGAGGTACCGGAGTGGCGTGTCGGCGGTCACGGTCGCGGTACGAACCTGCTCGCTGATCATCGCCAGCTCTCCGAAGTAATCGCCGGGGCCGAAACGCGCGAGCGTCGTCCCCTTGACGCTGACCGATGCGGTTCCCTCGACGAGGACGAAGAAGCCGATTCCGTCCATCTGCCCTTCCCTCACGAGCGAGACGCCGGGGCCGACGCTCCGCTCCTTGAAGCTACGCGCGAGCTTCTTCAGCTGACGCTGGTTGAGACCGCTGAACAGCGGTACCTGCTTCAGCTCCTCGGGAAGTCCTGCCATGCATCCGATACTAGTACGTCGGCGTGATGCGAACCCGGCGCCTGCGGCATCCGTCGCCGAGAGCGACCCCACGGCGACAACGGAGCCCGCCGTCACGTGCGAAGATCCTCACGTGCCCAAGCCATCGAAGTCCGAGCTCCTGACGCAGCTTCAGATCGCGAACGACCGCATCAGTGACCTGGAAACAGCAAGCTTGCGCGCCACGACGCTGTTCACGGTCATGCAGGTTCTCGGCAAGCCGTTGGCCCTGCACGACACGTTCGAGACGATCCCCGATCACAGCAGCAACGACGAGCAGGAGGTGTACACGGTCGTTGCCGGCAGCGGGACGCTGCGCGTGGACGGCGAGGAGGTCGCGCTGCGCCCCGGCCTGTTCGTCTACTGCTCACCCGAGGCCCGACGGCAGATGTGTGCCGGTGCGGAGGGGTTGACCTGGATCGGGATCGGCGCAACCGGCGCGGACGCCTGACCACCGCCAACCGTAAGGCCGCTCAGCCGATCAGGCCGAGCTCTGCCAGTCGCTCGCGGGAGCCGTAGAGCACGAGCCGGTCATCGGTGTGGAGGGTCACGTCGATCGGTGATTCACCGACGTACTCAGGCGACTTTCCCGTGGCGCGCCAGACACCGAGAACCCTCACACCGGGCAAGGCCTGCTCGAGCCCGCGCAGGCTGCGTGGCGCAGCTTCGGGCGGCTCGTCGACGCTCGCCTCGATCACGACGTATTCGTCGCCGATCGTCAGCAACTCGTCGGCCCGGCCGCTGAACGCCGACAGCAGCCGACGATGCGTGTACCGCCGACCGACATCCACGAGAAGGTGGTTGATCGGGCGATTGCCGAGGATGAGCAGCGCGAGAACGACACAGGAGACGAGGACGATCGTCCGCTGCTCCGTGCCGCCCGGCCCAGGCCCGAGGAACCCGACCAGCACGGCGACGACGAGCGTCGGAGTGCCGACGCTGCCGACGAACATCGTGGTCGCGATGATCCGCCGCCGGACGGGATGGTTGACGACGTTCTCGGTCTCGGAGGTCGTGAAGCCGGCGCCGCTGAAAGCCGAACGGGCCTGGAAGGCCGCCACCTCCGGCGGAGTTCCCGTGGCGATCAGGGCACCCGTCGCAACCCGGACGAAGATGAGGGTCACGACGGCAACGACGACGAACGTGGCGATGGCGTACACAGACCGATGATCCCAGGTCGGGCCGACGGCGAGTTCGCGGTGAGGCCTGCGCCGACTCACGGGTGGCGTGCGAGCTGGTGTCAGGCCGTGCAATGCGACAACCGATGCGGCGCCACCCCACGCTGAGCGGCCGCTCAGCAGATCGGCACGATGGTGAGGCCCGAGGTGTTGTTCGTCTCGTTCGACTCGCTGACCTCGTTGCTCGAGTCCGCCTTCGCGATGAACGAGGTGAGGTTGCAGTTCCCGGTCGTGTAGTTCGAGGTCTTGGACGCGCCGGCGGCGAGGCCCGCGATGCGCACGACGCCGCCTCCCGGCAGGGAGACGTTGAACCCCCCCGCAGCCTTGTTGCCCTGGTTCCTGACCGTCACCTGATTGATGCTGAGCATGGTGATGACCAGATCGGGCGAGCCAGAGGGCGGCGGTGGCGGCGGTGGCGGCGGCGGCGGCGGTGGAGGCGGCGGGGGTGGAGCAGGGGTCGGGACCGGCGACGGCGGCGGTTTCACCGTGATCGTCGACAGCCGGTAGGTCAGGCGCGCGCGGTCGCCGTTCTCCATTGCGAGCCGTCCCTTCAGCAGGGCGCCGCCATAGACGGTCCGGGACACGGTCGTTCCGGGGCGGTAAGCGACGACCTGGGTCGTCACGCGGTCATAGCGGTTGATGTCGCCCGTGTCGTTCGAGCCGAAATCGTCGTCACGGATCTGGAGCCAGATCGGAACGACGTCGGACGTGCGGTGGTCGCGCGCCAGTCTCGGCGCCGTCCACGTGCGCCGGTTGTCCTCGAGCCAGCGGTCGATCCTGCGGTTGCGCACGAGCGTCTGGCCGTTGACGACGAGGGTCACGCCGTGGAGGAACCAGCCTCCCGCGAGTCGATCCGGGCTCTTCTCGATCGTCACCTGCGTGATGTCCTCGACCGTCAGCCCGTTTCGGAGCGCCGAGTCGATCGGCACGCTGTAGGTGTCGTCGTCGCCGCGCTCGAAGTCGTTGTACGCGCGCTTCTCGAGCGGGAATCGCAGGCGGTTGTTGATCCGCAGATAGACGTTGTCATCGGTTCCGGCGTACCGGCGACCGCCGGTCTCGATCCGGACGGTCATCGACGTCACGGGCATGCTGGCCCGGTTGGTGGTCGTGATCGAGCGGATCCAGGTGACCGGCGCGTACGGGCGCGGGAAGCGGAACGAGTCCTCGCCGTTGATGACGGTCGAGGTGTAGGACTGAGGGCCGATCCTCGCGTTGACGTAGTCGTCGGCACCGCCGACCAGGTCGCCGAGATCGGGGCCTCCGTAGGCCGTGACCTCGGCCTTCACGAAGCGCGTTGTCAGCTGGTACGTGCGGCTCGTCGGGAGATCGCCGAGCCCGGTCGCCTCCGACGGGTACATCGCAAACGCACCGATCAGCTCGTTGAAGGCCCGGCGGTAGGGCGAGGGGCCGCGATCGTGGAAGGCGCCGATCGCGAGCCGCAGGCTGGCGACGCTGCCCGCCTTACCGGTTCGCTCACCGCAGCTGAAGGGGACGCACGGCTCTCCACCACCCTGCCAGTGGCCGCTGTGCTTCGAGATCTGCTCGGCTCCGACCACGTCGTGCCTGAGGGCCGTCGTGTTCGCGAGCGACTGCGCGCGCCGCCAGAGCGGCTCGTTGCCGAGCCAGTCGTGAATCGCGCGGATCCACTGGCGCGAGGCGAAGTACGCGGTGACGTAGGCCGCCTGGTACTTCGGTCGCCCCGGCCAATCCTTGTTGAGCCCTCCGTCGAGCGATCTGTTGTTGTCGGAGCGCCAGTTCCCGTGCCCGCGAGGGGGGGTCTTCCCGATGTGCGGTGCGCCCTTGACGCCGGTGTAGATGCCCAGCTTGTCGCGTTCCCTGGGCGGCACGTCGAACCACGTGGGCGCGTCGCCGAAGTCCTCCGGCGAGAGCCCCGGACCGCCTCGACCGAGCACGCCGCGATCCTCGACCCAGTTGCTGTGGGAGTAGAAGTCCTGCACGGCGTGGAGCGAGATACCCACGACGGCCATGAGGCGCAGCGGGTCGTTGTTCTGCCCTGCATAGCGCGTCCACTTCCGCGTCAGGTACATGAGCCGCTGCCACTCCTGGTCGATCCCGGCGGTCGTGCCGAGATTCGGATGGCCGACATCGTGAATCTCGGAATCGAAGTGCATGTGCCGAGCACCCGAGACCCATTGCTGGAGCCAATTCTCGCGCGCGAGCCCCAGACGCGTGACGCCGATCAGGGCGCTCGCGTGCCCCGAGTACGGGTTCTTGTCCGGGTTCGTGTAGTAGTCGACGAACCAGTTGTCCACCATCCCGACGTCCGCGGCCGCCGGGCCGAACCCCTCCGACGTGAGGGCGTCGCGCGTGAGGTCCGCGTGGGGCCCGGTGTCGAAGGCTCCCGCGGTCGAGGGCAGAGCGCAGAACGCGACTGCGAAGGCGACCCCGAGGGTACGCCACCTCGGCAGCATGCGCATCGGTCGAGTATGCCCCTGGCTGCCACACAACACAAGAGCGATCGTTCGCTCGTCGGATTCCGAAGCCGGGACAGTGGTCAGCGTCGCAAGTGGAGTCTCCCCCTGGCGACCCGCGGCACCGGTTGTAAGGGATTCGTAAGGACTGGGACGGGCTCTGACCACTTCTGTCACACGCGATAGATTCGAGGGAACAACGAGAGGAGAGCCCGATGAAAGACCACGTTTCCTGGGTGATCGAACTCGCGGTCAAGGACGGCGAGCTCGACACGTTCAAGGCGCTGATGGACGAGATGGTTGCGGGGACGAGCGAGGAGCCGCAGAGCCTCGGCTACGAGTGGTACATCTCGGAGGACGGTGGCACCGTTCACATCTTCGAGAAGTACGCCGACTCCGAGGCGATGATCAGCCACGTGAACGGCTTCCTCGAGAAGTGGGCTGCACGCTTCCTCGCGTCCGTCGACCCGACGCGCTTCGTCGTCTACGGCGACCCGAGCCCCGCCGCTCGCGAGCTTCTCGCAGGTTTCGGCCCGGTCTACCTCGGCCCCTGGGGAGGCTTCTCGCGGTTCGCGTAGGTCGGATCCGCGACGTCCGGGAGGTGGTCGGGGATCCGGAACCCGCCGGCTTCCTCGAGTACCCCGATCCTGGCCGCGAGTGGCGGATGCGTGTTGAACAGCCCCGAGACGAACCGCGTCGGTCCTGTCGTGTGGCGCAGCGGTGTCTCGATGTAGAGGTGCGCCGTCGCCGAGGTCACGTGCTTGATCTCGCGTTCGTCGAGCTCGAGCCGACGTAGCGCCAGCGCGAGGCCCTCCGGGTCGTTCGTGATCTCGGCAGCGGACGCGTCGGCCAGGTACTCGCGCCGCCGAGACAACGCCATCTGCACCATCACGGCGGCGAGCGGTGCGAGCAGGATCGTCACGATGGCGAGCACGAGGAAGATCCAGCCCTGGTTACCGCTCCCCTTGCGGCGTCCGCCGCCGAAGTAGAGCATCCGCGCGAGCAGGTCGCTGACGAGCGCGACGACGCCGACGAGGACCGCCGCGAGCGTCATCAACCGCACGTCCCGGTTGCGAATGTGCGAGACCTCGTGTGCCAGCACGCCCTCGAGCTCGCGCTTGCTCATCGCCCGCAGAAGCCCGCTCGTCACCACGACGTAGCTCTTCGCCGGCGTGCGGCCGGCCGCGAAGGCGTTCGGCGCCGGATCGTCGACGACGTAGAGCGGTGGAGCCGCGTCCATCCCCGCCGCGATCGAGACGGTGTCGATCAGGTGGTAGACCTCCGGCCACTCGGCCCGCGTCACGGGATGCGCGCCGGTGAGCTTCGCGACCATCGACCCGCTCTGGATGTAGGCGAAGATGCCGTACACGACGCCCACGAGGAGCACGAGACCACCGAGCCCCGTGCCGCCGAGTGCGTAGGCCGCCCCGCCGAGAGCGATGATCAGAAGGCCGAAAGCAGCGAGCACGAGGACGGTGCGAAAGCGATTCGCCCTGATCTGCTGCTGCAGGGTCACGGCTGGAAGCTGACCTCCGGAAGCTCGCGGTCGCCGGCCTCGGCGGCGAAGAACTCACGCTTCACGAACCCGAAGACCCCCGCGAGGATGATCGCGGGGAACGTCTGGATCGAGTTGTTGAAGCGCAAGACCGTGGCGTTGTAGTAGCGCCGGGCCGCGGCGATCTTGTCCTCGGTCGCGGCGAGCTCGTTCTGTAGCTGAAGGAAGTTCTCGCTCGCCTTCAGGTCGGGGTAGGCCTCGGCAACGGCGAACAACCGACCGAGGGCGGCCGTGAGCAGATTGTCCGCCTCGGCAGCAGCGGCAGGGCCGCCCGCGCGGGCGACGGCGGCGCGCGCCTCCGTGACGGCCTCGAACGTGCCTCGCTCGTGGGCGGCGTAGCCCTTGACCGTCTCCACGAGGTTCGGGATCAGGTCGTTCCGGCGCTTCAGCTGGACGTCGATGTTCGCCCAACCCGTATCGACCTCGTTCCGCAACCGGACCATCCGGTTGAAGAGCACGATGACGAGGACGACCGCGGCAACGAGGATCGCGATGAGGACGTAGACGACGGCCATGCGGCCACGATATCGGCGTCGGCAACGCGCCGCCAGGACGACGTACGCCGGGGTCAACCGAGGAGGTGGTCGCTCTCCGCCGCAAGTCGCCTCGCGGCGACGCAGCCTCCGCGGTCACCTTCGACGACGGGTACGTCATCCGACGAGCGCGAGCCGCACCTCGCCTCGGGCACGACCAGATACGCTCGACGCTCGATGGCACACCGTTCCGGAGCACCGTCTGCCCGCACCCGCGTCAAGCGGGTACCCGAGAACGCCGCGTACGATCGCGAGACGATCGACGCGATCCTCGACGCGGCTCTCGTCTGCCACCTCGGGTTCGAGCGTGAAGGGCAGCCATACGTGATCCCGACGCTCCACGCGCGACTCGGCGACCGGCTGTACGTCCACGGCTCCTCGGCGAGCCGGACGGTCCGCTCGGTCAGCGAGGGCATCCCGGCCTGCGTCACCGTGACCCTCCTCGACGGGATCGTGCTCGCCCGCTCGGTCTTCGAGCACTCGATCAACTATCGCTCGGTCGTCGTGCTCGGCACCGCGACGACGGTCACCGATCCGAACGAGAAGAACGCGGTGCTCGAGGCGTTCACCGAGAAGCTGCTCCCCGGCCGCTTCGCAGACTCGCGCCCCCCGACGCGCAAGGAGCTGAAGGCGACCGGGGTACTCTCGCTCCCGCTGGACGAAGCCTCGGCGAAGGTTCGCACCGGCGGCCCCGACGACGATGGGACCCCGGACGCAGAGCTCGACATCTGGGCTGGCCACATCCCACTGACCGTACGGTCGCTCGACCCGGTGCCGGCACCCGGCCTCAAGCCCGGGCCGGCGGTTCCCCCGTACGCGAAGCGCTACCGGCGGCCCGGTCTCACCGACTGAGCCAGCCGCGGCGGAAGAAGAAGCCGAGCACGAGCGCGAGCGAGACCGCCTCGAGGCCGATCCCGTAGACGAGGAAGTGCTCGAGCCCGCCGCTGTGAAACACGAGCCAGCCGAAGTTCTGGCCGAAGAAGCCCGTCAGGAAGGTCAGGGGCATGAACACCGTGGCGATGATGGCGAGTTGCTTCATGACGACGTTGAGCCGGTTCGAGACGGTCGAGAGGTAGACGTCCATCGCTCCCGTGAGGAGGTCGCGATAGGTGTCGATCATCTCGCCGATGCGGATCAGATGGTCGTAGACGTTGCGGAAGTACCGCTCGTCGTCGTCGCTCATGCCCGGAAACGACTCGACGCCACCGACGATCGAGGCGAACAGGTCGCGTTGTGGTGCGACGACCTTGCGCATCGTCACGAGAGCGCGCTTCATCGCGAAGATCTCCTGCAGCTCGGGGTCGCCGGCCGAGAGGAAGATCTCGTCCTCGAGCGTGTCGATGCGATCGTCGATCGCCTCGAGGCGCGGGAAGAAGCTGTCGACGAGACCGTCGACGACCGCGTGGAGCAACCGGGCGGGATTGTCGACCGGCGAGTCGCGCTTCACGTAGCGCGCGCGCAGCAGGTCGATCGACGGCGCCTCGTCCCGATGCAGCGTGACGAGGTAACGGTCGGAGTAGAAACAGTGCACCTCGACGAGGCCGTCTCCGTCGTCCCCTCCCGACACCCCGTAGGCGACGAGGAACACGTAGTCGTCGTACTCGTCGAGCTTCGGCCGTTGCGCGAACGTCCACGAGTCCTCGAGCGACAACGGGTGGAAGCCGAACTCCTCCCGCAGGATCTCGAGGTCGCCTGCCTGCGGGTCGTGAACGTCGAGCCAGAAGAAGGACCCGGCCTCGAGCAACGAGCGCACCCTCTCCCGTTCGAGGGCCAAGTCGTGCTCCGCGTTGCAGCGAACGAGGTTGTCCGGGCCGGGTGACGCTGCAGGGGAGCTCACGGGCCGATCGTACGCCGACGATCGGAGGCCGGGCCCGGCGGAAAGGCCAACGCACCCCCGGCCTCACACGCAAGCCCGAACGGTACTCTCAGCCCGTGGACTTCGACACCGTCGTCATGAAGTTCGGCGGCTCGTCGGTCGCCGACCCAGCCAAGATCCAACACGTCGCGCGGCGCCTCGTCGAGGCGAAGCAGCGCGGGCTGCAGGGTCGTCGGCACGGTGTCGGCGATGGGCAAGACGACCGACGGGCTGATCGATCTCGCCCACCAGGTGTCGCCGAGCCCCAACGTTCGCGAGTTCGACATGCTGCTCTCGACCGGCGAGCGCATCGCCTGCGCGCTCGTCGCGATGGCGATCCACGATCTCGGGCAGGAGGCGCTTTCCCTGACCGGCTCTCAGGCGGGGATCCTCACGGACGCCGCCCACATGAAGGCGAAGATCCGCGAGATCAGGGGCGATCGGGTCAGGGACGCGCTCGACCAGGGCAAGATCGTGCTCGTCGCCGGGTTCCAGGGCTTCTCGCGCGACACGATGGAGATCACGACGCTCGGCCGCGGAGGCACGGACGCGACGGCGGTGGCGCTCGCGGCCGCACTCGGTGCCGCGTGCGAGATCTACTCCGACGTGTCGGGCGTGTTCACCGCGGATCCGCGCATCGTGCCGAACGCCCGCAAGCTCCCGACGATCTCGTACGAGGAGATGCTCGAGATGTCCGCCTCCGGCGCGAAGGTTCTGATGCTGCGGTCGGTCGAGCTCGCGCGCAACCACGGTGTTCGTATTCATGCCCGTTCCACGTTCTCGGACGAGGAGGGCACCTGGGTTCAGGAAGGAGCCTCGATGGAGCAGCCAATCGTGTCGGCCGTGACCCACAGCGAGAACGACGTGGTCTTCACGCTGTCCGACATCCCCGACCGGCCCGGCGTCGCCGCACTGATCTTCGACGTCGTCGGCTCGGCGAACGTGAACGTGGACACCATCATCCAGAACGTCGTCCACGGGAACGCCGAGATGTCGTTCTCCGTTCCCGCGGAGGACGTCTCGGCGACCCAGCGCGCACTCGAGAGCACGCACGGAGAGCTCGGTGCGTTCACGGTCGAGGAGAACCACGACCTCGGCAAGGTCTCGCTCATCGGTGCCGGCATGCGCTCGCACCCCGGAGTCGCCGCGAAGATGTTCCGCACACTCGCCGACAACGGCATCAACCTCGAGATGATCTCGACCTCGCCGATCAAGATCTCCTGCATGATCGCCCGCTCGGAGATCCCGAAGGCCGTCCGTGAGCTGCACGCGGCGTTCGAACTGGAGAAAGAACCGATCCAGGACGCGTAGTCCGGGAAGGCTCTGCCGTCTCGCCGCCGAATCACGCGAGCGATGGACATCTCACATCGAGCCACCGAAGCGCTGATCACGGGCGCGATCGGAATCGTCGTCGTCGTCGTCGTGCGGTTCGGGCTCGACTTCGCCTACGGCCGCTACGAGACACGCCTGAAGCGGCGGGATCCCGACTCCGTCGCGCGGCATCGCACCACGTTCAACTTCGCGCGTCGGGTGATCGTGGCCCTCGTCGCAGTGGTCGCCCTGTGGGCTGTTCTCTCGCTCTACGACGTCACATCGGAGATCGCAAAGGCGCTCCTCGCCTCGAGCGCCGTGATCGCGCTGTTTGCCGGTCTCGCCTTCAGCACGCCGCTGTCGAACCTCGGGTCGGGTCTCCTCGTGTCGTTCTCCCAGCCGCTCCGCCTCGGCGATCGCATCACGGTCGACGGCGAGACCGGAATCGTCGAGGAGATCGCCCTGATCTACACGACCCTTGTCACCGACGACGCCCGACGCGTCTTCATCCCGAACACGCAGCTAACGACCAGCAAGGTCGTCAACCGCTCGATCAAGGATCCCAGGAGGCTCATCGCGGCGCGCTTTCCGGTCTCGATCGGAACGCCGATCGTGGAGGCGCGCGACGCGCTGCTCGCGACGACCGCCGCCCTGCCCGGCACGAACGGGTCGGCGGCTCGCGTTCTCGTCGGCGAGATCTCCGACAAGACGGTGTGGCTCGAGGCAGTCGACCTACGGCCCGATGGACGCCGACGTGGCGTCGCTCACGAGCGACCTTCGCGAGCTCGGCCTCGGCACCTTGCGCGAACGCGGCTTCCTGACGAGCTGAGCCCGGGACCAACGACGTGGGCCGCGGTCTCCCGCGGCCCAATTGTCGTTCGTTCCCTTCGCCGGTCGACTACTTCGCGGGCGGGAGGAGCACTTTGTTGATGACGTGGATGGTGCCGTTGGAGGCCATGATGTCGGTCTTCGTGACCTTGGTCGAGCCGTTGAGGTAGACCTTGCCGCCCTTGACCGAGATGCTGACGGGCGCGCCGTTGACGGTCTTGGCCGACTTGCCGTTCAGCGTCACGACGGTGGATGCCGGCACGTTGCCCTTGACGACGTGGTAGAGGAGGACGCTCTTGAGCAGCATCTTGTCCTTGCTCAGCTTGGCGAGGGTTGCCTTCGGGACCTTCGCGAACGCTGCGTCGGTCGGCGCGAAGACGGTGTAGGGGCCCTTGCCCTGGAGCGTCTTCACGAGGCCCGTCGAGGTGAGCAGTGATGCGAGTGTCTTGAACTGACCTGCGGCGACCGCGGTACCGACGATGTCAGCGGGCGGGAGGAGCACTTTGTTGATGACGTGGATGGTGCCGTTGGAGGCCATGATGTCGGTCTTTGTGACCTTGGTCGAGCCGTTGAGGTAGACCTTGCCGCCCTTGACCGAGATGCTGACGGGCGCGCCGTTGACGGTCTTGGCCGACTTGCCGTTCAGCGTCACGACGGTGGATGCCGGCACGTTGCCCTTGACGACGTGGTAGAGGAGGACGCTCTTGAGCAGCATCTTGTCCTTGCTCAGCTTGGCGAGGGTTGCCTTCGGGACCTTCGCGAACGCTGCGTCGGTCGGCGCGAAGACGGTGTAGGGGCCCTTGCCCTGGAGCGTCTTCACGAGGCCCGTCGAGGTGAGCAGTGATGCGAGTGTCTTGAACTGACCTGCGGCGACCGCGGTACCGACGATGTCCGAGTCGGCCTTCTTGGCGGCGCCCGCGGTCGGTACCACGAGAGCGAAAACGACGACGGACGAGAGTGCGAGGAGTGCGAGGAACTTGCGCATGATGTCCTTTCTCAATTTGTTTGTCCAGCTTTTGTCTAGTTATTGGACTGTAGCACACAAACGCGTCATCTCTCGTCGAGTGGCGGGTTGAATCCACGTCAAGGCGCGTGGAACATGACGAGAGGAAAACCGAACGCCGCCTGCGCGAGCGCGTTGGTGGCCGCTCCTGTGGGAGTGATTCCTCGGTGGAGAACGGGGCGGGCTGCAGGCCCACAACCCCCTGGGAGTTCACCGCGGGAGCGCCACGACCCCCGGGGGGCCGAAGCCTCCCCCGGGATCAGCGGCGACGCTGCGCTGTCCTTACATGCAGTTGCGGAGTGCCTGAGCCTCAGGCAAACCTTCGAGCTTCTTCAGCGTGTTGTTCTCGATCTGGCGAATCCGCTCGCGCGTGACCCCGAACGCCTGCCCCACCTCTTCGAGCGTGCAGGGCTGGGTACCGCTGAGGCCGAACCGCAGCTCGATCACCTTGCGTTCGCGCTCGGGCAGTGACGAGAGCGCCAGGTCGATGTCCGACCTGCGCAACGCCACCGACGTCGTGTCGAAGGGCGACTCAGCAGCATCATCCGGCACGAAGTCGCCGAGGGCGGAGTCCTCCTCCTCGCCGATCGGCTTCTCGAGCGAGATCGGCAGCTGCGCCATGCGAAGGATCTCCCGCACCTCCTCGGTCGGGATCTCGAGCTCCTCCGCGATCTCCTCGGGCTTCGGCTCGCGGCCGAGTCGCTGCACGAGCTGGCGCTCGATGTGGACGACCTTGTTGAGCTTCTCGACCATGTGCACCGGGATCCGGATCGTGCGCGCCTTGTCGGCGATCGCCCGGGTGACTGCCTGCCGGATCCACCAGGTCGCGTAGGTCGAGAACTTGTAGCCCTTGCGATGGTCGAACTTCTCGACCGCACGGATCAAGCCGAGCGACCCCTCCTGGATCAGATCCAGGAACGACAGGCCCCGCCCCAGATACCCTTTCGCGATCGAGACGACGAGCCTCAGGTTCGCCTCGATCATGTGCTGCTTCGCCGCCATGTCTCCTCGCTCGATCCTCTTCGCGAGCGACACCTCCTGGTGTGCGGTGAGCAGCGGCACCTTGCCGATCTCGCGGAGGTAGAGCCTGAGCGAGTCGAGCGACGGCTCAACCGTGAGGTCGAGCTTCGGTGCGACGACCTTCTCGTCCTCGACCGGAACCGGCTCGTGTGGCAGCCGCTTGTGCTGCTCACCCTCGACGAGCTCGATCGAGTGGTCGATCGCGTACGTGGTGAATTCCTCCAGTTGCTCCTTCGTCAACTCGACGTCCTCGAGCGCGTTGACGATCTCGTCGTAGGTGAGAAACCCTTTCTCCTGCCCCTGCTCTACGAGCTTGTGCAGTTCCTCGACGTCTGGCAGAGCGATTTCGACCGAGAGCATGAACCCCTTCTTCTCGTGGTTGACGAAGAGACGAGCCCTATCCCTGTACCGATTCCCCGGCCCCCTCCGGCCGGCTTCCCCCTTGCAGGGGGCGAATCCTATACGCAGTTGCGCCCTTTGGGGCACGAGTTTCGGGACGTGTCCTCAACTGTCCGACGGTCTCACCGCGGCTGTTTTCCAGCGTGACGAAACCGAGCTCGCCCGTCTCGACACCGAGCACGCCGAGAAAGCGGTCAAGTGCAGGACGAATAGCACGGAAGGAGCCCGTCCTCGACCTTGAGCGCAACTCCAAGACCGTCCATGGATGCGGCGCAGAAGAGGCCCTCGGCACCGTCCTTCGCAACCCAGCCCTCGACCTCGCGGATCAGCATTGCGTCCGCCGCGATCGGCCCGCGCAGCATCTCCGGGTTGGCACGCATCGCCGCGACGACCCGCGATCCGTCGTCGAGGTGCGGGAGCCGCGCGAAGACATGGGCGCAGCGGTCGAGCGGCAGGGCGAACGTCGGGACGCCGCAGCCATCGGTCGCGACGCCGATCGAGAGCGGGTCGACATCCGCCGCGTCCGCGACCGTACCGAGCAACTCCCGCTGCAATGGGTGAGACGCCAGTCGGTACCCCTCTGTCTCGAAGCCTCGCGCGCGGCAGACGAGAAGGAACCCGGCGTGCTTGCCAGAGCATGTGTGCTCGATCGGAGTCGGCTCGGGGCCGGTCTCGAGATCCGATTCGGACACGTGTGCCCTGGAGAGCAGCGACCGCACGGCCTCGAGCTGCTCGGGGCGCGCGAGGTCGGACGAGCACGCGATCGCGATCTCCCGATCGTCGAGGTCGGGCCGAGCCCGGACGAGCGGCAGTACCTGGATCGGCTTCGCGCCAGAGCGGAGAAAGGCGACGCGTCGTGCGTCTCCGGCCTCGGCAACGATCCTGCCGTCGCGTACGGCGACGGCAGTGCACGGTGTGCATCGCCTCGACGATGCCCCCGCGCACGACCTCGACCTGGATCGGAGCCGCCATTCAGGGGAAACTACCCCCATGCCCGAGTTACCGGAAATCGAGGCGTGGGTGCGCGAACTCGACCCACTCGTCGCGCGCGCGCCGGTGGAGCGGGCCGGCCCCGCACACATCGCGACGCTGAAGACCTTTGATCCGCCGCTCGGCTCGCTCGCAGGCAAGAGCTTTGCGGGAGCGCGGCGCCGCGGCAAGAACCTGCTCCTCCCGACGGCGGACGGCGAGCTCGTCCTCCGCGTCCACCTGATGAGCGCCGGTCGGCTGCGCTATCACGCCCCTGGAGCGAAGACGCCGAAGACGCCGATGTTCCGGCTCTCGTTCGCCGACGGCGGCGAGCTCGCCCTCACCGAGGCAGGCAAGAAGAAGCGCGCAGGCGTCTGGCTCTTCACGCCGGCCGGGCTCGATGCGGAGCTCTCGCACCTCGGGCCGGAGGCGCTGGGGCTCGGGCCGGGGCGACTCGCGGAGATCCTCGCGCACGAGCGGCGCCGGCTCCACCCTCTCCTGCGTGACCAACGCGCGATCGCAGGCATCGGCCGCGCACATGCGAACGAAATCCTCTGGCTCGCACGGCTGTCGCCGTTCAAGCTCTCGACCGACCTGTCGGCCGAGGAGGCCGAGCGGCTGGCGGCGGCGATCGACGACGATCTCGAGCGCGCGCTCAGTCTGCGCGAAGCGGGGAAGGGCGACAAGGACGTCTACCGGATCCACGGGCGCTTCGGCGAGCCTTGCCCGCTCGGTCACGACACCCTCCGGCGCGTCGCCTTCGAGGAACATACGATCACCTACTGCCCGACCTGTCAGACGGGAGGCAAGGAGCTGAAGGACCGCCGCCTGTCTCGCCTCCTGCGGTAGCGGGCTCAGCGTTCAGGAGATCGTCAGCCATCACGGGAACGCTTCATGCCCTCATCCTCGTCGCCGCTACCTGAGCGTCGCCTGAACGGAACGGCGCGAGTGACTACAAGCCCGGCTCCCAGCGCCCGTTGCCCGGCCGCATGTCTGCCGGGTCGAGGCGAATCGGGAATCGCTCGCGGATCTTCGAGTCGACCGCGGGGTCGAGGTGCTCCGGGTAGTGCGAGCCGAGAATCTCCCGCACCCGCTCGTGCGCGCGATCGTAGATGCTCCGGCTTCCCTCGTCCTCCCAGGCGCCGGGGCTCGTCCGGTCGGCGAGGTCCGGGTACTGGAACTCGCTTCGCATCATCTCGACGGTCTGATCCGAGCCGAGGTAGTGACCGATCCCGAAGACCGTCTCCTCGATCACGTCGAACGAGAGCGTCTCGTCGGTCACCTCGATCCCGCGGAGGAGGCGCTGCGCGTTCCCGAGCAGGTCGTTGTCGATCAGCAGCCCCTCGAACGACTGCCCCATCAGGCTGCCGACGATGCCCGGATACGCAGAGACGAGGTTGCCTCCGGCGAGCGCCGCCGCCGTGATCGTGATGCCCTTCTCGTAGCCGGCCTGGGCGTCCATCGTCTTCGCGTCGGTCATCCCGGTCGCGACCGAGGAGACGAAGCCGAAGTGGTTCGCGATCTGCGCGCTCGCGGCCATCAGCAGCGCCTCCTCGCCCCCACCCCCGGAAAACGCGCCGGTGCGAAGGTCCGAGACGAACGGCCACATCCCGAAATCGAACGGGTTGCCGGGCCGGATCAGGTTGACGACGACGAGGCAGGCGAGCGTCTCGGCGTACGACTGGACGAGCGCGCCCGCGAGCGCAGCAGGAGCGGTCGCCCCCGCCTGAGGGGCGATCGCGATATCGGCGGCGAGCCCCAGCTCCGCGGTACGCACGAGCACCTCGGCGTTGTCCTTCCCGAACCGCAAGGGCGACACGATCGGGCAGCCCCCGATGCTGCAGAAGGGGCGCTTCAGGAACTCGCCTTCCCCGCCCGCGACGAGATCGAACATCGCGACGAGGTCGTCGACGTGACCTACGGTGGCGCAGCTGAACGAGAACGGCTTGTTCTGGCCGGCGAGCGCGGTGTACGCGACGTTGACGTCGTGGACGTAGGTCTCCTCGCTGTACTCGGACGCGATGAACGGCTGCCCGTAACAATGGATGTTCGGGAGCCGGTCGACGAGCCGGGCCGCGTCGTAGAGGTCGACGAGCCGGGCCGGCCTGAACGTCTGCGTGGGGTAGTCGAGAACGGTGACGGCCTCGCCCGACGTGCAGAAGTAGACGCGCTCACCGGTGATCTCGATGTCGTTCGCCGGGTCGACCGCGTGCCTGACGTAGCCTCGGGAGGCAACGCCCATCATCTCCTCGACGAGCCCGCGCGGAAACCGGAGCCGGCCGTCTTCCCCTACCGTGCAGCCGCGAGGGAGCGCGTAGTGGAGGATCTCCGGGATCGGCTCGCCGATCCCGATCTTCTCGAGAACGTCGAGTGCCGTCGCGTGGATGCGCTCGATCTCGGCGATCGACAGCGGCGTGTACGCCCCGCTCGAGAGGCCCGGCCAGACTGCCGCCGGGCCTGCCGCCGCAGCGGCGGCGTTCGCGCGCGTGCCGCGATTGCGCCGGCTTCGGCGCACGCCGCCACCAGGCGTGACGGACGGGTCATCGGAGACGCCCACGGGGCCATTCTCACGGCGCAGGCGTCGCGGGGCAACCCGGGGAGACCTCATGGTGCGCGCCGACGCGGAGTTCAGGCCCTGTTCCGAGCTGGAGGATGCTCCGCTACTACACGCGTCACGCCGACTACGTCCGCCGGGGGCCGCCGGCCCTGGCGCTTCGCGCGCTGGCACCGTTTCTCGTCCTCTCGACGGTCACGCTGTTCGGCAGCGGCATTGCGCTGGTCGTGACGGGAGCGCGCGGCGGGCTTCTCGGCACGGTCCACGTCGTGAGCTTCTTCGTCTGGGGCGCGCTCGTCCTGGTGCACGTCTTCGCCTATGCCTTCCGGGCCACCCGGATCGGGAGGCTCGACTGGCAGCGCAACCGGCGCGGTCGCCTCTCCGGGACCGTGGCGCGCCGCGCGCTCCTCGTCGGCGGACTCGCTGCTGGGGTCGTCCTCGCCGTGACGCTCTACCCGCGCGGGGCCGAACCGGTCGGCGAGCACGGCTGGGACGATTCGCCCGTGAGCGCGCTGCAGCAGACCCTTCGACTGCCGTAGCGGGGCTTGCGCCCCGTGCGCCCGTCCGAATCGGCGCTGCTACGTTCCCGAGATGCCCGACCACCTGCATCTCGTCGCGGACATGCAGGCGTCGGCGCCGCCGGTGGGGCTTGCCCTCTCGCGTGCCGGCGTGACGGGCGTGCAGAAGGCGATCCGGATCCGCCGCGGCGACGCCGAGACGGTCATGGCAGCAGACATCGAATGCACCGTCGACCTCGCGCGCGGTCAGAAGGGCGTCCACATGTCGCGGTTCCCGGAGGTCTTCGACGAGGCGATCGGCGACGCCGTCCTCGGCGAAGCCAGGATCGTCGAGGAGATCGCCGAGGTGATCGCCCGCAACATCGTCGAGCGCCAGAACGCCGTCCGGGCCGAGGTCCGCATCACTGCCCGCTGGCCGATGCGCCGGGTCACGCCGGTGACAGGGCTCCCGACCCAGGAGATGGTCTCGCTGATCGGGATCGCGGCGGCGACCGCAACGAACGCGAAGCGCGTCGTCGGTGTCGAGGCGACCGGGATCAACGCGTGCCCGTGCGCACAGGGACTCGTCGCCGGGAGGGCCGCCGAGCGTCTGTCGGAGGCCGGCTTCGAGCCCGCCTCGATCGACACGATCCTGCAGCTCGTCCCGATTGCGACACACAACCAGCGCGGCCGCGGAACACTCCTCGTCGGCACGACGAGCGAGATCGATGCCGAGACACTCGTCGACGTCGTCGAGCGGTCGATGAGCGCTCCCGTATTCGAGCTCCTCAAGCGGCCGGACGAGCTCTTCGTCGTCGAGCATGCCCACCTCCAGCCGCGCTTCGTGGAGGACTCTGTCCGCGTCGCTCTCAAGAGCCTGCTGGACGAGGTGCCTGCCCTCGCGGACGAGGACTTCGTGCTCTCGCGCCAGGTCAACCTCGAGACGATCCACGCGCACGACGTGCTCGCGGAGCGTTGGGGCACGGTCGGCGAGCTACGCGGCGAGATGAACGGCGCCGACGCCGCGCCTCAGACGACGCTCACGGACTGGCTCACGGCGTAGCGGCGGTATCGGCGCGGCGCGAGAAACGCGACTCGGTGCCGTGGAGCAGCCGGCCGATGTTCTGACGGTGCAGAATGATCACCGCGAGGGCCGCAAGCGCGGCGAAGGCCACGGTCGGCCACGGCTCTCCGAGCGCCACGCAGAGAAGAGGGAGCGCGACTGCCGTGACGAGCGAGGCCAGTGAGGCGTAGCGGAACAGCACGAACGTCACGATCCAGACGATCGCGCAGATGCCGGCGGCAAGCGGCGCGAGCGCGAGCGCAACACCGCCGCCCGTCGCGACCATCTTGCCGCCTTTCCTGAATCCGAGCCAGATCGGCCGTGCGTGCCCGGCCATCGCAGCGGAGCCTGCGAGCACGCCGACCCATTCGCCGCCGAGCTTGAGACCGACGAGCGCCGGAACGAAGCCCTTGAGGACATCGAGGAGGGCGACGGGCACGCCGAGCGAGCGCCCGTAGGAGCGCCACACGTTGGAGGCGCCGATGTTGCCGCTTCCCTGTGCCCGGATGTCCTCGCCCCGCAACACCCGCACGACGACGACACCGAAGGGGATCGAGCCGACGAGATAGCCGCCGACGATGATCAGCGCGTCCTGGAGCACTCCTCGAGGTTAGACGGCGGGGATGCCGTACGAGGCGATCCAGCCGTTGACGACGCTCCAGTCGAGGTTCGCGAAGAACGCCTCGATGTACGCGGCGCGGTCGGTCTGGAAGTCGAGGAAGTACGCGTGCTCGTACACGTCGAGGGCGATCAGCGGCGTCGCGTTCCAGACGGGGAACGTGTTCTGGGCATCGCCGATGTAGTTGAAGAGGCGGTGCTCGTCCCAGTCGTACGCGGTCCACGCCCAACCCCTCCCGGCGATCCCCGTCGCCGTCAGATCATCGCGCCACGCTCCGACCGATCCGAAGTCACGCTCGATCAGGTCCTTGACCGGGCCCGTCGGGTCGCCACCTTCCCCACCGAGGTGCCCGAAGTAGATCTCGTGGTTCTTGACACCGCCGACCGCGAAGCCGAGGTCGACCTTCAGCGCGCGGATCTCCGAATAGACCTGGTTCGCGCTCGAGCGGTCGACGGATTCGAGCTTGGCGAGGATCTCGTTCCGCTTGCCGACGTAACCCTGATACAAACGGTAGTGAGCCTCGATCGAGGCCCGGGAGATGCCCTCGAGCTCGAGAAGCGCCGGTTTGAGTTCGCGCGGTGTGATGTCGGTGTACGTCGGCATGTGTGAAGAAACCTCCGGCTCGGCGAAAGACCTTCCGCAGCATATCCTTGAACCGAAACCCGAACGAAGGAGAAGGCATGGCCTATCAACTGCCCGAGCTGCCCTATGCACTCGACGCGCTCGAGCCGCATATCGACGCGCAAACGATGGAGATCCACCACGGCAAGCATCACGCGGCGTACGTGACGAACCTCAACGCCGCCCTCGACGGCACCGAATGGATGGGCCGGCCCATCGAAGCGGTCATCTCGAACCTCGAGATCCTTCCGGCCGACAAGCAGGCGGCCGTCCGGAACAACGGCGGCGGCCATGCCAATCACGCGTTGTTCTGGACGTCGCTCTCCCCGAACGGCGGCGGCGAGCCGACCGGCGCGCTCGCCGACGCGGTGCAGGCAACGTTCGGTGCGTTCGACGTGCTGCGGGCTCAGATGATCGACGCCGGCATCAAGCGCTTCGGCTCCGGCTGGTCGTGGCTCGTCTGGGACGGCACCGGCCTCGCCGTGGTGTCGACCCCGAACCAGGATTCGCCGATCTCGGAAGGGAAGACGCCTCTCCTCGGGATCGACGTCTGGGAGCACGCGTACTACCTCAAGTACCAGAATCGGCGCCCCGAGTACCTCGAGGCGATCTGGAACGTCGTCGACTGGGACGCGGTCGGCGCCCGCTTCGAGGCTGCCCAGTAGGAAGAGCGTGGGGTGCCAGGCTGAAGCCTGGCACCCCACGCGGTCTCCATGGAGCAGGGCCTGCCGTCTCCGGCGGCTTCAATCCAGGACTGCGGGAGCCGCGTAGGTCCGTGTCGTGGATGCGGTTCTCCCCCTGTGCTTGCAACCTCCCGCCGGAACGGCGACGATCACCGTCGTGAGTGCGCCCGAGGTCACCGATGGGACGCTCATCGAGCGCATCGCACAGCGCGAGCGCGAGGCCTTCGAGGAGCTCTACCGCCGCTACGCACGATCGGTCCTCGGGCTCGCGCTACGACGCATCGGCGATCGCGGTAGGGCCGAGGACTCGGTGCAGGACGTGTTCACGGCGGTCTGGCGCTCCGCGCCGAGCTACGACCGCCGCCGAGGCCCCGGAGGCGCGTGGCTCTACACGATCGCGCACAACGCGATCGTCGACGCACAGCGGCGCCGGCGCGCCCCGACACTCGCCGATCCACCAGAGGTCGTGTCGACCGACCGGACGCCGGACGAGCAAGCGGAAGCATCCTGGGACGCCTGGCGCGTGCACCGGGCACTCGAGACCCTGCCCGAGACCGAGCGCTCGGTGATCGACCTCGCGTACTTCTCGGGCCTCTCACAGAGCGAGATCGCGGGCTTTCTCCATGTTCCGCTCGGCACGGTCAAGACCCGCACCCGAAGCGGCCTCGCCCGGCTCGCCGACGCGCTCGAGGGGGAGCTGTGAGCACGACCCCGCCCCGGTTCGACGATCTCGTCGATGCCGCCGATCCCGATCGCTCGAGGCTACTCGAAGCACACGAGCTCCTGATCGCGGCCGGGCCGCAACCCGAGCTGCCACCGGAGCTCGTGGGAGCCCCGGAGGAGCTCGGCGGGCAGACGGTGCCGTTCACGCGTCGTCGCTTCACTGCGATCGGCGCGGTCGCGATCGCGGCGACGATCCTGTTCGGTGTCGGATTCACGATCGGCGGCCGGAATGGCCCGGGAACGCCCGTCGAGACGATCGCGATGACGGGTGCGAACGGGGCCGAGGCGACGATCGATCTCCTCTCCGCGGACGAGGCCGGCAACTGGCCGCTGACGCTCAACGTCTCGGGGCTGCCCACGTTGCCGAAGGGGAGCACGTACACGCTCTGGCTGACGAAGGACGGCGAGCTGGCCGAGTCGTGTGGCGCGTTTGTCGTCGCAGGGGGTACGACCGAGGTCCTCCTGAACGCGCCGTATCCCCTGCGGGTTTTCGACGGCTGGGTCGTCGTGAGGACGGGTACGACCGAGCCGCTTCTCACCGAGAAGCCTGCCTGACCCCGCTGCCCCCGGCTCGAACCATGACGGCCGCCGGGCGGCGCGCTATCGTCGGGGACGTGTCCGATTCGAGCCCCGACCACGTCGTGCGCACGCAGTACGAGGACTTCGCACGTCATGTCCTCGCGAGCGGCCGGCCGAAGCACGACCGCACCGGAACGGGCACGGTGAGCGTCTTCGGCTACCAGATGCGTTTCGATCTGGGCGACGGTTTCCCGCTCGTGACGACGAAGAAGGTGCATTTCCCCTCGATCGCGTACGAGCTGCTCTGGTTCCTCCGTGGTGATGCGAACGTCCGCTGGCTCCAGGAGCGCGGCGTCTCGATCTGGGACGAATGGGCGACCGAGGATGGCGACCTCGGCCCGGTCTACGGCGTGCAGTGGCGTAGCTGGCCGACGCCCGACGGCGGGCATGTCGACCAGATCGCGGAGACGCTGCGGCTGCTCCGGGACGACCCGGACTCCCGGCGGATCATCGTCAGCGCCTGGAACGTCGCCGATCTCCCGAAGATGGCGCTACAGCCCTGCCACGCGCTGTTTCAGTTCCACGTTGGCGCATCGGACGCGCCGGGCTCGCGTGGACGGCTGAGCTGCCAGCTGTACCAGCGCAGCGCCGACGTCTTTCTCGGCGTCCCGTTCAACATCGCGAGCTACGCCCTGCTCACGCACATGCTCGCCGCAGCAATCCGACCTCGAGGCCGGAGATCTCATCTGGACGGGCGGCGACTGCCATGTCTACGACAACCACCGCGAGCAGATCGAAACCCAACTCGCCCGCGACCCGTACCCGTACCCCACCCTCCGTCTCGGGCGTCGACCCGAGTCGATCTTCGACTACGTGTTCGAGGATTTCGAGGTGATCGGCTACCAGCACCACCCGGCGATCCGCGCACCGGTGGCGGTGTGAAGGTCACCATCGTCGCCGCGATCGCCCGCGGCGACGTGATCGGGACGGGCGAAGCGATCCCGTGGCACATCCCGGAGGATCTCGCGTTCTTTCGCGACCTCACGATGGGCCACGTCGTCGTCATGGGCCGGCGGACGTGGGATTCGCTCCCGGAACGCTTCCGCCCGCTCCCGGGCCGGCGCAACATCGTCGTCACGCGACACCCGGAGTGGGCCGTCGACGGCGCCGAGCGGGCGGGATCGCTGGACGAGGCTCTCGCGCTCGCACGCGACACATCCGGAGGTGTTCGTGATCGGCGGCAGTGAGATCTTCGCGGCGGCGCTGCCCCTCGCCGACGCCCTCGTGCTGACCGAGGTCGCTCTCGACGTCGACGGCGACGTGCTCTTTCCCGCCTGGGACCGGGCCGCGTTCACGGAGGTGCGACGAGAGCCACTTGTCGCAGCGGACGGGACCTCGCTCGCCTTCGTCACCTACGAGCGTCGCCCGGCGACGTGACCACCGTCCACGTCGGTACGTCGGGCTGGAGCTATCCGTCCTGGCAGCCCGGCTTCTACCCAGCCGGCCTCGATCGCGCCGACTACCTGGCGTTCTACGCGCAGCAGCTCGATACGGTCGAGCTGAACGCGACGAAGTACCGCCTGCCCTCCGAGCGCCAGTTTCGCTCCTGGGCGGCGCAGGTCCCGGACGGATTCACGTTCGCGGTCAAGGCGCCCGACCGGATCGAACGCCGGCTCGCGCCGTTCGAGGCACGCGTGCGCGCGCTCGGCGATCGGCTCGGCTGCGTCCGTGTCGTCGTCGAGACACCCCGGGACGATGGCTTCATCGAGCTGCTGCTCGGATCGGCCGACCCGGCGATCCGCTACGCCCTCGACCTCCGCGATCCGAGCTGGGACGGCGTCGAGGAGCGCCTCGCCAGGGGCGGCGCAGTGCGCGTCGACGACCGAAGCGGCCTCGCCGGCTGGGCGTACGTTCGCTTCCGGGAGCTCGCCTACGACGACGGCGACCTCGCGACGATCGCGTCCGAGCTGGACGCACTGGCCACGGACGGAACGCACGCGATCGCGTACTTCCGCCACGGCGACGCCCCCGCCGCGCCGCAGGCGGCGCTGCGGGTCAGGGCGGCGGCGGGCTAGCCCACGCGGTCGCGGAGACGTCGACGACGTCTCCTCCACCGTCGACGAGCAACTCGACGCCGGTCACATACGAGGCCTCGGGAGAGAGCAGGAAGGCGACGACGGACGCGACCTCCTCGGGCTCGCCGGGACGCCGGAGCGGGACATGCGCATGTGTGAGCCCGTAGGCGCCCTCGCGATCGACGCCGCGTAGCTGCGCGAGCCCGTCCATCGACGCGTCGCCCATCGGCGTTCGGACCCACCCCGGGCAGACGGCGTTCGAGCGCACGCCCCGCGGCCCGTAGTCGTTCGCGATCGCCTTGCAGAGCATCGAGAGGCCGGCCTTCGAGGTGGCGTAGGACGCGTCATCGGGACTCGCCCGCAGGGCGCTGTTGGACGAGATCCCGACGAGCGAGCCGCGCCGCTCGACGAGCAGTGGCAGGCAGGCCCGCGCGACGAGGAAGGCGCCTGTGAGGTTGATCCCGATCGTGCGCTCCCATCCCTCCAGCGTGTCGTCTCCGGCAGCGGCCGAGTCGCCGATGCCGGCATTGAGAACGACGGCGTCGAGACCCCCGAAGCGCTGGCGCGCGGCATCGGCGAGTGCTGCGGCGTGATCCGGGTCGGTGACGTCGCCGGGAACGACGACGGCGTGCGCGAGATCGGCCGCAACCTCGTGGAGCAACTCGCGCCGGCGGCCAGACAGGACGACGCCGTACCCGTCGGCTCCGAGCCTCCGCGCGCACGCTGCGCCGATGCCGCTTCCCGCTCCGCTGATGACCACGGATCTCATCTTCGCCACCCTACGAGATACAGTCCCTTCGTGACCCCACGCCTCGATGCAATCGGGATTGTCACGGCCGACATGGCGGCCTCCTGCCGCTTCTACGCCCTCCTCGGCGTCCCGGTCGGCGAGCCGGCCGACGGCGAGCAGCACTTCGAGGCCACGCTCCCGGCGGGTCTACGGCTGATGTGGGACTCCGTCGAGCTGATGAGGCAACTCGATCCGGACTGGCGGCAACCGGTCGGTCACCCGCTCGGGCTCGCATTCCATTGCGGGACTCCGGCCGGCGTGGACGAGGCACACGCGGCAATCGTCGTGGCAGGGTTCCGGTCGAAGAACGTACCGTGGGATGCCTTCTGGGGCCAGCGCTACGCACGTGTGCTCGATCCCGACGGCAACGCCGTGGACCTCTTCGCGCCGCTCGACACCTGAGAGCAGACGGCCCGCCGCGTTCCGCGGCCTCTCCTCACCGAAGCCCGACCACGACGGGAATACCCCGGCGACCTCCTGCGTTCTGGTACATTGAAATATATAGACAAAACTTAGACAAAGGAGAGAGAGATGAAGAAGATTGTCGTCCTTGCAGCAACAGCGCTGATCGCGGTCGCGGCAGTGGCAGGATCAGCGTCGGCCGGTCAGCAGGCCGCCAAGAAGGGGACGGTCGTCGACGTCGCCGCGTCGAACAAGAACTTCTCGACACTCGTGAGCCTCGTCAAGGCCGCCGGGCTCGCCGGCGCGCTCTCGAGCCCGAAGGCGAACGTGACGGTGTTCGCGCCCACCAACGCGGCGTTCAAGAATCTCGAGAAGGCCGTTCCTGGCGTCACGAAGGCGCTGACCGACCCGAACAACAAGGCGCTTCTGGCTCAGGTCCTGAAGTACCACGTCCTCGGCTCGAAGGTCGTCGCCAAGGACGCAGTCGCCGTCGCCAAGAAGAACGGCAAGGTCCCGACCCTGCTCGGCAAGAACGCGAACGGCAAGATCATGCTGTCGATCAAGGGCGGAAAGGTCGCGATCACCGACTCCGCGGGTCTCAACACCGCAATCGTGACGAAGACGAACCTCGGTGCTTCGAACGGGGTCGTCCACGTGATCAACAAGATCCTCGTCCCGAAGCAGGTCGCTGCCGCTCTCCAGAAGGCCGGCCTGATCGGCTAGGGATCGGCCTGCGCGCTGCGGGATCCGCTCAGCGGGTCCCGCAGCCGGCGTGCGGCTGTCGATGACGACCGCGAGAGCCAGCGCCGGAGGGCGATCTCGCCAACTACCGCCGCAACCGCAACGAGGAGCAGGCGCGGCGACCGTCGCCAGCCTGCTCCGACGGCTGCGACGCCCGCGATGATCGCGAGGGCCCCGACGTTCACCGTTCGCTCGTCAGCCGCTTCGACCTGCGGGAGGCCCATCGGCTCAGCATAGCGGGGCTCGACGGTGGAGTCGCCCGCGCTACGCGGCGCGGATCGAGACGACCGTCGCGCGCCAGGAGCCGCGCGGCGCCGGGACATCGACGCCGTCACCGACCGCCGCGCCCATCAGCGCGCCACCGAGCGGCGAGTCGGGTGAGACGCCGCCGACGCTCGAGATCTCGATCTCCATCTTGTCGCCCTGCTCGTCCTCGATCTCGACGATGGAGCCGACGCCGACCGAGTCGGTCGAGGTGTGCTCGACGACGACCGCGTGCTGGAGCTTGTGACGGAGGCGGGCTATCCGCGCCTCGAGCAGTCCCTGCTCGTTCTTCGCAGCATGGTATTCGAAGTTCTCGGAAAGGTCTCCGAACGCCCGCGCGGTTGCGATCGCGTCGACCGCGGCCTTCCGCTGGGGGCCCTCCATGTCGGCCAGCTGGGCCTCGAGAGCCTTGCGCTGCGCCGCGGTGAGTTGCTGTCCTTCGAGCTCGCTCATCCACGGAGCCTAGTAGACAGCGCGGTAAAGCCGCTTGCCCCTGACGCGGCTCCGCCGCGTCAGAGGCTGTGGCTTAGAACAACCCGATGGTCTCGCCGTTCTCGTCGATGTCGATCTGGAAGGCAGCCGGCTGGGCGCCGAAGCCCGGCATCTGCAGCATGTCGCCGCACAGCGGCACGAGCATGCCCGCGCCCGAGTAGACGCGGATGTCGCGGATCGGGACGACGAACCCCGTGGGACGGTTGCGCTGCGTCGGGTCGTGCGAGAGCGAGAGGTGGGTCTTCGCCATGCAGATCGGCAGGTGGGCGAGCCCCTGCTTCTCGTAGCGCGCGATCGCGTCTCTCGCAGCGGGTGCGAGCTCGACGCCGTCCGCACCGTAGACGGTCGTTGCGATCTTCTCGATCTTGGTGGCGATCGGTTCCTCGTCGGCGTACAGCATCTTGAAGTCGGACTCGGCGTCTGCGGCCGCTGCGACGACTTCCGCGAGCTCGACGGTGCCTTCGCCGCCCTGACCGAAGCCGTTGTGGATCGCGGCGCCGAACGCGCCCGCTTCCAGCGATCGCATCTTGATCAGCTCGAGCAGCTCGGGCTCGTCGTCGGGCCGCGTGTTGATCGCGACCACCGGCTGGATCCCGAAGGCGCGCACGTTCTCGATGTGCTTCGCGAGGTTGGCCATGCCCGTCTCGACCTCGGCCGTCATCTGACTCATCTCCGCCTTCTCCCGCCAGTCACCGCCGCCGTGATGGCGCAGCGCCCGGACGGTGGCGACGATGACGACGACGTGCGGCCTGAGGCCGCCGACGCGGCAGACGATGTCCATGAACTTCTCCATCCCGAGATCCGCCGCGAAGCCGGATTCGGTGATCACGAACTCGCCCAGCTTGAGCGCGATGCGGTCGGCGATGACCGAGTTGTTGCCGTGAGCGATGTTCGCGAAGGGACCGGCGTGCATGAAGCAGATCTGGCCCTCGAGCGTCTGGACGATGTTGGGCTTGATCGCATCCTTGAGGAGCACCGCCATCGCACCTGCGGCCTTGACGTCCTCGGCCGTCACGGGGTCACCGCTCGGGCTATAGCCGACAGTGATCGCGCCGAGCTTGCGGCGCAGGTCGGCGAGGTCGGTCGCGAGGGCGACGATCGCCATCACCTCGCTCGCCGCGGTAATGTCGAACCCCGACTCGGCGGGCGTGCCGTTCTTCGCACCGCCCAGGCCGCCGACGATGTTCCGTAGCTGCCGGTCGGTGACGTCGATGGCGCGCCGCCAGGTAACGCTCCCGATCTCGGGCTCGTGCCGGTGGAATCGGTGGGCGTCGATCAGCGCCGAGAGGAGGTTGTTCGCCGCCGTGATCGCATGCATGTCACCCGTGAAGTGCAGGTTGATGTCCTCCATCGGCACGACCTGGGCATAGCCGCCGCCGGCCGCGCCTCCCTTGACGCCGAACACCGGGCCGAGGGACGGCTCGCGGAGCGCGAGGATCGCGCGACGGCCGATCTTGCCGAATCCCTGCGTCAGCGAGACCGACGTCGTCGTCTTGCCCTCACCCGCGGGTGTCGGCGTGATCGCCGTCACGTTGATCAACTTCGCGTCCGGCCGGTCGGCCAGACGATCGAGAATCGAGAGGTCGACCTTCGCCTTGTAGCGCCCGTAGAGCTCGAGCTCGTCCGGCTCGATTCCCACCTCGGAGGCAACATCGGCGATCGGGCGCATGACTGCGGCCTGCGCGATTTCGAGACTGGAGAGCATCAGTTGATCCTTTCGGGGTCAGGTCTTGCATTCCGACACGATCGGTCGAGGCGACGAGGGTCACGTCTGTTGGAATGCATGACCTGACCCCGCTCAGTGGCTTACGGCAGCTGCGGCAAGCTCGGAAACGAGATTGTCGTCGTAGAAGCGCTCGAGCTTGAACGGCTCGATCAGAGCGGGCGTCTTGCCCGTCGCGATCAGCTCCGCAAGCGTGACACCGGTGATCGGCGCGGCCTTGAAGCCGTACGTGCCCCAGCCGCAGTCGACGAGGAAGCCGTCGACCTCGGTCAGCCCGATGATCGGGCTGTAGTCGGGGCTCATGTCGCAGAGCCCGGTCCAGTGACGCAGAATCTTCGTCGCGTGGAGCTGCGGGAAGAGCTCGAGAATGTGGCGGCACGCGTACTCGATGAACGGGAAGGTGCCTTTGTTCGAGTAGGTCGGGTATGGCTCGACCTCGGCGCCGATGAGGAACTCGCCGCGATCGGTCTGCGAGCAGTAGATGTGCATCTGCGCGGAGACGATGATCTTGTCGAGGAACGGCTTCACCGGCTCGGTCACGAACGCCTGCAGGATCGACCCGGTCAGGGGGAGCGGCACACCGGCCATGGCGGCGACCGGAGTCGACCAGCCTGCAGTGGCGCTGAGGACGACGCCCGCGGAGACGTCACCCTGGTTCGTCTTGACCCCGTGCACCCTTCCGTTCCGGACGTCGAAGCCTGTCACCTCGACGCCTTGGTGGATCTCGGCGCCACGGCGACCTGCCTGCTTGGCGTAGCCCCAGACGACGGCATCGTGGCGGATGATCCCGCCCGGCGGGTGGTAGAGCGCGCCCTGGATCGGCCACGTCACGTCCTCGCCGATGTGGATCTGGGGGCAGAGCTTCTTCACCTCCTGCCGGTCGATCACGCGGCTGTCGATGCCGAGGAGCTTGTTCACCTCGGCACGCTCGTTCTGCACGACGAGCGACCGGTCGGAGTGTGCAAGCGTGAAGTGGCCGTGCTGGGAGAACATCATGTTGAACTCGAGGTCGGCCGAGAGCTTCTCGTAGATCTTGACGCTCTCCTTGTAGAACGCCGCGCCCTCGGGCGTGCGGTAGTTGGCGCGGATGATGGTCGTGTTCCGTCCCGCCGCGCCCGAGCCGATGTAGCTCTTCTCGAGGATCGCGACGTCCGTGATGCCGTGGTGGATCGCGAGGTAGTAGGCGGTGGCGAGGCCGTGCGAGCCGCCGCCGACGATAACGACGTCGTAGTGCTTCTTCAGCGGCCCGGGACGCTTGAGGATCTCCTTGCGGAAGAAGATGTCCTTCATGCCGTCCCTCCCGCAAGTGCGTCGACCCCGACCGGGCCGCCGCCGAGCGCGGAGGCACGGTCGACCGCGACCTCCCAGACGTACTGGCCGAGCTCCTGCGCGCAGATGATCCAGTAGCCGCCGTCACGCTCCAGGATGTGCCCCTGTACGTGGGCGATCTCGCCGCCCGAGGGGAAGTGGTGCAGGTGGGTCATCCGGCTCAGGACGGTGTCGGCCTTCGGCCCGGCAACAGCGATCACGGAATAGGCGCTCGTGACGTCGAGGCAGAACCGGTCACCGACCTTGGCGCGCGCTGCGTCGCCGAGCGCCGGTGCGCAAAGGACGAGCGCGCGCCGCGGAGAGATCGCGTACCAGACGACTCCGTCGTCCCGTATCGCCTCTCCCGCAGGCCGCAGCTCGAGCTTTGTCAGGTGCGAGACATCCGCAACGCGGGCGGACGCGCGCTCCTCCTCTCCGGGTATCGAGACGGGAACGAGCCAGCCGCCGCGCTCCTCGAACGTGGCGCCGAGGTCGCGTTGCGCGCGATCGATCGCGGAGGTGGCGACGGGGTGAAAGCCGCTGCGGTCGGCGGCAGCGTCGACGGAGAGGAACGAGAGGCTCACGACTTCACCTTCTCGCCGGCAGGGTCGTAAAACGCTCCCAGATGGACCGTCATCGGGGTTGGCCGGCCGTCCACCTGGACGTCGAAGCGCCCGCCGTCGACCGCGAGCTCGTTCGGCACGATCGCGAGACCGATCACCTTGCCGAGCTCCGCGCTCTTGCGGACGCTCGTCACGCGGCCCGAGGAGACGCCGTCGATCACGACCTGGCCGCCCTCGACGGGAATCGCTCCGCTCGGGCTCTCGAACCCGACGAGCATCCATCTGAGACCACGGTCGGCAGCCTGTTGCGTCGCCCACTTGCCGATCCACTCGAACTCCTTGTCGTTCTTGACGAGCCACGGCATTGCCGCCTCGTGCAGGTTCGACTCGGAGTCGGTGTCCTGGCTGACGATCACGTGACCCTTCTCGAGACGGAGAATGCGTTGGGGCTCGAGTCCGAACGGCTTCGGGTCGAGGTCGGCTGTCTTCTCGAAGATCGAGTCCCACAGGTGCTCGGCGAGCGCGCTCGGGAAGTGGAGCTCGTAGCCGAGCTCCCCGACGAAGCCGATGCGAAGCGCAAGCGTGGGCACGCCGGCGACGGTCACGTGCTTGGCGTCGAGGTAGGCGAAGCCCTCGGACGAGAAGTCGTCGTCCGAGACCCGCTCCATCGCGGCACGGGCGTTCGGCCCGGCGACGTTGACGGCCGCAAGCGCACCGGTGAGGTTCGCGAACTGGACGTCCATGAACCAGACGGCGTTCCACCAGGTGAACCACTGAAAGACCCCATCCGCGCCGGTCGAGGTCGCCGAGACGTAGAACGTGTTCTCGTCCACCCGCGCGACGACACCGTCGTCCATGATCCGCCCCGCATCCCCGGTGAGGACGCCGTATCGGGTGCGCCCGACCTTCAGGTCGGAGAACCGATTCGGATAGACGCGGTCGAGGAACGCCCCGGCGTCGGGCCCGGTGACGAGGATCTTGCCGAGCGTCGAGACGTCGATCAGGCCGAGCGCCTTGTGCACGTGCTGCGCCTCGGCACCCGAGTCGGGGCCGTACGAGTGTGGCCGCCGCCAGGCGCCGGTCCACATCATCGTCCCACCCATGTCCTTGTGGCGATGGTGTAGCGACGTCCGCTTCTTCGGCTCCTGCGGCGGCCCGGCGAGCAGACCCATCGAGATCGGCGTGTAGGGCGGTCGCGACGTCGTCGTGCCGATCGTGTTCTCGTCGATGCCGGTCGTCTTGGCGTAGACGCGGATCGAGTTCGTGTGGCAGAGCCGACCCTGACACGGTCCCATCGTCACCGTTGTGTACCGCTTCGAGAGCTCGATCGAGTCGAAGCCCTCGGCGATCGCGTACTTGAGGTCCTTGGTCGTCTGGTCCTCGCAGAAGCAGACGAAGCACTTGTCGCCCCGCTGGTCGAGGATCGGGCTCGGAACCGCGGGCGCACCGATGTCGCCCGTGACGGCGCCGACCGCCTCGACGCCCGAAGGGAGATCGCCGGGCACGAACACGCCCCGGCTCTCGTCGTAGGCGACCCGCGCGCCGGCCTGGGCGAGAAGCTTGTAGTTGGGCTGCGGGCTCCCGGTCATGACGAGGAGATCGGCCTTGATGTGGTATCCGCCGATCGCGACCTGTGCGACCTTGCCGCCCTTGCCCTGCGCCTCGATCGTCGCGCTCTCGGCCGTACGGAAGTCGACGATGCGCGCGATCTCGACGCCGGCTGCCTCGAGGTCGGCGGCGGCCCGATGCCCTCGATCGTCGACCGTGAGCACGACGGCGCGCTCGCCCGGCTTGATCGAGAAGCCGTTGACGAGCCGGCGCACGGCGTCGGGAAGCATCACACCGACGAGATCGTTCCCGGGGAAGACGAGCGGCTGCTCGATGATCCCGCTCGCCACGATCACGCGCCCGGCGCGGTACTTGATCAGCAGGTTCCCGTAGGCGACGGGCACGAGGCCCTGCTCGAACAGGCCGATCGCAATCGCGGGAGCGAGTAGCTCGACGCCTGCCTCGACCGCCGCACGTCGCAGTTCGGCCGCAGTCCCGATGCCGTCGCGATCGGCGAGCAACGCGCCGCCGACGTCATAGCCCTCGTCGATCACGACGACGGAGTTGCCGCCCTGGGCGGCCGAGATCGCTGCCTCGAGGCCGGATTGTCCACCGCCGATCACCGCGACGTCGATGTGGCGGTGCTCGACGTCGACGCGCTCCTTCCGTGAGCCGTTCGGATCGAGCGGCCCGAGGCCCGCCGCGCCACGCAGGAACTTCTCGTACAGCGGCCAGAGCTTGCGGGGACGAATGAAGGTCTTGTAGTAGAAGCCCGGCGGCGTGAAGGGGCCGGCGAACTTGTCCGTGACCTGCATGAGGTCGTGCTGCAGCGAGCCGATGTAGTTCTGTCCCTTCACGAGCTGCGCCTTCGCGCAGCGGCGTCGTGCAGACGCGCACGCTCGGGATCCCGTCCACCGTCATCTGGCAGTTCGCGCAGTGCCCCGAGCAGCACTGGAGGCCGCGCGGGCGGTGGTACTTGAAGCTGCGGGAGAAGACGCGCTGGCCCGAGGCGTAGAGCGCGGAGCCGATCGTGTCGCCGGCGAAGCCGTGCATCGTCTTGCCGTGGAACGTGAACGAGAGGGGCTGTTCCCTGTCGATCCTCTCACCCGGACGCGAGTCGAGCCTCACGACGCCCCACCCGACGTCTCCTGCGCAGCAGCGGGCTTCTCCGGATGCCAGGTCTTCTCGACCTCGTTCGTGTACGTGTGCCGGTCCGCCAGGAACCAGTCCTCGCAGGTGCGGCAGAACCACCACTCGCGCTGGGTGCCCCAGACGTTGCGCCGGAAGTAGATGTACTCGTTCAACTCGCGAACCGTGGGCGTCGTCGTCGGACGCTTCGTCGTCTCACCCGCACAGCGAAGCTCCTGCACCTCGCGCGGGCCACAGTTCGGACAGGTGACGAGCATTGACATGGGTACGGCGTCGTTTGGCGATATTGCGCTAGACGGGATAGCGTGCTATCAGTGGAAAGAGACTAGCGCGATGCCTCGTACCGGTCAACCCTCCACCCGAGATGTCGAAGCGACGGTTCGCGCCGTCGAGATCCTCGACACGCTCGCGGACGGCGGGGAACTCGGCACGAGCGAGGTGGCCCGCCGCACGGGCATCAGCCCGAGCACGGTCTCGCGGCAGCTCGGCACGCTGACGCGCGTCGGGCTCGTCGAGCACGTCACCGCGACGGGCCGCTACCGGCTCGGGGTGCGGACGCTCCGCTACGCGAACGCGGTGCTCGGCCGCCTCAACGTGCGCGATCTCGCTCGGCCCCATCTCGAGGAGCTCGTGCACCAGGTCGGTGAGACGGCGACGCTCTCGATCCCGGGCGAAGCCGACGCGATCACGGTCGACTTCGTCCCGACGGACCGCTACCTCCAGGGTGTCACGCGCCTCGGCCGGCCGAGCGTCGCACACGCGTCGTCGGCCGGCAAGGTGATGCTCGCGTTCGGTGAGGTCGTGCTCCCCCGCGGCAAGCTCGTCGCCTACACGCCTCTGACGATCACCGATCCGGCTGCACTCGAGAGCGAGATCGCCCGCGTCCGCGACCGCGGTTACGCCGAGGCGATCGAGGAGCGCGAGGTCGGCTTGAGCGCGATCGCGGCTCCCGTCTGGGGCGCGGGCTCCGAGCTCGCGGCAGTCGTGGCACTCCAGGGCCCCACGAGCCGCTTCGGGCGCGACGAGACGGCGGCAGCCGTCCCGCTCTTGCTCGCGTGTGCTCACCGGATCTCCGTCGCCCTCGGCTGGCACGAATGAATCGGGTGGTATTCCACTCACGGCAATAGCATCCCGCGGTGGACGATTCGGACTTGACATCGACCCCCTTGCGAGCGTAGACACCGTGGTGACACGATCGGTTCGCCGGTCGTCGTGCCGACACCGTTTCCGATCGATCGACCCGAACAGAGGAGGCCCAACGTGGCAACCGATCTCGACCGCTTCGTCGCCGCAGAGGGCCGCGACAAGCTCGTCGCCGACATCCGACGTCGCATCGACGCGGAGGGAATCACGTACATCTACTACCAGTTCATCTCGGTCACGGGTCGGATCATGGGCAAGGGTGTCCCGGCCGCACACTGGGAGAGCCTGGCGGCGAAGGGCTTTCAGCTCGTGTACGGATCGACGGCGAACCTCTTCACCGACCGGCACGGCGACTACATCGGTTATGGGCCGGAAGCGGCGGAGCTCGTCGGGATTCCCGAGCCGGAGACGTTCGAGGTCCTGCCGTGGGACAGCAAGGTGGCCCGCGTCTGGTGCACCTGCTTCCGGAATCGCGAGGAGCAAGAGGATGCCGCCTCGTTCCTCACCTCCGACTGCCGCGGCAACCTGAAGCGGATCCAGGCGGCGTTCGAGGAGGCGACCGGGTACCACCTTCGCGCCGGCACCGAGCCCGAGATGATGTGGCTGAACCTGAAGGAGGACGGCACGCCGGACGTGAGCGGCGTCACCAAGCCGTACTGCTACCACATCGATCAGTTCAGCGAGCTGCAGCCGATCATCCACAAGGTGGTCGAGTACGGGCAGGCGCTCGGCCTCGACATGATCCAGGGCGACCACGAGGACGCGCCCGGCCAGATCGAGCTCAACTTCAACTTCGACCGCGCCGAGCAGACGGCGGACAACCTCTCGACGTTCCGTCAGATCTGCCGACAGGTCGGTCGCGAGCTCAACGTCTTCCCGTGCTTCATGCCAAAGCCGTTCATGGGCGTCTCGGCGAACGGGTGCCACCACAACATCTCGCTGTGGCGCGGTGACGAGAACGCGTTCCTGCCCGAGACGGCGGATCAGCGGCTTCCGAGCCAGGTCGGCCTGTGGGCGATCGGCGGGATCCTCGAGCACCTCGGCGCGCTCACGGCCATCAGCTCGCCGACCGTGAACTCGTACCGCCGGCTGTGGGACACGGGCTTCTGGGCGCCGGTCTTCGCCGACTGGGGCTTCCAGAACCGCACCACCGCGCTCCGCGTGTCGGCCCCGGGCCGCTTCGAGTACCGCTCGGTCGACTCCGCCGTGAACCCGTACCTATCGCTCTCCGCCCTGATCATGGCGATGTGGGACGGGATCGAGCGCAAGATCGACCCCGGCCAGCCGGAGGAGCGGAACATCTACGCTGCAATGGAAGCGGGCAAGGAAGTCAAGAAGATCCCGATGACCTTCGGTGACGCGCTCGATGCCCTCGAGGCTGACGACGTGATCAGGAAGGCGCTGCCCGGCGAGATGTACACCGTGTTCATGCACTACAAGCGCGACGAATGGGAGCGCTTCTGCGCCACCGTGACCGACTGGGACGTCAACGAGTACCTCGACATACTGCCCTGATGACGCAACGCCTTCGGCGGGGAGATCCCTGAAGCGGCCGGAATCGCCCCCGGGCGCGACCGACCAGGGACTATCGAACGACAACACTGGAGCCAAGATGAAATGTGCGGAATAGCCGGAATCATCTACAAGGACGGCGAGCATCCGATCGGGGCCGAGATGACGCGGATGCTCCAGTCGATGAAGCACCGCGGCCCCGATTCGACGGGCTACGCGCTGTACGGTCAGCCGTCGAACCTCGTGATCATGCGCTACAAGCTCGCCGACGCCAACACGGCGCGCGACTTCGAGTACGAGGATCGGCTTCGACGGCACCGGGCCGAGGTCGAACGGCGTCTCCACACCCTCGGCGCCAAGGTGCACGAGCTCGTCGAGGAAAACGAGTACGCCTTCCGGGTCTCCCTCGAGTACGCCGGCGACCTGAAGAAGCTCGCCGACTTCGTCGAGGACGTCCCGGACGTCGAGGTTCTCTCGCTCGGCAACTCGCTCGAGATCGTCAAGGATCTCGGCGACGCAGAGACCGTCGCGGGCGGCTACCAGCTGAACGAGTTCACCGGCACGCACGCGATCGGCCACGTCCGCATGGCGACCGAGTCCGACGTCGACATCTCCGGAGCGCACCCCTACTGGGCGTACCCGTTCTCGGACATCGCCGTCGTCCACAACGGCCAGCTGACGAACTACTTCCACTGGAAGCGCCGCCTCGAGCGCAGCGGGCATCGCTTCCAGTCCGAGTGCGACTCCGAGATCATCGCGGTCTACCTCGCAGAGAAGATGAGCGAGGGTGCGTCCCTCGAGGACGCGATGAAGCAAAGCCTCGAGGAGCTCGACGGCGTCTTCACCTACGTCTGCGTCACCGCGGATGCGCTCGGCGTCGCGAAGGACGAGATGGCCGCGAAGCCCCTCGTGCTCTACGAAGCGGACGACCTCGTCGCTCTCGCTTCGGAGGAGATCGCGATCCGGGCGATTCTCGATCACGAGATCGACACCTACGATCCATATGAAGGAGAGGTGCTGGTATGGCAGCGCTAGGCGAGCACGCGATCAGTTACGACGCACGCGGCCTCTCCGAGCCCGATGCGGCGGTTCCGAAGATCTCGGAGATCGACGGAGCGTCGGCCGAGTTCGACGCGCGCGACCTGACCACGCGTCAGATCAACCTGGAGTTGCGCTGGCTGCTCAACGAGCAGGGCGTGACGGACGTGACGGTCCGCAATCCGGGTGCGAAGCACTCACTCGGCGTCGGCATCCTGACGCGCTGCAAGATCACGTTCGACGGGAGCCTCGGCTACTTCGGCTGCGGCCTGATCGACGGCCCCGAGATTCACATCAAGGGCCGCGTCGGCTGGTCGGCCTGCGAGAACATGATGGCGGGTGTCGTCGTCATCGACGGCAACGCCGGCTCGCTGACCGGAGCTGCATTCCGCGGCGGCGACCTCGTGATCAAGGGGCGCGTGGGCGCCCGGACCGGCATCGATCAGAAGGGCGGCACGATCATCGTCCTCGGCAGCGCGGGCTCGATGAACGGCTTCATGATGCAGCGCGGCCGCCAGATCATCCTCGGCGACGTCGGGCACGGCCTCGGCGACTCGATGTACGACGGCACGATCTACGTCGCCGGCAAGGTTCGCTCTCTCGGGATCGATTGCGTCCCGGGCGAGTGGACCGACGCCGACACCGAGTTCATCGAGCGGAAGTTCCGGATCTACGAGCTCGGCACCCCACCCGAGCTGCAGAAGTTCGTGTGCGGCAAGAAGCTCTACAACTACGACAACCTCGAACCCGCCGAGCGCAAGCTCGTCCTGTGAGGAGTCCCATGGCAGACGAGACCGCACCCAGCAGCAAGACCGTCCTCGGGCGGAGCCCAATCTTCACCCCCGAGGTGATCAACGACATCCACATGAAGGCCGAGCTCGGCCGCTACCGCATGCGCGGCTTCTCGATGTTCAAGCCGATCCCACACTGGGATCAGCTCATGTTCATGCCCGGGACTCTCACGCGCTTCGTGATCGAGGGTTACCGCGAGAAGTGCGTCACGAAAACGGTTCTCGGCGCACGCTTCGCGAAGAAGCCGATAGAGCTCGACATCCCCGTGTACATCACCGGGATGAGCTTCGGCGCGTTGTCGCTCGAGGCGAAGATGGCGCTCGCCAAAGGTGCCTCGATGGCGGGCACGGCGACGTGCTCGGGCGAGGGCGGGATGATCCCGCCGGAGCGCGATCACTCGACGAAGTGGTACTACCAGTGCATCCAGAGCCGGTACGGGTTCAACCCGCACCACCTGATGCTCGCGGACGCCTGCGAGTTCTTCATCGGCCAGGGAGCCAAGGTGGGCCTCGGCGGCCATCTCATGGGCCAGAAGGTGACGGAGCAGGTGGCCGAGATGCGCTCGCTTCCGGCGGGCATCGACCAGCGCTCGCCGGCCCGGCACCCGGACTGGCTCGGCCCCGACGATCTCTCCCTCAAGATCCAGGAGATCCGCGAGGCAACGGACTACCAGATCCCGATCCAGCTCAAGCTCGGCGCCTCACGCGTCTACGACGACGTGCGGATGGCGGCGAAGTGCGGGCCGGACATCATCTACCTCGACGGCGCCGAGGGCGGCACCGGCGCCGGCCCGCACCTCGCGACCGAGGAGACGGGGATCCCGCTGATGGCGGCGATCCCCGAGGCCCGACGCGCGCTCGAAGACGTCGGCCTCGCCGACGAGATCGACCTCGTCGTCGCAGGTGGAATCCGGAACGGCGGCGACATCGCGAAGGCGCTCGCGCTCGGAGCCAAGGCCGTCGCAATCGGCCACTCGGCGATGATGGCGCTCAACTGCAACAAGGAGATCCCCGGCGTCACCGACTACGAAGGCACGGTCGGCGTCCCCGCCGGCCAGTGCTACCACTGCCACTCCGGTCGTTGCCCCGTGGGCGTCGCAACCCAGGATCCCGAGTTGCGCAAGCGGCTCGTGGTCGAGGACGCAGCCGAGCGGGTGTACAACTTCCTGCACACCCTGACGCTCGAGGTGCAGATGCTGGCGCGAGCGTGCGGCAAGACGAACATCCACTCGCTCGAGCCCGAGGACCTGTGTGCCCTGACGGTCGAGGCAGCGGCGATGGCACGCGTCCCACTTGCCGGCACGACGTGGATCCCGGGCGTCAGCGAGGAGCAGACGCTTGCCAGGATCGAGCGGATGCTCGAGAAGCATCTCGAGTACCCCGTCGATTACCTACCCGAGCACGCGGAGGTGGATGTCCGATGAGTGAGTTCGCCTACAGGGAGCCCGAGAAGATCATCGGGATCGACGCCGAGTTCCTCGCGGGCCACCGCTTCCCGTACCAGGAGGACATGTCGCTCGTCGAGGGCGTCGACCTGATGGCGTCGACCCCGGGCGACGACATCAACTGGCTCGAGGACATCGAGCTCCTGGAGGAAGACGGCACGCCGGCGGTGTTCGATCGCTACTCGAACTCCTTCATCAAGATCTACTTCCCGATCCCCGAGGGGCGGGAAGACGAGATCGCACGGAAGGTGTTGATGACCCACCTGCAGACAGGCAACTCCTACGGCATCCTGTTGAAGGAGAAGCATTGCAAGTTCCCGCAACACGAGCTCGGCCCGTGGGTGGCCGACTCGCGGGTCGTCGGTGACAACTGGACGCCGCCCGTGTTGGAGGGCTGGGAGCCGCCGCTGCACTGATTCTCTCCGCGAGCAGGATCCCGCCTCCGGCGGGCAGATCCTCGAAGTCGGCTACTTCGCGCCGGGAGAGGATGGTGGAACGGTCGAACACCATGGGACTCGTTGACTCCTTCACCCACGAGCAGGTCGAGAGCTTCGACCGGGACGGCTTCCTCATCGTCGAGGAGGGGCTCGTCTCGGACCGGGCACTCGAGCTGCTGCGAGATCGCTACGCGGGGCTGTTCGACGGCGTGTACGAGACCGGGATCAAGCCGGACGAGGTCAACTGGGTACCGGGGCGCGACCCCGAGGACCGCACCCGCCAGATCTGCAACGGCTGGCGGGCCGACACCGTCATCGCGGCGCAGGTGTTGAGCGAGCGAACGGGCCGCCTCGGCGCGCAGCTGGCGGGCTACCGCGGTACGCGGATCCTGCAGGACAACGTACTCTGGAAGCCGCCCGGGACGAAGGCAATCGGGTTCCATCAGGACTCCTCGTACGCCGACTACCTCGTTCCGGCCGAGATGCTGACCTGCTGGGTCTCCCTTCACGAGACGACGGCGGACGCAGGGCCGATCGAGTACGTGCGCGGGTCACACCTCTGGCCGAAGTCACCACCCGAGCGGTCTCAGTTCCACGCGCCCGAGGATTGGCTTGCCCCGGCTCGCAATGCAGCCCCGCCCGCCACGGAGCTCGATGTCGTCCCCGTGGTCGTGAAGCCGGGCGGAGGCTCCTTCCATCACGGACTCACCTGGCACGGCTCGTCGCCGAACACGAGCGGAACGGTGGCCCGGATGGCGCTCGTGACGCACATGGTGCCGGTCGAGGCCCGCTTCCACGAACGCAACGTCGACCTGATCTACTCGCGCTACAAGCGCTTCGGCGACCTCTCGCTCGACGAGTCGTTCTTTCCTGTGCTCTGGGACGAGACCGGCTACCGAACGCCGTGGCTCGCCCGCCTGCCGGACATCCAGTAGGCCCGGGCCGCATGGGCGTTCTCTTCGGCCTGGGTGCAGCCGTCACCTGGGGCTCGGCCGACTACGTCGCGGCAGCCGCGGGCCGGAGGATCGGCTCGCACCGGGTCGTTCTCGGCTTCCATGTCGTCGCCACCCTCCTGCTCGGGCTGTTCGTCCTCGTCTCGGGATCGCTCGACGCCGTGACGGCGTCGGACGTACTGTTCTTCGTGCTCGTCGGCGCGCTCGGATGGACGGGTTACGCCTGTTTCTACCGCGCTCTCGCGATCGGCCCGATCTCCGTCCTCAGCCCGATTGTCTCTGGCTACGCGATGGTCACCCTGCTCCTCGCGATCGTCTTCCTCGACGAGCGTCTGGGCCTCGGGGCGGGAATCGCCGTCGTCGTCTCCGTGATCGGCATCGTGCTCGCCTCGCAAGGTCTTCGTCACCTCTTCGCGGTCGAGTGGGTGGACATGCACGGGCTCCTCTTCGCGCTCGCAGCGATGATCCTGATCGGCGCGTTCGTCCTCGGCGTGTCCGTGAGGGCCGACGATCTCGGCTGGCTCGTGCCGGTCTTCCTCGCTCGGGCCTTCTCGACCGTGTTCGTGGCGGGATCTCTGATCAAGGGCGGTGCGTGGAAGTTCCCCGACCGCTCACCAACTGTGCTCTGGGCGATCGGGGCGCTCGCCCTGCTGGACACGGCCGGCTACATCTCGTTCAACCTCGGCACCGAGCACGCGGACACGGCGATCGTCGCCGCCGCCTCGGCGCCGTACGCGGTGATCCCGGTCGTCGCCGGCGTCTTGTTCTTCCACGAACGCCCGACGCCAACCGAGTGGGCGGGCGTCGGACTCGTGCTCGCGGGACTCGTGCTCCTCGGGCTCGCGGTCGGATAGGAGCTTACGCGCGCGGCCGCTCCTTCTCGGGGTCGTAGACCGGCAGCGTCGCCACGGTCGCGGCAGCGGTTCCGTCCCCGACCGCCACATCGACGCGCTCCCCGACCGCGGAGGAACCGGTCTGGAGCACCGCCATCCCGATCACCTTGCCGAGCGTAGGGCTCTCACAGGGGCTCGTGAGGGTACCGACCGACGCGCCGTCCTTCGTCACGGCCGCGCCGTACTCCGGCACCTCGTCGCCGTCGAGCACGAGAGTGACGAGCCGATTTGCCGGGCTCGCCGACTCGGCCTCGAGCACGGCCTTCCCGCAAAAATCCGGCCCATCGAAGCGGATCATCTTGTCGAGCGACATGTCGTACGGGCTCGTCTCTCCAGGGAAGTAGTCGTATCCGATGAAGATCAGGCCCGACTCGATCCTGACCGTCTCGACCGCGGCAAGCCCGTAGGGACGCGCGCCGGCCCCGACGACGGCGGACCAGAGCTGCTCGGCACCCTCGGGTGCGCAGAAGAGCTCGAAGCCGAGCTCGCCGGAGTAGCCGGTGCGCGACACCCAGCAGGGCACTCCGCCGACCTCCACCTGCTCGGGCCAGAAGCGGAAGTAACGAAGCGAGGAGACGTCGGCGGCACAGATCGACTGCAGCAGCTCGGGGGCGCGCGGGCCGTTGATGCCCACCTGCGGCGCCTCCGCGGTCATCGGCGTGATCTCGAGGTCGAGATCGCCGACAACGCTCTTGAAGTGATCGAAGTCCGAGTCCAGGGCCGTGACGACGATGCAGCTCGTATCGCTCAGCTTGAAGACGGTGCCGTCGCCGACCATCTTCCCGTTCACGTCGCAGAAGGGCGCGTACCGCACCTGCCCCACGTCGAGCGAGAGCATGTCGTTCGTGAAGACGCGATCTGCCGCGACGAGCGCGTCGGCTCCCGTGAAATCCCACTTCCGCAACGGCGAGGCATCCCAGACGCCTACGTCGTTTCGCACCGCATGATGTTCGGCGACGGCGTCGCCGAACGTGCTCGGCCAGTACCAGCCCTCCCAATCCATGAACTCGCAGCCGAGTTCACGTTGTGGGCTGTCGAATGCCGTGCGGATGATCTCCGTCGATCCCATGTGGCCTCCTTCTTGACGTCAACTGATACGGGAACTATCTCACGGTCGACGCGGAGGCCGGCCGATAGCAGGAGCTAGGCGCGGATCAAGAGCCCGCCGTTCTGGGTCGCGCCCTCGAGAAAGATGAGCCAGTCGATCCAGAGCTGCCCATCCTGGATCCCGAGCGGCGTCTCCCGTGCGGCAGCGATCGTCTCCTCCACCTCGTCGGCGGTCAGAACCGCATCGGACCCGGGCTCCGGCAGCCGATCACCCGGCCACGGCATTCCCTGCAGCGACATCTCGGCAGCGAGCGCGCCCATGTCGCCCGCGCTGAGCCAGACGTGCCCGCTGGCGCCGTCGTTCTGGCGCCAGTAGATGCGGTAGCTCACGGGCCGGTGACAGGCTTGGGCCTGTTCTCGGAGCTTCGGTCGGCGCTCACCCGAGCTCCTTGGCCTTGCGACGCTGCTTCTCGTAGACCGGATGCTCGACAACCTCGCCGGAGACGTCCTCGCCGTCGACTCGCGCCACGACCTTCGTCCCGGGCACCTTGAGCGCCAGCGGGATCTTCGCGAGACCGAGCGTCTGGCCACCGAGAAACGGCGACTCGACGGCCTGCGTCACGAGACCGACCTCGACACCGTCGACGAGCAACGGTGCTCCGCTCGCGGCGGCCCCGCCGGAGTCGAGAACGACACTTCCGAGCCGCAGCGTCGTGGCGTCGCGATCGCGAACGATCCCGTCACGCCCCTGAAAGTCACCCTTCTCGAGGTCGACGGACCAACCGAGCCCGCACTCGTACGGCGACACGGTCGGGTCGTACTCAACCCCGCCGATGATGAAGCCGCCCTCGATCCGGAACAGGTCGAGCGCGTCCATCCCGATCACCTTCATCCCCTGCGGCGTCAGCTCACGGAGGAGTGCGTCCCAGAGCTCGAGGGCGTGCTCGCGGTCGACCCAGAGCTCGTAGCCGAGCTCGGCCGTATAGCCGAGCCGCGTCATGAAGACCGGGACCCCGGCGATCTCGACGTCCTCACGAAACGTGTAGTACGGAAACACCGCGTTCGACAGATCCTGGTCGGTGAGCGACTGCAGCATCATCCTGCTCAGTGGCCCCTGAAGGCAAAGGTGCGGAGTCGCATCGGTGATCTCGCTGACGGTGATTCCAGCGGGCGCTAGATCGCTGAAAATATGAAAGTCGCGGTCGTTCGCGCCACAGAAGCGGATGTCGTCTGCGGAACGCACCATCACGGTGCAGTCGTCGACCATCTTTCCGTGCTCGTCGCAGAGCGCGCCGTAGCCGATCTGGCCGACCCGGAGCTTCGACACGTCGCGCGTGACGATTCCGTTGACGAATGCGAGCGCCCCCGGGCCGACGATGTCGACCTTGCGCAGCATCGTGAAATCCATCAACGCCGCCGTCTCACGGCACGCCCGGTACTCCTCCAGCGTATCGCTCACGACCGAGGGCGCCCAGTAGCCGAACAGGTCCATCCACTGGTCGGTCAGGACCTCAAGGCGGGGGTGGAACGCGGTCTCCTTGCTCATCGGGCACCTCTCATGGTCGCAGTTCTCCGGGAAGCCTACAAAGCCGTGTCGCCGTCCACGCCGGACTCCTCGGCTCCGACGCCGACGGGTTCGAGATCGAGCGATTCGAGCACGAGCTCGGTCAGCTCACGCACCTCGATCTCGCCCTCGTGTCCCGACGTCTTCACGGCGTCCTCGTACATCGTCACGTCCTTCGGACAGCAGACGACGAAGGTCGAGACGCGGTCGAGCGCGGTCGCCTCGTGCATGCGCGACTCGGAGGGCCGCGGCGCATCGGGAGCCTTCAGCTCCGACATCCAGATCCGCCCGCCCCCGGCGCCGCAACAGAACGAGTTGTCGCGTACGCGCTGCATCTCGACGAGCTCGCAGCCGGTCGCCGCGATCAACGCGCGCGGCTCGTCGAAGACGCCGTTGTAGCGGCCGAGCGTGCAGGGGTCGTGGTAGGTGACCCGACGACCGAGCGTCTTGCCGGCAGTCAGGGCTCCCGACTCGAACAGCTCGAGCAGGAACTGCGAGTGGTGGACGACGTCCCAGCTGCCTCCGAGCGTTGGATACTCGTTCTTCAGCGTGTTGAACGAGTGTGGATCGGACGTGAGAATCCGGCTGAAGTCGCATGCCGAGATCGCCTCGATGTTGCTCTCAGCGAGGTCGGTGAACAGACCTTCCTCGCCTGCCCGCCGCACGTCGTTGCCGGCGTTGCGCTCGCCCTCGTAGAGAATCCCGAAGTCGACTCCTGCATGCTGGAGGATGCGCGCGAGCGCCTGCGTGACCCGGATGTTGCGCGGGTCGAGCGACGCGAAGTCGCCGACGAACCAGAGGATGTCGACCGGCTCCTTGCGCGCGTCCTTCACGTCGAACTCGAGATCCTTCGCCCAGCGTCCGCGCTTGCGTTTCGGCTCGCCGAAGGAGTTGCCCGACTCGTAGATCGTCTCGAGCGTCGTCTGGAGCTGCGCGTCCATCTCACCTCGGTCTACGAGGCGGCGGCGCAGGTTGTTGATGATCGGAACATGCTCGATGCCGACCGGACAGATCTCGACGCACGCCATGCACTGCATGCACGACCAGATGGTCTCGGACCTGATCGGGTTGCCGAGCAGGTCGTCGTCGACGTGGAAGAGCGGCGGCACCGTCAGCCAGCCACGGATACCGAGCGTTCCCTCCGCCTGCTCGCGGAGATCGAGCACGAGATCGCGCGGAGAGAGCGGGTACCCGGACGCAGCCGCGGGGCACGCCTCGTGACACTTGCCGCACTTCGTACACGCATCGAGCTGCAGAAGGTGTGCCGGCGTCAGGTCCGTGACGACGCCGTAGCCGACCTCCTCCGGCTTGGCGTCAGGCGGTAGTGCAACGAGCTCCTTGCCCGCTCGGTCGTTCCGGGTGGCGACGCTCGCGGGCGCCGTCATCATGTGGACAGCCTTCGTGAACGGGATCGCGGCGACGAAGGACAGCGCTGCGATGCCGTGCACCCACCAGCCGCGAAAGTGGGCGTCCGAGGCGGTCTCGCCGTCGACCCCGATCGCGATCAGCCCTTGCCCGACGACCCAGCCGACGGGCGACCACTTCTCGAACGACGGATCAGTCTCTGCGATCCGCAACGATTCGAGAAGGAACCCGGTCACACCGAGAAAGAGCAGCGAGCCGACGAACACCCAGTCACCAACGTCGTAGTGCCAGCGGGCGTAGCGGCTCGTGACTCCGTCGACGCGGGTGTAGTCGAGTCGTTTCGGCTTTCGCTCGCGCTTCACCGCCATCACGATCAGGCCGATGATCAGCAGGGCGCCGAAGATGTCGAGGAAGAGCGAGTAGCCGAGGTAGAAGGCGCCTTCCCAGAAGGTCCACCCGAGAAGGGGCTCGGCGAAGTCGTCCTGGAAGGCGAGGATTCCCGTGCCGATGAAGAGCACGACGAAGCCGTAGAAGATCATCGCGTGGGCGAGTCCGGCGACTCCGTCGCGGCGCTTGATCCAGGTGTGCGTGAACACGATTCTCGCGGTGCGGGCCACCCGATGGAAGAGACGGTCTCGTGGGAGGCTTTCCCCGCCCACTGCGGTACTTGATGACGAGCCGCACGACTCCCCAGGCGAAGATCGCCGTCGAGACGGCGATCAGCGCGTACCAGAGGCCTATCTGCCAGGTCGAGAGACCGGCGAACGTCTCACGTGTTTCCATCCGTTACTCCCCCACCCGGGCCGGTTCCGCCGGAAACCCGTAGGGGACAGGCGCAAGCCTGTCCCGGAAGCGACCAGATGCGAGACCAACCGACGGGGCACACACGCCTACCGTTGCCATCGAACGCACTAGTACAGCTTCTCGAGCTCTTCCGCGACGTCGAACAGGTCGGCCGTGGCGCCGTACTGTGCGACGTTGAAGATCGCGGCCTCGGGGTCGGTGTTGATCGCGATGATCGTTCCCGCCGTCTTCATCCCCGCGAGATGCTGGACGGCGCCCGAGATCCCGAACGCGAGATAGACCGTCGGCTTCACGGTCTTGCCCGACTGTCCGACCTGCCGCGACGCCGGCATCCAACCCGCGTCGACGAGAGGGCGCGAGACCGAAAGAGTTGCTCCCATCTTCTCGGCGAGCTCCTTGAACATCTCGACGTTCTCCTTGTCGCCGATCCCACGACCGATCGAGAGCAGGAACTCCGCCTGCGTGATGTCCACGTCCGAGGACCCACTCGCCTCGACGAGCTCTCTGTGTCGCGCGCGAGAGGGCGCGGCCGTCACCTCGAGAGTCGCGACCGACGCATCGCCCTGACCCTCGGCGGGAGCCCACACCGTGGGCCGCAGCAGCAACATCACGCCGTCGGTGCCGGGGAACTCGAGCTCGGCGCTCACTTTCGAGCCGTAGAACGACCGGGTCGCGATCACGGCATCGCCTTCGAGCGCTACACCATGGACGTCGCTCGCGAAGCCGAGACCGAGCTTCACGGCTACGGCAGGCCCGTAGCCCATGCTGTTGACGGTGAAGCCGAGCAACGTCACGCGAGGCTTCCTGTCCGCGATCAACGCCTCGAGTGCCGTCTGGTACGCGTCGTTCTCGAACTCGCCGCCCGCGGTCGTGACGGTCACGATCTCCGCAACACCGTCCAGCTTCACGGCGTCGACGAGCGAGCTCGGATCCTGCCCGATCACCGCGACGGTCACGGGGCCGAGCTCCCGGCCGGCCGTGATCAGCTCTCGCGTCACATCGCGAACCTGGCCACGGAGATGCTCGGCGACGACGAGCACGCTCATGCGAGCCGCTCCTTCACGAGGGAGGCGATACGCGCAGCGATCTCCGTGGGGTTGCCGTCGATCATCTCGGCTCCCTCGCCTCGTTCGGGGACGAACATTCTCCGCACGCGATAGGCGGGCATCCCGCCGCCGGAAGCTCCGCGCACGTCGATCTCGATCTGCTCCGCTTGCTTGATCGCGCGGAGATTGGCGTAGCGGGGCTCGTTGATGCCCGTCTGGATCGTCAGAACGGCGGGAGTGTCGATCTCGACCCGATCGACGAGCCCGCCTTCGAGCTCACGATCGACGACCGCCGTTCCGTCACCGGAGTACTCGAGCTTCGTTACCACCGCCGCACACGGCAGGTCGAGCAGCTCGGCGAGCGCCGTACCGGTTGCCGCCTGGACGGCGTCACTCGACTGCACCCCGCACAGAACGAGGTCGGCGTCTTCGGCCCGCACGATGTCGGCGAGAGCCCGCGCGACCGAGAACGGGTCACGATCGACGCCCTCGACCCGGATCGCCCGGTCGGCCCCCATGGCGAGGCAGCGTCGCAACGCGGCTTCGGACTCCTTCGGCCCGCACGTGACGAGAACGACCTCGCCACCGAGGCGCTCCCGTAGTCGGAGCGCCTCCTCGGTGGCGAAGCTGTCCCATTCGTTCAACGCAGGGTCGAGGTAGTCCGGGTCGACGTCGAGTCCATCATCTGTGAACTCGACCTCGTCCCCGAGCTGCATCACCTGCTTGATACAGACGACCGTCTTCATTACGACAGCGACGCCTCCGCATAGAGCGCGGCGTACTCGGCCGTCTCCGAGGCAACCGAAGCGTCGTCCACCATGCGCCGCTCGCGCTTGAACGGGAGCGGCATCGAGGGATCGGGCGAATCGATCTCACGCGCGAGGCGATGACCGGAGAAGACCGCATCGGCGGTGAGCCGCGGAGCCTCGCAATCTCCGATCCGGTAGAGCGCTTCGACACCGTCGGCCTTGAGCTGCTCGAGGCCGATCTCGTCCTTGAGAGCCCGGAACAACGCCTCCTGCGACCGCCGCTGCGAGACCAATACGACGCCGTCGGCCTCGAACGTGTGCTCGTGGCCCTCCTCGTCGTACACGTGGCTCGCGATAACGGCGCCCTCCTCGATCCGGGTCGGCAGGTGGTAGTTGACGATCTCGACACCGAGCTTGTGGAGCCGGCGATGCTGGTTCGGTGCCTCGAGCGTGAAGTGCATGTACGGCCCGACCGTGCCCATCGGCGTCATCAGCGTGACCTTCTTGCCGTCCATCGCGAGCTTCTCCGCGATCGAGACGCCCATGAAGTAGCCGTCGTTCTCGAACACGAGGATCCGGTCGCCGTCGAGCTGCTTGCCCTCGCCCATCAGCTGGTCGGGTGTCGCCTGCCAAGCGAGGCTCGCGTCCGCGCCCGGGATGGGTGCGTGCGAGGCGCCGTTGAGGCCGTCCGTCGCCCAGTAGGAGCCGGTCGCGACGACGACGATCTCGGCGCCGTACTCGGCCACGTCCTTCGCCGACAGCTTCGTGTTCGGGATGAACTCGACGTTCTTGAGCTTGTCGATCTGGATCTTGCGGTAGTTGATAATGCGGCCCCACTCGCCGAGCCCCGGCAGCTGCGGGATCCAGCGGATCGTGCCGCCCATGTCGTCCTGGGCCTCCACGAGGTGGACGCGGCGCATGCCTCGCTTTCCGAGGATCATCGCGCACTCCATCCCGGCAGGGCCGGCGCCGACGACGAGCACGTCGTTGTCGGCGTTCTTTGCCTTCGTGAAGCGCTCGGGGTGCCAGCCGCGGCGGTACTCTTCGCCCGCGGTCGCGTTCTGCGTGCAGATGAGCGGCGGGCCGCCGATCTCCCAGCGGGAGATGCAGACGTTGCACCCGATGCACTCGCGGATGTCGTCGAGTCGGCCCTCGTCGATCTTCTTCGGCAGGAAGGGGTCCGACGTGGAGGGACGGCAGGTGGCGATGATGTCGAGCTTGCCGTCGTTGATCGCCTCGGCCATCAGATCCGGGTTCGTCCAGCGGCCGACGCCGAGCACGGGCTTCTTGGAGATCGCCTTGACGGCAGCCTGCCAGGGCAGCGCGCGGCCCTGCGGGTAGAAGCGCGACGGCGTCGCGTCCTCGCCCCACTCGGCGATGCCCGACAGGTTGATGTCCCACACGTCGACGAGGTCGTCACAGAGCTCGACGAACGGGAGGCAGTCGCGCTTGAGCTGCGTGCCGGCCTCGCCGATGAACATGTCGGTCGACATCCGAACGCAGATCGCGCAGTCGTCGCCGACGGCCTCCTTGACCATCTCGATCGTCTCGCGCCAGAAACGGGCGCGGTTCTCGAAGGAACCTCCGTACTCGTCGGTGCGGTGGTTGTAGTACGGCGTCAGGAACTGCTGCGGGAGGTACGAGTGGGAGCCGTAGACGTAGACGATGTCGAATCCGGCGGTACGCGCCCGCTTGGCGGCGGCGACATAGAGGTTCTGAAGGTGCCGGATGTCGTCCTTGTCCGCCTCGATCGCGTAGGTGAGGAACTCGAAGTCGCTCGGGATCTGAGAAGGCCCGCGAGCAACCGCGCGCGACTCCATGTTCGGAGCGTGCGGACCTCCGTACCAGAGCTCGCAGGCAGCGAGCGCGTCGTGCTCGTGGAGCATGTCGCACATCAGCGACAGGTTCTTGATGTCACCGTCGTCCCAGATCCGCGCCGACATGCGATGCGTGTCGTCCGACTCGGGAGAGATCGAGCAGTACTCCGTCGAGACGCCGGCGAACCCGCCCTCCGCCTTGAGTGCTCGAAAGTAGGCCTGGCTGAACGGCTTCTCGGAACCGAACCCGTTGCAGTGAGGCACCTGGTAGAAGCGGTTCTTCATGACTTTTGGGCCGATCCTGATCGGCTCGAACAGGATGTCGTGCTTGGGATCACGGGCCATGTCGAGATGCCTCCTGTGTGCGATTCGGGTACCGCGATTCTCCACCTCTGGCGCCGGAGATGCAACCGACAACCGATGCTCGAGGACAGGTTGCCGTCGCCCTTCCGCGCGGCAGTCTCGTGGACGCGCGAAGGCCCTTCGCAGCGGCGCGAGCCGCCTCCGTCATCCCCCTCCGAGAGCCGACGATGTCGCCGCTCCACGTACCATGGCCCAGACGCCGTTCCGGTAGCCGGAGGTACTGATGTCTGAGAAGAGATGGGGGGCGGAGCCATTCTGGGGCCTGGGCGACGAATGGGATCCCGACTGGGTTCTCACCGATCGCCAGAAGGGGCTGCGCGAGACCCTGATCACGCTGTGCGAGAAGGAGATACGGGCAAACGCAAAGCGCTCGGACGACGAGCTCCTCTTCCCACGTCGTAACCTCGAGCTGCTCGGCGAGCACGGCTTCCTCGCACTCTGTGTGCCGGAGGAGTGGGGCGGCCTCGGCGAGAACCACGTCGGCTACGCGATGGCGGCGGAGACGATCGCCCGCTACGGCTGCGCGTCGACCGCGATGTGCTGGGTCATGCACATGGGCGCGGTCGCTGCTCTCCTGCTGCGCCCGACGCCGGAGCTCGTCGACAAGTACATCACGAGGCTCGGGTCCGGCCTGATCGGAACGATCTCCTACTCCGACCCGGAGACCGGCTCGCACTTCTGGTACCCGGTCGCGTCGCGCGCAGAGCGTCTCGACGGCGGCTACAGGATCAACAAGAAGGCATCGTGGACGACGTCAGGTGGCTTCGCCGACTTCTACGTGCTGCAGACGACGAGCCCGGACTTCAAGGGCTACGACGACCTCTCGGTCTTCGTCGTGGACAAGGAGCACTGCGAGGCACAGCCGTCGCTCTGGGACGCCCTCGGAATGCGTGGCAACCAGTCGGGCGCAGTCTCGTTTACGGACGTCGAGGTTCCGAGCACACAGATCGTCGGGCCGGAGGGCGACGGCGCCACGTCGAACGACGAGGCTGTCGACCCATCGTTTCTGATCGGATCGTCGTCCTGCTGGAACGGGATTGCTCTCGGCGCAGTCGACATCGCGAAGCAGCACACGACCCGGAAGCGACACGCCGACGTCGGGATGCGAGTCGCCGACTACCCGACGATTCAGGACTACGTCGGGCAGGCCGTCATGGAGACGAACGCGTCGCGACTGTTCGTGTACTCGGTCGCTCAGGCGCTCGACAAGGCAACCGAGAACTACACGAAGACACTCGGGCCCGGCGAGCGAGGTCGCGGCAGGTTCCTCCACTGGGCCTGGCAGATCAAGTTCATCGCTGCCCAGAACGTGTCCACCGTCGTGGACAAGATGCTGCACGCCTGCGGTGGCTCGGGTTACAAGCGAGACATGGAGCTCGAGCGGTATCTCCGCGATGCCAAAGCCGGCTGGGTCATGGGCCCGACGAACGAGGTGCTGCGCCAGTTCGTCGGCAAGGCGGTCCTGCTCGGGTTCGAGTCGCTCGACTACTGGAACCAGACCTACAACCGGCGAGCCGTCGAGAACGAGGTGAAGAAGCTCGACGCTGCCGCGAAGCGCGAGCTCGCCGAGCGGCTTCTCGTCGAGGCCGACGAGACGGGGGCCAGGGAGTCCTCTCGATCGTAGACCGGACGCGCGCCGGCGACTGTCGGCCGCGCCGAGCGCCGCCGGTGGATTCGCCCTGATCCTTTAGTCGGCGAGTATCCGCTGGTAGGCCCCACGGTGATACAGCAACGGCTCGCCTTCGCCGCAGCGCGCGTACTCGACGTGGCTGAGGAAGAGCGAGTGATCGCCGCCCCAGTGCGTGCGGACGACCCGCGCCACCAGGTGCGCCAGTGCCCCTTCGACCAGGGGCGTATCGCGGACGACGACGAACTCCGGCGCGGCCGCCGCCGGCGTCCGCCTCGCGAACATGTCCGAGACCTCGGCCTGACCCTCCGCGAGGATGCTGATGCCGTATCGGGTCCCCTCGTGCAGCATGCCGCAAAGCCGGGTGCGGCGGTCGATCGAGATCAGCACGAGCGGGGGCTGGAGCGACACCGACATGAACGCACTGACGGTCATGCCGTGGACGTGCTCCCCGACCCGCACCGCAAGGACGGTCACGCCGGTCGCGAACATGCCGAGAGTCCGCCGAAACGCAACGGCCGGATCTCCCTCGAGGTCGCCGACGTCGAGCCCTTCCGAGGTCGGAACGTCGTCGAAGACCGAGTCACCGAGTCCCTCGAGCGCACCCGGCGCGAACCCTCCACGGAGCGTGATGTCGAACTCCTCCGGAGGAGGCGTCTCGCTGTCCATCCTGTGATTCTGACGATCGGAGGGGCCTCGCGGAGCGAGGTCCCTCCGATCGAAAGGGCGAAGCCGCTAGGAGACCGGAGCGGGCGGAGTCGACTCGGGCAGCAGCGGTGTGTCCTCGCGCCAGTGAATCCGCTCCTTGTCCTGCACGATCCGCCGGAAGAAGAAGAGCAGCAGGCCGATCGCGAGCACACCGACGCCGATGACCTTCTCCTTCGTACCGCCATAGCCTCCGGCGGCAGTCTGGAACCAGCCGAACCCGACAATTGTCAGGATCAGGCACCAGACCGCAAGGACACCTGCAATCGGCGTCCAGATCGCACCGAGCTTGATCGGCCGTGGCCAGTCGGGCCGGTCTCTCCGGAGGAGCACGAAGCCCGAGAGCGCGAACATGTGAGCCGCCACGTACCCGAGGTTCGATGCCGCGAGGATCCCGAAGATGTTCCCGACGAGGAGCACGAAGAGGATGTTGATCACCATGTCGACGGTCATCCCGTTCCCGGGGACGTGGAAGCGATTCAGCGTCCCGAGTTGCTTGACCGTCATCCCGTCACGCGAGATACCGAAGAGCGCACGTCCTCCATCGGCGGTCGCCGTGTTCATACTGATCACGAAGCTCGCGACGAGGCAAACGACGAGCAGATCCTTCACGGGTTCCGAGTCGGTACCGAGGATGCGCAGCATCCCTCCCACGTAGTCGAAGTTGGCGACGAGCTCCGGCCCGGCGCCGCCCACGAACGCGATCGGGAGCATGATGTAGACAACGAGCGAGAACAAGGCCGCCGAGCGGAGCGCCAGCTTCGTGTCGCGCACGGTGTCCTTGTACTCGGGCGCGAACGTCGCGCAGACGTCGACCCCCCAGGCAGACCAGCACATCAGCCAGAGCCAGACGAGTGCAAGCTGGAGACCACCCCAGGCCTGCCCGGGATCGCCGAGCTTGTTCGTCAGGTTGGCGCTGTCGAAGCTGCCGTTGAGGAACGGCATGATCATCATCACGAACAGCGGGATCATCAGAAGGATGCCCGCCGCGTACCCGAAGGTGACACCGACCCGAGCCCCGTAGATGTTGAAGATCCAGACGGCGAGAATGAGGCCGATCGCGATCAGTGCCGGCAGTCCGACCTCGGTCAGGCCGAACATCGAGAAGTAGCCGTCACCTGCGAGATAGCTGCCGCCCGGCTCACCCGCGAACCAGGCACCCTGGATGATCGAGCCGATGAAGAGACCGAAGACGGACAGGACGACCGACCAGCCGATCCAGTACCCGAACGTCGCAACCGGGCCGATCAGCGTCGTGTACTTGCGCCACGCCTCATGGGCGTAGAGCGCGATCCCGCCCGACTTGTCGGGGAACATGGTCGCGAGCTCCGAGTAGATCGTATTGATGAAGACCGCCACGATGGCGGAGATACCCCACAGCAGCGCCGCACCCCAGCCGCCGAGGTCGCCGACGGTGTAACCGAGCGAGCCGAGCAGGAAACCCGGGTTCGCGAGTGCGATGACAAAGCCGTCGTACCAGCGAAGCGTCTTTAGGAGCTGTTGCTCTTGGACTACTGCCGTTGCCACAATCAACCTCCGTTGGGGTGCCGGGACTGCGGTAGTGGTGCCGCCTGTGGGCGAACGTACCACTACCTACGGACGATTCCTAGAGTAGAACTGACTGAATCGCCGAATCCGAATTGCCGTCTATGCAACAGCCACTCGGAAGCCGACGCACGCTAGGATCGCAGCGTGCGTGCTCCGGCGATCACGATCACGTGCGACTGCAGCGCGTCCGCCGACGTCGCGTACGGAGACCAATGGGTCTGTGAGTCCTGCGGAAGGACATGGGACACGACGCAGATCCCCTCCTCGGAGTACGACGTTCTCATCCGGGGCATCCACCGCTACCGGCTGATCGCCCTCGGCCCTCCCCTGCTCCTCGCAGCCATTCTGATCCCGCTCGCGGTGCTCGTCGGCCTCCAGTTCGCGTTCCTCCTCTTCGTGTTCGTGATGGCGTGGGGGCTCCTCGTCATCCCACAGCTCCGTAAACGTGCCAGCTCCCAGCTGCGGAAGAGCACGAAGAGCTGGAAGCTACGACCGGAATAGCTCGATGCTCGGAACGCGACGCACCCGGACGACTGCGGACATCCCGACGGTCTCGGGCAGCCGTCCCGTCATGCTCGTCACGTTCAACGTGCCCTTCGAGCCCGCGGCGACCGAGCTCGCGGTGGACGCAGCCGTGGAGTCGGGCCAACGGCTCATCGTCGTGAACGTCGCAGAGGTGCCGCTCGGGCCGATCTCGCTGGCGATGCGATACGAGTACGCCGGAACCGACGACACCGAGGAGGCGCTGCGCGCGCCCGCCGAGCTTGCTCACGCGCTGGCGGTCGAGGTCGAGCGGCTGCGCCTCTGTACCCCGCGCCCCATCGAGGCTCTGCTCGAGCTCGTGGCGGAACGCGCACCCGGTCTGCTCGTCGTCGGCCCCGATCGCGAGCGGATGAAGCGGCGGGCGTATACGAAGCTGGCGCGGAAGATCCGCGAGCGTGCAACCTGCCTCGTGTGGCTTCCGATCTGAGAGCCTCGTGCTGATTCAACACGAGCGCCTTCGACGCCCTACGGGCTGCGCTGGCCGAGTGCGGCGGAGACCGCGGAGGCGTGCTCGAGGAGTGAGGCGGATGCCACAGACATCGCACGCAAGTCGAACCGCGACGCTGGGCCCTGAACGCCGATGATTCCTCCAAGATCACCCCGGCTGTCCCAGACCGGAGCGGCGATCGCTGCCAGGCCCACCTCCCGCTCCTCGCTCGCCAGGGCGTAGCCGCTCGCGCGAACGCGGTCGAGCTCCATCGCCAGGCGGGCACTCGTCGTGATCGTGGACGGGGCGAACACAGCGAACGGCTCTGCCGGGAGCTCGGCGTTGCCGAACGCGAGCATCACCTTGCCGGTGGCCGTGGCATGCCCGATGCTCGGTCGGCCGAGCTGCGCGACGCTCTGCACCACAGAGGAGCCATGGGCGAAATCGATCGTGACTGCGTCGTGCTCTCCTGGAGCCGAGAGGGTTGCCGTCTCGCCTGTCTCGCGGACGAGCGCCTGCAGGTGTGGCCGCGCAACCGTGCGGAGGTCCAGGCGCCCGAGAACGGCGTTGCCGAGCTCGATCAGCCGCACCGAGAGCCGATAGCGACCGGTGTCGGGCAGGTGCTCGACGAATCGCGCCGCGGCCAGCGTCGCGAGAAGGCGTGAGACCGTGCTGGCATTGATTCCCGTCCGCCGGGCGATCTCGTTCGTCCCGAGCTCACCGCCGTCGGCGACGGCATCGAGCACCGTGAAGGCGCGCTCGACGGCGGCGACGTGACGGACGGCTGGTTGACCGGTTCGAGCCATGCTACGCTCCATGCATCCTATTTTGACATGCCATTGCCCGGGAGGCAATTCACATGCTACCTGCTTCATCCCGCTTCGTCATCGTCGGTGCCGGCATGCACGGCCTCTCGACCGCGTACCACCTCGCCGTCGAGCTCCGGCAGCGCAACTCCGGCTCGGGCGCAGACGTCGTCGTGCTCGAGAAGGCAACCCCGGGCGCCGGCGCCACCGGCATCGCCTGCGGCGTCGTCCGCAACAACTACTTCCAGCCGGCAATGAGCGAGCTGATGCAGGCCTGCGTCGAGGTGTGGGAGTCAGACCCCGGGGCCTACCACTACAACAGCGTCGGCTACATCGCTCTCGGCCCGCAGGTGCAGGAGAGCGACCTCAGCGCCGTCTACGAGCGCCACCAACGGATCGGCTACCGCTCCGACCTGTACCTCGGCGCGGCCGAGGTCGATGCCCACATGAAGGATCTCTTCCCGGACTGGCGCGCGAAGGGCGTGACGGCCTGCCTGCACGAGCACCAGGGCGGGTTCGCCTTCAACGTCGAGTCGGTGATGGGCCTGCGCGACAAGTGCCTCGCGGAGAACGTCCAGATCCACTCCTACACCGAGGTCACCGGTTTCCGGTTCGGCGTCGACGACACGGTTACCGCGGTCGAGACCGACAAGGGCCCGATCATGGTCGGCGAGCAGGTCGTGATCGCACCGGGGCCCTGGGCCAAGCGCTTCTGGGGCCTGCTCGGCCTGCCGATGACGATCGACATCCACACGCCGTCCGGTGACGTCGCCCGCGACCAGCCCATGTGGACGTACTGGAACCTCCAGGAGGGCGAGATCACGGTCGACCCGCTCGTCTTCGACACGGCCGACGGTGGCGCGCCGCCGGTGATCCACCTCGACACCGACGCTCCTCTCTACTCCGACGCAGGCGACCTGATCACGGACGAATTGTGGGGCATCTACTTCAAGCGCGACCGGACACGGCGTGCAGGGTGGGGCCTCACCTCTGACCGTCGACGGCGACGTCGCGCTCGACCCGTATCCCTCCACGACGAACGTCGACGACGAGTTCCCCGACATGTGGTGCGCCGCGCTCTCGCACGCGATGGGCCGGTTCGAGGGCTGCCGGAGCCTCTACAAGCAGGCCCGCTCGGGCGGCGTCGGCTCGTTCACGGCGGACAACTTCCCGGTGTTCGACTACCTCAAGCCGAACGTCTACGGGATCCTCGACTCGAACCACGGCTACAAGATGATCGGCGTCGGCCGCGAGGTGGCGCGGGTGATGTGCGGCGACGCGGCACCGCTCTTGACGCCGTTCCGCTTCGAGCGCTTCGCGACCGGCGACCTCCACCCGGTCTCGCACTCGCCCTACCCCTGGTCGTAGCCCTGGCGGCCGGCTTCAGCCGGTCGCCCGGATCCCATGCGGCCATTCGCCACCGCACGTACTTGCGTCTCGAAGCCGCGTGCCGGAGGATGAGCGCGTGCTGATTCTTCTCCTCCTCGGTCATACACCGCTCCTGATGCTGGTCACGCTCGTGATCGCGCTCTACCTGACCGTGGTCGAGTTGCGCGAGATGCAGCCACGACCGCACTTCCTCTGGTGGAGCTGGTGGCTGCTGCTCGTGTTCATGACCCACTTCGTCGGCTACCTGATCCTCCGTGTCTACGCCTTCATCCACAACCGACGCGCCGCCTCCGCGTAGCCGCGACCTTCGCGACCGCCCTCTCGGGCGCATCGCGATCATCGTCGTCGTGCTCGCCGTCGCCGCAGTCTCGGCGCGATCCTGCCGCGGCGGCGGAGACGACGCGCTTTCCCAGCAGGAAGCGGTCGACACCGCCCGCACCGTCGCCGTGCTCAAGCAGGCGGACTATCTCGTGCGCTATCTCAACCAGGGGATCCCACCCCGCGGGACATGGATCGTGTCCTTCTACACCGGCCCGGCGAAGGACCCGGTGACTGCTCAAACCGTTCTCGTCGACGCCGAAACCGGCCGGATCATCGACGACGGCCGCTGACGCTACATGTAGTAATTGCACACATTCCGGCGACCAAGTTCGGCGGCTTCGAACATGGAACGTAGAGCCACGGCTTCGTACGCTCTCGCCACCGTTGCCAGGCTCGGCGTTGGGAGGCGTGCATGATCGTTTCACTGTTCAGTTCGTTGCTGGCTGATACCGCGGCCGACATCAAGGCGCTGCAGGATCAGGTGACGCTCGACTCGCAGATCCTCGCCGAGACGTTCTACTTCTGGACCGTCGTGGTGATGTGGTTGATCCATGCCGGGTTCATGGCGTACGAAGCCGGCGCGGCGCGCCGGAAGAACGTCATGGCGACCGCGATGAAGAACATCCTCACCATCGCCGTCGTCACGCCGACGTTCTACTACTTCGGGTGGTACATCTACGGCTGCATGGAGGAAGGCTGGCCCAAGAGCGGCCACGCGAGCCCTGACTCCTTCCCCGGCTTCTGCGGCCTGACCGCGCCCTGGAGCTCCGGGATGGGCCCGAACCTCTCGGACCACATCAGCGGTGTCTTCTTCCTTGCCTTCCTGCTCTTCTCCTGGACGACCGGCTCGATCATGTCGGGCGCGCTGATCGAGCGGATCAGGCTCTCCGCGTATCTGATCCTGACCGCCCTCCTCGGCTCCGCCGTGTGGATCCTCGATGCGGCCTGGGGCTGGAGCTCCGGCGGCTGGCTGACGACCCGCTTCGGCTTCCACGACGCGATCGCGTCGGGCGTCGTCCACGGTGTCGCCGGGCTGTTCACGCTCGGCGTCCTGATCAACCTCGGCCCCCGGATCGGGAAATACGACATCAAGGGCAGAGCCAGGACCTTCAGAGGCCACAACCAGCATCTGACCCTACTCGGGCTGATGCTGATCTTCACCGGCTTCTACGGCTTCTACGCCGCCTGCCTCGTGATCCAGTCGACCGTCTTCCCGGGTTGGCTCAACATCTACCTCTCGCCGTCCACGCTGGGCGCGATCGCCTGGGTGATCACGATCGGCTTCGCGGGAGGGTTCACCGGCGGGTGGTTCGCGAGCAAGGGCGACCCGTTCTGGACGCTCTCCGGCGGTCTCGCCGGCGTGATCGCCGTCTCGGCGGGCGCCGACGTCTACCATCCGTCGCTCGCTTACCTGCTCTCGTTCTCGGGGGCTATCGTCGCTGTCTGGGCGGGCAAGTTCATCGAGGAGAAGCTACGGCTCGACGACGCGGTCGGCGCAGTGGCGGTGCACGGCGTGTGCGGCTTCTACGGTGTGCTCCTCGTCGGGATCTTCGCCGGTGGGTACCCGACGGGTATCAACAACGTCGAGACGTCGCTCGGCGGCCAGCTGATGGGGATCATGACGTTCATCCCGCTCGCGTTCCTGCCGGGATACCTCGTCAGCCTCGGACTGAAGAAGCTGAACCTCCTGCGCGTGCCGCCCGAGGTCGAGCTCGAGGGCGAGGACGTGGCCGAGTTCCATCAGGACTTCTTCCCCGAGTTCGACAACATCCCCGAGACCATCATCAGCCCGGACGGAGACGTCGAGGCCGCGGCCCCGATCCTGATCGACGCCTACAACCGGTCGTCCTACGGCAAAGCGCCTGTCGGCGCCAAGAGCTAGAGAGGAGGCGAGATGTTCGACGCATTTCCATACGACAGCTGGGACGGAGTGACCGGCGACTTCTGGACGTTCGGCGGCGCAAACTCCACCGGCACGTACATTTTGACCGCACTCGGCATCATTCTCATGATCGCCTCGCTGATCGGCTTCCTACGCCAGGAGTCCCAGAGGCTCGACCGACAGGCCGAGCGCCTCCGCAAGGACGGATTCCTGACGCGCATGCAGGCGGAAGCCCCGACGACCCCGACGAGCGAGTAGGAGGCCCGATGGCTGGCAAGCAGATCGAGTTCCCCCCGGAACAGACAAACGACAGGCGGGTGGCTCCGTTCATGCTGGGGCTCTCCGTCGTGTGCATCGTGATCGTCGTCGTCCTCCTGCTCGCAGGAGCGGAAGGGTCGTTCATCGGCCCCTGGTAGACGAGATCGCGCGAGATACGAGGATCGACGAAGGGCCGGGGCACACCCGGCCCTTCTCGTCAGATCGTCAGAGCGCCTCGGTCAGCCCCGGAATCCAGTTCGTCCCTGCGAGCGGCACACGAGCCATCGCCGCGGCCTCGATCGTCAGCGCGACGAGGTCTTCCGGTTCGAGGTTGTGAACGTGTGACTTCCCACACGCTCGCGCGAGGGTCTGCGTCTCGAGCGTGAGGACGCGCAGGTAGTTGGCGACCCTGCGTCCGCCGAGCTCGGGGTCGAAACGGGCTGCGAGCTCGTCGTCCTGGGTCGAGATCCCGGTCGGGTCGCGGCCTGCCTGCCAGTCGTCGTAGTACCCCGCCGAGCTGCCGATCTTCCGGTACTCGGCCTCGTAGTCGGGGCTGTTGTCACCCATCGCGATCAGGGCTGCCGTGCCGATCGAGACGGCGTCGGCACCGAGCGCAAGGGCCTTGGCGACATCCGCGCCGCTGCGGATACCGCCCGAGACGATCAGCTGCACCTCGCGGTGGAGGCCGAGCTCCTGCAGCGCCTGCACGGCGAGCGGGATCGCGCACAGGGTCGGGATGCCGACGTGCTCGATGAAGACGTCCTGCGTCGCCGCGGTTCCGCCCTGCATGCCGTCGACGACGATCACGTCGGCCCCTGCCTTGACCGCGAGCTGCACGTCGTAGTACGTGCGCGTGGCACCGACCTTGACGAAGATCGGCTTCTGCCAGTCGGTGATCTCGCGGAGCTCGCCGATCTTGATCTCGAGGTCGTCCGGGCCCGTCCAGTCGGGGTGCCGGCAGGCGCTGCGCTGATCGATCCCCTTCGGCAAGTCGCGCATCGCGGCGACGCGGTCGGAGATCTTGTGGCCGAGCAGCATGCCACCGCCGCCCGGCTTCGCCCCCTGGCCGACGACGACCTCGATCGCATCCGCCTTGCGCAGGTCGTCGGGGTTCATCCCGTAGCGGGACGGCAGAAGCTGGTAGACGAGCATCGCGGAATGGCCGCGCTCCTCGGGCGTCATGCCGCCGTCGCCGGTCGTGGTCGACGTGCCCATCTCGGTCGCACCGCGCCCGAGCGCCTCCTTCGCGGGCGCAGAGAGCGCCCCGAAGCTCATCCCGGCGATCGTGACGGGGATCTTCAGCTCGAGCGGCTTCTTCGCGAAGCGCGTGCCGAGCGTGACGTTCGTGTCGCACCGCTCGCGATAGCCCTCGAGCGGGTAGCGGGAGACGCTCGCGCCGAGAAAGAGGAGGTCGTCGAAGTGCGGCAGCTTCCGCTTCGCCCCGAAGCCGCGGATGTCGTAGATGCCCTCCTTGGCCGCCCGCTGGATCTCGGCGATCACGTTGCGGTCGAAGAGCGCCGACTCGCGCAGGCCGGGCTGCCAGCCGCCGGTCATCAGTAGGCGCCCGCATTGTCGATCGTGAAGTTGTAGAGCTGCCGCGCCGAGCCGTAGCGGCGAAATGTGCCCGGGTCGACATCGTCGATTCCGGCCCGAGCGAGCAGGTCGGTGACCTGCGCGACGTGCTCGGCCCGCATCTCCTTCTCGACGCAGTCGGCGCCGAGGCCCGCGACCTCGCCGCGTACGTAGAGCCGCGCCTCGTAGATCGAGTCGCCGAGAGCGTCGCCGGCGTCGCCGCACACGACGAGGCACCCGGTCTGCGCCATGAAGGCGCTCAGATGCCCGACCGATCCGCGCACGACGATGTCGACGCCCTTCATCGAGATCCCACAGCGGGCGGCCGCATCGCCGTGGACGACCAGCAGGCCGCCGTGGGCCGTCGCGCCCGCCGACTGGCTGACGCTTCCCTCGACGACGACGCGGCCGGACATCATGTTCTCGGCGATCCCGGTGCTGGCATTACCCCGTACGCGCACCGTCGCGAGCTTGTTCATCCCGGCGCAGTAGTAGCCCACATGCCCGTCGATCTCGACGTCGAGCTCCCCGTCGAGACCGCACGCGACGGCGTGTGCGCCGCGCGGATTGACGATCCGCCAGCGCGTCGGCCCCTCGCCGGTCAGCGCGACGTCGTGCAGCCGCTGGTTGAGGTCGCGAAGCGGCGTCAGCGCGAGGTCGACGACCTCCGCCTCGAGCGTGGCGGTCACGCGACGGCCGCCCTGTCCCACACGTACACGACCCCCGGCTCGGGCTCCCACATCCGTGCGTCGTCGGCGCCGGGGAGCACCGCGATCGCGTGGTACTCGGACGCCATCGCCACCCAGTCGTCGGTCTCGGCGAGAACCGCGGGCTTGCAGGCGATCGGGTCGCGGAGGACAGCGAAGCCGTCGGCCGTGCCGACGGCGAAGGTGTAGAAACCGTCGAGGTCGTCGAGGCACCCTTCGAGCGCCTGCTCGAGTGACGCACCCTCGCGCAGCCGCCACTCGAGGTACCCGGCGGCGACCTCCGTGTCGTTCTCGGTCTGGAACTCGATCCCCTCGCGCCGTAGGGCGCGGCGCAGCGTGTTGTGGTTCGAGAGCGAGCCGTTGTGCACGAGGCAGAGATCGAGGCCCGTCGAGAACGGGTGCGACCCCTCGGTCGTGACGCGGCTCTCGGTCGCCATCCGGGTGTGGCCGAGAGCGTGGCTCCCCTCGAGGTTCGCGAGCTCGAACGCCGAGGCGAACACGGTGGGAAGCCCGACGTCCTTGTAGATCTCGATCACGCGTCCGGCGCTCATGATGCGGAGGTCCGGCCGCGTCGCTCGGACACGCGCCTCGGCCTCCCCCGCCTCGGCGGCGACGACGATGACGGCGTGGCTCGCGCGGACCGAATCGATCTCGCCGCCGATCGCCGCTGCGACGGCCCGCCAGTCCTCGTCCCCGGCCGGCGAGTAGAGCGTCAGCTTCGTGAGGCCGTCGGCAACGGGGTCGCGGTACACGGCGACGCCGGCGCTGTCCGGGCCACGATCGCTCATCTGCGCGAGCATCGCGACGAGGTGCACGCCGAGGCTCGCCTCGATCTCGGGCGACTTGGCGAACAATCCGACGATCCCGCAGATACGCCGACCTCCTGTAGAGCTTTTCGCTACCTCTCGACGACGAGAAAGACGAACGATACGACGTGGAATCGCGTCTCTTCCGACAGACTTTCCGGGAGCGATATAGAGCATTGCTCCATACAGAGCTCGGAGGTCAGAAGCGCGTCAGGTACTCACGCACCTCCCAGGCGCTCACCTGCTCGTGGTAGCGGAACCACTCCTCCTGCTTGACGCGGACGTAGTAGTCGACGTACTCCTCGTCCTCGCGCGTCCGGCCGAGAGCGGCCCGGAGCACGTCGTCGGCCTCGAGCTCGGCGGTCGCCTCGAAGAGGGTCGACGGCAGGGCGCGGAGGCCGCGCTCGATCAGGTCGCGATACGGCGTCGCGTAGAGGTTCTCGGAGTTCGGCTCGCCCGCGTCGAGATTGTTGGCGATCCCGTCGAGGCCCGATGCGAGCACGGCCGCCGCCGCGAGATAGGGATTGCACGAGCCGTCCACCGTTCGATCCTCGATCCGCCCGGGAGCGGGGATGCGCAGCATCTGGGTGCGGTTGTTGTAGCCGTACGAGATCCAGACCGGCGACCAGGTCGCGCCGCTCGACGTCGAGCCGAGCTTCAGGCGCTTGTACGAGTTGACGGTCGGCGCGGTCAGCGCGCTGTAGGCTCGTGCATGGGTCTTCAGACCGCCGATGAAGCTGTAGGCGAGATCCGAGAGCCCGAGACCGCGCGGGTCGCCCTCGTCGAGGAAGACGTTCACTCCGTCCTTCCAGAGCGACATGTGGAAGTGGGCCCCGTTGCCGGTAAGTGACGTGAACGGCTTCGGCATGAATGTCGCGACGGCACCGTGCCGCTCGGCGAGCGTGTGCACCATGTAGCGGAAGAAGATCGCGCGGTCGCAGGTGATGAGCGCCTTGTCGTAGTCGAAGTTCTGCTCGAACTGCCCGTTTGCGTCCTCGTGGTCGTTCGCGTAGTTCCCCCAGCCGAGCTCGTTGCAGTAGCGCGAGACGGTGGTCAGGAAGTCGTACTGCCGGGTCAGGCCTGCGATGTCGTAGCACGGCTTCTCGAGCGTGTCGTACTTGTCGGCGATCTCGATCGTGCCGTCGTCGTTGAGAGTGACGAGGAAGTACTCGAGCTCGATCCCGATCTTGAACTCGTACCCATGCTCGGCCGCCCGGGCGACGACGTTCCGGAGGATGGTGCGCGGGCAGTAGGGCCACGGTTCACCCTCCACCGTGACGTCGCAGGCGAAGCGCGCCAGGTTCGGCTGCCACGGAACGAGCGTGAAGCTGTCGAGGTCCGGGATCGCGGCGATGTCGGGATCGTTCGGGAGCTGGCCGATCTCGCCCGCTGCGAAGCCTGCAAATCCGGCGCCGTCCTCGACGAGGCCGTCGAGATACGCAGCCGGCACGAGCTTGGCGCTCTGCCGCCCGTACATGTCGACGAACTGCGCGAAAATGAACTCGACCCCTCGATCCGCGATCGTCGCGCGGATGTCGTCGAGCCGATCGTCGTTTGCCATCAGGACTCCCTCCTCGTTCGGTGCAGAACACTTATCACTCGGGCGGCGCAAGATCGATGGAGAAAGCCTCCACCGTCGCGAACGCGACTATGGGGCACCCGTCTATCGGGCGGCAAGCGCGATCCGGAGCTGGACGAGCTTCACCGCGATCTCGACCATCAGCCAGTCGTCGCGGCGAAGGTCGATTCCCGAGAGGTCGCCGATCCGGCGCAGGCGCTGCCGCAGGGTGTTGGCATGGATGTAGAGGGCGTCTGCCGTCGCCGCGATGCTGCCCTGCCGCCTGAGGAACTCCTCGAGCGTCGGCAGGAGTGAGGCGCCCCGGTCACGGTCGTAGTCGGCGATGCGCGTGACCGCCTCGATCGTCGCGTCGCGCACGCCGCCGTCGGCCGCGATCCGCAGGAGGTACTTGTACGCTCCGAGCTCCTCGAACGCGACGACCGAGGCCTCACGCTTGAGCACGGTCGTCCCGAAGAGCGCCTGCCGCGCCTCCTCGAACCCCTCGGAAAAGCTCGGGACGCCTTCGCAGGCGCTGGAGAGCCCGATCGCGAGGGGCGCCGCGCTCTCGGCATGGGCTCGCCGGACGAGCTCGATCGCTGCCCGCTCACCCACGCCCGCAGGGAGGCGGAGTAGCCCCCTGAGCGAGTCGTCGCGCCGGTCGAAGAGCGAACCCGGGAAGACACCGGCGAGCGAACGCTCGAGAGCGTCGTCCGCCGGCTCGGCGGCGAGAACGACGTGCGGCCGGTCGAGGTCACACCCGAGCCGGGCCGCGCGACCCTCGACGATCCCGCGATCGCGGCCGCCCGCGAGAGCCTCGAAGAAGTCCTTGATCAGGTTCTTCTCGGTCAGGCGCTCGATCAGCTGGATCTTCTTGACTCCGACCGCGATCTGACTCGCAACCGCCCGCGCGACATCGAGGGAGCTGCTCTGCTCGGCGACGAGCAACCCGAGCAGCTCGTCACCCGCCACGAGGGGAACAGCGACACGTGAGGCACGGCCACCGCGCGCAAGCTCCGGCCCGAGCTCGGCGAGCCCGAGCGTGGGACGCGTGGCGCTGCCCGACGAGGCCGGCGCCGACGCGCGAAGCTCGAGCTCCTCGCTGCCGGGCTCGAGCAGATAGAGGTGGCACGCGCTCGCCTGGAGAAGCCCGCGCCCGCGACTCACGACCTCGGGAAGAAGCTCATCGAGCGCCCGTGCGCCCGCGATCACCTCGGCGAGCTCGGCGATCGCCTCGAGCTCCTGAACCCGTGCCCGCGTCTCGTCGTAGAGCCTCGCGTTCTCGATCGCTCCGCCGACGAGCGATGCGCTCGTCACGACGAAGTCGACCTCGGCCTGTGTGAACGCGTGGGGTGCCTCCGTGTGCGCGCTGATGACGCCGATCACCGACCCGTCGCGCGCTGCGATCGGCACACTGAGGAGCGACTGGAACCGTTCCTCCTCGAGCTCCGGCACGTACGCGACCCGGGGATCGTCGAGCAGGTTCTCGGGGATGAAGGCCGGCTCGTTGCGCTCCGCCGCCCACCAGGCGAGACCGCTCCCACGCTCGAGCGTGATCGTCCCGGTGAGGCCCTCGTACGGGTCACCTGCAGCTCGGAGAACGAGCCGATCGCCCTCGACGAGATAGACGAAGCACGCGTGCACGCCGCTCGCATCCGAGAGCAGGCGCACGACCGCGCCGAGCACCTCGTCGAGCTCGAGCGTCGAGGCGACGGTGGAGACGATGCGAGCAAGGACATCGTTGCTGCGGGCAGCTGCGGGCGACACATCTGTCATCGTAGAACGACAGGCGTCGCAACTCCAAGCGCACGTCACACGACGGCTTGTGGTGATTCAACCCAGGCTCTCGGACGCAGCGCGACCGCGGACGCTCGTGAGCGCGGTGGCTGCGAGTACGAGCGCGACGAGCCCTGTCGCGACGACTCCCTTCCACGCCCACGCTTGCCAGGCGAGGCCCGGGACGTAGGCACCGAGCGCGCCGGCCACGTAGTAGACCGCGAAGTACAGCGCGGTCGCAGCGCCTCGATCGACGCGTGCCACGTCGCTGATTCCGAGCTGAGTCGCCGTGTAGCCCGTGAACATGGCTGCGGCGATGCATGCGAGCCCGACCACGAGCAGCGGGAGGACGTCCGGCAGGGTCAGCAGGAGGCCCGTAGCCGAGAGACCGACGGTTCCGAGCGCCAGGCCCCGCCAGCCGACGCGGTCTGCGACCCGGCCGGCCACCGGTCCGGCAAGTCCCGTGAGCCAGAGAAGGAAGACCAGGCTCGCCGTTGCGACGGAGTACGAGAACGGCGGCTCCTCGAGCCGGTACGTGACGAACGTGAAGGAACCGACGAACGTGAAGAACAACGCCCCGGCTCCGACCGAGACGGCGAGAAGCCTGACGTTTCCGAGATGCCTCTTCCAGCCACCGGCGCGCGCAGGAATGCTCGGCTCCGGCAGGCCACGACGCATTGCGATCGCAGCGGCGAGCGGGAGCAGCGCGAGCATGCCGATTGCCACCCGCCACCCGACGACCGCGCTCATGAGCGCGACGCCGAGCCGCCCGACGAGGCCGCCCGCGACGAGCGCGGAGACGTAGTACCCCATCGCGCGCGCTCCGATCCTCGGCACGAACGCCTCCACGACGTACGGCGCCCCGACCGTGAGCAGGCCGGGCATGCAGAGGCCCTGAAGCGCGCGGCAGACGAGCAGCGCCTCGAACCCGGGCGCGAGGGCGACGCCGATGGTCGGCACCACGAGGAGCACGCTGGCCGCTCGGATCGCGCGTGGACGACCGATCCTGTCCGAGACAGGCCCCCACACGAAACCTCCGACGGCGACGGCGAGCACGACGACCGAGATCGAGAGGCCCGCGCGTGAGGGGCTGACGCCGAAGTCGCGCGAGAGCTCCGGCAGGATCGCCTGCGTCGAGTACATCGTCGCGAACATCCCGGCGGCGCCGAGCATGAAGCCCGCGAGCGCCTTCTTCAATGCCTCGGCGGGGCTCATTTCGACAGGCTAGTGCCCCGTTCCGGGGCACGAGCGCCGGCGGGACGGTCCCGCTCACACGAAAGCCGGAGGGGACGGCGCAAGCCCGTGCTCGCGCCGGGGTATCGTTGACCGTCCCATGGCGCTCCAGCAGACCGAGGCCCGACCGTATGCCGCGATCGAGCAGAAGCTCGGCGACGGTCGGTGTGTCGTCCTCGACGGCGGCATGGCGACGGAGCTCCAGCGGGCGCTGCCCTCCTCGAGTCGGGGGGCACGGGACGACCTGTGGGGGACGTGGGCGTTGTACCGTGCACCCGAGACGGTCGTCGACGTCCACCGCTCGTACGTCGCCGCCGGCAGCGATGTGATCGCAACCAACACGTGGTCGGTGCTCAGCGACGCGCGGGGCGGGGGCAACGGCACCTCGGGCCTCCTTCACTGGATGGACATCGCGAGGACCGGGATCCGCCTCGCGCGAACCGCCGCCGCCGAGGCATCGAGCCCCCGGGCGGTCGCCTTCTCGCTCTCGGAGGACTCCGAGACACTCGCGCGCAGCGGCACGACGCGGCTCCTCGCGAAGATCTTCGACGACGAGCCGCCAGACCTGATCCTCCTCGAAACGCTCTCACTCGTTCGCGAGCCCGAGACGTTCGACCTCATCGAGGGCCTCCTCGAGCTCGGGTTGCCCGTCTGGGTGTCGTTCCGCCGCTGCCGGCACGGCGTGTGCGGCGTCTACGGCCAGCACTGGGGGCCGCCGGAGGGCGATCTCTTCGGCCGCGCGGCGCGGCGGTTCGAGGAGATGGGCATCGACGCGCTGCTGATCAACTGCCTGCCGGTCGACCACGTCCGCGGGATGGTGAGCTGGCTCCGCGACTTCACCGAGCTTCCCCTCGGGGTCTATCCGAACCTCGGTCACCTCACGCGTGAGCTGTGGAGGTTCGACGAGCGGATCGACCCCGATGCCTATGCACGCCTCGCCCTCGAGTGGCGGGAGGAGGGAGCCCAGATCATCGGAGGCTGCTGCGGCGTGACGCCCGAGCACGTCGCAGCTGCGGCGAGAGCGCTGGAGGGCACGGTGGCCGGTCACCACCGCGTCGCGCCGCTTCCCGACGCGGCGAGTGGCGACGCAACTCCCGTCGTCGAGAGCTGGCGTGACGAGCAGGGTCGCGCCGTCTTCCCGCTGCCGTTCCCCGACCTCGCCGTCGAGCCGGGCGTGTTCGCTCCCACGCAGGGGAGCTACCTGCTCTGGAAGCATCTGCACCGAACGGGCGCCGGCGCCGGCGGTACGTGCCTCGACGTCGGCTGCGGCTGCGGCATTCTCGCGGTGCAGCTTGCGCTCAACGGCGCATCGTCGGTGCACGTGATCGACATCGACCGAGGCTCCGTCGCCAACACGCTGGCGAACGCCTTTCGCAACGGCGTCTCCGATCGCGTCAGCGGGGACACCGTCGACCTCTTCCAGTGGGAGCCGAGCGATCGGTTCGACCTGATCGCGGCGAGCCTCTACCAGATGCCGGTCGACCCCTACGAGGAGCCGAGCGGCCACCGCCCCCTCGATTTCTGGGGTCGGAACCTGTTCGACCGGTTCCTGGCCCTGCTCCCGGACCTCCTCACGGAGACCGGCCGAGCGCTCGTCTTGCAGCTCTCGATCCTCGGGCAGGTCCGGACGGCGGAGCTGCTCGCGTCGCACGGCCTCGAGGCGCGCGTCGTCGACTACAGCTTCTTCCCGTTCGGCGAGGTCTTCGAGTCCCACGCGGCGCAGATCGCCCGTGTCGAGGAGCTCTCGGACGCGCACCACCTCGCCGTCGGCGGGGACAACGTGATGATCGCCTACCTGCTCGAGATCGGACGCTCGCGCGGATAACGACGGCGCCCGACGGTCAGTGTCGCGCGACGACGCCGACGTGCTGCTCGTACGCACCGCTCTCGACGATCTCGCCGATCTGGTCGATCGCGAACTCGAGCTCGTCGTCGGAGTTGTAGTAGTGCGGCCCGAGGCGAATCCCATCCGGGCGGAAGTCGCAGAGAATCTCGCGCTCGGTCAGCTCCCTGTGCACCGCGGCGAACTCGGGAACGTACACGGTCACGGTGCCGCCGCGACGCTCAGGGCTCGTCGGGCTCCGGATCTCGAACCCGGCCGCCTCGGCTCGGTCGATCAGTAGCTGCGTCTGCCGAAGCGAGTTCGCACGGATACGCTCGACGCCGACCTCCTCGATCAGGTCGTATCCCGCCGTCGCGGCGTAGAGCGCCGGGACGTTCGGGGTGCCCGTGAGGAAGCGTGCCGCACCACTCGTGTACTCCATCTCCTCCTCGAAGCCGAATGGTCGCTCGTGGGCCTGCCACCCGGTGAAGGTCGGCTGCAGCCGGGCCGAGAGGTCGGGTCTCACGTAGAGCCAGCCGTTCCCCGGTCCGCCGTTGAGCCATTTGACGGAGCCGCCGACGGCGAAGTCGACGTTCAGCGCCGTCACGTCGAAGGGGACGATCCCCGCGCTCTGGTAGCAGTCGAGGATCACATGCGCACCCACCTCGTGCGCGCGCCTGATGATCGGCTCGATCTCCTGGATCTCGCCGGTGCGGAAGAGGACGTGGCTGATCGGGACGAGGAGGGTCCGCTCGTCGATCGCGTCGACGATCGCGCCGTCGTCTTCACAGACGACGACGTCGAGGCCGGGCTGCGCCTGGTAGAGGTAGCGCACCGACGGGAAGTTGCCGCGCTCGTAGACGACGCGGTTCCGCGCCGGGTCGATCGGGAAGAAGGACGAGAGCACGACCGCCTCGGCCACGGCGACGTTCTGGTGCATCACCGTCGTGCCGGGCGCTCCGCCGATGATCCGGCCGATCTGGTCGCCGACCGTCATCGGCATCGTCCACCAGCCCTCGCCCCACGACCGGATGCCACGCTCGTTCCACATCCGCGCGTACTCGGCGAGGCGGCTTTCGGCCTGCGCCGGCATCGCCGCGAGCGAATGGTTGATCAGGTACGTGGTGTGCTCCAGGATCGGGAACTCGGAGCGGTAGTCGACGAGGTCGCGCATCGACGGACAGCCTAGTCCCTGAACGAGCCCTAGGAGACGCGCTTGAGCAGGCCGAGCGCCTGCTGGTTCCAGGGGACGCGGTGCGTCGTCCCCGTCCCGCGCATCGCATCGAGGTGCTCGAGGTACCAGTCGAAGGTGGAGCACAGCGTCTCGGCGTTCGAGAGGCGAGGCTCCCACCCGAAGCAGCGCGCGCGCCTTCTCGATCGAGACGAAGGAATCCCTGTGCGCCGTCTTGTAGTGCCACTCGGCGAGTGGCGACAGTCGCGCCAGCTCGAGTGCGCGCAGCGACAGCTCGGCCGGCCTGACCGGCACCGGCCACAGTCTCGAGCCCGACCCCGCATGGTCGATCAGCGCCTGGAGGTCGTCCCGCACCGTCCCGAAGGCTCCGGCACCGACGTTGATCGCCTCGCCGCCGACCGGAGCGGCGAAGCTTCTCGCGACCGCGTCGACGAGATCTTCCACGGCGAGGAGCTGATACAGGTTGCCGCCGTCGCCGAGGATCGGAATGCGCCGCCCTTCGCGAATCCAGTCGAACAGGATCTCGAACACGCCGAGGCGCTCCGGGCCGACGAACGTCTTCGGGCGCACGATGACGACGTCGAGCCCACGACGACCGAACTCGTCCGCGAGCACCTCCGCGTCGATCTTCGACTCCCCGTACCACCCGACGCCGACGAGCGGATCGGTCTCGTGGATCGGGTGATGCTCCGGCACGCCGTAGACGGCGGTCGACGAGATGAGGATCACTCTCCGGACGCCGGCGCCGAGGGCTGAAGCGAGGACGTTTGCCGTCCCCCCGACGTTCACGGAGCGGATCGCCTCACGTGACGACTGAATCGGGAGAGCGGCCGCGGCGTGGACGACGACGTCCGCTCCCGAGACGAGCGCTCGCACATCCCGCTCCGAGCGAATGTCCCCGCGGATCTCCTCCACTCCCAGCTCGAGCTCGGCGTCGTCGAGCGGTGCGACGTCCAGCGTTCGTACGCTCCCGCCGTCCGCGAGGACACGACGAGCGAGGTGAAGACCGAGAAACCCTGCTCCGCCGGAGATCGAGACGAGCGTCACGGGGGCAGCGTAGAGGCCACGCGCGACGAGCCCGCCGGTTCGACGGGCGGCGGCTGCGCGTTCACCAGCACCGCGGCGACGAGCAGGACGAGCATCGCAACGGAGCTCTCGCCGACGAGGCTGCGTCGCAGGCCCCGTGGGGCATCGTCCCGCTCGAGCCTCGGCCGAACGACGAAATGGTGCACGGCACCCCACACGAGCGCCGCTGCGACGATCGCGAGCTTCACGACGAGCGTCTTCCCGTACTGCGTCGTCCAGAGATCCGAGACGGTCGGCAGGCGCGAGATCGAGAGATACGTACCCGCGACGAGCAGCACGCCGACGAGCACGGTCGCGATCCGCGAGAACCCGAGGAACGCCGAGCGTCGCAGAGCGGGAGCGAGCGGCCAGACGCACATCGCGAGTGCGACCAGACCGCCGACCCACAGCGTCGCTGCGACGAGGTGGAGCCAATCGGCGAGCGCGGTGAGGTCGGTCGAGTTCGGCTCGACGCCCTGGTGTCCCGAGAGCGACAGTCCGGCCGCGAACCCGACGCCCGTCACGAATGCCGGCCAGAGAAGCTTCGGCCGATCGAGGATCCAGGCGAGGAGGACGAGCGCCGTCACGACGGTGTAGGCGAGCGTCATCACGATGAAGGCGATGCCGAACCGCGTCTTCGTCGCGATCGGCGAGAGGTCGCCGTACAGGAGGTCACCGAACGGCAGCTGCAACGCGTCGTCGGCCCGCATCACGAAGGCGGCGATGCCGACGTTCAGGGTCGCGATCCCGCCGACGGCGGTGAGACCGTAGAGACGATTCGAGAGCCGTACCGGCAGCGGCTCGCGGAGCACGAGGAGGCGCAGACCGGTGGTGCCGAGGAGCAGCGCCAGCGCGACGAACAAGGCCCAGCGCGCAGTGTCGTCTGTCCAGGTCGGGCCACTCGCGCCGTAGGCCTCCGTCGGCGGCGGCGGCTTCACCCCGACGCCGAAGGTGTAGACGCCGGCGCTCGTGTGCCCGTCGGACGATGTCGCCCTCCAGCGCACCGTGTATGCCTCTCCGCGCCGCAGCCCCCGCAACGGAGCGGTCAGGACACGCCCGTTCGAGGACACCGTCGTCGGTGCGGAGACGCGCCGCCCGGTGGCAGAGAAGACGTCGATCGCCCGCTCGATCGTCGTCACGCTCTGGTCGAAGCGAAGGACGATCGCGCGAGGGGCGGCCTCGACGCGCGATTGTGTCGCAGGCGAAGCATTCGACAGCGTCGCGTGCGCCGACGCCGCCCCGGGGAGCACGAGTGCCGTGATCGTGACTGCAAGCAGGTGCCTCACGGCGGCCCTCCGGCCAGGTCGGAGAGATGACCGAAGATCGGCGCGACGTCCCGGTCGGAGAAGAGCATCACCGCAAGCACGATCCAGGTCGCGGCGAATCCGGCCCGCCAGGCGGTGCGCCGCGGTTGCAGGACCTGTCCGAGCGGGAAGATCGCCGCGACGAGCAGCGTCCATCCGATCGCGTGGTGCAGGAACGCCGAGCGCGAGAAGAGCCACGGATTCTGCTCGTGGACGAGAAACGCCGCGGCGCTGACGAGGAGAGCGAACGAGAGCGAGAGCGTCCACCACCGGCTGGTGATCTTGCCGCGGACGAGCGCGAGCTCGACGGCGCCCGCGAGCATCGCGACCTCGGCCCACGAGGAGTGCGCCAGCATGTGGAGCGTCGAGCTCGTGAAGAACACGGCCACCGGCCAGAGCAGGACCCCGAGCGCGAAGGCGAGCGACGGCCAGAGGTACGCGCGCCAGCGACGCATCGCGAACACCTCCGCGCCGACGATCACCTCGGCGAGCAGGATCAGGCCGAGGAGGAGGAAGCCCGCCCCGAAGGCCCAGTGGACGAGCTCAGCTCTCGGTGTCACTGTCCGCGCCCAGGTCTTCGACCAGCCCAGGCGCGACCACCAGGGCGAAGAAGAGCCCGACGCCCATCACGAGCAGTGGCCCCTGGACGAGATACTCGTAGATGCCGTGATCCGAGTTGTTGAAGAAGACGATGCGGTAGGGCTGGAAGATCGCCCAGACGATGCCGCCCAGGATCGTCAGAGGGCCGAGCGACTCGATCGCCAACTCGCGGGCCGCTCGCCGTTCAACTCGATCTCGTTCGGAGGCCCGTTCGACTGGGCCGACGATCTCCGAGCTCATCTCGCCTCCCCGAGGTTCGCCAACATCCTCCAGCAGTAAGTCTGCCGTGGCGGGACGGATCGTGCAACCTGCCTAGAGGCCATACGCCTCGAGAAGCTTCAGCCACAGCTCGCTCCGCGTCGGGAAGGACGGCACCGCGTGCCAGAGATCGTCGATCGACACCGCTGCGACGACCGCGATTGTCGCTGCGTGGAGCGCTTCCGCGACCTCGGCCCCGGTGATGGTCGCGCCGACGATGACCCGCCGGTCCTCGTCGACCACGATCCGAGACGTGCCCGGCGCGCCACGGCCCACGAACGACCCGCCGGCGTTGCCGCTCGTGTCGACGTCGACGTTCCTCACCCGCAGGCCGGCCCTCTGCGCACCTTCAAGTGTGAACCCGACTGCGCCGACCTGAGGGTCGGTGAAGATGACGCGAGGCGACAGAGCCCCATCCGACCGCAACTGCACGTCCCCACCCAGGATCGCGTCGGCGGCAAGGCGCGCCTGGTACTTGCCCATGTGCGTCAATAGCGCGCGTCCGTTGACGTCGCCGACAGCGAACAGCCAGTCGTGGCCGGGGACACGGAGGTCGTCACTCACCTGGATCGCGCGATCGTCCGGAAGACCGATCGTCTCCAGCCCGATCCCCGAGGTTCCGGGAACGCGCCCGAACGCGACGAGGACCTCGTCCGCCTCGACGGCCGAGCCGTCGTCGAGCTCGATCGTGACGTGCCCCGATCGATGAACACGCACGGCCGACCGTTGCAGGCGAACATCGACGCCCGTCTCCTCGAGAGCCTCGAGGACCTGCGCGCTCGCAAACGGCTCCTCACGTTCGATCAGGCGATCGCCCCGGTGCACGAGCGTCACGTTCGATCCGAGCGCGGCCCACGCCTGCGCCATCTCGACGCCGACGACGCCGCCGCCGAGAATCGCGAGCCGGGGTGGCGCCGTCGAGGCGGTCGTCGCCTCGATGTTCGTCCACGGCAGGGCATCCCGAAGCCCTGGGATATCGGGCACGAGAGCCCCCGATCCCGTCGCCACGATCACCGCATCCCGCGCGACGAGCTCCTCGTCACCGACGATGACACGCTTCTCTCCGGCCAACCGGCCGCGCCCACGGACGAGCGTGACTCCTCGCGCCTCGAGCCAGGGAAGCTGCCCCGTGTCGTCGAGGCGCGCGATCACGTCGTCGCGCCGCCGGAGCACCGCGTCGACATCGATAGGTCCGACGTCGAGGCCGGGAACCCGCGCGGCCTCCCGCGCGAGCTCGACCGGGCGCAGGAGCGCCTTCGACGGCATGCACGCGAAATACGAGCATTCGCCGCCGACGAGCCGGTCTTCCACGATCGCCACCGAGACCCCGTTCTCACCGAGCCTCCCGGCCGCCACCTCGCCCGCAACGCCTGCCCCGATCACGACAACGTCGAACTCGAGCACACTCCGCCTCCTTCCCTTCGACCCGCCGATCCCGTCCGGTCGCCGTCGGGGCGCGATCGTTACGTCCTTCAGCGCGAGAGATTGCCGCTCGCCGAGATCTTGACGCCCCGCGCTCCGAAGTCCTGCCGGGAGAGCGTCCGCACGACGCCGTGCGCGCTCTCTGAGGGATCGAGCGCTGGCACGCCGGCTCCCACGAGCCTCGTCGGAACGAGCGTCCCGCTCTCGAACTTGCCGTCACCGCGCAGCGTCACCCGCAGAATGCCGCTGATCGAGAGCGGCCCGCCGAGGGCGAACACCTTGTAGCCGGCGAAGTTCCCGAGCGAATACGCGATCAGCTTTCCCTTGTACCACTCCATCCCGCGGAGCACGTGCGGCCCGTGCCCGATCACGACGTCCGCACCCGCGTCGACGACGGCATGGGAGAAGGCAACGGCGTTCCCGCGATTCTCGCCGAGATACGTCTCGGTGCCTCGGCGCACGTGCGTGTGGTCGATGCCCTCGGCACCGGCGTGCATCGTCACGATGACGACGTCGGCGTTGGCCGCTGCCTTCTTGACGAGCCGCCGTGCGGCCGGGATATCCGTCAGGCGCTGGGCCCAGGGATACGGGGCAAAGCCGAGGACGGCCACCTTGATCTCACCGACCTGCCGATAGGCGATCTCTCCGGGGCGCCCGGTGTGCGCCAGGCGTTGCCGATCGAGTGCGTCGAGCGTCTGCTTCTGCCCGGACGGGCCGAAGTCGTACGCATGGTTGTTGGCGAGGTTCATGACCGTGAACCCGGCCTTCTCGAGCCACGTCGCGTAGGACGGCGGCGTCTGGAAGGAGTAACAGTTCGTGCTCCCCGCGCCGCACTTGGAGGTTCCACCCGTGGAGAGCGTCCCCTCGAGGTTGCCGAGGACGACATCTCCCGCGAGATCGGACTTGACCCCGTTGAAGAACGACCGGCCGCCGTCCCGAGGCAGGGTCGGCGTCGAGCCCATCACGATGTCACCCGTGGCGGCGATCGTGACGACGCCGGCCGGGACCCTGCTCGTCGCCTTCTTCGCGACGGCAGGCTTCTTCGCCACCACCGCCTTCTCGGGGGCCGCCTGAACCTGCTCGGTCACGGGCTTCGGTGCGCCGTCGACGAGGAGCGAGAACACGAATCCGACGGCGAGAACCACCGCGCCCGCGCGGACGATCAGTGCGACCGGTCGCACGTGTCGGCTAGTCGCGGCCGAGGAACGTCAGCGCGAAATACGCGAGCTGGGAGAGAGCGGCGAGCGCTGCGGCGACGTACGTCATCGCGGCGGCGTTGAGCACCTTGCTCACGCCCTGCTCTTCACCGCCACCGACGAGCCCGAGGGAGTGGAGCTGGACCTTCGCCCGCTTCGATGCGTCGAACTCGACGGGGAGCGTGACGAGCTGGAAGAGGACGACGACGGCGAACAGGATGACCGCGAGCTGCGCAAGCCCGGCGATCTGCAGGAACACGCCTCCGAGGAGGAGGAGCATCCACGTCTGGGAGGCGAAGGCGACGGCGGGGAACATCGTGCTCCGAACCCTGAACGGACCGTAGGCCTTCTCGTGCTGGATCGCGTGTCCGACCTCGTGTGCGGCGATCGCGACGGAGGCGACCGCATTCCCGTCATGGACGCCGGGCGAGAGGTTGACCGTGCGATTTCTCGGGTCGTAGTGATCCGACAGCGGGCCGCCGGGCGCGGGCTGTACCGGCACGTTCGAAAGGCCGTTGTGGTCGAGGATCATGCGCGCGACCTGCTCGCCCGTCATGCCGTTCGCGATCGTGGCCTGCATCTGCTGCGCAACGGTCGTCTTCAGGCGATGCTGGATCACGAAGCCGATGATCATCGGCGGGATCAGGAAGATGAAGTAGATGCCCAGGTTTCCCATGGGGGTGATGATACCAACCACTTCGCGACTTCCCTGACCGGCGGAGGGCCACGATGCCAGCCGTAACGTGCGTGCAACATCGGACATCGGCGGCGCATGCCGGGTTCGGTTGTGCAGGGCGATCCCACTGTGTTACTTTCATAACTGAAGCGTTGACCATCACGAGCGGTCGAGGGAACTGGCCCGACGAAACCGCCGCAACCGGGACACCCGTCCGTCAGGTGCGAACTCCAGCCGCGCGCCGGCCGTCCCGGGCGGCAAGCGGGAAGATGGGAGGCGTTGCACCCGCCGCCGGCGGGAGCACCGAAGGCCCCGGGGCACGATGTCAGGGGCCTTTGCCGTTCCCGGGACTCGACGGAAGGAGCAACAGATGAGCGACTACAGGCCGGAGACGATCGCCCTCCACGGAGGACAGGTTCCGGATCCGACGACGAACTCGCGCGCGGTCCCGATCTATCAGACGACCTCGTACGTGTTCGACGACACCCAGCACGCCGCGGATCTCTTCGCGCTCGCGGTGCCGGGCAACATCTACACCCGGATCATGAATCCGACCCAGGACGTGTTCGAGCAGCGCATCACCCAGCTCGAGGGTGGGATCGCGGCCGTTGCGACTGCCTCGGGGCAGTCGGCCGTGGCCTATGCCGTGCTCAATATCGCCCGCGCCGGAGACAACATCATCTCGGTCTCGACGCTCTACGGCGGGACGTACAACCTGTTCGCGCACACGCTGCCTCAGTACGGGATCGAGGTGCGCTGGGCGGATCCGGACGACCCGTCTGCCGTCGCCGCCCTCACCGACGAGAACACGAAGCTCGTCTTCGCGGAGACGATCGGCAACCCGAAGCTGAACGTGATCGACATCCGCGCCTGGGCCGACGCCGCGCATGCGCAGGGGCTGCCGCTGATCGTCGACAACACGGTGCCGACGCCGATCCTCGCGCGGGTGTTCGAGCAGGGAGCGGATATCGCCGTCCACTCCGCGACGAAGTACATCGGTGGTCACGGCACGTCGATCGGTGGCATCGTCGTCGACTCCGGGAATTTCGACTGGGCCGCGAACGCCGAGCGCTATCCGGGACTGACGAAGCCGGACCCCTCGTACCACGGCGTCGTCTGGGCGGACGTGCTCGGCCCGGCCGCGTACATCGGCCGCGTCCGCACGGTGCTTCTGCGCAATCTCGGAGCGGCCGCCTCGCCGTTCAACTCCTGGATGTTCATCCAGGGGCTCGAGACGCTGCCCCTGCGAATCGAGCGTCACTCGTCGAACGCGCTCGCGGTCGCCCGGCACCTGGAGGCGCACGATGCCGTCAACTGGGTGAACTACCCCGGGCTCGACTCGAACCCGTACAAGGAAGTGGCCGATCGTGTCCTCACCGGAGGATACGGCGGGCTCGTCACATTCGGCATCTCCGGTGGGCTCGAAGCCGGCAAGGCGTTCATCGAGAACCTCGAGCTGTTCAGCCACCTCGCGAACATCGGGGATGCGAAGTCGCTCGCGATCCACAACGCGTCGACGACACACTCGCAGCTGAACGAGGACGAGCTTGCGTCGTCCGGCGTGACGCAGGACACGGTGCGCCTGTCGATCGGCATCGAGAACGTGGCCGACCTCGTCGAGGACCTCGACCAGGCACTCGTCAAGGCAGCGGTTCCCGCGGCGGTCTGATCGACGCCGTGCCGGGATCGGTAGGACACGTCGAGCCGCAGCGGGTCGTCCTCTTCACGGAGGACGACCCGCTCGTGCTCGAATCAGGGGCGACCCTCGGGCCGGTAGAGGTGCAATACGAGACCTACGGCAATCTCGCCGCCGATGCCTCGAACGCGGTCTTCGTCTGCCATGCACTCACCGGCGATGCCCATGCAGCGGGATATCATGGGGACGCGAAACGGCCCGGCTGGTGGGACACGCTGATCGGGCCTGGGAAGCCGCTCGACACGGACTCGCTGTTCGTCATCTGTCCCAATCTGCTCGGCGGCTGCCAGGGCACGACGGGTCCGTCATCGTTCGATCCCTCGACCGGTGAGCCGTACGGGTTGCGATTCCCGCACTTCACGGTGACGGACCTCGTCACGGTTCACCGACGTCTGCTCGCGCACCTCGGCATCGAGAAGTTGCACGGCGCAATCGGAGGCTCGCTCGGCGGCATGCAGGTGCTCCAGTGGGCGCTCGATCATCCGACAGAGATCGAGAACGGGATCCTCGTCTGCGCCTCGGCCCGCCTCAGCGCCCAGAACATCGCGTTCTCGGCGGTCGCCCGCGCGTCGATCACGGGCGACGAGCACTTCGCGGGCGGCGACTACTACGCAACCGGCGAGAAGCCCCGCGTCGGCCTCTCCATCGCGCGGATGATGGCGCACATCACCTACGTCTCCGAAGAGAGCCTCCGCCACAAGTTCGGGCGCGATCGCATCGGCGAGGCACCAACGTTCGATATCGACTTCCAGGTCGAGAGCTACCTCGAGCACCAGGGCCAGACGTTCCTCGACCGCTTCGACGCGAACTCGTACCTCTACCTCACCCGCGTGATGGACTACTTCGACCCGTTCGCGGACGAGGATGCCGCCGTGGCGCGTCTGCGCGAGGTCGAGACGCGGTTCCTCGTCGTCTCGTTCGACACGGACTGGCGGTTCCCGACAGCCCATTCCGCCGAGATCGCACGCGTGCTCCGCCTGGCGGGCTGCCAGGTACTCCAGGAGGAGGTCGCCTCACCCTGGGGCCACGACTCGTTCCTCCTCGACGTGGCGCGCTACCACGAGCTCGTGGCCGCACAGCTTGCGACCGCCCCAGTTCCGAGTTGACGAACGTTCGACGCGGCGCGTTCGGGCCCGGGTCAAACGACGCGTAGCGCTGGCACTACTGCAGCGGCAATCGCGGCAACGGCTTCCTCGCCCGACGAAGGCTCACCGCCTCCCGGCTGCACCCGCCCGTCGAGCATCCTCACGATGCGGTCGGCGCGGAGCGCGAGGTCGGCCGCGTGCGTGACGAGCACGAGCGTCGCCCCACGATGGTGGCAGACCGATTCGAGCAGCTCCATCACCTGGAGGCCGGACTTCGAGTCGAGGCTGCCTGTCGGCTCGTCGGCCAGTATCACCCCCGGCTCGTTCGCGAGGGCGCGGGCGATCGCCACGCGCTGCCGCTCGCCCCCCGAGAGCTGTGTCGGCTGGTTCCGCTCGCGGTCTTCCATGCCGACGAGCCCGAGGAGTGCCCGCGCGCGGCGCTCGCGCTCGGCGGAGCGGATGCCCAGCTCGAACATCGGCATCTGGACGTTCTCGAGCGCTGTCAGCGTCGGCAGCAGGTTGTGGAGCTGGAAAACCATTCCGACGTGCCGTGCCCGGTAGTGACTGAGATCGCGCTCGTGGGCGAGGTCGTGGCCCGCCACGACGATCGACCCCCGATCGGGCCGGTCGAGCGCCGCGATGAGGTGCAGCAGCGTCGACTTGCCGCAGCCCGACGGGCCGACCAGCGCGACGTATTCGCCCGCAGCGACGTGCAGTTCCATTCCGTCGAGCGCACGGATCCGGCCCTCCTCGTACGACTTGCCGACGCCTGCCACGTCAACCGTCGCGGATTCATTCATGGCGCAGCGCCTCCATCGGCGAGAGCCTCACCGCGCGGATCGTCGGGTAGAGGGCACCTGCGATCCCGACGCCGACTCCGACCGCGAACGCCTTCAGGAACAGGCCGGACGAGTATTGCGGCTCGAGGAGCGATTCGATCGCCGGGACGAGCACCAGCGCCTTCGTCGCGAGGACCCCGAGTGCGATTCCGATCACGGCGGCGAGAAGACACAGCAGCAGCGACTCTCCGATGATCATGCGCACGATCCGGGAGCTGCGCCACCCGATGGCCCGGAGGACCCCGATTTCCCGTGTCCGCTCGAACACCGACATGATCATCGTGTTCGTGACCCCGACGGCTCCGATCAGGACGGCGAGAAGAGAGATCGCGCGGTTCGCCGCATCGGTCACCTTCAAGCCCTGGTCAACCTTGCCGTACTCGTCCACCGACGATACCGTCGTGACGGTGTCGAGCCCCGTTTCGATCGCCCCGGCAACCGCCCGCGGGTCGGTACCGGGTTTCACCTTGACGTACAGGGCCGTCACGAGCCCCTCTCGGTGGGTCAGCCGCTGGACTGTCTCAAGCGGCGCGTAGGCGCCGCCGTCGAAGAGCGGCATCTCCCCCTGGTACACGCCGACGACGGCGAACGGGCGCCCGAGGAGGTTGACGGTGCTTCCGACGTCGACGCCGAGATCGGCGGCGGCGCGCCTCCCGAGCATGACGTCGTCGGTTCGGCCTGGCCGCAGGAGCTGCCCGCGCACGAGCTTCGGGGGCGCCTGAGCGAGCTGCTCGGCTCTCACTCCGAGCAGAGCGAAATAGGGGTTCGAGCCGAGACGGCTGACGTTCATGAGCACGCCGGTCACACGCACGACGTCAGGACGAGTCGCGACAGCATCCCACTCTTTCTGCGAGACGGAGCTGAAGGTGAGATCAGCCGAGCCTTGCTGCGCCACGATGAAATCGGCACCGCCCGTGCGCAGCATCGCACCCGCAGTGGCGCGGAGCCCACCCGCGACCGCGCCGAGCGCCACCACGGTTGTGATCCCGACGGCGATTCCGACGACCGTCAACGCCGTCCGCACCCGCTGGCGCGCGATGTTCCGGAGAACGAAAGCGAAAAACGTCATCCTTGTCACAGGATCCTCGATGCGACGCGCAGGGGCATCGGAGACTTCGCTGATCCACCTTCGGCCAAGTACGTCCCGTCTCCCGGCCGCGACCGTCCGTCCGGTTCCCTCCGGGACGAGTTACGAGGTTCGCAGCCGGACGGAGGATCAAGGATACGCTTGAACGAGTGGACTTCCGTCGCGTCGACAACCTGCCTCCCTACGTCCTCGCCGTGATCCGGGAGCTGACGCTCGAGCTGCGGCGGGCGGGAGCAGACGTCGTCGATCTCGGGTTCGGCAACCCCGACCTCCCCTCCCCCGTCCTCGCGGTCGAGAAGCTCGCCGAGGCTGCGCGGAACCCGCGCAACCACCGCTACTCGGCATCGAAGGGGATCCCGAATCTGCGCCTTGCCGCCGCGACGCTGTACAAGCGGCGCTTCGGCGTCGACCTCGACCCGGACACACAGGTCCTGAACACGATCGGCGCCAAGGAAGGGCTCTCACATCTGATGTGGGTGCTCCTCGAGCCCGGCGACTCGGCCCTCGTGCCGAGCCCGAGCTACCCGATCCACATCCACGCACCGATCCTCGCGGGCGCCTCGGTGACGCGCGTGCCGATGGGTGCCGACGAGGATCTGTTCGCGAACCTCGAGGAGGCGTGGGAACGGGCTCAGCCGAAGCCGCGCGTCGTCATCCTCTCGTTCCCGCACAATCCGACGACCGCGACGGTCGACCTCCCCTTCATGGAGCGCGTCGTCGACTTCGCCCGGGAGCACGAGCTGCTCGTCGTCCACGACTTCGCCTACGCCGACCTCGTGTTCGACGGGTACGAGGCACCGTCGATCCTGCAGGTACCCGGCGCCGACGAGGTGGCGGTGGAGCTCTACACGCTGACGAAATCGTTCTCGATGGCCGGCTGGCGGGTGGGATTCGTCGTGGGGAACGCCGCTGCCGTCGGCGCGCTCGCCCGTCTCAAGTCGTGGCTCGACTACGGCACCTTCCAGCCGATCCAGATCGCCTCTACGGTGGCGATGAACGAGCTGCCCGACTATCCGCGGGAGGTGTCCGCGATCTACGAATCGCGCCGGGACGCGCTCTGTGACGGGCTCGATCGGGCGGGTTGGTCGTTCCCGAAGCCGAAGGGAACGATGTTCGTGTGGGCACCGATCCCGGAGCGGTTCCGGGCACTCGGATCGCTCGCGTTCGCCGAGAAGCTCGCCCGCAAGGCGAGCGTGGCCGTGTCTCCCGGGGTCGGCTTCGGCGCGGACGGCGACGGGTTCGTCCGGTTCGCACTCGTCGAGAACGAGCAGCGCATCGGGCAGGCCGTGCGCGGGATTCGCAAGCTGCTCGGCGCGGACGGCTGAGGACGACGTGGAGCGGGTGGGGCCGAAGCCTCACCCCCGGCCTATCCGCGCAGGTACTTGTCCTCGCCGCGCACCCAGTCGTCGCGCGCCGGCGCGAAGACGTCGAGTACGAGCGTGTCCTCGAGCGCCTCGACCTCGTGCGGCACGCCGCTCGGCACGAACATGCTCTCCCCCGCACCGACCTCGACCTCGTCGTCCCCGAGCACGAACCGGAGCCTGCCCTCCAGCACGGTGGCCACCTGCTCGTGCGGGTGCGCGTGACGCGGAACGGCCGCCCCGGCGCGAAGATGGATGCGGGCGATCGTCATGCCGTCGGTGCTCAGTACCTGGCGCCCGATCAACGGTGCCAGCTCCTCGACCGGCTCGTTCTCCCAGCGGTGAATCGCCACACCGCCAGTCTACGCGGTTCGCCCGCCTGGTGGCCGCGTCGCGAGCCGCCCTCCTCATGCGAGACTGGGTCGAGCAATGGACATGTCCCCGCTCCAGTTCCTCGTCGCGATCGCTGTCGCTGCCGGCATCTCCCTGCTGACCTTCCGCCATGCGGATCGCCACGGGAGCACCCACGCGACCGCCTGGGGGATCGGCGCGTTCCTGCTCGCAGGCGTGGTGGTGCCCGTCTACGCGATCCAGTTCTGGCTGCGCAAGCGGCGGCCGGCCGGGTGAGGCTCCCGCGTATCGTCGGCCTCCGGACGGCCGGCGGCGGGTGAGGCTCGCGCTCACCCGGACTGTCACGATGAACGGCAACGACGAGCCCGAATGGCTGCACCCGATCGACCCGCTGGTCGACTCGTATGCGCCCGAGCAGATCGAGCGTGAGCTGGAGCAGAGGCACGCCCTCTATCTCCGCGAGGCGAAGCGACTCGTCATCGAAGGGTTCGTGCCCGACGCGAGCGGCCTCGAGGCGGGCATCCGGGCCGAGACGCGAAGGTACCTGAGGTCACACCCGTCGTTCGAGAGCACCCCGCTGGCACGGGTCGCAGCCGCTGTCGAGGAAGCGACGCTCGCCGTGCTGAAGGCGATCGTCGCCGGAGCGCGCACACCGGTGAGCCCCACGCCGCCGGCCCGACCGATCCGCCGTCTCACGCTCCAGCCTGCGGCGACGATGGTCGGAAACATGGTCGTGCGCAAGAAGCGGACCGACGCGGGAGTCGAGCTTTCGTGGGACGGAGCCCCGAACGTCGTCGAGTGGACTCTCCGGGTCAGCACGCGACCCGATCCGCGCCAGGACTACGTCGACGGCGACCCGGTGACGCTCCCGGCGACCGCCCGCTCCCACGAGGTCGGCCTCGACGAGCATCCGCGGCGGATCCAGCTCTACGGGCACGCTCGCGACGGCCGTGTCGTCCGTCGCGCCGTCATCTCGGCCCTGACGAGTGGAAACAGCGGCGCACAGTGGAAGCGGCAGGCGACCGCGAGCTGACGCGCCGTCACGACCTTCTCAGGGAGGGCACGCTCGGCTACTGTCAGTCGTGCCGCGCGGAACGCGCCGGCGACGTCTTCAACGAACGAATCCCGCACGCCGTCAGGTGTGCGCCCCCAAGGAGAGACCGATGACCGAGACCGCAGTTCGTGAATTGTCCGCCACCGATTTCCGGGTCGCCGATCTCTCGTTGGCCGAGTACGGTCGCCGAGAGATAACGATCGCCGAGCACGAGATGCCGGGCCTGATGGCGATGCGTCGCGAGTTCGGCGCGGAGCAGCCGCTCCAGGGCGCGCGCATCACCGGGTCGCTCCACATGACGATCCAGACCGCGGTCCTGATCGAGACCCTCGTCGCCCTCGGTGCCGAGGTGCGGTGGGCGTCGTGCAACATCTTCTCGACCCAGGATCACGCCGCCGCCGCCGTGGCCGTCGGCCCGACCGGCACGCCCTCGCAGCCGTCGGGTGTGCCGGTGTTCGCCTGGAAGGGCGAGACGCTGACCGAGTACTGGTGGTGCACCGAGCAGGCGCTGACGTGGCCGGACGGTGGCCCGAACATGCTGCTCGACGACGGCGGCGACGCGACGATGCTCGTGCACAAGGGCCTCGAGTTCGAGAAGGCGGGCGCCGTCCCCGATCCCGCTTCGGCGGAGTCCGAGGAGTTCGTCGTCTTCCTGACGCTGCTGCAGTCGTCGCTCGCCGAGGACGCCGGCAAGTGGACGCGCGTCGCGGCGGACATCAAGGGAGTCACCGAGGAGACGACGACCGGCGTCCATCGCCTCTACCAGATGGCCGAGGCGGGAATGCTGCTGTTCCCCGCGATCAACGTCAACGACTCCGTCACCAAGAGCAAGTTCGACAACCTCTACGGCTGCCGCCACTCCCTCGTCGACGGGATCAACCGCGCCGTCGACCTGATGCTGGCCGGGAAGCTCTGCGTCGTCTGCGGCTACGGCGACGTCGGCAAGGGCTCGGCGGAGTCGCTGCGCGCCCAGGGCGCCCGCGTCGTCGTCACCGAGATCGATCCGATCTGCGCCCTGCAGGCCCTGATGGAGGGTTTCGAGGTGCAGACGCTCGACGACGTGATCGGCGCGGCCGACGTCGTGATCACGGCGACCGGCAACCGGGACATCGTCACGGTCGAGCAGATGCACCGCATGAAGCACCTCTCGGTCGTCGGCAACATCGGGCACTTCGACAACGAGATCGACATGGCGGGGCTCGCCGCCGTGCCGGGCATCGAGCGGATCCAGATCAAGCCCCAGGTCGACCAGTGGGTCTTCCCGGACGGCCACGCGATCATCGTGCTCTCCGAAGGGCGCCTCCTCAACCTCGGCAACGCGACGGGGCACCCGAGCTTCGTGATGAGCAACTCGTTCACGAACCAGGTGATCGCCCAGATCGAGCTCTTCACCCGGGCGGACGCGTATCCCCTCGGCGTCCACGTGCTGCCGAAGCACCTCGACGAGAAGGTCGCGCGACTGCACGTCGAGGCGCTCGGCGCGAAGCTCACGACACTTCGGCCCGAGCAGGCCGCCTATGTCGGGATCCCGGTCGACGGGCCGTACAAGCCGGAGCAGTACCGGTACTAGGAGGCAACCCGGGGGAGAGACCGAAGTCCCTCCCCGCCGAGGTCAGCGGGCGGGCATCCCGAGCTCGTCTCTGACCGCGACGAACTGCGTCACGGCGAAGTCCACGTCGTCGAAGCTGTGGGCCGCGGAGAGCTGCGTGCGGATGCGCGCAGTGTCCCGCGGTACGACCGGGAACGAGAAGCTGATCGCGTAGACACCGCGCGCCCAGAGCAGCTCGGCGAACCGTGCCGAGACCGCCGCGTCCCCGAGCATCACCGGCACGATCGGATGGGTGCCCTCGACGATGTCGAACCCGGCATCGGTCATTGCGAGCCGAAACCGCGCCGTGTTCGCCCACAGGCGGTCACGCAACTCGGGTGAACCCTCGACGAGGTCGATCGCCTTCAGGCCCGCCGCGGCGATCGGCGGAGCGATGCTGTTCGAGAAGAGATAGGGCCGTGCTCGCTGGCGCAGGAGCTCGATGATCTCGCGGCGTCCCGAGACGTACCCGCCGGAAGCACCGCCCATCGCCTTGCCGAGCGTTCCCGTGATGATGTCGACGCGCTCGGTGACGCCGTGAAGCTCCGGCGTGCCGCGCCCGTTCGGTCCCACGAAGCCGACTGCATGCGAGTCGTCGACCATGACGAGGGCGTCGTGCCGCTCGGCGAGATCGCAGATCCCGGCGATGTCGGCGATGTGGCCGTCCATCGAGAACACGCCGTCGGTCGCGATCATTCGCCGGTGAGCACCCGCCGCCTCGAGGAGCCGCGCTTCGAGGTCGCCGAGGTCGCCGTTCGCGTACCGGAACCGAGCGGCCTTGCAGAGCCGGACTCCATCGATGATCGATGCGTGATTGAGGGCGTCGGAGATGACCGCGTCCTCGGGCCCGAGCAGCGCCTCGAAGAGCCCGCCGTTCGCGTCGAAACACGAGCTGAAGAGAATCGAGTCGTCCGTTCCGAGGAACTGCGACAGTCGTTCCTCGAGCTGCTTGTGCAACGTCTGCGTTCCGCAGATGAACCGTACCGACGCCATGCCGAACCCCCAACGCTCGAGCGCGTCGCGCGCTGCCTCGATCACGTCCGGATGGTCGGCGAGCCCGAGATAGTTGTTGGCGCAGAGGTTCAGGAGCGCACCCATCCCTTCGACCTCGACGTGGGCAGACTGTGGCGATTCGAGCACGAGCTCGCCCTTGTAGAGGCGAGCCTCCCGCAGTCCGTCGAGCTCCTCTACCAGCTCCTGCTGGAGCGATCCGTACACGGCTGCCTCCTTAGAGATCGGTCCAGTCGAGTATCACCTTTCCGGAGCCTCCCGAGGCGGCGACGGCGAACGCCTCCTCGAACTCGAGGTGCGAGAACCGGTGCGTGATCACCTGGCTGATGTCGAGGCCCGACTGGACCATCACCGACATCTGGTACCACGTCTCGTACATCTCGCGGCCGTAGATCCCCTTCAGGGTGAGCATGTTGAAGACGATCGGCGTGAAGTCGATCGGCACCTCCCCGGTCTGGATACCGAGCAGCGCAACGCGACCGCCGTGCGCCATCGCCGGCAGGAGACCCCGCAGCGCCGCCGCCTGGCCGGACATCTCGAGAGCGACGTCGAAGCCCTCGACCATCCCGAGCTCGCGCTGGATCTCATCGAGCGCGCCCCCGGTCGGATCGACCGCCGCGGTCGCACCCATCCGGAGCGCGAGATCACGGCGGTAGCCGTTCGGGTCGGAGACGACGATGTGGCGGGCGCCGGCGTGCCGGGCAACGGCGACCGCCATGCACCCGATCGGGCCTGCCCCCGTGACGAGAACGTCCTCACCGAGCACCGGGAACGTGAGTGCCGTGTGGACGGCGTTGCCGAACGGGTCGAAGATCGAGGCGACGTCCTCGTCGACGCCGTCCCAGTGGTGCCAGATGTTCGTCATCGGCAGCGCGACGAGCTCGGCGAACGCGCCCGGCCGCTGCACTCCGAGGCCGATCGAGTGGGCACACAGGTGCCGCCGCCCTGCCATGCAGTTCCGACAGCGACCGCAGACGACATGGCCCTCGCCGCTGACGATGTCGCCCGGCGTGAAGTCGCTCACGTTCGAGCCGACCTCGACGATCTCGCCGACGAACTCGTGACCGATCACGAGCGGCACCGGGATCGTCTGCCGTGCCCAGGCATCCCAGGAGTGAATGTGGAGGTCGGTGCCGCAGATGCCTGTCTTGCGCACGCGGATCAGGACGTCGTTGATGCCGACCTCCGGCTCGGGAACATCCTCGAGCCAGAGCCCGGGCTCCGCTCTGGCTTTGACGAGCGCTCGCACAGCTCACTCTCCGTCGCTGGTTGGACCCTCCGACCGTGTTGCGGAGTATGGCAACCTTCGGGCCGGACGCGCCAGCGTGTCTCGATGCGGCGCGTCGCATTCGAGGTTCGATGTCCTCCGCGGCACGGCAAAGGCGACCGCACCGAGAATGCCGCCGAGCAGCTGCCCGCGGGTGCCGTACCAAGCGAGCCAGAGAACGGGCAAGAGGGCAAGCGGCGCTAACGATGACGTCGAGCGACCGTCGACGTCGAACAGCACCCCGACGAGCACGAAGAAGGCGAGCGGCGGGAGCGTCTGCATCCAGCCGGGCAGCGACGGCCACGGCATGGCGCCGACAGCGAGCACGATCAGTGCGCCGGCGGTGGCGAATGCCGACATCTTGAGCCATGGGAAGCCGCGGCATCGCCTTACCCGTCGCCGACTCAGTACCAGATCGCGACCGCGAGCCCGTCCCGTGGCTCCGGCGGATCCGGCAGCGAGACCGCGTCGGCCCGCGCGGCGGTCCACGCACACGCAGCGGCGTCGAGCAGATCGTCGAGCGGGATCGTCGCGGCCGCGCCGAGCGTGCCCGGATCGATGTTGATCCCGTGCCGTCGCAGCAAGCCGAGGCGCTCGAACGCCCCTCCCGCCGACTTCTTGCGGAACTTGAGGCGCTTCATCCCGTTCATGGCGGTGAAGCAGACCTCCGGATGGACCTCGCGCAGGCGGCCGTCGGCGGCAGCGAGCGCGGTGACGTGGCGAATCCTGTCTCCGAGTGCGTACGCCTGCGCGGAGATGCCCCCACCTTCGGCAAACGGGGCGTCGAACTTCGCTCGCTCGGGGATCGCGAAGACGGAGCTTCCGCCGACGACGGCCCGCGCCAGGCTGTCCGCCTCGCGGGGCCCGTAGCCGATCGGGACGTCGATCGCGATCCGCTTCATGTCGGCGAGCTCGGAGAAGCTCGATTCGACGCCCTCGAGGAGGCGCGCCTCGCGAAAGCGGCCGTCGATCAGCACCACCGCCACCCAGCCGCGCTTGCACCCGTCGACTCCCGCTACGAGCTCGGCCATGGCGTCAGTCTGCCGACATCACGCCTCAGCCGCGTCCTATGTAGGGCATCTTCGTCGCCATGACGGTCATGAACTGGACGTTCGCATCGAGCGGGAGGCTCGCCATGTAGACGACAGCGTCCGCGACGTGCTTCACGTCGAACGACGGCTCCTGCGCGACGAGCCCGCTCGGCTGCACGACACCGGCGGTCGTCGCCTCCCGCACCATCTCCGTTGCGGCATTGCCGATGTCGATCTGCCCGCACGCGATGTCGTATGCCCGCCCGTCGAGCGACGTCGACCGGGTCAGCCCGGTGACGCCGTGCTTCGCGGCCGTGTACGCGGCCGATCCGGGCCGCGGCATGCTCGCCGAGATCGAGCCGTTGTTGATTATCCGCCCGCCCTTCGGGGTCTGCCGTTTCATGAGCCGGAAGGCCTGCTGCGTGCAGAGGAAGGTGCCGGTCAGGTTCGTTGCGAGCACCGAAGCCCAGTCTTCGAGGTCGACGTCCTCGAGGGGCGACGGCGTGGCGGCGACGCCGGCGTTGTTGAAGAGAAGGTCGAGCCGGCCGAAGTGCACTTCGATCTCGGCGAACAATGCAGCGACCGAGGCAGCGTCGCAGACGTCGCACGTGAGGGCGACGGCCCCACCGCCGATCTCCGCTGCAGCCGACTCGAGAGGCTCGAGCCGCCGCCCCGCGAGAACGACGGTGAAGCCCGCGTCAGCAAGCGCGGCCGCGGCGGCACGGCCGATGCCACTACCGGCACCGGTGACGAGGGCCACCTTCGCTCGGGAGGTCGGCGGGTGTGTCATGACGGCGATGCCTGCATCGGGGCGCACCAATCCTCGCACAAGCGATCCGGCGGCTCAGCGGGTGAAGTCGGACTGACGCGCCTTCGCGAGCACACGCGTCCCGAACGGCTCAGCGGCGCACGGGCTGCCACGAGCCGCGTCTCCACATGCGCTCCGCGACGCAGGCGATCTCGACGAGCGGCGGCAGCGGATCGTCCCAGCGCAGGTCGCCGGGAGCACACCATGAGGATCCGCGTGCCCAGCCCGGCGAGGTTTGGCGCCATCCTCTCCCTCGTCCTCGCGCTCAGCGACACCGCCGTCGCGAGCGGCCTGATCACGGGCTCCAGATCAAGAAAAACACCGTCGCGAGCGTCGACCTGACGACCACTCGATCCAGAGCATCGACGTGAAGGACAACTCGGTCACGATTGTCGACGTCAAGAACGGCACCTGGAAGCGGACGCGATCTGCGCCGCTGTGGCTGGGTAGAGCACGTCGACATGCCCGAGCGAACGTGGGCGCGGCGCAAGCCGCGCCCACAATCGTTGCGGTGCGTTCCGTCGTCAGGGTGCGGCCCACTCAACGGTGACGACGTCGACCGGCTCGGGAATGCCCTTCAGGCTCATGGATCGGACGTCCGAGAAGCGGACTTCGTCGTCGGCGGCGATCACCGTGGCGCGGCTGGCGAGGATCTCGTCCGCCGCGGCGAGGGCTCCGATGCGAGCGGCCTCGTTCACCCCGCGCCCCCGGTAGTCGCCGGAGGCGGAGTCTGCCTCGGCGACGTGCACGCCAACTCGGACGCTCGGCGCGAACCCGTGGTCCCGTCGATGCTCGGCGAGTCGGCGCTGCATCGAGATCGCGCAGGTGAGGGCCGAGCCTGGATCCTCGAACGCGAGGAAGAACCCGTCGCCGAGGGTCTTCACCTCCTCGCCTCCGAACCTCAGCACGCACTCGCGCAGCGTCCGGTCGTGCCAGTCGACGAGATTGCGCCAGGCGTCGTCGCCGATCGCTGCCACGAGGTCCGTCGAGGCGCAGATGTCGGTGAACACGAACGTGCGGCGGACCCGGTCCGATGCCCTCTCCCGGGCCGTGAGTGCGCGGGCGCGCTCCCCAGCCGAGCGTGCCCCGTGGCGCTCGAGGATCGATGCTGCCTCCTCGATGATCCTCCTCCCGTCGTCCCCACTCCCGGCCGCCGTCAGAGCCTTCCCGAGCGCGACCCGCGCCTCTGCGGCCTCGAGCACCGACCCGGCCTCTTGGAGCAGGCGGGCGCCCAGGCGCAGCTCGCGCTCCGCGGTTGTCAGATCAACAGTTGCGAGGGCGACGATGCCCCGGGCGACCGCAGCACGGCCGTGGAGCGCCGGGGTCTCGAAACGCTCTGCAATGGCCGTCAGCTCCACAGCTGCGCGGGCGGCGTGGTTTGTCTCACCCGTCTCGCACGCCGCGACGACGTACGTGGGAAGCAGTCGGGCCCGCCGGAGATCGGGCCCGGGATCGGCAAGGGCCTCGTGTAGAGCCGCATACGCGGAGCGGGCGTCGCCGCGTTCGAGTGCCAGCTGTGCTCTCCCCGGGAGGGTCGATCCCCCGAGCTCGCCGGCGCGTGAGAAGGCTGCCTCTGCACCGTCGAGGTCGCCGATCGTGACGAGGATGGAGCCGATCTCGACCAAGCCGACGAGCGCGGGGCCGAGCGCCACCGGCTCGAGCTCGTCGAAGGCACTCCGTGCCTCCCGCTCGGCCTCGTCGAGCACGCCGGCAATGCGGAGCAGCGAGGCCTGGAAGACGCGACAGACGCCCGGGTAGACGGTCGCACCGGACTCGTCGCACCACCGTCGGGCAGCGTCAGTCCACTCGGCGGCGCGACCATAGTCCGAGAGCTGGTCACATACGCGAATCATGTTGCAGTACACGACGCCGACCGAACGGCGGTCGAGCTCTCCCGTAAGAGCGGCCATCATCGCCTCGTCGAGGAGCGCGAGCCCCTCGTGCACGCGACCGGCGGCGATCAGGATGCGCGCGCAGTCGTGCGAGGCGACAATCTCGAGGCTGCGGTCGCCAGCGGCCCGAGCGATGCGGGCGGCCTCCTCTGCATGAGCGAGTCCGCGCTCGGCGTCGCCGTCGCGCTCGAATGCGACGTACGAGCGGAGTCGCTCGAGGTGGCCGTGCACGAGCGACTCCGGCTCACCCACGAGGAGCCGCTCGGCGCGTGCCTCCCAGCCGCGGGCGATTGCCAGCTGCAGATGGTCGAAGTTCTCCTTCGCCGCGGCGATGGCGACGCGGGCGGCGTCCAAGGAGCGTCCCATCTCGAGATAGCCGGCCGCGGCTCGCTCTCGCGCGGTCAGCGCCACGTCGAGACGCCGGCCCCACCACGCCGCCTCGGCGAGAAGCTCGAGCGACTCGGGGTCGAGTTCATCCTCGGCGTCGATCGCCAAGAGGAGCCGGAATGCCTCATCCCAGCGGTTGTCGCCGGCAGCAGCGCGTGCCTCCTCAAGGCGCGGGTCGGGCGCGGACTCCATCCGCCCATCCTCGCAGAGGGTGTTGCGCGTCGCGGGTCGAACCGGCGTGGCTCCGCGGACTCGCGAGTCCGCGGTCTCCCCTCGGCGTCGAGTCGGTGATCCCTCTGGATGGCCTCCAGCGGTCTCGCGGCCCCCGCCGGGTACCCTTTCGGCTCGTCGTATACGGAGGAGAGAGAGACACAGTGTTGCGCCTGCTCGGAGTGACGCTCGCCGCGATCGTTGCTCCGCTCTCTGCGCTTGCGGCCGGGACGTCGATCAAGCCGCTCCCGCCGCCGCTCAAAGCCGACATCACCGGGCGCTACTGGCACGCGGGCTGCCCGGTGCCGCTCGCGAAGCTGCGGCTGCTCACGGTGAAGCACTGGGGGTTCGACGGGAAGCCCCACACCGGCCAGGTCATCGTCAACCGGGACGCGGCGGCGCCGCTCACGACCGTCTTCGCGAAGCTCTACAAGCTGAAGTTCCGGATCCGGCACCTGAGCCTTTCCGACTCGTACGGGCCGACGGGGTCGCAGCCGACCGACGGCGACGTCAGCGGCTCGTTCCATTGCCGCAACGCCGTCGCCTCGCCGTGCTCGAAGTCGACCACGACGACGCACTGGTCGAACCACGCCTACGGACTCGCGATCGACCTCAACCCGCGCGAGAATCCCTACGTCGGCTGCGGGCGCACGCGCAGCGCATCGCGAAGCCCGTACCTCGAACGCAGGCGGATCCGGCCCGGGATGGTGACGCCGGCGGTCGTGGCGGCGTTCCGGTCGGTCGGCTGGGGCTGGGGCGGCAGCTGGAGCGGCAACACGAAGGACTACATGCACTTCTCCTGGAACGGGCACTAGCTTCGGATCGTGAGCGGGACCGGTCCCGCCCCTACGAGGCGCGCAGCTCGTTGAAGCCGGCGGCGGCGAAATCGCCGTCGAAGGCGAGTGCGTCTGTGAGGCGCTTCTCCCGCATGACCGCGAAGCTTGTCGCGTCGACGAACGAGTAGGGGCGCTCGTCGTGGACCCGGAGCCAGGCCCAGGCCTCGGCCTCGAGGTCAGGGTCGATCTGCTCACGGAGGACATTGCCGGAGCCGAGCACGCGATCGAGCCACGTGATCGCTGTTCGGTGACCCGACCGGCGTCGGAGGAACGTCCAGGTCTCGGCGATCACGGCCGAGGACGTGACGAGGCGCCCGAGACCGTGCGTGTTCTCCAGAGCGGTCGTCTCACCGTGGTGGCTGTCCCGCGGAAGCATCTGCGCGATCCAGAACGAGCTGTCGACGAAGATCACGCGTCGGGACCCAGCGGGCCGTAGAGGTACTCGTCGATGTCGTCGACCGGCTCGACGTCCGCGAACAGCACGGAGAGCTCTCCGATCCAGCGCAGGCCGTTGTCGAACGGCTCGGCCGGAAGGCCCCGCTCGACGCACTCGCGGACGAGCGCGCTCTTCGATGTGTTGCGCGCGGCCGCCTCGCGCTCGAGGCGGTCGTCGAGCTCGGGGTCGATCACGATGTTGATGCGACGCATTCTGGGCATGGTTACACACTCTTTGTCACGGATGTGTAACGGGAGTGTGCCAGAGGGTGGGAGGCGGTGGCAAGACGTCGGAAGCCGGGAGACAGGCTAAAGCCTGTCACCCGACGCTCAGACAGGCTCGGTCGCGACGACCCACACCGCGCCGTCGCCGCACTCGACCCGCCGCGCTCCCGCACCGGGGTCGGTGAGCCGGGTCTCGAGAACGACGACCTCCTCGCCGTCGAGCTCGCCGACCGGCGCGCGCAATCCCGACATGCCGAAGGTGAGTCGCCACGCCCGCACCTGGTTGTGGATCGCGCGCGCAGGGTGTGACCAGTCGATCCGCGCGTACTCGTCGTCCTCGAAGTGCCCCGCCCAGGTCGCGCCCTCCGACGGCTGCGGGTCGCCGGGGTCGCCCGCCGTCACACGCTCGAGGGTCTGCGGCAGCAAGCCCATTGCGAGCGCCTGGATCCTCGGGGCAAAGTCCTCGATCAGGACGTCGTCGTCCTCGACCGGGATCGACCCCTGCGCGAGCAGGTTCCCGGTGTCGAGCTCGGCGTCCATGTAGTGCCAGGTCATGCCCCACGCGGCGTCGTCCTCGCGCACCGTCCAGGCGAACGGGATCGGCCCGCGGTGACGCGGCAGGAGTGCCGGGTGCTGGTTGACAGAGCCGAGTCGCGGCACGTCGAGCGCAGCCTGCGGGATCTTCCACGGGAAACCGGCGCACATCATCAGATCCGGCTCGTAGGCGCGGAGGAGCCGCTCGATCGCATGCTTGTCGCGCGCGAACAACAGGTCGAGGCCCTTGGGCGCAGACGCATCGGTCAGCAGCAGGTGCGACGGCATCTCCCGGTCGTCGTCGCGACGCGGCGCGAGCACTGCCACCGGTTCGTGGCCCAGGGCGCGCAGCGCAGCGACGAGCGCGTCTGCGAGCGGCGCGACCGAACAGATCGCGACGATGCGAAGGCTCTCCGGCATCACACGATTCTAGGGCCGTGGCGCGAGCCGCCCCCCGGGGGGCAGAGTCAAGGCGACGGCTACCATGGCCGACCTCGACGAGCCTGTGCTCGCAGGGACGGCGAAGGAGCTCTCGGACGACGGGCGTCCGACGAGGCCCGGCCGGGGCACGCGCCGAAGCGCGTCGCCAAGGCGTGGCTCGCCGGCTACGGCAACCGCAACGCTCGAGCGGCTCGCCCCACCGAACGGGTGACTCAGCCAGGCGTGTCGAGCTCGCGCAGGAGCTCGGTGAGCACCGCGAACCGATCCGGCCCGAGTTGGGTGCGCCACTCTTCCTCTATCTCGCCGACGGCATCGCGGATGGTCTGCGCCATCAGCACACCGCGCGGCGTCAGCGCGATCCGCTTGGAACGCGTGTCGACCGGGTCGGGTTGCCGGTCGATGTACCCCCACCTCTCGAGGTTGCCGAGCAGGTAGCCGAGCGCCTGCTTGCTCATTCTCAGGCGGGCGGCGAGGTCGGTGGGACGCGCACCCTGCGGCCCGGGGTAGAGGAGGATGTTGAGATGGGCCGCATCGATCTCGGGGAACCCGCGCTCGTCCAGCCGCTCGAGCATCCGGCGGCGCACCGACTCCCACGGCACGCGCAGGAGCGCGCCGATCATCGGCGGGCCGAGAGGCTCGGTCACGCTCTTAGTAAAGTGACTTGACTTTCTTGACGTCGCCATATATAGTCAAAACACTTTACCACCTGACAGAAGGGACGACCGATGACTGTGAGCACCCGAGATGAGATCAGGATCGGGCCACTTGCGATTCGATTCCTCCTGGAGGGCGCCGAGTCGGGAGGCGCGGTCGCCGTCTTCGAGTTCGACGTCCCGGCAGGAGCCCACTTGCCGGCCGCCCACAGCCACGACGGGTACGAGGAGACGGTCTACGGGCTCGAGGGCCGTGTCACGTGGACGCTTGACGGGCACACCACCGACGTCGGGCCGGGCGAGGTGCTCTGTATCCCCCGCGGGGTCGTTCACCGCTTCGACAACAACCAGGCGGAGAAAGCGAAGGTGCTCGCGATCGTCACGCCCGGGATTCTCGGCCCCGACTACTTCCGCGAGATCGCTGCGATCGCCGACGCGGCAGCCGGTGGCCCACCCGATCTCGCGGCCATCGGCGCCGTGATGCGACGCCACGGGCTGACCGCCGCCCAGTAGCCTGACCTTCCTCCCGTGCCCGCGCGCGCTCGTCACAGGCATCTGCCCGGACGGCCGGCTCACCGTCGCGGACCCGACGCGAACAGAGACCGCTCGTCGTATGCTCACCCCGTGCCGAGGGCCGCATTCTTCGCGTTCGTCGGCGTGGCGTTCCTAGCCTACTGGGTCATCGCCGATCCGAGCTACGACGAGACCGCAACCCAGTCCGAGTGGCCGTACGTGCTGTTCTTCTCCGGCGTGATCGGCCTGCTCGCGTTCGCCATTCCGTTGCTCGCACGACTCGCGGGCGGCCTGGCCGCACACCGGGTCGCGCTGGTTGCCGCCTCTGGTGCCACGCTCTCGAGCGCTGCCAACATCTTCGAGGACGGCCTGAAGCTCGAGTGGGCCTTCTTCGTCTTCATCCTCGGCGGGGCGCTCATGAATCTCGGCCTGCTCGTGCTCGCCGGAGCGATCCTGGTTACGGGGGCAGGGAGCTACCGCCTTCTCGTGATCGCCCCTGTCGGCACCGTGGCGGGCATCCTCCTCTTCGTCGTCGCCGGTGGGCCGATCATGCTCGCGACCTGGCTCGCCGCCGCGACGCTCGCTCTCGTGCTGCCGGCCCGCGCGAGGCGGGTCGCACGCGCGTCACCGTAACCTTGGCCCATCTCCGGATCACGCGGGCGGGCGTGAATCCCCGAGGAGCTCGCGGAGCTGGGCGAGGAGGCTCGTCAGGTGTGCACCGTCGACAGGCCCGAGCTCGTCCACGAGTCCCGCGACGAGGCGGTCGAGCCGGGCGCGCCGCTCACGAACCGTCTTGATTCCCTCTCTGGTCGCGCCGACGATGATCCCGCGACCGTCACTGGCGTCGGCCCGACGCTCCGCGAGGCCGCGTTCCTCGAGAAAATCGACGTTACGGGAGGCAGTGGCGTCGGTCGTGCTGAGGCTGGAGGCAAGTGCGTGCAGTCGTTGTGGCCCCTCGTCGACGAGAGTTGCGAGGACGATGCCCTGGAACGTCGTGAGATCGCTGGGCTCCGCGTCGCCGGGGAGGTGTGGCGTCCGCACGAGAGCGGTGACGAGCTGCTCGACGGCGACGCCGAGTGAGACCCGCGTGGCGGTCGTCATGCCGGCTCCACGACCGTGGCCGCCCGCTCCGCAACGCGGCGCGTCACGCGCGAGGCGACCGCGGCCCCCGCGAGCGCGGCGACGGCGGCGACGCTGAACACGAGCGTGTAGGCGCGCTCCGTCGGCACCGACGTGCCGGGAATCACGAACGCAGTGAGAATCAGGGCCCCGATCTGGCCACCGATGACACCGCCGATCGTACGCATGACCGTGTTGATCCCGGTCGCGATCCCCGTCTCGGTCATGGGGACCGCTTCGGAGATGAGCGCCGGCATCGAGGCGAATGCGAAGCCCGCGCCGACGCCGAGCACGATCATCGCGACAACGACCTCGGCCGGCCGCGCGTGGCGTACCGCGAGAAGCGATGTCGCAGCGGCGACGAGGAGCATCCCCACGCTGAGCGTCCATTTCGAGCCGTACCGCCGACCGAGCAGTCCCGCGACAGGGCCTGCGACGAACATCACGAGAGACATGGGCAGCAGGTAGAGGCCGGCCAGGGTTGCGCTCGCACCGAACCCGTAGCCCACGCTGGAGGCGATGCCGGCCGGAAGGCCCGTCGGCGCCTCGATGAACCGGGGGACGAGCGAGAACGTGCTGAACATGGCGAAGCTCGCGATGACCGTCGTCACGTTCGTCAGGAGCACGGGCCTGCGGACGAAGACCTGCATGTCGATGAGCGGTGCCTCCACCCGTCGCTCTACGTGCACGAACGCGGACCCGAGCACGACGGAGATACCGATCAGGCCAAGGGTCGCGTTGGAGCCCCAGCCCCACGAGCTCCCCTCGGAAAGCGCGACGAGCGAGGTGACGAGCGTCATCGACATGAGTGCTGCCCCCGGGAAGTCGATGGTCGGCGAGGAGCGCACCGGCGACTCGGGGACGAAGCGACGCACGAGCACGATGGCGACCGCGATCGGAATCGCGCCGGCCACGAACAGGAACCGCCAGGAGCCGTGGTCGATGATCAGCCCCGAGATGACGAGACCGAAGCCGCCGCCGATGCCGAACACCGCGGAAAGCAGGCCCATCCCGACCTTGACCTTCTCCGGTGGGAACTCGTCCCGGATGATGCCGAAGCTCAGGGGAAAGACCGCGGCGCCGGCGCCGGCGACCATGCGAAAGCCGATCAGCGAGCCGATGTTCCACGCGCAGGCGCACCCGACGGATCCGAGCAGGAAGAGGCCGAGGCTGACGACGAGCAGCCGTTCCTTCCCGAACTGATCACCGAGCTTCCCCAGGATCGGGGTCAGGACCGCGGCGCTGAGGAGGAACCCGGTGAAGATCCAGGTCACCCACGTGGTCGTGGTGTCGAGGTCACGTTCGAGAACCGAGAGTGCCGGGACGACCATCGTCTGTTGTAGCGCGTACGTCGTCGCAGCGAGGGTGAGCACGGCGAGCGTCGCGTTGTAGTGCAGACGCTCCGGCATCGTTGCGGAGCGTAACAAAACGTCAGGCCCGTGCCACGCTCACCGCCGCGGTCGACGCGTACGCCCGTTCTTGCAGAAGTCCGCGCGGATCTTGAGGGACGTGATCGGCGCCTGTTTCGTGTTGCCGAACGTCGTCGAGTGCAGGGTCCCGTTCCGGTTCGCCTGGCTCAGGGTCGACTCGACGAGACCGACGATCCACGAAGCGTTCGAGCAGTAGCCGTGCCTCAGGAACAGCTTCGGCGCTCCCGACACGAAGTTCCACGTGTGCTTCTTCGCCGCGGTGGCCACCCCCGAGTTCAGCGGCAAGAGAATCCGCCTGTACGCATACTCGGCCTCTGACTGGTCGAAGTCGAACGGGGCCGGAGTGTCGATCAACGGGTTGCAGAAGTTCCCCTTCTCGTCATGGGTCGAGTCGAAGCACTCGGCGAGGTAGACCCCCGACGACGCAACACCCCTCGCCCCCAGAGCATCCGCGAGGTGCGCGTAGGCCGCCGGCAGGCCGTCGAGACGCTCCTGCATCACCTGTTCGAGACGATGACCGCGTCGATCTCGCGATCACGGGCGAGCACCTTCATCGCGTCGACCTGTGGCGAGAGCTTGTAGCCCCCAGGGTTGATCCCGACGTACGGGCCGAGGAGGCCCTTCAGGATCGATGCCCCCGAACAGGCGAGATGAATGAACGTGACGGACGTTCGCGGGTCACGGCGCTCGCGGTCATGACGGGGGAAAGTGTCGCACGGAACGAACGCCGTCCACACCCCGGGGCAAGATATGGGCGCGGTTGCTCGGGTCCGTGCAGCGTCTCCTGGGAGGTCGACCATGAAGACAGGCAAGATCCTTCGCCACTCCGTGAGCATCGACGAGGCAGAGGTCTTCTGCCTGATCCACCGGCCCGTCGAGCTCCTGGAGCTCCAGCCGAGTCGCTTCGAGGGAAGGGTCGCGTCGTGGGCCGAATATGCGGAGCATCGCTACGGCGACTCGATCAACCCGGTCATCACCTATCTCGAGAACGGGCCTCACCGCGTTGCCTGGATCCGCCACGAGGGGGAGGACTGGCGCACGGGCGAGCAATTCTGCACCTACCACGTCGTCTGCGACTGCATGGCAGGGGTCGAAGGGAACTCCCCGCGGGAATCGGTCGAGGCGATCCTGGGCTGCGGAGCGGTGCTCCATGCGCTCCAGCGACGGGCGGCCTTCGTCGACCACACGTATCGAACGTGCGAGATCCTGGCGGCCCTGCGGGACCCCGAGACGGGCGACTTCGAGCAGCCCAACGCCTTCCACAAGTTCGCGGTCAAGACGATCGGGAACCTCCTCGAGCTCGACGCACGGCATCCGGACGAATGGCCCGGCAACGTCCTCAGCGGCGAGCATCGCGTCAGTGTCCTCTCGACCCTCTTCCAGCTGCACCCCGAGGTCGTGAAGTGGTACGGCCGGATGCTGGAGGAGAGCGAGGTGATCGAGGAGTTCGACGGCGAGATCCTGAAGCTGCGGCCCGAGGCGCTCGCTGCGTAGCACGGGGTGAAAGGGGGTGAGGCTGAGGCCTCACCCCCACCCTGGATGCCGGACGCCGCGACTACAGTGCCCGTCGTGCCACACGAGCACGACCACACGCGGGCGCCCGCTGGAACCGACTGGGCGGAGCGAGGCGCCCGCCTCGAGCTCGAGGGCGACGTCGCGCTGCCGCTGCTGCACGAGGCGATCGATGCGATCGCCTCATGCCTCGGCTCACCCGGCGACATCCGCGCCGCGCTCGACCTCGGGAGTGGCCCCGGCGTCGGCTCGGTCGCCCTCGCCGAGAGGTTTCCCCGCGCGACCGTCACGGCCGTTGACGCATCGGCTCCGCTGCTCGACCTCGTCCCCACCCGCGCTGCGCGCTTCGGGGTGCAGCAGCGGGTCACGACGACGATCGCCGACCTCGAGCAACCCCTCGATGCCCTCTTACCGGCCGGCTCGATCGACCTCGTCTGGGCGTCGATGGTTCTCCACCACGTTGCGGCGCTGCCGCGAACGCTCGCCGACGTGAACCGCCTCCTGCGCCCCGACGGCCTGCTCGCGATCGTCGAGTTCGGGCCCCGGAGCAGGCCGCTGCCGTCCGGGTTCGACGTCGGCCGCGACGGCTTCGTCGAGCGCCTTGCCGCAGCGCGGCACAGGGCGCTCGAGGAGCACCTGCCGCCCGGTGCGCTGTCACTCGACTGGCCAGCATTGCTCGGAGCGGCGGGCTTCGACCTCCTCGACCGGCGCGAGTTGACGCTACGGCTGGGAGCGCCACTCGACGACGCGGCGCGACGGCTCGTCCATCAGCAACTCGCGACCGGAACCCGCACGGCCGGGGCTTATCTCGACGGCGGCGACCGCGAGACCCTGGCCGCGCTCGTGGACGTCGAGGACCCGCGATCGATCCTGCGCCGCGACGACCTCGTCCTCGAGATCTCGCGGGCGTTCTTCCTGGCCCGGCGAGGACGTGTGCAATCATGAGCGTTCGATGCAAGACGCCTCGGGTGATGACAAGGCCGCCGAAGACGCCGCTGCTGTCGCGCGGGTAGCGAGCGGCGACGCGGTCGCGCTACGCGAGCTGTACGACCGCTACGGCCGGATGGTCTACTCGTTGGCGTACCGATTGACGCACGATGCGACCCTCTCGGAGGAGTGCGTACAGGACGTATTCGTTGCCCTGTGGCGCCGGGCCGCGGACTTCGACCCGAACCGCGCGAAACTGACGACGTGGCTCTTCGTCGTGGCCCGCAATCGCGCCATCGAGCTGGGCCGCCAGAAGACCCGACGGCCCGAGCTCCGGGACGACCTCGAGCCGGCCGGGTCGGAACCCGACCCCGCCGACCTGGTCGCGGTTGCCGACGAATCGCAGAGAGTCGCGGAGGCGATCGCGGAGCTGCCGGAAGACCAACTCGCCGTTCTCCGGCTGTCGTATTTCGACGGGCTGTCTCACTCCGAGATCGCCCAGGTGATCGGAATCCCACTGGGAACCGTAAAAGGAAGGATGAGGCTGGCACTCGAACGACTGCGGAGCCTCTCCGAGACCTACGACCTACAGGCCGAGCGATGATCGAGGAGAACGACGAGATCCTGTCCGAGATCGACCGTGCCACGCTCGCCATCGTGGAGCGGTCGCTGCCGCGCGTGGCGCCGCCAGACGACATGTTCGACCGGATACTGGCCGACATCCGACCCGAGGCGATCGTCGTACCGCTCCGACCGAACCGCCGCAGCCGCCGCGCGCTACCGATCGCGGCCGGCGGCCTCACGGCGATAGCCGCCGCGGTGCTGATCGCCTTTGTAGCACTGGGCGGTGACGATCTCGGCTCACCGGAAGCGCGAGCGACGATCTCGGGGAAAAGCGATCCCGACGTGACGGGCGAGGCGATGCTCTACGGAGCCACCGCCGACGGAGGCCAGGTGCGCGTCTCGCTCCGCAACCTCCCCCCGGCGCCAAGCGGCCACCACTACGAGATCTGGGTCCTCCGGCGAGATGCTGGCGGCGAGATGGAAGCGGTCGGAAGCTTCACCCCGACGTCGAGCACCATCAAGCTCGATCTGCCGCTTCCCGGGCCGGGCGACTACGCCGCTGTCGACGTCTCCGTCGAGGACGACGGCGGCTCTCCCCTCCACAGCGACACGAGTCTCGCGAGCGGCACGTTCAGCTAACGGCACGTGCAGCCAAGGGGCGTGAACGCCTGACGTTCAGCTGAACCTCCGTCGAGGCCGTCCGTTCGCGGAGGCACAGCCGACTCGAGGCTGACGGGGACCGACTGAACGAATGAGGGGCGCCGCAGAGCGGCGCCCCTCGTTTTTGGCTCGGTCGAGGTCGGGTCAGGCGTCGTGGAGCAACGCGACTCGGAACTTCAGACCGGCCGCCTTCACAGCGCCGAGAGCGGTGGCCGAGTAGGCGCGGCTCGCCTTGGTCGTCACCTTGCCGCTCCAGACCGTCGCCTTCGTGCCGGCGACCTTGACAGCGATCGTGTACCTGCCGGGGGCGAGGGTGAGGTAGCTCGACGCCGCCTTGTACGGCACCTTCGAGAGCGTCTTCTTGCCGTTGACGTAGATATCGACCTTCGGGGCGTCCGGCGAAAGGTGCCAGACCCGCACCGCCGACTTGCCGGCCGGAGCCGTCGCGATGTCCTTCTGGACGGCCAACTGCAGGTTGCGGCCCAGGAGTCCACGTGCGAGGGCGGTGTAGCGCTGCCCATCGACGACGGTGATCTTCCCCTTCAGGGCCGCGGCCGAGGCGGGCTTGCCGGCGAGCGAAACAGCCACGTTGTACGTGCCTGCGTCGAGCGAGAGGTAGCCCGACGCCTTCAACGTGCGGAGCTTCGACAGCACGGGCTTTCCGTTGACGTAGACCGTCACGGCAGGCACGTTCGGGGAGGCGTGCAGGACGCGCACGAGTGCGCCCGACGTTGCATCCTCGAGCACCTGGACGCGGAAGCCGAGGCCCTTGCCCGTGACCGAGCCCTGGGCGATCGCCGTATACGCCTTCCCACGCTCGAGTTCGACCTTGCCGGAGAAGACCGAGGTAGAGGTACCCGCGACGTTGACCTTCACGTCGTACGAGCCCTCGGGCAAGGGGAGATACTGGGAGACGGTCTGGTACGGGACGTTCGAGAGCGCAGTCTGCCCGTTGACGATGACGTCGACGTTCGGAGCGTCGGGCGAGTTGTGCCAGACACGAAGCGCGGACCGCTGGAACGGGGCGCGTGCGATGTCCTCCTGAACGCCGAGCTTGACCGTGCCGGCGGAGAGCAGGCCGGTGGCGAAACCGGTGTAGCGCTTGCCGTCCTGCACCGCGACGTCGGCTCGCAGTACCGCCGCCGACTCCGGCTGGCCGGCGATTGCGACGGCGATCTTGTAGGTGCCGGCGGGGAGCGACAGGTACGGCGTCGCCTCGAGTGGATCGAGAGTCGGGACGGCCGCGGCGCCGTTCACGTAGACGGTCACGGCAGGGACGTCGGGTGAACCGTGGAGGATGCGGACATTGGCGTTGGCAAACGCGTTCGGCGCGATCACGCCGACGACGAGCGCGACCAGACCGAGAACGAAGAGCTTCGAGCGAACACGCATGGGTGTACTCCTTTGTCGATGTTTTGTCTATCTTTAGTGGTACGCCGAAAACCCACGCCCGGATCACCGGCCGGTTGACGGCACCTGCGGGCGGACGACAACGTGATCGCGCGCGCCCGCTGCAAGCAGGGATTCCACCCTCGAGTCCGACGGGCGAGACGGTGCAAGGCGCGCGGCGGGCCCTGCGCACAGGGAGAGGCTTCAGCCTCTCCCCCGGGTTGCGCGTAAACCGATTTTCGATCGCCCCTTGACTCAGACACAATTGTCTGATTTATTATCTAAGACACTACTGTCTGACTTAGAAGGGACGGTTCGACATGCACCACAGAAGGCACGACACATCGCACGGCTCGCAGCATTCGAACGACACGTCCGGTGCCCCTCGCTCGAGGTCGCGGCGGGTGCTGCTCGGCGTCCTGCTCGTCGCCCAGCTCATGGTGATCCTCGACATCACGGCGGTGAACATCGCGCTGCCGAGCCTCGCTGCGGATCTTCACCTCAGCGGCTCGACGGTCAGCTGGACGATCACGAGCTACTCGCTCGTCTTCGGCAGCCTGCTCCTCTTCGGTGGCCGCCTCGCCGACCTCATCGGCAAGCGGCGGCTGTTCATGACCGGCCTCGGCGTCTTCACCGTGTCGTCGATCGCCTCCGCCGTGGCGGGCACTGCGAGCGAGCTGTTCGCCGCACGAGCGGGACAGGGTCTCGGCGCAGCGATGCTCTCTCCCGCCGCTCTCGCGATCATCACGACCGCGTTCCACGGCAGCGAGCGGGCGAAGGCGCTCGCCGCGTGGGGTGCCGTCGGCGGCGCGGGCGCCGCCATCGGCGTCCTCGTCGGTGGGATCCTCACGGAGGTCGGCGACTGGCGACTCATCTTCTACGTGAACATCCCGGTCGCAATCGGCCTCGCAGTTGCCGCGCTGAAGGTCATCCCCCGCGACGAGACGAGTCCCCGCTGGCGCGGCCTCGACGCGCCCGGTGCGCTCCTCGGCACCACCAGCCTCGCGACGCTGGTCTACGCGATCACACAGGCCGATCGGGCGGGCTGGGACTCACCCCAGACGGCGGGTCTCTCCGCACTCGGAGTCATGGGTCTGGCGGCGTTCGCGGCCTGGGAGCGGCGGGCGGAGAAGCCGCTGCTGCGCGTCGAGCGGCTAGCCGATCGTGCCGTGGGCGGCGGGATGTTCCTGATGCTCGTCGCCGCGAGCTCGATCTTCGGCCTCTTCCTCCTCTGCTCGCTCTACCTGCAGAACGTGCTCGGCACGAACCCGCTGATGACCGGCCTCTCGTTCATCCCGCTTGCGCTCGCCGCGGGCGCCGGCGCGCACGCCGCCGGACATGTCGTTGGACACCACGGCGTGCGGATGCCGCTCGCCTCGGCGTTCCTTATCGCCGCGACCGGGATGGCGCTCCTCGCGCACGTCACCGAGAACGGAACCTACGTCCGGAACGTGCTGCCGGGGATGATCGTCGCCGGATTCGGGCTCGGGATCGCCGTCGTCTCGGTCTCGATCGCGATCCTGACCGGCTCTCGTGAGGACGAGTCGGGGATGATCTCGGGCCTCAACTCGACCGGTCACGAGATCGGCGGCACGATCGGGATCGCCGTCTTCTCGACGATCGCGGCCGGTGCCACCGGGGCGCTCGGCGGCGCCCACGCCGCCGCGGGGATCTCCCACGCGTTCGTGGCAGCCGGAGTTCTCACTAGTGTCGGGAGCCTGGTCGCGTTCGCGATCCTCCCGCACGCACGCGACTTCGTGCCGAAGCTCCGCCTCAATCCCCAGACGATGCCGGTTCACTGACATGGCAAGGAAGACGACTCCCGCCCCGGCCCAGCGCCGCCGCCGCAGCGATGCCGACCGCAGCATTGCGGCCATCCTCGCCGCAGCGCTGGAGGCGCTCGCGGGCGATCCCGATGCCAGCATGGCCGAGATCGCCCGTCGGGCGGGAGTCGTTCGCGCCACGATCTACGTCCACTTCCCGACCCGCGACTCGCTCCTCGATGCAGTCATGGAGCACGCCGTCGCGGAGGTCGCTCAGGCGGCGAGCGATGCGGAGCCCCAGCGCGGCGAGCCGAAGGAGGCGCTCGAGCGGGTGCTGCGTGCCACCTGGCAGAAGCTCGACCGGTTCCAGGCCCTGCTCACGATCAACACTGCCCGCCTCTCGCCGACGGAGCTGCACCGGCGCCACCTCCCCGTCCTCACGCACTTCGTGCCGCTGATCGAGCGGGGACAGCAGGCGGGCGACTTCCGGAGCGACCTCCCGGTGACCTGGCATCTGGCAGTGATCCGGGCGCTTGCCCACACGGCGAGCTTCGAACTGCAGGCCGGCCGCATCGCGGAGGCCGACGTCGAGGCGGCGATGCTCACGACCGTCCTGGCCGCGATCAGTGGATCAAAGCGGTGAGCCGCCTTTGATCGCACGACAGAACGCCTCCCTCGCGTTGACGTAGCTCCCGGTTCGGCCACGGCAGCGCTCGCAACGCGCTCCGTCGATATGCCCGACTGCATCTGAGCAGCTGGCCCCGGCAACGCCGCTCTCGCCCGCACGCATCCGCGCTGCGCGGCCCCACCTTCAGAAAAGAGGAGACCCACCATGCACCGCCCATCGATCTCGCACCCCTCGTTTCAAGCGACCAGGCGCCCCAGCGAAGGCACGAGGGTGCGTCGCGGCCACATCGGTTTCGTCGTTGCCTCGTCGATCACGCTCGGCCTCGTTCTCGGGCTGGTTCTCGACATGGTCGTGCTCGCGGGCAGCCGTGAAACCACGATCACCGGCGCCGCCCTGCTTGCGCTCGCCTCCGGCTTCGCGACGCTTGCATATCTCTCCGGCCAGTACACCGACCAGCCTCAGCCCTGGGCGTGGGTGCCGGCCGTCTCGTTCGGAGTGACGGGCGCTGCGATCGCGGTCCTCGACCCCGGCGACGAGACGCTCGGCCTCCTCGGCTGGATCTGGCCGATCGTCCTGTTGACGCTCGTCCCGTGGATGGTGCGCGCGGCACGGGAGAAGCTCGTCAACTGGTCGCGGCGCGCACTGCTCTATCCGGCGTTTGCCGTTCTCGCGCTCGTCGCCGTCGGAGGAGTGTTCGAGACCGTCGCGGCAACGGAAACCAACAACCCGCCCGCCGGGCGCAGCTACCTCGTCGGCGACCACAGCCTCTACCTGCGCTGCACCGGTTCCGGCGCTCCGACGGTGGTGCTGTTCAGCGGGCTTTCGGAGCGCACGTCTAGCTGGGCGTGGGTGCAACGGAAGGCCGCTCGTCACACGCGCGTCTGCGCCTTCGACCGGGCGGGACAGGGATGGAGCGGAGGCTACGCCGGCCGCCAGGACGCGCACGAACTCTCCAGGGACGTGAAGGGTCTCCTCGTGGCTGCCCACGTTCCCGGCCCCTATGTGCTCGCGGGCCATTCGGTCGGGGGCCCGTACGCCCTCGCCTACGCAATGGACTTCCCGGAGGATGTGGCCGGAGTTGCGTTGATCGATTCTGCAACGCCGCACCAGTTCGACCTGCCTTTCTACCCGGGCTTCTACTCGATGTGGCATCGGGTCTCGGCGCTGCTTCCCTCGCTCGCGCGGGCCGGGATCGTGCGGGTGGCAGTCGGTGCGGGCTTCGGCGCGTTTCCGACCGCGGACGCCAGGGCGCTGCGGGCATTCGGCTCGTCACCGCGAGAGCTCCGAGCCGATCGCAACGAGTTCGCGGAGCTGCCGACGGTCTTCAGCCAGACGCAGGCTCTGACCAGCATCGGCGACAAACCGCTCTTCGTCCTGACCGCGGGACTGGGGGAACAGACGGGATGGTCCGAGTCACAGAACGAGCTCTCGAACCTCTCGAGCAACGCCCTCCACGAGACCGAGCCCCGCGCGACACATGCCTCCCTCCTCGAAGACGAGAGGGACGCCGTCGCCTCGAGTCACGCGATCGAGGCCGTCGTGCAGGCAGCACGCTCCGGTCGGCCGATCGCCTCGCAGCGCGCGATGAACTGAGCGCGTCTTCGACGAAGCGACGAGAGGCCTCGGCTATTGCCGGGGACCCCACGTCGCGAGTGTCCCCACCCGCTCGAACCTACGGCGTAAAGACCGATGGATCGACGCTCAGGAGCTTGCCGTCCACGTGGCGTGGCGAGAGCTCCAGCACCTGCCCCTCGTTCGGGTTCGTCGCGTCCTCGCCGGACGGACCGCCCTGCTGCTGATCGGCCGGTGTGTAGAGGCGGATCTGCCGGTCGGCCGTCGTGAACGTCGTGCAGTCGGGGATGAACTCGACGATCCGATCCCGGCGATATGCCTCCCAGGTACCAGAGTTCGGCGACCGAGCTGTCGTAGACTCGCCTTTTCCGACGATGTAGACTCACCCTTTCCGACGATGGAGGTGTGTGCATGAGCAACGTCGATTTGGTACGAGGCCTGTACGGAGCGTTCGCCCAGGGCGATGTCGCAACGGTCGTGGCGGGGATGGACGCCAACATCGAGTGGCGCGAGGCCGAGGGGAATCCCTATCAGCCCAGCGGGGCCGCCTGGGTCGGGCCCGACGCGATCGTGGAGAACCTGTTCATGAAGCTCGTGTCCGAGTGGGACGGCTTCTCCGTCCATCCCCAGACGTACCACGACGCAGGCGACACCGTCGTTGTCGAGGGCCGCTACTCGGGGAAGCACCTGGCGACCGGAACCGGCATCGACTCCCAGTTCTGCCACCTCTTCACATTCGGTGACGGCAAGGTGACGAGCTTTCAGCAGTACACCGACACGGGCCAGTTCCAGAAGGCGATGGGAGCCGCCGCCTAGCGTTCGTCACACCGCCGACGGTCTGTTCGGCTCCGAGTGCGTGCGCCAGGAGCACTACGCGAGACGTGGGGAGGCCCGCCGGAGCGGGCCTCCCCCACGTCTGATCCACGCCGTGCGCTGCCCAAGCAGCCTGTATCGCTACCGCGACATCAAAGTGTTCTCTCGACTGCCAACGCGTCACTGCGGTTCGGCGAACATCGCGTCCCACGCTGTCGGGTCGTCGGGATACACCCACCGCTCGATCTGCTGGCCGTCGCGGTAACGAAAGACGCTCACGACCCTCGTCCGAACATCAACACGTTCACGCCGCGCTCCCATCGTGCTGATCGCACACACATATTCGTCGTTGGCGAATACCTCGTGCTCGTCGAGCCAGAAGCCCATCGCTGGCAATCGCGCGAGCCACTCAAGCAGCGCTTCACGCCCGACGATGTCACCCGCCATGCGATGCGATCCGGGAACATGCCAGACAACTCCCGCCCCAATGAGCGACGAAAGCTTCGCCCCGTCACCAGCCCGAAAGGCATCCGCCGTCGCACGGTAGGCAAGCGCATTGTGGTGGTCGTCGCCCATGCGGGATAGTAACCAGCCACGGGACGGGCGACCATCGAGCTGTGAGGTGAACCAACACAGCTCTCGCATGCGCCACGGTTCTCTTGCATGTGGTGCACGAGTTCGCTGTAGCCAACGGGTTTGACTCGAACCGCAACGTCGAAGCCGACGAACGGCCACGGCAACGCGAAAGTCCCTGCTCCCTCGATGCCACGTCCCCGACCGCCCGTTGCTCGAGCGGCGTGAGGCCCATCGCGTGAGAGACTAACCCGGTGACGGCGTTCTGGCACTCGTTCGCGGACATGGCCGAGGTGGCCGACAACGAGATCATGCTCGTGCGGGGCGAGGGCGTTCGCGTCTGGGACGATTCCGGCAACGAGTACATCGACGGCGCCTCGAGCCTCTGGTACGCGAACGTCGGCCACGGCAACCGCGAGATCGCCGCTGCGGTCGCGGCGCAGATGGCCGAGCTCGAGTCCTTCCACACGTTCGGGCCGTTCACCAACAGGCCGGCGGCCGAATTGACGGAGCGTCTCGCCGGCCTCGCGCCCCTGCCCGGCTCGAAGGTGTTCCTCACGAGCGGCGGCGGTGAGGCGATCGAGACGGCGACCAAGCTCGCCCGCCTCTACCACGCCGGGCGCGACGAGCCTGAGCGCCAACATCTTGTCAGCCGCACGCATGCCTACCACGGCACACAGGGCATCGGCACGAGCATCCTCGGGATGCCATATCGCGAGGGCTTCGGCCCGCTGCTCGAGGACACGTCGCAGGTGGAATGGGACTCGGCGGTTGCCCTCGAGGAGGAGATCGAACGCATCGGGCCCGAGCGTGTGGCCGCGTTCGTCTTCGAGCCCGTGATCGGGGCCGGTGGCGTCTACCTGCCTCCACCCGGCTATCTCGACGAGGTAGCGTCCGTCTGCCGCCGGCACGGCGTGCTCACGATCGCCGACTCGGTGATCGGAGGCTTCGGCCGCCTGGGCGGCTGGTACGGCGTCGAGCGCTTCCACGTGCACCCCGATCTGATCACGTTCGCCAAGGGGGTCACGAGCGGTTACCTGCCGCTCGGCGGTGTGATCGTTGCGCCCCACGTCGCCGCGCCGTTCTGGGATTCGCCCGGCCGCATGTTCGCCCACGGCTCGACCTACAGCGGCCACGCCGCCTGCTGTGCCGCGGCGCTCGCCAACCTCGACGTGCTCGCCCGTGACGACCTCGTCCACCGGGCGCTCGAGCTCGAAGCCGACTTCCATGCGACGCTGAACGAGGTCGCGTCGCACCCACTCGTCGAAGAGGTCCGTGGCGGCATCGGCCTGATGGCCGCGGTCGCGCTCGCAGACGACGTCGTCGACGTAGATCCCGGCGCGCCGTCCCGCTTCGTCGCCTGTGCGCGCGAGGCCGGGCTGCTCTCGCGCAGCCTCCCCGACGGCCTCGCAATCGCCCCGCCGCTCGTGATCGAGTTGGAGACGATCGCGGAGATCGCCACGCGCCTCACGACCGCGCTCGATTCGCCTCGCCTCGGGTTGAGTCGACTCGACCCGAGACGAGAGAATCGATCTCCGGCGTTCTAGGAGCTCGGCGACTCGGTCGGCACGATGCCATCGTCGAAACGGAGGAACAGCAGGACGCCGACAACGACGAGCCAGAGGTAGTTGTAGGTATTGACGGTGTTCGATGCCTGGAGCACCACCGGATCGAGGCCGTCCTTGCCACCGTCTGCGAGCGCAAGGACGATGAATGCCACCACTGCCCAGCCGGCCGTGAGGATCAGCCCGCCGCCGTAGAACAGCGCCGCCCAGGTGCGGCTTGCCTTGCCGAGGAGAACGCCGCTGGAGGCAACGAAGATCGCGAGGAACACAGCGGCAACGGCGACCATGCACGCAACCACGGCCGGCTTCGAATGATTGTCGCCGTAGTAGGCCGCAATCTCGGTCGCAGACGTCTTGATTTCGAGGATTTCGCCCCCGAGTACGGTGCCGACGGCGATCAGTACGGCGAACACGATTCCGCTCAGTGACGCAAGAAGCTTCACGTTCATGTTGCTCCTCGTTGGGAAGAGGCGGGCGCAGCAAGACGCTGCCTCAGTGCGGGGGAAGGGCCTCGCGTCCCGGAGAACTGCAACAGATGCGGCTGCCCACGCGACGATATGCGCGATTCGACCCGCTGTTCAGGCCACCCTAAGAACTGTGGCCTGGTGGGACAATCGCGACCCGTACCGCCGTGCTTCGCCACTGCGGCGCGGGCAAGATCGCACCTGCCCGGAGGGACATGCCCGGCCACGCGCACACGATCGTCGTCTTCGTAGCCGCCCTGTACGCGGTTGTGATCGCCTTCCGCCGGCTCGACCTCCACTGACGACGCCAAGATCACGGCGTCCTCGGGAGCTCGGCGGAGTGGCTGCTCGCGTGAGCGGCGGCGGGCTACGCATGGTTCGAACTGCTGGCGGTCTGCGGTCGGAGCGCTCAGTGCTGGCGGCACAGGGCGTCGGCGGCGCCGAAGCTGTCCGAGAGCGCGTTCATGGCCTGTTCGTGGGCGACATCGGCCGGGTCGCTGCGATCGAAGCTGCCGATGCTTTCGCCTTCCCAGCTGATGTCGGGGAGAACGCCGGGGCCGATCACGGTGGCCCGGTAGCGCTTGCCGTGCCCGGCTGGACGCCGCCCGGCCGGATAGCCGGGGTAGGGCGCGTGCGGGTAGAAGCCGTAACAGAAGTTACCGCCCGGATTGTGCGCGAGGAAGCTGTTCTCCCGTTTCCAGCCGGCGCCGTAGGCTGAGTCGAAGGTGTCCAGGTAGATGTTGCGGCCGAAGCTGTCGGTCGGGTTGCCGAGGCTCGTGGAGCCGAAGCCGTGTACGGGCTCACCGAGGTAGCTGAGCCGGCCGAACAGGTGCTCCGCTTTCTGGGTGTTCACCCAGTCGAGATAGATCTCGAGGACCGGCAGCGGCCCCGACCAGTGCGACAGGCGCAGCTCCCAAACCGACTGGGCCGGAAGCCACGGCGTGAGCCCGAGGTTCGGCAACATCCGCTGCCAGGACTGCAGCGCCCAGAAGCTGCCGTCGGGAGCCGAGCAGCCGACAACGAACCAGGGAAGCGCCGGCCCCTGGTAGGGGCGGCAGACGTTGCGGAAGCTCTTCGCGGCCTTGCGCATGCTTGCAAGCGTGCGGTATGTCTCGGCGATCCGAGGCGCCAGCGCATAGCGACGCTGGTTGTCGCGGGCGGCGTTCGCCTTCGTCATCTTCCTCTGCAGGGCGCGCAGCTTCGCGAGCGTCGCTTTGACGACAGCGCTCTCGCGGTAGCGGCTCTGGAAGCCGCCGCTGTAGTCGAGCTTGAAGTTCGTCTGGCGAGCGCCGGGCGTTGGGGCGAGCGCGTTGATCGCACCGCTCGCGAGCACACGCATCTGCTTGCCCCCGGAGCGATAGCTGACAAGCGCTTCGCCGTCTGCCGACACCTGCAGGCTGGCACCCTCCGTGTTGCGGTCGATGATCGTCGAGGCGCGGGCGGGAGCGACGGCACCGAGCGCGGTCGCCAGGACGGCGAGGAGGGTCAATGTGCGGACCGAGACGGTCATTCGGGCGACTCCGGCCCACGGCGAGGGTGTGCATGCATGTCTCGTTCATCGGCAGCGACGGGTTCTGACCTCGTCGTCAGAACCGCCGATCACGGTACCCCGAACGGGTGAAACGGACTTGGGAAGACGTGCGTGGCGGCGCTGCCAGCGCGCGCCCGGCGTGAGGGGGAAGGCCTCGCCGCGCGCGTCGAGGCCTTCTCGTCTGCCCGGCTCAGGCTGTCGACAGCAGAGCGTCGTCTTGATGCTCTCGGCCTGTGCGATCAGATCGTCCTTCACGGCCTGGTCGATCGTGGCCTTCTTGCCATTCGACTGCTTGTTCACTTCCTTGACGAACTTGTCGACGTTCTTGCAGGTCTTCGACTTGCCGGAGCCCCGTAGTTGGCCGCAGCCACGTCCGCGCTGTCCCCGATGGCCGCGCGGGGAGCCTCTGGGACGATTGCGAACATGACGAGCGAGGCGAGGCGATCCGTCATGGCAGATGAGACGCTCGCGAAACGGGGGGCGTCCGATCTCGAGGTTCCCGAGCGACAGACGCGGGCGCCACTAATCGCGCTCGACGGCGTCGAGAAGGTGTACCGGACGGGGAAGATCGAGTATCGCGCCCTGCGCGGGGTCGACCTCGCGATCACGGCCGGGGAGATGGTGGCGGTCGTCGGCCCGTCGGGGAGCGGCAAGTCGACGATCCTGAACATGATCACGGGCATCGATCGGCCGACGACCGGGACGGTGATCATCGACGAGCAGTCTCTGAACGAGATGAGCGAGGAGGAGCTCGCCGTCTGGCGCGGCGGGAACGTCGGAGTCATCTTCCAGTTCTTCCAGCTGTTGCCCACGCTCTCGGCGCTCGAGAATGCGGTCTTGCCGCTCGACTTCATTCGACGCGGCTCGAAGCGAGAGCGATTCGAGCGCGCGCGGCACAACCTCGAGTTGGTCGGGCTCGAGGACAAGGCCGACAACTTGCCTGCAGAGCTCTCCGGCGGAGAGCAACAGCGGGTCGCGATCGCGCGGTCGCTCGCAGCGGATCCGAGGCTCATCGTGGGCGACGAACCGACGGGCAACCTGGACACGGTCACTGCCGGCGAGATGTTCGAGTTGCTCGAGCGACTCAATGGAGAGGGCAAGACGATCCTCTTCGTGACACACGACCGCGATCTGGCCGCGCGTGCCCCGCGCGTGGTCGAGATCCGCGACGGGCGCGTCGTGGACGGCTGAGGAGGCAGGAATGATCTCCGCCTCGCAGCGCAAGTCGGTGACCGACCTGACGCGCCGGCGGGCACGGACGGTCTTCAGCGTGCTGACTCTTGCGATCGCCGTCGCGAGCTTCTCCTTCTTCGCGATTCCGACGCTGATCGATCGGGCGATGCAGGAGGAGGTGCGAGACGGCCGTCTCGCAGACGTGACCATGGTGATGCGCCCGGTCGAGCTCACCGACGAGCAGCTCGAGGCCCTGGCAGCGCTTCCGAACGTCGCCGCAGTCGAGCCGAGGTCGAGCGTCGACGTGAGAGTGCTCGTAGGGGAGCGACGCGCAGCCGCCCGCGTGATCGGCATTCGAGACTTCGCGAGCCAGGGTGTCGACGTCTTGCGAGTCGCGTCCGGAGCGTTTCCCGGTTCGCGCGAGTTCCTTGCCGACGTGCAGGACGCCAACGCGGGCCTCTACGACGGCCGTGCCGGGGACAGCCTCACGGTTCTCAGTTCGGGCGGCGAGCCCACGGATTTCACCGTCAGCGGACGCGGGCGCACCTTGCCTGGAGGCGAGCAAGTCCAGGACGAGAACGTGATCATCCTCTACGCGCCCGCGACGACGGTGGCCCGGTTGAGCGGGGAGGCGGGATACGGCGGGCTGGCACTGCGGCTGGACGACCCGAGCCCGGAAGCGGCCACCGAGACGGTCGAGACCGTTCGCCGCTATCTGATGACGGTGCCCGGGTTCACCGGCCTCGCGAACCTGCCCCAGGTGCGTGCACCGGGCGATTGGCCGGCGAAGGCGGACACCGAGCAGTTCGCCAAGCTCCTCGGGGTGATCACTGTCCTGGCGTTGCTCTCGGCCCTTGTCCTGATCTCGAACACGATGAGCACGCTCGTCGCCGAGCAAACGCGTGAGATCGGGATCATGCGAGCGGTCGGCGCGCGCCGCAGGCAGGTCGCGCTCGTCTACCTGCGGACGACCCTACTGCTCGGTGCGCTTGGGGCGCTGCTGGGGACTGTGCTCGGGACGGTGCTCGGAAACGGGCTCGCGCGCATGTTCGGCTCGACGTTCTGGGCAATCGACGTCGGCTTCGGGGTCGACACGATCGTGCTGCTCGTCAGCGTCCTCGTCGGCCTGCTAGCGCCGCCGCTGGCAGCCCTGCCCGCGATCCGCCGTGGCCTGCAAGTCGATCTGCGTGAGGCGCTCGAAGCCAGCGGCTCGGCGCTCGGCGGTGAAGACGCCGCCGACCGGGCACTGCGGCGCGCCGACTTCCTTCCCCGGGTCATCCAGGTTGGATTGAGGAACGTCGGACGGCGCAAGCGGCGCAGCCTCGCCACAGCCCTGATCGTGGCGCTCGCGGTCGGCAACCTGCTCGCGGTGCTCGCCATGGCGGAGGCGGCGACCGAAGCGACGCGCACGGCGTGGGGCGACCACCTGGAGGACGTGCAGATCTCGACCGGCGGGCGGGCGCTGTTCGACGAGCGGGCGGAGAGCGTGATCCGCTCGACGCCGGGCGTCGTCGAGGCTGAGCCCGTGCTCAAGAACACGGTCGAACTGGCAGGCAGGGAGGCGTTCGTGTGGGGGGTGGAGAGCGAACCGCTCTTCCGCTATCGCCTGGCCGACGGCCGCTGGTTCAGCGCGGGCGAAGAGCAGAGCGCCGAGCGGGTCGCCGTGATCGAGCGGAACATCGCCCAGAGCGCCGGCGTCGACGTCGGCGAGAGCGTCACGCTCGAGACGGCCGCAGGAGCTACCGACTTCCGGATCGTCGGGATCGCGAAGAACCAGCAGGAGAACGGGACCGCGTTCTACGTCCCACGGACGACTGTGCGAGCGCTGCTCGGCCAGCCTGCCGGCGCGCGCGCGTACTGGGTCAAGATGGAGTCACCCGATCCGGGTTTCGTCGACCGCACGACATCCAGCCTCGAGGATCGGCTCGCAGCACTCGGCTACGAGGTCACGAGCGAGATCAGGTACGTGGCGGAACGAGACGAGGTCGCGGCCAACAAGGCGCTCACCACCCCGATCGCCGTGCTCGGGTTCGTGATCGTGGCCATGAGCATGGTCGGGCTCGCGAACGCAATCACGACGAACGTCCTCGAGCGCACGCGAGAGATCGGCATCCTTCGCTCGATCGGCGCGCGCGCCCGCGACATCCGGAAGATCTTCACGACCGAGGGGATTGCGCTCGCGGTCGCGGGTTGGCTCATCGGCATCCCACTCGGCTATCTGCTGACGCGCCTCCTCGTGTGGCTCGTGTGGCAAGTCGTCGAGGTGCGCATTTCCGTCGTCTTCCCGCCCTGGAACATTGTCATCGCGCTCGTCGGGACGGTCGTTCTGGCGCTGCTCGTGCTGCTCCTCCCCGTGCGCCGCGCCGTGCGCCTCCGCCCCGGCGACGCCCTCCGCTACTCCTGACCCTCGAGCGAAGCGACAAGCGCTCGCTCCGAAATGGGGCGGGCGCTGAAAACCGACAGATCGCCGAACTGCGATGTCGTGGTCGCGAGACGTGACCCCACGACTGCGGGCCTTCCGACCAAGCCGATAGGCGTCTCCTGTTTCCCGGAGCCGGAGTCCCATAGGGTCGTCGTATCCGTAGGGCCAATCGAACGACTAGAGGACTTGATGCGTGACCGACTTACCCTGATCTGAGATCGCGGAGTTCCTCGAGTTGAAACCAAGGGCTGTGACACGAAACCTGAGCGGGGTCGACTGGACGGCGTGGCCGCATCCGACGAGCCGTCGACTCTCGCCAATAACGCTATTTCCAGGCGTTTCTTGATGCCGACGCGCGGACTCGAACCGCGAACCCCTTCATTACGAGTTCGAGCCGACACGTGACAGCGCGACGTATTGCGTTTCAAGAACTGCCGAACGCCAGGCTCCGACGCCGCCCGGACGGGCGGCCCGGAGCCTGGCGCGGGCGCCTGACGGGCGATCGGCGGCTGGGCTGTGCCGTCGATCCCGTGCCGCGTGGTTGCTACTTGACGGTGATCACCGCGAGAACGACGTCAGGGTCGTGGAGTTCGAGGTCGAAGCGCCCCGAGATCGAGGCGACAAACTCGTCGAGCTTGGTTGCCTGCCCTGCGACGACGGCCTTCTCGACGTCGTAGCCGTGGAGGTGAACCTTGCTGCCGACGTCGGTGCGGACGACGATCGCGACCCGCTCACCCTTCTTCACGGTCGGGCGAAGGATCCCACCGACGGGCTTTCCCTGCTTCACGGTTACGGTGATCGTCCGTGCCTTCGATGGCGGGGTGAGCTTCACGGTCGCGGCCACCGGCTTGCCGCCGCGCATGTACTCGTGGTGGTTGTTGGCGGTCAGTCGCGCCTGGATCGTAGGTGTCCCGGTCTGCAACCCGGCCAAATAGTAGTAGCCACCCTGGGCGATCACGGTCAGCTTCTTCCCGTCGACATAGAGGTGGACATGCCCCTGGCCGGGCACATGAGCGCCGTCGATCTTTAGCGGTGCGAAGCGGAACTTGGTAGGCGTGACCTTGAGGAGGACGCCCTTCTCCGTCCGCTTCGCGGTCATCGAGATCTTCATGCCGGCAGGTGCCGGCACCATCGCCATCGCCCCGTGATCGTCGTCCGCTACGGCAGGCAGGACAGCGACAGATCCCGCGACCATCGCGACAGCAAGCAGTGCGAGAACGCGTCGTTTTCCATGCTTCAGCATGCTCATTTCTCCTTCGTAGGTAAGGCCAAAGCCGCATTAGCGGCGGAACATGGTCAACCGGCGAAGGAAGGAGGCGCACGCCCTGCAGCACACGCGGCAAGAGGCGACCGCACCCAGCGGCTCACCGGCGTCCCAGCCCAGCACCGAGACGCTACCCCGAGCACCCACGCACAGGAGATCTCTTCGTAACCGACGATCAGGGCTGCAGTCCGCAGGAGCAGCCGAGCGACCAACCAGGCAAGCAGCGCAAAGGGAAGCTGCAGAGCCACCCCAATGACGAACGTCCTCTCGGTCACCACTGCCAACGGGAACACGCCATCGTGCAGCAGCCGCTCGAACACCTCCTGACAGACGAATGTCGCAGGAGCGACGATCGCGAACACCCACAAGCGCGGCTGGGAGGCCGATACCCGAGTGCGAACAGAGCGCGCCTCCGCCAGCAGAGCCATCACCACGACCACACTTACCACCGCCAACCCGAGCGGCGCAAGACGCAGGTACGCGTGGCCCGTGTCGGCCAGCAGGTGAGCACGCAGGTCGGCTTCAGGGGCGACAAGCCGGTACGCAAGGGAATGAGCCACCTGCGAACCGACGACCGCCAAGCCTAATGACGAGAGCCCAGCCAGAACCCGACGCATTGTGGAATCGTAGACGGTGAGGTTAGTCCGAGGGCGGACGTCAGCCGTGGCGAGAAGTGGGACCTCCCAATCCCGCATCAATCCTTGAAGCCGACGCGCGGACTCGAACCGCGGACCCCTTCATTACGAGTGAAGTGCTCTACCAGCTGAGCTACGTCGGCGCGAGGTTGATAGTAGCGCGCCGCCGCTTGGGCGCGGTCTGTCTCGCTTGCTCTGGGGCGGATCGACACGAGCCCGGGCCGACGTGCGATCCGGCCGCCACCCTGGACACGTCGCAGTGCGCGTCGGCACGCGCCGTCGCGTAGCCGAGCTACTCCGGCGCCGGTCGTGGCTCGAGAATGACGACTGCGGTCTCCATGGAGCGGCGGGACGCGTAGGCGTCGAGCTTCTTGTCGATCTGGCGCCACCGGTTCCACAGTCGTGCCCGCTCGTCGCCCTGCGCGGCGCGGGCACTGACGCGGCGAAGGCCATCGGCGAGATCGGCTTTCACGTCGGGATGGGCCTGCAGGTTCAACCACCACGCCGGCTCGCCGTCGCCCCAACCGTTCATGGCGAGCGTGACGAGGTTCGGGCCATCCTCGATGTAGCCGACGATCACGGCGTGCTCGCGACCTGTCTTGCGACCGATGGTCGTGAGCCGCACGGTGCCCCATTTCCCCGGCTTCGGCCGCCACAATCCGAGACGTCCTCCGGTCAGGCGGTAGACGCGTCGATGCGCGACCCAGAAGAGACGGATGAACCAGCGGGGAGGAAGCCGTGGCTCCCGCGAAGGCGCTGCGGGCACGTCAGGTCGCCTCCCCTGCCCCCGAGCCGTGTTCCCGGACGCCGACGACGATCAGGTAGACGATGATCCAGAGCTCGCCGATCGTCGCAGGGACGATCAAGAGTCCCGCGACGAGATCGGCCCCGTCGGCCAGGTAGCTGACAAACGTGCTGATCACGTAGCCCACACCACCCACAACGAGGAGCCAGCCCAGCAGCCGCGGCAGCCACTGCGAGCGAATCACGAGCCACCCCATCGGGATCAGCCACAGACCGAAGAACGTCCCGCCAACTCCCCAGAGGTGCCCGCTGACGACGTACAGGAGCTGGACCGTCGCCGCCGCGCCGCCGGGTGCGGCAAGGGACGCATCGTTCGACACGTCGAGCGCAGTCGCGAGCATCGCCGCGCTGGCCAGGATCGCAACCGCGTTGATCATCCCGAACGCTGCAAGCGAGCCGGCTGCGAAGGTATCGACGCTCCGGAACAGGCGATAGAACCACACCGCCGCCAGCGCCTGGAACACGACGATCCCGAGCTCGACGGCGATCGCGACGCGCGCCAACCCCTCGTCATCGGTCAGGTTGGCCAGCGTGCCTACGGCATCGTCGTCCGCGAAGAACTGACCCCGAAGCACGACGCCGCCCAGAGCCCCGGTCACGGCGAGGCCGAGATAGAGGAGCCCGGTCGTCCGCGCCGTGCGCCGCAGGTCGGCTCCGACTGCCTCCGGCTGCGAGGCTGTCACTTCGTTCACGGTGGTCATTTCGAACCCTCCTTTTCACCGGTCCGGGGGTCTCGACCCCGGCGTCAGAACTTCCCCAGAGCGATCTCCGAGACCAAGAGGACGACCGGAAGAAGCCCGAGGAGCGTGGCCGCGAAGACGAGCACCGCGCGCTCTTGCCGGCGGGTGATCGCAACGACGCCGACGACGAAGGACGCTACAGCCGATGCCCAGATGAGCAGGCCCCACGCGGCCTGCGCCCAGTCGTCCGTATAGCTGTCAGCCGGCTCGACGACCCCGAGCAGATAGACCACGACGACGAGCAGGAAGATGCACGTGATCGAGAAGCCGGCCAGCCCAACCGACCAGCGTCCGCTCCGTGAGTGCGGCAGCCACCGCGATGTCGACGAGGCGGTGTGCTCCATCGTCAGCCCCGATCCTCGGAGGCGGTCGATGCCCTCGGCCAGCGCCAGGCGTACGAGACGATGGCAGCGAGCAGGACGACCTCGAGCGCGCTACCGACGACGTAGTAGACCTGGCTCCGCTCGTCGACCGCGCCGACGATGATCGTGAGCGCGTACAGAGAGCCGAGCCCGATGTTGGCCACGCGACACGCCTGCGGCGGCAGAACGAGCGTCGCGAACACCATCAGGCTCGGGACGACGACGTAGGCAGTGATCCCGACGAGAAACCCCTGGCCGATCGTGAACCCGCCGAGCTCGCCGGCCGCGAGATCAGCCCGGACGTCCGCTCGATAGAGGCTGAAGAGATCGACGTACAGGAAGACGAACAGCATCGACGCCCACAGCGCAGAGATCTTCACCCGTGCGTTCACGCCGAGCGGCTCGAACTGCGATCCCGCCGACGACCCATCCAACACGACCGCCGCACCTCCCTGGCCGGTCAACTGGCCTGCGTCACATACCACCTTCATCGTGATCCGCCTGCCGGTGACCCGCATCCGTAGAAGCGAGCAGCCCGCCTGCGGGGGAGCACAAATCGCGGTCGCCGTCACCTCACGGGGTCGTCACGCCGTGCGGGTGTACGCGATCTCCCACGCCGGATCCCACGTCGCGCCCCCATCGGTCGAGCGCTCCCACACCCAGCGGAAGCTGTCGGTCTCGATCTCCGAGAACACCATCCGCAGCTCGACCGGCACGCCTCCGCGCACGGTCGCCATGTGCAGCACGAACGTATCGCCTTCGGCGCCGCCCGTGAGCGCAAAATAGCTGCCCTGGTCGTCGACCCACGTCTGACGCCAGAGATCCGCCGCGGCGTCGAACACCGAGACGCTGAGTCCGGTCAGCTCCATCGCGGGGCGTCCCTCGAAGCGCTCGACGACGACCTTGCCGTCCAGCTCGCGCGTGATCGTGTTCGTTCCCTCGCCGCCCTCCCAGCGTGCGTGCCAGGAGCCCAGCCAGAAGTCGAGCTCGGAACCGTTCATGCGTGCTCCCTCCTCTTCGTGGGACTCAGGATTCAGCGACCCCGGCGTGACCACACACGACGGGGATCGTCACGCGAACGGTCAGGCCTGTCCCGTCGTCGCGACCGATGTTCGCCACCGTCGCCGTCCCGCCGTGCGACTCGGCGATCGCCGCAGTGATCGCGAGTCCGAGCCCCGCGCCGCCGACATCGCGTGAGCGCGACGCATCGCCCCGGTAGAAGCGCTCGAACACGTGCGACAGCTGATCGTCGGAGAGACCCGGCCCGCTGTCTGTGACCTCGACCACCGCGTCGCCATCTTCCCGCGCCACGCGCACGGTCGCCGCTGTACCGACGGGCGTGTGGGCGCGCACGTTCGCGAGCAGGTTGTCGAGGATCTGACGCAGCCGCTCGCGGTCGCCTTCGACCTCCACGGGTGCCGGCACATCGAGTGAGATCTGCCGCTCGGGGTCGAGCATCCGCGCTGCCTCGACCGCGTCGCGCGCGACCTCGTCCAGCGCGACGGGCCTCCGCTCGAGCGGCCGGCCCTGATCGAGTCGCGCGAGGAGCAGCAGGTCGTCGACGAGCAATCCCATCCTCCGGGACTCGCGCTGGATGCCCGTCATCGCCCGCTCGAGGTCGTCTGGTCGCTCCCTCGCGCCGCGGTCGAAGAGCTCGGCATACGCGCGTACCGCTGCCAGAGGCGTGCGGAGCTCGTGGGAGGCGTCGGCGACGAAACGACGGAGACGCTGCTCGGAGGCGGTGCGCTCGTCGAATGCCTCCTCGATCTGCCCCAGCATCGTGTTCAGCGCCCCGCCGAGACGGCCGACCTCGGTGCGGGGGTCGTCGTTGCCGACGCGCTGGGAGAGATCGCCGCCGGCGATCGCAGCGGCGGTCACCTCGATTCGGCCGAGGGGGCGCAGGCCCACGCGGACGAGCCAGAGACCGAGGATGAGGGTTGCGAGCAGCACCGATGCCGCGACGACGATCTCGACGAGGAGGAGCTGATGGAGCGTGTCGTTGGCATCGTTCAGCGGCGCGGCAACCAGGAGAAGCTGGCCCTGGGGGCCGGGCCGCCCGATCGCGAGCCGGAACTGCGTATCGCCACCCACGGCCGAGACCGTGAACGGCCCGCCGCCCGCTCCGGCGGAGCGAGCTCGATCGACGGACAGGTCGGGCTGCGGAAGGGGCGTCTCACCCTGACGTGTCCCGACAGGAGCCCAACGGATGTCGCCGTCCCCATCGATCAGCCCGATGTAGATCCCCGGGTTCGCTGCTCCCAGCGCGTCGAACCCGCCCGGGCCGAAGCGGCCGCGCTCGAGCGTCCGCGTCGCAGCAACGGCACCGCGATCGACCCGGTCGACGAGGAAGGAGCGCAGCGACGCGTAGGTGACGATGCCGGCGACGATCAGGCCGATCGCGGTCAGCGAGACGACGACCGTGAGCAGGCGAGCTCTCAGCGACACGGTGCCGACCCGGACACGAGCGCCGAGCCCCGGGGAGAGACTGAAGTCTCTCCCCGTCCCCGACGCGGGGTCTCTCCCCGTCCCCGACGCGGCGGTAGCACCGCCCCTACCCCTCGCGCAGCGCGTAGCCGACGAGCCGCACCGTCTGGATCAGCGGCGGGCCGAGCGGGTCGAGCTTCTTCCGGAGGTAGCTGATGTACGTCTCGACGACGTTCGCGTCGCCGCCGAAGTCGTAGTGCCACACGTTGTCCAGGATCTGGCGCTTCGTCAGCACCCGGCGCGGGTTCAGCATCAGGAAGCGAAGCAGCTCGAACTCGGTTCGCGTCAGCTCGACCTGCTGCTCGCCGCGCCACACCTCCCGCGTCTCCTCGTCGAGCGCGAGATCCGCGAAGCGCAGCGCGGTATCGGTGGCATCGGCGTCACCACGCGTACGCCGCAGGACCGACTGCACCCGGGCCACGATCTCGGCGAGGCTGAACGGCTTCGTCACGTAGTCGTCGGCGAGTGCGAGCCCCGCGACCTTGTCCTCGGTCGCATCCTTCGCCGTGAGGAAGATCACGGGCACGCGGTGGTTGCCGTCGCGGAGCCTCCGGGCGATCGAGAAGCCGTCGAGATCCGGCAGCATCACGTCGAGCACGATCAGGTCGGGCCGAAACTCGTCGATCGCGAGCTCGGCCGCCCGGCCCGCGCCGACCTCCATCGTCTCGTAGCCCTCGTAGCGGAGAGCGGTCGCGACCGCATCCGTGATCGAGGCCTCGTCGTCGACGATCAGCACCCGCGCGACGCTCGAGGGAAGGGCTGCGGTCTCGGCCATCGGTCGTAGAGTGCCACGCGATTCTGTGAGCCGCCTGTGGAACGGCTGTGGACGCGCGACGAGGGGCTCTCTCAGGTCCCGAGCGCCACCGGCAGGACGACCTCCACCCTGTCACCGACGCCGATGAGGCCAGGCCGGACCACGTCGGCGTTGAGCGCGATCCGCCCACGGAACCGGCGACCGATGTCCTTCAGCACCTCGGGGTCGCGCTCGAGCGTGTCCGGGTCGACGGTCGTCATCGGGCACCGTGCCCGGAGCGAATCGAGCCAGATCACGGCGTCGCCGATCCGGAGCTCGGCCCCCTCCCACGTGCGCTCGGCGAGACCCTCGACGCCCCCGATCACGATGTTCGGCCGCAGCCGGCGAACGTCGCGGCCGAACGTCGCCACCGCACCGTCCGTCGCGACGAGCAGCGGGAGGACGTCGAATCGCCCAGGGCCGTCGAACGCCGCGAGCTCGGCGTCGTCTCCGGCAGCCTCACGCACGAGCGCGAGTGCCTCGGACGAGTCCCACGCGTGCCCGTCGACGAGGGGACGGCCCGAAGGATCGAGCGTCCCGTGAAGGCCGAGGAGCCGGTGCTGCCGTCGCGACGTGCGGACGCCCTCAGGCCCCCGGACGTGGACGATCCGGTCTCCGGGGATCCCGTTGGCCGTGATCTCGGCGCTCTCGAGCCGCTCGCCCGCCAGCGTCTTGACCGGATACCGCCACAGCTGCTCGACGAAGCGGCTCACCGCGCCGCCTCGAGCAAGACCGCCGCAGCCTCTCGCGCGGCATCGATCGGCTCGGGGGACGAGAGAACGGCCGCCTCGACCATCGCCCCGTCGAGCAACACTGCGATCATCCGCCCGAGACGGTCGGGGCGCGTGTAACCGCCGACGCTCGCGAGCGTGACGAGAAAGGCCACGAGGCCTTCCTTGTGCGCGGCGATGATCTCGCGATGGGTGTCGTCGATCTCGGCCGCCTCGGCGGCGGAGTTGACGAACGCACAGCCGCGGTAGCCGGGCGAGGCCTCCCACTCGGCTATCGCGTCGAATGCCGCGAGGAGGGGCTCCCGGCCCTCCGACGCACGACGGTCGACCGAGCTGGTGAACCACTCCATCCACCTCGAATGCCTGTCGCGGAGCCAGGCAGCGACGAGCTCTCTCTTCGACGGATAGAGATGGTAGAGCCGGCGCAGCGACACACCCGACTCGTCGCGGATGTCGGCCATCCCGACCCCGCCGATCCCGCGCGCGTAGAAGACGTCGTTTGCCGAGCGGAGCACTGCCACCCGCGCGGTCTCGTCGTCGATCGTTGCCGCGGGGCTCATCGGAGGGGGATCCCGCTCCCGTCGCCATCCGCGCGCGGGCCGTCGAGCCGGCGCTCGGACTCCTCGATCGCGACGTCGTTGATGCTCGCCTCGCGACGCCTCATCAACCCCTCCGCGTCGAACTCCCACAGCTCGTTGCCGTACGAGCGGAACCAGTTGCCGGTCGCATCGTGCCACTCGTACTGGAAGCGTACGGCGATCCGATCGCCCGCGAACGCCCACAGATCCTTGCGGAGGACGTAGTCGAGCTCCTTCTCCCACTTCCGCGTGAGGAAGGCGCGGATCTCCTCGCGGCCGCTGACGAACTCGTCGCGGTTGCGCCAGACGGAGTCGACGGTGTACGCCGCGGCGACGCGATCCGGGTCGCGCGTGTTCCAGGCGGCTTCGGCGGCGAGAACCTTCTGACGGGCGGTATCGGCAGTGAACGGGGGAACGGGCGGGCGAATCGGCATGGCTGCTCCTGAATGAGAATGGCTATTCTCATAGTACGAGAACGACCATTCTCATGTCAAGGGCATGCCGCAGTCCCCTCAGGCGAACGAGTGGCGCAGCTGAACGAACAGCGCGTCGAGCCACAGGCCCGGGTTGATGTTGAACTCCTCGGCCGAGCGCCACGACGTGCGGACGAGGGCCGCGGCCCGCTCGGGGCCGCGGCCGAGGTCGCGGGCGACGTCTTCCCGTAACTCGCTCAGGTGGTCGGCGTGGACGACCGTGGCCTCGGCACCGTTCGCGACGACGACGAGATCCCGGTACCAGGCGGAAAGCTCCTCGAGCTGGGCGAGCATCTCCTCCCTCTCCGCGCCACGCTGCACGCGCTTGACCCGTTGCTCTGCCTCCTTCGGCGTCAGATCGAGGCCCTCCACAACGGCTTCCTCGGCCTCCTTCGCGGAGGCCCCTCGGAGCCCGATCGCCTCGAGCAGCGCGTCGGCCGCTTCGTTCGACCGGAAGCCCGGATCGAGATACGGCCCACGCGCCGCAGCGATGATCGCGCTGCGGCGAGCGCGTACGGCCGGGTCGATCAGGCGGGCGGCCCGGTCGAGACGGCCGGCCGCGACACGCGCGATGGCGGTCGCCTCGTTGACGGAGAGCTCCGGCGCCCGCTCCTCCACCCACGCCTGCACCGCACGTTGCGACAGGCGCCGGAACGGGACGAGCTGACAGCGGGAATGGATCGTCTCCGGAATCGGCCCGAGTTCGTCGGCGACGAGCACGATCGTCGCGTAGAGCGGCGGCTCCTCGAGGTCCTTGAGGAGGGCGTCGGCTGCGTCGTCGTTGAGCCGATGCGCTCCGAGAAGCAGGTAGACGCGCCGATCGGCCTCGAACGGCCGCAGGTGCAGATCGTGATGCAGGGCGCGGATCACGTCGATCCGGATCATGTCGCCGAGCGGCTCGACGACCTGCAGGTCGGGATGCGTGCGCTCGACGACCCGCCGCGGGTCACCGAGGATCGCACCGGCGAACGCGAACGCGGCGCTCGCCTTCCCGACGCCGGCGGGGCCGTGGAACAGGAAGGCCTGCGCATCACCGTCGACGAGCGCCGACATGAGCAGCCGTTTCGCCTCGGCCTGTTCAGGAATCGCGTCGAAGGGCTCCATGGATCTCCTCGGCGAGCACGTCGGGTGGGGCAGTCCCGTCGACGGTCAGGTAGCGCTCGGGGAACAGGGCCGCCAACTCCCGGTACGCGTCCGCCACGCGGGCGTGGAAGCCGTCGTCCTCGCGCTCGATCCGGTCGCGCTCGCCACTCATGCGCAGGATGGCAGTCCCGGGATCGATCTCCATCAGGATCGTGCGGTCGGGCATGAGGCCGCCGACGGCGGCCAGATTGAGCTCGAGCACGCGCTCGAGCCCGAGCCCGCGGGCGATCCCCTGATAGGCGACCGACGAGTCGACGTAACGGTCGCTCAGGACGGCCGCCCCGCGTGCGAGCGCAGGGCGGATCAACTCCTCGACGTGCTGGGCACGCGAGGCAGCGAGGAGGGCAGCCTCGGCCCACGGTGCCACATCGCCGCCGTGGAGAACGAGCTCACGGATCTCCTCGCCGAGCGGCGTGCCGCCGGGCTCGCGCGTGACGACGACCTCGAGGCCCTCGGCCTCGAGGCGCGCTGCGAGGAGCGTGAGCTGCGTCGTCTTGCCGGAGCCGTCGAGCCCTTCGAAGGTGATGAACATCAAGCTGTAGATTACGGCGATGTCGGTCATCGTCACCGGTGGAGCCGGATTCATCGGCTCGCACGTCGTCGACGCGCTCCTCGCTCGCGGGGAGGAGGTGCACGTCGTCGACGACCTCTCGACCGGTGTGCGGGAGAACGTGCCGGTCGGAGCGACGCTCCACGTTCAGGACATTCGCGAGCCGCTCGATTCGATCGCGCGGGAGACGGCGCCTCGATCGATCGTCCACCTCGCGGCCCAGGCAGACGTGCGCGTCTCGGTCGACGAGCCCGGACGCGACGCCGCGATCAACGTCGTGGGAACCGTCAACGTGCTCGAAGCAGCCCGACTCGCAGGCGCTCGGGTCGTGTTCGCTTCGACCGGGGGAGCGATCTACGGCGAATGCGAGCAGCCGGCGCGAGAGGACGATCCGTGCCTTCCTCTCTCACCGTACGGCGCTGCGAAGCTCGCCGCCGAGGGTTATCTCGGCGCGTTTGCGCGGCTCTACGGCGTGCCCCACGTGGCACTGCGCTTCGGGAACGTCTACGGCCCGCGCCAGAACCCACACGGCGAGGCCGGCGTCGTCGCGATCTTCCTCGGGCGGCTCCAGAGCGGTGAGCCGTGCCGCATCTTCGGAGACGGCTCGCAGGGACGGGACTACGTCTTCGCGGGGGACGTGGCCCGGGCGACGCTCGCGGCGCTCGACAGCGATGTCGACGGGGTGCTCAACATCGGCACGGGGATCGCGACGACCGTCCTCGAGCTCTACGCGGTCTGTCGCGCGGTCGCAGGCTCGGAGGCCGACGCGGTGCACGAGGCGGAGCGGCCGGGCGAGCTCGGGCGCAGCGTGCTCGCGACGGAGCGGGCAGCGGAGGTGATCGGCTTCCGGGCCGAGACGGACCTGACCACGGGCGTGGCCGCCACGTGGGACGCGCTACCGCCCCTCCCGTAGGAAGACCGGCAGCCCGAAGAAGGAGCAACGCGCTCGTGGGCGAAGGTTTGATCCCGTGGACGTCTCCTTCCATCACAACGAGCAGCTCGTCCGTCCCTGGCGCCTGGCGGCGTTCACCGCCGCCGCGATCGCCGTAGTCGAACTGATCGTTCTGATCGTCGTCGGCGGAGCGCTGATCGCAAAGGCGTCGGCCGGGAGCTCGGCCAAGCCGGCTCACAAGGCAGCGATCACGAAGTCGGAGTCGGCGAAGAACGCAGCAACCGCTCCCGCGGCGAAGATCCCTGCCGCGGCACTGAAGCGCTCACGCGTCTCGGTTCTCGTCCTCAACGGTGGGACGCGTCAGGGGGCCGCCGCCGCGACCGCCGCCCGCGTGGCGAAGCGTGGCTACCGCATCGGCGGCGTCGCGAACGCGTCGAGCTCCGACTTCACACGCACCCTCGTCATGTACCGCCCGGGCTTCGAAGGTGAGGGCCGGCGCCTCGCGCACGATCTCGGCATCGGGATCGTCGGACCGCTCGACGGGCTCCGCGCCGCGCAGCTCCACGGCTCGCACGCCGTCGTCGTCATCGGAGGATAGGCGGGAGCCGATACGGCCGGGCGGGACAGGTCCCGCCGCTACGGCGTCGGGCCGCAGGCGGGATTCGCCGTGTCGTTGACAGCGTCTCGGGCGCGATCGAGCTCGCTGCCCGGATAGAAGAGGCTGCTCCTGGGATCGAGCGTGTAGGCGGCGTTGAGCGCGAAGTAGGCGCCGCAGAGGTCCCCGCGGATGTACCGGTACAGCCCGAGCGCGTACCAGGTGGCGGGGTTCTCGGGCTGAAGGCGGGTTGCGCGAACATAGAACGCGTCGGCCGCGGTGGCATTCCCGAGGCCGTTCGCAACCGTCGCGCGGGCATAGAGCGGCTCGGGCGAGAGCGGGTCGAGGCGCTCGGCGCGCCGGGCAGCCGAGTCGGCAGCGTCGAGTCGAACGTTGCTGACGTCGCGGTATGCGCCCTCGATCGATCGGTCCGAGAGGGCCGGCGCGACGAGGACCCACACTGCGGCAAAGGCTGCCACGGCGACGCCCGCCGCAACGAGGCCGCCCGCGCGGGTGGCCGTGGGCCGCCCCGCGCCGACCAGCACCGCCGAGACGAGCATCGTGGGCGCGGCGACGGCGAGGAAGTCGAGATCGAGGTCGACGAGGGCGTGCAGCGCGAACCCGAGCGGAAGCGCGACGAGCCCCACCGCCGCCGCCCGCTCGTCGCCCTCGAGGCGGCGGAGCGCCGCGCGGATGGCGACAGCGACGCCGACGACGAACGCGAGGCCGAGCAGGAGCCCGGGGAGGCCGGTGTCGGAGAGGAGCTGTAGGGGAACGCTGTGCGGGGAGCTCACGTTCTGGGCGTCGTCCCGCACGCGCTTCCTCGCGATCTCGAACGTCGACGCGCCGGTGCCGCCCGCGGGGTTGGCGCGGAAGATCTCCCACGCCTCTCCCCACCAGACGGTGCGGTTGTTCGTCTCGAGCTGGCCGAGACGGCCGGGGCCGTTGACGACCTCTCCGGAGCTGCTCAGCTGGTCGCCCGCCCAGGTGACGGGGTTCCCGACCGCCGCCACGAGACCGAGGAGGCCGACCACGAACAGGAGCCCGGCGGCGCCGAGGAGGCTCCGGACGACCGCCCGCCGCCGCGTGGCAACAAGCTGGGCAACGGGCATCCTCGCGACCGCGACGAGCGCGATGACCGCACCGAGAAGCGTCAAGGCTCCGAGGGCGGCCCCGCTCGAGACGCGGGCCGCCGACTCCGCCCCGTCCTCGACGAGCGCGGGCCGCGTGAACGCCCAGCCGGCCACGAGCAACCCCGGAGAGCAGGCGAGGAGAGCGAACAGCGCGCCCTCGACTCGATCCGCCGTCAGCCACAGGACGAAGGCAAGGACGGCGAGACCGGCGACGAGCCCCGTGCGGGACTGGGTGAGCAGGATCACGAGAGTCGCGAGGTAGAGGAGGAGCGCCCCGAGCGGACGGCCGTAGCGCTTCCGCACGGACGTCACGAGCCAGAGACCGAGACCGAGAGCTGCGTCGGCAAGCAACGCGAGCGCGTTCCAGTAGCCGATCGACCCCCTCAGGCGGGCGACGCGACCTGCGTCGTCCGGCCCGAGCGCCGGTACCGCCTTGCCGAGGAGCGCCCAGCAGAGAACCGCGCCGAGCGCCGCCGCGACGACGAGCGCGACCCCCTGCACCGGACGGCCGGGGAGAACGGCGGCTGCGAGGCCGACGACGCCGAAAGCAAGGAGCACGAGGCTCTTCCCCAGCGCGTCGAACGAGAGATCGCCGGCGATCGACCACCAGACGCTGAGCCCCGTCCACACGGTGAGCCCCGCCGCGGCAGCGACCGCAAGAAGGCCCGGGCGATCGAGGCGCGGCATGACGACGACACCACGAGCCCAGCCGACGAGAAGGAGCGCTGCCGCGATCACGGCGACCGTACCGAGCTGTGCGGTCGCGTCCGTCCCTGACGCTCCTCCGTCGAAGAACGCCCACACGAGGAGGACGCCAACCGCTCCCAGAATCGCCCTGGCCAGGCCGGATCGCTTCGAGTTCGGAGCCTCGTCCATGGCGGGCCACGGTACCACTCCGCGTGGTCGGTTCCCGGCCCGGCAAGGATTACAATTCGTTTACCCTGCGCACACCGCCGCATCAACGGCAGCCGAGACACTTGCAACACTCTCGGTACCACCGGGTCGCCCGCATCGTGTTCCGATTACCTCATCCTCATCGTGCTCTCATGCTCGGCCTCGTGCTTCTGGCCTTCATGGCGTTGTCTGCAGTCGTCACCGACGCCGCGATGGCGAAGAAGACGTGCGCGCAGCAGGTGATCGACGACTGGTTCGACGACGGCCGCGTGGACAAGATCTACCCGCTTCCCTGCTACACCCAGGCGATCAAGTCGCTGCCCCCGGATCTGTTGATCTACGGCAACGCCGAGGACGAGATCGGGCGAGCTCTCGCCTTCGCCAAGCAGGGCAAGCCGGACCCGGGCGGAGGCGGCCCGACCCCGACGACCACAGGGGCAACCGAGACGACGCTCACGACCACGACCAAGACGGGCACGACCAACACGGGCACGACCAAGACGGGCACGACCGACACCGGCACGACCGACACGGCCGAAACCGACGCGACGGCAACGGACACCTCCGGCCCGTCGTCGGTGCCGGTCCCGCTCCTCGTGCTCGGCGGCCTCGCGGTCGTGCTCCTCGCCGCAGGCTCCGCCGGCTATCTCCGCCGCCGCAGGGACGGCGACGGCGGCGGCGACGGCCCCGCAGCGCCGCCCGTTTCCTAGCGTCCGTCCCCACCCCCGGTCGGTAAACTGAACCGACCTGCTGGGTCGTCCATTTTCCTGCAAATTGCATGAAAATGACGCAAAATGGGTGCCGTCCGACGCACCTCCTAGCATCCCGAATCCCTCCCAGCGTCGCACCACGCGGGACGGAGGACACTTTTCCCTCGATCGACGGACGGCCGGGAGGCAGGCATGGCAACCACAAAAGCGACACCAGTGTCAGAGACGACCGGAACGACACTGCCAGGCACGGATGACTACGCGAACGTCGTCGTCGACGACAGCGCGAGCGTCACGCCGCAGCGGTTCTTCACGATCCCCGGCCGCGACCCGTTCGACGAGATCGAATGGGAGTCGCGCCACGCTCTGATCCCCGGAAAGGACGGCCCGGCGTTCGATCAGAAGGACGTCGAGTTTCCCCGCTTCTGGTCGCAGACGGCAACCAACATCGTCGCCCAGAAGTACTTCCGCGGCCGCATGACCTCACCGGAGCGCGAGCGCTCCGTGAAGCAGATGATCGGTCGGATCGTCAACACGATCGGCGGCTGGGGCCGGCAGGGCGGCTACTTCACGACGACCGACGAGGCCGAAACGTTCGAGGCCGAGCTGAAGGCGATCCTCGTCAACCAGATCGCGTCGTTCAACTCGCCGGTGTGGTTCAACGTCGGCTTCGAGGAGAAGCCGCAGTGCTCGGCGTGCTTCATCCTCTCGATCGACGACTCGATGGACTCGATTCTCGATTGGATCCGCCGCGAGGGCGTCATCTTCCGCGGCGGCTCGGGCTCCGGTATCAACCTCTCGCGCCTGCGCTCGTCGCAGGAGCAGCTGTCGAAGGGTGGTTACGCGTCCGGTCCGGTCTCGTTCATGCGCGGCGCCGACGCTTCCGCCGGCACGATCAAGTCGGGCGGCAAGACGCGGCGCGCGGCGAAGATGGTCGTGCTCGACATCGACCATCCGGACGTCGACGAGTTCATCTGGTGCAAGGCGAAGGAAGAGCGGAAGGCGCGCGTCCTCGAGCAGGCGGGCTACGACATGTCGCTCGACTCGCCCGACTGGGGCTCGATCCAGTACCAGAACGCGAACAACTCGGTGCGCGTCACCGACGCGTTCATGGAAGCGGTCGTCGAGGGCAAGGAGTGGAACCTCACCGCTCGCACCGACGGCTCGGTCGTCCGCACGGTCGACGCACGGTCGCTCCTGAAGGACATCGCCGAGGCCTCCTGGCAGTGCGCCGACCCGGGCGTGCAGTACGACACGACGATCAACGCGTGGCACACGAGCCCCAACACGGGCCGGATCAACGCGTCGAACCCCTGCTCCGAGTACATGCACGTCGACGACTCGGCCTGCAACCTCTCGTCGCTCAACCTGATGAAGTTCCGCAAGGAGGACGGCGAGTTCGACGTGCCGATGTTCGAGCATGCGGTCGACGTCATGTTCCTCGCGCAGGAGATCATCGTCGGCTACTCGTCGTACCCGACGCCCGAGATCGGCCGCAACGCGCTCAAGTTCCGCCAACTCGGGCTCGGCTACGCGAACCTCGGAGCCCTGCTGATGGCGCGCGGCCTTCCGTACGACTCGGACGAGGGTCGCGCCTACGCGGCCGCGATCACGGCGATCATGACCGGGCGGGGCTACCGCAAGTCGGCCGAGATCGCGAAGCGGATGGGCCCGCACGCGGGCTACGCCGAGAACGCAGCCGCGATGCTCGGCGTGATCTCGAAGCACCGCGCCTCCGTCGGGAACATCCAGCACGCCGACTCCGTGCCGGTCGACATGCTGTCCGCCGCCCGCAAGGCGTGGGATGACGCGCTCGACCTGGGCGAGGCCGCAGGCTTCCGCAACGCGCAGGCAACGGTGCTCGCGCCGACCGGGACGATCAGCTTCATGATGGATTGCGACACGACGGGGGTCGAGCCCGACTTCTCGCTCGTCAAGTCGAAGAAGCTCGTCGGCGGCGGCGAGTTGACGATCGTCAACAAGACGGTGCCGATGGCACTCGGCGAGCTCGGCTACGCGACGCGCGAGATCGAGGAGATCGTCGCCTTCATCGACGAGCGCGGCAGCGTCATCGGCGCGCCGCACCTGAAGAACGAGCACTACCCGGTGTTCGACTGCGCCATCGGCGAGCGCGCGATCCACTACATGGGCCACGTCAAGATGATGGGCGCCGTGCAGCCGTTCATCTCGGGCGCGATCTCGAAGACCGTCAACCTGCCCGAGGAGACGTCGGTCGACGAGGTCTCACAGCTGCTGATCGAAGCCTGGCAGCTCGGCGTCAAGGCGATCGCGATCTACCGCGACAACTGCAAGGTGGCGCAGCCGCTCTCGGGCTCGAAGGACACGTCCGAGGAGGGCAGGATCGCACAGATCCATGCACTCGGCGGCGTCGTCGCAGCTCCCAAGCGGCGCCGGTTGCCGGACGACCGCACCGAGGTCGGCCGCAAGTTCAAGGTCGGCGAGTACGAGGGCTACATCCACGTCGGCCTGTTCGATGACGGGACGCCGGGCGACATCTTCGTGGACATCGCGAAGGAGGGCACGACGCTTGCCGGCCTGATGAACTCGTTCATGATCTCGGTCTCGCTCGGGCTCCAGTACGGCGTGCCGCTCGAGGTCTACGTCTCGAAGTTCAGCCACATGCGCTTCGAGCCGAGCGGGATGACGAACGACGCCGACATCAGGATCGCAAAGTCGATCGTCGACTACATCTTCCGCTGGATGGGCAAGAAGTTCCTCACCTCCGATCAGCAGGAGGAGGCCGGTATCCTCACGCCCGAGGTGAAGGCGCGCCTCGCAGCCGCCTACGCCGCCGGCGAGGCGACCGCGCAGGTACACGACACACCGCCTCCCGGCCAGACCGCCCTGTTCAACAGCTGGGAAGACGCCGTCGAGTGCTCGAGGTGCGGCGGCCGCATGGTGCGAACCGGCAGCTGCTACACGTGCCGCGACTGCGGCACGAACACCGGCTGCAGCTAGCCGGCCCGCTCTCGCACGACGAGAGCAACGGAATCGAGGAGAGGCCGCGCATCGCGCGGCCTCTCTCGTTCCGGTGACGGGTCGGCCTGCACGGAGCCAGGGTAAGCCGAGCGCAGCGACGGCAAGAACGGCGACGGGGCGCCGGCGCGTGTCATGTCTCCGCGACGGTCCTCCCCGGCTCGGATAGGTGGTGGCATCGTCCGGAACGTACAGGCCGAGAAGCTCGGAGCTCAGGCGGCGACATCCAGTGACGCCTCGACGAGATCGATGCCACGGAAGGCTGCGTGTGCGTTCGGGTGCACGGAGACGTCGAGCACCTCGGAAGCGGTGACGGCGAGCTCGAAGGACTCGGCGCTCTCGTCGATCACGACCACGGCGAGCGGCCGTCGGCCGGACACCAGAGGAGGAACACGTCGATCCCGTTCGTCGAACGGTACGCGAGCTCGCGGCGGGCCGGGAGTGGATGGACTGCGGGCACGACTGACCTCCCTCATTGTGGGTTGATTGCCTGCCGCCGATCTCCCATGGCAGCCCTCGCAGGGCAGCCCGGTCGGCGCGAGTCTCGAGGTACGGCCGGCACCACTCCTCGGGCGGCGCGGAGGCCGGAGCACGGCGCCTCGGCGCCGAACGCTACGTGGCTACGGAGCGCGCCTCGACATCCCGGAGGTACTGGTGCACGAACGCGATCGCCATGCTGCCCTCGCCGACCGCGGCCGCAACGCGTTTCACCGGGCTCAAGCGCACGTCGCCGCAGGCGAAGATGCCGGGGACGCTCGTCTCGAGAAGGTAGGGATCCCGATCGAGCGGCCATCCATCAGCGACTCGCGCCTCGGGGCCGGTGAGCACGAATCCCCTCTGGTCGAGTGCGATCTCGGGCGGAAGCCACGACGTCTCGGCATCGGCGCCGATGAAGATGAACACCCCACCCGACTCGAGGCGGCTCGTCTCGCCGGTCTCGCTGTTTCGGACGTCGATCGCCTCGAGCGTCGAGTTCCCGTGTGCCGCGGTGACCTCGGTGCGGAAGAGCACGTGGATGTTCGTTCGCTTCGCCAGCTGGTCGACGAGGTACTGCGACATGCTCTTCTCGAGCGCGTCGCCGCGGTAGAGGATCGTCACGCTCCGGGCGTGCTTCGCGAAGAACAACGCCGCCTGACCCGCCGAGTTGCCCGCACCGATGATGTGGATGTCCAGACCGTGTGTGTTCGGCCCTTCGCTACGCGCGGCGCCGTAGAAGATTCCCTTGCCCGCGAGGCGATCGAACCCCTCGATCTCCAACCGCCGCCAGGAGACGCCGCAGGCGAGGATGATCGTCCGGGCCTGCAGGACGTCGCCTCCGTCGAGATGAATCTGGTGGCTCTCGGCGTCGACTCGCGTGATCGTTCGCGTGACGAGAATCTCCGCCCCGAGCCTGCGGGCCTGCGAAAGCGCGTACTTCGACAGCATGTCGCCCGACACGCCGTGCTCGAACCCGAGGTAGTTCTCGATCAGAGAGGACGTGCCGGCTTGCCCACCGGGCGCCTCGCGCTCGACGACGAGGGTCTCGAGCCCTTCGGACGCGCCGTAGACCGCGGCCGCAAGCCCCGCCGGCCCGGCTCCGACGACCACGGTGTCGTACTCGGCTGCCGTCGGCTCGGTCTCGATCCCGAGGAGCTCGGCCACACGCCGGAGTTGCGGGCGCATCACCGTCTTGCCGTCCCTGACGATGCGGATCGTGGGGCAGTCGCTCTCGGCCGGGAGCGAGCCCTCCCACTGGCTCGCCTCGGCGGGCACGTCCGGCTGGAGCCAGGTGAACCGGATCCGGTTGCGGTCGAGGAAGCGTCTGAGCTCGGCGCAGGATGGGTCCCAGCGATTGCCGAGGACGACCGCCCTCTCCGGGTCGCGCTTCGCCGCCCACGCGCGTAGGCCCCGCGGGCCGGTCATCCTCTCGTTCGCCATGTTCTCGACGTACTCGGCGACCGCGGGGACCCGGGCAGCGAGTGCCAGATAGCAGTGGCGATCGATCCGGACGACCCGCGACGGCTCCACCGCCCGGAACCCCGCTGGATGAGGCATCCCGAGAGCGATCGAGATCTCCCCGAGAAGATCGCCGGGCTTCCGTTCGCCGTAGATGAAATCCTCACCGTCGACGACCTTGACGGCCTCGAGGCGACCCTCGAGCACGGCGAACAGCGCGGGCTCGTCGCCGTCGTGCGCCGCGTACTCGCCCGGGCTCAGCACCATGTCGGGCGAGACGCGACAGAGCCACTCGAGATCCGGTTCCTCGAGGTCCTTGAACAGGGGAACCGCTCTGAGCTCGTCGGGCGTCAGCATGAGCGCGTCACCATGGAGACAAAGCTACTGCGTTGCTGCACGCCGTGCCAGGTCTACCTCGACGACAGAGACGCACCCGTTGCCCGTAGACTTCCCCCACCGCCTGCCCTCGATCCTCGGCGTCAGCTCCGACGCCGGAAGGGAGCTGCCGTGACCGTCGATGTCAGCGAACGCTATCCGAAGCACTTCGCCGACGTGCTGGGAAAGCGGATGGCCTACGTCGAGACGGGAGAGGGCGATCCGATCGTCTTCCTGCACGGGAACCCGACGTCGTCGTATCTCTGGCGAAACATCATCCCCCATGTCGAGCACCTCGGCCGCTGCATCGCACCGGACCTGATCGGTATGGGCGACTCCGACAAGCTCGACGACGTCGGGCCCGGGAGCTACAGGCTCGTGGAGCACAGGCGCTACCTCGACGCCCTCCTCGAGACCCTCGGCGTTCGCGATCGTGTCACGTTCGTCGTGCACGACTGGGGCTCCGCGCTCGGATTCGACTGGGCGAACCGCAACCGCGACGCCGTTCGTGGCCTCGCGTACATGGAGGCGATCGTCCGCTCGATCACCTGGAACGAGTTCCCGGACGAGGCCAGGTCCGTGTTCGAGGGCTTCCGCTCGCCTGCCGGCGAGGAGATGGTGCTGACGAAGAACATCTTCGTGGAGCGCGTCCTACCCGGATCGGTGCTCCGTGGGTTGACCGAGCCCGAGATGGACGTCTACCGCAGGCCGTACCTCGAGCCGGGCGAGAGCCGACGCCCCACGCTCACGTGGCCGCGCGAGATCCCGCTCGACGGCGAGCCTGCGGACGTCGTCGCGATCGTCGACGCCTACGCCGCGTGGCTGCAGTGTGCCGACGTCCCGAAGCTGTTCGTCGATGCCGACCCGGGCGCGATCCTGCGGGGAGCCCAGCGCGAGTTCTGCCTCACCTGGCCGGATCAGGAGACCGTGACGGTGCCGGGTGCTCACTTCATCCAGGAGGACTCCCCGGACCTGATCGGGCGCGCAATCGCAGACTGGGTGCGAAGGCTCCCCTGAAAAGCCGACGGCCCGCCACGGCGGCGGACGTGGCGTGGAAGGTCAGCGGAGGGCAGCCTGCACGGAGCAGGTGGAAGCCGGGCGCAGCAACCGGACGAACGGCGGGATATGCTGCCGATCGTGCGTGACGGCGCTGCAGGCTTCGAGGTCGATCTGACCCCGATCGACCCCTCTCGCCTGGGGCCAATCATCGGCCGCGAGCGCCTGGAGCGCCTCTCGTCGGCGGCCGTGGCAGCGCGACGGGCGCTGGACGGCCGGGCGGTCGTCAACGTCAACTCGACGTCGTCGGGCGGAGGGGTGGCCGAGATTCTGGTGACGGTACTCGGGTATGCCCGCGCGCTGGACATCGATGCCCGCTGGCTGGTCATCAAGGGCAACGAAGCGTTCTTCGAGGTGACCAAGCGGATCCACAACGGCCTCTACGGGGGCTCTGGTGACGGCGGTGAGTTGGGGCCGCGCGAGCGGGCGGAATACGAGAGCCTGCTGCACGCGAGCGCCGCGTCGCTCGCCGGTCGGGTCAATCGGGGTGACGTGCTGGTGCTCCACGATCCGCAGACGGCCGGGCTGATCCCGCTGCTCCGAGATCGCGCCGACAGGATCGTCTGGCGTTGCCACGTCGGGCTCGACCGGCCCACAGAGTGGGCCGACCGTGCGTGGGAATTCCTCCGCCCGTACGTCGAGCAGGCCGATGCGTGCATCTTCTCGCGGCGCCAGTTCGCGCCCGACTGGATCGCGAACGGCCGGCTTTTCGTCGTCCCTCCCTCGATCGATCCGTTCACGCCCAAGAACGAGGAGATGACCGCGGGGATCGTCGACTCGGTGCTCGTCGAATGCGGACTACTCGCCTCGCACGGGGCCAGCCCGCTCCCATTCCGACTGCCCGTCGAGACGGTCGAGCTCACCCGCGACGGCGTCGTTCCCGAGACCGCCACGCCGCTCGTCGTCCAGGTCTCCCGCTGGGACCGGATGAAGGACATGACCGGCGTCATGCACGCCTTCTCGGAGTTCGTCGACCCTGCCCACGGCGCCCATCTGATCCTCGCCGGGCCCTCGGTGACCGGCGTCAGCGACGATCCGGAGGGCGAGCAGGTACTTGCCGAGGCGAGGGCGCAGTGGGAAGCTCTCGCGCCCGAGCATCGCTCGCGCGTGCATCTCGCATGCATCGGGATGGGCGACCTCGCCGCCAACGCGCGCGTCGTCAACGCCCTGCAACGGCACGCCGACGTCGTCGTGCAGAAGAGCCTGGCCGAGGGGTTCGGCCTCACCGTCGCAGAGGCCCTGTGGAAGCAACGTCCCGTCGTCGCCTCCGCCGTCGGCGGGATCGTCGACCAGGTCAGCGACGGCGTGGAGGGATTCCTCGTCGAGCCGCTCGACCTCGCGGCCGCCGGAAGCGCGATCGACACGCTGCTGGCCGACGAGAGGCTGCGCCGCGACATGGGCCGCAACGGCCGTCGCCGGGTCGTCGAGCAGTTCCTCGCCGACCGGCACCTGGAGCAGTACGCCTCCCTGCTCGTCCGGCTGCTGGGCGACCCCGAAGAGCCCGACATGAGCAGCCAGGGGGATGGCTGACACGGAAGCGGGCGGCGTGCGAGGATGGGAATCCGGATGCCCCCCGAGAACGTGATCGAGCGGAGCCGGGCCGACGCGGTCGTGGTCGGCGCCGGGCTCGCGGGGCTCGTCGCCACCACTGAGCTCGCCGCGGCCGGGCGGCGAGTGATCCTCGTCGACCAGGAGCCGGAGCAGTCGCTCGGCGGCCAGGCCTTCTGGTCGTTCGGGGGCCTCTTCCTCGTCGACAGCCCCGAGCAGCGCCGGATGCGGATCAGGGACTCGCGGGAACTGGCGTGGCAGGACTGGTTGGGCACGGCCGGCTTCGATCGGCCCGAAGACGAGTGGCCACGCCGCTGGGCGGAGGCGTACGTCGACTGGGCGGCGGGTGCAAAGCGATCCTGGTTGCACGCCAGGGGAATTCGCTTCCTGCCGAACGTGGGCTGGGCCGAGCGTGGCGGTCAGCTGGCGAACGGCCCCGGCAACTCGGTGCCGCGCTTCCACGTCACGTGGGGGACGGGACCGGGCCTGCTCGAGCCTTTCGTGCGGCTCGTCCGCGAGGCGCAGGCAAGCGGGCTCGTCGAGTTGCGCTTCCGTCATCGGGTCGATCGGCTGACCACCACGAACGGCACGATCAGCGGCGTCGCGGGCGCCGTGCTCGCGCCCGATGCGTGCGAACGCGGCCGCTCCAGCTCACGCGAGACGGTGGCGGAGTTCGAGCTCGAAGCCGGGGCGGTGATCGTGAGCTCGGGCGGGATCGGTGGCAACCACGAGCTCGTCAGCCGGAGCTGGCCGAAGCGGCTCGGCGAAGCGCCGAGCCGGATGCTCTCCGGCGTCCCGGCGCACGTCGACGGGCGCATGATCGGGATCGCACAGGACGCAGGAGGGAACGTGATCAACCCCGACCGGATGTGGCACTACACCGAGGGGATCGAGAACTGGGATCCGATCTGGCCACGCCATGGGATTCGCATCCTCCCCGGCCCCTCGTCTCTCTGGCTCGACGCGACCGGCCGGCGGCTGCCGCCGCCGCTCTTCCCCGGCTTCGACACGCTCGGCACGCTTCAGCACATCATGGGCACGGGCCACGAGCACACGTGGTTCGTACTCACGCAGAAGATCATCGAGAAGGAGTTCGCCCTCTCGGGGTCCGAGCAGAACCCCGACATCACGAGCAAGTCGGTTCGCGCAGTGCTGAAGGCCAGGGTCGCGAAGGGCGCTCCGGCGCCCGTCGAGGCGTTCAAGCGCAACGGCGCCGACTTCGTCGTCGAGTCCGACCTGCGGGCGCTCGTCGAGGGGATGAACGCCCTGACCGAGCAGCCGCTCCTCTCGTTCGAGCAGGTCGAGCGTGAGGTCCTCGCACGCGACCGGGAGGTCGCGAACGCCTTCTCGAAGGACATGCAGCTCGTCGCCATCCGCGGAGCGCGCACGTATTTCGCCGACCGCGTGACCCGTGTCGCATCCCCCCACCGATTGCTCGACCCGAAGGCAGGGCCGCTCATCGCGGTTCGACTTCACCTCCTGACGCGAAAGACGCTCGGAGGCCTGCAGACCGACCTCTCGAGCCGCGTCCTCACCGCCGACGGCAGCCCGCTCCCCGGCCTCTACGCCGCAGGTGAGGCGGCCGGCTTCGGCGGCGGAGGGATGCACGGATACCGCTCCCTCGAGGGGACGTTCCTCGGCGGCTGCCTGTTCTCGGGCCGTAGCGCCGGCCGGGCGGCAGCGGCCGCGTCCGGCTGAGACATCTCCTCCGGCGGAGGCTCGACCGGCGCCCTCCGCAAGAGGGTCGTCAGCTCCGACATCGCCTCTACCCAGTCACCGCACCCCGGGCAGCCCTCGAGGTGGCGCCGCAGGTGCATGCGCCCGAGCTCGTCGAGCTCGCCGTCGAGATCGAGAGAGGCGCGCAGCCGCGCGTCTTCGCAAGGGCCGGGGCGCTTCCGCGGGCGCCGCGCGGGCATCAGAGCGATGTCTCGGGGTCGAGGACGATCCCGAGCAGCACGAGGACGATGCCGGCGCCCACGAGCAAGCCTGCAGCCGAGGCGTCGTCGGCCGTGCTCCTCGACCCGTCCTGCACGGCGAGCCTCCGCTCGCGCGTGCGCTTCGACGGATACCGCATTCCGCTGACCGCACCCGCAACGAACACGAGCGAGCCGACGAGCAGGAGCCCGCCCGAGGCGCCGCGGGTCCCCGACAGCCCGGCGGCGAGCGCGACGAGCAGTCCGGCCAGCGCAGCGGCCGCACCGAGGGTGAGGATGCCGACGACGATCGTCCGGAGACCGCGGGCGATCACGGCATCACCCCGTTCGGAGAAGACATCAGCGAGATCTCCGGATCCGGGCTCGTCACGCCGCCGCCCGGCGCGCGCATCTCGTCAGGGCTCAGCGGCCAGCGCTCGAGCGGGAAGTGGCAGGCGGTCTCGCGCGCCGACGGTGGCGCGACCCGGAGGAGCTGTGGATCCTCGACGGCACACAGCTCCTGCGACCGGGGACAGCGTGGATGGAAGCGACACGCACCGGGAGGGTCGATCGGGTTCGGGACGTCCCCGGCGAGCACGAGCTTCTCGCGGCCACGGCCGAGCCGCGGGTTCGCGATCGGGACGGCCGAGAGCAGCGCGCCCGTGTAGGGATGGCGCGGGGCACCGTACAGCTCCTGCGAGTCGGCGAGCTCGACGAGCTTGCCGAGATACATCACCGCCACGCGGTCCGAGATGTGCCGGACGACGCTGAGATCGTGCGCGATGAACACGTACGTGAGCCCGAACTCCGCCTGCAGGTCGCTGAGCAGGTTGAGGATCTGCGCCTGCACCGACACGTCGAGCGCCGAGACGGGCTCGTCGCAGACGACGAGCCGGGGGCCGGCGGCGAGAGCGCGGGCGATGCCGATGCGCTGTCTCTGCCCACCGGAGAACTCGTGCGGGAACCGGTTGTAGTGCTCCGCGTTGAGACCGACGACCTCGAGAAGCTCCTGGACACGGCGCTTGCGCTCCTTCTCCGTGCCGACGTCGTGCACGATGAGCGGCTCGGCGACGATGAAGCCGACGCGCTTACGCGGATTCAGTGACGCGTACGGGTCCTGGAAGATCATCGTCACCTGCCGCCTGAACGCGAACAGCTCCGGGCCGGACAGGCTCGCGATGTCCTGCCCGTCGAACCGCACGGTGCCACTCGTCGGCGTGAGCAGGTTCGTGATCACGCGCGCGAGGGTCGACTTGCCGCAGCCCGACTCACCGACGATCCCCAGGGTCTCGCCACGGCGGACGTCGAGCGAGACGCCGTCGACGGCTTTCACCGTCGCGACCTCCTTCTTGAACACGATCCCCTCGGTGATCGGGAAGTGCTTCGTCAGCCGATCGATCTCGAGCAGCACGTCGCTCATGCCGCCTCCGGCGTGAGACCCAGCTCGAGCGTCACCCTCGCAGACTCCTCGAGCTTGAACCGCTCGTCGAGGAAGCACGCATCGAGGTGGCCGGGATCGAAGCTCCGTGCGGTCGCCGTCGGCACCTCCGACCGGCAGCGGTCGAAGGCGAAGGCGCACCGGGGTCGGAACCGGCAGCCGCGAGGAGGGCGAAGGAGCGACGGCGGCTGGCCCTGAATCTGCATGAGCCGATCCAGCGTGATGTCCACGCGCGGCAGCGAGCCGAGGAGCCCCCACGTGTACGGGTGCAGTGGGTGCTCGAACAGCTCGAGCACCGGCGCCTGCTCGACGAGGCGCGCCGCGTACATCACCACGATGTCATCCGCGGTCTCGGCGACGACCCCGAGGTCGTGCGTGATCAGGATCACGGCCGTCCCCCGCTCCGCCTGGAGATCGCTGATCAGGTCGAGGATCTGTGCCTGCGTCGTCACGTCGAGCGCCGTCGTCGGCTCGTCCGCGATCAACAGCGCCGGCTCGTTGATGAGCGCCATCGCGATCATCACGCGCTGCCGCATCCCGCCGGAGAACTGGTGCGGGTAGTCGTCGACGCGGCGTGCTGCCCGTGGGATCCCCACTTCCTCGAGCCCGGCTATCGCAAGCTCCCGCGCGCGCCGGGCGCTGATGTCGCGGTGCAACGTCACGGCCTCCACGAGCTGATCCCCGATGCTCAGGACCGGGTTCAGCGAGGTCATCGGGTCCTGGAAGATCATCGAGATCTCCTTGCCTCGGAGCGCGCGTAGCCGGGAGCTCGACGCCTCCAGGAGGTTCTCGCCGCGGAACGACGCCGACCCCGTCGAGACCGACACGTACTTCTTCGTTCCCTGCAGGAACCCGACCATCGCGCTCCCGGGATCGGGCCCGCCCTGAAGCCGGAAGCGCCCCGGTTTCGGATTGAGCCCGAGGATCGACATCATGGTCACGCTCTTGCCCGAGCCCGACTCCCCCACGACGCCGAGCGTCTTCCCGGCTTCGACACTGAACGACACGCCGTCGACCGCACGGACGACCCCGTCATCCGTCTTGAAGTAGGTCCTCAGGTCCCGGACTTCGAGCAGCGATGCCCCGCCTGGCTCGTCGCTGCGCGTCGATCCGTTCGCGCTCCCGGTCATGCGAGCCGGATCCTCGGGTCGATCATGGCGTAGGCGACGTCGACGATGACGTTGAAGAGGATGATCGCGAGCGTCGCGAAGACCACGACTCCCTGCATCGTCGGCAGGTCGAGGTTGAGGACACTGTTCAGCGCGAGGCGCCCGAGACCCGGCAGGTTGAAGATCGCCTCGGTGAAGATCGCGCCCCCGAGCGCGACCCCGATGTCGAGGCCGAGCATCGTCACGACGGGCAGCAGGGCGTTGCGGAGGACGTGCCGCCGGATCACGAGCGGCTCCGGCGCTCCCTTCGCACGCGCGGTACGCACGTAGTCCTCGCCGAGCGTGTCCATCACGTTCGCGCGGATCATGCGGGCGTAGCTCGCCGCGAACAGGATCGCGAACGTCACCCAGGGCAGGATCAGGTGGTAGGCCCAGTCGGTGGGGCCACCGCACGAAGCACCCTCGGGCGGATTGAAGACGTCGCAGTAGCCAGCGTTCGGCGTCAGCCCGAGACGGAACCCGACGAAGTACTGGAGCAGGAGGCCGATCCAGACGACGGGCGCAGAGATCCCGATCAGAATGAAGATCATCGTCCCTCTGTCGAGCAGCGATCGCGGCCGCAGCGCGGAGATGATCCCGATCGGCAGCGCGATCATCATCCACAGGATCGCGCCGCCGACGACGAGAGCCGCCGTCACCGGCACGGCCTCACCGACCATCTCGTTCACGGAGCGGCGATTCGTGTACGAGCGGCCGAGCGACTGGTCGACGACGAGGCGCTTGAGGAACAACGCGTACTGCTCGTGCAGCGGGCGGTCGAGCCCGAGCTGGTGCGAGACCCGCACGACGTCCTCTGCCGTGGCGGACTTCCCGGCCGCGAGGCGCGCCGGGTCGGCCGGGAGGACGAAGAAGAGCGCGTAGGTGATCAGCGTGACGCCGACGAAGAGAACGCCCGCCCAGAGAAGTCGCCTGACGAGGTAGCTGAGCACGTGTTGTTGCCGCCTTGGGTCGTGAGGGGGAGGAGGGGCGGCCGGCCGGCCGCCCCTCCCGGGGAACACACCTACTTGAGGCAGATCAGATTCAGGAGCGGACCGCTGCCCTGCGCCTCGTTGATCGTCAGGCACCCGACGCGCGCAGACATGAAGCTGCGATCGTTCGAGTTGACGAGCGGGGCCCACGGGGGGTCGTTCTTCATCAGGTCCGCGTCGAGCTGGGCGTACGCGGTGCCGCGCTTCGCGCCGGTCAGAAGCGACGCCGCGGCCATCTGCTGGTTGTACTTCTTCACGTTGAAGTACGCGTAGTTGTTGTGCTGGGACTGGGTGACCTGGCTCCCGTCGAGCAGGATGTTCACGAAGTCGTACGGGTCCGAGTAGTCGGCTCCCCACCGCTCGACCGTGAGGTCGAAGGAGGCCGTCTTCGGATTGCCGGCGTTCGTGAACTGCTGTGCCCGCGGAAGCAGCTTGATCTCGGCGTCCAGCCCGATCTGCTTCAGGTTGTACTGGAGCAACTGCGCCTGAAGCGGAGCGGTGCCGGAGTTCGCCGACCAGAGCACGGCCTTTCCGTCACGGAGGTTGCCGGCGGCGAGCTTCTTGGCCTGCTTCGCGGAACCGGCGGTGATCTTGATCGGGTAGGTGTGCTGCGGCTTGTAGCCGAGCATGCCCGGAGGCAGGATCTGGCCCGATCGCTTGCCGTACAGGAACCCGCCCTGGGCCGAGAAGGCCTGCCGGTCGACGGCCCAGTTGACGGCCTTGGCGAGACCCGGGTTGTTCTTGAACAGCGGGCGCGAGCGGTTCATCGCGACGTAGCGGATGTCGAGGAGCGGCCGCACCTGCACGCGACCGTCCTTCTTGTTGAGACCGTACTTCGCGACGACGTTCCTCCACTCCGTGGCGGGAATCCCGCCGGAGGCGTAGTCGGTCGTGCCCTTCACGACGTTCTGGTACTCGACCGTGACGTCATTACCGACGTTCACCTGGATCGTGTCGGCGTTCGCCGCTCGCGAGCCCTTGTAGTGCGGGTTGCGCTTGAGCGTGATCGACCGGCCCGGCGTGCGCGACGAGAAGTAGTACGGCCCGCACGACGCATACTCGCTGATCCCGTTCGCGTCGATCTGCGCCGCGAGCTTGTTGTCGATGGCCTGAAGGAACGGCATCGTCATCCGGGCGAGGAGGTCGGGCGACGCCCTGGTTAACCGGATGACGAGCCTGTTCCCCTTCGCGGTAACCCCCGAGACCGTGCTCGCCTTGCCATCGATCACGGCCTGGGCTCCCTGGATGATGTCGAGGAACTGAATCCCCGTCGACTGCATCCTCGGGTTCGCGAATCTGTTGAACGCATGGACGAAGCTCTGTGCGGTGACCGGCTGCCCGTTCGAGAAGCGGAAGCCGGAGCGGATCGTGAACGTGTACGTCTTGCCGTCCTTCGAGATGGTCGGGAGCCCGGCCGCGACCTCGGGCGTGACCACTGCTCCCGCCGCACCCTCCTTGTCCGGCCAGTTCATGAGCTTGCAGGCCGTGGCGGCCTCGAGCTTCCACGTCTCCCCGTAGTACGAGAGCTGCGGGTCGATGTAGTCGACGTCCGTCGTCATCTCGACGACGATCGTCCCTCCCTTCTTCGCTGCGGGGGCGGCGGCCGCAGCGGAGGCGGAGAGGAGGATGACGCCGAGGACGGCCGTCATCACCCCGAGGAACCGTTTGCCTGTCATCGAGTGTCCTTTCGGTCGAGCTGTCGGTTGGTGGAGCGAAGCCTCCGGCCGGGCACGGGCGTCGTGAACCGCGAGCGCCTCACCGCGAGCCCCGCGGATCGAATGCGTCGCGCAGCCCGTCGCCGAGGAGGTTGAAGGCGAGCGTCGTCAGGAGCAGGGCGATCCCCGGCCACACCATCAGCAGCGGTCTCGAGGTGTAGTACTGGGGCGCGTCGGCGAGAAGGTTGCCCCAGCTCGCCGTGGGCAGCTGAATGCCGAGCCCGAGGAACGAGAGGCCCGCTTCGGCGAGGATGAACGCAGCGACGTTGAGCGTCGCGAGGACCGTCAGCGGGCCGATCAGGTGCGGGAAGATGTGCGACCGGATGATCCGCGAGTTGCTCGACCCGACCATCCGAGCCGCTTCGACGAACTCCTTCTCCCGCAAGGAGAGCGCGAGACCGCGCATGACGCGCGCCGAGTAGAACCAGCCGAGGAGGCCGAAGACGAGGATCAGCGTGAACACGCCCTCTCCCATGAAACCGAACGTCACCTTGTTGAGCCGGGTGCCGAGCGTGGCCGCGAGCGTGATCACGAAGAGGAGGTAGGGGAAGGCCATCGTCAGCTCGACCATCCGGGAGATCGTCGTGTCGGCCCAGCCGCGGTAGAAGCCCGCCACGGCGCCTGCCATCGTCCCGAGCAGCAAGGAGAGGAGCGTCGCCCCGATGCCGACCTCGAGCGACACCTGCGCGCCGTAGAGCAGTCGGAGGAACTCGTCGCGTGCGAGCGTCGAGTCCGACCCGAGCACGAACAGCTGCTCGTCGATCCCGCCGTCCTCGGTGAGCTTGCCGACGTGCGTCCAAGGGCCTGCCGGCAGCTGCTCGGCGTCGAGGCCGCCGGAAACGAGGAACGGCTCGTTGGGGCCGTGGCCGAGGAAGTGCGATGCCAGCGGTGCGCCTGCGAAGGCGACGACGAACAGCAGCACGATGAACACCCCGCCCGCGAGCGCGAACTTGTCACGCTTCAGCCGCAGCCAGACGGAGGCCCAGTAGTCGCGTGCCTCGATCTGCGTGTCCGCCTCGTCGTCGAACCCGTCGTCGATGCCGTCCGGGTACGGGATGGCCGCTGCGCCGCCCGGCAGCCTTCCCTCGTACTCCGGCAGGGCGCTGTCCGCGAGGTTGCTCACCGGGGGACCACCGTGGAGGCGCGCGGAACCCAGTTGTCCACGACCCAGCGGCCGTTGCCGGCCTCGCCGACCTTGCGCAACTGGAGGAAGAAGACCTGCGCTCGCACGCCCGCGTTCTTCCGCGGCACGAGAGCGACCTCGAGAAGAGCGCTCTTCGTGTACGAGGCATCGATCTTGTACGGCGCGACCTCGAGCTCGTCGATCGGATACGGAACGACCGGGTTCTCGCCTGTGACCCACTCGGCCCGGGTGAGCCCACCCCGCAGGTTCGGCCCCACGAGCGTCCACGCCTCATCGAGATGCTCCCGGGCGACGGCCGTCTGGATGAACCGGACGGCGACCCTCCGCGCTTCGTTCGGCAGGGGAGCCTCGACGAGCTTCTCCGGCACCGTCGCGGGCGCGTTGCTCAGGTGGGAGGGCGGGGCGTTCGTGTTCGGCGAGAAGAGGACGACGATGCCGAGCGCCGCGACAGCGACGCCGGCGAGCGCGCTCCAGGCGAGGCGCCTTCTCCGGCGAGGGCTCTCGAGCAGCGCTCCCACGGACGCGAGAACGCCGTGACTTCGGCGCGGGCCGAGAGAGCGTCTGTGGGTCTCGGTGGGCAAGGGTGCGTATCGGACGGCGTTGACGTCGCCGCGAGGATTCGCTGCGACGTGTCGTATCTACGCGCGTCAACGCCCGGAAACCTAGGAAAGGTCGAGAACTTCGACGTTTTCCGCGGAGGCAGTTCTCGCGCTTCCGCGGCTCCGGCGGCAGCTCGGGAGGATGTGGCTACGCCTGCGCGGGGGGAGCGTCCGGACCGAGCCACAACGGCTGGCCGGCACGCTGGCGCCGTTCGCCACTGCTCAGTCCACCGAGCTGGGACTCGGCGTGCGCGAGCAGTCGAATGACGGCTCGTCCGTGGCCGACGACGATGCGTCCGGCAGGCGTTACGAGGATCGAGCGCGAGCCGCTGCTCCGGACAACGAGGGACATGCCGACAGCGGCCTCGAGCTGGGCGATCTGGTGGCTGATCGACGAGCGCGAATAGCCGAGGCGACGGGCTGCCCCGACGAAACTGCCCTCCTCGGCGACCGCGACGAGCGCGAGCAGCGAGCGAACCTGGAGGCCGAGCCAGCGGGACTTCTCGAACGGCCGCGGTTCGACGTCGGCCTCGTGGGACTCGTGCGCCGGGGGCCTCGCGCGCGCCTGGTCTGCGCGCTCCTGCGCGACCTGAGCGACCCAACCGCGGCGTAGAGAGTCATCGAGCACGCGGCCCACCTCCCCCTGCGTCTGTCGCCACGACGTGCGACCACGCCGACTGCAATCGTTTCATGCGCGAGCTCCCGGGATCTCAGCGAACATCGATGCGCGGTGAGACGTCGGATCCTCGAAAATGTTTGCGCCAGGTAAGGACGGACTGCCCGTGTCCGGCACGCCGGGGCCGCTGCCGAGAGCCCGCCGAGACCGCCGGAGGCGAGAAAGTAAGGATTCGGTGAGCGTGTCCAACCTCGCCGCGGGCGGTGCGTCTGTTGAAGTATGCGCGCTGACGACGCCACTGCCGGGGGAGAAGTGGTCTACCTCCTCGCCGAGCTTCGTTCGAGCGAGCCGGGGCCGGTCTACGAGATCGGCTCGCGGGCACGTGTGATCGAGGCCGACGGCGACCGGCTGACGCTCGCCGTCGGCTACGGCCGCTTCGAGAGCGTCGTCACCTGCTCGTGCGCTCAGGTCGCCCGGCAGCGACGCTCGCTTGCCACGCGGCGCACGCTCCGCGCCGACCGCTGGTCGGCCGCGTAGAGCTCGTACGAGCGACCGCTGCTCGCCAGGAACGCCGAGGAGGGACTGGAGTCTCTCCCCTCCTCAGACAGACCCTTCGCCGGCCTGGACGGCAAGACGCTGGGCCAGCACGTCCATCACCTTGCGCTCGATGGCCCGGTTCTCGTCGAGCACACGCCGGAAGTCGCCGCGCATCAGGATGAGACAGCGCAGCGGCGTCGACGCCGTGACCGTCGCGATCCGTCGCACTTCGGTCAGCAACGCGATCTCGCCCACGAAATCGGGGGCATCGCGCGTTGCGACGTGCTTGCCACAGCGGGTCACCTCCACCGTGCCGTCGATGAGCACGAAGAACTCGCGGCCGAGCGTGTCCTCCTTGCACAGGACCGTGCCCGCGGGGACCGTCAAGTCCTCGGTCACGCGCGCGACCTCGACGAGCTCCTTCTTCGACAGGCCCTCGAAGAGGGGTGCCGAGCGGAGTGCATCGGCCTTCGTGCTCTGGGTGAGCCCGCCCACGGGGTAAGTCTACAACCGTCACCGTCGCCACCTGCAAGACTCTTCGTCGTGGAGGCGGAGACGCGATACGCAAAGAGCGGCGACCTCAACATCGCCTATCAGGTACTCGGCGACGGGCCGATCGACTTCGTGTTCACGCCCGGCTACATGTCACACCTGGAACAGAACCAGTGGTGGCCCGCATACCGCGGGTTCCTGGAGCGGATGGCCTCGTTCTCGCGCCTGCTCGTGTTCGATCGGAGAGGCACGGGCCTTTCGGACCGGATCCTCACCCTCGGCTCGTTCGAGGAGATGATGGACGACATCGGCGCCGTCATGGACGCCGCCGGGTCGGAGCGGGCCGCCCTGCTCGGAGGAGCAGAAGGCGGGCCGATCTGCGCGCTCTTCGCCGCCACGTTCCCGGAACGCACGTCCGCGCTCGTTCTCGTGGGGTCCTACGCGAGGAGAACATGGGCGCCGGACTACCCGTGGGGGCTCGACGAGGAGGCGCAGCGGCGGATCCTCCAGGGATACGAGAAGAACTGGGGCAAGAAGGACTTCGGGCTCAGCGCGCTGGCACCGTCGGCCGTCGGCGACGAGCGGTTCGCGGAGTGGTACGCGCAGGCCTGCCGGTTCGCCGGCACGCCGTCGTCCGCCCGAGCGTGGTTCCAGGTCACGATGGAGATCGACATCCGCGACGTGCTGCCGGCGATCCGCGTCCCCACGCTGGTGTTGCAGCTGGCGGGCGACCGCGTGATCCCGGTCGAAGCCGGTAACTACCTCGCGAAACACATCCCCGACGCGAAGTACGTCGTGCTCGACGGAATCGACCACCTGCCGGTCACCGCGGGGGCCGAAGCGGTCGTTGACGAGATCGAGGAGTTCCTGACCGGATCGAGGAGCAGTCGCGAACCGGACCGCGTCCTCGCAACCGTCCTCTTCACGGACATCGTCGGCTCGACCGAGCGCGCGGCCGAGCTCGGCGACCGGGACTGGACGGCGCTCCTCGCAGAGCACCACGCTCTCGTGCGCGACCGTCTGGAGCAGTTCAGGGGCAAGGAGATCCGTATCGCCGGCGACGGCTTCCTGGCCACGTTCGATGGCCCCGCCCGGGCGATTCGCTGCGCGTGCGCGATCCGCGACGGAGTGCGCGGCCTCGGCCTCGAGATCCGGGCCGGGCTGCACACCGGTGAGATCGAGCTCGCGGACACCGGCATCGAAGGCCTCGCCGTCCACCTCGGCGCCCGGATCTCCGCACTCGCAGAGGCCAACGAGGTACTCGTCTCGAGCACCGTGAAGGACCTCGTCGTCGGCTCGGGAATCGACTTCCTCGATCGCGGGGAGTTCGAGCTCAAGGGCGTGCCCGGGGAGTGGCGCGTCCACATCGTCGCCGCAGCCTGACGCCGGCACGGCGGTGATCCGCTAGGTTATTGAGCGATCAACTAATTAGATGGAACTCGGCCTCTACACCTTCGCGGAGCTGACCCCGGATCCGGCGACCGGACGGGCGATCTCGCCCGCCGCGCGCCTGCGTAACCTCGTCGAGGAGGCGAGACTCGCCGACGAGGTCGGCCTCGACGTGTTCGCGGTCGGAGAGCACCACCGGCCCGACTTCGCCGTGTCGGCTCCCGCGATCACCCTCGCCGCGATCGCGGAGCGAACCTCGCGGATCCGGCTGAGTAGCGCGGTCACCGTACTCAGCTCCGACGATCCCGTTCGGGTCTTCCAGCAGTTCTCGACCCTGGATCTTCTCTCCGGCGGGCGAGCCGAGATCATGGCCGGTCGCGGCTCGTTCATCGAGTCGTTCCCGCTGTTCGGCTACGACCTCGCCGACTACGACGAGTTGTTCGCCGAGAAGCTCGACCTGCTCCTTCGCCTCCGCGAGGACGAGCGCGTCAGCTGGGCGGGCCGTCTCCGCCCTCCCCTCGATGCCGCCGGGATCTTCCCGAGACCAACACAGGATCCGCTGCCCGTGTGGGTCGCTGTCGGAGGAAACCCAGCCTCGGCGGCCCGCGCCGGAGCGCTGGGACTGCCGATGGCACTCGCGATCATCGGCGGCCTGCCCGAGCGCTTCGCTCCGTTCGCCGAGATTCATCGCCGCGCTGCGCTCGAAAACGATCACGCCGTTCCCGCCCTGGGAATCAGCTCGCACGGCTTCATCGCCGAAACCTCCCAGGAGGCATCCGACGCCGCGTGGCCCCAGTTCAGCGCGATGATGGCGAAGATCGGACGTGAGCGCGGCTGGCCGCCGATGACGCGTGAGGACTTCGAAGCGTCACGAACGCTCCGCGGCGCGCATGCCGTCGGGAGCCCGCAGGAGGTCGCCGAGAAGATCCTCTTCCAGCACGAGATCTTCGGCCACCAACGCTTCCTCCTCTATCTGAGCAGCTTCGACCACGCGCGGACGATGCGGGCGATCGAGCTCTACGGCATCGAGGTCGCACCGGTCGTGCGCACCGAGATCGCACGTCGCCTCGGGTCGTCGGCGGCCTGACCTCTAGGGAACGACGCGGCGGCTCGGAAGCGCCAGCGTCACGAGCACGGAGACGATTGCTCCGGCGAGAGCGATGACGAACACGGCGTGAAACCCTGACAGCCCCTCGCCCTCGTCGAGGAGCCGTGCGAGTGCGATCGACCCGGCGAAGCTCCCGATGTAGCGCGAGGTCGAGAACAGGCCGGCCGCGACGCCCGCGTGGACAGGCTCGAGCGCCTCGATCGCCGACGCTTGCAGGCCGGCGGTCGAGAGCCCCACTCCGGAGCCCATCAGCAGGAGGCAGGGAAGAAGGGCGAAGGTGTCGAGATCCGGCGCAACGGCGAGCGGAGCGATCCCGGCGGTGAGAACCACGCAGCCGGCGACCGCCGGCATCCGCCGGCCGTAGCGATCGGCGAGCCTGCCGCCGATCGGAGAGAGGACGACCATCGGCGCCGAGAGAAAGGCCAGCGCAACGCCCACCTGCAGGCTCGACCAGTCGAGGTGCCGCGTCAGCAGGATCGGCGTCGCGAGCAGGACCGTGTAGAAGGCGAGGTTGCTGGTGGAGATCCCCGCGTTCGCAGCGGCGAAGGGACGGACCTTGAAGAACCGTGGCTGGAAGACAGGGTCCGGGTGTCGCAGCTCGCGGCGAATGAAGACGGCGGCGAGAACGAGCAGCACGGGAATCCCGGGCGCAAGCGCAAAGGGGGCGTGCGCGCTCTCGACCACGAGCGCTGCAGAGCCGCCGAGCACTGCCGCGAGCAGCGCGGCGCCCGGCCAGTCGAACGCGGTCTCCGGAACGACACCGGGCGTTCGCGGTACCGCCCGCCACGCGAGCCCGAGCGCCGCCGCGACGAAGGGGACATTGACGAGGAAGATCGCCCGCCAGCCACCGACACCGACGAGGACGCCGCCGATCAGCGGGCCGAGCCCCGCGGCGAGGGCGATCGATCCGCCGACGATGCCGAAGGCGCCTCCGCGCCGATTCGCGGGGATGAGCTCCCGGATCAGGCCCGCTCCGTTGGGGAACACGACGGCGCCCGACACGGCCTGGGCGACGCGGAACCCGATCAGGAACGGGAGGCTCGGCGCGAGTGCAGCACCGAGCGACGCGATCCCGAACACCAGCAGCCCACCGATGACGAAGGGACGCCGGCCGTGCCTGTCACCGAGCTTACCCGCGACCGGCTGGACGACGGCGAGCGCGAGCAGATACGAGGTGACGAGCCAGCCGACCGTTCCTATCGACGAGTCGAAATCGTCGACGATGTCCGGCAACGCGACCGCGATCATCGTCGAGTTGAGCGGCGCGAGCAGGGCACCGAGCGCAACGGCGACCAGCACCGCGCGCTCGGCGCCCGCCTCGCGGATCACGCTTCGACGATCCGGACGCTGCCGTTCGTACCGTCGATCTCGACGAGCTGTCCGTCGCGCAGGACCGCGGTCGCGCGCTTGGTACCGACGACCGCGGGGATCGAGTACTCCCGGGCGACGACCGCGCAGTGGCTGAGGATCCCTCCCGCGTCGGTGACGATCGCGGCCGCCCGGGCGAAGAGCGGCGTCCAGGGTGGAGCGGTCGTCTCCGCGACGAGCACCTCGCCGTGCTGGAGGCTCTCGCCGTCGGCGAGCGAACGGACGATGCGAACGTTGCCGCGAGCGACGCCCGGCGACCCCGGCATTCCGTAGAAGAGATCGACCGACGTCGACTCGCGCGGATGCCCTCCGAACATCTTGATCACCGCGCGCGAGACCGGGTCCTCGGGAGGCGGGCCCGGGGGAAGCGACCCGATGACGTGAGGCGCGGCGATCCCGCTGAAGGCGGCGAGCCCGTCCTTGCGCCCGGCGACGGCGGCCCGCCTGTCCGCCGAGAGGTCGTCGAGCTCCTCGATCGTGAGGTGGAACACATCCTCGGGCGAGTCGATGCCCCCGTTCGCGGCAAGCCGCCCACCCAACTCGAGGACCACGCGGCGTACCTCGTAGAGCACCTGCGTATCGAGCCAGTAGTTGTGATCCTCCTGGAGAACCGTTCCCTGGCGCGCCGCGTCGAGCAGGAACTCGAACTGGCCGCGAACCGCCTCCGGGAAGGCGGCAAGCTGCTCGCGCGCCGCAGTCGTGAGGCGCTCGCGCTCCTCCGCCGCCGCTGCGAGCTCGGCGTCGAAATCGCGCTCCGGTTGCGTCACGGCGTCCTTCAGCGCCGCGATGAGCGGCGTCGGATCCTCGATCCACGACGGCGCGCTGACGTTGACGAACATCGACGTGCGACGTCCGTGCTCCTCGAGGAACGCATCGAGCGCAGCCAGAAATGCGCGCCCGTCCGCGAACGTGTCGAGCTCCGAGACGACGTCGCTCGCTGCCGACGTCTCGAGGACGCGGAGAACGTCGGCAGAGTCACGTGCATCGCGGGAGAGCGCGAACAGCGCCCGGTCGGCGAACAACGACATGTTGTCCTGGCCCTGCAGCAGCCGGTACGCCGCGTAGGCGTCGTCGCCGCCGAGAATCTCGGAGTAGAAGTCGTCGAACAGGCTCATCGCGACGAGCATCGGGAACACGGTGTAGAAGTGGATGTGCCAGGCGCGCGTGTTCCACACGAGGGTGTCGCGGAAGTGCGCGAGAAGCTCGGCGTCGGAGGCACCGGTCAGGTCGAAGGAGCGCCAGCGGGCGAGAAGCTCCTTGATCTCCGGCAGCCGCTCACCCTCCCACACCTCGAGCTGCCGACCGATCGCCGCACCCAGGAGCTCCTGCGCGGTGCGTCCGAGCGCCTCGAGCTCCGCGGGGTCATGGCTCACCGGGCCGAACGACTGGTACACGTACGTGTTGAACCGCGCCGTGCTGTTGCGAACAGGGAACGAGTAGTGCTCGCAGGCCGCGTTGAAGCCCGGCGTGAGGCAGTGCCGCGCGATCGACGTGTCGAGGATCGGAGTCTGCCCGGGATAGTGAGATGTCTCACGCTCCCAGAAGGCATGCGCCTGCTCCGGCTGCTCCCAGGCGACGGGGAAGTCGTCCGGCAGTGGGATGGACTGTGGCACGGCGGTCTCGGTCACGGAGAGCCCCTTTCGGCCCCGGTTGCCCGGAGCGTTGTGATCGGTCTGGATTGGAGAACGTAGACGTCGTTGCCCTTCACGGCACACTCGATGTCGACCGGGGAGCCGGTATCACGCTCGAGCCTGAGCGCGAGGGAGGCGAGCTCGATCGCCGTCTCGTCGGTGACGGCCGGGAGACCGCGGAGCAGCGCGGGTGTCTCGAGCTCGCGGGTTCCGCCCGGCACCGGCACCGTCATGAGCCGCTTCTCACCGATCGTGCGAGAGAGGATCTCCAGGTCGCCCTTGCGGACGACGTAGGTGTCGGGCGTGGTCGTACCGCCGACGATGCTCTCGCCGAGGCCGTAGCTCATGGTGATCACGATCTCGTCGAGACTTCCCGTGATCGGGTTGGCACTGAACACGACACCGGCGCTGTCGGCGAGAACCTGCGCCTGAACGAGGATCGCGAGGCCGATGTGATCGACGGGCAGGCCGACGTGCAGACGGTAGTCGAGCGCACGTGCAGTGAACGCGGAGGCAAAGCAGAGGACGACCGCCTCCGCGATCGCATCGACACCCTCGACGTTGAGGAACGTCTCGTGCTGCCCGGCGAACGAGTGCGCGTCGCCGTCCTCGTCGATTGCCGAGGAGCGCACCGCGACCCGGCTCTCACCGAGGGTCGCGTACGCCTCGGCGATCTGCCCGCGCAGCGAATCGGGCACGGTTCCGCGTGCAAGATCGGGCGCTGCCAGGCCGAGTGCCTTCGCCGTGAGGGCGAATCCCGGGGGCACGCGGTACTCGGCCGCCAGGCGGCTGAGGCTTGCCGCCTTGCCTCCGACCAATGACGGCTCGTGCGTCTGGGGTTCCCCGAGCCATGCGACGTCCATCGGGGGTCGAGTATCTCACACCGGTGAAGAAGTGGTGCGCGGCCGAGCCACCTCGTCTCGTGAGTGTCGTACGGTACGCGGCAATGGCCGACGTCATCGAGCGCTACCTGACCCTCGGGCTGCGGCTCGGTGCGCACGTCGACGGCCTCGTCGACGCCTACTACGGCCCGCCGGAGATCGCCGCCGCGGTCGCTGCCGAGGATCCGCTCCCGCCCGACACGCTCGTGGCGGACGCCGAGGCCCTCGCGGCGTCCCTCGCGTCGTCGGATCTCGCGCCACAACGGCGGGCCTGGCTCGCCGACCAGCTCCGCGGGGTCAGTACGTACGCGTCCGTCCTGGCCGGAGAGCAGATCTCGTACTCGGACGAGGTCGAGGGCTGCTACGGCGTGCGGCCGGAGCCGACCCCGGAGGACACCTATCGCGTGGCGCACGGCCACCTCGACGAGCTGCTCCCCGGTGTGGGCTCGCTCCGCGATCGCTACGACGGCTGGCGGAACGGACGCCGGGTCGAGCCCGGCCGCATGATTCCAGCGCTCACCGCGATCGTGGAGCTCCTGCGCGCCAGAACGGCGGGAATCCTCGATCTCCCGGCCGCCGAGAGCGTCGTTCTCGAAGAGGTGCATGACGAGCCGTGGTGGGCGTTCAACTACTACCTCGGTGGGCTCCGCAGCCGCGTCGTCGTCAATGCGGACACGCTGACGACACCTCTCGATCTCGTCACGCTCGCCGCCCACGAGGTGTACCCGGGCCACCACACCGAGCACGCCGTCAAGGAGCAGCTGCTCATCCGCGATCTCGGCTACCTGGAGGAGGCGATTCAGCTCGTGCCGACGCCGCAGTCTCTGGTCAGCGAGGGCATCGCGGAGACCGGGCTCGACCTCGTGCTCGACGCCGACCTCCGGCTGGAGCTCGCGGATCTCTTCGCCTCATACGGACTCGAGGAGGACATCGACCTCGCTCTCGACGTGGGCCGTGCACGCCGGCCGATCGGAGGGCTGAGCGTCGACGCCGCGCTGATCGTCCACGAGCACGGCGGTAGCGTCGCGGAGGCCAAGGCGTTCGTCGAGCGGTGGGGCCTGCGCACGCCGGAGCAGGCTGCGCAGTCGGTGAGGTTCGTCACCGACCCGATTTGGCGGGCGTACGCGGTCACGTACTCGGCGGGAGAGCGTCTCTGCGAGCGCTACGTCGCCGGAGACCGGGCCCGCTTCCGAACGCTCCTGACCGAGCAGGTTCGCGTCGCCGATCTCCTCACCGCGCAGAACTAGTCTCTACGCGGCAGCCGGAGGCGAACCGAACCAGGCGTCCGCGATGCTCGCGACGTGGCGGTGATCGGTGCCGCAGCAGCCCCCGAGCAGGACGATGTCCGGCAATCGCTCGCCGATCTCCAGGTACCGGTGCGCGAGGTCGGCGGGATCACCGTCGTCGAGCTCCTCCGCGTCATCCAGCTCGGCGTGGCTCATGGTCGACGCGTTCGCGCGGATACCGCGGATGCGGTGCCAGGGACCGGAGCCGTCGAGAACGGACAGGAAGTGCGTCGGGTGGGCGCAGTTGATCATGAAGTAGGCCGTAGACCCGTCGGTCTCGCGGTCGACCTGCTCGATCGCTTCGGCCAGGAGCTGCCCGCTGGGCAAGCGTCCGTCGGTCTCGACCGTGAACGAGATCACGACGGGCATGCCGACGGAGGTCGCCGCACGGACGATCCCGACCGCCTCCTCGGCGTACGTGATCGTCAACCCCGTGATCAGATCGGCCGCGGTGTCCGCGATGACCCCCGCCTGCCACGCGTGGAACTCCTCCGCCTGCTCCGCGGACAGGTGATCCACGGGATCGTAGGCATCGCCCTCCGGCCCGAACGGGGCGCTGATCACGATCGGGCAGCCGGGCACTTCCTCGCGCGCCCGAGCCTGCTCTGCAAAGGCGACACAGCGCCGATTTGCCTCGGCGAGACGCTCGAGGGAGTAGCCGAGCCGGGCACCCCAGGACGGATTCGCCCGCCACGTGCTCGCCTCGAGGACGAAGCCCGCGCCGTGCTTCCGGGCCGTCTCGAAGTACGGCGCGAAGTACGTCGTCATGGCCTCGCGACCATCGTCGCTCTCGAGCAACGGGAACGTTGCGAAGCACGGGAGGTCGCAGCCCTGGAGGAAGGTCAGCGACGTCTCGGTGCCGCCGTCGCACAGCATGACCCGCCCATCGAGCTGTGGGAGCGCGTTTCGGTATCCCATCGTCCCCCGATCGTAGGGAAGGGCGATCGGCCCGACAAGAGCCGGGACGGTCGTACACTCGCAGCATGCGTGAGCACGATCTCGAGCTGCTCGAGCTCCCGGCTGTGCTGGCCCGGCTCGGCGCGGCAACCGCGAGCGATCCCGGGGCGACTCTCGCGGACGCCCTTCGCCCGTCGCCGGTTGCGGCGTTCGTCCGCCTGCGTCAGCAGCAGACGAGCGAGGCGATCTCGCTGATCGAGAACTCGGCCGAGCCGGATCTCGGTGGAGCGACCGATGTGAGTGAGGCCGCGGAGCTGGCCGCACGAGGGAGCGCACTCGACACACGAACGCTGATGCACGTAGGGCGCTCGATCCAGGTGGGCGTGACGGCTCGCCGCGCGCTCGCCGATCAGGTCGACATTCCCGCGCTCATGGAGCTCGTGGCGGGGATCGAGCCGTCTCTGCTCTCGATTTCCGAGGAGATCGGTCGCGCGGTGGAGGAGGACGGATCAGACCTGCGCGATTCGGCGTCGCCCGAGCTGCGCAGGCTGCGCCGCGCGCTTCGCGAGGGTCGCGGCAAGCTCGCCGAGCGCCTCCGCAAGATCGCGCGCGATCCGGCTCTCGCCGAGTACCTCCAGGACGACTTCGTCACCGAGCGTGGTGGGCGTCCCGTCCTCGCACTACGGGCATCGGCCCGCGGAAGAGTGCCCGGCGTCGTCCACGACTCCTCGGGCTCGGGGCAGACGCTCTTCGTCGAGCCGTTCGAGGCCGTCGACGACTCGAACCGGCTGCGCGAGGCCGAGGTCGCCGAGCGAGACGAGGTGACGCGGATCCTGCGAAACCTCTCCTCTCTCGTCGGAGTGCAGGACGCGGCGATCACTGCACTCGTGACGGCGACCGCGAGCCTGGATGTGGCGCTCGCGTGCGGGCGGCTCTCGAGAGGCTGGCGCGGGGCGGTCGTGGCGGACAGCCGCGATGTCGTCCTGCGAGGGGCGCGGCACCCGCTGCTCGATCCGGCGACGGCCGTGCCGATCGACCTCGAGCTCGGGGACCTCAGCGCGCTCGTGATCAGCGGACCGAACACGGGCGGAAAGACGGTGGCGCTGAAGACGCTCGGCCTCGCGGCTGTCCTCCACCAGTGCGGCCTGCGGCCGCCGGCCGCCGCCGTGGCGCTCCCGGTGTTCGACGCGATCCTCGTCGACATCGGCGACGAGCAGTCGATCGCGATGAGCCTCTCGACGTTCTCGGCGCACGTACGAAACCTCGTCGGGATTCTCGAGCACGCAACGCCGAGCTCGCTCGTGCTTCTCGACGAGATCGCGGCCGGCACCGACCCGGTAGAGGGCGCGGCGCTCGCGCAGGCTCTCCTCGATGCTCTGGCGGGCCAGGCCCGGCTGACGGTGACAACGAGCCACTACGCCGAGTTGAAGGAATGGGCAAGCGCGACCGAGCGCGCCGCGAACGCGGCGACGGGGATCGATCCCTCCAGCAATGAGCCGCTGTACACGGTCAGTCTCGGGCGCCCCGGCACCTCGCACGCGCTCCAGACCGCAGAGCGACTCGGTCTGCCGGGGTCGATCGTCACCGCTGCGCGGGGCCACGTGGCGCCCGAACGGCTTCAGGTAGCAGAGCTCGTCGCCGAGGCGGAGTCGGCCGCGCGGGAGGCGCAGGAGGAGCTCAGCGCCGCGTCCGTGGAGCGCGAGGAGGCCGAGGCTGCCCGCGCGAAGGCGCAGCGCGCAGCCGAGGGGCTTCAGGACGAGATCGAGCAGGTGCGCCTGTCGGCCGCGTCCGAGCGGCAGCGGGCGCTCGCCGCGGCCGAGGCGGAGCTCACGGGCGTACGGGCCGAGCTCGAGGAGCTGCGCGGCGAGATTCGCACTGCACGAAGGCTCGAACGCCAGCGGGGGCGCGCGGCGACTCCGGCGGCGCAGAAGAAGGAGGCCGAGCGGGACCGCACGCTGGGCGCGGCATCGGACCGTGCCGTACGGGCAGCTCGCTCGCTTTCACGGCTGGACGAGCCCCTGGCTCTGACGGCACCTCTCGCGACCGGCGATCCGGTGGTCGCGGCCGACATCGGCGTGCGGGGCACGATCGCCGAGATCGTCGGGAACGAGGCGACCGTCCTCGGCCGTGGCGGGTTGCGCGTCCGTGTCCCCGTCGACCGCCTCCTCCCCGACCGTCATGCCTCCGATTCGGAAGGGCCGCCCGAGTCGGCCGTGACAGTGCGGGCCATGATCCAGAACGACCTCCCCGACGAGCTCGATCTCCGAGGACGCACCGCGCAGGAGGCGCGGGAGGCCGTCCGCGACCTGATCGACCAGGCAGCACTCGCCGGACGCGTCGAGGTGCGTGTGATCCACGGTCGCGGCACCGGAGCCGTCCGGAAGGCGGTGCGCGACGAGCTCGCGAAGCACCCCCTCGTCGAAGGTCAGGAGTCGGACTCGGCAGACGGGGCGACCGTGGTGCGCCTCGGCGGTTGAGACCCTGCGAAGCAACCGCGACCGAAGCCCCAAACCGCTAGTCGGCGGAAGCGCGGCGGAGAAGAGGCGCGAGCGCCTCCCGCTCCTCGTCTGACCAGAGGCGCCCGAGGGCAACCTCGGCAGCCTCCTCGGCCGTTGCAGCGGCCTCACCCGCGAGCTCCGCGCCGCGCGGTGTCAGCACGACGAGTGCGAGGCGCGCGTCGCTCGGGTTCGACTCGCGCGTGACGAGGCCGATGCGCTCGAGCGGGGCGAGTTGCCGTGCGATGCCGGAGGTCGTGACGGCGAGCCGCCGCGCCAACTCGACCCGCCGCAGGGTGTGCGACGGCTCGGCCTTCAGCGCGAGGAGCACAGCGAGGTCGTTGAGACCGAGACCGTGATGGCCCCCGATGACATTGTCGATGTCCCGCACCACGAGCGTACGGGCTCGCGTGAGGTCGAGAGCGAGCTCCATGTTCATTGCCATGTCATCAATATATCATTGATATCACATTGACATCGCATTAAACCCGGGGGGAGGCGCCTCAGGGGGTTGGGGAGAGACTTCAGTCTCTCCCCCTGGGTCCCGACAGCCGCCGCAACAAGCCACCCGCCGCATGACATCCACCCCTGCCCCTATCCTGAAAGGTTCGTGTCTGCAGCCGAGCCACTCACCCTGGACGCCGTTCCCGAGCGCGCAACGCTCGAGATCCTGTGGCAGCAGGATGTCGGCGCGACCGTGCTCGCGCGCGGCGGAGACGGCTCCCTTTCCGCCGGGGATCTCACCGTCGGAATCCCTGCCGTCTCGGATCTGGCGGAGCTCGGCCAGGGCGCGAGCGCACGCCGCGTCGGCCTCGAGGAACTGATCGCGCTCGCGGTCTCGCCGCCGGACGATCTCGAGCTCGGAGGCTCGGCGCGAGCCACGTTCGCGCTGATCGAGCTGGCCGCGCGCTCCGTCACCGAGGGTCTCGTTCATCCCCAGCTCCAGCACGGCGGACGCACGTGGCTCGCGTACTGGGGCGCAACGATCGACGAGTCGGTCCAGGAAGCGCTCGACGCGATCGTCGCCGCCGTGCCGGCGGTCTGCGCCGACGCGTTCGACGGCGACGCCTCTGCGCTCGCGCACGACCTCTACGCCTGCGCTGTCGATCAGATCGCACGCGACCGGCTCGACGCGGCAGGCGTACGACTCGGCAACCGTCTCATGCGGACGCGGCCGTCCGCACCCGAGGTCTTCCTCGACGGCCTCACGTCGGCAGACCCCGAGCTCCCGCTGCACGCCGGGCTCGGTGCGCTCGAGCGGCGGCTCACCGACTGGGTCGACCAGGGGCTCGAGCGCCGCTCGAGCGCACCCTGGCTGCTCAGCCTCCACCTCGACGAGCAGGAGAGCAACGAGAGCGACGGCTCGTCGGCGCTCGTTCTCGAGCTCTGGCTCCAGGCTGCGGACGACCCGACGCTCGCACTTCCCGTGTCGCTCCTCCACGACGGGGGCGATGCGATCTTCGGGTTCCTTCGCGCCGCCGATCCCCGCATCGCCGTGCAACGCCAACTCGGGCTGATCGAGCCGGTGCTGGCCGCCGGCGGGATCGCCTTCGACCCGGTCGCGCCGGCCTCGATCGACCTGAGTGACGACGACGTGCGGTTCGTCCTCCGAACCGCGATTCCACGTCTCGAGGAGATCGGGGTACCCGTGCTGCTGCCGCGGAACTGGGTCACATCCGCGAGCAAGCTCCGCGTGAATCTCACCGCAACGAGCGTCACGAGTCACTCGAGTGGGCTCCTCGGCACCGACGCGCTGGCGCGGTTCGACTGGAAGCTCGCGATCGGCGACACGACGCTGACCGAGGAGGAGTTGGTCGAACTGGCCGCCGCCAAGGAGCCGCTGATCAGGGTCCAGGGACGGTGGCACGCCCTCCGGCGGTCCGAGGTGGAGCGCGCCCTGACGTTCCTCGAGCGCCGCCGCGAGGGCTCCGTCGTCGACCTCGTCCGCGCCGTCTCGGGGATCGACGTCGAGGACGCGGGACTCGAACTCGGAGACGTGACGGTCGACGACCGGCTGGGGGCGCTGCTCGCGGGCGACGACGAGCGTGCCTTCGAGCCACTCGATACGCCGGCCGCGATGACGTTGCCGCTGTTCCCGTTCCAGGCACGCGGCCACGGCTGGCTGCGGCTCCTCGGCGATCTCGGGATCGGCGCGATCCTCGCCGACGACATGGGCCTCGGCAAGACCGTGCAGGCGATTGCGATGCTCGCGTCCGAGCGGGAGCAGTTCGGCGTCGAGGCCCTCGGCCCCACGCTCGTCGTGTGCCCCATGAGCGTCACCCGCCAGTGGGTGCGTGAGATCGAGCGCTTCGCGCCGACCCTGCGCGTCCACCTGCATCACGGTGGCGAGCGGCTCACCGGCGCCGAGCTGGCCCGGGTAGCGCGCGCGAGCGACGTCGTCGTGACCTCGTACGACATCGCGACCCGCGATGTCGACGCGCTCGCCGGTGTCGCCTGGGACCGGCTGATCCTCGACGAAGCCCAGGATGTCAAGAACCCGGCGACGAAGAGAGCGCGCGCCATCCGCAGGCTCAACGCGCGTCGCATGCTTGCGATGACCGGTACGCCGATCGAGAACCGCCTCGACGAGCTCTGGGCGATCATGGACATCGTCAACCCGGGGCTTCTCGGATCGCGCGAGCGATTCCAGCGGACGCTCGCGCGCCCGATCGAGACCCGTCGCGACGCCCGCGCCCTCGAGCGCCTGCGGGCAATGGTGCAGCCGTTCATCCTGCGGCGCCCGAAGGACAGCCCCGAGGTCGAGCTCGAACTGCCCGGGATAACGGTGGCGAAGGAGTACTGCCGCCTGACGCTCGAGCAGGCCTCCCTGTACCGCGCGACGGTCGACCGGTGGATGCCGCGCATCGAGGAGCACGAGCGGAGCTTCGGGCGCCGCGGAGCGGTGCTCGCGATGTTGAGCCAGCTGAAGCAGGTGTGTAACCACCCGGAGATGGTGCTCGCCACCGGACGGCCGCTCGCCGGGCGATCGGGCAAGCTCGAGCGGCTCGTCGAGCTCCTCGAGGAGATGCCCGCCGACGACAAGGCGCTCGTCTTCACGCAGTATCCGGGATTCGACCGGCTCGTCCCCCACCTCGGGAGACGCCTCGGCCGTGAGATCGGCTTCTTCCACGGTGGCCTGCAGGCACGCCAGCGCGAGGAGCTCGTCGCGTCCTTCTCCGACCCGGCCGGGCCCTCGGTGCTCGTGATCTCGATCAGGGCGGGCGGGCGCGGGCTCAACCTTCCCGCGGCAAACCACGTCTTCCACTTCGACCGCTGGTGGAACCCGGCCGTCGAGCAACAGGCGACCGACCGCGCGTACCGCTTCGGCCAGCACAAGGACGTCTTCGTCCACAGCCTGATCTGCACGGCGACGCTCGAGGAGCGGATCGACCAGCTGCTCGATTCCAAGCGAGAGCTCGCCGAGCAGGTCGTTGCAGGCCGCGCCGACGACTGGCTCGGTGAACTCGACCTCGATGCGATTCGCGCCGCCGTGGCGCTCTCGCCCTCTGCGATCGAGGAGGCGGCATGACGATGCTGAACGACGGCCGCCCCGTGTTCGTCGAGAGCGACGACGAGCGGATCGGAAGCGGGCCCTGGGCACGATGGCTCGCGACGGCGGTCGTGCCCGACGAGGGCTCGCCGCGAGCCGAGAGGGGCCGCGTGCTCGCACGCACGGGGCACGTGCACACCGTCTCGGTCGCCAGGGGGGAGATCACGGCCCGCGTGATCGGTTCGGGCGGCGGCGAATACCACGTCGGCCTGGCCGCAGACGCGGTCGCGCCACGCGTGTGGGCGGCGATCGTTCGCACGCCCCGGGCCAGGGCTCTGTTCGAGCCGGCTGCCGCGGGTCGCGAGCAATCCCTTCAGCTCGAGCACGTCATGACCGTCGACTGGGACGAGCCGCTCATCCCCCCGGGACGGTCGATTCGCCGCTCCTGCACCTGCCCCGACTTCGACCGCGTCGGAGCCTGCAAGCACGTCATCGCGCTCGCCTACATCATCGCGGATGCGATCGATCAACGGCCGGCTCTGCTGCTCGAATGGCGCGGCTGCAGCACCGAGACACCCGAGGAGGCTCCGAGCGAGCGTCTCCGTCCGGCCGCCGACGCCTGGAGCGCCGGCCCGCTGCCCGCCATCGGCGTGGCGCGGCCTCTGCCCGTTGGATCCGTGCTCAAGCGCCTCGGGCCGAGCGGGCTGGTCGTCGACGGCGTCGATCTTCGAGACGCGCTCGAGCCGGCCTACGCTGCGTTCGCCGCCCCGGCCGCGTAGAGCCGAACGTCGCCGAAACGGCGAAGGGCGCCGAAGCGCCCCTCGCCCGTCCCGTGCTCGTTACGGACTACGCGAGAGCGAGCGCCGCCGGAGCCGTGCTCGACGGCGTGCCGTCCGCCGGCGGGGCAACGCCGGGCTTCGGGCCGAAGCCCATCCCACCACCGCCGGGCCCACGGTGGCCGTGAGGGCCTGGGCCGCCGTGGCCACCGGCACCGAAGCCGGGGAAGGTCGCCGCGGCGATCCGCTCCTTCATCGCCGTCGCCTGCGCTTCCGTGATCCTGCCGTCCTTCAGCGCCTGATCGACGCGGGTCGTTGCCTGCGCCTTTCCGACCGTGCTGAACGCAGCGTTCAGCTTGGCAACGGTGGTACCGAGCTCCTTGGCGACACCCTCGGCCGTTGCGAGCCGCATTGCCGGGACGCTTGCGTCCGCGAGCGCGTCGTTCAACGTCTCGGCCTCGGCGGCAGTGATCTCGTCCGCGGCAAGGGCCGTCGTGATGTTGGTTTTTGCAGCCGCCTTCACGGCCGCATCGAGCTTGGCAGCCGTCGTGCCGAGCTCCTTGGCAACCGCCGCTTCGAACGTCGCCTTGCCCGTGATGTGAGCAGCAACCTGCTTCAGGCCCTTCCCGCCGCCGCTCGTCGCCGCGATCGCCGAGCCGACGCCGACCATCAGGGCGAGTGCCGCGACCGATGCGAGCAACATACGTACCTTCGTGAGCTTCATGATCCGTTCTCCTTTCAGGAGATGTCGAGGTACGCACATCCAAGCGCCCGCGACTGGGAGCACCCTGTGGCCGCGCTACGAGCGGGGTAGGAGTCGCCGAGCCGACCGTGTCCGGCTCGCGTGGCGAACGAAGCCGCCGGCCCGACGGGCGCTCAGTGCGAGCTCGACGCCGCCCAGATGTTGACGCGGTCGTCAGGGGCGACGCGGTCGATCTCCGCGAGCTCCTCGTCCGTGAACGCGAGATTGTCGAGGGCGCCGACGTTCTGCTCGAGTTGCTCCACGCTGCTCGCACCGATGAGCGTCGAGGTCACGCGCTCGTCGCGCAGCGTCCACGCGAGCGCCATCTGGGCGAGGCTCTGCCCCCGCGCGGTCGCAACAGTGTGGAGCGCCCGCACCTTTTGGAGCACGTCGGCGGTGATCGAGCTGGACGCGAGAGAATCGTCGCGGCTCGCCCGCGACCCGACAGGGATCCCGTCGAGATAGCGATCGGTCAGCAGACCCTGTGCGAGCGGTGAGAACGTGATGCAGCCGACGCCGAGCTCTCCGACGGCGTCGAGAAGATCCGGCTCGATCCAGCGGTTGAGGATCGAGTACGACGGCTGGTGGATCAGCAGCGGCGTGCCGAGATCCCGCAGGATCACAACCGCCTCGCGCGTCTTCGCTGCCGAGTAGGACGAGATCCCGACGTACAGCGCCTTGCCCTGGCGCACCGCCGAATCGAGCGCGCCCATCGTCTCCTCGAGAGGCGTGGTCGCGTCCAGCCGGTGCGAGTAGAAGATGTCGACGTAGTCGAGACCGAGGCGCGCGAGACTCTGGTCGAGGCTCGAGAGCAGGTACTTGCGCGAGCCTCCGTCACCGTACGGCCCCGGCCACATGTCGTAGCCGGCCTTCGTCGAGATGACGAGCTCGTCGCGGTACGGGGCCAGGTCCTCGCGCACGAGGCGGCCGAAGTTCTCCTCGGCCGAGCCGTAGGGCGGCCCGTAGTTGTTCGCGAGGTCGAAGTGGGTGATGCCGAGGTCGAAGGCCCGCCGTACGATCGCCCGCACCGTCTCGAACGGACGATCACCGCCGAAGTTGTGCCACAGCCCGAGCGAGATGGCGGGCAGCGCCAGGCCGCTCGCGCCACATCGCCGAAACGGGAGCGAGTCGTAGCGATTCTCGGCGGCGACGTAGGGCATCGAACAGCACCTCCTCGGGAAGCGGGGTCCGAACCTAGCGGATCCACCGCCACGCGGGTCGCGGACGCGATGCCGTAGGATCGCTCGGATGGAGGAGCGTGTACTCGGCGGTAGCGGCGTCTCGGTCACGCGAATCATCCTCGGCTGCGGCAACTTCGGCGGGATCGGTTCGTCGCCGGCGTTCTTCGGACAGGGAACGTCGAAGGACGACGCCTTTCGACTGATGGATACGGCGTGGGATCGCGGTATCACGACCTTCGACACGGCCGATGCCTACGGCGGCGGGCGCAGCGAGAGCTTCATCGGCGAGTGGCTTCGGACGAAAGGTGCGGCCGTACACGACCGGATCGTGATCGCGACGAAGACGTACAACCCGATGGACGAGGGCCACGATCACGGCCTCGGTCGCGCACGCATCCACCGGCAGCTCGATGCGAGCCTGGAGCGCCTCGGCGTCGAGCGGGTCGCGCTCTACCTCGCCCACGATTTCGATCCGGAGACGCCACAGGAGGAGACGCTCCAGGCCTTCGACGACGGGATCCGAGCGGGGAAGATCGGCGCCGTCGGCGCCTCCAACTTCGGCGCCGAGCAGCTCGCCGAGGCGCTCGAGCTCTCGATGCTCGAGGGGCTGCCCCGCTACGAGTGGGTCCAGAACGGCTTCTCGCTCCTCGACCAGCAGGACACGGAGACCGTCTTTCCGCTTCTGCGGCAGCACGGCCTCGGATACACGCCGTTCAGCCCGCTCGCCGGCGGCTGGCTGACCGGCAAGTACCGGCGCAACGAGGCGCCACCACCGGGCTCACGGATGACTCTCCGGCCCGAGCCGTACGCGGGGTACACCTCGGACAGGGTCTTCGACGCACTCGAGGAGCTCGAACGGCTCGCGACGGGGCGTGGCTCCTCGATGGCAGCGCTCGCGCTGGCCTGGGCACTCGCTCTCCCCGAGCTGACCGGAGTCGTGATCGGCCCCGGCCGCGCGGATCACCTGGCCCCGGCGTTCGAGGCCCTGGCCCTCTCGCTCTCCGAGTCGGAGCGCGACCATCTGACGGAGGTGTTCTCGTGACCGTTCTCGTCCTCTCCGAGCAGGACGTACGCGATGTTCTGGACATGGAGTCCTGCATCGCAGCGATGGAGGACGTCCTCGCGCGAGTCGCACGGGGAGAGGTAACGAACCCTCTCCGGTCGCTGATGATGCCCCCCGGCCCCGCCGCGATGGGCCTCATGCCGGCCCACGCGGCCGGAGCGAATCCCGTCTTCGCGCTGAAGGAGATCGTCGTCGTGCCCGACAATCCCAGCCGCGGCCTCGACGCGCACCAGGGCGCGGTGATCCTCCACGACGGGACGACCGGCCGGCTGAGCGCCGTCCTCAATGCGTCGCCGATCACGGAGATCAGGACCGCCGCCGTCTCGGCCGTCGCGACGAAGCTCCTCGCGAGATCGGGGTCTCGAACCGTCGCGATCATCGGCTCGGGCGTGCAGGGCCGCTCGCACGTCGATGCAATGCAGACCGTTCTCGACGACCCGATCATCCGGATCTGGAGCCGGAGCCCTGCCCACGCCGAGGCGCTCGCGCTCGAGACCCACTCGCTCGTCGCCTCGTCGGTCGAGGAAGCGCTCGCCGGAGCCGACGTCGTCTGCACCGCGACGGCGGCGAGCGAGCCGATCGTGGAGCGTCGGTGGCTCGCACGCGGAGCGCACGTCAACGCGGCAGGTTCCTTCCCGAACGGGAGGGCACGGGAGCTCAGCTCGGAGACGGTCGGCGCGGCGCGGTTCTTCGTCGACCGGCGCGAGTCGACGTTGAACGAGGCCGGCGACTTCCTCGTCGCCGCCGCCGAGCTCGGGTTCGGCCCGGAGCACATCGTCGCCGAGCTGGGAGAGCTGCTGAACGGCACCGTCGAGGGCCGACGGAGCGACGACGACCTCACGGTGTTCAAGTCGATGGGGATCGCGGCCGAGGACCTCGCCGCGGCCGAGCTCTGCGTCATGCGCGCCCGCGAGCGCGGGCTCGGCGTCGAGGTCGAGTTCTGATCCCGCTCACAGAGATCGAGGCGGCGCGCGACCGGATCGCCGACGTCGCGATCCACACGCCGCTCGTGCGCCTCCACGCTCCGGAGTCCCCTGCGGAGATCTGGCTCAAGCTCGAGTGCCTTCAACCGATCGGCTCGTTCAAGATCCGTGGCGCCGCGAACGCGATCCGTAAGGCACCCTCCGCCGCGATCGCCGGAGGGGTCTTGACGACGAGCGCCGGCAACATGGCGCAGGGTGTCGCCTGGATCGCCCGGGAGGAAGGGGTGCCCGCAACCGTCGTCGCGCCCGACCATGCACCGCAAACGAAGCTCGACGCGATCGCACGGCTCGGCGGCACCGTGATCACGGTGCCGTTCGAGCGCTGGTGGCAGACCATGGAGGAAGGGGCCTATCCGGGCGTCGACGGCTACTTCGTTCACCCCGTCCTCGACGACGCCGTGATGGCCGGGAACGGCACGATCGGGCTCGAGTTGGCCGAGGACCTCGGCGCGATCGACACGGTGCTCGTTCCGTGGGGCGGCGGCGGCCTGACCACGGGAATCGCGAGCGCGCTGGCCGCCCTGAGCCCGGGCACACGCATCCTCGCCTGCGAGCCCGAGACCGGAGCGCCCTTTGCGGCGTCCTTCTCGGCCGGGGAGCCGACCGCCGTCGACTACACGCCGTCGTTCGTCGACGGAGCCGGCGGCAGAGCACTCCTGCCCGCGATGTGGGAGCGCGCGCGGCCGCTCGTCTCGGGCGCGGTCACGCTCAGCCTCGAGGAGACGGCATCTGCGGTGCGGCTCCTCGCCGACCGCGCGTCCGTCGTCGCCGAGGGTGCGGGTGCCCTCTCGGTGGCGGCCGCCGTTTCGGGGCGGGCGGGCTCGGGTCGAATCGTGTGCATCGTGTCGGGCGGGAACATCGACGCCACCCGCCTCGCCGCGCTCCTCGAGGGTCGCGAAATCCGCTAGGCACGACGCCCACAACACGATTACATTCCGTACAGGATCGCGGTCGATCCGTCCTGTCGGGTGTCTCGGGGTCGAGGCCCGTTCGGGTCGGTACGGCCAGGTAGTCACGGCGCTGACACGGCCGGGAGCTCGCAGAACGCGCGTTCCCGATCCGCGTAGACTTCTTACACGGGCCGGGAGCTCGCAGAACGCGCGTTTCCGGTCCGTGTCCGAAGCAGAACCGCGTTTCCTCCTTGTCTCCGAAGTTCTGCGCGACAATGGGCGCGATGCGGTCGATCTCGCTCGTCGCGCTGCGGCGCCTCGCCGTCGGCGCCCAGGAGTACGCGGCGCGCTCCCGCGCGGGCACGGCCCGGGAGGTCGAGGAAGCGGTCCGGCGCCTCTCCTGCGTTCAGCTCGACTCGATCTCGGCCGTCGAGCGCAGCCACCGCATCGCGCTGACCTCGCGCGTCGGGGCGTACCGGCCGGGCACCGTCGGCCGGCTGCTCTCGCAGGGGCGCATGTTCGAGTACTGGGCGCACGAGGCGTGCCTGTTGCCGATCGAGGACTGGCCGCTCTTCGTCGCGCAGATGCAGGATGGCGGGCGCGGCTGGTACGGCGACGTCGGCGACACCCACCCCCATCTCGCCGCGGAGATCGTGGCCGAGATCCGCGAGCGTGGCCCTCTCGGCTCGCGCCACTTCGAGGGGACGAGCGAAGCCGGGATGTGGAACTGGAAGCCGGCGAAGGCAATGCTCGACCGGCTCTGGAACCACGGCGACCTCGTCATCGCGGGCCGGCAGGGGTTCCAACGGCTCTACGACCTGCCCGAGCGCGTGATCCCGAAGGAGATCCTCGATGCGCCGGTCCCGGGTGAGAGCGAACGGCTACGAGCCCTCGCGCTGAAGGCCGTTTCCGCGCGCGGCGCCCTCACCGAAGCCGGCATCGTCGAGCACTGGCGACTCCGGGGCGGGGTCGCCCGGGTGCGTCCGGTCTGCGACGGCCTCGTGGCTGACGGAGTGCTCGAGCGGCTCGCGGTCGAAGACGGCGGTGCCCCGGTTCTCGTCCCCGCAGGCGTCGACCTCGATCCGCCCCAGCCGACTGCAGCGGTGCTGCTCTCGCCGTTCGACAACCTCCTCTGGGATCGCCCCTTCGCGCGGCGCGTGTTCGGCTTCGACCATCTGATCGAGGTCTACAAGAAGCAGCACGAGCGGCAGTTCGGCTACTACGTCCTGCCGTTTCTTCGCGGCGACCGGATCGTCGGCAGGGCCGATCTGAAATCCGAGCGGGGGAGCGGCGTGCTCGTCGTCAAGGCGTTCCATCGCGAGCGAGGGGTTCGTGCCTCGGGCGCACTGGACGCCGCGCTCGACCGGGCGCTCGACCGCTTGCGCCGCGCCTGCGGCCTCGAGTCCGTGCGGCGCTGACGGTCGCACGACTACGATCAGCCAGATGGACTTCGAAACGCGCGCAATCCACGTGGGACAGGATCCCGACCCGGCGACCGGAGCCGTGACGACGCCGATCTACCAGACCTCGACGTACGCGCAGGAGGCGGTGGGCGTCCACAAGGGCTACGACTATGCCCGCGTCGCGAACCCGACCCGGACGGCGCTCGAGGAGTGCCTCGCCTCGCTCGAGGGAGCCGACTACGGGCACGCGTTTTCGTCGGGCCTCGGTGCCGCGACAACGATCATGCACCTCGTCAACCCCGGCGAGCGCCTCGTCTGCGTGAACGACGTCTACGGCGGCATGTATCGGATGTTCTCCCAGGTCTACGAGCCGAAGGGCTACTTCTTCGACTACGTCACACCCGATGAGGTCTCGGCGAACCTCGCCGCACACCTCGACGAGCGCACGCGCATCGTCTGGATCGAGTCGCCGACCAACCCGCTGCTCAACGTCGTCGACATTCGGGCGGCCGCGGACGCCGCGCACGCAGCAGGCGCGCTCCTCGTCGTCGACAACACGTTCGCGACGCCGTACCTGCAGCAACCGCTCGAGCTCGGCGCCGACATCGTCGTGCACTCGACGACGAAGTACCTCGGTGGGCATTCCGACGTCGTCGGCGGCTTCGCGGGGACGAACGACCCGACCATCTCCGAGCGGCTCCGCTTCCTGCAGAAGTCGCTCGGCGCCGTGCCGGGACCGTTCGACGCGTGGCTCGTGCTGCGCGGGCTGAAGACCCTCGCCGTTCGGATGCGCCAGCACTGCGAGAACGCGCGCGCGGTCGTCGCCTTCCTGCAGGAGCACCCGGCGGTCATGGGCGTTCTCTATCCGGGACTTCCCGGCCACCCCGGCCACGAGCTCGCAGCACGTCAGATGCGCGATTTCGGAGGCATGGTCTCGTTCCTTCTCGAATCGGAAGAGGAGGCCGTCGCGATGGTCGCCCGCACGAAGGTCTGGACGCTTGCCGAAAGCCTCGGAGGCGTCGAGAGCCTGATCGAGCATCCGTTCCGGATGACGCACGCGGCAACGGCCGACGGCCCGTTCGCATCGCCGCGCAACCTCGTCCGGCTCTCGGCCGGGATCGAGTCTGCCGACGACCTCGTCGAGGACCTCACGCAGGCGCTCGCGCCCGTGCGCACGGCGTCGGCCTGACAGGGACGATCGGATCGGCCGGCCGGGTCGGCGAGCGGAGCCTCAGTCGCCGCTCTCGTACTTGAACGAGAGGCCGAGACGGACCCTGTAGCTCGTGATCGCGCCGTCCTGGATCGTCACGTCCTGTCGCACCACCTCGGCCACGCGTAGATCGCGAACGGAGCCCGCCGCGGTTGCGACCGCATTGGCAGCCGCGGCCTCCCAGGACTCGCTGCTCGTTCCGATCACCTCGGTCACCCTGTAGACGCTGTCGGACATCGGTTCCCCCTTCTGATTGAGAACCAGACATCGTGACACGATCTCCTCTCTTTGTCACGCGACCCCCGGGGCGACGGACCTCACTTTCGATCGGATACGTTGCGGACATGAGCAGGGATCCAATCGATCTCCAGCACCGTGGCTTCCCGCGGATCGTCGGGTGCTACCTCGTCGAGACCGAGGATGGCCTCGCCCTCTTCGACTGTGGGCCCGCGTCAGCGCTTACCGCGCTTCGAGCCGGTGTCGAGGCGCGCGGGCACGAGCCCGGTGATATCCGTCATCTCCTCCTCTCCCATATCCACTTCGACCACGCCGGCGCCGCCGGCGCGCTCGTGCGCGCGTTCCCGTCCCTCCAGGTGCATGTCTCCTCGATCGGAGCACCGCACCTGATCGACCCGACGAGACTCGAAGCGAGTGCGCGCCGCCTCTACGGCGACGCCTTCGACGCGCTCTGGGGAGAGATCGTCCCGGTGCCCGAGGCGAACATCAGGATCGTCGGCGACGTCGTCGTCGGGCTCGCGTGCTTTCCGAGCCCAGGCCATGCGAGCCACCATGTCTCGATGCTGCACGAGGACGGCACGCTCTACGCAGGCGACTCGGCCGGCGTCAGGCTCGGAAACGCCCGCTCCGTGCTTCCCCCGACGCCTCCCCCCGACATCGACGTCGAGGCGTGGGAAGAGACCATCTCCGAGACCGAGCGCCGCGCCCCCGCGCGCCTCGCGCTGACGCACTTCGGGGTCTTCGACGATGTTTCCGAGCATCTCGGCCGGCTCAGGGAGACGCTCCGCGTCTGGAGTGAGCGTGTCGGCCACGGCATGGACGCGGCGACATTCGCCGCCGCTGCGCGCGCGGACTGCTTCGCCTCCGACCCGGACGTGGCCGAGGACTACGACCGCGCCTCTCCGTTTACCGAGTGCTTCCCGGGCCTCGAGCGCTACTGGCGCAAGCGCCGCGCGGCTGCTTGAGCGCAGCGCTAGGATACGTGCCGAGTTGGAGCGGGAGAAGCGAGTCGTGCTGGAGGCGTTCGCGAGCCTCTACCCGGATGTCGTCGAGTTCGACGGCGTGACGGTGTTTTGCGCAAGTGAGGCACCTCTGTCCCCGATGCTGAACCGGATCGTCGGCCTCGGCATCGACAGACCGGCGACCGAGGAGGAGCTCGATGCCGCCCTCGCGGCAATCGGGGACGACGTCACGTGCTACGTCGCGGTCGCGCCAGAGGCCGAGCCACCCGAGCTCGTCGACTGGCTACGCGGTCGCGGCCTCGAGCCGGGCTGGGGATGGATGTCGTTTCGCCGCGGAGCCGATGACCTCCCGGCACGACCGAGCGATCTCGAGCTCGTTCCGGTCGGAGCCGAGAACGCCGACGCCTTCGGACGGATCGTCGCGACCGGATACGGCCTGCCCGACGCCGCGGCCGCCTGGGTCGCCGGGGCTCACCGTCACGGATGGGACTGCTGGCTCGCGCTCGACGGAGAGGTACCGGCGGCAGCTGCGGGGCTCTACGTCTCGGAGGGGGTCGGCTATCTCGCCTTCGCAGCGACGCTAACCGAGCATCGGGGCAAGGGCGGGCAGAGCGCGCTCCTTGCCGCACGCATCCGGCACGCACGCGAAAGCGGGTGCGACGTCCTCGTCACCGAGACGGGTGAGCGTCGGGAAGGGCTTCCCTCGAACTCGTACCGCAACATCCTCCGAGCCGGGTTCGAGGAGGTCGCAGTGACGGCGAACTGGATCCGCGAGGCTGGCGTAAGACGAAGCCCGTAACGAGCCATTGGCGGCGCCCGAAGCGCACACCCATCAACGCAAGGCGCGTGACGATGAGCACCGTGAGCGCCGCCGGGCCATCCGGCGCCGAGCTCTTGACCGACGATCGCGAGAAACGCCGACGGGACGCCGAGCGCCGCGATGCGCAGATAGGTGACCGCGTACGACGCCGTCTGATCCTCGACACACCGATGACCGAGACGATCGGCTGTGCCAGGACAGCGACGGCGACGGCGACGAGAGCACCGAAGCCCAACGAGAGCCAGAGACACGGTGCACCGAGACGGCCGCGGTCAGGCCCTCGCCTGCCCCCGTCGCACGCGCGACCTGCGCGGTCGTCCCGCACTGGAGGAAGTTGAACATCGCGAGCACCGAGAGGACGGTCGCGGCGAGACCGAGGGCCGCAAGTTGCGATCTGCCGAGGTGCCCGACGACCGCCGTGTCGACGAGGACGTAGAGGGGCTCGGCCGCGAGCGCGCCGAGCACGGGAATGGCGTAGCCGACGATCCGTCGGTCGTACTCGGAGCGGAGCCGCAAAGGGAAAGCTCAGGTTGGTCGTCGGACGACGTGCGAGCCCGACGACTGCGCGATCGCCTTGATCACGATCTCGTCGAGATTCACGTGCAGCGGCCGCGTCAGCGCGAACATCACGCAGTCGGCGACCTCGTCCGGCGTCACGGGATCGAGACCCTCGTACACCTTGTCCGCGGCCGCCTGATCGCCCTTGAACCGCACGACGGAGAACTCGGTCTCGACGAGGCCCGCGTCGACCGTTGTGATCCTGATCGGTCGGCCGAGGAGATCCTCGCGGAGGGCGTAGGAGAACCCGCGGACTGCAAACTTGGACGCGATGTACGAAGCCCCACCCGGGTACGCCTGCCGGCCGGCGATCGAGCCCATGAACACGATATGGCCCTCATCGCGAATGTGCGGCAGCGCAAGCCGCGTGATCCGAAGGACGCCGTCGACGTTCGTGTGGACGACGCGCTCCTCGTCCGCGGCGGTGGACTCGGTGAACGGTGCTCGGCCGAGCGCCAGGCCGGCGTTGTTGAAGAGGATGTCGACGCCGCCGAGCGCCGCCACCGCCGCCTCCACGAAGGCAGCGGAGCTCTGCTCGTCCGTGACATCGAGCTCGAGAGAGACGTCCGCGTCGATCCGCTCGACGCGGCGTGCTCCCGCGGCGACCGTGACACCTGCGTCGCGAAGCTTGCGCACCGTCGAGGCACCGATACCGGAGGAGGCCCCGGTGACGATCGCCGTCTTACCGTTCAGGTCCATGGCCGAAGCCTATCGCCCGACCAATCCGAGGGGAGAGACTTCAGTCTCTCCCCTCGGATTGGTCGGCGGCTTCGCCGCGCTACTCCGTTACCTCGACGCGGTCGAGCGTGACCGGCGTCACCGGCCTGTCGCGTCCGTCCCGCTCGACGAGCGAGATACGATCGACGACGTCCTGGCCCGAGGTCAGCTGGCCGAAGACCGTGTGCTTGCCGTCCAGCCACGGCGTCGCCTCGGCAGTGACGATGAAGAACTGCGAGCCGTTCGTGTTCGGGCCGGCGTTCGCCATCGCGAGCGCGCCCTTGACCACCTTGTGGTCGTTGAACTCGTCCTCGAAGGTGTACCCGGGACCGCCGGTGCCGATGCCTTCCGGGCACCCGCCCTGGATCATGAAGTCGGGGATCACCCGGTGGAAGATGAGCCCGTCATAGAAGCCCTCGCCGGCAAGCCGGGTGAAGTTCTCGACGGTCTTCGGTGCGTCTTCCGGAAAGAGCTCGATCTCGATCGAGCCTTCGCTTGTGTGGAGCGTTGCCTGTGTCATGCCGCGACGCTAGCAGGCGATGCACGCGCTCAACGACCGTTGAGGATACGTACCGGACCGACGTGCCACGCTTTTGCGGTGACCACAGTTCCGCTGACGATCCTGCCCCCTGGTTCTTCCGGATTCCGGGGCTGCGTCGCTTTGCCGGTTGCGCGTTCCACCGCCCGATCCTGCTTCGCTCCCGGGACGTCTCGGACGACCTCGTCACGCACGAGCTCTGCCACGTGCGGCAGATGCAGCATCGGCCGATCCGGATGCCGTTGAGGAAGCTGGCGCGGGTCATGCCGCGAACCACTACGAGCGGCAGGCACGCGCTGCCGCCGCGGCGACCCGGTCAGCGGGTCGTCAGCAGGATCCTGTTCCCTGACGGGTCCGCGAGCTCTGCAGAGCCGTCCCCGGGCCCAGCCGCCGCGACAGAGGCCCTGACCTCCGAGAGCGAAGCGTCGTCCGGCAGCAGGACGGTGAACCTGTGGAGCCCGAGAGCTCCCGGCGGCGGGGCCGCCATACCCTCGCCGGCCCACGTGTTGAGCCCGATGTGGTGGTGGTATCCGCCTGCCGAGACGAACAGCGCCCCCGGATAGCTTCGCACGACCGGGTCGAATCCGAGTGTCCCGACATAGAACGCCTCTGCGGCCGGAAGATCGGCGACCTGGAGGTGGACGTGGCCGACACGTGTCCCGGCCACCATTCCTTCGCCGACGTCCCCTGCTGCGACACCCGAGAGAACGCTGCCGAGGTCGAGCGGTAGCGTGGCCATCTGCAGCTCTTCGCCGTCGCGCTCCCACTCCTCGGGCGGCCGGTCACGGTAGATCTCGATCCCGTTTCCCTCGGGGTCGTCGAGATAGAGCGCCTCGGAGACGAGGTGGTCGGAGGCCCCGGTGAATCGTCGGCCGGCGCTCGTGACGCGATGCACGGCGCGAGCGAGCTCGTCGCGCGTCGGTACGAGGAGCGCAAGATGAAACAACCCCGTCGTGAGTGGCGGGCGCGGCGGCGCGGCGGGCCGATGTTCGAGCACGAGGAGCGGCAGGTCGTCACCCGGCGCACCGAGCTCGACGGTGTCGTCCGACCGGCGCAGCTCTCTCAGGCCGATCGCGTCGCGGTAGAAGGCGGCCTGAGCTTCGAGGTCTGCGACCGTCAGCTCCACGGTCGCGATCGTGGTACGTGGATCGATCGTCAGGACGGCTCCACGCGGTCGCCGACACGCACGACGCCGGCCTGCTCGACGCTCCCCCAGACCCCGAGCGGCAGCGGCTCACCGCTCTCCGGCGGCCGGTAACCGGCGAGGATCCGCAGCGTGTCGAGATCGGGCACGCCGGTGTCGGGGTCATGGGTCGTCACCGCACAGCGGCCGACGACCTCGTGCAGCCTGACGACAGCACGTCCTACTGCGACAGAACGACCGAGCCATTCGTCCTCCGCATGTGCATCGACGCCCGCGACCGTGAAGAGCATCCGGAAACGGCGGCCGTCGACGCTTTCGACGCCGGCCTCCTGCGCGAGCCGCCCGAGTGTCCCCGTCGAGACGAGCGACACGCTCCCGTCGGGGCCGCGATCGGAGCCGGCGCCCGGTTCGTCAGAGCGGACGAGCCGGAGCGAGAGGCCGGCGATCTCGGAGAGCGCCTCGGAGAACGCTCCTTCGACGAGCCGACCGTACGCGGGCCTGCCGAAGAAGTTCGTCTCGACCGCGGCCCCGAGGGTGACGTCCTCCTCGAGAACGCTGCCGTCCGGAAAGCGAAGCGAGAGCAGGGAAGCGTCACGGTCGCTCGTCGCGGCGACCCGAACGAGCTGCCCGGCGACCTTGCCGTTGACGAGGCGTCCGTCTTCGCCGATCAGGTGGAAGCGCCGGTTGTCGCGGATGCCGTTCTGCTCGAGCTCGACCTCGTCGTGAAACGCGAGCGCGAGTCCCTTCACCGGGGAATACGCGATTGCGGAGACCGTCGCCATCAGCAGATAGTAAGACCCGTCCCGCCCGCCGGACTCGGCGCCCGCTACCCCATCTCGATCTCTGGCGGCAGCCCGAGTCGTCCCATCTCACGCAGGTGGAGGAAGTGCGACCGCAACGCCCGCCCGAGCGACGGGTGGAACGAGTACCGCACGCCGTGCTTGAGGCAGTTGCGGCGAACGATCTCGGCGATCTTCGGGTAGTGCGTGTGAGGGATCTTCGGGAACAGGTGATGCTCGATCTGGAAGTTGAGCCCGCCGAGCATCCATGTCATGACCGGGTTACGCGGACAGAAGTCCACCGTCGTCTCGACCTCGTGGACGGCCCAGATACGCCGCTCGGCGCGGAGTTCGTCCGCCGATGCGAACGACGCCTCCTCGACACAGTGCGCGAGCTGGAACGTCGTCGCGGTGATCAGGCTCGTGGTCATCGCGAAAATGAGGTAGGCACCGACGACGGCCCACCAAGGGTAGACGAGCATCGGGATGACGAGCGCCCAGCTGAGGAAGAACGCCTTTCCGGCGACGACACCGGTGAGGTTCCAGCCCCGCGGAACCCGCAACGAGCTTCTCCCGATGGACCCACGACTGAACGCGGCGATGTCGCCCATGACCTGCCAGCGCAGGACCATGAGCATGTACATCGGCCAGATGTAGTACTGCTGGAAGCGGTACCAGGGGCGAACGGGTTGCGCGGCCATGAAGCGGGCGAACGGCATCTGCGTCGCATCGTCGTCGAAGCCGTCGACGTTCGTGTACGTGTGGTGGGCCACGTTGTGCTTGACGCGCCAGGCGTAGCTCGAGAAGCCGAGAAGCGAGTCCGCCGACCAGCCGACGAGATGATTCCAGCGGCGGCGCTTGAAGTAGGCGCCGTGGTTTGCATCGTGTTGGACGCAAAACGCGACCAGGATCGAGCCGACCATGAGCCCGACGAGACAGAGCGCCGCGACGAAAACGCCGGGGCTCGCGAAGATCAACACCGCCCAGGAGAAAGCGGTCAGCGTCAACGCGATGGGCGCTTTCGCATAGAGCCGGACGGCGCCCTTGAGCCGGGTGCTTCCGCGTGCGAGGTACTGCTCGACCTCCCGCCGGGTGTCCTCGATGAACGCCCCGCCGTTGTCGAAGCTGAGCTTGGGTGCGGCTGCCGACATGGTCGCCTCCCTTGCGAACGGATAGGGAGAGCGCGAGGGGCGCCGCCGAATTCCGGTCTACGTGTGCGACCAGGGTAGCGAACATGCATGAAGCGGCCGGGGTGCCTCCTGGATCAGCTTGTCAGCCCCGCGCCCATCAGCGCGCCAAGATCGCGCACGACGCGGTCGGCACCGTGTGCGAGCATTGCCGGCGCCCGCCCGCTTCGCTCGACTCCGACGATGTGGCCGAAGCCGGCGGAACGCCCGGCGGTGACGCCGACGAGGTCGTGGACGAAGACCGCCGTTTGCTCCGGCTTTGCGCCGAGCAGACGTACGGCGGCGAGGAACGTATCCGGTTCGGGAAGGTGCCGGAGCTGCTCGGAACGAATCGTCCCGCCGTCGACGATCGCATCCAGAAGCAGGACGAGCCCGGACAGATCGAGCATCGCGTTCGTGTTCTCGCTGACGGACACGACGGCGCTCCCGAGACCGGCGTGGCGCGCGGCGGCGAGATACAGGCGCGCGCCGTCGAATGCGGAGACGCCCTGGCGTTGAAGGAGCGACCACAGCGCCTCCCTCTTTCGATTGGCGAGCCCGTGCACGGTCTCAGCTCCCGGTGGGTCCGATGCGTCACCGTCGGCAAGACTGATCCCGCGACTCGCGAGGAACTCCCGTACCCCTTCGAGACGCGGCCGTCCGTCGATGTACGTCTCGTAGTCGCCGCGGGGGTCGAAGGGGATCACCTCGTGACTCGTGAGCGATGACCGGCGCCGAAGAAATGGGTCGAACGTCTCCGACCAGGCTGCACGATGCATCGCGGCACTGTTGGCCAGAACGCCGTCGAGCTCGAAGACGCACGCCCTCAGCGACGACGGCAGCCCGAGCATGGGTGGGCTGATCGGGCTGAAGTAGAGACGGGGCGGAGGGGTGATGAGATGCTCGGAGGCGAAGCGGCGGAGGAGCAAGAGCGTCTCTCCCTCCTCGGCCGCGAGGGCCCGGCGTCGCAGGCCGAGCTCGTCGTCGGAGAGGTCGTGACCCGCCGCTCTCAGCGCCACATCGGCGGCATCGAACGCCGCCTGCCAGTGGACGGTCAGACGCGCGAGGCCGAAGTCGGACCCGAGCCGCGCCGGACGGAACCCTGAGTCGTCGGCGGACATCCCGACGGCAAGAGTAGCGAGGCCCGTCACGAGCCGGCCCACCCGGGAGAGCGCGAGACCGCCCGCCATGATCACGCTGCGCGGAGTCCGAGTCGTTCGGCCCGGCGGCCGGCAATGCGCCGCGCAAGCGCCTCTGCATCCGCGCCGACCCCGCCGATGGTGTGGGAGAGCGTGCCCGCTGGAGCTTCAGACCGAGCGTGTCCAGCCCGGGTGCGCGCGCCGAGCTGCTGTGCCGCTCGTTCTTCGAGGTCGCTTGAAAGGGGTGTGCACGCGCTCACAGCGGCGAACGGGCTGTGCGAACTCCGATACCGAATCGGAGCACTAATCAGAGCAGGACTGGGCAACGATACGTGCCGGCCGAGAGGGAGCAGGGCGGAAACGGCTTGCACAGGTACGATCCGAGCCGCCGCCCCCATCGACTAGCGGCCTAGGTCACCACCCTTTCAAGGTGGCAGCACGGGTTCGAATCCCGTTGGGGGCATTCGACCGCCGTCCCTCGCGGCTGTTCAAGCGCGCGCCTGGCCCTTCGGCGGCAGGGTCGCCGCGAAGGCGACCGCCTTCTCGACCCACCGGCGCAGGGCGACGCCCCGCAGGCCCTCGGCCTCGACGTAGACCATCCCCTTCATCGGCTTGCCGGTGAAGTCCATCGGCCGCACGTGGGGACGGGCGAGCGCGCTCTCTGCTCCCTCCGCGCCAAGGCGCAACATGAGGTCGCTCGCGACGATACCGCAGGCCATGTGGCCGTGCACCATGAACGCGAGCCCGCCGAACATCTTCCGCTCGCTCACGCCGGCCTGCGTGTCGAGGACATCGCGCACGCGGTCGGCGAGCTTCTCGTCGTAGGCCATCTGTACCTCCAACTCGTCGGGAAGGCCAAGGGCGGGAACGAGCTGAGGATATCCGGCGAAGCCCGTGAGGCCGAAGATCTTTTCGCCTGCGAAGGCGAACACCAGCGCCGTACCCGCGGTGGGGCTCTCACAAGAGATACAACCATCGGCGAGGCGAGAAGTCATCGGTCGCCCTGCAAGCGCGACGAAAAGGAGGGCCACCGCCGAGGCCCTCCCTTCGCAATGGCTCACCTCAGATGAGCTCGTATCTCTCGACCTCCGCGTCCGCCGCACCGTCGCGTTCCATCGAGGTAGCTGCATCGTGCATCGGGGGCGAGTGACGCGCATTCCCCCTTTCGAGGTTGACTCATCCCTCGATCGGCGTTGACCACGGTGCTTGACGACGACCGCCGACGAGGGGTCATCCGATTTGCGAGAGTGCCTGCGTGAGCGCGACCGACCCCCACCCCGACTCGGCATCTCTCGCGACCGCGAACGCTGCGGAGATCGCGAACGACCTCGGCGCGGGCCTCGTGACGTCCGTCGAGGTCGTGCGGACGCTCCTCGATCGCATCGCGGCCGTCGACGGCCCGGGCGATACGCACCTGCGGGCAGTGCTCGCGCTCGCGCCCGATGCGCTCGAGGCAGCATCGCGACTCGATCACGAGCGAGCCGCCGGGCACGCGCGCGGGCCGTTGCACGGGGTACCGGTGCTGATCAAGGACAACATCGAGGCCGTCGGCCTGCCGGGCACAGCCGGGTCTCTCGCGCTCGCCGGGCGCACCGTCGCGCGCGATGCCACTCTCGTCGCCCGACTGCGCGACGCCGGGCTCGTCGTGCTCGGCGCGACGAACCTCTCGGAGTGGGCCAACATCCGCTCGACACGCTCGACGAGCGGCTGGTCGGCAGTCGGAGGGCTCACGGGCAATCCGTGGGCACTCGACCGCAGCGCCGGCGGATCGTCATCGGGGTCCGCGGCAGCGGTCGCGGGCGGACTCGCGCCCCTTGCGATCGGCACCGAAACGGACGGCTCGATCACCTGCCCGAGCTCGCTCAACGGGTGCGTCGGCCTGAAGCCGACGGTCGGCCTCCTTCCGACCGAAGGCATCGTCCCGATCAGCGGCAGCCAGGATGCTCCGGGCCCGATCAGTCGATCGGTGCAAGACGCGGCCCTGCTTCTGGACGCGCTCACCGGGGCGATGCAGTACGGCGACGCATGCGGGAGCGTCGTGCTTCGGGACGTCAGGCTCGGCGTCGCCGAGGCGTGGCTGAGCGGTCACGCCGCGACCGACGCGCTGTTCTCCGAGACGCTCGAGACCCTGCGAGAGCACGGAACGGCTCTGTCCACCGCCACACTGCAGCCGCCCGAGACGTTCGGGCCGGACGAGCTCGTCGTCCTCCTCGCGGAGCTGAAGTCCGACCTCGACGCATACCTGGCGGCGCGACCCGGCTCCGGGCCGTCGTCGCTGGCCGAGGTCGTCGCGTTCAACCGCGAGCACTCTTCGATCGAGCTCGCACATTTCGGGCAGGAGCACTTCGAGGCGGCGCTGCTCTCCGGCGGCCGCGCCGCACCCGAGTATGTCGCCGCCCGAGCCCGCAATCTCGACCAGGCGCGACGCGAGTGCCTCGAGCCCGCTCTCGCCGGTAGCGACGCCCCCGAGCTCCTGATCGCTCCGGCGTTTGCGCCCGCGTGGAAGAGCGATCTCGTCAACGGAGACAGGTCGATCGGCGGTGGCCTCGCAAGCGCCGCACCGTCGATCGCGGGCTGGCCCGTTCTCTGCCTTCCGATGGGGCTCGTCGACGGTCTCCCGGTCGGGCTCGTCCTGATCGGTCCGCCCAACTCGGAGGCGAGGCTGCTCGCTATCGGCCATGCCGTCGAGGAGGCAATCGGGCTCGGTAGGGCCGGAGCGCTGACGCCGACGTGGTCGAGACCGGCGCGCGGCTAGGAACCCTGAGCCGGTGACACCTCGTCAGTTGCGATCCGGTTCGCAGGGTCTCGGGCCCCGCGGGGGTCGGTCAGCTCTCGTCGACGCCCGAGCCGACGGTGACGCCGGCCGCTTCGAGCCGCTGTAGCCGCCAGTCCATGCGGGTTGCGATCTTTTCCATCTGGGCGAGCATCCTCTCCCTGCTCTGAGCGCGCTGGCGGTCGGCCTCGTCGAGGCGACTGAGGATCCCGGACGTTTCGGCGACCGGCATCACGGCCGGCTCCTGACCCGCGGTGGGCGCCGAGCCCGACTGCTGCGACATGACGATCGTCGTGAGCTGATCGAGACGTGCGCTCAACTCGTCGAGCCGTTGGACGACGCCCCGCGAGCCTGCCAGGTCCGAGACGGTCTTCTCGTGGTAGGCAAGCCTCATACGCAGGCCCTCGACGCCGATACGGAGCTTGTCGAGCTCCTGCGGCGACTCCAGGAACGCATCGCCGGACTCGCCGGCGACGCCGGACTCGATCGGCCCCGTGACGATCAGCGCCGCGAGCTCGGAGACGCGCTCCTGCAGCCCCGCGCGCTCGGCTGCCCAGGACGTTGCCGTGCGGGCGAGCTCGGCCCGCACCGCGTCCCTGTCCGTCTCGATCTGCTCGATCCTCTGGGCGAGCTCGTCGACGTTGTCGAAGAGCTCGGGATCGACCGTGATATCTACGTCGGAGCCCACGGCCGGCGAGCTCGGGTCGCCGAGCGTCGCGAGTCCCTGGTCGACTCGGGCCTCGAGCGAGGCAAGCTCGCTCGTCCACGTCTCCGCGAGGGCCGCAAGGTCGGCCACCGCTTCGCGTTCCCCCTCCATGCGGGCGAGTCGCCCGGCAAGCTCGTCGACGAGGCGTCCGACGTCGGGCGCGGGGACGCGTTCCTCCGAGATCGAGGCGGCGATCTCGTCCAGCCTGATCTCGAGGGCGGCTCGCTCCTCGGCCCAGGACGACTCGACGTACGTCGCATCGCTGGCAACGGCCAGACGGTCGTGCTCGAGGAGCTCGAGCCGGGCCGCGAGCGTCGTCAGCGCGCGACTCATCTCGTCGGTGCCTCGCTCGGCGGTCGACGCCGCGAAGGCCGTGAGGTCGTCCATGCGGCGCTCGAGCTCGGCTCGGCGCTCCTCCCACTCGGCCGTGACCTCGAGCACCTCGGCGTGCCGTCGGACGACCGCGGCAGCGAGTGCCTCGACCTCCTCGGAGCCCCGTGCTGCCGACGACGACGCGAACTCGGAGAGCGAATCCATCCTCGCCTCGAGCGCGGCGCCACGCGCCTCGAGGGCCTTGGTCGCCTCGACGACCTCGTGATGCTCCTGCGCGACGGCTGCGGCCAGGGACGTGATCTCGTCGCGGAGGTCGAACCCGAGCTGCTCGGCGGCTCCGGCCGTGTCCGCGACTGTCTGCTCGAGCGCCGCAAGATGCAGGCCGAGCGCTTCGGAGCGCGCATCGGCGTCGGACGTCTCCGATCCGGTGCCTTCCGCCGCGAGGGCGTCGATCTCCGAGCGAAGCTCGTTCGCAACGCTCTCGATCCGGAGGCTGACCTCGTCGATCCGGTTGTCGAGGCCGGCGATCTCCACCTCGCGCCCGGCGACGCGACCGGCAGTCTCGTTGACGATCCCGGACAGCGTGCCGACGCGAGAGCCGAGAGCCTCGACGGAGTTGAGCAAGCTGCCCATCCGCTCGGAGAGCATCGGATCGACCTCGAGCTTCGTCCTGAAGGCCTCGAGATCCCCGCGCATCGCACGGAGCGCGCCTTCGGTGCGCGCAAGTGCCTCGTCGCTGCGTCGCTCGAGCTTCGTCAGCGCCTCGGTACTGCGCTGCTGGAACGTGTTCAGCTCGCCGTCGGTCGCTGCGAGCTTCCCCGCCGTCGCGCCGGCCGTCTCTGCGAGGAAGTTGACGCGGTCGACGAGCACTCCGACCTTGTCGTTGACCCGTTGCTCGAGCGCGGCATCCGGCGGCAGTGCGGGGGGCGCCGCAAGAGCCTGTGCCGCCTGCTGCGAGACGGAGTCGAGCCGCTGCTGGATCTCGGCGAACCTCGCCTCGGCACGCGCGTCCTGTTCGGCGAGCGCCTCGGCGAGCTCCGACGTCTTGTTCTGTTCCCCGACCATCTTGCCCGAGGTCGACCGAACGACCTCGCCCAGCATGTCGATTCTTCCCGCCAGTTCGGTGATCGTCTCGCGCAACGGGTCGGAGGCGGCCTCGGCCATACGTCCCGACCGATCCGGCTGGTCGGAGATGAACCCGCGCAGTGCATCGAGCTCCCCTCGAAGCGCCGTCAGGTCGGCAGCCGTCTGATCGGTGTCCTTCCCGGTCAGGTCCTGCAGGCGACGGTCGAGCGCGGAGACCTGGCCGCGGTTCGCGGCGATCCCTCCGGTCGCCTCACGCACCATCGCGGACAGCGTGTCGACCCGATCCGTGAGCGCGTCGAGCGACTCACGCAGGCCGTCGTCTCGGGGCTCGCGCTCAGCGCTCATCGGCGGCACCGGGGGGTCTGAGTCGGAGGCGGTGTCTCCCGACACCGGTCGCCGCAGACGCCGCAGGCCGCACCTTGCCGCATGTCAACCGCCGGTCATGCCGGAGAAGCGTGGTTCCCGGATGAGTTCCGATGAGGGTCAACACGGCCTTTATCGCACCTCCGGGCCTGCATTACTCTCCCTCGTCCGAGGGTTTCTGGCGCGGTACCCCTCGCCCGAGCGCCTATCCTTCCCGACCAAGGGCGGTTAGCTCAGTTGGTAGAGCACCTCGTTTACACCGAGGGGGTCGGCGGTTCGAGCCCGTCACCGCCCATTTGCTTCCGAAGGTCCGTGGGAGTCGGCGCTCAACGCCTCTGCGATTCCCGTAGCCCAGCCGTCGATCTGCCCCCAGTCGCGGAAGTCGCCCTCGGAGGCGCGCACGGCGGTGACCACAGCGCGCTCGCCGAAACCGAGACGGCTCCGGTCGAGCTTGCCACCGAAGAGACGGTGGTCCCGCGCTGACGTCGCAGCCACGATCGAGTCGACGTCGACCGCTTGCTCCTCATCGGGCTTCAGCGGATCGCCGAGCGGCCCGCTGGAGAACAGCCAGACGGGCCGGGCAGAGAGCGCCTCCGCGTTCGCGTCAACGAAATGCCTCGCCGGCGCACGCCACCGCCCGACGTACACGGCACTTCCGAGCACGACTGCGTCGACGCCGTCGAGGTTCTCGACGTCTTCGACCGATCTCACCTCGACGTCGAATCCGCTCGCGCCGAGCACCCGACCGATGGCAGCGGCGATCTCCTTCGTCGCGTCGTGCTTGCTCGCAAATGCGACAAGGATCTTCACCCGCCGAGCATGCCCGCCGCCGGGGCTCAGGACATTCGTAGCGACCCGCCGGCACACACGGGTGAACTACGGAGCGCACGGGCGCTGTCGGGTCACGCGAAACGTGACCCGACAGCGCGCGGTGTACCCGGCTGCGGTCTACGGCTGCGGCTCGAGCTCGAGCGCGCAGGAGTTGATGCAGTAGCGCTGGCCGGTCGGGCCAGGGCCGTCCGGGAAGACGTGGCCGAGGTGGCCGCCGCAGGTGGCGCAGGTGACCTCGGTCCTGATCATGCCGTAGCTCGTGTCGACGTGGGTGTCGACGCTCTCGAGCGACGCGGGCTCGACGAAGCTCGGCCAGCCCGAGCCGGAGTCGAACTTCGCGTCGGAGCGGAAGAGCTCCGTCCCGCAGCCCGCGCAACGGTAGACCCCCGGTGTCTTCTCATCGGTGTAGGCGCCGGTGAACGCCCGCTCTGTCCCCTTCTCGCGCAGCACGGCGTACTGCTCCGGGGTGAGGCGGGCACGCCACTCGGCGTCGGACAGCTGTGTTGTTTCCATGCTCATGACCGTACAGTCCCGGAGGGGCGCCGGGCGTTACAGGACGACGAGCGAGACAGCGACGAACTGCGTCGTCGCTGCCGCGACGACGAGCACGTGAAAGACCTCGTGGAACCCGAATGTCGACGGAAACGGGTTGGGCCAGTGGAATGCGTACGTCAGCGCTCCGAGCGTGTAGAGGACGCCACCGATCATGACGAGCACGGAGCCCGGCAGGCCGACGCCCGTGAGCATCTGCGGAATCGTGATCACACCCACCCAACCCACGGCGAAGTACGCCAGCACCGACACCCACTTGGGAGCGTCGAGCCAGAGGAAGTTCAGCACCAGGCCGAGCGCAGCACCGAACCACACGGTCGCGAGGACGATCCACGTGATCGAGCCGTCGAAGGCGAGCAGCGCGAAGGGCGTATAGGTGCCGGCGATGAAGAGGAAGATCGTCGAGTGGTCGAGCCGACGCGCCCACACGCGCCTGGCGGCCGACTTGAACGGATAGCGGTGGTAGAGCGCGCTCGCCCCGAACATCGCGGCGAGCGCTGTCACGTAGACCCACGCGGCGAACCGTGGGAGCGCACCGTCGGCGAGAACGACGAGCACGAAGCCGGCGACGATGGCAGCGAAAAACGCCCAGAGGTGGAACACACCGCGCAGGCGGGGCTTCTCCAACATCGCCACACGACCAGTGTGCCTGATCCGCGTATGTCGACGCGTCTGCGGTGCCTGGCCCTGCGGTCGCTCGAGACGAGGCGACGGCGGAGGTTGCCTACACTCCGGCGCAGGGCCGTTAGCTCAGTTGGTAGAGCAGGGGACTTTTAATCCCAAGGTCGCTGGTTCGATCCCAGCACGGCCCATCGCAGGGGAGGAAAGGACACACGTTCGGGTAGCACTCCAGATAGGGGGCGCAATCCCGCTATGCGCCCAAGCGGAAACGCAGCAGATCGCCCTCGGGGCTGCCGTAGCCGACAGGGCCGAACCCGAGCGCCGCGCCGTGCCGCCGAGAAGAAACGCCCCCGGAACACCCTCTTGGCTGTCCGGGGGCGTCTCGTTCAGTGGGTGACTGCAGTCCTGCCAGGCCCACCGGTCTTCCCCGGCCCGCCATGGCGATAGTGAACCACGCCGTAGGCGATCGCCATCGCCGCTACCGCCCCGAAGGCGATAAGCGCGGAGACGACGAGCGGCTCGGCCCAGTCGATACCGGTCGAGGCAGCGGGTGCCTCGGCGACAACCGGGTTAGCCGCCCCGACGCCGCGGGGACCGGCACGATCATCCGGCCGAACCACGACGGTCGCGACATCAGCCGCCCCGACGCCGCGGGGACCGGCACGATCATCCGGCCGAACCACGACGGTCGCGACATCAGCCGCCCCGACGCCGCGGGGACCGGCACGATCATCCGGCCGAACCACGACGGTCGCGACATCAGCCGCCCCGACGCCGCGGGGACCGGCACGATCATCCGGCCGATCCGCCCCGAGCGCCGCTGGCGCGAACGCCGCCGCAACAGACAGCGCAACAACCCCGATGAGGAGCCTTGGAACTGTCATGGTGACCACTTCCTTGCTCCCGGCCACCGATCCCGGCGGCCGGTGGAGGGGGATTACCCCTGCTCTGTCGTCACGCCCAACGTATCACCGGCCCCATTCCGGCACATCCGGGATTCCCCTGTCGACCGTGAGGGATTCCCCCGTCGTCGCAGCTCAGCAGCGTTGGGGACCACCCCATTCACGATCGCGATCTCCGTCTGGCTCCTCACTCAACGGGAGCGCTTCTGACTGCCGGATGGGCGCCTGCCGGCGTGCTCGCGCCGGTGGTCGGGACGCGATCACTCCTCCTGGCAGGCGTCGCAGTGATCGTCACGGCCACCACGGCCGCCCGCACGCCTCACTCCGGGCGTCGCGCACGTGGCGCAAACCACCGAGACGCTCGCGCCGACTCCCGGGCCACACCGTCGCGTTGAGCAGGCTCAACAGGGTCGTTCGGCGTTTCGTCGTCGGTAGTACCACCAGTTGAGCGCGATGTTGAGGAGGTAGAAGACGGCGATGCCGATGAAGAACGGCATCGGTGAGCCGGTGGAGTCGATCACGGCCGCGATGACGACCGCGAAGATGAAGGGGCCGTAGGCAGCGATCGCGGCCGTCCAGCCGATCACGCCTCCCGCCTGGCGCGGCTCGAAGATCATCGGGATCTGCTTGAACGTCGAGGCGTTCCCGACCCCCGAGAACGCGAACACGAGCAGCATCATCAGCACGAACCACTTGAACTCATCGGTCGAGGTCGGCTGGACGAAGAACGACACCCCGACCGCCGAGACAAGCAGCCCGATACCCGAGACCTGCGTCAGACGGCTGCCGCCGAAGCGGTCCGCCAGCGGCCCCGCCACAACCCGGGAGATCGACCCCACAAGCGGCCCCAGGAACGCATACGTGAGCGGATCGGGCGCGTCGTCGAAGCCGCCGTAGACCTCCTTGATCATCAACGGGAACGTGGCCGCGAAACCCGCGAACGACCCGAACGTCATCATGTACAACGACGTCATCACCCAGGTGTGCTTCTCCCGGAAGATGTCTGCCTGCTCACGCACGTTCGCGTGCACCGGCACGCTCCGCATCCGCAGCCAGGCAGCGAGAGCGAGGAACGCCACAAACGGCATCCAGATCAGCGTCGCGTTCTGAAGCCAGACGTCCTTGCCCTTATCGGTCACCTGAGCGCTCCCGACCAGCGCGAACCCGATCACCCACGGCGTGATGAACTGGACGAGACTGACACCGAAGTTCCCGATCCCCGCCTGGACGCCGAGCGCCGTTCCCTGCAACCGCTTCGGGAAGAACAAACTCGTCGACGGCATGAACGACGAGAAGTTACCGCCGCCGAGACCCGCCAGGAACCCAAGCACCAGGAACAACCAGTAAGGCGTATCCGGGTTCTGGACAGCGAAGAACCAGCCGACCAACGGCACCAGCAACGCCGCCGTCGAAAGGCTCACGACCCTCCGGCTCCCGAACACAGGAATCAGGAACGTATGCAAAATCCGGAGCGTCCCACCCGCGAGCCCAGGCATCGCCGCCAACCAGAACAACTGCGTCGTCGAGAACTCATACCCGACCTTCTCCAACCGCACCACCAACGCACTGACCACAAACCAAACGACAAACGCCATCGTCAAATTCGCCGTCGTGATCGTCAACGCATTCCACGCGATCGACTTCCCCTCACGCTCCCAAAACGACTCGTCCTCCGGCTCCCAATGCTCGATCCACCTCGCAGAACCACCGCTACGGATATCGGGCTCCTGGATGCCCATTACCCGATCACGCCCGGCTCCTGCGTGCCGGCGAGCCGGAGCGACCGCGGTAGAGGATCGGCGCGCGCCCCAGGTACGTGACCGGGACGCTCCAGACGTGCACGAGCCGCGTAAACGGCCAGATCGCGAAGAGAAGCCATGCCGTCACGACGTGGAGCTGGAAGACGAACGGCGCGCCCACCATCAGGGCCCCGTCGGGCTGGAGCGTGAAGATCCCGCGGAACCACGGGCTGACCGTCTCGCGATAGGCGTAGCGGTCGGCAACGGTGTCGATCGTGGCCGCGACCCCGGCGATGATCGTGAGGAGGAGCAGCGGGTACATGACCCTGTCGCTCCGGAGCGTCGTCGCGGCGACGCGGTCGACGGTCAGTCGGCGGTAGGCCAGGACGGCCACCCCGGCGGCGACGAGCGCCGACGCCGCGAGGCCACCCACGACGGCCAGCCAGTGATAGGCATCGTCCGAGATCCCGACCGCTTCGGTCGCGGAGCGAGGAACGAGGATCCCGAGGACGTGACCGCCGATCGCCGCGAGCATCCCGAAGTGGAACAGCACGCTGCCGACCATGAGCAGGCGCCGTTCGAGGAGCTGAGTGGAGCGGGCAGTCCACATGAACTGATCCCGGCGGTAGCGCCAGATGTGCCCGACGGTGAACGAGGCGATACACAGGTACGGCAGCGCCACCCAGAGGAGGAAGTCGAGCCGGCTCATACGCCCACTCCTGCAGCATCGGGCGCGGTGAACGGCTCGAGACCGACGAGCTCCGCAGGGGGGCCTTCGAGCGCGAGCCGCCGGGCCTGCTCGAGCTGACGGGCGGTCGGCCGGGGCAGTACGGCACAGACGGCGTCGAGGAGGTCGGCGTAGGCGCTCTCGCGCCGATGTAGAGCGGCGCGCACGAGCTCGAGGGACGGCCTGAGCTCGACGAGAAGCTCGACCCCCTCCTCCGGCCGGAGCTCCGCGAACTCGAGGACGACCGGCAGGTAATCCGGCAGCTCGCCGTCGGAGAGCGGCAATCCTGCCTCCGCGTAGCGGCGCTTCAGCCGCACGAGCTCGATCCCGCGCTGGCGGCGATCACCGTGCGTGTGCCAGGTGAGGTGCATCGCGGAGCGCCGGTCGAAGTCGAACGCCTGGACATATGCCTCGCGGATCGTCTCGGGCCGGGTCGCGCGAACGTACGCGAGGAACCGCTCCACGGGAGTGCGCTGTTGAGACGGCAGCTCTGTGGCCGCAAGCCAAAGCTCTGCCTGCGCCTCGAGAAGCGCGTCGTCCGGGTACTGGAGCAGAGCGGACAGCAGCTTCCACGTCATCGGTCTTTTGCCCTGAAGTCCGTGAACGTGACGTTCCCTCCGCCTCCGACGGCGAGCGGCTCGGCGCCGAACGGGTCCTTCGCCTTGCTCAGCTCGCCGCAGCTGCCGGGGCCACCCGCGAAGTCGAGACCGCACGCGCCCTGTCGCGCAGCGGGGTTGATCCCGATCTCGCCGTGGCTCTTCGGGATCACGTAGCGCTCGTCGTACTTCGCGACCGCGAGCAAGCGGAACATCTGGTCGATCTCGGCGGTCTCCATTCCGACTGCGGCCGCGACAGCCTCGTCTGGGATGCCGCCGAGGTTGCGCTCGCGTATGAAGGCTCGCATCGCGGCGAGCCGCTTCAGCGCCATGCGCACGGGCTCGGGATCACCGGCGGTGAGCAGGTTCGCGAGATACTCGATCGGGATCCGCAGCTCGTCGATCGCGGGAAAGACATCGTCCGGATCGGCATCGGACTCGCTGCCCTCGACGAGGCTCATCACCGGCGAGAGCGGTGGCACGTACCAGACCATCGGCAGCGTGCGGTACTCCGGGTGCAGCGGCAGCGCGACCCGGTGCTTCACGGCCAGCGCGTAGACGGGCGAGCGGGATGCGGCCTCGAGCCAGTCGTCCGTGATCCCGTCGGCCCGGGCGGCCGCCTGCACGTCGGGATCGTCCGGGTCGAGGAAGAGATCGAGCTGGGCGGCGAGCAGGTCCTTCTCGTCCGGCACGGACGCGGCCGCCTCGACGCGGTCGGCGTCGTAGAGCACGACCCCCAGATAGCGGATCTTGCCGACGCAGGTCTCGGAGCAGATCGTCGGCTGGCCGGCTTCGATCCGCGGGTAGCAGAGCGTGCACTTCTCGGCCTTGCCGCTGCCCCAGTTGAAGTAGACCTTCTTGTACGGGCAGCCGCTGACGCACATCCGCCAGGAGCGGCACTGCTCCTGGTCGACGAGAACGATCCCGTCCTCCTCGCGCTTGTACATCGCTCCCGACGGGCACGAGGCGACGCAGGAGGGATTGAGGCAGTGCTCGCAGATGCGTGGCAGGTAGAACATGAACGCCTTCTCGTACTCGAGGCGAACCTGCTCCTCGACCCCGTCGCGGAGGTTGGGGTCGAGCCGCGCAGTCTCCGGCCCACCGGCGAGGTCGTCCTCCCAGTTCGGCCCCCACTTCAGGTCGAGCGGCCTCCCGTGATCTGCGACTCGGGCCGTGCCACGGGCTGGTGCTTCTGTACCGGTGCCGTCGTCAGCGTCTCGTAGTCGTACGTCCACGGCTCGTAGTAGTCGTCGAGCGTCGGCAGCTCCGGGTTGAAGAAGAGCGTTGCGAGCTTGCGCAGTCGCCCGCCGGCGCGGAGACGCAGCTTGCCGCCGCGCAAGCTCCCAGCCGCCCTTCCACTTCTCCTGGTCCTCCCAGCTCTTCGGGTAGCCGATGCCGGGCTTCGTCTCGACGTCGTTGAACCAGGCGTACTCGACGCCGCGCCGGTTCGTCCATACGTTCTTGCACGTCACCGAGCACGTGTGGCAGCCGATGCACTTGTCGAGGTTCATCACCATCGCGACCTGCGCGCGCACCTTCATCAGTACGTCACCTCACCGAGGAGCTTTCGCACGACGACGATCTCGTCGCGCTGCGAACCGGTCGGGCCGTAGTAGTTGAAGCCGTACGAGAGCTGGGCGTACCCGCCGACGAGGTGCGTCGGCTTCATGGAGATCCGGGTGACCGAGTTGTCGGTGCCGCCACGGGTGCCCGGAGAGCTCGCTCCGTGGGACGTTCACGTGACGGTCCTGCGAGTGATACATCATCCCGACGCCCTCGGGGACCCGGTGGGAGACGACCGCCCGGGCCGTGATGACACCGTTCCGGTTGAACACCTCGACCCAGTCGTTGTCTGCCACGTCGATCTTCGCGGCGTCCTCCACGCCGAGCCACACCACGGGCCCCCCACGGAAGAGGGTGAGCATGTGCAGGTTGTCCTGGAACTCCGAGTGGATCGACCATTTCGAGTGCGGCGAGAGCCAGCGCAGATGCACTTCCTTCCGGCCGGGGTCGCCCGATCCCTGGTCGCCGACGGTGCCGACCACGTCGACCGGTGGCCGGTAGACGGGCAGCCCCTCGCCCAGGTCGAGCATCCAGGCGTGATCGACGTAGAACTGCTGGCGTCCGGTCAGCGTCCGGAACGGGACGGAACGCTCGATGTTGATCGTGAAGGGCGAATAGCGGCGCTCGCGCGACTCCATCCCCGACCACTCGGGCGACGCGAGCACCTTGCGCGGCTGCACCTGCGTGTCTCCGAACGTGATGCGCACGTCGCGGTGCTCCTCGGAGATGTCGGCGAGCTTCGTTCCCGTGCGCTTCTCGAGCCCCTTGAAGCCCTCGTGCGCGAGGCGACCGTTGGAGACCCCGGAGAGCGCGAGGATCGTCTCGCAGACGTGGACGTCACGGGCGAGGCTGGGACGGCCGTCGATGAGCCCGTTGCGGCGGCCGAGCTCCTCGACCTCGACGTCCGGCAGGAGCGGGATCCCCTTTGCGCTCGAGCCGAGCTGCTCGGCGAGCGGGCCGAGGCGGCGCCACTTCTCCCACACGTCCGTGTAGTCGCGCTCGACGGTGACGAGGTTCGGCATCGTCACCCCGGGGACGGGCTCGCATTCGCCCTTCTGCCAGTCGCGCACCTCGCCGAACGGCTGCGCCAGCTCGCCGGGGGTGTCGTGCAGCAGCGGTGCCGCGACGAGATCCTTGCGCACGCCGAGATGCTTCTCGGCCAGCCTGGAGAACTTCTTCGCGACGCGACCGAAGATCTCGAAGTCGGTCTTCGTCTCCCACGGAGGCGGGACCGCCTCGTTGAACGAGTGCACGAACGGATGGAGGTCGGTCGACGAGAGGTCGTGCTTCTCGTACCACGTCGCGGCGGGCAGCACGATGTCCGAGTAGAGGGCCGAGCCGTTCATCCGGAAGTCGATCGTCGTGAACAGGTCGAACTTGCCGATCGGGGCCTTGTCCCGCCAGACGACGTCGCGAGGGCGGCACTCCGGCGGCGCCTCGTCGTTGCGGATCGCGTCGTTCTCGACGCCGAGGACGTGCCGCAGGAAGTACTCGTGCCCCTTGCTGGAGGAGCCGAGCAGGTTCGCCCGCCATAGCGTCAGGACACGTGGCCAGTTGCCCGGACCGTCCGGATCCTCGGCGGCGAAGCGGATCCCGCCCGACTGCAACTCGCGGACGACGTACTCCTTCGCGTCGATCCCCTCGGCGTCGGCCGCAGCCGTGATCTCGAGCGGGTTGCGGTCGAAGGTCGGGTACGACGGCATCCAGCCGAGCCGCGCGGCGAGCGCGTAGCAGTCGGCGAGGTGCATCCCCTCGAGCGAGCCGTTTCCGAGCCTGGACGAGAAGTGATCGGCGCCCGTGCGCTGGAAGCGGAACTGGTCGCTCATCAGGAACCAGAACGGCGTCGTCGCCTGCTGGCGCGGTGGCCGCTGCCAGTCGAGCCCGAAGGCGACGGTCGACCAGCCGCTGATCGGCCGCACCTTCTCCTGGCCGACGTAGTGCGCCCAGCCGCCGCCGTTGACGCCCTGACAGCCGGTCAGGATCAGCATCGAGAGGATGGCGCGGTAGATCTGGTCGTTGTGGAACCAGTGGTTCGTGCCGGCGCCGAGCATGATCATCGAGCGGCCGTTCGTGCGCTCCGCGTTGCGTGCGAACTCACGGGCGATGCGGGTCACGATGCCCGCATCGACCCCGGTGATCGACTCCTGCCAGGCCGGCGTGTAGGGAGCCGGGTCGTCGTACCCCGTCGGCCACTCGCCCGGGAGACCCTCGCGGACGAGGCCGAGCTGGGCGGCGTAGAGGTCGAACACCGTCGTCACGAGCTGGTCGCCGATGCGCTTGACGGGCACACCGCGGCGGAGGACGCCTCCGCCCGCTCCCGGGACGTCGAAGCGAGGCAGGTCGATCTCGACGAGCTCGTCGTGGCGCCCGAGGAGCGTCAGCGCCGGGTCGATCTCGTCCAGTTCGAGATTCCACTTGCCCAGTCCCTCGTCGCCCCAGCGGAAACCCGATCGACCCGTTCGGCACCGCCGGCGCGCCCGACGCGGCGTCGAGGACGACCGTCTTCCAGTCGGCGTTCTCGGAGACCTCGCCGAGGTCGGAGGCGCGCAGGAACCGGTCGGCGACGTAGGCGCCGTCGCGCTCGCGCAGGCGCACGAGGCAGGGGAGATCCGTGGTCTTCTTCGCGTAGTCGCGGAAGTACGGCACCTCGCGGTCGAGGTGGAACTCCTTGAAGATGACGTGGGTCATCGCGAGCGCGAGCGCGCCGTCGGAGCCGGCAGCGGCGGGCAGCCAGTGGTCGGCGAACTTCGTGTGCCCGGCGAAATCGGGCGAGACGACGACGACCTTCTGCCCCCTGTATCGGGCCTCTGTCATGAAGTGGGCGTCCGGCGTGCGCGTCTGCGGGATGTTGGAGCCCCAGAGGATCACGTACCCGGCGTTCCACCAGTCGGCCGACTCGGGCACGTCGGTCTGATCGCCCCAGACCTGCGGGGAGGCGGGCGGGAGGTCGGCATACCAGTCGTAGAAGCTGAGGCTGATGCCGCCGATGAGCGAGAGGAACCTCGTGCCGGCCGCGTACGAGGCCATCGACATGGCCGGGATCGGCGTGAAGCCCGCAACCCTGTCCGGCCCGTACTGCTTGACCGTGTACACGTGCGCCGCCGCGATGATCTCGGTCACCTCGTTCCAGCTCGAGCGGACGAAGCCGCCCTTGCCGCGCAGGCTCTTGTACGCCCGTGCGCGCTCCGGATCCTCGACGATCGACGCCCACGCATCAACCGCGTCGCCCGTGACGGAGAGCGCCTCCCGCCACATCTCGACGAGGGCACCGCGCACGTAGGGGTACCGCACGCGGATCGGGGAGTACAGGTACCAGCTGAACGATGCACCCCGGGGACACCCGCGCGGCTCGTACTCGGGCACGTCGGCACCGTTCGACGGATAGTCGGTCTGCTGCGTCTCCCAGGCGACGATCCCGTCCTTGACGTGGATCTTCCACGAGCAGGACCCGGTGCAGTTGACGCCGTGCGTCGACCGGACCACGCGATCGTGCTGCCAGCGCCGCCGGTAGAAGCTCTCCCAGTCGCGGTCCCCGGCGAGCAGCGCGCTCCAGCGCTCGGCGGAGCGCTCTCCGCGGTCGAAGAAACGGTTCTCGGTGAGGAAGCTCATGCCGCCTGCAACCGTTCCTGGCGCCACATCGTCGCAGCGGCAGCCACGCAGAAGACGCAGAAGACGAACAGGCCGACGAAGCCGAGCGAATACGAGTCGAACTTGTCCTTCACGATGCCCATCAGGATCGGTGGGAAGAACCCACCGAGGCCGCCTGCGGCGCCGACGATCCCCGTTGCAGCGCCCGTGGCATCGGGGAACTCGTGGGGAACGAGCTTGAACACGGCGCCGTTTCCGATCCCGAGAAAGACGGCCAGCGAGAGGCAGGCGATGGTCACCGGCACGATCATCGGATCGCGCGCCATGAGCGCGAGAGCGATCGCGTCGCCCGCGACACCGGCAAGTGTCACCGTCAGGACGATCGGTGCCCCGAGCCTGTCCGAGAGCCAGCCGCCCACCGGGCGAGCAGCGGTCGCGAGGATCGTGAAGCCTGCCGCCCGAAAGCCGGCCTGCGTCAGCGAGTAGCCGAACCAGTCCTTGAGCAGCTTGGGCAGGAAGATCGCCATCGCGACGAAGCCACCGAACGTGAGGAAGTAGAGAAGCGCGAGCCGCCACAGGCGCCAGCCGGCGCGGAGCACCTCCCGGTAGCGCTGCGGCACGGCCGGGCGCGGAGCGTCCCTCGCCAACGAGTGGAAGAGCACCGCCGACATCAGCATCACGATTGCTGCCGCGACGCCGAGTGTGGGCCGCCCCCAGTGGTTCACGACGGCAGGTGCCGTGAACGCGGCCACCGCGGTGCCGATATTGCCCACGCCGTAGATGCCTAGCGCGAATCCCTGTCGCTCCTTCGGATACCAGCCGGCGACGAAGGGAATGCCCACGGCGAACGAGGCGCCCGAGATCCCGAGGAAGAAGCCGACGACGATCAGACCCCAGTAGCTGTCGATGAAACCGAATGCGAGCACGGGCACGGCCGAGATCACCAGCACGGCCGTGAACACGAGGCGTCCCCCACGACGATCGGTGATGATCCCGAGGGGGATCCGCAGGAGCGAGCCGAGCACGACCGGGACCGCGGTCAGCATCAGCGTTCGGGTATTCGAGAGGTCGAGTGTGTCCTGGAACTTCTTGGCCAGCGGGGCGATCAGGCCCCAAGCGCTGAACGAGATCGCGAACGCGAACGTTCCGAGAACGAGCGCCCGGGTCGGAGTCACGGCTCGGGCCGCCGGCATCGGGGCCACCCCGGTTGTCATCATGTGCCGAGCCTCGTCATCTCGCTTGCCGAGTATAGTGGGAAAAAGACTAAACGTTTAGGAGAATAACCACTAATGCGATTGCGGTTTTCCCGAACCACCGACTACGGACTCCGGGCCGTCCTCGAGGTCGCACAGGCCCCGCCAGGGAAGCTCGTGACGCGGCATGCGATAGCGCGCGCGACGAACGCCCCCGCGTCCGTGGTCGCCCAGTCGCTCGCCAGCCTCGTGCGGGCGGGAATCCTCGACGGGCAGGCCGGACCACGCGGGGGTTACAGCCTTTCGCGCTCGCCGGACGAGATCACGATCTACGACGTCGTCGTCGCGATCGACGGAGAGGAGGGCGAACAGCGATGCGTCCTCAGGGAAGGCATCTGCTCCTGGGAGGGAGCCTGTCCCTTCCACGCGTTTCTCGCCCGGGCACAGGAACGGTTCACTGAAACACTGCGAGACCACACACTCGACGACGTGCTCACCGGCGCCGCGCCGCAGCTCTCCGCCTGAGGACGGCGAGGCTGCTCTCCAGGAGGCCGGCCTCGGATGAAGCGAACACAGCCCTGATCCCACTCTCGCACGACCATCACCATGGCCTCTCCGAAGCACCCCGGACCGGGCAGGGTCGGCGCGGGAGACGATCTGTCGCGCCAGGCGGCTGTCGCCTTCAGCCTTCGAACTGACCCTCTCGACGCAGACGGTCGTGCGTTTGCGTAGCATCTGGCGCTCTTCACCGCGTCCCACGAGAACCGAGCTCCCGAGCTCCAGGACTACCGACATGACCAACCCGCCCAGCGCACCGGACCATCTCCAGCTCTCGCGCTGGGTGACCGTGCTCCAGGGGATCCGGCCGTTCGACAAGTCGATGCTCTCGAAGGACGTCGTCGCGGGCGTGACGCTCGCGGCGCTTGCGATCCCCGAGGTCATGGGCTACACGAAGATCGCGGGGACGCCGGTCATCACCGGTCTCTACACGATCCTGCTGCCGGCGATCGTGTTTGCGATCCTCGGGTCGTCCCGCCACCTCGTCGTCGGCGGCGACTCCGCGACGGCTGCGATCCTGTACGCGGGCATCGCCGGGCTCAGCATCTCGGGCCTGCAGCCGGAGTCGAACGAGTGGCTCGCCTACGCGAGCCTCGCGGCCCTGATCACCGGCGGCCTGCTGATCCTCGCGCGCGTCGCGCGGCTCGGCTTTCTCGCGGACTTCATCTCGCGCACAGTGCTCGTCGGTTTCCTCACCGGCGTCGGGATCCAGGTCTCCCTCGGCCAGTTCGCGGGCATGCTGGGCGTGCCGTCACCGAGCGTCTCGCTGGATCAGCTCAGCGGCACGGTGATCAAGTTCTGGGACACGTTGAAGGAGATCCCCGACCTCTCCGGGGCGACGCTCGCCGTCTCGGTGTCGGTGATCGTGATCCTCGTCGTGTTCGAGAAGTGGATCCCGATGATTCCCGGTGGCCTCGTCGCGGTCGTCGGGATGATCGCGATCAGCTGGGGCTTCGACCTCGAGTCGCACGGCGTCTCCACTCTGGGCGTCGTCCCGAGCGGCCTTCCCTCGATCGGACTGCCGAGCGGCATCGGCTGGGGCGACGTCGGGCCGCTCCTCGCCACGTCGGTGTCGATGTTCCTCGTGATCATCGCGCAGAGCGCGGCGACCTCCCGTGCCTACGCGGTCAAGTACAAGGACACGTTCGACGAGAACAACGACCTCGTCGGGCTCAGCATCGCGAACATCGCAGCCGGGCTCAGCAGCACGTTCGTCGTCAACGGCAGCCCGACGAAGACGAAGATGGCGGAGGAGTCGAAGGCGACGAGCCAGGTCGCGATGCTCGCGATGGCGGGAATGGTGGCGATCGTCCTGTTGTTCCTCACGAAGCCGCTGCAGTACATGCCGAACGCGGTCCTCGCGGCGGTCGTCTTCGTGATCGGCGTCAAGCTGATCGACATCGAGCACATGAAGCAGATCTACCGCCTGCGCCGCGACGAGTTCTGGATCGCGACGATCACCGCGGTCGTCGTCGTCGGCGTCGGCGTCGAGCAGGGCGTGATCCTCGCGATCGTGCTCTCGCTGCTCGACCACGTCAGGCGTCACTACGACCCGCACGATTCGGTCGTCACCCGCGACGACGCGGGCAAGCTGACGATGGCCCCCGTGTCGGCAGGGACCGCCTGACGGACGGGCTCGTCGTCTATCGGTTCGGCGTCGGTCTCTTCTACGCGAACGCCGCACGGTTCGCCGAGGAGATCCTAGACGCTCGTGAATGTCCCCGAGCCGCCACGGTGGCTCGTCCTGCTCGCCGATGCGATCGACGACGTCGACTTCACGGGCGGTCAGACGATCGTCGAGGTCGCCGCCGCTCTCGAGGAGCGCAACGTGGTCTTCGCCGTCGCCCATGTGCAGGACGACGTGCGCCCCGAGCTCGATCGCTTCGGCCTGACGGAGAAGATCGGCGAAGACCGATACTTCCCGTCGGTCGAGGACGCCGCCGCAGCATTCCGGCGCGACAACCCGACGCGGTAGCGCGTTTTCCCTCGCGGCCGTCCGCCCGGACGGACGCTAGGTCGGCAGCATTCCGGACGCGAAGGGCTCCGTGGGTGGTGGCTCCGGCGGTTCGCCCTCAGCGACCGCCGCCGCTCGGGCCTGCTCCAGGTCCTTCTTGATGTGCACCACGGCGGACGTGAGTGGGGCCGCGACGACGAGACCGAGCATCCCGAACAGGCTGCCCGCCCCGATCGTGACGATCAGGACGACCAGGGGGTTGAGCCCGAGCGTCGCACCGTAGGCGATGGGCTGGATGATCTGCTGCAGAGCGCCGTTCGCCAGAATGACGACGACGAGCATGATCAGCGCTGTCGTCGTGCCCTCCGCACCGAGCGCGATCAACACGGCGAAGGCGCCCGCCACGAACGCGCCGAGGTATGGGATGTACGCGCACACGAATGTCACGAGCGCGATCGTCCCTGCGAGGGGCACGCCGAGAACGAGCGCAGCGAGGCCGACGAGAACGCCGTTGAAGACCGCCACGATCGTGACGCCGGCAAAGTACCGCTGCAGCGACACGATCACATCGCCCGTGATGGTGCGACCGACCGGCTTGGGCACGCCCAGGTGCGTGTCGACCCACCCGCGCAGCGACGGGCCGTCCTTCAGCAGGAAGAACAGGCTGAGGATCGTGAACGAGAGCCCGAGGATCAACGACGTGATCCCGCTGATTCCGGTCGCCAGCCCGCTGATGAAGGTCTTGACGGCGTCGGTCGTGTCCTGCTGCGCCGTGTCCGTCGCGCTCGCGGCGCCCGACGAGCTGACTCCGGCGTCCTCCAGCCAGCCCGAGATCGCGTCTGCGGCCGAGGACAGAGCGGTCGTGATCTGTGACGACTGCGAGCTGATTCCTCCGATCACGAGCACGGCTACCAGCACGGCGATCACGAGGAAGAGGAGCACGATGGTCGCGGCCGCCGCAGCTCGTCCGACACCATGACGGCCGAGCCAGTGCACGATCGGCTGCGTGACACAGGCGAGGAGGAAGGCGACGACAACAGGGCCGGTGATCGCGGCCGTCGCGCCCAGGAGCCAGACGAGACCGACGAGAAGCAGGATGACACCCGCGAACAGCCATGAGGCGATGCCGAGATCGCGCAGCCATCGCGGTGCCGCGAACACGGTCGAGAGCTGCGCCAGCTGCTCGGAGTCGAGCTCGACGACGTTGTCGGGCGCGGGCTCGCGTTCCGTCGTCCCGTCGTCATCGCTGCCGTCGTCGCCACCTCGGAAGCGGAAGCGTGCCCTCATGACCGGCCCCGCCGAAGGGTCCGGCGGCATTCCGTGCCGGTGTCGAGCCGGAATCGGATCACGATGAGACCTCCTGGCGATCTACGATCGACCTTGTCCGAACAGCGTATTGGGCGTGGCGGACGAACCCGACCGGCACAACTCCGGGTCAGCCCGGCCGGGCGAAACGGACGTGCATGTGGTTCTCGTGGTTCGGGTACGGGACGACGACCCCGCTCGGGCCACGCAGCCCGGTCGCGTAGCCGACGAACACGACCTGGGCACCCGCCGCGATGAACCGGTCGAGGAGATCCTGGGCGAGCACGCGGTCGACCTGGCTCGTCAGGATGGGGGCGCTCAGGTGGCCGTCGGTGCGGGGGTAGTAGACGTCGACGTCGAGGCCGTTCTGGTGCGAGACGTGCTGATCCATGCGGCCACCGTGCAGGAGGCTGATGTCGCCCACGACGACGCGGGGCGCATCCGGATGTCGTGCGCGGTACCCGCCGATCACCGAGACGATCGCGCGGATCGTCCGTTCGTTGCCGTACAACCGATGAGGCTGATTCGGGACGCTGTCGGTATTCGGATTCCAGGTGACCCAGTCCGCCCCCTCGACCGGCAGTTGGGTCCCGTCGACGAGCCGGCCGCCGTACGGGAGCCCGACCGACGTGGCGCGGTTCCACTCGACCGAGGCGAACCGCGCCGGGCGCTCCTCGTGCTTCGGAGCGGCCGGAACGACGGGTGGAGCCGGCACCTCGGACACCTCGAGCCCGGCGAGGCCGAACCTGAACGTCTGACTCGGGGGATCCTCCTGCAGGGAAGTGGCGCGCTGCACGCCACTCGCCGGTCGAAGAGCGGCGAACGACAACATCGATGCGGAACCGAGGACGAGGGCCACAGCCGGCACCGTCCTCGTCGTGAGGCGACGCCTCCGGGCGGCCTGCGCTTCGAGCCTCCGGCGACGGGACCAGTCGAGCCCCGTCTCGGCCGGTGTCGAGAACGACGGAAGCGCAGGCAATTCGAGGACGACCGCGGCGAACGGCTGCCGCGCCTGCTCCCGGAACCAGAGCACGTCGATGTCGAACCACACCTCGTCACGGCTCCACCCCATGAGCAGGACCCCTTCTCCGGGAAGCGCGCAAGTCCTCTAGATCGAGATGCTCACCGGGAACGTCAGGATCCAGACGACGGTCAGTAAGAAGACAAGGTAGCCGAGCACGAGGATGGCAGCACGGCTCTTCGCAGCGACGAGCTTGGTCGAGATGCCCGCGAAGAAGAGCGACGTCGCGAAGAGAACGACGCACAGGACGTAGTTGTCCGACCGCTGGTTGTCCGTCTTCGCGATCTCCGTCTGCGCTTCGGCCGCGGCGACGAGACGGTCGGCCTCTGCCTGTGCCGCGAGCTTGTACTCGGGCATGGCGAAGGGCGTCAGCGGCGCGTTCGGGTTCGTGAGCGGCTTCGTCGCGATCCACGCATCGAGTGCGGGCCTGAACTCGGCCCGGAATCGCTTGAAGTAGAAGTCCGACAGCACCTTCTCGTCGCGCGCGTACGCGTCCACCCACTGCGTGAAGACGGCCACGTCGATCTGTGTCTGCTGCCCGGCCTTCGTCGATGCCTTGCCCGATTCGACGCGGGCGGCACTCGCGGCGCTGAACGCAATCGCCTGCTCTCCGCTCCACCGCGTCGCCTGATAGCCGCTCCAGGCAGTCGCGACGGTCGCGATGGCGAGCAAGACGGTCGAGAAGACCTCGGTCCAATCGTGCCCCCGCAACGCGGAGACCATTCCCGTGCCTTCATGCTCGCTCATCACCGAGGATCCTACTTGGGACCGTCACCCCATCGTCGCTCTCGGATGGGACGCGGCGTGCGGCAGTCGCTCTCAGCGCGCGCTCTCGGCGAGAGCGGCGTTGAGCGCGGCAGCCGTCTTCGCGCCAACGACCCCGTCCGCGACGAGGTTGTGCTGCTTCTGGAACGCGATGACCGCCCGCTGCGTCTTGCGCCCGAAGATCCCGTCTCTCGCCCCCGGGTCGAGACCGACGACGACGAGAGCACGCTGCAGCTGCGTCACGTTCGCGCCCTCGTTGCCCATCCCGAGCCTACCCTGCGTCGGGAGCTTCACCTTCACCGACACCGACGGTGCTTTCACTGTCCGGGCCGGCGTTGTGTCGGCGTTGGGTGCGGCCGCGGAGGAGGACTTCGCCGACGTCGGGGCGTTGGATCCGTCTCTTCCGAGCACCACCAGGAGGATGAGCGCCGAGACGCCCACGGCCGCGAGCGACGCGACCACGACGACGAGCTGGCGCGACGCTACCGCCGGATACCTGCTGCTGGACGAGGAGAGCTGGCCGTCGCCTCCGGTACTCGATCGCGTCATGGCCCCACCTTTCGCGAACGTGGATGACCTGTCTCGACCACCATAGAGAGGATGCGGTGAGTGCCGCCACCAGCCCGACGAGCGATCCGCCAGGATCGGATGAGCGTTCGCTCAAACGCGGGACGCACACGTAGCGGCAACGACCGTCTGCAGGATCAGGCGGTGATGTGCAGTTCGACGGTGCCGTCGTCCGCGATCCGCGGCGTGAAGTCGATCACGTCGACGTCGACCTTCAGGGTGCGGGTCCGCCGCGAGACGCTGGTCACGCGCTCGAGGGGGATGTGGAAGTGGAGGAGCGACGAACGTCCGCCTATCACCACGAGCTCGGGCGCTCCCGGGAGGTCGTCGGCACTCGCCGGAGCCGCGACGACTCCGAGGCCGGCGATCCGCCCTCTGACCTCGAACCCGACGAGGGAGGCGGCGCGGGCAGCCTGATCGAGGCCCGAGCCACTCGGAACCGGGCCGTCGATCGCAGTGCAGAACATCCCACCACGGTAGGAGCGAGGCCGTGAGTGGCGACACCAGCCAGACGAACGCGACCCGAAGATCCTGCGAGGGTCTGCTCACGTCGGGGTGGTGCGCCCGTTCCGGGGGCACCCGCATACTGTTGTGATGCGGCTCGGGTCGATCAGCATGCGCGTCTGGCTGGCGATCGTCGTTGCGGTGATCGTCGCAGCCGCGGCCGTTGCCGTTGCGGAAGTGTTGACGGTGCGGAGCGAGAGCGCGTTCCGGGCCCGTGCGCAGGATCTCGCGGCCGGGTCGGCTGTGACGGCAGCCGCTCTCGTCTCGGCCCAGCCGACCGCACGGGAGGCCCGGGCGGCGGCGGCGGCCGCTGCGGCACGGCGCAACATCGCCCTGTTCCTCTTCGACAAGGACGGCGCGAGGATCTCGGGCGAAACCTCCAACGGCGTCGCCATCGAGTCCGTCGACGGCCTCGACAGCGCCGTCAATGCGGCGCTCGCCGAGCGACGCCTCGTGAAGTCGCAGGACGGAGGTCGGCGCATCGTCGTCGCGCTGCCGCTGCAGTCGGGGCCGGCAGCGGCGCTCGTGGCCGTCGCGGCCCGTCCGGATCTCGTCGCCGCGGGCGATATCGTGCGCGGCCAGCTCCTCCTGACGGTCCTCTTCGCGATCATCGCCGGCGCCACGCTCGGCACCGCAGTCGCCGTCCCCATCACGTCGCGCGTTCGGCGCGTCACGCGGGCCGCGACCGAGATCGAGCAGGGGAACTTCGACGAGCCGCTCTCGTTGAAGTTCAACGACGAGCTCGGCCAGCTCGGTGGAGCCGTCGAGGGCATGCGCGTGCACCTGCGCGATTCGTTTGCGGCGCTCGAAGCCGAGCGCGATCACTTCCGCAGCTTCCTGGAGCAACTCCAGGAAGGGGTTATCGCCGTCGATCGGAACCTCGACGTCGTGTTCGCCACCTCCCGCGCCCGGCTGCAGATCGGACGGCGTGCCCTTTCGACCGGCGCGCCACTCCCCGAGCCGTGGCCCGAGTTCGGCCTTCGTGACCTCGCGGCATCTCTCTTCGAGCCCGGCGCAACCGGCAGGAGCGAGCGAGTCCACACCGAGTCGGGGCAGACCTTCTCGGTGGCCGGCGTCCCCGTCCGCACCGCGAGCCAGGCCGTCCTGCTCGTGATCACGGATGTGACGATCACCGATCGGCGCGAGCGGGCCGAGCGCGAGTTCGTCACGAACGCCGCCCACGAGCTCAGAACGCCGATCGCGGCGATCGTCAGCGCGATGGAGGTTCTCAACGACGGAGCAAAGGACGACACCGCGAGCCGGGAGCGCTTCCTGGCCGTCATCGGCCGCCAGTCGGATCGGCTCGAGCGTCTGAGCCGGGCGCTCCTCACGCTCGCCCGGGCGCAGACCCAGGCCGAGCAACCGGAGCTCGAACCGGTCGACGTCGCATCGTTGCTCGAGGAGACGGCGAGCGTCTTCCGCGAGCGCGGCGACGTCGCGGTCGAGGTCGACTGCCAGGCAGGGCTCGTCGCCTCGTCACACTATGATCTCCTCTATCAGGCCGTCGGAAATCTGGCAGAGAACGCCGTGAAGCACGCCAACGGGAGCCCCGTCACGCTTGCAGCGGAGCCGACCACGGACGGCCGCGTTCGGATCGAGGTTCGCGATCGCGGCCCCGGAATCCGCTCGGCCGACCGTGAACGTCTCTTCGATCGATTCTATCGCGGTGGCTCGAGAACGATCGAAGGCTTCGGCCTCGGTCTCTCGATCGTCGGAGGGGTCGTGTCGATCCTGGGCGGCGACGTCGAGATCGAGCCCGGCGAGGGCGGTGGCACGACGGCGTCGATCCTGGTTGCGCGAGAAAGCCGGCCCTGATGGCCAGGATTCTCGTCGCCGACGACGAGCCGGACATCCTCGAATCGGTGGTGTACGCCCTCGAGCGGGAGGGGTTCGAGGTCGAGACCGCCGTGACCGGCCCGGAGGCCCTCGACGCGGCCCGGGCAGGCAACTACGAGATCCTCCTGCTCGACGTGATGATGCCCGAGATGTCCGGGCTCGACGTCTGCCGCGTCGTTCGCGCGGAGAGTGACGTGCCGATCATCCTGCTCACCGCGAAGGACGCGGAGATCGACCGCGTGCTCGGTCTCGAGCTCGGTGCGGACGACTATGTCACCAAGCCGTTCTCGCTCGCCGAGCTCGTCAGCCGCGTGCGGGCGCTGCAACGGCGGCGCGAGCTCGACAGGCAGGGCGCCGCTCCCTCGACGACGGTTCATTCGAGCGGCATCACGATCGATCTGGCTCGCCACAGCGTCCTCGTCGACGAGCATCCGGTGCACGTCACACGCTCTGAATTCAAGGTGCTCTCGCTTCTCGCTAGCCGTCCCGGCGAGGTCTTCTCGCGGCGAGAGATCATGGAGCACCTCTGGGACAGCACGTATGTGGGCGACGCGCGCGCCTGCGATGTCCACATCGCGAACCTGCGTCGCAAGATCGAGCCTGACCCCTCGCACCCGACACGGATCGTGACCGTGCGAGAAGCAGGCTACCGGCTCGCGACCGACTGATCCACGCCGCAAGCGCTCTCACAGCCCATTCGTCTGTGAGCGGATGCTTACACGATCCGTCTCTGAGCCTCATTCCCGTGGTGGCGCCGCTCACGACCGCCCTCCTATCGTGGATGTCAGATGCACGATCACCGCACGCAAACAGAGACGCAACCAGAGGAGGCGTCGATGACGAGCTCGGCATCACTCGAACGATCGAGCGCCGTACGCGTGCAGGAGCTACGCGAGGCCTGCCGCATCGACGTACCGTCTCATGTCCTCGATGCCGCAGCCGTGCTCGATGTTCGCCTGGCATGCCTGCAGGGCCTCGAGCGAGGGGTCTGCCAGATCTTCGTCGATCTCACCGGCGTCACGTTCATCAGCGTCGAAGCTCTCGACCTGCTCGAAGCGGTCGGCGAGGAGCTCCTCGCCAAGCACGGCACGCTCTGGCTCGCGAACCGCGACAAGGACCCGACCTGGCAGCCGGTACTCGCCGAAGGGCTGGCTGGGCTCGTCGGACTGAGCGCAGCACTCGATACAGCACTCGCCATGGTCGGGCCCCCTTCCGCCTGAGCCATCTTCCCCGCATGACGTCCGCACCAACGACGAAGGAGACACCACAACCATGAAATCGCGACTCGACCGTATCCCCGCCGAACGGATACACAGCGACAACCATCCCGACCGAGGAGGAAACCCCATGTCGTCACGATTCCGCTCCAAACTCGCCACCCGGCGAGCCGCAGCCGTTCTTGCCCTCTCGGCCCTCGCCGTCGCGGTGTTCGCGGCGATGGGCTCCGCATCGTCCGTCACCGCCTCGCAAGCCCAGTACGCGCCGGTGAACACGGTCGCTCCCACGATCAGTGGAACGCCAGTCGAGGGCCAGATTCTGACAGCGAACAAAGGCGTCTGGGGCACCACGCCGAGCACATACTCCTACCAGTGGCAGCGGTGTGACACGTCCGGCAACGCGTGCGCCGTCATCAACACCACGGCCGCGGAGACGTACCGGCTGCTACCCGCGGACGTCGGCAAGACCGTCCGCGTCCGTGTGACGGCGAAGAACAGCGACGGCGAGGCCGCCGTCACCTCCGGTCAGACCCCCGTGATCAAGTCGGCCGGCCCGGTGGGAGCGATCAAGCTGCCGAACGGTGAAACGTCCGTCCCGGTCACCAGCGTGAGCCTCGCCGCGGGTCAGCGGCTCGTCGTCGCCGACGTGAAGTTCAACCCGAACCCCGTCAGGGTGTTCTCGAAGTCCCCGTTCACGATTCGCGTCAAGATCAAGGACAGTCGTGGCTACGTCGTCCGCGGCGCCCTCGTGTTCGTGCGGTCGACGCCGGAGGTGTCGAGCACGCCGCCCGAGCAGCTGACGCAGCAGGACGGCTGGGTGACGCTCACGACCGTTCCCCAGGTCGACTTCCCGACGAACCCTGCCTACAACGTCCAGTTCTTCGTCCGGGCACGGAAGAACGGTGAAGACGTCCTCGGCGGAGTCTCGGCACGCTCGCTCGTGCAGGTCGGCCTCACGCGCTAGCCGCGAGACCTGCTAACGCCCGGCTCCCTGGGGGTCGAGTTGCGCCAGGCGCTCCTGCGCCCGTCGCAACTCGGCCCCCGAGCTGACTCGCGACAGCGCCCGCCACAGCACGGGATCGTTGCGATCGAGCTCGAGGCCGCGCAGGAAGCTCGCGCGCGCCAGAGCCTCCCGACCCTGGGCACGCAGCGCCTCGCCGCGGAGGTACCAGGCCTCCGCCGACCACGGCTCCACGGAACGCGTCCGATTCGCAGCGCGCAGCGCTTCCTCCCACCGGGCCGCCCGCAGGTGCTCGGCGGCGCCGGAAGTGAAGTGCCCGCCCGCCCAGGCGACCGCACCGACAGCGATGAGCGCGGCCGCCGCCGGCACGATAGCCCTCCTTCGAACGAGCACGCCCCGCGGCTCCTCCTCCGCTCGGGCCATCCCGAGCAAGGCGACTCCGAGGAGGACGCCTGACAGCGGAACGGCGCTGAGCTGCCAGTCCCAGTCGATCCCGAGGTGCAGGAGGCACGCGCCGTAGGCCGCCGCAACCGCAGTCACGTTGGGCTGTCGTCGCGCACGGACTGCAGCCACGAGTGGAACGAGAAGGCCGACGAGAACGAGCGCCAGCCCGACCGGCCCGAGGTCCGACCACACCTCGAGATACAGGCTGTGCGCATTCTGCGCTGCGAGATCGACAGGGCGATGCTCGAGCCAGACCCGCCGCCACGTTCCGGCGCCCGACCCGAAGACCGGGTGCCGAAGGATCTCGTCCACCGTGACGCCCCAGTAGGAGGAGCGCGGGGCGCTCTCGCGCGCCGCGAACGTCCCGATCACGGCTCCCGACAACGCAAGAAGGCCGAAGGTCGCCGGCAGCGGGCGGCGCGTGTGAAGCGCGAGGCCGACAACTGCGCCGCCGACCAGGGCAAGCCAGGCACCTCGGCTGTCTGCCCGAACGATAACGACCAGAAAGACGGCGAGAGCGGGGAGCGCGGCGAGCCCGGCCGTGTCTCGTCTCTCGAGCGCCCAGCCGACGGCGAGCAGGCTGCCGACGACGCAGACGAGCGCGAGCGCGTTGGCGTAGCCGAGAGGAACGTCGACACCGCTGACCAAAGCGTTGACTGCCATGAGCAACGCGAAGGCGAACACGGCCGCCGGAAGCGTTCGAGCGGACGAGACGCGTGCCGCCGCGACCGCCGCGCCGAAGCAGGCGAACACGAAGAGCGCACGCTCGAGCTCGACGACGGTGAGGGGCACGCTCGACGTCCACACGAGGGAGAGCGCAGTCCAGGCGGCGAGAAAACCGAACGCCGAGCCCGCGATCAGCTCGAGCCGGCCGATGCGGATCTCCCTCGAGAGAGCGACGCCGAGGGCGAACGCCGCGAGCGCCGCGGTGGCCGCACCGAGCGACACCGGTGTATAGCCACCGTCCGCACGCGCAGGCCAGATGAGCACGACGACAAGCGCCAGGCCGGTCCCGAAATTCGCTGAGTCTCGACCCATCAGGTACATCTATGCAGATCCGACGACCTGACCTCGCCCTTGCGACTCGGTAAGAGGCGACTCGAGGCGGCCACCGGTGTCGCGACCAGCCCATCGTGTCGAATTACGACCCCTGGGTCAGTGCTGTGGCTCGGTGTGGTCGAGGTACGCGCAGGGTCGGCGGTCGAGCGGGAGCGGCGAGATACCGTAGCGCGTGACGACAAGAGGGCCGTCGCAGCTCTCCAGCTCGACCGTGGACCCGACGTCTGGCGGAGCGCCGGGAAGCTCTACGAGCCGATACCCGTCCGAGGTGGGCGCGAACGCAACACATCCCTCGTGCGGCAAGGCCGGAATCTGATCCGCGATGCGAGCATCGGCCTCGACCACGGCCGCCCCGAGCCTCTCGATTGCGCGGCGGAACGTCGTCCCCGCCTCGACATAGGCCGACTCTGTGTCCACGAGTCGTTCCCCGAGCGACGCGAGCCCCTTGCGAAGCGCGCGCTCGGTTGCCCGAGCCTGCGTCTCCCCGACGGCGATCTGCCCTTCGAGACGTCGTTCGAGGTCGCCCACGGCAGATCGAAGGGCCTCCGAGTCGTCCGTTGCGAGCGCCTCCTCGATCTTCTCGACTCGCCACCCCATCGACGAGGCCAGCCGCTCGATCTCTCCCCGGAGCTCATCCCTTGCCTCGACGCCCGCACCGCCCACGGCCTCGCATCGGGAGACGAGCGAATCGAGCTTCGCCTCGAGTTCCGCACGCGCAGCGTCTGCTGCGACCGAATCCTCGTCACACAGCTTCCGCAGCTTCGCGAACTTCGATTCGAGACGTTCGACGGGGGCATGCACCGCCGCGACACGCTCGTGCAGCTCCGTGGAGAGACCCTCGAATCGATCCGACAGATCTGCCAGGGCAGAGCGCGATCCCTCGAGATCGCTCTCATGCGTCTTCACGAGCGCCTCGATCCGCTCGTCGGAACGCTCGGCGTGAGCGCGCGAAGACCGAGTATCGGCGTCGCGGAGAGCGAGCATCTCGTCGACTCGAGCGCCGAGCGACGCCGTCTCGCCGCGGACGGCATGCGTGCCCTGCTCGGCCTCACCGCGAACGGCTGCGAGCTCCTCGTTGAAACGAGCAGAGAGTGCGGCGAGGCCGTCGGCGAGCATCTGCTCCACTCGCGTCACCGACGCGACGGTTGCCGCGTGCTCTTCGTCGAGCCTCTGAAGCCGTGCGCGCTGCTCGTCTTGCTCTGTCTCCTGCGCACCCACGAAAAGCCGCAGTTCCTGGCTCTCCGCGTGGGCCTCGGAACGAACCGCACCCAGCGAAGCGTCGAGAGCTACTCGCGCGTCCTGAACGTCGGCCTTCAGGCGATGTTCAACGTCACTGAGCGCAGACTGGGAGGACGCAGCGTGTGCATCGCCCGCCTCGCGGATGGAGGCGAGCTCGGACTCGAGCCACCGCACGTGGTCAGCGGTGGCGGAATCGTAGTCCTCGCGGGCAACGAGGCCGCTGATCCGGCCGGCGAGCTCGGCGATTCGCGCATCGAGCGTGCCCGACAAGCCGTCGACACGAGTGCCCAGTTCCTCGAGCGGCCCCTCGATACCTGCGCGGGCATCGGATGCGATCTGGGCTGACCGTCGGGCGACCTCGGAGATCCGGCGGTCGAGATCATCGATCGACGTTCTCTCCGCCAGCGTCTCGATTCGAGCCCGTAGCTCATCGAGCGCCGCGAGCGCGTCCCTGCTGGGCCGTTCCTCGAGCTCGCCGGCGAGCTTCTCGAGCTGCTGCCCATGCGTCTCGACCATCAACTCCAACTGCGACTCCGCCGCAGCCAAACGCTCAACAAGCAACGCCGCGCCCTCCTCCGACGCCCGCGTCAACTCCTCGCGAAGACTCGATTCCATAGCGGCCATCGACCGGAGCGAGCTCTCGACCCCTGCAAGCCGCTCACCGACCGCCAAGGCGTCCGCGCTCCGCACCGTGTCGACACTCGCGACCATCTCACGGAGACTCCCCACCGAAGCCTCCAGACGACCAAGCTCGTCGAGCCTCGACACCATCATCTCGACACGCTCACGCAACACCGGATCCTCCGAAGGCGACGCCGCAAGCTCGTCCAGCCGCGAGCGAATGCCCGCCAGCTCATCCTCCAACGAATCACGAGACGCCAGCACCTCGGCAAGCGATGCCTTCTCACCGGCAACACCCGCCACAACACGCCCCAGCTCCTCCCGCAGCGCCTCCACCTCCACCGACAACGCCTCACCCCCAGGACGGCTCCCGAGCTCGCCGGCGAGCTTCTCGAGCTGCTGCCCATGCGTCTCGACCATCAACTCCAACTGCGACTCCGCCGCAGCCAAACGCTCAACAAGCGGCGCGATGCCCTCCTCGAGCGACCGCCCCTCGAGTGACGACGAGATCTCCTCAATGCGAGCACGCAGATCATCGACGACCCCGACACCGACCGCCTGCTCCACCAGAAGCCCAAGCTCGTCGAGCCGAGCCCGCATGACGTCGAGAGCCGGCGCCAGGTCCTCTCGCGCCGCCAGCGTGGCGGCCAGGCGATCGAGGTGTTCTGTCTCCTGCCTGTTCTTCTCCTCGAGCAACTCGATCCGCCCGGCAAGCTCATCCGCCTCGCTCCGATCGACGATCGCACCAGCCTCGCCGAGTCGGCTTTCGAGCGTGCCGAGAGGCTCGAGACGACTCGACAGTTCCAGAAGGCCGTTCTCCACGGCCTCGGTCTGCGCCGCCGCAGCGTCAACACGGTCGCGCAACTCACCGACGTCGGAAAGCCCATCCAGACGGGCTGTCAGGGCCCGGATCTCGGCGGCGAGCGCCTCGATGTCCTCGACGCGAGTCGTCCCGTGCTCGAGCCGTTCGACGGCCTCCGCCACCTCTGCAAGTCGCTTCGCCTCGATGCGATGCGTCCGAAGATCCTCGATCTCGGCTCGCAGAGCCGCGAGATCCTGCTGGACGGGAGCGCCCTCGAGTGCGTCGACCCGAGCGAGGAGGGGGCGAAGCGCGTCGGCGAGGTCCTGTCCCTCCGAGGTATCCAACGCAGCGTCAATGCGCGATTCGACTGCTCCGATTGCAGCCCGGAGATCGATCTGAGCTCGGTCGAGGTCGGCCCGTGTGACAGCCGCCGACGTCGTGCTCTCGACGACCCGAAGTCGCTCGTCGAGGGCTCCAACAGCAGCCCGATCGATTGACCACTCATCGTCGTCATCGCTGCGGCGAAGATGCACGACTTCCTGCGGGAGCTCGGAACCACCGGACATCGCCGCTTGCGGCGGGCGGACATTCTGCAACGCCGACCACTGCTCGACGAGCGCGCTCGCGAGATCGAGGCGCGTCAGGCTACCCTGCTCGACGAGGATCTCGCCGATTCTGCCACCCGATTGGCCCTGTTTGGCGAGCGCAGCCTCGAGCTGTTCCGCCGTGATGAACCCGAGCTCGACGAAGATCTCCCCTATCGGACGCCGGATCTGCACCTCATCAGGCGTCAGTGGCTCGAATGCGTCTGCCGAAGGCGTTGTCCGCAACGGCTCGTCCGGCACGACCTCGAGCCCCGACCACTGCTCGGCCAGGACGCCGGCGAGGTCGAGACGCGACACACCGAACTCGGCGACGACGATCTCGCCGAGCCGCTCCCCGGACTTGGCCTGACGGTCGAGTGCGAGATCGAGCTGCTCAGGCGTGATCAGGCCATTCTCGATGAGGACAGCACCGATCAATCGCGATTTCGTCACCGAGCGAGCCTCCATGACTGTCCTATCGGCAGACACTCGTTCGAGGTATAGAGAGACTTTTGCATCGGGCGACGCCCCACTGTGAGCCGGGCGTCCGGTCCGAAGATCTCCGCGTCGCGGCGAGGCCCCGAGGGGACAGGGTCAGGCGTCTCTACGCGTGAGCGAATCTCACGAGCGCGTCGACGACGGCTCGCAGACGCTGTCCTTCGGCCGTCAGCGTGTATTCGACCCGCGGCGGTCGGGCATCGACCACTCGACGCTGCAGGACGCCTGCCTCCTCGAGCTCGACGAGACGGAGGGCGAGCGTCCGCGGAGGGATCTCTCCGACAGACTGCTTGAACTCGTTGAAACGGGAGGCGCCCTCGTACGACGCCCAGAGGATCGAGACCGTCCAGCGCCGCTCGAGGAGGCCCGCCGCCTGGCGGACCTCCTCGGGAACGGGTTGACACTTCCTACAGCGTGACATCGAGCGGCTGTGCGGCCGGCTCGAGCGCGAGCTCGAGCACCTCGGACAGCGCCATCACCGGGTGGAACGTCATCTCTTCGCGAACGTGCTCGGGAACATCGTCGATATCGGCCCGGTTGCGCTCCGGGATGATCACGTCGGTGAGCCCTGCCGCATGGGCGGCGAGGACCTTCTGCTTGAGGCCGCCGATCGGGAGCACGCGGCCCTGGAGCGTGACCTCGCCCGTCATGCCGACGGTGTGCCGCACGGGCCTGCCCGTGAGCAGGGAGGCGAGCGCCGTGGCCATCGTGATGCCGGCGCTCGGCCCGTCCTTCGGGGTCGCGCCCGCCGGAACGTGCACGTGAAAGGACCGGTTCTCGAAGATCTCGTCCTCGAGCCCGTAGTCCGTTGCCCTGGCGCGAACCGCGGAGAGCGCTATCTGAGCGGACTCCTTCATCACGTCGCCGAGCTGACCGGTGAGCACGAGCTTCTCGCCGCTTCCGACGCTCGTCGCCTCGACGAACAGCACGTCGCCACCGACGCCGGTTACCGCCAGCCCCGTCGCAACACCGGGCACCGCGGTGCGTTCCGCCGCCTCCCGGAAGAACCGCTGCCGGCCGAGCGCGTCTCGAACGACGTCGATGTCGACCGAGATGGGTGTCTCGACCTCCTCCGACGCGATCCGCGTCGCGGTCTTGCGCAGCACCTTCCCGAGCTCACGCTCGAGCTGGCGCACGCCTGCCTCGCGGGTGTACTCGGCGACGATCGACTCGAGCACGCCGTCCGCCGGGCTCACCTCTTCCTCGCGCAGGCCGTTGCGCTCGCGCTGCCGCGGCCAGAGGTAGCCGGTTGCGATCGCCACCTTCTCGTCGGTCGTGTAGCCGTCGAAGCGAATGACCTCCATCCGATCGAGCAGCGGTCCCGGGATCGTGTCGACCTGGTTCGCGGTCGCGATGAAGATGACGTCGGAGAGATCGACCTCGACATCGAGGTAATGATCGCGGAACGTCGAGTTCTGCGCCGGGTCGAGCACCTCGAGCAGCGCCGCCGACGGGTCGCCGCGCCAGTCGGCGCCGACCTTGTCGACCTCGTCGAGCAGGATCACCGGGTTCATCGTCTTCGCGTCGCGGAGCGCGCGCACGAGCCGCCCCGGAAGCGCGCCGATGTACGTGCGGCGATGACCGCGGATCTCGGCCTCGTCCCGGATGCCGCCGAGCGACATCCGGACGAACTCCCGGTTCAGCGAGCGTGCGATCGACTCGCCGATCGACGTCTTGCCGGTGCCGGGCGGCCCGACGAGCGTCAGGATCGCACCCGAGCGCTTGTCGACCTCGATGCCGCGCTCCTGCCGGAGCTTGCGAACCGCGATGTACTCGACGATGCGGTCCTTGACGTCCTCGAGTCCCGCATGATCTGCGTCCAGTACCTCACGGCTGGCCTGCGGATCGAGTCGCTCCTCCGAGCGGACGCCCCACGGCACGGCGAGCAGCCAGTCGATGTAGCTCCGGATCGTCTGCGACTCCGGCGAGCTCTCGCCCATCCGCTCGAAGCGAGCGAGCTCCCGCTCTGCCTGCTCGCGCACGTGATCGGGCATCGCCGACTCGGCGATCTTGAGGCGGAACTCCTCCGCGACGGACGTCTCGTCGTCGCCGAGCTCCTTGCGGATCGAATCGAGCTGCTTGCGCAGGATGAACTCGCGCTGCTGCTTCTCCATCCCCGCGTTGACGTCGTCGCGGATTCGCCTCCGGATCTGCATCAGCGCGAGACGCTCACGCTGGAAGGCGAGCGCCAGCTCGAGCCGCTCGGTGACGTCGACCGCCTCCAGGATCTGCAGCTTCTGCTCGAAGGTGAGATCGGGCGAGTAGCCGGACGTGTCGGCGAGCGCGCCGGGATCGGAGATCGACCGGACGAACGATGCAATACGCCCGTCGTCACCGCGCAGCTCGAGGATCTCCTCGACCACGGCGCGATACTCGTTCTCGAGCGTGCGAGCGGCCTCCCCCACGGCGGCCGTCGTCCTGACGCTCCTCTGCCTCGACGAACAGCCGGCCGCGCGCATCGGTCTCGGCGGCGCCGGCGATCGCGCGGTGGAGCCCGCTCAGCGCCACGGCGGTGTCGCCACCTGGCAGCCGAACACGGTCCGTCACCTCGGCCACCGTGCCGACCTTCGCGAACTCGCCGTCGTGCTTCGGCACGAGCAGGACACGCTCTTCGTCCCCGACGTCGACGGTCAGGGTCACGTTCATGTTCGGAAAGACGACGATGTCGTCCAGGGGTACGAGCAACAGCTTGTTCACGATGGGCTCACGCTCCTCGGCGTCCACAGGGTCTGGTGTCATATGAGTACTAACTACAAAAAGTGTAGCTGTATTCCGTGGCGTGGCCGCCGCGCGGAACCTTACGGAACGTCAACAAACCGTTCGGGGGGCGCAGAGTCTCAGTTGGTGGAGCCCGGTTCCCGAATATCGCCTCCCGGGAACCGGACACCGCCTTGCAGTCGCGCACTCCGAGGGCGTGACCGCGAGTATGGGCGCCCGCCTCGCGGGCGCCCTTCATTTTATCTCTCGCCCGTCCTCAGCCGCGGAAGCGCCGCAGCGCAACCGCCGCCACGCGGCCGGCAAGGACATCGGACGAGACCCCGGCCCCGGCAGGGCGGTAGGTCATCACCGTGACGACAAAGGCGCCTCCGCGCCAGAAGACGATCCCGTTGTCGTGGCGGGCCACATCGATCCACCCCGCCTTGTGAAGCACCCGCACGCCACCGATCCGACCGACCTCGCGGTCGAGCTTGCCCGGATCGCGGACGTGCGCGAGGAGGTAGAGCAGGTACCGCGCGTCGGAAACGGAGAACCCCGGTTGCGCAGTGCGCAACGGCCCCTTGCCGCCGCCCGCGAGCCAGACGGCACGGAGCAGGCTGGACAGGTCGTGGGCGCTCGTCCGCTTCCCACTGCCCCACGCGGGCTGGCTGTCGACGCGAAGCGGGATTCGCGCGGCGAGCGCCCGGGGCACGTCGGCGAGCGATTCGATCGCGTAGCCGCCAAACATCTCGGTGTCGACCAGGCCGAGAGAGCGCATCATCGAGTTCACGAGCGCCGAGCCGCCCGACGTCGAGCCTCCGACGTACCTCTCCGTGGCGTTCGCGGCTGCGTTGTCGGAGTACGTCAACATCCGGCGCAGGAGCCCGTCCAGTGTCGAGCCCTCGGCCGGCGTCCCGTCGGTGCGTGCGAGCGCCGTGACCGCGATCGCCAGCTTGAGGGCGGACGCTGCCGGGAACGTCGCCCTCGCGTTCCAGGAGGCGCCGGCCCCCGTCGTGAGGCTCTCGACGTAGACGGCGCTCGTTCCGCCGTAGGATTGAACGAGCCGGCGGATCTCGCGTGCGAGCAATGCGTCGTTGCGTGGCGCGCGGGAGCGTGGGGCCGTGCTCGAGGCGGCGACGACGTGCTGGACACGGGCGCTGCTACGCCGACCACTTCGCGAGACCGCGACGACTCGCACGGTTACCTCACCGGCGGGGAGGCCCACGCGGAGCTGGAAGTGACGCTGGCGGAGAGGCCTGTCGGCCACGGTCCTCCCACGCACGCGGACGATGAGCCGGTTCGTTCCCGGTGCGACCGTTCCCGCGACGACCCCGAACGAGACCTGGTTCGGCGCAGGCTGCTCGATCACGGGCGGGAGTGGTAGCGCGGCGATCACGGCCGAACCGTAGCGTTCGAGGAATGCCGATCCTCGCCCATCTCGATCTCGATGCGTTCTTCGCGGCCGTCGAGGAGCTCGAGGATCCGTCGCTTCGCACGGTCCCCCTCGTCGTGGGCGGCAACCCGCAGGGCCGCGGGGTCGTCGCGACCGCCAACTACGTGGCGCGGGCATTCGGGATCCGCTCCGCCATGAGCTCCGCCGAGGCACTGCGTCGCTGCCCGGAGGTCGTCTTCGTCCGACCCCGACATGCGCTGTACCGCCAGTACTCGCAGGCGGTCTGGAGCGCGATTCGCGAGGTCGTTCCGCGCGTCGAGCAGGTCGGCATCGACGAGGGCTACCTCGACCTCGGCACCGTCGTTCCGACCTTCCAGCGCGCACGGGCGGCCGCGGAGGCGGTGCAGACGTCGGTCCGCGCAGCGACCTCGCTCTCCTGCTCGCTGGGCGTGTCGACGTCGAAGGTCGTCTGCAAGGTCGCCTCGGACCGGCGCAAGCCCGGCGGCATCACACTCGTTCCTCCGGGAGCCGAGGCACGCTTTCTTGCACCGTTCGCCGTGCGTGCGCTTCCCGGCGTCGGCCCGAAAGCCGAGCAGCGTCTCGCGGCTGCCGGGGTCACGACGATCGGTGACCTCGCGGCGCTCGCAGACACCGAGCTGCGCGTCGTTCTGCCGGGCACGATCGGCCCGCTGCTGCGCGATCGCTCGCGCGGGATCGATCCGCGCGATCTCGAGCTCGAAACAGAGCGCGTCTCGATCTCGGTCGAAGAGACCTTCGAGCGCGATATCACCGACCGAGCCGTGCTTCACGACGAGATCCGGCGGATGGCCGCCGACGTGGCCGCGAGCCTCGTGAAACGAGGGCTCTCGGCAAGGACCGTGACGGCCAAGCTCCGCTACTCGGACTTCTCGATCAGGAGCCGCTCGACGACTCTTCCCACGCCGATCGACGAGGCCGACCGGATCGCCGAGCTCGCCTGCGCCCTGCTCGATCGGGGGCTTCGCGATCGGCCCGGAGCGCTCCGCCTCGCAGGTGTCGGCGTGTCCGGTCTCTCGGAGCATCGCCAGCTGACGTTCGACGACCGGTAGGGCGGGACACGTCCTCCTATGACGACGTGCGTTCCGGCGTGCGCAGCAGCGGCCTCGTCAGGCAGGTCGGGCCGCCGTCACCGAGGCGCGAGATGTGGTCGCCGCGATACGTGACGACGTCGACGCCCGCCCGCTCGAGTCGCCGTCGGGTCACCTCGTTCCCCTCGAGCGCAAGGGCCCGACGCGGCCCGAGAGCGAGGACGTTCGATCCCATCGACTCGAACTCCTCGTCGGGGACCTCGACGACCTCGATCGCGCGCTCGGCGAGCAGCTCCAGCAACCGCACCGGCGCGATCCGCGGGTAGACGAGCGCGAGATCGCGATCGAGAGGCGAGATCAGGGACATGAGGTGCATGACCTCGGCAGCGCCGACCCAGTGAGGAAGGTCGAACACGATCACCTCGACGTCCGGAAAGGCCTCGCGGAGGGCCCCGATCCCCGCCGCTCCCGTGCGATAGCCGTGGCCGACGAGAAGCGTGTCGTGGTCGAGCCAGACCGTGTCACCTCCCTCGACCGTGGCGGGCGCACTCATCCTCGAACGCGTCGGAATGCCCACCGCCTCGAGGCGCTCGCCGATACCTTGCGGCTCGCCGAGGCGCCCCTCCTTGCCCGGGCGCAACAGCGCGGCGCCACCGTCACCGACGAGGACCGGGTCGTAGACGTAGATCGCGTCGGGATTGCCGGGATCGTGCTCGGAGACGATCACCTCGGCGCCCGCGGCGGCAAGGAGGCCACGGAGAGCCTCATGCTCCGCTGCGGCGGCGGCGACGTCCGGCGCGCCACGCCAGCCGTAGCGCTCGACGTGCCCGGTGTCGGCGGGTAGCGGTGGTCGCACGAGCACGCGCTCGAGCGTCTCCCACATCGCCTGGCAGCCGTAGCCGGTCACGACGGCAGAGGCTAGACGACGGCGTTGCCCGGCGTGCGTCCATCGAGCAGCACTGCCCGTAGCGCATCGACGCAGAGCATGCCCATCGCCACGCGCGTGTCGCGTGTGGCGCTCCCGAGATGGGGCGCGAGGACGACGTTCTCGAGCCCGAGGAGCGCCTCGGTGACCTCCGGCTCGTGCTCGTAGACATCGAGCCCCGCTCCGGCGATCGTGCCGGTCGCGAGAGCCTCGGCCAGCGCGACCTCGTCGACGACCGGCCCGCGGGCTGCGTTGATCACGACGGCACTCTTCTTCATCAGGCCAAGGCGCCGGGCGTCGATCAGGTGTCGCGTTTCGGCCGTCAGCGGAACATGGAGCGAGACGATGTCAGCCTCGGGCAGGAGTGCGTCGAGATCGGAATCGCGCCCGGCGAAGACCGCGACGGCGCCGAAGGCCTCGACGAGACGAGCCGTCTCCTTCCCGATTCGCCCGCTTCCGACGACGAGAACGGTCTTCCCGGCGAGGCGCTCGCCGAGCATGAACTCGAGCGAGAACTGCCACGGCTCCCGACGCCGCACGAAACGGTCTCCCTCGGTAACGCGTCGCAGAAGAGACAGCATCAACGTCACCGCCAGCTCTGCGGTTGCCCCCGTCAGCACGTCCGGCGTGTTCGAGACGACGATCCCGCGGCGCCGTGCGGCCTCGAGGTCGACGTTGTTCACCCCGACCGCATAGTTCGCGACGATCCGCAACTGCGGGCCTGCTGCCTCGAGATAGGCGTCGTCGACGGCGACGGTGAGCATCGTCACGACCCCGTCCGCCCCCCGTGGCGAGGCGACGAGGTCGAAGCTCGCCGCGAGCGCCTCCTCGACCTCGGCCGGAACGTGCTCGCTCAGATGAACGCGGGGCGCCACGGGCGCATCATCGCAGGCGAGGCTCGCGCACATGACATTGACAACCATCGATATGATGCTCTAGACTCAGATCGATATCTATCGATGGGATGGTTGGATGACCCGAGAGGCGGAAGCTCTACGCGAGGAAGTTCGGGCCCGCTATGCGAACGCGGCCCGCACGGCCCTGGAGACAGGCACCGGCAGCTGCGGTAGTGGCTCGTGCTGCGCGAGCTCGAATGAGAGCGCCGCCTTCGGCGAGGCGCTGTACGACCCCGAGCAACGCGGCGCGCTTCCCGGTGGCGCCACGACGGCGAGCCTCGGCTGCGGCAACCCGACGGTCGTGGCGAACCTCCGGGAGGGAGAGACCGTGCTCGACCTGGGCAGCGGCGGCGGCATCGACGTGCTCCTTTCGGCGCAGCGCGTCGGGGCAACGGGCACCGTCTACGGCCTGGACATGACGGACGAGATGCTCGCCCTCGCCCAGCACAACAAGGCCGAGGCGGGAGTCACGAACGCGCACTTCCTCAAGGGCGAGATCGAGCACGTGCCGCTACCGGCCGAGTCCGTCGACGTCGTTATCTCGAACTGCGTCATCAACCTCTCCACGGACAAGGCGCAGGTCCTCGCCGAGATCGCACGGGTGCTTCGGCCGGGTGGCCGGGTCGGCTTCAGCGACGTCGTCGCCGAGGACCGGTTGAGCGCCGCGGAGCGAGCCGAGCGAGGTGCGTGGGTCGGTTGCATCGCCGGCGCGCTCTCCCGCTCGGAGATGATCGCCGGCCTCGAGGGCGCGGGGCTCGTCGACGTCGACGTCTCCTTCACGCACGCGGTCGCCGACGGGCTTCACGGGGCGATCGTGAGGGCGACGAAGCCGGCAGCTGCGCGCAAAGAGCTTTTACTCGTCGCGGGGGCCGGGACCGGGTGCTGCTAGGCCAGTAGCGCGGACGTCGACCGGAAGGCGATCCGGGCACGCTCGACAGGCGCAAGCCCGCTGAAGAGCACGTCGTTGGGCACCTCGGCGGCGAGCGGCGTGTCGACGGGGAGTGCCGCGAGGAGATCGTCGAGGAGTAACTCGCCGGTTCCGGGTGGGAGCCGACGCTCACGCGCCTCCGCCGCGAGGTGCTCGGGCGGTGGGGCGGCCCATGGTGCGTCGCACAACTGACAGACGCCGATTCGCCCGGGTGGCGCCGCCGCGACCTCCGCGGCCGTTCCGCCCGAGCGGAAGAGGTGCAACGCATCCACCATCACGTGGGCGTTCGGCCGACCGACGTGCTCGACGAGGGCAAGAGCCTGCTGGAGCGTGGCGAGCTGCCGGAACGGCATGAACTCGACGTCGACGGCCATGTCGAGCTCAGCAGCAAGGTCGCAGAGCGCTGCGAGCCGATCCGCGAGCACGCCGAGATCCTCGTCGTCCCCGCACGCGACGACCCGCTCGGCGCCGACCGCCGCACCGCCTTCGAGCGACGGGCGGTAGTCGTCGATCGGGACGTCACGCGCGAGCGAGACGAGCTCGACCTGAAGGATCCCGACGCCGGTCGCGTCCGCTCGCGCCCGCGTCTCCAGAGCAACGCGGTATCCCTCGGTCAACGGATACTCCGGCCCGCCCGGGACGGCGGCCCAGGTACGCAGCGAGACCGAGGAGAACCCCGACGCGGCCGCGACGTCGATCAGTTCGGGTGGCTCCAGCTCGAGGAAGCCGAGTGCGGCGAGGCCGAGCTCGAGCGGCCGGGTCACGACAGCATCTCGGCGACGTCGACAGATCGCCCCTCGGCGATCGCACGCGCTACCGCGAGCGTCGCGGCGAGGGTCAGAGCGCCGTCGCGACCACTGACCACCGGCTCGGCGACCCCCCGGGAGACGCCGACCAGGTTCGCGAGCTGCGCCTCGTAGCAACTCGCCACGTCCGCTGTGAGGCGGCTCCTGACCAGGGGGTCGCGCCAGTCGCCGTCGCCGTCGTGGTACCACAGGTCCACGCTCGGGACGGCCAGGGATGCTTTCCGACCGAAGACCGTGTAGCAATCCGCTGCCTGATGGGGAAACGTCAGCGACTGCTCGGCCGCGATCTCCCAGAAGAAGGGAGAGGGCGAGGCGTCGGTGAGCAGGTAGCTGCCGAGCGCGCCGCTCTCGAAGCGCATCGACACGGCGACCGTGTCCTCCACGTCATGCCCGCGCACGGCATTCGCACCGATCGCCTGGACGCTCTCGATCTCGCCGCAGAGGTAGCGGAAGCAGTCGATGTCGTGGATCGCGTTGATCAGGAGCGGGCCGCCGCCCGGGGATCGCCGCCACTCAGCATCGAAGTACGTGTCGTGTTTCGCAACCGCGGCGATGCCGTTGATCGCAACCACGCGCCCGAGAACGCCGTCGGCGATCGCCCGCTTCGCTTCGCGAATGTCGGTGCCGTGGCGGCGGTGATGCCCGACGAGGACGGGAACCCCGGCCCGCTCGCCGGCCTCGACGAGGCGCATCGCAGCGCCGACGGTGTCGGCGATCGGCTTCTCCACGAGCACCGGGATTTCACGCTCGACACAGGCGAGACCCGCCTCGACGTGGAGCGTGTTCGGGAGCGCCACGATCACGCAGTCGGGGGCGGCCTCGTCGAGCATCCGCTCGTAGCTCTCGAAGCAGGGGACGCTCAGCCGCGAAGCGAGGGCTGCCGCTTCGGGCGACGGGTCGGCAATCGCCACGAGCTCGGTGTCGCGATGCGAGTGGACGAGCGCTGCGTGCTCCCGGCCGATCAGCCCCACACCCATCAATGCGATCCGTACCTGCTCCATCGCCTAGGCAATCGTCCCGAGAAGACGTGGCAGGCGCTCGACCACCGCGGCCCAGCCCCGGCTCTCCGGCTCGATCACGTCGAAGTGATCCGCACCCGGGAGCTCGATCGTCTCGACGACGTCCCGCGCCGCGCGCGCTGCCACAGCGTAGTCGCGGCTCTGCGTCGCCGGGACGATGTCGTCCCGAGCACCGTGGACGAGAAGCACCGGAACGCCGATCGGAAGAAGCGCCGCGGGAGATGCCGCAGCGTACCGCTCCGGCACCTCGTCCGGATCGCCGCCGAGAAGCGCCGCGCAGGCACCGTTCCCGAGGCCGTCGGTCGCCGCGCGTGCGAGGTCGAGGACTCCGGCCTGCGAGACCGCGCCTCGGGGTCGGACACGCGGCCCGGCGCCCGGTGCACCCCCGGGCAGCCGCTGGCGCGCGGCGAGCCAGACCGCCAGATGTCCTCCGGCCGAGTGACCGAGGGAGACGACGTGAGCGTCGTCGACCTCATCGAGCCCGCCGACCAGGTCGATCGCGGCCGCGGCGTCCTCGAGCGTTCCGGGCCAACCGCCGCCAGGCTGACCGACACGCCGATATTCGATGTTCCAGACCGCGACTCCGCGATGCGCGAGGTCGTGCGCGAGCGGCGTCATCAGCGTGCGATCCCACCCCCACCTCCAGAAGCCCCCGTGGACGAGAACGACCGTGGGCCACGGTCCTTCACCGAGCGGGAGGTGAAGGTTGCCGACCTGATCGGGATGGTCGCCGTACGCGAGCTGGCGCGCGGGCGGAAGCTTGCTCGACGCCATCCTCAGCCGAGCAGGTGGCGGCGGCGCGAGATCGCCTCGAGCAACGCATCGATATCGGCGTCGGTGTTGTAGAAATGCGATGCGACCCGGAGATTGTCGTCACGCATCGAGCAGACGAAGCTCTCCTCCGCAAGCGAGGCGACGAGCGCCGGCGCGTCGGTCGAACGCGCGCACACCATCGGCCCGCGGAGGGCCGGGTCGGACGGTGTCACGACGTGGGCGCCGAGCTCCTCGAGGCCTGCAATCAGACGCGTGTTCAGCCCGGAAACATGCTCCTCGATCGCGGGGACGCCCGATTCCTGGACGAGACCGAGCCCCGCGACACCGGCATAGATGTTCGGCACCGGCGGCGTGCCGGCATCGAACCGGCGGGCGGTGGCGTGGGGCGAGTAGTCCGAGATGTCCATCTGGAAGATGTCCTCGTCGGCGAACCAACCGGTCTGGGTCGGCGTCAGGCCGGCGAGCACCGCGCCGCGCACCCAGAGGAAGCCGAGGCCGGCGCTTGCGAGCAGGTACTTCACGGTGCCGCCGGTGACGAAGTCGGCGCCGAGCGTCCTCACGTCGAGCTCGATCGCGCCGACAGCCTGGTAGCTGTCTGCGAGGACGAGAGCGCCGCACGCATGGGCCTCCTCCGCGATCGCCGCGACATCGTTCCGGTGTCCGGTCCGGTAGGAGATCGTCGTGCAGCAGACGAGCGCAGTGCGCTCGTCGATCGCCTCGGCGAACTTCTCCGCCGGAATCGAGCCGTCGGCCTCCGGGCGCACGTGCACCACTTCCGCTCCGCGCAGCTCCTGCGCGTGCGCGATCTGGCCGACCGTCGGGAACTCGTACTCGCTGATCACGATCCGATTCCGCCCCCCGCGCTCGAACGGGAGCGCCGAGACGATGCCGCTGACGCCCTGCGAGACCGACGTCGTGACCGCGAGCTCGTCGGGCTGCCCGTGGAGCAGAGCAGCGAACCCCGCGCGCGCCGTCTCGGCCCGCTCGACCCAGAACTCCCACTCGGCACCGTTCTCGTCCCAGCCGTCGAGGTACTCCTCGTAGGCCGCACGCACGCGATGCGAGAGCGCCCCCTGCGAGCACGAGTTCAAATACGTCTTGTGCTCGAAGATCGGAAACTCGCCGCGAATCGCCTCGCCGACTGCGGCCGGGCTCTGCGGTGCGGCGCTCACGATCCGCTCACCGTATAGCTCGCGGCGACGTCGGGCATCAGGTATGCAGCCGACGGGCTTCCCGCCGGCGTGAAGATGCCGAGGATCGCGAGCTCGCGGTCGGAGCTCGTGTTCTCGACGATGTGCACCTCGCGCGGGGTGATCCGAAAGGCGCAGCCGTCCTCGAGCGGCTCGACGTCCTCGCCGAGGTGGTAGCGGCCCGGACCGCGCCAGATCCAGACGATCTCGTCGTAGAGGTGGTAGTGCCACGGCGCCTTGCCCGGTGGCACGTAGCCGACGAACATCGTCGCCCGCGTGGAGCCGTTGTGCGGGCCGAACAACACCTGGAACGACCTGCTTCCCGTCGCCTTGCCGGGCTCGACCGCGGCGATGGGGACGATGCGCTCGCGCGGGCCCATCGGTGCGTGGAGATCCGTGTCGCCGCCGACGGTGACCCGCACGAGCGAGACTCCCCCGGCCCCGGCCTCGAGTGCGGCCTGCTCGCCTTCGAGGAGCAACCCCGCCGATCCCGGCTCGACGGGCTCGCCTGCGATCACGCCGGCTCCGGCGAACACGAAGAGGAGGACGTCGTGGCCGGGGTCCCCGGCCTCACGCGTCTCACCCGGCCCGAGTCGGAGCGTCTCGAGCGCAAGCTCGGATCCTCGCCGTGAGGGGACCTGCCCGTCTGCCCTGGCAACACCCATCAGCGGCCCAGGTACGCCTTCCGGAGCTCCTCGTTCTCGAGGAGGTCCGCGGCCTTCCCCTCGAGAACGACGCGTCCGGTCGAGAGGACGTAGCCGCGGTCGGCGATCGAGAGCGAGACGTTCGCGTTCTGCTCGACGATCAGCATCCCCACTCCTGCGTCGTTCACCTTCTTGATGATCTCGAAGCTCCGTTCGACGAGCACCGGCGCCAGGCCCATCGAGGGCTCGTCCATGAGCAGGAGCTTGGGCTGCGACATCAGCGCGCGGCCCATCGCGACCATCTGCTGCTCGCCGCCGGACATCGTTCCCGCGAGCTGGGTTCGACGGTCGTAGAGGAGTGGGAACAGCTCGTACACTCGCTCGAACTCCTCCTTCAAGTCCGCCTTCGGACGGAGGTAGGCACCCATCTCGAGGTTCTCGAGCACGGTCATCGGTCCGAACAGGCGCCGGTTCTCCGGCACGATCGCGAGGCCGCGCTTGATCCGATGCGCGGTCGGCATCTGCGTCACGTCCTCGCCGGCGAGCCGGACGGTTCCCGTACGAGGGCGCACGATGCCGAGGATCGTCTTCAGCGTCGTCGACTTCCCCGACGCGTTTCCTCCGAGCAGGCAGACGAGCTCCCCCTCCTGCACGACGATGTTCTCGTCCTGGAGGATGTGGATCTGCCCGTAGTAGGTGTTGATGCCTTCCAGCTCGAGGATCGGCGTGCCGTTGGTGCTCATTTCCTCGCCATCCCACCCGTCCCGAGGTACGCCTCGACGACCTGGGGCGAGGTCGCCACCTCCTCGAACGATCCCTCGGCGATCTTGACACCGTGATCGAGAGCGATGACGCGGTCGGAGATCCCCTCGACGACATGCATGTCGTGCTCGATCACGAGGATCGTGTAGCCGCCGTCCGTGCGGAGAAGCTCGATCAGCTCCGTGATCTCCTGCGTCTCCTTGGGATTCATCCCGGCGGCCGGCTCGTCGAGCAGCAGCAGCGAGGGATTCGTTGCTGTCGCCCGCGCGATCTCGAGCCGGCGCCGATTGGCGTACGAGAGGCTGTAGGCCGGCTGGTCCCAGCGGTAGCCCATCAACCGGTCGCCGAAGAACGCAAGTCGCTTCTCGGCGAGCTCGCGGATCTCCTGCTCCTCGCGGCGCATGCCCGGGGTGCGCAGCATCGAACGGAAGACCCCGGCTTTCGTGTGGCTGTATGCGGCAGCCATCACGTTCTCCCGCACGGACATGTTGAGGAAGAGGCGCAGCGTCTGGAACGTCCGCGCGATCCCGCGTGAGGTGATCTCGTGGGGCTCGAGGCCGGTGATACTCGTCCCGTCGAAGAGGATGTCGCCGCCCGTCGGCTGGTAGACCCCGGTGACGAGGTTGAAGAGCGTGGTCTTGCCGGCCCCGTTCGGGCCGATCACGCTGACGATCTCGCCCCTGCTCACGTGCAGATCGAGGTCGTCGACGACCTTGAGGCCGCCGAAGGCCATCGAGACGTTCTGGAGGTCGAGAAGCCTGTCCTCCACCTAGATGATCTCCACACGCTTCTCGCCGAGGAGCCCGGTCGGGCGGAAGATCATCAGCCCGATGAGGGCGAGACCGAGGATGATGTACCGCGTCGGCTCGGGCTTCGAGATCATCACGTTCTCCCATACGAACGCCGCGAGGTAGAGGACAGGGATGAGCAACGCGATCCGTGTCCACCCTTTCACCATGGTCAAGACGAGTGTCAGCGCGATCAGCGAGATGTAGGACACCGGCGTGACCCAGGCGGCCTGCGTCACCGGCACGATGACCCAGTTCGCGGCGAAGTCCGCGACACCGCCGCCCTCGCCGCCACTGCCGTTCACCCAGGCGTTGTCGATAGCGCCCACGATCGAATGGACGACGATCCCGAAGACGAACGTGCCTCCGACAACGACCGCGAGCTTGAGGGAGAACCGGAAGATCGCGACGACGCCGACGAGGATCGCGCAGTAGAAGAGGACGCGAGAATCGCCCGGATCGCGGAGCAGCTCGAGCAGGATGCCGATCAGCACCGCGCCGAGGACGACTCCCGCCTGGCTGCCGGAGCCGCCCAGGATGACCATCGTGTAGACGATGATCAGCAGCGGGAACGAGAAGGAGAGCGGGAAGACGCTGGCATTCAGGGAGGTGACCAGCGTCCCGGCCAGAGCGGCGATCGCAGCGCCGAAGGCGAAGCTCATGAGCTTGAGCCAGTTCACGGGCATTCCCATCACCTCGGCAGCCAGGGAATCCTCCCGCAGCGACCGCCAGGCCCGGCCCGTGCGCGAGAGGTTGACGAATCGAAGCGCGACGTAGACGACCACGAAGACGGCGAGGACGACGTAGAGGTACGCAACGTTGAAGACCCCGCCGCTGCCGGCAACCGCGAGCTGGCGACCGAAGAACGAGAGCGGATCCACGTTGAGGATCCCGTTGGCGCCGCCCGTCACGTTGTGACCGAAGAGATCGTCACCGTTCGTCGACACGGTGAGGAACAGCTGGAGGAAGAACAGGGTGACGATCGCGAGGTAGTCCCCGGTAAGACGGCGCGAGGGTAGCCCGACGAGGAACCCGACGATTGCCCCGATGGCCACGACGGCCGGGATCGCGAGGATGGTGGGCAGATGGACGCCGTACTGCTCCGAGCTGAGCAGCGCGTACGCGTAGGCACCGATCCCGTAGAACGCGACGTAGCCGAGGTCGAGCAGGCCACCCCAGCCGAGAACGACGTTCAGCCCGAGGGCGAGCAGCATGTAGATCGCGATGTCGAACGAGACACGCCTCACGTAGCCACTGTCGGAGACGGCCGGGACGAGCGAGAAGAGCACGACGAACGTCGTCAGCCACGCCCACCAGGGGACGACGCGGAGTCGTGCCTCGACGACGCCGAGGCGACCTCCTCGAGCCGCCCGGTTGTCCTCGTGGCGCGCGACCCATTCGTCCCGGCCGACCGCCGGGCTCGTCGGCCCCTCCGACGTCGAGGCCTCGAGCGCGCCCTCGAGCGGCCGGCTCAGCTCGTCGTCGTAGCCGCCGCTCACGTCACACCTTTCGGATGTCTGCTTTGCCGAGGATGCCCTGCGGACGGAACATGAGGAAGAGGATGAGGATCACGAACACGAGCAGGTCGGACCACCGCGTCGAGATGTATCCCTGCGTGTAGGACTCGGCGAATCCCAGAAGGAGGCCGCCGGCCATGGCGCCGGGAATCGACCCGATCCCGCCGATGACGGCGGCGGTGAACCCCTTCAGCCCGATCAGGAACCCGATCGTCGCGTAGGTCGGGATCCTGAGGGCAAAGAGCACGCCCGCTGCGCCTGCAAGCGACGAGCCGAGGACGAAGGCGAAGACGATCACCCGGTCGATGTCGATGCCCATCATCGCTGCTGCCTCACGATCGAACGAGGTCGCTCGCATCGCCTTGCCGACCCTGGTGCGGGTGACGAGCAGCCAGAGCAGAATCATCATCACGAAGGCGGAGACGATGGTGATGATCCGGATCATCGGGACTTTCACGTTGCCGATGTCGAACCCGTTGAGATAGAGCGCTCCACCGTCGAGCGAGAACATGTCGTAGTTCCTCGGTGCGGCGCCGAACATCAACTGCATCGAGTATGCGATGAAGAACGAGACGCCGAGCGCGCTGATCAGCGGTGCAATCCGAGGTGCATCGCGCAACGGCCGGTAGGCGAACCGCTCGACGACGACCCCGAGTGCCGCACATCCGGCCATCGCGGCGAGCGTGATCAGCACGAGCAGCGCCCAGGCCGGAACGATCGGATTGACTGTGCCGCCGAGGAGCTGGATCATGCCGAAGCCGATGAAGGTTCCGACCATGAAGACGTCGCCGTGGGCGAAGTTGAGCAGCTTCAGGATGCCGTAGACCAGCGAGTAGCCGAGAGCGATCAGCGCATAGATGCTGCCGAGCGTGAGGCCGTTGAGGGTGAGCTGGATGAAAGTGTCCACGCGGATCGCGAGTCTATCGCGGAACGACCCCGGAAACGCAACGAGGGCGGCCCGGCCGCGTCGGCCGGGTCACCCTCGTTGATCGACGCGGCGACTTAGCCGACGAGCTTGTACGAACCGTCCTTCTGGATCTCGAAGATGTAGAACTTCGCGTTCAGCGGGTCGTTCGACTTCGTCGAGAAGCGGAACGTTCCACCGAGGATCGAGTTCGGCACCCTGATCCGCTTGACGTTCCTGATGACGTCGCGGCGGTTCTTGATCGTGCCCTTGCCCGCGTTGCACGCGCGCTTGATGGCGTTGAGTGCGACCTGCACCGCGAGGTAGGTCGGAGGACCGAACGAGCCGACCGCGTCGCCCGGGTTGTCCTTCTGCCAGCCTGCGATCAGTGCCTTGTTGTAGGCGAAGCTGCGGATGTCCGGCGCGAAGTTCGAGACGTACGAGCCGGGAACCTTGAACTGCGACGGATCGTTCGAGCCGTCGCCGCCGAACACCTTCGCCTTCTTGCCCTGCTCGATCAGCTGCTGCGCGAAGTTCTGCGCGTCACCCGGCTTCTGGGTGGGGAAGAACACGAAGTCCGCGTCACTCGGGACCCTCGTCACGAACGACGAGAAGTCGGTCACCGTATTGGCGATGGACTGCTCCGTCGTCGAGACGCCCTTCGCCTTCAGGACGGCCACGACGGCGGTCGCGAGGCCCTGCGAGTACGGCTCCTGGAAGTTGAAGACGACGACCTTCTTCGCACCCTTGCTGATCATGAAGTTCGCGTCCGACGGGCCCTGGATGTAGTCGCCCGGAACGACGCGGAAGAACGCTCCGGTCGCTTCCTTGTTGTTGCCCTTGGTCAGCGACGTGCGCGTCGCCGACTCGGAGATGTGCGCGAGACCCGCAGCGCCGTACGCGCTGCTCGACGCAGCAACCGCACCCGACGTCGACGGGCCGAGGACGGCGACGACCTTCGGATCGGACACGTACTTCTGTGCGAGCGTCTGCGCCGGAGCCGGGCCTTGCTCGACCGGGGTATCGCCGCGGAGAAGCTGGATCTTGAGGCCGTACTTCGGCGCCAGCGTCTTGACGGCGTACTTCGCCCAGCTGAGCTGCTCGTTGCCGAGGAACCCGGCACCGCCGGTGAACGGGGCCACCATGGCGATCCTGAGCTTGCCCTTGCAGCTCACTGCCTGGGACTGCGTAGCGACCGTCGATCCGGCGCCCGCCGTTGAGGCGAGCGCTGCGGCCACGACAGCCACGGCAGCGATCACCGACGTTCCACGTCTTTTCATTCGCTTGCTCCTCCTTGATGGGTTTGCATGCTCTTGGACGTCCAATTCGTGGGTTTGTTGCGCGCCAACCACCGATTCGGGGGTCCCCCGCGCGCGAGGTCGTAGGAGTGAAGCAGCGGGCTCGTGACATGTCAACCCGATCGAGACTATTCGGACAAAGGCGACAGCGCCTCGACCCAGCCTGCCGTGTCGAGAAACTGCCGGAACCGCCATGCCTTGCCGTCGCGCAGCGACCAGATGTGGACGAACGGAACGTCCAGCTCCTTGCCCGTCACCTTCGCCGTGGCCCGGTAGCGCCCGAGCACGACGACCTCGTCGCCTGCGTCGATGAACTCATCGGGGACTGCGGAGAACTCCGACCACCAGTCCCGGTCGAGCGGGTCGAACACGTTCTCCCTGACGGCGGCGAGGCCGCGGTACGTCCCTCCGTGAGGAAGGCCCTGCGCCTGCTGCCACTCGATCGCGTCGTCCATGTCGGCGAGAACCGCGTCCATCTCACCGCGCGCGAAGGCGTCGTAGGAACGGCGGACGACGGTCAGGTTCACGGTGGAGAGCCTAGATGAGAGACGATAGGGCCGTGTCCCTCGAGTTCGTGGTCAGGAACGACGCCGAAGCCGCCGCCGCGGCGGCGGCGGCATTGCTCGCGGAGGTTGCCGCAGCAGGTGGGTCGATCGTGCTCGCTGGCGGATCGACGCCTCGTCGCGCCTACGAGCTCGCTGCCGGCCTGCACGCCGACTGGGGCGACGCCGAGGTCTGGTTCGGCGACGACCGCTGTGTGCCGTCCGACGATCCCCGCTCGAACCAGCGGCTCGTGCGCGAGGCGCTGCTCGAGCGCCTCGTCGTCGAGCCCACGGTGCGGGCGATCCCGACGACGCTCGCGCCCGCCGCTGCGGCCGCGCTCTACGACGCAGCCCTCACGGGCGAGACCCTCGACCTCGTTCTTCTCGGCCTCGGCCCCGACGGTCACACGGCCTCACTGTTTCCGAACGCGCCGAGCCTCGACGTCCGGGATCGGCTGGCGGTCGCTGCCGAGCCGGCCCTCGACCCGATCGTCGAGCGGATCACGATGACGGTTCCCGCGCTCGAGTCGGGAACGCACGTCGTCTTTCTCGCCGTCGGGGAGGACAAGTCCGCAGCCGTTCGGGACGCGTTCGTCGAGGCGCCGTCCCATGCGACCCCCGCAAGCCTCGTCCGCTCGCGGGACGGGACGACGACGGTGATCCTCGACGAGGCAGCGGCGACACGCCTCGGATGAGCACGGCGACGAAAGGCTCGGGCGCGGAGGGCGACCAGTCGCGGTACCGGGAACGGAGCCTCTGGCTCGACGGCGCGCTCGCGGCGTTTGCACCACGATCACGGCTCGAGAGCGACGTCGACGTGGACGTCGCGATCGTCGGCGCGGGGTACACCGGTTTGTGGACCGCCTACGCGCTCGCGGAGCGGGATCCTGGATTGCGGATAGCGGTCGTGGAAGCGGAGACGGTGGGGTACGGAGCGTCGGGGCGGAACGGCGGCTTCGTCTCCGCGGGGATCGCCGGCGAGGCACGCGTCTATCGCCGCGCGCACTCCGACGAGGCGATCGTGCGGGCCGAGCGGGCGATGATCGACGGCGTCGACTGGATCGGCGCTGCCGTCGCGAGGGAAGGAATCGACTGCGGCTGGGTCAAGAGCGGCGCCTACCGCGTCGCCACGAGCCCCCCGCAACTCGCCCGGCTCGAGGCAGGGCTCGACGGGAAGCGCGCCCGGGGATACACCGACGACGACACATGGTTCGTGACACCGGCGGAGATCGCGTCGGAGGTGCGGATCGCCGGCGTGCTCGGCGGCACGTATACGCCGCACTGCGCCCGCGTCGACCCGGCCCGCCTCGCGCGAGGTCTCGCCGACGCGTGCGAGCGACGGGGTGTCGCGATCTACGAGCGGTCGCCGGCAGTCTCGATCGAGCCGAGACGCGTGGTCTGCTCCACCGGAACCCTGCAGGCCGAGGTGGTCGTGAGGGCGACCGAGGCGTTCACGACGCGGCTGCCCGGCGAGAGGCGCAGCTATCTCCCGCTCGCGTCCCACATGCTCGCGACCGAGCCGCTTCCCGCCGCGGTGTGGGACGAGATCGGCTGGGCCGGCTGCGCGCCGGTCGCAGACCAGCACTACCAGTTCGTCTACGCACAGCGGACGCCGGATGGACGGATCGCGCTCGGTGGCCGCGGGCTCAGCTACCGGCGCGGCGCGGTGATCCGCGAGGCCGACGAGGCACAGCCCGCCATCCACAGCAGTCTCGAGCAGGCGCTTCGGCGCCTCTTTCCGGCCACTGCGGCGACCGGGATCAGCCACCGCTGGGGCTGCTTCTTCGCCGCGCCGCGCGACTGGAGCATGAGCGTCCACTATGACCGGTCGTCCGGGCTCGCCTGCGCGGGCGGCTACTCGGGCCACGGCGTCGTCGCGTCGAGCCTCGCCGGTCGCACGCTGGCCGACCTGATCGGCGGCACCGAGAGCGAGCTAACCGGGTTGCCGTGGGTCGGCCACACGAGCCGCCGCTGGGAGCCGGAGCCGCTGCGGCTGATCGCGACCCGCGTGATCGCCATGGTCGCCGCGAGCACGGATGCGGCCGAGGATCGGACGCAGCGACCGGCGCGGAGGATCGGGCTCGTGCGGCACTGGTTGCCCGGGCGCTGATACGTGGATGCCGCTGATGAGCGAGCAGCCCGGCAGTACGAGGCGGACACGCACCACAACTCGAGCACCGTCGGCGGCTGCCTGATCGCGGTGTTCGAGTGGAGGGGGCCCGAGACGACTGGATAGCCCGGGCGGATGGTGGGGCCGAGGCTGAAGCCTCACCCGCCCCGCAGCCCGCGGTACCGCCGGATCAGCGCGTTCGTCGACGCATCGTGCTCCAAGACCGGCTCGTCGATCGCCTCGAGCTCGGGGACGATCCGCTGGGCGAGCGTTTTCCCGAGCTCGACACCCCACTGGTCGAACGAGTTGATCGACCAGATCACCCCCTGCACGAAAACGCTGTGCTCGTAGAGCGCGACGAGAGCACCGAGCACCTCCGGGGTGAGCCTCTCGGCCATGAGCACGTTCGACGGCCGGTTCCCTGCGAACGTCCGATGCGGAACGAGCGGAGCCGGAGTGCCTTCGACGGCGACCTCCTCGGCCGTCCTGCCGAAGGCGAGCGCCTCGGCCTGCGCGAACACGTTCGCGACGAGCAGGTCGTGGTGGCGGCCGACCGGGTTGAGGCTCGAGCCGAAGCAGATGAAGTCGCACGGGATCAGCCGGGTGCCCTGATGGATCAGCTGGTAGAAGCTGTGCTGCCCGTTCGTCCCCGGCTCGCCCCAGTAAATCGGCCCGGTGTCGACCTCGACGGGCGAGGAGTCGATCCTTACGCTCTTGCCGTTCGACTCCATCGTCAACTGCTGCAGGTAGGCGGGAAACCGCTCGAGATACTGGTCGTACGGCAGCACCGCCACCGTCTGCGCGCCGAGGAAATCCGCGTTCCACACTCCGAGGAGCCCCATCAACACGGGCAGGTTCTCGCGCAGAGGCGCCGTCCTGAAGTGCTCGTCCATCGCGTGGAAGCCCGAGAGGAGGCGCGCGAAGCCCTCGGGCCCGATCGCGAGCATCGTCGAGAGGCCGATCGCCGAGCCCATCGAGTAGCGACCACCCACCCAGTCCCAGAAGCCAAAGGCGTTTGCCGGGTCGATCCCGAATTCCGCGACGCCGTCGAGATTCGACGAGACCGCGACGAAGTGCCGCTCGATCGCCGCCTCGTCGCCGCCGAGCCGTTCGAGGAGCCATTGCCGCGCGGTCCTCGCGTTCGTCATCGTCTCGAGCGTCGTGAACGTCTTCGAGCAGACGACGAACAGCGTCTCGGCAGGGTCGAGGTCGCGCGTCGCCTCGGCGAAGTCCGTCCCGTCGATGTTCGACACGAACCGGAAGGTCAGGTCTCGGCGGCTGTAGTGGCGCAGCGCCCGATAGGCCATCACCGGCCCGAGGTCCGAGCCGCCGATGCCGACGTTGACGACGTTGCGGATGGGGGCGCCGGTGAAGCCCTTCCAGGTGCCCGACCGAACCTCGTCCGCGAATGCAGCCATCCGATCGAGAACGGCGTGCACCTCGGCCACGACGTCGACGCCGTCGACGACGAGTGCGCTGTCGCGAGGCATCCGGAGCGCGACGTGGAGCACGGAGCGATCCTCCGTGGTGTTGATCCGCTCACCCGAGAACATCGCGTCGCGTCTCGCCGCGACGCCTGCCTCGGCGGCGAGATCGAGCAGGAGCGCCAGGGTCTCGTCGGTGATCCTGTTCTTCGAGTAGTCGAGGAAGATCCCGGCCGCCTCGACGGTGAGCCGGTCGGCGCGGCCCGGGTCCGCGGCGAAGAGGTTCCGCAGGTGCAACGTCCGCACCTCGCCGGCGTGGGTCGCGAGCGCGGCCCAGGCGGCGGTCGTCACCGGGCCGCTCACGCCGACGCGCCGCGCGCTAGAAGAAGAACTGCTTCCACGCGTCCCACCACGTCTCGGCCCGCGAGATGATCATGCGGTCGCTGACCCGCTCGACCCCGGGGCGATGGCGCAGCGCATCCGGCGCGCGCGTGTTCTTGTACTCGACCTGGATCTCGCACGGACAGCCCGGGAGGTAGGGCTCGACGGCCGACAGGTCTGCAAGTGCGAGCCGGGCTCCGTCCTCGATCATGGCGCGCGCGCGCAACGGCGCAACGTTGCGCGCCGACTGGGAGCCGAGGCCCTGCTTCACGGCGACGGTGACGAGCGGTTGCCCGAGCAGGTCACGCGCCTCGTCGCACGCGGCATCGTCACCCGACACCATCAGCACGGGGCAGCCCCAGGTGCCGCAGAGGGCGGCGTTGATCCCGGTCTCTCCGACGAGGACGCCGTTGAACCACAGGTTCTGCCACACCTGGCCCGAGACCGTGTGGTTCATCACTCCGCGCCGCGTGCCGGCCATCGCGTGCATGCCGACGAACAGCGCCGCGTCGACGCCGCTCTCCAGGAACGCGGTGTACTCGGTCCATTCGTCCTGGACGACGAAGTCGCACGCATCGTCGAGTAACTCGGGGATCAGCGAGTTGAACATCCACTCGTCGCCCGCGCCGTGGCAGTCCATGACGACGATCTCCGTCGCACCGGCCGCCTTTGCGCCGCGGACGGCCGCGTTGATCTCCTCCGTGTAGAGCCTGCGGCTCTCCTCGTACATCGGTGACCCGCCCGTCGTCTGCCCCCCCTTCGTGACGCCCGACACGCCCTCGAGGTCGCTGACGATGAACACCTTCATGCCCTATAGCCTACGCCTTCATGGACTCGGGTCTGGCCGGCAAGAGCGTCGTCGTTACCGGTGCCTCGGGAGGGATCGGCGCGGCATGCGCGCGTCTCTTCGCGGCCGAAGGTGCAAAGGTTCTCGTCCACTACAACCGCGGCGAGGCCCGGGCACGTGAGGTCTCGGAGCAGATCGGCGGCGCCCCGGTCGCACAGGCCGACCTCACCGTCGAGGCGGATGTCGACCGCCTCTTCGCGACGGCGCGCGAGGCCCTCGGGGCTGTCGACGTCTGCGCAGCGGTGGCGGGCGTCTGGCCGTCCGAGGATCTCCCGGTGTGGGAGCTCCCCCTCGAGCGGTGGGAGGAGACCATCCGCCTGAACCTCACCGCGACCTTCCTCACGGCGCGTGCGTTCCTCCGCGAGGTCAGGCGGACGGGCCACGGCTCGCTCGTGCTCGTGGGATCGACCGCCGGACGATTCGGCGAGGCGGGTCACGCCGATTACGCCGCGGCGAAGTCCGCACTCCAGGGCGGCTTGCTTCTCTCCTTGAAGAACGAGGTGGCGCGCGTCGCGCCCCTCGCGCGCGTCAATGCGGTCGCGCCCGGTTGGACCGAGTCCCCGATGACCCGGGGGGTCGTCGATCCGGAGGCTGTCCGGCGGGTCTCGCGGACGATGGCGCTCCGGAAGGTCGGCCAACCCGAGGACGTCGCGGCCCAGGTCGTCGTGCTCGCCTCGGACGTGCTCTCGGGCCACGTCAGCGGCCAGATCGTGACGGTGGCCGGCGGGATGGAAGGCCGCGTCGTCCACGACGACGGCTGACGCCGGAACCGCTGCCAAAACGAGAAGGGCGGCGAATCGCTCGCCGCCCCTTCTCTCCACCCGGTGTCAGGAATGATTTGCCGTCAGTCCCCAACCCGGAGGTCTTTCCGGTATCGGTAGGCGGCGGCGAACCTTGAGAGCGTTGTGCCGAACAACGCCGCCGACGACATTGCGTTGTTTCACCACAGGGTCCGGCTTCTCACCAAACGAAGAGGGGCCGCCGCCAGACGCCCCTCTTCTACGCAGGTTCCCAAGGAGAGAACCGTATGACCCATCCGCGCGTCCGCCGCACCGTCACGCTCGATGAGCTGACCGGAGTATGCACGCCGGAGGCTTGTTGACCTATCACCCGGACGGTGTTGACCACCGTGGTTGACTCGTGTCCGGCGGCCGGAGCGCCCCCTACTTCTCGACGCATTCCGTCTTCACTTCCGTCGTGCCGACCCTCTCGAGCGCGGCCTTGACCGCGCTCGGCGGTACGCCGTAGCCGCCGTCCTGACCCACGCGTTGCGCGAAGACGGTCGTGATCACCCGCCCGCGGGCATCGACGACGGGCCCGCCCGAGTTCCCGCTCCGGATCGTGCCGCGGATCGTGGTCACTCGGCGCGGGGTCGGGAAGCTGCCGTACGCGTCCCGCCCGACAATGCGGACGACGCGACCGACCCTGACCGCCGTCTCGGTGTACGGGCCGTTGCCGGGATAGCCGAGCATCCCCCCGGCGGTACCCGCGTCCGCGTCCGCGAGCGAGAGCGCCCGCGCCGCAAGCCCCGGGACCCGTAGAACGGCGATGTCGTTGACCTTGTCGAAGGATACGACGCGCGCCTCGAGCAGATCGCCGTCGTTCCGGTCGACGCTGGGAGCATCGACGCCTGCAACGACGTGCGCATTCGTCACAACGAGATTGCGCCCGGCGACCCAGCCCGAACCTTCGATCCCGAGCCCGCACGCATGGCCGATCACGCGGACGACGCTGAGCGCCGCCGTGTTGACTCCGGCCGAGTCGAGGACGGCCGGGTCGGGCTCGTCGACATTCGCGGCAGGGCCGGCCAACCTGCCAAAGGGGTCGATCCGCGCAAGCGTGTCGATCAACCGGCTCGGCGGAACTTCCTCGTTGAGCGTCGAGAGGATCGTGGAACGCTGGACGTGACGGCGAAGCTCGGTGTCGGCGGGTAGGTAGAGGAGCACGGCGCCGACCGCCCAGCAGAGCGCGAGGCCCAGAGCCGCGCCGAAGAGACCGCCCCCGGCCGAGTCGAGCAGGCGCAGTGGCGGCACGACGATCAGTGTCCTGCGGATGCTTCTCCCCGCGATGCCACCGAGCGCCTGCCCGAGGGCCGCGACCACCATCGCGGTCCCGACGGCGAAGAGCGGCAGCCAGCGCGTGTGCGAGTCACCGACGAGCGACGGCCCGATCCTCGTCCCGAGATAGAACCCGAGGACGAGGCCTCCGAACGAGAGGACACCGACGATGAGCCCTCTCCTGAAGCCCGCGAGAGCAATCAGGGCGATGAGCGCGATTGCGATCAGGTCCACGGTGGACATCCCTCTCAATTCGGAGAAAGGGCGGGCACCCCTGCGCGCGGGGCGGGCCTTCGGTCGCGCGTTACGTCGACTCGCCGATCTCGAAGCGCTGCAGCAGCCGGACGGCGTACCAGATCGACGCACCGGAGACCACGATGATCAGGGCGACGGCGGGAGCGGTTCCGAGCTTCGCCTCGAAGACCGTGTTCGGCAGCGTGACGAAGATGTCGGCGACGGAGAGCGTGTAGTGCCGCACGCTCAGCAGCCGTGTTCCGGCAAAGAGGCCGTTGATCAGCCCTTCCCAGATGAAGACGTAGACGAGGCCGGCAATCAGCGCTCTGCTCGTGAACACGCTGAGCATGACGAAGAGCGCCGAGTAGACGAAGCTTCCCACGACGAGCCCGGCCCCGAAGCCGAGGAGGAGCCCGTGCCCCGGGACCCCCTGCAGGGCGATCGCGCCCGACACGAGCCCCGACACGAGCACCGTCACCGAGGTCAGCACCCACGCAGCAAGGAGCTTCCCGAGGATGATCTGGGTACGCGAGACCGGCTTCGCGAGGAGATACACGGCCGTGCCGTCCTCGATCTCGGCCCCGAGTGCTGCGGTTCCGTACACGAGCGCGAGCAGCGGCAGCAGGGTCGTGACGATGAGGCCGTCGAACAGCACCTGGGCGGCCCACTTCGCCGGATCGGTGTCCTCGCTGCCGATCCGGAAGACGACCGCGAGCAGGACGGGCAGGAGCGCGAGCAGGCCGAGCAGGATCGTGCGGCCACGGCCGAGCAGCTGCCGCAGCGTCAGCATCGTGATGATCGCGATCATCGGCTCACCAGATAGGAGAAGACGTCCTCGAGAGACTCGTCGGTCGGTCGCAACTCGCGCAGCGTGACCCCGCAGGACCGGGCGATCGTCGGTATCGCGAGCGCGAAGGCGCCGAGCTGTGACGTCCGCACGACGAGTCGGCTCTCCGCGAGATCGACGCTGACGACGCTCTCGTGCGCGACGAGCGCCGAGGCGAGCCTGCGATCGTCCGACGTACGAAGCGTGAACGTGTGCGGCCGGTCGGTCATCAGCCGGCGGATCTCGCGGAAGTCACCCGAGGCGGCGAGCCTGCCCCCGACGACGACGAGAACGCGCTCGGCAAGCCGCTCGACCTCCTCGAGGATGTGCGAGGAGAAGATGATCGTCCTCCCCTCGCCGGCGAGCCTCCGGAACAGCTCCATCATCTGGAGCCGCTGCCGCGGGTCGGCGCCGTTGAAGGGCTCGTCGAGCAGCAGCACCGCCGGGTCGTGCACGAGCGCCGAGGCGACCTTGATGCGCTGCTTCATCCCCTTCGAGTACCCGCCCGTCGACCGCCCGGCGGCGTCCTCGAGATCGACCAGGCGGATCGCCGCTCGCGCCGCCTCGTCCGGATTCGGAAGGCGCTGGAGCCGCGCGTTGAGACGGACGAACTCGTATCCGGACAGCGCGCCGTAGACCGACTCCCGCTCCGGCACGAGACCGAGCCGGCGGTAGAGGGACGGATTCCCCCACGCCGGCTCACCGAGGACGGTGACCTCGCCCGCCGACGGCTTCAGGAAGCCCGAGAGCATGTGCAGAAGGGTGCTCTTGCCGGCGCCGTTCGGCCCGAGCAGGCCCGTGATGCCCGGCGTGACGGCGAACGACACGCCGTTGACGGCAACGACGTTGCCGTACCACCGCGAGACGTCCTTCAGGACGATCGTGTCGGTCATGTCGAGACGCGCCCGAAGCGGCGGAGGGTGAGCGCGAACGCAGCCGCAACGGTCGCGAGGACGGCGAGAAGGTAGACCCAACCGGGGAGGCTCGCGTCGGCGAGAACGTTGCTCGATTCCGGATCGACGCGGAAGAGCCAGAGGATCGCTCCCTCCCAGGCGACCGGGCTGACGAGGAGCGCGAAGCGGGCTGCCGCGGGATCGATCGAGTCCATCAGGATGTGCGCGATCGACAGCGTGAGAATGAAGGCACCGACGATCGCGGCGGTCGAGTAGGCCCGACGGGGGAGGTACGCGGCGATGCACAGCCCCACCGATGCGATCACGGCGGAGACGAGAATCGAGCCGGCGACGATCGGGAAGACGAGATCCCAGTTCTCGCGCGCATACCCCGCGAGGTCGTCCGCCGCCATACCGTTGCCGATGAAGAGCAGCAGTTGCGGTCCGAGCGTGAGGACGAGCATTGCGGTCGTGAGCGCCGCGAACTTGGAGATCGTGTAGTCGAGTCGCGAGACGGCGCGCGAGAAGTAGAGGGAGAGCGTGCGGTTGCGCTGATCGCGTCCGACGAGCTCGGGGGCGACCGCCGCGCAGAAGAGAACGAGGATGATGCGCACGTACGTGAAGTAGTCCTCGTGCTTGAAGAGCTCGATCTCGTGTTCGAGCCCGCTCAGGATGGCACCGACTCCGAGCTGGATCACCGCAGGCACGAACGCGAAGATCGCGAGGGCGACGGGGAAGACCTTGCTCGTCCACCGGCGCCCGAGCCCGAAGCAGCTGCGCAGCCCGTGCACGTAGAGCGTCGTCAGCGTGCCACGACGGCCGATCCGCTGGCCCTCGTAGTGGCGGTAGCCGAGGTCGTAGATGCTGCTCGTGCCGCTCGACGGCTCAGACATCGACGGTCACCTCGCCGTCGTCACGGAAGAGATCCTCGAGGTGCGCTCGGCGCTGCTCGATCCTGATCAGACCGAGCTCGAGCGCGGCCGCCCCGTCGCGGATCGCGTCGTACGCGCCGTCGTCGACGAGGTCGAGCTCGAGCGTGTGAGCCCCCTCGGCCGCCGGGTAGCCACGCTCGCGCAGGTAGGCCGCCAGGCCGGCAATCGCCCCGTCCACCTCGACCGTGAGCACCTCGGTGCGACCGGTGAACGTCGACAGCGTGTCGGAGCGGATCAAACGCCCACCCTCGATCAGGACGAGGTAGTCGCAGACGCGCTCGATCTCGGTGAGGAGGTGCGACGACATCAGGATCGAGATGCCGAACTCGCTGCCGATCCGGTTGACGAGATCGAGCATCTCGTCGCGGCCGGCCGGATCGAGGCCGTTCGTCGGCTCGTCGAGCAACATCAGCTTCGGATCGTGGACGAGCGCCTGCGCGAGCTTCACGCGCTGACGCATTCCGGTCGAGTAGCCGCGCATCTCGCGGTAGCGCTCCTCGTAGAGCCCCACGTGACGAAGCGTCTCGGCCGTCCGCTCGCGGGCCGCGGCCCGAGGCAACCCGTTCACCTGGGCCATGTGCGCGACGAACTCGGTGGCGCTGATCTCGAGCGGCAGGCAGTCGTGCTCCGGCATGTACCCGATCAGCTGCCGGATCTCGAGGCCCTTCGCCGCGACGTCGAGCCCGAACATCTCCGCCGAGCCCGAGCTCGGCTCGACCAGACCGAGCAAGATCTTGATCAGCGTGCTCTTGCCGGCGCCGTTCGCACCGACGAGCCCGATCACTCCCGGCTCGACGTCGAGATCGAGATCCTCGAGGGCGACAACCGAGCCGTACCGCTTCGTCAGCCCCCGGGTGGCGATGAGTGACACGACGAGAGCCTAGCCACGCCGATTGCCTCTCTCGGGGCGGAGGTCAATCGGTCGCTATGATCCGTCGGCCCACGGGGGCGTAGTTCAGTTGGTTAGAACGCCGGCCTGTCACGCCGGAGGTCGCGGGTTCGAGTCCCGTCGCTCCCGCTCTCACGTTGCCTTTCTGCCCCACCGCTCCGAAGCGTCGATCGGCCTACTCCACGAGCAGCGCAGCGAGTTCGCGCGGTCGGAGCGTGAAGACTGCATGGTCGGTGCCGATCTCAACAGGCTCCACTCCCAGGCGCGCCGCCATCTCGCGCTGTGTCGCCGGCGGCAGGATGGTGTCCTCAGTGCAGAGGACGTAGGTGCACGGCACGTCGGGGAGCGACCGGCCGGGCCAGGGCTGCTCGATCGCCGCCCAGCCCTGGGGGCGCTGCGTTGCCTCGAGGAAGGCGAGATAGGCCCCCCGCTCCCCCGGTGGCACGATCGAGGCCAACAGCTCCAGGTCGAACGACCGGCAGCCATTGCCATCGTCCCGCGAGATGGCCAGGATCGTCTCGAGAACATCAGCCCCGCCGAGGTCTGCAATGGAGCGTCCCGGCTCGGGAACGAACGCCGTCACGTAGACGAGGCGGTCAACGCGGACCTCGCCGGGCACCAGAGAAATCGTCGCACCGCCCGCCGAGTGGCCGACGACCACGACCGGCCCCTCGATCCCGACCATCGCCTCCATGACCGTGCGGGCGTAGTCCTCGAGCATGGCCGCAGGATCCGTGCACGGCAAGTCGACGGCGATCGCGCGGTGGCCGAGCGCCTCGAGCTCCGGGATCACCGGCGCCAGCTCGGCCGGGCTGCCGAACCCGCCGTGAACAAGGACGAACGTCGTCATCGCGGCCTCCTCCTCTGACAGATTCCTGTCATCGCTCGAGCGGGCGCCAGTATATGCGGTCAACCGCGTGTCGCCCACTCGTGGCCACGGCTTCTGATTCGGGTAGCTCAGCATTTTTGGAGGAACAAATACCCTGCAAATCAGCCGTTATTCATCGCACCAGTGGTAATGCGTAGAAGGCCTCGAAATGTTCTGTCACTCCGGAGGTCGCGGGCTCGAGTCCCGTCGCTCCCGCTTCACGCGAACGGCCTTCCGATGCGGAACGCGTCCGTCGCTCGGAGGACCGAGCTCGCGCTGCTCGTAGCCCGACGACCGCTGCACCCCGCTCGGCCGTCGACGATTCGCGATAGCGTGGCTCCGGGATGGAATTCGAGAACACGGTTTCCGACGTCGTCCGCGTCGTGGAGTCGGTCGGGGCGACGATCATGATCGCGGGAGGCCTCGGAGCCTTCCTCGTCTTTCTCGCACGCGCCGCGAAGCCGGAACGCCGGCCGGGCTCGTACGCGGAGTTGCGCCGGAACCTCGGCCGCTCGATCCTTCTCGGCCTCGAGGTGCTGATCGTGGCCGACATCGTCCGGACGATCATCGTCGACCAGACCCTCGAGAGCGTGGCGGTGCTGGGTGCGATCGTCGTGATCCGGATCGTGCTCAGCTTCTCGCTCGAGGTGGAGATCGACGGCATGTGGCCGTGGAACCGCTGGCGGCAGGAGCCACCTACGCGATAGCGGCACACGGCGACTTACGTGCAAAGAGGAGCCTCCGCTCTCGGCGCGGCAATGGCCGGGCTCGGCATGACCTACCTCGCGGTCACCGGTGCAGCCGCCGACGCGATCGCGGCGACCACCGTACCGGGAACCCGGTCGGGTGTTGCCCGATCTGATCGCGCACGCGCGACAGCCTCGCGCTATGCCGATCGAATGTCGACCCGCGGCTCGTGGGGGCCGGCATCGAGCCGGAACGGCGGGTACTCACGGGTCATGAACGCCGCGTAGGCGGCGACGCGCAGCACCCAGCGGTCGAGGCCGAGCACGAGGTCGAAGATGTCCTGCGGGTATCGATCCTTGAAGAGCATCAGGACGCCGGCGACCAGGACGAGGACGCCGATGAACCCGACACTCCATCCGGCCCCGGCGAGGATGCCGGCGATGCAGAACTGCGGGATACCGAGCAACCACCAACCCAGGAGCGGCAGGCCGCGACGGAGGTCCTGCGGATAGACGATCTCGAGTCGCGCCGGGTAATCGGGCACATCCTCGAGCGTGAACGGCGGATACTCGTCGGTGCCGAGGGCACCGAAGGTGTAGAAGCTGACGCGCCACGACCAGCGTAGAACGCCGACGTTGAAACCGAAGATCCCCCGCGGGTAGCGTCCGGTGAACAGCACCGCGAAGAACGCGATCACGGTGAGTACGGCGAACGCGAACCAGAGGAATATGAGCACGACGAAGTGTGGGATCGCAAGGATCCACTTCACGAGCCACAGCCAGCGGCTCAGGTGAGGCGCCAACTCGCCCTCGAGGGCGATCGGCGGCCTCTGCGTTGCGACTTGCATGACGGTCACCTCCGATTCCAGGCTCGCCCATGAGGGCCGCGCCCGCATCGGGGAGAACCCGGGTCGCGATGCGGCGAACTCCGGAGTCGGTGCAGGCGCCTCAGATGGCGGAAGCGCGCCCTCTTCGGCGTCTTCCGGTCGCCCTAACCGTCAGCGAGCACCGAACAGCGCATCGACATCCGGCAACCCCACGAACCGCGAGAACGTCCCCTCAGCAGCGATCTCCCGCGCGGCCACGAGGAAGCCCGCCCAGGCAGTGCGGGCGAGCGTTCCCCCGACGCTGATCCGGCGCACGCCGAGCGCGGCAGCCTCGGTGACCGTGATGAACGGGGCGTTGACGAGGAGATTCACCGGCTTGGGCGACACAGCCGCGACGACCGCGGCGACCTGCTCGACGGTCTCGATCCTCGGAGCGTAGAGGCAGTCGGCGCCGGCTTCCGCGTACGCTCGCAGCCTTCGTATCGTCTCGTCGATGTCCGGGCGTCCCACGACGAAGCCCTCGGATCGCCCGGTGAGGACGATGCCCGTTCCGCCCTCGTCGATCGCCTGTCGCGCCGCCCGAACGCGGTCGACGGCAAGGTCGAACCCGTACAGCGGCTCGGCCGCGTCACCCGTGGAGTCCTCGATCGACAGCCCGGCGATCCCGGTCGCGGCGGCGAGCTTCACGTTCGCCCCAACCCCTTCCGGATCATCGGCGAACCCGCCCTCGAAGTCGGCGTTCACGGGCACCCTTACCGCGCCGGCGACCGCACGAAGATGCTCGAGCGCCTGATCGAGCCGGAGTTGGTTGTCGGCGCGACCCAACGTCCAGGCGTAGCCGGCGCTCGTCGTCGCGAGCGCCTCGAAGCCCAACTGCTCGAGGGCGAGCGCGCTACCGGCGTCCCACGGGTTCGGCATGACGAAGCATCCGGCGGCGTGGAGCCGGCGAAAGGCATCGACCCGATCGTCCTGGACGGTCATCGCGTCAACCAGTGTGACGGGTCACGCGTCGAAACGCCAGGTGATCCGCGGGGACGTCCGTCAGGGCGAGAGCTCCACCTCCGCCGGCAAGACCTGACGGCGGTCGACGGGCTCGAGCTCTCCTCGCGCCCGGGCGTCGAAGTACACGTAGGCGGTGACGAGCGCCACGTAGGGAAGCGCGAGCGCGTAGACGACGCCCGCGACGACGTTGAGGAACGCGAGTGGCACGCTCGTCGTGAAGATGAGCGCCACGCCGATGAGCGGGCCGGCTGCGATGGCGAGCAGCGCACTCAGGCCGACGAGCGACGCCGTCCGGATCCAGCGGCCGCGGACGAGCCGGCCGCTTCGCCGCAGCACCGAGGCGCCCGAGTCCCCCTCGAGTTCGACGATCGGTGCCAGCAGGCACCAGCGCACCGAGAGCCAGATCGCGACGGGAATCAGGAACGCGGTCAGCGTCAGCCCGACCCAGGCCACGACGAAGAGCGCGATCGCCCTGAGGAGCGGCCGGAGCCTCCGGAGCGCGATGCGGAATGCCTGGAACGGTCCGATGGGCCGGCCCGCGTCGATCTCGACCAACGCGCACGTTGCCGTGGCCTGCACGAGCCCGAGACCGAGGAGCGTCATCGCCGCGCCGATCGCGAACGCCAGGGCCGCGAAGATACCGGCACCCTGCCCGGTGACGACGCCGAGCAGGTCGACGACCTGGAACAGCAGCCACTGCAGGAGGGTGATCGCGATCGTGATGGGGACGAGGAGCGCTCCTATCCCGAGGAACAGGCGCCACCTCTGGACGTACATCCGGGCGGAGGCAGTGATGATCTGCCCCCAACTTCTGCGTCGTGCGATCCGCAGCGGCGCGACGGGGAGCCACGTCGCCCGCACAACGGCGAAGATGATCAGGGCAAGGACAACCCCGAGCACGAGGAGCGTCACCGCGGGGCTTCGCAGCAAGAGCACGAGCCCTTTCGAGCCGACGGCGACTCCGGTGCAGAACAGATCCGTCGCGCCCGTACCGAAGAGCCCCCCTGCGGGAACGGCGTAGCCCCGATCGCGCCAGTCCTGCGACCACTCGATCGGGTGCGTCCACTGCGGCTTCAGATTCGGCCCGGTCGGCCCGTTGAAGAACGCCTTCTGGAGCTCTCCCCAGCGCCCCTCGAAGGCGATCCACGGGAACGCCTTCTCGGCCGCGCCGATGTCGGACGGGATCGCCTCGACGACCGGCCTGAGCTCACGGTGCGGCCCGATCGTCACGTCGCAGCCGACGCCGGCGTCGGCCGAGCTGCCGACGTAGAGCGCCTCCGTGAACTTGTTCGCGTGCGAGCCGGAGGCGGGATAGACGACCGGGTGGGTGCCGTCCACGATCTCGAGCTTCTCGTCACCCCAGGTCGCGCGCTCGGCTCCCTCGTGCGAGCTGTAGCCGACCTCGACGGGGCTCTTGCCGAGGGCGTCGCGCGCGTCGTCGGCATCGAACACGAGCTGCGTCATCTCCCAGTCGCCCTCGTGCGTGTTGTTGAAGTCGTTGAACGGGTAGAAGAACCAGTACTGGAGCGCGAGCTTCCCGGGGAAGCCGGGATCGGTCGCGACGTGCGAGTAGACGGTCGGTGAGGTGCCGTCGGTGAGCCGTCGCGACCAGAGCTCGTACGTACAGCCGGCGTCGAGCGGATCGCCGGGGAAGTCGAGGTGGTACTCGTAGCGATTGACGAGGTCGCTCGCCGACGGTGCGATGTTGACGAGGTCCGTCGGTCGCCACGGCCCGCGCAACGCAACGGTCGGCTCGTCGAAGAGCACGTCGACGTCGGTGGGAATGTAGGGCTCGCCCGAGCCGCATTCCTCGGGCTGGTCGACGAGACGGACGACCGGGGCGAACCTGTCGGCGAGCGCCTGCTCGTCCGCCCCGTCCGCCATGGCGACGGGTACGGCCACGAGGGCCAGCACGGCCAGCGAGGCGAAGAGGAGGAGGCGGAGTGCGGCGAACATGCCGGGGATTGTCGCAGCCCGCGGGTGGACACGCTGCTCAGCCGCTGGGCGGCGAGTCCCCGAACAGGTAGCGCGGGCCTGAGCCACCCGCGACGGCGATGTCGCCGGGACTGAAGAGCGCACAGCTACGGAGCGACAGGCACCCACAGCCGAAGCAGCCGTCGAGGTCGTCGCGAGGACAACGCCGCCGCGATCTGGTCGAGGTATTCGTCGACGGTGCACCCGCTCGACGGGGCGACGCTCCGCGCGACGTTCGCCGGCGAGGCGATCGTTCTCGTCGAGCCGACGCTGGCGGGCACGTCCACCGCCCCTGTCTCGAATGCCCTCTCGGACGTCCCCACGCCTCCTCGGGCTCGGAGTCCCGAACACCGAGCATCGCCAATACGGCACGCCGGCCGAGCACGAAGCGGCGCACGGGCTCGACGCGGCAGGGCTCCGCCGCTCGATCGCCTCCTTCCTGGAGCCGGCCGGGCGCCCGATCGGCAGCGGACGCACGCCGTTCACCAATCCGTAAGCGCGGCGAAAGCTCGCCACAAGACCCGGGTCGTAGCGTCGACGCGCTCGTACACCGTCGAGACGTCGGGGAAGTCCGATCGGCTCTCCGTGCTCTCGATACTCGTCAACACGAACGACGGCTTCACCGGACTCGACTCGTTCCACCTCAAGGGCCACGGATCGACGGTCGAGACGATGGCCTATGACGCGGGCAGTGAGATGAACAACCAGGAGCTCCTGTCCATCCCCGGCCCGTGCTGCGGCCACCCGTTCGCCCGCGACCCCGAGGGTGCGCTCATCCGGCACCACGACGGGATCATCGCCGATGTGGGCGACCTCGGCCCGGACGAGTACGGCTGGGACGGTGCGGTAGCCCGCATCGTCATCGCGCGAGACTCGTAGTAGGCGAGCGGTGCAGGGGGCGAGTCGGGCGGGCTCAGCCCTGACCGACGCCGGGCAGCCCGGGCCCCCCGGGCATGGCAGTCGACCGCAGGAGCGACGCGTCGACCTTGCCCCTGAAGCAGCGGATCGACGAGCGTGAGTCCTTCGTGTCGAGGAGGACGTAGTGATAGATACCCCTGGGGAACTCGGGCGTCGCGCTCGTGATCCCGTTGCACTTGTCGAGCTTTGCCTTCGTCACCTTCTTGCCCTTGATATCGCGGTCGCCGTAGATCGGAAAGCCGTCGAAGGCAAGCCCGATGATGTGGGACGGGCCGTTCTTCTTGTCGACCCTCGCCGTGACGCACGTCGGGAGCGCGTGGTAGTGGTAGGCGCCCATCGGCGTCGGATGGCCGCTGCAGCTGTCGAGGAAGGCGACGTCCTTGCCCTGCGCGTTTTCGACCGTGAAGTTCGACGCGGCTGCAACGGTCGATCCGTCACCTTCGTAGGGGTTGAAGAGCGATGCGCCGGAGATCATGACGCCAATCGTGCCGAGGTTCGTCGCGGTCGTGCTCGAGGCCTTCTTCGGGTTCGTGGGGATCGCGAAGTCGTACGACTGCGGCGTGGTCGGATCTGCGCCCGCGGTCGCCGTCGACGTACTCGGAACCTGGACGCCCGCGTTCGGCAGGGCGTACTGTGCCTGGCGCGCATGGTTCGGGATCCCGTTCGAGCGATACCGGATCTTGGCCTTCCCGTACGTGATCTTGACGTTCGATCCCCACCTCGCCTTCCTGAGCCCGGCCTGCGTGTTGACCGCGGACGCGGAGGTTGCCGTGCCGCCGATCGACGCGGCGAGCGCCAGGCCGGCCGCGGCGAGCGCGGCGATGAGCGTCGCAAGAGACACGAGCAGGATCGTGGCCCTGCCGGACCGGGGCGTGCCCGGGCGCGTGCGATGTGGTTGCATGGGACGCATTACAGCCCGGGCAGCTGTGCCCGGGCTGTAAACCGGCTGGGCCGGCGCGGAGCGTCCGCCAGCGAGCTCAGCCGCCGCCGGTCGGCTCCGTTGCGGGAACCGGCGCCGCTGCGCGCGGCTCGTCCTCGTGGGGCGGCTCGATCGTGATGTTCGGCAGCAGCCGGTCGAGCCAGCGTGGGATGTACCACGACTTCTCGCCCATCAGGGTGAGGAACGCCGGAACGAGGGTCATCCGCACGACGAGCGCGTCGGTGAGGATCGCGACTGCGAGCAGGAGGCCGAACTCCTTCGGAATGCGATCCGCGCTGAGGATGAACGCTGCGAACACCGTTCCCATGATCAACGCTGCCGCGACGACGACGCGACCGATCGCCGAGATTCCGTGCTCGACGGCCGCCCGCGTGTCGAGGCCGTGGACGTGCTCCTCCCTGATCCGGCTCATGATGAAGACCATGTAGTCCATCGAGAGCCCGAACAGGATCGCGAACGCGATCGGTGGCACGAACGTCTCGATCGGCCCGGTCTTGTCGAGGCCGGTCAGCCCGAGCAGGTGACCCTGCTGGACGACGAGACCGAGCACACCGAAGCCGATGAACGCCGAGAGGAGCGTCGTCACCGCGGCGGTCGCGGAGACGACGATCGATCGGAACGCCATCGCGAGCACGATGAACGTGACGCCGATGATGAAGAGGAGGAAGATCGGCATCCGGGAGATGATCTGGTCGGCGATGTCCTTGAATGCGGCCGTCTGCCCCGAGACGTAGGCCACGGCGTCGCCGCCGGCGGTCGCCTGCGGGACGACGTCGGAGCGGAGATGGCTGACGAGATTGTCGGTGGCCTCGTCCTGCGGCGCAGAGTCCGGAGTCACGAAGACGATCGCCACCGTGCCCTCGTCGTTGAGCTGCGGGTCACCGATGGAGGCGACGCCTTGGAGGCTCTTGGCACCGTCGGCGATCCGCTGTGGAGCTCCTTCGTCCGAGTTGACGTCCACCACGATCGGGATCGGGCCGTTGAAGCCCGCACCGAAGCCCTCGGCGAGCAGGTCGTAGGCGCGCCGGCTCGTCTGCTCGAGCGGCTGGGTGCCCTGATCCGAGGCCCCGAGGCGAATCAGGCCCGACGTTCCGGCGAGGACGAAACCGATCACGAGGAGCACGGGGAACACGACCTTGGCGTTCCGCGTCACGAACCGGCCCCACCGCGCAATGGGTGTCTTGTCACGGGCCTCCTCGGAGTCGTCGACCGGACGGAGGAACGGAACTTTCAGTCGATCGACCTTGTGGCCGAGCAGCGAGAGAATCGCAATGAGGAGCGAGTTCGCGATCAACACGGTGGTCAGCACGCCGAGCGAGCTGCCGATCCCGAGCTTGGTCACGAAGTCGAGCCCGATGAACGCGAGGCCCGCGACGGAGATCGCCACGGTGAGACCGGCGAAGATCACGGCTCGTCCGGCCGACGCGCCGGCCTCGGCGGCCGCCTCCTGCTTCGACCGCCCATCGTGGAGTAGCTGTCTGAAGCGCGTCACGATGAACAGCGAATAGTCGATCCCGACACCGAGCCCGATCATCGACACGAGAATCGGAGTGATCGTGTTGATCTTCGTCATGCCCGCGAGGATGAACAGCAGGAGGAACGCCGTCATGAGCGCAACGATGGCGAGCGCGATCGGAATCAACATCGCGACGAACGTGCGGAAGACGATCAGGAGCACGATGATCGCGGCGAGGAGGCCGAGTGCCTCGGAGGCACCCTGCTCGACGGGCGGGAACTCGGCGTCACCGTTGAACTCGACGGTCACGCCGGCAGGCTCGACCGTCTCGCGCATGGCGTCCTGCACAGCGAGCACGGCCTCCCTGTCCTTGTCCTCGATCGTCTGGTCGAACTGCGCCTCGGCGTAGGCGATCCGGCCGTCGTCCGAGAACGTCGCGTCGTCGAACGGGTCGCCGACGCTCGTCAGGCCTGCCGTCCCCTCTGACGGCTTGAACTCGTCCGACTTCAGGCGAGTGATCGCCGAGTCGATCGCAGCCTCACGCTCGGGCGTGTCGAGCCGCTCGCCTTGCGGCGCAGCGAAGACGACGTTGAGAACGCCGCCCTGCTCCGACGCGAATTCCGCCTCGAGCAGGTCGGTCGCCTTCTGGGTATCGGAGCCCGGAATCGTGAACTCGTCCTCGAGCGACCCACCAACGGTCGCGACGAGCACGATCAGCGTGGCGATGATCCCGAGCCAGGCGAAGACGACGCGCCACGGGTTGTTGGCGCACGCGCGCATCCAACGGGCGAGCGCGCCGCCCGCAGAGCGCTCGTGGGCGGAAAGCCGATCCTCGGTGGACGGCTCTGGCGTGGTCGGGCCCTGCTCGGATTCGCTCATCGGCTGTTCGATCTCCTTGTTCGCCTCTCGTTGCACACCTACGACCGGCCGAGGCCGCTCGACTCATCGGTCTCCGGGGAAAATACCGAGAAGCGCCCGCCGATCGTCGCGGTAGGGGTTAGTCTCGCCCGGATGCCGCTGCAGAACAGAGTGACGCCCTTCGGCGAGCTCGTGGCCGAACCCGCTCGAGGGCTCGTCTACGGCAACCGGGGCTGCCTGCACGACGGAAACGGAGTCATCAGGCGCCGATTCGGGACGAAGCGCTGGATCTCGTGCCGGCTCGAGTTCCGCGGATGGCGACGGGAGCGGCTGCTGCAGCCGGGGCGGTTCACGGAGTTGTTCTTCCTGGACGACGCAACGGCGTTCGCAGCCGGCCACCGGCCCTGCGCCCTCTGCCGCCGCGAGGACTACCGCCAGTTCGTCGCACGCTGGCACGACCTTCATCCTGCCGACGGCCCCGGGGTCGGCGCGATCGACGGACGGTTGCACGGCGAGCGGGTCGACACCGGGACACGGGGCCAGCGGAACCACGGAGCCGACCTGTTCGCCTTGCCGGACGGCGCGTTCGTCCTGCACGACGCAGAGCCGCACCTCGTGCTCGGGGAACGGCTGCTGCGCTGGACGCCCGGTGGCTACGGGGCAGCTGTCGCCCGTGGCGAGGGCCGCGTCACCGTTCTGACACCGCCGTCCCTCGTCGAGGTGCTTCGCGGCGGATGGGAGGGTGCCGTGCCCCTGCTGCACCCGTCGTGCTCGATGAAATGAGCGACGTGAGGCACCAACTACCGAGCCCGGGGGAGAGACCGAAGTCTCTCCCCCGGGCGTAGGGTCGAGGTGCTACGGTCGGCCGCGTGATGCAGACACGCATCGTCAGGCCACTGCGCAACCTCGTCGTCCTGCTCTCCTCGTTCTTCCTGCTCGCGGTCGGCTGAACGGTCGCCCGCGCCCCCGGGAGGGGCGCCAACGACATGGTGGTCGCCGGGAGCGCCTGTCGGAGGAAGCGACCCGGACTGCCACGCGCCGGCCGGTCGCTCGCCTGACCGACAAGCCTCTAGGCTGCAGTCGATGACGACCCCGTCGGTTGCCGGTCATGCTCCCGCCCTCCGCGCCTGTTGGCATCCGGTCGCCGAATCGCGCGAGATCGCCCCCGGCGTGCCGGTCGCCGTCGACCTGCTCGGCGAGGCACTCGTCCTCTGGCGCGACCGCTCGGGCACGGCCCACGCCTTCCTCGATCTCTGCATCCACCGCGGCACGGCGCTCTCGCTCGGAACCGTCGAAGGGGACGAGATCGTCTGCCCGTACCACGGCTGGCGCTACCGCTCCGACGGCGCGTGTACCCGTATCCCACAGCGCGCCGATCCGACACGGGTGCCCGCCAAGGCGCGGGCGACCGCCTTCCGCTGTACGGAGCGCTACGGATTCGTATGGGTCGCTCTCGAGGAGCCGCGCTGGTCGCTGCCCGGCGTCCCCGAGCTCGAGGACGACGCCTGGGCCACGGTGTTCTGCGGGCCGTACACGTGGGCGTGCGACGCATCCCGGCAGGTCGAGAACTTCACCGACTTCGGCCACTTCCCGTTCGTCCACCCGGGGCTCCTCGGCGACCCGGAACGCCCTGTCGTCCCGGGTCACGAGGTCGAGACCGGCGGGCACGTCCTGCGCTACGACATCGTCAGACCGGAGGCCGCTGCGAACGACGACTTTCCCGTCTTCGGCAACGAGGTCGTCGAGGCACCCGAGCGCCGCAGCCGCTACGAGCTGCACCTGCCATACACGATCGTCCTCCGCCTCGGGTGGGGCGGGCAGGCGGGGATGGTGTACTTCTTCACCTGCCGGCCGGACGGGACCGAGCGCACGACCGGCTTTCTCGCGATCGGTCGCAACTACAACCTCGAGCAGCCTGACACCGTCCTGCAGGCCTTCGAGGACGTCATCTTCGAGCAGGACCGGCGCGTCGTCGAGTCGCAACGGCCCGAGCGCGTCCCGTTCGACCTCGCTGACGAACTCCACCTCACGTTCGACGCCGTCGCAGTCGCATACCGTCGCGCGATGCGCGCGAACGGCCTGGCTCTGTGATCAGGCGAACGTGATGATGCTCCGGATCCCGTCCTGGTGGTGCATCAGCTCGAAGCCGTGATTGACCTGGTCGAGCGTGATCCGGTGCGAGAGGAGTGACTCGACGTCGATCTCGCCGGCGAGCCAGCGGTCGACGAGGAGTGGCACCTGCGTTCGGCCCTTGACGCCACCGAACGACGAGCCCGTGACCCGGCGACCGGTGATCAGGAATCGGGGCACGATCTCGAGCATCTCGCCCTTGCCCGCGACGCCGCACATCGTCGCGAGGCCCCATGCCTCGCGTGCCGACTCGACCGCCTGGCGCATGACGGAGACGAGACCGGTTGCCTCGAACGTGAAGTCCGCCCCGTAACCACCCGTCTCGGACCTGATCCAGTCGACGGTGTCGTCCGCCGCGACGCGCGTCTCGGTCGCGCCGTGGTGCCGGGCCTGCGCGAGCCGCTCGTACGAGAGGTCGATCGCGACGACCCGCTCGGCGCCCGCAAGGCGGCAGCCGATGACCGCACCGAGGCCGACGAGTCCGGCGCCGAAGACGACGCACGTGGAGCCGGGCTCGACCTTCGCCGTGTAGAGCGCCGCGCCGATTCCGGTCGAGAGGCCGCACGCGAAAGGAGCGCAGCCGTCGAGCGGCGCCTCCGGGCTCACCTTGGCGAGCGCGATCTCGGGCATCACCGTGTACTCGGCGAACGTCGACGTGCCCATGAAGTGGCGAAGCGGCTCGCCGCCCCGCGAGAGGCGCGCAGTGCCGTCGGGCAGGTATCCGAGCCCCTGCTGGTCGCGGATCGCGATGCAGCGATTGGTTCGATCGCTGAGACAGTGGACGCACTTCCCGCACTCGGGGGCGAACAACGTGATCACGTGGTCGCCGGGAGCGACGAGCGTGACGCCGTCACCGACACGCTCGACGACGCCTGCTCCCTCGTGGCCGAGGACGCACGGCGCGTAGCCCGTCGGGTCGGCGCCGGAGGCGGTGTAGAGGTCGGTGTGACAGACGCCGCAGGCGACGAGCCGTACGAGCACCTCGCCCGCCCTCGGCTCTGCGAGATCGACCTCCTCGACGACGAGCGGTCTGCCGAACTCCTCGAGCACTGCTGCGCGGATTCTCATGGCGGGGAGCCTATCGCGGCGGGCCCCCGGGGAGAGACGGAAGCCTCTCCCCTTCCCGCGACACGCTCGTCGCGGGTCAGCGGAGCATCGCGACCATCTCGGCGTAGCCCTTTGCGCGGGCGTGCTCGAGCGCCGTCACGCCCTCGTTGTCACCGATCGACGGGTCGGCGCCCGCCGCGAGGAGGAGCCGCACGATCTCCTGGTGGGCGGGGCCACCGTCTCCGAGGATCACCGCCTCGAGGAGGGCCGTCCACGCGAGGTTGTTGACGTGGTCGACGTCGACCTCCGTGCGGTCGAGCAGCGCGCGCACCATCTCCACGTGGCCGCGATCGGCGGCCGGGATCAGCGCCGTGCCGCCGAACCGGTTCGTCCGGGTCACGTCCGGATCGGCCGCGAGCACTTCGTCGAGAACAGAGACGTCGCCCGTCTCGCCGAGCGCAAGGAAGGCGTTCGCGCGCATGTCGTCCTGGAGATCGACGTCCGCACCGGCCGCAACGAGGAGCCGGACGGCCTCCGCGCTTCCCGCGTACACGGCCGCGGTGACCGCCGTGCGTCCGCTCGCGCCCCGTTCGTTCGCGTCCGCGCCCTGCTCGAGCAAGCTCCGAACTCCGGCTGCATCGCCTCGCGCGGCTGCCTCGACGAGCCTTCCCGCCGGGGCCGTCTCGGGCTCGTCTCGACAGGCGGTCAGAGCGAGCAGGACGACCATGACGGCAACGCCGACCGACCCGTACAGGGGCACGACTGGCCGGCCGAAGCCGGTCACCGGTCGAGGAGGCGCTCGTACAACGCCAGGGTCTCCGCTGTCGCGACGTCCCAGCCGAAGCGCTCGACCGCGCGCGCCCGACCGGCGCGTCCCATCGAAGCAGCACGTGTCGGGTCGCCGAGCACCTCGTTGATGCGACCTGCGAGATCCCGCGCCATCCCGGCCGGATCGACCGGCGTTCCCGTCCCGTCGGGAACCGCCTCGTAGGGCACGAGCAGCCCGGTGACACCGTCCTCCACCACCTCGGGGATGCCACCGACGGCGGTCGCGACAACGGCCGTCTCGCAGGCCATCGCCTCGAGATTGACGATTCCCATCGGCTCGTAAACCGACGGGCACGCGAAGACCGTGGCGTGGCTCAGGAGCTGGATCACGTCGCGTTTCGGCAGCATCGCCTCGATCCAGATCACGTCGCCACGCGACGCGCGCACCGCATCCATCTTCTCCTCGATCTCTGCAGCGATCTCGGGCGTGTCGGGCGCCCCGGCGCAGAGAACGAGCTGCGCAGCCGGATCGATCGCATCGGCCGCGTCCAGGAGGTGCGAGAGGCCCTTCTGGCGCGTGATGCGCCCCACGAAGACCACGATCGGCCGGGACGGGTCGATGCCGTGGCGCTCGAGCACGTCCGTGCCGAGATCGGGACGGTACTCGTCCGCGTCGATGCCGTTGTAGACGACGCTCGTTCGGGCCGGGTCGATCGCGGGGTAGCAGGCGAGGATCTCCTCGAGATGAGCGGCCGAGACGGCGACGATCGCGTCCGCCGACTCGAGCGCGGTCTGCTCTGCGAAGCACGAGAGGGCGTACCCACCGCCGAGCTGCTCACGCTTCCAGGGGCGCATCGGCTCGAGGCTGTGCACCGTCGCCACGTGGGGGATCCCGTGGAGGAGCTTCGCAAGGTGCCCGCCGAGCTCGACATACCAGGTGTGGCTGTGGACGAGCTCGGCTCCGGCCACCCCGGCCGCCATGGTCAGGTCGACAGAGAAGGCCTGCAAGGCAGCGGAATTCGGCTCCGCGCTCACGAGCACCTGCCACGGGGCGTGAGCGACGACAGGCGGGCCATCCGCGGCCCGGAGCCTCGCTGCGCCGAAGCAGTGCACCGTGACGTCGGCGGCCCGCGAGAGCTCGCGCGCCAGATACTCGACGTGGACGCCCGCACCCCCGTACACCTCCGGCGGGTACTCGCGCGTGAGCAGCGCGACCCTCATGCCTCGACGACGGTGCCCTTCTTGACGACTGCGACGCCGTTCGGCGACATCGCGAACCGCGCCGCGTCCTCGTCTCGGTCGACGCCGATCCGGGCACCCGGAGCGATGCGCGCGTTCTTGTCGACGATCGCGTTCCTGACGATCGCACCGCGACCGACATCGACGCCGTGCATCAGCACGGAGCCCTCCACCAGAGCGTGCGAATGGACGTGCACGCCGGGCGAGAGGATCGAGCGGCGCACCGTGCCCCCCGAGACGACGACGCCCGCGCAGACCATCGAGTCCATCGCGACGCCGACGCGGCCGTCCTCCTCGAAGACGAACTTGGCCGGCGGTAGCTGCTCCGGCCACGTCAGGATCGGCCAATCCTCGTTGTAGAGGTTGAACATCGGATCGACCGAGATCAGATCCATGTGTGCGTCGTAGTAGGCGTCGAGCGTCCCGACGTCCCGCCAGTAGGCGAGGTCGCGATCGCTCGCGCCCACGATCCTGCTGTTCGCGAAGTCCCACACGCACGCCCCGCCCCGCGCGACGAGCTCGGGGATGATGTTGCCGCCGAGATCGTGGGCCGAGGTCTCGTCTTCGGCGTCGCGCGTGACCGCGTCGATCAGGACGTCGGCCGAGAAGACGTAGTTCCCCATCGACGCGAGCACCTCGCCGGGCGACTCGGCCATCCCGACCGGGTCTCTCGGTTTCTCACGAAAGGCGCGGATCGTGCGAGAGTCCTCATCGGTCTCGATCACTCCGAAGTCGCCGGCGCTCTCGATCGGGATCCGGATGCCCGCGACCGTGATGCCCGCCCCTAGAGCGATGTGCTGCTCGATCATCTGGCGTGGATCCATGCGGTAGATGTGGTCGGCTCCGAACACGCAGATATAGGCCGGTCGCTCGTCGTAGAGCAGGTTCAGGTTCTGGTAGATCGCGTCGGCCGAGCCGGCGAACCAGCGTGGGCCGCGACGCATCTGGGCGGGCACCGGGGTGACGTAGTTGCCGAGGAGCGGCGAGAGGCGCCAGGTCGTCGTGATGTGCCGGTCGAGGCTGTGGCTCTTGTACTGCGTCAGGACCGCGATCCGGAGCTGCCCCGCGTTGACGAGGTTCGAGAGCGCGAAGTCGATCAGCCGATAGTTGCCGCCGAAGGGAACCGCCGGCTTCGCCCGGTCGGCCGTCAGCGGCGCGAGTCGCTTGCCCTCGCCTCCGGCCAGCACGATTGCGAAGACCCGCGAGTTGCGCATGCTCGCAAGCGTATGCGTTCGCCGACCGTGGCGACAGGCAGGTCGGGACGGACAACGGCCCAGGCACCGTCTCGTTCACATGGACGCAAGAGGCGTCCTCTCGGCGATTCCCCCTCTGGAGGGAGGGGTCACGGGGAACCGTAGGGTCCCGGCTTCAGGATCCGCGCGAAGCGCGGCAAGGGTAATCGGCTGAGGTTGCTGCGGTACGCTCTTCCATCGCAGCAACCTCAGCCGACGATCGCGTCGTACACGCGGCGCTGGAAGTCCGCGATCAGCTGCTCGCTCTCGCGCATCAGCCGACCCTGCGGAACGGTGCCCGAGTCGAGGCCCGCCTGCACCGAGACGACGAGATCCGTGTCCTCCTGGCCGACCTGCCGGTCGAACTCCATCACCTCGGCAATGATCTCCTCGGGAACGTCCTTGCCGAACCAGTAGTCGGTCACCTCGACGGTGCGACCGGTGCCGTCCGGGACCCAGCGCTCGACGGAGATGTTCTGGGGCCCGGGTGCGATGTTGATTGTCGTCGCCGGCCAGAGGAAGTGGTACTGCGAGTTCTTCAGCTCACCGGCCGGAACGTACGGCGCCCCGTTTGTACCGTCCAATGCGGCCGCCCGCACGGGGCCGATCTGGCTCGAGAAGGTCGGTGAGATCGTGAGCGCGTACGCGTCGGGATCGACGTTGATCACCTTGCTGAAGCCCGGATGCGCGGTCGGGCAGTGGTAGCACTCGAGGTAGTTCTCGAGCGCGACCTTCCAGTTCGCCTCGATCGGCCACTCTCCGCTCGAGTGAAAGCGAAGGCTGTCGATGTCGAGACCGCCGCCGGCCACGATCGCAGGGAGGTTCCCGAGCGTCTCGGCGAGCGAGGCAGCACCCGGATCCGGGTTGACGAACAGCCAGGGCCCCCACGTGTCGACCGAGGCCGGCAGGAGGGAGAAGTTGTCCGGGTCGAAGCCCTCCTCGCGCTCGGAGCGCGGCACGTTCTTGAGCGATCCGTCGAGTTCGTACGTCCAGGCGTGGTAGGGGCACTGGAGCGTCGCGCGGCAGCCGTGCCCACGGGCGATCATGTACGCCCGGTGACGGCAGACGTTGACGAACGCGCGCAGCACTCTGTCGCGGCTCCGCGTAACGACGATCGGAACGTGCCCGACTTGCGTGGCTGAGTACGAGCCCGGGCCCGCGACGCGCTCGGCGGGGCCCGCGTACACCCAGGAGCGCGCGAAGATCCGCTCGCGCTCCCTCTCGGCCACGGTCGTGTCGGAGTACCACGAGGCAGGCAGGGTCCATCCGTCCTCGAGCGGGTGCTCGACCGGGGGAACCAGTGAGGTTGTGGTGTCGGCGATGATCGTCATTGTGTTTGACTGTCCGGTCAGTCAGGATACAGGCGCCGCTAGAATAGGTCAAGATAAACGCGAAATGACTCTCACACCGACTGTCCACCCGCCGACCGACCGCACAACGAGCATTCTCGAGGCGGCCTGCCGCGTGATCGTGCGCGAGGGGTCTCACGGCCTGCGGATGGCAGGGGTCGCCGAGGAGGCCGGCGTCTCGAAGGCGCTCGTCCACTACTACTTCTCGACCCGACAGGAGCTTCTGCACCGGGCCTTCGCCTTCTCGGTCAAGCGCTGGCACACCGCCGTCACGGCCGAGCTCGTCGGCGCGACGACCGGACGCGAGAAGGTCGAGCGGATCCTCCTCGCGGGCGTCGAACCCGCCCTGCCCTTCAGCGAGCAGAAGGTGCTGTGGAACGAGGTGTGGAGCAGCCTCCGCTCCAACGACGAGCTGCGTCCACTCGTCGAGGAGTCGTACCGCGAGTCGATCACCGGCCTCGTGGCCCTGATCGAGGAGGGGCGCGCCGACGGATCGATCGCGACGGCGGTCGATGCGGCTCCGACCGGCTGGCGCCTCTCGGCCCTTGCCGACGGTCTCGACTCGCTCCTCTACCTCGATCTGATAGACGGTGGCGCTGTGACCGAGTTGCTGAAGAGCGCGATCGCCCGCGAGCTGGCGTCATGAACGAAGCGTGCGGGGTCGTGTTGGAGGAGGTGAGCAAGGCGTTCGACGAGGTCAAGGCCGTCGACAACGTCAGCCTCGATGTCCTGCAAGGAGAGTTCTTCTCGCTGCTCGGCCCGTCGGGTGGCGGCAAGACGACGTCACTGCGGCTCATTGCCGGCTTCGAGCGACCCGATACCGGTCGAATCCGGATCGGGGACGTGGAGGTCACGGAGACGCCGCCACACAAGCGGCGGGTGAATACCGTCTTCCAGAGCTACGCGCTCTTCCCCCACCTCTCGGTGGGCGAGAACGTTGCCTTCGGGCTGCGGTTCACGGACCTCGGCAAACAGGAGAAGCAGAAGAGGGTCGGCGAGATGCTCGAGCTCGTCGAGCTCACGGGCTATGAGAGGCGAAAGCCGCACCAGCTCTCCGGCGGACAGCAGCAGCGCGTCGCTCTCGCTCGCGCGCTGATCCTCAACCCGGCCTTGCTCCTGCTCGACGAACCGCTCGGCGCGCTCGATGCCAAGCTCCGCCGTGGGCTTCAGATCGAGCTGAAGAACCTGCAGCGCGAGGTCGGGATCACCTTCGTCTACGTCACGCACGACCAGGAGGAGGCGCTCACGATGTCCGACCGGCTCGCCGTCATGGCCGCGGGCCGGATCGAGCAACTCGGATCGCCGAGGGACGTCTACGAGAACCCCGCGACACCGTTCGTCGCCGACTTCCTCGGCGTCTCCAACCTGATGAAGGCCGAGTGCGACGGCCGAGGCGGGATCAGCCTCGACGGCGGGACGCTCACGGTCGAACGAGGAGCGGCCGGCCCCGCCGGCGAGGTGATGGTGACGATCAGACCCGAGCGCATCGAGATCGAGCTTCCAGCGGGTGCGACCGCGAACCGCGTCCGTGGCAGGGTGACGGAGATCGTCTACGTCGGTCCGACGATGCAGGTGAACGTGACCCTCGACGGCGGCCAGGCCATTCAGTCGCTGATCACGAACACCGGGCGCGATCTGGCCTACGCCCGCGGAGACACGGTCGCCGTCCATCTCCCGGCCGACGCCCTGCGCGTCTTACGCGAAGCACCTGCCGCCTCACCAGCCGCCTGAGCGGCCTCGGCGGGGTCGTTAGGCGAAGTCGTCCATGCTCGAGCCCTGGACGCCCTGCTTGCGCCGGAATACCGACCACACCGCGAACATCGCTGCACCGAAGAGCAACGTCACGAAGAGCGTCACGCTCGCGAGTGCGTTGAGGGCCGGGGTCGGCGCACCCCGCCCACCCGAATAGATCTTGACGGGAACTGTCTCCGTGGCGGCGCTCGACGAGAGGTACGCGCTGATCACGAAGTCGTCCATCGAGATCGCGAAGACGACGATCGCGCTCGCGATGATCGCGGGGATCAGGAGCGGCAGCAGCACCATCCGCAGTGCATTGAGCGAGGAGGCACCGAGATCCATCGCAGCCTCCTCGAAGTCCTTGCCGATCGAGAGGAGCCGCCCGCGGACGATGATGACAACGAAGGTGATCGAGAAGGTGACGTGCCCGATCACCTGAGCCCCCGTACCGAGGCCGATCGGCGTGAAGAGGTGCGTGAAGAGCAGGAAGAGCGCGACGCCCATCACGATCTCGGGCGTGACGAGGGGGAACAACGTCACGAACCGAGCCGAGTCTGCCCCTCGTCCTCGCCAGCGAGTAAGGCCGAGAGAGAGGGCAACGCCGATCGGGACCGAGATGAGGATCGCGAGGGCCGCGAGCTTGAGGCTCTGCTGCAAGGCGTTGAAGAGCGTAGGATCGTGCGCCACCGACAAGTCCTGGTCGCCCCAGTACCAACGCATCGACCAACCCTGAGCCGTCGACCGGGAGCGGCCGCTGTTGAACGAGAAGCGGATCGCGATCAGGATCGGGACGAGCGACCACGCGAGATACAGGCCGGTAATCAGCCAAAGAGCGCGGGGTTTGCCCCAGGGGTTGCGAATCCAGTCGGTGAACCCGCTCATGCGTCCCCGTATTTGCGCATCGACCGCGCGGTGACGACGAGGTAGTACGCCATCATGACCGCCAGCAACAGCATCAGCACGCAGACGAGAGCCGCTCCCACGGGAACCTGCTGGCCGCCACGGATGTAGAGGTTGATCTGGTTCCCGATCATCGTGGTGCTCGGGGAGCCGGAGAGAAGGTCGGGAGTGTAGTAGTCGCCGAACATCGGCAGGGCGATGATCACGACGCCGGCGAGCACGGCCGGCATCGAGAGTGGCAACGTAACCATCCGGAATGCCTGGGCAGGGCTCGCACCGAGATCGCGAGACGCCTCTATCAAACGCTGGTCGATGCGGTCGAGAAATGCGTAGAGCGGCAGGATCATGAACGGCACGTAGCCATAGACGAGACCGAAGATGACCGAGGACGCGCGACCGTCCAGCCACTGGACGGGAGAGCTGATGAGGCCGAGCCCACTGAGGACACCGTTGACCCAACCGTCGTCCTTGAGAAGGTTGATCCAGGCGAGCATCCGCATGAGGTAGCTGATGAAGAACGGGGCAATGATGCCCACGAGCAGGAGTCCCTTGAACCGCCCGCCGAATCGCGCAACGGTGTATGCAACGGGGTATGCGATCAGGAGCGACGCCACGACGGCGATCAACACGTAGACGATCGTCCGCGCGAACACCGTACGGAACGTCCCGTCGCTCTCGACGAGTCCCTCGAAGACGAAGGAGAAGGCGCTCGTATTCCACTCGAGCGGATTCCAGGCGGGCCGCGCCGTCTGGAAGATCGGGTCGACCGACCCCATCGCGACCGCAAGGATCGCGTAGAAGGGAATCAGGAAGAACGCGATCAGCCACGCGACGCCCGGGAGGGCGGCGCCCGGCCAGAACCAGCGCGGATACCTCATCTCACCGTCCCCGGCGCGCGACTAGCCGCCGGCCTGGAACTTCGCCCATGCGTTCTGCCAGAGCACCTGACCGTCCGGGCTGAGCTCGAGCTCCTGGTACCCGTTGTCGAAGTCGGACTCGCGGACGACCGCCGAGGCGAGGTTTGCCGGCACGACCTCGTCCGAGACGAGGCTGTCCGGATTGATCGCCTTGAGCGGTGGCTGATAGCCGACGAACTGGACGAAGTTGTCGTACGAGTTCTTCTCGTCGAGCATGAAGTCGAGGAACAGGTGCGCGAGAACCGGGTTCTTGGCGCTCTTCAGGACAGCCATCTGATCGACCCCGACCGGGCCCTGACCGTCCTCCGGATACCAGTACCCGAGCACATCGGTGCTGACCCCCTTGGGGAGGTAGTACTGCGCAGAGACCATGCTTCCCGACCACGCCTGGTGGATCCAGGCCTTGCCTTCCGGCAGGTTGGCATAGTCGTCCGTCGAGACCTTCACGTTGACTTTCTTCGAGAGGTCGATCAGAGCGGCCTGGGCCGCCTCGATCTGAGCCGGGTCCTCGGTGTTGAGGTCGGTGATCCCGTCACGGAGGAGCATGGCAGAGATCGCCTCGCGCGAGTCGTCGAGCAAGAAGACCTTGCCCTTGGCCGAGCCGTCCCAGTAGAAGTCGTACGGATTGTCGAGATCGCCGGGAGCTCCGTTGACCTTGTCCGTGCGGTAGCCGATTCCCGTCGTGTAAATCGTGTACGGGACCGTGTATTGCGCCCCGACGTCGTAGAACGGATCCTGGAAGGCATCCCACATGTTGGCGAGGTTCGGGATGTAGTCCTTGTTGATGGGCTGCAGGGTCTTCCCGAGCGCGAGCCGGGAGAGCCGATCCGGCGTCGGGAAGAAGACGTCGAAGTCTGTGGCGCCGCTCGCGAGCTTCGCGATCGCCTCGTCCATCGTCGCGAAGGTGGTCAGCTCGACATCGACACCGTACTTCTTGCCGAACTCGTTCAGCTTTTTCTTCCAGATGTATTCGACCCAGTTGTAGACCTTGAGCGTGCCCTTCTCGGGCTGGAGCCCCGACGCGATCATCGGGTTGTCGTCGAAGAGCGGCAGCGTGACCGGGTTGTCGGGCCGTGCCAGCTCGAGTGCGGTGGAGCTGCTCGAGCTGGAGCCGCCGCAGGCGGTGAGCAGGCTCGGCGCGATCGTCAATCCGAGCGCGCCGAGCGCGCTCCTGGTGAGGAACTCGCGCCGGTGGATGCCGCGAGGCTCGCGAGGATGGAACGTCGTCATCCGGGGTCTCCCGTCAGTAGTCGAACGCTATTTTCATTCCTCAGACGTAAAAACCCAATCAGAGTTTGACCGTGAGGTCAAACGGAGCGCGGGTTAGACTCACGTCACGCTCATGAGCAACGAGAAGCAGATCGAGATCCGCTGGCGCGACGTCGACGCCTACCGCCACGTCAACAACGCAGTCTACTCGACGTACCTCGAGGAGTGCCGCGACGAGCTCGTCGAGGCGGCGCTCGAGGGCGTCGGCGATCCCTGGGACTACGTTCTCGCACGCGTCGCGATCGACTTCCGCCGGGAGTTGACCCAGGACGACGACACCGTCGTCGTCACGTGCGCCGTCGAGCGGATCGGGAACTCGAGCATCACAACGCGTGAGCAGATTCGCACGCTCGACGGCGAGCTCGCTGCCGAGGGCGAAGCGGTGCTCGTGGCACGCGACCCGGAGACCGGTCGCCCTCGGCCGCTCCGTGAGGCGGAGCGCAAGGCGTTCGAGCCCCCCGCGCGTTGACGGACGAGTTGCGGGTCGCAGTAGTCGGCGCCGGCTTCGCCGGGCTGGCGGCGGCGGACGCGTTGGTTGCCTCTGGCATCGAGGTCGTCGTGCTCGAGGCGCGCGATCGTGTGGGCGGAAGGGTCTGGTCGCGGGAACTCGGAAACGGCGCCGTCGTCGAGATGGGCGCCGAGTTCGTCCTCCCGGGAAACGACTCGATGCTCGCTGTCGTCGAGCGGTTCGGCCACGGCCTCTGGGACAAGGGGATGCGCTACGGCGACCGGGAGCCGCGGGGCGGCCGCGCCGTCGCTCCCGGCTCGATGCAGGAGGCGATAGGGCTGATCGGCGAGGCGCTCGCCGACGTTGCGGCCGGAACCTCGGCGGCGGCATTGCTCGACGGCCTGCCGCTCGACCCCGGTGCGAGCGAGGCGATCCGTGCGCGGCTCGAGGTCTCGGCCGCGGCTACGGCCGATCGGGTTCCAGCGAGCGCGCTCGCGGGGCTCGCCGCCCACTCGGACGACATCTGCCCGAGTGTCGCCGGCGGCAACCAGCGCGTGGCGCATGCCCTCGCGGCCGGCCTCGGGTCTGCAGTGCACCTCGCGAGCCCTGTCGAGCGCATCGCGTGGACGGAGGATGGTGCCGTCGTCTCGGCTGCGGGAGGAGAGATCGCGGTCGACCGCGTCGTGCTCGCCGTGCCTGCCTCGGTCGTCGATCGGATCGCCTTCGACCCACCACTCCCCGCCCAGCTCCGCGCTGCGTATGCCGCGGTCGGCTACGGCAACGCCGCGAAGCTGTTCGTGCCGCTCGCGAGGGGAACGACGACGAGCGCCGTCCTGTCCGTACCCGAGCGGTACTGGGCCTGGACGGCGACGGGCGCGGAGGGGGTACAGCCCGTCGTCAGCGCGTTCGCCGGATCGGCGCCGGCGCTCGAGCGGCTGGGTGTGTCGGAAGGACCGGCGATGTGGCTTGCGTCGCTCGCGCGGCTTCGGCCCGACCTTTCGCTCATGGCCGATGACGCCGTGCTCGTGGCCTGGGACGACGATCCCTGGGTCGCGGCCGCCTACTCGTGCGAGGTGCCGGGCTCATCCGCGTTTGCGCCCGTCGGCCCGTTCCACGCGTGCGGCGAGCACACGTGCGACGGCAGCGCCGCGTTGATGGACGGCGCGCTCGCCAGCGGCGAGCGCGCGGCTGCCGAGGTGGTCGGCGCCCGGTAATCCCGATCCGGTACGCTCCTCCGACGACATTCCTGACCGTGCGGTCAAACACGTTTGGAGGTTCACCCGTGATCGTCCCCGAGCTGCCCGCAGAGATCGTAGACCTGAAGCGCCGGGTCGGCGACTTCATCGAGGCGGAGGTCTACCCGGTCGAGCTCGCGATCGCAGAGCGGAACGCGATCGATCCTGCCGAGATCGATGCGCTGCGCGCCAAGGCCCGCGCCGCCGGCTTCTCGATGCTGAACATGCCGGCCGAGATGGGCGGCCTGGATCTCTCGATGCTCGCGCAGGTGGCGCTCGAGGAGGAGTCGGGCAAGGCGACGAACGGGCTCGGGTTCGCGGTCGTCGATCGCGGCCCGCGCGAGCTGCTCGAGCTCCTGACGCCGGAGCAGGTCGAGCAGTACGTGATGCCGATCGTTCGCGGCGAGTACCGCGAGGCGTGGGCGCTGACGGAGCCGGGAGCCGGCTCGGATCTTGCGGCTCTCGCGGCGACAGCGGATCGCGACGGCGACGACTGGGTCATCAACGGAGAGAAGTGGTTCGTCACGAGCGAGGGCGACGCGGGCATCTATCTGGTTGCCGCCGTGCACGAGGGCGACCAGTTGCTGTTTCTCGTTGAGCCCGGAACGCCCGGGATGGAGATCAGAAGGACACCGCGCTTCCTCCACGACCCCTACCTCGATCATCACCCCGAGATCGTGTTCGCGAACTGCCGCGTGCCGGATGCGAACCGCGTCTCGGGTGGCGACGCGGGATCGCGGGAGTGGATTCTCGTCGAGCGATTGTTCATCGCGGCCCGCTGCTGTGGGGCGGCTCTACGGCTGCTCGACGAGACAGCGGCGTGGGCACAGGAGCGGGAGGCGTTCGGTGGGCCGATTATCGAGAACCAAGGCGTCTCGTTCCCGCTCGCCGACTCGTTGACCGAGCTCCACGCGGCACGCCTGCTCACCTACCACGCCGCCCACGCGTTCGACACGCTCGCCGACCGCAAGATCGTGCACGGGAAGGTGTCGATGGCGAAGCTCTTCGCGTCGGAAATGGCCGGCAGGGTGGCCGATCGTGCCGTGCAGATCCATGGTGGCCGCGGGTACATGCACGAGAACGCCGCGGCGCGGTTCTTCCGTGAGGTGAGGGTCGACCGGATCTGGGAGGGCACGAGCGAGATCCAGAGGCTGATCATTGCACGAGGCCTGCGGACGCGTGGCGCCGCACCGTACCTCGGCTGGGAGTGATGTGGGCAGGCGGGAGCGCGCTCGCGCAGGCGACGGCGGGCAACCCGGGGTGCCGTCGGCGGTGGTCAGAGACTTCAGTCTCTGACCAGGGTATCGCTCGCGGAGGACGGACAGATCTCAGCCAGCATTCCTGAACGCGGAATCGGTCGCTCGTCTCACCTTGGCGACTACGACAGGGCGGCCACGAGCCCCGACGAGTTCGGTTGCGATTAACAGGAGCACTGCTACTCGTCGATCGGCCAGACGATCTTCGTGCGCCAGCGCTCCGGTGGCTCGAGCGCGGGGTCAGACAGGTAGCTCTCCCACATGGCGATCGCGGGCCGGACGCCCTGACCGGCCATCCAGGCCAGCAGTGCCTGGTAGGTCTGCTCAAGGGCGTCGTAAGGGCCGACGTGGGTCGTGGTGACTGCCCTTCCGCTGGGTAGCTCGAGTGCCTCGACCTTCCCCGATGGTTCGAGGGGCGCAGCGACAGGGAACCCGGCGCGAACTTCGACGACATCGTCTGGGGTCGACGGGTAAAAGCCGAAGGGCGGCCCCGTCGGCGACACGCCTTGCTCTTGCAGGAACTCCATCACGGTGCCGAAGGCGCTACCGAAGAACCCAGGCAGCTCGTCCATCGGAACCTCGCCGCGGACGACAACGGCCGGTTGCGCGGTGAGTTCGACGATCTCGCAGGCTGACATGACCACAGACTAGATGTCTCTCCCAATCGGACGGTCCTGTGGGTTGCACAACGCTGCACGAGCCACGACCCGCGGCAACCCGGGACTGACGCCCCCTACGTCCTCCGCTCGGGGTGACATCCCAGCGCTCGATGTCAGTCTGGTCGGGTGGTGCTTCGACGACGCAGGCCAGGCTTGGCGGCGGTTGACCGGGCGGTCTGAGTCGACCGACTCGCACGAGGGTTTGCTTCACTCGGGCACACACGGCCGACGCCGACGGCCAAACAGCACGGGGCTACCATTCCGCGTGTGGCGCACGAAGAAAACCCCTGGGACAGAGCAAGCCGAGCCAGGATCGGCGGCTTCATCGGGGGACTTGCCGGGGTGCCGATCGTGCTCGCCGTCGACCCGGTTCCGGCCGCCGCCATTGCGGGCTTCGTCGTTATTGGGGCGCTCGTCGGAGCCGTGCTTCCCTACCGGCCCTGAACCGGTCGAGATCAGGCGCGTAGATGGCGTAGCGCAGGAAGCGTCGCCGGGGCGGTCGCCTATCGCTGGGTGGAGAATGGTCATGTGACTGCTCGCGTAAACGTGGTCGTGTCTGCCGGGGTTGGTAGCTCGAGTCGCGCCGAAAACCAATCGAACGCGAACACATGACAGGCCATGCCGGCCGAAACCTTCCACACGGCAATCGCGTCCTAGCGACGGGCGCCCGGGACAGAAGCCTCTTTTGCGTGGCATTCCGGCAGCACACGTGCCGGCGGGGCTCGTCTACGTCGACAGCTGCGCTGGGACGTGGAGAACTCGCTGGAACAGGCGAGCCGATGTCACCAGCCCGGAGTCCCGGGCTCAGGTGAGCCCTGGCAGCCCACGGGCGTCCGGCTGAGTGGACTCGGCACGAGGATCTGTCGTGGCCGCCTGGGCACCGCAACACGCGTGGCCGGCGATGTCTGGAGCGTCGAGTGAGGGTCGCGGGGGCTTACGTGCCGACGAAGCCGTAGCGGGAGAGCGACCCGCCGTCCTTGTCGACCACGCTGTCGGCCGGGACGAGCACCTTGGGGTCGTTGGGGTCGGTGATGATGCCGACGATCCGCGTCTCCCCCGCTCGTTCGTGCGAGGCCCACGCGATCACCCTCGATCGCCCCGTCTCGCTTCCCTCGCCGTCCGCGAACAACGCGCGCCAGCCGGACTCGGCCGCAATGAGTGAGAATGTTCCTTCCATACGCCGATCGTACAGTTCACGAGCGGTGGCAGGACGCGATTCAGCCCGGGCCGCACTCCGGACGCGCGTCAGTGCTGCGGGACGATCAGGATCTTGCCCGAGCGGCCGCCGCTCGCAGCGGCAGCGATCGCGTCCTTGATCTCGGCGACGTCGTACGTTGCGTGGACCGGCGCGTGCAGCGTGCCGGACGCGATGAGCCCGCCGATCTCGGTGTAGACAGCCCGCCGCTCCCGCTCCGGAGCATCACGGAACCAGCTCGCGAGCCAGAATCCCTTGACGGTCAGATCGCGGAAGATGAAGGCCCCGGGCGGGACCATGCAGGCCTCGCCGCTCAGGGCGCCGTAGCTGACGAGGGTCCCGCTCCGCCCCAGGCTGCTCGCCAGGCGACCGCTCGCAGAACCGCCTACCGCATCGATGCCGAGCCGGATCTTCGCCCCGCCGGTTGCCTCGGCGGCACGCGCCGGAAGGTCGTCGCCGTCGACGAGCACGACATCGCCACCCGCCTCGCGCACGACGCCGACCGCGTCCTCGCGCCGAACGACGCTCACGGTCTTGAGTCCGCGAAGCCGGGCCAGCTGCACGAGGTAGAGGCCGACGGCGGAGTTGGCCGCGTTCTGGATCACCCACTCGCCCGGCTCGAGCGCGACGAATTCACTCAGCATCAGGGCCGCTGTCGGCGGATTGATCGTCATCATCGCGAGCTGCAGCGGGTCCACCTCGTTCGGCAGAGGCACGAGCTGCCCGGCGTCGGCAACGACATGTGTCGACCAGCTGCCGCTGCCGACCGGCAGCAACACCACCTGACCCAGCGCCGGGCCGACGGTGCCCGGGCCGAGCTCGGCGACCCTGCCCACGCCTTCGTTGCCCCCGACCGCGGGGAGCGGCGGCAGCCGGCCGTACGCACCGGTCAACGTCATGACGTCCGAGGGGTTGATCGGCGATGCGATCACCTCGAGGAGCGCCTGGCCCGCCTCGAGCGGCGGCGTCTCGAACTCGACCGCATGGATCACGTCCTGCGGCACCGGGCCGCGCACCTCGTATTCAGCTCTGAGCATCGGCAAGACACCCTACGTGACAACCGGGCCTCGTCGCTTTCCCAGGTCGGCCTGGGTGTCGCGAGTGCTCGGCCCCGCTCGCGGAGCCTCCGCCTTCGCGCCCTCTACGGAGCCGGATACCCGAGCGAGCGGAGGAGCGGTCCCGCCTCACGCTCGATGTCGGAGACCTGATCGGCCGAGAGCGTCTCGCGCCAGCGGCCGACCGAGCGGTTGTGCACCTGCGAGAGCACATCGCAAAGCGGCCCCGGATCGCTACCCAGGTGCGCGGCCAGCGTCGCCGCCGTGCCGGCCGGGTCGGCGACGAGAGCCTCGTAGCGAATCTCGATGGTCCGGTCGGCCGGTCGGCTCGCCGCCGTGACGTACTGCCGCCACGCCCAGGCGGCCCGCGTCGCCTCGCTCGCGCCGACGAACTCGTCCACCCGATCGGGCTCGACCCAGAACCGCGCGTGGGTGCCGTATCCGAGCCCCGCGTCATCCGCTCCAGGCCCCCCGTCGTTCAGCCAGCCCTGCTCGATCAGCGATGCGGCGACGTCGCGGCCGTCCCGCACGATGTGCACCGCCCGGGCCTGCGGGTAGGCCTCGAGCGCCGCAGCCAGGAAGAAGCTCATCTCCGGCGTCTGCTCGACCGCACGCGCGCGGCGCGCGAGCGCGAGGCGCCGGACGCGCTCGAGGATCTGGCGGATCCGTCGTGCCGCCTCGTCCTGGGGCTTGTCGACGAGCGATGGAAGCGCCGCCTTCAACGGCGTCACCTCGCTCAGGTCGACGAAGCCCGGCTGCGCTCCGAGCGACTCGCCGAGGAACGTCGTCCCCGAGCGAGGCGAGCCGACGACGAACACGATGCGCTCCTCGAGCCCCGGCCGACGACGACGCTTGAGTACCCGCAGCGCGCTGCGGCCGTAGAGCGACGCCTCCGCGAGCACGTGCCGTGGTCCGGCTATTGCACGGCCCCGGCCGCAGAGATCACGCCGATGCGCTCCAGGTACGCGAGAACGAGGCCCACGCTCTCGGTCGGATCGAGAGCGACCGTGTCGATCGTGACCTCGGGCTGTTCCGGCGCTTCGTACGGATCGTCCACTCCGGTCATCCCGGTGATCTCGCCGGCGGCAGCCCTGGCGTAGAGCCCCTTCACGTCACGCTCCTGGCACTCGGCGACGGGGGCGTTCACCCACACCTCGACGAATGCGCCCTGCTCCTCGACCTGCGCCCGGACGTTCGCCCGCGCCTCCCGGTAGGGCGAGATCGCTGCCACGACGACCGGCGCACCGTGCCGAACGAGTCGTGACGCGACCCAGCCGAGTCGGGCGATGTTCGTGTCACGGTCGGCGCGCGAATAACCGAGGTCCTTGCTCAGATGCGTCCGCACGACGTCGCCGTCGAGCGACTCCACCGTGAGGCCGCGGCGCTCGAGCTCGCTGACCAGGAGCCCTGCGATCGTCGTCTTTCCCGAGCTCGGGAGACCCGTGAGCCAGACGGTGAACCCTCCGGCAGGAGCGCTCATGAGTCCGTCCCTGGTCGTGACGAATGGATGCTCGGGATTCGCATGATGGGCGAGAGGATCCTAGCTCGCGATCGACCGTGACCGCTCCACTATCGTGTGCGAACCTTGAAGGCTCTCCTCGTCGCCATGTACTTCCCGCCGACCGGCGGCGGCGGCGTGCAACGACCGCTGAAGTTCGCCACCCACCTCCCCGAGCTCGGGATCGAGACGCACGTGCTCGCGCCCACCGACTCGAAGTGGATCCACCGCGACGAGGAGGCCGAGCCTCCGCCCGCCGCGATCATCCACCGCGCCCGCTTTGTCGGGCCGAAGGCGCGGAAACCGGCGGAGGAGCTGCACGGGACACTCGGCGTGGAGCGCCTGGCACGCCAGGCGACACTCGCGGGCCGCCGGCTGCTGCTCCCGGATGCGGCCGTGGCCTGGAATCTGACCGCGATCCCGGCGGCCATCCGCATCGTCCGACGCGAGCGGATCGACGTGATCGTGACGACATCGCCGCCGTCCTCCGTCCATTTCGTCGGGGCAGCAGTTGCGCGGGCGACGGGGATCCCGTGGGTCGCAGATGTACGCGACTCGATCGTCGCTCACCCCCATCGACGCGCAGAGCGCCGGTCGGTCCAGCTGAAGGAGAGCGCCGAGCGAGCGGTCGCACGGCTCGTGGCCGGGCGGGCGGACGCGATCGTCGCCGTCTCGGAGGCGATCGCGACCGAGATGAGGAGCCGCTCGCCCCGAGGGGCTCTCGTCACGATCCCGAACGGATCCGACTTCGACGATTTCGCCGGTCTCCCGTACCAACCGGGCGACCGCTTCCGCATCACGCACACGGGCTCGTTCTTCGGCAAGCGCGACCCTCGCCCGTTCCTCTCGGCTCTCGCCGACAGCACGTTCGACGACGTGACCGCGCGCTTCGTCGGTGACTTCCGGAGGAGCGACCTGGAGTGGGTTCGGGAGCAGGGGCTCGGAGACCGGCTGGAGCTCATCCCGTACGCGCCCCGCCGTCGATCCCTCGAACTGCAACGTGACTCCGAGGCGCTCCTGCTGCTGATTCCCGATGCCGGAGGACGCGGCCGGGGTGTCCTGTCGGGCAAAGTATTCGAATACATGGCCGCCGAACGCCCGATCCTCGCCGTCGTTCCACCCGACGGCGCCGCCGCCGACCTCGTGCGGGAGACGGGGGCAGGTGTCGTCGTCGCGCCCGACGACATCGACGGGATGGTGCACGAGCTCGGCCGCCTCCGCGACCGCTGGCGCGCAGGGACGCTCGAGGGCACGATGCTCTCCGCCGAGGTCCGTACGAGCCTCTCGCGGCAGGAGCGCGTCAGGGAGCTCGCCGCCGTCCTCGAATCGGTCACCGGCCGCCGGGCGGAATCACCATGACGACGACAGCGGTGGCCGACCGGCCGGAGCGGCTTCGGCGGATCGCGGTGCTCGCGATCGTCGTCCTCGCGACGGTCGCGACCATGGGATCGGTGCTGGCCATCTGGGTCCAGCGGCAGGTGCTCGACACGGATGTCTACGCCCGCACGAGCTCGTCGCTACTCGGCGATCCCGCCGTTCGCACCGCCGTGGCGAACTACTCGGTGGACGAGCTCTACCGGCGCGTCGACGTGGAGGCCGAGCTCGAGGACGTGCTGCCGGACGACGCCGACCGCTATTCCAAGGCGGCGGCGGCAGCCCTGCGCCCGTTGGCCTATCAGGTCGTCGACCAGGCGCTCCGTACGGCTCTCCTCGCGGGTGTCTGGGAACGCGCCAACCGCGAGGCCCATGCGCAGTTCGTCGCGGTCGTCAGGGGTGGGGGTGACAGCATCTCGACCGACGGCGGCGTCGTGCGGCTCGGTCTGCGTCCGATCCTGGTCGAAGCGTCGAAGCGGGTCGGGTTCGGAGAGAACCTCGCTGCACGGATTCCCGAAGACGCAGGCCAGGTCGAGGTTCTTCGCTCGGATCAGCTCGGGACGGTACAGAACGTCTTCCGACTGCTTGCCGGTGTCTCGAACTTCCTCCCGTTCCTCGCCCTGGGCCTCTACGGGCTCGCGCTCTGGCTGGCACGCGACCGGCAGGCGCGAGATGCTCCGGAACAGCGGGCATCAGCCTGATCGCGGGTGGCGTGCTCCTGCTCCTCGTCGTCGGTGTCGTCCGTAGCATCGTCCTCAACCGGGTCGTCACCGAACCGGAGGTTCGTGATGCCGGCAACGCCGTCTGGGCAATCGTCGTCAACCCTCTCAACGGCGCGCTCTGGGCGGCCGTTGCCCTCGGAGCCGTCCTGACCTTGGGGGCAGTGCTCGCCGGGCCGGGTCGGCAGGCGACCTCTGTGCGGCGGTGCGCTGGCTCCGTACCTCGCCGAGCAGAGGCTTCATCGATCGGTGCAGGCGCCGCTCTCGTGCTCCTGCTGCTCGTCACGGGGGCGATCGACTCGTTCGCCCGCTTCGCGTGGCTCACGATCTTCCTGGCGCTCGCCGCCTTCGGCGTCGAGGCGCTTCGTCGCCAGACACGGCACGAGTTCCCGGACGCCGAGCGGCCTCCGGTGGCGGATTGGCTGCGCGAGCGCTCTGAGCGGCGTCGGGCGGCCGCGCCCGATCGGCGGTCGAAGCACGGACGGCCGACCTCGCTAGGCCGAGGTCGAGCCCGGGGCCTGACAGCACCGAGCCGAGCGTTGTCGGGGATACACCTCCTGTCGCCGCGGCCGCGGACGTCGCGCCGTCGGCGGGACCGCCCGACGACCTCGATCGTCTCGAGCGGCTGGCGGACATGCACGCGCGCGGCGTGCTGACGGACGAGGAGTTCGCGACGATGAAGGCGCGACTCGTCGATCCCTAGGCTCGCCGCCGAGTGCGCCTCGCCGAGGAGCCGCCGGATGAGCGCCACGTCGATCCGGTCGACCACCTCGTCGGCGGCTGCCAGCCGCTCGTCGGGAAGCGTGCCCCGGAGGGCAATGCAGCGCACGCCCGCACCGCGCGCGGCTGCGATCCCTGCCTGCGTGTCCTCGAACGCAACCGCTTCGAATGAGTCGGCGCCGAGAAGATCGAGCGCTTTCAGGTACCCCTCAGGGCTCGGCTTGCCGTGCTCGACGTCGTCTGCGGCGACGATCGCCGCCAGGTCGGCGGCGAGGCCCGCAGCCTCGACGACGGGCTCGATCTCGGCCCTGAACGCCCCCGAGACGATGCAGACCGGGACACGTGCGGCGGCATGGCGAACGGCCTCACGCATCTCGGGCAGCACGGTCGCGCCTCCTGCCGCAGCGGTCCGCGGTCTCCTCGATCGCGACATCGACGAGCTGCGGTCCGGCAGAGCTGTACGACCAGCCTCGGCGAAGTCCGTCGATCACGGCAGCCGCCGAACGCTCGCGCGCAAGCACCCACGTCCAGCCCAAACCCGAGTCGGCGCCGGGCGAGTGGCAGTCGTCGGTCGCGAGCCCGAGCAACGGGCGACCGCGCTGGATCGCCTCGTCCCAGTGCACGGTCGAGAGACCGTTGCCCTGGAGGATCTCCGAGCCGCCGTTCCAGATCTCGATCCCGGCGAGCGACGGTGCTGCGAGGACGTCCTCAACGCCCAGCCCGCTCCAGTACGGGTGACAGAGAAACGGTACGCCACCCCGCGCGACGATCCAGTCCGCCATCGCCTCGATGTCCGCGAATGGCTCCAGCCGGTCGGGCAGCTCGGCGACGCCGAGTGCGAGCGCCTCGGCTTCGCCGTGCGGAGACGCTGAGCGAGCGGTGAGCTCGCTCGAGGGGATGACGACGATCCGATCGTCGGCCTTCAGGTACTTGCCACCGGGTGCCGCGATCAGCTCGAACGCCTGCGCGCCGTCCCCGCCAGGTGTCAGCCTGAGCTTGACGCCGACCTTCTTGAACGCCGTCGCAAGGATGGCGAACTGGCGCTCGCCGTTGAAGTCGAGGTCATTCGGGACGATCACGCTGTAGCTCATTGCGTGGGCGGGCTGCGCGTACTTCCCCGTGGTTGCGGGGACGACGCGCACGCCGTCGCTGCCACGCTCGTACCCGAGCGCGTCGAGGATCTTGTTCGCCCTTGCGACGCTGTACGACAAGGGCTTGACGGCAGGATTGAGCCAGCCCTCGGCCTGCGAAGCCGGCGAGAGGATGTTCGCCCACGGCTTCGCATGGCCGCTGAACACGACGTCGACGATCTGTTGCCGCGGGACGGCGTACTCGAACGCCTCTTTCAGCCGAGGATCCAGCAACTCGCGGTTCTTCGACTTCTTCGGGTTCGAGTTGAATCCGAGGTTCGTGACCTGGGACCCCTCGCCGAACGTGACCTTGATCCCCGACTTGCCCTTGGCGGCGTCCGCTGCGGCATACGGGAGCGAGTCGATGTACTCGAGGTTGCCACGCTCCATGTCGACGACCATCGAAGTCGCGTTCGTGTAGTAGGTGAACGCGACGCCGGCCGTCTTCGGCTTCGGGCCGTAGAAGTTCGGGTTCGGCTTGAAGGCGGTCGTGCCCTTCTGCTCGTACTGGGTGACCGTGTACGGCCCGCCTGCGACGATCGGCAGGTTCTCCTGCGGCCGGAACTCGCGCAGGCCCTTCCCGTTCTTGCCGAGCTTCTTCGACCAGACGTGCTGCGGGAGGATGTAGGTCTGCGACAGGTTCGACAGCGCGGGGGCGATGGGCCGGCTGTAGGTGATCACGAGGGTCTGTGGATCGGGCGCCGACGCGCCCTTGATCCCGTCGTAGGAGCTCGCGACATACGACGTCGGGCCGTTCTTGTACTTGAGGACCGTGCGGATCGTCCACACCGCGTCGGCGGCGGTGAGCGGCGCCCCGTCGGACCACTTGCCCTTCTTGAGGTGGAACGTCCACTTGAGCCCGTTCTTGCTGCTCGACCAGCTCGAGGCCCAGTCGGCACCGATCTTCGGGCCGGGCACGTACTGCACGAGCTGCGGGTAGACCATCGAGTACGCCGTCGAGTCGTTCGTCTCGATCCCGACGAACGGGTTGAACGACGAGATGTAGTACGTCGTCCCGACCCGGAGGATCTTCGACTCGTCCTGAGCGCTGCGCAGGCTCGAGACGGCGACCGCGGGAATGGCGAGCAGGACGAGAAGCCCGAGCCCGAGGACGAGGAAACGGCGACTGGATGGTGGGAGCACGCGTCCTCCGATGGTTTGAGGGGCCAGGCCCTGCCGTGTGGCCGACTTGGTGGAAGCCGATTGACCGTGGGGTCAGGATCGTATCTTCTCAGGGGCACGAAGGAAAGCCGAGGGCAGCCACCACCCGAGGTACGCGCGTCACGCGAGGACGACACGGGCGTCGAGCCCGACTGCCCCACCAGGCATCACGAGGAGTGGGTTGACCTCGATCTCGGCGATCTCCGGGTGCGCGGCGGCAACGCGGGAGAGGGCGGCTGCCGCCTCGGCGGCCGCCCGGACGGCGACGGGCGGCCGGCCGCGTGCCCCGGTGAGGATTCCGGCGCCTCGAAGCGAGAGCAGCAGCGCCTCGAGCTCATCCGCACCGGCCGGGGCGAGTGCGAGGCGCACGTCGCGGAGGAGCTCTGCATAGACACCCCCGAGCCCGACGAGGACGAGGGGGCCGAAGCGCGGATCTCGGCGGCACCCGATGATGAGCTCGACGCCGTCCAGCGCGTCGACCTGGGTCTCGACCGAGTACCCGGCCGGCGCCAGTCGTGCCTGCATGTCCACGGCAGCCGCGGCAACCGCCGCGTCGTCTTCGAGGCCGAGGGCGACGCCGCCCGCGTCCGACTTGTGCAGCAGCCCGAGCGCCTTGAGCACGACCGGGTAGCCGAGCGTTGCCGCCGCGGCGCGCGCGTCCTCGACCGAGCTCGCATGCCTCGCGCTGCCGAACGGCAACCCGCCCGCGGCGAGAAGCTCGCGCGCCTCGAAGTACCCGTCGCCCGTGACCGGAACGGCAGGATCCCCGACGTCGGGAACGCCCCGGGTCGGTCGCTCCCCCTGAGCGACCAGGGCGCACAGCGTCGAGACGAGGCCTTCGATGTCGCGATAGACGGGAACCCCGCCGTCGCGCAAGGCACGAGCGGGTTCCGAGTCCCAGTACATCGCCTGCGTCAACAGCACGCGTCCGCTCGCCGCGGCGGACGCCGCGATCGCACGGGCGACGTCCGTCTCCTTCTCGCTGAAGCCGGGATTCATGACGCTGTAGCCGCCGAAGTAGCCGGTGAAGATGACGCTGTCGGCCTCGCCGGATTCGAGCACCGCGCTCGTGACCCGCTCGAAGTTCCAGAAGTCGACCTCCCCCGCGCCCGCAAGGTCGATCGGATTCGCGGCAACGATCGTGGGCGCGATGTCCCTCAGTCGCCCGGCGAGCGCGGCGGAAACCTCGGGAAGCTCGAGGCCCGCTTTCGTGACGAGGTCTGCCGTGACGACGCCGGTGCCGCCACCGTCACCGACGATCGCCACCCGACGGCCACGCGGCCGATTCGGGGAAAGGCTCGCAAGCGCACGGTCGACGAGCTCCTTCGGCGTCGCGACAGACAGGATCCTCGCCGCCCTGCACGCAGCCTCGACGGCGGCGGCCTCGCTCGCGAGGGCGCCGGTGTGCGACGCTGCGGCCCTTGCTCCCGCCTCGGTTCCCCCGGCCGCGAGAACGATGACCTGTTTCCCGGCGGCGACCGCAGCAGCGCCCGCCCGGGCGAATGCCCGCCCGTCGCGGAAGTCCTCGCAGTAGACACCGATCACGCGCGTGTGCTCGTCGGCCGCATACGACTCGACGAGCTCCGCCACCTCGATGTCCGACTGGTTGCCGAGGGAGGTGAAACGGGAGACGCCGACGCCGTACTCGGCGGCAAGGAGGTTCAGCTCGAGAGCGAGGTTGCCGCTCTGGGAGATGATCCCGAGCGAGCCCGGGGTGAACGAGTTCTGGCCGACGTCGAGCTCAGCAGCTGCGTCGTAGACGCCGAGGCAGTTCGGGCCGACGAGGACAGCGCCTGCCGCGCGGACGCGCTCGACGGCGGCGGCCTCGCGCGCCTTGCCGGCATCGTCGATCTCCCCGAGCCCGGCGGTAATCGCGACGATCGCACGCGCTCCCGCCGCCAACGAGTCATCGATCGCCCGCTCGAACGCAGATGCCGGCAACGAGATGACAACGAGCTCAGGAGCTTCCGGCAGCTCGGCGAGCGACGTGTACGCTCTGCGGCCGAGGATCTCGCCGCCGTTGCGGTTGACGAGCCAGACGTCGCGCCGGTGGGCCCCGCGCAAGGCACCTGCGGCGATCCACTGCCCCCACTTCGTCGGGTCGCTCGAGGCGCCGAGCACGGCGACCGAGCGTGGGTCGAAGAGCGGCCGAAGGTCGCGCACGGCACCAGGGTACGCAAGGCGGGCGGGGCGGGCGCCGAGCACCCGCCCCTCGCTCGGTCAGCCGACGCGACCGACCCGAACCCGCTCCCCGCGTCGCTGCTGCCCGACAAAGTGACCATGATCATTCCCTGCACGTCGAGGGCGCTCCGAGGGATGGACGCGCGAGATGAGACGTCGACGAGGGCCGGCGCAAACCTCAGCCGTCGGGAAGCGCGAGCCAGACGTCGGTCGGGTCGCCGGCGGCAACGTGCGCCGATCCGCCGTGGGAGCGGGCGATCATGTCTACGATCGCGAGGCCGAGACCGGTTCCCTGCTCGTCGCGCTCGCCGCTCGACCGGGCGAAGCGCTCGAAGGCACGCGGACGAAGGTCGGCGGGGAACCGGCCCTCGTCACGAACGTGGAGCTCGATCCCGCCCGCGCGGCGCGTGGCGGCCATGACCACCGTCCCGGTGCCGTATCGAAGAGCGTTGTCGACGAGATTCCCGAGCGCCTGTTCCAGCTGCGGCGGATCGGCGGTGAGCATCAGGTCGGGAGGCGCCGTGTCGGTCTCGATCACCCTGCCGGCCGTGGCAGCTGTCGCCGCGAACCGGTCGCGGACGCGACCGAGAACCTCGGCGGCGCCGCACCGCTCACACCGGACCGCGAGCTTTCCCTCGTCGGCCTGGGCAAGGACGAGGAGGTCTTCGGCCAGCAGCGAGAGGCGCCGGGCCTCCTCGACTGCGGATCCGAGCGCCTGCTCGAGCTCCTCGGTCGAGCGTGGATGGCGGAGGGCGACCTCGAGCTCGGTCAGGAGGAGCGCGAGCGGCGTCCGTAGCTCATGACTCGCGTCGGCGACGAAGCGGCGCTCACGGTCGAGCGCTGCTTCCAGCCGGCCGAGCATCTCATTGAGCGTCGCGCCGAGCCTCCTGATCTCGTCGTCGGCCGGCGGCAGCGACAGCCGACGGCCAGGCTCGACCGCCGTGACCGCGGCAGCCTCACGTCGCATCGACTCGACCGGGCGAAGCGCTGCCGTCGCGAGCCCGTAGCCGAGAGCGGAGGCGAGGAGCAACGCGACCGGCCCGCCGATCAGGAGCAGGATCAACAGCGTCTCGAGAGCGTCACCGCGTGCCTCGAGCGATGTTCCGACCACCACCACGATCGGCTCACCGGCGCTCGTCGAGGTGCGCGTCGCGAACAGCCTGACCCTCTCGTCCTGGGGAGGCAGCGGCCCGCGGTCGACGAGCGTCGGCGCACGCAGCGCCCGGGCGAGCTGGGCCGATGTCAGGAGCGAGGCGGCTCCGGCCTCGGGCGTTCGGTCGAGGACGGAGCCGCGGACGTCGAGGAGCTGGGCGAAGCTCTCCGCCTCCGTCTCGAGCACCGGCTGCCCGTCGGCTCCGAGGCCAGGCGGAGCGCGCAGGACGACGAGCCGCAGGTCCCCGGCCCGCCCCCGCAGCCCCTGGTCGATCGAGCGGTCGAGCGCGGCCTCGAGCCGGGTGTAGAGGAAGACGCCGAGGGCCGCCAGGACGACTGCCATCGCGAATGCAAACGCGAGCGTCAGTCGCAGTCGGATCGGAACCCTGGATCCCGGGAGGACGCTCATGCGCCGCCGTCGGCGCGTAGCCGGTAGCCGGCGCCGCGCACCGTCTCGATCGACGTGACGCCGAAGGGCCGGTCGACCTTTTCGCGGAGATACCTGATGTAGACGTCGATCACGTTAGACCGGTTTTCGTACGCGAAATCCCACGCATGCTCGAGCAGGTCGAGCCGCGAGAGCACCTGGCCCGGGCGCCGCATGAGCACCTCGAGCAACGCGAACTCCTTCTGCGACAACCTCACCTCGACCTCGCCGCGCCACGCCTCGTGAGTCGCGGGATCGAGCCGGAGCGATCCGACCTGCACCGTTGCCGGACGCTCGCTCGCCCCGCGCCGGGTCAGCGCGCGCAGCCGCGCGAGTAGCTCGGCGAACGAGAACGGCTTCGTCAGGTAGTCATCGGCACCGGCGTCGAGACCGGTGACCCGGTCGCCGACGGCGCCGCGCGCGGTCAGCATCACGATCGGCGCCCAGACACCGCTCCGGCGGAGGGCACGACAGACGTCGAGGCCGTCGATTCCGGGCAACACGACATCGAGGACGACTGCGTCGTACGGCGTCGCCTCCGCCATCCAGAGAGCGTCCTCGCCGCTCGCCGCGACGTCGACCGCATATCCCTCCTCGACGAGACCTCGCCGGAGTAGGGCCGCGAGCTTCGCTTCGTCCTCGACGATGAGCACGCGCATCGCCCACATTCTCCCTCCCCGAAGATGAGAAGGGAATGAGACGGCTACATCAGCGGAACGTGACGCTCGCCGGCGAGCCTACGACAGCCCACGGGCCTTGCGGCTCGCTGCCTGCTGCCGCTTCCCGGCCGCGAGCTCGACCTTGCGGAGGCGGATCGAGGCCGGTGTCACCTCGACGCACTCGTCCTCGCGGATGAACTCGAGCGCCTGCTCGAGCGAGAGCGGCCGCGGCGGGATGAGGCGCACGAGCTCGTCGGAGGTCGACGCCCGCATGTTCGTCAGCTTCTTCTCCTTGGTTGCGTTCACGTCCATGTCCTCCGAGCGGGCGTTCTCGCCGACGATCATTCCCTCGTAGACACCGACGCCGGGCCCGACGAACAGCGTCCCGCGCTCCTGGAGGTTCGAGATCGCGAATCCGGTCGTCGGCCCCTGACGGTCGGCCACGAGCGAGCCGCTCGGCCGCGTGCGCAGCTCCCCGTACCACGGCTCGTAGCGATCGAAGACGTGATGCAGGATCCCCGTGCCGCGCGTCTCGGTCAGGAACTCGGTGCGGAAACCGATCAACGCGCGGGCCGGGACGAGGTACTCGAGCCGGACCCAGCCGGTTCCGTGGTTGACCATCTGCTCCATCCGCCCCTTGCGGAGCGCGAGCAACTGGGTCAGGACGCCGATGTACTCCTCGGGCGCATCGATCGCGAGGCGCTCGACCGGCTCGTGCACCTTGCCGTTGACCTCTTTCGTGACGACCTGTGGCTTGCCGACCGTGAGCTCGAACCCCTCACGCCGCATCAGCTCCACGAGCACCGCGAGCTGCAGCTCGCCACGGCCCTGCACCTCCCACGTGTCGGGCCGCTCGGTGGGCAGCACGCGCAGCGAGACGTTGCCGATCAGCTCGGCGTCGAGCCGGCTCTTCACCTGGCTCGCGGTGAGGCGCGACCCCTCCAGCCCCGCGAGCGGTGAGGTGTTGATCCCGACCGTCATCGAGAGCGAGGGCTCGTCGACCTGCTCGACCGGGAGCGGGCGGGGGTCGTCGGGGTCGGCCAGCGTCTCGCCGATCGTGACCTCCGGGAGGCCCGCGACAGCGACGATGTCGCCCGGGCCGGCCTCGGGCGCCTCGACCCGATCGAGTGCGTCGGTGACGTAGAGCTCGGTGACCTTGGCGCGCTCGACGGTGCCGTCGGCACGGCACCAGGCGATCTGCTGACCCTTGTTGATCGTGCCGTTCCGGACCCGGCAGATTGCGAGCCGGCCGACGTACGCGGAGGCGTCGAGATTCGTGACGAGGGCCTGGAGTGGATGCCCCTCCTCGTAGGTCGGGGCAGGGATCGTCTCGAGCAGCAGATCGAGGAGCGGCCGCAGGTCGTCGGCGAGCCCGTCGACCTTCAGCCCGGCCTGGCCTGCCCTCGCGTTGCAGTAGACGATCGGGAACTCGATCTGGCTCTCGTCGGCGTCGAGGTCGAGGAAGAGTTCGTAGACCTCGTTCACGACCTCCTCCACGCGCGCATCCGGTCGGTCGACCTTGTTGACGACGAGGATCACGCGGAGTCGTGCCTCGAGCGCCTTGCGAAGCACGAATCGCGTCTGCGGCAGCGGCCCCTCGCTCGCGTCGACCAGCAACAGGACGCCGTCGACCATCCGCAGGCCGCGCTCGACCTCGCCCCCGAAGTCGGCGTGACCGGGTGTATCGACGATGTTGATCTTCGTCTCGCCGTAGCGAACGGCGGTGTTCTTCGCGAGGATCGTGATGCCCTTCTCGCGCTCGAGATCCATCGAGTCCATCACACGCTCGGCGACGTCCTGGTTGGCACGAAACGTGCCCGACTGCCACAACATCGCATCGACGAGCGTCGTCTTGCCGTGATCGACGTGCGCCACGATCGCGACGTTACGGATGTCGTCGCGGGTCGCCACGGCAGGCAGGGTAGCCGTGCCGGCTCCGGATCCCGCACGTGGCATGCTTTACATTCGGCTTACGCCCGCCCCATGATGGGCTAACCGCGACCCACGACCATGCACACATGAGACAACGCCCATTCCGTCTCCTACTCGTCGGCACGGCCGTCGCGGCCTTCCTGGTTCCGGCCGCGGCACAGGCGGCGGCCGCCGAGCGGACGAACGAACGAGGCATCGTCCAGTCGATCGGCGCGGAGCACCTCGAGTTGCGCGCCCTCGACGGCACGGTCGTCTCGTTCATGGTCTCCCCCTCGACGCGCGTGATCCTGAACGGCCGAAACGCACCGCTCGAGCGCATCCGGCCGGGCTACGTGGCGATGGTCTCCCACCGGGGCGACAGAATCGCCGTCCTCATCCGGGCCTTCGGGAAGCCGGTCGTCGTGACGCGCCGCGGCGTCGTCGCGTCGCTGAACCGGAGGGCGATCACGGTTGGCAGCGACGCGGGGCCGGTCACGATTCCCCTCAACAGGCGTACCGTCTTTCGCTTCCGTGGCCGACCGGGCCGACCGGGTTTCGCGCGGCCCGGGGCACTCGTCGTCGTGAAGTACGCCGAAGGCAGTCCCGCGCGGATCGTCAACGTGCTCAAGCGCCCGAAGGCGTGAGCGCCGGGGCGCTCCGTGGTGGCACGATCCTGCTCGTCGAGGACGAGGAGGACATCGCGACGCTCGTTCGCACGTATCTCGAGCGGGACGGATTCGAGGTCACGTGGGTCACGCGGGGAGCCGATGCTCTGCTCGCGCTCGAGCAGGGGGAGTTCCGCCTCGCGCTCCTCGATCTGCAGCTCCCCGACGCGGACGGTCTCGATCTGTGTCGCGCGATTCGTGACAGCTCGAGGCTTCCGGTCGTGATCGTGACCGCGCGTGACGAGGAGATCGACCGCATCGTCGGGCTCGAGCTCGGGGCCGACGACTACGTGACGAAGCCCTTCTCGCCCCGCGAGCTCATCGCCCGCGTCAGAGCCGTCCTCCGCCGCGCCGACCCCGATGAGGCGGAGGAGGCCGTCGTCGCAGGCGACATCGCGCTCGAGCACGACAGCCGAACCGTCTCCGTCGCCGGGCGCGAGGTCGAGCTCACGGGGCGCGAGTTCGACCTGCTGGCGTACCTCCTCGCGCACCCCGGCACCGTGATGACGCGGGAGCGGCTGCTCGAGCGCGTCTGGGGTCTCTCGTTTCCGGGCGGCACGCGAACGGTCGACGTGCACGTTGCGCAGCTCCGCCGGAAGCTTGATCGACCCGGCCTGATCCGTACCGTGCGCGGGTCGGGGTACAAGGCCGCGGCTTGAGCCACATTCACGGCCCTCGGAAGCTGAGAACGCGGCTCTTCGTCGCAATCGCAGCCACGGTGGCCGTCTCGACCCTCGTCATGCTCGCGGTCGGGCTCACGCTGACGCGACGCTCGCTGGACAGCGATGCGCGCCGGGCACTGAACCGACAGGTCGACCTGATCGCGGCCCAGCACGTCGCGAGCCCGTTGCCGCGCGGCGAGAGCGATATCGGGCGATTCCTCGCGACGGAGGAGGAGAACCTGGCGATCGTCACACCCGAGCAGGCGGAGCTGCTCCTCCCCGACTCGGCGGCCGAGCGCCTGCGGGCGAGTGGGCAGGCGAGCGGAGACGTCACCGTCCGCGGCGAGCCGTTCCTCTATGCGGCGAGACTGGCGGGCGGCGACGCGATCGTCCTCCTCCGGTCGGCGCGCAACCAGTCGGCCGACTGGACCCCGTTTCTCCTCAGCCTCGCCCTGGCCGCTCTCCTCGGCCTGTGCCTCGCAGCCGGCGTAGCGTTTCTCCTCGCCCGCGCCGTTGCGCGCCCGGTCACGCGCGTCGCGGCGGCGAGCAAGCGGCTTGCCGAGGGCGGCAACCCCGAACCGCTCCCGGTCGAGGGGTCGACGGAGCTCCGCCAGCTCTCCGTCTCGTTCAACGAGCTCTCCGAGGAGCTCGACCGTGCCCAGGACGCGGAGCGCGCCTTTCTGCTCTCGGTCAGCCATGAGCTGAAGACGCCGTTGACGGCGATCCGCGGTCACGCCGAGGGCCTCAGCGACGGCGTCGTCGCTCCGGAGCGCGCCGGCAACGTGATCGAGCGCGAGACCCACCGCTTGGAGCGCCTGATCCGCGATCTCCTCGACCTCGCACGGATGCGCCGCCGCTCGTTCGACGTCGCGCTCGACACCGTGGACCTCGGAGCGATCGCCGCTGACGCTGTGGCCCGGCACGCGCCGCAGGCGGAGCACTACGGCGTCGAGGTGGAGAGCCGGATCGAGCCGGAGGCAGGGGCCGTTGCCGACACAGACCGGGCCCTGCAGGCGCTCTCCAACCTGGTCGAGAACGCGATCCGCTGCAGCCCGGCAGGGTCGGTGGTCCTGATCGAGGCCGCGCCGGGACGGCTGTCGGTCGTCGACAACGGCCCCGGGCTCGCGTCCGAGGACCTCGGCCGCGCGTTCGAGCGCTTCTACCTCTGGGATCGATACGGAGCCGAACGCCCCGTCGGCACCGGCCTCGGCCTTGCGATCGTGGCCGAGCTCGCCGATGCCATGGGTGGCCGGGTCACCGTCACGAGCACGCCCGGTGTCGGTTCGACGTTCACGCTCGAGCTTCCTCCGGCCCCGCTTCCCGCGGAAACGCATTACGCACGGCTTACGAAGCGCTGAAATGGGGCGAACACCTCCCTCGTAGGGTCACGGGAGTACCCACCATTCAGGAGGACAGTGAACATGAAGCGCTCGAACCTTCTCGTTGCCGCGGTCGCCGTACTCGCGACCCTTGCCGTGGCAGGCGCCGCACTCGGTGGCAACAACAGGAACAACATCCTCTATCGCTACGTCGGCCAGGTGCAGAGCACGACCGGCACATCGGTGACGGTCACCGTCCAGAAGGGCAACCGCGCCGCCCTCAAGTCACTGATCGGCCAGTCCCAGGTGCAGACGTTCACGACGGACGGCAAGACCGTCTTCATCAGCTGGTCGAACGGCAAGCCGACGCAGATCGGCATCGGCGACCTGAAGCAGAACGACTACGTCACGGTCAACGTCCGCTCGAAGCGCAGGTCGGATATCGGCACGATCACGGCCAAGCCGGCGGCATCGATCGCTGACCGCGGCCAGACGGTGAGCAAGCCGACGATGCCGCTCTACCTCTTCCGCGGCACCCTCGTCTCGGCCGCGGACGGATCGGTCACTGTCGACGTCAAGGGAGGAAACCGGAACGCGCTCAAGCTGATGCTCGGCCAGACCGGCACGCAGACGTTCTCGACCGGCCCCGAGACGGTGTTCCTCCATTGGGCCAAGCGCATCCCGACCGTGATCGACGCGGGCGGGCTGAAGGCCGGAGACAGGATCGTCGTGCGGGTACGTGCCGACCGCGGCTCGACGCTTGCCGAGGTCGAGGCGACCGCCGCGAAGCGAATCGCCGACCGCGAGCCGAAGTCGCAGGAGAAGCACCAGAACGCACAGGCGTAAGCCCCGGGGGGCAGGTCCCGTCAGGGGGCGTCCGGCCGAGAGCCGGGCGCCCCCTTTTTTCGTAGACTCTCGCCCGGTGAACGTCCTCGTCCTCCAGCACATCGCCTGCGAGCCGCCCGGGGTCTTCGAGGACGTGTTGGTCGAGCGGGGCGCGACGATCCACCGGGTGGAGCTCGACGATGGCGAGCAGCTACCCGCGAGCCTCGAGGGGCTCGACGCGATCGTCGCCATGGGTGGCCCGATGAGCGTCAACGACGAGGGCGACCACCCCTGGCTCGCCGCGGAGAAGGCGCTGATCCGCCGGGCGGTGCGTGGCGGGATGCCGTTCTGGGGGTCCTGCCTGGGCGTCCAGCTCCTCGCCTCGTCGCTCGGAGCGCGCGTCTCGCGAGGCGCTTCACCCGAAGTCGGCGTGCTGCCCGTGTTTGCGACGCCCGAGGCGGCAGACGATCCTGTCTTCTCCGGCCTGGCCTGGCCGCGACCGACGCTGCAGTGGCACCAGGACACCTTCGACCTGCCCGAGGGCGCGACCTTGCTCGCCACCACTCCTGCGTATCCACACCAGGCGTTCCGCGTTGGCTCCGTCGCCTACGGCGTGCAGTTCCACGTCGAGATCGACGCGGCCATGGCCGACGAGTGGGCGCGGGTTCCCGCGTACATCGCCTCGGCCGAGAGCGTGCTCGGCCCGGGCGGGCTCGATCGGCTGCTGGACGACTTCCGCGCTTCGATGGGAGAGATGCAGGCCGACGGACGGGAGCTGTTCCAGCGCTGGGTCGGGCTCTGGTCCTAGCTGGAGGGTCGCGTGCCGGAGGCGTGCCACAGCGTCGACGCCGCGGCCTCACCCTCCTGCGGTCGCACGTCCGCGAGCCGCTTGTACTCCGGCACCTCGGCGCGAGGGATCATCGACGCGTCGGGATGGTCGAGCTCGACGAGATTACCGGCAGGATCCCGCACGTACATCTGGATACCGCCGTCCGGTAGCTCGTACATCGCATTGCCGAAGGTCGTCGAGTCGAGCACGCCGAGCTCCTTCAACCGCCGGTAGAGCGGCATGAACTCGGCTATCTCGAGCCCGAAGTGCGCGTGCGAGGGCGGCACCCCGGGGCGCTCGAACAGGTGCACCTGACAGTTGCCCGCCTGGAGCCAGACGACGGGAAAGCCGAAGTCCGGTGTCGGAAGCGGCCGGAGACCGAGCTCGTCGACGTAGAACCTCTTGGAGGTCTCGAGGTCGTGCGCGACGACGCTGACGTGGTTGAGCGCCGGGGACACGGACGTATCATCGCCGCCCAGCGCCCCGACTGCAACGGGGTCGTGTCGCTCAGCCAGGCGGCGAGCGGTCGCGTCGACGCCGCCCGGGCCACCACGTGCGCTCGCCGAGCTCGAACGTCAGCGCCGGCACGAGAATCGATCGGACGACGAGCGTGTCGAGCAGGACGCCGACCGCCACGGTGATCCCGAGCTGGGTGAGCGCGATGAGCGGCAGCACAGCGAGGACGGCGAAGGTGCCGGCAAGCACGACGCCGGCAGACGTGATCACGCCACCGGTAACCGCCAGGGAGAGCAACATCGCGTCCCGCGTCGGCATCCGATGCGCCTCCTCGCGGACACGGGCCATCAGGAAGATGTTGTAGTCGACCCCGAGTGCGACGAGGAAGATGAAGGCGAACAGCGGATAGCTCGGATCCTCGCCCGGGAAGTCGGCAAACAGCGAGAAGCCGATCAACGACAGCCCCAGGGCGGCGAAGAACGACAGGATGACGGTGGACATCAACATCAGGGGCGCCACCACCGAGCGAAGCAGCACGATCAGGATCGAGAAGACGACGAGGAGGACGAGCGGCACGAGGAGCTTCGTATCGCGCTTGATCGCAGCGCGAAGATCGGCCTCTTCCGCCGTCGCGCCACCGACGAGGACGGCGCCGCCCCCGGCGAGCCGGAGGTCGTCGCGGAGAACGCCGATCGCGGCGTACCCCTCCTCGGCGAACGGGTCGGCGCCGAGGGTGACGTCGAACCGAGTCCCCTCCGTTCCCGATTCGGGCTCTCCGACCGAATCGACCACCGCTGAGGCCGTCGCAGCGTCGCGCACGGCCTCGACCCTCGTCGAATCGGTGACGAGCACGACGGCCGGGGCACTCGCTCCGGACGGGAACGACCGGTCGATCAGCACCTGCCCCTGCACCGATTCGACGTCGCCACGGAAGGCGTTCGCCGTGGTCACGTTGTCGTCCAGGGTCAGAGTGCCGAGCGCGACAGCGCCGAGCGCGAGAGCGGTGACGATCCAGACAGGGCGGTGCCGCCGCTCGATCCACTCCCCGAGACCCCGCCAGACACCGCGGCGCGACCGCTCCTCCGAGCCGACCCGGGGGACGAACGGCCAGAACGCACGGCGTCCGCCGATCAGGAGCAACGCCGGCAGGAGGGTGAGCATGGCAATCGCCGCGACGGCGACGCCCATCGCTCCGACCGGCCCGAGGCCGGCCGTCGAGTTGACGCTCGCGAACGAGAGGCAGAGCAGCGCAGCGACGACGGTGCCGCCCGATGCGATGATCGCCGGCCCCGCCTGCCGGACGGCGGTGCGCATCGCCTCGTGGCGATCCTCGACGAGCCGCAACTCCTCTCGGTAGCGCGCGGTCAGCAGCAACGCATAGTCGGTGCCCGCCCCGAAGACGAGCACGAGGAGAATCCCCCCGACCTGACCGTTGATGACGAGCCCCGCCGAGGCGAGCACGTATCCGATGCCCCGAACGACGAACTCGGCCAGGAGCACCGCCAGGAGCGGGATTATCCAGAAGATCGGGCTCCGGTAGATGAGCACGAGGAGCACCAACACGAGGATCGCCGTCGTGAAGAGCAGCGTCGAGTTGATTCCCTCGAACGCCGCACTCGCGTCGGCCGAGAAGCCTGCGGGGCCGGTGACTCTCTCGTCCAGACCGGGAGGAAGATCCTCGCCGGCGACCTCGCGAACGCGCTCGACCGCGTCGATCAGGATCTCCTCGTCTCCGCCCGCAACGATCGGCACCGTCAGCAACGCGGCGGTGCCATCCTCGGAATACGTCGGTGGCGTGACGAACGTCACGCCCTCGATCTGTGCCGCGACGAGGGCCGCGCGCCGCTCCTCGACGGCCGCACGCATCGTCTCGTCGAGCCCGGCGGGAGCGCTGAAGACCACGACCGCGGGCGTCGCCTGGCCCCGCGCGAAGCCGTCCGCGGCCTCGAGCACGCGAACGGACTCGGCACCCCCCGGCAGGAAGCTCGACGGCTCGTTCTTCTGAGCCGACTCGAACTTGCCTGCGAGCGGCGCGAGGGCGCCGGCGAGAACGATCCAAGCGAGGAGGACGAGGAACTTGGCCCGACGCCCCGCGACAACTGCAGCTAACTTAGACATTTCCTCGACATACTACCTGCCCGCCCGCGCCTATTCCTGCCCGATGTCCGTCCCGAAGTACGACGCCGTCAGCGGCTCGCCCGTCGCCTCCTCGATCAGCAGATCCCAGCGCACCGACTGCCCCGGGGCGAAGATGCGCTCGCGCAGGAAGGCGCCCGCAGCCGGCCGATCGACGAGTCCGCCGCACTCACGCGCCAGCGTGGCGGAGAGCTGTGATGCGACGAGGTGACCGTAGAGGTAGCAGTGGTAGTAGACCGGGGCGCAGGCGACGTGGATCTTGGCGGCCCAGTCGGGATTGGAGCGGCCGGTGGGCGCGGAGAGCAGCTGGTAGCGCTCGACGAGCTCCCACCAGCGCGCGTCGAGGTCGGCGTCGGGATCGGCGTAGAGCGAACGCTCGAAGTTCGTCATCACGAGTACCCAGCGCGCGAAGACGAGCATCTCGGCGGCGCGCGCAGACCGGAGATCAGCGGACATCGCGGCGATCACATCCGCGTCCGCGCCGAGAACCCGCTCGAGCCACTCGGGGTCGCCCACGAGCCGGCCCATCAGGATCGCGATTCCCTCGGTGACGACGGTGTGGCAGTCGCGCAGCACCCACGGCAGCGTGGGGTCGATGCCAACGTCGAACGTGGCGTGCCCGAGCTCGTGGAGCATCGTGTCCTGCCAGCGCTGGCCCGGGATGACGTTGGCGAGCACGCGCACGTCGCCCTCCCGATCGATGTCGATACAGAACGCGTGCTGGCACTTGTTCTCGCGGGGGAAGAGATCACTGCGGTCGAGCACGGCGCGCGTCTCGAGCCCGATACCGTCGAACGTGAGCTCGGAGAGGGCGACGGTGTCACGTGCGACGAGCAGCGGATCGATGTCGACCCCGCCCTCGACCGGCACATCCTGAAAGAACGGGTCGGCGTAGTGCCAGGGCGCGAGGTCGGCCACTGGGCACGCGAACCGGGCTGCCAGCCGCTCGTCGACGCCTCGCTTCCAGCCCGCGAACGGCCCCGCGGTCGCACGGTCGACCTCGTCCAGCGTCGCAAAGAGCCTTCCCTCGTCCATCTCGGAGGTGGCGAGCGAGAGAGCGAACCAATCTCGATAGCCAACGGCGCGCGCAGCCTCGTTCCGGAGGCGAGCGAGCTCGCGAACGTCGTCCGCGACAGCCGCGCCGACCGTCTTCGATGCCTCCCACACCTCGCGGCGCTGATCGCTGTCGCCGCTCTCACGGAGAACCTGCAGGATTTCGTTGTCGTCGACGCGTCTGCCGGCGACGACTCCACGATGGACGGAGAAGGCGGTCTCGACGGCTGCCTCGAGCTCGATGATCCGCGTCCGCAGCTCGGCCGGCACCTGATTCGTGAGGAACGAAGCGCGCAGGAGGTCGAGGCGCCGCCGAGCGGTGTCTGTCGCCCCCTCCCGCACCGACTCGATTGCCGCGAAGCGGTCTGCGTCGGCGAGGAAGTCGGAGAGCGCGGTCTCGAGCACGACGCGGCGCGCCTCGTTCTCCGCGCTCGCAAGCACGTTGAGCTCCCAGGAGGCGATCGACGAGGCCGAATGGAGCGGCGCCAGCTCGCACTCGATCCGGTCGGCGACGGTGTCGGCGCTCGTCATCCCGGGTGATTCTACGGCTCTCCTCCCTGGAACCGCCCGGGCACCGGCTGGCAGACGATTGGAGAAATCGCCACAATGGGGTCTCCCCGATCAAGGAGCAGTGCCGGATGGCAACCCGAGCCCACGTCGATATCGATCGCGCACGGATCAAGGAACTGACCGCGCGCGAGGCAGCGAAGCTCGATGCGAGCACACAGGGATCGAAGGAGTTCTATGCGCGGGCGCAGAAGAGCCTCGTCGGCGGCGTTGCCTCCTCCTACCAGTCCCGCGACCCGTGGCCGATCTACCTCTCGCACGGCAAGGGCGCCAACGTCTGGGACGTCGACGGCAACGAGTACCTCGACTTCCACAACGGCTTCGGCTCGATGGTGCAGGGTCACGCGCACGACGCGATCTCCAAGGCGGTGACCGACCGGATCGGACTGGGGACGCACTTCGCCGCTCCGACCGAGGATGCGATCGTCGTCGGCGAGGAGCTCGCCCGCCGCTGGGGACTCGAGAAGTGGCGCTATGTCAACTCCGGCTCCGAGGCGACGATGGACGCGATCCGGATCGCCCGGGGAGTGACGGGACGCGACACGATCGTGAAGATCTTCGGCTCCTATCACGGCCACCACGACTACGTGATGGTCTCGCTCGGCGTCGACTACGACTCGATCGGCGACCGGTTCGACCTGCAGTCGATCCCGTACGGGCTGGGCATCCCCCAGTCCGTGGTCGACATGACGATCGCTGTCCCGTTCAACGACGCCGAGGCCATGGAGCGGCGGATCGAGCGTCTGATCGAGGAGGACCGCAAACCCGCGTGCGTGATCATGGAAGCCGCGATGATGAACCTCGGAGTCGTCCTGCCCGAGCCGGGATACCTCGAGGCGGTGCGCGAGATCACGAAGAAGCACGGCATCCTGCTGATCTTCGACGAGGTCAAGACCGGGCTCTGCATCGCCGCCGGCGGCGCGGTCGAGAAGTACGGCGTGGTCCCCGACATGGTCACGCTCGCGAAGGCACTCGGCGGCGGCCTCCCGTCGGGAGCGATCGGCGGCACGCCGGATCTCTTCGGGAAGGTCGAGAGCGGCGAGATCGTGCAGGTCGGGACCTACAACGGCAACCCGTTGTCGATGGCGGCCGCGCGGGCCAACCTGCTCGAGGTCATGACGCCCGACGCGTATGCGCACCTCGACACGCTCAACGAGCACCTCCTCGCGGGCTGCCAGGCGGTGATCGAGAAGTACGAGTTCCCCGGCTACTCGGTGGGTGTCGGCTCCAAGGGCTGCGTCACCTTCTCGCCCGAGAAGATCACGGACTACGAGTCGTTCAAGGCGAACCAGGACGAGGAGCTCTGCTCGCTGGCCTGGCTCTACAACATGAACCGCGGCATCTTCATGACCCCCGGTCGCGAGGAGGAGTGGACGCTCTCGATCACGCACACGATCGAGGACTGCAACACGTTCGTCGCCGCGTTCGAGGAGCTGGCCAGCGACCTCACGTCGTAAGCAACGGCTTCAGGCCGGTTCCTCGCAGAAGGGGTGAGGCTTCAGCCTCACCCCTCGATGTCTCGCACGCCCTCGGAGAACGCGGCAAAGCTCTGATCCCACCGCGTCCCGGGCCAGCGGAACTCCGCTCTCCCCTCGGAGAGATGATACGCGACCGTGTACAGCGTTCCCATCCGCTGCTCGCCGTCGACCGCACGGAGCGGCGGCCGGAGAAAGCCGTCGACGAACCGCTCCGGGGTCTCGGCCTCGCCGACGAGCCGTTCGAGGGATTCCTGGCGTTCGACGCTCCTTGTCGCGCGAGCGTGCTCTCCCCACTCGACGCTGCCCTGATGGTTCGTCGCCGCGACCGCGGTGGTCAGCTCCACCTCCCGGTCCGGGGCGAGATAGGCCGTGCAGACGTCCCCCGCCGGGTCGGCGATCGTCAGGGTGTGCGCGAGGTGGTACTCCAGCCGGCGCAGGACCGATCGTGCCTGCTCGGTGGTCTCGCAGGTCTCGAGCAGGTAGCGGACGACGATCGGGACCCCGAAGCCTGTGCCGACGACCTTGCGACCGCCGAAGGCGAGGGACACGGCAAGGCCGGCGTCGTTGATGCCGTCGAGCAGGCCCCACGCGCAGTCCCCCGAGCCGATCACCGGCCTGACCCACTGGGTATGGAGAATCGATCCCTCGAGCCGCTCGGGCGCGTAGTCGTAGTTTCGCGCGAGGACGGGCGGCCCTCCGCGCCAGGCGGCCTGTGAGCAGCCCGAAAGATAGGACGGCGGAGCCCACATCGCGAGGAAGCGCGACTCGAGATCGCCCCCGCCGGCGAGCGCGCACAGGCGCTCGTACGTCGGAACGAGCTCCGGCATGTGCTCCCGCAGCGCCCGCAACGACTCCGCGTAGGACGTGCGTGCGGCGTCGCCGTCCTGGAGGAACCAGGCCCGGTAGCGCGGCCAGTGCCGTTGGAAGAGGTCGGCCCAGCGCTGCCCGGGCTCGAGCTGCTCGATCGCTTCGAAGCGGAGCACTAGAGCATCTTGAAGGAGAACGGTTCCGGCTCGCGCACGGGGACGGCGCCGCGCTCGTCGACCGGGACCGTCGAGAACTGCTGCTTGATCCCGTCGATCCATGTCCGGGCGCGGTCGGTGAGCTCGTTGTCGTCCGTCTGAAGGCGGCCTCGCGTGACGAGGATGCCGATGTCGGCGCCCGGATAGCGATACCCGCCCGTCTGCGCGATGCGGAGGTAGAAGGCCTCGTCCTCGTTCGCGATGGTGTGCCAGTCCGTCTCCGCGCGCAGGAACGAGATGCCTCCATGCGCCTCTCGATCGAGCTTCCAGATCCCGGACCGGGGGGCATCGGTGATCAGCTCGACGAGGTCGGCCGTGTCCTTGAGGATGAACTGGCTCCATTCGTCGATCGCGCTCGGCTGCGCCCAGCCGGCGTTCAGCTCGTCGACGTCGATCTCGTAATCGACGTCGAGGAACTCGAGCAGGTGGAAGAGGAAGAGCGGCATGTCGCCGTACGCGACAGCCGTCACGTTGGTCATCGAGCTCGCGCCCGTGACGCGGGGGTTCAGCTCGCCGAGCCACATCTCGCCAGTGTCCATGTCGGCGAGGAAGTCGAGCTCGAAGTAGCCGCGATATCCCTCCTCCTGAAGACGATCGCCCATCTGTCGCGCGAAGGTCCGTGCCTGGCGCCGGTGATCCTCGGAGAGCGCAGCCGCGAAGATGTCGTTGCCGCACCAGCCGCCACCGTACGGGGTCAGCTCGGGGAAGCCGGTCAGCTCCGTCATCAACGGGCCGACCAGCGTGCCGTGCCGCGTGATCACGCCCTCGATCGCCGCCTCGCGGCAGTTGATCCGCTTCATCACCTTCAGCTCCTGGCCGACGATCCTGTCCTCGTCCGCAGCCCAGTCCTCGGCCGAGGCGATGAAGAACGTCGTCTGACCCGAGTCGCCGTACGGCGTCTGCACCACGAGATCGGTGCCGATCCGACGCTCCGCGGCGAGCCCGAGCAACTCGTCGTACGACGACGCGCGGCCGAGGATGTTGGGGACGCTCGGCACGCCCGCCTCGTTACCGAGCTGCGTCGTCACGATCTTGGAGTCGAGCCGGTTGCGAAGTGCGGCCGGCGGAAATGCGACCTCGAGCCCGGCCTCGGCCGCGAGGCGCTCGGTCTCCTCGTCGAACATCAGGAAGACCGCCTTGCCGCCGCCGGCCGCCGTGACGTGGTCGACCACCTCCTTGTGCCCGAGGAGGTAGTTGCAGATCTCCTCGATCGAGGAGAACGTCGGCGGGGCGACGGTCGAGGGAACGAAGATGTTCGGATGGGCTCCGTCGAACGAGTCGTAGTAGTTCAGATACGAGAATTTCCGCACCCAGCGATCGATTCCGAGCAGGTTGAACGGCGTCGCGGAGACGAACCAGATCGGCGTCTCGTTCGTCCGGAAGAATCGGCGGATCTCGCTCATCCCGCGCAGCGGCGCCCGTGGAAGAGAGCCGCCGGCGAACGCCCGGACGGGCGGCGCGTACACCGCGGGTGCGGGCCGCTCGTACGGCGCAGGCTCGGGAGCGGCTTCGGGGCCGGGACCGATGGGATCGACGACCGGCTCGTCGGGGCGCGAAAGCCCGGGGACCCTCGTGCCCCGTCGCCGTCTCAGGCGAGCCGCGACGCCTCCGACCAGGGCGACGAGGATGCCGACCAGCGCAAGCGTTCGCGTCTTCACCCGGCGAGACCGCACCAGTCGCGGATGAAAACGGCGAGGACCTGGGCAGCCGAGATCATGGACGGTATATTGACGCGCTCGTCGACGCCGTGGGCGTTCTCCGACCAGGCGCCGAAACAGACGGCCGGCATTCCCTGCTGAATGAAGAGCCGGGCGTCGGTCGTTGCCGTCGTCGAGACGAGGGACGGCACGGCCCCTTCGACGGTCGCATGGCTCCCCGAGAGCGTCGCCACGAGCGCATGCTCCACATCGACCTCTGTTCCGGCACACGCGAAGCCGTCGTAGCGGACGTGGGGTGGCTGCGCCGCCAGGAAGGGGTGCGCCTGCGCTGCATCGGCGACTGCGGCCTCCACCCGCTCCTTCAGCCACGCGACCTGTTGCCCGGGGAAGAGCGCGATGCGACAGGAAAGGGTGCACTCGGCCGCGACGGTCGACGGCCAGTCGCCGCCTCGAATGACGCCGACGTTGAGGTTGATCGGGTGCTCGGAGTGGCGGTAGGCGGCCGGCGGATCCTGGTTCAGCTCGGCCTCGAGTCGCCGCAGCGCAGCCACCACGGGAAATGCAGCCTCGATCGCGTTCGCACCCTCACCTGCGTCTCCCGCATGCGCGGGCAGCCCTGCGATGTCGACGTGGAACCAGAGCACGCCGACCTGCGAGACCGAGATCGAACCCGGGAACGGCTCGGTCACGACGCACCCGTCGGCCTGCAGGCCGCTGACGGCGCACTGCAACGCACCGTTGCCCGTGCACTCCTCCTCGACGACCGACTGCAGTTGCACCGGAGCGAGCGGGGCGAGGCCGAGCCCACCGAGTGCCTTGACCGCGCCGAGGATGACGGCAAGCCCGCCCTTCATGTCGCCCGCACCACGGCCGTACAGCCAGTCGCCCTCGCGGACGGCCGAGAACGGAGCCGTCCGCCACAGGCTGGCGGCGGCCGGTGCGACGACATCGATATGGCCGTTCAGGACGAGGGAGCGCCCTCCCTCCCCGGCCGGCTGCCAGTCCGCAATCACGTTGCTCTTCTGCGACACGTCCCACGAGAACGGGGAGGCGGCAGGATGGTCGCGCAGCATCTCGGGATCGAGGGCCATGTCGACCGGGTCGAGGCCGATCGCCCGGAACGCGTCGCGCATCACGGCCTGGCCGGGCTCCTCGTTCCCGAGGGTGGTCGGCGCTTCGACGAGGCGCACGAGAACCTCTTCCATGAACGCGGACTCGGCCGCAACCGCAGCCGCGATCTCGGCCGTCGCACCGTCGATCGCCGTCTCTTCGCCCCCCGACATCGGGCGAGGGTACCAGCGCCGCGGATCGCCCCTGCCTAGCCGGCGTCCAGTTCGGAGGTGGCCGGAGCGAGCTCGCGACGGATGCTCCCTCAACTCGGCGACGGCGGCCACCCCCGGCTGGCACCCCGTTTCGAGGCACGCGAGGACCGCGAGCGCCGCGTCACCGACGCAACGGTCGGTCAGGCTCGAGCTCGAAGCCCTCCCTCTCGAGCGCCCGGTAGAACAGGGTCTGATACGGATTCGACGGCGTTGCGTACGGGTAGCGGGCGACGCGGGCGCGCTACGGTCGTGTGCCGGCAGGCGCCGCCAAGGTCGGTTCGGTCATCATGCGCGACGACACCGCGCCCCGACCCCGCAGGCCGTATCCTGCAGCGGTGACCGAGGCGATGCTCGACGCAGGGAAGGCTTCTCGCGCGACAACCCACTCCGCGCGCAGACGCGATCTTCTCGTCGCCTTGACGCTGTCGGATCTGCGGGCGCGGTACGGGCGCGGGGGGTGGCAGGTCGTGAAGTGGATCCTCGACCCGTTCTTCGCGACCGGGATCTACCTGATCCTCGTCTCGTTCGTGATCGCGCGCCCCGGCCCGGCCCCGGGGTTGAGCATCGCCTGCGCGACGGTTCCGTTCCAGCTCGTGATGGCGAGTGTCGTCAACGGCCTCGGATCGGTGCAGCTCCGCCACTCGATCGTCCTCAACACGCGGTTCGACCGCACGATGATCCCGCTCGCGGGCGTCATGACGGAGACGCTCGTGTTCACGTCCAGCCTGACGCTGTTCGTCGTGATGATGGTCGCCTACGGCATCGCCCCGACCGCCGCGATCCTCTGGCTCCCGGTCGTGATGCTCGTCACGATCCTCGTTTCGGTCTCGATCGCGTACCCCGCGTCGCTGATCGGCGTCTGGTGGCCCGACCTGCGATTCTTCGTCGTCTCGGCCGCGCGGACGCTCTTCTTCGTCGCACCGGGGCTCGTGGCGCTCTCGGACGTTCCCTCGTCGGCACGGCAGTGGCTCAAGCTGAACCCGATGACCGGGATCTTCGAGTCATACCGATCGGTGCTCCTCTACGGCGAGCGGCCATCGGCGTGGGAGCTGCTGATCCCCACGCTCTTCGCCCTCGTGGCCCTCCTCGCGATCGTGCCGCTCTACCGTCGTGAGCAGCGGCAGTTCGCCAAGATGGTCGAGGGATGAGCACGCGGATCGCCGCAGCCGGCGTCGGCGTCGAGTTCCGGTTCGACCGACAGCGCCGTCCCGTCTCGCCACTCCTCTCCCGCCTCCGCCGCGCAGGCTCGCGCTCCTGGGGGCTGCGCGACATCGACCTCGAGATCGGCCCCGGCGAGGCCGTCGCGCTCGTCGGTCGCAGCGGAGGAGGCAAGACGACGCTGCTGCGCACGATCGGCGGCGTCTACATCCCGGATGCCGGCACGCTCGAGATCGAGGGGAGGGTCGGCGCTCTCCTCTCTGTCGGGGCGGGCGTGATGGCAAGCCTGACCGGGCGCGAGAACGCGAAGCTGCTCGGTGTCCTCGCGGGCCTCCCGCTCAGCACGGCGCGGGAGGTGACGTCGAACGTCCAGGCAGCGAGCGGGCTCGGACAGGCGTTCGACCGCGCCGTGTCGAGCTACTCGCAGGGGATGCGGGCGAGGCTCGGCTTCGCGACGGCGGACGAGGCCGACCCGACGATCCTCCTGCTGGACGAGGTTCACGAGGCCCTCGACCACGACTACCGAGCGTTCGTCCGGGAACGGGCGATCGAGATTCTCGCGGGCGGCGGGATCGTGGTCGCCGCCGGTCATGACCATCCCCTTCTCGAGCAGCTCTCGACGCGCGCGCTGTGGCTCGACCGAGGGCGCATCGTCGCAGACGGCCCCTTCGGCGAGGTCTGCGAGGCATACCTGGCAAGCTCGCCCGAGTCGGAATGAGCGCCGTTCCTCGAAGCGGCCAGCGGATAGCATCCTCCTGATGGCGACGACATCCGGACTCACAACGATTCCCTACGACTGGTACGTCGACCCGTCGGTCGCCCGGCTCGAGCAGGAGCGGATCTTCAGGCGGACCTGGCAGTACGTCGCCCACACCGGTGAGCTCGCCGATCGGGGTTCGTTCGCCGCGAGCCGCGTCGGCGACGTGCCGGTCGTGGTCGTTCGGGGCCGTGACGACGAGCTGCGCGCATTCGTGAACGTCTGTCGTCACCGGGGCTTCCTCCTCTGTGACGGTACGGGGAGGCGCGAGACGCTCCAGTGCCCCTACCACGCCTGGACGTACGACCTCGACGGCTCGCTGCGGACGGCGCCGCGCTCAGAGACGGAGCCGGGATTCGACAAGGCGGGCCTCGGCCTCGTCCCCCTGCCTGTCGACACATGGGGACCGTTCGTCTTCGTCAACCCGGATCCCGATTGCGGCCCCCTCGAGGCGTATCTCGGTGACCTTCCCCGCATCGTCGCCGAGGGCGGCGTCGACGTGGATGCACTCGTCTTCCACGCGCGCGCGGAGGGTGAATACGAGGCCAACTGGAAGGTCTGCGTCGAGAACTTCCTCGAGTGCTATCACTGCGCGATCGCGCACCCGAGCTTCTCGAAGGCGATCGACGTGGGGCCGGGAACGTACGCGATGGAGGAGCATCCGACGTTCTCGTCGCAGTACGGCCCGCCGAAGAACGGCGGTGGCGGCATCTACGACGCCACGGGCGAAGTCGACCGCGGGCAGTTCCACCTCCTCTTCCCCGGGACCGCGGTGAACGTCATGCCGGGCCGGGGCAACATCTCGATCGGCCCGGTCGTCCCGCTCGGCGCCGAGCGCACCTACCGCTCCCTCGACTACTTCTTCCTGCCCGGCACCGACGAGCAGTGGATCGCGGACTTCATGGATCTCGACACGCAGGTCGGAGCGGAGGATCGCGTCCTCGTCGAGCGCGTCCAGATCGGGATGCGATCCGGGATCGTCACGGAAGGCACCCTGATGCCCGAGTCGGAGCGGCTGATCGGCCACTTCGAGCGCCTTGTCGTCGACGCGCTCGGGTCCGAGCGGTAGCCGGGTGCCCGTGACCTCCGCAACCACGATCGCTCCTCCAACCGACGAGGAAGCCCGCCTGATCAACCGTGAGCTGTCCTGGGTCGAGTTCAACGCGCGCGTCCTCGAGCTCGCCACCGACGAACAGCAGCCGCTGCTCGAGCGGGTGAAGTTCTCCGCCATCTTCTCGTCCAACCTCGACGAGTTCTTCATGGTCCGGGTCGCCGGCCTGATGGGCCAGGAGGCGGCCGGGTTTGCCGTTCGCTCGGCGGATGGCCTCGCGCCCGCTCAGGCGCTCGCGGCGCTGAGGGAGCGTATCCTGGAGCTGACGACGCGACAGGCACGACTCTGGATCGACGAGCTTCGCCCCGCGCTCGCTGCGGCAGGGATCGAGATCGTCGAGATCGACGACTGCACCGAGGACGAGGTCGAGCGCCTCGAGACCGTGTTCGAGCAGGAGATCTACCCCGTGCTGACACCGCTCGCCGTCGGGCCCGGGCAGCCGTTCCCCTACATCTCCGGGCTGTCGAACTCGCTCGGCGTGCTGGCGGTCGACCCGGACAGCGGCGAGGAGCGATTCGCGCGCGTCAAGATGCCGGAAGGCCTCGACCGGTTCGTCAGCGCCGGCGAGCGCCTCGTCCCGCTCGAGTCGGTGATCTCGCATTTCCTGCCGACGCTCTTTCCCGGGATGTCGATCTCGGAGCAGGCGCTCTTCCGGGTGACGCGTGACGCCGACTTCGAGGTGTCGGACGACGCGGACGATCTCCTCGGAGCCGTGGAGTCGGAGCTCCGGCGCCGGCGCTTCGGCGACGTGATCCGGGTCGAGGTATCCGCCTCTGCGTCGGAGACGATGCTCGGCCGCCTCCGCGACGGCCTCGGCGCCACCGACGAGGAGATGTACCGGATAGAGGGTCTCCTCGACCTCGCAGACCTGATGCAGCTGACCCGGTTCGAGCGGCCCGAGCTCAAGGACGAGCCCTGGGCGCCCCTGACCCAGCCGCGACTTGCCCGCGTGAAGGATGGGCCACACTTCTTCGACGAGATCCGGCGTGCCGACCTGCTCGTGCACCAGCCCTACGAGTCGTTCCGCTCGAGCTTCGAGGCGTTCGCGGGTGCCGCGGCCGCGGACGACGACGTGATCGCGATGAAGACGGCCGTCTATCGCACGTCCGACGACAGCGCCCTCGTCTCGGCGCTGATCGACTGTGCCGAGCAGGGCAAGCAGGCCGTCTGCCTCGTCGAGCTGAAGGCGCGCTTCGACGAGAGGCGCAACATCGAGTGGTCGCGCGAGCTCGAGCAGGCGGGCGTGCACGTCGTTCACGGCTTCCACGACATGAAGATCCACGCGAAGATGACCCTCGTCGTCCGTCGCGAGGCCGGTGGGTTGCGTCGCTACGTGCACCTCGGCACGGGGAACTACCACGCCTCGACGGCGCGGTTGTACGAGGACGTCGGCATCTTCACCGCCGACGAGGAGATCGCGGCGGACGTCGCCGACGTGTTCAACTACGTGACCGGGTTCGGCCGTCCACAGCGGTTCCGCAAGCTCCTCGTCGCACCGTTCGAGATGCGCAAGCGACTCGTGCAGGAGATCCGGCGCGTCACGGATGCCGCCGAGAGCGGCAAGAAGGCGCGCATCCGCCTGAAGCTCAACAACCTCGTCGACCCGACGATCATCGACGAGCTGTACGCGGCATCCGCAGCCGGAGCACGGATCGACATCTGCGCGCGCTCGATCTGCATGCTCCGGCCCGGTGTCGAGGGCCTGTCGGAGAAGATCCACGTTCGCTCGATCGTGGGGCGGTTCCTCGAGCACAGTCGCATCTACTCCTTCGAGGCCGACGATCACTCGATGATGCTCATCGGCAGCGCCGACCTGATGCCGCGAAACCTCGATCGGCGCGTCGAGATCCTCGTCCCGATCGAGAACGTGCGCGCCCGGCAAGAGCTCCAGGCGATCCTGGACAGCGTCTTCGCCGACGACATCCACGCGTGGGAGCTCGCGGAGGACGGATCGTGGTCGCCCGTGACCCCGAGGAAGCCGGAGAAGGCCGTCGACCACCAGGCGGCGATGATGCGGCGCGCGGCGCTCCGGGCGCGCCGTCAGCCCCGGCTCCGCGCGGGGAAGGGTCAGTAGCTCACCTCCGAGAGGTCGTCCGGGCCGATCAGCACAATCGGTGGTCGAATGCGCGTCGGAGTGATCGATGTGGGCTCGAACACGGCGCGCCTTCTCGTCGCGACGGTCCACGACAACGCCACGCTCGAGCCGCTCGCACAGGAGCGCGCCTACCTGAGACTCGGTGCCGAGATCGAGCGCACGGGCACCCTGAGCAAGAAGACGATCCGGGCCTGCGCCGAGACGTGCGGGGAGTTCGCACGGAGCGCGCGGTCTCTCGACGTCGACCTCGCGACCGTGATCGTCACCGCTCCCGGCAGGCAGAGCGCATCGTCGACGGCCCTGACGACCGCGCTTGCCGAGACGACCGGCCTCCCCGTCCGCGTCCTCACCGCGGAGGCCGAAGGGCGGCTGGCATACGACGGGGCGATCGCACGCGCGGAGAGCGCGGTTCCCGGCATGGTCGCCGTCGTCGACATCGGCGGGGGGTCGACCGAGGTGGTCGTCGGCACTCCGCGCCTCGGAACCGCCTGGGTGCGCTCGGCCGACCTGGGCTCGCTCCGGCTCACGCGCGCGCACCTGAGAGGCGATCCGCCGGGCGCGGGCGACATCGACGCCGCCCGCAACGCGGTCAGGGCCGCGTTCGCCGGTATCGACCCACCGTCCGCCGACGCCGGACTGGCGGTCGGAGGGAGCGCACGCGCCCTCGCGAAGGTCGTCGGGCGCCGATTCGACGGGGAGGCACTCGATGAGGCGATCGGCATGCTCGCGCTTCGGCCGGCCGTCAAGGTGGTGCAGTCCTTCGGGATCAGCGCCGACCGCGCCGAGACCCTGCTCGCAGGCGCGCTCATTCTCGACGAGACCTGCCGCGTCCTCGGGATCTCACTCGAGCTCGGGCGTGGGGGCTTGCGCGAGGGCGCCGCCCTCGAACTCGCGGCGCAAGCAGCAGCGCGCGCGGCCTGACCTCTCAGGACTGCCAGGATTCCCACAGAGCGGCGTAGGCGCCCTCGCTCGCGATCAGCTCGTCGTGAGTGCCGAGCTCTCGGAGGAGGCCGTCCTCGACGACGGCGACCCTGTCGGCGTCGTGAGCGGTGTGCAGCCGGTGTGCGATGGCGACAACGGTCCGCCCCGTCAGCACCGATGCGAGAGAGCGCTCGAGGTGTCGCGCCGCACGGGGGTCGAGCAGGGAGGTCGCTTCGTCGAGGACGAGCGTGTGGGGATCGGCGAGCACGAGTCGCGCCAGTGCGACCTGCTGGGTCTGGGCGGGTGTCAGCGGTGTCCCGCCTGCGCCGACCGTCGTCTCGATGCCCGCAGGAAGCGCCTGCACCCACTCCCTGGCGTCGACTGCAGCGAGTGCCGCCGCGAGGTCCGCGTCCGAGGAGCCTGCGCGCCCCAGTCGAAGGTTCTCCGCGATCGTGCCGACGAAGACGTGCTGCTCCTGCGTGACGAGCGCGACCTCGCGGCGCAGGTCCTCGAGCTCGAGATCGACCAGGGGCACACCACCGACCTCGACGTGACCCGTACGTGGCGGGTGGATGCCCGCGAGCAGCCGGCCGAGCGTCGACTTGCCGGCCCCGGATGGCCCGACGACGGCGATGCGCTCCCCCGGCCTCAGGTCGAGCTCGATGCCGTGCAGGACGTCGCGCCCGGGGACGTACGCGTACCGCACGTCGTGGGCGCGCAACCAGTCGTCGTCGGGCTGCTCGCCTGTCGCATGGCGATCCGGCGGGACGTCGGCGATTCCCACGAGGCGCGCGAACGAGGCGCCGCCGACCTGAACCTCGTCGAGCCAGGAGAGCAGGCGATCGACCGGATCGGCGAGCTGCTGGATGTAGAGGACGACGGTCGTGACCTCGCCGACAGAGGCATGCCCCGCGGAGACGAGCCAGCCTCCCCACGCGAGCGCCGCGACGACGGGGAGAACATACGCGACGTCGACCGTCGGGAACCAGATCGTCCGCAGGCGGAGCGTGAAGCGCTCCGAGGCATACGCGTCGGCGAGATTGACGTCGATCCGCCGGGCGCGCTCGTCCGCGAGCCCGAGTGCCTCGACAGTGCGTCCGCCGTCGACCGTCTCGCCGGTCGTCCCGGCGAGCGAGGCGTAGGCGGCGCGCTCCCAGAGATACCCGGCGGGGGCGTATCGCAGGTACCAGCGCGTTCCGACGACGAGGATGGGCACGCCGACGAGGCAAGGGAGCGCCGCGATAGGGCTCACCCAGACCGCAGCACCGACGACGAGGAGCGCGGTGACGCAGGCGATCGACGTCTCGGGGATCGCGAACCTGACCGTGCGGGCGAGCGCGTCGACGTCGGCGGTCGTCCGAGACACGAGATCGCCGATTCCCGCTCGCTCGACAGTCGAGAGTGGCAGCGCGAGGACCCGCCGCATGAAGTCGTCGCGCAGCTCGGCGAACATCCGCTCGGAGAGCACGAACGACGATCTGCGGGCGAAGAACGTGAGGACGGTCTGCGCGACGAGGAATACCGTGAGAAGGAGCACGACGCGGTCGATCTCGCTCGTGTCGATTCCCGTCTGGAGCCCCTGAACGAGAGAGCCGAGGAGCGGCGGCCCGACGAGCCCGGTGGCCGCCGCGAGCGCGTGCAGGGCGAGGACGCCGATCATCGCGCGACGATGGCGGCCGGCGAGCGATGCAGCCTGCCGCCGCATCTCGACGGGGCTCGCGATCGGAAGGAGCTTGCCGGTGGCAGGCTTCAGCGCGTCTGCCGGGTTGGGCGCGTGACTCACGACGCCTCACCCCTCGTCACGAGATCCCGGTAGGTCTCGTTCGTCCGCAACAGCTCGCGGTGCTCCCCGGTCGCGACGACGCGCCCATCGGCGATGTGCACGACCGTGTCCGCCTGGTCGAGCACGAGCGGGCTCGCCGTGACGACGACCGTGGTGCGCCCGGCCCGGAAGGCGCGGAGCTGCCGGGCGATGCGCGCCTCCGTGTGAGCGTCGACGGCGCTCGTCGGCTCGACGAGGACGAGGATCTCCGCGTTCGCGAGCAACGCCCGCACGAGGACGAGCCGCTGGCGCTGCCCTCCCGAGAACGACCGGCCGCGCTCGTCGACGACCTCGTCGAGACCGGCGGGGAGCGCAACGAGCACGTCCTCCGCGGAAGCGACCTCGATCGCCGTCGTGATCTCGTCGTCGCTCGAGGAGCCCCACGGGTCGAGCTCGCTGCGGAGGGTGCCGGAGAAGATGAGCGGATCCGGCTCGCTGACGAGGATCCGCCTGCGCACGACCTCGAGTGGCAGGCGGTCGAGAGGCGTCTCGCCGAGCAGCACGCCGCAGTCGCCGACGAGGCGGCCGAGTCGGTCGGCAAGTGCACTCGTCTCGTCGGGTGAGGCAGAGACGAGGCACGTCAGGCCGCCGGGCTCGACCGTAAGCCCGGACGAGGGATCGCGCAGCGGAAGGCCCTCCGGAGGTTCGGCCATCGGATCCGACGGCGTCTCCACCGACCGTTCGACGGCCAGGACGCGGAGCATCTTGCGCGCTCCGACGTGCGCACGTGTGAACTTCTCGACCGCCTCGGCCGAGGTGCGCAGGGGGATGACGAGGAATCCTGCGTACCCGTAGAACGCGACGAGCTGACCTGCGGTGATGTCCCCCGAGGCTGCGAGGTGGGCGCCCACCCAGGTGACGAGGACGACGAACAACCCCGGCAGGAGCACCTGGGCCGCATCGAGCACCGACTGCGGCGACGCGACGCGCACGCCAGCGACGCGCACGGCCTCCGATCGGAGCCGGTAACGATCGAGGAACGCCTGCTCTCCGCCGACCCCACGGAGCACCCGGAGGCCCGCAGCGGTGTCCGCGCCGAGCGCGGTCAGCAGGCCGACCTCCTCGCGTTGCTCTCGTTGGCGGAGCTGTAGCGGCTTGATCACGAAGCTGAGCGAGACCGTCAGGAGCGGCACGCCGAGCAGCACGATCAGCCCGAGCGGGACCGACGTCGTGAGCAGGATCACGGCGACGACGATGTACGAGACGATGCTGCCGGAGAGACGGGCGAGGATGTCGAACGCGCCCCCCGCGCGCAACGCGTCATTGGAGACGGTCGCGACGACCTCTCCGGTCGAGAGTTCCGCCCGGACGGCGTCACCCGACCGCGCCGAGTGGTGGCCGACGATCTGGGCGAGTCGGAACGACGCCTGGAGCCAGTTCTGGACGGAGTAGCGGTGGCGGAACGTCCCCGCGACGGCCTGAACGACACCGAGCACCGCGAGCAGCACGCAGAACCGCACGAGTGCGTCACGGTCGGCGTCGACGATCCCCTGCTGGATCGCCTGCCCGATCGCGTACGGCATCAGCGCCTGCGCGACCATCCAGATCACGCCGAAGACGATCGCGATCAGGATCGTTCCGACCTGGTGGCGCCCGACCCAGACGAGCAACCGGAACGGCGAGCGGGTGTCCGGTCGCCCCGGATCGGCGACCGGAAGATCGATCACGGCCGGACGAGAGGCTTGTACGCGATGCGGTGTGGCTCGAGCGCCTCGGGGCCGCGGGTCTCCGTGACCCAGGCCGCGTACTCACCCCACGTGCCCTCGAACCAGGTCGCCTGCGAGTCCCCCTCGAACGCGAGGATGTGCGTGGCGATCCGGTCGAGGAACCAGCGATCGTGCGTGATCACGACCGCGCAGCCCGCGAAGTCGATCAGTGCGTCCTCGAGCGCCCGCAGGGTATCGACGTCGAGGTCGTTCGTCGGCTCGTCGAGGAGCAGCACGTTGCCACCCGACTTGAGGAGCTTCGCCAGGTGCACGCGGTTGCGTTCACCGCCCGAGAGATCCTTGACGAGCTTCTGCTGGTCGCCGCCGCGAAAGTTGAACCACGACGTGTACTGGCGCGAGTTCACCTCGCGCTTCCCGAGCAGAACGATGTCCTGGTTCCCGGAGATCTCCTTCCACACCGTGTTCTGCGGATCGAGGCCCGCGCGCGACTGGTCGACGTAGGCGAGCTGCACGGTCTCGCCGACCCGGAGCTCGCCGCCGTCCGGCTCCTCCTCGCCGGCGATCATCTTGAAGAGCGTGGTCTTGCCGGCACCGTTCGGCCCGATCACGCCGACGATGCCGCCCGGCGGGAGGGAGAAGGTGAGGTCCTCGACGAGCAACCGGTCGCCGAAGCCCTTGACGACGTGCTCGGCATCGACGACGAGGTCGCCGAGGCGCGGGCCGGCGGGGATGTGGATCTCGACGCCCTCGACCTTGAAGTGCTCGTCCTCGGCGAGCAGCTTCTCGTAGGAGGCGATGCGCGCCTTCGATTTCGCCTGGCGCGCGCGCGGGCTCATCCGGACCCACTCGAGCTCGCGGGCCAGGGTGCGTCGACGGGCCGACACGGTCTTCTCCTCGGACGCGAGACGCGCCTGCTTCTGCTCGAGCCACGAGGAGTAGTTGCCCTCGAACGGCAGCCCCTTGCCCCGGTCGAGCTCGAGGATCCACCCCGCCACGTTGTCGAGGAAGTAGCGGTCGTGGGTGACGGCCATCACGGTGCCCTTGTAGTCCTCGAGAAACCGCTCGAGCCAGGCGACCGACTCGGCGTCGAGGTGGTTCGTGGGCTCGTCGAGGAGAAGCAGGTCGGGTGACGAGAGCAGCAGGCGGCAAAGCGCGACCCGGCGCCGCTCCCCGCCCGAGAGCGTCGTCACGTCCCGGTCGCCGTCGGGCAGGCGCAGTGCGTCCATGGCGCGGTCGAGCGCGGCGTCGAGGCCCCACGCATCGTGCCGGTCGATCTGCTCCTGCACCTTCGACTGCTCGGCGAGCAGCGCGTCGAAGTCGGCGTCGGGCTCGGCGAAGGCGGCCGAAACCGCATTGAAGCGGTCGAGCAGGTCGCGGAGCTCGCGCACTCCGTCCTCGACGTTGCCGCGCACGTCCTTCGTCTCGTCGAGCTCCGGCTCCTGCTGCAGGAAGCCGACCGACGCCGCGGGATGGAGCTCGGCGACGCCCGACGACGGCTCCTCGAGCCCGGCCATGATCCGCATCAGTGTCGACTTGCCGGCACCGTTCGGGCCGAGCACGCCGATCTTCGCCCCGGGCAGGAACGAGAGGGAGATGTTCGACAGCACCTGCCGGTCGGCCCCGTAGAACTTGTCGACCCGGTACATCGTGTAGACGTAGTCGCCGCTCATGACGACTGCAGGCTAGCGCGACGTGCAACCCGGGGGAGAGACTGAAGTCTCTCCCCCTCCTGCGACGCGGCGTGCAACGTCGAGGAGGCCGAAGCCCCTCCCCCTCCGTCCGGCAACACCGACGGAGCAGAGACTTCAGTCTCTGGCCTGGGTCTCGCCGGCGACCGCGCCGTGCAGAACATCCACGTCGCGCTCGTACGTGAGCGTCGCCGCCGCCTCGGCGACTGTCAGCCAACGAGCGTCGTCCACCTCGTGGTCGAAGCGAAGCGTTCCGTCGACGATCTCCATCACCCAGTACCGCACGGTCTTCGGGCGCTCCCTGGCGTCGCTGTACGACGTGGGCGCGAGCTCCCGCCCGAGCGAGCAGCGGAGGCCGGTCTCCTCCTCCACTTCACGAACCGCGCACTCCTCGTCGCTCTCCCCCGGCTCGACCTTGCCCTTCGGGAAGGTCCAGTCGTCGTACTCCGGCCGGTGGACGAGCAGCACTTCCTTCACGCCGCCCGAGCTGCGAACGACGATGCCGCCGGCCGCGCGAACGACCTCGCTCAGCGAACTGCCCGCCTGGCTGCCCGGTCGAGCCGCTGCCAGACTCCGGGCCAGGCGGCTCGGGCCGCAGCCTTCCGGTCGCGCTCGAGTTGCACGAGCCGTCCGGCGGCGAACAGCCCGGCGGGGTCGGTGTCGGCCCACGCTCGGATGCGGGCCTCGGAAAAGACCGCGTCCTGGTGGTCTCCGAGGATGTCCTGGAGACGCTTCGCGAGCGCGACGAAGCGCTGGCCCGGCCGGCCGAGCTCGTGCGCGGCGAGGTCGGCGGCGTAGCGCGCCCGCTTGACGGCGATCCGGGCCGCGTGCAACGCCTTGTCCGTCGGCTCGTCGCCGAGCGCCGTCAGCGTGCGCCGCATCCGTTTTGCCTCCTTGTGGAAGACGGATTTCAGCTCGGTGTCGTCGCCGCTCAAGGGAGGAGTCGTCGCCGCCCCGAGGCGCTCGACCAGCGCGTAGTAGCGGGCACCCCCGAGCGTCTCGGCCACGTCCCGGTAGGCCGCCCTCCGTTCCTCCTCGAGCGAAGCGAGGAGGCCCGCGGCGGGCGTGCCGTCGTCGTCGAGCGCAGCCACCTCGCTGCCAAGCCTGTCGAGCATCACGTCCAGGTCGCGCGCAGGGCCGAGGTGGCCGCCGAGCCAACCGAGCTCCTCACGGAGCGAACGGGCCCACTCCTTCTCGACGAGAACGCCCGCCGCGCGGAGGAAGGCCCGCAGGCGGCGGGTTGCGACCCTCAGCTGGTGGACATCCTCGGGGTCGTCGCCGCGGCGGGCCCCCGGATCGTGGGCGAGGAGCGCCTCGACCTCCTGTCCGAGGGCGATCCCGAGAGCCGCGCCCGGCGTGGAGCCCGGGCCGATCGCCGTCGGGGCACGGGGCGCCGGGATGTCGAGCGCGCGATGGAGTTTCGGCCGCAGCACGCGCTCCTCGATCGCACCACTGCGACGCATTTCCCCGACGAGCCGCTGCAGATCCTGCTCGTCACCGTCGACGAGCTCGATCTCGATCTCCCGGAACCGACGGACGACGCGCTGTCCCTCGAGCACGGACACGCTGTCGTCGACGATCTCGGCTCCACGCGCGTGGATCGTCTCGCGCCGCGTGCGCAGCCTTGCGACGGCGACGAGTTCGCTCCCCTGCAGGTGGGCGGGGAGCAGCTCCACCAGCTCGGCCGGAGGAATCGACGCCTGTCCCGGCAGCTCGAGCTCGAGCCGGGCATCCCCCCGTGGGAGCTTGAGCTGCCAGACCCCCGTCCCACTCTCGACCCGATGTCGGAGGGTGACACCACTGCGTGCCAGGCGAAGATCCGGCGTGTCGTGATAGGTCGAGATGAACACCCGCTCGGGCAGGCGGGCGCCCACGATCTCGGGGAAGATGAAGCCCTCCCCTGCCGTCAGCTTGATCTCACGCTCGAGCGTTTCCCGCATTGCCGGAAGCCTACTCGGGTTCAGCGGCCATGCATGTCTCCAATCAGCCCAGCCGGCCCTTCACGCTTCGGCTCAGGCCACCGCTCCCGCGAGTCGATACCCCTCGGCGCGCTCCCCATCAAGGGTCTCCGCTGCACATGCGAAGACGTCTCCCGCGAACGAGTAGTCTCCGGTGAACTCGACGGCGCCGTTGACCTCGAGCACGATCCACCCACCTTCCGGGTGAGGGAGCAGATCGACACCGACGAGACTGCCGTTCACCGCCGCGGCTGCGCGGATCGCAAGCCGGACGGCGTCAGGCGGAGGGACAACAGGCACTCGGCGGGCGCCGAGCGCGACGTTCGTGCGCCATTCTCCGTCGCCTGCGACCCGAACGACGGCTCCGACGACCCGCCGCCGGGCGACGACGAGGCGGAGGTCGCACGTGCTGGGCGGCACGAGGCTCTGCACGATCGCACCGCAGGATCCGAACCAGCGGTACCCGACGATCGAGTCGAGGTGGTCGCGGAGCTCGGTCGGGCTGTCGCAACGCACGACGTGAAGCCCCCAGCTCCCGAAGCGCGGCTTGACGACGACGGAACCAGTCCATGTGCCCACCGCCTGCGTCGGCGTCACGAGACATGTCGCGGGGTGGGCGATGTTGGCCCCTTCGAGAAGCCGAGCGGTGAGGAGCTTGTCGTGCGTCGAGAGCAGCACGGACGGGCCGTTCAGGATCGTGACGCCCCGCGCCGACAGCTCTCCTAATGCCTCGACGCCGACCTCGATACCGTCGAGCGTCCGGCGGACGTCGAGTCGTGCCAACGCAACGTCCCCGGCGCGCAGCACCCTCAGCGCCCGCACCGGGTCGAGGAGAAGCCAGTCACCCGCCCGTGCGAGAGCGACGTTGGTCGGCGTGCGCTCCCACGCGACGATTGCCCGTCTCATGCTCGATATCTGCGCATGCCGATCCGCAAGCCGCAAGTCCCCGACACCGGATCGTTACCACTCGGAGGCGTCGTAGCCACCGTAAGGCTGCGGTGAGAAGTGCGAGCCGGCCGTCGACCTCTGTCAGGTAGGCAGGATGCGGGTACCGGAGATGACCACTCCGGACGGTCGAGCCACGGGTCATCGGAGCGGCCAGTGTGATCCGTCACGCAGTGTCGAGCCCCGCTGCGGGCGTACAGGTCGACGAGCCTGCGAGCCGAAAGCTGGCCGTCGCTCCAGGTCGTATGCGCGTGGAGCTTGCAGAGGGGCGGCTGGATCCTGGTCCGCATCGAACGTCAGACTGCCGATCGCCTCGATCGCCTTGGGGGAACGTGGTCGCAGGATCACCGAGATCTGGTGATCTTGCGGGGATCCAGCGAAGGCCGTGAGGCCCCGTGTGACACCGGAATTTCACGAGATCGTTACGACCTGATCCCGTGCGACTCACCTACGCTGCCGATCTATGGCACTTGCTGTGGCAGACCTCGCGCTCGTTCCGGCTTTCGCGGCACTCGCGTCGGGAGAGCTCGAGTCGCTCGCGTCCACCGGCGAACGCGTCGAGGTCGAAGGCCCCGGAGTCGAGATAACGCAGCAGGGAGATTTCGGTCACTCCGTGTTTGCGGTTCTCGAGGGGGACGCACGCGTTCTCGTCGACGGTCGACAGGTGGGGCAGCTCGCTGCTGGAGACCTCTTCGGAGAGGTCGCCGTGATCGCGTCGGGACGACGCACCGCCACCGTTGAGTCTCTGAGCGCCATGGTGCTCGTGAGCTTCTTCAAGCGCGACATCTGGTCGCTCGAAAAGAGCAATTCGGCATTCGCACACGCGCTTCGATCCTTGCGCGCGACCGACGCCGACAGCTAGGCACTCGTACCAACGGGCGCTCCGGCGGCCAGACCGTCCGATCGCCAGTTTAGCCGCCGCCGCAACCAGAGCGCCACGTAGACGAGGCCGACGAGGACCGGCACTTCGATGAGTGGCCCGACGACGCCGGCAAGCGCCTCCCCGGAGGTGGCGCCGAAGACGCCGACCGAGACCGCGATCGCCAGCTCGAAATTGTTGCTGGCAGCCGTGAACGCGAGCGCTGTGGTGCGGTCGTACGCGAGCCCGATCCTCCTGCCGAGCGCGACCGAGGCGCCGAACATGACGAGGAAGTAGATGAGGAGCGGCAGCGCAATGCGCGCCACGTCGACGGGACTGGCGGTGATCGCCTCGCCCTGGATCGCGAACAGCAGCACGATCGTGAAGAGGAGCCCGTAGAGCGTGATCGGGCTGATCCGAGGGATGAACGCGTTCTCGTACCAGTCGCGCCCACGGCGCTTCACACCGATCCGCTGCGTCAGGTAGCCGGCCAGCAGCGGAATCCCGAGGAAGATCAGCACCGTGCGGGCAACCTCTCGGATCGAGACCTCGAAGCCCTGGGTGTCGAGCCCGAGCCAGCCCGGCAGCAGCGTCAGATAGAAGTAGCCGAGGAACGAGTAGGCGACGATCTGGAACAGCGAGTTGAGCGCGACGAGCACGGCCGCTCCCTCCCGGTCGCCGCCGGCGAGGTCGTTCCAGATGAGCACCATCGCGATGCAGCGGGCGAGCCCGACGATGATCACCCCGGTGCGGTATGCGGGCTGATCCGCGAGGAACAGCCAGGCAAGCGTGAACATGAGGAGCGGGCCGAAGATCCAGTTGAGAGCCAGTGAGGCGCCGAACATCCGATGCTCGGTGCGAAGCTGTCCGAGTTCGTCGTAGCGAACCTTGGCAAGCACCGGGTACATCATCAGCAGGAGACCGAGGGCGATCGGGAGGCTGACAGTTCCGACCCGCAGCTCATCGAGTCCGTCATTCAGGCTCGGGATCAGCGTTCCGAGCACGACCCCGCCACCCATTGCGAGTGCGATCCAGAGTGGCAGAAACCGGTCGAGCGTGGAAAGCCGGCCGAGCACCGCCCGTTCGTCAGCCGCGGCCGCGGGCCGGTCGAGATCGTCGGTCGTCATGCACCACGCCCCGAGCCGGCGATCGTGCGACAGACGGCCGGGCCGATGGCGCATGAGGCACACGCCTTCAAGCCAGAGCCTGTCGCGTTGTGGCGGCGGCTTCCCTCGGGAGCAGGCGAGAAAGAAGACCGGCCGCGAGAAGGAGCACGACGCTCGCGACGAGGCAGGCGGTGAGCCCGTGCCACTGGTAGAGCAGGCCCGAGAGAACCGTTCCGACGAGCCGGCCGGCAGCGTTCGCCATGTAGTAGAAGCCGACGTTCATCGCGACCCGGTCTCCCTCGGCGTAGTGCAGGATCAGGAACGAGTGCACCGCGGAGTTGAGCGCGAAGATGACGCCGAAGACGAGCAGGCCGACGACCAGGACGAGCGAGGGGTCGACGTCCCACTGGAGCGCCAACGCGATGCCGGCGGTGACCACGGCGAGGATGAACGCGAGCCACGTCGCCGTGAGCCCGGTCGGCTCACCATGGCCACGTCGGCGCAGGAGCGACGGTGCTGACGCCTGCACGATTCCGTAGAAGATGACCCACCCTCCGAGGAAGGCGCCGACCGCCCAGAAGCTCCAGCCCTCCTGCGTGCGCAGGAAGACGGGAAGGCCGACGACGAACCAGACGTCGCGGGCGGCGAAGAGCGCCGTACGGGCCGCGGCGAGGACGTTGACGGCCCGGGTGTTGGAGAACATGTGGGCGAACTTCGCCTTGGCGCTGCCGCGCCCGAGCGAGCCTCGCATCATCGTCAGGACGACGAGAAGCGCTGTCCCGACGAGCGCTCCGAGCACGAAGAGCGCGCTCCGGAAACCGATCACCGTGAGCAGAAGGCCACCGAGGAAGAAGCCGACGCCCTTGAGGGCGTTCTTCGATCCGGTCAGCATCGCGACCCAGCGGAAGAGCGTGTCGGAGGCGTCGGTGGGCACGACGAGCTTGACGGCGCTCTTCGAGCTCATCTTCGTCAGGTCTTTCGCGATTCCCGAGAGCGCCTGCGCAGCCATCACGTACGGCACGACGAGCCACGAAGCGGGGACGAGCGCAAGCATCGATAGAGCCACAAGCTGGGTCGCCAGCCCGCCGACGAGCGTTGCCTTGAGGCCGAAGCGAGCAGCGAGAAAGCCGCCGACGAGATTCGTGACGATCCCGAAGATCTCGTAGAAGAGAAAGAGCATCGCGACCTGGAACGGCGTGTAGCCGCGGTCGTAGAAGTAGAAGAGGACGAGAACGCGCAGCGCACCGTCGGTGAGCGTGTCGGCCCAGTAGGCACCGGTGACGATGGCGTAGTTGCGGAGGTCGGCGGAGCGGGGAGCGGCCGGCGCGTCCGCACTCGTCATCGCGCTGCGCCCGTTCGCATCAGTGGCTTTCGAGGCTCCGCGCCACGATCCCGGCGAGTTCGACGAGGCGGCTGGCGTAGCCCCACTCGTTGTCGTACCACGCGTAGACCTTCGCCTGGGTACCCGCCACGACCATCGTCGAGAGCGCGTCCACGATCGCCGAGCGCGGGTCGTTCACGTAGTCGACGCTCACGAGCGGCCGCTCTTCGAACCCGAGGATGCCCGCGAGGGGCCCGACGGCCGCGGTACGCAGGAGGTCGTTGACCTCCTCCACGGTGGTCTCGCGGGCGAGCTCGAACACGCAGTCGGTGAGCGATGCGTTGAGAAGCGGCACCCGCACGGCGTGCCCGTCGAGCCGCCCCTCGAGCTCGGGGAAGATCAGGCCAATTGCGGTTGCCGAGCCCGTGGTGGTCGGGATGAGCGACATCCCCGCCGCGCGCGCCCGCCGAAGATCCCCGTGGGGCGCGTCGACGATCGTCTGGGTGTTGGTGACATTGTGGAGCGTCGTGATCGAGCCATGGCGGATCCCGATCCCCTCGTGCAGCACCTTGACCACCGGCGCAAGACAGTTCGTCGTACACGACGCCGCCGTCACGATCGAGTGGACGGCCGGGTCGTAGCGGTCATCGTTGACCCCGACGACGACGTTGAGCGCCGAGCCGTCCTTCACCGGAGCGGCCACGACGACCTTGCGAGCGCCGCGCTCCAGGTAGGGAGTCAGGCTTGGGCCTGTGCGGAACCTGCCCGAGCACTCCAGCACGACATCGACTCCGAGGCCGCCCCAGTCGACGCCGGCCGGCTCCGAAGCACCGGACCACCCGAGCCGGCGGCCGGCGACGGCCAGCGCCTGGCCGTCGCTCGAGATGGGCAACGCCCACCTTCCGTGGACGGAGTCGAACTCGAGGAGATGGGCACCCGTCTCCGGTCCACGCGCGATCTCGTTCACGTGGACGAACTCGAGATCATCGCGGCCCCAGCCCGCACGCAGCGCCAGGCGCCCCATTCGGCCGAAGCCGTTGATGCCGACGCGTGCCGCCCCGGTCACGCCGGCACGACGAGCGACGACATCAGCAACACGCGGCCTTCAGATCGGCGACCGCCGCCAGCTTCTCGACGGCCACGCGGTTCAGCGAGAAGAAGGCCCACTTCCCACGTTGCTCGCGCTCGAGTAACCCCACCTCGGTCAGCTTCTTCAGGTGGTAGGAGACGGTCGGCTGACCCAGGCCCAGTGCGTCGTAGAAGTCGCATGCACAGACCGGAGCCTCGGCAACGGTGATCATGTTCACGATCCGTACCCGCGCCGGGTCGCCGAGCACCTTGAAAAGCTCGGCGGTGGCATTCGTCTCGTCGTCCGTCATCGCCGGCGCCGCGAGCGGCGCGCAGCACGCGACGGCCTCGAGCGCGGCGCTCACGGTCCCGGCCCTTCGCCTGTCTCGTACGGCTCGAGCATCATCGGCCTCCTCCTGTCGACGGAAGCGAATATATCGACATACGTCAATGTGTGCGCGGCTCGTCGCACGACCCTAGATGCCTTCGAGGCTCTTGCGCTTCCGCCCGGCGAAGTACTTGGCCAGGATGTTCATCACGAGCACGAACCCGATCAGGACGAGAGCCGCCGCCCAGGCAGCTGCCTGGTCGTCGGGAGACGGCGATTCGGAGAGCGTGAAGATCCGCACCGGCAAGGTCGCGAGCGCCTCGTGCACGTCGACGGAGACTCCCTGCGACGTGACGATCGACGAGGTGAACAGGAGTGGCGCCGTCTCACCGGCGACCCGCGCCACGGCGATGACGACACCCGTGAGAATGCCCCCGATCGCGGTCGGCAGCACGATGCCATAGACGGTGCGCCAGCGCGGCACCCCGAGTGCGAGGCTCGCCTCGCGCAGGTGCCGCGGCACGAGCTCGAGCACCTCCTGCGTCGCGCGCGCAACCATTGGGACCATCAGGATCGAGAGCGCCAGAGCGCCGTAGATGGCGCTCTGTCCACTACCGACGACGAGCACGCCGTAGATGAAGATGCCGACGATGATCGCCGGAACGCCGTTCAGCACGTCGAGCATGACCCGGAAGAACGACGCAGCCTTCGGACCGGCGTATTCGGCGATGTAGATGGCGACGAGAATGGCGACGGGCACTGCGACGATCGCCGCCATCCCGACCATGACTGCGCTGCCGACGAGCGCGTCCGCGATCCCACCCGTCTCGCCGAAGAGCGCGGAGGACTTGGTCAGGAAGTCCAGATTGAGCGCGCTGAGACCCTTGTAGAGGACCGTGCCGAGCACGAGCGCGAGGATGAGGACGGCGACGAGCGCGCTGAGCAGCGCGACCACCGAGACGAGCTGCTGCACCCGACGGCGGCGGCCGAGGTTGTTCGACCTCGCCGTGATGTCGTACGGGTCGGTGATATCGACGGCGCTCATCCGGCCGACATCCTCCGGGCCTTCTGGAACCTGTTCACGATCATCTGGGCGGACACGTTGGTGGCGAGCGAGATGACGAGCAGGATCGCGCCGAGGTACAGCAGCGACTGCACCTCGATGTCGTTGCTCGCCCCCTGATACGTGCTGGCAATCCGACTCGCGAGCGTGTCTCCGGGCGGGAAGAGCGAACGGTTGATCGTGTTGCCGCTCCCGATCACCTGCGTGACGGCGATCGCCTCGCCGAACGCACGGCCGAGGCCGAGCAGGACGGCGGCCGAGATCCCCGGAGCCGCGTACGGGAGCGCGACCCGGCGGATCGCCTCCCAGCGCGTCGATCCGAGTGCGAGCGAGCCGTCGGTGAGATCACGCGGCACGCGGCTGAACAGCTCCCGGCAGATGGCCGAGGTGATCGGGATGATCATGATCGTCAGCACGAGCGCCGCCGGCAGCACGCCGGCCTGCGAGGGATCGCCCGAGAAGATGGGCAGGAACCCGAACCAGCTCTGCAGCCAGGGCTCGAGGTGCTGCGCGACCCACGGCCCGAACACGAGAATCCCCCAGAGCCCGAGCACGACGCTCGGGATCGCGGCGAGGAGCTCGACCATCGTCGCGATCGGGGCTGCAAGCCGCCTGGGGGCGAGCTCGGTCAGGAAGAGCGCGATCGCAACCGAGAGCGGCGTCGCAAGGAGGAGGGCGATGAACGCCGTGACGACCGTCCCGTAGATGAAGGCGAGGGCGCCGTAGACGTTCGCGTTCGGGTTCCAGGCCTGCGTCCAGATGAACGAGAGGCCGAACTCCTGCATCGCCGGCCAGGCGAGCCTGAAGACCTCGTACCCGATGTAGCCCAGGACTGCTGTGACGCCGACCGCGGCGATGAGTGCGACGCCCTTGAAGAGCACATCACCGAACCGGATCCCGCGGCGCTCGATCTGCGGGGGCGCCGCGGGATCCGGGGTGAAGGTGCTCATCTCAGGTGCTGGCTCAGATCTTCTTGATCTGCTTGTAGGCGAACGCCTGCACCTGCTTGGGCAACGGATAGAACAGGAGCGGCTTCGTGAAGCTCTGCCCCTGCGTCACCGCCCAGTAGATCATCTTGCGCAGTTCCGCCGACTTGGACGAGCTCGAGGACGCAATCACCCAGGTGAAGGTCGAGATCGGGTACGCGAGCTTGTTGCCCTTCGGCGGGTCGACGATCGAGATCGCTCCGTTGCCCGTGATGACCTTCGGCGCCGATGCGGCCGCGGCGGCGATCCCCTTCAGTCCGGGCTGCGCGTACCTGCCGGACTTGTTCAGCATCGAGGCGAAGCGGACCTTGTTCGCGAGGGCATACGCCACGTCCGCGTAGCCGATCGCCCCTTCGGTCTTCGCGAGCACACCGGCGATGCCGGAGCTACCGCGGGCACCCGATCCGGCCGGCCACTGGGCGTTCACGCCCACGCCGATCTTCGACTTCCACGTCGGGCTGACCGTCGAGAGGTAGTCGGTGAAGTTGTACGTCGTGCCCGAGTTGTCGGAGCGGTAGACGGGTGTGATCTTCGTGCTCGGCAGGCTGCACTTCGGGTTGATCTTCGCGATCGCCCGGGCGTTCCAGCTCGTGATCCTGCCGAGGTAGATGTTGGCGAGGATCGGCCCGTTGAGCCGCAGGACGCACCCGATGTCAGGCAGGTTGTACATGATCGAGGTCGCCGACAGAGCCCACGGGATCTGGACGCAGCCCTTGCAGCCGGCGAACTGATCGGCCGACAGCGGCGCGTCCGAGGCGCCGAAGTCGACAGTGCCGGCCTGGATCGCTGCGATGCCGCCCCCCGAGCCGATCGGGTTGTACGAGACCTTGTAGCCGTACGCGGATCCAAGTGCGGGGATCCACTTGGACACGAGCGGGTACACGAACGAGCTGCCCGCCCCGCTGAGCGACGTGTCCTGCTTCTTCGCCGGCGCCGCCGTGGCGGACCCGCCGAGCGCGCCAATCGCAACCAGACTGGTCACGATGACCGCGAATGCCAGAGCTCTCTTCATGATTCGACCCTCTCCCTTGATCGTGATGCGTTTGCGTTCGTTGTCGCTGTGTACGACGCGAGCTTTCCGGGCGGGATGCCTCGAATGGGAAGAACTTCGGTGAGGCTCTGGTTGCGAACTGGTGAACGGTGCCGATCAGTGAGACGCATCGGTGAACTCGTGGAACTCGCCGGTGACGAGGTACTCCGTCTGCTCGCCGATGTCGACGGCGTTGTCGCCGATCCGCTCGATGCAGCGAGAGACGATGATCATCCGCATCCCCCACTCCTGCGTCCCGGGGGTGCTCGCCATCGAGAGCACCTGGTCTGCGACGCGGCGGTTCGTGCGGTCGATCAGCTCGTCGAGCTCGACGAGGCTTCGCGCGCGCTCGACATCGCGGGCCGCGAACGAATCGAGCGCGACCCGTACCATCTCCTCGGCCCGCTCGCCCATCTCGGTCAGCCCGTCGACGAGGTCGTGCCGGGGCTCGAGCCCGGAAGCGAGCTTCGTCAGCTTGGCGATCGTGACGCACTGATCGCCGATCCGCTCGAGGTGGATCGAGTCGTGCAGGATCGCGAGCACGAGGCGCAGGTCGGTGGCCACCGGGGACTGCTGCGCGAGCACAACCCCGACCGACCGCTCGATCCCGTGGTACCGCGCGTCGACCTCGTCGTCGAACATGACGACCTCGTCGCAGAGCTCCACGTCCTGCGAGCGAAGCACGTCGACGGCGCCGCGGAGGGCGCGGAGGACGAGCTCCCCCTGCTCCTGCAGGGTCGCCTCGAGCCCGTCGAGGCTCGCCTGGAACTCGACACGAGCCATCGCCTACCCGAACCTGCCGGTGACGTAGTCCTCGGTGCGCTTGTCGGACGGGTTCGTGAAGACCTTCGTCGTCTGGTCGTACTCGACGAGAACCCCGTGCCGGCCGCTGCCGTCTTCCCGGACGTCGACGCTGAAGAAGGCCGTCATGTCCGCGACGCGAGCCGCCTGCTGCATGTTGTGGGTCACGATCACGATCGTGTACTCGTCCTTGAGCTGGTGGATGAGATCCTCGATGCGAGACGTCGAGATCGGGTCGAGCGCCGATGCAGGCTCGTCCATCAGGATCACCTCGGGCTCGACGGCGAGCGCGCGCGCGATGCAGAGCCGCTGCTGCTGGCCGCCCGAGAGACCGAGCGCGTTCTCCTTGAGGCGATCCTTCACCTCGTCCCACAGTGCGGCATGCTGGAGCGTGCGCTCGACCCGCTCGTCGAGATCCTGCTTCATCCCCAGGATCCGGGGGCCGAAGGCGATGTTGTCGTAGATCGACTTCGGGAAGGGGTTGGGCTTCTGGAAGACCATCCCGATCCGGCGGCGTACCTCGACCGGATCGACATTCGCGCCGTAGAGGTCACGGTCGTGGTAGAGCACCTGACCGCTGACGGCAGCGCCTGGGATGAGGTCGTTCATCCGGTTGAAGCAGCGGATGAACGTGCTCTTGCCGCAGCCGGACGGGCCGATGAACGCCGTCACGAAGTTCTTCTGGATGTCGAGGTCGACGCTCTCGAGCGCGACGTTCCCCGAGTACGCGACCGAGAGCCCTTGCACGGCGAATACCGTCTCGGCACCGCGGCCGTCCGGAGGGCCGGCGAGGTCGCCGAGCTTCCCGGTATCAATACGCGGAGTCGTCACAGTCATGAACCCACGGCAAGTGTCACTTTCGCCGGCTCCGTCATGGGCTGACGGATGGTAAAGGACTGGTCACGAACTGGTGAACGACGGCGGGGGACGGTTCGCGGCGGGACAGGCCCGCCCTACGTGTCGTGCCTACGGCGGGAAGATGCAGCGGATCTCGAGGCCCGCTCCCCTGCCGCCGGCGGCAACGACGGTCCCGCCCGCCTGGCCGACGATGTGCTTGACGATCGCGAGCCCGAGGCCGGTACCGCGCGACGCGCGAGCGCGATCCGCGCGATAGAAGCGCTCGAACAGGCGGGACAGCTCCTCCTCGTCGACCCCCACTCCGTCGTCGGTCCCTCGGAGCACCACGTCAGCGCCGCGCCGCTCGACCGCAAGCGTGAACGAGGCTCCCGGCCCGGCATATCGGATCGCGTTCTCGGCAAGGTTCTGGGCAACGACGCGCAGCATCCTCGGGCGCATCTCGAGCACGATCCCCGGGTCTCCCTCGGCCGAAAGGGTGACGCCTGCGCGAGAGGCTCGTTCCTCCAGCCCGGCGACAGCGGCATCGAGCTCCGGACGGACCGGCACCGGCCCGAGCGAAACGACCCGTCCGCCCGACTCGAGCTCGGAGAGGAAGAGGACCTCGTCGATCAACTCACGCGCCGACTCGACCTCCTCGCGGGCCCGGTCGACGAGCGCGTGGATGTCCTCGCCCGGCAGCGTGGCCATCTCGAGAAGGGAGAGCAGCCTGGCGAGCGGTGTCCGCAGCTCGTGCGACACCGCGGCCGTGAATCCCGTCCGCAGCTCCTCGTACGCGGTCATGTCGCCGACCTGGCTGAGATAGACGATTCGCTCCCGCCGACCACCGACCTCGTACGGGACGATCAGCGGCACGATGCCGAGGTCACCGGCCAGAAGGCCGTCGGGCACAGGGCATCCCTCGTCGATCCCCTCTATGGACTGCCGGGCTCGCCTGCTCGCGAGCACGACGACGTCTGCATCGTCGAGAACGATCACCGCTTCACGGCTCTCCTCGACGATGGCTCGACCGCGCAGCGCGTCGGAATCCATCGCCAGCCGTTCTAACAGATTCGCCCGGTCCGAGACCGACCGCGACGACCCCGGCCGGCGGCGATGTCCCGCGCCGTTCACCACTTCGTTACCCTGCGGTAACACCATGACGGCCCCGGCGACCCCGGCCGCCGTTCATTATTTCGGGTATGCCGACCGTGTTGATCATCGAGGACGACGACGTCATCGCGCAGGGCATGGCGCGTCATCTGCAGGCGGCCGGCTTCGACGCGGTCGGTGTAGCGAACGGTGAGACCGGCCTGGCCCGGCTTCGCTTCGAGCGGCCCGACGTCTGCGTGCTCGACCTCATGCTTCCGGGCCTCGACGGGTGGAAGGTGATCGAGCAGGCCAGGGGAGAGGGAATCGGCACGCCGATCGTCGTCGTCTCGGCCCGTGGCACCGAGCACGACCGCGTTCACGCACTCGAGATCGGCGCCGACGACTACCTCGTGAAGCCGTTCTCGATGAAGGAGCTGACGGCCCGGGTCGGAGCAGCCGCCCGGCGCGGAACGCGCGCGCAGGATCCACGCCGCGGCGACGAGATCGTGATCGCCGAGCTCCGCCTCGACACGAAGAACGTGCAGGCGTACATCGACGGCGAGAGCGCAAACCTGACACCCACCGAGTTCCGCCTGCTCTACGCGCTTGCGCTCGAGATGGGTCGCGTTCTGACGCGAGACGAGTTGCTCCAGCGGGTCTGGGGCCGGCGTGCTTCGCATCGCGATCGGACGGTCGACGTCTTCGTGCGCAAGCTGCGCGAGAAGATCGACAACCGTTCCTCGACGCACACGTTCCTGCAGACGCGCTACGGAGTCGGCTACAAGCTCGAGGCCGAGCCGAAGACCGTCCCGACCACTGCCGCCTGAGACCCTCACGGCCCCGGGCGGTACGCACGGCGAGGCTCGCCACCGTGAGCCGCTGGCGCACACCGGCCGTTCGCTCCCGCGGGGAGCCCGACATCCATCTCCGTGCCGCGCCGCTTTCGATATACTTCACATAGTTAATGGTTAACGAGACGACGAAAAGACCTCTTGCGCTCGCGAACGAGCTCCGCCCCGTCCTCCTGCGGCTGGCCCGCGAGCTTCGGCGCGAGACCGAGCAGTTCGGCATCACGGGCGGGCAGGCCACGCTCCTCTGGCTCGTGAAGCGGAGCCCCGGCCTTTCCCTGCGCGCGCTCGCGGAGACGGAGGGCATCTCACCACCGGCGCTCACGGGCCACATCAATCGGCTCGAGCGGTCAGGCCTGCTGACCCGCGTACGGTCGACGACGGATCGCCGTCGGGTTGACCTCGAGCTCACACACGACGGCGAGCGCGTCCTGCGGTCGGTGCGCGAGCGCCGCACAGCTTGGCTCGCCGAGCGCCTCGGAGCGCTCGAGCCCGACGATCTCGACGCAGTCGCCGCCGCCGTCGACCCGCTCCGCACGCTCCTCGAGAACGGCTCGTGAGCACGTTCACGGTCGCGCTGCAGGCGAGGACGTTTCGCAGCCTTCGCCGCCACCACAACTACCGGCTGTTCTTCGGCGGCCAGGTCGTCTCTCTCGCCGGATCGTGGATGCAGAACGTGGCGCTCGCGTGGCTCGTGCTCTCGCTCTCGCGGTCACCGATCGCCGTCGCAGTGCTGCTCTTCTGCCGCTTCGCGCCGTACACGCTCTTCGGCATCTTCGCGGGGTCGATCGTCGACCGCCTCGACACCCGGCGACTCGTACTCTGGACGCAGGTCGCGGCCATGGTCACGTCGGCCGCGCTCGCGCTCGTCACGCTGACGGGCACCGCGACGCTTCCCATCGTGTACGTCCTCGCCCTGCTCGGCGGTGTCACGCTCGTTCTGGACGCGCCGGCACGCCAGGTGCTCACGTTCCAGATGGTCGGGCCGCGCGAGCTTCCGAACGCTGTTGCGCTCAACTCCGGCCTGCTCAATGCATCGCGTGTGATCGGCCCGGCGATCGCGGGCGTGCTCATCGCGACCGCAGGGGTCGGTGTCTGCTTCGTCGTCAACACGATCAGCTTCGTGGCCGTCCTCGCCGCCCTGCTCGCGATGCGCAGCAGCGAGCTCTATCCCGTCTCACACGACGGCGACTCAACGCTTCTCGCCGGAACGCGTGAAGGGCTGTCGTTCGCGTGGCACGAGCGCCAGGTTCGAGCGGTTCTCGTCGTCGTCACCTGCGTCGGGCTGGTCGGCTTCAACTTCAACACGCTCGTGCCCCTGCTCGCCTCCGACACGCTCCACGTCGACGCGCGGACGTTCGGGCTCCTGTCGGCGGCGTTCGGCCTTGGCGCCTTCGCAGGCGCGATCGCGACCGCGTCCTCGCGTGGGGCGACGTTCGAGGCGTTTCGCGCCGGGGCCGTGGGCTTCAGCATCCTGCTCTTCGCCCTCGCCCCCGTCCACGTGGCCTGGCTGGCCGGTGTCCTCCTGTTCGGCATCGGCGCCGCGTTCACCCTGTTTGCCGCGAACGCGAACACGCTCGTCCAGCTCGCGTCGCCGGACCACCTCCGAGGCCGCGTCGTCGCGCTCTACCTCTTCGCGTTCGTCGGCCTTGCTCCGCTCGGCTCGCTCCTCTCGGGCCTGCTCGTCGAGGTGGGCGGCACCGCGCTTGCCCTCACCGTCGCCGGCATCGTCGGTCTCGCGGCGACGGGGTTCGCGACGCTGAGCAGGCCGGCACTGACCCCCCTCGATTGAGGGAAGGCGCGGCACCTACGGCACGCCGATATCGAGGGAGCACGCCCGCGACGAGGAGGAACTGGATGGAGATCTTCGGGAACCGTGATTCCGGCTACGGCAGCAGCCCGACCGCCGCTGTGCTCCCGTCGCACCCGGGCGCCGACGACGCCCCCGCAACGTCGTCACGTGGCTTCGGGGCACCCGACGTCCGGCGCGTGATCCTCCGCGTGAACGGCGACGACGACATCGTCGTCGGCTCGGCCGAAGGGCGTGACAACGCGGTGCAGATCGCCCGGAACATGGTGCTGCACATCGAGCAGGCCTCCACCAAGGGCGAGTGGCCGCAGATCGACGAGCGCTTCATCCGTCCGGGAGCGATCGTCTCGATCGACGTCCAGCGCTCGGAATAGCCCTTCCGGGGGACGCGGGTCGTCGCACGAAACGACAAGCCTGTGAGTTCCGGAGTCGTGCGGCGCTCCGAACCCCCATCGACGGAGGACGCCGTGGCAGTGCTCGAGCCCACAACCAGCACACCCCTCGACCGGATCGCCGAGTGGACGCCGTCCGAGCTCCGTCGGGTCGTCGTTCGGATGAACGACGACGAGGTACTCCAGGTCGGAACAGCTCCCAACCGCGACAGCGCGCTCGTGCTCGCCCGCACGGTGATCGCAGAGATCGAGGAGCCACGGGGTGAATGGCCGCTCGTGGGCGATCGCCTGCTCCGGCCGGAATCGATCGTCTCGGTCGACGTGCTCACGACCTCGCCGTAACGCGCTCGGGCGGGACGCTCGCCTCCCTACGAGATCTGCGTGGTCGAGCGGGCGGGTCCTGCCCTACGAGATCTGCCAGGTGTCGCCGCTCGAGAGGAGCGCCTCGAGGTCGCCGTCTCCCTGTTCCTCCTTGGCAAGGCGAATCTGGTCGGCGACCCCCTCGTCGTAGACCGGCCGCTCGACCGACCGGAAGATACCGAGCGGTGTCGCGCCGACCGTCGCGAAGGTCAGGCGCGACAACGCAAAGGCGACGCTCGGCTCGACGTGTGACGGGTCATGGACGAGGAGCCCACCCTCCGACGCGGGGACGACCTCGGCGGAGCCGTCTGCTGCCTGACGGACCCCGCGGTCACCGAAGACGATCGGCTCCCCGTCACGCAGGTAGATGCGGTTCTCCTTCTGCTCCCGCACGAAGTCGAAGGCGCCGTCGTTGTAGATGTTGCAGTTCTGGAAGATCTCGACGAAGGAGGCCCCGCGGTGCGCGGCGGCGGCACGCAGCACGGCCGTCAGCTCCTTCTTGTCGGTATCGATCGCCCGCGCAACGAAGGTCGCCTCGGCGCCGATCGCGACGCTGAGGGGGTTGAAGGGCTGGTCGACCGATCCCATCGGGGTCGACTTCGTCACCTTGCCGCGCTCGGATGTCGGCGAGTACTGGCCCTTCGTGAGCCCGTAGATCTGGTTGTTCAGGAGTAGGATCGTCAGGTTGACGTTGCGCCGTAGCGCGTGAATGAGATGGTTGCCGCCGATCGAGAGCATGTCGCCGTCGCCGCCGATCACCCAGACGGAGAGGTCGCGCCGCGCCGTCGCGAGCCCCGTGGCGATCGCGGGTGCGCGGCCATGGATCGAGTGCATCCCGTACGTCTCCATGTAGTACGGAAACCGCGCCGCGCATCCGATCCCCGACACGAAGACCATCCGCTCGCGCGCGATCCCGAGCTCCGGCATGAAGCCCTGGACGGCGTTGAGGATCGCGTAGTCGCCACAGCCGGGGCACCAGCGCACTTCCTGGTCGGACTTGAAGTCCTTCGCCTTGAGCTGGATCAGCTCGCCGTTGCCGCCGCTCATCGCTCGTTCCCCCGCTTGAAGTTGCCGGTCGCTCGCGCGAGCGCGAGCTGCCGCTCGTTCTCGTCGGCCGCCCGCTCGAGCCGCTCGCTCAGCCTGGCCGCCTCGGGGCCTGCGAGCGTTACGACACGCCGCCCATGGTGTGAGACGATCACCGTCCCGCTCCCCGTCGTGAGCGTCGAGAAGGTCACGAATCGACCATCGCCGTGATCACGTCGGCAAGCTCGCCTGACCGGAACGGGAGGCCGTGGACGCGGTTGTAGCCGACCGCGTCGACGAGGAACTCGGCCCGGAGCAGCTGAAGCAACTGGCCCGTGTTCATCTCGGGCACGAGGATCTTGTCGTAGCGGCGCAGCACCTCACCCGTGTTCCGCGGGAACGGGTTCAGGTGGTAGAGGTGGGTGCTCGCAATCTTGTGGCCGGCGCGTCGCACGCGGCGCACGGCGGCGCCGATGGGGCCGTACGTTGATCCCCAGCCGACGACGAGCGTGCGGGCGTCGCCGTCGACATCGTCGACGACGAGCTCCGGGATGTCGGCGGCGATGTTGGCGACCTTCTGGGCCCGCAGCCGGACCATCCGCTCGTGGTTGTCGGGGTCGTACGAGATCGCGCCGGTCACGTCCTGCTTCTCGAGCCCGCCGATCCGATGCTCGAGGCCGGGCGTGCCGGGAATGGCCCAGGGACGCGCCATGGTCGTGGGGTCACGTAGGTACGGCTGGAACAGCTCGCCGTCGTTTGGCGCGGTCGCGAACTCCGTCGCAATCGACGGCAGCGACGCGACATCGGGGATCAACCAGGGCTCGGTTCCGTTCGCGAGCGCTGCGTTGGACAGGAGATAGACGGGCGTCCGGTACTTGAGGGCGATTCGGGCCGCCTCGATCGCGGCGTCGAAGCACTGCGACGGGCTCACGGCGGCGACGACGGGCACGGGGCTCTCGCCGTTGCGACCGTAGAGCACCATGAGCAGGTCGGCCTGTTCCGGTTTGGTCGGCATGCCGGTCGACGGGCCTGCCCGTTGGATGTCGACGACGACGAGCGGCAGCTCGAGCATCACTGCGAGACCGACCGTCTCTGCCTTGAGAACGATTCCGGGGCCGGACGAGGTCGTGACGCCGAGCGCGCCGCCGAACGAGGCGCCGAGGGCGGCACCGCACGCCGCGATCTCGTCTTCCGCCTGAAACGTCGTGACGCCGAAGTTCTTGAAGCGTGCGAGCTCCTCGAGGATCGACGACGCCGGCGTGATCGGATAGGCGCCGAGGAACAGCGGGAGGCCCGAGAGCTTCGAGGCGGCGATGAGGCCGTAGCTGAGAGCGGCGTTCCCGTTGATCTGTCGATACCGCCCCGGCTTGAGGCGGGCCGGCGCGATCTCGTAGGAGACGGCGAAATCCTCGGAGGTCTCGCCGTAGTTGTAGCCGGCCTTGAAGGCACGGGTATTCGCCTCCGCGATTGCGGGCTTCTTGCCGAACTTCTGGTCGATGAAGGCCAGAGTCCCGTCGACCTGGCGGTTGAAGAGCCACGACATCAGGCCGAGGGCGAAGAAGTTCTTCGACCGCTCGGCCTCGCGCGACGTGATCCCGTCGATCCCCTTCAGCGCCTCGACCGTCATCGACGTGAGCGCCACCTCGTGCACGTGGAAGCCGCCCAGCGTCTCGTCCGCGAGCGGGCTCTCTCCGTACCCTGCCTTCTGCAGGTTGCGCTCGTTGAAGGCATCGGTGTTGACGATGATCATCCCGCCCTTGGGCAGGTCTCTGAGGTTCGCTTTCAGCGCGGCCGGATTCATCGCGACGAGAACGTTCGGCTGGTCGCCCGGCGTGAAGATGTCGTGATCGGCGAAATGAACCTGAAATCCGGACACGCCGGCAAGCGAGCCGGCGGGCGCGCGGATCTCGGCCGGGTAGTCCGGGAACGTCGCGAGGTCATTGCCCATCAGGGCCGTCTCGCTCGTGAAGCGATCGCCCGTTAGCTGCATTCCGTCGCCGGAGTCGCCGGCGAACCGGATGATCACGCGATCGAGGAGTTCGACCGACTTCGAGCTCACGGGCGGGTGGAGCGCATTGGTAAGCGTGACGTTACCGGATCGGCCAGCTGTTGCGCCTCATACAGGCCACCGGCTTCAGCCTGCCATCCGGGCTACTCCGCCGCGCGCCGGACGATCGTGATCCCGTAGGCCGCTCCCGAGGCGAACAGCGCGTCCGGGTCGACGTCTCCGAGCCACCCGAGGAAGTGGCGCTCCGGTTCGTCCGGTGACGACCCGTAGACCGCCGCACGCTCCTCCGGAGCCGCCCTCGGCGGCCCCTCGGCGAGCTCCTCGAGCCGCCGCTCGGCCTCCTCGGCCGCGGGGCCCTCGGCGTATCCCTTTCCCATACGGTCGCATTCTGCCGTCTCTTCAGGAGCCGCGCGACCGATCGCCGCCGGGCCGGCGCCGTGCCGTGATGAACGCGGTTGCCGAGAGGGCGAGGAACACGACCTCGCCGAGAGTGCATGCGACCTGCGCCACGCTGCTGCCGGAGAGCACCTGCACCCGGAGGATCTCGAGCACGAGGGCGCAGCCGATCAGCAGCGCCGCCACGCGGAAAGGGCCGATGCGCCAGGCGAGCCGTCTCATGTCGCGTGCTCCGCCTCGTCGTCCGGGAGGCCGCCACCGATCGCGGCTCCCGCGAGCGCGAACAGGACGTAGGCGATCCAGTGGACGCCGATCACGTCCGTTTGCACGCCGATCGCGAGCATCGCGACCCACGCGGCGCTGAGCCAGGCCGACCGCCGCCAGAGCCCGGCAAGCACGGCGAGGAGCCAGGCGACGAACGCCGCGAGCCCGAGGATGCCCGTCTCCACGCCGATCTCCGTGTACGTCGACTCCCCCGCCTTGATCTCGATCCCTGTCCGAGAGGCGTTGACGCCCGCATTCCCGAGACCGAACCCCTGGGGATGACGGATCACGACCCGCACGCCCTCCCGCAGGTTGCGCCAGTGGCTCGACGTCGACGCGTCGCCCCCGGCGAGCGGATCGTTGTCGACGCTCGGGTTCTGTCGGCCCTGCATCCGGAGGATCTCGAGCTCGGCCTGCGTGTAGCTCGTCGACGGCCCGATCGTGGGGAAGGCCTTCACGAATCCGACGCCGACGACGAGCGACGCGACCGCGAGCACGAGCGGGAGCGCACGGCGCTGTGCGATCGCGAGCACGACGAGTCCGAGGGCGAGGGCGCCGTACGCCGCCCGCGTGTGTGTCCAGAGCAGCCCGACGTACGCGACGCCGGCAGCGACAGCCACCCACCAAGGCCTGCGTCGGGCCACGAGGTAGAGGAGCACGACGACGAGGACGTACGCCGTCGCGAGGGGGCTCAGGAACGTCGATGTGAGCCGGCGAATCGGGTTCTCCTCGTCGCCCGTGTTCAGCACCCAGTTCTCGGGGAGCCCCGAGAGGCCGCGGCTGTAGACGAGCCCGAGCTGCTCCTCGAACCAGCCGGGCACCCCCGAGTCACGCCACCACTGCAGGGGCACGAGGTAGACGTCGGCGAGTCCCCAGGTGGTGACGGCCACTCCAACGCCGACGAGCGCGAGTGACAGCCGTCGCCAGGCAACCGGCGTGAGGACGAGGAGACGCCCGAGGAAGTACGCGGCGACGGGAATGAGGTCGTGTCGCGCCGCGAGGAGCTGACCTCGTTGCGTCGCCGCGCCACCGAGCCAGCCCTGGGGCAGGAGCCAGTAGAGGAGGACGAACGCGGCGAAGGCGAGTGCAAGCCGGTCTGCCGGGAGCCATGACGGGAGCCTGTCGGCGGCGAGCACCGCCACGATCAGGGCCGCCGCGAGCAGGATGTCCTTCCACGCTGCGACGACGTCGAGCGATGAGCCCCGGATACCGACGTCCCACAACTCGGCCATGAGGAGGTTGTGGACGGTGAGGCCGAGGATGAAGACGACGAGCGCGAACCGGGAGAGGCGCGCGCTCATGTGATCGCCACGAGCGTCAGGCCGAGGTTGACGATCCTGACCTCGCCGGGAAACAGCCGGCGCAGGTCACCACCGCCGAGCAGGTGGTTCTCGCGCGCCCAGCCCTTGCCCGTCAGGTCATACGCCCGGTCGGAAGCCGGCTTCGGCAGCCAGTGGACGAGCGGCAGCCGCGTGTGGAGCTCGATCGGAAACCAGCGGTTGGGCGTGGTCAGGAACACGCGCCTGCCGACGCGAAGGGCTTCACCGACGAACAGGCGTTGCCGTTCGCGGTCGCCGACATGCTCGATCACCGCGTTCGAGAAGACGACGTCGAACGATCCGGCCTCGAACGGGAGGTCGCAGGCGTCGCCCTGGACGTACGGGACGGTCGGGTAGCTCGCCCGGAAGCCGGCTCCGTCGTGGAGCCCGAGGGCAGTGATCCGGTCGCGCCATGGATAGAGCTCCTCGAAGAAGTTGTGCGTGCCACAGCCGGACTGCCCTCCGCCGGCCCCGAAGCCGACCTCGTCCACGCCCACGTCGAGCACGGTGGTCGCTGCGGTCGGCCGCAACTCGTCCATGAACAGCCGCAGCTTCCTGCGGCGCGATCGCAGCGAGACGGCATCGACGACGTTCATCGGGCGAAGGTACCGGGCGAAGCGGCCAACCGCCTGGCCCGATACCGTCACGTCACCATGCTCGAGGACGTCGTCACGCCAACGGGGCCCTATCGGCTTCGCCTGATGAGTCGCAACGGCACCTGGCAGGGCGCGCTGGTCGACGGCTCGAGGGCAACTGCCCGGCAGCGTCCGGACGGAGCCGTCATCGTCAACGCCACCACAGAAGCCGGTCTGGAGCGCGCCCGCTTCATGCTCGCACTGGCGGACGACACGACGGAGTTCCACCGGCGCTTCCGTGCCGACCCGCTCATCGGTCCGAGCGCGCGGATGCTCGTCGGCTACCGCCCGTTGCGTGTCGCCACTATCGCGCACGCAACGCTGCGGGCGATCTGCGGGCAGCTGATCGAGGCTCGCAGGGCGGCGGCGATCGAGCGGTCCATCCTGCGCCGGCTCGGCGTCTCCGTTGCCACGACCGAGGCGCTCCGCACGCTTTCGCCGCTCGACCTCAGCTGCCACGGGCTCGCGCCGTCGCGCGCCGCGACGCTGGCCCGTCTCGTCCGCTCGGTCGACCCCGAGCGCCTTCGCGCTCACGAGACGGAGGTCGTCCTGAAGCGCCTCACCCGCGAACGCGGGATCGGCGCCTGGTCGGTCGGCGTGATCGCGCTCGAGGGTCTCGGCCGCTACGACCACGGGCTCGTCGGCGACCTCGGGCTCGTCAAGCTCCTTGCCTCGCTTCGCGGCGAGTGGGTTGCAGCCGGGGAGACGGCGGCGCTGCTCGCTCCGTACGAGGAGTGGCAAGGGCTCGCCGGGCAGATGCTGATGCTCGGCTGGTCGCGCGGCCTCGTCCCAGGAGCCGATCCGGACGCGGGCAGGCGCGCACGCCTGCGGGTGAAGCGCGCCGCGTAGCGGCCTCGATCTCACGTTACAGCAGGCCCACGAGAGCGCCTCTACACTGAGGCACCATGGTGAACGAGCGACGAATCGCGGTTCTCGGGGCCGGGAAGATCGGCGAAGCGCTGATCGCCGGGCTCCTGTCCTCCGGCTGGCGCGAGCCTGCCGACATCACCGCGTCCAGCCGCCGCCCCGAGCGTGTCAGCGAGCTCCGCGAGCGCCACGGGATCATGGCGACGCTGTCGAACGAGGAGGCGGTCGCCGGCGCGGCGCTCGTCGTGATCGCGGTGAAGCCACAGGACATCGAGATCCTGCTCGGCGAGATCGGGCACCTCATCTCCACCGAGCAGACCGTCCTCTCGGTCGCAGCCGCAATTCCGACGGCCACGATCGAACGGCACCTCGCGCCGAGCGTCCCGGTGACGCGTGCGATGCCGAACACGCCGTCGGTCGTGCACGAGGGCGTTGCGGGGCTCTGTGCCGGCGTCCATGCCGACGACGCGCACGTCACGCTCGCCGAGGAGGCGCTCGCCCATCTCGGCGCGGTCGTCCGTGTGCCGGAGAAGCTGATGGACGCGGTCACGGCCGTCTCAGGGTCGGGCCCCGCCTACTTCGCGCTTCTGGCGGAGGGGATGATCGAGGCCGGGCTGTTGCTAGGTCTCTCGCGGGAGATCTCGACACAGCTCGTCGTCCAGACGATGCTCGGCACCGCGCAGCAGATGCGCGACCTGAAGATGCATCCCGTCGAACTGCGCGAGATGGTCACCTCCCCCGGCGGCACGACGATCGCCGCGATCCGCGAGCTCGAGATCGCGGGCGTTCGCGCAGCGCTCCTGAACGCAATCCAGGCCGCGATGGTGCGATCGAAAGAGCTCGCCGCGGGCGACGAGTAGCACCGCTGAGCGACGGAGAGGGGCGACCTCGGCTGCCCTCGACGTCTAACTCGCGCTCGCCAGCCTGATCACGGCGAAGGCGGCTCCGTCGGGGTCCGCCAGCATCGCCATGCGACCGAAGTCGGTGTCGGCGGCCGCCCGTAGCGTCGAGCCCCCGAGTTGCTCGGCCTGCGCGATCGTCGCGTCCGTGTCTTCCACGGCGAAGTAGACGCCCCAGGCGGGTGGCACGCCCTCCATTGCCATGATGCCGCCGACGACGCGCCCGGCGACCTTTTGCATCGCATAGTCGAAGACCTCCCCGCCCTCGAGCGCCTGCGGCTCCCAGCCGAAGACCGCGGAGTAGAACGACTGCGCCGCCGCGGCATCTGTCGTGTTCAGCTCCGCCCACGTGTAGGCGAACGGCTCGTTGACGAGCTCCGCGCCCTTGTGCGTGCCCGGCTGCCAGATCCCGAACAGCACGCCCTGTGGGTCGAGCGCGAACGCCATCCGGCCGGCGTCGAAGATGTCCATCACGTCGATCATCAGGGAGCCTCCGGCAGCGGTGATCTTCGCAGCGGTCGCGTCGGCGTCGGCCGTCGCGATGTACGTGCTCCACGACGAAGGGCCACCACCCTGGTTGACGCCCACAGCTGCGACGGCCTTCCCGGCCTGGAGAAGCATCGTGTACCCCCCTCCGTCAGGCACCTCCATGGCGTCCCAGCCGAAGAGGCCGGAGTAGAAGCCGGCCGACGCCGCGACGTTGTCCGACGAGACGTCGACCCAGCACGGCGTTCCGGGGATGTACGCGGTCATCTCGGGCATTCGGGTCTCCTTCCCGATTGGGGGACAGGGAGTCTACGACGCCCGGAGATGTCTTCGCAATGAACGCACGGCCGCTTGCGGTCAGATCCATCCTGGTGACCTGCTGAAGCGTCCGGCAACCGGCCCCACCCGTGATGCCCGTGCAGAGGCCGGCGGGCCGGCCCCTTCAGGATCCACGCGCAGCGTGGCAAAAGCATCCATTTTGGTTCCAGCGATACGCTCTTCCATCGCTTGAACCCAATACGCTCTTCCATCGTTGAGACCGAAATGGAGGCCGGCGGGCCGGCCCCTTCAGGATCCACGCGCAGCGTGGCAAGAGCAATCCATTTGGGTTCCAGCGATACGCTCTTCCATCGCTTGAACCCAATACGCTCTTCCATCGTTGAGACCGAAATGGAGGCCGGCGGGCCGGCCCCTTCAGGATCCACGCGCAGCGTGGCAAAAAGAATCCATTTGGGTTCCAGCGATACGCTCTTCCATCGCTTGAACCCAAATGGAGGCCGGCGCCGCCCGCCGGCCTCCGGCCTCATCGTCACATAACTGGCGACGACTGTCAGTTGAGAACGGGCTATCCTCGGCGGGATGGGTCGCCCACGTCATGAAGTCGTCTTCGTCGACGGCGTCCGCACGGCGTTCGGCAAGGCAGGCCCGACGGGCCTCTTCTGGAAGACGCGGGCCGACGACATGGCGGTGAAGGTCGTGCGCGAGCTGCTTCGCCGCAACCCGCAGGTGCCTCCCGAGCGCATCGGTGACGTGATCTTCGCGGCGACGGCCCAGGTGGGCGACCAGGGACTGACGCTCGGGCGCGACGTCGCCCTGCTTGCGGGGCTCCCTCACACGGTGCCGGGGTTCGCCGTCGACCGCATGTGCGCAGGCGCCTTGACCGCTACGACCGCGGGAGCGGGTGAGATCGCGATGGGCGCCGCCGACATCGTGCTCGTCGGGGGCGTCGAGCACATGGGGCATCACGCCATGGGGGAGGAGGTCGACTTCAATCCCCGGTTCGTCAGTGAGCGGCTGATCGACGAGAGCGCGGCGGTGATGGGCCAGACGGCCGAGAACCTCCACGACGCATTTCCCCACCTGAGCCGCGAGATGGCCGACCGCTACGCGCTCGAGAGCCAGGTGCGTGCAGGCGGGGCGTGGGCGCAGGACGACGGGGTGATGGCACGCACGGTCGTGCCGATGAGCGTCTTCGGCGACGAGGGCTGGCGGGTCGCCGCGCGCGACGAGTTCCTCCGCCCCGATACCACTCTCGAGGGCCTCGCCGGGCTGCGGACGCCGTTCCGCGTCGGAGGCCGTGTCACCGCCGGCAACTCTGCCGGCCTGACCGACGGCGCCACCGCCGGTCTTCTCGCTTCCGAGGCCGCTGCTGCCGAGCTCGGGCTCGAGCCGACCATGCGGCTCGTCGGCTTCTCCTACACCGGGGTCGAGCCGCACCTCATGGGGATCGGGCCGGTGTCCGCCACAGAGCGCGTCCTCGCGCAGGCTGGCCTGACGATCGACGACATCGGCCTGTTCGAGCTGAACGAGCCGTTCGCCGTCCAGGTCCTGACGTGGTGCGACGGCGTGGGCGTCGCACCGGACGACCCCCGGCTCAACCCGTCGGGTGGCGCGATCGCGTGCGGGCATCCCCTTGCCGCGACCGGGGTGCGGCTGATGGCGCAGCTCGCCGACGAGCTCGGACGACGACCGGACGTACAGTACGGCCTCACCGCGCTCTGCATCGGTCTCGGCATGGGCGCCGCGCTTCTGTGGGAGAACACGCGCTGTGGCTGAGTCACCGACCCGGTTTCACCTGCAGGAGATCTCGAGCCGCGTCGGCCCGATCGCCCTCGTGACCATGGACAACGGGGAGGACTGGCAGAAGCCCAACGTCTTCGGAACCGTCGCGCTCGAGTCACTCGGCGAGTGCCTCGGCACGTTGGGCGCGAGGCCGTGGAGCGGCCTCGTCCTCACCGGTAAGCCGTTCGTCTTCGCGGCCGGCGCGGACCTGACCGAGTTCCCGAGGATGTCGACGCACGAGCTCGCTCGTACGGCAGCCGTCACAGGACACCGCGCCTTCGGGGCGATCCGCGACCTGCCGTTCCCGACGCTCGCGGCGATCAACGGTGCGGCGGTCGGAGGCGGTCTCGAGATCGCGCTCCACTGCGACTTCCGCACGATGGCCCGCTCCGTACGGCACGTCGGGTTTCCCGAGGTGTTCCTCGGGATCATTCCCGGCTGGGGTGGTACGCAGCTCACACCGCGCCTCGTCGGTGCGTCCGCCGCCGTCGAGCTGATCGTCGCGAACCCGCTCGCGCAGAACCGGTTCGTCGGCGCGGCCCGGGCGGCCGAGCTCGGCCTCGTCGACGAGCTCCTCGACGACGTCGAGTTCCTCGACGACTCGATCGAGTGGCTCGTGCGCGCCATCGAGACGCCGCCGCCGGAGAGGGATGACGTCGACCTCTCGGATGCAGCCGCGGTCTGCGCGAAGGCGCGATTCGCCGTCGACGACGCCGTCCACGGCGTTGCGCTCGCTCCGTACCGCGCCCTCGACCTCATCGTGGGGGCGGCCGAGTGGGCGATCGCCGACGGCTACACGGCGGAGGAGGATGCGCTGGCCGATCTCCTGCCGGGACCCCAGGCCCAGGCGGCCGTGTACGCGTTCGACCTGATCGAACGACGCATCAAGAAGGGGATCGGCGTCCCCGACGCGAAGCCGCGTCGGATCGAACGGGTCGGCGTGGTCGGCGCGGGCCTGATGGCAACGCAGCTCGCGACGCTCTTCCTGCGACGCCTCGAGGTGCCCGTGGTGCTCACGGACATCGACGCCGGCAGGGTCGACGACGCCGTCGCAGCGATCCACGCCGACCTTGCGAAGCAGGTCTCGCGCGGCCGCCTCGCAGAGGGCAAGGCGCGCTTCCTCGGCACGCTCGTCAGCGGGACGACCGAGATCGCGGAGTTTGCGGGCTGCGGTCTTGCGATCGAAGCCGTGTTCGAGGAGCTGGCCGTGAAGCAGGCGGTGTTCGCTTCGCTCGAGAACGTCGTCTCGGAGGAGTGCCTCCTCGTCACGAACACCTCCTCGCTCTCGGTCGCGGCGATGGCCGCCGGGCTACGCCATCCCGAGCGGCTCGTCGGGATGCACTTCTTCAACCCGGTGTCCGTGCTCCCGCTCGTCGAGCTGGTGCGCGCGCCCGCGACGGACGAGACCACGCTTGCCAGCGCCTGGGACGTGACGAGGAAGCTCGGCAAGCGCGGCGTCCTTGTCCGGGATGCGCCCGCGTTCGTTGTCAATCGACTCCTCACGCGGCAGTCGAGCGTCCTCATGCGAGCACTCGAGAACGGCAACACTCTCGAGGAGACCGACGAGGCCGCACTTCGCATCGGGATCCCGATGCCACCGTCGGCACTGCTCGCGATGGTCGGCCCCCGGGTCGCGAATCACGTGCTCCACACGCTTCACGACGCCTTCCCCGACCGATTTGCGCTCTCCCCGACGCTCGAGAACTTCGCGAGCGGGGAGATGGACATCGTGATCACGGGGGACGAGCGGCAGACCGTCGACGAACTCCACGAGACGCTGCTCGACGCCCTTGCCGACGAGACCCGCCGAATACTCGACGACGGTGTCGTCTCGTCGGCCGGTGAGATCGACGCCTGCCTGATTCTCGGGGCGGGCTTCCCGTTCTTCCGGGGCGGCCTGACGAGGTACCTGGACGAGAGCGGTGCCTCGCAGCGCGCGACCGGCGGGCCACTCGCCGAGAACGCCGCTCGCCCGGGCGACTGACCGCGCGTCGGCGCCTACCCCCGGCCCGTCCCCAAACACCGCCGTATTTCGGTACTGTTGTGTTCAACAGCACCGCTTGACGCGCCCGAAACGCGTGAGCGTGCTGATCCTCAAGGAAGCAGCACGTCAAGCGTGTGCTGCGCATATGCAAGAGACCGACTTCAATCCGACACATCCGTCGTCGGAGCCGGCAGATGGCCTGGAGGCCGCCGCGCTCCGCACCCAGGCCTGGTACGGCGAGCCGTTCCTCCACCCGGACGAGGACCCCGCTGCCGCCCTCGCCCCCGGCACCGCACGGCGGCGCGCGCTCGACGACGCAATCTCCGAGATCGATGCGGGCGCCCGCACACCCTCGAGCGGCTGGCGCGTGCAGTACGGCCTGATGCTCGGGCTCGAGCGCGTGCTCGCTGCACCGAAGCCGCAGACCGCAGCAGGCACCGATCTCCGGCGCCACCAGGTGGACGCGCTCGCCGGGATGCTGACCGAGCTGATCGCGGCGCACCAGCGGAGTGCCGAGGAGAACGGGTCCGGAAACGGGAACGGCATCGGCAGCGGTGGCGACAGCCCCGAGGTCGAGCTCGAGGAGGAGGACGACGACTTCGACGCAGGCGTCGTCGACCTCGACGCCGACGAGCCGAGCTTCGTCGGCGACGATCCCGGCGCCGAGAGACGGTATCGCTTCCGGCACCCGACCGCGTCCGGCAAGACGATCGCGGCTGCGGGGTTCGTCGAGGCGTCACGCCATCTCGGGATCCTGATCCTCACCCACCGCCGACTGCTCGTGTCGCAGTTCCAGCGAGACCTGACGACCGAGGGGTATGGCGACCGCTTCACGGACGCGATCGACCAGGGCAAGGAGCCGCTCCGCGACGACCCGATCACGATCCAGACGTATGCCTGGTTCGCCCGCCACGCCGGCGAGATCTCGCGCAACGCCTACCAGCTCGTGATCTGCGACGAGGCCCACACGGCCCTCGGTGAGAAGACGAGCGCGGCGATCCGGTCGTTCAGCGAGCCCGTCTACATCGGCATGACGGCGACGGAGCAGCTGATCGCAAAGCAGGTCTCCGATGTCTTCCCGGCCTCGGTCGACGATCTCCCGCTTGCGGACGCCGCGCGTCGCGGACTGATCGCACCGCTGCGCTGCCTGCGGGTTCCTCCGGCAGCGGCGATCAACGCCGTGCCGATCGTCGGCGGCGACTTCGAGGAGCGCGCGCTCGCAGCGGCCCTCGACCACGAGGCGCTGAACCAGGCGGCCGCAAGCCTCTACCGGGAGCGGTTCGGCACGACGCCCGGCATCGTCTACGCGGCCGGTGTCGAGCATGCCTACAACCTCGCCCAGGAGTTCCGCGCTGCCGGCCTCAAGGCCGAGGCCGTCTCCGGCAAGACGCCTCCCGTGAGGCTGGCCGAGACGCTCGCTGCGTACGAGCGTGGCGAGATCAACGTCCTCGTCAACGCACAGCTTCTGGCGGAAGGATGGAACTCACCGCGCGCCACCGTCTGCTTCCACCTCGCGCCGACCGCCTCGCGGCGCGTCTATCAGCAGCGCATCGGCCGCATCATGCGCATGCACTCGCGCAAGGAGGCGGGCGTCGTCGTCGACTTCGTGACGAAGGGGTCCACCCACAACGATCGCGTCATCTCGCTGCACTCGCTCCTCGACGCCGACTTCTACCGCGAGGGCGCACGCGTAACGCCGGCGCCACGACGGCGCCAGCAGCGCCGGGCGCGCCGGCTGCTCTCTCCCGTCCCGTGGCTCGTGCCCGTGACTCCCGACGTCGCGCGGCGACACGCGGTGATCCATCGCGAGTGGCAGCGGATCGATCCGAAGTTCCTCGACGACGAGGAGCAGCGCTACTGGGCGACCGTCGCAGGGCGACAGATCAGGTTCGACCAGCGCACCGAGTTCGCGCGGAAGTTCACCGAGGGCCGGGCCGGCAAGGGCGCTCTCGAGACGTTCCTCTCGGTCTGCGCAGCCGAGAATCAGAATCGCCGCCTGCGGATGACCGCCCTCGCGGATCGGGTCGCGACGCCGGTCGAGCGGGCCGACTTCGACGATCTCGTCACGCTCGTCAGCCAGGCGTTGCCGTGGGAGAAGGACCGAACCGCGGGCGTGCGGATCCTCCTCCGCGCCATCGGCGAAGGGAAGGCCACCGCGCCGGATCAGATCCTCGGACGCTGGACGTGGAAGCTCGCCCGCGCAACGCGGAAGGTGCAGGACAGGCGCGCAAGCGCCGAGTTCCCCGAGGCGAAGCGCCTGCTCGGCTCGGTCGCGAACTCGCGCGGCCACCGGCACGAGGACAACATCGCGAAGCTCGTCCGGGTTGCGTGCGCCCTCCCGCTCCCGATCGGCGCGGCGCTCCTGGCTTCGGCGGACGCGTACACGCCGCGCGCCAACGCTCTCCTCGACCAGGCGCGCGAGGACCTCGGGCCGATCTCCGAGATCGCGAGCGCCCTCGCCGAGAACCTCCCTGCCCCGAAGGCGCCTGCCCGGAAGTCGCGACGCAGGCGCAAGAAGCGCCGGCCGAGCACGGCTCCCGATCCGGCGGCGGCCGCAGCGAACGGCGCAGCCACGGATCCGGCGGCGGAGGCGAAGGCACCCGACCAACCGCCGGTCGAAGCAGCCCCCTCGTCGTAGGCGAGACCGCTCCGCCCGTCCCGCGCTACGGGGGCGGTGGGTCGCCGCTCTCGCGGTCGCGCAGGAACTGCGACAGCTCGGCGGCGAGCGACTCGCCCGTGGGAAGGTCGTCCTCGTCGAGCAGCTCGTCGATCGAGTCGGCCCGTCGCTCGAGCTCCTCGACGTAGGCAGCTGTCTCGGGATCGGACGCGACCGCCTCCGTGATCTGCTCGGCGTAGATCGCCTCCTGCTCCTCGAGCTCCACGACGTCGAGCTCGACGCCGAGAAGCTCGCCGAGTCGGCCGCAGAGCGCCTTCGCGGCGCGGGGGCTCGGCGCCAGCGAGACGTAGTGCGGCACCGCCGACCAGAGGCTCACGGAGGGAATCCCTGCCTGCTTGAACGCGTCGTGCAGCACGCCGACGATGCCCGTCGGCCCCTCGTAGCGAGACGGCTGCAGTCCCATCTCCTCGACGAGTGACACGTCGCTCGCCGCTCCCGTCACCGGGGCGTCTCGTGTATGCGGGACGTCTGCAAGGAGCGCCCCGAGCGTGACGACGAACTCGACGCCGAGCTCGCGGGCGAAGCCGACGACGAGATCGTTGAATGCGCGCCAGCGGTAGTTCGGCTCGACGCCGAGCAGGATGACCGCGTCGCGCTCGACGCCAGGGATCGCGGCGACGTGAAAGACGTTCTCGGGCCATTCGATCTTCCGCGTCAACCCCTCGTCCAGCGAGACCGTGGGCCGAGTCGACTGGAAATCGACGAATCCCTCGGGATCGATCTCGGCGATCCGTCGCGCGCCCCAGGTGCGCACAAGCGTCCCACAGGCGAGGCTCGCAGCCTGCCCTCCGTCGTTCCACCCCCGAAACGCCGCGATCAGGACTGGCCTGCGCAACGAGGGCTGCTCGTCGATCCTGAGCTCGCTCATCCGGTCAGCTTAGCCGTGGTCGGCGGCGACGAGCGGTCCCGGAGGGCGATAGAGAGCGTAGGCGATCGCGACCGTCAGCACCCAGATCGTCGCCGCAAGGGAGACGTGGATCGCGACGAGCCACCACGGCAGGGCATTGCGGTACTGAATCTCGCCGACGGCCATCTGCACGAGGAGGATCCCGAGCAGGAGCGCACCGCCGCGCGCTATCCCGGGAAGGTGCGCCCGGAGGCGCCAGAGAAAGACGCCAACGACGAGAAGCGCGATCCCGTAGATCGCGGTGGCGCGGACATGGACGTAGATCGTGTCGTTGACGGAGACCCCGAGCCGGCGAATGTCTTCCCCTCCCGAATGCGGCCCGGATGCCGTGGCGACCGTGCCCGTGACGACGAGCACGGCGCATCCGGCCACGGCGGCCACGGCGACCCGGCGCAGCCACACCGGCCCCGCCGGCGGGGCGAGGCCTCGGTCGTGGCTCCACGCCTCGATCAGGACGACGATCGAGCCCGCCACGACGAGCAGCGCGAGCAGAAAGTGGGACATCACGGCAACGGGGTGGAGGTCGAGCAGGACCGTGATCCCGCCGAGTGGGATCTGGGCGATCGTGCCGAGCGCCGTGACGAGGGCGACCGTGCGCACCGCCCGCGGCAGACCGTCCACGCGCCGGGATGCGAGCCAGGTGACGAGCGTGAAGATGATCCCGACGAGCGCCACCATGCGGTTCCCGAACTCGATTGCGGCGTGCCCCCCCTGCTCCGGGTAGGGCTTGTCACCGCAACGCGGCCAGTTGTCACAGCCGAGGCCGGAGGCGGTCAGGCGAACGACGGCCCCGCTCGTGACGACCACCCAGAGCGTGAAGAGGGTCAGCCCGGCGACCTGGACGAATCGCCGCGACGACACGGCCCGGCGGCCCCGCGCGGGCTCAACGGCATCGGTCCCGCTGCTCACGCGAGCCCCACTCCCCTGCCCTCGACGACGCGTCCCACGCGGAAGAGCGCGAGGTCACGGCTGCCGAATGTCGCCTCGAGCACGGCGGCCTTGTCGGCGGGGAGCGAGACCAGGAGACCCCCGGCCGTCTGCGGGTCGAACGCGAGTGCCTCGGCGGCCGCGCCGGCGGCGCTCTCGACATGCGGGCCTGCGTAGTCGCGGTTGCGGCCGTCGCCGCCGGTGCGCGTCCCGGAACCGGCGAGATCGTGGGCACCGGGGAGGGCAGGAAGCGTGGCCGCGCTCAGTTCGATCCGCACGCCGCTACGCGACGCCATCTCGTAGGCGTGGCCGAGGAGTCCGAAGCCGGTCACGTCGGTCACGGCGTGCGGCGCGAACGGGCGCAGCGCGTCGGCGGCGTCGCGATTGAGCGTCAGCATCGCCTCGATCGCTGCATCGAGCGCCCCCGCCGGCGCGCGGCCCTCGCGTTGCGCCTGGAGCACGAGCCCCGTCCCGAGCGCTTTGGTCAGAAACAGGGCATCGCCCGGTCTCGCACCGCTCTTCGGCCAGATCCCGTCCGGATGCACCGTCCCGACGACGGCGAGGCCGTATTTCGGCTCGTCGTCGCGAATCGTGTGGCCGCCGGCGAGAATCGCACCCGCCGCTCGAACCACCTCGTCGGCGCCCGCGAGGATCTCTCCGAGGACCTCCGTGGGAAGATCCTCGGGGAACGTCGCGATCGAGAGCGCGAGGAGCGGCGTGCCGCCCATGGCGAAGACGTCGTTGAGGGCGTTCGTCGCCGCGATGGCACCGAACGCTCGAGGGTCGTCGACGACCGGAGGGAAGAAGTCGACCGTGAAGACGATCGCGCGCTCGGCATCGAGGCGGTAGACAGCGGCGTCGTCGGCGGGATCGAGGCCGATCAGAAGCTCCGCAGAATCGACCGGGACGAATCCGGCGAGGAGCTTCTCGAGCCGGGCAGCCGGATACTTGGCCGCGCACCCTCCCGCCTTCGCGAGCGACGTCAAGGTCGGTGTTGCGGTCACGAAATCAGTGTACGCGCGGCCCGAAGGAGTCCCCCGGTGCAAGGAGAACAAGGGGGCGGAGAGTCATACCCCTTCCCCCTCTCCTCCCTGATCCACACGAAGGCCGCCACCCCCCTGGCGGCCTTCGTTCCGTCTGTGTAAGGATCTGACCATGCCATCGGCGCTCATCACGGGTGGCTCGTCGGGCATCGGCCTCGCGATCGCCCACATGCTTGCCGAGGAGGGGTACTCCCTCACCCTCGCCGGGCGCAAGCTCGATCGGCTCGAGGCGGCCCGCGAGGGGCTCGACGCAACGATCGTCGCCGCCGACGTGTCGTCGGAGGAGGACTGCACGCGCCTCGTCGCCGAGCACCTTGCGGCGCATGGGGGCATGGACGTGCTCGTCAACTCGGCCGGCGTCGGGATCGCCGGAACGATCGCCGATACGTCGACCAAGGCGTGGGATCTCCAGCAGAGCGTCAACCTGCGCGGGGCATTCCTCGTCACCCGCGAAGCGCTCCCCTCCCTCCGCACGACGAAGGGCTTCGTCGTCAACCTCGCCTCGATCGCAGGCACCGTGCCGACGCCGGGGCTCGCGGGCTACGGCGCATCGAAGGCGGCGCTGATCGCGCTGACCCGGACGCTCAACCGTGAGGAGGCGGACACCGGGGTACGGGCAACCGCCGTCTGCCCGGGGTTCGTGGATACCCGCATGGCCGCGTGGACCGGTATCCCGGGCGAGGAGATGATCGCGCCGGAGGACTGCGCCGAGATCGTGCGCGCGCTGCTGCGCCTCACGCCGCCCGCGCGTGTCCCGGTCGTCGTGATGGAGCGGGCGGGCGACCAGGTCTAGAGCCCGGACGACGGGCTACGGCCCCTCGTCGCTGTCGCCGCCGCCGCCGAGCAGCTCGAGCGGCCCCTCGGCCTGGGTCAGGCCGAGACTGCCGTACAGCTCGAGCTTGTCGCGCGAGTCCTCGAGGTCGAGCAGGCGCATCGTCAGCTGGCCGATCCGGTCGAGCGGCCCGAACGCGCTCTCGACGTTCTCCATCGAGAGACGCTCCGGCTGGTAGGTCGCGTTCGGGCTCGTCGTGTCGAGCAAGGTGTAGTCGTCGCCGCGACGCAGCTCGATCGTCACCTCGCCCGTGACTGCGAGCCCGATCCAGCTCTGGAGGCTCTGCCGCAACATCAGCGACTGCGGATCGAACCAGCGTCCCTCGTAGAGGAGTCGCCCGAGCCGCCGGCCCATGGTGCGGTAGTTGTCGATCGTCGCCTCGTTGTGGATCGCGTTGACGAGCCGCTCGTAGGCGACGAAGAGCAGCGCGAGCCCCGGCGCCTCGTAGATGCCACGGGATTTCGCCTCGATGATCCGATTCTCGATCTGATCCGACATCCCGAGACCGTGACGGCCCCCGATCTCGTTGGCGGCGAGCACGAGCTCGACCCGATCGGCGAACTCGACGCCGTTCAGCGCGACGGGCCAGCCCTCGTGAAAGCGCACGCTCACGGTCTCCGGCTCGATCGCATGCCCGGAGTCCCAGTGGGCGACGCCCATGATCGGCTCCACGATCGACATCGAGCGATCGAGCAGCTCGAGCTCCTTCGCCTCGTGCGTCGCCCCCCAGATGTTCGCATCCGTCGAGTACGCCTTCTCGACCGACGAACGATACGGCAGCTCGCGCTCGAGCAGCCACTCGCTCATCTCCTTGCGGCCACCGAGCTCCTCGACGAACTGCGGATCGAGCCACGGCTTGTAGATCCGCAGGTCGGGATTCACGAGGAGCCCGTAGCGGAAGAAGCGCTCGATGTCGTTGCCCTTGTAGGTCGACCCGTCACCCCAGATGTCGACGCCGTGCTCGCGCATCGCGTTCACGAGCATCGTCCCGGTGACCGCACGCCCGAGCGGCGTCGTGTTGAAGTACGTCTTGCCTCCGCTCGAGATGTGGAACGCACCGCACTGGAGCGCAACGAGCCCTTCGTGCACGAGCGGTGCGCGGCAGTCGACGAGCTCGGCCCCCTCGGCGCCGTAGTCGAACGCGCGCTCGCGCACGCTCCCGATGTCGGGCTCGTCGTACTGCCCGAGATCGGCGGTGAAGGCATACGGGATCCCGCCCTTCTCCCGTATCCAGGCGACGGCGACGGAGGTGTCGAGACCACCCGAGAAGGCGATCCCGATCCGTTCTCCGACGGGGAGCGACTGGAGGACGCGGCTCATGCGGGGAGCCTAGCGGCGGCTCGATTCCCGGGCCGTCGAGAGCGATGAGCTCAGGCGGCGACCTTCTGGACTGCCGCCTCGAGCTCCGCCGGGCTGAATGCGCCCTCGAGCCGGGCGCGAATCACGCCGTTGCGATCGACGACGAAGGTGAACGGCTCGGTCGGGAGCTTCCATTCGTCGACCCAGCGGTTCGTCCCCTTGGAAGGATCGTTGTCCTTGTAGATCTCGATGTGGACGAAGTCCACGCCCTTGCTCCGCCAGTCCCGCGCCACCGACTGGACGACCTGGACGACCGGGCCGCACGTTCGGGTCTGGCAGTAGAGCGGCGTCGCGAAGGTCACGACGAAGGGCCGCTCGGCGGCCATTGCCGCGGCGACCGTGGTACGGAGGAGATCGAGGTCCGGCGGCTCGGCAGTCGTCGCGGCCCGCACCGACGCGACGGGTGCGTCGGCCTCGAGCGTGGGGTTCCGTGAGGGGACCGCGCGATCACCGACCTCGGGTGCTACGGCATGCTTGCGTACGACGAGGTTCCCGAGCGCCTGGATGTCCCGCCCACTGGTCGGCTTGGCGAGGATCCAGTACTTCCCCGGGGTCGGCGTGCTCACCGTCGCCACGTAGATGTTCTGCGCGTCGGCGGCCGCGCCACCGGGAATGCCGATCGGCTCGAGCGTCGCCGTCGTCTCGGCGAACGGCTTCTCCCGGAGGCCCCGGGCGATCCAGATACGCGCCCGCTTCTCCTCGATCAGCTCCGACTGCTTGTCGACGATCAGAAACGAGACGCGGTTCTCGCCCGTGCCGTAGTCGGACGTACCCGGCACGACGGCGACCGCCTCGCCCCCCTGACGCCAGAGCGCCTCCAGGGATCCCGGAGGCGCTTGGGTCGTCGTGGCCGTGCCGCCGTCGCTGCTCGTGCCGGAGCCTCCGCAGCCGACGAGGGTCAGCGCGCAGCCGAGAACGATGAGTGCGGCAGCCGACCGGTACACGACCGGAGCTTAGCCGCACGGCGACGCGTTCCCGGTCGCGCTAGTGGCCGTCCGACCACGTGTGGCTGGGCCGATGGAATCTGCCGAGCCAGGCCGCGATCAGAGCGAGGTTGGCCAGCAGTAGGAGCATTCGTCCTCTGTGCATTGCCTTTCCTCCTTCCTCAGAACCGGATGTCCTGGAGCGCCTCGGCAGCACTCCGGTAGCGGCGCGCTGCCTCGCCGTCGTCTCCCCGACGACGCGCGAGGTCGCCGAGCGCGACCCATGCCCCTGCCCTGTGCCCCACGGACGCCATCTGTTCGAACACGGCGTCCGCAGCTTCGAAGCTCTCCTGGGCCTCGTCCAGACGGCCACGCTCGAGCAACGCGCGCCCGAGAACGAGATGCGACTGACCGACTTCGTCGAGGAAGTCGTCCCTGCCTTCGAGCAACGCGAGTGCCTTGCGCGCGTGCTCGTCCGCGGCGTCGTAGTCGGCGAGCTCGAGATGAACGGTCGCAAGGCCCCCGAGCGCCTGCGCCGCATCCGGCTTCGACTCCGCCTCGACGGCAAGAGCGAACGACGCCTCGAGATGGCCGATCGCATCCTGCGGCTTCCCGAGGAGGAGATCGAGACCGCCGAGGTTCAACATCAGACGTCCGACGTTCCGCTCGTCGTTCAGCTCCTCGTAGAGCGCCTTCGCCTGCTCGGCGTACGAGCGCGACGTGGCCCAGTACCCCGCGCGCTCGGCGACGAGCGAGGCCTGGAAATACGTGTTCGCAACGATGCGACGGTCGCCCATTCCCTGGGCGAGCTCGAGAGCAGCTTCGACGTCCTCTCGTGCGGCGTCGAAGTCACGCTGACGGCGCCGGCAGCGTGAACGCCAGCCGAGGATGTCAGCCCGGAGCAGATCGCACGGAAGCCCGGATGCGTCGGCGAGAGAAAGCGCCTGGTCGAACAGCGCTGCCGCGATGGCGACGCTCGCGAGCTTGTACCGGCAGACGCCGAGTCGGAAGAGGATGTCCGCCCGGTCGATATCGGAGAACTGCGGCGCCTCGGCGAGCTCTCGCGCGACCTGGAGGAGCTCGACCGATTCGTGTGCGTCGCCCTCCTGGGCGAGCGCCCACGCTTCTCCGGCAAGGGCGCGTACCTCGAGCTCGGCCGAGCCGGTGGCACCGATGTCCCGTCGGGCGGACACGAATTGCTCGACTGCCTCGGCGTAGCGATGTGACTCGGTCAGAGCCTCGGCGCGCGCGAGTTGCGCTTCGATGCGCCCACGAACATCCGTGGAGACCCCGCCACCGAGGAACGCGGCATCGACGTCGAGACGGGCCGCGAGCCAGGCGATCGCCTCATCGGTGGGGCGCGTCTTGCCACGCTCGATCTGGCTGATGTACTCCTTCGAGAAGCGCTCCCCTGCGACCTGCGTCTGCGTCAAGCCGGCGGCGAGGCGCAGGGAGCGCAGCCGATCGCCGAGACGTGACGTCGGGGCCGACGGAGTCGTGGCTGCGAGGGTCACGGCAACGGGAGCAACCGGGTCTCCTTGCGTGAGGCGGTCGGGGGCGGCGTCCATCTGTGTGTCAGTCAACGCGCTGCACCTCGTACCTGCCTCCCTCCGAAGGGTGAGCCGCGGCTCCCGAATGCGGTAAATCGGAGCCAGGAAGAGCGGTTTGCCAAGTGAAGGACAGCATATCGCAAATCACTTGACCGAGCGACTTGACTTTTTTGGACGGGCGCTCTACAGTCTCGACTACCAAGCACCGCAGCCCACGCCAGGTTGTGGAGCAAGGGGCACACCGGACCGAACGGTGGCAGCAGGAAGGAGTCTCGTGCCTGGGCCGCAGAGTCACGAGCTTCAGCTGTCACAGCCGGGGAAGGGAACCCCCACAGAGAAACGGAAACGCCCCGGGAGCCGCAGCCAGGGGCGTTTCTGTTTCTGCGCATGACCGCTGTCCCTAGGATCGGACGATGGACGGGACCCCGACGAACGGCGCCTTCGGCCGCGGGTTCTGGGCGCTTGCCCCCCTGTGGCTCGGCGTCATCCCGTTCGGCGTCGCTTTCGCGGTCACCGCGCGGGCGGCCGGCCTCTCACTCGTCGAGACCCAGGCGCTCTCGGTCCTCGTCTTCGCCGGAAGCGCGCAGTTCAGCGCCGTCGGCCTGATCGCGACCGGTGCCGCCGGTCTGGAGATCGTTCTCACGACGCTTCTCCTCAACGTGCGGCATCTCCTCTACGGACTCTCGCTCGGCCGGGTGTTCCACCTGAGGCGGCGGCAGCGCCCCGTCGCTGCGTTCTTCCTCACCGACGAGGCGTTCGGCGTTGCCGCGGCCGCGAAGGAGCGCTCGTTCCCGTTCCTGATGGGTATCGAGCTCAGCCTCTTCGTGATGTGGAATCTCGCGACGCTCGGCGGCTTCCTCCTCGGCGCGACGATCCCCGATCCCACGAAGCTCGGCGTCGACCTGATCTTTCCCCTCGCGTTCCTGGCACTCCTCGTTCCGCTCGTTCGCACGCGCGTCGAGCTGATCGTCGCCCTCGCCGCGGGGGCGCTCGCCTACGGGCTCCAGCAGGGCGGCGTGCCCGGTGGGCTTCCGATCCTGATCACCGGGGTCGCCGGCAGCCTTCTCGGTGCCTTTCTCACGCGCCGGGCACCGGCCGACGCGACGATCGACGCCGCCGACGCAGTGCGGGAGGTCGCATGACCTTCTGGCTCACGCTGGCCGGGATGGTCGCGGTCACGTTCGGCTCGCGCTACGCGGGGCTCGTCCGTCGCACCGACCTGCCCGACGTCTGGATCAGGTTCCTCCACTTCGTCCCGATCGCCGTCTTCGCGGCGCTCGTCACGCCCTCGCTCCAGGGTGATCTCGGAGAAGGGGAGATCCGCTTCCTGGCAGCCGTGGTGGCGGCGCTCGCCGCCTGGCGCACGCGCCAGTTGTGGGTCGCGCTCGCGGTCGGGATGATCGTGTTCTGGCTGCTGCGGATTCCGTGGTGAGAGGGAACGGGCGCGGTGGCCGGCCTCAACCGGTCGCTCGGGAGTCCGCCACGCCGAAGAGCCACCGTCGCCGCTCGCGACCGATCGCGGCGAACTCCGCAGGCCCGAGGACGCCTCCGAGGCGATCCGCGAACGAGCGCAGCAGGCCGCCGGCGAGGAAGATCCAGGCCTCGGTGTCGGCATCGCGATCGACAGGGATCCCACCCGCCGCCTGATTGCGCCGCATCAGCTCGGCGACGTAGTCGTGCACCTCTCGCACGTGCGCGCGGACGTGTGCCTGGATCTTCTCGTCCTCGCCCGCCTCGGCGACCCCTTGCAGCCAGAGGTTCGGGAGCAACGGGCTCGCCCAGGGCGACTGCTCGGCGACGTCGACGTCCGGCACCTCGGATGCGTCACTGGACACGCCGGCCTTCATCTCGATCGCCGTCCGGAGATCGAGCCACGCATGCTCGAGGCAGGCGAACCAGAGATCGCGTTTCGAGGCGAAGTGTCGGTAGATGATCGGCTCGGAGACGCCGGCCGCGCGGGCAATCTCGGCGGTGGTCGAGCCCGCGTAGCTGCCGGACGCAAAGACCTCGGTCGCGGCCGAGACGATGGCCGTCCGCCGCTGCGCGGCCGGAAGGCGCTCTGCCCGGCCCTCGCTCATACCGCTTCGGTCTGCACGACGTCGCCGGAGGGCCGAGGGCCAGCGTGGCTCCTCACCGTGCCGAAGGCCGTCAACGCTCCCGCGAGGGCGACCAACGAGGAGATGTAGAGGGCATCATGGAGCCCGTCGATGAACGCCTCCTGCTGCGTTGCGCCGGCGGAGAGCGCGGCGTTCGATCCGCTCGCGAGAATGGCACCCATCACCGCGATCCCGAGCGAACCCCCGACCTGGCGAAACGTGTTGAGCATGCCGGACCCGACGCCCGCCTTGTCCACCGGTACGGAACTGAGTGCGGCGGCCGTCATCGGCGTCATCGTGATCGCCATTCCGAACCCACCCAGCAGCATTCCGGGGAGCAGGCTGACGTACGACGAGCCTGGCTGGAGCTGCGCGAAGACGAGGAGCGATCCCGCCACGAGCGTCATTCCGCCGGTCATCAGCCAGCGGGACCCGAGGCGATCCGATGCCTTGCCGGCGATCGGAGCAACGAGGATGATCAGGATCGTCATGGGGAGGAACGCAGCACCGGCACGAACAGCGCTGTAGCCGAGCACGTTCTGCATGAAGAGCGAGATGAAGAAGAAGACGCCGAACATGGCGAGTGAGACGAGCAACGCGACCGTGTTCGCGCCCGCGAAGGTCGGGTTCCGGAAGAGCGTCATGTCGAACATCGGCACGCGCTGATGCAACTCGAGGATGACGAACGCCGTGCCGGCGACCAGGAAGACGGCGAACAAACCGAGGATCAAGGGTGACGTCCACCCGTGGCTGTTCGCCTCGATCAGCGCGTAGACGAGCGCGAACAGGGCGATGCCGGAGGTCAGCAATCCGGGAAGGTCGAGGCGCTGCTCCTTCGACGTGTCCCGCGACTCGGGGATGATCAGCCGGGCGGCGACGAGACCGGCGATCCCGACGGGGACGTTGATGAAGAAGATCCAGTTCCAGCCGACGTGCTCCGTAATCAGGCCGCCGACGAGTGGGCCGATCGCGAGCGCCATCGCGGAGACCCCGGCCCAGATACCGAGAGCGGCTCCGCGCTCCCGCGGAGGGAACGTCGCCGTGATGATCGAAAGCGTCGCCGGCATCATGCAGGCCGCCCCGACGCCCTGCAGCACCCGGGCCGCGATCAGGAGCTCGGCGTTACCGGCAAGCCCGCAGAGGAGCGATGCGAGCGTGAAGATCGCAAGGCCGATGAGGAAGACACGTCGGCGCCCGAACATGTCGGCGAGCTTCCCGCCCGTGAGCATCAGGACGGCAAAGCTGAGCGCGTACCCCGTCACGACCCACTCGAGCTCGGAGACGCCGATGCCGAGATCTCTCTGGATCGTCGGCAGGGCAACATTGACGACCGTGTTGTCGAGCATGATCATGAACAGGGCGAACGAGACCGAGGCGAGGATCCACCACTTCCTGTTCTCCTTTGCGAGTAGGCGCGCTCTCATCGTTCTCCCATGGCCGAGATCCGGTTGGTGCACGCTAAGTTAGCATTTACTAACTTGGGTCGAGGATAGGTTCGTCCCCTACGGCCGAGTGGCGTAGGGCGGCAGGAGCGCCATCGCCTCGAACGGCGCGAGGGAGGCCGGGTTCGCGAGCGAATCGGGGCTCGCGACGCTCGCCGCCGGCGCCCCGAGGAGGATGCGCTTCACGGGGAGCTCGAGGACCTTGCCGGAGAGCGTGCGGGGAACCTCGGCGATCTGCTCGACGACGTCCGGCACGTGACGTGGAGAGCAGTCCTCGCGGAGTCGAGCCCGGATCCGCCCGACGAGATCCTCGTCGAGCCGGACGCCGGGGCGGAGCACGACGAAGAGTGGCATGAAGCCGCTCGTCCCCGGAAGCGGAAGGTCGATCACGAGCGCGTCGACGACCTCGTCGAGGCCGAGCACGACGCGGTAGATCTCGCTCGTACCCATGCGAACGCCGCCGCGGTTGATCGTCGCGTCGGACCGGCCCGAGATGATCGCAGTGCCGCGATCCGTGATCTCGATCCAGTCGCCATGGCGCCAGACGCCCGGGAACATCTCGAAGTAGCTCTCCCGATAGCGGCTGCCGTCCGAATCGCCCCAGAAGAAGATCGGCATCGAGGGCATCGGCTCGGTGATCACGAGCTCGCCCACCTCGCCGATGAGCGACTTCCCCTCGGGGCTCCATGCCTCGAGGCGCGCGCCGAGCGCCCTCGCCTGAAGCTCGCCCTGGTAGACGGGCAGCGTCGGGACACCGCCGACGAACGCGGTCGCGACGTCGGTGCCACCAGAGGTGGAGAACAACCAGATGTCCTCATCGAGCGCCTCGTAGACCCAGGCGAACGCCTCGGGGGAGAGCGGCGATCCGGTCGATCCAACGGAACGGAGCGCCGACAGGTCACGGTCCTCCGCGGGCCTCAACCCGGCCTTCTGACAGGCGCCGATGTACGCGGCGCTCGTGCCGAAGCACGTGATCCCGGCGGCCTCTGCGAGATCCCAGAGAACGCCGAGATCGGGAGTGCCCGGGTTCCCGTCGTAGAGGACGATCGATGCATCGGTGAACAGCCCACTGACGACGAAGTTCCACATCATCCAGCCGGTGGTCGTGAACCAGAAGAGCCGGTCGTCGGCCTGCAGATCGACGTGGAGATACATCTTCTTCAGAGACTCGAGGACGACGCCGCCGTGGCCGTGGACGATCGCCTTCGGGAGCCCCGTCGTTCCCGAGCTGTACAGCACCCAGAGAGGGTGGTCGGAGGGCACCTGCTCGAACGTGAGCGGTACTCCGACGCCGCTCTCTCGGACGTCCTCCCACGCCACAGCACCCCGGATCCCGGTCCCGGCGTGCTGCGCGTCGAGATAGCCGAGCATCACCGCGTGCTCGACGCTCGGGAGCTCGGCCAGGAGCTCCTGCACGACGGCGGCGCGGTCGAAGTCCTTCCCGCCGTAGCGATAGCCGTCGACGGCAAGGAGCACGCGTGGCTCGATCTGCGCAAAGCGGTCGATCACACTGCGTGCGCCGAAGTCGGGCGAGCAACTCGACCAGATCGCTCCGAGGGAGACACAGGCCAGGAAGGCCGTCACGGCCTCGGGGATGTTCGGCAGATACGCGGCGACCCGGTCTCCGGGGCCGACGCCGAGCGCGCGGAGACCGGCGGCGAACCTCGCCACCTCGTCTCGGAGCTCGCCCCTCGTCATCGTCTGGAGCGGTCGCAGCTCCGACGCGTGCCTGATCGCGACATCATCCGGGTTGCGTGCCCGCAGGGCGTGCTCGGCGTAGTTGAGGCGCGCTCCGGGGAACCATTCCGCACCAGGCATCGCCCGCGAGCCCAGCACCCGGTCGTAGGGCGTCGAGGCGACGACGTCGAAGCGCTCCCAGATCGAGCCCCAGAACGCTTCGAGATCACCGGTCGACCACTCCCACAGGCTTGCGTAGTCGGGCAGCTCGAGGCCGCGTGTCTCCTCGAGCCAGCGCGTATAGCTCGTGATCGTCGCCCGCTCGATCCGCGCGGCATCGGGGCGCCAGAGGACAGGAGGGACGGTCATTCCGTGAGTCTGCCTTGTCGCGGCGCCGCGGGCGCCGTTCACCCTACGATACGGTCGTGCCGGTCTACATCTGTCCGAACTGCAAGGACCGATCGGTCGACATCGACGGGTTCGAGGGCCTCACCGGATCGGATGCGCTGCAATGCCGGCGCTGCGGCTTCGGGTTCATCTTCCAGTTGCTCGAGGACTACTACCCCGCTCCGGGGACGGGCTTCATCGTCTGCGCCCAGGACGGGCGCGTGCTCGCGAGCGGCCGCGGCGTCTTCGAGCTGACCGGCTTTCAGGAAGGAGATCTCATGGGTCGGGAGGTCGCGGACGTGCTCACGCTCTCGGACACGGCACCGATCGAGGTCGTCCGCGAGTGGGGCGTGCGCCAGCTCGGCCTCGAGCTCGAGCTCACGACGCGGGCGGACATCCGCAAGCCCGTCATCGTGGATCTCTTCCCGGCCTACGACGACGACGGCGGCCTGCTCGTCGCGCTGACTGCACGCACGCCCGGCTGACCGGCCGCTGCCCGGCTTCAGCCGGTCGCCTGGGTTCCCCTCGGCTCGATCCACAGCTGCCGAGACACCGCGAGCACGCGGCCGTCTGCCCCGTAGAGCGCCGTCCCCGCATTGCGCTTGCGTCCGTCTGCATCGAGTGGCCAGCCCGCGACGACGCACCGCTCGCCCTCCTCCGGGAGCCGATCGACGCGCGCGGCCATCCGCGCGAGGAGCGGCTCGCCGCGTCCCTCGCCGCGCAGGGCGTATGCGCCCGGGCAGTCGATCGCAGCCCAGACGATCTCGGGGCTGACCTCTCGCGCGACCCACGTCGTCGCGACGAGCTCGTCGTCCCGCCCGGCGACCCGTCCCGCGTGGATGTCGAGACCCGAGCCGTCATCGCGCCTGCCACAGACAAAGCACTGGTCGAACTCCGGCGCGCCCCAGCCACCGACGTCTCGGGAGGCTTCCTCCGCCTCGGCAAGGCCCGGAGGCGGCGGGGCGGTGATCCCCGGATCGCCGGGCCGGGCCTCGGCGATGAGCGCGTCCCCATCTGTCAGGAGGACGCGATCGCCGTCCCTCGTCACCTGCAGCGGCGTGTCGAGAGGCGGCGGCAGGCGGAGCGTCACCTCGATCCCGCCCTCTCCGGCCGCCCGTGCCAGCAGGCCCGCCGCGTAGCCGCCGTTCGCCGAGTTGAGAGGGCCGCGGTAGCGGCGGGCGATGGTGAGAGATGCGGACATGGCGGTAGAGTGCAGTTTATGCCTTGCAGTCGAAAACATGCACTAGACGAATGAGGCTCGCCCTCGCCCAGCTCAACGCCGTCGTCGGCGATCTCGACGGGAATCGCGAGCTGATCGTCGACGCTATCCGCGAGGCCCGGGCGGCGGGAGCCGATCTCGTCGTCTTCCCGGAGCTCGCGGTCACCGGCTATCCACCCGAGGACCTGCTGCTGCGGCCCGGATTCATCAAGGCGGCACGATCATCCCTCGACCGGATCGCCACGGCAACCGAGGGAATCACCGCCCTCGTCGGCTGCCCGCTCTTCGACCGCGACCTCGCAAACGCCTGCGCGATCATCTCCGACGGTGAGGTCGTCGGCCGCTACGGGAAGCAGTTCCTCCCCAACTACGGGGTCTTCGACGAGCACCGCTACTTCGCTTCGGGCCGGGACCTCGTCCTGCTCCGCTGCGGCGACGTCCTTCTCGGCCCGACGATCTGCGAGGACATCTGGCAGCCCGGCCCGCCTGCCACGGACCTCGCACTTGCGGGCGCGCAGCTGATCGTCAACCTCTCGGCGTCGCCGTTCCACGTCGGCAAGGCGGAGGATCGCGAGGAGATGCTCGTCACCCGCGCCCGCGACAACGCCTCCTACCTCGCGTTCTGCAACCTCGTCGGGGGCCAGGACGAGCTCGTCTTCGACGGGCACTCGGTCGTGCTCGACGACGAGGGTGGGGTCATCGCGCGGGCGCCCGGGTTCGAGGAGTGCCTGCTCGTCGTCGACGTCGATCCGACGGAGGCGATCGGGCGGCGGCTCCGCGACGTTCGCCGCCGAGAGCTCGAACGCAGTCGCGAATCCGTCGCCGCGCCGGCCGTCATCGACGTGCCCACCGCGACTGCCAGACGGGAGCTTGCAGGACCGGCGATCGCTCCGTTCGCGTCGGAGCTCGAGCAGATGCGGCTCGCACTCGGGCTCGGGGTGCGCGACTACGTCGAGAAGAGCGGCTTCCAGGACGTCGTGATCGCGGTCTCGGGCGGGATCGACTCCGCCCTGACGGCCGCGATCTGCGTCGACGCGCTCACGGCCGATCGAGTGCACACGGTCTCGATGCCGTCGCGCTACTCGTCGGACGGCACTCGCGACGACGCGCGCGAGGTCAGCCTCAACCTCGGAGCGGACTTCCGCGAGATCCCGATCGAAGACGTGGTCGGAGCGTTCACCGATGCGCTCGCCGACTCGTTCGCGGGTCGCGATCCCGACCTGACCGAGGAGAACCTCCAGGCGCGCGTCCGCGGAACGATGCTGATGGCGCTCTCGAACAAGTTCGGGTGGCTCGTGATCTCGACCGGGAACAAGTCCGAGATGGCGGTCGGCTACGCAACGTTGTACGGCGACATGGTCGGGGGCTTCGCCCTCCTCAAGGACGTCTTCAAGACCGACGTCTTCCGGCTCTCCCGCCACCTCAACGACATGGCGGGCCGCGAGCTGATCCCGGTGACGACGATCGAGCGGCCGCCGAGCGCCGAGCTGCGGGCCGAGCAACGCGACGACCAGTCACTGCCGGCGTACGAGCTGCTCGATCCTGTCCTCGAGGCCTATGTGGAGCTCGACCGCTCGCGCGAGGAGCTCCTGGCCGAGTTCGACTCCGCCACCGTCGAGCGCGTGCTCTCACTTGTCGATCGCGCGGAGTACAAGCGCCGCCAGGCGCCCCCTGGCGTCAAGCTCCGGCCGCGCGCGTTCGGCCGCGACTGGCGGCTGCCGATCGCCAAGCGCTGGCACGGCTGACCCGCACGGGGATCCCCTCACACACCGACGTCGATCGGCTCGAGCGGCGGCCCCTCGTGGAGGAGCGCGCGAACGAGCTCGGGGAGGCGGCGAGGGGCGAACAGCGTCTCCGCTGCCTCCTCCAGCTCACCGAGTGCCCACCAGCGGAGCTCGAACACGTACTCCGCGTTCAGTTGCTCCCAGGAGTGCCGCGGAATCGGCGTGAACGCGGGGGCACGAACGAGGTGGTATCGCTCCTGCTGTCCATCCCACTGACCGCCGATGAACGGGATGATGTGGAGCCGCGTCCAGACGGGCGGGCCGATCTCCGCCCCGACGAGGCCCGTCTCCTCGCGCAACTCGCGGCGGATCGCGTCCTCGGGGGTCTCGCCTGCTTCGATGCCACCGCCGGGCGTCGCCCAGACCGTGCTCCCGCCGGGGAACTCGAACCGGACGAGGAGGATGCGGTCGTCCGGGCCGAGTACGACGGCACGCGCGGCGAGACGGATGCGGAGCTCGCTCACCTGCGGACGAGCTCCGCCAGCTCGTTGAACCAGCACAGCCTCTCGCCCCAGGAGACGGCAGCGTTGGCCGGGGACGTCGAGGGCAGGACGAAGAGCGAGGTCGGACCGAGACGGCGCTCTTGCAGGCCGTGTGCGGGCCGTTCGCGAAACGGCCCGCGGTACGCCTCCTTGCCGACGAACGCGATCAGGCCGGGCCGGAGATCGCGGGCAATCGCCTCGAGGCGGGCGGCGCTGCCTGCGAAGTCGCCGACACGGAGGTCACCGGAGCCGGGCGTCGTACGGTAGGCGGCGTTCGTGATGCCGAGTCCGAGCCGAAGCAGATCGAGCTGCTCGGACGGTGCGAAGAGCCGTGGCGTGAAGCCGGCCGCGTGCAAGAGCCGCCAGAAGTCGTTGCGCGGGTTTGCGAAGTGGGCGTTCGCCGCATCCGAGAAGCGACCCGGGTTGATGCCGCAGAAGACGACCTCGAGGTCGTGCGCGAGGACGTCGGGGACGGCGGAGCGTGCCTGGTCGCCGGCCGCTATGCCGCTTCGGGTTCGCGCGACTCGAGGCGCGCCTCGAATGCGAGTCGAATGCGCTCGGTCAACGCGGACGGCGACTCCGTCTGCAGGGGATCGCCTGGGCGAACGACCTTGACGGTCTCCTCGGCTCCTCGCTGGCCGTAGCACCGGAGGTAACACTCGTCTTCGCTCAGCGGCCTCAACCGTTGCACGGACCGAAACGTATGCGATGGTCCGGACGGTATACGCTGACGGGATGCCCCCCCGAGCCCGAATCTTCACCTACGACGTCTCGATCGACAGGGAATGGGCAGCCCACAGCGAGCGCGGCGGGAGCCCCATTCCGAGCGAAGAAGAGGCCTGGACGCCCGAGCATCTCGTCCTGGCAGGGCTCGCACGCTGCAGCCTCACGAGCTTCCGCCACCATGCGCGGAGGGCCGGTCACGAGCCCGAACTGCACGCCACGGCTCACGGGGCCGTGACCCGGCGTGAAGAGGACGGGCGCTTCGCGTTCGTCGAGATCCGGGTCGAGGTCGACGCGACCTTCCCGGCGCCGCCGTCCGTCGAGGACGTTCGCGAGCTGATCGTGAAGGGCGAGCGCGACTGCTTCGTGGGTGCCTCGCTGACCGCGAAGCCCGACTACCACTGGATCGTCAACGGAGAGGACTTCTCTTGAGCTCGACGATGCTCGACATCACCGCAGTTCGTTCCCGCTTCACGGCGCTGCAACGCAGGCTGGCGTTCTTCGACGGTCCCGGCGGGACGCAGTGCCCGGACGAGGTGATCGACGCGATCGCCGACTACCTCCGTTCCGACAACGCGAACGTCGGGGCGCCGTACGAGACGTCGCGACGGACAACGGCCCTCGTCGACCTCGCTCATGCACGGGCGGGCGACTTCCTCGGCTGCACGGGCGACGAGGTCGCGTTCGGCCAGAGCATGACCTCGCTCAACTTCCTGCTCACGCGCGCGTTCGCACGCGAGCTGAAGGCAGGCGACGAGGTGCTCGTGACGAGGCTCGACCACGACGGCAACGTCGCACCCTGGCTTGCGCTCCAGGACGACCTCGGCATCGTCGTCCGGAACGTCGCGATCCACGACGACCTGTCCCTCGACTACGACGATCTCGAGGCCAAGCTGAGCGATCGCACGCGCGTCGTCGCCTTCCCCGTTGCCGCGAACTCGGTCGGGACGGCGCCGGACGTGAAACGCATCGTCGACCTCGCCCACAGCGTCGGTGCGCTCGCGTGGGCCGACGCGGTCCACTTCGGGCCACACGGCCGGATCGACGTGACCGCCTGGGACGTCGACGTGCTGCTCTGCTCGCCGTACAAGTTCTACGGGCCGCATATGGGCATGGCCTACGGCAGGCGGGACCTGATCGGCTCGTGGCGGCCCTACAAGGTCCGCCCTGCTGCCGACGACCCCGTCGGGCACCGCTACGAGCTCGGCACGTGCCAGCACGAGTTGCTCGCCGGCCTCGTCGCCGCGATCGACTACATCGACTCGCTCGGCTGGGATGCGATGCTCGCGCACGAGCAAGCCCTCGGGCAACGATTCCTGGACGGGCTCCCCGACGGGATCGACTTCTACGGGCTGCCGACGATGGAGGGGCGCGTACCGACGTTCTGCTTCAACGTTCCGGGCCGCACCTCGGAGGAGGTGGCGACGCATCTCGCGGACGCACATGAGGTCGCTGTCTGGTGGGGCAACTACTACGCGATCGAGACGATGCGCGCGCTCGGTCTCGACGAGTGGATGGGCGCCGTCCGGGCCGGGATCGTCCACTACAACACCGAGGAGGAGGTCGATCGCCTCCTCGCCGGCGTCTCGGAGCTCCTGTGAAGATCCTCGTCCTCGGCGGCACGCAGTTCGTCGGACGCGCGCTCGTCGAGGCTGCCCTCGCGGGCGGCAACGAGGTAACGCTGTTCCATCGGGGCATCACGAACGCCGGGCTGTTCCCCGAGGCCGAGCACGTCCACGGCGACCGCGACGGAGACCTCGGGCTGCTCGCGGGCCGCAGCTGGGATGCCTGCATCGACGTCTCCGGCTACCTGCCGCGACTGGTCGGCGACGCGGCACGCGCACTCGACGCGAGCGTCGGGCGGTACGTCTACGTCTCCACGATCTCGGTGTACGCCGATCTCTCCGTCCCGCGTGACGAGGCCGGCCCGCTAGCGACGATCGAAGACGAGACGACGGAGGACATCTGGAAGGACGGCGCGTACGGTGCGCTGAAGGCGCTCGGCGAGCGCGCGGTGACAGACGTCTACGGGGAGCGCGCGACGATCGTCAGGCCCGGGTTCGTCATCGGCCCCTACGACCACACCGGCCGATTTCCGTGGTGGGCGCACCGCGCCGCACGCGGCGGCGAGATGATCGTGCCGGCCTCGCTTGCGCGCGCGTTCCAGGCGATCGACGCCCGCGACCTGGGCGACTTCCTGCTCATCCGGACGCGCTCCCCGCTGACCGGCGTGTTCAACGCGACCGGGCCCGTCCCCACGGTGACGATGCTCGACCTCGTCGAAGCAGCAGCGAGCGCAAGCGACGCCGACCTCAACGTCGAGGTGGTCGACGATGCGTTCCTCACGGCACAGGGGCTCGAGAACGAGCTCCCCCTCTGGGCGAACGATCCGGACTGGGCCGCCTGGGCGCAGGTCGACGTCTCGAAGGCGATCGGGGCAGGCTTGACGTTCCGGGCGATCGAGGACACCGTCGCCGCGACACTCGCCCACACCGAGGTCGTACCCGGGCTCGGACTCGAGCCCGAGCGCGAGGCGGACATCCTCAGCGCCTGGCGCAACCGCTGACCGGCGCTCAGCCGAGCAACGTCTGCTCGAGCAGGAACGCGTTCAGAGCGACGATGACGACGGTCACGGCGACCGCCGCCACCGTCGTCGTCGAGCGGTTCACGAGCGATCCCATCAGCGAACGGTTGCGGCAGAACAGCAGGAGGGGAATGAGCGCGAACGGGATCCCGAACGACAGCACGACCTGGCTCAGGATCAACGCTTTCGACGGATTGACGCCGACGGCGATGATCAGCAGCGCCGGCACCATCGTGATCGCGCGCCGGAGCGTGAGCGGGATCTGACGGCGGATGAAGCCCTGCATCACGACCTGGCCGGCCATCGTGCCGACGCTGGACGACGAGAGCCCGGATGCAAGCAGCGCGACACCGAACATGATCGCCGCGCTCGTGCCCAGGTAGCGATCGAGTCCGTCGTAGACGGCGCCGAGATCGTCACCCACGTCGTCGAGGCCACGCGTATGGAAGACCGCCGCTGCGGTGATCAGCATGCTCATGTTGATCAGTCCCGCGATCGACATCGCGATCACGAGGTCGACGAGCTCGAAGCGGAAGATCTTCCGGCGAGCCTCGGGTGTCGCGCCGACGATGCGTCGCTGGGTCAGCGCGGAGTGGAGGTAGATGACGTGGGGCATCACCGTCGCGCCGAGGATCCCGACGGCGAGCAGCACGCTCTCCGTGCCGTCGAACCCCGGGACGAACATGCCGTGCGCGATACCCGTGGCGGATGGCTGCGCGACGAACACCTGGAAGCCGAACGCGATCACGATGACCCCGACGAACGCGGCGATGACGACCTCGAGCTTGCGGAAGCCGCGGCTCTGCAGACCGAGAATGAGAAACGACGCGACCCCGGTGAGGAGGGCGGCGGGGAACAGCGGCAGCCCGGTGATCAGGTTGATGCCGATCGCGGCTCCCACGAACTCGGCGATGTCCGTGGCCATCGCGATCAGCTCCGCCTGGATCCAGAGGAGAAACGTGACCGGACGCGAGAACCGGTCGCGACAGACCTCGGGCAGGTTCATTCCCGTGGCGATGCCCAGCTTGGCGCTCATCGACTGGATGAGCATCGCCATCAGGTTGGCGACGAGGACGACCCAGAGGAGGAGGTAGCCGAACTGCGCTCCGCCGGCCATGTTGGTCGCGAAGTTGCCCGGATCGACGTAGGCAACGGCGGCGATGAAGGCCGGCCCGAGGAACGGCGTGAAGCGGCCGAGGCCCGTTCGCTCGCCGCTGAGCGAGCGCTCGGCCGCGCGCAGGACCGCAGCCTCCCCGGGGAGCGCGTCCTCGGCCCCGACGACGAGCGAGCCGGGCTCGACGGCGCGAAGGCCCCGGCGATGCCGCTCCGGGGGCGAGACGCGATCATCGCTCATCCTTCGATAGTAGCGCTGTTTAGCCGAGGCTAAATACGAGGCAGCGAGCGGGCGGAAGCCCGAGGGTGCGCAACACCCCGCGACACAGCCCACGGGCCGCGCGGGTGCGAAATGCCTTCGTGGTGAGCAACCGATCCTCGATCGCGTTCGTCATGAACCCGACCTCGACGAGGACGGTCGGGACGTTCGCCCAGTTGAAGCCCGTGAAGTCGGTCCGCTCCTGCAGTCCGCGGTCCGGGAACCCGAGCGCGCGAACGAGCTCGCGCTGCACGATGCGGGCAGCGACCTTGCTGCGGACATAGATGTCGTCCGTCCAGCCAGTCCGCAACGCTGGATACAGCGTGTGCGTGCCCCGCGCTGCCGCCGACGACGCTCCGTCTGCGTGAACGCGCAGGAAGAGGGCCGCTCCGGCGCGATTCGCGATCCGGGCGCGCGCGATGTTGCCGATGCTCGTCCCGGTCGTGCGGCGACGCGTCATCACGACGCGAACGCCCGCCCGTTCGAGCAGCGCCCGCACGCGCAGCGAGATCGCGAGGTTGAGCGCGGCCTCTGTCGAACCGGAGACGACGCCCCTCGTGCCGCCACCGTCCATGATCTTCCGTGTCGCGGAGCCTGGCCCGATCGGCTCGGTCGTTGAGATTGGCGCGGAGGTCATGGCCGGGGTCGATGACGACCACCGGACATCGTGTTGAATCAACACAGTGTCCGGCGTGCGGCGCCGCGGTCGACGATATGACGCCACCGGCGAGCCCGATGGCGGTCACGAGAACGATCGAGGAGACCCAGCTCAGCGTGGCGGCCCCGCAATCCGCCGGACGAGCGCGAGCGTGATGTACGCCCCCGGCACGAACATGATCGCGGCCGCGGCCATCAAGACCTTCGCCGCCGTGCTGTCGAAATCGACGGCAACGGCCGCCAGCATGCAGGCGGAACCGAGGCCGCAGAGCACGGGGCCGACGTAATCGCGCCGTCTCACAGGACGACGCTCTCGGGGCGACGCGGCACAGCGCTCGCTCAGGGTGAGGGGATCTCGACGTGCGAGACGGCGACGCCGTACCGGGTCCTCGCGGTCTCGATCACGCCCCGCTCTGCCCAGTCCGTGTTCGTGCCGGAACGCGTCACGAAGACGATCTCACTCGGTGCGAACTCTCGCACGCCGTCGTCGGCAGCCTGCAACGGATCGTCCGCACCTGTCTCGCCGGTGGCCGGGATGCCCGCCGCAGCGAGCGCGGCCACCGTCTCGTCGAGATGCTTCCTGGCGTCCACGTACTGGGACTCGTCACCCGTCCACCGCGCGATCCGCGAGCCGAGTGCAGGCGCGATCACGAGCACCTCGACGGTTTGCCCGTCCGCGTGCTCGGCGAGCCCCGCAGGGAACGCCGGGTCGACGCAGCTCTCGTCGGCGATCACGAGCACCCGGTACGAGCCGCTACCCGCGCCCCCGCTCGACCCCGCGACCGGTGCGAGCGTCGGCTGTGGAGCCGGCGTGGCTGCCACGGGATGGGGGTTCTTCCTCGCGAGCCACGCGATCAGCGCAACCGCGAGGACCAATCCCGCAGCGCCCACGAAGAGCCATACCCACACACCGCTCACGGAGGCGATGGCCAGCGCGATCCCGATGCCGAAGAGGACGAGGACGATCGGGATGGCCATGAACTCCGTGCGCATCGACCCGTTCTTCACGTCCGGCCCTCTCTCAGCTCCCGGTCAGCTCATCGCAGCTCGATGCATCCTCGAACGCGCTCTCGAGCTCGCCTCGTGCGTCGAGGCTCTCGAGGTCCGAGATCGCGGTGCTGACCTGCGTCCCCATGTCCGCGAGCGATTTCGTGATGGTCGGGATCGCCGCGATGAGGCCGGTGATACCGGATGCCGAGTCGAGCTCGTCCTGGATCGTCGTCACGTCATCCCTGAGCTCGGTGGAGAGCTGATCGATCGAGTCCTTCGCCTGCTGGCCGGCATCGGTGTCGGGCGTGCCGAGCGCATCGAGGTCGGAGGTCAACGTCTCGGTCGCGCTCTTCGCGTCGTCAACTGCGCTCGTGAGCGAGTCCTTCGAGATGTCTCCGCCCGTGATCGTGTCACCGATCGACGAGATCGTGGACTTCCAGGTCGAGATCGCCGTGCACAGGCCGTCGGCCCACTCGGTCGTGGGGGGCGTATCGCTATTGCTGCCGGTCGTGCCGCCGCTGTCGCTCGAGCCGCCGCAGCCGGCGGCGAGCAACACGACGGCGGCGAGTGTCACGACCACTGCCGAGCCCCCGAAGAACCGTGGACTGCTCATGCCGCCACAGTACCGGGATGCGTCGACGCGATGCGTCACCGACGGGTTGCGAACGGCCACATCACAGCCCGAACTCCGCTGCGACGCGGCCTGCCTCGACCGCGGCCTTGAGAGCCGCGTGGTCTCGCTCGTTCTGATCAGCGTACGCCTCTGCGAACCGCGCCATCGCACGGTCGAACGAGTCCCCGCCGCCGAGATAGCCGCCGATCGCGATCCCGTCGCCGGCGCGCGCATGCGCACGGGCGAGCTCGGTGCCGCAGAGCCGCGCGTAGATCGCCATTCCCTGTGGCGCCATCAGCTCGGGGGTTGCCGACATCTTCGAGTCCCACAGCTGACGGATGTAGAAGTCGCGCCTGACGGAGTCGACGCCGTCGACCTTGATCCACCCGAGCATGATGTCGCTCGCCGCCTGGGTCAACCGCTGGCCCTCGACGACCCTCTGCCCGGAGTTCGCGAACTCGCTGCGACCGAGAAACGGCTCCAGAACCGAGCGCTGCGCCTCCTTGAACTGCAGGAACAGGGGATCGTCCCCGTCGCGTCCGAGCAGGAGGCAAATCCAGGCCCGTGTTCCGACGCTGCCGACACCGACGACCTTTCGGGCCGCGTGGACGTAGCGGTAGCGCTCGAGCAGCCTGCGCCGGTCGCCGGCGAGCGTGCGCCGGTAGGAACGAACGACACCGCGGAGCACCTCCTCCACCTGGGAGGCCTGCTCTCCGGCGACGTCCTCGATCGGGACGATGAGCGGCGGGTCACCCGTGATCCGCGGGACACCGTCGACGACCGTCGTCAGCTTGGCGAACGCCTTGATGCTGTCCTTCGTACGCCCCTTGGCGACGTTCGCCTCGAGGCGCTTCATGCCCGATTTCAGCTCCTTTCCTGTCGCTTGCCGGCGCAACCGGGCGAGGAGATCGTCGATCTCGATGCGGGCGTACCAAAGCTCGAGGTTCCCCATCGCCGAGAAGGTGCGGATGCTCTCCCTGTAGGCCCGCCCGACCTCGCGGTTGATCGCTTCGCGCTGCTTCTCGTCGAAGCCGCGATCACGACCTGCAACGGCAAAGCTCGCAACGAGCCGCTTGACGTCCCACTCGAACGGGCCGGGGAGCGTCTCGTCGAAGTCGTTGAGGCTGAAGACGAGCGCGCGATCGGGTGCGGCGAAGCCGCCGAAGTTCGACAGGTGCGCATCGCCGCAGAGCTGCGTGTGCAGCGCGGTGCGCGGCCCGCTCGCGAGGTCAGACGCCATCAGGTACGCGGCGCCGCGGTAGAACGTGAACGGGGAGACCAGCATGCGGCCGTAGCGAATCGGCACGAGCTCGGGAACGCGTGACTGCGCCTGCTCCTCGAGCAACTCGACGGGATCCGGGCGGTGTGCCGCCGGCTCCCAGTCGCCGTGCGAGGCGCGTGACACATCTGCGCGCGTCGCCTTGCCGCGCGCCGCGCGCTCATCAACGGTGAAGTGCTCGACCCGGCCGCCGACGCCCACGCGCTTCACCGGGGTCGCCCCGTCGTCGGCGTCGCTCTGCTGACCGTTCTCACCCATCGTCAGATCCTCGTCGTTTGAGCTCATTCGTCAACCCCTTGCTGTTCGTCGCGCCTCCGGAAGACGGGAATGCTCGCCCAACGCGACCGGGTTGTCAAACTCCCTGCGACGCCGACCGGTTCGCGAGATCATCGTCCGGGACACGCGCCGTGAACAGGATGACCAGGCTCACCGCTGCGACCCACAGCGGGAACAGGAGCACGACGAAGCGGAAGAACGAGACGCTCAGGAGCATCACGACCGCAATCGCGTATCCGGAGATCGCGAGCCAGCGCGGCAGGCTCGCCGTGCGGAGGCCGAGTGTGGAGACCGAGATGACGAACACCGCGGCGACCCGGATCGCGTAAACGTAGAGGAAGGTGTAGCCGAGCGCCCGCGCAAAGCCGATTGCGTCCGGCCCCGGCACGGGCGCTCCCTGGAACCGCACCGACACGAGGGGTGCGCCCACTGCCGCGGCGGCGGCGAACAGCATCGCCACGAAGAGGAGTCCGCTGCCGAGGAAGACCGTGGCGAAGAACTGGTCCTCCCTGTCACCGATGTGACTGCGGATCACCGCGATGAACCAGAGGAACGAGATGCCGGCGAACGGGACGAGGTAGAGGCCGACGATCGCGAGGTGCCTCGAGCTGCTCTGCAGATACCACTCGGCGATCTCGCCCGCAGTGCTCCCCCCACCGGGCGCACCCTGCAACATCAACAGCGAGGCGACGAAGAACGCGGCGAACAGGAGCCCGGCGATCCCTGCCGCCCGCGGGGCGCGTACGTCGCGCCCGACGCTCGAGAGGACCCCCGCGACGTCGTCGTCACCTCTGGACGTCATGGCGCGGTCAGGCGGCTGCCGCGGCGCCGTCCGGCGCCGGTGGCTCGGGTTTCGCCGCCTCGTGCGCGAGCGAGATCACAACCGCGCCGACGAGCGCGAGGCTCAGCCCGATGATCCCGAGCAGGATGTGCCAGGTCGGTCGGCTCCATGTCTCGTCAAGCAGGATCGTCCCGATCGCGATACCGACGATCGGGTTGGCGACGGAGACTGTCGCGACCGAGGGCGCGAGGCGACCGGTACCGAGGGAGACCTGCTGCAGGACGAAGCCGCCGACGCCCGCGATCGCGAGTGCGTAGCACTCCCAGTGCGACAGCATCGTGCCGACGCTCTGGTGCAGGTAGTCGAGCGTGGGCTTCGTCAGTGCCGCGGAGAGCCCGAACAGGATCCCGGCCACCGTGCCGTAGGTGGCGGCCACCACCGTGAGATTGCCGCCTCTCCCGACGATGAGGAGAACCGCCGAGACCGCGACGATCAGACCGATCACGATCGCCCACTGGTCGTTCGGTGCATTCTCGTTCCCGCTGGCCGGGTCGGCGAAGTAGGCGAACAACCCGAGCCCGATGACGATCACGATCGCGCCGATCACCTCGCGACGTCCGACGTGCTGCTTCGTCAAGAGGTAACCGAGCGGGAGCGCGAAGATGACGGTCGTGACGAGGAGGGGCTGGACGATCGAGAGTCGACCGCGATCGAGCGCCCCCGCCTGGAAGACGTAGCCGGTGAGGAGCGCCAGCGTCCCGAACAGCCACCATGTCTGCCCGAGAAGGCGCACGAGCGACTTCGGGTCGCTGAGCGAGATGGTCGGGAGATTGAGCGCGCCCTTCTGCTGCAGCGTCGCCGCGAGCGCGAAAAGGAACGCCGCGATCAGTGCAAGCGCTGCAGCCACGCCGCCAGCCTACGGCTCCCGTCGGAGGTTGGCAAGCCCCTTCGGTTTCAGCCACCGAGCGAGGGCGGACCGCCGATCCCCTGTCGATCGGGGCGCTGAACGTGCACCGCGTCGGGAGATCCGACGAACGCGGCCTCGACCGTCGCGTGGAGGCGGTCGAGTTCGACGACAACCGCCGGGCGATACTCGGGCAAGACCGATCGCTCGAGCTCCTCGAGAGCCGCCCGCAGCCGGCGCGCGATCTGGGTCGACGAGCCACCGTATTCGCGGATCTCGGTGAAGCCGAGCGTGAGAAAGTCCGAGAACCGGTGCGCAGGCATCACGAGCCGGAGGGCACCGCTCTCGTCGTGGTACTCCCAGTGGCCGTCGAGTCCCGGCGTCCTCCCGATCACGGCCACCAGGTCCTCGATGTGGTCGATCACCTGCGAGGCGGTCGTCGGGTCGTTCACGGCGGGAGAGAGCGCCCGGATCGCGACGTCGACGAGGATCCGAAGGGCGAACGCGGGGTCCTGGTCGATGGTGCGCTCGATCCCGAGTGCGACCCGCTCCGCAAGCCGTCGTTCGATCAACCGCGGGAAGGGCCTCTTTCCATAGACCTCGAGCAGCGTCGCCCCACGCGAAACGAAGTCGCCGACACCGTGGGGCACGACGACGACCGCATCGTGCTCGGTCGCCCACCGAAGAAGACCCTCGTCGTCGATCGCCTGGAGGCAGCCCGATTCGTTGCCCGTGACGACGAACGCGGGCTCCTCGGCAAGGAGCCGCTCGATCTCGGTGGTGGCGCCCGACCGCCGGCGCGTGGTCGTCAGCTCGACGGTGGACTGGAACGCCTCGCGCCCGGCGCGGCCGACGATCTTTGCCACCTCCACCGGCCGGAGCCGGTGCACGACCCGATCGAGGAAGACGAGGAAGAGGACGAGACCGGTGCCCAGGAAGAAGCCGGCGAGTGAGACGCCGAGATTCGGGGCGGCCTCGTCGACCCGGCGCAGGAGCGTGTACGAGAAACTCAGGGTGCCGAGCAGCACCGCGAGCGTCGCCTTGAGGACCGGGTCCCGATACCAGATCCGCATGTACCTCGGCGAGAACGTGCCTGTCACCATCTGGACGACGAGCACGCTGACCGTGACGACGAACCCGAGGAGGCCGACGGTCGCACCAACGACCGTCGTGAGCACGGTGAGCGCGGTCGCAGGTGAGTAGTCCCAGCCGTCCGGGACGAAGCGGTCTTGCTCGAACCAGACGCTCGCGTTACTGAGAGCGACTCCGAGCAGCCCGCCGAGCAGCGGCACGACCCAAAGGCTCCCCTTGAGCGTCTGACGGATACGGAAGACGAGGCCCCAGCTCATTGCGCGCCATCGTAGTCCGGCGGGGCGACGGGCACGAGCACGCAGGTCTCGTGACGGAGGTGGAGGATAGCGAGCACCGAGCGTTAGCCCGGCCGGACGACGCAGCGAAAGCCGATGTGGCAGGTCGACGTGTCGACCGCCTCTGCCTGCCGGGCAGCAGGTCGATACCGGAAGCAGTAGTTGGGCGCGCAGAGGTGCGACCCGCCCTTGATCACCCTGCGCGGGATGGTCTCGCCCGGTCCGTAGCTCGCGTCGGAGCTCGTGACTCTCGGATTCCGCGGCACGCAACACGCCTTCGAGGCGTCCTCCGGACGCCTCGGGGCATACCAGTCGGTCGTCCACTCCCAGACGTTGCCGGCCAGGTCGAAGAGGCCGTAGCCGTTGGGCGGGAACGAGCCCACGGGTGACGTTCCCTCGAAACCGTCGGTCTTCAGGTTCTGCCACGGGAACTCGCCCTGCCACACGTTCGCGGCGGGCTTCCCGTCCGGCTCGTGCTCGTCGCCCCACGTGAAGACGGCGCCGTCGAGCCCTCCGCGTGCCGCGACCTCCCACTCGGCCTCGGACGGGAGCTCCTTGCCCTGCCCAGGTCGCGTACGCCTCCGCATCGGCGTACGACACGTGCGTGACCGGGTGACGATCGCGACCGTTGATCGTCGTTCCCTTGCCGCCCGGCCGCTTCCACATCGCTCCCGGCACGTACTCCCACCAGTTCCGAACGTCGTCGAGCCCGACGGGGCCTCGAGGGCTTTCGGAAGACGAGCGAGCCCGGGACGAGGAGCGCCGGGTCGGCGTCCGGATACTGCTCGGGGTCGGGCGCCCGCTCCGCCTCCGTGACGTGCCCGGTCTCGCGAACGAACCTCCGGAACTCCGCGGCCGTGACCGGGCGCAGATCCATCCAGAAACCGTCGATGCCGACCTGGTGGACCGGAGCCTCCTCCGAGTAGAAATCATCCGAGCCGAGCCGGAAGGTGCCGCCCGGAATCCAGCTCATCCCCGAGAAGGGCGGGAGACCGGGCGCGACGGCCCGATCGGCAGGAAGGACTTTGTCGGCCATAGGGATCCTCGGGTCGGTGGAAGAGCTATCTCAATCTACCCCGGGGGAAGGGGGAGCCCAACCGTCCCGCGGACGCAGGGAGCCCGTAGCCGGGCTGACGCTCGGTCGCAGCTCGTCGCTCGAGCGGGCGGAGATCTAGGATGGGCGCGGGCGTCCGTCATCCGCGCTAGGAGACGAGCCTCATGATTCTGAAGATCGGCACGAAGGTGCTGTGGGGGGCACTCGTCGTCGCACTCGCCACGATCCCCCTCGCGGTTCTCGTGAGCCCGTGGTGGTGGTCGCTCGAGATCCTGTTCGCGCCCCTCGTGCTGATCGGGCTGTGGGACTACACCCAGCAGCGGCACAGCATCCTGCGGAACTACCCGATCATCGGGCACTTCCGCTTCCTCCTCGAGGACATGGGGCCGGAGCTGCATCAGTACCTCGTCGAGGACAACACGAGTGGCAGGCCGTTCGACCGCGACACGCGCTCGATCATCTACCGCCGCGCGAAGAGCGTGGCAGACACGAAGCCGTTCGGAACCGAGCAGAACGTCTATGCCGAGGGCTACACGTACCTCAAGCACTCGATCCTGACCCGCCCTGTCGCGGCAGATCCCGTCAGCGAGATGCGGATCGCCGTTGGTGGCCACGCCTGCGCCCGGCCCTACTCGCTCTCCGTGTTCAACATCTCGGCGATGAGCTTCGGCGCGCTCGGTGGGAACGCCGTGCTTGCGATGAATACCGGCGCCAGGCTCGGCAACTTCGCCCACGACACCGGCGAGGGAGGCATTTCGCGCTACCACCGCGGTGGCGGCGGCGACCTGATCTGGCAGATCGGGACGGGCTACTTCGGCTGCCGGACGCCCGACGGCGACTTCGATCCCGACCTGTTCGCGAAGAGCGCCACCGATGCGCAGGTGAAGATGATCGAGATCAAGGTCTCGCAGGGAGCAAAACCCGGCCACGGCGGCATCCTGCCGGGCCCGAAGGTGACCGAGGAGATCGCCGAGGCACGGCTCGTCGAGGTCGGCAAGTCGGTCTTCTCTCCCACCTCGCACCCGGCGTTCTCGACCCCGCTCGAGATGATCGCCTTCGTGGCGCAGTTGCGGGACCTCTCGGGCGGGAAGCCGATCGGCTTCAAGATCTGCATCGGCGAGCCCCGGGAGTTCATGGCAATCGTGAAGGCGATGCTCGAGACGGGGGTCCTGGTCGACTTCATCGTCGTCGACGGCGGCGAGGGCGGGACGGGGGCAGCTCCACAGGAGTTCTCCGACTCGATGGGATTGCCGCTGATGGAGGGGTTGACGGTCGTCCACAACACGCTCGTGGGAGCGGGCATCCGCGACCAGATCAGGCTCGGGGCAAGCGGCAAGATGGTCACCGCCTCGGCGATCGCGACGGCAATTGCGCTCGGCGCAGACTGGTGCAACTCGGCGCGGGCGTTCATGTTCTCGGTCGGGTGCATTCAGGCGCAGCGGTGCAACACCAACCGCTGCCCCGTCGGCGTCACCTCACAGGACCCGAAGCTGCAGCGGGCGCTCGTCGTCCCCGACAAGGCGGAGCGCGTGCACCACTTCCATCGCAACACGGTTCACGCACTCGCGGAGTTCGTCGCCGCCATGGGCCTCGACAACACGAGCCAGCTTGCACCGCACCACGTCGTCAGGCGGATCAGCTCGACGGAAGTTGCGAGCCTCGACGAGATCTACCCGATCCTGCATGCGAACCAGCTCCTCGACGGCGTGGCCCCGTCGCGCGCGCAGCGCTACTGGAACGAGTCGAGCGCGGAAACGTTCCGCTACAACGTGAGCGCGAACGGCACCCCTGCCTGAGCCGGGCTCTCAGGACGTGCCGCGCATCAGGCGTCGGTGTCGTCGTCCTGCTTCGCTGTCCGCTTCTCGGCCTTGCGGGCCTTCCGTGCGGCGGACTGCTCGGCCGCCTTCTCCTTCGCACCGGTGTAGGAGTCGCCGACGAGCTGCTTCCCGCCCGTCCAGCCGAACACCCAGACGACCAGGACGACGGCGAAGAAGACGTTCCAGGCGGTGACGATGATCTGCTGGCCGAGCGAGTACGCCGTCGCGTTGGCCGTCGACGTCACGCTCGAGAGCGAGACACTGTTCACCGCCTGCGTGATCCCTACTCCACCCGGCGTGAACGAGACGGTATTCGCGAGCGAGTTTCCGCCGACAACGGACATCACCGTGTGGAAGGTGACCGGAATGCTGTAGGCGGCGAGAAAGATGGCGATCACGACGAGCTTCGCAATCCAGGAGCCGAAGGACGGCAGCAGCACCTTCAGGAGGTAGTCGCGCTTGTTCGCGAGGATCGCACCACCCTGCTTCGCCTTCTCCCAGAGCCCCTTGATCCGGCTCCAGAACCGTTTCACGACCAGCGCGATGAGCACCACGCCGCCGACGATCAGCAGCGGCACGAGAAGGCGGTGGTCACTGACGACGCCGAGCTGCAGGTCGAACGTGCCCGGCACGGAGATGAAGAGGTACAGGTAGACGACCGTTCCGATCACCGTGTAGAAGATCTTCTGCACGAAGGTGGCGCCGAGGACGCCGGCGAACGTCGAGCCGCGAATCAGCGCGACGTACATCAGCAGCGAGGCGAAGGTGCCGATGTTCGCGGGCAGAAACCCGTTCATCGCAACGCCGGCCGCGTACGCGGCGAGGATGTCGCGGTAGCGCACGCCGCCGTCCGGATACCCGGAGGCGAGGATGAAGTACCAGGCGACCGCGGTGAGCGTGGTCTGGATCGTCTGAAAGAACAGGCCCGCGACGACGTACGGCAGAGAAATCTCCGTCATCGTCTTCCAGAGGCTGTCGAACCAGCCGATCACGTCCCAGCCGGCGAGATGGCAGACGACGAGAACGACGGCCGTCCCGAGGAGCCAGAGGACGATCTTGACGAGCCGACTCGAGCGCGAACGGTCGTGGAACGGCGTCGCGACGCGCACCGTGTGGTGGAGAGCGCTCACAGGGGCGAGGCTACCGTTCTCGGAGGACGGCGGCTAGCTGTGCCGCTCGATGCGACGGTCACGAATCATGCGGCCGCCGATGACGTCGGCGACGGCGGTCGTGATCCAGATGATCAGCGTCGCGAGCACGTAGGTCGCCGCACCGTGGATCGAGATGCCGGAGATCACGATATTCACGATGATCAGCGCGACGATCGTGGATGCGAGCGCGAGCAACCCGGCGAGCGCAACGGACGGCTGCCGGATGAGAACCTTCACCGCGAAGAAGTTGACGATGATGTGGACGATCCAGAACAGGATCGTCGCCGTGACGATCGCCGTCGTCGACGCCGAGAAGTCGCTGAGGAGCGCGACCGAGAGGATGAGCCCGGCGGCGATGCCGACGAGCGAGGCTGCGAGACGGATGAACCAGCGACCGAGCATGGAGAAACAATACAACGCACGCCGTCACCGCGCGGGAGCGTTCTCGTCCGCTTGCTCGACGCCGACACCCGGTCGGGTCACCACCGGAGTGAGGGTCTCGAGCTCGTCGACACGATCTACGAGCCGACCGGCGGTACAACTCGGCCCGGCCCCCGGTGCGTTGCCCGACGGACGAGCTGGTGGTCGCCGCGCGTCATGACGCGCGGCGACCACCACCCAGCGATCTCTAGCGGGCCTGCGTCAGGTCCGCTTCGCTCTCGCTCCAGCGTGCCGTCAACGCATACAGGACCACCACGTTCAGCGCGAGGGCGGTCAACGTCCAGAGCGGGAACTGGCTGTTTCCGAGGAAGCCCAGCTGCGCGAAGAAGTTGAGGCCGACGACGATGATCGTGAACCATCGCGCCCACCCCTGCCCGCCGAGCAGCCCGAGGCCCGCCAGAACGAGCAGGATGCCCCAGATGAGCATGATCCAGCCCCATGTCGTCAGGCTGACGACCAGGAAACCGGACGATGTCACGACGAAGTAGTCGTCCTTGGCCAGGGCGATGATGCCCTGGAAGAAATCGATCATCCCGATGATCACCATCAGGATGCCGGCAAAGCCGATCCAGCCGGCCATGCTTTTCGAGCTCATTGTCTGCCTCCCTCTGAAGGTTGCGCGCGCAACACGGTCGAGACATGGTTCCGCGCGGCGATCGCGATTCCTACCCCGGCCACCGCGATCGCCCAATGAGTAGTCTGTGCCGACCCGTGAGCGACAGCCGATGATCATATGACCCTTCTCTGGGCCGGGCTCATCGTCGTGCTCGTCGCCACGATCGCGATCTCAGCGATGCTGTTCGTGCGCCGGACGGCCCCGGAAGGCAGCTATTTCCAGGACGGTGACCGGGCCTCCGGCGTGTTCGGCGTGCTCTCGACGGGGTTCGCGATCCTGCTCGGGTTCGTCGTCTTCCTCGCGTTCGCGAGCTATGACACGTCCCGCAGCGGAGCCGAGGCCGAGGCGCAAACCCTCGCGGAGCAGTTCCAGACCGCGCAACTCCTGCCCGTCGCGGCTCGCGAGGACATGTCCAATGCGCTCGCCTGCTACGCGCGAAATGTCGTCTATACGGAGTGGCCCCAGATGCGATCGGGAGCCGGTGCGGAGCTGATCAACCCGTGGGGGATCGCGATGTTCCGCACGCTCGAGAAGATCGAGCCCGTCAGGGCGTCGGAGCAGGCGGCGTACGGGAAGTGGCTCGACCAGCAATCCGACCGTCAGTCGGCCAGAGCCGACCGCACACACGGCGCCGAGGGCGTGATCCCGGCGCCCCTCTGGATCGTCTTGTTCCTGTCCGCGAGCATCATCTTCATCTTCATGCTCTTCTTCGCCGATAGCGCCGAGCGTGCCGTGACCCAGGCAATGATGATGGGCGGGGTCGCGGTCGTGATCTCGTCGACGCTTCTCCTGCTCTGGTTCCTCGACAACCCGTACCAGGGAGGTCTGGGGGGCCTGCCGCCGACTGCCATGACGCGCACCCTCGAGCTGCTCGACGAGCAGGCGACGATCGTCGGCATCCAGGTCGGGCAGGGGTGCGACGAGCTGGGGATTCCGAACTGACGCCACAGCAGACCGAAGCGGGGGCGGCGCGAGCTCGCTGGATCGACGCGCACGGGATCGATCTCCTGTCGACGCTGCTCCTCACGGCCGCGGCCGTCGCCACCGCCTGGGCGAGCTATCAGGCGGCGCACTGGCGGAGCGAGCAGGGGCTGGCGGGCAATCGCTCGATCGCAGCACGCGTGCAGGCGGGCAAGACGTCCGGCGAGGCGAACCGCCAGATCCAGATCGACGTCGCCACCTACATCCAGTGGGTGGACGCCTACCAGCAGGAGGACGGGGAGCTGGCGGAGTTCTACTACCGCCGCTTCCGCCCCGAGTTCCGTCCCGCCGTCGACGCCTGGATCGCGACGAAGCCGCTGAAGAACCCGCGGGCGCCACTGACACCGTTCGCCATGCCCGAATACCGTTCGGCGGCAATCGCAGAGACCGAGGCACTCGAGCGCAAGGCCGACGCCGAGACGTTGCAAGCGCAGGCTCACGTCCGACGGGCAGACCGGTACACCCTCTGCGTCGTGATGTTCGCGCTCGCGCTGTTCTTCGCGGGTATCAGCACGCGCATCCGGGTCACGAGCTCCCGGCTCGTGGCGCTCGGGATCGGCTGGGCTGCCTTTCTCGGCGCCGTCGTCTGGATGGTGACCTTCCCGGCCAGCCTCTCCCTCTAGGTCGATCGAACGCGGTCGGCAGGACCGTGCTGCGCACGGCCGTCGACGACACCCGTCAGGATTGCGCAGACGACGAACACGGTCGCGCTCAGGTACATCGAGAAGAGGAAGACGAAGACCGCTGCAGCGGATCCGTACACCTGCGTGAAGTCGGCAGGACCCGAGAGGTACCAGCCGAGGCCGACCTGGAGCCCCTGAAGCCCGATCGCGGCCGCAGTGCCGCCGAGCAGCGCCGAGCGCCACGCGGGTCGCCGGCGAGGGAGGTAGCGGTACAACAGCACGAGAACGCCGAAGAGGATCGCGGCGGGCAGAACGACGCCGAAGAGGACGCCGAAACCGAACGGCTGCCAGCCCAGGGCCTCGTCGAGTCGGTCGCTCACGTTCCGGGCGACGTTCTCGAGCATCGACACGACGACCGCGGCGAGGATCATCCCGAGAGCACCGAGGACGAGGAGGCCGCTGACGAGCCGGCCCCGCACGAGACTGCGGGAGACCCCGGCGTCGAAGACCACGGCGAGCGTCTTCTGCATCGAGTTCATCACGCCCGTCGCGCCCCAGAGCGCGAGACCGAGCGTGAACAGGCCGGCGATGCTCCAGGGCGAGGGAACCGAGCTGATCAGCGTGTCGAGCCGCGCAATCCCCTCCGGGGACAGGTCGAGTTGGTCACCGATCGCGTTGACGAGATCCTGCTGGTCGACGCGACTCGAGGAGAGCACCTCCGCGAGGATCGTGGCGACGAACGTCGCGAGCGGGATGAGAGAAAACAGCGCGCGATAGGAGATCGCTGCAGCAAACAGCGAGCCGCCGAGGCGGCCGTAGAGCGAGATGACCTCCCGGACGACGTCGACGAGCCAGACGACGCTGGGGCGGCGTGGCACGCGCATGCGACGACGGTAGCGGGCCGCACACGAACGACGCCATTCGGGGGTGCCCGACGCGGGCTCAGGTGAGCAGCCGCAGCACCCCGTCAGCGACGAGCGCCGCGCCGAACCCGAGCGAGAGCCACACGCGGAGCTCGGCAGCATGCGCCGTCATCCACGACTCGCCCTCGGCCAGGATGACCGCCGCGCGCTCGCCGGCCACGACCACGATTCCGACGGGCACCCACACGAGCACGGTCGCGACGACGACGTACAGAGTGGCGAGCGAGAGGTCCTCGATCCGACCGAGGTCGGCCGAGCTGATCGACGCCATCGCGAGGAAGGTGAGCACGAGCCGCTTGGGCCCGCCGAAGCCGAGCAGGCCGGCCATGGAGAACGCAGCGGCGGGCCGGACGTGCCGAAGGCCTTCCATCACCGCGGCACCGCGGCTGCTCTTCTCGACGACCGGCTCCCCGAGCCTGCGGCGCGCGTTCAGGCCGATCGCGAGCAGAAGCACCCCGAATCCGAGCGTGATGAAGTCCTCCACCGTTTCGTGCGCGTCGAGTCGCGCCACGGCCGCCTGCCCGAGGATCAGGCCGAGAACGGACGCAATCGCCGTCCCCAAGGCGAAGCCGGTCAGAAAGGCGATGCCGTTCGTGCGTGGTCGCTCGCTTCGGACCACCACGAAGGTCGCCGTCAGGACGAGTGGGCTCGCGGCAGCGATAACCGCGTAGAACAGCGTGTGCACTCCGGCGAAGGCCATGCCGGCGCTGCGGCCCTACGCCGTGGGCGCCGCGCCGTTGAGCTGTTGTCTCCAGCCGAGCAGGGTGTCGTGCACGGCAGCGGCGCCGATGAGTGCACCCTCGGACAGCTTCAGGTCGGTCGGGTGAAGGATGAACGGTCGGGTCTGTGGCCCGCCGATGCCGCCGTGGAAGGAGATCAGCTCCTCGAACGCGCAGCCGGTCTCGAGCGACGGATCGTAGAAGCTGCCGATCATCAGGTCGGCGACGTGTTCGAAGCCGTCGGTGCGGAGCAGGTGCTGCGGTGCCGTGGGAGAGAAGTCGGCGAGCGGGTCGGTTCCCTCGACCCTGCCGTCTGCGAGGTAGCGGGTGCCGTCGGCCCCGAGCACGAGTGGCCCGTGCTCGGCCGAGCGGGCGAGCAGCCAGCCGACGTGCGGGTGGTCGCGGAGCGCCGGGATAAGGTTCGGGTGGCGTTCGTTGATCTCCTCGAGCGTGAGGCGGCGGCGCTCCTCCATCAGGTAGACGAGCCCGAGGTTGCCGGAGCCCATCACGACGACGTCGCGATCCGAGACGTCGTTCTTGGCCCGCTTCTTCTTCGACGCCGTCCCCGTTGCCTCACCGAGGGCATGACCGACCATCGAGGCCTGCTCGTCGCCGCCCGCGAGTCCGTCGACGCTGCCGCGGGACAGAGAGCGCTCGACGAGCTCGTCGAGGCCGTAGCCGTTGCGCTGCTTGAACGTCGCGCCCTGCGTCTGGCCGTGATCGGACAGGACGACGATCACGTACGGGCGCGGGGCATAGATCCTGGCCGCCTCGATCCGGCCGAACTGCTGGTCGAGCTTCCGCAAAGCCTCCAGCGTGTCGGCCCGCTCCAAGCCCGAGTGATGCGCGACCTCGTCGTAGCTCGAGAACGTCGCGTAGATCGCGGGCCGGCCCTTCATCATGTCCTGGAGGACGCCGTACACGATCAGGTCGCGCACGAAGACGCAGAGGGCACCGCGCATCAGCGGGTAATAGCCACCACGATGGCCCCGAGGTCGCACGTCCCGCCGCCGGGCCCTGCTCGAGGCAGAGATCTCGAGCGCCACCTCCCAGAAGGTGAGGACAAGGACGCGCGTCGCGTTGAAGCCGTTTGCGAGGAACGCCCGGTAGCCGGGGTTCGCCTTCTTCTCCGCGTCCATCCGGCTGACGGTCAGGATCACATGGTCGGCCTCGCCCGACAACAGGTTGCCACGGCTCGCACCCCCATCACGAAGCAACCCGTGGCCGGCATGGCGGCGCTCGATCTCGGCGCAATCGGGCGGCGCCGAACACGTCATCGTCGTCGCCGTTTCCTTCTCCACCCAACGAAAGGCCGGAATGTCCTCGTTCGAGCCGAGCAGGATTCCCGCCTGGGATGCGCCCGTCTGTGACGACAGGTCGGTCTCCCACTCGGTCAGCGTGTAGCCGCCCTCCTCGAGCCAGCGCGCCATGTTCGGGGCGTTGCCGTCGCGCATCGCCCGCTGCAGCACCGGCAGCGCGAGCCCGTCGATCTCGAGGTAGACCACGCCGGAAGCGTCGGTCTCGACCCGCTCTCCCGAATGCTTCGCGATCCGCTGGATCACCCGCAGCGTGTAGGCGTCGTCGTCGTTCGTCCCGAACACGACGTCGAGCACGACCGAGACGGCCGAGGCGACGAACGCCACCCCGAGGGCCGACCAGAACGAGTCGACCGAGAGATCGCCATCCGTGACCGAGTCCGCCGCGAGCAGCATCAGCGCATCGAGGATCAGCACGAGCAGCAAGCCGGTGACGAGCATCAACGGCAACCGGAGCGCAGCGACGATGGGGGGCAAGAGCGCGTTCAGGATCGCGATCACCGCCGCTGCGACGAAGGCGCTCCAGAAGTTCTTGACGTCCGCCCCGGGAACGATCCAGGCAGCCACGAGCAGCGCCACCGTCGCCAGCACCACGAGACGACGAGGCGGATCGGACCGATCTTCGGCCGCATCGGAGCCCAGGCCGGCGTCTCTCCGTACGTCGTCGTCATGACGGTCTCACCCTAGTGAAAGCGGATTCGGAAAACGTAGGCGCCAGCTCACGTCGTCGCCTGCGGGTCGGCACCACGGGAGCCGCCGCCGGCGTGAGCCGGGCGGAGACGACGTAGGAGACGACGACGGCAACGATGACGAGCGGCATCAGCGACAGGCCATCCGTCTGGAGAAACAGCGTCACGAGGAGCACGGAGACGAGCGGGAGGCCGAGCATTGCGCACGTCATGGCGCCGATCCCCATCGCCGCGCCCGCGATCATCGGCAGGCCCGGAAGACTCGACAGCGCGATGCCTCCGACTGCGCCGATGAACATGCCGGGGAACACGGGCCCGCCACGAAACCCGCTCAGTGCAAGCGCGTACGCTAGGCCCTTGCAGAGCGCGAGCAAGAGCAGGGCTCCGACGCTCCAGCCGGCCGCGTCCTCGATCAGGGGTGCGAGCTGGTCCTGCCCGGAGAAGAGCACATACGACGAGCTCCTGTCGGTTGCCTCGACGAAGACGAGGACGAGGACGCCGATGGCCAGGCCGACGATCGGCGTGAGCAGCACCATCCGGCGCTCGACGATCGGCTGCAGCAGCAGCGCGGAGCGGCGGATGCCGGAGCCGACGATCGCGGCGAGAATGCCGATCGCGATCGCCCACAGGAACTGGGGAACGTCCGGACTGCCGACGGGCGGAAGATCCGGCACGGCGAGCGAGAACGTGCCGAACCCCGTCCAGTCCCCGAGGCCCACGTAGATCAACGAGCCGATGCCGGCTGCGAGCAGCCCGGGCACCAGCACGACACCCATCATCGCGCCGCCGATGCCGCCCGCCTCCATGAGCAGGAACGCCCCCGTGAGCGGTGACCCGAGCAGGGTCGCGACGGCGGCGAAGCTGCCTGCGGCTCCGATGACGAGGCTCGCCATCTCGGGTGCGTCCCGCTTGACCAGGTGGACGGCGAGAACGCCCATGCCGCTCCCGATCGCAATCAGCGGAGCTTCGGGCCCGAGCACGACGCCGAGGCTGAGCGTCGCAAAGGAAGCGAGGACGATTCCGGGCAGCTCGATCGGCTGAACGGCCCCGGACGTCTTGAAGCCCTCGGCCGGCTTGTGACCGGAGTTGCCGGGGAGATAGCGGATCGTCAGGGCGACGAGAAGCCCGCTCAGCGCGAGAAAGGGAATCGACCACCACGACGGCTGGCTGTCGAACCCGAGCTCGCCCGGTAGCGTTTCGAACACGTACTGCTGCGTCTCGGCGACCGCCTTGAGGAAGAAGAACGCCGTCGCGGCCACGGGCACGCCGATGATCGCGCCGAAGAAGAGCAGGACGAGGTAGCTCCGGCTCCGGAGGAGCGAGACGGGATCGGTAGGCGTCGGGGCGTCAGGGGGCAGCAGGCTGATTCATGCTCTGTCCCTGGAGCCTGAAACCGAGGCACCGGGATGGTCGACGTCCAGCTCGACCATCCCGGCACGCCTCGCGCTATTCGGCGGCTGCGGCGACTCCGACCGCGATCAGGTCGCTTGCGTGGATCCACTCGTCGGCGAGCGCGATGCCGCCTGCATCGACGATCGCGTTCGCGAAGCGGGATCGCCCAGAGGTGCTCGAGCAGGACGATCGCGGCTGCCGATCCGTTCGGGATCGCGTCCGCGACGTACCAGGCGTCTTCCTCGGGGATCAGGTGCCCGCCCTTCTCCGCCATCGACTCGGCACCCAGTTCGGCGCCTGCCTCGATCGCGTCCTCGTCGCCCTCACCGAAGCCGAAGCCGACGAGCGCTCCGGCAATGGCACCCATCTCGATCGACTCGTCGAGGCTGAGGTCGGTGACCTGCAATTCGGTGATGTTGCCCTCGTCGTCCTTGCTGACGACGAGCGCGTCGACAATCTTGACGAACTCGCTCTCGCGCAGCCTGTCGAGCTCGGCTGCGATCTTGCCGGTGAAGTTCGGCTCGGCGAAACCGAGCACGAGCATCTGCACAGGACCCATGGCCATTGCGCTCTCCTCTCCGTTCACGAAGCTGAAAGCAGCTTCTGCTTCTGCATGTCGAATTCGGCCTGCGTCAGGATCCCCTGGTCGAGCAGCGACTTCAGGTTCTCGAGCTGGGCGACCATGTCGTCGCCACCAGCCGCGGGGGCTGCCGGAGGCGGCGGCGCGTACTGTGGCTCGGGGGCATACTGCTGCTGGGCCTGAAGGTCAGCGATCTGCTGGTTCTGCTGATCCTCGGCCGCCGCAGACTGGGCGGACCTGGTACCGGCGTGATGTGCTGCGACTGCGACTCCGCCGACGACGGCTGCCCGCCTGAGTGGTCTTCTTCTCATACCCATGACTGGTTCTCTCCTCTCGCTCGTTCAACGAATCACGGCTGCGCCGTGATCACCGTGAGTCTACGCACTCCAGGCCTTCGTAGGATGCACCCATCGACTCGAACATCCCGTATCCGGACCCGCCGCTCACCGGCGCAACCCTCGTGCTCCGTCCCTTCCGGGACGGTGACTTCGGCGCCGCTCTCGCGCTGGAGCAGGATGCGGCTGCTGCCCGCTGGGTGCCTGCGCTGCCCGCGGCCGACAGCTCGGGCGTGGTGGCGTTCTACGAGTCGTGCCGGCTGGAAGGAAGCCTGCTCCATCTCGTGATCGCCGACGGGGCGACCGGCGTCTATCTCGGTGAGACGATGCTGGCGCTGAGCGAGCATTCCGTGGGGGAGGTCGGGTGCTGTCTGATTCCGGCCGCGCGCGGACGAGGCATCGCGACCGAGGCGCTCCGACTCCTCACCGACTGGGCTTTCGCGACACTCGATCTCGGCCGCGTACAGGTCTTCGTCGCGCTCCGAGAACGTCGCGGCGCTCGGCCTTGCCGAGCGAGCGGGGTTCCGCCGCGAAGGTTTGCTGCGCTCGTACTGGGAGATCGACGGTGCCCGCCTCGACGTTGTCGTGCTCGCGCGGTCCCGGACGACGTCGCGTAGACACGGGATCCCGCTCAGGGTCATCAGGGGCTCGTCCTCTGCGCGGAAAGCTACTGGATGCGCTACCGGCCCGCCGAGCGCCGTCCGCCGATGATCGGTATCGGCACCCGCCACCGCGGCTTGCGCTGCGTTGGACGCTGACCGGATCTCCTCGGCGCGTTCGGCCTTCAGGCTACGTGGCGTAGCGAGACTTCGCGGCCTTCGACGAGTACGTCGCGAGGTCGACGAAGACACCGAGTGCGACAAGCAGCCACCCTGCACCGGAGACGCCGTAGAGCGGCCCCCAGGCGAGGACGTAGGCGATCGTCGTCCAGGGCAGGACGAGGAGCCCGAGGAACGGCCAGATGAACGTCGAGAACGCCGCGTCGACCTTGTCGCCGAAGATCCACCAGACGAGAAGCGCGAAGCGTGGGCCGATGAACGTGGCGGCGAGCGCGAAGCAGCACATGCGTGCAGGCTAACGCATCGGCCGGGGCAGGACAACCACGCGCGGCAGGACTGGTTCGCGCGGGCGAGAACTCGATCGACATGGCGGAACGGAAACGCGAGCTCGAGAGACGGCTCGACCGGAGCATCGCGCGCGCGTCGAGCCCCGCGCGGGGCGGCGATCGTGATCGCGAGCGTGACCACGTCGATCACGATCGTTGCCGGGCGCTGTCGTGATCGTCGATCGACAACAACTTCCCGACGATCGGATCCGGGAATGTGGTGGGCCGTGCAAACGGTGACGACCGTCGGCTACGGCGATCACGTCCCGGTGTCGGTGGCCGGCCGGATCGTCGCCAGCTTCGTGATGCTGGTCGGGATCGGATTCGTGACCGTGATCACGGCGTCGATCACCGGTGCGTTCGTCGAACGCTCGCGCCGACAGGGCGCCGCCGTGCTCCGGAATCCTACCGACGAGCAGCAGCTCGAGGAGATCATCGGGCGCCTGGAGCGGATCGAAGCGAGCCTGCGCTCACAGGGGTGACCCTCGGGCCGACGTACCGGACGGGGCAGGTCCCGCCTCCTCCTCTACGCGACGATGCGGTACACCTGGAAGACCTCGGCCAGCTCCCGATTCACGTTGGTGCCGTGCACCTTCGCGAGGTTCCAGATGTACTCGGCGTCGGCGTAGCGCCGGTGCTGCTGTGACGCATATCGTCCCACGGCAGCGATCTTGCGCTCGATGTGGCGCTGCTCGAGCCCGACGTAGGCGCCGTAGGAGAACTCGAAGTTGTTCCACGGGATCTCGTAGCCGAGGACGGTCGTCCGCTTGAACGCCCTGAGCCCTTCCTGCGCGATCGTCTGATGATCCTGATGGACGTCGTGGTGCGAGGGCTGGAAGACGATGTCCGGCTTCCACTCCTCCCAGAGCGCGACGAGCAGCTCGAGGATGTCCTGCCGCCTGTCCGGGAAGGTGCGCACGTCGAAGTCGTGGACCGTCAGATGCGACTCGGGGATCCCGAGCTCCAGGGTGGCCTCGCGCACCTCGCGTGCGAGGGTGTCCGGCGGGAAGCCCTTCGGGCAGCGAACGGGTCGCGATCGAGAAGGCGACGTACCGCACCTCGCAGCCGGCCTCGACGAGACGGGCCGTCGTGCCACCGCAACCGAACTCGCCGTCGTCGGTGTGCGGGGCCAGGACGAGCGCGCGGCGGCAGCCTTCGATCACGTCATTCCTCCCTTTCGCGGAACGCTGACGGCGAGGCCGACGAGGCCGAGCATCGCCCAGGCCATCGGGTCCTCGAAGAGCGCGTTGTAGAACAGGCTGTGCACGATGATCGCCACTAGCGTAAGGCCAACGGCGAACGACACGCGCGATGTGAAGCCCCGGCCGAGCCCACGGAGCGCTGCGAGGAGTGCCGCGACGCACACCCAGCCGAAGAGAACGAGGCCCGGCAGTCCCTCCTCGGCGGCAACCGTGACGGGCGTCGTATGGGATGCCGCCTTCTTCGGCCGCTTCCCGGGAAGCCCGGTTCTCTCGGCGTAGGCGCGCCTGAAACCGCCGACGCCGACGCCGCCGACCGGGTTGGAGACGGCGATGCGCAGCCCCTGCCCGACGAGCGTCGCCCGGTCGCTCGTGATCGAGTCGATCCCCGATCGCGACTTGTCCTCGATGCGGCTCCGCGTCTGCGGAACGGCCAGGGCACCGAGCGCGACCACGACGGCGAGCCCAACCGCGACGAGCGCCGCCACCCGCCCCCAGACGACGACCGCCGCGACGAGAACCCCGACCGCGAGTGCCACGAAGCTCGACTGCGAGAACGAGAAGAACAGCCCGACCCACATCGCAGCCACGACGGCGTACAGACCCGCGATCTTCCAGCCCCGGATGCCGCCGAGGAGGATCGCCCGCCAGAGCAGTGAGGATCCCGATCGTCAGGTAGCGCCCGTAGATCGACGGATCCCAGAAGATCGAGTTGACGCGGAAGAACGGAGCGTAGGCGTTGCCGACGATCACCTTGGGATTCCAGAAGACGTCGCGCGTCGCCCACTGGTAGACGCCGATCGACGCGTACGCGAGAGCGGTGCCGACGAGAGCGACCCAGAGCCACGTGAGCCATCGCCCGCGCCACGGGAGGCGGGCGAAGCCGAGCGCGAGCAATCCGAAGGGGAGCACGAACGCGCCGACGAAGATGGCTCCCTCGCGAAGGTCGACGCTCCACACGAGCGTCAGGCCGGTCCAGGCGACGAATGCCGCGAGAGGAAGCGCAACCGGTCCGAGCTCGCGATCGCGGTCGTCGCGCCGAACGACGAGCTCCCAGCCGAGTGCGACGGCGAGCGAGGAGACGACGAGATAGAGCGGCACGAGGAGGTTTGCGTCCTCGTCTCCGAGCTGCACCGGGATGCGGATCGGCACGCAGGCGAGCGTTGCGAAAGCCAGGAGGTACGGGAACCGCAAGCAGCGCCCAGCCGCCCGCCGCCGCCGCGACGATCCCGGCGCCGGCAGCAGCGGCCAGCTCGAGAGTCCCGAGATCGGGAGCGAGATACGCCGCGAGACCGGCAAGACCGACGAACCAGCAAGCGAGGCCGGCGAGACGGAGGTCTCGCCTCGTCGCCACGTAGAGCAGCGCGAGCCCGGCGCATCCGACCACGCTCCGAGTTGCCCGATCGCACTCACGGCGCACTCCGCACGATCACCGCAGCGCGCGCGCTCGACCCGTTGGCCGACACGGTGAGCGTGTACCTGCCCGGCTGGAGCGGCGCTCGCAGTCGCAGTGTCCCGGGGCGAGCGATGCCCGTGCGAGCGCCGAGCTGCCACGTCACGCGGGACGCGTCCGTGCGCACGAGCACGGCGAAGGATCCGCCTGGGGTCGTCTCGATCCGGTCGCGCCCGAGGGCCACGTATCGGATCACGACCACCCGCGCACGGCCCTTGCGACTCTCGTTCCCGGCGAGATCGACCGCGCCGAGACTGAGTGCGTACGCGCCCTGCGGCAGTGGCTCGCCGTCGTTGCGGCCGGACCAGACGATCGTCCCCTCCGTCGCGCGTCCCTTCTTGAGCACGGTGCGAACGCCGTCGACGTAGAGCGACACGCGGGCCGGCTCGTCCACCCGATACTCGACGGCGACTCGATCCTTTCGGCCATCTCCATCGGGGGAGAACAGGCGCGGGGCAAGGTACGTCATCGCCACCGCGGGCGGAGTCGTGTCGATCCGGACGGGATTCGGCAGGACGATCGTCCGATGCTGCCGACGCAGCTTGATCCGGGGCCTGTACGAGCCTTCGGGAACGACTGCACCCGCGTCGTTCCTTCCATCCCACACGAGCCTCACCGGGCCGCGAGGCTGGGGCTCCCCGTCGGCCAGGCTACGAACGACGTTGCCACGCGCGTCGATGATCTCGGCGTCGAGGACGTCCGCGTCGCGCAGCCCGAACGAGATGAACGCGGAGTCGGTCGGGCAGGCGCAGACGGGCGAGATGACCTTCGGCAGCACCCTCGTCCCGACGATCGGGCTCTTCGTCAGCTTCAGCGACTCCGTGTACACGAACGCGAGCCCCGTCGCAACGAGCAGCGCCGCGACAAGGGCGACTGGTGCAATTCTGGCCACGGCCGGTCGATTCTACGCGGTGTACCGACGCCGTGGCCCTCGTGGATGTGCATACTTCAAAAAGTGAAGCGACGGGCAGACCCCTACCGAGACACAGACGTCATCGACGCGCGCGCCCCGCGGACGAACCAGACGGTCGTCGGCGTGGCAGCGCTCGTCGCCGTGCTGACGGGGTGGTGGGTGCTCCTCGCTCTCCTCGCGCTGCAACTCGCGCTCGGGCTGATGCTCGGCAGGCGGTGGTGCCTTGCCTGCGTGCTCTACTTCGAGGTCCTGCAGCCCCGCTTCGGTGAAGGGCCGATCGAGGACAGCCGACCACCGCGGTTTGCCAACGTCGTCGGCCTCGGGTTCCTCGGGGCGGCCTCGCTCGCCTATCTCGCCGGCTGGACGACGCTCGGGGCTGTGCTCGGCGGGGTCGTCGCCGCACTCGCACTCCTTGCGGCGGCGACCGGGTTCTGCGCCGGGTGCACAGCCTACAGGATCGGGTACGTCGTCACCGGCAGGCCGTTCACGAGCTGTCCCTTGCCACCGGCTCCGACGAACTGACGTCGGCGCGACGCAGCGTCAGGCGTCGGCCTCGCCGATCGGCGAGCCTCGCCCGCGGAACCAGCGCACGAGCGCGACCCCCGCTGCAACGACTGCGATCACGGCGCCGCCGATCAGGATCGTATCGGCGCCTGGAGGATCGACGAGCTTCACCCCCGCGAGCGTGAGCGTGGCGGCAAGGACGATCCTGAGGGACCGGTCGGGGAGCTTCACCGTGAACCTACCGCCGATCAGGACACCGGGTACCGAGCCGATCAACAGCCACCCGGTCGCCCGCAGGTCGACGCTGCCCGCGACGAGATGCCCGGCACCGGCCGCGGCCAGCACGACGGCCGCATGGAAGATGTCCGTGCCGACGATCTTCGCCGCCGTCAGCGGGAAGGCGACCAGCATCACGAGCCCGAAGACGGTGCCGCTCCCGACGGAGGTCAGCCCGACGACGAAGCCACCGACGATCCCCGTCGAGACGGCGATCAGACGATCACGCGGCCGGAGGATGAACGGGCGATCGTCGGACTCGGTACGAAGGTACGCCTTGACGAGGAACCCGAGCCCGCAGAGGACGAGCGCGATCCCGAGAATGACCTTCGCCGTGTCCTCGTAGCCGTCGCCGTACTCCTTCGTCAGCCACCAGGCGACGGCCACTCCGACGATCGAGAACGGGACCGAGCCGAGCAGCATCCAGGCGGTGAGCCGGGCGTGGACGTGGCCGAGGCGTCGGTGCTGGACCGCTCCGAACGACTTGAAGATCGCCCCGTGCACGATGTCGGTGCCGATCGCCACCGACGGCTTGAATCCGAACACGAGCACGAGCAGCGGCGTCATCAGGGAACCGCCGCCCATGCCGGTCATCCCGACGAGCAGGCCGATCAGGAGACCGGCGAGTGACAGCTTCCATTCCATATATGGTCTAGGCCACTGAACCGTGCGGCTTGAGCAAGATCTCCTTCAGCGTGTCCCCCCGGAGCCCGAGGCGTAGCGTCTCGAGCGGAATCACTTCGTCGGGCGGGATGTTGCCGAGATTGACGTTCGGGCCGAACTCCTTCACGAACCACGCCTGCGAGGCCTTGGTCGGGGCTTCGAAGATGAGATCGTCGACGGGCACGCCGTGGACGATCTCGTCGATCAAGCCCGTGCGCATGTCGCCGTCCTTGCGAAAGATGCCCGCCGTGCCTCCTTCCCGGGCTTCGGTGATCACCTTCCAGGAGCCGGCCTCGAGCTCCTCCTTGATCCACTCGACCCACTGGTACGGCGCGTAGACGACGTCGGAGTCCTTCGAGCCGACCTCGGAGAACACCGTGAAGTCGCGGGCGAAGTCGCTGATCATCGCGAGCTTCTCCTCTCGCGGGATCTCGATCGTGCCGTCCGAGATCTCGACGTGGGCGAACCGGTGCTCGGCCAGCCACCTCTTGAACTCGTCGAGCTTGCCCTTCGCGTAGACCGCCTCGAACAGCGTGCCGCCGCACACGACCGGCGTCTCGAGGCTCCGGTAGAGCGCGATCTTCTTCTCGAGGTTGTTCGTCACGTAGCTCGTGCCCCATCCGAGCTTGACGATGTCGACGAAGTCGCCGGCAGTGTCGAACAGCCCCTCGATGTCGCGGATGTTCAGGCCCTTGTCCATCACGTGTGTGAGCCCGGTCTGGCGGGGACGCCCCGGACGGGCCGGAACTCCCAGCCAACCGTCGTTAAAGCCTGGCATACAGCTCCTTCAGCTTGTCGTGGGCACGGGACTGAACGTCGTGGTAGAGGGAGTTGCCGTGGGCGTCGATACCGACGATCAGCGGACCGAAGTCCTTGACGCGGAACTTCCACAGGCACTCCGGCATGAGCTCCTCCCAGAGCACCTCTTCGATCTCCTCTATCTGGGTCGTCTCGAGCGCGGCAGCTCCTCCGACGATCGCGAAGTAGACCATGCCGAGCCGCTGCATCGGCTCTATCGCGACGTCCGGAAAGCCTCCCTTGCCGCAGATCGCGCGCACGCCGTACTGCGCGCCGAGCCCTTCGGTGAAGCGCACCATGCGGGCGCTCGTCGTCGTGCCGATGCAGATCTTCTCGTACGTGCCCCTGCCCTCTGCGTCGGTGGACACCTTGCGGACGTTCGGCGCCGTGTGGAGCAGGAAGGCGCCGCCGAGGTCCATCGGGGGCTCGACGCCCTGGTCGAAGATCCGGATCTGCGTGCGATCCCGAATGCCGATGATGTGGCCCTGTACCGTGACCTCGTCGCCGGCCCTGAGCTCGAGGATCTCGGCGGGATCGGTGATCGGGAAGGTGAGCTCGTGGTGCATGACTAGAACTCCCTGTCGAAGTCGATGGATCCGTCCGCCGCGATGTGCGCCGAGGCACGACGGGCGGCCCAGCACTGATAGTTGACCGCGACCGGGTTGAGCGTCATGTGGGTGTCCGCATGCTCGATGTGGCACTGCAGCACGGTAACGTCGCCGCCGAGCCCCATCGGGCCGATCCCCGTCTCGTTGAGCAGGCCGTAGAGCTCGTCCTCGAGCCGTGCGACGAGCGGGTCGGGGTTGCGCGTGCCGACCGGGCGCGCTATCGCCTCCTTGGCGAGGTACATCGCGTAGTCCGCGGAACCGCCGATCCCGACGCCCACGATGCCGGGCGGGCACGGCTTTCCTCCGGCGTCCACGATCGACTCGAGCACGAACTTCTTGATCCCGACGACGCCGTCGGCCGGGATGCACATCTTGAGAAAGCTCATGTTCTCCGAGCCGGAGCCCTTGGGCACACACTTCACATCGAGGCCGTCCCAATCGGGAATGAACTCCCAGTGGACGATCGGCAGTCGGTAGCCGATGTTGGGCCCCGTGTTCTCACGCGTGAGAACGTGCACCGCGTTCGACCGCAGCGGATGCTCGACGGTCGCGCGGGCGGTTCCCGCCTTGAGGGCAGCGTAGATGCGGGTCGGATGGAGCGGGAAGTGCTCGCCGACCCGGCAGGTGTAGACGGCGATCCCGGTGTCCTGGCAGACGAGATTCTTCTGCTCGTCCGCGATCGAGACGTTGCGGTGAATCGTCTCGAGGATCCGGATCCCGGTCTTCGACGTCTCGCGGTCGCGCGCCGCCGCAAGCGCGTCACGGAGGTCCTGCGGGATGTCCTTCAGCGCCCAGACGTACAGATGCGCCGCGGCATCCTCGACTGCTCCTTCGAGGTCGGTCGTCGTTGTCGTGCTCATACGCTCGCTTTCTCCGAGGCTGCCCGTCCGGCACGACGTCCGAAGACGACGCACTCGAGCAGCGAGTTTCCCATCATGCGGTTGCGCCCGTGGGTGCCGCCGGCGATCTCGCCGCAGGCGAAGAGGCCCTCGAGCGTGGTCTCCGCGTGCTCGTCGATGACGAGGCCCCCGTTCTGGTAGTGGAGGACAGGGTAGGTGAGAAGAGGCTCGGTGAGCGGATCGATACCGGCGCCGCGGTAGCGTCGCAGCATGTAGGGCAGGGACACGGCCGCGTCGGCCTCCGAGATCCGGGTCGTGTCGAGGTAGACCGCGGGACGACCGTCGTCGGTCTCGACGCCCCGACCTGCCGCCACCTCGTCGAAGATCGCCTGCGAGACGACGTCCCGCGGACCGAGCGAGTCGGTGAACTCCTCGCCGCTCGCGTTCAGGAGAACCGCTCCGTATGCGCGCGTCGTCTCGGGAATCGAGTAGCCCTGCATCGTCACCGGCCAGGCGCCACCGTTCGGGTGGTACTGGAGCGCGTCGAGATCGCGAGCCTCCGCGCCGAGATCGAGAGCGATTGCGGTCACCTCGCCCGTGGCGTTCGGATGGTTCGTCGAGAGCTCGCTCCGCTGCTTCGCCTCGGCGTAGCAGCGCCCACCGGCAGCGAGCACCACGCTGGATGCGTCGATCGCGACCGTGCCCGCGTCCTTCACATCGAACGATGCGCGCCACCCGGACGCGGTGGGCTCGAGCGCCGCAAGTGCGTGGTAGGGGAAGCTGATCGCACCGCCTGTCTCGTGCGCGTCACGCAGTGCCTTCGTGATCGCGTGCCCGGTACGGTCGCCGACCTGGAGCAGGCGCCTCCGCGAGGCGCCGCCACAGCGCGCCAGCCGATAGCCGCCGTTCTCCATCGTGAATGCACACCCGAGCTCCTCGAGCCAGTGAATCGCGGATGCCGCATCGCCCGTCAGGATCTCGACGAGGCGTGGATCGGCCGTCTCGTGCGACGAGCGCATCACGTCCTCGGCGTGGAGATCGGCCGAGTCGTCCGATCCGAACGCGGCCTGGATCCCGCCCTGGGCCTTGGACGAGTTGTTCGCCTGGATCGAGCCCTTGGTCGCGAGCGCAACGGTCGCTCCCCTGCGCTCCGCCGAAACGGCGGCCGCAAGACCCGACGCGCCGCTGCCGATCACGAGCACGTCGAAACCGGCCGGGACGTCCATGCGCGCAAGAGTACCATCATTCGTTATTCGTTGCATTACAGTTCCTTATCTTCTCGGGGACGCCCTCGGGGACGCCCTGGCGAAACCTGCGATAATCGTCTCATGCCGCAGATCGCCGATGTCATGCGCCCGGAATTCGTCGAGGTCGCGCCGGAGGACACGCTCGGCGAGGTCGCCGAGTTGATGAACGTCCAGAACGTCAGCGCTGTCGCCGTCCAGGACAGCGGTCGCCTGATCGGCATCCTGACCGAGCGCGACCTCCTGAAGGCGATGGCCGCACGGGTTCACTCGAGCGAGGCCCGTGTGCGGCAGTGGATGACGGATGACCCCGTCACCGCGGCCGCCGACACCGAGGTCGAGGATGCGGCGCGCATCATGCTCGAGCAGGGCTTCCGGCATCTCCCGGTCGTCGGCGAGGACGGTCGCGCGGTCGGCATCGTCAGCCTGCGGCGCGTCGTCAGCGCCGCGAAGACACCGGTCTGAGCCGGGGCGGGCGACCTGCCGCGGCACGCCGGGGCTTCACGCCCGTGCGTTGACGAACTCTACGAACTCGTCGGCTGCACGCGTCGCGACCCGACCCGCAGCGCGCACGAGCGAGATCTCGCGCTTCGCGTTCATGCCCTCGAGCCGTGCCTCGGCGAGCGTTCCGGCGGCGAGGTCGGACTCGACGGCGGTGCGGGAGATGAACGTGACGCCGTACCCTGCCTGAACCGCGCTGCGGACCGACTCCTGCAGGCCGAGCTCGAGCGAGGTCGCGAGGTCGCGCAGACGCACTCCCATCTCCCGGAGCTCGTCCTCGACGACCTGGCGAACACCCGCTCCCTCCTGCATCACGATGAGCGCCTCGCCTCGTAGCTCCTCGATGCCGATCGTTCGCCCCGCGAACGGGTGACCGGGCAGGCAGATCAGGATCACCTCGTCCTCGAGGATCGGCTCGAACCGAACGGACCGATGGCGGCGGGCCGCCCCGACGATGCCGAGCTCGAGCTCCCGCTCGGCGACGAGGTCGACCACGGTCTGGGTGTCGTGCACCTCGAGCGCGACCCGAAGATCGGGGTGTCGCTGCTGGAACTCGCAGAGGAGGACCGGGACTGCCACCGCGGCGGGGCCCGTCGAGGCACCGATCGAGAGCTCTCCCGTGAGCGCGCCGACGCTCTCGGATGAGATCTCGTCGAGCATCTGCTCCTCCAGCTGGAGGAGTCGTTGGGCGCTGCGAAAGAGCCGCACGCCGGCCTCGGTGGGCTCGACACGACGCCCCGAGCGGTCGAGCAGCTGGATCCCGAGCCGCTTCTCGAGCGAGCGCACCTGAAGCGAGACGGCGGGCTGTGTGACCCCGAGCCGCTCTGCTGCCTGCGAGAAGCTGCGCCGCTCGACCACCGCGCAGAAGGCGGCAAGCTGGCGCGTGTCCATAAGCAAACCTTATCCCAGGATCGCGGTTGTGGCTATCCGAATCAGACGTACTGCCGAGGGGTGCGCGGCGAGCGCCTGCGTACGCCACGATACGGTCCGACCATGAAGGTCTGGATCGACATGACGAACTCACCTCACGTGCCGTTCTTCCGGCCGCTGATCCAGCTGCTCGAGGGACGTGGCCACGACGTGCGGGTCTCCGCGCGCGACTTCGCCCAGACGCTCGAGTTGCTCGACACGGCAGGGATCGCCCACGACGTCGTCGGCCCGCCCCATGGCGGAGCGGGGCGAGCCGCGAAGATCCGTGCCATGGCCTCGCGCCTCCGCGCACTGCGCTCGTGGGCCGGGCCGCAGAAGTTCGACCTCGCGGTCTCGCACGCGTCACACGAGCTGCCGCTGGCTGCCCGGTCGCTCGGCGTGCCCTCGTCCTATGCCTACGACTACGAGTTCGCGCGCGCCCAGCACACGCTCGGCTCGCGCGCTGCGACCCGGGTCGTCGTCCCCGAGGCGATCCCGCAGGAGCGGCTCGACCGGCTCGGGGCGAACGCGGCGAAGGTGCGGCGCTATCCGGGCTCGAAGGAGGAGTACTACCTTTCCGGCTTCACCCCCGACACGAGCGTGCTCGAATCGCTCGGCCTCGACCCGGCTCACGTCCTCGCCGTCGTCCGCACGCCACCCGAGGTCTCGCTCTACCACCGCCACGGCAACCCGCTCTTCACCGACGTGCTCGAGCGCCTCGGCAACGATGCGACCGTCCAGGCGGTCGTCCTCCCCCGTACCCCTGCTCAGCGGGATGCGATCCGCGGGGCGGCGCTCCCGTCGCTCGCCGTCCCCGAGCACGCAATCGACGCGCAGAGCCTGATCGCGCTCGCCGACCTCGTCGTCTCGGCGGGCGGAACGATGAACCGTGAGGCAGTGGCTCTCGGGACGCCCGTGTGGACGACCTTCGCGGGAAGGCTCGGGGCGGTCGACGAGGGACTGATCGCCACTGGCCGGATGGCCGAGCTGACGGACGCCGATGCGCTCGTGCTCGCAAAGAAGCCCACCGCCACCGTGGCCGGGCCGCGCGATCCCGAGCTCATGCTCGACCTGATGGTGACGGCGCTCTGAGCGAGTCGTCAACCCAGGGGAGAGACTGAAGTCTCTCCCCTGACAGCGACCGAGGCGCGTCTCGGATCGACGACGACGCGCCTCAGCTCCGCGACCAGCCCGGCCGCGTTGCCGTCGTCGACAAGCCGCTCGAGCACCGAAAGCTCCCCGCTCAGCCACGCGCCGTCGACCGGCGGGCGCGCGATCCGCTGGATCTTCGGGTGCGGGCTCGCTGAGACATCCTCACCGTCGCCGATGAGCACCTCGTGGAGCTTCTCGCCCGGAGCGGGGCCGATCACCTGAATCGGGATCTCGGTGCCGGGCTCCTTGCCGGAGAGGCGAATCATGTTCTCGGCCAGATCCATGATCCGCACCGGCTCGCCCATGTCGAGGACGTAGACCTGCCCCCGCTCGGCGATCGCTCCCGCCTGGACGATGAGCTGCACCGCCTCCGGGATCGTCATGAAGAACCGGGTCATCTCGGGGTGGGTCACGGTGACGGGCCCTCCGCGTGCGATCTGCCGGCGGAAGATCGGGACCACCGAGCCGGACGAGCCGAGCACGTTGCCGAAGCGCACGGCCACGAACCGGGTCGGAACGCCGGGGCGGTGACCCCACGTCTCGACGATCCATTCGCACAACGCCTTCGACTGTCCCATCACCGTCTGCGGGTTCGCCGCCTTGTCGGTCGAGACGAGCACGAATCGCTTGGCGCCGTACTCCACGGCGGCGTCGGCGACGGTGCGCGTGCCGAGCGTGTTGTTCCGGACTGCTTCGAGGGGGTTCGTCTCCATCATCGCCACGTGCTTGTACGCGGCGGCGTGGAAGATCAGTCCCGGCCGGTGGCTCTCGAAGATCTGACGGACCCTGACGCCGTCCTTGACGTCGGCGACGACCGCGACGCCGTCACGGAAGCCCCGCTCGCGAGCGAGCTCACGGTCGATCTCGAACAGCGCCGGCTCCGAGTTGTCGACGAGAACGAGCCGTAACGGCCCGAGGCGCGAGAGCTGGCGACAGAGCTCGGAGCCGATCGAGCCGCCCGCACCGGTGACCATCACGACCTCACCGGAGACGTAGCCCGCGATCGCCTCGAGATCCACCTCGACCGGCTCCCGCCCGAGGACGTCCTCGACCTCCACCGGCCGAAGCTGGGTCGCGAGGCCCGAGTCGCCGCTGACGAGCTCGGCGAGGCCGGGTAGCGTCTTGACGGGGAGCCCCGCGACGCGGGCCGCTTCGACCACGCGCCCGCGCACCTCGCCCGACGCAGACGGCATCGCGATCAGCACCTCGTCGGGCCGACGATCCCGGATCAGGGACGGCAGGTCGGCCGTCGTCCCGAGAACGCGGATGCCGTGGAGTCGCAGGTTGCGCTTGCGCGGGTCGTCGTCGACGATCCCGATCGGGGTGTACCCGAGAGCCGGGTTACGGAGCATCTCCTTGATAACGAGCTGGGCCGCGTCCCCGGCACCGACGACGATCGCCTCCTTGCCGCGCGCGACCACCTGACCGGGCAGCGGCCGCTCGATGAGGGTGCGGGCGAGCAGGCGCGATCCGGCGATGAATGCGAGGCAGATGATCAGGTCGATGAACCAGACGCCCTTCGGGACGCGAGCCGGGTGGAACTCGAACAACGTGAAGATGAGGAACGTCGCGAGCGATGCGAGCGCGACCCCGCGCAGCGCCGACCACATGTCGCGCGTCGAGACGTAACGCCACCAACGGTTGTAGAACCCCGACAATGCGAAGACCGTCAGCTGGATGCCGACGACGATCGCGATGATCTGCCAGTCGAGGTAGTGGTCGTAGTAGACCGGCCGGCCCTGGTCGAACCGGAGGAGCCACGCGAGCGTCCACGCGGCTGCGATGAGCACCGCGTCGACGGCTATCTGCCAGACCGCGTGCCGATTGAACGGTGTTCTCATTGGATGACGGTGGACGGGAGCATCGACCCGAGCACGGTACGTCCGGTCGCCGTGCTCATTCCCTGCTCATGCGGCAGTGACGGCCATCGACGCGAGCACGGTCGAGACGACCTGCTCCTGCACGTCGGCACCGATGCAGCCCCACATCGGAAGCGCCAGGTTGTCCGCGGCCGCTCGCTCGGTCTCGGGCAGCGACCCCGGGGCGTACCCGAGGTAGCGCATCGCGGGCTGAAGGTGCAGTGGGGTCACGTAGTAGGAGGCAGAGGCAATGCCGGCCTCCTTGAGCGCCGCCGCGATCCGCGCGCGCTCCGGCGTGCGAACCACGTACATGTGGTAGACGTGGCCGGGCTCGTCGACCGGGAGCTCGACGACGCTGCCGAGCCCGAGCTCGGCGTACCGCGCCGCCCCGATGCGCCGCCCCGCGTTCCAGCCCTCGAGATGGGGCAGGAAGACCCGAAGAGCTGCGGCCTGGATCGCGTCGAGCCGCGAGTTGGTGCCGATGAGCTCGAAGGTCTGCTTGTCACGCGAGCCGTGGAAGCGCAGCATCCGGACGCGCTCTGCCACGTCGTCGTCGCGACAGGCGACAAGGCCGCCGTCGCCGAGCGAGAAGAGGTTCTTGGTCGGGAAGAAGCTGAAGGTCGAGCACACCCCCTCGCGCGCAACGCCGGCCGCTCCGAATGCCTGGGCGGCATCCTCGATCAACGGCAACCCGAGGCTCGCGAGCGCCGCCAGTGGTGCAGGGCGACCGAGGAGGTGCACCGGCATGATCGCCTTCGTCTTCGGGGTGATCCGCGCAGCGACGTCCTCCGGGTCGAGGTTGAGCGTGACCGGGTCGATGTCCGCGAACACCGGCGTCGCGCCGACGCGGGCGATCGCCTCGGCCGTCGCATAGAAGGTGAACGACGGACAGATCACCTCGTCACCCGCTCCGATGCCCATCGCCTCGAGAGCGATCACGAGCGCGTCGGTCCCGTTCGCGACGCCGATCGCGTGCGGAACGCCGAGGTAGGCGGCCGACTCGCGCTCGAAGGCCTCGACCTCGGGCCCGAAGATGAAACGACCCGTTTCCAGCACCTCGGCAAAGCGCTCCTTGAGCGCGGGGATCAGCGGGGCGTACTGCGCCTTGACGTCGACGAGCGGGATCATGACGCTCGGAGTGTACCGAGCCGGGACACGGGCTACCCTCAGGTGCAGGGAAAAGACGCTCCCAGAGGGGAGGGCGCGCGCCGTACAGCGCCCGCAGGCCCTTCACGCATCGGGCATTGGCCCCCGCGGCATTCCGGGCGCGCATGGCGTCGGCGACCGGCGCCTTGTACCCGGTCGCGTTCCAGACGGTCACGGTCGGGCCGGGCCATGGCTCGCCCGAGATGTCGTAACGCCTACCGCCGGGGCGATCGCAAGCGCGCCGAGCCCTGCCAGGGCCAGTCGCATCTCAGTTCTCGTCGGCAGCAGCCCGCTTTTGCTTGAAGCGCCACCCGAGCCAGGCGAGGCCGGCGACGATCACGGCGGCGACGGCGATATCGGCGAACCGGAAGGCGTGATGGAAGCTCTCCCAGCTCGAACCGGCCGCCCAGCCCGCGCCGGCGAATGCGAAGCACCAGATGGCCGAGCCGATGAGCGTGAGCACGGTGTAACGACGAAACGGCGCGTCGAAGATCCCGGCCGGGATCGAGACGAAGGAGCGGACGACGGGTGTGATGCGACCGAGGAACACGGCCCAGTCGTCCCAGCGAAGGAACCACGCCTCGGCTCGATCGAGCTTCGCGGCATCGAGGTGGAGCCAACGCCCGTGTTGCTCGAGGTACGGCCGCCCACCGCGACGTCCGATCTCCCACCCGAGCACCGCGCCGATGAGGTAGCCGACCGTGCCGGCGATCACCATCGCCAGATAGGCGGAGAGGCCGGGGGCGAAGGTGTGGCCGAACAGCGACACGCTCTGGCCGGCGATTGCGCCGGATGCGATCGCGCCGGCATAGACCATGACGACCTCGCTCGCAGCCGGGAAGACGGCGTCGATCAGCATCAGGAGGAAGACGGCGTAGAGCCCGTAGCTCCCGACCGCGCTCGTGATCGAGTCGGTGATGCCGCTGACGATCGAGAACAGCATGAGGCGGGGACTCTACTGGCGGCCGCGGCCGGCCGGGCGAGGTATCAGCGTGGTCCGACGATGCGCTGGACGCGGAACGAGCGTGAGAGCTCCACGGTGCCGAGCGCGTTCCGGGCCGTGACGCGGACGACGTACGCGCCGCCATGGACTGCCTTCTTCGTCCGATCGAGCCCGTTCCAGACGACGGTGGCGCTCCCGGCCCGATACCTCTGGCGCGCGAGCGTGCGAACGATTTCGCCCGCGGTGGTCTCCACGGTCACCACGACGCGCGCCGGACGAGCCTGCTGCCACGTGATCCCGAAGTCACGACCGCGCGGGGGCAGGAAGAGCTTGCGCGGAGTGGTCTTGAGGAAGCCGAGCGTCGTGTTGACGGTAAAAGACTGGGTCATCTCGGACGGTTGCCCGATCTCGTCGACGGCCGAGACACGGAGGCTCCAGCGGCCGTTCACCGGGGGCGGCGCAGGGATTGGGGGACTCACTCCGGCCGCAAGCGGGATCGGCGGCACCGGCGGGGCCTTGGGTGGCGGGAACGCAACCGCGAAGCTCCCCGGCAGGCGTTCGCGCGTGTCCGTGTACGCAACCGTGCCGTCGGGCGCCGTGAGCGTCACGGTCGTCGTCGCGCGCCGGACGAGCTTGTACCGCAGGCTCTGCCGATCGGCGACTCCGTCGCCGTCCGGCGAGACGACGGCGACCGCCGGCTGGACGAAGACGCCGGTGTAGTGGAACAGCAGCGCCGTCGAGATCGGTCGTTCCGGGCCGGAGGGTCGGTTGAGGAGCGTGCCGTTGAACGCCATCGTCGTCGAGCCGCCGCCGTCGAGCGCCATCGCCGTGACCGCGCCGAGCCGGACCATCGTCTGCGCGAGCTCGAAGTTCGTCATCCCGACCGAGTAGCCCGGCTGGCGGCCGTCGACCGCAACGAGAATGATCCGGCCGTCGGCGAGCTGCCCGAGCCCTGTGCGCGGAACGCGGGCGCCGAGCTGGAACGGCGTGAACGTCTCTCCAGCCCGGAAGACGGCTCCCCCGTTCCGCACGATCTGCGGCCCGCCGCCGACGGCCGAGACGACGCCCGGCCACTCCGGCCTGAAGATCAGCCGCGTCGTGACGCCCTGCCCCACCAGTGCCTCGGCGGTGAGCGCCGCCCCGGCCGAGCCGACGCCGACGAGGACCGCACCGCCGAGCGGGATCGGGACCGGCGCACCGCCCGCCCGGGTCTCGACGACGGGTGCAACGAGGTCGGCGTTCGGCACCGGGGCCGGGAAGGGGAAGAGGATGATCGCGGTCCCGCCCGCGAGCCTCGGCGTCGTCGGCCCCCACGCCTGGGTGTAGAGGGCCGTCCCGTTCGGGGGCGGCGCCTCGTTGAAGGTGTTGAGCGTCCGCTTGGCACCTGTCCCTTGCCAGGTGCCGAAGAACGAGACCTTCCTGATGTCCAGCGTCCCGTCCGTGGTCACGCCCGCGCTCGACCGTTCCCCGAACGGCGCGTTCGCCAGCTGACCGTCGCGCATCAGCACCCCGCTCGGTACGCCCGTCGCGAACGTGAAGTAGTCGCCGTTCACGCCGGCCGTCGTCGCGGAGCTACCGAGTCTCCGCTGCATGGACGTCAGGGTCTCCGTCCCGATCAGAGTCTCGTTCGAGAGGACGGGCGCAAGCGTCGTCGTTCCGCCGGGACGGGGGCCGACCAGGATGTTGAGCGCCACCGGGCCGTTCGACGTGAACTGAACGCCTGTGTCGAATGTGACACCCGGCCACAGCGGACGTGGCTGCGCTGCCGCCGGTGAGGCGACCAGAAGGGCGACGAACGTAGTGAGGAGCAGGCGACGTCCCATCGACCGGTCCGAGGGTACCGGCGCGGATGCCGGTAGCTGCAACTCCTTACGAGGCGCTAACGAATCCCGCGTGGCGCCGTCGCAACCTGACGGCGACACCGACGAGCGCGATCAGAGCCGGAACACCGAGGACGAGGGGAAGAATGCTCCCGGCGTCGAGCGTCTCCCGGCCGGCGACCGTGACCCGAATCATCGGGCTCGTCGGAGGAGTGGCTCCATGGCCGTTCCTCGGTAGAACCGTGACGACGAGGCCGACGACGCCGCTGTTGACAGCGTGTACGTGCCACGTGATCGTCTTCGAGGAGCGGGCTTCGAGGGGGCCGAGCGTGACCGTCCGGCGCGGCGACCAGTCCTCGGGGTCGACGTAGACCCCACCTCCGAGACCGACGACGTTGAGGTTCGTGATCTGCACCGGCGTCGCGGTTCCGCCCTCGTTGCGAATCGTCGACGTGACGGCGAACTCGTCACCGAGCGCCGCCGTCACCTCCGTCACGTCGACGGTGACCGTGGTGGCATCGGCGGGAGGCGCTGCGCGACCCCCGGGCACGGGAACGGCAAGGACGGCGGCGAGGAGAGCCACGGCGAGTACGACCCGGGTCATCGCGCCCAGCCTCCTCCGAGCCGGAGGAAGCGAGGGCTCAGCAGCGGCACCGCAGCCGTGAACGCGAGCGCCGCGACGACCGGAGCGACGAGGAACGAGACATCGGCGCTCCAGCCGTGGCCGTTGACCACGACGAGACCGACATAGTGCTCACCCGACGTGACCGGGTTGAGACGAAGGAGAAGCTCTCCCGCCCATCCCTTCTGCGCGCTCGAGGGCAGCTGCGTCGGCGCGAAGAACGCCAGGAGGAGGAACAGGCTGATCGACAGACTGACGCGGTTCGAGCGGGCGAAGAGGCTGACGAGAATCCCGAACGATGCGAGAAAGAGGGCCAGCAACGCTCCGACGACGAGGCCGACGACGAGAGACTCGGCGACGAGGCCGATTCCGCGCCCGAGGTACCAGACGTACGGGATCGTGACGAGGAACGCTCCGACCCAGATCGAGAGCGAGGCGACGAGCTTGCCGAGCGCGATCCCCGGTCTCGAGACCGGGGTGACGAGAAGGCTCTCCAGGGTGCCGCGCTCGCGTTCGCCGCTGATCGAATCGGCGGCAGCGAGGAGCGCCATCAGAGCCCCGACTGCGATCGCAACCTGCAGCGTGAGGTTGATTGCCTCGCGCTGCTCGAGGAAGTTGAGCGCCTGATTCGTCGCAACGAGGTACGTGACGATGCTGAGCAGCAGGCTGAGGGCGAACGTGAGCATCAGCGCCCGCCCGCCGAGCCAGAGATCGCGGATCTCGCGCCCGGCGACGATCATCGCTCTCCCTCGGTCACGGCGAGGAACGCGTCGCTCAGGCGCGCGCCCTCGAGCTCGAATGCGAGAACGGGAACCGCGGCCTCCCAAAGCGTCCGCAGAGCAGCCGATCCAGGATCCCCTTCGGCGGTGGCGAAGTGGAGCTCGATGCTGCCCGGCTGGCCGGATGCGTGATCGACGCTCTCGATGGCGGCCTCTGTCGCGAGCACCGCGCACGCCTCCTCGAATCGATCCGCGGGCACCCGGAGGCGGGCGCTTCGGGGTGCGGCAGCCTGCCGTGCGACCTCGGCGACGGTCCCCTCGGCGACCAGCCGGCCGCGATTCAGGATCAGCACCCGCGTGCAGAGGTCCTCCACCTCGGAGAGAAGATGCGTGCTGAGGAGCACCGTCGCCCCGCGCTCCCGCGCGAGGCCGCGAACGAGCGCCAGAACACTTCTCTGGCCCTCGGGATCGAGCCCGAGCGTCGGCTCGTCGAGGAAGACGACCGTCGGATCGTTCACGAGCGCGCGCGCGAGCCCGAGCCGCTGCCGCATCCCGCGGCTGTAGGTGGCGACGAGCGAGCGCGCACGGTCGGTCAGCCCGACCTCGGCGAGCAGCCTCGCCGAAACGACGGCCGCGTCGGCCCTGCTACGCCCGTACAGGCGAGCGTGGAATCGGAGAAACTCCTCCCCGGTCTGCCGCTCCGGGTAGCCGGCGCTCTCGGGCAGCACGCCGATGCCTGCGCGGATCTCGACCTGCCTCGTGTGGGGAGCGCCCGCGACGCTGAAGCTGCCTCGCGTCGGCGCAAGGATCGTCGTCAGGATCCGGATCGCCGTCGTCTTGCCCGCCCCGTTCGGCCCGAGGACACCGAGGATCTCGCCCGCCTCCACCGCGAGGCTCAGGTCCTCGAGCGCGACGAATCCCCCGTACTCCTTCCGCACCCCGTGCGCTTCGACCGTCACCGTCATCGCAGGTCGATCCTGGTGCCTACCAGTGCGCTACATGAGTCCATGCACCGAACCTAGGACGCGCAGATGAGACGACGATGAGAACGGCGACCGTCGCCGCTCCGACGGAGCGCTAGAGCTGCACCTCGGCGTCGCCGCGTGCGAAGCGAAGCTCCGGGACGTGGTGGAGCTCACCGACGTCGCGCGCCATCTCGAGGAAGGTGTAGAACCCGGCGCGCTCGCGCGGGCCGAAGCTGTAGCGGAGCTTCTCGAAGTACCGTGCGAGGAAGCCGGCGGGGTAGCCGTAGCGCTCGCTCGCCTCGTAGGCGAGCTTCTCCGGCTCGGAGCGCGCGAGGCGCACCGAGGCAACGAGCGCGTGCTCGAGATCGGAGAGCCCCTCGACGACCGGCTCGGGCGCAGCCCAGACGGCGAACACCATCGGCAGGCCGGTCTTCTCGAGCCAGAGGCGACCGAGGTCGTAGTGCGGCGTCGGGTCCTCGAAGGCGCTTCGCAGCGCCGCATCGCCGATCAGCAGCGTCGCGTCGGCCCCCTCCTCGAACGGCCGGATCTCCGCCCCCGGAAGCAGGATCCTCGTGAGGACGACCGACGTGGCGCTCTCGGGTGTCACGGCGACCGAGCGCACGCGGGCGAGTGGCATCTTCGTGACGAGCTGGATCGAGTCGACGGCGCCTTCCGAGGAGACGCACAGACGGGGGAGCAGCCGCAGGGTGTCGGCGTGTCGCGCGTACTCGATCGAGGAGACCGGCGCCACGTCGATCTGGCCGTCGATGAGCAACCGATTGAGCTCGGTCGGAACCCCGACGACCTCCTCGACCTCGTACTCGAGGCTGTGGAAGACCGGGGCCATGTTGACGTAGCTGATGCGGCCGAGCTTGATCACTCCGCCAGCGTAACTGCATCCCGGCGGTTGGGCCTCTCGATGACCCTGTCCGACCGATACCGTGCAGGGGTGAGCGATCTGCCTTCCGGCTCCCGCACGGCGCTCCTCGAGTCTCTCGTCGAGCGCTACCCGAGCGTCCCGCCGGAGGCGGTACTGAAGGAGGATCTCCTCCGTACGGGCATGGCGTTCGACGGGTCCGCTCTCAGCGACAACCTCGAGGGCGAGATCAAGCCGAAGTCGTACTTCATCTTCTCCTTCGATCAGAAGCCGCTCGCGGAGCTCGGCGAGGCAGCGCTACGACGGCCGCCGGAGGAGCTGGCGCTGACGGGAGGGCCGTTCCAGCTCCGCCGCACGATCGTCTCGGTACGCGTCAATCCCGCCTCGCCCTACCGTGTTGCCCTCGGCGATGACGGCGCGCTCCGGCTGTCGGTCGACGGCCGACTCCTGGCCGACGTTCATCTCCCGCCGATGCCGGAGTACTACCGCCACACGCTCGCGAACGGCAAGACGGTGATGGAGACGGCGCCCACGATCCAGTGGGGCTACCTGATCTACCTCACCGTGCTGCGTCTCTGCCAGTACTTCGGCGCCAAGGAGGAATGCGGTTTCTGCGACATCAACCACAACTGGCGCCAGCACAAGCGTGAGGGACGCCCGTATACGGGCGTGAAGCCGATCGAGGACGTGCTCGAGGCCCTCGCGCTCATCGACCGCTACGACATCGCGGGAGCGAGCAAGGCGTACACGCTCACCGGCGGGTCTGTCACGAGCTCCGTGGACGGGCTCGGCGAGGCGGAGTTCTACGGCCGGTACGCCCGGGCGATCGAGGAGCGCTTCCCCGGCCGCTGGCTCGGCAAGGTGGTCGCCCAGGCGCTCCCCCGGGCCGATGTGCAGCGCTTCAAGGACTACGGGATCACGATCTACCACCCGAACTACGAGGTCTGGGACGAGCGCCTCTTCTCGCTGATCTCACCCGGCAAGGAGCGCTACGTCGGTCGCGAGGAGTGGCACCGTCGGATCTTCGACGCGGCCGAGGTGTTCGGCGCGCGATACGTGATCCCGAACTTCGTCGCCGGCGTCGAGATGGCCAAGCCGTTCGGGTTCGAGACGATCGACGAGGCGATCGCGAGCACGACGGAAGGGCTCGACCACTTCATGAGCCGCGGGATCACGCCGCGCTTCACGACCTGGTGCCCGGAGCCGACGACGCCGCTCGGCCGGGACAACCCCGAGGGGGCACCGCTCGAGTACCACGTCCGGCTGCTCGAGGCATACCGTGCCGCGCTCTCCCGCCACGGGCTCAAGCCGCCGCCCGGGTACGGCGTCGCGGGCGCCGGAAACGCCGTCTTCTCGGTGAGCTCGTTCATGGACACGCTCGACCCGGACGAGGTCGTCGTCGAGGAGGCGGTGCCGGCATGACCCGGATCTCGGTCGACGAGGCCGCGCATCTCTGGAACGAGGCGAGTGACGACGAGCTGCGCGAGCTCGCAGGCGCTGTCCGCGCCCGGTGGCACGAGCCCGGCCACGCGACCTACATGATCATGCGGATCATCAACTACACGAACGTCTGCGTCGCCCAGTGCGACTACTGCGCCTTCTACGTTCTCCCCGGACAGGACGGCGGCTATGTCCTCGATCGCGACGAGGTGTTCGCCAAGATCGACGACCTCCTCGAAGCCGGCGGCGATCTCGTGGGATTCAACGGCGGCTTCAACCCGAAGCTGCCGCTCGACTACTACTGTGAGCTCTTCGCGGCCGTGCGCGAGCGCTACGAGGACCGGGTCGAGTTCTACGCGCTCACGGTGGCCGAGTTCATGTTTCTCGCCGACCGCGCCCGGCTCTCGTACGCGGACGCCGCCGCGAGGCTCCGCGAAGCGGGGGTCTACTGGGTGACCGGCGGCGGCAGCGAGATCCTCACCGAGGACTTCCGAAAGCGCCATGCGAAGTTCAAGTACACCGTGGCGGGGTACTTCGAGGCGCAGCGCGCGATCGTCGAGAGCGGCATGCGGACGACCGCGACGATGGTGATCGGCTTCGACGAGACGCTCGAGGAGCGACTCGAGCACCTCGAGCGAACGCGTGACTTCCAGGATGGCTGCCTGCGCGACGGCCTCCCTGGCCTGTTCTCGTTTCTCTCGTGGACGTACATGCCCTACGGCACGGCTCTCGGCGGCCGGGCGATCGAGCCCCGCGAGTACTGGAGGCACATCGCACTGTCACGCATCTTCCTCGACAACGTCAAGCACATCCGGACCTCGGTTCTGACGCAGAACGAGGACGCGTTTCGCGCACTCGACTACGGCGCCGACGACTTCGACCTGCCGATCGAGGACGAGGTGACACAGAAGGCGGGAGCGCGGATCGACCTGGATCTGGAGAGCCTGCTCGCGCTCCCTCGCAAGCGTGGCTATCAGGTCGAGTACCGCCGCGCCGAGCGCCCCGCAGAGGTTGGGGCTTCTCGGGCCGCGGGTGGGGCTTCAGCCTCACCCGCGGTTCGCGGGTAGGACGGGACTCCCGCCTCAGCCGTTCCGCTCGACCACGGCGAGTGCCAACGCGTCCAGCTCGGTCCGCCTGGATTCGTCCGTGAGGCTGGCTCTGGCCCTCGCCACGTAGTCGAGCGCGACCTCTCTCGAGCGCTCCAGAGCGCCGGTCGCGGCGACGCGAACGAGGACGCCCTCCAGCGGCCCTCCGGCGATGGCCGCCCGCACCACCTCGTCACGCTCGGCGGCGAGGAGGAGCGGTAGCGTCGGCGTGCCGTCGCGCAGATCAGTGCCCGGGATCTTGCCCGTCTCGATCGAATCGCCCGCGCAGTCGAGGATGTCGTCGACGATCTGGAAGGAGATGCCGAGCAGCCGCCCGTAGTCGCCACTACCTCCGCCGAGCAGGCACGCCGCCTCGAAGAGCTTCCCCGTCTTGAGTGAGCACCGCTCGAGGTAGCCTTCGACGGTGGTCGACGGGTCGTGCTGCTGGCGCCGCTGCAGCGCCTCACCGCGTGCGAGGGCGAGGGCGGCCTCGGAGAGGATCGCGACGCCGGCAAGGTCACCGTCCGCCGTGAGCGCCGAGAAGGCGCGGGCGAAGAGGTAGTCACCGGTGGCGCGAGCGGCATCGACGCCGAACGCCGACCACGCCGCCGCCTTGCCGCGCCGGACGCTCGCGCCGTCGATCAGGTCGTCGTGGACGAGCGTCGCCATATGGACGAGCTCGACGGCCGCGCCGGCGGCAACGGACGGTGTCCCGCCGGGAGCCGTCGAGAGGAACGTGAGCATCGGGCGAAGTCGCTTGCCTCCCGCAGTCAGCGCCTCGGCTCCGACGTCGGCAACGAGCCCCGGGTGACTCGAGACCGAGCGCTCGAGCATCACTTCGACGTCCGACAGATAGGCGTTCAGGCCCGGAGCGGAACGGACGGCGGCGAGGGTCGCGCTCATCGTGCCGTCGCCACGTGCAGCGCGACGATCGAGCCGCCGAAGAGCCTGAACGTCGTCCCCTCGAATCCGGTCTCGTCGATCAGCGCAACCAGGTCTTCGGCACCCGGGAAGCGGCGAACGCTCGCCGGGAGGTAGGTGTACGCCTTCCCACCGGGGAGGATCCGTCCGAGCAGCGGCACGATGCGGTCGAACCAGAGGGAGAAGAACGGCTTCAACGCGCCTCGCGGCTGGGTGATCTCGAGGATCGCGAGCCGGCCGCCGGGGCGCAACACGCGACGCAGCTCCACGAGGCCGGAGCGGAGGTCGGCGACGTTTCGAACGCCGAATCCGACCGTGACGACGTCGAAGTGCCCGTCCGCGAACGGGAGCGCGAGCACGTCGCCTTCGATCCATTCGATCGAGCTCGACTTGCGACGGGCGCGGGCGAGCATCTCTGCCGAGAAGTCGAGGCCCGTGACGAGACCGCCCTCGCGTTCGGCCGCGACGGCCAGGTCTCCGGTTCCGCAACAGGCATCGAGGACGCGCGCGCCCGGAACCACGACCGCGCGGGCAGTGATCTCTCGCCAGCGCCGGTCGAGGCCGACCGTCATGACACGGTTCATCACGTCGTAGACCGGCGCAATCCGATCGAACATCGTCCGTACGCCTTCCGGCCGCAAGGTCCCGCTCTCGTGGGTCACGTCTGCCCCCAGCGCGGCATCAGGGTGTTGTCGACGCCGATCTGGTCGAGAGCGCGCGCGACGACGAAGTCGACGAGATCGTCGACCGTCTTCGCTCCGTGATAGAAGCCGGGGGCGGCGAGCAGGATGACGGCCCCGGCCTCGTGCAGGGTGGCGAGGCCGCGGAGGTGAATCGACGACAACGGCGTCTCGCGGGGAACGAGCACGAGCTTGCGGCGTTCCTTCAGCGCAACGGACGCCGCACGGTGGATGAGGTTGGCCATCGCTCCTGCAGCGAGCGTCCCGACGGTGCTCATCGAGCACGGGCAGACGACGTATGCGTCGACTCGTGCCGAGCCGCTCGCATAGGGGCTCTTGTAGTCGTCGATGCCGTAGACCGTGACGGTGTCGCCCGCGGTGCCGATGAATCGCTCCAGCACCTCCTCGCGCGGGAGGCTCGCGTCCCCGTAGAGCTCGGTCGCGAGCACCTCGATCCCGGCGGCCGAAGCGACAAGCCCGATCTCGCAGTCGGCTGCGGCGAGCGACTGCAGCAGCCTGGCGGCGTACGGTGCGCCCGAGGCGCCGGTGACTCCGAGGAAGACACGCATCACGAGAGAGCGTAGACGCCGGGTCGCTCCCCGGCGCACCCGGTAGGGAGCCTGGACGACAGGCGAACGCCCGCCGCGGACGTGCTGTTACCCCTGCGGCCCCTTGGAGGCCTCCAGGAACGTCGCGATCTTGAGGAGGTTCTCGTCGCCGAGGTCCGCGAACGCCGGCATCGGAGAGCCGGGAACCTTGCTGCTCGGATTCGCGAGATGCTCGACTTGCCAGTCGACGCCTCGACCCTTCAGGCCCTCCTCGGTCAGATCGGGAGCACCGAGGTTCTGGCCGCCGGCACCGAGGTAGACGTGGCAGTTGAGACAGCCCGACTCGGCGAAGAGCGTTGCCCCCTCCACGGCCACCGGATCGTCGGCGAAGCCCTGCTCCTCGGCCCACGCCGGGACCTCGCTGACGGCCTCCGCGCCCTCCTTGGCGGTGGCGCCCTTCCAGGTGAGGACGCCCATCGAAATGACGACGAGGATCGCGGCGACGACGGCGACCGGCCGGCGCAGGATCTGCCGCTCCGGGCGACGATCGTAGAACGGCAGCATGATCAGCAGGATCAGCAGGACGGTCGGGATTCCGACGGTGCCGAGCACGACCGTCTCGGGCCACTTGAAGATGCGGAGGAGGTAGAAGAGGAAGTAGAAGAACCAGTCGGGCCGGGGAATGAAGTTCGTCGTGGCCGGGTCGGCCTCTTCCTCGTAGAGGGGGCCGAGAGCGCCCGGCTCGCCTTCGTCCACCGTGAACTTCCAGATCACGGAGAGCCCGATGATCACGGCGACGACGACGAGCGACATGATCGTGTCGTGGAAGATCGCGTAGGGGAAGAACGGCTTCCCCTCCTTCTTGACGTCCTCCTTGTAGCGCTTGAACTCGGCGCGGTCCGCCTGCTGTTTCTTGCTCGCCATCGCTACTCCGCCTTGCCCTCGTCGTGCTCACGGATGAGCCCCTGGCGGTACTCGCCGAAGCCGGTCGGCACCTCTTCGCCCTCCCGTGCCCGGCCGGCGGCGGTGGGAGACCAGGGAGGCGAGCGTGACGCCGAGCCTGATGACGAGGTACATGTGGAGCCCGATCAGCGCCATGATCCCGCCCGGGATCACGAGCATGTGGAGCGAGTAGAACTTGGCGAGCGTGTCGGGGCCGATCTGCGCGCCGCCCTGGAGGAACTGCGCCAGGAACGGGCCGGCGATCGGTGCCGTAGCATTGATGTTGATCCCCACAACCGTGGCCCAGTAGGCCGTCTGATCCCAGGGCAGGAGGTATCCCGTGAAGCCCTCGGCCATGCCCATGACGAGGAGCAGAACTCCGGTGATCCAGTTGATCTCGCGTGGGTACTTGTACGCGCCGAACAGGAACGTGCGCGCCATGTGGAGGAACATCAGGATGATGAAGAGGCTCGCGCCCCACTTGTGCATGCCGCGGACGAGCCAGCCGAGCGTGACCTCGTTCGTGATGTTCTGGATCGACGCATAGGCGCTATTGGGATCCGGCGAGTAGTACATCGCGAGGAAGACACCGGTCGTCGCCTGAACGAGGAACGCCGTCAGTGTCGCCGCTCCGAGCGTCTGCATCCAGTTGACGTCGCCCGGGACGTGCCGGAACAGGAACCACTTCGTGTACCCGACGAGACCGGAGCGCTCCTCCACCCAGTCGAGCGGGTACAGCGCTGCCTTCTCGATCTGCGCCTGGCGTGCGGACTTGGACATCGTCAGGACCCCGGCACCGGTAGGGGATAGAGCCAGCGCTCGATGCCGTCGACGTGGACACCCGGGTAGGCGACCCGGTACCGCGTCATCCGCGCGTCGGCCGCGGTGCCCTCGACCGTGCCGACGCTGAAGTGCTTGCCGAGGACGAGGTTTCCGTCGACGATCGAGAACGCGTACCGGTCGAGCGAGCGAACCGGGGGGCCAGCGGTGCGGTTGCCCTCGTTGTCATAGGCGCCGCCGTGACATGGACAACCGAATCCGGCCGGCTTCACCGGCGTGAGGGTGACGTCCTTGTACGTCTTGACCTGATCCTCGAACCGCGGGCCGTTCGGCTGCACGGGGCATCCGAGGTGGACGCAGCGGCTGTAGATGATCGTGAAGCTCGGCTCCTTGTCTGCCGACAACCCGTTGTTGCGGATGTAGGCGGTTCGCCGCGAGACGGCACCCTGACGCTCGTTCCCGGTGAACGTCGTGATCACGAACGTCCCCTCGGGGAAGTTCTCGATCGGGCCGAGGTCGACCGGGTTGGTCTCGATACCCTCGCCGGTGAAGGACGGGAGAACGGCGAACCCGAGGGACGGGAGGACGACACCGGCCCCGATCACGCCGCCGAGGCCGATCGTTGCGAGCGTGAGGAACCCACCCCGCCCGTACGTCTCGAGATGCTGATCCTCCGGGGCGACGTCCTCAGCGGAGGGCGGCTCTGCGCCGGATGCTGCTACCTGCGCCGCGGCCGGCGCGTGCGCGCGCGCGGTGTCGCGGATCCAGAGCACACCGAAGACGATCGTGATGGCAGCGCCGAGGACGGCCGCCGGCCAGCTGATGACGAGCCCGACGAGGACGCAGGCGATCCCGATCGCGAAGCCGACGGGCCAGAGGCTCTGGTGCGTGGGGTGATCCTGATTGTTGCTCGCGTCGCTCACTCGTCGCTCTCCATCCGCTGATTCAACCCTGCCGCACGCTCGCGTGTCAACGCCGTAACAATCGGTTCAACCTACGGGCGCGCGCTTCATTCTGCACATCCGCGCCGGAGGGTGCGTCAGGTAGGCCGAGCTTCGCCCAGCGCGCGTCGACCCGGTCGCGGATCTCGGCGCTCATCTCGATCTCGGGTGGCCACTCTCGCCGCCCTTCGTCTGGCCCCTTCGCCGTCGCGTCGAAGCCGATCTTGCCGCCGTAGGCCTGGATCGTGGTCGCATGGTCGAGCTGGTCGATCGGACCCTCGCTGAGGAGGATATCGCGGGCCGGGTCGACGTTGGCGCAGAGGTAGAAGAAGACCTGCTCGTAGTCGTGCACGTCGACGTGCGCGTCGACGACGACGACCGACTTCGTGAGGCTCATGAGACCGAGCCCCCACATCGCGTGCATCACCTTGCGCGCATGTCCGGGAAAACTCTTGCGGATCGAGACGATGACGCAGTTGTGGAAGGTTCCGGCGGTCGGCAGGTCGTAGTCGACGATCTCGGGCACGCTCATCCGGATCGCCGGCAGGAAGATCCGCTCGGTGGCCTTGGCGAGCCACTCGTCCTCGGCCGGAGGCTTCCCGACCACGATCGACGGGTAGATGGCGTCGCGCCGCATCGTGATCGCCGAGATCCTGAAGATCGGGAACTCCTCCGGCGGCGTGTAGAAGCCGGTGTGGTCGCCGAACGGTCCCTCGATCCCGACGTCGTTCCGGTCGACCCACCCCTCGAGCACGATCTCGGCGTTCGCGGGCACCTCGAGGTCGACGGTCTTGCACTTGACGAGCTGCACGGCCGAGCCCTTGAGGAAGCCGGCGACCATCAGCTCGCCGATGTGCTTGGGGAGCGGCGCACTCGCGGCGTAGGCGGTGACCGGGTCGAGCCCGAGCGCGACGGCGACGGGAATGCGCCCGTCCGGTGCGGCTCGAAGGTCGGCGCGACCGTCCTTGTGGATCTGCCAGTGCATGAACGTCGAGCACCTGTCGATCTTCTGCATGCGGTACATGCCGACGTTGCGCACACCCGTCTCCTGGTCCTTCGTGATCACTGCCGGCAACGTGATGAACGGCGCAGGGTCGAGCGGCCAGCAGCGCTGGATCGGGAAGCGGTCGAGATCGACCTCGTCGCCCGTGAACACCACCTCCTGGCACGGGGCCTTCGAGACCTCCTTCGGCATGGAGTCGGCGATCGACTTGAGCTTCCCGAGGGAGCGCACCTTGTCGACGAGCCCCTGGGGCGGCTGCAACTCGAGTATCTCGCCGAGCTTGTCGGCGAGGTCGTCCAGCTTCTCGACACCGAATGCCATGCACATCCGCTTCTCGGTCCCGAACTGGTTGATCAGCAGCGAGTGCGACGCGCCCTTCGGGTTCTCGAACAGGAGCGCCGGCCCACCGGACTTGACGACCCGGTCCGTGATCTCCGTGATCTCGAGGTCGGGATCGACCTCGGCCGAGATGCGGACGAGCTCGCCTTCCTTCTCGAGGAGAGCGATCCATTCGCGCAGATCGGAAGCCGGGCTCGCCATCGGCGTCAGTCTATGGGCCCCCGCGTCGTACGGGAGGCGTCACCGGGAACCACCGGTTCCCGGCTTCAGAATCCCCGCGCAGCGGGGCAGAAAAATGACGCCGGAGAGACAGCCGCACGCTCTTCCACCGCTCGCCCTACAGCGTGCGGGAGGGCGTGCGGGCCTTGCGCTTCTTGGCGAGGTGGTGCGACAGCTCGCCGAGCGCGATCACGGCGACGAAGATGAGCCCGACGACGAGCATCGCGAGAACGACCTTGCGGCCTTCCTCGGCGGCGTCTGCGAGCAGCAGGAACGAAGCGAGCATCGTGGCCGTGACTTTACCCCACCAGCAGGTCGTGCGCGCAACATGCAGCCTCGACCGGCCCCGCGCCGGCAGCACCACGGGCCGCGGCGCCGAGCGCCGTCGTATCGCCGCGGTCACGGAGGTCGGCTCTGGCGCGGGCAAGCGCCCCCTGGCCGAGGAGGGCTGCCGTCGCGGCCCAAGCCACTCCCTCGCCGGCCCTTCCCTCCGCACGGGCCTGGGCGCAGAGGGAGATCAGCTCGGCAAGGTCGTGCACCGCCTCGACGCTGCCCGTCTCCGCGACCCGCACGAGCCCGTGCGCGTAGAGGTAGTCGCCGAGAAGAAGCGCCGTGTCACCGTCGGCCGGGTCGAACAGCCGCGGCCGGCCGTAGTGGAGAAGGTAGCCCTCGTAGATCGTCTCGATCCCGAGCGCGAACCGCTCCTCTCCGAGGAGCGAGAACACCGGCGTCCGGCCCTGGTGCTCGACGCGGCGAAGGGACTCGGCCCACAGCGGGCTCTCGGCCGCGGCCTCCGAGACGAGCGTCTCCCAGACGACCGACTCAGTGGCCGAAGAAATCGCCGATCACCTCGATCGTCCTGTCGATCTCGTCGTCCCCATGCGCGATCGAGACGAACATGCACTCGAACTGGGACGGCGCCAGGTACACCCCCCGCTCGAGCGCGTGGCGGAAGAGCGCCGCGTAGCGCTCGGTATCGGAGCGGACGGCGTCGTCGTAGCTGGCCACGGGATCGTCCTGACAGAACAGCGTCAGCATCGCTCCGACCCGCTGAACCGTCCCGAACGGCTCGAGCCCGGCTTCGAGCCTTGCGCCACGCTGCTCGAGCGACTCGTAGACCGCGGCGTCGCGGAGGCGGCGAAGCACCGAGACGCCCGCCGCCGTCGCGAGCGGGTTCCCGGAGAGCGTGCCCGCCTGATAGACGTCTCCGACCGGGGCGAGGCGCTCCATCAGGTCTGCGCGGCCACCGAAGGCCGCCGCCGGCAGGCCGCCGCCGACGATCTTGCCGAGAATCGTCAGGTCGGGAGTGACGCCGAAGCGCTCCTGAGCCCCTCCACGGGCAACCCGGAAGCCGGTGATCACCTCGTCGAAGACGAGCAGCGCACCACAGGCGTCGCACAGCATCCGCAGCGCCTCGAGGAACCCAGGTGCCGGAGGAACGACGCCCATGTTGCCCGCGACAGGCTCGACGAGAATCGCGGCGAGGCCCTCGCCGTACTGGGCAACCGCCGCTGCAGCCGCCTCGATGTCGTTGTACGGCAGCACGATCGTGTCGGCGGCGACACCGGAGGGGACACCGGGCGTCGAGGGGATCCCGAGCGTCATCAGGCCAGAGCCGGCACTTGCGAGCAACGCATCGACGTGCCCGTGATAGTTGCCCGAGAACTTGATCAGCCGGTCCCTCCTCGTTGCAGCGCGCGCGAGCCGGACGGTGCTCATCGCGGCCTCGGTGCCCGATGACACAAGGCGCACCATCTCGACCGACGGCACGGCGTCGACGATCTCTGCCGCGAGGTCGACCTCCCCTTCCGTCGGCGCGCCGAACGTCGTCCCCCGGGCGAGCGCGTCGGCCACGGCGGCGAGCGTCACGGGGTCGGCGTGCCCGAAGAGAAGCGGCCCCCAGGAGAGGACCCAGTCGACGTACTGGTTGCCGTTGACGTCCTCGATCAGGGCACCCGCGCCGCTGCGCATGAAGAGCGGCTCGTCGAGACCGACGGAGCGCATCGCACGGACGGGCGAGTTGACCCCGCCGGGAATCAGCCGCTGCGCGCGGTCGTAGAGATGAGATCGCGTCAGAGCCATCGCGCCACGTCCTTCGCCCAGTAGGTGAACACAAAATCGGCTCCCGCGCGCTTGATCGCGACGAGTGACTCGAGCGCGGCCGCCTTCTCGTCCAGATGCCCGGCTGCAGCCGCAGCCCTGATCATCGCGTACTCGCCGGAGACGTTGTAGGCGGCCACCGGGCAGTCGAAGCGCTCGCGGACGGCCCTGAGCACGTCGAGATATGCGAGCGCCGGCTTGACCATCAGCACGTCGGCGCCTTCGTCGAGGTCGAGCGCGCACTCGCGGAGAGCCTCGCGCACGTTTGCGGGGTCCATCTGATAGCCGCGCCGATCGCCGCTCGACGGTGCGGATTCCGCCACCTCGCGGAACGGCCCGTAGAACGCCGACGCGTACTTGGCTGCGTACGCGATGATCGGCGTGTCGAGGAGAGCGGAGCGGATGGCGCCGACGCGCCCGTCCATCATGTCGCTCGGGGCGACCACGTCGGCTCCCGCCTCGACGTGGCTCACGGCCGTCCGCACGAGCAGTTCGAGCGTTGCGTCGTTCGCGACCTCGCCGTCTCGCAAGACGCCGCAGTGGCCATCCCTGCGGTACTCACAGAGACAGACGTCGGTGACCAGCGTCAGTCCGGGAACCTCCGCGGAGACGGCGCGGAGCGCCTGCTGGACGATCCCGCCGGCCGCCCACGCGCCCGAGCCCTCCTCGTCCTTCTCCTCCGGAATGCCGAAGAGCAGGACGGCGCGGACGCCGAGGGACGACAGCTCGGCTGCCTCGCGGACGATCTCGTCGATCGAGCGTTGCGCGATGCCGTCGAGGCCGGGCAGCGGGCGAACGACGCCCTCGCCGGGGCATGCGAACAGCGGCATCACGACGTCGTCGAGCGAGAGGTTCGTCTCGCGGACGAGCGCACGCAACGTGTCCGTCCGCCGAAGGCGGCGCAGGCGGGTGACGGGGAACGAGCTCATTCGGGCAAGGGTACGTCAGGTGCGGCGCCGGGCGGTCCGCCACCGTGGACGCCGATGTCCCGTTCGCCGTCGTCCCACGGCTCGAGGTGGAGGCGCTCCGAGAAGAACTCCCAGATCGCGCGGGCCGCGGCCATGGTCGGAAGTGCCATCAGCACCCCCGCGATCCCGTACAGCTCGCCGCCCGCCAGGAGCCCGAAGATGACGAGGAGCGGGTGGAGGCGAAGGGCGTTCGCCATCACGTTCGGTACGACGATGTGTCCCTCGACCTGGTAGATGAAGACGAACAGGGCGAGCACCCAGAGCACCGACACGGGGTCGACGACGAGGGCGTAGACAGCGGGGGGAACCGCCGAGAGCCACGGGCCGATGTAGGGGATCACCTCGATCACGGCGGTCCAGACGCCGAAGAGCAACGCGTAGCGCTCTGCGCCCGGAACGAGGCCGAGCGTGCCGAGCAACCACATGCCGACGCCGGCACTGAACCCGATCACCGTCGAGAGAATCAGCTGCCCTCGGACGTACCCGGCGAGAGCCTTCTCGATCCGAATCGTCAGCGGTAGCCCCTGCCCCGGTGGGAACCGTCGGTCGATGACGCCCTCGAGACGTTCCATGTCGAGCAGCATGTAGATCGCGATCACGACGATGAGGACGAGGTTGAAGAGGGCCACGACGAGCGAGAAGGCGGCCCCCTGCGCGAACGAGATCGCATCCTGCGTGTACCCGGAGATCTCGCCGGCACCGAGGTTGTCGACCCAGTCCGTCGCCTGCTTCTGGATCCGGATCCGCTCCAACCCGTGGCTGTCGAGCCACTTCTGGAGACGGTCGATGTCCTGCTCGGCGCCGGTGCTCCCGCCGGCACCTTCGAGCGCGAGGTAGCTGTCGATCCGATCGGTCGCCGAACGCGTCTGGTCGACGACCACGCTTCCGAGCGCGAGCACGATGAACGTCAGCGCACCCGCGAAGACGAGGAAGACGAATGCGACGGCGAGGCCACGCGGCAAGCGCATCCGCTTCAGGTCCCGAACCAGTGGGTTGAGGAGAAAGGCGATCACGCTCGCCGTGAGGAAGAGGAAGAGAACGTGCCCGAGCAGTCCGGCGAGCATCCAGATGATCAGAAGGCCAACCGGGAGGCCCACGAGCTGGATCCAACGCGGCACGGTGATCGTTGGCATCGTCGGCCCCGTGGGCTCCGTCATGCCCGGGATCGTATCGTCGCCGTCGTTCCACCATCGGGTGCGAGCCGCTACGGTGGACTTGATGACCACGCCGCGCTCCCGGCGAGCGGCCCGTCACCGCGAACGACGGCGGCGCGCGCAACACCGTGCCCGCCGCCTCGCCGTGATCGGGATCGTCGCCGCTCTCGCTCTCGTCACCCTGATCCTGACCGCCTTCGGCTCGGGCTCTCCCTCAGCAGTCGGGACGACCACGACACCCGTTGCCGTCACCGACGTCCCGCCCGAGCCCGATGTCCTGGCGACGGTGAGCAACCTCCAGATCAAGCTCCCGGTCGCCGGAGACGCCGTGACCGCGATCGGATTCCACGGCGCCGGGGCCGGCGCCGTCGCGCTGAATCCTGTCGGACGCCAGCTCAACGAGGGGCTCCTGGCACGCCTCTGGCGCCGGATCGCCGGATCCGCAAAGGACGGCCGCACCTGGATCCAGCTCGACGGCGGCCCGCGTACGAACGTCATGGAGGTCGGCGCGATGCCCGGAACCGATGTCTACGCTCCCGCGTCAGGGACCGTCGTCGCCCTTTCCGATTTCGTCATTGACGGGAAGCGGTTCGGATCGACGATCGACGTGCGTCCGAGCTCGGCCCCGTCGTTGATCATCTCGCTGAGTCACGTCGAGCCGGATCCGTCACTGACGGTCGGAAGCCCGGTTCTCGCGTCCTCCTCGAAGCTCGGGACGGTCGTCGACGTGGCCGTGGTCGAGCGCCAGGCGCTCGCCCGGCACGCGGGGGCCCAGGGCAACAACGTCTCGCTCGAGGTCCACCCCGCCGCTGGGTCGCTTCCGTGAACATCCTGTTCGTCGGCGACGTCGTGGGTCGTCCCGGGAAGGAGGCGATCGAGGATCGCCTCGCGGCGCTCCGCGCGGAGCTGGACGCGGCCGTCTGCATCGTCAACGGCGAGAACATCGCCGACGGCGTCGGCATCACGCCGAAGCTCGCGGACCGACTTCTCGCCGCGGGCGCCGATGCGATCACGCTCGGGAACCACACGTGGCGGCGCCAGGAGATCGCGCCGTACCTCGCATCGTCCGACCGGGTGATCCGCCCGGCGAACCTCTCGGCCGAGGCGCCAGGGCGTGGCCTCGTGTGCGTCACGGCGACCGACGGCTCGACTGTCGGCGTGATCAACGTGATGGGATCCCTCTCGCTCGATCCCGCCCGGAGCATGTGGGAGCTGATCGACGGGCTCGTGGACGAGGTGCGCGAGACGACGCCCGTCGTGGTCGTGGACGTCCATGCAGAGGCGACGAGCGAGAAGGTGGCGCTCGCCCGTTGGCTCGACGGACGCGTAACAGCCGTGATCGGCACGCACACGCACGTCCAGACCTCGGACGCGCGTGTCCAGCCGGGCGGGACGGCGGCGATCACGGACGCCGGGATGACCGGCCCTCACGATTCCGTGATCGGCGTCAAGGCCGAGCTCGCGACGCATCGCATGCGTACGGGGATGCCGGTGCGCTTCGAGGTCGCTTCAGGCGGTGTGCGAATCGAGGGAGTGCTCGTCGAATGCGACGCGACGAGCGGCCGAGCAACCGCGATCAGGCCGGTACGGGTTCCCTGGCCCTGACCCGGACGACGAGGACCGCGAACAGGGCAACGAGCACGACGTCGCGGACGAGGACGAGCCAGGACGACGTGGGATCGAACTCCTTCACGAGCGCCCAGTAGGAGTGAGGGAACCAGGCACGCGTCAACAGGCACGCGGTGAGGAGGAGGATCGTGGCTATCGCGCCGCGGATTCCCTGGACGAGTACCACGACGGGAAGAAGCCAGACGAGAAACTGCGGCGAGAGGACTTTGCCGAAGCAAACGAAGGCAACCGTCGCCGCGGCCGCGAACCGCACAAATCGTGCTCCGCTTTCCGTGTCGCCACGCGAATACCGCGCCCAGACAAGCGCGAGAGCAGCGAGGCCCGCGGTCGTGGTTACTCCCGAAGCGACGCTCGAGACGGTTCCGGTGAGGTTCTGTGAGCCCGACCCGGAAGCCCAGCCGAGGGGCATACCCGCCGCATGGTGAAGACCCAACAGCACAGCCGAGCCGAGGCTCTCGATCTGCAGCGGTCGACCGAGCTGGCGCCACACACTCGTTACCACTCCTCCCGGGCCCAACACAGCAAAGGGAAGGTAGACGGCGACAACGACGCCTATCACGAGCCCCGTCTCGCGTACCGCGGCCGAGGGGCCGTCGCGTTTCCAGACCCTGATCGCGAGGAGGGGCACGACGACAGCCGGATAGATCTTGGTCGCGATGGCCAGGCCGAGGAGAACCGGGCCAAGTGTCGTGCGGCGATGGAGAATCGCACAGATTGCCGCGAGCGTTACTGCCACCGCATAGAGATCGAAGCGCGTCAAGATGAACGGTCCGAGAAAGATTGCACCCGTGAGAAACGCGCCAACGGCGAAAACGACACGTCCCCACGACGCCCGAAGCGCCTTGAGCGAGATGACGACGAGCAGGCAGCTCAAGGCGAGACCGGCGAGCATCATTCCCTCGAACACGTCGTCGTACCGGGCCTGTGACGACGAAAGGACGGCGGGAACGACGAACGGGATGAGGGCGCCGGGCGGGTATTCGACTTCGAAGTCACGATAGGGCAGGTCGCCGGCCGCCATCCGCTCGCCGTACTGCCTGTACACGACGGTGTCCGAGATCCCGGCGTCTCCAACGAATCCCGATGTCAGGACAACTGCCGCAGCGGCGGCGGCAAGCGAAGCGACGACGAGGCTCACGGCGAGCGCGTGTCGCGAGCTCACGAGAGTGCCTTCTCCTGCTCCATCCGCTCACCGCAGAATAGGAGAGCGAACAACACGAACGGCAGGAACCACGGGATGTAGAGGTACGACCAGTGCGTCAGGGTGAGCTCGAATCCCACGAGAACGGCCGCGGTCAGGGCCGCGAGCTCGAGCGGGCCCTTTCGTTCCGGTATCACCGCAACCACACCGGCGAGGGCGAGGACACCGACCTGCACGACGCGTTGCACCACGCCGAGGTCGGGGATCCCGCGCGCGTGGTACTGACCCCAATCCCAGGGCGAGAACGGGGATCCACGGTTGAGCTGATACTGGAAGGTGCGATCGCTGAATGTCCGCGCCGCGTCGAGGAGGCTCGGCTCGAGGAGCAGGACCGAGAACGCGAGCAGCGAGGCTGCGACGAACGCGGTGCCGAAACGCGTAGCGGTTCGGCGAGAGAGGCCGTTCGGGTACGTCAGCCAGAGCGGTGCGATCAGGAGGGTTGCGAACTTCGTCCAACCCGAGAGCGCAACCGCGGCTCCGCGGGCGACCGAGGAGGTCGAGAGCCAGAAGCCCCACACCAGGATCGCGGGCATGATCGCGTCGTTCGTGTTCGAGTTCATCGCATACGCCGTGAACGGGAGCGCCATCCAGCCGAAGACGAGACCCGCAGCGAGCGGCGGGCCACCGAACCGGCGACCGACGAGGAACAGGCCGAGAACGACGAGCAGGTCGAACGCGATCGCGACCGCGTGCGCGGCAGGGAGGGAGTCCCACTTCCCGGACCAGGGGAAGGCGATGACCGCCGGAACGTAGACGAGGTACGAGACGGGGCCGTACGTATCACCCCGCGGAAGCGACGACTCGCAGCGCCCGTTGTCCTGCACCCAGTCCCGGATCGAGCCGTTCGTGCCCTTCTTCCCACACGCCTTCTCGGTCCCCTCGATCGGCATGTGCCCGTAGGGCGCGTCGCCGTCGAGGATCCTGTCGGCACCGACCACGCCCGCGTACCCGACGTCGATCACTCCTCGCGGGGTCTCGAGGTTGAGCCCGACACGAAGCCCGCCGAGAAAGACGGCAACGGCTGCGAGAAGCCAGACCGGCCAGAAGAGCGCGGTCGCCCGCGCGCGACCGCGGAAGCCGATGAACGACATGCGAGCGAGCAGGTACGCGAGGGGCGGCGCAGCGAGGCCCGCGCTCTGGAAGACCTCGCCGCGGTTGAAGAACAGGAGGGAGATCCCGAACGAGACGAGGGCCAGCAGGTCGACCGTGTGCCAGCTCGCAGGCCGGCGCCAGTCGACGAGGCCGACGAGGAACAGCGCGCTCAGCGGGATCCACATCCACCACGCATTGAGGACCTTTCCACCGAAGGACCCCACCCGCCCGCGGGCCATGCCCCAGGCGACCTGCGGCCCCGTCCATGCCTCGACCACGCGACCGTCACCGTCCTCGACCGTGCCGAGAGCGATCTGCCCTGCCTTGCCCGACCAGGCCTTCACCGTCCAGCGACGCGTCGCCTCGTCGAAGGTGGCCTCGGTCGTCGGCGCCGGCGGATAGCGCGACAGCCAATCGGCGACCTTCGGGTCGGCAAGGAACGTGTCGACCACAGCCCGCTCCTTCATGCGCGCCCCCGCCGTCTCCGGGGGAAACGGCTCCGCGACCGGGATCGTCGTCGTCCCGGCCGTCGTTACCGTGGTCGAATCGGAGGCGAGCGCAGCGGGAACGGCCAGAGCGGCGAGAGCGAGCACGCCCGCGAGCGCCGCACGCGTCATCGCCGGCGGAACGACCAGAGCTTGTTCCCGACGAAGTTGAGCGGCGTGACGAGGACGATCGCAACCGCCTGGGCGGGAATCGCGCCGACGCCTGCCTGGACGAGCAGGTAGAGGACGACGAGGTTCGCTCCGAGTGCGAGCGTCGAGACGACCAGGAACCTGACTCCCTGGTAGGCAACGCCGGCGCGCTGGCCCCGGAACGTCCAGAGGCGGTTCCACGTGTAGTTGCTCGCGACCGCGACGAGGAACGACCCGATGGCGGCCGGGAGGTAGTGCAGGCCCGCCCACTTGATGAGCGTGGCGTACACGGTCAGGTTGACGAGATACCCGCTCGCGCCGACGAGACAGAACTTCGCGAGCTGCTCCCAGTTGCTTCGCTTGCCGAGGGCGCTGCCGACCTTGCGCGCGGCGCCTTGGGGTGGAGGGGTCGAGAGAGGGGTCGACATGTCGCGCGAGGGTAGCGGGTCAGGCGGCCCGGTCGAGCGCGTAACCCGGGACCCGCACGCCGAAATGGGAGAGGATCAGGGGAGCGACGTCGACGATGCTCGCCTGCGCCGGGCCGGAAACGCCTTCGACGCCGACCGTCAGCAGCGGGACCTCCGAATCTCCACGGACGAGTGACCCGTGCGAGCCGCCGCCGATGTGGTGCCCGCCACCGAGATCCGCGAACTCGCAGCCCTCCGCTGCCGAGACGAGCAGTTCGCCTCCGTTCGGGTTGGCGAGGGCGGCCCATGAGCGCCGGAGCCCGTCCGGATAGTCGAGAATCGATGTATCGCCCGAGCACGCGAAGCGTCCCTCGGTGTCCGGTGCGAACGAGACCTCCTCGCCCTCGCGCCTCGCGACCGCCCGAGCCCCCTCGCGGAACAACACCACCTCGGCCGCGTGCACTCCGTCGAGGCGCGCCGCAATCGCTCGCGGGTCGAGCCGGCAGGAGGGCTCGAGATAGATGTGCCCCGCGCGGTTGGAGGCCAACGGAAGCGCACCGTCGATGTCGGCGAGCTCCGCCGCCAGCGAGGCCGACGACTCGACTCGTGTCTGGCCGTGGTCGGCCATCACGATGACTGCGTAGCGCTCGAGGAACGCATCGATGCCACCGCCTGCCTCGACGAGCGCGGCGACGGCGGCGTCGCAGCGCTTCAGTGTCGGCAAGGCGCCGTTCGGCCCGTGCTCGTGCGACGCGTAGTCGTAGTCCGAGAGATAGAAGACGAAGAAGTCGAACGCGTCTCGTGTCACGAGCCAGCGGCCCACCGCGGTCGCGTAGGCATCCACGGATCCCGCGGGACGGTTACGGAACGAGAGAGGCGCTCCTGTGCGATCGGAGCTGTAGAGGTTGTAGAAGAAGAATCGCTCCGGCCCGAGCACGTCCGGGAGAAACGGAAACGCCGAGCGGTGCCTTGTCCGGCCGCGGTAGGCGGTGAAGTTCGTCGCGGCCGTGCGAAGCCCCGCGTCGGCGAGCGACTCGAACAACGTGCTCGCCTTGGCCCCGAGGTGCTGCGCGTTCATGTTGACGAGCGTGTCCTGCAGGGTCCTGCCGATTCCGGCGGCGCGAGCGGCGCCGAACGAGCTGCCGTACTCGACGAGCCGCTCCTCGCGGCGGTCGTACCAGACGAGGTGCGGGATCTCGTGAACGTCTCCGTGTGCCCCCGTCACGATCGACGAGAGGCACACCGGTGTCAGCGACGGGAAGACCGACGTCGCCCGCCGGTACGAGCCGTACCCGGCGAGGGCCGCGAGCGTCGGCGTCTCACCGGAGCCGATCGTTCCCTCGAGCACCGACGGCGTGAGGCCGTCGATGATCACGAGGATCAACGGGCAGGGCCTCACTTGGCGAGCGAGCGAAGGCCGGCGTACTTCTCGGGGCCCTGGCGTGCCCGACGCGCTGCAATGACGGGCATGAGCACGGCTTCGAGGTACCCCACGACCGGGATGAGCGCGAGTAGGCCGACAACGATCGCCGCTCCGACGAGCAGGAAGGCCGTCCCCCCGGTCGTCGCCCCACGCCGCTTCGCACCCCGGACGATCGACGCTGCGGACACGGCCCCGATCACTGCGCCGACGACGCCCCCGGCGGCTCCGATCCAGCCGTTGACGAGGAGCCCCGCGACAACGCCGACGACGAGAGCCCCGGCCAGCGTCGTCGCGAAGCCGAATCGGAGCCCTGCGAGCACGCCTGCGAAGGCGATTCCGGCGCCAACGCCGAGACCCACCGTGATCCCGATCTCGTACCAGTCGCCCATCTCGGCCAGTCAGTCTACGGGTCGAGCTGGAGGCGACGGATGACGTCGAGGCAGAAGGCACCGGCCCGAACCCCGTCGACGACGCGATGGTCGAACGTCACGGAGACATTTCCCATCTGCCGCACGACGATGTCGCCGTCGCGGACGACCGGTCGCGGCCCGATTCGGTGCAGGCCGAGGATGGCCACTTCCGGATGGTGGATCAGCGGTGTCACCACGAGGCCGCCGAACTTACCCGGGCTCGTGACGGTGAAGGTCGAGCCACGCAGATCGTCCGGGTGCAGCGATCCAGCCCGCGCACGGCCCACGAGCCGCGTCAGCTCCGCGTCGATCTCCGCGACCGAAAGCCTGTCACAGCCGTGGACGACAGGTACGACCAGGCCCGCCTCCGTATCGACCGCGACGCCGATGTCGTATCGATCGAGGAGAACGATGTCGTCGTTCTCGATTCGTGCGTTCAGCTCGGGGAAGTCGACGAGCGCGGCCGCGACGGCCGCTAGCGCGCCTGCGACGAGCAGCTCGAGGTTCACCCCGGTGAAGTCGCACTCCTCGACGAAGGTCACTGCGGGGATCTCCCGATGGGTGCGCTCGACCTGTTCCACGATCGCGCGGCGAATCCCGCGCACCGGAATCCGGCGGCCCTGGGGGGGGCCGGCGGCAGCGCGGACGTTCGCCTCCGTCACCTGTCCGCCGGGCCCCGTTCCCGACACGTCCGAGAAGTCGACGCCGAGGTCGCGCGCGAGCCGGTGCAGGGCGAGGGCCTCGAGTGGCTCGGGGGCGACGACCGCGATGTGCGGCTCTGCCGGTGGGTCGTCTGCCGGCGGAGAGGTGACGGAATGCAGGAGCTGCTCGCCGTGCTCGCCGATCATCGCCAACGTCGCTCCGACCGCTGCGAGCTCCCCCTCGCGGGCGACGATGCGCAGCACGACTCCGGCTACCGGGGCTCCGATCTCGACTGTGGCCTTCTCGGTCTGGATCTCGACGATCGGCTGGTGCTCGTCGACGGCGTCCCCTTCGAGGACGAGCCACCGCGAGACCTCACCCTCGGTCAGGCCCTCGCCCAGGTCGGGCAACGTGAACATGTGCGCCATCGCGGGGAGCGTAGTGGGGAACACGCGCGACGGCCAGGCCGCTTACGCGAGCACCGTCAGCGCATCGCGTTCGGCCACGATCTCGACCTCCGTCAGGTCGCCGATGTCCTCGCCGTCGACCTGCGCCGGCAGCGGCCGGTCACAGCGGACGCGAACCCGGTCGAGGTCGTGGCCGACGAGCACGCCCTTCGCACCGCGGCCACCGCGCAGCGCCTGGCCGGCGAGCGGCAGGATCGATCGAGCTCTGACCTCACTGGGGGCGACGATGTCGAGGCCGCCGTCGAACGACGCGTCGGGAGCGATGCGAAGTCCGAGACGGCCGGCGTACGTGTACGGCGCGCAGTTCGCGACGAGAACGAACGCCGCCCTCCCGAATCCCTCGATCTCGAGCACCGAGTCGTACCGGAGCCGGTGCTCGACGAGCGTTCGTGCGACCACGAGCGCGAACCTCAGGTCACCTGGTCGTCTCCCGTCGGCCCTGCGTCCAAGCCGGTCGACGCGCCGCACCAGCTCGGCGTCGAAGCCGATGCCGGCGTTGAAAGCGAAGCGGCGACCGTTGATGACCCCCAGCGAGATTCGCCGGGGGCGACCCGCCGCGATCAGCTCGGCAGCCCGGACCGGATCGCGCGGAAGCCCGAGCGCCCGCGGAAGCACGCTCGTGCCGCCTCCCGGGACGAAGCCCAGTGGGACGTCGCAGCCGATCCCGTTGATCACCTCGTTGTAGGTTCCGTCGCCCGAGAAGACGTAGATCGCCTCGGCTCGCCGAGACCACTCTCGGGCGATCTCCGTCGCATCGCCCTGCGCCTGCGTGAGCACCGTCTCGGTTCCCGACGGCAGAGCCGCCTGGACGGCCGCCAGTCGACGCTCGTCGACGCCACTCGCGAAAGGGTTGACGATCAGGATCCGCGTTGCGGCGGTCACGTTCGATCCCTCGCCGGCGCTCGCAGCACGAGCACCGTCTCCGAGCCGGGGGCGACCTCCGTCAGGCCGCCGTCCCTGACGACGGTCTCCGCCGAGCCCACGATCGCCGCCCAGCGCGCACCGTCGGCCCCGACGACGCCGAGGTCGAGCTCCTTGTCGGGGCCGAGCTCGAGATCGGACAGCAGCGCCGCGTGGCCGATCTGGGCGATGGTCTTCCCGGCGCTCATCCGGAGATCGGTGGCGACGACGAGCGTCAGGTCGCGAAGATCGTCGGGATCGACCTCCGGCAACGATCCGGCCGCGTCGCCCAACGTCTGCATTCTCACGAGCACGCGATCGCGCTCCGATCGCCGGAGCGGCGGTAGGCAGGCGACATCCCCGACCCGTTCGTGATCGAGAGCGCGCAGGTCGTCCCAGTCCCGGGGCTCGGCGCGCAGGCATACCTTCCTGAACGAGTCCTGCCGCCAGTCCTCGAAGCGCTCGTGCCAGCGCCCGTCGACGCCGAACCGGTACGCGCAGCGGCGTGCAGCGAGCGCGGCCGCAGTTGCCAACTCGACGAACGGACGCGTCGTCCGGCGGCGCACGACGAGGTACATCACGAGCGGATCGGGTTCGGTCTCCACCCAGGCAGCGTACGGAACCCGGCGCTAACGGAGGAGGAATCCTTCGCCGAGCGGGTCGTCCGGGTCGAGGTGGAACGTCGACTCACCTGTCCGGTAGGCGGTGCCCGCCACCTCCGTCACGACGGCCGGGCGGCCGCCGAGGTCGACTTCGTCGACGACACGGCCGGTGAACGACGAGCCGACGATCGACAGATGACGTAGCTCGGCCCCGCGCGGCAGTTGCCACGCGGCATCGAGCAGGGCGAGTCGCGCCGACGTACCCGAGCCGCACGGCGAACGGTCGACCTCCCCGTCCGCGAAGACCGTGACGTTGCGCTGCGTCAGAGGGTCGCGACCCTCCTCCTGCCAGAAGATGACGCCGTAGACGTCCCGTAGCTCCGGCTCGAATGGATGCACGATCTCGTGGGTGCGTTCGAGATCCCGCTTGATCTCACGGCCGAGCGCGATGAGACGCGGCAACTCTGCCGGCTCGACCCGCTCCGGTACGGAGGCGTAGAACGCGCCGCCGTAGGCGACATCGACACTCAGGCCCGCAACGCGAAGGCCCGTCGCCCACACGAAGGACGGCACGTTGCGAAACCGTACGGATCGAACGCGCCCTTCGCTGACCGTCGCGAGCGTCTCGAGGCGACCCGACGGCACGTCGACGACGACCCGGTTCTCTCCCTCTCGCCGTTCGACTATCCCCTCGTCGAGCGCCCACGTGACGAGAGCGATCGTGCCGTGGCCGCAGGCCGTCGAGTAGCCCGCGTTGTGGAAGAAGACGGCCCCGAGATCGGCGTCGTCGTCGTTCGGCGGGACCACGTGGCAGCCGTACATGTCGGCGTGACCGCGTGGCTCGTTGACGAGCAGGCGACGAACGTGGTCGAAGCGGTCGAGGGCATCGCGCCGGCGGTCGAGGATCGTCGCGCCCTCCGGCGTTTCGACCCCGCCGACGACGATCCGGAACGGCTCCCCGCCCGTGTGGTAATCGACGGTGCGGATCCCGAACATGACGCCGCCTGCCTAGTCGTCCGAGAAGCTGGGGTACCGCCGGGTCAGCAGGCAGATGTATCCGAATGCCTGAGCGTTGTAGCGCAGCCAGTAGGCGAGGATGTCCCGCAACCCCGGGTGCAGGCTGCCGGTGACGAGGGCGAAGATCCAGGCCAGGAACGCTATGACCTGCGCCACGTAGCCGAGCAGCGTGAGCACGATCGCAGCCGGGATGTAGAGGACGAAACGGAAGAAGATCGAGAGCCTGCTCTGATCGGCGGGCGGCGCGATCTCGACGTCGATCGGGTAAGCGCCCGACCCCGAGAAGGGCGGGAAGGGGTCGGCGGCGATCGAGGCGTACGCGTAGACGTGCGTCAGATAGCGCAGGTAGCCCGCGATGAAGCCGTGCAGGCCGTCGGGGATCCGGCCCGCCACGATCCCGACGAACCAGGCGGCGACGACGGCGAACCAGACCGCGATTCCCCACAGTGCGAGCCAGATCAGGTGCGGGATGACGAGCAGGAGGCGGAAGAACACGGTCAACCGGCTCCGGCGCAGATCGTCCGTGACCACGAGGTGGATCGGATGCTGCGGGGGGGCGTCTCCCTCGTGGATGGCGAGCTGCTCGGACATTGCTCTCCTCGTCAGGTGTGGGGCGGGCGTCAGGCGCCCGTGAACCTCGGGGATCGCTTCTCGAGAAACGCCGAGACTCCTTCGGAGAAGTCGGCCGTGCCCACGGCACGCTGTTGCAGTTCCGCCTCGAGCGCCAACTGCTCCTCGAGCGACGCCGCGTGCGCGTGCTCGAACAGCTGCTTCGTCATCGCGACCGCGACCGTCGGCATGGCGGCCCACGTCGCGGCCAGCTCTGCGATACGGGCCTCGAAGCGCTCGGCCGGGATGACCTCCGAGACGAGACCCCAGTCGAGCGCCTCCTCCGGTGAGAGCTTACGGTTCGAGCTCATCCACGCGAATGCTCGTGAGAACCCGAGCAGCCGGTGGAGGAACCACGTCCCTCCCGAGTCCGGGACGAGGCCGATACCGACGAACCCCGGTACGAACGCCGCGGCGCTGGAAGCGACGCGAACGTCGCAGGCGCTCGCGAGTGAGAGGCCAGCCCCCGCCGCCGGCCCGTTGACCGCAGCGATCACAGGCTTCTCGAGACCGCGAATCAACCGGATGTTCGGATGGTAGGTCTCCTCGAGCTCGGACTCGAGCGACGCCTCGACCTCGGAGAACTCGCGCAGATCCTGCCCGGCGCAGAACCCGCGTCCTGCGCCCGTGATGACGACGCAGCGAATCGCCGGATCGTCGGCTTCCACGAGCGCAGAGCGGAGCGCTGCGTGGAGCGCGCGGTTGAACGCGTTGAAGACCTCCGGCCGGTTGAGGGTGATCGTCAGCACCGCGCCCTCGCGAGAGGTCAGGACTTCGCTCATATCGCAACCATACTGGTGCCCCGGGGCAGGTAGCGTCACGCCCGTGAGCTCTCCCGGCGCCGCCGCCTCCGTCGCTTTCGTCGCCGGCCTCGCCGGCGCGGTTCAGATCGCCGTGCAGGGCCGCCTCGGTGATCGCATCGGCAGCCTCGAGGCTCTCGCCTGCGCGGTCGTGATCGGAGCTGTGACTGCACTCCTCGTGCTGCTCGTCGCGCGCCGCAACTTCGATGGCCTCCGGGCAGGCTTCTCGGGCCCCAGGTGGATGCTGCTCGGAGGATTGATGAGCGTCGTCATCGTCCTCGCGCTGACGGTCGCGGGACCGCGCATCGGCATCGTCGCGACGACCGCCTTCCTGATCGTGGGGCAGTTCGCGCTCGCGACGGTCATCGACCGCTTCGGGCTCTTCGGCGTGGAGTCCGTCGCGCTCGGGTGGCCGCGCATCCTCGGCCTCGCCCTCCTCGCCGCCGGCGCCGCGCTGACGCTCAAGCGATGAGCTCGCGGGCGTGGCTCGCGCTCTGGACGGTCTACGTCGTCTGGGGCTCGACGTATCTCGGTATCGCCCTCGCCAGCGAGACGATTCCCCCGCTCTTCGCGGCAGGGCTTCGCTTCACGGCCGTCGGGATTCTCCTCACGGGCTGGATGCTCCTCCGGCGCGGCACGGCACCGTTCCGGCTGGGCTGGCCGACGGTCGCGTCGACCGTCCTCTGCGGCGTGCTCCTGATCGGCGCGAACGCCCTGCTGTTCGTCGCCGAGCGGCGCGTCCCGATCGGGCTCGCCGCCCTGATCTTCGCCTCGGTGCCGCTCTGGCTCGTCGTGTTCCGCTCGCTCACCGGCGACCGGCCGGCGCGAGCCTCGCTCGCCGGGACGGTCTTCGGGTTCCTCGGGGTTGCGGTCCTCCTGCGGCCAGGCGGCGACACGACGACGACCGGCGTGCTGATGGTCGTCTGCTCGGCGCTGATGTGGGCGTTCGGAACGTTTCTCTCTTCGAAGCTGCCGATGCCCCGCGACGCGGTCACGACCGCCGGCATTCAGGGGCTCGCAGGCGGGCTGCTCCTGATCCCCATCGGGGCACTCGTCTCGGACGGGGAGTCCTTCGACCCGGCCGACTGGTCGACGCGATCGCTGTTCGGGCTGCTCTACCTGATCGTGGCCGGCTCGATCGTCGGCTACACCGCGTTCGTGTGGCTGGTCGCGAACGTGCCTCTCGGCACGGTTGCGACCTACGCGTACGTGAACCCGCTCGTCGCGATCATGCTCGGCCTCGTCATCCTGAACGAGGTCGTGACGTGGCAGATCGCCGCCGGAGCAGCCGTGATCCTGACCTCCGTCGCCGTCGTCATTCGCTACGAGATGTCCCGGCGCCCGGACGCGCCGCCGCCGCTCATCGAAACGTAGCTCGGGTCCCGGGGGTTCAACCCTTGGGAGGGACCGACGTCTCTCCCCCGAGGCAGATGTCGTCCGGTCTCACCGGAATGCGGGTCAACGGCCGCCCCGTCGCCGCCCGCATCGCCGAGACGACCGCGGCGGCGGCGACCACGGTCGGTGGCTCGCCGACACCCTTCGCCCCGTACGGCGCCGACGGCTCCGGCACCTCGATCAGAACCGACTCGACGGGAGGCATGTCCAACGTCGTCGGGATCAGGTAGTCGGTGAAGCTCGCGTTCGTGATGCGCCCGTCGCGCGTCTGGATCTCCTCCATCACCGCGAGGCCGAGCCCCTGGGCGGTGCCACCCTCGATCTGGCCCTCGAGCGCGAGTGGGTTGACGGCCCGGCCGACGTCCTGCGCCGTGCCGATCCAGACGACCCGGGTCAGGCCGAGCTCGACGTCGACCTCGGTGACGACGCGCATGGCCGAGCACGCGAGTGCGACGTGGGCTCGCTCGCCGGTGATCTGCCCGGTCTCCGGATCGAGTGGGGTCGTCCGCGGATGCCGGTGCACGCGCTCGACGTCGACCTCGCCGCCGGCCGTTCGCTCGCGCTCCGCGAGAGCTGCGCGGCACGCATCCTGCACCGCGCCCGCAGCCATCCAGGTCATCCGGGAGGCGGACGCCGAGCCCGCCGAGCCGACCGTTGCCGTCGTGTGCGGCATGAGCGTGACCGCATCGCTGCCGAGCTCCGTCCGCGCCACCTGGAGGATCACGCCCACGACGCCCTGCCCGACCTCCGCGGCCGCGCAATGCACCTCGGCGCTGCCGTCGGTGTGGAGCACGACGCGAGCCGCGCACGAGTCGTCGAATCCCTCCGAGTAACAGATGTTCTTGTAGCCCACGGCGAAGCCGACGCCGCGCTTCACGCCTTCGCCCCGGGTCGTGTTCCCCGCGCCACCGGGAAGGCGGATCGGATCCCGCGGCAGTGGTTCGGCCGGGGGAACGGGGATCGCGGCCGCAGCACGAATCGTCTCCGCCACCGGGCACGAGCCCTCGATCACCTGTCCGGTCGGAAGCACGTCTCCAGGCCCGATGGCGTTCAGCAGGCGCAGCTCGACGGAGTCGATGTCGAGCGCGGCAGCGAGGAGGTCCATCTGCGCCTCGGCCGCGAAACACGTCTGGACGGCTCCGAAGCCACGCATCGCTCCGCACGGCGGGTTATTGGTATAGACCGCTGTGGCCTCGATCAGTGCGTTGTCGACGCGGTACGGGCCGACGGCGAAACAGGCCGCATTCGAGGCGACGGCCGTCGAGCTCGATGCGTACGCGCCGCCGTCGAGCAGGATCCTCATCCGCACGTTGACGAGGCGTCCGTCGCGCGTCGCACGGTGCTCGCACCACATCCGGGCGGGGTGCCGATGGATGTGGCCGACGAACGACTCCTCGCGGTTGTAGACGATCTTCACCGGACGACTCGTGTGGAGAGCGAGAAGCGCGCCGTGAAGCTGCATCGACAGGTCCTCGCGACCGCCGAAGGCACCTCCGACACCCGAGAGGTGGATCCGGACCTGCTCGGGAGCGAGACCGAGGCACGGCGCCACCTGGTCCCGGTCGACGTGAAGCCATTGCGTCGCCACGTAGATGTCGACACCGCCCTCGCCGTCCGGGACGGCGAGCCCGGACTCCGGCCCGAGGAATGCCTGGTCCTGGATTCCGACGTCGTACACGCCGCTCACGGTCACCTCGCCCTCCGCCTCGGGGTCACCGTGCCGGATGATCATGTGCCGGACCACGTTCGGACGGGGATCGTCGCGATAGCCGTGACCGGCCGTGGGACGGCCCTCGTGGAGTGGCTCCATCTCGGTCGCCCGCTCCATCTCGGAGACGACCGGAAGCTCCTCGTAGACGACCCGGATCGCCGCGGCAGCGCGGCGCGCCTGTTCCGGATGCTCCGCCGCGACGAGCGCGACGGGCTCACCGTAGTAGCGGACACGGTCGGAGGCGAGCACGGGCTGATCGGGGAACTCGAGGCCGTACGTCCGGGCACCCGGGACGTCGTCGTGCGTGAGCACCGCGTGTACGCCGGCCATCGTGAGAGCCTCGGAGGTGTCGATCTCGACGATGCGCGCGTGCGCGTGCGGGCTGCGCAGGGTGTGCCCCCACAGCATCCCCGCCGCCTGGAGGTCGCTCGAGTAGGCGAACTCGCCCCTGACCTTCGGCGGCGCGTCGTGCCGAAGGACGCTGTCCCCGACGCGGCCCTTGGCCGGCGGCGAGACGACGGTGCTCACGACGCAGCCGCCAGCCGCACGGCGTCGAAGATCTTTGCGTAGCCCGTACAGCGACAGAGATTCCCCGAGAGCGCCTCACGGATCTCGTCGTCCGTCGGCGACGGGCTCGAGTCGAGCAGGTCGACCGTCGCGACCACGAGGCCCGGCGTGCAGAAGCCGCACTGCACCGCGCCCGCCTGGACATACGCCTCCTGCACGCGGTGGAGGCGGTCGCCGTCGGCGAGACCCTCCACGGTCGTCACCTCGTGCCCGTCCGCCTGGGCACCGAGGACGAGGCAGGCGCAGACGAGCGTCCCGTCGAGCAGGATCGAGCACGAACCGCACTCGCCCTGCTCGCAGGCGTTCTTCGAGCCCGGTAGGTCGAGCCGCTCGCGCAGGACGTAGAGGAGACTCTCTCCTGCCCAGGCCTCCGTCTCGCGACGCTCGCCGTTGACGGTGAGCGAGATCTTCATGCGAAGCACCTCTCGAGTGCGCGGCCGGCGAGGACACGGAGCGCGTGCCGCCGGTAGGCCGCGGTTCCGCGGACATCGTCGATCGGGGTTGCCGATTCGGCGACCAACTCGGGGAACCCGTCCGCCGCCCCTATCGGGGCCGTGACGAGGCGTACGGTCGGGGATGCGGAGCCGAAGGCGGCACTGATCCGGCCGCGGTCACGGTCGACCTCCAGGGCGAGCGAGCAGACGGATATCACCATCGCGTTGCGAGGCCCGACCTTCATGAACGTCTGCCGGGCGCTGCTCGGCGTCACTCGCACCGAGATCACGATCTCATCGGGCTCGAGGGCGTTCCGCTTGACGCCGAGGAGGAAGTCGCCGATCGGAATGCGCCGCTCACCGCGCACGCTCGCAACGCACACGTCGGCGGCGCCGATCACGAGCGGAGGCAGCGCGTCGCCCGCCGGCGACGCCGTCCCGAGGTTCCCCCCGATCGTGCCGCGATTGCGGATCTGTGGCGAACCCACGGTCCGCGATGCCTCCGCCAGCGCCGGGAGAGACCCTGCGAGGCCGGCGTCCATGGCCTCCGCATAGGTGAGACCTGCACCGAGGACGAGCGTGCCGTCGTCCCGGGCAAACCCTCGGAGCTCGGCCACCTCGTTCAGGTTGATCAACGCGGGCGGCCGCGACCGGTCGAAGTTCAGCTCGACGAGCACATCGGTGCCGCCCTGCACGAATCGTGCCTCCGGAAGCTCCGACTTGAGACGGAGGGCCTCGTCGAGCGAGCGCGGCGTGTGGACGTCCACCGCCTACCGCTCCTCACGCACGTACGGGACGCCGAGGCTCGCGGGGGCGCCGAGGCGCCGGCGGCCGATGCCCGAGGAGACGACGACGAGCACGACAATCGTCATGACGTACGGCAACGCCTGGAAGAGCTGCGGGGTGATCGTGTATCCCTTCGTCTGAAGAATGAGCGGCAGCGCCGAGAACGCCCCGAAAACATACGCCCCGACGAGACAGAGGTCGGCACGCCAGAACGCGAAGATGACGAGGGCGATCGCTATCCAGCCCGTGCCACCGAGCCCGTCGTTGCGACCGCAAGCGCTGCGAGCGCGATCGTCACGAGCGCGACGCCGAGTCCTACCCCTAGCTTCCTCATCTGCTCTCCTCCTCGTCGGGAACGCACCGCTGCCGGCACGCCTTCCCATGCAATTGCCGTCGCCATCCTCTCGCGAACCGGGCACCGAGGCAATAGCGACCCGCCCCATCCGCCTCAACCAGGGCGCACAATGCGGCCGAAACATTCGTCCGACGGCCGCGCGACCACCGACGACCAGCGTCACCCGGCCGCCGCGCAGGAGGAGATCGCGTCGCCGGTTGCCGAAGGAGGCGTTATCGTCAGCACGATGTCGAGCCTGGAACGAACGATCGCGGTCGCCCGCGGAGACGAGCCGGCAGACCTCGTCGTCAGCGGCGGCCGCGTCCTCTCGGTCTTCACGCGCGAGTGGCTCGAGTGCGACGTTGCGATCGTCGACGGCGTGATCGCCGGTCTCGGCTCGTACGAAGGCCGAGAGACGGTCGATGCGACCGGGAAGCACATCGTCCCCGGCTTCATCGACGCCCACATGCACCTCGAGTCGGTGAAGCTCCTCGTCGACGAGTTCGCGCGCCTCGTGCTCCCTCTCGGGACGACCGCCGTCGTCGCCGACCCACACGAGTTGGCGAACGTGCTCGGTGTCGACGGCGTCCACTGGCTGCTCGACGCGACCTCCGGTCTCCAGCTCGACGTGTTCTTCATGGCACCCTCGTGCGTGCCGGCGTCTCCGTTCGAGTCGCCTCGCCGGCCGCTCGGTCCCGGCGACCTCGAATCGTTGATGCGCCGCCGGCGCGTGCTCGGGCTCGCCGAGATGATGAACTTCCCCGGCGTCGTGGCCGGGCTCCCGTCAGAGCTCGAGAAGCTCGCCCTCGCCGGCGCCGAGCACGTCGACGGCCATGCTCCCGGCCTCGTCGGCAAGGGCCTCCAGGCGTACGCAGCAGCCGGAATCCGCTCGGACCACGAGTGCCTGACCGCAGACGAGGGCCGCGAGCGGTTGCGGGCCGGAATGTGGCTGCTGATCCGGGAGGCGTCGATGGCGCGGAACCTCGAGGCGCTCCTCCCGCTCGCGCTCGAGTACGGCCCGGGCAGGATCGCCTTCTGCACGGATGACCGTGACCCCGAGGACATCGCCGAGAACGGCCACGTGAACGGCATGGTGCGGGAGGCGGTGGCGGCCGGGGTCACGCCGGAGGACGCGATCGTGATGGCCTCCTTCAATCCGGCCCAGTGGCACGGCCTGCGGCATCTCGGCGCGGTCGCGGCCGGATACCAGGCCGACCTCCTGCTCCTGCCCGATCTCGAGAGCTTCGCCCCTGACGTCGTGCTCAAGCGCGGCCGCGCAATCGAGAACGTGCAGTCGCCGCCCGTGCCGGAGTGGGTGCGTCAGACGGTGCGCGTGCAGCCGGTGACCGCAGCCGACTTCGAGATCCGCTCCGGGGGCGCGACGATCCGCGCGATCGGCCTCATCGAGAACCAGGTCGTGACGGAGTCGCTCGAGCAGGAGCCGGTCGTCGTCGACGGCTACGCCGTCGCGAGCGCCGACGCGGGGCTCGCCAAGATCGCGGTCGTCGAGCGGCACCTCGCGACCGGACGGATCGGGCTCGGGTTCGTCGCCGGCTCGGGGCTCACGCACGGCGCCCTCGCCTCCTCGGTCGCGCACGACGCCCACAACCTCGTCGTCGTCGGCATGACCGACAACGACCTGGCATTCGCCGTGAGCCACCTCGCACGCATCGGTGGCGGCATCGTCGTCGTCGACGACGGCCGGGTCGTGGCGGAGTGCCCGCTCCCCGTCGCCGGGCTTCTGTCGGACGCGCCGCTTGCCGACGTGATCGAGCAGAGCCTTGCCACGAACGAGGCCGCCCACGCGCTCGGCTGGTCCGGCGGGACGCCGTTCCTGACTCTCGCCTTTCTCGCCCTCTCCGTGATCCCCTCGCTGAAGATCACCGACCGGGGTCTCGTCGACGTCGACCGATTCGAGATCGTCCCGCTCGAGGTGACCTCGTGAGCGAGATCCGCACCGGTCTCACGTACGACGACGTCCTCCTCGTACCGCGCCGGTCGCGCGTTCGCTCCCGCCAGGACGTCGGGACGCGTTCGCGCTTCACGCCGGGAATCGAGCTCGAGGTGCCGATCGTCTCCGCGAACATGGACACCGTCACGACGGCGCCGATGGCCGTGGCGATGGCCCAGCTCGGCGGGCTCGGCGTTCTGCACCGCTTCCTCCCGGTCGAGGAGGAGGCCGATGAGGTCAGGCGCGTGAAGCGGTATCTGACGCACGTGATCTCGGAGCCGTACACGATCGCGCCGAGCCGCACGCTCGCCGAGGCTCGCGCGGAAGCAGTGCGCCTCGCCGTCACGGGGTTCGTCGTGGTCGATCCGGCAGGCCGACTCCTCGGCCTTCTCACCGCGCGGGACCTTCTTGCGGGGGAGGACGGCGATCTGGTCGAGACGCTGATGACACCGCGCGACGGGCTCGTCACCGCAGCGCCCGGCATCGCGTTGGACGAAGCCCGCCGGCTCCTGACCTCCAACCGCATCGAGAAGCTGCCGCTCGTCGACGAGGACGGGGCGGTCGCCGGTCTCGTCACGTTGAAGGATCTCGCGTTCGCGGTACGCCACCCGCGTGCCACCCGGGACGCGCTCGGACGGCTTCGCGTCGCAGCCGCGATCGGGATCCGCGGCGACTACCTCGAGCGCGCGGGCGCGCTGATCGAAGCGGAGGTCGATGCACTCGTCCTCGACATCGCCCACGGTCACGCCGATGCAGCGCTCGAGGCGGTACAGGAGCTGAAGAGCGCCTGGCCGGAGGTCGAGGTCGTGGCGGGCAACGTCGCAACGGGCGAGGGCGTCACCGATCTCACCGCGGCCGGTGCGGACGCGGTGAAGGTCGGGATCGGCCCGGGCTTCGCCTGCACGACCCGCCTCGTTGCAGGAGTTGGCGTACCTCAGCTCTCGGCGGTGCTCGAGTGCGCACACGCCGCGAGAAGCATCGGCGTGCCGCTGATCGCGGACGGCGGTATCCGCCGCGCAGGGCACGTCGCGACGGCGATCGGCGCCGGAGCAAGCACGGTGATGGTCGGCAGCCTGCTTGCCGGCCGGGAGGAGAGCCCCGGCGACGTCGTGCGGCGGCGCGGGCAGCTCTTCAAGGTCTACCGGGGCATGGCCTCGCGGTCGGCCGCGGCGGCACGCCTCGCGATCGAGGGCCGCGGCGACGCTCTCGACCAGTACGTGGCCGAGGGCGAGGAGATGGAGTTTCCCCTTCGCGGCCCTGTCGCCGAGGTGATCGACGAGCTGCACGGGGGCCTGCGCAGCGGTATGAGCTACGTCGACGCGACCACGATCCCCGAGTTCTGGGAGAAGGCGAGCTTCGTCCGCCAGACCGAGGCGGGAGAGCGCGAGTCGCACCCGGGATCGGCATGACGGCGACGACCCTGTACCGCAACGGCTGGATCGTGACGATGGACGACGCCGGCTCGGAGCACGAGAGCGGCTGGCTCCTCGTCGAGGGCTCGACGATCGCTGCCGTCGGCTCGGGACCGGAGCCCGAGGCACTCGAGCGCGTCGACCTCGACGGCGCGGTCGTGACGCCCGGTCTCGTCAACACGCATCACCACCTCTACCAGACGCTGACCCGCGCCCGCGCGCAGGAGGCCGACCTCTTCACCTGGCTCCAGGAGCTCTACCCGGTCTGGTCTCGGATCGACGCGGAGGCCGAGTACGCAGCCGCCCGCACGGGGCTCGCCGAGCTTGCTCTTTCGGGCTGCACGACCGTCTTCGACCACCACTACGTCTTCCCCCGGGGGCGCGAGGGACTGATCGAGGCCGAGGTGCAGGCGGCGCGCGAGATCGGCCTACGGATCGTTGCGTCGCGGGGCTCGATGGATCTCGGCGTCTCCGACGGCGGCCTGCCGCCGGACGAGCTCGTCGAGGATCTCGACGCGGTGCTCGCGGAGACCGAGCGGCTCGCCGCAGCGCTGCACGAGCCGGGGCACGGAGCGCGCGTCCAGCTCGCTGTCGCCCCCTGCTCCCCGTTCTCGGTCACCGGCCGCCTGATGGAGGAGTCAGCCGTGCTCGCGCGACGGCTCGGCTTGCAGCTCCACACGCACCTCGCCGAGACGCTCGAGGAGGAGGCCTACTGCCTCGAGCTCCACGACTGCCGACCCGTCGAGTACCTCGACCGCCTCGGTTGGCTCGCGGACGACGTGTGGTGCGCCCACTGCGTCCACCTCTCCGAGCCCGACATCGCCCGCTTCGCGGAAACGGGTACCGGCGTCGCCCACTGCCCGACGTCGAACCTGAGGCTCGGAGCGGGGATCGCGCCCGTTCGCGACATGGTCCGCGCAGGCGTCCGCGTTGGGCTCGGCGTCGACGGCTCCGCCTCGAACGAGCGCAGTGACCTCGTCTTCGAGGTGAAGCAGGCGCTGCTCGTGTCACGCGGTCGTGACGGCGGTGCCGCGATGACGGCGCGCGAGGCGATCAGGCTCGGCACACGCGGGGGTGCGGCAGTGCTTCGCCGCGACGACATCGGCTCGCTCGAGGCCGGCAAGTGCGCCGACTTCGCCGTCTGGCGCACCGACGGGCTCGAGCTCGGCGGCGCCGACGACCGCGTCGCGGGCATCGTCTTCGCCGGGCCACACCGCCCCGACCGGCTGGTCGTGGGTGGCGGCGCCGTCGTACGGGACGGCCGTCTCGTGAATGCCGACGAGAACGAGATCGCGAAGGCCCATCGCCTGCAAGCGCGAACGTTCTCCCGATGACGATCTCCCTGTCGACACACGTGCTCGACACCGCGGCGGGGCGGCCGGCCGCCGGGGTCGCCGTCGAGCTGTTCCACGGAACCGATCCGATCGCGAGTGTCGAGACGGACGGCGACGGCCGGGCTCGCCTCGCCGAGTCACTCGCTTCCGGCTCCTACCGGCTCGTCTTCCGCCCACCATCGCCGTTCTTTCGTCGCGTCGAGCTCGAGATCGAGCTCGAGGACGGGCACTACCACGTCCCCCTGCTGATCTCACCGTTCTCGTGCGCGAGCTACCGCGGCAGCTGAGCATGGAGGAGCTCGCGGAGCTCTTCGAGGGAAGAACGCGATTCGTCGAGATCCTCGCCGAGCAGGACGACCCGCTCGGGAGCGCAAGGGCTGTCATCGACCGGCTCAGTGACGAGGAGAGGCGTGAGGTTCTCGACGCGCACCCGGCGATCGGTCAGACGAAGGGGCTCTCACCCCGATCGGCGGCCGAGCAGGGATCGGACGACGATCCCGCGGTGCTCGCCGAGCTCGCACGCCTGAACGCCGAGTACGAGGCGCGTCATGGGTTCCGATTCGTTGTCTTCGTCAACAGACGACCGAAGGCGGAGATCCTCGACGTGCTCCGCGCGCGGGTCGGGAACTCCACCGCCGACGAGCTCGAGACGGCCGTCGGCGAGCTCGTCGCCATCGCGATCGACCGCTGGCAGCGCGCATGACCGTCGTCGCCGCAGTCCTCGATCCGTACATCACGGACTGGCTCAACCTCCTGATCCGCTGGCTGCACGTGATCGCGGCGATCGCGTGGATCGGGGCATCGTTCTACTTCGTCCTGCTCGACCAGTCACTCGAGGCACCGACGAAGGTGGAGGATCTGCGCGACGGCGTCGGTGGCGAGCAGTGGGAGGTGCACGGCGGCGGCTTCTACCACGTCAAGAAGTACAAGGTCGCGCCGCCCGTCCTCCCCGCTCACCTCGCCTGGTTCAAGTGGGAGGCGTACACGACGTGGCTGTCGGGGTTCGCCCTGATGGTCGTCCTCTACTACCTCAACGCACGCGCCTATCTGATCGACCCGGAGGTGGCCGACCTGACGCCGTGGCAGGCCGTGGCGATCAGCGCCGGCCTGCTCGTTGTCGCATGGGTCGTCTACGACGTCCTCTGCCGGCTGCTCGTGCACCACGGCTTCACGCTCTGGGTGCTGATCTTCGTGCTGACCGCCATCGCGGCGTGGGGATGCGCGCAGCTCTTCCAGCCGCGGGCGGCGTTCCTCCAGGTCGGCGCGATGATCGGGACCGTCATGGCGGGGAACGTCTTCTTCAACATCATCCCGGCGCATCGGGAGCTGATCAACGCGAAGAAGGCAGGACGCGAGCCGGATCCCTTCCCGGGCGTCGTCGCCAAGCAGCGCTCGGTGCACAACAACTACTTCACGCTCCCCGTGCTGTTCACGATGATCGCGGGTCACTTCGCGTTCACGTACGGAGCCGGTCGCGCGTGGCTCGTGCTGCTCGTGATCATGTTCGTCGGAGTCCTCTCTCGCGTCTTCTTCAACCTGCGCCATCAGGGGCGGACGGTGTGGGCCATCCCCGACGGCCTGCGTGGTCGTGCTCGTCGTGCTCGCGGTGGCCATTCGACCCGACACGAACGCGGCGGGAAACGGCGGCACCGCTGCTGCGTTCTCCGAGGTGGCACCGATCGTCGAGGAGCGCTGTGCGGCCTGTCACTCGCAGGCGCCGACGCAGCCGGGGTTCTCGACCGCCCCTGCCGGCGTCGTTCTCGACACCCCGGAGGAGATCGTCGCGCGCGCGGACGACATCGAGCGGGTCGTCTCGTCGAAGTCGATGCCGCTCGGCAACGTCACCGGGATGACGGGCGAGGAGCGAGCCGCACTGCTCGCCTGGCTCGCCCAGGGCGCAGCGACGCCGTAGGCGGGGGGAGAGACTTCAGTCTCTCCCCGGGGTTTGACGCCCGGAGGACGCTCCCCCTACACGAAGTCGAGCTGAACGGGCCGCGGGAAGGCGCCGATCGCCTCACCGCGGCGGAGCAGCTCCGCCACGGCGGAGCGGCCCTCGTCGCCGTAGTCCTCCGTCAGCTCGTTGACGTACATCTCCACGAAGCGGTCGGCGACCGCCTCGTCGATGCCCCGGCCGAACTGGAGCGCATACTCGAGTGCCTCGTCGCGGTTCTCGAGGCCACACCGGATCGCCTCGGCGAGAACCTCGGAGAGATCGCCGAGCCGCTCGATGTCGCGCCGGGCGACGTTGACGCCGAGCGGAAGCGGGAGACCGGTCTCGAGCAGCCACCATTCGCCGAGGTCGAGCACCTTGTGGAGGCCGATATCCGCGAACGTCAGCTGCCCTTCGTGGATCAGCAGGCCGAAGTCCGCGCGGCCGGAGGCGACCTCGTCGGGGATCTGCTCGAAGGGCAACTCGCGAAACGCGCACTCGCCGATCGCAAGCCGGAGCGTGAGGAAGGCGGTCGTCATCGCGCCGGGCACGACGATCTCCATGCCACGCAGGTCGTCGAGCGAAGCCGGCTCGCGGGCGACGACGATCGGGCCGTAGCCGGTGCCGATGCTCGCGCCGTGCGGCAGGAGCGCGTAGTCCTCCTGCACGAACGGATACGCGGCAAGCGAGATGGCCGTCACCTCCAGCCGGGCGGCGCGCGCCCACTGGTTCAGGGTCTGGATGTCGGCGAGCACCTGCTCGAACGCGAAGCCCCGGCGGTCGACCATGTCCGTCGTGAGCGCCCAGTACATGAACGCGTCATCGGGATCGGGGCTGTGACCGACTCGAATCTCCATCCTCCGATCCGACGGTACCACCCCTGTACCTCGCGCATCGCAGTGACCCGTGCCTGCGGCCTGTCGACTAGACTGGCTCCATGGGACTCAAAGACCTTTTCTCCTTCCTCGGCCAGGGCTCGTCCAAGGAGGAGCGCGTTGCGCAATACGTGATCCGAGAGCACGACCGTGGCCGGTCGCTGAACGACATCCTCGAGGACAAGTACGTCGTCAACCGCCTGCAGTCGCCGGAGCAGCGTGCCCGTCTCCTCGACCGACCCGAGATCATGCACGCGATCGGCGGCGACATGACCGAGGCGTTCGCCGATAAGAGCTGACCGCGGCGTTTCGCCACGGCGGCAGGTTGTAAGCCCAGGGGAGAGGCTGAAGCCTCTCCCCGGAGAGCAGCGGCTTCGCCGCGCTGTTTCTTGGCAGAGAAACGGCCCTGGGGGAAGGGCCGTTTCGGGTGAAGCGAGGGGAGGGGTTGGGATGACTCATTCATCGGCGCCGGCCGGCCGTCGCTCATCCCTCGAACGAGTGATCTGCCCTCAGAACTGATACCGCTGCTCGTGGAACGGGTCGGCGTCGTTGTGATACCCGAGCCGCTCCCAGTACCCCGGCCGATCATCGGCGCGAAGCTCGATCCCACGCAGCCACTTGGCGCTCTTCCAGAAGTACACCCCGGGCACGACGAGTCGGAGCGGAAAGCCGTGCTCTGCAGTCAGGGGCTCGCCGTCGGCGTGCGTCGCGAGCATTGCTCCCTCGCGCTCGAGGAACGCGATCGGCACATTCGCGGTGAATCCCCCCTCGGCGTGAGCGATCGCGAACCGCGCCGTCGGCCGCTGCCCGACGAGATCCCTCACCGCCGACCAGGGGATGCCCGAGAACGTGGTGTCGAAACGGCTCCAACGCGTGACGCAATGGATGTCCACCGTCGCCTCGATGCGCGGCAACGCGTCGAGCTGCTTCCAGTCGAGCGTGACGCGCGTCTCGACCTCACCGTAGACGCGGAAGTCCCAGCCTGCGAGATCCGCCGGGTACCTGGAGACCGAGCCAGCGTGGAGCACGGGCCACTTCTCCGTCAGATACTGGCCCGGCGGGAGTCGGGCCGGGTCGTACCCCGCCTCGCGGGCCTTCTTTTCTGCCTTGCTCCGGAACATGTTCCTACACTAGACCGCATGACCGTTCGATCGTCACAGGCTGCCGCACGACCGCGTGACTACGTGGGTGTGACCGGGCCCGAGGCAGCCGCCTACCTCCAGCGCATGGTCTCGAACGACGTCGAGGCGCTGGATCCCGGCGAGGCGTGTCAGGCACTGCTCCTCACGGCGAAGGCCCGGCTGATCGCACCACTCACCGTTCTCCGGCGGAGCGAGGACGACTTCCTCCTCCTCACCGAGCCGTCGCTCGGTGACCGCGTGGCCGGCGAGCTGCTCCGGTTCCGGTTCGCAGCGAAGTGCACGATCGAGCAGGAGCACCACACCTCGACGATCATGCTCGGCGACGACGCTCCGACCGGCTCGATCCCGACGGACGACTACGGCGTGCCCGCTCACGAGCTGCTCGACGTCGACGTCGTGGACGCCGATCCCCTCGGCGCGAACGAGCTCGAGCGATTACGGATACTCGCCGCCACTCCTGCCTGGGGCCGCGAGCTCGACGACCGGGTGCTTCCGGCCGAGGCCGGTCTCGAGGAGCGCGCGATCAGCTTCACGAAGGGCTGCTATCCCGGCCAGGAGCCGGTCGCCCGGCTGCACTACCGCGGGCATCCCAACCGCGGCCTGCGCGTCCTCGAGATCAACACGGGCGATCTGCCCGCGTACGACGCGGAGCTCACGCTCGACGGCAAGGTCGTGGGGCGGATCACGAGTGCCGTTGCCGACGGCGATCGCGTGCTCGCGCTCGGCTACGTCCGCCGCGAGGTCGCGGACGGTGCGATCCTCCTCCACGGCCCGACACCCGTGACGCAGCTACACTCTCCCTCCCCGCGCCCGTAGCTCAGGGGATAGAGCGCTGCCCTGCGGAGGCAGAGGTCGCACGTTCGAATCGTGCCGGGCGCATGGCTTATCGAGCCATTATGGGAGAGCGATGGATCGCTCCTCCCTCTCTCGATTCCACCGACCGCCATCGTCGCGCGCCACGAACCTGCGGCGGGGCGACTCTACGCCAGTTGCGCCCGGGCGGTCCTCGCGCTGGCGTGGATCTTCGACTCATGAAAGCGGCAGGCTCGGCGCTGCCGATACCGCCGATCTCGGCCGGAGATGGAGCGCGAGGGTCGGGGCGGTTCGCCAGTGCTGCCAGTGCCGGGGCTCACGGGCAGGTGGCCCGTCGCCGACCGTCTCCCACTGATATCCGTCAGCGAGCTCCTCTATGACCGCTCGACAGGCGATCTCGTTCAGAGCAATGCCGTTGCATGCGTGCCTGCCGTAGCCAAACGGCGCGTATTCGTCCGAGCTGTACCGGCGACGCAGGAACCGATCAGGGTCGAAGCACTCGGGGTCCGGGAATACAGCAGGGTCCCGATGGCTTTCCCACACGCAGAATCGCAGCAACCACCCCTCCGGCAGAAGGAAGCGGTCGTGGTGGATGTCCGCCACGATCGAACGGTAGACGTACTCGCTCTGGGAGAGCCGGAGCGCCTCGCTCACGGTCCGCGAGACGAGGTCATCCCCGTCGTGAGAGCGAGGTGCGACGCGCAACCGCTCGATCCAGGCTGGATCGCGACCGAGAAGCGCAACGATCCACTGCAGGAGCCCGGTGGTGTTCGAGACCGCGATCTTGTGCGTGAAGATGAGGTTGTCGAGCGCTGTGCCGTTCGGCATCGAAGGATCGAGTCGGTGGAGCTCCGAGAGACCCGCCACGACCGAGGCGCCAGCACTCGCGAGGAACGCTCGTAACACTTCGTGAAGCCGCGCGGTGGCCGCTCGCTCCTGCGCTCCCAGCTGACCCGAGATCTTCCACCGGTCGAGTGGCTCGTAGGCCGATCTGAACTCGCGGTCGACCTCCGACCCAGGCTCGATGCCGAAGAGCGCTCGGGCATACGTGTCGAAAACGACCCGGCGGAAGGCCGGGACCGGAGCGAGAGCTTCTCCTGTCCGCTCGCAACTCGCCGCGAGCAGTGCGAGCTCTCTCGCGGCGGCTGCCCTGGCGACCGGAACAGCCGACGAGACCACCGGCCGCGCCAGCGCCCTGCGGAACAGCGGCCCGTATCGCTCGTGTGTCTCCACCTCCATGTAGCGCAGGAACCCCTCCTCGATCTCGCGGGAGAAGGGAAGTGGAGGGGCAAGTAGGGCCGATCCGTGCTCGCGCATGATCTCGTGACCGCGACCGAGCCCCACGACGCAGACGGTCGGTCGGTGGAGCTGGCTCATCTTGAACACGGGCCCATGACGCCGGCTCGCGTCGAGGTAGAAGCGCCGATCGGCGAGGCCGCCAAGCGACGTGAGAAGCGACAGTGATCCCCGCGGCAGGCCACGGCGCCGCCCGGCCGACGGACGGGCTCTGATCGATGCGAGCAGGAGCGAACCCGCGACGCCGGCTGCGACAACGAGCAGGACGGTGGGAAGCCAGTACGCGAGTGCAACCGCGCCGAAGGCGAGGAGAAGGATGGCGCCGACGCTGGCGAGCCAGAGCCGAGGGAACGTTCTCCTCACGGCCGGTCGCGCGAGAAGCCTGATCGTGGGCAGCGCGCACGCCGCGAGAACGAGCAGGGCGACAGCGATCTCCGGGGCGATTATCGGCCTCCCATCCATTCCGAGAGGTCGAGGCCGGTCAACTGCTGCTGCAGGGCGATGTCCTCGCGATACAACTCCTCGAGCTCGGTCAGAAGCGCCTCGTCGAGCCGGAGCGGGACAAGATCGGCGGTGAACGCCCTGAAGGCTCTGTCCCGCAGAGCGGGCGGAACGTGTGGACGAAGGGCACCGCGCGCGGGCGCGGTTCGCGTCCACACGGCCCGGCGCACTCCCCCGCGGATGATCCCGCCGCTGACGTTGTACCGCAGTTCGACGTCGATCGCTGCGTCCGGATCGACCCGAAGGAACGCGAAGATCCGGGCCATCGTGTCGGACGGGTCAAGGGCGAGGTCATCAGATCGAATCACATGGATCTGCTCGATCGGGAAATGGTCGTAGAAGGCCCGGAGCGCGTGGCCGATGAAGCCCGCCGCGACATACGTGCCGAAGGCGTCGTTCGAGGGCAGCCCTCTTGCCCGCTCTTCGCGGACGATCTCGGCGAGCTCGCGCCGCTCGAGCCCATCTCGCCGTCGCGCTGTGTAGCGAGCCCTGAGACGTGCGACGGGGTCACGAAGCACCGCGACGAGACGCGCATGAGGGATGTCCGCGGCGATCGTTGCAGCGACGCGAGGTGACGCGAGATAGACGGGTGAGACCTCCCCGACGGCGGCGTGGCCTCGCGAGCCCGCAAAGAGCGCTTCGTAGCGCTCGCGATCCGGGACGAAGTAGCGGGGTGCGGCCGGCCGACCGTCCCGACCCGACCCGCGCTCGAGAGCAGCGCAGTAGAAGTAGCTCGGCGCCTTCGCCGGGGCCACGAAGACGTCCGGGTGCTGGCCGAGGTACCGCCCGAGAGAAGTCGTCCCCGACCGTCCGGCGCCAATCACGAGGAAGTTCGGACGCGCCACGTCAGTCACCTGTGCTCGTTGCCACTGCGGAGTTCCGGTATCCGGTGCGATCCCCCGCACGCAATCGACTCAGTCACTCCGCCGTAGCAGGACGCAGAAGGCGCGGCGTCTGCCAACCTCATCCGAACCCGAGGCCGGCGATCTGGTGCCGGCAAGGGGAGCATCGTCACCGGGTCCCGCCTCCATCTGCTCGAGAACGCCGCAGCCCGGCCAAGCTGAGGCACCCCGACTCGTGGAGTTCCGGCCCACCGCGATACCCTACTACGATCGTGTCGCAGCGTGGCCCCACGTTCTTCGTCGTAGGCGCCGGGAGGGCGGGAACGACCTCGCTGCACCGCTACCTCGCGACGCACCCCGAGGTCTTCGTCACGCGCGGGAAGTCCCCGAACTACTTCGTTTCGGACGTTCCGATGCCCTCGTGGGAAGGGCCAACTGCACGCCGGATGGCACGGGAGTGGATCTCGAGCAGGGAGGGCTATGACGCGCTCTTCGCGGACGCGACAACCGAGGTGGCCGTGGGCGACGTCTCTCCCGTCTACCTGCAGGCGCGGAGCGCCGCTGGGTCGATCGCCGCCGCCTTCCCCGACGCCCGGATCGTGGCGATCCTCCGCGACCCGATGGAGCGCGCGCACGCCCACTGGCTCGGCCGGCTTCGCGACGGGATAGAGCGACGAAACGATTTCCGGCAGGTCGTCGAGGAGGAGCTGAAACGGGGACTGCCTGACGACGTCGCCTTCGGGAGCTACCTCGGCATCGGCCGCTATCACCACTTCCTGAGCGACTACACGACACGATTCCCGGCCCAGCGCATCAAGATCTACCTCTTCGAGGATCTCTGCGCTGACCCCGCCTCACTGCTCAGGGACCTCTTCGCGTTCCTCGGGGTCGCGACCGACTTCGCCCCCGAGACCACCGTTCACTACGGGCAGACGGGAACTATCCGCAATCCGATCGCACGGGTCGCCTGGACACGGTCCGTCTCGGCCCGGACACTCCTCCGGCGCCATCTCCCGGCGGGCATCCGCGACCGCGGGATGGCTCTTGCCGCGCGCAGCGGCCTGGAGCGGCCGCGCCTCGATCCGGAACTGCGTCGCCTGATGCCCGAAGCGATCCGCGCGGACATCGAATGCCTGCAACCGCTGATCGATCGTGACCTTTCACGGTGGCTCGCGGTCGACTGACGGGCGCGCGCGACCTGGATCGCCTCCGCCGAGCCGTTCGGCGCGAAACCCCGTCCTCCGCAGCCTCACTCCCGTCGCTCCGAGAAAAAGCGAGGAGGCCGGCTCTCGCCGGCCCCCTCGGGTTCAACTCAAGTCCGCGGTAGCGGGCTTGCCTACATCATCCCGCCCATGCCGCCCATGTCGGGCATGCCACCGCCGCCGCCGCCGTTCTTCTCCGGCGCGTCGACAACGATCACCTCGGTCGTGAGGATGTTCTTCGCGATCGAGGCTGCGTTCTGCAGCGCCGAGCGCGTCACCATCGTCGGATCGATGATGCCGTTCTTGACGAGATCCTCGACCTCGCCGGTGTCGACATTCAGGCCCTGGCCCTTCTTGGCCGCACGAACCTGGCTGACGACGACCGATCCCTCGAGGCCCGCGTTGTGGGCGAGCTGCCGAAGCGGCTCTTCCAGAGCGCGGAGGATGATGTTGGCACCGGTCTTCTCGTCGCCCTCGAGATCGACGAGCGCCTTCTTCGACGTGTCCGCCGCGTTCAGCAGCGCGACGCCGCCGCCCGGGACGATGCCTTCCTCGAGAGCCGCGCGGGTTGCCTGCAGCGCGTCCTCGACCCGATGCTTCTTCTCCTTCATCTCGGTCTCGGTGGCCGCGCCGACCTTGACCACTGCAACGCCGCCGGCGAGCTTCGCCAGCCGCTCCTGCAGCTTCTCGCGGTCGAAGTCCGAGTCGGTGGTCTCGATCTCGCCCTTGATCTGCTTGATCCGGGCCTTGATCGCCTCACCGTCACCGGCACCGTCGATGATCGTCGTCGAGTCCTTGTCGACGACGACCTTGCGGGCATGTCCGAGCTGGGTCAGCTTCGTGTTCTCGAGCTTGAGACCGAGCTCCTCGGTGATGACCTCGCCGCCCGTCAGGACTGCGATGTCCTCGAGCATCCGCTTGCGGCGGTCGCCGAAGCCCGGTGCCTTGACCGCGACAGCGGTGAAGACGCCACGGAGCTTGTTGACCACGATCGTCGCGAGCGCCTCACCCTCGAGGTCCTCGGCGACGATGACGAGCGGCTTACCGGCCTGAATGACCTGCTCGAGCACCGGCAGCATGTCCTTGACCGCGGTGATCTTCTGGTTCGCGATCAGGATGTACGGATCGTCGAGCACGGCCTCCATGCGATCGGCGTCCGTGATCATGTACGGGGACAGGTAGCCCTTGTCGAACTGCATGCCCTCGGTGAACTCGAGGTCGAGACCGAACGTCTGGCCCTCCTCGACGTTGACGACGCCGTCCTTGCCGACCTTCTCGATCGCGTCGGCGATGACGTCACCGATCTCGCGCTCGCGCGACGAGATGGTTGCCACCCGGGCGATGTCCTCCTTGCCCGAGATCTCGGTCGACTGCTTCTTCAGGTCGTCGACGATCACGCCGACGGCCGCTTCGATGCCGCGCTTGAGACCCATCGGGTTGGCGCCCGCGGCCACGTTCTTGAGGCCCTCGCGGACGATCGCCTGAGCGAGCACGGTCGCCGTCGTCGTGCCGTCGCCGGCAACGTCGTTCGTGGCGGTCGCGACCTCGCGGACGAGCTGAGCACCCTGGTTCTCGAACGGGTCCTCGACATCGATCTCGCGAGCGATCGTGACACCGTCGTTCGTGATCGTCGGCGCGCCGAACTTCTTGTCGAGCACGACGTAGCGACCCTTGGGGCCGAGCGTTACCTTGACCGCGTCGGCAAGGATGTTGACGCCGCGCTCGAGCGCGCGCCGTGCATCCTCGTTGAACTTGAGCTCCTTGTGAGCCATCTGTTTGTCAATCCTTCCGTCGAACTGGGTTTAGACGACCTTCGCGAGTACATCCGACTCGCGCAGGATCAGGACCTCGTCGGCGCCGACCTTGATCTCGGTCCCGCCGTACTTGGAGAAGATGACCTCGTCACCCTTCGCCACGTCCATCTTGATGCGCTTTCCGTCCTCGTCACGAGGGCCGGGGCCGACAGCCAGGACCTTGCCGCGCTGCGGCTTCTCCTGGGCGGTGTCGGGCAGCACGATGCCGCTCGCCGTGGTCGATTCCTCTTCGAGGACCTCCACGATCAGGCGGTCACCTAGGGGCTGCAGATTCATACACGTGCCTCCCTGTGATGCGTTGTTCGATTACCTGGTTACGATCTGGCACTCAACGTATGAGAGTGCCAACACCTGCAACGTAGCACAGTTTGGCCGTCATGCAAGACCCCAGGCGTTCGGATCTCTATAGTTGCGTCGCGATGCCGATGTTCGCGCTCAACTTCTACTCGCCGATCGTCGCCGACCAGCTGCGAACCGGCCGCAAGACGGCCACGATCCGGCTCGGGGACAAGTCGCCGAAGTACAAGAAGGGCATGATCGTGACCGTCCTCGTCGGCACGCGCTACGGCCCGCGGGAGAAGATCTTCGACGCCGTGATCGACCGCGTCGAGGTAAAGCCCCTCGGTGACCTCTCGCCCCGCGAGATCGAGCACGACAATCCTGGAATCCGCCGGGTCGACGAGCTCGCCAAGTGGATGGGCCAGCTCTACAACCGCGAGGTCTCCGAGGCCGACACGGTCACCGTGATCCGCTTCTCTCAGATCATCGGGACGATGTTCTAGAACCTCTCGGCGAACCGCCAACGCCGCTCACGAGCGTCGCCCCAATCCCAGTGCGTCGCGCACGATCAACACGCGCTCCCGCGCCCGCTGGGCGTACGAGCGCGCGTGATATCGAGCCAGATGCCGTTCGTAGCGCTGGTTCGGCGCCAGCTCTTCGGGGTGGTCGAGCGGGAACGGCAGCGGTCGGTTGGCGGGGCGCCGAAGCGGATGGCGTCGCCGCCTCGGATGGGTTGGATCGTGGTACACACCGATGTTCTCGACGAGATTGACGGAGGGAATCACCGCGAGCCCTCCGAAGCGGATCTGCGTGAAGTACCAGCTCCGTGTCCAGCGGACTTTGCGGCCGGCCCGCGCCGAGTCGAACTTCCGCGCGAGCATCTTCCGGAGCGGCGTGGCGTCGCAGGCGACGCTCTCGCGGATCAACGGCCAGTCATCGAGATCTCGGTCATACAGATCCCACGCTCGGCGCCAGGTCGCCCAACCCCAGATGTGACCGACCTCCGCAAAGAAGTAGCTCTGGTCGGTGTAGCGCTCGCCGTCGGCCATATTGAGCCCCGACACCTGCATCACGCGCGGGACGTCAGCGAACCGCTCGAGGATTTCGCGTGCGAAGCGGAACCACTCCGGCACCGGGACGCAGTCGTCCTCGAGCACGACGCCCGCATCGACGTGGGTGAAGAACCAGTCGATTCCGGAGACGATGGCCTCGTCCAGACCCACGTTCGTATCGCGGTACAACCGATGAACCTCGACCCGCCAGGCGACCGCGTCGACGAGCGCGCGGACCTGGCGGCAAAGCTCCTGGTCGGCGGGGATTCCCGGCCGAGGACCATCGGCAGCCACGTACAGCTCGGTCACCCGTGCTCGCTCGAGCGCCTCCAGCATGCGCCGAGTGACTTCGGGTCGATTGAACACGCAGAGGAGAACCGGCGGCGCGGCGCCGACCACGATCAAGACGCTGCTTCTTCGGCATTGAGCATCGCGCTAGCCTGCCACACCGACCGCCGAGCGCTCTGGTCCGAAGGGGCCGGATGGACCGACCTGGAGCCACCCATCACGAGGGATAGGCTTCGCCCGTGTTCTCACCGGGCATCCGAGCAGAGAGCGGTGCCGCGCTCCCCGAGGAGCCGGCGTCGATGCTTCGCGTCCTGCTCGTCTTCCGATCCGACGGGGTCGGGGGAGCGGAGCGGTCGATAGCGAACCTGATCCTCACCCTCGACCGCGTCGGTATCGGGTGGGATCTCGTCACCCTGCAACATCCGCGAAGTGGGGACGGCCTGCTCGCCGTCCACCAGCCGAGAGTGCTGGGCATTCCGGCTCGGTCCGCCCGAATCCAACGGTGGCGGCAGCTCCGATGGCTGAGAGAGGCGATGCGCGGGGACCGCTACCGCGCGGCAATCGCGTTCGGCCCGGCGGCCAACGGCCTGGTGGCACTTGCCCGCAGCCGGAATGGCTCGGCCGCGATCCTCTCTGAGCGCGGCGATCCCTTCGTCCCGGAGCGCCGCACGTGGAATCGCTGGTTCATGTGGACCTACCGTCGCGCCGATCTCCTGGTCGTCCCGACGCGACGCGCAGCGGAGGAGATGCTGCGTCACGGCAGCCGCCCGCGCAACGTGACGGTGATCCATAACGCGCTGGCTCCGGTGATTCCCTTCGTCGACCGCGAGGCACCGCGCGAGCGGACGATCGCGTTCGTCGGCCGTCTCGAGCCAAAGAAGCGGGTCGAGGACCTGATCGAGGCGATCGCCGTCCTCGGTGACCGGGCCGCCGGGTGGAAGGTCGTGGTGATGGGGGAGGGAAGCGAGCGCGTCCGACTGGAATCGCTCGTCCACGCTCGTTCGCTCGCAAACCGGATCAGCTTCGTCGGCATCCACCCCTCGCCCTGGGACGTGCTGGCACGCGCCGATCTGTTCGTGCTCTGCTCCGCGCACGAGGGGTTCGCCAACGTCCTCCTCGAAGCGATGGCGTCGGGATGTGCCGTCGTATCGGCAGATTGCCGATTCGGCCCCGACGAGATCGTCGAGCCGGGAGTGAGTGGGATCCTCTATCCGCCAGGCGACGTCGCGCGACTGGCCGCCGTTCTTCTCGACCTGATCGACGATCCCGACCGGCGGAACGCGCTAGCCCGAAGCGCCGTCGAGCGGGCGCGAACGTTCACGATCGACGCCGTCGCTCCACAGTGGCTCGACGCGATCATGACGGCCCGGACCGTTTGACGCAGTCTGCTCCGTCATGCGACCACTCACTTCCCCTCCTTCCGGATCGGCCCCCCGAAGAGCTCGTTCGCACGCACCGGCGCCCCGCACTCCTCACACTCGACGAGGAACGCCGACGGAAAGCGCGCATCGCACGCCGGGCAGAGGTGCCGCACCTCGCCGCCGCATCCCGGGCAGGTGTCTGGCAATTCGGTCTCGAGCTCGACGAAGTAGCGCAGCGTGAACCCACAATCGACGCAGAACGCGACCCAGTCGCCGAGCGTCTTACGACGCTCCTCCTGAATCCAGTTCCGCCGCGGCCGCGTGCGCTCCTCCACGCGCGGAAGCCTACCTCCGTGGCCTCCGATCCACGCGGTAGAGTGACCGCGACAACGGCCCGAGGGGATCCCATGGCGGTACGGGAAGCGGAGCCTGTCGGCTCGCTCCAAGAAGTACACGATGTCGGTCTCGATCGCGAGGACCTGTTCGGCATCTACAGGAACATGCTGACCGCGCGGGGGATCGAGGAACGCGGCCACATCCTCTACAAGCAGGGAAAGATCCCGGGGTCGTTCTACACGGGTCGCGGCAACGAGGCGTCGGCCGTCGGCGTCGCGACGGCGATGGGGCCGGACGACGTCGGCTGCCCGCTTCAGCGCGACATGGGCGTGCACATCACTCGCGGCGTCGAGCCCTGGCGCGTGTTCGCGCAGTACATGGGACGCGCCGACGGCCCGACGCGCGGCCGCGACGGGAACGTCCACCTCGGCGACGCGCGCCTCGGGCTGCACGCGATGGTCAGCCACCTCCCCGCGATGCTTCCCGTCGCCGTCGGCATGGGGCTCGCATTCCGGATCCGCGAGGAGCGTCGCGTGGCAGTCGCCTGGTGTGGCGAAGGTGCCGCGGCGCGCGGCGATGCCCACGAGGGAATGAACCTTGCCGGCGTGCGACGGTTGCCCGTCGTGTTCGTGATCGACAACAACCAGTGGGCGTACTCGACTCCGGCACACCTCGGGCACGCGGTCGACCACCTCGCGGACCGTGCCGTCGCCTATGGCTTCGAGGGCGTGGTCGTCGACGGCACCGACGTGCTCGCGGTCTACCGTGAGGCGAGGCGCGCCATCGAGAACGCACGCGAGGGAGGCGGCCCGACCCTGATCGAGTCCGTGACGCTGCGCATGGAGGGGCATGCCGTTCACGACGACGCCTCGTACGTGCCGCGCGAGATGTTCGAGGAGTGGGCGAAGCGCGATCCGGTCGAGCGGTACCGCACGTGGTTGCGCGACAACGCGCAGATGACCGACGACGAGGAGAGCGAGATCACGGCCGGTGTGAAGAAGCTCCTGAACGATGCGCTCGCTCGCGCGGAGGAGTCACCCTTGCCGGATCCCGCGACGCTGCTCGACGGTGTGTTCGCAACCCAGGACGAGCTCGACACCCCTCACCACAAGTAATGGCCGAGAAGACCTACCTGCAGGCGATCAGCGACGGGCTCCGGGAGGAGATGCGTCGCGACCAGCGCGTGTTCGTCATGGGCGAGGACGTCGGCCTCTACGGCGGAGCGTTCAAGGTGACCGAAGGATTCCAGGCCGAGTTCGGCCACTGGCGCGTCCTCGACATGCCTCTCTCCGAAACGGCGATCGTCGCAGGTGCCACGGGTGCGGCCCTGATGGGGATGCGCCCCGTCGCGGAGATGCAGTTCGCCGACTTCGTCTCGTGTGCCTGGGATCACCTGGTGACCGTCGCCGCCAAGCAGCACTACCGCGCAGGCACGCCGATCCCGATCGTCCTGCGCCTCCCCTCGGGCGGCGGCTTCTCGGGCGGCCCGTTTCACTCGCAGAACCCGGAGAGCCTCTTCGCACACATCCCCGGCCTCAAGGTCGTGTGCCCCTCGACGCCGGAGGATGCCAAGGGCCTGCTCGTGAGCGCGATCGAGGACGCAAACCCCGTTCTCTTCTTCGAGCACAAGCATCTCTACCGGCGGATCAAGGGAGAGGTGCCCGACGAGCGCTACGCAACGCCGTTCGGCAAGGCGCGCGTTCACCGAGAGGGCGCCGACATCGTCGTCGTGACCTGGGGCGCGATGGTCTATACCGCTGACGACGCGGCAGAGATCGTCGCCGCGGACGGGATCTCCGTGGAGGTGCTCGATCTCCGAACGCTCATCCCGTGGGATCGGGAGGCCGTGCTCGAGAGCACCCGCCGGACGTCGAAGGTCCTCGTCCTCCACGAGGACACGCGGACGGGTGGGTTCGGCGCAGAGATCGCCGCAACCATCGCAGAGGAGGCGTTCGAGTATCTCGACGCCCCGGTGAAGCGCCTGGCCGCTCCGGACGCCCCCGTGCCGTTTTCACCACCGCTCGAGCAGGCATACCTCCCACAGATCAGCGACGTCGTCACCGGGCTCCGAGAGCTCGCCGCGTACTAGAGAGCCGCAAACGAGAAAGGATCAGCCTTGGCCACCGGAACCCAGATCGAGGTCGTGATGCCCCAGATGGGTGTCTCCGTATCGGAAGGAACGATCACGAAGTGGCTCAAGCAGCCGGGTGAGACCATCGCCCGTGACGAGGCGCTGCTCGAGATCTCGACGGACAAGGTCGATACCGAGATCCCGAGCCCCGGTGACGGCGTCGTCGGAGAGCTGCTCGTCGCCGAGGGGGAGACGGTCGAGGTCGGAACGCTCCTCGCGACGATACTCCCGGCCGGCGTGGCGGGTACGGATGTGCCGCCGGCGACGGAGCCCTTCGTCCCCGTGCAGGAGGCGGAGGCGCCGCTGCCGATCGCGGGCGAGGTCGTCGAGCCAGCTGCCGATGCCCCGCTCGCCCCGCCCCCGCCCGCCGACGAGGCGCCGGGCGCCGCGTCGGGGAACGGGCGCACGTTCGTCTCCCCTGTCGTCGCGCGCATCGCCGCCGAGCACGGCGTCGACCCACACACGGTCACCGGCACGGGAACCGGTGGACGCGTGACCAAGAAGGACATCCTCACGCATATCGAGGCCGTCGGGGCTCCCGCGACCACACCGGCTCCCGCGGCACCTGCACCCGCACCGGCGGCAGCTCCCGCACCAGCGGCAGCTCCCGCACCAGCGGCAGCTCCCGCACCAGCGGCAGCTCCCGCACCAGCGGCGGCTCCCGCACCGGCACCCGCGGCACCCGTCGCTGCGACCGTGGCGGCTCGACCGACGCCTCCCGCGCCGCCGCTCCAGGCGGGCGAGCTCGAGGAGCCGATGAGCGCGATGCGGCGCGGCGTGATGGAGCACATGCGTCGCTCACTCGACACCTCCGCGCACGTCACGAGCGCGATCGAGGTGGACATGTCGAAGATCGTCGCGGCCCGCGAGCAGTTGAAGAAGGAGTACCAGTCCTCGTACGGCGTCAACCCGACCTACCTCGCGTTCATCGCCAAGGCGACGGTCGAGACGCTCCAGGACTACAAGTGGATCAACGCCGAGATTCGCGGTGAGAAGATCATCACGCGTCCGTTCGTCAATCTCGGCATCGCGGTCTCGCTCGAGGATGGCAAGGGCCTGATCGTGCCGGTGATCAAGAACGCGCAGGACCTGAACCTGCTCGGGATCGCCCGGGGAATCGCCGATCTGGCCGCGCGGGCCCGAACCAAGAAGCTCCTGCCGGACGACGTTCAGGGTGGGACGTTCACGGTCACGAACCCCGGTGGCTACGGCACGTTCCACGGAACGCCGATCATCAGCCAGCCCCAGGTGGGGATCCTCGGCACCTACGCTCTGGTGAGGCGGCCATGGGTCGTGCAGGACGAGCTCGGGCAGGATGTGATCGCAATCCGGCCCCTGATGAACCTCACCCTCACCTACGACCACCGGCTCGTCGACGGTGCCTACAGCGGCGGCTTCCTCCGCGACCTGCGGGCCCGGCTCGAGGGCTGGGCGCAGGCCGACTGACCTGATGGCAGCCGACGCATACCTGCTGGATGCCGGCCTCGTCCCCTACGGCGAGGCGGTCGAGCTCCAGCGATCGATTGCCGCAGCGGTGGGCCAGGGAGCGATTCCCGAGACGATCGTGCTGCTCGAGCACCCGCCCGTGATCACGACAGGGCGCCGGACCGAGGAGGACAAGGAGCTGCACGTCCCCGAGGGAGCGCAGGTCGACGTCGTCGAGACGGACCGCGGTGGCAAGTCCACCTACCACGCGCCGGGGCAGCTCGTCTGTTACCCGATCCTCGACCTGAACCGCCACGGCAAGGACCTGAAGAAGTACGTCCGCGACCTCGAGCGGACGATCATCGCCACCGTCGGTGCGTCCGGACTCGAGGCGACGACGTATGAAGGCCTCACGGGCGTCTGGATGCCGCCGTCGGGGATGCGTGGCCCTCGAAAGATCGCATCGATCGGGGTGCGGGTCTCGCGCTGGGTGACGACCCACGGCTTCGCGCTCAACGTCGACCTCGACCCGGCGCCGTTCACGCAGTGGATCACCGCCTGCGGGCTGGACGATGCCGAGTTCACGACGATGGCCCGCGAGCTCGGCCGACCCCTGCCGGTGGACGACGTGAAGCCGGCGGCACGCGCTGCGCTCGCAGAGGTCTTCGGGGTGCGCCTGGAGGAGATCACAACCACGGACGGCCCCGGTCTCTGGGGGATACCGCTGCAGGAGGCACTCGCCACCCTCTAGAGCGGCGACCATGACGGTGACAGAAATGAGGCGTTCGCCGTTCGTCCCCTGACCTGCCGACACCGCTCGTCCGTAGACTGACCGCCATGGAGGCATCTCTCCCCGTCGCCGACCGCCCGCGCCGCCCCGAGTGGATGAAGGTGCGTGCGCCGAGCGCCGAGGGCCGCTACTTCGACGTCAAGAAGCTGATCCACGGCGCCAGCCTGAACACGGTCTGCGAGGAGGCGCGCTGCCCGAACATCGCCGAGTGCTGGGGCAAGGGCACGGCGACGTTCCAGATCCTCGGAGACACGTGCACGCGCGCCTGCCGCTACTGCTACGTCAACTCGGGCAAGCCCGAGCACGCGCCCGACCCGCTCGAGCCCCTGCGCCTCGCCCAGGCGGCGGCACAGATGGAGCTCAAGCACGTCGTCGTCACCTCGGTCGACCGCGACGACGTTGCCGACCGCGGCGCCGGCCAGTTCGCGGCGGTCACGCGAGCCCTGCACGCCAAGCTTCCCGGCTGCTCCGTCGAGCTCCTCACGCCCGATTTCCTCGGCAAGGAAGAGGAGGCGCTCGCCACGGTGCTGGGAGCGCGACCCGAGGTCTTCAGTCACAACATCGAGACCGTCCGCCGGCTGCACCGCAGGATGCGAGGCGCGAAAGCGTCCTACGACGGCGCCCTCCACCTGCTGCGTCGCGCCAAGGTTGTGGCCGACTACCCGGTGATGACGAAGACCGGGATCATCGCCGGGCTCGGCGAGACGAACGACGAGATCGTCGAGACGATGTGCGAGCTGCGCGAGAACGGCGTCGACGTCGTCACGATCGGCCAGTACCTGCAGCCGTCGAGCAAGCACGTCGCGATCGACCGCTGGGTGCACCCCGACGAGTTCCGCTGGCTCCGCGAGCAGGGCGAGGCACTCGGCTTCGGCTCCGTCTTCGCCGGCCCACTCGTGCGCTCGAGCTACCGCGCCGACGAGCAGAAGCACGCCGCGGACAATGGCGTCGGCGTCGTCGCGTACTGAGAGAGTCGATCCCGAGGACCCCGGCGTGGGCGGGCGTCCGAAGCCAAACGGCGGAGGGCCGCGTACGCGGCCCTCCGTTTCCCGTTAGTCGACGTCCCCCCTAGCGCTTGGCAAGGCCTAGCTTCTTACCCTTCTCGGGATTCTTTCCCGCCCCGCGTTCCGTCGTCGGCGCAGCTGCACCACCGGCGTTCTGCGGCGAGCTAGCTGCGGCCGTTCCAGCTGCGGCGCCGCTCGCCTCATCGTTCATGAACTCGTTGATGAAGTCGAGGACGTTCGCGCGGTCGGTCCGGAAGACACCACCCGTGCCACCGCACGTGCTGTTGAGCCCGAAGGACGTGATCCCCGCAACGACGTTCGAGTCTCCGAGGAAGTTCGGCCCACCGGAGTCTCCGAAGCACGTCCCGCCGGTGTTCGCGTTGTTCGAGAGGAGGAGCGAGAAATCGCCCACGATCCCTCGATTGACCTGCAGGAGGTGGGGGCGTGCCACCATCCGCGTCCTCTGGGCCTCGTCCTTCCACCCCGCAGCGTCCGGGAAGGACTTCTGGAGCCCGTATCCCACTGCGGTCAACGTCGTCGAACGGCGCGGCTTCAGCGCGTCGAGAGCATTCTCGCTCGGGAGAACACCGTAGACGTCGTTCGGTGACGCGAACTCGTCGTCCAGCACGACGACGCCTACATCGTGCAGGAAGAACGGCCCGTCATAGAACTCCGGATGCGTGTACGGAGTGCCACCGACGTCACCATGGCACGGATATCCGGTGACGGCCACGTTCGCACACCCTGTCCCGCCGGCCGCGATCGACGTGTAGTTCGGGTCGTTGTTGACCGGCCCGGCCGAAAAGAAGATCTCGACGTGGGCGGCCGGCTCCTCGGTGCAGTGCCCCGCGGTCAGGTAGACGGTTTCCGACAGTAGTGTGCCGCTGCAGCGCCAGAGCGGTGTGCCATCGGCCGTCTGGGCCACCATGAGCCCGACGTACGGATGCCCGTTCCCGTCCAACTCCCCGTCGGTGATCGCCGCCGCGGGTAGCGCCATGACGGCCGCCGCCACGAGTGCTGCGACCGCAATCGCAATACGTGTCATTCAATCCCCTCCTGGTTCTCCCCCGTTTCCGGACGAACGTCGCCGCCAATCTCCAGCTAACTGCGACGGGCCGACTGTCGGACCGCATCATGACCGAACAGTGAACGGCCCGCAACTGCTGGTCGATACGTGGCGCCGACCGGCGTCGAGGCGGGAAGACAAGGCGCTATGCCGGACCGCGTCGTGTACTGAGAAGCATCGCGTTGCGTTCTGCCTGCGTGCCCAGTCGCCGCGACGCCGCCGCAAACGCGGAGGGCCGGCACTGCCGGCCCTCCGCATTCGTTCAGGTACTGCCTTGACCTACGGGGTGTCGATCCGCACGATCGTCGGATTCGGCATCCCGGAAGCGCCGCCGTAGACGACGGAGCCGAGGTACTTCGTTGCTGGAGCGAGGCCGGAGGTCGCGATGGTTATAGCTCCGGTTCCGCCGACCACGGCCGTGGCAGGCGCCGTGAGCGTCATGTTCCCTGCATCGGTGCTGTCGAGCAGCCACGTGTGGAGCTTGAACGGCGAGCTACCCACGACGCCCCAGCCCTGAACGACGACGGTGTAGGTGCCCGCGGCCGGGTTGAGGAGGTTGACCTCTTCGGCCGAGGTGCCGCTACCGCTCGTCCCAACGAGCGTCGAGCCGCTGAACACGCACATGTCGATGTCGCTGCCGGCGTTTACGTCGGCATCGAACAGCGAGAACCGAGCGTAGGTCGTCCCGGCCGGCACGTCGACCGGGATCTGCTGCGCGTTCGGATAACAGTGAGGCGAGACCTCAGCCGTGCGGCTTGGCCATCACGTGGTAGTCGAGCGCCTCGTCGAGCACGCTCTCCTCAACACCGGCCTCGCGGGCGACGTCCCGCAACGAGCGGCCGCTCGCTGCGGCCGCCTTCACGATCTCCGACGCCTTGTCGTACCCGATGAACGGGTTGAGAGCCGTCGCCGCCGACAGGGTCAGCTCCGCGTAGGCCTCACACTGCTCCCGGTTCGCCTCGATCCCGTCGACGCACTTCTCCGCGAGGAGTCGCGAGGCGCTCGCGAGGAGCGTGATCGACTGCAGCAGGTTCCGCGCCATCATCGGGATGAAGACATTGAGCTCGAAGTGACCCTGCATGCCGCCGACGGTGATTGCGACGTCGTTGCCGATCACCTGGGCCGAGACCTGGGTCACGACCTCGGGAATGACCGGGTTGACCTTCCCCGGCATGATCGACGAGCCCTTCTGCAGCTCCGGCAGGCGGATCTCGGCGAGCCCCGCCCGCGGGCCGGACCCCATCAGGCGAAGATCCGTGCCGATCTTCGAGTAGCTCGTCGCGACGACCTTCAGGGCGCCGGAGAGCTCGACGAGCCCGTCGCGGGCGGCCTGCGCCTCGAACGGGTCGGCGGGCGCCGAGATCGGCAGGTTCGTCTCGGCATGGAGGAGCGCCCTGACCTTCTCGGCGAACTGCGGATGCGTGTTCATGCCGGTGCCCACCGCGGTGCCGCCGAGCGGGATCTGGCCGAGCCGCGGTAGCGCATCCTGGACGCGCGCGATGCCCTGGCGCACCTGGGCCGCGAAACCGCCGAATTCCTGGCCGAGCGTCACGGGAACCGCATCCATCATGTGCGTCCGGCCGGACTTGATCACGTCGTCGAACTCGGCCGCTTTCGCCTCGAGCGAGCGCGCGAGCGCCTCCATCGCCGGCAGCAGGTCGTTGACGGAGCGATCGAGCGCGGCGAGATGGACGGCGGACGGAAAGACGTCGTTCGACGACTGGCCCATGTTGACGTGGTCGTTCGGATGCACGCCTTGGCCCGCGAGCGCCGTGATCACCTCGTTGGCGTTCATGTTCGAGCTCGTCCCCGAGCCGGTCTGGAAGACGTCGATCGGGAACTGCTCGTCGAACTCGCCCGCGGCGACCCGGTCGGCGGCAGCGGCGATCCGACCGGCCATCTCCGAGTCGAGCAGGCCGAGATCGGCGTTGGCGCGCGCCGCAGCGCCCTTGATCCGACCGAGCCAGTGCGCCACGCTCGACGGGATCGGCTCGCCGGAGACGGGGAAGTTCGCCACCGCCTTGTCGGTCTCGCCGCCCCAGAGCTTCTCCGTCGCCATGCCTCGCAGCGTAGACCACCCTCGGCGCCCCGGGCGTCAGTAGAAAACTACGATTCGATCCCGACGGCCGCGGCGAGCTCCCGGGCGATCGCGTGCTCGCCGTTTCCCGTGCGCACGGTCAGCGGCCCGCCGAACGGTGCAGCGAGTGTCAGCTCGAGCGTCTCTCCCGGGACGATCGCGATGTCGGCGAGATAGCGGAGCAACTCGGAATCCGCATCGGGGACGCGGACGACGACGGCGCGGTCGCCGGGCTCCAGATCCGCGAGCGAACGAACCGACGCGGCGGTGATCCTGAGCTTCGTGTCGGGGATCGGATCGCCGTGCGGGTCGTGCGTCGGAAAGCCGAGCGCGGCGTCGATCCGCGCCTCGAGCTCCTCGGAGAGCACGTGCTCGAGCCGGTCGGCCTCGGCGTGAACCTCGTCGAGCGACATTCCGAGCGAGTCGGCGAGGTAGCGCTCGAGCAGGCGATGGTGCCGCACGACCTCGAGCGCGCACAGGCGGCCCTTGTCGGTCAGGACGACCCCGCGGTACGGCGCCCGCACGACGAGGCCGAGCCCGGCGAGCCGCTTCATCATCGCCGTCGCCGACGGGGCGCTGACACCCATGCGCTCCGCGACCGCGGACGTCGTCGCGCGCTGCCCCTCGACCTCGAGCGCGTAGACGGACTTGAGGTAGTCCTCGGTCGCGCTCGTGAGCTCCATGCCCGATCCCACCGTGAATAGCGTACACTTCGCTTTGGAATTAGGAATGGCTAAACATCATCTCACCCGCCGACGGCTCCTGGCGGCGGCGGCTCCGCTCGCCGCCGCGCCGATCGCCGCCCGCTACGTCCTCGACGCGCCCGCGCAGGCGGCGGGCGGGGACCACGCGAGCCACGCGGCGATGGGCCACGCGGCCATGATCCGTGAGGGAGCGCCGGCGGTCGGCGGCCCGCACGACCTCGACGCGCTGCTCTATCCACCGAAGGCCCTGCCGTCCAAGCCCGGCCGCGTGCGGGAGTACACGCTCACCGCGGTCGACCGCGAGGTCGAGGTTGCTCCCGGCGTCTTCTTCCCTGCGTGGACCTACAACGGCACCGTGCCCGGCCCGGTGTTGCGCGCCACGGAAGGCGACACGCTCCGCGTCAATTTCGTCAACGCCGGCTCGCACCCACACACGATCCACTTCCACGGGATACACCCGACGAACATGGACGGGGTCTTCGAGATCGTGCAACCGGGCGGGCGGTTCACGTACGAGTTCGAGGCGAAGCCCTACGGCCTGCAGCTCTACCACTGCCACTCCACGCCGCTCAAGAAGCACATCCACAAGGGGCTCTACGGAGCTCTGATCATCGACCCGAAGGAGCCGCGCGCGCCCGCGCAGGAGCTCGTGATGGTCATGAACGGCTACGACACCGACGCGGACGGGACGAACAACTTCTACACCGTCAACGGGCGCACCTTCTACTACGCGCGCTACCCGATCAGGGTCAAGCGCTCCGAGCTCGTGCGCATCTACCTCGTCAACCTGACCGAGTTCGACCTGATCAACTCGTTCCATCTCCACGCTGCGTTCTTCCGCTACTACCCGACCGGCTCGACGGATCAGTTCGAGTACACCGACACGGTGATGCAGTGTCAGGGGCAGCGGGGAATCGTCGAGATCGAGTTCGCCGAGGCCGGCACGTACATGTTCCACGCACACCAGTCCGAGTTCACCGAGCTCGGTTGGATGGGCTTCTTCGACGTCGTCGACTGATGGAAGTAGGCGAACCCCCCCGATCAGGGATCGGCTGGCGCTTGTGGCCCCTCGCCCCGATCCTTCTCCTCGCGGTCGTCGTCGGCGCCTTCGTCTCGGGCGGGTCGTCGCTCGTCGACCTGATCGGTACGAACCCACCGCCGCCGGACGTATTCGACATCCAGCGCGTCGAGTTCCAGCAGGGAGAGATCCACATCCGCGTCCGCAACCCGCAGCCCGAGGAACTGACGATCGCCTCCGTCACCGTTGACGACGCGATCGTCCCGTACGCGCTCGACGGGCCCGCAACGCTGAAGCGGCTCCGCTCGAGCACGATCGTCGTGCCCTTTCACTGGGTCGAGGGTGATCCGATCGCGGTCGGCGTCACGAGCTCGACCGGCATCGAGACCGTCCGCGAGGTTCCCGCCGCGATCGAGACGCCGTCCGCATCCGCGCGTGGATTCGCAGGCTACGGCGTGATCGGGCTCCTCGTCGGGGTCGTTCCGGTCGCGCTCGGGCTCCTCTGGCTTCCCTCACTCCGTCGCGCCGATCCGAAGTGGCTCGCAGCTTTCATGGCGCTCACGGGCGGCCTGCTCTCCTTCCTCGCCGTCGAATCGCTGTCCGAGGCCTTCGACCTGCAGGCACAGCTTCCCGGCTCACTCGGCGGCGCCGGGCTCGTGCTCCTCGGCGTGGCGGTCAGCGCTCTCGGGATGACGTTTCTCTCGAGCCGTCTCACCCGCGGAAGGGCGGGTGCCGCGGGACTCGGCCTCGCGCTCCTCGTTGCGATCGGCATCGGCGTGCACAACCTCGGCGAGGGTCTCGCGATAGGCAGCTCGTTCGCCGTCGGCGAGCTCCAGCTCGGAACGTTCCTCGTGGTCGGTTTCATGATCCACAACCTGACCGAGGGCCTCGCGATCGCCGCACCTGCGACGGACGCGCGCAGGATCAGCCTCGCCCAGCTCACCGGGCTCGCGATGATCGCCGGCGCCCCGGCGATTCTCGGGGCGTGGATCGGCGGCTACGCGTCGAGCGATGTGCTCGCGGTCGTCTTCTTCGGCGCCGCAGCCGGTGCGGCGCTCCAGGTCGTCGCCGAGGTCGGGCGCTTCGTCGCCCGCCGCGCTCCCGGGGGACTTCGCTCGGGCTGGGTGATCGGCGGGTACCTGGCCGGCATCTTCGTCATGTACACCACCGGCCTGCTCGTAGGATAAGGCCCAGACCTTATCCTGCGGAGTCGAGCCCTGGGGAAGGGACTGAGGTCTCTCCCCCCATACCACGTGATGCTGCGGCGAGGAGGTCTTCCCACCGGTCGAGCTTGACGCGGGGACGCCCCTGCTCCTCGCCGCGAGCGCACTCGACAGCGTCGATCGCCTCCCAGCCGGCGTAGCTGACAGGCAGCACGCCTCGCTCCGCAAGAAGATCCGCGATCTCGACGTCCTTGCGCCGAGGCAAGAGCCCGGCCGCCGCGTCCGCGAGCAGCAACTCGACCGTCTCCGTCGCGTCCTTCTTGTTCGTGCCGATCACGCCGCTCGGCCCACGCTTGATCCAGCCCGTGCAGTACACGCCGGGGATCGGCGCGCCGGCATCGTCGAGCACGCGGCCGTCGTCGTTCCGGATCGTCGCGCGATCCTCGTCGAAGGGGACGCCGGGCATCGCAGTACCGCGGTAACCAACACTCCTGAGCACGAGGCCACACGGGATCACCTCGCGTTCGTCTGTCGGCACGGCGCGGATGCGGCCGTCCGCGTCGGCAACGAGCTCGTTCCGCACCACCTCGACGGCCTCGACGGCCCCGTCGCCGAGGATCGCCACGGGCGAGACGCAGAAACGAAGGACCACACGCTTCGGCTTGCCCGCCGGCAGTGTCGCGGCAGCCTCGTGAAGCACCTCGAGGTTGCGGCGCGCGAGCGCCGTGTCGCCCTCGAGCGCCGCCGCACTGACCGGGTCGAGCTCGAGATCGGCGGGGTCGACGATCAGGTCGGCGCCTGCGAGCTCCCGGAGCTCCTGCAGCTCGGGTGTCGTGAATGCCGCCTGGGCCGGGCCGCGTCGCCCGAGGACGAGGATCTCGGTGATTCCCGAGCCGAGGATCGCGGCAATCGCGGCATCCGTCGTATCGGTGGGGGCGAGCTCCTCCTCCGTCAGTGCCAGCATGCGGGCGACATCGACGGCGACGTTCCCGTTGCCGACGACGACGACGCGATCCGCCGAGAGGTCGAAGGGGATCTCCTGGTAGTCCGGGTGGCCGTTGTACCAGGCGACGAACTCGGTCGCCGCCCAGGATCCGCGCAGGTCCTCACCCGGAATGCCCATGCGGCGGTCGGCCTGCGCGCCGAACGCGTAGATCACCGCGTCGTACGCGTCGTTCAGCTCCTCGTGAGTGAGATCGCGTCCCACGTCGACGTTTCCGAAGAAGCGAAAGCCCGGTCGCTTGGCGATCTTCTCGAAGGCGCGCGAGACGGACTTGATCTTCGGGTGGTCCGGTGCGACGCCGAGGCGAACGAGACCCCAGGGGGTCGGCAGCCGGTCGAACACGTCGACCTCGCACGGGGGATCGTCACTCGCGAGCAGCGCACCGGCGGCATAGAAGCCCGCAGGCCCGGAGCCGATCACCGCGACGCGTAGTGACATGCACCGATCCTAGAGGCTGTTGCTTCTCGAAGCTGCTGCTCAGTGCGAGCAGCCCGAGCCGCAACCGCCGGCGTGGGTGCCTTCCGGCATCTCCTCGCCCTCCTCCACCTGGAAGGAGTGGCCGCAGCCGCACGACGATGCGGCGTTCGGGTTGTCGATCTTGAACCCCGACTCCTGCAACCCGGTCAGGAAATCGATCGTCGCGCCCTGAAGGTACGGGACGCTGAAGGGATCCACCACCACGTTGACGCCTTCGAGCTCGATCTCGAGGTCACCCTCGGCCGACTCGGTGTCGAAGCCGAGGCCGTACTGGAAGCCCGAGCAGCCCCCGCCCTGGATCGCCACACGGAGCACCATCGTGTCGCCGTCCGGCTCCTCGGCCATCAGCTCTCGGATCTTCGCCGCCGCGGTGGGCGTGATCGTCAGAACGGTATCGATGGGTCGCTCTTGGATCTCCATGTCGCGAATCGTACCCGAACGGGCTCGGGCGCCAGGAGCGGCCGAGTTTGTAACACCGCTTTCCCTCTGTGGAAGCCGCTTGCACATCATCTCGTGCGAGCGCCGACAAGGTGCTAGGTTTCGCGCAAAGGCTCCCCGCCGGGGAGGAACCCGCATGCTTTCGGACTGGCTTCCGTTTCTGATCTACGCATTCTTCGCGGCGGCGATTCCCGCCACGATGGTGATGGGCTCGTTCCTGTTCGCGACCCGCCCGACGTCGCGGACGAAACAGCGCATGATGCCGTTCGAGTCCGGCGTCTCCGAGGGCCCGCCCGCCCAGGATCGCCGGTTCACCGTCAGCTTCTACCTCACCGCCATGCTGTTCATCCTCTTCGACATCGAGATCGTCTTTCTCTACCCGCTCGCCATCCAGCTGGATGCGCTCGGCTGGTTCGGACTGATCGAGTTCCTCACCTTCATCGGGATCCTGCTCGTCGCCTACATCTACATCTGGCGCAAGGGGGCACTCGAATGGCACTAGCCCGCAAGCTCCCCGTGATCAGCAACCGCCCGCTCGCGAAAGCCGGGCTCAACTCCGAGCGCGTGCTGATGCCGAACAAGGGCCCCGGTGTCTTCGAGGAGGAGATCGACGGTATCGAGGACGCGCTCGGGATCACGACCGTCGAGAAGGCGGTCGCCTGGGCGCAGGCGCACTCGGTGTGGCCCGACACGTTCGGGCTCGCATGCTGTGCGATCGAGATGATGTCGATCGTCTCGTCGCGATACGACATCTCCCGCTTCGGGATGGAGCGCTTCAGCTCGTCGCCGCGGCAGGCCGACCTCCTCATCGTCTCGGGCCGCGTCACGCACAAGATGGCCGGGCCGCTGCGGCAGGTCTACGACCAGATGCTCGAGCCGAAGTGGGTCATCGCGATGGGTGCGTGCGCGAGCTCCGGCGGGATGTTCAACAACTACACGGTGCTCCAGGGCGTCGACAAGATCGTCCCGGTCGACATCCACGTCCCCGGGTGCCCGCCCCGTCCCGAGGCACTGATGGAGGGCATCGTCCGGCTGCACGAGAAGATCAAGGCCGGCATCCCTCCCGCGTACCAGATCAGGGGCGTCGCCCAGTGAGCTACGACGGCGTACCCGGGCTCGTCGAGACGACCGGCGGGCACGGCGAGACAACGCTCGTCGTCGACGCGGCTCGCATCCTCGAGGCGTGCACCTACCTTCGCGACGAGCTCGGGTTCAACTTCCTCTCCGACCTGTCGCCGACGGACTACCTCGGCTGGGGCGAGCGCGGCGTGTCCGGCTACATCGGCACGCCCGCCGGACGCGACCTCCACGGCCCCGGCACGCAGGGGTACGCCCGCGTGCCCGGTGCCAAGCCGAAACGCTTCGCGGTCAACTACCACGTGCTGCGGCTCTCCAGCGACCCGGTGCGGGTCCGGCTCCAGGCCTGGCTCGACGACGGCGAGGAGATCGACAGCGTGATTCCCGTCTGGCCGACCGCGGACTGGTTCGAGCGCGAGGCGTGGGACATGTTCGGGATCGTCTTCCGCGGCCACCCGAATCTCGTCAGGATCCTGATGGAGGACGACTGGGAAGGTCACCCCCTGCGCAAGGACTACCCGATCGGCGGCGAGCCGGTGCGGTTCTCGGGGGCGGAGTAGTGGTGTCGGTGACCGAGCGCAGCATGCAGGTGTACGAGGGCTCGCGCATCCCGAGCCCGATCCCCACCTCACTGCAGGTCGACCCGTCCAAGCACGCGCTCGACGACATCCTCACGATCAACTTCGGCCCGAACCACCCGTCGACACACGGCGTGCTCCGCCTCGTCGTCGACCTCGACGGCGAGATGGTCGCCGGCCTCTCCGCGGTGATCGGCTACCTCCACACCGGCTTCGAGAAGACGATGGAGCAGAAGACGTGGTGGAAGTGCATCACCTACCCGGAGCGCATCGACTACGTCTCGTTCCAGGTCAACGAGCTCGCGTTCGTCCTCGCGATCGAGAAGCTGCTCGAGATCGAGGTGCCCCGGAAGGCGACGTGGATGCGGATGTGCCTCTCCGAGCTGACGCGCATCCACTCGCATCTCGTCTGGCTCGGTACGTCGGCTCTCGAGCTCGGCGCGATCTCGATGTTCTGGTACACGTTCGACGATCGCGACGCGACGCTCGACCTCTTCGAGATGGTCTGCGGCACGCGGATGCACACACGCTACTTCCAGGCGGGTGGGCTCGCCGAGGACATCCCCGAGGGTTTCTTCGCCCAGGCACGCGAGTGGTGCAAGAAGATGCCGAAGGCGATCGACGAGTACGAGGCGATCCTCGACCGCAACGCGATCTGGCTCAAGCGCACGAAGGGGATCGGGCTACTGTCCGCCGACGACGCGATCGCCCTCGGGCAGTCCGGTCCGGTGCTGCGTGCGTCGGGCGTCGACTGGGATCTGCGCAAGAACATGCCGTACCTCGCCTACGACGAGGTGTCGTTCGACGTGCCCGTCTTCCCGGAGGGCGACGTCTACGCGCGCTACCGCGTCCACATGGAGGAGATGCGCGAGTCGGTGCGGATCGTCTCCCAGTGCCTCGACCGGCTCGAGGAGATGCGCGGCGAACCGTGGATCGCCGACGACCGCAAGGTCGTCCTGCCGCCGCGCGAGGAGCTCCACACCTCGATGGAGTCGCTCATCCACCACTTCAAGATCGTGACCGAGGGATACATGGTTCCGGAGGGCGAGGTCTACGAGTGCGTCGAGTCGCCGCGCGGCGAATTCGGCGTCTACGTGGTCTCCGACGGCGGCCCGAAGCCGTGGCGTGTCAAGTTCAGGGCACCGAGCTTCGTTGCACTCCAGGCGACCGCGACCTGCATGACGGATGCCGCGATCGCCGACATGATCGCGATCGTCGGCTCGCTCGACGGCGTCATGGGAGAGGTCGACCGGTGAGCACGCTCTACGACGAGATCCAGGAGATCCGCGGCCGCTACCCCGAGAGCCTCTCGGCGGTGATGCCTGCGCTGCAGCTCGCGCAGGAGCGGAGCGGCGGCTGGCTGCCCGAGCAGGCGTTCCGTGACGTCGCGGACGCACTCGACCTGACGCCCGCCTACTGCCTGTCGATCGCCTCGTTCTACGACATGTTCCGCCTCGAGCCCGTCGGCGAGACGGTGATCGAGATCTGCACGAACATCTCGTGCGGGCTGAAGGGCGCCCAGCAGGTCGTCGAGGCGTTCGAGAGCGAGCTCGGCCAGCGCGCAGGCGAGACAACCGACGCGTTCACGCTTCGCACCGTCGAGTGCCTCGGTGGCTGCGGCTGGGCCACGATCGTCGCGATCGACAACCGGCACCGTCTCAACGTGAAGGCCGACGATGTGCCCCGGATCGTGGCCGAGCTCCGTGGGATCGACTGGAAGGAGCCGGATGACGGCGACGCCTGAGATCGTCTTCGCCGGCACGAGCGGCGGCGCGCTGACCGAGATCGCCGACTACGAGGCCGTCGGGGGCTTCCAGGCGCTCGCGAAGTCGCGCTCCCTGACACCGGACGAGGTGATCGACGAGCTGAACGCCTCGAATCTCCGTGGCCGCGGTGGCGCCTTCTTCCCGACAGGCCGCAAGTGGAGCTTCGTACCGAAGCCGGACAAGATCGACAAGCCCCACTACCTCGTGATCAACGCGGACGAGTCCGAGCCGGGCACGTTCAAGGACCGCGAGATCATGCTGCGGGTGCCGTTCCGCTTCCTCGAGGGCAGCCTCATCGCTGCGCATGCGATCGAGTCGAAGCACGTCTTCATCTACATCCGCGGCGAGTACGAGGCCGAGTTCGAGGTCCTCGTGTCCGCGCTGGAGCAGATGCGCGGGCAGGACCTGCTCGGAGATGTCACGATCGTCCTCCATCGCGGCGCGGGCGCCTACATCTGCGGCGAGGAGACGGCGTTGCTCGAGTCGCTCGAGGGCAAGCGCGGCCAGCCACGCACGAAGCCGCCGTTCCCCGCGATCGCCGGCCTCTACGCCTCCCCGACGGCAGTCAACAACGTCGAGTCGATCACGTCGGCGACGACGGTGATGGAGATCGGCGGGGCCGAGTACGCGAAGCTCGGCGTCGAGAACTCGACCGGCACGCGCGTGTTCTCGCTCTCCGGGAACGTCGTCAACGGCGGCAACTACGAGCTTCCACACGGCTACCCGCTTCGCGACCTGATCAACGAGCTCGGCGGTGGGATCGCCGACGGCCGCTCGTTGAAGGCCGTCATCCCGGGCGGCTCGTCGACCGTGATCCTGACCGCCGACGAGGCGAGCAAGGTGACGCTCGACTTCGACTCGCTCGTCGGCGCCGGTACGGCGATCGGCTCGGCCGCGGTGATCGCGCTCGACGACCGCTGCTGCATGGTGCAGCTCGCCGTGCGGGTGTCGCAGTTCTACCAGCACGAGTCGTGCGGCAAATGCACGCCGTGCCGCGTCGGCACCAAGTGGCTGACGGAGATCCTCCAGAAGATCGAGGACGGCCGCGGGACGCAGGCCGACATGGATCTGCTCGTCTCGGTGGCGGAGCGGATCAACGGCAAGTGCCTCTGCCCGCTCGGCGACTCCGACGCGATCGCCGTGATGAGCTACTTCGACAAGTTCCGGGACGAGTTTCAGGCGCACATCGACGAGGGCGGTTGCCCGTTCCACGGTGAGTCCTCGCTCGATCACCTCCTCGCACCGGTTGCGATGCACATCCACGACGAAGCCGTGGCCCACGCATGACCGATCTCGTCAAGGTCACGATCGACGACCGCGAGGTCGAGGTACCGAAGGGAACCGGGCTCGTCGAGACGGCCGCCTCGGCGGGGATCGAGATCCCGGTCTTCTGTTACGAGCCGCGCCTCGGCCCTCCCGTCGGCGCCTGTCGCATGTGCCTCGTCGAGGTCGAGGGACTGCCGAAGCTCCAGGCGGGCTGCACGCTCACCGCGCAGGAGGGCATGGTCGTGAAGACGGCAGCCTCTTCCGAGAAGGCCGCCGAGGGGCAGAACGCCACCCTGGAATTCATCCTCGTCAACCATCCGCTCGACTGCCCCGTGTGCGACAAGGGCGGCGAGTGCCCCCTGCAGGACCTGACGTTCCGCTACGGGCCGGGCAACACGCGCATGTCGTTCTCGAAGATCACCCTCGAGAAGCCGATCCCCGTCTCGCCGCTGATCGCCCTCGACCGCGAGCGCTGCATCCTCTGTTACCGCTGCACGCGGTTCTCCTCGGACGTCGCCGAGGACAACCAGCTCGTCGCGCGCAACCGCGGCGCCCACACCGAGATCACCACGTTCGAGAGCGACCCTTACCGGGCACCGTTCTCCGGCAACGTGATCGAGCTCTGCCCCGTCGGCGCCCTGACCTCGACGCAGTACCGCTTCGAGGCGCGGCCGTGGGATATCCAGAACGTGCCGACCGTCTGCGGACTCTGCTCCGTCGGCTGCAACGTCAACGCGACGGTTCGCGAGGGGAAGGTCAAGCGAATCCTCTCGCGCAACCATCCCGAGGTCGACGGAGGGTGGCTCTGCGACAAGGGCCGGTTCACCTATCCCCACCTGACCTCCGACGATCGCATCACCGAGCCGCTCGTGCGTGGCGCTCAGGGTCTCGAGCCCGTCACCTGGGACGCCGCACTCGATCGCGCCGAGGAACTGCTTCGCGACGCGGGCACCCGAATCGTCACGGCACTGTCGGGCTCCGAGAGCCTCGAGCAGGCCTACGCGCTTGCGCGGCTGCTCCGCATCGGGCTCGGTGCGCACGCCGCCGTGCTGCCCGAGTCGACGTCGGATGCGCTCGACGCGTTCCGCCTCCCGCTGTCGTCACTCGCCGAGGCGGAGATCGTCGTCATCGTCGGTGACGACGAGGTCGCAGATCGCGCGCCCGTCGTCGACCTCTGGCTGAAGGCGGCAAAGCGGAACGGTGCCGAGATCGTCCGCTACGGCCCGACGGGAACCGAGGCGACCGGCCCGGGCGGCGCAGCGGCCGCGCTTCGCGCGCTGACCGAGACCGGTAACGCGCTGGGTGACCGTGTGCGGGCCTCCGATCGTGCGATCCTCGTCTGGTCGGGAGCCGGAGGTGGCGGCGGCGCGCGCCTGGCCGAGGCCGCGCACGCGCTCGGCTTCGACGCGAAGACCGGCAGCGGCGCATTCCATCTCCCGGCGACCCCGAACGGCCGCGGCGTCGCGGCGGCGTGGGCAGCTGCCGCAGACGAGGACGAGGCGAACCCGGAGCCGATCGCGCTCCTGATCGTGTCCGGTGACGAGGCCGCCTCCGATCCCGCGGTGCGGGCCCTCGCCGAGCGGGCAGAGCACGTGGTCGCGATCACGATGTTCCACGGGCTCGCGGTGGGCTGGGCCGATCTCGTTCTCCCCGCAACGAGCTCGCTCGAGAGCGACGGAACCCTGCTGAATCTCGAGGGGCGCTTGCAGCGTCTCCGGCGCGCCGTGATCGCACCGGTTCCCGATGAGCTCGCCTGGGTCTCGCAGCTCGCCGCCCGGTTCGACGTCGAGCTCTCACCCCACGCCGTCGTCGTCTTCGACGAGCTCTCCGCCGTCGCGTTCGGGGGAGTCGACGGGTCAGAGCTCAACGGCACCGCGGCGCTCCCCGCGCGCACGGCGTACGAAGCGCCGCTGCCGGCGGCGGAGGTCAGGGCCGCAGAAGGGCCGAGGGCGGCCGACGAGCACTTCCTCGGAGAGCTACGGCTCCTCCGGTACCGGCCGCTCTTCTCGGGCCCGTTCGTCGAGCGCGTTCCGGAGCTCGCCTTCCAGCGGCCGGACGCCGAGCTCGAGCTGTCTGCCGAGGATGCCGCCCGGCGTTCGATCGCAACCGGCGACCCGGTCGTCGTGCGGTCGAACGGAACGTCCGTCGAGCTGCGCGCACGGGTCAACCGGCGTCTCCTCACGGGCGTCGCGCGCGTTGCAGACGAGCACGCAGCCGACCTGCACCTGCACGTCGAGGTCGTCAAGCTGTGAGCGTCACGCTCCCGAACCTCCTCTTCGCGTCCGGCTCGAACGGTGAGCCGTGGTGGATCGCGGTCGTCAAGGCGTTCATCGTCATCAACCTCGTTCTCGTCACGTTCGCGTACCTGACCCTCGCAGAGCGCAAGGTGATGGGTCGGATGCAGCTGCGCTACGGCCCGAACCGCGCCGGCCCGTACGGCCTCCTGCAGCCGATCGCCGACCTCGTGAAGCTGATCCGCAAGGAGAGCTTCTTCCCCGCCGCGGCGATCGACGTCCTCTACATCTCTGCGCCGTTCCTCGCCGCGTTCACGGCGCTCGCGACGTTCTCGGTGATCCCCTGGGGCCCCGGCTGGGAAGTGGGCGGCTACCAGATCAACGGCTATGTCGCCGACCTCCCCATCGCGCTGCTCCTCATCTTTGCGATCGGGTCGCTCGGCATCTACGGCTTCATCCTCGGCGGCTGGGCCTCCGACTCCAAGTACTCGCTGCTCGGATCGATGCGCACCTGCGCGCAGCTCGTCTCGTACGAGGTCGCGCTCGCGCTCAGCGTGCTCGGCGTCGTCCTCATGTCGCGGTCGCTCTCGCTCGTGGACATCGTCCAGGCGCAGGCCGACTCGACGTGGTACATCGTGCCGCAGTTCGTCGGCTTCGTCGTCTTCCTGATGGCCGGCACTGCCGAGACGGCCCGCGCGCCGTTCGACCTCCCCGAGGCGGAGCAGGAGCTCGTCGCCGGCTACCACACCGAGTACGGCGGCATGCGGTTCGGCCTCTTCTCGATGTCCGAGTACATCAACCTGATCACCCTCTCCGCCCTCTGCGTGACGCTCTTTATCGGCGGCTGGCACGGCCCCTGGTTCCCCGGGCCGATCTGGTTCCTGATCAAGCTGTTCGTCCTCCTGTTCCTCTTCATCTGGGTACGGACGACCCTGCCGCGGCTGCGCTACGACCAGCTCATGCGGTTCGGCTGGAAGGTGCTCCTCCCGGTCGCAACCCTCAATGCCGTCATCACGGCGATCCTGGTGGTGGCGATCTGATGAGCCCTCAGCCGTTCAGCACGCTCAAGGGCTTCGGCGTCACCTTCCGGCAGATCTTCCGGAAGCCGATCACCGAGCAGTACCCCGAGTTCAAGCGTGCCGTCTACCCGCGGTTCCGTGGCCGCCACATGCTGCACCGGCACGAGAACGGCCTCGAGAAGTGCGTCGGCTGCTCGCTGTGCGCCGCGGCCTGCCCCTCCGACTGCATCCGGGTCGTGGCCGCCGAGAACACGGCCGAGAACCGGGTCTCGGCCGGCGAGCGGTACGCGCGCATCTACGAGATCAACCTGAGCCGCTGCATCTTCTGCGGCTACTGCGAGCTCGCCTGCCCGTTCGACGCGATCACGCTCGGCAACCAGTTCGAGATCTCCGAGTACTCGCGCGACGATCTGATCTACACGAAGGACATGCTGCTGACCGAGCCGATCAAGCGCGTCCCCGTTCAGGACGCCGATCTCTTCGACACGCCGATCCCGGCCTACAAGACGTCGTCCTGATGGGAAACGTCCTCGTCTGGGTCATCTGGGTCGTCGCTGCCCTCGCGTGTGTCGGCAGCGGCGTCGCCGTGATCAGCTTCACGAACCCCTTCTACTCGGCCCTCGCCCTGATCGGCAACCTCGCCTCGCTCGCCGTCCTCTTCCTCCTCGCCTCCGCCGAGTTCGTCGCCGCGGCGCAGATCCTCGTCTACGCGGGCGCCGTGATGGTCATGTTCCTGTTCGTGATCGCCTACCTCGGCGGCCGGGCGGACGCGCCGTGGGCCGGTGGGCCGAGATGGATCCAGCTCGGCGCGTTCGTCGTCGGTGCGGCGATCATGATCGAGGTGATCGTTGCTCTCGTTGCGAAGGCCGACGGTGGTCTCTCCGACAGCGCCGACATCACGCGCTCGTTCGGAAGCCCCGCCGATATCGGCGAGCTCTTCCTGACCGATCACCTCCTCGCCTTCGAGATCACGTCGATCGTGCTGCTCGTCGCCGCGGTCGGCGGCGTCGTGCTCGCACTGAAGACCGAGGCGGAGGACGAGGCATCGTGATGGGACCGGGCACCAACTGGTACGTCGCGGTCGCCGCCGTCCTGTTCGGAATTGGCGCGACCGGGGTCATCCTCCGGCGCAGCCCGCTGATCGTGCTGCTCTCGCTCGAGATCATGTTGAACGCCTCGAACCTCGCGCTCGTCGGGTTCTCGCGGCATTTCGCCTCCGTCGACGGGCAGATCTTCGCCATCTGCGTGATGGCCGTCGCCGCGGCCGAGGTGGTCGTCGGTCTCGGATTGATCGTCGCCTTCACCCGCCGCAAGATGCCGCTCGACGTCGACACGGTCACGGAGTTGCGCGGATGATCGCCGGCTCCTGGCTCTGCCTGCTCGCGCCGCTCGCCGGCGCGATCCTGATCACGCTCGCCGGCAGGCGCATCTCAAGGACGACGGCTGCCTGGATCTCGACCGGCTCGGTGTTCGTCGGCTTCGCCGGCGCTCTCGTCGCGTTCATTCAGGTCGCGGGCGAGAGCCCCGAGGACCGCTCGCATCTCTCGACCGCCTACACGTGGCTCGGAATCGGCCGCTTCGACGTGCCGATGCAGATTCTCGTCGATCCCGTCTCGCTCACGATGATGCTGATCATCACCGGCGTCGGCGGGCTGATCGTCTGGTACTCGGTCGGGTACATGAAGGGCGAGGACGAGGAGCGCCGCTACTTCGCGTACATGGCGTTCTTCGTCTTCTCGATGCTGATGCTCGTGATGGGCGGCAACCTGCTGCTGCTCCTCGTCGGCTGGGGCCTCGTCGGGCTCGCCTCGTACCTTCTGATCGGCTTCTATCACGACCGCCCGGAGGCGATCGCGGCCGCCAAGAAGGCGTTTCTCATGAACGCGATCGGCGACGCGGCGATGGCGCTCGGGTTCTTCCTGCTCATCTCGAAGACCGGAACGCTCGACTACTCCGCGAACTTCGAGGCGGCCTCGAGCGGCGCGCTCTCGTCGAGCACGCTGAATCTCGTCGCTCTCGGCCTGCTCGGCGGCGCGATCGCCAAGTCGGCCCAGTTGCCGCTCCACACGTGGCTCCCCGACGCGATGGAAGGTCCGACGCCGGTCTCCGCCCTGATCCACGCGGCAACGATGGTGACGGCTGGCGTCTACCTGATCGTCCGGAACCACGAGATCTTCGAAGCTGCCCCGAACGTCCAGCACCTGTCGGCGATCATCGGCGGCGTCACGATCATCGTCGCCGGTGTGATCGCACTCGTGCAGTGGGACATCAAGCGCGTGATCGCGTACTCGACGATGTCCCAGATCGGTTACATGTTCCTCGCGGCGGGGATCGGGGCGTACGGCTACGCGATGTTCCATCTGCTCACGCACGCCTTCTTCAAGGCGCTGCTCTTCCTCGCCGCCGGCGTGATCATCCACCACCTCGCGGGGGAGCAGGACATGCGGAAGATGGGCGGCCTGAAGAGCCTGATGCCGTACACGCATGCCGTCTTCTTGATCGGCGCCCTCGCTCTCGCCGGGATCCCGCCGCTGTCGGGGTTCTGGTCGAAGGACGGGATCATCTCGTCTGCGCTCGCGGACGGCGGAGCGCTGGGCTACACACTCGTCGTCCTCGGGCTCGTGGGCGCTCTGCTCACCGGCGCCTACACCTTCAGGCTCTACTACCTCGTCTTTCAGGGAGAGCCGTCGGAGCTCGTGCTCGAGCACGCCGGCGGCCATGGCTCCGGCCACACGCACGGGGCCGAGGACGCGGCCGGGCACGGCGAGCACGCGCACGCCGAAGGGCCGCTCTCGATGCTCATCCCCGTCGGCGTGCTCGCGGTCTTGTCGGCGATCGCCGGCCTCCTCGTCATCCCCGGCCTCTGGGAGCCGTTCCTCCACTGGATCGACAGCGTGGCCGAGCCGCTCGTCGTCGCGACCGTCGCCGAGGACTACGCGACGAGCGCTGTCGCCGTCGCACTCGCAGCGCTCGGCATCTGGCTGGCTCGGAGCGCGTTCCTCGCCGGTCGGGATCTCGTCGCCGACGCCGCCGTGCGACGGATCCTCGAGCACAAGCTCTACTTCGACGAGCTCTACGACGCCCTGTTCTCCCGCCCCTCTCAGCTCGCCGCGAACCTCCTTCGCGAGAATGTCGAGGAGCCGATCGTCCAGGGGTCCCTCGGCGAGATCGGCAGCGGCGTTCGCGAGGCCGGCGCGGGCACCGCTCGGCTCCAGACCGGGATGCTCCGCACGTACGCGCTGGTCATCGCAGCCTCCGTCGTCGTCCTCGTCGTGGTCTTCATGGCGGTCCGCTGATGCTGACGAATCTCCTCATCTTCCTGCCGCTGATCGGCGCCCTCGTCGTCTGGCTGGCGCCGCTGCCGCGAGAGGCGACCGCTGCGCTCGCAGTGCTCGTCGCCCTGGCCGAGGTCGTCGTCTGGGTGGTGACGCTCGTCGGCTTCGACTTTGCCTCGCCGGTGCTCCAGGACTCCGCGCAGCGCGAGTGGTTCGGCGATCTCGGCGTGACGTACCACGTCGGGTTCTACGGCTTCTCGCTCTGGCTCGCCGGGCTCACGGTCGTCGTCGGAGCAGCCGCGATCGGCTTCGGCGCCTGGGTGGGACGCGACCGCGCACGGGCGTACTTCGGGCTCTCGCTGTTCCTGATCGGCGCGGTCGTCGGCGTCTTCGCCTCCCAGGACCTCCTCCTCTTCTACGTCTTCTTCGAGGCGATGCTGATCCCGATCTACATCCTCGTCGGCGTCTGGGGCGGCCCGAATCGGGTCTCCGCGACGATCACCTTCGTGATCTACACGATGGCCGGGTCGCTGCTGATGCTTGCCTCGATCGTTGTCTTCGGGCTCTCGCAGGGGACGTTCAGCCTGATCGACTCCGGCACGAGCGGCAACGACTGGGTCTTCCTCGGCTTCCTCATCGCGTTCGCCGTGAAGGCGCCGCTGCTGCCGTTCCACGGCTGGCTGCGGACCGCGTACACGGAGGCGCCGCCCGAGATCGCAGCCCTGCTCTCCGGCGTCGTCTCCAAGGCCGCCGTCTACGGGCTCATCTGGATCGTGCTGCGTCACTTCCCCGGCCCCGTCGACTCCTGGCGTACCGTCGTGCTCGTTCTCGCGGCTGCCGGCCTCGTCTACGGGTCGCTGCTCGCGTTCCGCCAGCCGGACGTGCGTGGGGTCGTCGCCTACTCGTCGATGGGTCAGATGAGCCTGATCGTGCTCGGCATCTTCGCCGCCAACGACCTCGGCGTCAGCGGGGCGATCCTCCATTCGGTCAGTCACGGCCTCGTCTCGGCCGCGATGTTCCTCCTCGCTGCGATGCTGATCGAGCGAACAGGAACCGATCGCTTCTCGGATCTCGGTGGGATGGCGAAGGGGCGCCCCGTGCTCGCGACGATCGTCATGGTCGTCGGGATGCTCACGCTCGCCGTGCCGGGCTCGGCGAACTTCGCCGGTGAGTTCGCGATCCTCGCCGGCGTGTTCACGCAGGGCTGGGGGTACGCCGCCGTCGGTGCCGCTGCGATCGTGCTCGCAGCGATGTACACGCTGCGTCTGATCTCGGGCGTGCTGCATCGCGCCCGGGGCGACGCCGTTCGGGCCGAGTCGCTCGACCTGCGCGCCGGCGAGCTCGCGCTCGTCGTCCCTCTCGTGGCGATCCTGCTCGTGCTGTCGGTATGGCCCGCGGCGATCACCGAGCGGTCGTTCCCGCAGGCGCCGCCCGTCTCGGCTCTCGGAGAGGCCGGCGAGTGATGATCGCCGCCTCGATCGCAACGCCGAAGGTCGACTGGCTCGCCCTCTCGCCGACGCTCGCTCTGCTCGTCGCGGCAGCCGTCTGCCTCCTCGGTGCGGTGCTCGTCCCGAGGGCCGGGCGCAGGATCTTCTCGGCGGTCATCGCCGGGTCGGGCTTCCTCGTCGCCGGTGTCCTCGCCGCAGTCGTGTTCGACCGCTCACCGGAGCAGAGCCTGATGATCGCCGAGTCGATGACGCGCGATCGCCTCGCCGCGCTGACCCAGGTGCTCGTCGCCGGGTTCGGGATCCTCGCGGTACTGATCTCGCTCGGTGACCGACGCCGCGATCACGTCGGCGAGTACTACGCGCTCCTCGCGGCCGCCGGCGGCGGCATGGTCTTCTTCGTCTCGGCAGGGAATCTGTTGACGCTCTTCCTCGGCCTCGAATGGTTCTCGATCGCGCTCTACATCCTCGTGGCCCTCGACACGCATCGGAAGGAGTCGCTCGAGGCCGGTCTCAAGTACCTCATCGTCGGAAGCTTCGGCTCGGCCATCCTGCTGTTCGGCTCCGCGCTCACCTACGGCGCCACGGGCGAGCTCGGCTTCAACGCGATCCGCGACGTGCCGGGAGCGGACGATCCGCTGTTCGTCGCAGGCATGGCGATGATCATCGCCGGGCTCGCCTTCAAGGCATCGGCGGCGCCGTTCCACATGTGGACGCCCGACGTCTACGAGGGCGCTCCGACGCCCGTGACCGCCTTCATGTCCGCAGCGACGAAGGCAGTCGCCCTGGTCATGACCCTGCGCGTCCTCGTGATCGCTTTCCCCGAGCAGGCCGAGATCTGGTCGATCGCGATCGCCGTTCTCGCCGTCGCCTCGCTCGTCGTCGGGAACCTCGCCGCGCTCGCGCAGACGAACGTCAAGCGACTCCTCGCGTACTCGTCGGTCTCCCAGGCCGGCTTCATGTTGATCGCGATCGCAGCGAACAACGACCTCGGCGGGAAGGCGCTGCTCTACTACCTCATCCCCTACGGGGCCGCGTCGGCGGGTGCCTTCGCGGTCGTGGCTGCCCGAGAGCGCGAGCTCGGTCGGGAGGTCACGCTCACGACGATGGCGGGTTGGGGATGGGAGCGGCCGTTCTACGGGGCCGCGATGTGGGTGTTCATGCTCGGCTTCGCGGGATTCCCGTTCACCGGCGGGATGATCGGCAAGTTCTACGTCTTCAGTGCCGCGTACGAGGCGGACATGTGGTGGCTGATCGTGATCGGGGTCGTGGCCACGGCGATCAGCATCTACTACTACCTCGCCGTCGTCCGATCGATGTACATGCGCCCCACGTCCGCTCGCGCCGACCTCGTGGTCGCCGGAGGCTCCCCGCCCGCGGACATCGGGATCGACGTCGCCATCGGCGCCGCGATCGCCGTCACGATCGGCTCGTTCTTCTTCGTGCAGCCGCTGATCGACCTGGCCGGCAAGGCCGTTCTCTCGCTCTTCGCCTAGCTCGGGTGATGCCCGGCCCAACGATGGAGCGACATCTACGTGCCTACACCGCGCTCGCGCTAGAGGCGGAGCTCCTATCCGCTCCTCGGTGCGCTCCTGACGTGGCCCCTCGTCGGACGGCTCGAGCGCCCGGCCCGCGCACGCCGCCTTCCTCTCTCTAGGATCCAGGCATGGCTGGCCCAACGCCAGGGCACCCGGTCGGTGGCTCCCTGCTCAGCGTGGTCTCGGTCGTCCGGCCGCCGAAGCGACGGCTCCGTGCCTATGCAGCGCTCGCGCCGAAGGCGCTCGTCCTCATGCGCGCGCGGACGCGGCGCCGAGGGCTGCCCGCCGTTCCGATCGCGATCACCGGCAGCGTCGGAAAGACGACGACGAAGAACCTCCTCGAGGCGGCCCTCGCGACCGCCGGGCCGACCGTCGCGAGCGCGCGTGGCTCGAACCGCGCCCGCGGCCTCGCCGACACGGTCTCTCGATCCGATCGCTCGACCAGGTTCGTGGTGCAGGAGATGGGCGTCGCCGACGCGGGTGCGGGCTCTCTCGACGAGCTCCTCTGGGCGTTCGAACCACGCGTGGCAGTGATCACGACCGTGCTCGGCGACCACCAGAGCTCCTTCGCGAGCCTCGATGACCTTGCCGCCGAGAAGGCCAAGCCGGTCGCCGTTCTGCCCTCGTCGGGGCTCGCGGTCCTCAACGCAGACGACGCGAGGGTTCGGGCGATGGCCGACGGGGCGACGTGCCGCGTCGTCCTCGTCGGTAGGGCAGGCGATGCCGACGTCCGGATCGTGAGCGCGGTTGCCGCCCCCGACGGGAGCCTCCGCCTCCGTCTCGCCGACAGCGAGGCAGAGTACACACTCGCCATGATGCTGATCGGCGCGCACTGGGCCCTCGCAACGGCCCTCGCCTTCGCGACCGCGACGCGCCTCGGCGCCGACCCGGAGGCAGTGCGACGCGCGCTCGAGACTGTGCCCCCGACGGTCGAGCGCCTCAACGTCGTGACGGCGGCGACCGGCGCACGGTTCCTGCTCGATACGGCAAAGGCGACGGAGGCGACCGTCGATCATGCACTCGCAGCGATTGGGAGCATGGCAGCGAGCCGCCGGATCGCCGTTGTCGGACGGCTGTGGGACTACGCGGAGGGCAGCCCCGCAGAGATCGCGGCGCGCGTGACGAGCGAGGCGCTCGCCGTCGCCGACGAAGTCGTCCTGTACGGGCACTCGGCCGAGGCCGCCCCGGCCGGGACGCTCGCCGACGACCGCGTCACGGCGCACACGTCGATCGGCGAGCTCTCTGACGATCTCTGGCGGCGGATCGGGGACGGCGATCTCGTCCTACTCATGGGCACCCGCCCGTCGGATCACCTGATTCGCGTGGCGCTTCGCGTATCGCACGACGTGCGCTGCCGGCTCGATGACTGCACGAAGCGTGGGAGCTGCCTCGAGTGCCCCCTTCTCGGGCCGCTGCTCCAGTAATCTGATCCCGTGGCTGGTTCGATCACCTGGCTTGGACATGCGGCGTTCCGCCTCGACACGCCTTCCGGGGATCGGCTCTACATCGATCCGTTCCTGACCGGCAACCCGAGCTGCCCCGCCTCGGAGCTCGAGCCCGAGCGCGTCGATGCGATCCTGGTCACACACGGCCACTTCGACCACGTCGGGGACACCGTACGCCTCGCGAGGGCCTTTGCCTGCCCCGTGATCGCGCAGGTCGAGCTCCGCGGGCTGATCGGGGAGGAGATCGGGCAGGAGATGGCGACCTCGCTCAACAAGGGCGGTGGGATCGACCTGCTCGGCTCGCGCGTCACGCTCACGCATGCGAATCACTCGTCGTCCTACGAGGGCACGTACACGGGGGAGGGATGCGGCCTCGTGATCGAGACGCCCGGTGCCCCGACGATGTATTTCGCGGGGGACACGAACGTGTTCGGCGACATGGCCCTGATCGCGCGAATCTACGCGCCCGAGGTCGCTGTCCTGCCGATCGGAGATCACTTCACGATGGGCCCTCGGGAGGCCGCGGTCGCCGCCGAGCTCATCGGCGCGAAGCGCGTCATCCCCAGTCACTACGGGACGTTTCCACTGCTCACCGGCACCCCCAACACGCTGCGAGGCCTGCTGCCGGCGGAGATCGACCTCGTCGCCCCGCCACCCGGGCAGACAGTCGACCTGTGACGGCGCGCGACCGGTGGTTTGGAGCGACCGGACGCAAAGTCCCGGCTGTCGTGCTCGAGGGGACGATTGACCTGACGGGAGCGGTCGAGCTCGGCGACGTGTCCGACATCGCGGCACTGCGCGCCGCGCACGCGACCGGCACCCCGGTCGTCGTCCGCGCGAGCACGGTCGGTGAGGTCGCCGCTGCGCTTGCCCGACCCGAAGTCGCCTGTGTCCTCGTCACGGACGAGGAGCTCTTGTCCATCGATCTCGCCGATCACACCTATGGATAGCGCCGGGCAGCGGCATCCCGCGGCCGAGCGATTCCGCGTCATGCGCCTGGACGAGGTCGATGGCTACGCAGACGAGGGACGGCCCCGCTGGCACATGATCCGGACGATGCTCGGGATCGAGTCGTTCGGCATCAACGCCTGGCGCGCAACCGCTGCCGGCCAGGAGATCATCGGGGAGCACGACGAGCTCGGCGACGGAGCCGGGCGCCACGAGGAGCTGTACATCGTGCTCGCGGGGCGCGCGACGTTCACGATCGACGGCGAGAGGGTCGCAGCGCCGTCCGGCTCGCTCGTCTACCTCAAGGACCCCGGGGCGCGACGCAGTGCCGTGGCGGACGAGGCCTCGACCACGATCCTCGTCGTCGGCGGACGGCCGGGCAGCGCGTTCACCGTCTCACCGTGGGAGCGCTCGGCCGAGGCCCTGCGGTTCTGGACGACCGGCGAGTGGGATCGCGCGATCGAGGTGCTCGCGGGGCAGCTCGCAGAGGACCCGGATAATGCCAACGTCCTCTACAACCTGGCGTGCGCGGAGAGCCGTGGCGGCAGAACAGGCAACGCCCTCGACCATCTCCTCCATGCAATCGCGCTCGAGCCGCGGTTCGCGACCAACGCCCGGAGTGATCCCGACCTCGCCGCGATCCGCGGCGACGAGCGGTTCCCGGCCTCCGAGGGGTAACTCCCAGCTCACGCGTCCCCCGGCAGGCGAACCCCTGCGGCTCGCTCGCGGAACGCCGGGACCGGATCGTACTCCGGTTTCGCCACGAGCAGCACCGCCCCGTGCTCCGAACCGGCGAGGGCGCCGACGAGGAGCTCGAGGCCGACCGCGAGGGCAAAGGCCTTGTGTGCGCTCCGGCCTCCGAACGGGACGAGATCCTCGGGCGCCGCGAGGCCGGCGAGCACGTCTCCGTGCGTGACCGCCCCCATCGAGACGTCGACCACGATCGGAGCACCGGCGCTCGACGGGACGCCGATGGCAAGGGGGTTCGTGCCGGTGAGCGGCGGAGAGCCGTCGGGATGCGCGAGGCGCGGCGGAGATGTCGCCGTGAGCAGCGCGATCAGCCCGCAACGCTCGACGAGCATCCTGACCCAGTAGCCGAGCGCACCGGTCGGGAAGCAGCGCGCAGCCACGGCCAGCTTTGCGGTCGCAGGTGGTGTCGCGACGAGGTCGTCGACGATCGCCTGGAGGGTCAGGTATCCGAGCGCGCCGCGGCCGTCCCAACGATCGAGGCCGGGAAGGGAATCCGTCTTCACAGGGCGAGCCCGCGGATCGAAGGGCTGCTCCTCGAGCCACGCGATGCGCGAGTACCCGTGCCCGCGCTTACCCCGCTGCTCCGCGTCGTGGAAGTGGGCGAAGAGCGCATCCGTCGCGGGCGCATCGAGTCCCATCTCGCTCAGCCGCCGACGGGCCTCGCTCGGGGTAGAGGGGACGTCACCCATGGGAGTGAGCGTATCCCCCAATCGGCGAGGATGCTCACAGAATCCTTACGGAACGGCTCTCCAATGCGCACGGAACCGGACAAGACTAGAAGGAGAAACCCCAAAGGGAGGATTCATCTTGACGCGCCGCACACTCACAATCGGGCTCGGCACCGCCGCCGCGCTCGTCACCGCTGCTGTCGCATTCGCCGTCGTTCCGTCAGTCGTCGGTGTCAGCGAGGCGACTGCCACGTTCTCGACCACTGCAATCGACAAGTCCAAGGTGCGCTCGTGTACCGCCGATGCGAAGACCTGGGAGCGCACGGACGGGCACTACAGGGGCACCGTCGCCTCGTCGAATGCCACGCTGGCCGGACCGCTCGAAATTCTCGCGCGCACGACGTACAACACGACGGACGGGCGCGGCTACGTCAGTGGCTCGTTCAGGGTCAAGGACGGCGACAGCCGCTTGAAGGGCAAGTTCTCGGGCACGATCAAGGAGGGCAAGCTCGTCGGCTACCTCACGGGCACTTCGCGCGGGAACCATGCGAAGGTACTCGGCAACCTGAGCGCGGACTTTGCCGGCGGCGCGACGAACTTCGCCAACGGGCAGATCGGCTCGGGCAGTAGCACCAACGTGCTCGCGGTCATCGCCGGCCCGACTTGCCGGGATTCGAAGGGCGAGAAGGTCAAGGACGAGGAGAAAAAGAGGGGCGAGAAGGGCGGCAAGGTCAAGACGAAGCGCCTCGAAGCCGAGGGTGAGATCACCGCTCTCGCGGGCGGACCTCCGGCAACGATCACCGTGACCGGCAAGAGGGGCCCGGTGACGTGCACCGTCGACGGCAGCTACGCGATCCCGACCGGCTTCCCGGTCGGCACGAAGGGTGTCGAGATGAAGTGCGAAGCGATCGGCGATCCGGCCGTCTGGACGCTCCGCAAGCTCGAGAAGGACTCTTAGCGCGCTTCGCTCCGGTAGGCGGTTCGATCGAGGGGGCGCCTACGGGCGCCCTCTCCCGTTTCTAGAGAACCGTGAGGGCCTTGCGGATCGTGCCGCGGCGACTCTTCTGGATTCTCGCCGCGAGATCAACGATTGCGGCTGTCGCCTCGGAGTCCGGCGCGGTCTCGAGCACCGGCGTCCCGGCGTCCGCTGCCTCGCGCAGGGCCGGATCGAGCGGCACGCTGCCGAGCAGCGGCACTCCGATCTCGTCTGCAAGACGTTGTCCGCCTCCCGAGCCGAAGATCTCCTGACCGGTGCCGACGAGGTACGACATGTTCTCCGCGACGCCGATGATCCGCATCCCCACCTTCTCGGCCATTCCGGCCGCGCGCACCGCCACCTGCTGCGCGGCCGGCTGGGGTGTCGTCACGATCAGGACCTCGGCCCGTGGGAGCAGCTGTCCGAGCGAGATCGCGACGTCGCCTGTCCCCGGGGGCATGTCGACGACCAGCGTGTCGAGCTCACCCCAGTAGACGTCCGAGAGGAACTGCTCGAGTGCCCGGTGGAGCATTGGCCCGCGCCACATCACGGGGGCGTTGTCGTCGAGAAAGAAGCCGATCGACATGAGCTTCAGGTCGCCACGCACCGGCGGGACGATCATCGTGTCGACGACCACCGGCCGCTGCTGGACTCCGAGCATGTGCGGAATCGAGTGCCCGTAGACATCGGCATCGAGCACTCCGACGCGCTGCCCGGTGGCAGCGAGCGCTGCAGCGAGATTCGCAGTCAACGTCGACTTGCCGACGCCTCCCTTGCCCGATGCGATTGCGAGAACACGCGTCATCGGATCGAGTGAGATCGTCTTCTCCGGCCTCCCGCCGCGGAGCCGTGAGGAGAGTGCCGCCTTCTCGTCGGGGCTCATCACATCGAACCGGAGCTGGACCGCGCCGACACCCTCGACGGCGCCGACGAAGCGCTGCACCTGGTCCTCGAACGAGGAGCGCATCGGACAGCCCGCGACGGTCAGTGCGATCGTGACCTCGACGCGGCCGTCGTCGTGGACAACGACGTCGCGCACCATCTCGAGCTCGGTCACAGGCTTGTGCAGCTCCGGGTCGATGACCGACTCGAGCGCTTTGAGAATCGCATCGCGGGCAGGCGCCATCGTCGGCTCGAGCCTATCAGCGCCCTACGTAGTTGCCCGCGGAAACAACGGGGGGAATCCACGGGCTTCACGGGGTGTCACCCGATGCCCCCGAGCCGCACCCGGACGATCGTTAGAGATCAACTGCAGACTCACGAATCGGGAGGTAGAGCACGATGAACAGACGGCGATGGCTCGAGTACGGCGGGATTGCGTCAGGCGTGGTTCTGATCGCTTTCGGCATCGGCGCGATCGGGCTGAGCGTCAACGGCTACACGACCGTCAACGACAGCCTGAAAGCGGAGAACATCGGCGAGAACGCCACGACGGGGATGAACCCGACGAAGATCGCCGAGGACGCGAAGGCTGCCGGGCTTCCGGACTCGATCGAGCTGCCAACGTGCGACGTCGACGGCCAGAAGATCGACACTGCTCCCGAGGCACGCTGCTTCGCCGAGTACATGCGGGTCCACGCACTCGAGTCGACGGGCGGACTGACCTACTCCGAGCTCGGTCGCTACGCCGCTGAGGACGGCAGCCCAAAGGGAACGGACGACTTCACCGCTGCTGCCAAGGATGCCACAGGGGCGCCCATTTCCAACGGTGCTCGCAACACCTGGGTCACCGCGACCGCCCTTTCGACCGCGCTGAACGTCTCGTTCATGGCGTACAACCTCGCGCTCTTCGGCGTCGTGGTCGGCATCGCGCTTCTCCTCAGCGGGATCGGCTTCATCGTTCTTGCGATCCTCGCCATCGGCCAGGGGACGCTGCGTACGAAGAACGATCAGGCAGAGGACACTACCGCCCCGACAGCGGGCTGAGCCACGCGCAGTCGGTACCGGCGTCGGTCTCGACGGCGAAGGGGCGACCGCGGTCGCCCCTTCGCCGTCGGGCCGACGGATAGCTCACCGACGCACACCCCGCGAGGCCCGGAGAAAGACAGCGATCCGCCTGAGATTTGCATTGCCGAGGGCGGAATACGACGGCATCACGGATCCTGCACGAACGCAACTCGGGCACCTGAGACGCCTGACGTGAGCTGCGACAGTCGACTTCTTGGTACCCACCCGCGTGAGCTCCGGGGCCGACGCGCTCTTCACCCCACTGCCCGCGTACCGATGGCAGGAGAGGCAGCCCGAGATCGCGACGATCTTCGCGCCTGCGAGCGCCGAGACGGGAAGACGCTCGGCTCTCGCCCACCGCGCGACGGTCGCTCGGCACGACTTCTTGGCGTTGCAGGCCGCGACCGGCCTCGCCGGTAGCTTCAGCGGCCCTCGGTTCCCGGCAGCCCAGGGCTTCCCGATCAGGTACGAGACGAGGTCGTCGAACTGGATCGAGCTCAGGCCGCGCGCCGGCTGCATCATTCCGCTCGTGTAGCCCGGCACCACGTACGCCGAGGGGACGAGAATGGACTCGGCGACATAGTCGCCAAGCGGCTTGCGGGCGTCGGCCGCGTGCATCTGCAGGTTCGTGAGCGTCAGAGGCGGACCGGTAGATGGCTGGGTCGGATCAGCGCTTGGCGAATGGCAACCGGAACAACCCCCGGGCCCGACGTAGACGGCGCGGCCACGATCGGGGCTCCCGATTGCACCGGCGCGCGTCGTGCCGCCGCCTGCGGCGACGAGCACGCCGGCGATCAAGGCTGCCGAGACCAGGACGACGGTACCTTTGACCCTCACAGTAGAGGGATCGTAGCCTCGTCCGGACGCAACGGCGTACCGGGTTTCCCGCAACCCTGCTGCGGTCGGGTCGAATAGGCTTGACGTGCATGCACGAGCGCTGGACCCGAGCCGTCCTCCGCCACCAGCCGCTCGTGGTTGCCGTGTGGCTCCTCGTCCTCGCCGTGGGCGTGGTCGCGGCGGTGCGCTTGCCCGCGCTCTCCTCCAACACGTTCAGCGTGCCCGGAACCGCCTCGGAGCGGGCGCAGGTCATGCTCGAGCGCTCGTTCGGCGAACGCCCCGACGGGACGTTCACGGTCGTCTTCGAGGTTGCACACCCGTCGGACAAGGCAACGCAACGGGCGATCGAGCGGCGGCTCGAGCGCGCGGCTCGGACGCTCCCGGGCGGCAAGGCCAGAGCGATCCGTACGACCACCGGCCTCGTCTACGGCGACATCGTGACGACCCTCCCGCTTCAGGAGGCGAAGCAGCACACAGACGACGTTCGCCGGGCGCTCCGCACTTCGACCGGCCCGGCGGCAGTGGTGACCGGCGCTCCCGCGCTGCAGCACGACCTCGATCCCGTGGTGTCCGCCGACCTCCGGCGGGCGGAGCTCGTCGCCCTGCCGATCGCGCTCGCAGTCCTCGTGGTCCTCTTCGGCCTTTCGACCGCCATCCTGATTCCGTTCCTCTTCGCGGCAGCCACGATCGCAGGTGCCTTGACTGCCGTGTACGTGCTCGCACACTTCACCTCGATTGCGATCTACGTCACGAACCTCGTCGTCCTGATCGGACTCGCCCTCGCGATCGACTATTCGCTGCTCGTCGTCTATCGATACCGCGCAGAGCTCGCACGCGGAAGTACGAATGACGGTGCGATCGTCCGCACGATGGAGACCGCGGGACGCACGGTCAGGTTCTCGGGGCTTGCCGTTGCGATCGGCCTCGGCGCACTCCTCTTCGTCCCGGTTCCCTTCATCCGCTCACTCGGGGTCGGTGGGCTCCTCGTCCCCCTTGTCTCGCTCGCCGCCGTCGTGACCCTGCAGCCGGTGTTGCTCTCCCGCCTCGGTCGGGAATCGTCCAGGTCTGGTCGAACCGCACCCGGTCGGCGGTGGGAGCGTCTTGCCCGAACGGTAGTTCGAAGGCCCCGGACGCTCCTCGTGACGGGCGTCGTCGTCCTGCTCGCGGCGTCCGCGGCTGCCGCAAGCCTCGACGTGACGCCCGGGTCGATCGCGTCGATTCCCGGCAGGTCCGAGTCGGTTCGAGGATTCGACCTGCTTCGCGCCCGCCTCGGACCGGGTGTCGTGGCGCCGACCCAGATCGTCGTCGACACGGGCTCCCCCGGCGCAGCCCGGGCGGGTCCCGACCGCGCCGCGATCGTCAGGCTCGTCGATCTCCTCGCCACCGACCCGGAGGTATTCGCCGTCGCGTACGGCAAGCGCGACCCCTACGTCGACCCGAACGGTCGCCGCGCACGGGTGGTCGTCGTCGGCCTCCACGACTACGGCTCACGGGAGACGCGCGGATTCGTGGAGCGGATCCGCGAGAACATCGTCCCGGCGGCGCGCTTTCCGAGTGGCACGGTCGTCGTCGCAGGCGGCCCGCCACCACAGGCCGTCGACTTCGTGACGAGATCCTACGACGCCTTTCCCTGGATCGTGCTTGCAGTGCTTGCGCTGACGTTCGTGATGCTGCTGCGTGCCTTCAGGTCGCTCCTGCTGCCACTCCAGGCCGTCCTGCTCAATCTCCTCTCGGTCGCAGCTGCCTACGGCCTGCTCTCGCTCGTCGTCGAGCACGGCTTCGGAGCAGGGCTCCTCGGGATCGAGCAGACCGGAGCCGTCGAGGCGTGGGTTCCGATCCTCCTCTTCGCCGTGCTCTTCGGCCTCTCGATGGACTACGAGGTCTTCATCGTGATGCCGATGCGCGAGGCGTGGGACGGCGGTGCCGATCGAGCCGCTGCCGTCGCCGAGGGCCTCGCCCGAACCGGGCCCATCGTCACGACCGCGGCTGTGATCATGGTCGCCGTCTTCTCCGGCTTCGTCGTGGGTCGTGTGCCTGGCCTCCAACAGTTCGGGCTCGGCCTCGCCCTCGGTGTGCTCATCGACGCAACCATCGTACGGCTGATGCTCGTCCCGTCGCTCGTCTACCTCGGTGGGCGACGGAGCTGGTGGCTGCCCGCGCCGATCGCACGACTCGCACGGGTGGCCCCTTCGCCGCTCCGGGAGCCGCCGGCCCCTGCGGGGGAGGGGCGTCCCACCCCTCCCCCGTCATGAAGCCGATCTATCACTTGACGACCGTGATGGCCAACCGATAGGCAGGCAGGTTGTAGCCCGCAGCGAGCCCCGGTGCGTCATTCGCGAACCCGAGGAGCGGAACCATCCCGAGCTGCGAGTACGGGTAGGCCGGCTGCTGCGTGTAGAGCAGCGGGTAGAGGTCGATCAGGTGCGTTCCCGGCTCACCCGTCGCCATCAGCTGGATCCGGACATAGCCGTTGCTGTTGAAGCCGCAGGCGTACCCGACGTAGCTGTTGTCGTACGTCACTGCGACGGTATTGTCGATCTGAGTCCAGCCGACGCCCTTGATCTCGACGATGAAGGGCTCTCCCGCCTTGACCGTCTTCGGGACGGAAACGAAGCTCCGCTTGACGTAGTAGGGAACCTGCGCCCTGATCTGCCCGTTCTGGACGACCTGGACTGCGTGCCAGCCGCCGAGCCCGTCCGGGACCTTGATCGCCTTCTTCAGCGTCCCGTCGGCACCGACCTGGGCCGATCCGAGCTGCTCGTTGACGAAGTTCCAGCACGTTCCGGTGCAGTTCACCCGGTTGCCGACGACGCTCGTCCACTGCAGCGCGGCCGTCACGTTCGGAATGAGGCCTGTCGCCGTCACGTTGACCGTGCTCAGGATCGGGCCCGAGGTCGAGTCGAGCCGCGCAGTCGCCGAACCTGTCACGTTGCTGGAGAGCACGGTCGTCCTCTCGCTCATCGTCGGCTCAACTGCCGCCGGCCACTCCAGGGTCGGCTTCGGCGCTCCGGCGTCCTTCGTCACCGTGAACTTCATGCGGTGGGCGTCAGTCCAGGGCACCGGCGACTGCTGCATGTTGAGATACGGCACCGTGTGGCTCGAGCCTGCGTACTCGATGAAGTGGGCACCAGGCTTGCCCGACGCACGGATCTTGAACTGTGTCCACCCGCGTGTCGTGTTCGCCGAGACCGCACCGGTATAGCGGTTGTCGTACAGCACGCTGCCGACGCTCTCGTATGTCGGGGACCCCATGCCGTTGACGGTCACGGTGATCGGCGTACCGACCGGGCCACGCGCCGGACTGATCTTTACCGTCCGCTCGAGCAGGTACCCACCCTTGGCGACCTGCTGGCCGCCGATCACGGCGAAGATATCGTGCAGACCGCCGTAGTCTCGCGGGGCGACGAACGTCACTTTGAACGATCCGCCTGCGTCGGTCGTCGCGTTTGCCAGTGCGACGCCGATCTTGTCGACCTTGCGTCCGATGTAGTCGAGGCTGTCGGGCTTCGGATCGAGGACGAATCGTACGCTCGCCGTCATCCAGACGAGACTGACGGCCTTGCGCGGCGCCAGCCCCGCTCCCGAGATCGTGACCTTCGTGCCCGCCGGCGCGACATCGGGGACCGTCTTGAGCACCCCCATGGTGTCCGACGGAGATCCCGGGTCGACGACGGGGCCGAACAGCTTCGGGGCGCCCGGGATGGTCGGGGCGGTGACGGGAACCGGTGCCGCCACAGCACTCGCCTGCAGGAGCACGAGTGCTCCGACAGCCACCGTGCTGCCGAGGGCGAGCACCATCCTTCCTTTCTTGCGATTGTGCTGTGAGCGGCTCACGTTCGTTCCTTTCATTTCGTGTCGGCGATCAGCGGCGTGCCGCGACCGTCATCCCCGTCTTCTTCTTCGACGTGAGGTTCAACTTCGGAACGACGGTGTACTTGAACTCGTACGTCCCGAACTCGTCTTCCTCTGTCTTGAAGACGATCTTTGCCGTGGCTTCGCCGAGCGGAGCGTCCGCCGGGATGTTCCAGGCCATCGTCCAGAACCAGACCCTGTTGGTCGCTGCACCATGGGCGCCCCAGCTCAGCTTGATGTTGGGAGACCCTGGGACGGTCACATACGCGTACTTGACGTTCTCACTCGAGAGGATGTCACCGCTTCCAGCGACGGTGCCCCAGACGCGGAAAACCTGCTGCTCTCCGCGAACGAAGACATTCGTCTGCGTACAGCTGACCTTCCTCCGAGCGGTGCCGGCGGCAGGGCGCGAGCCGTTGACCGTGTCAACGTACAGCATCACGTCGAGCTTCTTCGGTGGATCCGCCGCCTGGGCGAGCGACGGGATGAGGATCGCGCTGACGCCGACTGCGAGCCCCACCATGATCATCAATCGTTTCATCGAATGCCTCCATCTATGAACGCTCATCTGAAGTCAGCCCCTAGCCGACGATCGTCAGTTGCGACGTCTCGACCGGGATCTGGACGAAGTTCCCGTACTTCTTCTTCTTGGTCTGGAACCGAGTCGCGAAGTTCACGAGCCCCGACGGGTAGCTCGAGGGAACCGTCCACGTGCCCGTGAAGTTCGGGCCGTTCGCCTGGGTCGGCGCAACGTACGTCAGCTTGACGTTCGGCTGGTTCGGGATCCGGACATAGGCGTACTTGACGTCGTCGGCCGTGAGGACGAGCTTCGTCTTCGCATCAGCTGCGAACACCTTGAAGACGACCGTCGCCCCGGCAGGGAAACGGCTCGTCATGACGCCTGCGCCATCGGGGCTACCGGCGCCCGTGTACGTGTTTGTTGCGACGAACAAGCTCGCGACCGTCGCTGAAGGGAACGGCGTCTCACCCGGGACGACCGCAACCGCGGTCGTGGTGACGACCGCAACCGCGGCGATCCCGGCTACGAGAACGGCGATCTTTCGTCTCATCGAGTCCTCCTTGCGCTCATGCTGTTGGGGTTCCTGGTGCTGTTTCGGTGATGAATCGCGGCTAGATCTTCAACTTCCCGATGAACTTGATCGAGAAGACGCCGGTCGACTTCTTCCAGGTGCCGACGACCTTGAGGTTCCCTTTCGCCTTCTTGTAAGCCCCGGCTCCGCCGTTGACGATCGCGCGCCCACTAATGCTGAACACCTCGGGCGGGTCCGCGTCCCCGCACGCCTGTGCGGACGTCATCTTGAACTTGATCTTGGCGCCCTTCACACCGGTGATCAGCCCCGTGCCGTTGAACGGGTTGCACTGCACCGCGGCGGCCGAGCCCACTCCCTTGCCGGTGAGCTTCCCTTTGCCGATCGGCGTGCCCTTTCCGACTCCGGCGGCAGTAATGGTGGCGATCTGGTCCGACTGGACAACGACGGCCTTACCGGTGTACAAGGCGTTGAACTTGACGATCTTCGTGCTCGTGGTCGTACCGGCGGTCGCCAGGCCGGCGGCGACGGTCGCCATCGCGAGCAGCGCCGCCATCGTCGTAAGTAGAAGCTTCTTCACAGTGGCCCCTTTCGTGGGTTTGGCTCGTGCGTGGCGTGGGTAGCGGACGACACCTCAAAGACGTGGTGTGCGTACCGCGTACCTGGCCCGCTCGACATGGAAACATCGTGTTTTCTGGAAGGCCGGAGCGCATCGGCGAATGTCCCGATCGAACTGCGGGGAACTACCCCCAGTAATCGGGGTTTTCAGGACAACGAGCGCCGCTGCCGGGGCGACGCGGGGCTGGTCCAGACCTGGCGCCGCTGGCTATTCGGAGAGGGCGGCGGCGAGGCGGTCGCACAGATCATCCGTTGCGGCCGCAACGACCCGCGACCGGCCGACGAGGTCGAGCGGCGCGGTGGCGAACGGCGGATCCTCGAACAGCTCGATCGCGTAGCCGCGCTCGCGCACGAGCAGCTGGGCTGCGGCGATGTCGATCGAGCGGGCCGGCTTGAGCGAGCAGACGGCGTCGACGCGTCCTGCGGCGAGGTGGCAAAGAGACAGGGCGAGAGAGCCCATCACTCTGAGTCGCTCCGCGACACCGAGCAGGCGCGGCGCGCGCTCGGCGATGTAGGCCGTCGTGGTTGCCTCGAAGGAGAGGATCTCGATCGGCTGCTTCGGGGGAGGCGCGAGCAACGGGCGGTCGTTCAGACGCGCACCGCGGCCCCGCTCGGCGACCCACTCCTCGCGCGCACCGAAGTCGTAGACATAGCCGAAGGTCACGTCCTCCATCGTCTCGCCTTCGGCCACGGCGAGCGAGAGCGAGAAGAACGGGATCCCGCGCTTGGCGTTGACCGAGCCGTCGATCGGGTCGACCACGACGCGGGTCGGGCCGCCGTTGCCGAACGTCCGCTCTCCGAGCTCCTCCGAGACGAGCAGGAAGTCGGCTCCGAGCGCCTCGAGCCGGGCGACGACGGCGTCCTCGGCAGCGGCGTCGATCGCCGTCGTGTCGTCTCCGCCCCGGCCGGCCCGCAGGACCGGCTCACGCTCGACCCGACTCGGCAGTCGCTCGAGGACGCGGTCGATGTCGGCCACGCAGTCGCGACAGAGCTCCAGCCAGCCGACCGTCATACCGGGTGGAAGAGCAGGCCGCTCGTCAGCTTGGGGAAGAAGTAGGTCGTCTTCTGCGGCATCACCTCGCCACGGCGGGCGCGATCGAAGACATCCTCGATGCGCGTCGGACGCAGGAGGAAGGCTCCGTCGTACTCGCCCGCGTCGACGCGCCGCACCGCGTCGTCGAGGTCGGCCGTGTAGGCGATGTCCTCGTGGCCGATCAGCCGGTCGACGAGCTCGACGTCGAGCTCACCGGGCTCACCCACGACGGGAAAGGTGGCGCCTCTCCGATAGCCGACGGCGTGGGCCGCATCGTACGGAAGGCGGCCGAGGCGCTCGACGGCGGCAACCGGGCTCGCGGTGTCGCCGACCCCGGCCGGCGGTAGAGCACCGATGTGACCGCGGAAGAGCCGGTGGGTGGGGAAGATCTCGAGGCCGGGGTCGGAGGTCGAGACGAGAACCACCATCATGCGAGCGCTCTGCGCCGTGCCCTCTTCGGCTGCGTAGGCAACGGCCGTCTCGTAGCGGTGGTGGCCGTCCGCGATCAGGAGCTGCCGATCGGCAAACGCCGCCGCGACGCCGTCACCCGGGACGCGCCAGAGCCGCGTCCCCTCGGTCGTGAGGTCCGGTTCCCGCTCGGGCACCGCGACGGCAGGCTCGCCGTCGTAGAGGAGGAAGATCGGCTCGAGCTGGGCCCGCGCCGCGCGAAGGAGCCGCAGGCGGCTCTCCTTCGGCCCCGCGTGGGTGCGCTCGTGCGGCAGCACTGAGCGCGTCTCGTACGGTTCCACCCGCAGCGACGCGACAAGCCCCTCACGCCGGCGAGCGACCCCGTCCGGACCGACGTAGTCCTGGCTCAGGACCCAGACGGCGGGCTCGTCGTCCTGCACGAGCACGCCCTCCTCGAGCCAAGTCCGAAACAGGCGCCCCGCCTCGTCCTCGGACTCGTTGAGGGTGAGGTGGACGACGTTGTGGGGGTCGCCGGCACGGTACGCATCGCGCATCTCGGCGCTCAGCACGTCGTACGGCGGAGCGGTGACCGTGGGCGCCGGACGCGCGTACCGAATTGCGCGGAACGGAGCGACGTCGGCCATGGCTCGAGCGTACCTCCGAGCGGGCCTAGACTGCCGGTGTGACCACCATCGCCGAGCTCGCGGAGGATCGCACCGTCGAAGGCGTGTACGCGGTCGGGCGCAAGGAGCGTCGGCGTACGAAGAGCGGCTCGCCGTATCTCGCGCTCGAGCTGGTCGATGCGAGCGGGCGGATCGAGGCGCGGATCTGGGATGACGTGGAGCTGCTCGACGGTCGCTTCGCGGAGGGAGACGCCATCCGGGTGCTGGGCCGCGTCGAGCGATTCGGCGGCGCGCTTCAGGTCCAGGTACGCGCCCTCGAGGCCGCACCCGACGCGGATCCCGGCGAGCTGACGCCGGCGATGCGGCGCGATCCGGACGAGCTCGAAGGCTTCCTGGACTTCCTCGCCGGGGAGATCTCGCACGCAGGGCTCGCGGTCGTCGTCACCCGCGTGCTCGCTGCTGACGGCGTTCGAGGCGCCCTTCGCGCGCTCCCTGCGGCGGGTGCCGACGGTCACCACGGCTATGCCGGCGGCCTCCTCGAGCACACCGTCGGCGTCGCGACGCTCTGCCGCGAGACGGCGCAGCTTCATCCGCGGCTCCGGGCCGACCTTCTCCTCGCCGCCGCAATCCTCCACGATGTCGGGCGCACCGTCGAGCTCGGGCGAGGTCCCTCGTTCCGCCAGACCGAGGAGGGTCGCCTGCTCGGTCATGTCCACCTGGGGCTGCGCCTCATCGAGGCGCACGCGCCTAACCTCGACGCCGCCGCCTCGGCCGAACTCCTGCACGCGGTGGCGACCCATCACGACAGGCAGGCGGCCCGCACCGCCGAGGCCGCCGTGCTCTACCACGCGAATCAGCTCGACGCGATGGCCGCAACCCGGCCTGTCGGCGACAACTGACCCCCGCTGGCGGCGGCGCTGTTCGCGCTCTGCGCGTTCTCGTGTCACGCAACCCGGGCTCGGCGAGGCAGCACAGGACAGCGCTTCGTGGGCCACGTCCACCGCGCGCCTGACGGCGGTCATCGCGTTGCTGCTCGTTCTTCTCTTGGCCCGGACCGTCCCCCGAGCTGCTATCCGCCTCCTACCCTCATCGCTGCGGTCGGCGTCCTCGATGCCGCTGCGAACGCCCTCATCGCGGTCGCGGCGACACAAGGGGCGATCGGAATCGTGGCCGTCCTCAGCTCGCTCTATCCGCTCGCGACGATCCTGCTCGCACGCGCGATCCTGTACGAGCGGCTCGGAACGACGCACACGATAGGCGGGCTGATCGCTCTCGGGGGAGCCGCCCTCATCGCGGCCGGCTGAGCACGCCGTCCTAGACGTTGAAGCGGATGTTGATCACGTCGCCGTCCTGCACGACGTAGGTCTTGCCCTCGAGCCGCTGGGTGCCACGCTTGGAAGCTTCCGCGTGAGACCCGGCGTCGAGCAAGTCGTTCCAGCGGATCACCTCACAGCGGATGAAGCCGCGGGCGATGTCCGAGTGGATCGTTCCTCCGGCCTCGAGCGCTGTCTGCCCGTTGCGGAGTGTCCACGCCCGCGTCTCCTTCTCGCCGGCGGTGAAGAACGTGATCAGGCCGAGTGCGTCCTTGAGGCGCCCGACGACCTCGTCGAGCGCGGACGCACCGTCACGGAACGCCGCGGCGTCGTCGTCGGGCATCTCCGCGAGCTCCGCCTCGAGCTTGCAGTCGATTCCTTCCGGGCCGTTGACGATCGCGATCAGCGGCTTGGTCGTCAGCGGGTCGAGCTCGTCGGGCAGCTCGCCGACCCATTCGGTGAGCGGCTTGCCGGCCTCGAGGTGGGAGAGGATCGCGCGAAGCACCTCTGCCTCCTTGCGGACGGCGGCGTCCCCCGACTTCGCGAGCTTCTCCACCCGCTCGAGCCGCTTCGCAACGTGATCGGTGTCGGCGACGAGAAGCTCCAGCTCGAGCATCTCGATGTCACTCCCGGGATCGCGCGTGCCGGAGAACCCGTCTGCGACCGCGAGCAGTGCATCCACCTGCCGAAGTCCTCCGAGCAGCGCGGGGCCGGTTCCGGGGACGTCCTGGATCCGCACGGCCGCCGGGGTCACCTTCTTGGCTCCGACGAGATCGGCGAGGCGCTTCAGTCGCTCGTCCGCGATCGCGGCCATGCCGACGTTCGATTTGTCCGTCTGGGACACATACGCCGTGATCTCCGCGCCGGCCTTGGTCAACGCGTTGAAGAGCGTCGTCTTGCCCGCATTGGGGAGTCCTACGATGCCGACCTCGAGCGCCACGGCGGCGAAGGGTACCCGGCGGCGGCCGGGAAGCCGCATGGTGGTCGGCACACCGCACGCCGCTTGTGGAGGTGTCGCGAGGATCGCTGCGGGCCGGCGGACGACCGCACGGGCTGTGGCAGGATGCACGTGAATGGTTCCCGAGGATCTACTGGAGGAGACCGAGGCCGGGCGCGTCCCTCGGGGGGACGGCTGGTTCGTCCTCAACGCCCGCGATGCGCGCTGGCGCCCGGGGGAGGGGCGCGGGGCGTATTGCATCTTCGAGGGTGCGACCGACTTCCCGCAACTGGGCGTCCATCTCGTCTCGCTCCGGCCCGGCGACCGGATGTCGATGTATCACTGGGAGGCCGACCAGGAGGACTTTCTCGTTCTCTCGGGCAAAGCGGTGTTGATCATCGAGGGCGAGGAGCGCCCGCTCGCTCAGTGGGACTTCGTGCACTGCCCGGCCGAGACGAAGCACACGATCGTCGGCGCGGGGGTCGCCGCCTGCCTCGTGCTCGCGGTCGGAGCACGCGACCGCTCGACCGGGCCGAACTGGGGTGGCTACGCGTTCGACGAGGCCGCGCTCCGCCACGATGCCTCCGTTCTGGAGGATACGACCGACCCGGACGGGGCCTACGCGCGCTTCCCGGCGCGCACGCCGGCGCCCTACCGCGACGGCTGGCTGCCCGAGTAGCCTCTAGAGCCCGAACCCCACCCTCGAGTCGCGGGCAAAGCGCTTGAGGTACGCGACACGGGCAAGGACGATCGCCACCCGGCCATCGTCGGTGTCGAGCTCGTGCGTTCCCTGCGATCCCGCCGCGAGCGCGTGCTCGAGCGCGTCGGCGCTCGCGGGAGAGACATCGGCTGCGATGATCGGGCCGCCCGCGAAGGCGACCTCGATCCGGACTGACTCAGGTGCGTCGGGCAACGGATACGACCTCCGTGAGGACGCCGTGAACGGCGTCGGGGTGGACAAAGGCAACCTGCAGGCCGAAGAGGCCCACGCGGGGCGTTGCATCGATCAGGTCGGCTCCGGCAGCAGCGAGCTCCGCGAGCACCACGCCGACATCGTCGACCTCGTAGGCGATGTGGTGCATTCCAGGGCCGCGCTTGGCGAGAAATCGCCCGACCGGCGTGTCGTCGTCGGTCGGCGCAAGCAATTCGACCCGGCCGTCGCCGACCAGGATCGACGCGGCCTCCACTCCCTGCTCGGGGACGAGATCGCGGTGCTCGAGCGTCCCGCCGAGAAGCACGGTGTACGTCGAGACGGCCTCCTCGAGGTCGGCGACGGCCATCCCGACGTGGTGAACGCTCCTGGGCTCCATGCGTCGATGCTACTTCTCGGAGCGCGCCCGCTGCGGCGACATGACGGCGTCGACGAGCCCGTACTCGACCGCCTCGGGCGGCGTCATGAACCGGTCTCGGTCGATGTCCTCCATGACGGCTTCGGTGTCTCGTCCGGCGTGACGGCCGATGATCTCGGCCATCTGCCGCGTCGTCGCTGCGACCTCTCGCGCCGCGATCTGGACGTCGGACGGCGCGCCACGGAACCCGGCGCTCCCCTGGTGGATCATGAGCTTGGCGTTCGGAAGGGCGAAGCGCTTGCCGGCTGCACCGCCCGCCATGATCATCGCCGCTGCGGACATGCCGATCCCGAAGCAGATCGTCGAAACATCCGGCTGCACGTGCTGCATCGCGTCGTAGATCGCCATGCCTGCATACGCCGATCCACCCGGCGAGTTGACATACAGAGCGATATCGCGCTCGGGATCGTCCGCCTCGAGCAACAGGAACTGCGCCACGATGAGATTCGCGATCTCGTCGTCGACCTCGCGTCCGAGGAAGACGATCCGGTCGCGCAGCAGGCGCGAGTAGATGTCGAACGCGCGCTCGACGCGTCCGTCGGACTCGATCACGGTCGGTATCAGCGGCACTGCGGGCCTCCTTGGGCTAACATGCAACCTGTTGGTTGCTCGATATTACACGCAACTTGGAGGTTGCTCATGGAGATCGTCCGCGAGATCGAGATCGAGGCCGAGCCCGCAGATGTCTGGGAGGCGCTGACCGATCCGCGCCGGCTCGAGGAATGGTTCGCAAACGACGTCGAGCTCGACCCTCGGCCCGGGGGGCGTGGAGTGTTCCGGTGGGACAACGGCGAGTCGCGGGAAGCCGCCGTCGAATCGGTGGACGAGGGCGCGCGCATCGTGCTCCGCTTCGACGACGACGGGGTGGTCGATCTGCGAGTTACGCCGTCCGGGAGCGGGAGCGTCGTGCACGTCCGCGAGACGGCACCATCCTGGTCGACTGCGCTCGAGATCCGGGCGATGGCCGCGTGCGCGATCCGGTAGACGAGGTCTTCGTCGCACTCGCTGATCCGAGCCGCCGTTTCGTCATCGAGACGCTCGCTGCACGAGAGACAGCGACGCCGACCGAGCTCGCGGTTCAGCTGCCCGTCACCCGCCAGGCCGTGACAAAGCACCTCGTCGCTCTGCGCGAGGCGGGTCTCGTCGAGGCAACGCGCTGCGGCAGGGAGACGCGGTATGCGCTGACTCCGGAGCCGCTGGCCGCAGCCTCCCGATGGATCGATGAGGTCGGAGCTGCCTGGGACGAGCGGCTGAGCGCGTTGAAGCGGCTGGTCGAGGCTCGAGACTAGAGCGCTTCGGCGTCGAGCGCCCGCACGGTTCCGACCGTCTCTGCCGAGCGAGACTCGCGGGGAAGATCGCCCATCATCTCGAGGAACTCCTCGCGATCGATCGTCTCGCGCTCGAGCAGCCCGCTTGCGAGCCGATCGAGCGAGACGCGGTGCTTGCCGAGGAGACGAAGCGCCTCCTCATAGGCGTGGTCTGTGAGCTGGGCCTGGGCGCTGTCGCGGAGCCGCTTGGTCTCTTCCGAAAGCGCATAGTTGTCGGCACGCATCGTTCGGGACGGAGCCACATCGGACATGCCGTACTCGAACACCATCGCGCGCGCTAGCTGGGTCACCTTCTCGAGATCGCTGGCGGCGCCGTTCGTAACGCGCCCGAACACGATCTCCTCGGCCGCCCTGCCCCCGAGAGCGACCTTCATGACGTCGAGGAACTCCTCCTTCGTGTGGAGGTAGCGATCCTCGACGGGAAGGTAGTAGGCGAGCCCGAGCGCGTCACCGCGACCCACGATCGTCACCTTCTGCACGGGCATGACGTCGCCCATCAGGTAGGCGAGAAGCGCATGTCCACCCTCGTGATAGGCGAGGATGCGTTTCTCCTTCTCGGTCACAAGGCGCCGCTTCTGGAGCCCCGTCAGCACGCGCTCCATCGCCCCCTCGAAGTCCTCCTGGCGGATGTACTGCTGGTCGTGTCGGGCGGCGAAGATCGCCGCCTCGTTCGCGATGTTCGCAAGATCGGCTCCTGTCAGTCCCGCGGTTCGGCGGGCGATCAACGTGATGTCGACGTCCGCACCGAGCGGCTTCGAACGCGTGTGGACCGCGAGGATCTCCTCGCGGCCCGTGAGATCCGGTGGAGCGACGTTGACCTGCCGGTCGAAGCGCCCCGGGCGCAGGAGAGCGGGATCGAGATCCTGGAGGCGGTTCGATGCTCCCATGATGACGACCTCGTCCGCACCCCCGAACCCGTCCATCTCGACGAGCAGCTGATTGAGCGTCTGATCCTGCTCGCGGTTGTGGGAGCCGCCCGAGCGAGCACTGCCGATCGCGTCGAGCTCGTCGATGAAAATGATCGCCGGTGCGTTCTTGCGCGCTTCGGCGAACAGCTTTCGGATTCGAGCCGCACCGAGGCCGGCGAACATCTCGACGAACGCCGACGCGCTCGACGAGTAGAAGTTCGCTCCCGACTCGTTGGCAGCAGCCTTCGCGAGCAGCGTCTTCCCGGTCCCCGGTGGCCCGTACAGAAGCACGCCCTTCGGCACGTGCGCGCCGAGGCGCTCGAACTTCTTCCTGTCGCGAAGGAACTCCACGACTTCCTTGAGCTCCTCCTTCGCCTCGTCGGTGCCGGCAACATCGCTCCAACCGACCGGATCGGTCGTGTCCCGATCGACCATCGCAGGCTTAACTTTTGGCACGAGGGACATCGTGCGTAGCAGGAGCCAGATGATGATCGCGAAGAAGATGATCGGCAACCACGTGATGAGGAAGCCGCCGATGTCGTCAACGGAATGGGGCCAGGTGACCACGACAGGTCTATCGGCAGCCCCGGCGACGGACTGAAGAAACCTACGAGCGGACGGCGACGAGAGCGCGCCGCTCGAGTGTGACCCACACCTCGACCGTGGTCAGGAGCGGATGTTCGAGCCAGCTGTCGCGCAACGGATCCGGAAGCGACGCATCGAACCAGAAGTCATCGAGAACGGCCGTTCCACCGGGAGCGAGGAGGCCGATCACTGCGCCGACATCCTCCCTGGCATCCCGCGCGTCCACGAACAGGAGATCGAAGGGCGCCTCCGAAGGCAACGTCTCGCGCCACGGCCCGACGAGAACCGTGACACTCGGGTCGCCGGCGTGAAGCGCCGTCACCGCCGCCGCGAGCTCGGGATCGATCTCGGCCGTGAAAAACGGGACGCCGGGCCGGAGCGCAGACACGATCCAGGCAGAGCCGACCCCGGCGCCACTCCCGATCTCTGCCGCCCGGACGATCCCACGGCGAGAGGCGAGCACGTGAAGCAGTGCGCCGTCCTCGGGCAGGCACGACCGCTCGAACCCGCGGGCCCCCGCCAGGGCGAGTGCCTTCGTGACGAGGGGCGGCTGCTGCACGCGGGAGCGGGTTAGTCGGCCTTCTCTTCTGCGTCCAGGCAGGCCGCGAGTGCCGCCTCGGCGACGTCGAGTTGCGCGGCCGAGGGCTCGGCCGTCGAAACGCGGCTCTGCAGCTCGTGCCCCGGGCGGGCGAGAGCGCGAGCCAGCGGATGGTCGGCGTTGCGTTCCATCCAGGCGAACACCTCGACGGCTGCCGACACGGCGCCGATCGCACCCGCTGCGCGGGCTGCGGGTCGTGCCCTGACGGGGGCGCGCGCGGCAAGGGCGCTCGCGACGGCGCTCGTCAGGAGCAGCGGGCCGACGAGGTGCCCACCGCAGCGATCGTGCTCCTTCGTCGCGGCCACGCCCGTCTCGTACGTGCCGATCGAGATGTGCTCGGCGCCATGGTAGGAGGCGAGTTCGCCGCCCCTGAGAGCGAGAGCCGCCGGTGCGATCGATGCGAGAGCCGCGATCGCCTCACGGACGGGGATGCTTAGGCTCGATCGCCGAGCCATCCCGGCGGCAGTCGCGCCGACGAGCATCGTCACGCCGACCCGCGGTCGCTCGAAGGGAAATCGGGCCTCCGGCAGGGCGCGCCGCACGTCGGGCAGCACGGCGAATGCCTCGGCGAGGCGCAACGGGCCTCGCAAGAAGGGGGTCGTCACACTCGCGGCAAACCGCCGCTTCACACCCGCCGCGGAGCGAATCGAGCCGTCACGCGTGCGCACGGCCGCGCCCCACGACGTCGGCCCGTGAACGAGGACGCCGTTCGAGAGAGCCATACCGCCGAGGCGAAGCTTCTCCATGCGCTGAGGGTACCGTGCCCCAATGGATCCGCAACCCGTGCTCGACCTGATCAGCGGCGCAGGTGGCGGCGGCCGACTCGTGCTGGTCGGGATCGGCGGCCACGGCGGCAGCGGCAAGTCGACGCTCGCGGCGATGATCCCCGGTGCGCAGATTGTGTCGACGGACGAGTTCTGGACGGGGGACGAGTTCGACCTCGCGCGACTCGGCCGCGAGGTCGTCACGCCGCTCGCGGCCTACGCCACCGCGCGCTTCGCATCGTACGACTGGGCGGCACGCACTGCTCGCGGCGAGAGGACCGTCGAGCCCGTCGGCATCGTGGTCGTCGAAGGCGTCTGCGCCCTCCACCGCAACCTCCGCGATGCGTATGACGTGCGCATCTGGGTCGACGCACCCTACGACGTGAGGCTCGAGCGCGGAGTGGCGCGTGACGGCGAGGCAGCGAGGGCGACCTGGGTCGAGAAGTGGATGCCGTCGGAGGATCGCTACGTCGCCCGGGACGACCCGGTCAGCTGCGCGCACCTCGTGATCGAAAGCGGATAGTGCGTTCGCCCCGTTCGCTCGCGGCGACGGACGGCCTGCGAATCGCTCACGTGAGGGGTTGCCGTCGGCAGGCGGCCGCTGTACGTTGGGCCCGTGAAGCGATACCTCGCCGCCGCGGTCATCGCTCTCGGGATCGGCCTCAGTGCTCTGCCCGCCTCGGCCCAGGTGACCGTCTTCCACGGTCAGTGGCTGTGCGACGACCGAGGGACGATCATGCCGCTCGGGGGAATCGAGACGCAGCTCTGGCGTCGCGGGAGCCCGGACTTCCTGCCGGTCGAGTGGGTCGGAGGCATCGCGGACATCGGCTTCGCCAACGCGGACGGGACGTTCTCCCTGCAATCGGGCGCGGGCGAGGACAACCACTTCATTCGCATGGCCCTGCGCGATGCCGCCGGCGTGCGCCTCAAGGACTGGGGCGGGATCAACGACTGGTCCGTCGATCTCGAAAGCTCGCGCAACAACGTGCCCGATCGTGATCTCTTCGGTCGCCTCTTCACGACGCCGGGTCAATCACACAAGTGCGCGATCTGGCGTGGGCTCCATCTCGCTCATCGTGACTTCCGCGACCTGACGGGGGTCGCGCCGCCGACGGGTGGCGGAGGCGGGCTCCTCATTCAGGCGGATGCCCCGGGCGAGACGCCGCTCACGTTGGACGTCGAGGTCTGGTGGACGCCCGGGTACGTGACCGGGTACAGCGGCGGAGGTGACGACACCATCACCCGGCACGAGTTCGGGCACGTCATCCGCCACGGCTACGACGGCGACGCGACGCACTTCTTCGGTGACGTCGCCGAGCACACATATCTCCGGAGTCATCATTCCTGCCTCAAGTCCGGGCGCGGGTACGCGTTCAACGAGGGCTGGGCCGAGTACTGGGCGCACGACTACTCTCCGGCACCCAACTGCGAAGGCCGTGCAGCAGACGACTACGAGGTCGAGGGGAACGTTGCGGCGGCACTCGCCGACCTCGAAGCGCGTTGCTACGGCGGCGACCGCACGCGGATGGTTGATGTCCTGAGGTCGAACCGCGGGACGATCCACTCCTTCGAGGAGTTCCGGGCCCACGTCTCCTGTCCGGTCCCTCTCCTCCTGATCCCGTTGCCACCGCTCCTGTTCGCACCACCAACGATCTCTCTCACCCCGAGCCAGCGTGCTGCGCTCGCGCGCAGTCAGGTGGGGGGCCTCGACCGCCAGATCGGTCGGCTGCGGGGGCAGCTGAAAGCGGCAGAGCGACGAGCAGCCAAGCCGCTCGCATGCAAGCGGAAGCCGTGCGACGCCGCTCTCAAGCGTGCGTTGCTGCCGGCTGTGCTCCGCACCGAGCTCGCGCTCACGCAGCTCGTTCGCAACAGCGCGGACGACGGGGACAGCGCCGCAGAGCAGACCGCGATGGACAAGGTGCCGTTCAAGCAACTGGCCGGCAAGCACAAGGCGAGAGAGCGGGCCGACCGCGTCAAGGCCGCGAGGATCTCTGCCAACGGCATCCGCGACGCGCTGAAGGCAGGCCGCACGATCTTCGCGCGGGACAAGAGCGCGAAGACACGGCGTCTCCGGTCGCAGCTCGCCTCGCGCATGGCCTCGTTCCGCAAGGCGCAACGGAAGGCGACGGGTGTGCCCGGCCTGATTCTCGACCAGGCGATTCTCGACCGCGCCAGAAAGGTGACGCCGGTCTCCTTCCCGAATCCCGAGCCCCCACCTCTGCCGTGGACTCCGATCCCCGTCACGCCATCGCCACCACCGCCGCCGTCCGGTCCCCAGGTATCGACGCTCACCCTGACGTGTCCCGCAAACGGCAAGGCCGGCGTGTACGCAGCCGGCGGCGCACTCACGCCCGCCATCGCCGGGGCCGACATCCAGCTCCACGTGACGCCGCCGAACGGTCCCGAGACCGTGCTGAAGGCGACAACCAACGGTTCCGGTTCCTACTCGGTGGGTGTCGCGATGCAGACCGCCGGGACCTGGACGATGTTCGCGCGATTCGGCGGCGATGCGAATACGAAGCCCGACGACTCGCCGAGCTGTCAGACCGTCATCTCCTGAACGAGCCTGCTTCCCTCAGGCTCGAGCCGCTCGGCGAAGCGCCCCCTGCAACGCCGGTGCCGCAGGCCCGATCGCGAATGGGCAGCCGTCGATCTCGACGACCGGCATGATCTCGCGCACGGACGACGACGTGAATGCCTCGTCGGCGGCCAGGAGGCGTGCGAGCGGGTAGACGCCCTGCTCGACCGTGAGGCCCTCGACGGCTGCGAGCTCGAGGAGCGCTGCCCTCGTCTCACCTGCGAGGATCCCGACCTCGAGCGACGGAGTCACGAGGCGATCCCCCTCGCGCCACCAGATGTTCGTGACCGGCCCCTCGAGGACGATGCCGTCCGTGTCGACGAAGACCGCGTCGTCCACGCCCCGCTGCTTCGCCTCCGCCTCGGCGGCCATGCTCACGGCGTAGCTCGTCGACTTGGTGGCGGGGAGGAGCCACGACGCGGATCGCCGCTGGTGAACGAGCGAGATCAACCGTTGACCGCGCTCGCGCGCCACCTCGATCCACTCGGGGACGGTGCTGACGAGGGCGATTGCGCGATGCTCCCCGCCCGGTGAGCCGGGTGTCCAGTACAGCCGCAGGACGGCATCCGAAAGACCCGCATGCTCGAGCGCGAGCGCGGCCAGGCGGGCGACCTCGTCCGTGTCCGGCCGATCGAGGCCGATCCGCTCGGCGGACGCCTCGAGTCGCGCGAGATGCTGCCCGAGTCGGAACGGCCTCCCGTCGTAGACACGCATTGTCTCGAATGCCGCTCGACCGCGCGTGAACCCCTCGTCGTCGGCGGCGAGGACAGGAGCGTCGGGGTCGACGAGACCCCGGCCCGAGACTGCGACCGCTCGAAGCGAAGGCCGGCTCATCGGCCCATGCTCGCACAGACAGCACTGGAGCTCGTCGCCGCCGCTCCGTGGCGCGCACACGCATGCTGCGTTCTCCGCTCACGGTTGCGCGAACCCTGCCCGGGCCGGACGGCTGTCGGACTCGCGTGGGGCGTCGCACCCTCGCGTGCCGATCGTCGCGATCTGGACGCCGGGCGCCCGGCGTCATCCTTCGCCGATCGTCGGCCGAGCACCGCGACCGCCGCCACGCCTCGACTCGACCCCACGCGGCGCCCCGATCGTGTCGAGGAGGGGATCTGCTTTCATCCATGACTCGTCGATCTCGGCCTGGGGATCGGAGTCCCAGACGACGCCGCCGCCGACCCAGAGGTGAATGCGGCCGTCCGCGACGGCGAACGTGCGGATCGTCAGCGCGAGGTCGAGGTCACCGTTGCCGTGAATCCTCCCGACTGCGCCCATCGACGCCCCTCGCCCGACGGGCTCGATCTCGGCGATCAGGTCGACGGCTGCGATCTTCGGGGCGCCGGTGATCGACCCGCCGGGAAACGTTGCGGCGAGCAACTCCGGCAAGCCGACATCCTCCCGCAGCGTCCCCTCGACCGTCGAGACCAGGTGCTCGACGCCGGCCAGCGATCTCGGCGCCATCAGCTCGGGCCATCGAACGCTGCCGGGCTCGCAGACGCGTGAGAGATCGTTTCGCTCGAGGTCGACGATCATCACGTGCTCGGCGGCATCCTTGCTCGAGCTCGCGAGTTCGCGAGCGGCTCCCGCGGGCCGCGTTCCCTTGATCGGGCACGTCCAGACCCGACGGCCGCGACGCGCGAGGAACAGCTCGGGAGAACCGGAGACGACGGCCCAACCGTTACCCTCGTACGGCTCTGGATTGTGTGGATTCAGGCGCGCGAGGCGCGCGGCGAGCGCGAGCGGATCGCCGTCGAACGGCGCCGACAGGTGCTGGACGAGATTGACCTGGTAGACATCGCCGCGCTCGATCGCATCCCGGACACGGCCGACGGCCGACGCATAATCGATCGCGCTCCACGACGTCGTCCACGAACCGATCGCGTAGCCCGCGGCGGTCTCATCGCTCTCCCGGCTGCGGGTCTTGTTGTCATTATTGGCATCGTAGGCGGGCGGGCGGACGGTAGCGGCGACCAGTGGCAATCGGCAGGGCTCGGGTGGTGGAGGCGTCTGGTTCCTGCGAATCGTGGCCGAAAGCCCGTAGCCGAGGTAGACGTCGGCGACCAGGCTCTCCCCGCCCGGCACGAAGAATCCTTGCCCTCGCAGCCACGTATCGAGGGTCTCCAACGCGCCGCCGGCGTCGGAGATCTCGATCGTCGGACCCGTCACCGGCCCCGCCCGCGCGCCGCCGAGACACGAACGTCAGGGACGTGCACGGTGCTCCTCGGGACGCGCTTGCCCACGCGAGCGAGCGTATAGGCTCCGACCATGCAGCTCGGGATGATCGGTCTCGGTCGTATGGGGGCCAACATCGTTCGGCGACTCATGCGCGACGGCCACACGTGTGTCGTCTACGACGTCAGCGAGGACGCGGTCGCCACGCTCGAGCGCGAGGGAGCGACCGGTGCGGGCTCGCTCGACGACTTCGTCGCCAAGCTCCGGGCCCCCCGGGCGGCCTGGGTCATGGTTCCGGCAGGTGAGATCACCGAGTCGACGATCGCCGGTCTCGCGCCTCTCCTGAGCGCGGGCGACACCGTCATCGACGGTGGCAACTCCTACTACCGCGACGACATCCGGAGATCGGGTGAGCTCGCCGCGCGGGGGATCCGCTATCTCGACTGTGGCACGAGCGGCGGCGTCTTCGGCCTCGAGCGCGGCTTCTGCCTCATGGTGGGCGGCCCCGACGACGCCTTCGCCGAGCTCGAGCCGATCTTCGCCACTCTCGCACCGGGCGCCGACGCAGCCGAGCGGACGCCCGGTCGAGACGGACCGGCGGCTCCCGAGGAGCGCGGGTACCTCCATTGCGGACCCGCCGGGGCCGGCCACTTCGTGAAGATGGTGCACAACGGGATCGAGTACGGGATGATGGCGTCGCTCGCGGAGGGACTGAATATCCTCCACGGAGCAGATGCCGGGCTCCGACGGCGAGATGCGGATGCCGAGACCGCTCCTCTCGACCACCCCGAGTTCTACTCGTATGACCTCGACATCGCGGCGATCGCCGAGCTCTGGCGCCGCGGCAGCGTCGTCGAATCGTGGTTGCTCGATCTCACGGCGTCCGCCCTCCGGGAGTCGCCCGACCTCGCGGGGTTCGCCGGCCGGGTTTCGGACTCCGGCGAGGGGCGCTGGACGGCGATCGCAGCGATCGAGGAAGGCGTGCCGGCCGACGTGCTGACCGCAGCCTTGTACTCGAGGTTCTCGTCACGCGACGAGGGGCTCTTCGCCAACAGGGTGCTGTCGGCTATGCGCAAGCAGTTCGGCGGCCACCACGAGAAGCCGGAGCCGTAGCCTCTTCTCAGGCCGAGGAAGCGCTGTCGTCGGCGAAGTCGCCCTCGTCGGCGGCCTCGAGAATGGTGAGTGCCGCCTCCAGATCGGGCTGTGCAACGAGCACCTCGCGGGCACCGCCCACGTTCGGCACCCCGTCCCACGAGCCGGCCCCGACGTTCGTGACACGGTGGGCACACCTGATGCCCTCGGCGCGGAGGAACGTGCAGACGACGTCGGCCGCGACCTCGTTCGGAACGATCCTCACGCGCACGAGGTCGTCCATCACTGCCCCAGGGCGGCGGCCGCGGCACGCAGCGCGTGAACGCCTAGCTCGAGATCGTCGACCGGGATACGCTCGTCCGCCGAATGCACGAGCCGTGCCGCGAGCTCGGGGTCCATCGCCTTCTGGGGGAAGAACCCGTAGCCGACGGTGCCGAACGCTTCCCGCATCCAGTGGGAGTCGGTGAAACCGGCGCAGACGGTCGGCGCGAGACGCGCTCCGGGCTCGATGCCTCCGACCCAGCTCTCGAGTGCCGTCCAGAGCGGGGTGTCCATCGCCGAGCGGGTACCGCCGTCACGCTCGAACCAGTCGAGCTCGTAGGCGCCCGGGCCGATCGCGGCCCGGACGAGTGGATCGACGTCCTCGGGCGTCATCCCGGGAGGAAGCCGGCAATCGACGGTCACGACGCACGTTGCCGGAATCACATTGATCTGCTTCGAGGCCTCGATCAGCGTCGGCGCGAGGGTGAACGAGAGGAGCGGCTCGACGAGCTCGGCCGCGAGGGGATGAAGTGCGCCCGCCCGTTCGAGCGCCTCGTCGAGCGGCGGCAGCTCGCCGAGCACGAGCTCGAGAAAGCGCGCGACCTCCGGGATGATCTCCCTGGGTGGCTCGTAGCGGCCGAGAGCCTCGATGATCGGCGCTGCCTTGACGAGCGCGTTGTCGGCGATCGACGGCACCGAGGCGTGACCGCTGCGGCCCTGGACGTGGAGGCGGAACGGCGCGCTCATCTTCTCGCCGACCGCGCAGAGGTAGAACACCTCGCCGCCGAAGACGCAACGCTCGCCGCCCCCTTCGTTGAGTGCGAAGTCGGCGCGAACGAGCTCGGGATGCTCCTCGACGAGCCACGAGAGCCCGAAGTTCTCGTTGACCTCCTCGTCCGCCGTGAGCGCCAGAACGATGTCGCCCGCCGGCACGAATCCTTCCCGCCAGAGCGAGGCGAATGCGACGGCACTCGCCGCGACCTGGTCCTTCATGTCGAGGGCCCCTCGGCCCCAGATCTCACCGTCGACGAGGTCTCCAGACCAGGGATCGCGCGACCACTCCTCGGGGTCTGCTCGAACGGTGTCCGTGTGCGCGAGGAGCGCGAGCGTCGGCCCGTCCCCACCCTTCAGCCGGGCAACGAGATTCAGGCGCTCGGGCGTACGGCCGACGAGCTCGCACGGAATGCCGTTCGAGGCGAGGTAGTCATGCAGCAGGTCGGCCGCGATCGTCTCGTTGCCCGGGGGGTTGACCGTGTTTGCCCTCAGCAACGCCTGCAAGAGGGCGGTCGCCTCCTCGCGCAGGCTCACCCCTCGGCCTGCGACTTGGCCGTCAACTCGTTGCGGACGTCCCAGAGCTCCTGATACTCGACCCGGTGGATGAGGCGGCCGAGAACCTCGACCGGCGTGCCCTGCGTCCCGATGACGTGCTCGCCGATCACGCGGGCAACGACTCGGTAGTGCCTGATGCGCCACGTCTGCATCCACTCGTCCAGCTCCATCATCGCCTCCGCGAGCTGGTACAGCTGCTCGTGATCGCGGCCGTCGACGTACAGCTCGAGGAGCGAGAGGCCGGCGCGCTCACGCGCTGCCTGAAACGCCTCACCGAGGCGCGCCATCGCCGGTCGCAGCGCCTTGACGCCGGGCGAGTCGAACCCCGAGCCGTGCCCGAGCACCTTCCTGATCTCCTGGTACTCCCACGGCGACATCTGCTCGAGCATGTCGAGCTGCGCGGTGATGTACCGCATGCACATGCTCGCCCGACGCAGGAGTCGCAGCGCGCCTCCGAGATCGTCCTCGGCGACGAGCGCAGCGGCCGCCCCCGTGTCGTTCCATGCAAGCTTGAGCCACAACTCCGACGACTGATGCACGACCTGGAACAAGAGCTCGTCCCGGTGCACCCACTCGTCCGGCCCTTTCTGCAAGGCCAGGAGCTCCTCCGAATTCAGGTAGCGCTCGTAGTCGGTCCGCGCCTCACCCGGTAGAACGGGCTCGCTGAGCGGCGGCTCCCAGGTTTCCTGCGGCACGTGACAGAGCATAGAGCCTTTCTCCCGGCGAAGGCGCGAGCCTGCCCCTGCGCAGACATCGATGCCCTTCCCCGTCACGGCCTAGACTCACTGCGATGACCGACCTCTTCTCGGACGCCGCCTCGGCCCGACAGGCGCAGACCGCCCCGCTCCCGCAGCGCGTGCGGCCACGGTCACTCGACGAGCTCGTCGGCCAGAAACACGTTCTCGGCGAGGGATCGGCGCTCCGGCTTGCGATCGAGGCAGACAGGCCGCCGTCGATGATCCTGTACGGGCCACCCGGAGTGGGCAAGACGACCCTCGCGCGCATCGTCGCGGAGACGACGGGAGCCTTCTTCGAGGAGCTCTCCGCTGTTTCCGCGCGGGTCGACGACGTCCGGGGCGTCCTGCAACGCGCCCGCGACCGTCTCGGAGGAAACGGCGCCCGCACGATTCTCTTCCTCGACGAGATCCACCGCTTCAACAAGGGCCAGCAGGACGCACTGCTCCCCGGCGTCGAAACCGGGCTGCTGACCCTGATCGGCGCGACGACCGAGAACCCGTACTTCGAGGTGAACGCCGCCCTGCTCTCACGCTGCACGGTCATCGAACTGGAGCCGCTCTCCGACGAGGACGTCGCGGATGTCGTCGAACGGGGCGCGCAGGAGCTCGGAATCGAGGTGCCCGCCGAGGTCGTTGCGGCAATCGTCCTCAAGGCGGGAGGCGACGCGCGCAGCGCCCTTGGCACGCTCGAGCTCTCCTGGCAGACGGCGATCGCGGAGGGGGCTCCGCTCGAGGCCCGCCACGTCGCCGACGCCGCACGGAAGCGTCCGCTGCGATACGACCGGGCCGGCGATCAGCACTACGACATCGTCTCGGCCTTCATCAAGTCGATGCGAGGCAGCGATCCGGACGCGAGCGTCTACTACCTCGCGGCGATGCTCGAGGGAGGGGAGGACGCACGGTTTATCGCACGCCGGATGGTGATCCTCGCCTCCGAGGACATCGGGAACGCCGATCCACGGGCGCTCCTCGTCGCCACGGCCGCCGCGCAGGCGCTCGAGCACGTGGGGCTGCCGGAGGCCCAGCTGAACCTCTCACAGGCCGCAATCTATCTCGCGAACGCGCCGAAATCGAACGCAGCCGCCCGGGCCATCTGGGACGCGCGGGCCGAGGTACGCGAGCACGGCATCCAGCCCCCACCTCCTGCTCTCCGCGACGCGCACTACGCCGGCGCCCGGATGCGGGGTCACGGCGAGGGGTACGTCTCGCCGCACGAGGACCCGGCCGGGGCGACCGCGACGTACCTCCCCGACGGACTTGGGGGCCGAACGTACTATGTGCCCTCGGGCAACGGAGAGGAGACGGGTGATGGCAGTCGGGACGGGTGATCGGGCACCGGAGTTCGACCTCGAGGACGCGTACGGATCGCCGCGCGTGAGCCTCGCCACGTTTCTCGGCAGGCGCAACCTCCTGCTCGTCTTCCACCCGTTCGCGTTCACCGACGTCTGCCGCGACGAGGCCCTCGATCTCCAGGCGAACCTCGAGTCGTTCGACAACGCCGAGACCGACGTCGTCTTCGTCTCGTGCGACACGTCCGCTGCCCGGCAAGCGTGGAAGACCGAGCTCGGTGCGACCTACACCTTCGCCTCCGACTTCTGGCAGCACGGCGCCGCAGCGAAGGCGTACGGCGTCTTCGACGAGAAGACGGGCGCGCCGAGGCGAGGGACCTTCCTGATCGACAAGGAAGGCACCGTGATCTGGTCACTCGTGAAGGACGAGCGTCGCACCGAGATGGTGCCGGAGTCGCTGGAAGCGCTCGACCGTTGACGAGAACACTCCACGTCGAGACGTGGGGTGATGTGGGCTCGCCGCGCGTCGTCTGCTTGCACGGGGTGACGGGACGGGGAGCCGGCTGGCACCGGCTCGCGAAGGGGTGGCTCGCGGATTACCACGTCCTCGCCCCCGATCTGATCGGCCACGGCGCCTCGTCGTACGAGCCGCCCTGGAGCATCGCAGAGCATCTCGACGCCCTCGTCGCCTCGCTCGGAACAGAGCCCGCCACCTGGATCGGTCATTCCTACGGGGGTCGCCTGGCGCTCGAGCTGGCGGCCAGTCGACCGGTGCTCGTCGACCGGCTCGTGCTTCTCGACCCGGCCATCCTGCTCGACGCGGAGATCGCCCTGCACGTCGCCGAACTCGCGCGCGAAGACCGCTCGTACGCATCGTTCGACGAAGGTGTCGAGCGCCGTTTCGAAGAGAGCGCGCTGCAGCGCACCCCGAGAGAGAGCGTGGTAGAGGATCTCGACGGCTTCCTCGTCCCCGATCACGACGGTCGCTGGCGATACCGCTACAGCCAGGCTGCGGTCGTGGCTTCGTACGGCGAGATGAGCAGCACGCCGCCGCCGTTCGAGGACGCTCGGGTACCGACCTTGCTCGTGCTCGCGGAGGATTCGTACGTCAGGTACGACGATCTGATCGACGATCATCGTGCTGCGCTCGGCGATCTGCTCCAGGTCGTGACCGTTCCCGGCGGTCACACGGTGCTCTGGGACGCGCTCGAGGAAACGGCCGCCGCCGTCTCGACGTTCCTGCGTACCTAGACCTCGAGCCGGCGCCGCAACGACCGCGGCATCCAGCCGCTGCCACCCGCCCTGCCCGACGCCCACCGCGCCGACCTGGCTCTTATCATTTGACATACCGGGCGGCCGGTATTTAGAATGCCCGCATGAGCCCTACCCGTGCAGAGCGCGCAGAGGAGACGCGCGCGCTCGTCATCGAGACCGCTGCGCTCGCCTTCGCCCAACACGGCTACGAGCGGGCCGCGCTGAGCGAGATCGCGAGCGCCAGCGGCCTCACAAAAGGCGCGCTCTACCACCACTTCGCCTCGAAGGAGGAGCTCGCGCTTGCGGTCTTCCGTCACGAGCAGGAAACGCTCGTCGAGCAGATCGTCGCAGCGACCGCCGGCACAAGAGGCGCGTTGGCCGCCCTGCGCGCCGCGTTTCGCGTGCGCGCCGAGGTGCTGCGAGACGTGCCGGCCGCCCGCGCGGTGCTTCGGCTCGGCGCCGAGTTCCGCGTCGACGCCGCGCCGGGCTCGGTGTTCGCCGAGTACCAGGAGCTCGCGTTCGAGGCGTTTGCGGAGATCGTCCGCCGCGGCCAGGAGGAAGGCGACGTGCGCGCCGACCTCGACCCGCGCGCGACAGCAGAGCACATCTTCGCCGCGATGGTGGGGATGGACGACGTTTCCACCTTCCTCTCCGACCTCGACGACCTGCCACAGCGAACCGAAGGGCTCCTCGACCTGATCGTCGACGGGCTCGCCACACGAACCCCCGCCCCAAGGAGAACGAAATGATCGCGGCAACGTACACCACCTACTCGCTCCTCGAACTCGTCCACGTGTGCGTCGCCGTCGTCTGGGTGGGCGGCGCCGCCACGATCGGGCTGATCGCACTCCGTGCGGCACGCGTCTCCGATCCGCGAGAGCTGGCCGGGTTCGCGCGCACGGCAGGCTGGGTCGGGCCGACCATCTTCACGCCGGCCTCGCTCGTGGTCCTCCTGTCGGGCGTCGGGATGATGCTCGAAGGGCGCCTTCCCTGGGATCGCGGGTGGATCCTGCTCTCGCTCGCCGTCTGGGCGAGCTCGTTCGTGCTCGGCCTCGTCTACTTCAAACCACGCGGACAACGTGCAGGACGGCTGGCTGCCGAGCTGGGCGTCGACCACCCCGACGTGCAGCGCCTCCTGCGCCAGACGTTCTCCGTCTCGAGGGTCGTCGCGGTCGCGCTGCTCGCCGTCGTCGCCCTGATGAGCATCAAGCCGGCCGGGCTCGATCTTCTCGCGCTCGCCCTCGCGTTCGGCGCAGCGGCGGTCGGTGTCGTCGTGCTCGGGCGCGAAGGTACTGCACCCGGCCCGGGCGTCGCGGTGGGCCTGCCTGCTGCCGATACCGGAGCGGCCGAGCTCAGCCGCTGACGTCCTCCGCCCGTCCGCCGACTACGCGACGTACTCGTCGGCGATCGAGAGGACGTCGTCGAGGATCGCGACGCCCTCCTCGGCCTCCTCGCGCGTCACGGTGAGCGGTGGCACGACCATGACGACGTTCCAGTGCGTCATGAGGTAGAGACCGCGATCGAGTGCCGCCTTCGCCATTCGCGCGACCGGTGCCGCGGCCTCGCCGGAGGCATTGAACGGCACGAGCATCTCGCGCGTGTCGCGGTTCTTGACGAGCTCGATCCCGTAGAAGCACCCGAGCCCCCGAACCTCGCCGATCGACGGGTGCATCTCCTGCAAGGCGCCGAGCGCGTCCCGAAAGTAGTCGCCCATCGCGGCGGCGTTCTCGACGACACCCTCCTCACGGAACGCCTCGATCGACGCGACGGCCGAGGCGCAGGCGAGGGGATGACCGGCATAGGTGAGCCCGCCGGGGAAGAACCGATCTCGCACCTGGTCGACGATCTCACCCCGCGCGATCATCGCACCGAGCGGCACGTAGCCCGAGTTGATGCCCTTTGCGACGCAAAGGATGTCGGGCACGACGTCCCAGTGCTCACAGGCGAACCACTTGCCGGTACGGCCGAACCCCGCCATGACCTCGTCGAGGATCAGCAGGATCCCGTGCCGGTCGCAGACCTCGCGGACGCCCTGGAGATACCCGTCAGGAGGAACGATGACCCCGTTCGTGCCGGTGACCGTCTCGAGGATGATCGCGGCGACGGTGTGCGCGCCCTCGTACTCGAGGATCTCCTCGAGATGCGGCGCGCCGGTGCACACGGGGCATGGGTCGGGATGCCCGGCGGGACAACGGTAGGTGTACGGATCGAATGCGCGGACGATGCCGGCCATCCCGGGCTCGACAGCCCATCGGCGCGGGTCACCGGTCAGCGACACCGCGCCGTGTGTGGCTCCGTGATACGAGCGGTAGCGCGCGACGATCTTGTGCCGCCCCGTGACCATGCGGGCGAGCTTGATTGCGTTCTCGTTCGCCTCGGCGCCGCCGTTCGTGAAGAAGGAAACCGAGAGATCACCGGGTGTGACCTCGGCGAGCATGCGGCCGAGCTGGGAGCGGGATTCGTTGGCCATCGGCGGCCCGATCGTGCAGAGCTTGTCGGCCTGATCCTTGATCGCCTGGATGATCTTCGGGTGCTGGTGCCCGATGTTGACGTTGACGAGCTGGGAGGCGAAATCGAGATAGCGCTTGCCGTCGTAGTCCCAGAAGTGGCGCCCCTCGGCGCCGGCGACGGCGATCGGGTTGATCGCGTTCTGCACCGACCACGAGTAGAGAACGTGCTCCTTGGCGTCGGCCACGATCTGCGCGCCGAGGTTCGGGTCTGTCTCGATCGTGGTCATCTCACGCTCCTTGGTCGCTCCGGTTGGACGTATCGTATCCCGCTCGAGCGAGCGTGTCCTCGGATGCCCCTCGGGAGCTACGGTCCTAGGCGCTCGCTGCCCGCTGGTCGCGGAGGAACGGGAACACCTCGGTGTGATCGCTCCCCGGCAGCTCGGCGTCGACCGAATCCCAGACGGCCCTCACCGTGTCCGCGATCTCGTGAGGTGTGCCAGCTGCGGCCGCGGCCTCCGTGAACAGGCGGACGTCCTTTGCCATCAGTCCGGTCGCGAAGCCCGAGTCGAACGTCTCTGTGAGCACACGCTCCACGAACTTGACGGCCGACGCATTGCTGCGCCCGGTGGAGACATTGACGACGTCAAGGATCGTCTCGAACCGGAGGCCGTGACAGAGCCCGAACAGCGCCGCCTCCGCCGTGGCTGCCGTGGCAGTCGCCGAGAGGTAGTTGTTGAGGAGCTTCAGGGCTTGCCCCTGTCCTGCCTTCGTGCCGACGTGGAAGACGTGCTCTGCCATCGCCTCGAGCTCGGAGCGATGACTCTCGAGCACGTCTGCCGGCCCCGCCCACATCACCGAGATCGTCGCCGCCACCGCACCTCTACGACCTCCCGAGACGGGAGCATCGATGTAGGAGATACCCGCGGCGCTCGCCGCTTCGTACGCCTGCTGTGCGAGCTCGATCCCGACCGTCGAGAGATCGACGATGGTCTCGACACTGCGGCCACGCGCTGCACCTATCTCGGCGACGACCTCGAGGACGGCGGCGCCGTCGGGAAGACTGAGGAAGACCGTCTGGGTGCTCGTGGCAAGGTCGACGAGCGAGGAAGCGGCTCGCGCGCCTACCGGCGCCCGTTCGAGAGTGCCGGCAACATCGAACACGACGAGTTCCACGTCGTCGCGGCCGAGATTGGCAGCCATCGGGCCCCCCATGTTCCCGAGCCCGACGAAACCGCATCGACGCATCCCCGTCACGCCGCCTCGTCAGGGTCGATTCCCAGCTCCTCGAGCACCTCCCGCGCCAGCCGGAACGCTTCGACGCCGGCCGGAACGCCGCAGTATGCGGTCACCTGAAGGAGCACCTCCTTGAGTTCGTCGAGCGTGCAGCCGTTCTTCAGCGCGCCGCGGAAGTGGATCTTGAACTCGTGCGGCCGGTTGAGCGCCGACAGCATGCAGAGGTTGAGCATGCTTCGCGTCCTGCGCTCGAGGACACCCCGGGCCCATGTCCCACCCCAGCAGTACTCCGTCACGTACTCCTGGAACTCGCGATTGAAACCGTCGGCACCCTCCAGCATCCGGTCGACATAGTCGTCACCGATGACGTCACGTCTGACCGCCAACCCCGCGTCGTAACGTTCCTGCGACATGGATCCTCCCGTCGTCGTGGCTCTCAATTCCAAGGACGTTCCGTGCGACTGATCCTACGAGTGCAGGCGCTCGCCGGCCGGATCGACGAGCGGCTGCTCGGAGACGATTGCGTCGCGGCGCTCGCCGAGGATTCCGACCGTGAGCTCCGAGCCAACCGCCGCGTACTCGGTCGGGAGGTAGGCGAGGGCAAGCGACCGCTCGATCGTGTGTCCATAGCCGCCGGAGGAGACGTAGGCGATCGGCCGCTCACCGCCTGCGTAGATGGGCTCGTGGCCGTGGGCGTCGGCGCCGTCGGCTGCGACGACGAGGCAGGAGAGCGCGTGCGTCGGCCCTTGTTCGAGCTCGCGTCGCAGCGCCTTGCGCCCGATGAAGTCGCCCTTGTCGAACGCGACGAAGCGCTCGAGCCCCGCCTGGAGCGGTGACCAGTCCGCGGAGAGGTCCGCCCCCCACAGCCGATAGCACTTCTCGAGCCGCATGGACTCGAGCGCCCGATAGCCGAAGTCGACGATGCCGAGGTCTTCACCGGCCTCGAAGAGCAGGTCGTACAAGGCCCTCTGCACCTCGATCGGGTGATGCAGCTCCCAGCCGAGCTCACCCACGTATGACACGCGCACGGCGAGCACCCGTGCGCTTCCGACCTCGACATGGCGTGCGCGGAAGAAGGGGAATCCTTCGCGGGAGAAGTCATCGCGCGAGACCAGCTCCATCAGCTTTCGCGACTGCGGCCCCGCGATCGTGAGCACGCCGTAGCGTGGGGTGACGTTCTCGATCGTCACTGACCCGTCCACGGGGGAGTGGCGCTCGATCCAGGCGAGGTCGTGCGTCTCGGTCGCGGCCGCGGAGACCACGTAGTAGCGGTCGGGCGCGAGGAACGCGACGGTGACATCCGTCTCGACGCCTCCCTTCTCTGTGCACATCTGCGTCAGCGACATCTTTCCCACTTCACTTGGCAGCCGGTTCGCGCAGAGCCGGTCGAGCAGCGTCTCTGCGCCCTCGCCGCTGACGACGAACTTTGCAAAGCTCGTCTGGTCGAGGACGCCCACACCGGCGCGCACGGCACGGCACTCCTCTCCGAGAGCGCCGAACCAGTTGCCGCGACCGAACGAGTACTCGTCACGGGCCTCACCGGAGCTCGCAAACCAGAGCGGGCGCTCCCAGCCGGAACGCACGCCCATGACCGCGCCCTTGGCAACGAGGCGGTCGTGGAGCGGGTCGGTCTTGAGGGGGCGGCCGGCCGGCCGCTCCTCCTCCGGGAAGTGGATCTTGTACTCGTCCTCGAATACCTCGGAGGCCCGCGCCACGATGTACGAGGTCGAGCGCGCGTAGTCACCGAAACGGGACACGTCGAGCTCCCACATGTTGTCGCTCGGCTGGCCGTCCACGATCCACTCGGCGGCGTACTTGCCGGCACCGCCGCCGAACACGATCCCGAAGATCGAGAAGCCCGCCAGCACGTGCAGCCCCGGCTGCCCCGGCACGGGGCCCATCAGGCATCGGCCGTCGGGCGTGTATCCGTCGGGCCCGTTGATCACCGTCTTGATTCCGACCTCGCCGAAGCGGGGAATCCGCCCGGCGGCGCCAACCAGACATCCCTCGATCTGCTCGAGGTCGGGCGGCAGAAGCTGGCCATGGAAGCCCTCGGGAATCCCATCCAGCGCCCACGTGAGCGGGTTGCGTTCGAACGGCCCTATGATCAGACCTCCACCCTCCTGGCGCGCGTAGAACGAGTTGTCCGGGTCGCGGAAGACCGGCAGCTCCGCCGACCGCGACTCGATCTCGGGCATCGGATCTGTCATCAGGTAGTGGTGCTGCAGTGGGACGATCGGGAACTCGATGCCGGCGAGTCGTCCAACTTCGCGGGACCACTGGCCCGCGGCGATGACGACGTGCTCAGCCCGGATGTTGCCGTCGGGAGTCGACACGGTCCAGCCGCCGCGCTCGCGGGCGAGCTGGGTCACCCGCCTGTGACGCAGGATGGTCGCACCGCGATCGACGGCTCCTTTCGCGAGCGCGTTCGTCAGGCTCGTCGGGTCGATGTGCCCGTCGGTCGGAAGGTAGGCGGCGGCGAGGACGCCGTCGGGTCGCGCGAGCGGGAACAGCTCGAGGGCCCGCTCGGGTGAGACGATCTCGAACGGGACGCCCACGCTCTCGGCGATCCCGCGCACGTGCTCGAACTGGTGCAACCGGTCGTGGGTCGTCCCGATCCGGACGCTGCCACACTGGTGAAAGTCGACCGGGAGCCCTGTCTCCTGTCCGAGCGCTCCGTACAGCTCGACCGATGTGCGGAGTAGCCGCATCAGGTTGAGGCTCTGGATGAACTGTGTGCAGAGGCCGGCGGCGTGCCACGTCGATCCGCTCGTGAGCTCGTTCGCCTCGACGAGCGCGACGTCGCCCCAGCCGAGCCTCGTGAGGTGGTAGAGCGTCGAGACGCCGCCGATGCCGCCACCCACGACGACGACGCGTGCCTCGGTGATCACGGGCGACCGTCGTCCGCGCGCGCGGCGACCGTGTCGTGGAAGCTCCGCCAGGCCCGGCGGATGATCTCGACCGCCTCGTCGGGCTCGCCCCGCTCGAGCGCCGCGATCATGTCATGACGGTACGAGCTCCCGACCTCGGCGATCGATTCCCGGTACCAGAGGTAGAGAACACGGTCGAAGCGCGGGCCGATCGACGACAGCGCCCGGTGAAACTCCGCGTTACCGGTCGCCGCATAGACGATCCCGTGCAGGGCGTGGATATCGGCCAGCGCCTCGATCAGCTCGCCGGACGCTGCGTGCGCCGTTGCGCGGTCGAGCGCGGCGCGCATCGCGCCAACCCCTTCAGCGCCGAGCGCCGGAACACCGAGCTCGTACGCGCGCACCATCAGGACCTCCATCACCTCGAGGACGTCGAGCGCGGTGCGCCTCGTGAGCGGCGCGACACGGTGTGCGCGGCGCGGCAGCTCCTCGACGAGCCCATCGGCGACAAGGCGCTTGACCGCCTCGCGCACCGGCATCGCGCTGAGCCCGAACGACGCCGCCAGGTCGTCGATCACGAGCGGAGCGCCCGGCTCGAGACTGCCCGAGACGATCGCCTCACGGAGGCTACCGAAGGCCTGGTCGCGCAGATAGCTGGGATGGATTGGCGCTAGCGACGTGACGTTGCAATCCTCCTCGCGACCGTGTAATGATATTCATATCTGAGATCTGAGATGATTTCAAGGAGAGCGAGGGCGCGCTTGTCCGAGTCGCATTACTTCGATCCTTCCGCCTGGCGACTCGTCCCGGGCCGCACGGTGCACGTCGTCATCGACGACCAGAACGACTTCCTGCACCCCGAGGGGTGGTATGCCACCCACGAGATCGACATCGAGCACATGCGGCGGGTGATCGAGCCGACGAAGACCCTCAACGCGGAGTGTCGTGCCCGCGGCATTCCAATCGTGTGGACGCGGCACGGCACCCGCGGCATCGAAGACGGCGGGCCGTTCATGGCGAAGCGGGTGCTCCTCTCCGAGGGCGGGCTCCGGACGGGGACGTGGGGATTCGAGATCCTCGACGAGCTCGACGCTCGCGAGGAGGACTGGATGGTCGTAAAGACCCGCCTGTCGGGGTTCTTCCAGACCAACCTCGAGCAGATCCTGCGAGCGCTCGGCGCCGAGACGGTGCTGATCACGGGCGTCCTGACGAACCAATGCGTCGGGGCGACGTGCAAGGACGCGCTGTTCCGCGACTTCAAGCCAATCGTGGTGGAGGAGTGCGTCGGGACGGCGACACCCCACCTCCACGATCCCGCAATCGAGATGATCCGCGTCGGCTGGGGACAGGTGAACACGCTCGAGCAGACGCTCGGCGAGCTCGGCGCGTTCCCGCTCGCCGGCGGCTAGAGAGGAGGAGAGGGCGATGGGCACGATCGGCTCCCAGTTCCTGGCGCAGGATTTCGAGGAGTGTGTCGCGTCGGTGCAAAAGGCGGAGGAGGCGGGCTACAGCCACGCCTGGTTCGTCGACTCGCAGCTCCTCTGGCAGGACTGCTACGTCTACATGACCCACGCGCTCTCAGCGACCCGGAAGATCGTCGTCGGCACGGCGGTGACGAACCCGTACACGCGACACGTCACCGCCACCGCCAGCATGTTCACGACTCTGGCCGGGCTCCATCCAGGGCGCCTCGCGCTCGGCATCGGACGGGGTGACAGCTCGGTGCGGACGATGGGCCTGAATCCCGTCAAGACGTCCGTGCTGGAGGAGTCGGTCGTTCTGCTGCGGGAGTTGATGGCGGGCCGGCACGTGACGATCAACGACGCCGACGTGCACCTGCGATGGCTCGACCATGACCCGGCGATCCCGATCATGATGCCCGCGACAGGGCCGAAGAACCTGCGGGTGGCCGGCGCCCTCGCCGACCGGGTCATGCTCTACGTGGGAGTCAACGAGACGTCCGTCCGCTGGGCGATCGACCACGTTCGGGCAGGCGCCGAGGAGGCAGGGCGCGACCCGGACGCCGTCAAGCTCTCACTCCTCACCGCGATGTGGGTCAGCGACGACCAGGAGGAGGCGTGGGACCGCTGCCGCTGGGCACCGGCGGCGTGCGCGAACCACATCGCCGACACGATGAAGCGCAACAAGGCCCACGGCATGCCCGAGACGATGACGCGGCTGCCGCAGAGCCGTGACGACTACGACTACTACGCGGGCCACCTCTCCTCGGACGCCGATCACACGGCCTTCCTGACCGGCGAGCTCATCGACGACTTCGCAATCGCGGGCTCCGCCGACGAGGTTCGCGCCAAGGTGCAGGGGCTCTTCGGCCTCGGCATCGACGAGATCTCGTGTGCCTACCAGAACGGGAACTTCGACCAGATGGACACCGTCGGCCGCGAGATCATCTCCGCCGTCGCGACCACGACAGCCCAGGAGGCGGACAGAGGATGAAGCGCATCGGAGTCGACGTCGGCGGCACGTTCACAGACCTGATCCTCGTCGACGAGGAATCGGGCCGGATCACGGTCGACAAGGTCCCCTCCACTCCCGACGACCCTGCCCGAGGCGTCGTGGACGGCATCCGCCAGCTCTGCGACAAGGCTGCCGTCGACCTCTCTCAGATCGACAACCTCCTCCACGGCACGACGGTGGCGACGAACATCGCGCTCACCCACACGGGGGCCGAGGTCGGGATGATCACCACCGAGGGCATGCGCGACATCCTCCATATCGCACGACACAAGAAGCCGCTCAACTTCTCGCTCCAACAGGAGTTGCCCTGGCAGTCGCGCCCGCTCGTCAAACGCCGCCACCGGCTGACGGTGAAGGAACGGGTGACGGTTCCGCACGGCGAGGTGCTCGTCCCGCTCGACGAGGGAGAGGTGCGCGAGCGCGTTCGCGAGCTCCGCGCGGCGGGGGTCGAGGCGGTCGCAGTGTGCTTCCTCCACAGCTATCTCAACCCGGAACACGAGCAACGCGTGAAGGAGATCCTGCTCGAGGAGTTCCCGGAGGCCTACCTCTCCGTCTCGAACGAGGTATTGCCGCTCTACCGGGAGTTCGAGCGCTTTTCGACCGTGGCACTCAACGCCTACGTCGGGCCGAAGGTCTCACGCTACGTGGCGCGCTTCGACGAGGCGATGCGCGACTCGGGCCTGCGTCACGGCGTGCAGCTGATGCAGTCCTCGGGCGGGATGGCGACGGTCGATTCGGCTACGCAGAGGCCCGTCAACCTCCTCATGTCCGGCCCGGTCGCGGGGCTGATCGGCGGCATCTGGGCGGGCCGGATGGCCGGCTTCGACAACGTCGTGACGCTCGACATCGGCGGCACGTCGGCCGACATCGGGGTGGCCGCGGGCGGCCAGCTGCGCATGCGTCACCTCCTCGACACGAAGATCGGCGACTACCAGGCGATGGTGCCGATGGTCGACATCGACACGATCGGCGCGGGAGGCGGGTCGATCGCGTACGTCGACCAGGGGGGCGTGTTCCGCGTCGGCCCCGAGTCGGCGGGTGCCGACCCGGGCCCGGCCTGCTACGGGCGCGGCGGCACGCTGCCGACGTCCACGGACGCGCAGCTCGTGCTTGGCCGGCTCCGCTCCGACCGCGGGCTCCTCGGCGGGGCAATGGATCTCGACCGCGACCTCGCCGAGCAGGCGGTGCGCACGATCGCCGACGAGCTCGAGATGACGGTCGAGGAGGCCGCGCTCGGCGCGCTCCAGGTCCAGAAGTACGGGATGACCCAGGCGATCGAGCTCAACTCCGTGCGCCGTGGCTACGACCCGCGCGAGTTCACTCTGGTCGCTTCCGGCGGGGCCGGGCCGCTGTTTGCGTGCGACATCGCACTCGAGCTCGAGATCGCCCGAGTGCTCGTGCCACCCCACCCGGGCATCCTCGCGGCGACCGGCCTGCTCGCAACCGACCTCCAACACGAGTTCGTCGCGACCGAGCGTCACGCGCTCAAGACGCTCGACAGGTCAAGGCTGTCGCTGCGCCTCGACGAGCTCGTCGAGCAGGCCGTAGCCCAGCTCGATACCGACGCCGTTCCGGCCGACCGCCGTGTCGTGCGGCGGCTCGCTGACTGCCGCTACGCCGGGCAGGGGTACGAGGTGCGCACGGAGATGCCGACCGGGGCCGTCGACGAGGCCTGGGTGAAAGCCCTGGAGGAGCGCTTCCATGCGGCACACGAGGCGGAGTACGGCCACCGGTTCGACGCGCCGATCGAGATCATCAACATCCGCGCCGTCGGCATCGGCCGCGTGGACGAACTCCAGCCGGCCCCTGTCCCCGCAGGCGACGGGAACCCGGCCAACGCGATCACCCAGGAGCGCGACGTCGTGTTCGAGGTCGCGGGCAGGGCCGAGCGTCACCCCACCCCGTTCTACGAGCGCGAATTGCTGCGCGCAGGCGACCGGCTCCTCGGCCCCGCGATCGTGGAGCAGTACGACACGACGACCGTGATCCCGCCCGGCCTCGAGGCAACAATCGACCATCACGGCAACATCGTGATCGACTGCACGACTCGTCCCGAGACCGGGGCCGGCCGCGCCGCCGGCCTGTCGACGCCGATCCTGATGCGCGTCGTCGGCGGTGCGTTTGCCTCGATCGCGAAGGAGATGGCCGGAGTGCTCTACCGCATGTCGTACTCCTCGATCATCCGCGAGTCCGAGGATCTCGGCGCCGGCATCTTCGATCGCCACGGGAACAACCTGGCGGAGTCGGACTCGACGCCGATGTTCATGGGCGCAATGCCGAAGATCGTGAAGAACGTGATCAGGATCCTCGGCGACGACATCCACGAGGGCGACGTGATCCTCCACAACGACCCGTACGCCGGCGCCACCCACTCGCCGGACGTCGCGATCGTGATCCCGATCTTCCACGAGGGCCAGATCGTCGGCTTCGCAGGCGCCTCGGCTCACGTGCTCGACATCGGGGGCGCCTATCCCGGGCTCGCCATCGACCTCGTCGACAACTGGTCGGAGGGCAACATCTACAGAGCCGTCAAGCTTCAGGACAAGGGCGTCTGGCAGGATGGCCTGTGGAAGCACATCCTCGAGAACGTCCGCACGCCGAGCTTCAACAACGGCGACATCCAGGCGATGATCGCGGCGTGTGAGCTGGCACGCAGGCGCTACGCCGAGTTGCTCGGCCGCTATGGCGAGGAAACGGTGCTCGAGGTCGCCCAGGCGTGGCTCGAGTACTCCGAGAAGATGCTGAGGCAGGAGATCGCCAAGGTGCCGGACGGCCGCTACGAGACCGACGTCGGCTGGCTCGACGACGACGGCCGCACGCGCGGTGTGCGGCTGCCGGTCAAGGTCGCGGTCGTGATCGAGGGCGACGAGATCACCTTCGACCTCACCGGCTCGAGTGACGAGGTGCCAACGGGCTACAACTGTCCGTTCGAGGGCACGACCGTGTCCGCGATGACGTTCATCACGCGCATGATCTTCCTCGACGAAGCGACCTATCCCGTCTTCGTCCCGCAGAACGAGGGGATGTTGAAGCCCGTCAACGTGATCGCGCCGAAGGGCTCGATCTTCAACCCGAACTACCCGCGCGCCTGCTTCGCCCGGTTCTGCCAGGTGCAGCGTGCGGTCGATCTCGCGCTGCGGGCACTCGCCCCCGTCATTCCCGACAAGATCACGGCCGGGAACTCGGCCCATCTCGGCTTCCTCGCCTACTCGGGCTTCATCGAGGAGGAAGGCGAGTACTGGGTCTACCTCGAGGTCGACGAGGGATCGTACGGCGGCCGCCCCGGGCGCGACGGGCTCGACTCCGTCGACTGCCTGATCGCGAACACGAGGAACAACCCGATCGAGGAGCTGGAGTGGCGGTTCCCGATGCGAACGGAGCGGTACGAGCTTCGCGACGATCCGTGCGCCGCCGGCCAGTGGCGCGGCGGCATCGGGATGGTGCGGGTGAACCGATTCCTCGTCGACACGATCGTCTCGTGCGAGGGCGACCGCTACGAATCCGACCCTCCCTGGGGCATCTTCGGCGGCCACGAGGGCACGCTCGCCTACGGGAAGGTGACCGAGCCGGACGGGACGGTCGCGTTCTGGCCGGCGAAGTTCACAGGGAAGACGCTGACGGCAGGGTCGACGATCGAGCTCGCCGTGCCGAACTCGGGCGGCTACGGGAGCCCCTACGACCGCGACCCGGAAGCGGTGCTCTCCGACGTGCTCGACGGGTTCACGACGATCGAGCTCGCCGAGCAGGACTACGGCGTCGTCATCGACGTGGACGCCCTGACGGTGGACGATGATGCAACTGCGAGGCTGCGCAGCGAACGGGTACGTTCGGCCTGAGTCCAATTCCTCGAGAAGCGACGAAGGAGACGCCATGACACACAAGCAGGAGGTCGTCGAAGCGCTCGCGAAGATCTTCGACGCGGACACCGGCATCTACCAGCAGCGCGGGTTCCAGCGTCGCGTCGGTTTCGGACGCCGCCCGGCGCTCATTCACATCGATCTCGCGAACGCGTGGACCCGCCCCGGGCACGCCTTCTCATGCGACGAGATGGACGTGATCATCCCGTCGGTGCAGCGCCTCAACACGGCCGCGCGCGCCAAGGGGATTCCGATCGTGTATACGACGACGGCCTACACGAACACCGAAGGGAGAAACGGTGACACGGGGCTCTGGCGGTTCAAGATTCCCGTCGAACTGCTTCACGTCGACGATCCCGCGGTGCAGATCGACGACCGCATCGCGCCCGCACAGGACGACCTCGTGCTGATCAAGAAGCGGGCGAGCGGATTCCACGGCACGAATCTCACGAGTCATCTCAACGCGCACGGCGTCGACACGGTGATCCTCACGGGCGTGACGATGGCCGGGTGCGTGCGCCACACGTGCGAGGACGCGATCGCCGAGGGCTTCAGGCCGATCGTCGTGCGCGAGGCGGTCGGTGATCGCGTGCCCGGCGTCGTCGAATGGAACCTGTTCGATATCGACGCGAAGTTCGGCGACGTCGAGCCGCTCGAGCGCGTGCTCGAGTATCTCGGCGGGATCGCACCCTTCGAGAGCCGGGTCGACGGCGCGTAGCGCCTACGGGCCCGGTGCGCCGTCGGTCGCCGTCTCCGCCAGCTGCGCGAACGCCTGCGCGAAGACGTCGTCCGCCTGGGCGCCGAGAACGATCAGCCGGCGGTCGAGGACGAACGCCGGAACCGCATTGATTCCTGCGGCCTGCGCCTGAGCCGTCGCCTGTGCGATCTCCGCGCCGTAACCGTCGCCGGCGATGACGTCAGCGGCTCCCTCGAGGCCGAGCTCCGTCGCGAGCGCGAGGAGAACGTCCGGGTCACCGATGTTCAGCGCCTGCTCCCAGTAGGCGAGCATCAGTCGGTCGTGCGTCTCTGCGTGTCGCCCCTGCGCGCGTGCAAGCTCGGTGAGACGGAGGGCGGCGTGGGAGTTCGGCACGACCTCTGGAGGCGGGTTGTAGACGAGGCCCTCGCGCTCGAACCAGCGCTCGAGGTTCTCGTGGAAGCTCTCGCCGTACCGGCGCAGCAGCTCCGAGCGCGGAATCCCCTCGGCCGGGTACTCGGGGTGAAGGTCGAACGGCAGCCATTCGATCTCGGCGCCGAACCGGCGCTCGAGCCGCTCGGCCGTCCGCTGGCCGATGCGGCAGAACGGTCAGATGTAGTCCGACCAGATCAGGATCTCGTGCGAGGCCATCGTCCCACCCTAGACGGGCTCGGCGGACCGGCGCCGACGGGACTCCGCTGCCTGCACCAGCGCCGCGACGGCGGCGTTCACCGGCGCGTCGAGGCCGACCGTGCGCGCGGCCCGCGGGATTGCACCGTTGATCACCTCGATCTCGGTTCGGCGGCCCGCCCTCAGGTCGAGCAGCACCGAGGGTCGGGCGCCCGGGATGCTACGGCCGAACGCCAGCACGTGCTCGACCGGATCGTCGAAGGGCAGCGCGACGCCGAGGGCGCGGGCGACGTCGTAGCCCTCGATCGCGCAGCGAGAGGCGACCGACCACGCGTGCGGGTCGTCCATCACCTCTCCGATCGTCGCATCGAGCACTGCGCAGACCCCGCTGAAGCACGCGTTGCAGACGAGCTTCTCCCAGACGAGGACGTCAACGTCGTCGTATGTCCGCACGGTGAAGCCGGCTGCGCGCCACACGTCCGCGAGACGCTCGAGGCGCGCAGTCACGGGCCCCTTCCGCTCGCCGAGGCGAACGAGCTCCATACCCTCGTGGTGGACGGCCCCTGGCGCGCTGACAGACGCACCGAAGCCCCCCGCAACGCCGACGACGACCCGGTCGTCCCCGAGGACATCGGGCCCGACCTCCTCCGCCACGGCATCGACGCTCCCGAGGCCGTTCTGGATCGGCAGCACGAGCGTCGACGCGCCGAGCAGCGGGCCGGCGGTACGCGCCGCCTCGCGGACGTCCATCGCCTTCGTGGCGATGACGACCAGATCGACCTCCCCGACCTCGACCGGGTTCGTCGTGGCGCCGACCCGCACCGTCCGCTCTCCGCTCGCGCCGGCGACCCTGAGGCCGTGCTCTCGGATCGCGGCGATGTGCTCCTGCCAGGTGTCGACCACCCAGACGTCATTGCCTGCGTCCGCGAGCAAGCCCGCGTAGACGGAGCCCATCGCTCCGGCACCGACGACGGCGATCCTCACGGGGCTGGACTCCGGGGGCCGGGAGGCTGTCGTCGGGACTCGCTCACCGGAATCTGCTCCATCGGCTCGGGGACGTTCGTCGCGCCTGCTCTCCGGGCCGGAGGATACACGTCGCGCTCGGCGGGGCACGGCCGGACGGCATCCCGGGAAGCCCGCATCCGGATCAGTGGCAAGCACGGATGCAGCGGCGCGCGATCCCGGCGATTCTCTCAATATCAGACACGAAGGAAGGAAAGACCATGAACGTGCGCGAGGTGATGACAACCGCGGTCGTGACGGTCGTGCCGGAGGCGACCGTCAAGGAGGCGGCGGCGCTCCTGGCCGAGAACGGCATTTCCGGCTTGCCCGTCGTTGACGGCGACGGCGTCGTCGTCGGCATCTTCTCCGAAGCCGACGTCCTCGCCAAGGAAACGGCCGCCGAAGGCGAACGCCACGGCGTTGCACACTGGCTGCTCGACCCGCACGATCCCTGGCTCGAGAGCCGCTTCGCGGCCAGAACGGTTGCCGAGGCGATGTCCTCGCCGGCGCTGACGATCGGGGCGGGAGGGTCGGTCGTCGACGCCGCCACGACGATGCTGGACGAGGAGGTCAACCGCCTGCCCGTCGTGGACGAGCACGGGAAGCTCGTCGGCCTCGTCAGCCGCGGAGACCTCGTCCGGGCGTTCGTCCGCTCCGACGAGGCGATCCGGCGGGAGATCGAGGACGACCTGCTGCGGGGCTCTCTCTGGATCGACCACCCGGATGAGATCCGCGTCGACGTGACAGCGGGAGAGGTGACGCTCATGGGTACGGTCGACTCCCGGGCGGACATCGAGATCGTGCCGTTGCAGGTTCGCCGGGTGCCCGGCGTCGTCGGCGTCACGTCGAAGCTCGGGCTTCGCGACGAGGGGGCGGCCGCGCGGTAGCACCATGATCTAGGCTCGAGGCGTGCGTCGCATGCCGGCCGAGGGGTTCCTGCTTGCGACGGTGCTGCTCTGGAGCTTCAACTTCACGGCGTTTCGCTACGGCGTGACGCACGGCTTCGCCCCACTCTCGTACGCGCCGCTGCGGTGGGGGCTCGCGGGCATCACGCTCGTCGTGCTCGCGCGCCTCCGCGGGCACGACCTGCGGCTCGGCCGCAGGGACCTGGGGGTCGTCGCCGCCGCTTCGGTCGTCGGCATCGCGATCAACCAGGTGGCCTTCGCCTACTCCCTCAAACTCTCGTCGGCCGCGACCGTGGCGCTCGTCTTCGGCACGTTGCCGATCTTCGTCTCGCTCGTCGCCCACCTGAGCGGGATCGAGAGGCTGCACCGCAGGCACTGGGTCGCCACCGGCGTCTCCTTCGCGGGCGTCATCCTGGTGGCCGAAGGGGCGCGCGGCGGGCTCACGGCGAACCTCTGGGGCATCCTGCTCGCGCTCGTCACCACCTCGACCTTCGCCGCCTACTCCGTGGCGATCTCTCCGGTCGTGCGACGCAACTCGCCTCTGGCGGTCAACGCCGTCAGCGCGCTGATCGGCGCGGCACTGCTCGGTTTCATCTGCTCCACTGTCCTCGCAGGTCAGGATTGGGGTGCAGTGGAGCCGCTCGCCTGGGGCGCGCTGCTGTACAGCGCCCTCGCCTCGATCGTGCTCGGGAATGTCTTCTGGTTCACCGCGATCGACCGCGTGGGGCCGGGGCGCGCCTCGCTGTTCGCGAACCTGCAGCCCTTCGTCGGCGCCCTGTTCGCCGTCATCGTGCTGTCGGAGCGGCTGGCGCCGGTTCAGCTCGCCGGCGGATGCGTGATCGCCGCCGGGATCGTCCTCGGGCGCAGGGCACGGCTCACGACACCGCCGTCGGAGTGACGTCGCCCGCGGGCGACGCGGCGGCGGCCGTCACCGGCACTGCCCCCTTCGGTCACGGTCTCGCGGGGGCGTGCATCCGCCCGCGCGAGACCGTGGCGACGATCAGCTAGCTCCGCAGCGGCACCGCGTACGACGGCATCGGGGCACCTGTCGCCCCACGCAGCTTGAGCGGCATGCCGAGGAAAGCGAACTCGTATTGCTTCTCCGCCGCGATCTCCTCCATGTCGACGACCTCGATGATCTGCGCGCCTGCGGTCGAGAACATGTAGGCGTGTACCGGCAGGAACACGTCCTTCTCCTCGGACGGAAGCACCTCGAGACCGATCGTGTCGCCCGCGATGCACATCGCACCCGCCTCCTCGCACAGCCATTTGCAGGCCGGCAGGCCGATCCCAGGCGTGTTGACGAGGTAGCCGTCGAAGTCCGGCCAGACCGTCATCCTGCCGGTGCGAACGAGGACGACATCGCCCTTGTTGATCGTCGTCCCCTGCTTCGCGAGCGTGTCCTGGAGATCCTTCGGCGTGATCGCGTAGCTGTCCGGCAGGCAGGTGACGCCGTGCATCCCTGCGACGTCCACGAGGACGCCGCGGGCGATCACCGGTGGGTACTTCTCGAGACCACCCTTGTTCCAGATCCGGCTGCCGAGATCCCTGTCCTCGGTCCACCCGTTCCAGAACTTGCCGTGATGACCGAGGTGATTGAGCGTGTCGATGTGCGTCCCGCAGTGGGTGTACATGTGGATCGAGTCGCCGCAGTACGAGTATTTCTCATGGACGTGGCTCCCGACCCCGGAGAGGTTGTCGTTGATCGAGCCCTGCGGTGTATGCGTCATCCAGATCCCGTAGCCGGGATCGCCCGCAGCGACCCAGGACGGCATCCCGATGAAGTACTCGACGTTCATGTCGAAGACGTGACGTCCGTCGAGGTGGCCCAGGATTGCCGCGTTGGTCTCCGGCGTGATCCAGTTGAGACGACCGATCTCGTCGTCGGGCCCCCAGGGGCTCTTGGACACTTTGAGGCCATCTTGCTCGTGAATCGCCTCGGGAACGAGCTCGGGATCGGCCATGGCTCTGCCTCCTTCACGTCGACGGGGTGTGAGGACGAGCCTACTCGGTCCGAACCCGGAAGGCACGGCGACGCGAGGGCTATGGTGCCCGGATGAAAGAATCCAGGTGAACGATGCTCTCGGAGAGGGACGGGTTCCGGCGGGGGTCCGCTTCGGCCCGCACACCGAGCGTGCGCGAGCGAACTTCGCGGTCGGAGGCCTGACGCTTGCGGAGCTCCCGACGCTCGTCTCGGCGTTCGCGGACGTCAAGGCGGCGGCGGCACGCGCGAATGTCGAATTGGGTGTGCTGCCCGCAGCCGTCGGCGCGGCGATCGAGGCGGCGGCTGCGGAGGTCGCGCGGGGGGAGCACACGGCAGAGTTCCCTCTCCCCGTGCTCCAGGGCGGCGGAGGGACGTCGACGAACATGAACCTGAACGAGGTGATCGCTCATCGCGCCGGCGAGCTGCTCGGAGCCGACGTGCACCCGCTCGACCACGTCAACCGCTCCCAGTCGACGAACGACGTGTACCCGACGGCATTGGCGCTTGCAACGATGGATACGGGCCGACGATGCCTCGCGGGGATCGCTGTGCTGGAGGAGGCCGTTCGAGCAGCGGAAAGTCGCACGGGGCAGCTCGAGCGGCTCGGGAGGACATGCCTCCAGGATGCGGTGCCTGTTCCGGCCGGCGCGGGACTGCGGGCTGCCGCGAGCGGGCTCGCCCGCACCTCCGCAGACCTCGGCCGAGCGCTCGCCCGCCTTGCCCACGTACCGCTCGGTGCGACCGCCGTCGGCACCGGCATCGGCGCACCTGACGGCTTCCGCGAGGTCGCCGTCCGCCAGCTCGCCGAGCGACACCCGGACGTCGAGGCAGCGGGCGACCTGTTCGACGGCCTTCAACACCTCGACGCGTATGTCGCGGTCGCGAGCGAGCTCGGCCGGGTCTGCCTGGTGGCATCGAAGCTCGCAGCCGATCTCCGCCTCCTCTCGTCGGGGCCGCACGGGGGACTCGGCGAGGCAGTTCTCCCTGCGGTGCAGGCAGGCTCGACGATCATGCCCGGAAAGGTGAACCCCGTCATCCCCGAGCTCGTGCTCCAGGTCGGCTTCGAGGTCGAGGGCGTCCGGCGTGTCGTCGACGCGGCCGCAGGTGCGGGGGAGCTCGAGCTCAACGTGATGGAGCCGGCGATCGCGGCCAGCCTGCTCCCGGCACTCGAGAAGGTCGGCAGGACCGCCGTCGTGTTCGCCGAGCGCTGCCTGAACGGTCTGACCTGGGACGAAGCCCGCATGCACGCGAACCTCGGCGGGTCGCTTGCCGGCCGTGTCCTCCATGCGCAGGCCTCCGGCTACGAAGCAGCCACAAGAGCGGCGAAGCCGCAAGGCGAACAGCTCGCCTGAGCAGAGATACCCGGAAGCGTCGATAATCGACCCGTGTCCGAGATAGCGAACGTGCTGGAGGAGTTGCTCGAGGCGACGGGCGCGAGCCGCGTGACATTGCGGCGCGACGTCGACGCGTCGTCTCCGTTTCCGGTCGTCGAGGAAGCGCTCGCGCCGGGCGTCGGCTCGCTGCGCGACGAGCAGACGGTGCACCTCCCGACGCAGCCGGTCGTGCTCGAGATCCAACGCGGCAACCAGGTCGTCCAGGACGACTGCGCGAACGCGTACGACGACCCCGCGTTCAAGGCGATGCTCGTCACCTACGGCGGTCTCGGCGCCCAGATCGTGACACCGATTCAGCTCGACGGCCGACTCGAGGCGATCCTCTCGCTCCACCAGCTCGGCTCGCCGCGTCGCTGGACCGATGTCGAGATCGCCGCGGCGACCTCGACCGCAGACCGGCTGCGGGAGTTGCTGTGAGGATCCCTTCCGAGCACCTCCACAACCGCTGGCATCCGGACATCCCGCCGGTCGCCCATGTCCAGCCCGGCGACGTCGTCACCCTCGAGTGTCGCGACGGACTCGACGGCCAACTGACCCGCGACAGCGTCCACGCCGACTGCGGCGGACTGGATCTCGGCAGTGCTCATCCCCTCACCGGCCCGCTCTTCGTCGAGGAGGCCGAGCCCGGCGATGTCCTCGAGATCGAGATCCTCGACTTCGAGACGCCCGATTTCGGAGTCAACGCGGTCATCCCCGGATTCGGGTTCCTCGCGGACGTTTTCACCGAGGCGTTCATCGTTCCCTGGACGCTCGACGGCACACACGCTCGCAGCGACGAGCTGCCGGGGATCGCTGTTCCCGCATGCGTCCACGCCGGCGTGATCGGCGTGGCGCCGTCCCACGCGCTGATGGAGGAACAGCGCACGCGAGAGGAGCGGATCCGCGCGGCCGGCGGCCCCGTCGCCGACCCGATGCCCGAGAGTGCTCTGCCTCCGGCTGCCGCGAGCGGTCTGCGAACGATCCCCCCACGCGAAACGGGAGGCAATCTCGATATCCGTCGCCTCGGGGTCGGCTCGACGCTCCTGCTGCCGATCCACGTACCAGGCGCACTGCTCTCCCTGGGCGACGTTCATTTCTCACAGGGGGACGGCGAGGTATGCGGAACCGGAATCGAGATCGCGGCAGCGGTGACGATCCGGCTCGGGCTACGGAAGGCGCCGCGCTGGGTCCCGCGCTTTCCTGCCTACATCGCCGCGCCCGAGCCGGGTAGGCGCCGTTTCGCGACGACCGGAATCCCCGAGGAGCAGGGAATGGACCTGACGGCGGCAGCGCGTGCAGCGCTCCTCGCGATGATCGACTGGCTCGAGACCGAGCACGGCCTTTCGCGCCCGGCTGCCTACTGTCTCTGCTCGGCCTGCGTCGACCTCCATCTGTCCGAGGTCGTCGACGTTCCGTACCCGCTCGTCTCTGCGCTCATTCCTCTGAACATCTTCGAACAGGAGGTCTTGTCATGAGAGTCGATGGCCTGGAAGGAGCAGCAGCCGTCGTCAGCGGCGGCGGCTCTGGTATCGGCGCAGCGGTCGTCCGGCTACTCGAGCGAAGCGGTGCGCACGTTCACGTCGCCGATCTCACCAGCGATCCGCCGGTGGATGTGACGGACCGCGCAACCCTTGCTGCGCTCGCGTCGCAGGTGGAAGCCGCACACGATGGGCTCGATGTGCTCGTCAATGCCGCCGGGATCCTGACGCAGAACCTGCCCGTGGGTGAGTTGCCCATCGAGGACTTCCGGCGCAACTTCGAGGTCAACGTGATCGGCATGGTCAACGCCTGCCAGACGTTCGAGCCACTCCTACGCGCTCGTCGGGGTGCGGTTGTCAACGTTGCCTCCCAAGCAGCCCTCGTCTCGCTTCCGCAGCAGGCTGCCTACACCGCAGCCAAGGGCGCCGTGGCGGCGCTGACCCGATCGCTCGCGATCGACTGGGCCGAGTACGGCGTGCGCGCGAACGCCGTCGCTCCCGGATTCACGCTCACGCCAATGACGGAGGCGTTCTTCGCGAACGAGACCTTCACTCGCGCCGCGACCGGCAGGATCCCCCTCGGCCGCATCCTCGATGCGGACGAGGTCGCGGCTGCTGTCGCGTTCCTCGCGAGCCCACTCGCGAGCGCGATCACGGGAGTCGTGCTCCCGGTCGACGGCGGCTGGACCGCCGGGGAGCCGGCTTTGCCCTGGTGAGTTGCGCGAGCGAGGGAAGGCTCAGGCAGTCGCCTGCTCGGCTTGCGCGGCCCCGACGAGCATCGCCTCCAACATCTCGAGTTTCGGGACGAGCGGCTTCGCGTACGCTTTTCGACTCTGCGTCAGCCCGAGCCCCAGGAAGAACTCCGCGAGCTTGTACGTAAGCGGGCCGGGGTTGATGATCGGGACGGGGAGGTTCTCGCGCAGGTACGGAACGGCCTGGTGCATCGTCGTCGACCCCATGCAGATCACCTCGGCGCCATCCTCGATGCACTGCATACCGGCATCCCGCAGCTTCGGGAATACGACCTCCTCCTTGCCGCCGAGAAGGTTCTCGACGTCAGGGGGCATGTTGATCGATCGAATCGAGGCGCACTTGTCCTCCAGCCCGTATTCGGCGAGGCCCTTCTTGTACAACCCGATCCACGGGTCCCACTGCGTCAGCACGGAGAACCGCGAGCCGAGCATGAGCGCAGTGAGGTACGAGCAACGCCCGGGGCCGATCACGGGGATGTCGAGCACCGAGCGCAACCCGTTCATCCCGGAGTCGCTCATCGTGTCGATGCACACCGCGTCGTAGCCCTCGTCCTGCGCCGTCTTGCCAGCCTCGAAAAGCGCCACATCGGCCAGGATCCAATCGTGGTAGCTGTCGAAGAGCGCTGGGCCGGCCTTGACACCACGGTACTCGAACGTGATGTCGGGCCCGATCTTCACGTCGGCCATCTGGGCCTCGCGATTCGCAAGTCCGCCTTCTCCGAACGCGAACGGAACGATGACGAGAACGCGATGCATGACTGCCTCCTGGATGTCTGACATCGAAGTCGAGGTAAGTAGTCTCGCGCGGTCGCGCGAGGAATGTCAAACCCACAGCGCTCCACGCGAGGGCCGGTCGATTGAAACGCGTCGGAACACGTCTTCGACGCTCGCGTTTCGCCGCTCGACCTCAGCCCGCGACAGCGATCGCCTCGATCTCGATCTCGAGCTCCGGCAACGCGAGCGCGGACACCTCGACGATCGTGTCCGCCGGGTACGGCTCCGTGAACCAGCGGCCACGGAGATCGACGATCTTCGGGAAGTTCGCCATGTCCGTCAGGAAGATCGTTACCTTGACGATTCGGTCGAGACTCGAGCCGCCGGCCTCGAGCACACGCTGGAGGTTCCGGAAGACCTGTTCGGCCTGCGCGTCGAAATCGCCGACGCCCACAAGGTCGCCGTGCTCGTCGATCGCCGCCTGGCCGGAGACGATGACGAGATCACCGACCCTGAACCCCTGCGACAGCCGAAACGGGACATAGGGATCAGGGTCGACGTGGATCTGGCTGACGTCGGGTGCCATCCGTCAAGCATACTTCGCGCTGACGTGGAGCACTTCCGCCTCTACTACGACGTCGTCTGCCCGTACTCGTACCTCGAGTCGCATGCGGCCGAGAAGGCCGAGGACGCCGGGGATGCGGAGGTCGAGTGGCTCCCGTTCGAGCTTCGCCCGGCCCCACGACCACTGCTCGAGGTGCGCGGTGACCACCTCCGCACCGACTGGACGCACAACGTCTATCGCCACGCGCTCGCCCGGGGAGTGGAGATCCACCTGCCGCGCTTCCAGCCGCGCTCGACGCTGATCGTCTCGGCGTGCCTCCACGCGAGGGAGCAGGGTCTGCTACGCGCCTTCAAGCACGCGCTGTACGAGGCGTTTTTCTGCGAGGGCGAGGACATCTCGACCGACGCCGAGCTGCGGCGCGCTGCCGAACGGGCGGGCCTCGACCCCGACGAGACCGTGGTCGCGGCCTACGACGCCGACCGCCACGCGCAGATCCGCGCCATCCGCGCGGAGGCCGAGGCGGCCGGTGTCCGCGGTGTGCCAACGCTGCTCACCGCAGGCGGCCGCGCGCACTGGGGCCTCGGCGGCGTCGAGCGCATGCTCGCGGGCGAGCCGCTGATCCCCCGCACGACGTAGGCGCCACGCCGATCGGCTACGGCGACGCCCGGACGGCACGGTCGTCCTCCCGGTCGACGACGGCTGGGCAGCGGGCAAGCCCGCCCTACCCTGGTAGCGGCGGGCTAGAAGACCTCGTCGGGGAGCTCGAGGTCTTCGAGGAGCCCGAGTGGGAGGGCGGTCGGACCGGCGGCGTTTCGAGCGCCGAGGAACGCGACCATCTGCCGGTAGTGGAATGCGGCGTGCCAGCGCTGGTGGTCGAGGAGATCGTGCCAGGAGAGCACTCCTCGCGGTGACGGCACCTGGAGTCCCGGCCGCTCGAGGTCGTCGGCGTCCTCGAGGAAGCCGCTCCAGGACTCGTGGATCGACTCCGCATAGCCCACGACGTCGCTGGCGGTACGCAGCGGCTCCTCGAGCAGTTCGTCCTCTTCGGGGTGCCACGGGAACCCCTCACCGGCCCAGGCCCCGGGCAGCAGGGCAAACGGATGGAAGACGTTGACGGTGAGGTTGCGCAGCGAGCGGCCCCGCGACGGCGTCGCCTCGAGCAGCAGTGCCAGCGGGCACGGACGAAGCTGGTCGAGCCATGCCCGGAGAAGATCGGCGGTATCCACGGCGAGCCGTGCGCCCGCCGGGCGGGCCGGCTGGGGCAGGCCGAGAACGGCGGCGAGCTGTGAGACGTGAAGGATCGGAACGGCCAAACCATCGACTTCGAGCGAGGGAACGATCGGCTTCCCCGCCTCCACCCACCGCGCCTCGCCGGCGCCGCCGTCACGAACGTTGAGTGAGGCGAAGACGAGCAGGTGCTCGCCAAGGAACTCCTTGGCCGCGGCGCAGCTCGCTCAGGACGGGTGCCAGTAGAGCGCGAGGCGATCCATCAGCCGAAATCGAGCACGTCGACGATCGTCATCGTCGGCTCGACGCCGACCTTTCGCATCAGCTCGAGCCCGCGCGGCACCTCCGTCTCGGCGACGTAGCGCTCGAGCTCGCCGCGCTCACTCCAGATCGCGACAAGCTGCCCGCGCTCACCGTCGTAGAGAAGTGCCGCCGTGAGCACACCGACGGGTCTCGTCGCACGCCCCTCCTCCATCAGCCGCGTCAGCCGCGTCGCCTGATCGGCACTCAGCGGAGCTTCGAAGATCGCGGCGGCCATCATGTCGAGATCATCTTCTTCTCGATCCCTACGCCGGCGGCGTGGGCGCGCTCGACTTCGAGGGGGACGGTGGCGGAGTCCTGCAGCGCTATCCCCGTCGAGTCGAAGACCGTGATCTGCTCCTCCGACTGTCGCCCTTCGATCTCTCCACAGATGACCTTGCCGATCTCCCCGGCAATGTCATCCTCGGTGATCAGCCCATCGCGAAGCGGGACGTTGATCTCGCCGTCGGGGATGCACTGCCGGATGTCGTCGACGAAGACGCGAGCCCTCTGGAGGATGCGCGGATCGAGCTCCTGCTCGCCGGAGAGATCCGCCCCGAGCGCCGCGAGGTGCGTGCCGGGGCCGATCCAGCCGTTGTCGACGATCCAACCCCGGGCGTGCGTCCCGGTCACGACGACGTCGGCACCGCGAACGACCTGCTCGAGGTCCGTGGAAGGCTTGAGCTCGAGGTGTGGATACGAGGGCTGCTCCTCGGCCAGGAACCGCTCGAGCGATTCCGTCGTCCTGCTCCAGATCCGAACCTCGCGGAACGGGAAGACGGCGTCGCACGTGGCGAGCGTGCCCTTTGCGACACTGCCGGTGCCGGCGATCGCGAGCACGGTCGAATCCTTCCGCGCGAGCCATTTCGCCGAGACTGCCGCCGATGCCCCCGTCCGCATCAGCGTGTGGTGTGATCCGTCGCAGATCGCGAGAGGGAACCCGGTCTCCGGATCCGTGTAGATGAGAATCGAGAAGACCGCGGGAAGCCCGTACTGGGCATTGTTCTCGCGAATCGAGACCCACTTGCAGGCCGCCGCCTCGGGCTCTTCGATGTAGGAAGGCATCACTTCCCACTCGCCGGGATACCGGTCGAGCACGATGTGGCCCTTCGGCTCCATGTAGACGCGGCCGAGGCCGTGCATGCGAAACGCATGCTCGACACGATCGTTGTACTCGGCAGGAGAAAGGAGCCCGATCATGTCGGTCCGGCCAAGGATCAGCGTCTTGCGGTTACGCCAGCTCTCCATCCGTCGACTCTACGTCTCGAGCGCGACGGTGACAACAGCGAGTAGCGCAACGAGGTCGACCTCGTCGTAGCTCGGTAGGAACGGTGCAAGCTGCGAGCGAGCACGGCCGAGAAGCCTCGAGGCACGTGTGGCGTCTCCGCACTGCTGCCGGTACCCGGCCGTCGCGAGCTGTCGAAGCGCACGCGCCACACGGACGGTTGTCGGGGAGCCGAACTCGAGCGCGCCACCGAGGGCGTCAGCCGCAACGAGGTACTCGCCGACGAGCAGATGACGCTCCGCCGTCCACAGCGCGGCTCGCGCCCGCGCCTCGGGTGGTGGCCATACGTCGTCCATGCCGCGATAGTAGAGTTCCGGAGGGTGACGACGGACCCACCTTCGACCGACCGGACGCTGAGCACGCAGAGGATCGCTCGCGACATCGCGACGCTCACGGGCCGTGCGTACACGATGAGCGACCAGGCGATCCGCCGCTACGCCTACACGCCGGAATACCGGCGGACGCTCGACTACGTGAGCGGGGAGCTGAACGCGCTCGGGTTTGCGCTGCACGAGGATCCGGTCGGCACACTGGTTGCGCGAAACCGGCCGCCCGGCGAGCCCGTCTTCGGCATCGGGTCGCACTGCGACTCGAACCGCAACGGTGGCCCCTACGACGGCACGATGGGTGTGATCACGGCGCTCGAGGTCTGTCGCCTCAATCACGAGCTGTCCCTCGGCCTGCCATTGCAGGTGATCTCGTTTCTCGAGGAAGAGGGCTCGGGCTTCGGCCAGATGCTGCTCGGGAGCCGGATCATGCTGCAGCGCGTCACCGAGCAGGAGCTGCGGGAGTCGTTTCGCGCCATCGACGACGGTCGCAGCTTCTGGGAGCACGCAGAGGAGGCGGGGTACGAGCCGGCCCGCTGGCGCGAGTCGATCCACGAGCTCGACGACCTCGTCGGCTGGATCGAGATGCATATCGAGCAGGCGCGTCTGTTGCAGGACACGGGGAACCGGATCGGGATCGTCGGCGCGATCGCCGGCTACGTCCACGCCGACGTCTTCGTCAATGGTCGCGGCGACCACGCAGGCGCGACGCCGATGGATCTCCGGCTCGATCCGACTCTCGTCCTCGCCGAGACGGCGCTCGAGCTCGAGCGGCTGGCCGTCGAGGCCGGTCAGGGGACGGTTGGGACGATCGGCGAGATCAACGTCGATCCGGGGCTCATCAACGCCATCGCCAGCTCCGTGCGATTCTCGCTCGACATCCGCGGCCCGGTCGACGGGGCCTTCGGCGGCGTCGCCGACGCGATCAGCACGTTCGTCGTTGCTGCAGCCGAGCGCCGCGGGATGACCGCAGAGGTCGTGCGTCGCCAGACTCTCGCGGTCACTCCGCTCGACGCCGCCATCGTGAACGCCCTGGACGACGCTGCCCGGGGAACCGGGGAGCCGTACATGCGGATGCACTCCGGCGCGGCGCACGACACGATGTGCGTAGCCGATCGGGTGCCGAGCGCGATGGTATTCGTCCCGTGCGTGGAGGGGATCAGTCATCACCCGGCAGAGGACGCTGATCCGGCCGACGCAGCACTCGCCGCCGAGATCATCCTGAAGGCAATTCGGGCACTCGTCTGACTTCTCCTCCGAGCGCGCGGGTACTCGGAAGCACGAGCAGCGCGGCGGCCCACAGGAGAGCGACAGCGACCACACCGGCCCTGCCACCTCCCGGGAGCGAGAACGAGAGCCCGAGCAGAGGCGTGGCAACGAGGATGACCGTGCTCGCCGCTCCGTTCACGAAACCGACAGCCGCCGCCTGCGCGTCCGGGCGCAGGCGTGCGGCCCCCTCGAAGGAAGGTGCGAAGGGAATCCCGGCAGCAACACCGATCGTCATCGCGCCGAGGACGGCAAGGAGCGGGGTGGCCGAGGCGACGGCGAGGCAACCGAGCGCTCCGAGGCCCAGGCTCGCGGCCACGGCGACGCGGATGCGACGCGGGTGCTTGTGGAGGATCCAGCCTCCGAGCGGGCGCGACACGATGCCGAGAACCAGCGTGAGCGCTGCGATGGCGCCGGCGGCACTCCGGCTCATGCCGCCCTCTCGCTCGAGGAGCGTCGCCACCCAGTTGCCGAGCACCACACTCAGCCCGAGCGAACAGGAGAAGAGCACCGCCAGCTTGTAGAGGCGGACGTCCAGGAGAACGCCCAACGGAACGTGTTGCTCACGCTCCTGGCGACGCCGAGGTCCGTCTGGAGGGCCGGCGGCGAGGAGAACCAACCCGACGAGGGCAAGGGCTATCGCGGTCGCGAAGGGCGCCTGCCAGCCGACACGCCCAGCCACGAGGGGCACGACAGCGAGCGCGACTCCGCCTCCGCCGAGGGCCGCGCCACCGTAGATACCCTGCGCGAATGCCGCACCGCCCTCGTTGCGCACGTACGCGCTCCCCGAGATGAACCCGAGGCCGGTGCCGACGCCGATCATCAACCTGGCCAGGAGCGCGAGCGCCGGATCGGGTGCAAGGAGCGCGACCGCGTTGAAGGTGAGGATCACGGTCAGCGCGACGAACCCGGTGCGGCGCGCTCCAAAGCGGTCAGCGGCGCGACCGGCCGGGATTTGCATCGCTACGTGAGTGATGAACAGCGCCGTCGTGAAGAGCCCGATCACGGCGAGATCGACACCGTAGACGTCCGAGAGCTGGCCGGCGACAGAGCCGACATCGGCGATGTTCCAGCCGGTTGCAAAGCCGAGCGCGCAGCCACCGACCACGGCCCTCTGGATCGTCGTCAACCGGTGCGGGGAGCGATCTGAACCCTCCCGGCCCACAGCTCTGGGAGGATCCCCGCGATGGCCTCGTTCCGCTCAACCACGCCCAGATCGTAGTACGGTGACCGCCGTCGTCTTCGCGTTGCTCGCCGGCGCGCTGTTCGGCGTTCTCACCCTGGCCGTCCGCGGCGGGCTGCAACGGGGAGCCGATCCCGAAGCAGGCGCGCTCGTCATCATCGGGGTCGGCTTCGTCACGGGCGCACTTCTCGCGCTTCCGGAACTCGCGCACGGAGTCACTCCCTCCGACCTCTGGCCGTTCGCCCTCGTTGGCGCCATCGTGCCCGGCCTCTCCCAGATCCTCTTCATACTTGCCATCCGGGACGCCGGACCGTCGCGAGCCGCCATTCTGATCGGCACCGCGCCACTGATCTCGGTGATGATCGCCTTGCTCCTGCTCGGCGAGCCGTTCCGTCCGCCGCTCCTCGCCGGCACCGCGCTGATCGTGGCTGGAGGCTCGATCCTGGTGCGCGAGCGAACCAGACCGGCGAACTTCCGAACACTCGGCGTCGTACTGGCGCTCACGTGCGCGGCGCTGTTCGCCGTGCGGGACAACGCCGTTCGCATCGCGGCGCGGTCATCGGACGCCCCGCCCCTCGCCGCCTCCGCCGCCTCACTGCTGGGGGCCAGCGTGGTCGTGCTGCTGTACCTCCTCGTTGTGCGCCGCAGAGGCCTGCGACCGAAACTGCGTGCTGCCCTGCCCGCTTTCGCTGCCGCCGGGGTCACATTGGGGCTCGCATACGCCAGCCTCGTCGAGGCGTTCGCTCACGGTCGCGTCAGCGTCGTCGCCCCACTCAACGCGATGCAGTCCCTCTGGGCGGTCCTGCTCGCTGCCGTGCTGATCGGGCACAGCGAGCAGATCGGGCGGCGTACCGTGCTTTCGGGCCTCCTGGTGCTGGCCGGAGCCGTGCTGATCAGCGTCCTGCGCTGACGGAGACGGCCTCGACGACCGCGTCGCCCACCTCTCGAGTGGACGCCTTGCCACCAACGTCGCGTGTGCGAGGCCCTTCGCGGCACACCGACTGGAGCGCCTCCATGACGGCAAGCGCCGCCACCGGTTCGCCAAGATGTTCGAGCATCAACGACGCACTCCAGATCGCACCGACAGGGTTGGCGACTCCCTGTCCCGCAATGTCGGGGGCCGAGCCGTGTACCGGCTCGAACAGACCGGGCGTGTTCGAGCCCGGCGCAAGGTTCGCGCTCGCCGCAGTGCCCATGCCGCCCTGGATCGCGGCGGCCAGGTCGGTGAGGATGTCAGCGAACAGGTTCGACGCCACCACGACGTCGAGACTGCCCGGATCGCGCACCATCCGCGCGGCAAGCGCATCGACGAGCACCCGTTCGTAGCGGACGGACGGGAAATCGGCCGCTACCTCCTCCGTAACCTCGTCCCAGAGCACGTAACCGAAGCGCGACGCGTTCGACTTCGTGGCGCTCGTGACGACGCGCCGGCGAGTCTCCGCGAGCTCGAAGGCGTAGCGGACGACCCGCTCGATCCCGGTACGGGTGAACACACCCGTCTCGATGCCGACCTCCGTGGCGAGGCCCTGGTGCGCTCGGCCGCCGATTCCCGCGTACTCACCCTCCGTGTTCTCGCGCACGAACAGCATGTCGACGTCGGCCGGCCCGCGGTCGGCGAGCGGGCAGGGGATCCCGTCCAGCAGGCGCGCAGGTCGCACGTTTGCCCAGAGGTCGAGCTTCTGGCGGATCGGAAGGATGATCCCCCAGAGCGAGAGGTGGTCCGGGACAGACGGGTCGCCGACTGCCCCCATCAGACACGCGTCGTGGGCGCGGAGGACGTCGAGGGCGTCGTCGGCCATCATGCGGCCGTGCTCGTGGAAGTAGGCCGATCCCCACGGAAGCCCCGTCCATTCCAGCGGTAGGCCCAGCGCGTCCACGACGCGCTGGGCTTCCAGGATCACCTCGGGACCAACGCCGTCTCCTCCGAGAACCGCAACTCGATAGGTCACGCGACAGCGCCCACGTTCCCGGGCACGCTCTCGACGAACGCAAGCGCGTCGTCGAGCCCGACCACATCCGCGTACTTCGCCTGGATGTCGAACAGGTTGGCCTCGTGTGGCGCCTGCGCCCTGTCGCCGACGCACTCTCGTGGCACGATCGTCGGGAAACCGTACTGCAGCAGGTCGATCGCCGTGGCACGGATGCACCCGCTGGTCGTTGCGCCACACAGGATCACCGAGTCGACGCCCTGTGAGACGAGCACCGAGGCGAGGTTCGTGCCGAAGAAACCCGATGCCCCCTTCTTCACGAGCACCGTTTCGTCCTCCCGGCGACCGAGACGCGGATCGATCTCCGCCCAGGCCCCTCCGAGCTGAAGAGCGGCCAGAGCGGGCACCTTCTGCATCCACAGCCCTCCGTCCTTGAGAGCCGGCTCGAAGGCGATCGTCGTGTACACGACCGGCAATCCCTTCTCACGGGCCGCGTCGAGCAGACGCCGCGTTGCCTCTACCTCGTGGCTCAGATCGGAGCCGAGCGCGCACTCCGGATCGGTGAACCCGCAGGAGAAGTCGATCACGAGGATCGCGGGCTTCTCCCCGAGCGTGAACGCCTGCCCGAGCCCCGCTTTCGAGTAGACCTCTCTCGCCGCCTCGTCCGACACGTCACACCACCGCCGGGGGAGCCGGCGAGAGATCCTCGCCGAAACGCGCTCGCTTCACGAACTGCCCCGCACCGGGCTTGGCGACGAGCTCGTCGTTCTCGACGATCACCTGGCCGCGGACGAGCACGAGCTCGGGAGCGCCGGTCACCTCGGTGCCCTCGAACAGGTTGTAGTTGACGTTCGTATGGTGGGTCGCCGCCGAGATCGTGAGCTTCTTGTTCGGATCCCAGACGACGATGTCCGCGTCAGAGCCCGGCGCGATCGTCCCCTTGCGCGGGTAGAGCCCGAACAGCTTGGCGATGTTCGTGGAGACGAGCTCGACGAACCGATTGGGCGTGATCCGGCCCGTCGAGACGCCGAACGTCCAGAGCATGTGCAGCCTGTTCTCGATCCCCGGCCCCCCGTTCGGGACGACCGGGAACTCGCGACCGTTGATCCCTTTCTGCTCGGGCCAGTTGAACGGGCAGTGGTCTGTGGAGACGGCCGAGAGGGCGTCCGTCCGGATCGCTTTCCAGAGATGCTCCTGGTGCTCTTTCGGCCTCGGCGGCGGCGTGTAGATGTACTTCGCGCCCTCCCAGTTCGGTGCCTCCATCATCGACTCGTCGATGAAGAAGTACTGCGTGCAGCTCTCGCCCCACACCTTCCAGCCCTTCTCCCTTGCGAGCGCGATTGGCTCGACCGAGGGTTGGCAGGAAACGTGGACGACGTAGAGCGGCGCGTCGGCGACGTGCGCGAGCTGAATCGCACGATTCGTCGCCTCGGCCTCGGTCTCCATCGGCCGGCTGCGGGCATGCCAGACGGGCTCGGTGTGCCCGGCGGCGACGGTCTCCTTGACGATGATGTCGATCGCGTCGCCGTTCTCGGCATGCACCATGACGAGCGCGCCTGTCTTGTGCGCCACCTGCATGACCTTGAAGAGCGTCTCGTCGTCGACCATGACGGCGCCCTTGTACGCCATGAAGAGCTTGTACGAGGTGACTCCCTCATCGGGCAGCTTCGCGAGATCCTCGAGCGTACCGCCCGTGTGCAGGTCGGTGACCGCGATGTGGAAGCCGACATCGATCACCGGCGGGCAGCGCTCGATCTTCTCGTGGTACTTGGCGAGCGCCTCGGCGAAGGTGTCACCGGGAGTCTGGACGCAGAAGTCGATGAGAGTGGTCGTGCCTCCGAACGCCGCCGCCGTCGTCCCCGACGTGAAATCGTCGCAGGTCGTCGTGCCGCCGAAGAACATCTCGATGTGGGTGTGGGGATCGATCGCGCCGGGCATGACGATCTTCCCGCTCGCGTCGATCGTGCGCTCTGCAGGGACATCAAGCGACTGGCCGATCATCGAGATCACACCGTCCTCGATGAAGACATCGGCGACGTAGTCGTCAGCCGCGGTGATGATCCGCCCACCCTTGATCAGAAGTGACATATGAGCCGAACTCCTCTCCTTGGTTTCCTTCCCTTGTGTATACGCTTCGCGGCCCACCGCCGTCAAACGGCAATGGGCGGCCTCTGCTCGTGCCAGTCGGTCACCGTCTGGTACGCGTGAGCAGCACGGAGAACGGTCTCCTCCGCGAACCGACGTCCCACCAGGGCAAGCCCGATGGGAAGACCGTCGACGAATCCGCACGGGACGCTGACGACCGGCAACCCGGCGAGAGCCCACGGCGAGTTGAACGGCATCAACGCAAGGCGGTACGGGACGCGCTCCCCGTGCAGTTCGACCTCGTCGTCGCCGATGCTCGGCGCGACGACGGGCATGACAGGTGCGGCGAGGACGTCGAACCGACCGAAGAGGCGGTTGACTCCGGCGCAGTATTCGCGCCGGGACCGCATGCCGGTGACGTATGCCGTCGCAGGGAGGAGGAGGCCCGCGAGTAGACGGGCACGGACGTCGGCACCGTAGTCCTCGAGACGCGTCCGCATCCACTCGAGGTGCACCGAGGTCGCCTCGGGCAGCATCTGCAGCTGGGCGATGGTTCCTGCCTCGAGAAGCCCAGGCACGTCTATCGGGTCGCTCGTGGCCCCGAGCTCGGTGAGCCCGGCGACAGCCGCCTGCACCGCCTCCGCAACGCGAGGGTCGGCCCGTTCGAACAGAGCCTCGACGACGCCGATCCTCACTCCCTCGACGCCTCCCTCGACAACGACACTCGTGCCGGCGATCGCATCCAGAAGAAGACCGCAGTCCTCGGCGCTCCGTGCGATCGGCCCCACGGTGTCGTAGGTCCACGAGACGGGCACGACCCCCTCGTTGGAGACAAGGCCCGAGGACGGCCGCAGGCCGGTGACGCCACAGAGAGCCGCGGGTATGCGGATCGAACCCGCCGTATCGGTGCCGAGCGTTCCTGCCGCGAGATCGGCCGCGGCCGCAGCTCCGCTACCGCCGCTCGACCCACCGCAGATGCGATCGGGCGACCAGGGATTGTGGGCCGGCCCGAAGTGCGGAGAGGTCGTCATGGCGCCGAAGGCGAACTCGTGCGTGTTCAGCTTGCCGAGGATCACGGCGCCGGCTCGACGGAGCCCACGCACCGACGCAGCGTCGGTCACGGGGACGTTGTCGGCCAGTATCTTCGACCCGGCGGTGGTCGGCGACCCTGCGACGTCGATCACGTCCTTTACGGCTACCGGGACGCCCCACAGGGGACCTCGGTCGTCCGCCTCGGCGAGCGCGTCCGCCTCGGCAAGCGCTTCCGCGGCGCGAACCGTGATGAACGCATTGAGCGTCCCATCGAGGAGATCGATGCGGTCGAGGGAGGCCTGGACCGCCTCCCGGGGTGACAGCTCCCGCGCACGAAGCCGCGCAGCGAGGCCGGCGACGCTCACGGTGCCTCGCCATCCGGGACGTCGTGACCCCCGGGGAGAGCGGGTGGGAGCCGCCGCTCGATCTCCGCGAGCGCCGGCAGAATGACCTCCAGGAACCCCCGGACGTTCTCGATGTCCTCGTCGGACGGGTTGACGCCGAACAACGCCGCCTGCGCTCGCAGCTGTTCGGACGATGGCTGAGGGCTAGACTCCATGGCGATGCCTATCTACGAATACCGCTGCCAGAAATGTGACGAGAAGTACGAGGAGTTTCTCACGTTGTCGACCAACGATGCTCCACCCTGCCCGAAGTGCGGCTCGGAGGACGTGACGAGGCTGTTCTCGCGGATCACGACCGAATGGCTGCCGAGTGACGTCGCGTGGGATCGCGTCGGTCGCAGCTGGGACTGAGTCTCCCGTGTGTCAGACTCCCGGCAACGTCAAGCGACCGGGAGGATCAAGGTGCCGTACGCAGAGATCGACGCAGGTGTGACGCTGTACTACGAGTTGACAGGCCCTGCAGAGGCACCGGTGATCGTGCAGTTCGGCGGGGGACTCTTCGGTCGGCACAACTTCGGCTTCGTCAACGACGGCTTCCGCGAGCGCGGATTTCAGCTGCTGTCCTTCGACGCGCGCGGGTACGGCGCCTCGTCGAGCCCCCGGGAGTGGTACACGATCGAGGGGTGGGCGGCCGACGGCGCCAAGCTCCTCGACGCCCTCGGCCTCGAGCGAGTGTTGATCCACGGCACCTCGATGGGCGGCATGATCGCGATCGCCTTCGCGGCGCTCCACGGCGACCGCACGATCGCCACGTGTGCGGATGTCGCCTTCGCGAAGCCGGACGTCTACCGGGAGACGCTGTTTCGCGTGTGGCGTCGGATGGCCGAGTCGATGCCATGGGATGATTTCTCCGATCACGTCACGACGCAGGCAGTCGGTGCCGCGTTCCTCGAGAGCGAGGAAGGGAAGGACACGTTCGCCGTCGTGCGCTCCGTGATCGGCGTCAACGACCCCTACACGGTGCGCCAGGCGTGCATCGCGATGGAGCAGATGGACCTCTCGCCACGCGTGCCCGAGATCAACCGTCCGCTGTTGATGACGAACGGAACGCACGACATCCTCTGCCCCCCGGTGCTCGCCCCGTCCGGCCTCGGTGCGCGGAAGATGGCGAAGCTGAACTCGAACATCACGACGCACGAGTTCCCGGACATCGGCCACGCCGACCTGCTCGAGTGCCCGGCGGACGCCGTCCGGATCGTGAGTGACTTCTTCGACGGCGCGATCGCGAAGGACGGTTGAGAGAGGCCGGAACGCCGTTCGAAGCGCCCGGCCCCTCCGTTCTGCGCTACGCCACAACCGCCGTCGTGATACGGGCTACTTGAGCGGGTTCGACCCCGCCATCCAGATGATCACGCGCTTGAATTTCCCGTCGGCGTCGAAGTCGAAGAAGTTGCAGTTGTGCATGTCGTTCTGGGTGCCGTCCTTCAGCTCGCCGATGTAGCCCTGCTCCGTGGAGACCTTCCCGGCCGCTTCCTCCACGACGATATTGCGGATTTCGTGCCGGATCGTCGCGGAAGCGTCGAAGAAGTCCGTGAACATGCGGCGGATCTCCTCCGCGCCTTCGAACGTGACGTGGTCGGTCTGCACCGTCAGTGTTGCGTCGTCGGCGAAGTGGGCCAGCACGCCGTCGGCGTCCATCGCGTCCACGGCATCGAAGTAGGTCTGCGGTGCGGCGGCGAGGGTCTCGCGCGTCCAGGTGGCTGCGGTCGTCGACATATCGTCCTCCTTGTTCGTCCGGGTGGGGTGATCGTATCGCGGTTGCTCAGCGCCGTCCATGCTCGACGTGCCAGTGCCGCGCGATCTCGGCCCGGGTGGTCACCCACACATCGCTCTGAGTGCCGAGGTACTGAAGGAATCGGTCGAGGGCCCGCGCGCGCCCGGGACGCCCGGTGATGCGACAGTGCAAACCGACCGACATCATCCGACCGCCTTCTGCGTGGAGCTGCTCGAACGTGTCGACCAGATAGGCCGTGAAGTCATCGGCGGTGACGAATCCGTTCGGCAACAGGAACTTGAAGTCGTTCGCGTCGAGCGCGTAGGGGATCACGAGATGATCCTTGCCGCCGACCTCGACCCAGTAGGGGAGCTCGTCCGCGTAGGAATCCGAGTCGTAGAGAAAGCCTCCTTCCGCAACGACGAGTTCTCGCGTCCTCTCGGAGATCCGACCGGTGTACCACCCAACAGGACGAACCCCGCACACGTTCTCGATCGCATCGATGGCCCTCCGGATATGGGCGCGCTCCTCCTCCGGTGACATCTCGAGGTAGTCGATCCACCGCCAGCCGTGGCTCGCGACCTCCCACCCCGCGGCGATCATTGCGCGGGCCGCTACAGGGTTCCGTTCGAGTGCCTGACCGACGGCGTAGACGGTCAGCGGGAGCCCGTGCTCCTCGAAGATCCGCTGGACTCTCCAGAACCCGGCGCGGCTCCCGAACTCGAACATCGACTCGGTATTGAGGTTGCGACGGCCCACCGTGGGCGGTGCCCCGATCACCTCGTGCAGGAATGCCTCCGATGTCGCGTCGCCCTCGAGCGGGGACATCTCGCCACCCTCTTCGTAGTTGAGGACGAAGCTGACCGCAACGCGGGCGCCGCCGGGCCAGCACGGATCGGGCGGGCTCGCTCCGTAGCCGACGAGATCACGATCGCTCACGGCGTCGTTCCGAACACACCCGCCTCGGCGAGCTCCGCGACCCGCTCCGGCGTATAACCGCAGAGCTCCTCGAGAACCGCCGCCGTGTGCTCGCCCCGGCCCGGACCGCGGAAGGGCTCCCGCTCGAGTCGCTCCCCGTCGCAGGAGAGACGCAGCGGCGTACGAATCGAGCGCACCGTGCCGAGCGTCGGGTGATCGTGCTCGACGATGTCCTCGCGGGCGACCGTCTGTGGGTCGGCGAGCGCCTCCTCCACGGTATTGACGTGGGAGGCCGGCACGCCGGCTGCCACGAGCGCCTCGACCCACTCGTCCGTCGTGCGGGCCCGGAACACCTCCTCGAGAAGAGGTACGAGCTCCTCGCGGTGCTCGTTCCGTCCCGCCATCGTGGCGAACCGCTCGTCAAGGCAGAGATCGGGCCTGCCGATCACCGTGCATGTCCGCTCCCAGAACACCTGCTTCGCCGCACCGAGGACAAACCAGCCGTCGGACGCCTCGAAGTTCTGAAACGGAACGATCGTCGGGTGCGCCGAGCCCTTCCGCCGGGGCGGGACATACCCGTGCGTCGCCGCCCAGGGGCCGATGTACATCAGCTCGTGCAGAGCCGTCTCGAACAACGAGACGTCGCAGTCGCACCCGACGCCGTCGCGCCGGGCCCTCCAGATACCCGAGAGCAGTGCGATCGCCGATGCATAGCCGCCGGAGAGGTCGACGAGCGAGAGGCCGCTCTTCGTCGGCGGCCCCGCAGGGTCACCGGTGAGGCTCTGCCACCCCGCGAGCCCCTGCATCATGTAGTCGTAGCCGCCCTCGCCGGCCCGCGGTCCAGTCATGCCGAAGCCCGACAGCGAGCAGCAGACGATGCGCGGGTTGACGTCGCGAAGCTGATCGAAGGTGAGTCCCAGCCTCTCCGGCTGATCGCCGCGGAGATTCGAGTAGACACCGTCACAGACCCGCACGATGTCGTGGAAGACGCTACGCGCCTCGGGATGACGGAGATCGAGCGAGACGCTCCTCTTGCCCCGATTGAACGTCTCGAAGAAGAGAGAATCCTCTCCCTCCTGGAAGGGAGGCACGAAGCGGCCAACGTCACCGTTCGACCCGGGGTCCTCGATCTTGATGATCTCGGCCCCGAGATCGGCGAGTTGCAGCGTGCCCCACGGTCCGGCGCCGAACTGCTCGACCGAGACGATCCGAACGTCCGCGAGGGGAAGCGTCACGCTGTCACCGCCACGCGGGCGACCGCCCGGATCCGCCGCGCCTGCTCGAGAAAGCCGGCCTCGGCGACGGCCGGATTGAAGGAGATGTGCTCGACACCTGCCTCGCGGTAGGCGGCGACCCGGTTCGCACACTCCTCGGGAGTCCCGACGACGCAGAGATGCTCGACATGATGTCGTTCGAACTGCATGCCGTAGCGCTCCGAGAGGTGGTCGATCGCCGCGGAGCGGGCGCGCTCGCCGTCGTCGTCGACGTGCGCGAAGAGCACGAGGACGTGCCGGAGCGTCGCCGGATCGCGCCCGGCGGCGTGTGCATGACCGGCGACCGCTTCGATCCCGGCGGCAAAGCGTCGCGGCGAGATCATGTACGGGATCCATCCGTCAGCGAGCGTCCCCGCCCGGCGGATCGCGGCGTTCGAGCGGCCGCCGACGAGGAGCGGCGGGCCGCCCGCCCGAACCGAAGCAGGCTCGATCGACACCCCCGCGAAGGGATAGAAGCGTCCGCGGGCCGACGCCGGACGCTCCGTGAGAAGCGCGCGGAGGGCAACAAGGCCCTCGTCTGCACGCTCTCCCCGCTCCGCCACCGGAACCCCGGCGGCCTCGAAATCGCCAACGCCCTCGCCGCCGACACCGAGCCCGAGCAGCAACCGGCCGCCCGAGAGGTAATCGAGTGAGGCAGCCTGCTTGGCGACGAGGCTCGGATGCCGCAACGGCAGGAGAACGACACCCGCGCCGAGGAGGATCCGCTTGGTCACGGTCGCGAAGGCCGCGAGCGCGACGCCGAGATCGAGAATCGGGTTGTGGAACGAGAGGTGCTCGCCCGCCCAGATCGAGTCGTACCCGAGCTCCTCCGCCAGCTCGGCGACGGCACGGAAACGGCCGGGGTCCGGAAGACCCTTGGGGAGCTGCCCCGATCCCTGGATCCCGATCTCGATCAGTCACCCGGGCGGCGCGCGTGCCGCCACGCCTTCTCGTAGAAGGGAACCAGGAACTCGAGGTGCTCGTGCATCTCGCCCGCGGCGCCGTCCTCGTCGGCCGCCTCGATTGCGTCGGCGATACGGGCGTGATGCGCGTGGATCGAGGTATGGAAGCTCCGCCCGAGGCCTGTCCGCGACAGGCTCGTCTGCAGGGCGGAGAAGACCGGCTGCGCGGCGATTCGCAGCAGGGCGTTGCCGCAGCTTTCGATGAGCGTCGCGTGGAAGTCCCTGTTGTGGACGAACTCGGCGTGGTTGTCGAGAGCGGGGTCGTCCGGCGGGATCGTTCCACGTAGCACTTCGACGTCCTCGATCTGCCGACGACGGGCAGCGAGCCTCGCCGCGGGGACCTCCAGCAGCATGCGCACCTCGATCAGCTCCTCCAGGGTGAGATCGCGGGCCGCAGCGAGGAGGGCGATGTTGGAGCTCAGCGACTCCGAGATGTGCCGCACCGTGGGCATCGTCACGTAGCTACCGCCGCCGACCCCCTTCGAGGTCCTGATCAGGCCCTGCGCCGTAACCAGACGAAGTGCCTCCCGCACCGTCGCGCGACTCACGCCGACCTGCCGCGCGAGCGCGGTCTCGGTCGGAAGACGCTCGCCCTGGGCGAGTTGGCCCGAGACGATGAGCTCGCGAAGCTGGTCGGCGACCTGCTCGTAGCCCTTCCGTACCCGCCGCAACGGGACCGCGGCGGCCGGGACGGACAGAAGAAGCCCGTCGAGGGCGGGAGGCTCCGCCCTCGACTCCTGAGGCTCGTGGCCCACCGTCACGGCAGCGAAAGGGTCGGCGAGGCCACCTGCCTACGTCATCCCGAACTCGGTGTTGCCCGCGATCGAGACGGGCTTGTTCTCCTGAGGAAGCCGGTCGAGGTAGAAGTCGGTCAGGGACGTACCGCGGACGTTCGCCCGCAGCTCCGAGCGGAGCGCCTCGGTCGCCGCCACGTCGATCTCGAGCGTCCGCTCGTCGGCGAAGACAACGCCGTAGGCGTCCCGCGCGAGCTCGATCGTGGTGAAGTCGTCGAGAACGTCCTCCCTCACCGCGTCCGCCGGTCGGTCGAGCGGGTCGCCGTACCCCGCCGCGTTCGGCTCGCGGAACTCGATGAACTCACCGGCCGCAAACGGGATACCCGTGACCTTGGCCGGCAAGTCCTCGGCGTTCTTCGTATCGGGGTTCTTCCGGCACGACGCGACGAGGCCGTCCCAGCCGCCGAAGATCCCCCGAGGAGGATCGGTCTGGCGATCTCCCTCACACGAGTACACGCCGTCGACAAGGAATCTGTTCCGACGGATGATCCCGATCCCGCCCCGCCATCGCCCGGGAGCCGCGGGCTCGGGACGCAGCTCGTACTGGTCACAACGGATCGGGAAGCGCAGATCGAGCTCCTCGATCGGATTGTTGCGGGTGTTCGCCATCAGGTTGTCGACCGAGTCCATCGCGTCCTTGCCAAAGCGACCGCCGTAGGAGCCCTCGTTCACCTCGAGGTAGAGCCAGTACTCACCCATCTCCTCGGAGAAGCCGGAGTACGCACAGAAGTGGATCCCGGCGGAGTTCCCCGCCGTCACTCCCTCCGGAAGGGCGTCAGCGAGGGCGAGAATCGTGTTGTCGACGACCCTCTGCACCTGACAGAACCGCGAGAAACAGGCGCGCGGGAAGGTCGGGTTGAAGATCGTGCCCTTCGGGGCGATCACCTTCACCGGGCGGAAGACACCGTCGTTCTGGGGCACGTGCTCGGGAAAGGTCACCTCGTCGAGCAGGATCGTGCGCACGGCGTAGTACGCGCCGACAAGGAGCGAGCCCTCGTAGGGAACGTTGAATCCGGTCGGGACCTCGGCGTTCGAGCCGGTGAGGTCGATCGTGATCTCGTCACCCTCGACGATCACCTTGGTCTCGACACGCAGGCGCACGCCACGGTTGCGCGCATCGTCATCGAGCCAGCCGGTCGGCGCCTGGTACTCCCCGTCCGGCAAGGCACGGATCTGCGCCCGCAGCATGTTCTCCGAGTAGTCCATCCAGTTGTACGCGGCACTCATCACCGTGTCCGCGCCGTAGCGCTGGAAGAGCCGCAGCATCCGGTCGCGGCCGAGCTGGCACGCGGCCATCATCGCGTTCATGTCGCCGCGGTTCATCGTGACCGTTCGAACGTTGTCGAAGATCATCTTGTCGAGATCCTCGTTCAGCTCACCGGCCTGGTACCAGCGAAGACCGTCGTAGATCTTCGCCTCGGCATAGACGTCGAACGCATCGGCGTTGATCCCGGGGAACGACCCACCGACGTCGAGAACGTGGGCGGTCACTGCCGCGAACCCGTACAGCTCGCCCTCGTGGAAGATCGGGACCGCGACGGCGATATCCGGGCTGTGTGAGGCGCCGTAGTAGGGGTTGTTGTGGATGATCACGTCGCCCTCGACGATCTTCCCCTCGAGGTGGCGCATGAAACCACGGATGTACCACGGCAGCGAACCGATGTGCATCGGGGTGGAGTCGGACTCGCAGAGCTCCCGCCCCTGCGCGTCGAAAATGCCCGCGCCGAGGTCCTCGGACTCGCGGATGATCGACGAGTACGACATCCGGAACAGCACCCCCGACATCTCCTTCGCGATCGCGTGGAACGCGCCGCCCAGCACGCGCATCGTGATGGGGTCGACTTCCACCCGCTCCAGCTCGGGGGGGCCGGGGTGCTTTCCGAGCTCGTATTCGGTCGTGGACATGTCAGACCCCCTGGCTCGTCGGGACGGTTGCCGATGCTGCGATTGCCTTCGCCTGAGCCGAAGCACCGACCTCGATCACGATGTTTCCGTGCCGATCGATGTGCGCTTCGATCCCGGGCGGGATCACGGTCGTCGAGTCGAACTGATTGACGATCGCCGGGCCGGCGAGGCGATTCCCCGCCCGGAGCTCGGCCCGGTCGTAGTACCGCGTCGAGAGCTTCTCGAGATTGCCGTCGACGAGGAACCACGCGTCGTTCTCGAACCGGAGCGCGCCGTCGGCCGACTCGCCGCCCGCTTCGATCTCCGGCGTCGAGAGCTGCGGCATCAGGCCGATGCCACGCACGCGGATGTTCGGAACCTCGATGTCCGAGTCCTCGAACCGTCGGGAATACTCGCGCTCGTGGATGTCGTGGAAGTCACGGCGAAGGGTCTCTGCCCAGGCCTCGTCGATGGCTCCACCGCCGACGTCGACCCGGAGCTCGTACCCCTGACCGAGATAGCGCGCGTCGACGATCCGCTGCACGAGGATGCTCTCGGCCTCGATACCGTCCTCGGCAAGCTGATTCGCGGCCTGCGCCTCGAGCTCCTCGAACCGCTTCTGGAGAGCCCCGGCGTCGAGCGTAGAGAGCCGCTGGTAGGTCGTCGCCGCGTATTCGTACACCATGTCCGTCGCGACGAGACCCATCGCCGCGGCGATCCCCGGATAGAGAGGGACGACGACGTTCGGCGTCCCCACCTCGACCGCGATCGGGACCGCGAACAGCGGCCCTGCTCCACCCTCGGCGACGAGCGCGAAGTCGCGTGGGTCGAACCCCTTCCGCACGGAGTTCTCCTCGATCGACTGCACCATCGAGTGAGCGAGGATCTGCACAGCGCCGATCGACGCCTCCTCGACGCTCATGCCGAGAGCACCGGCCGGGCCGTCCGCAAAGGCCTTGCGTGCCGCATCACGGCTGAGCGTCATGCCGCCGCCGAGAAACGCCTCGGGAAGAAGCCAGCCGAGATTGACCATCGCGTCGGTCGCGGTCGCCTCGGTCCCACCCCGGCCGTACGCCGCAGGCCCGGGAAGAGCGCCGGCCGAGCGCGGGCCGACACGGAAGATGCCACCGCCGTCGACATAGGCGATCGAGCCGCCGCCCGCGCCGATCGTGTCGACGTCGACCATCGGGATCATCGCCTGATACGGCCCGACCTTCGTGTCGAGCAAGTGCTTCATTCGCAGGCGCCCTTCCTGCGCCAGCCCGATGTCGGCAGACGTTCCGCCGACGTCGAGCGTGATCACGTTGTCGAACCCCGCCTGCCGCCCGGCCCAGATGCCGCCGACGACGCCGGCGACCGGGCCTGACATGAGGAGGTTCACCGGGCGCTTGATCGCCGCCTCCGCAGTCGCGACCCCGGATGCCGAGGTCATCAGATGGAGCCCGCTGCGAAGACCGAGCGCCGCGAGCTGCTCCTGGAGGCGGGCGACATACGAGGCAACCTTCGGGCCGACGTACGCGTTCAGCCCTACTGTCGAGAAGCGCTCGTACTCCCGGTACTGCGGGATCACCTCGCTCGAGACGGAGAGGAACGCCTCGGGGAACTCCTCGCGCACGATCTCCGCCACGCGCTGCTCGTGGACGGGGTTGAGGAACGAGAAGAGGAAGCAGACGCAGACCGCCTCGACACCCGACGCCTTGAGGCTGCGTACCTGCTCACGTGCCCGGTCTTCGTCGAGCGGCACGAGCACCGAGCCGTCCCCCACGATCCGCTCGGGAACCGTGAGCCGATAGCGCCGCCGGACGACGGGGTACCGCTGCCAGGGAAGATCCTGGTAGTTGGAGAAGTTGAGCGGCTTCTTGTGCCTCGCGATGTGGAGGATGTCCCGGTAGCCCTCGGTCGTGATCATCCCCACCGACGCACCGTTGTGCTCGATCACGATATTCGTCGCGATCGTCGTTCCGTGAAAGACCTGGTCGAGCTCGGAGGGATCGATACCGGCATCGGCCGCGAGCTCACGGACGCCCTGAATCGTCCCGAGCGACGGGTCCTCAGGGGTGGTCGCCAGCTTGTGCACCTTGATCACGCCGGCCTCGTCGTCGACGTAGATCAGGTCGGTGAACGTACCGCCGACGTCAACACCGATCCGTTTCACTACTCACCCCCGGTCGTGAGAACGATCTTCCCGAAGAACTCCCTGCTCTCCATGAGCTCTGTCGCCTCCTTCACCTGCCCGAGCGGGAACGTCGCCGCGATCTGTGGCTCGAGCGTGCCGCGCGCGATCAGCGCGAAGCAGGTCTCGACCTCGCTGCGGCCGAAGACGAACGAGCCGATCACCGAGAGCTGCCGCCGGAAGAACGGGATGATGTCGAACGGCACGACCTCGCCCGCGTGCGCGCCGCAGGTCACGAGAACCCCGTCCTTCGCGAGCGAGTCGAGCCCGTGCTGGAACAACTCGCCGCCGACGTGCTCGAAGACGACGTCGACTCCGTGGCCGTCCGTCGCCTTCATCACCTCGTCGACCACGCTCTGCTTCGTGTAGTTGATTCCCACGTCGAGGCCGAGCGCCTTCGCGCGTTCGAGCTTGTCGTCCCGGCTCGAGTTGCCGATCACGAACGCCCCCGCATTCCTCGCGACCTGCACGGCCGCAGAGCCGATCCCGCTGCCGATCGAGTTGATCAGCACCGTCTGGCCGGTCCGCAGGCCCGCGCGCGTGACAAGCATGTGCCAGGCGGTTCCGAACGCGATCAGACCGGCAGCCGCCTCGACATCCGTGACTCCGTCCGGGATGCGGATCAGCTGCGTCGTCTTGCACGCGATCTTCTCGGCGTAGGCTCCACCCGACCCCATCCCGATGAACCAGTCCGGTGCCGTGCAGAGAGACTCGCGTCCCGTCAGGCAGTACACGCAGTTCCCGCAGGTCGCAATCAGATACACCGCCACGCGGTCGCCGACCGCCCAGCCGGTGACGCCGTCGCCGATTTCCGAGATCCTGCCGACGGGCTCGACCCCGGCCGTATGCGGGAAGGCGACGGGGAAGCGCGAGACTCCCTCTCGCACGTCGACGTCGAGATGATTGAGCGCTGTCGCGGTGATGTCGACGACGACCTGGCCTGGACCGGCTACGGGATCGGGAAGCTCCTCGACCCGAAGAACATCTGTGCTGCCGAACTCGTGGAAGACGACGGCTTTCAAGGCTGGGCTCCTCTCGCTTCGGTTGGAACTTGTGTTTATGTCTGACATTCGCGATTCTGTCAACTCATGACCGACCTTCTCACAGCGCGCTCGTTCCTCTTCGCACCCGGCAGCGACGCCCACAAGCTGCGTCGAGCCCTCGACAGTTCGGCCGATGTCGTGATCGCCGACCTCGAGGATGCCGTGGCGCCGGCAATGAAGGCCGAGGCACGCGAGGTCGTCGCGAGCGTCTATTCGGAGGCAGTCGACGCACCCGGCCGGAGGCTCGTCCGGGTGAACGCCGTCGGTACCGCCTGGCACGAGGACGACCTCGCGCTGATCGCCGGTCTCGGAATCGACGGGCTCGTTCTTCCGAAGGCGACGGCCCAGGCAGCAGCAGCGGTCGCGGAGACGCTGTCGCTCCCGGTCATCGCGATCGTCGAGACGGCAGAAGGGCTCCGCTGTGCCTACGAGCTCGCCGCCTCACCGTCCGTCGTCGCGCTCGTTCTCGGCGCGGTCGACCTCGGGGTTGCCCTCGGCCTCGAGCCGCGGACCGACGGGCAGGAGCTCCTCTTCGCTCGATCCTCGATCGTCGTCGATTCTGCGGCGGCACGCCTGCGGGGTCCGATCGACCAGGTCTGGCTCGACCTGCGTGATCCCTCCGGGCTCGAGGGTGACTGCGCCCTGGCGCGGTCGCTCGGGTTTCGCGGCAAGGCCTGCATTCATCCCGATCAGGTCGCGATCGTCAATGCTGCGTTCTCTCCCTCGGAGGGCGAGCTCGACCGCGCCCGCGACGTCGTCGTCGCTTTCGAACAGGCCGAGCTGGAGGGACTGGGGGTCATCGCGCTCGACGGCGAAATGGTCGATCTGCCCGTGGTCGAGCGTGCCCGCCTGCTGATCGCCGACAACAAGAGGAGAGTGCTCGATGCAGACTGACGTGCCCGAAGCGCCGAAGGAATGGCGTGGTCGCTTCTACGAGGACTTCGCTCCCGGCGATGTGTTTCGAAGTCGGTTCGGCCGTACCGTCACCCAAACGGACAACATCTGGTTCACCTGTCTGACCATGAACACGAACCCCATGCATTTCAGCGAGCCGTTCGCTGCGCGAACCCGCTTCGGGAAACCGCTCGTCAACAGCGCCTTCACGCTGGCACTCGTGACGGGGCTGACTGTTCCCGACACGAGCGAGAATGCCGCCGCCAACCTCGCCTGGACCGACATCAAGCTCCCGAAGCCGGTCTTCGAGGGGGACACGCTCTGGGCCGAGAGCGAGATCCTCGACATCCGCGAGTCGGGCTCGAACCCGAGCGTCGGGATCGTCTCGATGCGCTGTCGTGGGATCAACCAGCGTTCCGAGGTCGTGATCGAGTTCAAGCGGACCTTCATGGTCTACCGTCGTGGCGCCCCCGAGGTCGCGGACGGATTCCCGTACTCCGACGACGACTGGACAGTGTGAGAGCGGCCGCGGGCGGTCGTTTCCCACACGAGACAAGGAGACTCTCATGCCAACTGCTGCGATGACCATCGCCGAGTGGAGCTCTGCGCTCTCCCTCGCCGATATCCCCGACGACGTCCTCACGGACGCCAGGCTCCACCTCCTCGATACCCTCGGCTGCGGGCTTGCAGCCCATGCCGGAGGAATCGCTACCGAGGGTCGGGCCACGATGGCCGACCTCGGCGGCGAGCCGCAGGCGACTGTGATCGGCTCGGAGCGTCGGCTCCCCGCCGCGAACGCTGCCTTCGCGAACGCAATGCTCTGCCACGGGCTCGACTTCGACGACACGCACTCCGAGTCGGTCAGCCACGTCTCGACGGTGGTCTCCAGCGCAACGCTCGCCGCCGCCGAGCAGGTCGGTGCAAGCGGAAGAGACACCCTCGCGGCAATCGTCGCGGGGAACGAGGTCGTCTGTCGAATCGGGATGGCCGCACCGGGCGCCTTCCACGCGCGCGGATTCCATCCCACCGCTATCTGCGGCGTGTTCGGCGGCGTTGCCGCAATCGGACGGGTCACGGGTGCCGGCGCCGCGACGACAACGAGCGCGCTCGGCATCGCGGGGTCGTTCGCAGGTGGGCTCTTCGCCTATCTCGCGGACGGCACCCCGACGAAGCCGATGCATGCCGGATGGGCTGCACACGGCGCACACCTCGCCTCCGGCCTCGCCGCGCACGGCGCCGAAGGCCCGCAGACCGTGCTCGAGGGGAAGTTCGGGCTGTACCACGCGTTCCTCGCTGTAGCGGAGGGAGAGATCGACATCGCCGGACAGCTCGCGGATCTGGGCTCGCGCTGGGAGACACCGAGGATCGCCTACAAGCCGTTCCCGGTCTGCCATTTCATGCACGGCTCCCTCGGCGCAGCAGCCGAGGCGACGGGCGGGCGGACGCTCTCGGCCGACGAGATCGAAGACGTGCTCGTCGCCGTTCCCGCTGCGGGCGTCTCGCTCGTGCTCGAGCCTGCCGACCAGAAGCGGGTGCCGCGCTCGGAGTACGAGGGCAAGTTCTCGCTGCAGTACTCGGTTGCCTCGATGCTCGTGCGCGGCCACGTCGCCGTCGTCGACTTCACCGACGAGGCGATCGCCGATCCCGAGGTGCTTGCCGTGGCGGCGAAGGTGCGCTACGAGACGCGCCCCTACCCGACCTACCCGCAGGCGTTCCCCGGTGGGGCCGTCGTGACCCTGAGCGATGGAACGACGTTCGAGGCGGACTTCCCGTATCAGAAGGGTGGTCCGGAGAACCCGCTCTCCGCCGACGAGGTTCGGGCGAAGTTCCGCGCGAACGCCTCGCTCGCAATGTCCGATCGCGCCGTCGAGACGCTCGAGGAGACGATCCTGGCACTCGACGACCACGACGATCTCTCGGCCGCTCTTGCCCCACTCACGCTCGGCGCGGCGGTGCCCGCGTGACGGGAGCGAGTGCGTGAACCTTACATCCGACCAACGGGAGATCATCGCCACCGTGCGCGAGTTCGTCGATCGCGACGTCGTGCCCTTCGCCTCCGAGCTCGAGCATGCCGACGAGTACCCGGCGTCGATGGTCGAGACGATGCGCGAGATGGGCCTGTTCGGAACGACGATTCCGGAGGAGTACGGCGGCCTCGGTCTCGGCCTCGATACCTACGCGCTCATCGTGATGGAGATCTCGCGCGGGTGGGTGACGCTCTCCGGGATCCTCAACGGGTCGTTCATCGCGGCGACGATGATCCGCCTCCACGGCACCGAGGAGCAGCGTCAGCGTTTCCTCCCGCGCCTCGCATCGATGGAGCTCCGCTCGTCGTTCTCGATGACAGAGCCGCATGCGGGCTCGGACGTCCAGGCGATCCGCACGACGGCGAAGCGAGACGGCGACGAGTACGTGATCGACGGACAGAAGATGTGGGTGACGAACGGCTGGCGATCCGGGATCGTGATGCTCCTCGCGAAGACCGACCCGTCGGCAGAGCCTGCCCACACGGGAATGACCGGCTTCATCATCGAGAAGGAGCCGGAAACGAGCCCGCCCGGGCTCGAGATCCCGATGCCCGGCTTGAAGAAGCTCGGCTACAAGGGGGTCGAGTCCACGGAGCTCGTCTTCGACGGTTTCCGCACACCGGCAACGAGCGTCCTCGGAGGCGACGCGGGCGTCGGCCAGGGGTTCAAGTACTTCATGAGCGGGATCGAGGTCGGTCGTGTCAACGTTGCCGCGCGCGGCGTGGGGGTCGCGCAGGCGGCGCTCGACGACGCGCTCCGCTACGCGCAGGAGCGCGAGGCGTTCGGCAAGAAGATCGGCCACCACCAGGCCGTCCAGCTGATGCTCGCAAAGATGGCGACGCGGGCCGAGGCGGCGCGCCTCCTGACGCTGCAGGCAGCGGAGAAGAAGGCCTCCGGCGAGCGGGCCGACCTCGAGGCGGGTATGGCCAAGTACTTCGCCACCGAGGCTGCCCAGGAGAACGCCGTCGACTGCCTCCGGATCCACGGTGGCTACGGCTACTCCCTCGAGTACAGGCCAGAACGGTACTACCGCGACGCGCCGCTCCTCCTCATCGGCGAGGGGTCGAACGAGATCCAGCAGCTGATCATCGCCCGGCGCCTGCTCGAGAGGAGCGCGACCTAGCCCATGGACTTCGCACCGTCACCCGAGCTCGACGAGATCCGAGCCGCCGTCCGCGAGCTGTGCGAGGCGTTTCCCGGCGAGTACTGGCGCGAGCTCGAGCCGGACCGCTACCCGGAGGCGTTCGTTGCCGCGCTGACCGAGAACGGCTGGCTCGCCGCCCTGATTCCGGAGGAGTACGGCGGGGCGGGCCTGACGATCACGGCGGGGAGCGTGATCCTGGAGGAGATCAACGCCTCCGGGTGCAACGCCGGAGCCTGCCACGCGCAGATGTACACGATGGGGACGATCCTGCGTCACGGCTCCGACGAGCAGAAGCTCCGCTATCTGCCTCGGATCGCCACCGGCGAGCTGCGGCTACAGGCGTTCGGCGTCACGGAGCCGGCCGCAGGCTCCGACACGACGTCGATCACCACGACCGCGACGAAGGTCGACGGGGGCTGGCTCGTGCACGGCCAGAAGATCTGGACCTCCCGGGCGCTGCATTCGGACCTCATGCTCCTGCTCGCCCGGACGACGCCTGCCGACGAGGTCGAGAAGAGGACGCTCGGCCTGTCGACGTTCATCGTCGACATGAAGCGGGCGCTTGCCGACGGGACGATGACGATCCGTCCGATCAAGACGTTGATGAACCACGCCACGACGGAGATCTTCCTCGACGGTGTATTCGTCCCCGACGACGACCTCGTCGGTGAGCAGGGGCTCGGCTTCCGCTACATCCTCGACGGCATGAACGCCGAACGCGTGCTCATCGCGGCGGAATGCATCGGTGACGGGCACTGGTTCATCGAGAAGGCCTCCGCGTACGCCGGCGAGCGCATCGTCTTCGGACGGCCGATCGGCGCCAACCAGGGAGTGCAATTCCCGATCGCACAGGCGTACGCGCAGATCGAGGCCGCGGATCTGATGCGCTACAAGGCCGCCTGGCTGTTCGAGCAGGGGCTACCGTGCGGCGCCGAGGCGAACATGGCCAAGCTGCTCGGCGCCGAGGCGTCGTGGGCAGCCGCGAACGCGTGCCTCGACACGCACGGCGGCTTCGGCTTCGCCGAGGAGTACGACATCGAGCGGAAGTTCCGCGAGACCCGCCTCTACAAGGTGGCGCCCGTCTCGAACAACCTCATCCTCGCCTACCTCGGCCAGCACGTCATCGGGATGCCGCGCTCGTACTGACGGCACGACATGCGCCGCCGCTCGGGCACGTGAACGATAGATTCACCGAATGCTCCGACTGGACGGCAGAGTTGCCCTCGTCACGGGCGCGGCGTCGGGTATCGGCGCGGCGACAGCGACGTTGTTCGCCGAGGCCGGTGCGGATGTCGCGCTCTGCTGGTACGCCGGCGATCAACACGACGTCGGCCCCGTCGCAGAAGCGGTCGCGGGTTTCGGACGCAAGGCGCTCGTGCTCGAAGGTGACGTCGCCAGGACGGAGAGCGTCGACCGGATGGTGGCGACCACCGTGGCAGAGCTCGGCGGGCTGGACATCGTCGTTGCGAATGCCGCGATCGCCCGAGATGTGCCCTCCCACGACCTCGACGACGAGCGCTGGCTCAGCCTGCTCGACGTCGACCTCGGCGGCGTCTTCCGATGCTTCCGGGCCGCACTCCCACATATGGTCGAGAACGGACGAGGACGGCTGCTCGCCACCAGTTCGATCGCAGGCGCCCTCCAGGGCTGGCCCCGCCACGCGCACTACACGGCCGCGAAGGCGGGAGTCATCGGGCTCGTCCGCAGCCTCGCCCTCGAGTACGCCGCCCGCGGCATCACGGTCAACGCCGTAGCGCCCGGCGTGATCGTCAGCCCTCAGACGCTGGACCCCGTCAATTCGCTCGGGCCCGCCGGCCTCGAGGAGTTCGCCAGGAGCGTACCCGTGGGCCGGAATGGAGAGCCGCTCGAGATCGCGAACGCGTTTCTCTTCCTCGCGAGCGACCGCGCGTCCTACATCACGGGACAGACGATCGTCGTCGACGGCGGGGTCACGCTCTCGCTCATCTGATCGCGCGCGGAGGCGGTCGAGGAGTCCGACGGGTGTAGCATTCGCTTCGCCCGTCGCCGGCCCGGCCCGAAACGACGACAAAGGAGGAGCGAGTGACAAAGACGGCCGAAACGACCCCGGTACTCACTCAACGAGGAACGGTGCTCGTCGACCTCTCGCTGGAGATCACGAACGGCATGCCGGCGCATGCACTGTTCCCGTCGCCGATCATCCTTCCCTACGTCACGCACGACCAGGCGATCGCGGCCGGGCTCGGCGAGCCCGGCGATCCGTTTACCTACTCCGTCAACTACATCTCGATGCTGGAGCACGTCGGCACGCACGTTGACGCTCCTCTCCACATCGGAGCGGGAGGCGCATCGATCGACGCCGTCTCCCTCGACTGGTTCACGGGCAAGGCCGTGTGCCTCGATCTCCGCCACATCCCCGACCTCGGCGACATCGACGTCGAGGACCTGGAGCTCGCGGAGAAGCAGGCCGGCGTCAAGATCGACGGGCACATCGTCCTCCTCTGCACGGGATTCCACGAGCGCCACTGGCCCAACCACGAAGTGGTGACGATGAACCCGGGCCTGACCGCGGCGGCAAGCCACTGGCTCGCCGATCGCTCGCGCGTCCACGGCGTCGAGGGCCCGTCGACCGACAAGGCGGGAACCAAGGAGTTCCCCAATCACCGCGTCTGCCGCGATCGCGGCATGGTTCATTACGAGTGGCTCGTCAATCTCGAGAACTTGCTCGGAAAGGGCGAGTTCCAGTTCACGGGCTACCCGTTGAAATGGCTGGGTGGTACGGGCTCGCCGGTGCGCGCTGTCGCAGAGTTCCCCGGGTAGCCCGGAGCGCCTCGTGGAATTGCGTGACTACGCCGCGCACGACGCGGTGGGACTCGCACGTCTCGTCGAGAGCGGCGAGGTGTCGGCCGCCGAGGTCGAGGACGCCGCCAGACGCGCGATCGACAGCATCGACCCGTCGCTCGGGGCGACGGTCGGCGGCCCGGTGGAGCCGGCGCTCGAGGCGAGTGCAGACGGTGTCCTCGCCGGCGTGCCGTTTGCGATGAAGGAGGTTGGCGCCCATCTCGAGGGGCAGGTCACGCAACTCGGCAGCCGCTGGGCGGGGACCGGAGTCACGGGCAGCGCGGACACGCATTTCGGGGAGCGCATCCGTGCTGCGGGACTACGCGTCATCGCCCGCACGCGGGCGCCCGAGTTCGCATTCAACGTCACGACAGAGCCCGTCGCGCACGGTCCGACGCGCAATCCGTGGAGTCTCGAGCACAGCGTCGGCGGCTCGAGTGGCGGGGCGGCGGCGCTCGTTGCGGCCCGGGCGCTCCCGATCGCGCACGCGACGGACGGTGGCGGCTCTATTCGCATCCCCGCCTCTCTCTGCGGGATCGTCGGCCTCAAGCCGACACGGTCACGGATTCCCGTCGGCCCCGGCCTGTGGGAGGGCCTTCACGGGATGGCCCACGACTTCGTCCTCTGCCGGACGCTGCGCGACGCTGCGGCGGCCCTGGACGCGCTGCACGGGCCGGGCCCCGGTGACAAGTACGTCATTCCGCCCCCGGTACGACCCTACGCAGCGGAGATCGACGCGGATCCCGGCCGTGTGCGGATTCGCTGGACAACCCGTGCCTGGTCGGGCGAACGCGTCTCGCCCGATTGCAGCGCTGCCGTTGAGAGCGCGGCGCGCGCGCTGGACGACCTCGGCCACGACGTCGAGGCGGGGACGCCGGCAATCGATGCCGACGTGCTGCACCGCGCGCTCGTCACGACGTGGGCGGCCGGTCTAGCACAGCGCGCCGCCGCGCTCGAGAGCGGACTGGGTACGTCTCCGTCTCCTGCCACGGTCGAGGCGTGCACCCTCGCCATGGTGCGCCATGGCACGACGCTCTCGGCTGTCGAGTTGCTCGACGGCTACGGGGACTGCAACGCGGTCGGACGCGCGATCGGGGCGTTCTTCGAGAGCACCGACGTGCTCCTTCTGCCGACGGTGGCGAGGCCCCCGTGGAAGCTCGGTGAGCTCGACCAGAACGACTCCGTGCTCGACAGCGATGCCTGGGTTCACAAGCTGTTCTCGGTCTACGCCCCGTTCACCGCGATGTTCAACATCACCGGCCAGCCAGCGATCAGCCTGCCGCTCGCCTGGAGCGCAGACGATCTTCCCATCGGCGTGCAGCTGGTCGGCCGCTACGGCGACGAGGCGATGCTGCTTCGCATCGCCTCCCAGCTGGCGCAGGCGTTCCCGTGGGCGGCCCGTGTGCCACCCATCGCCTGCTGAATCAGGGCTCGAGCGCGATCAGCGCGGCGGTTGCGATGGCCGCGGCATCGATCGCATACTCGGCGTAGACCTCGGGTTGGCTCCCGGTCTGGCCGAAGCGATCGACTCCGAGCGGGACGGAACGCGTGCCGAGTGCGCTGCCGACAAAGGCGAGTGCGTGGCTTGCGCCGTCGATGACGGTGACGACGGGGAGGTCGCGCTCATCCGGCCTGAGGAGGCGCTCGAGGTGCGATGCCTCGGCGGCAGCCCCGTCGAGCCGTGCCGCGCGGGAGGCTTGCCAGGAGCGGTAGAGCCTGTCCGGCGAGGACAGGCAAAGCACCGTGGCCTCGACACCCTCTTCCTCGGAGAGCAGCTCTGCGGCTGCGAGCGCCTCGGGGACGATCGCACCGCAGGCGGCGATCACGGCGCGGTCGTCCGCGATCCCGGGCTCGCGAAGGCGGAAGCCGCCGGCGACGACATCGGCGCGCAACCGCTCGTCGCCGACGAGGGCTGCCGCCGCCGCGAACGGATCCTGGTCGATCGGCTTGGTCGAAAGCCGCAGGTAGAGCGCCTCCCCCTCGGGCGTCTGCATCCGGGTCAGCCCGTCGAGGAGCAGCCATTCGAGCTCGCGTGCGTAGCAGGGCTCGGCGTAGGTGAGGCCGGGAGTCTCGATCCCGATTCCTGGCGTCGAGATCGACTGGTGAGCGCCACCCTCGCGGGACAGCGATATGCCCGACGGGGTTCCGACGAGCACGAATCGTGAGCCGGAATAGGTCGAATAGACGATCCCCTCGAGCGCCCGCATCACGAACGGGTCATAGACCGTGCCGAACGGGAACAGCCGCTCGCCCTGATGATCCCAGCTGAGCCCGAGTTGACCGAGAAGCAAGACCAGGTTCATCTCGGCGATCCCCATTTCGATGTGCTGGCCCTCGGGGCCGACACGCCATCTCAACGGTGAGTCCTCCATCGCGTCGTAGACGGGCTGCTCCTCCGGCCCCCAGACCCCGGTCTTGTTGACGAAGCCGCCCAGATTGGTCGAGACGGCGACGTCCGGCGAGACGGTGACGAGCCGGTCACCGACGCCGTCGACCCGGGAGAGCTCGAGCAGAATGCGGCCGAATGCGGCCTGAGTCGAGACCGGAACGCCGTCACGCGTGTCGAGCGTGGCAGGGATCGGAATCGTGGCGACGGGTGGGCGGAGACCACGGTCGAGGCGCTCGCGGGCAGCGACGAGAACCCTGCCTTCGGGCGTCTCTCGGGCAAATCCGTCCCACTCGGTCTCCGGGGTGAGCCCGACGTCGGCCCGGAACCGGTCGATCTGCTCGCCGGAGAGAAGGGCCGAGTGATTCTGCGGTCGACCCGCGATCTCCAGGCCGTACCCCTTGATCGTGTAGGCAAAGATCACCGTCGGTCGGTCGGGATGCTCGCTCGCGCGGCGCAGCGCCCCGAGCACGTCGGCGAGGTCGTGACCGCCGAGATCACGGATCAGTCCCGATGGATCGTCGACGAGCAGCGGCGCCAGGCTGGATCGCTCGGGTGGCGTGAGAGGCTCGAGGAGCGCGGCCCGCACTTCCTCGTCCGAGGCGCCGTAGAGCGCCTGATACGCCTCGTTCGGCATCCCGTCGATCCGCGCCCGCAGCAGCTCACCACCGTCGTGCTCGTACGCCTCACGCAGCCGCCGCCCGTACTTGAGCTCGATCACATCCCAGCCGCTCGTCCGGAACTGGGTCTCGAGCTCGGCCGCCCGGATCCCGGGGATGACCCGGTCGAGCGACTGCCGATTGAGGTCGACTATCCACAAGACGTTGCCGAGCCTCCGCGCCAGCGGCTCGGCAAGCGCCTCCCAGATGTTGCCCTCGTCCAGCTCGGCATCGCCCAGCAGCGAAATGAACCGACCGCCCGTGGAGGCGCCAAGCCGAGTCTGCGTGAACCTGTCGGCAAGTGCCCCGAACAGCGGGGCTGCCGAGCCGAGGCCGACCGAGCCGGTCGAGTAGTCGACCGGAAAGGGATCCTTCGTGCGCGACGGGTACGACTGCAACCCGCCGAAGTCCCGCAACCGGGTCAGGTACGACCGGTCCAACCGTCCCAGAAGATATTCGATCGCATGCAGCACCGGTGACGCATGCGGTTTGACCGAGACGCGATCCTCTGCCCGTAGGTCGGCAAGGTAAAGGGCCGTCATCAATGTCACCATCGACGCCGACGACGCCTGGTGGCCGCCCACCTTCAACGCATCACCCTTCGGCCGCTCCCGGTTCGCGTAGTCGACGATCCGGACTGCGAGCCAGAGCACACGACGCTCGATCGCCGACAGGGCCGCGAGATCAGCCGCCGGGACTCGTCCGTGCGTGGGTGCCAACGTCGGTTCCACTTCGCCTCTCTGGCTTCGATCCTGTCCGGGGAGCGGGATTCGTGACCCGGCGAAGAGCGTACTCGAACCGCCTGGCCGAACTCCCCACCGACAACGACCTCCGGGTCACGATCGCGCGACGCGATCGAACGCCGCGAGTGACGCGCGCAGGCGCTCGACGTCCAGGTCACGACCGATGAACACGAGGCGCGAGCGGTGGTCGGCGTCGGGCCACTCCTCGAGGTGCACGGGTGGGTGCACAGCGTGCTGGACGCAGTTGACGAGCACGGGGCCGGTGCCGCCGACGTTGAGGAAGCCCTTGACCCGGAGGATGTCCTGGCCCCGCGCCTGGAGGAGCATGGTCAACCAGATGCCGAATGCGGTCCAGTCGACCTCACCCAGCAAGAGCACGCACGAGCGCACGTCATGGTGGTCCTCTCCGTGGGCGTGCTCGAGCCCGTTTTCCCGCTCGAAATCCCGAGGGTCGTGCTCCGCGCCCTCGAAGAGCCAGTCGGGATCGACCTCCCCGAACACTGCCGGGCGAGCCGGGGCAGTCGGGTTCAGTCGCGCCAGCTCGGCGGCCAGCCGCGATCGCTCAGCCGGGACGGCGAGATCGGCCTTCGTGATCACGAGACGATCCGCGACGGCGACCTGCTTGACGGACTCGGGGCCGCGGAGCCCGTGCACCCCGTCGACAGTCGCGACGACGCACCCGAGCTCGTAGTGGTTGCGCGCGACCGGATCCGAGAGAAGCGTCATCACGATCGGCGTCGGGTCGGCGATCCCCGTCGTCTCGACCACGATTCGGACGAAGTGGGGCACCTCCCCGGCATCACGACGGTCGAGCAGGTTGCGCAGCTCGTCCACGAGGTCGCCGCGGAGCACGCAGCAGACGCAACCGCTCGCGAGCAGCACCGTGCGTTCGTCGACCTGACGCAGGAGGTGGTGGTCGATCCCGATCTCGCCCAGCTCGTTCACGATCACGGCCGTCTCTCCCATCGCGGGATGCTCGAGCAGCCTCGAGATGAGGGTCGTCTTCCCGCTCCCGAGGAAGCCGGTCACGAGGACGACCGGTGTCTTCACTCGCTCAGCCCCGCAACAAGAGAAGCATCGAGCGGGTCGAGCGGCCTGCCGAGCAGCCGCTCGGCCTCGCTCCAGACGGCGCTGATGTCCGCGACGACGGCCGAGGAGCCCTTGCAGTCACGAAGGACGTAGACCGTGCCCGCCCAGTCCTGGAGAGACAGGCCGAAGTGGCCGAGCACCCGGTTGAGGAGCGCGGCGCGGAACACCCGCGAACGCCGACCTCCCTCTTGCTCGGCCCAGTGCTCGTTCAAGATGACACCGCAAAGCGCACACACTAGAGTCGGGTTGTAGCAAGCGCTGGCTCACGAGAGACCGACAACGGAGGTTGTGATGGCCAAGGAGATTCTTGTCGCGTATGGCGTGGACGTGGATGCGGTGGCGGGATGGCTGGGCTCGTACGGAGGCGAGAACTCCCCAGACGACATCTCACGCGGGCTGTTTGCGGGGGAGGTCGGCACTCCACGATTGCTCGACCTCTTCGCCCGGCACGACCTCAAGACGACGTGGTTCATCCCCGGGCACTCGATCGAGACCTTCCCCACGGAGACCCAACTCGTGGTCGACGGCGGACATGAGATCGGGATTCACGGGTATTCCCACGAGAACCCGATCGCGATGACCCGCGAGCAGGAGACGGCGATCCTCGACAAGTGCATCGGACTCGTGGAGGAGGTGTCGGGACGACGGCCGACGGGCTACGTGGCACCGTGGTGGGAGTTCTCGAATGTCACGAACGAGCTGCTGCTCGAGCGAGGGATCAAGTACGACCACTCGCTCATGCACAAGGACTTCCACCCCTACTACGTGCGTGTCGGCGACTCGTGGACGAAGATCGACTACGCGAAGCAGGCGGAGGAGTGGATGGTGCCGCTTCAGCGCGGCGAGGAGACCGACCTGATCGAGATTCCGGCGAGCTGGTACCTCGATGATCTCCCCCCGATGATGTTCATCAAAGGCGCTCCCAACAGCCACGGCTTCGTCAACCCGCGCCACCTCGAGGAGATCTGGATCGACCAGTTCGACTGGGTGTACCGCGAGTACGACTACGCCGTCTTCACGATGACGATTCACCCCGACGTGAGCGGCCGGCCGCAGGTGCTGCTGATGCACGAGCGGATCATCGAGCACATCAACAAGCACGAGGGCGTGCGCTGGGCAACGTTCGACGAGATCGCCGACGACTTCGCCAGGAGGTCTCCCCGGCAGACGTAGCCGATCGCGCGTTCGACCGGCGTAGCCGGGACCTCCCGCGCTCCGGCTACGCCGGCGTCCAGACAGCGTCGTCGCCCACCGGAGTTCGTACGGCGGCGCCGGCAGCGACCAGCCTCAGCATGGCGGCCTCCGCCTCGATCCGGACCGTGGCATCGTTGCCACGCGTCAGCAGCTGTGCGACCTCCTGCGTCGTCAGGCCCCCGGGGAAGAACTCGAGCAGCTCGCGCGGATCATCCGGCACACCCCGGCGCTCCCCGTCCGGGAGCAGGTTCGCGACGAGCACGTCATACGCTTCGATCGTCTGCCAGCCGCCGGCGACCAGCCTCCTGTCCGCAGTCTCGAAGACGACGGACGGCGCGGTGTAGCGGACAGGGCCGTCGGTCGTCGCGGTCTTGCCCTGGAGCTCGGCAGGTGACCCGAGCGCGGTACGCGCGTCTGCCCAGTCGCGCCGGTAGGCCGCTTCGACCTCTGGCTGGTCGATCGCAGCGATCACGGCTCCGACGTCGATCCCTGGAACTCCCCGCAGCGCCTCCGCGATCCCGACGTCTTCGTCGAGGAGCAACGTAGTCGTAAACCACGCGAACTGGAGCGCACGGAACACCGGCCACTCGCTCCCCGGCGACTGCAGGCGCGCGGCAACGACGGCCCTGCACGCCCGCCCGGTGCCGACCACCCGGGCACGCGGCTCGGGGGACAGTGGCATCCCGAAACGCCGGAACCGGCGGGCGTACCCGTCGGCCGACCCGAGCGGCGTGTAGCCCCGATCGACGTACTGCTGCGCCTGCTCGGTCAGGCCGATCAGTACGAGCCGCCAGTCGAGTCGAGACCCGTAACGCCATTCGAGCACCCGGAGTGCGGGGTTGACCGAGTATCCCCACGGGCAGCCGGCATCGTTGTACAGGATCGCCTTCATGCGTGCTCCCGACCGTCACCCGCGGCGAGCGCCGCCTCGACCCAGGCAGCGCACGTGAGCGTACGAGCGTCGTGCTGCGGCATCCCTACGATCTGGACGCCGAGCGGGAGCCCCAGCGGGCCGGTGCCCGCGGGGACGTTGACGACCGGGGTCCCGAGCGCCGACCAGCCGCGGTTGAAGATCGGATCTCCGGTCGTCGCGAGCTCCGGCGCCTCGCCCGGGGCCGACGGCGTGATCAGCACGTCGACGTCGCGGAACACGTCACCGAGCTCCGCCCGGCATTCCCGCACCAGGTCACGGGACTCCTCGTACGCCTGCAGCGACATCGCCGCTCCTTCGTCGAGCATTCCTCGCAGCGGCTCGCGGATCATCTCCCGGAAGCGACGGTGCTCGTCCGCGAGACACCGGGCGATTTCGAACGTCCAGATCCGGTTCTGCGCGTCGACGAGCCCCGCGAACGACGAAGGAAGCGTTACCGCGACTGGCCGGGACCCGGCGCTCGCGAGCCGCTCTGGCAACACCTCGAAGAGAGCGGCGGTCTCAGGCGCGGCGGCGGCCCACTCATGCGTGAGGCAGACGGCCAGGCGGGGAGGCGCCAGCGGCGGCCGCACGGCGAGGCCGCGGCCCGTGAGAGCGCCCATGACGAATGCCGCGTCCTCGACGGTGCGGGTCATCACCCCGATCGTGTCGAAGGACTCCGAGATGGCCTTCACCCCAACGCACGGGAGCATCCCGTGGGTCGGCTTGTAGCCGACGACGCCGCAAAAGGCAGCCGGTCGAACGATCGACCCCGTCGTCTGCGTCGCGAAGGCGACGGGCACCATGCCGGCGGCAACTGCCGCCGCGGGACCGGACGAGGAGCCACCCGGGGTTCGGGTCACGTCGTGCGGATTGGTGGTCGGCCCCGGCGGCCAGGCGGCGAACTCCGTCGTCACGAGCTTTCCGACCACGAGCGCGCCGCATCGGCGGGCGATCGCCACGCTGGCAGCGTCGGTTGGCGGGCGGTGATCGCGGTAGATCGGCGAACCGTGTCCCGTCGGCATGTCGTGGGTGTCGAAGATGTCCTTGACACCCAGAGGGATCCCGTGCAGCTCGCCTCGCGCGGCCGGTGGCACCTCGTCGAGCTCACGGGCGCGGGCGCGGACCTGGGCCGGATCGAGATGAGCCCACGCACGCACGGTCGACTCAGCGGCATCGATCCGATCGAGGTAGGCGGCGGCGATCGACTCCACGGTCATGCCGCCACTCGCCAGCGCGCGGGCGAGCTCGACGACGGTGGCAGCCGATCCCGGCAGTGGCACGACCTGACCGCGCGTCATGGGCGGTACCCGGCCTCCGCCGCGAGCATGGCGACGGGGTCGAGGCCGGCGCCGAGCGCGATCTGCAGGAGCACGCGAACCTTCGGCCCGGCGAGATCGCCGGCGAAGAGCGCACCCGCCTCGGCAAGATCCCGGCCACCGCCACGCCCGTACACGGGCTCGACACGACCGGAGCTGCAGCGCGAACAGACGACCACCGTGATCGCCCGCGCCACGGCATCGCGGACGCCGGCGACCACCTGCTCGTTGGCGTTACCGCGGCCCGTTCCCTCGAGCACGATCGCCCGCGCTCCGGCATCGACCGCGGCGCGCACGAAGCGCGCGTCGCTCCCTGCATACAGGCGGATCAGGTCGACCGGGGCGAGCTCCGCCGGGACCGGCAGGGCCGGGCGCCGCTCGGGCCGCAGCCGGAAAACGACGCGGGCCCCGTCGACGACGCCGATCGGCCCGTACCCCGGAGCGGCGAAAGCGGCGACTGCGCTCGTATGGACCTTGCGCACCTCTCGTGCCGGGTAGATCTCGCCGGCAAAGACGATCAGTGCGCCGCGCGCGCGGGCAGCGGGGTCCGACGCGATCCGGATCGCGTCGCGGAGGTTCCGCGGCCCGTCCGTGTCCTTCTCGTCGGCGCCCCGCTGGGCTCCCGTCAGCACGACGGGAACGTCCGAATCGAGCAGTCGGTCGATCAGGAAGACGCTTTCCTCCATGGTGTCCGTCCCGTGCGTAACGACGATTCCCGCGATGTCGGAACGGCCGGCCTGCTCTCTCACCCGGCGGGCGAGGGAGAGTGCGAGCTGCCCGTGCACGTCGAAGCTCGGGACGCTGACGAATTCGTCGAGCTCGAGTGGCGGCGCCTCGGACCAGTCGAGCATCTCGACGAGCTCGCTGCCGGTCACCGCCGGCACGAGCTTGCCGGTCTCCGGGTCGGGGCGCATCGCGATCGTGCCCCCTGTCGACACGACCACGACTGTCGACACGGCCGCTGCGTCTACTTCTTCGAGAGCTTGGCCGCCTGCGAGACGTCGAGGTTGCCACCGACTTCCTCGCCGAACTCCTCTTCGGCGAGATGAACGGGCGCCGTGCGGAAGCGGAGGGCGACGTTCACGATGACGAGGACGACGAAGATCAGGAACAGCGTCACGGCGGTCGTGCCGGCTCCGAGCGCGTAGAGGTTCGGGAGGATGGGCCGACTCGACGGCCAGGTCCCGATCAGGATCGGCAGGGGCTGCGCCTGGTATCCGTTCTGGAGGAGGATCGTCCGGTCGAAGTCGTTCCAGGCCAGCGTGAAGCCGAACAGGAAGCTGCCGAAGATGCCCGTCCAGACGAGAGGAAGGGTCACCTCGCGGAACGTGGTGGCGGTGTTTGCGCCGAGGTCCCGGGCGGCCTCCTCGATGTGGCGGTCATAACGGTTCCAGACGGCAAGCATGACGAGGAACGAGAACGGGATCCCCCAGACGACGTTCGCGCCGAGCGCCGTGTACCAGAGGCTCGGTGTCTCGCCCATGTATCGCCAGAGGAGCTGGTTGCCGAGCCCGACGAGGAAGGCCGGCGTCATCAGCGCGAGCATGAGGATGTAGAAGGCGATCACGTCGCCCTTCAGTCGCCATCGGCGGCGGAACGCCATGGACAGCAGGAATCCGAACAGGGCCACGAGGATGCCCGCGACGATCGCGAGCCAGAGGGACTGGCGGCCCGACGCACTGACGTCGTCGGAGATCGTGTTGAAGACGTTCGCGTCCCAGAGCGTCTTCCACCAGTCGAGGCTGATCGGGCCGCGGAACGGGAACGTGAGCTGCCCGGTCGACCCCTGAAAGGAGAGAATCGCCATCAGGATCATCGGGAGATAGAGGAAGAACAGGAAGAGCGCGAAGTAGACCCCGAGACCCGCCTTCCACCAGTCCCGCGGCTGCTTGACCTCGCGCCGCACGATCGCGTCCTGCGGGCGGGGCGCCGTCCCGGCCGCTTCGACCATTGACTCGCTCACAACTCCTCCCGCAGGTTCGAGAAGCGCGTGATCACCCAGACGCCAACGAGCAGGGCGCCGACGAGCAAGACCGCGGAAGCGGCCCCTTGCGGATACTGCACTGCCCCGATCTTCGAGTTGATCAGGGTGCCGACCGATGTGATGTTGCCGCCGCCCACGGTCGCGACCGTCCCGTAGTCGCCCATCGTGAGAACGAAGATGAAGATCGATCCGATCACGACACCCGGCATCGACTGGGGCAGGATCACTTCCCTGAATGTCTGCCACGAGTTGGCGCCGAGGTCGCGCGCGGCCTCGACTGCAGATTGATCGACCTGCGCCAGCGAGAAGAACAGCGGCGTGATCATGAACAGGATGTAGAGCTGGATCATCGCCAGCCTGACCGAGAGGGTCGAGAAGCCGAGCTGCGCGATCGGTTCGGAGACGATGTGGAACTTGATCAGCATCTGGTTCAGGGCCCCCTCACGACCCATGAGCGGGAACGTCCACGCGATCGCGCGCGTCAGGAAGCTCGTCCAGAACGGGGCGAGCGCGATGATGAACAGCGTGATCTGGTTTCGGAGGCTCGAGACTTTGAGGGCCAGGAAGTAGGCAATCGGGAATCCGAGAGCAAGACACGCCACGACCGCGAGCACTGACGTGACGAACGTCGACAACATGTTGTCCCAGTACGTCGAGTCGTGGAAGAGCTCGCTGTAGTTGGCCGTCGTGAACGTCTTGTCGAAGCCGGCGTCCGTCCACGTCCAGAAGCTGACGAGGACGATGATCACGAGCGGAGCGATCAGGTAGAAGCCGATCCAGATGAAGCCCGGCGCAGCCAGAAGCGCCGTAATCCAGCCGCCGCCGCCGCCGCGGCCGCTTCCACGCCCCTCCCCGAGCGCCGCCTCGGCCGTTGGCGCCCCGAGCTCAGGAGTCGAGGAGCTGGACATCCTCTTCCTTCCAGGAGATCCGGATCCGCTCGCCTTCGCGGCCGCGCAGGTCGGGATACGCCTGCGCTCCGACCTTTGCGAGCATTCGCTCGCTACCCGCGAGCAGATGGAGCTTGACGAGGTCGCCCAGGAACTCGACGAAGACGATCTCGCACTCGGCCGAGTTGTTGCCGGAGGGCCCTGACTGGCTCAGGTCGATCGTCACCGCGGCGGCGCGGATGGCGATCACGGCTGGATCCCCGACGGCATGCGCGGCATCGGGCGCTCGCACGCTGGCGCGCACGTGCTCCGAGTCCTCGACGACGAGCGTGTCGCCGTCGCGCTCGACGACGGTACCCCGGATGATGTTGTTGTCTCCCATGAACCGTGCGACAACATGGGTCGCGGGCTTCGTGGCGATCGTCAAAGGAGCGGCGACCTGCTGGATGCGGGCCTCGTTCATGACGACGATGCGGTCGGCCATCGAGAGCGCCTCTTCCTGGTTATGCGTCACGTGGATGAACATGAGACCGAGCTGCCGCTGAAGGTTGCGAAGCTCGACACGCATCCGCAGCTGCAGCAAGCGGTCGAGGTCACCGAGCGGCTCGTCGAGCAAGAGAGCCTTCGGCTTGGTGACGAGAACCCGCGCGAGGGCGACGCGCTGCTGCTGCCCGCCGGAGAGCGCCCTCGGCTTACGGTCGGCGAGAGGCGTCAGACCGACCACCTCGAGAGCCTCGAACGCCAGCTTCCGTCGCTCGTCCTTGCCGACGCCGTGCATCTTGAGACCGAACTCGACGTTGGAGAGAACCGAGCGGTGCGGGAAGAGGGCAAAGTGCTGAAAGACGGTCGTCGTCGGCCGCTTGTGTGGAGGGAGATCGACAAGCGATTGGCCGTCGAGGACGATGTCGCCCGAGCTCGGGAACTCGTGGCCGCCGATCATCCGCAACGTGGTCGTCTTGCCGCAGCCGGACGGCCCCAGCAGAACGACGTACTCGCCGTGGTCGACGTGCAGGTTGACGTCGTCCACGGCGACCATCCCGCCGGGGAACACCTTCGTCAGTCCGACGAGATCGAGTCCCGACCCTTGCGATACCGAGGGGGCGGCTTCTGCCGCCCCCTCGGATTGCGATGTTGCTGAATCCGACATGCAGTTAGGCGGACAGGAAGTCGTTCGCCCTCTTCGTGAGATAGACGCTCTCACGCGGATACGAGTTCCACGACGCGTACTTGCAGATGCGGTTCGGGAACGAGCCGCCTTCCCTGCGCTCGCCCTTCTTGATGTCGCCGACCTTGCCGGTGATACCGGGTAGGTCTCGCGCAGCGGCCTTTCCCTTCCACCAGTAGTCGTACTCGGCCGACGAGAACCCTGCGTTCTTGCCGGCGGCGGAGTTGATCCACGGGAGAAGCTTCTGACCGTTCGCGATGTAGTAGCCCTGGCGCATGATCACGGCGCCGAGGTACCCGTTGTAGTTCCAGTTGATGTAGTCGTAACAGGCCTGCAACTTCGCGGGATCGGTGACCTTCGACGAGATGCCCTCGGAGCTGCACCAGCCGCGGAAACCCTCGGGCGGTGCCGCGTAGAGGATGTTGACGCCGGCGGCCTTGACGAGCGCCACGGCCGGAGACCACATCGACTGGATCACGACCTCCTTCGAGACCATGAAGTTCACCGAGTCCGTGAACGCCGACCAGAAGGCGCGGAACTGGCCGTCCTTCTTGTACTTCGTCAGGATCTTGAACAGACGATCGATCTCGGCCCGTGTCGGGTTGCCGTAGTCCTTGAACTTCATCAGGCCGAGCGCGGAAACGGCGAATGCGCCGTCCTGCGCCATGATGCCGGGATCGCGAAGCAGGGAAACGCGGCCCTTCCAGCTCTTGTTCAGGAGCTCTGCCCAGGAGACCTTGTTCGGAGCCTTCTTGATCACGTCCGCGTTGTAGCCCATCGAGTCGGCATTGAAGTGAGCGGCCGGGCCGACGATGTAGCGGGGCTCCGGCTTGCCGCCGATCGGCTTGCCGTTCTCGCCGATCCAACGCACGATCTGCTTGTTGTTCCTGGGGCCGCCGCTGAACCTGGGCAAGCCGGTCGAGCCGTCGGGGTCGACGTACGTCGTCCGGAACGGGGCGTTGCCGTCGCCGTACGTGCAGCGCTTCGATGCCGGGTTGAGCTTGCCCCGCGAGAAGAGCTTGTACTGGGAGCGCCAACTCGGAAGCCTCCGGGTATCGACGGGCTGCAGGCTGCCGGACGGCCAGATGAGGAGCGACTGGTAGTTGTAGCCACCGAAGACGTCGAATGTGTCCGGCGACGTGATTGCGATCTGCGGCTGCTTCCCGGAGTCGGCCAGGATCGGCTTGACGGTGAAGCCGAGGTCCTTGGAGGCCTGCTTGGCGATGTCCGGGATGGGGAACTCGACGCCGAGGCTGAGCACTCGGAGTGTGCCGGTGAACTTGCCGGCAGCGTTCACTTCGCTGGACGCGGAAGGCGCTGCGCCGGCCGTGCCGGCGAAGGCACCCATGCCGCCCACAGCGGCGGCGGCCACGCCTCCGCGGCGGAGCAATTCGCGGCGGCTCAGGCCGGCGCTATCGTACGGGCGAGACTCGGAGAGATCGCTGCGGCCAAGGTCTTCGCCCGCGGCCAGCTCCCTCAGGTACTCGTTGGGATCATGCTCCCAATCGCTACTCATGTCCTCGACTCCCTTCCCTCGTCGCCTCTCGAGGAACTCGTTGTTCTCTCGGCCCGCTCACGCCAGCTAGGACGGACACACCGGAGGTGTGTTGTTCGCCCGTGAAGACTATTGTGTGCAACGACCCTGGAATGAGTCCTGTATACCGATGCGGCCAATCGGAGTCAAGGCCCCCCCTCCCGCGCCGCGAGTCCGTGGCAGTCGCTAGCACGGAGGGCTGGGGATTCCCATCGCGTCCCCCAGCCGGGCGGTCTCCGGTCCCGCGAGCGTGAACTCGGTGTACGCGACGCCGACCGCGAGGAAGTCGAGCCTGTCGGCCGCTCGGAGTGCTTTCTCGAGCATCTCGATACGCCGATCCTGGAGTTCGAACCACCGCTCGAGCCGGCGTCGTAGCCCGGCGGGCGCCTCGAGCGACTTCACATCGCGCTCCTGCGCTTTGACGAGGGGAAGCGCAAGGCGGATGGCAGCGACGACGTCTCCCGTGCCGGAAGCATCCGGCGGCGGGATCCGGTCGAGCCTCGGGCCGTAGACCCGGCATATCTCGGCCACCCGCTCGAAGTACTGCGACCGCGTCGGCCCGGCTTCCCCGTCCGGGCCGAGGATCAGCGCCGCGCCGATGACCGCTGCCGTCGCAACAGCGGTAGCCGACCCCAGTGCGGCTAGCTGGCGTCTGGACATGCGAACCGCCGCTTCGTTCGGCGGAAGCGCGGATTCGATTCACGCCTCCGGGCCGGGTTCATGCTATGCCATCTCCTGTGCCGGCCGTGCGGCGGCGATTCGGCTTCCGACGACGAGCGCCAGATACACCGCAGCGGCCACGGCAACGCCCCACACGATCTTGACCCAGCTCGATGGTACGGCGTAGTACGCGCCGGCGCCGGCGGCGACGGCGAGGAGTGCGGCGACGTTGATCCCGTTCCGGTAGCGGTACGGGCCTTGCGGATCGAACAGGCCCTCGACGTCGATCCGCCCTCGCTTGACGAACAGGTAGTCCGCCACGATGACGCCGGTCAGCGGGGCGGCGAGGTTGCCGAGATGCGTGACCCAGCGTTGCGCATGGTCGACGAATTCGGGAAAGCCCGACAGGGTGACCGCGGCCACCGCGGCGACGACGGTCGCCCTGACCCGCCCGAGCCGCGGGACGGAGTTCACGAGCGAGAGACCCGCCGTATAGACGTTGGTGATATTCGCCGCGAGACCCTGCACGACGATCGCCACGAGGAGCGCGACGAGGAGCAGGTTGTTCGAGGTCAGGTCGGCGACGGCGACGAAGGGGTTCGTCAGGCCGGTTGCGGCAGCCGCATAGCCTCCGACGAACGTCGTGAGTGCGGCGGCGACGAGAGCGGACGCGACGAGCCCGACGCGCATGTCGCGCCGGGTCGGTGTATAGCGGCAGAAGTCGGCCACGTTGGTGACGATGGTGAGAGAGGCCCCGCACATCACGGTGACGTAGGTCGCGAAGCCGGTCCAGGTCAGGTTCTGATCGGGCGAATCGAACACGCGGCTCGCGGCGTAGCTGGGATTGTCAGTCGTGAGGTAGAGAGCGATCAGAACGACGGTGAACGCGAGGGACACGGGCAAGACGGCACGCAGAAGCCACCGCATCACATCGAAGCCGAGGATGGCGAGAGTGGCGTGGACGACGGCGAAGGCGAGCGCGAGGGGCACGAGCGGCAGGCGGTCACCCGTCATGGCTTCGAAGATCGCCTGGGCACCGAGGCCGGCCGTCAGTGCCTGCGCGGCGAACCAGTACGTCGCTGCGACCATCCGGTACGGGGACGAGAACAGGCGCGCTCCCCAGTAGCCAAGGTGCGAACGCATCGCGACCTGACCCGGAAGCCCGTAGTCGACGCCGGGCTGCGCGACCACGATGAGCAACGAGAAGGCGAGCGCCTGCCCGGTGACCATCGCGACGACGGCCCACCAGAGCGGGAGCCCGCCGGCGACGACCGCAAACGCACCGAGCACGTACATGACCGGGTTGAGGAAGAACGTGAAGTTGATCGCGAACAGATCGCGCCAGCCCGCGGTACGGAGCTCCGCCGGAACCGGCTCGACGCCGAACTCCTCGACCGCGGGCACGCGGTTCCTCTACGCAGCCGGGCCGGCGGCCGAGCGACGGAAGAAGTCGGTCACGACGCGGTTGTGCTCATCGGTGTTGTCGAAGACGGTCGAATGGCCCGAGCCTGCGATGACGTGCTTCTCGGCGCCCACAATCCCCTGGTAGATGCCTTCCTGGCCGACACCCCCCGGGCCCTGATCCCAGGGCGTCATCAGATCCTCGTCGCCGCCGAGGACGAGCGCGGGTGAGGTGATCCGCGGCAGCCATGCGGTGATGTCCATGTCGCACATCGCCTGGCAGGCGGCGCAGAACACCTCGAGGCGATTGGAATCCCGCAGGATCGTCTGGATCGTCGTGACGAGGCCCTCGGCGCCCTGCTCCTCGAGAAACCCCTTCGAGAGCGCCTGCCAGGTGATCAGCTCGGCGAGCACACGGCTGCCGGGTCCCGCCGGATCCAACGTCGCGATGTCGATCCAGTTCTTGAAGATCAGGCGCCCCGAAACCCCCAGGCGAGCAGCTGCGCAGTTGATGACGACCGACGTCGTGCGCTCCGGGTACTTGCCGGCGAACACCGTCGCGATCATTCCTCCCATCGACGTGCCGTGAATGTGTGCCCGCTCGATCGCGAGAGCGTCCATCAGGCCGGCGACGTCGTCGGCCCACACCTCCATGTCGTAGTGCTGCAACGGCTTCTCCGACTGCCCGTAGCCGCGCAGGTCGAAATCGATCACCTGGAAGTGCTGCGACAGCTCCGGTGTCGCGGGGTCGAAGTTGAAGTGCCCGAACCCTGCGCCGTGGATCTGAACGACCGGGTCGCCTTCACCGGAGATCCGGTGCCAGAGGCTGACCCCATTGACGTCGATCATGCCCTCCATCGCTGCCCTCCCCTCGTCGTGAGTGCAGGCAGCTTAACGCAACCCCCCCGTCCCGGACGGATCCGGCCCGGAGGGCGCTATCCCGGCTCCACCGTGATCTCCAGGCGTTCCGCCGGAGTAGCGAGGAGCTCGTGCTTCAACGCGTCGACCGTCCGCCGCCGCTTCGGGATGACGTGACGGAGAAGCGTGAAGTCGGCACTCGCCGAGGCGAACGGGTACGGGTCCATGCGCACGCGTCCTTCGTCGATCGGCTCGAGCCAATACCCTCCGACGTCAGCGCGCTCACCCGCCTCGAGATCGTTGAGGCAGAAGAAGAGCGAGAACCGGTCGTAGACCTGGAGCCGGTAGTAGTCGGCCCAGCAGTCATCCTCCGAGACGCCGATCTCGTCGCGTCGGATCGGATGCGATGCCTCCTGCTCCGCCACGAATGCCTCGACGAGATCGGCGACCTCGTCTGCCCGGCTCAGCTTGAGCTCCGGCTGCATCCCGTAGCGCTGGCGGTAGATGCCGGCCCCATGCATCGACACGAGCAGCCCTGCGTACGGGTCCTCGTCGGTGATCGCCGCTATCCCCGCGCGGTAGAAGGCGAGGTGAGCCGGTACAGGTACATCGAGGAAGTTGAGCGGCTTGCCGGTCTCGGCGTCCATCATCGGGGATTGCTCCCAGACGGCCCAGCCGTCGTCGTGGCGCTCGGCGGCCACGACGAGCGAAGCATGGCGGGAGCCCGTGTCTGCCCAGAGGCGTGCACACGCCGCCGATACGTCGGCGTGGTCCGTCTGGAGGACGACCTGCCACGCGTCGCCGGCGTCGCGGACGATCATCGTGGCCTCCCACCGCTCGATCTGCCCATGCGCCGACGACCTCGTCTCGTGGCCCGCTCCACCCCGCGAACATACACTACGGCTCTCATGTCGACCTCCGGATTCTCGCTCCGCCACGAGGAGGACGCGGAGGGCATCGCCGCCGCCGTCTTCTGCGACATCCGCAAGCGGATGGAGTTCGTTCCGGCGATCTTCAAGGCGCTTGCCCCCGACCCCGCAGTGCTCGTCCCGGCCTGGCTGCAGGCACGCTCGATCTACGACGATCCCCGTGTGGGAGACGCGCTCGCCCGGCTCCGGGAACGTGCCTCGCCCGACCTCCCCTCGTACACGCCGAGCCAGGCCGTCCGCGTCGCGGTCGCGCCCTTCGTCGAGGAGCTTCCGGCGTTGTTGTTGATCGTGACGTCGCTCGGGCTCGCGCTCGACGGCGCCGTTCCCCTGCACCCGCTACCACCTCCGGAACTACCACCGCCGGGGCCGGTGCCGGAGAGCCCCGTTCCAGAGGAGCGCGGCGAGCATCCGCTTTTCGACGGCATTCGCGCCGTCTACCTCACGCACCACGTTCCGAGCATGTACCGGGCCCTCGCCGCGCGAGGGCTACTCGACGAGCCCTGGTCGGCGATCGGCCCCTATCTCGCGTCCGCGCCCGGCGAGGCGCTCGTCGCCGACCTCTGCGTTGTCGCCGAGTTGCAGGCCCTCGAGTTCCGGGAATTCGCGTACTTCCGCGCGGAGAGCGCGCGCGGCGTTCTGGAACAGTTCCGGCGCGCGCTCCCCCGGAACCTCGTCTTCGCGCTGGCGGCGTCGCAGCCCTAGCGAACGGCGCTGGCCGGCAGCCTCGAGGCGACGAGGGAGCCGGTGGCAGCGAGCACAGCAGTCACGACCCAGAAGACGTCCCAGCCCGCGCGGGACGCGAGCGCACCGAGAAGCGGCGTGGCGATGGCGGCGATGAGAAAGACGACCGTCGCTGCGACGGCGACGGACCGCGCGGCCAACTCGGGAGCCGCGCGCTCTCCGGCGCTGACGTAGACGAGCGCATTCCAGCCGAGAGCGCCGAAGCCGAACAGCACGGCAGCGGGAATCACCGCTGCGACTCCGCCGTGCAACGCGAGCGTGAACAGCAAGGCCCCCACTGCCGCGACGATCCCGACCTCGACGAGGGTGCGCACGCGGCGCGACCCCGCCGCCCTGTCGGCGATACGGCCCCACACGATGCGCGACACCATCGCCGAGACGGTGACGGCGAAGAACGTGGCTGACGCGGCGAAGGCGGTCAGACCCGCCGCGCGGGCCGCCGGCACCGTGAACGCGAGCACCGCCTGCAGCACGACGATGTAGAAGGCGGCGACGACGAGCAGGCGGCGCATGCCGGGTGTCTGCCAGATGCTCCGAAGCGGGCGGTGAACGCGTGCGGACGCGGGTCGCGGCGGGTCGACGGCGACGTAGGCGAAGACCAGGCCCGTGATCGCGACCGCGACCGCCGCCACGCCAAACGCGAGCCCGACACCGCCGAAGCGCTCGAGAGCGGGCAGGGTGAGGGCCGCGATCGTTCCCCCGAGCGGCACGGCCATCTGGCGGACTCCCAGCGCCCAGGCACGCTGTGCCGGCGGGTAGGCGCGGAAGAGCGCCCCCGCCCCCGCGATCGGAACCGCGGCCGATCCGACGCCGAAGGCGACGAGCGCCGCGAGCAGCACAACCGCCGACCCGGCGTTCGCCGCGACGCCGAGGCCCGCGACGCCGAGGGCTGTGCCTGCGAGCAACGGCCTCCGCGCACCAAAGCGATCGACGGCCATCCCCGCGGCGATCAGTGAGAGGCCGGCCCCGAACAGCCCGGCAGTGAGCGCAGCGCCCAGCTCGGCAAGGCTGAGGTGGAAGCCCCGGCTGAGCTCGGGACCTATCGCCGGCAGGCCAATGCTCACGAATGCCACGGCGGCCTGCGCGGCGGCCGCTGCCGCGAGCACGATGCCGGGCGGGTGGGGTCCGGCCCGCTTCACACCTCCATTATCCTGTGACCATGGACGTCGACGTCATCGTCAGCGCGCGCCGACGGCAACAGGTGCTCGAAGCTCTGGAGTTCGAGCGAGATCGTGAAGCCGCGGTCGGCTCGCAGATCGAGGACATTCTCACGGAGCTCGAGGGCTCTCGCATCGACGAGGCGGCGTTCCAGCACCTGACACCCGAGGACGTCGTCCTCGTGCGTCAGGTGCTCGAACCCGACAGCGTCGCGGACGAAGATGAGGACGAGCTCGACCATCAGGGCCGGCTGTCGGCGAACGCGAGAGCGGAGATCCGCGCCGAGCAGGAGTCCGAGCGTGTTCGGCTCGAAGAAGTGCTGGCCGACTCGCGCAGCCGACAGCGCGCTCTCGAGCGCTACCTCGAGGCGCTCCAGGCGCGGGCAACCGGGGCGCGGGACGGGGCAACGTGAGAGGCCGGGTCACCCGCGACTGAGGCCCTGCCGAGTCGGCTCGGGTCGGATCGAACAGCGCATCCTGTATCGTCGCCAACATGGCCACCTGCACCCTCGACGCACACCTACCGTGCGCTCGGACGTCTCTGGCGCACAACGCCGACGGCGAGAAGTGACGACTCCAGCCAACGATCTCAAGGCGACCGCCGCCACCGAGGGGCTGCGGATCGGGCCCCTTGCCGGAATCCGTGTGATCGAGCTCGGAACGCTGCTCGCAGGGCCTTTCACCGGCCGACTTCTGGGTGATCTCGGAGCCGAGATCATCAAGGTCGAAGCACCCGGCAAGCCGGATCCGATCCGCGACTGGGGCAAGGCCCGCTACGAAGGGCGCTCGCTCTGGTGGCCCGTGCAGTCGCGAAACAAGAAGTGCGTGACGCTGAATCTCCGCGAGGCGCGAGGACAGGAGGTGCTCCTTCGACTCGTCGAGCAGGCAGACGTCGTGACCGAGAACTTCAGGCCGGGCACCCTCGAGCGATGGAACGTCGGGTACGAGCAGATGTCCGCGGTGAACCCCGGGATCGTTCTCGCGAGGATTTCGGGATACGGACAGACCGGGCCCTACGCGAGTCGTGCGGGTTTCGCCTCGGTCTCGGAGGCGATGGGCGGCATGCGTCACATCAACGGCTTCCCCGGCGAAGCCCCGCCACGCATGCACATCTCGCTCGGCGACTCGCTGGCCGGGATGTTCGCCACGCAGGGGATCCTCTCGGCGCTCTACTGGCGCGACGCAGGTGGCGGTGGCCTCGGGCAGGTCGTCGATGTCTCACTCATGGAGGCCGCCTTCGCGCTGCTCGAGAGCACCGTTCCCGAGTACGACCGGCTCGGCATCGTCCGCGGCCCCCAGGGCACCAATCTCAAGGGGATCGCTCCCTCGAACATCTTCCGCTCGCGTGACGAGAAGTGGATGGTGATCGCGGCCAACGCGGACGGCGTCTTCCGCCGTCTGTGTGGGGCGATCGGCCGCCCCGAGCTCGCCGACGATGCTCGGTTCGAAACGCACATCGCACGCGGCGACAACCAGGACGAAATCGAGGGGATCATCGCGGACTGGGCGCTCCAGCACGATGCGGCGGAGATCGACAGCATCCTCAACGAGGCCGGTGTGATCTGCGGTCCGATCTACACGATCGCGGACATCTTCGACGACCCGCAGTTCAAGGCCCGCGAGATGCTTCTCGAGCACGTCGACCCTGAATTCGGGCCCTACATCGGCCCGGGCATCGTCCCGAAGCTGACCCGCACGCCCGGCGCAGTGCGCTGGTCGGCCACGTGGGACGAAGGAAGTCACAACGCGGACGTCTACGGGGGCCTGCTCGGGCTCTCGGACGACGAAATCGCAGAGCTCCGTGAGGAAGGCATCATCTGATGGCGGCGCCCGCGGTCACGATCTGCGACGTCGCGCCACGAGACGGCCTGCAAACCGATGCTCTCGTGCTCGAGCCCCCCGTACGGGCAGAGCTCGTCGACCGATTGGCGGCGACCGGCATCCCCCGCGTCGAGGCGGTCAGCTTCGTCAACCCCTCGCGCGTCCCCCAGATGGCGGGCGCAGAGGATGTCGTCCGGGCGATCGAACGGCGACCCGGCGTCATCTACGCGGGTCTCGCCCTGAACGAGAGAGGTTACGACCGGCTCTCCGACACGGCCCTCGACGAGGTCCACTTCGCCTTCGCCTCGACCGAGACGTTCAACCAGCGAAACCAGGGTGCGACGGTCGCCGATTCGATCGCCACCGCCTCGAGCATCGTCAAACGTGCGCATGCCGACGGCCGTCGGGCCACCGTCACGATCGGAGCGTCGTTCGGCTGCCCCTTCGAGGGACGCGTCGACCCCGGGCGAGTGATCGAGATCGCCGCGGAGCTCGCCGAGGCAGGGCCCGACGAGATCGTGCTCGCAGACACGATCGGCGTCGGTGTCCCTCGTCAGGTTCGACGCCTGATCCCGGAAGCAGTCGGGCTCGGGATCCCGGTAGGCGTGCACCTGCACAACACGAGGAACACGGGCTATGCGAATGCGATCGCCGCTCTCGAGTCGGGGGCGACGATGCTCGATGCCTCCGTCGGCGGGATCGGTGGTTGCCCGTTTGCTCCCCGGGCAACGGGAAACATCGCGACCGAGGACCTCGTCTACCTCCTGCACGGCGAGGGAGTCGAGACGGGCATCGACCTGGACGGGCTCGTCGCGGTGGCAGAGTGGCTGGAAGGCGTGCTCGGGCACGAGCTCGAGGGACAGATCTACAAGGCCGGCACGTTTGCGCCGGTTGCCGGCTGAGTCGAACAAGGAGAACGAAATGGCCTACAGACTAGGGGTCGACGTTGGTGGCACGTTCACCGATCTCTACCTCGTCAGCGACGAGAGCGGAGCGACGCAGTTCCGCGTCAAGACGCCGTCGACGCCTGCCGATCCGTCGCTCGGAGTGCTGAACGGCGTCGAGCGAATCTGCGCCGAATCCGGGGTGGGGGTCGGCGAGATCCGCAACATCTTGCACGGGACAACGGTTGCCACGAACGCCGTCCTCGAATCGAAGGGAGCGCGCGTCGGCCTGATCACGACACAGGGCTTCAAGCAGATTCTTCATCTCGCGCGGTCGCAGACCCCGGGGCCGCTCGCAGGGTGGATCATCATGCAGAAGCCCGACCCACCGGCGTCGCTCGCCGACACGCGGGAGGCAGTCGAGCGCATGGATGCAACGGGCTCGACGCTCGTCCCCGTCGACACCGCGCAGGTCGAGGAGATCGTCCACGAGATGGTCGACGCAGGGGTCGAGTCGCTGACAGTCGCGTTGATCAACTCGTACGTCAACGGTGCACACGAACGCGAGATCGGGGAGATCGTCGAGCGCCTCTACCCGGGCTTCCCGGTCACGCTCTCCTCCGACGTTCTGCCGGAGTTCCGGGAGTACGAGCGGGCGCTGACCGCGTGCATGAACTCGTACGTGCGGCCCAAGGTGCAGACGTACGTCAAGCAGCTACAGACCAAGCTCGCGGAGGCGGGCGCAAGCGCGGAGGTGAACATCCTACGCTCCGACGCAGGCCTGATGACGACGGCCGAGGCTGCTCGCAACCCCATCTACGGCGTTCTCTCCGGCCCCTCTGGCGGTGTCGCGGGAGCGCTCTACGTGGCCGGAAAGGCCGGCTTCAACGACATCCTCACGTTCGACATGGGCGGCACCTCGACCGATGTCGCCCTCTGCCAGGACGGGGAGCCGACGATCGGTCGCGAGACGTCAATCGGCCACTTCCGGATCAAGGTGCCCTCCGTCAACGTGCACACGGTCGGCGCGGGCGGTGGCTCGATCGCGCACGTGCCGGAGCTGACGAAGGCTCTGCGAGTCGGCCCGCAGTCTGCGGGAGCCGAGCCCGGACCTGCCGCGTACGGCAAGGGTGGCGAGGACCCGACCGTGACCGACGCGAACGTCGTGCTCGGCCACCTGTTGCCCAGCCTGCTCGGCGGCGAGATGACGCTCGACGTCGAGGCAGCGCACGCCGCGGTCCAGAAGATCGCAGACGCGATCGGCCTCGAGTCCGTCGAGAAGGCCGCGGAGGGCATCCTGGCGATCGTGAACGAGAACATGGCAGGCGCTCTTCGCCTCGTATCGGTGCAGAGAGGCCACGATCCGCGGGACTTCGCGCTCGTCGCCTACGGTGGCGCCGGGCCCCTGCACGCCAACGCGGTCGCGAAGCTGATGGGCTCGTACCCCGTGATCGTGCCGCCGGCACCCGGGCTGCTGTGCGCGATCGGCGACCTCGTGGCGGACTTCCGCGACGAGTTCGCGCAGACGCACATCCGGCTCGTCGCCGAAGCGAGCGGCGAGGAGGTCGCCGACATCCTCGACGGTCTCGGGGCTCGCGCGAAGGCGTGGCTCGACGGCGAGGGCATCGACTCCGCGCAGCAGCGGCTGTCGTATGTCGCCGACATGCGGTACCACCGGCAGGGCTACGAGATTCCCGTCGCCCTGGAGCCGGGCGATGTCCGCTCCGGCGGGTTGGCGGGTCTCGAGGAGAGCTTCAACGCGCTGCACGAGCAGCTCTACGGGTTCCGTATGCCGGGGACCGCCTCCGAGATCGTGAATCTCCGTGCGGTCGGCTTCGGCGCCGTGCCGAAGCCGGAGCTGCAGAGCGGCACACTGGGATCCTCCGACTCGTCGGGCGCAGTCGTCGCCGAGCACGAGGTCAGCTTCGACGGCGAGAAGACCCGGACGAAGATCTACGACCGCGCCAGGTTGGAGCCCGGCGCGGAGATCGCCGGGCCTGCGATCGTGACCGAGTTCGACTCCACCACCGTTGTCCTTCCCGGACACGGTGCAACGGTGGACGCGAACTACAACATCCTGATCACTCCGAGCGCGTGAGGAGGGAGGACGAGATGGCAACCACTGAGCACCCCCCGTTGAAGATCGCCGAGATCCCCGATCTCGAGGTCGACCCCGTCACCCTGGACATCATCGAAGGCGCCCTCAAGAACGCGCGCTTCGAAATGGACGCCGTCCTCTTCCGTTCGGCGATGAGCCCCGTGATCCGGGAGCAGCACGACGAGTTCCCGATGATCACCGACCCGCGCGGCCGGATGGTCGTGGGTCAGTTCGGCGCGTACATCAACGAGATGATGGAGGAGTGGGATCGGGGCGTGTATCCCGGCGACGTGATCCTCACCTCCGACCCGTTCAAGTGCTCGGCCTCGATCTCGCACACGAACGACTGGCTCGTGCTCGTGCCGATCTTCTTCGGCGACGAGCTCGTCGGCTGGTCGTCGCAGTTCGGCCACATGATGGACGCGGGAGGGCCGCTGCCCGGATCACTCCCGACGGGCGCGAAGACGATCTTCGAGGAGGGCATCATCATCCCGCCCCTCAAGATCGTCGAGCGTGGCGAGGTGCAGGAGGACGTGCTCCGCCTGATCCTCAACAACGTCCGGCTGCCGGAGATGAATCGCGCCGACCTGTTCGCGATCGTCGCAGGCTGCCGCGCGGGCGAGAAGCGGGTGATGGAGCTGTGCGAGCGGTTCGGCAAGGAGACGTACCTTGCAGCCCTCCAGGCACTCCTCGACCGGACCTACAACGCGATGAAGTTCCTGATCTCGGTCGTGATCCCCGAGGAGCCGCAGACGTTCATCGACTACGTCGACGACGACGGCCTCGGCAACGGCCCGTACAAGATGCAGCTGACGATCTGGCGGGAAGGCGAGCACGCCTTCTTCGACTGGTCGGGAACCGACCCGCAGGCCCTCGGCCCGGTCAACTTCTACCTCTCCGAAGGCATGTTCAAGATGTTCATCGGGATCTACCTGATCATGGTCAACGATCCCCAGATCCTCTTCAACGACGGCTTCTATCCTCTACTGCACGTCGTGATGCCGGAAGGGAGCCTGCTCCGGCCACGGTACCCGGCCGCACTCGGCTGCCGCACGCACGCGTTGGCCCGGCTCTTCGACGTGCTCGGCGGCGCGCTCTGCAAGAACGCGCCGGAGCTGAACACGGCCGCCGGCTATGGCACGAGCCCGTACATGCTCTATTCGGGCTGGGACGGTGAGGGCGAGTTCTTCTACTCGATGGAGATCCTCTACGGAGGCATTCCCGGGCGCCCGATCGGCGACGGGATGGACGGCCATTCGTGGTGGCCGCTGTTCGAGAACATCCCGACCGAGTACCTCGAGGCGTACTACCCGCTGCGCATCGACGGGTACACGACCGTGACCGACTCCGGCGGAGCCGGCCTCCATCGTGGCGGCAACGGCGTCGAGAAGCGCTACGTCTACCTCGAGCCGGGTGAAGTCTCGATCCACGACGACCGCTGGCTGACGCGTCCCTGGGGCGTGCTGGGAGGCCTGCCGGGCGGCCGGTCGGAGAAGATCCTGCAGCGGGCCGACGGCAGCGAGGAACGCCTCGCCTCGAAGTGCGATCACGTCGCCGTCGAGCCGGGCGACATGCTCGTCTATCGGACGGCCGGCGGTGGTGGCTGGAAGGACCGGCTCGATCGTCCGGTCGAGGCGGTCGTGCGGGACGTCTCGTTCGGCCTGGTCTCGCGCGAGCACGCCACGGTGGGGTACGGCGTCGTCATCGCGGACGACGGATCGGCCGACGGGCCCGCGACGGAGGCCGAGCGCGAACGTCAGCGCACCGAACGGGGTGAGGCGTCGAACTTCGACTTCGGTCCCTCGCTGGAGGACGTCCTCGCGAACTGCAAGGAGGAAACGGGCCTCGAGCCGCCGACGCCCGCGGTACCTCTGCGATGGTCGCCACTCGAACCGGCGGCGGATGCGCTGGCACGCGTGCGGGCCGGCGACGGGATCCCCGCGCCGTCGTGAGTCATCTCGTCGGTTTCGGGGAGAGGCAGGGCGCCGGCCGGCGCCCTGCCCTCCTCGTGATCGACATGTCGCTCGGCTTCACGAGCCCGGAGTCGCCGCTGTGCTGTGACCTCGACGGCGTCGTGGATGCGATCGCGGCGTTGCTCGACGCTGCCCGCGCGAACGAGGTGCCGATCGTGTACACGACGGTGTCGTACGGTCAGGGCGAGAGGGCGGCCGCGAAGGCGTTCATCGAGAAGATCCCCGTCCTGCTCACGCTCGCAGAGGGAAGCCCGTTCACCGGGATCGACCCTCGACTCGCGCCCCGGTCTGGCGAGGCGGTGTTGAACAAGCTCTTTGCATCGGCCTTCTTCGGGACGCCCCTACAGAGCCTGCTCGCGGCACACGGCTGCGACTCGGTCATCGTCACGGGCGCCTCGACCTCGGGTTGCGTCCGGGCGACGGCGGTCGACGTGCTGCAGAACGGCTACCGGCTCACCATTCCGCGAGAGGCCGTCGGTGACCGGGACGATGCCGCACACGAGCAGGCGTTGCGCGACATCGACGCGAAGTACGGCGAGGTCGTCTCGCTCGACGATGTCCTGGAGTTGATCGCAGCAAGCGACTGGCCGCGCTAGCGCCCGAGCGTCTCGTACTCGGGGTTCGGCCTCCAACCAAGACCGGAGGCCATTCGGTTCGACATGTTGAACATGCCTGTCACCTCGGCGATGTCCATCACGTCCTCGTCACTCCAGCCGGCGTCGCGCAGAACCTGCACGTCCGCTTCGGTCATCGAGGCCGGCTCGCGGGTCAGCTTGACCGCATAGTCGAGCGCAAGCTTCGTCCGCTCCGGAATGTCGGCCCCGGCGTGGCCGGCCGCGATCTGATCGGAGAGAGTGGCATCCTTCGTCAGCTTGCGCAGAACCGCGGAGTGGGCGGCAATACAGTATGCGCAGTCGTTCGCCACCGAGACGACGACGGCAATCATCTCGCGCTCCGCCTTCGAGAGCCCCGAAGCGCCCTTCATCAGCTCGTCGTGGTGAGCGCTCCACGCGAGAAGATGCGACGGGCGCAGGGCGAACAGCCTCAGGACGTTGGGGACGAAGCCGAGCTTCTCGAGCGAGGGAGCCCACAGATCGAGTACGGCGGGCGGAAGCTCTTCCTCTGAGGGGACGCGAAGCCAGCTGCGCGGTTCGTCCACGCCGCCGATTCTAGTGCTCGCGCGATAAACTCTGCGACAATGACTCTCGATCCCGCCCGTGTCGTCCGTCAGCTACGCGAGCTCAAGGAGCTCACCGGCGACGAGAACGGCGCGCAGAGGGTCGCCTGGACCGAGACGTGGCGCACCGCCCGCGCGTGGTTCGCCGCGTTGCTCGCCGATCTCCCGCTCGAGCTCGAGCGAGACGCTGCCGGGAACGACTGGTACACGCTCCCCGGCACGTCGGATCGAGCCGTGCTGATCGGCGGCCACACGGATTCCGTGCCGAACGGAGGTTGGCTCGACGGCTGCCTCAACGTCCTCGCGGGCGCCGAGGTCCTGCGCCGGATCGCGGACGAGGGCACGCCCGCTGTGACCGTCAGGCTCGTGGACTGGGCAGACGAGGAGGGCGCTCGGTTCGGACGCTCACTCATTGGCTCGTCGGCGGCCGCCGGCTCGATGCGCGATCAGGAGGAGCTACGACAGCTGAGAGACAGCGACGGAGTCAGGCTCCCGGACGCGCTCGCCGAGAACGGCGTCGACCTGGATAGCGCGCTCGACGCCCACGCACAGCTCGCATCCGCGGCAGCGTATCTCGAGCTCCACATCGAACAGGGGCCGGTGCTCGAGGGAATGGAGATCCCGCTCGGCGCAGTGCTCGGCACCTACGGGGTCGAGCGGTGGCGCATCACCTGGACGGGCCAGGCTGCGCATGCCGGCTCGACGCCGATGGACCGACGGCGCGACGCGCTCGCCGGAGCAGCCAAACTCGCACTCGAGATCCGTGACATCGCCGCGCGGGTCGGGAACGGCGCCGTCTGCACCTCGGGTGGCGTCGTCTGCAGGCCGGGCATCGTGACGTCGGTCGTCGAGACGGCCGAGCAACTTCTCGACCAGCGTCACCTCGATGCCACGAGCCTGGCCGAGATGCTGCGCCAGGCGCAGGAGGCGAGCAGGCGCTTCGCGGCCGAGGAGAACATCGAGGTGAGCTGGGAGCGGATCTGGAACATCGATCCGATCCTCTTCGACGAGACGCTGATCGGGCTCTGCGACGACGCCTGCCGGGAGGTCGCGGGTGTCTCCCACCGGCTACCGTCAGGCCCGCTCCACGATGCCGCCGAGGTCGCGCGAGCCGGCGTCCCGACCGTGATGATGTTCGTCCAGAGCCTGCGCGGGCTCTCGCACACGAAGCTCGAGGACACGCTGGACGAGCACATCGAGCTATCCGTCGCGGCGCTCGACCGGCTCGCGAGCAAGACGATCGCCCGAGTCGCTGCCAATCCGTAGCCCGGCCACGATCGGCGCCGGGCTCGTGCTCGGAGGCGCCGTGACGTGGAACATCTCCAACGTCGGAGCGATCGCAACGGTCGAAGGTGCAAGCTACGGCATCTCGCTCGCGACGGTGGGCCTCCTGACGACGGCGCTCTTCGTGACGCACCTTGCCGTGCAGATCCCCGGCGGTCGGCTGATCGACCGGGTGGGTGCACGGAACGTGGGGCTCGTCGCGCTCGCGGTGGTCGCGGCGGGCAACGCAATTGCTCTCACCTCGCCGACGATCGAGGTCGGGCTGGGGGCACGTGCACTGATGGGACTTGGCACCGGCGTCGGTTTCGTCGCGGGGATCGACCTCGTCCGCGCCGGGCTCGGCGGCCCGCTCTGGCAGGGCGCCTACGGTGGCTCGACGATGGCCACCGCCGGCCTCGCCCTGATGGTGGTCCCGCAGCTCGTCGGTGAGCTCGGGTGGCGCGCACCGTTCTGGACGGGCCTCGTGCTCGCACTGATCGGGCTGCTGCCCGTGTTCGCCGCACGGCGCACGACGCCGACCCGAACGGCGGGCGGGCGGGGCGTGCCGTCACGAAGCGTCGTCGTCGACCGACGTCTCTGGCCACTCGCCGCCGTGCAGATGGCCTCGTTCGGGCTCTCCGTCGTCGCCGGCAACTGGATCGTGACGCTGCTCGAACACGAGGGTCACGCCCGAAGCAGCGCGGGCATCATCGGGGGGCTGATCCTCTTTGCCGGGGTCATCACACGCCCCGCCGGCGGTCTCCTGGTGCGCCGGGCGCCAGACCGGGCCTGGGCGTTCGTCGCGGCCGCCCTTCTGGCCGGCTCGACCGGTGTGCTGGTGCTCGCGGCGGCGCCACCGCTCTGGCTCGGGGCGGTTGCCGCGCTCGTCGTGGGCCTCTCTGCGGGTCTTCCCTTTGCACCGATCTTCGACACGACGCTTCGCCTGCGACCCGACGCACCGGCGGCGGCGATCGGGTTCGTCAACGGCTCGGCGGTTCTCGTCATTCTCGTCGGAACGCCACTCGTGGGTCTGACATTTGGCATTTCGGGAGATGGGCGGGTCGGCTTCCTGATCATCGGCCTGCTCTGGGGGTCGGCGCTGGTCGCGGTTCGGAGAGCAGCGCGGGCGTGAGATAATGGCCTGACTCGGAGAGCTACCAAGCCCAAGGAGAAGACAATGGCCCTCAGCTTCGGCGTCACCGTCCTGCCCGACCCGCCCTACCAGCGCCTCGTCGAGCTGATGGCGCTCGGTGAGAAGCACGGGTTCGAGTACGGCTGGACCTACGACTCCCATGTCCTCTGGCAGGATTCGTTTCCGATCCTGGCTCTCGCTGCCGAGGCGACGACCACGATGAAGTTCGGCCACCAGGTGACGAATCCGGGCACGCGCGACCCGACGGTTCTCGCAAGCCTCTACGCCACCCTCCACGACATCTCGGATGGGCGGATGGTGATGGGCATCGGCCGAGGGGACTCGGCGGTGCGCTACATCGGGCGCCAGCCGGTCAAGGTGGCCGAGTTCGAGCGGGACCTCCGCATGATCAAGCCGTTCATGAACGGCGAGGAGGTGCTCTGGAACGAGAAGGAGCTGCAACTGAAGTGGGTTCGTCCCGAGCTCCCGCGGATCGAGATGTGGGTCGCCGGCTACGGACCGAAGGCGCTCGCGGTCGCCGGCCGGGTCGGCGACGGCGTGATCATCCAGCTCGCCGATCCGGAGATCATCCAGTGGATCATGGGCACGGCCCGCGCGGCCGCCGAGGAGGCCGGTCGCGACCCCGCAGCGCTGAAGTGCATCGTCTGCGCGCCGAGCATGGTCACCGACGACATCTCGCTCGCCCGAGAAGAGACGCGCTGGTTCCCGGCGATGGTCTCGAACCACGTCAAGGACCTGATCGAGCGCTACGGCACCGACGGCTCCGTCGTCCCGAAGGCGCTCACCGACTACGTCGAGGCGCGGAAGTTCTACGACTACAACGACCACTCCCGCGTCGGTGCCGCCCACGGCGCGTTCGTGACCGACGAGATCTGCGACCGTTTCTCTGTCCTCGGCGACGTGGGTCAGATCACCACCAAGCTACGGGAGCTCGAGGCGATCGGCGTCGACCACTACTCGATCTACCTGATGACCCACAGCCAGGAGGAGACGCTCGCAGCCTACGGCGAGCACATCATCCCGAACTTCAAAGGCGTGGCGGCATAACGGACGGGACGACAGAGCAGATCGCCGCGTGGAGCAGTGTCGCGGCCGGCTGGGAGCGCCGCCGCGACCTGTTCGCGCGCGCGACGGCGGAGCTCTCGGAGCGGATGCTCGCGCTGCTCGGCCCGAATCCCGGCGATCGCGTTCTCGAGGTCGCCGCCGGGCCTGGTGAGACCGGATTCGCGGTTCTCCCCCGGATCCGGCCCGGAGGGCAGCTGATCTCCACCGACGGCTCGCCGGAGATGGTCGAGGCGGCCCGGCGGCGGGCGGCGGAGCTCGGGCTGACCGGCGTCGAGTTCGCGGTCGAGGACGCGGCGGCGCTCTCGCTCGAGAGCAGATCGGTCGACGGCGTTCTCTGCCGCTTCGGAATCATGTTGGTACCCGAGATGGAACGCGTGGCCTCGGAGATCGAGCGTGTGCTCCGCCCTGGTGCAGCAGCCGTTCTGGCCGTATGGGCGAGCACGAGGGTGAATCCCTGGATGACGGCGCCGGGCCGCGCGGCGCTCGAGCTCGGGTACACCGAGCCGCCCGATCCGGAGGCTCCCGGCCCGTTCCGGCTCGCCGACCCCGACCGGCTGAGGGCCGTGATCGCCTCGGGCGGGCTGCAGCTCGAGGCGGTCGAGGATGTCCCCGTGAGCTGGATCGCAGAGTCGCTCGACGAGTGGTGGGAGGCTACCTGCGATACCTCACGCCTCCTGACGACGCTTCTCGCGCGTCTCTCGACCGATGAGGCCGTCGCATTGCGGCAGGGCGCTGAGCGCCATCTCGCCGAGTTCGTGCGCCCCGACGGCTCGGTCGCCGCCCCGGGTGTGGCGCGGGTCGTGCTCGCGCGAGCACGATAGCGCTCCGGTTCTACAGGATCGTCTGCCCGAGCGCGCTCGCGAGCAGCTCGACGGCGGTGAGCGCGGTCGTGTTCTCCCGGTCGAGAATCGGATTCGCCTCGACGACCTCGAGCGAGCCCACGATCCCCGACTCGGCTATCAGCTCGCAGGCAAGATGCGCCTCCCGGTAGGTGAGGCCGCCGCGCACGGGCGTGCCCACTCCCGGAGCGACTTCGGGATCGAGCGAGTCGAGATCGATCGAGATGTGAACGAAGCCGGGGCCGGCCACTCTGTCGAGCGCCTCGCGCATCGTGCGTTCGATCCCGATCCTGTCGATGTCGCTCATCGTGAACACGCGGATGCCCGAGTCGTGCAGAAGCACGCGCTCCGCCGGGTCGAGCGAGCGGATACCGACGAGCGCGACCCGCGACGGGTCGAGCGCCGGCAACGTCAGCCCGTCGTGCGTGAACCATTCGGGGATCCTGCCGAGCGCGGCGGCGAGCGGCATCCCATGCACGTTGCCCGACGGGCTCGACTCCGGCGTGTTCAGGTCGCCGTGTGCGTCGATCCAGATCACGCCGCCCGGCTGGCCGGCGCCGGCCGCAAGGCCCGCCAGCGTGCCGAGCGCGATCGAATGGTCGCCGCCGAGCACGACGGGTGTCTCGTCACGTCGCACCGCGTCCTCCACGAGCGCCGCCAGCTCGGCACACGCGGCGAGGATCTCGGGCAGGTAGCGCGCACGCGCATCCGCGAGGGCGAGCGCCTCTGGCTCGGGCGCAGCGACGTTGCCACGGTCGACGACAGTGCGCCCGATCGCGACCAGCCGCTCCTCGAGGCCCGCGTAGCGAATGGCCGATGGGCCCATGTCCACGCCGCGCCGGGTCTGGCCGAGGTCGAGTGGAGCACCGATGATCGACACGGACCGCGTCACGGCACGGAACCGTACCGGGGCGGGGGCGGTCCCGCAGAGAGGACGCTACACTTCACACCCGCGGCGAGGTAGCTCAGTTGGTCGGTACGGAATGGCTGCGATGGCCGGCATCGTGGCGTCGCTCTATGTCACGCGTTCGCTCGACACCCCCTCGCGGGTCTTTCTCCCCGGTGTCGACGTGGCCCGGCGGATGCTCGCTAACTCGTTGCCGTTCGCCGTCACCGGGCTGGCGATTATCGTCATCTCCCGCTTCGACGTGCTCGTGCTCGGGATCGCGGGCGGCAGCGCCGAAGTCGGCCCCTACGAGCCGGCGCTCCGCATCGTCGAACAAGCGATGCTCCTCGTCCCGCTGTTGTTCACCGCTCAGTTCCTTCCCGTCGCAAGCCGGGTGTTCGCAGCCGGGCGGCTGGATGGCTTTCGCGACCTCTATGTGTCCATCTCGAAGCTCGCCTTCGTCGTTGCATTTCCTGCCATCATCCTTCTTGCAGCCTTCCCCGACGTCGTCTTACACGGACTCTACGGGGCCGACTTCCCTGCCAGCAGGCTGGTGGTCTGGCTCCTTCTGCCCGGGTTCGCGGTGAACCTGGTCTGCGGAATGAACGGATCGGCGCTCGCCGCCACTGGGAGACGGGGAGCGCTCGCGCGCTCCGGAGCCGGCGCCACAGCGACGATGATCGCGCTCGGTGTCGTGCTCATCCCGTGGTTCGGCGCGGAGGGAGCAGCGGTTGCCACTTCCGGCACCTATATCGTCCTGAACCTCTGGGTCGCGATCGAGCTCTTCCGCATCACCGGCGCCCACCCGTTGAGACGCGACTTCGTCGCCACCCTCGCGACGGCGGGGTTGCCACTCGCGGCCGCGCTCGCGGTGCACATCGTGCTCGGCCCCATCGACCTGTGGCTGGCAACCACGGTTTCCGTCGGCCTCGCTGCCGTGTGGGCGGTCCTGCTGCTTGGCATCCATGCGGTCCGCCCCTTCGAGCTTCGCCGGCTCGCCCCCGGGTCTCAATGACAGCCTATCGGGAGCCGCTCGTCACCGTGGTCGTTCCGAGCCGCAACCGACCGATTCTTGTGACGAGAGCTGTCCAGAGCATCCTGAGGCAGACGTATAGAGCTTTCGAGGTCGTCGTGGTCGACGACGGGTCGATCCCACCACTTGAGCTCCCGGCAGAAGTCGCCAACGATCCCCGCGTCCGCATCCTCTCACTGAGTCCGTCGGTCGGTGTTGCCACGGCCAGAAACGTAGGCGTGCGCGCGGGCCGTGGCGAGCTCGTCGCGTTTCTCGACGATGATGATGCGTGGCGCCCGAGCAAACTCGCTCGCGAGGTCGAGGTCATCGCGGGCGCGCCGCCGACCATCGGGGCTGTCGAGTGCGGCTACGACCTCTGGGACGGCCACCGGATCGTCGAGCGCTCGATTCCCCCCGCCAGACGCGATCTGCGACGGACGCTCCTCGAGCGTCCGTGCCTCCAGCCGTCGACCGTCCTCATGCTGAGGGAGGCATTCGAACGCGCAGGCGGCTTCGATCCGAGCCTACGCCGCGTCGAGGACTGGGAGCTCTGGTTGCGCTTCGCCGATCTCTACGACGTCGCCGTGATTCCCGAGGTCCTCGTCGATCGTGAGCGGAGCCAGCCCACGGACGAACTTCACTGGTACGGCGTGCTCGTCGAACGCCTGGAGCCCCGTCTCGCCGCGCTCCCCGTGGGTGAGGCGGCGCGAATCAGGGCCGTACACATGCTTGTCCAGGCACACCTTCTCGCCCGCGAAGGCAGAAGAAGTGAGACGGCGCTGGCCGCCCTGGGCGCAGCGCGTACCCACCCGGGCTCGTCGCCCCGCGCACTGCTCTATCTCTTTCGCGCCGTGACCGGAGAACGCGTCTGGCACCTCTGCAAGCTCCGTTTGCTCCCGCTGCGCCGCGCCCTCGGGCGCGACCCTCGGCTTCACGACTAAGGGCCTCGAACGCTGTGGTACATCCTACGCGCCACTGAACGGCGCGAGCGGGTGTCCTGCGAGCGCGGGGTGCGGTTCGACGCCGAGAAGCGCCAGCACGGTCGGTGCGACGTCGAGCAGGTTCCCGGCGTAGTCGCCGATCGTTCGCTGGCCCGAAGGGGCGATGCCCGGGCCGCGGCCGACGATCAGCCCGACGTGGCGGTGCTGGCCCGTGCGCTGGTCGTCGAAGTCGAGCTCGAGCGTGCCGATCTCCGGCACACGAAGCGCGCGAACCTGCTCGCGATCCGACCAGACGACACAGATATCGGGGAGCGGTCCCTCTGCCGGGTGCCCGAGTACCTCGTCACAGCGCACGACCCGGTCGACGACCGAGGCGCCGGACTTGTCCGAGGTCAGCGAGCCGAAGAGTCGCGCGAGCTCCGCGCAGACCCGGTCGTAGTCCTCCCCCGGCTGCACAACTCCCCCGGGCTCGCGGCCCGCCAGATTGACACGGATGTACGACGTCATATCACTCGGCAACGCGAAGGCTCTGCTGCGTTCCCAGTCGACATGGGCGAGCGGCATGGTGGCAAGGAAGCCGTCGTCGGCGAGGTGACCCCGGGCGGCAAGGCGAAGCCGGGCCGGGACGACACGGCGTCCGACGCTCCAGCAGAGCACACGGCTGAAAACCGTGGTGTCGCCGGTTCAAGTCCGGCTCTCGCCATTCCCGACTGAACGTGCGTCTACGAGTTCGCCTGCCTCGCCCGCGCGAGAAGGACGTCGCAGTCCTCGAGTCCGGGACTCGCTCCCATCTCGCCGAAGCGTCGCCGCGCCTCGAGCAGGGTCGTCTCGGCGGCGGGGTCGCCGAGGGCGGCGAGGCAGCGACCCTCTCCGAGCACCGCATAGGCGTGCTCCAGGAGCAATGCCGAGCGGCTCGAGGAGTCCGGCGCATCCCGGTAGGCATCTGACGGCAGGCCGCAGCTCCCGATGGGCCTCCAGGATCTCAGCCCGTGCGGCCGCGATCGCGGCTTGTGCGTCGGGTGACACCGTTTCCACTCCCTCGACAAAGCCGTTCCGCGAGGCCACGTCCCCCAGCGAAGGGCGGACGACACAGCGACGGGAGATAGATGAGAATCTCGGAACCGTCCGCTGAGCCATGCCGGATCGGCTGCAATCTCGTTCAGGAGGGCGCGTGCCCCGTCGACGTCGCCGTCGCCGCACCTCGCCTGCGCGACCACCGCGGCCGGTGAGACCAGCACCGCTGGATTCGCCGAAGACCGGTGCCCTCGAGCGCCGTCTCGGCGAGTGGACGCGCGGTCGCGAGGGCGCCCGTCTCGAGGTAGAGCCCAGGCAAGACTGGCCCGCGCAAACTGCAGCGCGATCGCATCGCCGCTGCCTCGACACCCGCAATGACGGCATCCGCCTCCAACAGTGTGTCGCCAAGACGTCCGGCCTGGACGAGTAGGCCTATCCGGTAGGCGCGCGTTCCGATCGCCAGGGAGGAATGCCCCGCGACTCCGCGAGGGAGATAACCCCGTCGAACGCCTCGAGTGCCTCCACGGGCCTTCGATGTCCCAGATCATCGCCGCACGATTGAAGGCCGCGATCCCGGCTCGCGCCCCTGGCCCCGCTCGAGCAGGAGTTCCTCGGCTCGCTCGAGTCCTCCACTCCTCCGCGATCGCCGAAGTTGACGCGTGCGGCACCCCGGAAGCCGAGCGCTCGAGCGGGCTGCGGAAGCCCGAGCGATGCAGCCAGATCGAGTGGCCTGCTCCGCCGCGGCCAGAGCCTCACGATTCTGGTCGACGACAAGGTGAGCTCCGGCGAGCCTGTCCAGCGCATCGACGAGCGCTGGGCCGTGGCGCGAGGCGAGAAGCTCAACCGCCGCCTGCGCGAACTCGCGCTGGCGGGGATCGCCCATGTAGTGGCTGCACCACTGCGAGATCGGCGAGGACAGCCGACGTCCCTTCGAGGTCGCCGCGCGCCCGGAACACGGCGGCCGCCTCCTCCAGCGCGGTCGGCCGCACCCGGGAAGTCGCCCGTCTGGTGGCAGCGCTCGCCCAGCGAAGAAGCACGTTGGGACGGCTCGGCGCATCCTCGGGCGTGAGCTCGAGCGCCGTCTCGAGAAGCTGTCGCGCCTGTGCGACATCGAGTCCCGAGCGCGCGCTCGCCTGCGAGGAACGCGTAGCGGCCTGCCTTCGGTCCGAGCTCTGCGACGAGTGCCTCGTCGCCGATCGCCTCGGCGAGCGCGATCGCCTCGCCGGTGTGGTAGGCGAGCACCTCTGCGACGTCCTCGACCCGGTCTCCCGCTTTCTGCTCGAGCCAATCCGCCACCCTGACATGCTTCGCCGCCCGCTGTGCGCGCGGTACCTGCCCGTAGGCGACATCGCGCACGAGCACGTGCCAGAAGCCGAGCTCCTGCTCTCCCTCCATCGCCGACTGGCGGAACGGGCGCACGAGCTCCTTGCGGCCGAGCTCGTGGAGCGCCTGCTCCACCTCGGGGCGTTCGCGCTCACCCATCGCCGCGACCGCACCTGACCAGAAGACCTTGCCGATCACCGCCGCGTCCTGCAGCAGGGCCTTGCGGTCCGGTGGAAGCGTGTCGAGACGCGCAGCGATGAGGGCCTGCAGCGACTCCGGGAACGCGATCTCGACTCCGCTCTGAAGCCTCCCCTGGTCGTCGAGCAACTGCCGATCGCGGAGCATCCGCACGAACTCCTCGGCGTAGAGCGGATTGCCGCCCGCACGCTCGAGGAGCAGCTGCTGCGTCTCGGCCGGAAGCACGGCCTGCTCCAGGAGAGCAGCGACGAGCCGCGCCGTGTCGGCAGGTGAGAGCGGCGAGAGATTGACGGTCGTCGCGTTCTTCAGCCCGGCACCCCACGTCGCATGCTTCTCGTAGAGCTCGGGCCGGGCAGTGCAGAGAATGAGCAGCGGCACGCCCTGCGCCCAGTCGGCGAGGTGCTCGAGGAAGGCGAGGAGCGCGTCATCGGCCCAGTGGATGTCCTCGAACGCGAGCACGGCCGGTCCGCCGTCGGCGATCGACTCGAGGAATCGCCGCCAGGCGGTGAACGACTCCTCGCGGGCGACGGGAGCGCCGGAATCGACCCCGAGCAGCGGCAGCAGCCGCGCCCGTAGCCACGCGCCGTCGTCGCCGTCGGGGAGCACGCGCTCGAGCTTGGCCTGCGCTTCGTCGGGCGCGTCCGACTCGAAGACCCCCGCGTGCGCCTTGACGATCTCCCCGAGCGCCCAGAACGTGATCCCGTCGCCGTACGGAAGACAACGGCCCTGGCGCCACGTGACGAGATCCGACCGCGAGTCGATGTAGGCGAAGAGCTCGGCAACCAGCCTGCTCTTTCCCACCCCGGGCTCGCCGGTAACGGTCACGAGCTGCACTGCCGCGTCGCTCGCAACCCGGTCGAACGCCGTTCGCATCTGCACCATCTCGAGATCGCGACCGACGAGCGGAGTCGCGAGGCCGCGGATCACATCGGTCCCGAATCGCGCCCGGGCCCGAAGCGGTTGCCAGAGCGCCACGGGCTCGACCTTTCCCTTCAGGACCACCGGCTCGAGGGGCTCCCATTCGAACACGCGCGCGGTCGCCTGATAGGTGCCCTCCCCGACCGCGATTCCACACACAGGGGCTGCCCCCTGGATCCGGGACGCGGTGTTGACCACATCGCCCATGACAAACCCCTCGCCCTGCTCCGGCCGGGCGTCGAGCGCCACGAGCGCCACGCCCGTGTTGACGCCGATGCGGACGGACAGCCCGAGTGCCGCGTCCGCCTCGTTCAAGCCCTCGAGCGACTCGATGATCGCAAGGCCGGCGCGAACGGCGCGCTCCGCATCGTCCTCGTGCGCGACCGGCGCCCCGAAGACGGCCATGACGGCATCGCCGACGAATTTCTCCACGGTGCCGCCGAACGACTCGATTCGTTCACGGAGCAGCTCGTGATAGGGACGCAGCCGCGCCCGGACGTCCTCCGGATCGGCCGTCTCGGACGCGGCCGTGAAGCCGACGAGATCGCAGAAGAGCACCGAGACGACCTTCCGCTCCTCGAGGCCCGAGGGAGCAGCTTCATCTTCGAGCGGCGCCGTGCAGAAGCCGCAGAAGCGGAAGCCCTCGGGGTTCTCCTTCGCGCACGCCGGGCAAATGGCCACCGGCTGAGTCTAGGCGACGAGTCAGGCCCATCCGCGAACGCGGACGCTACCGCTCCGCGAGCGCGACGAACGGCCGCTCGTCCGCGCCGGTGAAGATCTGCCGTGGCCGGGCGATCTTCGTCTCGGGGTCGGTGAGCATCTCCTCCCACTGCGCGATCCAACCCGGGAGCCGTCCGAGGGCGAACAGCACCGTGAAGTAGTCCGCCGGGTAGCCCATCGCCTTGTAGATCAGACCGGAGTAGAAGTCGACGTTGGGGTAGAGCTTGCGGCTGATGAAGTAGTCGTCCTCCAGCGCGATCTTCTCGAGCTCGAGCGCGATCGCGAGCTTCGGGTCGACGCCGGTCTCGGCGAAGACGGAGTCCGCAACCTCCTTGATCAGCTTCGCACGGGGGTCGTAGCTCTTGTAGACACGGTGTCCGAATCCCATCAGGCGCGTCCCGGCGCTGCCGTCCTTCACGGCCTCGACGAACGCGGGGACGTTCGCGACGTCGCCGATCTGATCGAGCATCTGCAGCACCGCCTCGTTGGCGCCCCCGTGCAGCGGCCCGTACAGGGCTGCGATGCCCGCCGACACCGCGGAAAACGGATCGACCTGAGACGACCCGACACCGCGCACCGCGCTCGTCGAGCAGTTCTGCTCGTGATCTGCGTGGAGGATGAGCAGGATCTCGAGCGCCCTCTGGAGAACCGGGTTCGCCTCGTGCTCGCCGCCGATCGCGAAGGTCATGTTGACGAAGTTGCCGATGTAGCTGAGATCGTTGCGGGGCAGGACGTAGGGAAGGCCCCGGGAATGCCGGAAGATGTACGCGGCGATCGTCGGAAGCTTCGCAATGAGGCGCACCCGCTGGAGATAGCGGTTCTCCGGGTCGGAGATGTCCTTCGCGTCGGGATAGAACGTCGACAACGCCCCGACGGCGCCGAGCAGCATCCCCATGGGGTGGGCGTCGTAGCGGAAGCCGTCGAGGAACTGCGGGATGTTCGTGTGGACGTAGGTGTGCGTACGCACGTCATCGGTCCACCGATCCAGAGCGTCCTGCGTGGGAAGCTCACCCTCGAGCAGGAGTTGCGCCGTCTCGAGAAAGCCGGCCTGCTCGGCGACCTGCTCGATCGGGTACCCGCGATAGCGGAGGATCCCGGCGTCGCCGTCGATGTACGTGATGGCGCTCCGACACGACGCGGTGTTCAGATACGCAGGATCGAACGACACGAGCCCGCCGCCGCCGGGCCCGACGATCTGGCGTAGGTCGGTGGCGCGAATCGCACCGTCCGCGATCGGCAGCGAGTACTCGATGCCGGTGCGGTTGTCGACGACGGTGAGGGTCTCTGTTTCCACGCGAGTTCCTTGTCGAGGATATCGCGATTGCGTCTCCCGCGCGGCATACCGCCAACGCTCGGTGCGAAAACAGAGAGACGTCGGGGACGGAGGCCCGCTCCGCCGACGTCTCTCGTTGACGAGGACACTAGCGCACGGAGCCCGGACCGCCAACCCGGAAGTCAGATCACCCTGATGTCCACCTGCCTGCCGAGGGTCGCGTGCAGCATCGCAGCCGCGTTCCCGTTCGAGATGGCGATCGACATGTTCCCGTAGCTGTCCTCGTAGAGGATCACGTCACCGGGACGCGCATCCGCGAACGTCCGGGCAGCGACAGCGAAGTACCGCTGCCCGCCGAGCTCGATCTCGACGCGTGTGCCGGGCACGACGCCGGCCCGGGCGAGATCGTCCTTCGTCAGGTTCAGGGCGATGTTGCCGAAGCTGTCGAGGTACAGCGTGGTCGCCGCGATGGAGCCCTCGCCGAACGTCGGTACCGGCAGCTCCAGGCGGACGAGCGCCTCGGGGTCGATCGGCGGGCCGAGCTCGTGGATCGGCACGCCGCGTACGAGATGGGCCGCCGCAGGCGCGAACAGGTCGCGACCGTGGAACGTGCGCGAGACGGAGGGCAGGGCGTACTCGGGGTTCGCAAGCTCGTGAACCGCGACGATCCCCGCCCGCTCGGCCGCCGGCAACAGCAGTCCGTTGTCGGGGCCGACGTGGTAGCGGTCATCTGCGTCCCGCAACACGAGGGCCCGCCGGTGGCTCCCGACCCCCGGGTCGACGACGGCGAGGTGCACTCCGACGGGCATGAAGGGAAGGGTGCTCGCGAGCACGAGCGCTCCCTGGAGCACCGCCTGGGGCGGGATCCCGTGTGTGATGTCGATGATTCGCGCTTCCGGCGCGATGCGCAGGACGACGCCATGACATGTCCCGACGAAGTCGTCCTTGAGCCCGAAGTCGCTGAGGAACGTGACGAACACGGAGTTCCGTCAGTCTACGACGCGCGAACGGTCACGCGTGCGACCGCGGCGATCACGCCGGCGAGGTCGTGTGGGTCCGCCTCCGCCACCACCTCGACTCCTGCGGCCTTCGCTTCCCGCGTCGTCTCGGGCCCGATGGACACGGCCGGGATCCCGGTTCCGAGCGCGCCGAACGCCCCGGCCGCCGAGGCCGACATCAGGACGCACAGGTCGCCTGCAGGCGCCGGATCGGGGTGCAGAGGATGCGTGCGGTAGAGCGGGAGGAAATCTGCCGACAGCGCCTCGGTGAGGTGCTGCCGCGCGCCCTCCGCCGCAGCGACGAGAACGCGACCCGGCCGACGGGGCATGGCGGCGACGAGCCCCTCCTGCGTCGAAACGCGGGCGACGAGATCGGCGTGTCCGAGCGCATCGGCGGTGGCCCGGCCGATTGCTGCAACGCGCGGCCAGGAGCCAACGGCGCGGCGCCGGAGCTCGCGGGCGCCGTTCTGGCTCGTGACGACCACCCAGTCGTACCCGGCGAGGTCGATCGGGTCGTCGGAGAGCGGCTCGACGCGGACGAGCGGGCAGTGGACGACCTCGTGACCGAGCTCCTCCAGCCGTGAGATCAGCCCCTGCTCCTGTCCTTCCGGACGCGTGACGATCACCCTCATCGCACGAGGGCGATCAACTCGTCCGCGACCGCGTCGGGATCGTGCCCGGTGCGACGCTCGAGCCATGCGCCGTCTTCGTGTGCGACGAGCGCGGTCAGGACGGCTCCGTCGTGAAACGCAGCAACGGGCGCGAGGCAGCCCCCGCCGATGAGCGCAACGCAGCGGCGCTCGGCCTCGACACGAGCCCGCGTCTCCGCGTCGTCGACGCGCGCGACGAGATCCTCTTCCCCCGCCCGGACCTGGAGCGCGAGCGCTCCCTGGCCCGCCTCGGGCAGCATGACCTCGGGATCGAGGCGAAGCCCGATCTCGGCGCCGAGGCCTAAACGGTCTAGACCACATGCAGCTAGCATCACCGCGTCGAGGCCCCGCTCGCCGCGCTTGCGCAGTCGCGTGTCCACATTGCCGCGTAGAGGCTCGATCGAGAGGGTCGGCTCGAGCGCGAGGAGTTGCGCGCGCCGTCGCGCAGAGGCCGTCCCGATCCGCATGCCGGGTCTGATCCCGTCGGCACCGCAGAGCGCATCGCGCGGATCCTCCCGCAGCGGGTAGGCGCCGACAGTGAGCCCATCAGCGTCCGTGGCGGTCATGTCCTTTGCCGAATGGACCGCGACGTCGATCCGACGCTCGAGGAGCGCTTCCTCGAGCTCCTTGACGAAGACGCCGCGCGATCCGATCTCGCCGAACGGGCTCGTGCGGTCACGGTCGCCCGCTGTCGTGATCGGAACGAGGGCGATCTCGACGCCGGGCCGACGCAACGCCTCGGCAGCGTGCCCGGCCTGGGTCAGCGCGAGCCTACTTCCGCGGGAGCCGACGCGAAGCAGCACAGAGAGCGATCGTCGTGCGCGGCTCGCCACAGATCGAGCGGCCGCGCGGGCGGATGCGCACGAAAGCAGTCGGGGCCTGCACCGGAAGCGGTCTGCCAAGGATCAACGGTCGCGTGACGATTGTTCTTCCTCCCCCAGTCCGAACAGGTCGCGTACGACGTCAGCATAGACCACACCGTCGGCACCGGCGGCGGCCTCCTTCATCCGGACGGTCGGCAGGTGCAAGAGCTTCGCAACGATCTGCGACGTGACCGATTCGACGAGCTTCCGCTCGCTCTCTGGCAGCCGCCCGAGACGGCCCTCCACGCGCGCCAGCTCGCCGGTCCGGATCTCCTCGGCACGCGCGCGAAGCGAGGCGATGGCCGGTACCACGACGAGCGACGCCTGCCACTCGCGGAATCGCTCGGCCTCGGCGGCCACGAGTTGCTCGGCGTGGGCCGCTTCGGCGCGGCGCCCGGCGAGCGAGGTCTCTACGACGGCCTCGAGGTCGTCGATGTCATAGACGAAGCACCCGTCGATCGTGGCGAGCGACGGGTCGACATCACGTGGCACCGCCAGGTCGACGAACAGGATCGGTCGGCCCCGGCGACCGCGCAGCGCCTGCTCGGCCGCGGCAGCATCGACGACGAACCCCGGGGCACTCGTCGACGTGATCACGACGTCGGCCGTTGCGAGAAGGGCAGGGACATCGGCGAGACCGACGGCGTCGGCGTCGACCTGCGCCGCCAGTTCGGCACCGTGCTCGATCGTCCTGTTGGCGACGGCGGCGATCACGCCGCCGCGAGAGCGCAGGTTGCGCGCCGTCAGCTCGCTCATCTTGCCGGCGCCGACGAGCACGACGGTGCGACCGCTGAGGTCGTCGAAGACCTGCTGCGCAAGGGCGGCCGCCGCGGCCGGGACCGACGACGGGTTCTCGCCGATCGCCGTCTCGACACGTGCTCGGCGGCCGGCGTGGAGTGCCTGCCGGAAGAGCCGATCGAGCAACGGGCCGGTCGCGCCGCCGTCGAACGCGTCCCGCACCTGCCCCAGGATCTCTCCTTCGCCGGGCACGAGCGAGTCCAGTCCGGCCGCGACACGGAAGAGGTGGAGCGCGGCGCTGTCGTCCCCGAGCCGGTACAGGAGCGGCGCGAGGGACGCGGCGTCGTCGCGTGCGAGAGTCAGCAGCGTGGCCGTCGCCTGCTCCTCGAGCGGCCGTGCCACGTCATCGCTCGCGAGGTACACCTCGGTGCGGTTGCACGTCGAGAGGACGACGGCCTCGCAGCCGTCGGCGAGCTCTGCCGCGAGTGCCGCGGCGACGGTGGCGTCGACGGCAACGCGCTCGCGCAGCTCGACGGGGGCCTGCCTGTGGGAAACACCGACGAGGGCGAGTCTCATGATGCGAAGTGGGTCAGAGGGAGGGCCACGGCCACGAGCGCGAGACCGAACACGAGCAGAAGGGCGAAGCGTCGAGCCTGTATACGCCCTTCGCGTCGGAGCAGCAATCCGGCCGCGTACAGCGTCCAGATCCCGAGGGTCGTCGCCATCGGCAGATCGAAGTCACCCCGGTCGAAGCTCGCGAGGCCGACCGCCATGCCCGCCGTCACGAGGCCCAGGGAGACGAGCGCCGTCCGGGCCGAGAGCCGGTCGAGCGTCTCGAGCGGCGGAAGCCGAAGCCGCAGGACGCGCGCGTCGCGCCGCTTGAGGCGTCGCTCCTGCCAGAGATAGAGACCCGCGAGGCCGCCGGCGAGCGTGAGGCCGGCGAAGCCTGCGAGCATCAGGCCGACGTGGACGGCGAGCAGGCCGCCGGCGGAGTCGCCCGTCGCGCCGTTCGTCCCGCCGCCGGCCCACGCCGCGAGCAAGAGCGCCGCCGCGACGGGCATCACGGCGAGACCGAGAAGGCGATAGCGCGGGGTGCAGCCCCAGATGAGGTAGGCGCCGACGACGAGCCACACGAAGAGGTTGAGGGCGCCAGCCCACGTCCCCCACGGGAACCCGTCCGCGTCGAGGCCCTGGGCGATCAGAAGGCCCGTCTGCGCGAGCCACCCGATCCTCACCCCCCAGATCCCGAGGCGCGCGGAGCCGGCCGGTCCGCGGAAGACGCCCGCGTAGGCGAACGCGGCCTCCCCGTAGCCGATCAGCGCGGGCCAGACGAGGAGCTCAGCCATCGGCGCGTGGGCTGCGCGCCAGCTCGGCGAGCTCGGCGGTCTCGCGCTCGAGCCTCGAGAGCTTCGCGGCGATGATCGCAACCCAGAGAAGCACGAAGACGAGGACGACCCCGTAGGCGAGTGCGACGTATTGGCCCTGGGTCACGAGAGCACCTCCCGTAGGTCGCGCAGGTTCGCGTCGGTGCGCTTGCCGACGAGCTCGATCCGGTACATGACGTAGGCCAGCAGGGTAACCGCCAACCAGCACACGAGGAACGATCCGAACATCGTCCCGGTCATCTGCGGCCCTTCCCTCGTGAACACGGTCGGATGGATGAAGTCGCTCGCAAGCCGGATGGCGAAGAAGCTGACAGGGATCAGCGCAACGCCGAAGAGGGCATAGACGGCGCAGATTCGCTCGCGTCGCGCGCCCTCCTCGATCGAGAACCGCAGCATGAAATAGGCACAGTAGAAGAGGAACAGGACGAGGAAGAGCACGAGCTGGTTCGATCCCCAACTCCACCACACGCCCCAGGATGCCTTGGCCCAGATCGACCCCGTGATGAGGGTCAGGGCGCCGAAGATCGTTCCCTGGTGGATCCAGGTGTAGCTCTCCAGATCGCGGCGCTCGCCGCCGACCCACAGAAGCCGCAGCGCCTTCCACGCCCCGAGCCCGAAGCAGAGATAGGCGGTCAGCGCGATCGGGACATGGAAGTAGAAGATCCGCTGCGAGACACCCTGGTCTGCGTCCTCGGGGGCCACGAGGAGGGCGAGGACGACCGCGAGCCCGAGCAGGGCCGCAGTCGCGAAAGCGAGAGCTGGGAGGCTATTCCGTAACGACATATTCGAAGGTGGCCCACGCCAGTATCGCGAACACGAGGTCGTACAGGCCGAGGAACGTGAGATACGTCGCCCCCTCGGGCGAGATCCCGGCACCCACCCCTCCCACGACGAGCGGGATCGCGAGGGGAAGAAAGAGGAGGGGCAGAATGACCTCGCGACCGCGGCTCGCGGCGGCCATCGCAGCGAGCAGCGAGCCGACCGCGCAGATCCCGATACTCGCGAGCACGACGCCGGCGACGGCGACGAGGTCGATCGGCGCAAAGAAGAGCGCGAACGCCGGCAGGGCGACGATCTCGGCCGCCGTCAGGAACGCGAGAACGGCGAGTGTCTTGCCCAGCCAGATCGCGCTGCGATCGCACGGAGCGAGGACGAGACCGTCGAGCGCGCCCCCGTCTCGCTCCGGCGCCCACGCGCGGGCGAGGCCGAGCAGCGCGGTGAACACGATCGCGATCCACAGGAGGCCGTAGGCAGCATCGTCCGTCGTGCCGGAGGGGAGGGCGAAGTGAAACACGACGAGGGTCGAGAGCACGAAGAGGAGCATCGCCGGCAGCGTGTCGCGGGCGCGAAGCTCGAGTTTCAGGTCCTTGCGGGCGAGTGCCACGACGTCGGAGGCGTAGAGGGCGAGCGCGCTCATGCGAGCACGAGCCGATCGCTCGCGAGGGGCGCGACGCGCCCGGGGTCGTGCGTCGACAGCATGACGGTCCGCTCGCCCGCGACGGCGGCGAGTTCGCTGTCGAGAACGCTTGCGCCGTCGTCGTCGAGCGCCGTGAAAGGCTCGTCGAGCACGAGCAGCGCCGGATCGTGGAGAAGTGCCCGGCAGAGGGAGAGCCGCTGGATCATTCCGCGCGAGTACGTCGAGACGCGGTCGCAGCGTGCCTCCCAGAGGCCGAAGCGCTCGAGCAGCATCCCGCTCCGCTCGCGCCGCTCGCGAACGCGATAGAGGCGGCCGAAGAGCTCGAGGTTCTCGAGAGCGGTGAGCTCGCGGTAGAGGAGCGGCTCGTGCCCGACGAAACCGAGGTCCACGCGCTCCCCCGCGACGCTGATGGTCCCCCGCGTGGGCGCCGCGAGGCCGGCGACGAGGCGAAGAAGCGTTGTCTTGCCTGCTCCGTTCGCCCCCGTGACGACGAGGAAGCCTCCTGCGGGCACCGAAAACGAGACGCCGCGAAGCACGCGCTTGCGTCCGTAGCGCTTCTCGAGGCCCTCCCCGACGATGACCGGAGCGCGTTCGCTCGGGCGGGCGGGCGCCATCAGGTCAGCGTGTCCAGGAGAACGAATGCGAAGAAGACGACGGCGATGACGCCGTTGATCGTGAAGAACGCAGCGTCGAGCCGTTCGAGGTGGCCGGGCCGCACGAGCGTGTGCTCGTAGAGGAGGAGGCCGGCGACCGCGAGCACGCCGAGCCAGTAGAAGACGTCGCTCGAGAGGCCGATCCCGACGGCAGCGAGGGCCGCAACCGACAGGACGTGGAAGCTGCGGGCACCGGCGAACACTCCCCGCTCACCGAACCGGGTCGCCCAGGAGCGAATCCCCTCCCGGAGGTCGTGCTCGAGGTCGAAGAGGGAATAGAAGAGGTCGAAGCCTGCGACCCAGAGGCCTTGGGCGACGAAGAGAGCCCACGCCTCCCACGGTGCCTCTCCCGTGACGGCGAGCCACGCACCGAGCGGCGCGAGCCCGGTGCAGGCGCCGAGCCAGAGGTGACAGAGCCACGTCAGGCGCTTCAGGTACGGGTAGATCACGAACATCACGACCGGGATCGGCCAGAGCCAGCGCACGATCGGCTCGAGCTGGAAAGCGGCGGCCAGGTAGAGCGCGAGGGCAGCGGCGCAGAGAGCCCAGACCTGCGTGCGGGTCACCGTCCCGACCGGCAACTCGCGGCCCGCCGTCCGCGGGTTTCTCGCGTCGAGCTCGGCATCGATGAGCCGGTTCAACCCCATCGCGAGCGTCCGCGCGCCGACCATCGCGAGCGTCAGCCAGATCGTCGGGCCCACGCCCGGGAAACCGTCGACGGCGAGAAACGCGCCGACGTAGGCGAACGGCAGCGCGAAGACCGTGTGCTCGAGCTTCACGAGGGAGGCGAAGCGGCGCGGGAGGGAAAGCGCGGTCGAGCTCACGTCTGGCGGTGTTTCGAGCTCTGGTCACCGGCCGCGAGCTCGAGGCCGTGAGCGAGGGCGGGTCGGAGAACCGCGAAACCGTCGCGACACCCACCCGGAGAACCGGGCAGGTTGACGACCAGCGTCGTTCCGCGGAGACCCGCGAGGCCACGTGAGAGGAGTGCGTGCGGCGTGCGGATCCGAGCGTCGGCACGAATGGCCTCGGCGATGCCCGGCGCCTCACGGTCGAGCACGGGACGCGTCGCCTCCGGCGTCACGTCGCGCGGCGTGAAGCCCGTGCCACCGGTCGTGAGAACGAGGTCGTTGCCCTCTGCCAACTCGACGATCGCGGCCGAGATCGCGTCGGCCTCGTCGGCCACGACGCGCCGCTCGACCTCGAAGCCCTCTGCGGTGAGCAACTCGACAAGGGCATCGCCGCTACGATCGTCCCGGGTGCCGTGGTGAACGCCGTCCGAGACGGTCAGGACACCGGCCCTCACACGGGATCCTTGGTCTTCTCGACGAGCGTGACGTCGGCGATCGTCATCGCCTTGTCGATCGCCTTCGCCATGTCGTACACCGTCAACGCCGCGATCGAGACCGCGGTCAGAGCCTCCATCTCGACGCCGGTCTGCGACGTCGTCTCCGCGGCGGCGGTGATCTCGACACCGGCCTCCGTCACGGTCAACACGACCTCGACCACGCTCAGCGGCAGGGGATGACAGAGCGGGATCAGATCGCTCGTTCGCTTCGCCGCCATGATGCCCGCGAGCTTGGCGGTCGTCAGCGCGTCGCCCTTCGGAAGCTCGCGGAGCCGGCGGGCCGTCTCGGGAGCCATCACGACGCGACCCCGTGCGACGGCGCGACGGCGCGAGAGGGGCTTGGCACCGACGTCGACCATCCTGATCGTGCCGTCGGGCGCAACGTGGGAGAGATCGGTCACGACCGCATCGTACTCGGCGCAGAACGGCCCGTCCCGGGTCATCCCGGCCGTCGCTCGACTCAGGCGGGTCGTTCGGCGAACGTCACCTGGACGATCTCCCGGGTCGTCCCGCCGCGGAGGACCGTGAACGGGACCTTCTCTCCGACGCGATGGCGCGTGACGGCGCGTGACACGTCCTGCGCGCCTGCGATCGGGGTCTCACCGATCTTGACGATGATATCGCCGCCGAGCGAGACCTGCACGCCGTCCGCCGACTCGATTCGCGTCCCTCCCCGCAGGCCGGCCCGCGATGCCGGGGTGTCGGGCTGCACCTTCGCGACGAGGGCTCCCCTCGAGGCAGCGAACCCGAACTTCGCGGCCAGCCGTGGCGTGACGTCCTGTGTCGTGACGCCGACGTACGCATACGAGACGCGGCCGGTGCGTACGAGTTGGTCCAGTGCGCGGCGCACCGTATCGATCGGGATCGCGAAGCCGACTCCCTCCCCGGAGCCACTCGACGAGCGGATCTGTGCGTTGATCCCGATGACGCGACCACGGGCGTCGAAGAGCGGGCCGCCCGAGTTGCCATGGTTGATCGGTGCGTCCGTCTGGATCGCGTCGGAGATGCTGTACCCCGAGGTCAGCGAGTCGATCGTGCGGTTGATGGCGGAGACGACGCCGACCGAAAGCGAGCTCTGCTCGTTGAAGGGGCTCCCGATCGCGGCCACCGGGGTTCCGACGACGACCGCCGCCGAGGTTCCGAGGGGCACCGGACTGAGCTCGTGCTGGGCCGGATCGACCCGGATCACGGCGACGTCGCTGAACAGATCCCAGCCGACGATCCGGGCAGGTACCCGATCGCGATCCTTGAACTCCACGTACACCCTCTCGGCAGCACCAACGGGGCCTCCCGACCCTTCCGCGACATCGGTGACGACGTGGGCATTCGTGAGAATCGTCCCCTTGGCATCGACGATGAAGCCCGAACCCTGGGACTGCCCCTGAGGACCCAGATCGGCGTAGATCGTCACCACTCCTGGCGACCGGCGCGCGTAGATCGCTGCGGGGTCGAAGCCGGATCCGGCCGTTGGCGCGGCAATCGGCGTCGCCACCCCATTCGGCGCCGCGCGTTCGACGACGACGGTCGTCGAGGAGCCGTCGGTGAGACCCGTCACGGAGCCGAGAGCGAGCGCGACCGCAGCTCCGAGAACGGCTGCGACCACGGCCACGGCGAAGACCCTCGGATGCACGGGAGGCACTGTAGCGACGGGTCGCCGGCTCGCCGGAGCGACGCCCCGCAGGGCCGCCAGGCCCTTTCCACGTGGAAACGAGGGCAATTTCCACGTGGAAACGGGCGGTTCAGGCGATCTCCGCCGCGGGAACGAACTCCTCGGCCGGCAGCTCGAGCGTGAAGACCGTGTGCCCCGGCCGGCTCGCGACCGTGACGGTGCCGCCCATCCGGCCGGCGAGCTCCCGCGCGATAGCAAGGCCGAGGCCGCTGCCGGATGCCTGGCCACCCTCGACCCGGTAGAACCGCTGGAAGACCCGGCCGAGGTGCTCCGGCGCGATGCCCGGCCCGTCGTCCTCGACGAGGATCGCAACCCGCCCCGCTCGACGCTCGGCCCGAAGTCGGACGGTCGTTCCCGACGGCGTGTGGGCGATTGCGTTCCCCGCCAGCGCGCGCGTGATCTGTTGCACGCGCTCCTCGTCCGCATGCGCCCAGGCATCGTGGTCGGCATCGACGATCAACGTGTGGCCGGATGCGTCGGCGACCGCGCCGAACTCCTCCGCGACGATCCCGACGGCCTCGGCCAGTCCCACCTCCTCCTGCTCGATCCGGATCCGGCCGGCGTCCATGCGGGAGAGATCGAGCAGGTCGGTGGCGAGCTTGGTGAGCCTGTCGACCTGCCCGCGGGTCGTCGCCAGGAACTCCCGCCTGGTCTCGTCGTCGAGGTCCTCGTCCGTGAGGAGCTCGAGAAAGCCGGCAAGCGAGAAGAGCGGCGTGCGCAGCTCGTGCGAGGCATTCGCGACGAACTCCTTGCGCGCCAGGTCCAGCTCGGCCAGCTGGATGCGCATCCGATCGACCGAGCTCGCGAGCTGCGCGACCTCGTCGTTTCCCGGATCGATCAACGCCCGGTCGAAGGCTCCCTCCGCGATGTTGTCCGCTGCCTTCTGGATGCGGCTCAGCCGTCGAGCGTGGGCGGCGGCGACGGCAAAGCCGAGGAGTGCCGCGATCAGGAGCGCCGTCACGGTGGCAAGGAGCAGTCGCCGCTTGACGAGCGCCACCGTTGCCAGCTGATCCTCGAGCGAGCTCGACAGGAGCATCACGTCGCCGGTCGACAGCAGCGTCGTCGCGATCTCGGCGTACTCGCGCCCCTCGCGCACGATCCTGGCACGCACGGTGCCGACGCTCTTTGCCGCCTCGAGCGCCGCTGGATCGTTCTCCATCTCGAAACGGCCGACAGGCGAGGAGTCGGCGAGCGAGCTGAGTACCTCGTTCCGGGGCGGATCCGTGACGGCGAAGACGACGACCCGCGCGTTCGCGACGAAGGCCGACGCGCCCACGAAATCGTCGAGCCGCTGCTGGTTCAGCGCGTAGTTGACGGCGAGCGCTTCCGCGTCGCTCTGCATCTGATCGAGCTTCGCGTTGACGAGGTTGTGCTCGAGCGACGGGACGACGATCGCGTAGGCGGCGAGGAGTGCCCCGCCGACGATGCCGAGCAGCGCGAGCGCGAGCTTGACGCGGATCCCGCCCGGGATGATCATCCGTCGCGGAAGCGGTACCCGGCTCCCCGAACCGTGAGAATCAGCTCAGGCTCGCGGGACTCGACCTCGATCTTCTCGCGCAGGTGGCGGACATGCACGTCGATCGTGCGTGGCTCCCGGTAGTCGGCCCCTCCGCGGAGCCGCTCGAGGAGCTGCCGTCGTGAGTAGACGACGCCGGGATTCGACGCGAGCAGCGCGAGCAGCTCGAATTCGACAAATGTCAGCTGGACGAGCTCCCCCCGCACCTCGACCGTGCGGCGCGGCAGATCGATCTTCACATCCCCTCGGTCGATCACCTCTTCGCGCTTGCCCCCGAGATGGGGCGTCGCCGCGCGGCGAAGGACTGCGCGTACTCGGCTGCGGAACTCGCGGATCAGGAACGGTTTCGTGATGTAGTCGTCGGCGCCGAGCTCGAGGCCGAGAACCTTGTCGAGCTCGTCGTCGCGCGCCGTCAGCATGATGATCGGCACCGTGCTCTCGGCGCGCAGGCGCTTGCAGACCTCGAGCCCGTCGAGCTTCGGCAGCATGATGTCGAGCACAACGAGGTCGATCTCCTCCTCCGAGAACCGCTGCAGCGCCTCCTCGCCGTCGCGCGCGGACACGACCCGGTACCCGTCTCTCTCGAGGGGATAGGTGAGGAGCTTCTGGATCGCATCCTCATCGTCAACGAGAAGGATGGTGGAGGTTTCGGGCATCGTCGGGTCCGCTCGATACGGGGCGAAGCGCCCGTCACGCCGTACTATAGCCCCCGTCGTGCCGGTCCCAGACTCAGCGAGGGCGAGAGGCCGAAGGTCGCACAGCACCGGTGAGCTGCGGGGCGCGGCGCGGCGCCGGTCGCGGCGCGCACGCAGCGACCAGCCCATCAACGGTCGCCTGGTTCGCGGGGCGAGTCTCCTGCTCGCGCTTCCCCTTCTCGTTCTCGCCTTCACGATCGAAACACCCGGACCGTTTCCGGCGCCCCTTCTCCCCCCGGCTTTCGACGGGGCCTCGGCGACACAGCTCGCGACCGAGCTCGCGCGGGACTTCCCCGACCGCGAGCCGGGCACCGAGGGCGCCCTCGGTGCCACCACGTGGGTCAAGGAGCGGCTCACGCTCTACGGGCTTCCCGTGGTCGAGGACGCGTGGGACGAGTCGATCCCCGGGCTCGGCACCGTGCGTCTCCGCAATCTCGTCACCGTGATTCCGGGTGCGAGCTCGGACGCGATCCTGTTCCTCGCGCATCGTGACAACATCGGAATCGGCCCGGGCGCCAACGACAACGCCTCGGGGACCGCCGCCCTCATCGAGCTCCAGCGGGGATACGGTCGCCTGGGCACGATCGCCAGGAGGCCGAAGCCGGAGCACACGCTCATCTTCCTCTCATCCGACGGAGGCGCGTTCGGAGGCTTCGGAGCACAGCGCTTCGCCTCCTCCTCGCCTCTCCGGGAGAGCGTCCGGGCCGCTGTTTCGCTCGAGGCCCTCGCCGGCTCGGCCCGGCCTCGGCTGGAGATCGCGGGCCTGACGCCGAGGTCGCCGGCTCCCGCCCTCGTCCGGACCGCGGACGCTCGTGTCGCAACACATCTCGGAACGACGCCGGCCCGGCCGGGGTGGCTCGTGCAGCTCGTGGATCTCGGGATGCCGTTCGGGTACGGCGAGCAGGCGCCGTTCCTCAGCCGCGAGATCTCGGCGATCCGGCTGACGACGGCCGGGGACGGGGGCGGCGACCCCCAGGCGGACACGATCTCGAAGCTCGACCGCGTGCAGTTCGTACGACTCGGTCGGTCGGCGGAATCGATTCTCGCCTCGCTCGACAACGGCATCGGCTTCGCAACCAGTACGGCGGGGTACGTCTACCTCGGGACCCGGATCGTCAGGGGCTGGGCGATCGAGTTCGTGCTCATCGTTGCGCTCGTTCCCTATGTGGTCGGCGTTCTGGACCTGTTCGCGCGGGGTCGGCGGCGCCAACTACCGCTCGGGGGCGCCTGGCGCGCGCTCCGCACGCGGGCCGGCGTCTGGCTCTGGATCGGCTTCGCGATCGGCCTCGGTGCGCTGGCGGGCGTCTTCCCCCGCGGATCGACGCTGCCGCCGCCGCCGGACAGCCCTGCGGTCACGAACTGGCCGATCGCCGGCCTCGTCCTCATCGCCGCCGTCGCCGGGCTCGGCTGGCTGCGGGCACGAAAGGCCCTTGTGCCGCTGGCCCCCGCGGGGCCCGAGGAGGAACTGGCGGGCTACACGGTCTCGCTGCTCGCGCTTGGCGCGATCGCGATCGGAACGGCCTTCATCAGCGGATATGCGCTGCTCTTCGTGGTTCCGTCGCTGTATGCCTGGCTCTGGTTGCCGCAGATCGGCCCGAAGGGTGGCTGGTTACAGGATGCGCTGTACGGCGTCGGGCTCATAGGCCCCGTCCTGGCCCTGATCGCCATCGGAGCCCAGCTCGAGCTGGGGCTGAAGGCTCCGCTGTACGTTGTCTCTCTGATGACGCTCGGGCTCGTCTCGTGGCCGACCGTCCTGGCGCTGCTCGGGTGGGCGGCGGTCGCGACGCAGCTCGGCGCCCTGGCATCGGGACGCTACGCCCCCGTCGGGCGGCGGAGAGGGCCCGGAGACGTCTCAGAGAGGCAGGAACCGGACGCGTGATCCGGCTTCGAGCGAGCCGGGCCCGCGCGGGATCCAGGTGAGCCCGGTCGCAGCGGTCGTCCGCGCGATCATGTGCGACTCCTGGCCGGTGATCGGCTCGATCACCGCACCGTCATCGGTCCACGTCACGTGCGCCCGGACGAAATCGTCGCGATCGGGCCGCCGGGGCACCGCAACCGCCAGGACGGCGGGACGAAAATGCGGACCGGGATCGGGACTGCCGGTGAGCGCGAGCAGTGCCGGGCGAACGAAGAGCAGCGCTCCGACGAGCGCAGAGACCGGGTTTCCGGGGAGCCCGAAGACGAGCGTGCGGCCCCGGCACCCGAACGCGAGGGGCTTGCCGGGACGCATCGAGACACCCCAGAACACCTCCTCGACGCCGAGGCGCGCCTGGACGCGGCGGACGAGATCGTGCGGCCCGACCGAGACGCCCCCCGACGTCACGACGGCATCGGCGGTGAGGGCCTGCTCGAGGGAGGCTTCGTGCGCCTCCTCTGTGTCCTCGGTCGCGGCAAGCCGCGTCACGACGGCGCCGGTGGCCTCGAGCACCGCTGCGAGCATGATCCCGTTCGATTCGTAGATCTGCCCGTGCTCGAGCTGCGCGCCCGGCGGACGCAGCTCGGTTCCCGTGACGACGATCGTGACGCGGGGCAGTCGATGCACGAGCACGGCGTCGATGCCGCACGACGCGAGGGCACCGATGCGGGCGGGCGTCAGCGACTCCCCCGGAGAGAGGAGCGTCTCCCCGATCCGCGTGTCTCCTCCGGAGTCGCGGATATTGGACCGCAGCGCGACGTCGTCCGGGATCATGACCCGATCTCCGTCGACTGTGACGCGCTCGACCGGAACGACCGCGTCGGCGCTGTCCGGCACGACGGCGCCCGTCGAGATCTCGATCGCTTCTCCCGGCCCGAGCTCCATCGCCGCAGGGCGACCCGCCGCCGATCGTCCCACGATCGAAAGCGGGCCGGGAGCGTCCGCAGAGCGGACGGCGTACCCGTCCATCGACGAGCTCCGAAACGGCGGAACGTCGACCCGCGCGACCACGGCTCCGGCGGCGACACGGCCCGCCGCGGCCGTGAGGCTCACGCGTTCGGTGGGAAGTACCTGGACGCGCGCGAGAATCCGGGCCAGGGCTTCATCGACCGAGAGGAGGTCGTTCACGCTTCTCACGCTACACCAGGCGCGCGGGGTACCCTCGCGTCGTGATCTCGGTCGTCATTCCCGTGCACAACGAGGAGCAAAGCGTTGGCCCGCTCTACGACGAGCTCGCCGCCACGTTCGCGGGCGAGGGACTCCCCTGGGAGGTGGTGTTCGTCGACGACGGCTCGACCGACGGGACGTTCGGCGCGCTGACCCGGCTTCACGATGCCCACGACAACGTGCGCGCGGTTCGCTTCCGTCGCAACTTCGGCAAGGCGGCAGCGCTCGATGCAGGGTTCAGAGAGGCGGCGGGCGAGATCGTCGTGACGCTCGACGGCGATCTGCAGGACGACCCGGCCGAGATCCCCCGCCTTCTGGCGCGTCTCGAGGAGGGATACGACCTCGTCTCCGGTTGGAAGACCAACCGGCGCGATCCCCTCACGCGACGCATCCCTTCGAAGGTCTTCAACGCGGTGGCGGGCAGGGTTTCGGGGATCCGCCTCCACGACATGAACTGCGGTCTCAAGGCGTACCGCGCCGAGGTCGTCGACGAGCTCCACCTCTACGGCGAGCTGCATCGGTACATACCCGTGCTCGCCCACTACAACGGGTACCGGGTCACCGAGCTGCCCGTCAATCATCGTCCCCGGGAGCACGGCAGCTCGAACTACGGCGTCGAGCGGTACGTTCGCGGCTTCCTGGACCTGCTCACCGTCACCTTCATGGGTCGCTACAGCCACCGCCCCCTGCACCTCTTCGGTGGGCTCGGGCTGACCGCGGGCGCGCTCGGGTTCGTGATCCTCCTCTACCTGACCGTTGTGAAGCTGACGGGACACGCCATCGGGCAACGGCCACTCCTCACGCTCGGTGTCCTGCTCGTCGTGGTCGGGATCCAGCTGCTGTCGCTCGGCCTCCTCTCCGAGCTCATCACGAGTCACCACGAGGAGCGGCCGGGCACCGCAGAAAGGGCGACGCGCTTCGTGGACGAAGTGCTGCGGTAGCGTGCGCGTCCTCTACTTCGGAACCTACGACCGGGCGTATCCGAGAAACGCCCAGGTCATCTCCGCGCTCCGCGGTGCCGGCGTCGAGGTGGTAGAGCAACATCGGCCGGTCTGGGAGCGACGGCACAACTGGAGGGTCGGCCTGCGCCAGATGATGCGCGTCGCCGGGGCCGAGCACAGCCTCCGGCAGTCGCGTGACGCCGACCGGGATGCCGAGGCCCTGATCGTCGGCTACCCGGGTCACTTCGACCTTCCCGCCGCGAAGCGCGTCGCGCGCGGTCGTCCCGTCATCTTCAATCCGCTCGTGTCGCTGTACGACACGGTGGTCGACGATCGCGGGCGCTTCGGTCGGGGTTCGCCTGCTGCCGAGGTGGTGCGGTTCGTCGATCGCCGGGCATTCAGGCGCGCCGATGTCGTGGTCGCCGACACGGCCGCGCACGCAGAGTTCTTCTGCCGGGCGTTCAATCTCGACGACGCGCGCGTCACGGTCTGTCTCGTGGGCGCGGAGGATCGGCTGTTTCACCCGGGCTGGCAACCCGCGCGGCCGTTCCACGCCCTCTTCGTCGGGAAGCTGATCCCCCTGCACGGGCTCGAGACGATCCTCGCGGCGGCCGAGCTCACACCCGAGATCCCCTTTCGCGTCGTCGGCAGCGGCCAGCTCGAGGACCTTCTCGCGGGGCGGCCGGCGAATGTCGCGTGGACGCCGTGGGTCGAGTACGACGACCTGCCGGCCGAGTTCCAGTCCGCGGGCTGCGCGCTCGGCATCTTCGGCACGAGCGACAAGGCCGCTCGGGTGATCCCGAACAAGGCGTTTCAGGCGCTCGCGTGCGCGACGCCACTGATCACCGCAGACACGCCGGCCGCGCGGGAGCTCCTGGCCGACGGCCGCGACGCGCTCCTCGTTCCCGCGGGCGACCCCGCCGCCCTCGCGGCGGCCGTCCGCCGTCTCGCGGGCAACGCGGAAGACCGGGCCAGGATCGGGGCGGCCGGACGAGCGACCTACGAGACGCAGGCCGACGAGGCGACGCTCGGGCGCCGCTGGCGCGCCGTCGTCGAGCGGGCGATCGCCGCGGCGTGAGGCACCCGCGCACGCTGCTCGGTCTCCTCGTCGGCGCCTTCGCGGTGGGGATGTCGACGCTCGCCGTCCTGCAGCAGAGAGCATTCGAGACCGGTCGCTTCGACGTCGGCAATCTCACTCAGGTCGTGTGGTCGACGGCCCACGGCCGGTTTCTCGAGATGACCGATGTCCACGGCAACCAGATCTCGCGCCTCGGCGCGCACTTCGACCCGATCGTCGTTCTCCTCGTGCCCCTCTGGTGGCTCTGGCCGAGCCCGGAGCTCCTCCTGGTCGTTCAGGCGGTTGCGGTCGCTCTCGGCGCCGTCCCGGTCTACCTCCTGGCACGGAAGCACCTCGGCGACGACCGGGCGGGCCTCCTCTTCGGCGCCGTATACCTGCTCTACCCGCCGACGCAATGGCTCGTCGTCGACGACTTCCACCCGGTGGCGCTCGCGACACCGCTACTGCTCGCCGCGATCTGGTTCCTCGACGAGGAGCGGCTTCTCCCGTTCGCAGTCTGCGCCGGTGCAGCCTGCCTGACGAAGGAGCAGATCGGGCTCGTCGTCGCCATGCTCGGCCTCTGGTTCGCGGTCGCTCACGGCCGGCGCCTTGCCGGTGGCGTGGTCGTCGTCACGGGTACGGCGATCGCGGTGCTCGCGACCGCCGTCGTCGTTCCCCACTTCGCGCCCGGCGAGGGCTCCCCCTTCGAGGGGCGATATGCCACGGTCGGCGGCTCGCCGGCAGGGATCGTGCGCGGAGCGTTCGAGCACCCGGTGCGACTCGCCCAGGCGCTGACCGAGCACCGCGACCTCGCCTACCTGGTCGATCTGCTCGCGCCACTCGCAGGCCTCTCGCTGCTCTCGCCCCTCCTCGCGGCAAGTGCACTCCCGGAGATAGCTCTCAATCTCCTGTCCGACACGCGCACGCAGACGTCCATCCACTTCCACTACACGGCCGGCGCGATCCCCGGCCTCGTCGCGGCGGCGGTGCTGGGCGCCGTGACCGTGAAGCGCCGCTGGCCGGGCGCTGCGCCGCCGCTCGCCGCCGGCCTCGTCGTCGTCGTGCTCGGAGCAGGAGCCCTCCTCGGCCCCCTGCCGATCTGGGCGCACGTGCCGTTCGGCTCGACGCTCGCCGCCGACGATCACGTGATCCGCGATCACGATCGCGCGGCGGCGCGCGTCCTGCGGGCGATTCCAGCGGGAGTACCTGTGAGCGCGACGAACACGCTCGGCGCGCATCTCTCGGAGCGGCGGCGGATCTTCAGCTTTCCCGTCGTCCGTGAAGCAGAGTGGATCGCACTCGATCTCGAGCGACCGAGCTACCTCGACAACGCACCGGGGACACGATTTCGGGCGGCGTACGAGCGCCTCCGAGAGAGCGGTCGCTGGCGCGTGGTCGCGAGGGAGGACGGAATCATCGTCCTCCGCAGAAAGGTCTAGACCGGAATTGCCTGAGGGACGAGGTACAGGCAGAGGACGAGGCATGCGAGCAGCGCCGGCGGGTCCTCGTCGGCAGCGGCGAGCGGGACGGCCCACGCGAGATACCACACGGCGAGATACGGGGTCGTGGCCAGCACGAGACAGGCGGCGAGGCCGAGCCTGGCTCTCCCGCGGGCCGATTCGCGCAGCAGCCAGGCAAAGCCGGCGACGAATGCGGCGAGCGCGAGCGCGAAGGCGGCTTCGGCCGGAAGCCCGAGGTGCTCGAGACGGCTCGGGAGTGCGTAGCTCGTCTCGAGGGCTGCGTTGCCGACGAGCGGCACGATCGCGCGCAGCCAGTCGGTGCCGTACAGCAGCGTCGCCGCCGACACGATCGCGGTCGCCGAGATCGCGAAGCCGCGGCATCCGCGCGCCCTTTGCGTCGCGCGCGCCTCGACCGCGCGTAGCGTCAGGAAGAGCACCGGCACCCACTTGAGCGCGATCGCAAGCGCCCACGTCACACCGGCCGCCTGCACACGCCGCGACGCCGCGAAGGCGAGGGCCGCAAGCACGAGCGCTCCCACCCAGGCGTCGTTGTGCCCACCTCCGGCCGCGTGAATCGCCAGCAGCGGGTTCCAGCCGACAAACGCGATGGCGAAGGCGCGGCGGCGTGCGAGGCGGCCCGCGAGCAGCGCGGCGGCGATCACCGCGAGCGCCGCGAGCGCCTTGTACTCCCACGCCGCCACCTCCTCCGAGTCTCCCGCAACGAGGGCGAGCGGTTCGGAGGCGAGCGTGAATGCCGGTCCGTACACGCTCGTCGTGTCGAGCCATGCACTGCCCATCCACGGCAACGCGGGGTCGTGCGGGAACGCGCTCGGCGGCTGCGAGTACGGGTTGCCCGCGCCGGTCGAGCCGATCCATCCGTACGACCAGTACGACCAGGCGTCGGTCGAGAGCAGGAGTGGAGCCGAGAGAGGGACGAGTTGGATCGCTGCGGCGAGCACGATGACGGCGCGCGTCGATGGTGACACGGCCCGGATCGCGAGGAGCGCGAGGAGGTACGTCGCGAACGCGCCGAGAAGGAGCACGAGAAACCATGGGGCCGACCCGACGACGTTGCCGCCGTTTCGCGGGACGAGCGGGGATCCGGCCTGCCAGGCGATCAGGCACGCGACGGCGACGAGGGCGAGCGTGGCCAGGCCGGCCGGTACCGCGGCCGGCCGGCTCACGGATTCGTCGTCGGCTTCGCGGGCGGGGTGGTTTGAGCCTTCTTCTCCCCGGTCGTTTTCGTCTTCTCGGTCGAGGTCGTATCGGTCTCGGTGCTCGTCGTCGGGGCGACGTAGAGCGGGTCGTAGCTGAGAGCGAGCGGCCCTCGCTGGAAGGGCTGATACACGGGCGATACCCGCGGCTCCGGGAACTCCCTGACGGGCCGCAGGCCGATCGTCTGCTCCATCATGAGGCGCCAGATCTGGGCTGGGAAGGTCCCTCCCGAGACCGAGATCCCGTGGACGTTCTCCATCGGGATCTCGCCGGACGCGTATCCCATCCAGACCGCGGTCGCGAGCTCCGGCGTGTAGCCGACGAACCAGGCGTCCGCATGCTTGTCGGTCGTTCCCGTCTTCCCGGCCGCGGGGCGGCCGAACGCGGCACGGACACCCGTGCCGTAGAGGACGTTGTCCTCGAGGATCTCAGTCACCTTCGCGGCGACCCAGTCAGGCATGACGCGGGTTCGCTTCGGCTTATCCCAGCCGGCCGCGACGTCCTCCTCGCCGTCCGGCAGGACGACCTTGCGGATCGCCGTCGGTTCCGAGTAGACGCCACCCGCGGCGAGCGTCGCGTACCCGGACGCCATGTCGAGCGGTGAGACGGCGATCGAGCCGAGGCCCATTGCGGGGACGTACCGGCCGCCGACTTCGAGCGGGGACCGCACGCCGAGCCTGCGGGCGGTTTCACCGACGCGTTCGGGCCCGACGTCGAGCGTGAGCTGTGCGTACACGGCGTTGTCCGATCGCAGCGTGGCGCGGGAGATCGACGTCCACCCGTTGTAGGTGGAGTCGTAGGTCTTCACGCACCACCACGACCCATCGTCGCAGTTGCCGTCTGGGATCGGTCTGTACGTGAACGGCGCAGACACGTAGTAGCTCGTGTCCGGATCGATCCCCTTCTCGATCGCGGCCGCGAGAACGAAGGTCTTGAACGTCGAGCCGGGCTGTCTCCGCGCCTGCGAGACGAGGTTGAACTGATTGTTCTTGCGGCCGGGCACGACGGCCGTCATCGCGCGAATCGCGCCGTTCGCAGGATCGATCGAGATCACGGCAGACGCTGGATCGGTCGGCTCGGTCAGCGTCGCGCGGATCGCGTCCTGTGCGGCGCGCTGCCAGCGCGGGATGATCGTCGTGAACACGCTCAGTCCGCCGGACCGCACCGTCTCGGTGCCGTACTCGCGGATCAGCTGGTCACGGACGTACCCGAAGAAATACGGCTCCCTGATCTCCTTGTAGAGGGAGCCGGGGTCAAGCGCCAGGTCCCTGGATATGCGGGCGGAACGGTACTGCGCCACGGTGATCACGCCCTGATCGCGCATGGCATCGAGCACGGCGTTGCGACGCGCGAGCGCCTTCGCGGGCTCGGCAAACGGGTCGTAGGCGGACGGAGCCTGCGTCAGGCCCGCGAGGAGCGCCGACTCGCGCAGGTTGAGCCTGCGCGCAGGCTTCGAGAAGTACGTCTGCGCGGCAGCCTCGATCCCGTAGGCGAGATTCCCGTAGTAGACCTGATTCAGATAGCTCTCGAGAATGCGCTCCTTCGGCCACGCGTCGTTCAGCTTGAGGGCAAGGCACGCCTCCTTGAGCTTCCGCTGGACGGTGCGTTCGTTGGAGATGTAGAGGTTGCGGACGAGCTGTTGCGTGATCGTCGAGCCGCCCTGGACGACGCTTCTGGCCTTGGCATCGGCGACGATCGCTCGCGCGATCCCCTGGGGGTCGATTCCACCGTGGGAGTAGAAGCGCCGATCCTCGATCGCGACCGTCGCCTTCGGCATCCACGCGCTGACGCTCGCGATCGGCACGACCTGCCGGTTCCGCTCGGCCGGGATCGAGCCGAGTAGCGAGCCGTCCGCTGCATAGACGAACGTGTTCTGCCCGATCTTCACCTCGCGGAGCGACTCGAGGTCGCACGAGGAGCCAAACGTGTACACGCCGGCGCCCGCGGCGAGCGCGACGACGGTGAGGAGCCCGGCTGCGACGAGCAGGGCGACGAGGAGTGGGCGACGCCGCGACCGGCGGCGCGACCGGCGGCGCACGGGGATGTCGGATCGTGGGCCACGCTGTGGTCGCCGGCGTGGCGCGCTCATGATGTGATGGTAGCCATCGCCTCGCCGACGACGTTCGGCGCGAGAGGACGAGCGCCTCTCACCCTTCCGGTTACAGTCCGGGTGTGCCGGACGACTCGCGCAGCGTCTCGCCCGGGCTCCGAATCTTCCTCTGGAGTCGGGCTGCCATATGGGTCGTCGCCGTCGTCGCCGTCGCGCTCTTCGACCGGACGCTCGACGCGGGCGCCGAGTGGGACTCGCCCCGCCTTCACGAGCTCGGGAACGTGATCGACGTCTGGGCCCGCTGGGACAGCGACTGGTTTCTGAAGATCGCAGAGGAGGGCTATTCCTGGCCGTCGAGCACCCCTGCGTTCTTCCCGCTGTACCCCTTCGTCGTCGCGGCGCTCGGCATCGTGCTCCTCGGCCACTACCTGCTTGCGGGCGTCGTCGTCTCGCTCGTCGCCGGCTCGGCCGCGTTCGTCCTTCTCTACCGGCTCACGGCCGCGAGGCTCGGCACCGAGACAGCGCGGCGCGCCGTGCTGTTTCTGGCCCTCGCGCCGACGTCGCTGTTCTTCGGCGCGGTCTACTCCGAGTCGCTGTTCCTGCTGCTCGCCGTGGCGACGTTCCTGGCCGCCGAGCGGGGAAGCTTCTGGAGGGCGGGTGCCCTCGCGGGACTCGCCTTCCTCACGCGGTCGGCGGGGATCGCGCTCCTGCCGGCGCTCGTCGTCTTCGCCTGGCGTGCGCCCGACCGGCGACGCGCGCTCGCCGGAGTCGCCCTCGCCCCGGCGCTGTTTCTGCTCTACCCGCTGCTCCTCGCCGTCTGGATCGATCGGCCCCTCGCGTTCCTCGATGCCCAGCAGGTCGTCTGGGAACGGCACCTTTCTCCGGCCGGCCCGATCGGCGGTCTCGTGGCCGCCGCGCAGGATCGCCAGCTGCTCGATCTCGCCGTTGCGACGATCGGGATCGGGCTCGGCGTCGTCGCCTGGAGACGGATCGGCGCTCCGTACGGGCTCTACGTGCTCGTCAGCGTTGCCCTTCCCCTGGCCGTGTACTCCGACAGGGCGCCGCTCCTCTCCTTGCAGCGGTTCGTGATCGTCGCCTTCCCGGCCTTCATGGCGCTCGCCACGATGGTGCGCAGCAGGAGGGCAACCATTGTCACGGCAGCGATTCTCGCAGCGGCGCTCGCCGGATATGTGGTCAGATGGGCGTTGTGGTACTGGGTTGCCTGACGCGAGGACACCGGTGAGCGAGAGCGCCCCCGGAGACGTCGGCCCGCCGCCTTCTCGCCTGTCCCCCGAGACGCGGCACGGCGGCAGGCTCGTCGCCTGGGCGATCCTCGTTCTGCTGCTCGCCCTTGCCTCGTACGGCGCCCGGTTGAGCGACAGCACGACGCCCGACGACGTCCTCTACCGCTGGTCCACCGCTGTCGGTGCCGTGATCCAGTACGCGATCATGCTGACGATCATCCTCGCCATCGCGCGGGGGCTCAGAAGCCCACTGCTCGCCCTCGCCCGTCCTACCCCAACAGCGCGCGCCGTGAAGCTCGGGGCCGTCGCGTTCGGCATCATCCTGGCTGCGACGGCCGCTCTGAGCCCCTTCCTCGACGCCGGTAACGAACAGGGTCTCGTGCCCGACAACTGGGACGGCAGCCGCGCGATGCCCTTCCTCGCGAACGCCCTCGTCGTCGTGCTCGTCGCGCCCTTCGTCGAGGAGCTCCTTTTCCGTGGCCTCGGCGTCAGCCTGCTCCTGCCGTTCGTCGGGTCCATCCTCACCATCCTCGTGACGGGAGTCGCGTTCGGTCTCGCGCACGGGCTTGTGCTCGGCCTGCCGGTCCTCGCGATCTTCGGCGTCACCCTCGCCTGGCTTCGCTCCAAGACGGGCAGCGTTTATCCTGGGATGGTGGTGCACGGCATCTTCAACGCAGCGGCCCTCGCGACGGCGATCCTGGCATGAGCGATCGTTTCGCCGAGATCCGGGCGGAGATCGTGGACAACGATCTCGCCATCGTGGCGGCCGTCAACCACCGGCTGGCGCTCGTCACCGAGCTGTGGGATCTGAAGGCAGAGCTCGGGCTCGACACCGTCGACCCCGACCGCGAGGGACGGCTTCGAGCCGCGTTGCAGGAAGGCAACACGGGCAGGCTGTCGAGGGGTGGGCTCGACCGGCTCATCACGGACATCCTCGAGCTGACCAAGGCGGAGGTCCGCGCGCAGCCGCCGAAATCCTAGTCCTCGGGGAGTGGGCCCTCGTCGGGCTCGGCGGCGAACTCGTCCGGTGACACCGTGTCGAGGAACCGCCGGAACTCGTCCGGATCCAGGTCCGCGAGCGAGTCCTGCCCGATCAGGCGGCGAGACGCCTCCTCCTCGTCGCCCTCGAACTCCACGCCCGACTCCTCGATCACCTCGTCCGCAGCGAAGATCTTCGCATCGCATCGCAGCGCGAGCGCGATGGCGTCCGACGTCCGCGCGTCGAGCTCGACCTCGGTGCCGTTCCGGACGATCGTGATCCTGGCGTGAAACGTGTTCTCGCGAAGCTCGGTGACGGCGATCTGGCGGATCTCCGCGTCGAGGGAGGCGACGATCGCCGTGGCGAGGTCATGCGTCATCGGCCGTTGGGGCTCCGTCCCCTGGAGGCTCATCAGGATCGCGGCTGCTTCGGGGTGGCCGATCCAGATCGGCAGGAACGTGTTTCCGTCCTGCGTCCTCAGTAACACGATCGGCTGCTTGCCGACCAGGTCGAAACTCACGCCGTAGACGGTCATCTCACGCATCGTCCTCCGCTGAGTGTATCGGCGGAGACGGTTGATCAGGCGCGGAGATCGGAGCGCGACGTCGGCGCTCCGAGCACGACCCACGCGCCCATCCCGACGGGGGCAGCGCACGAGATCACGAAGAGACCGAGCGGCCCGCCCGTGTGCGTGAGGACGATCGCCTCGCCGACGACGGCCAGCACGATGGTCGCGAGTGCAAGAACGCCGGCCAGGCCGCGATTCCGTGTCACCCACCGAGCGTAGGCACCGCTAATCGGACGGCGTCCCCCGGGCGGGTCATCTTCATGGTTGCGGCAACGAAAAACCCCCGCGTAAGCAGGGGTTTCTGGAGTGGGCGATCCTGGATTCGAACCAGGGACCTCCGCCTTATCAGAGCGGCGCTCTAACCAACTGAGCTAATCGCCCGCGGTCGACGAGTGTACCGAACGCAGTACCTCGCTCACCGCCCACACTCTAGAGGGCTTCGAGCACCTCGACGAGCTCGGCGAGGCCGGTGTCGTCGCCGAAGTGCACCTCGAGCTTGCCGGCATTGACGCGGACGGGGAGCCCGGTGATCCGTTGCCCGGCATCCCGCGCACGGTCGGCCAGCGCCGGATCGACCGGGCCGCCCGTTCGGCGGCGACGGGCGCCGCCCTCCCGAGCCGCCTTCTCGGCCCCCCTTACCGTGAGCCCATCCTCGCTGATGCGCTTTGCGAGCCGTCGGCGCGCGTCGTCGTCCGGCAACGCCAGCACCGCCCTGGCGTGGCCCTCCGTCAGGTCACCGCGGGCGAGCATCCAGAGCACGTCCTCCGGAAGCTCGAGCAGGCGGATCCTGTTGGACACCGACGGCTTCGACCTGCCGACGCGGTCGGCGACCTCACCGAGCGAAAGCTCGAACTCGTCGATCAGCGATGCGTAGGCGCGCGCCTCCTCGACCGCCGACAGGTTCTCTCGCGCGACGTTCTCGACGAGGCCGAGCAGCAGCGTGTCGCGGTCACCGACGTCACGAACCACGGCGGGGATCGTCGGCACGCCCGCCTCCCGTGCTGCGCGCCAGCGGCGCTCGCCCGCGACGAGCTCGTAGCCGCCATCGGGACGAGGACGGACGACGACAGGCTGGAGCACGCCCTGGTGGCGAATCGAAGCGGCAAGGCCGCTCGTCGCCTCGGGCTCGAACCGGCGTCGTGGCTGGCGGGGGTTCGCATGAATCGACTCGACCGGCAGGTGCAGCAGCTCCGCCTCGCCGGCTCCGCCGATGAGCACCTCGAGGCCGCGACCGAGGCCGCGACGCGGTGTGTCATTGACGCTCGACAAGTTCCATCGCCACCTTCCAGTAGGCCTCGGAGCCGGACGATCGCCGGTCGTAGGCGATTGCAGGGAGCCCGTGGCTCGGCGCCTCGGCGAGACGCACGGACCGCGGGACGGATGTCGTGAAGACGAGGTCGCCGAAATGGCGGCGAAGTTCTTGCTCGACCTCGGCGGCGAGACGCGTGCGGCCGTCGACCATCGTCAGGAGAATTCCGGCGACGGCGAGGCGTGGGTTGAGTCGCGCCTTGACGAGGTTGATCGAGCCGAGCAACTGCGACAGGCCCTCGAGCGCGTAGTACTCCGCCTGGACGGGCACGATCACCCGATCTGCCGCTGCGAGGGCGTTCACGGTGAGAGGGCCGAACGCCGGCGGGCAATCGAGGAACACGAACGCGTAGGAATCCGTCGCGGAGCCGCTCAGGGCGTCGGCAAGGTATCGCTCCCCGCCCTCGAGGGCCGAAAGGTGCACCGCCGCCGCCGCGAGCTCGGGCTTCGCGGGCACGAGATCGAGATTCGGGAACGACGTCGGCTTGGCGAGGGTGGCGAGGGGAGCGCCGTCCAGCAGATCGTGCGTCGAAACGCCGTTGGCGCGTCGGCCGAGGCCGGAGGTCGCATTCGCCTGCGGATCGAGGTCGACGAGCAGGCACCGCTCTCCCGCCTCGGCGAGGCACGCAGCGAGATTGACCGCGGTCGTCGTCTTGCCGACCCCGCCCTTCTGATTCGCGATCGCGTAGACCCGGGCAGCCATGCGTCCCAGGCTAGCCGGGGCGGCGGACAGGTCATGCGTCCCGCCCGTATCGGGTTCGGCGCGATCCGCGTCAGGCGAGCGGTCGCTTGCGTGCAACCCCGGTGCGACGCGGGAACCTGCCGGGGGTCGGGCCCGTCTTGCGGATCGCGATGAGCCCCTCCGGCGCCGCTGCGAGGGTGCCTCCGACCTGCTCCGCGACGGCGGCGACGGCATCGGCATCGGCCGTCTCGCCGACCCAGAGGACGACGAGGCCGCCCTCGCGAACGAGCGGCAGGCACCATTCCGCCGCCGTCGGAGGATGGGCCAGCGCCTTTGCCACCGCGACGCCGAACTGCTCGATTGGCTGCTCCTCGGCGCGGCCCCAGACGACGGAGAGGTTCGGCAGATCCGCGGTCCAGCGTTCGAGGAACGCACACTTGCGCTGCTCCGCCTCGAGCAGCGTCACCGGCCGGTTCGGGAGCGCGGCCGCGAGCGGGATCCCGGGAGTCCCTCCCCCGGAGCCGACGTCGACGATTCCGCCGGCCGTCGCCGCGACGAGGCCGACTGCCTTGAGCGCATCGTCGAGCAGAACGGCGCGGGCGGCGGAGGGATCCCGGATCGCCGTCAGGCCGGGAGTCTCGAGGACGGCAGCGAGCCAGCGGTCGAGAACGGGCGGTGCCACCCGAAGGCCCTCAGTCTGCGGAGTGCCGCGGCACGACGACGACGAACCGGGTCGGTTCGGCTCCCTCGCTCGAGGTGTCGACCTCGGGGTCGTCCTTCAGGAGCTCGTGGACGATTCTGCGCTCGACAGCGGTCATCGGCTCGAGCTCGACCCGGCGGCCGGTCGCCGCGGCCTGCTCGGCGGCCGCCCGAGCCGCGACCTCGAGGGCCGCAGCACGGCGAGCCCGGTAGCCCGCCGCGTCGACAACGACGCGCATCCTGCCCTCGCCCTGCGTTCGATGACAGATCGCGTTCGCGAGGTACTGGAGGGCGTCGATCGTCTGCCCGTGACGGCCGATCAGGACGCCGAGGTCGTCGCCGACGAGCGTTGCCACGAGCTCGCCGTCCGCCTCGGCGAGCACGACGGTTGCCGGGACAGCGCTCGCGGCGATCGTGCGCTCGAGCAGGGTGCGTACGATCCCCTCCTGACTCGTGTCGTCGTCTTCGGCCGATGCCCTCCGCGCCTCGGCCGCGGCGGAGTCGGGTACGGCGGCGGACGCCACCACGGTCGCCGGCGTGTAGCCGACGCCGAGGAGGCCGCGCTCGCCCTCGCTGACGACCTGGAAGCTGATCGCGTCGCGAGCGAGGCTCGGCACGCGCCGCTGGAGCTCGCGGACGGCGCTCCACTTCGCCTCGCCGACCGTCTCGCCGGTTGCCTCGACCGTAATCTGGTCGTCGCTCATCTTTTCCTACCCCCGCCGCCGGACTTCTTCTTGACGCGCCGCGGCGGGCCGGCGACCCGTGGGCGGGCAGGGGCCTGCGCGGGCTCGTCGGCTTTCGGCTTCGCGGCGCCATTCGCTTTGGGCTCGTCCTTCGCGGGTGTCCGTGAGCTTCGCTTCTCCGGAGGAGCCGGCTTCGGCATCAGCCTCCGGGTCACGAGGCCCTGGCCGGTCGTCCACAGGTTCGTGGTCAGCCAGTAGAGCATCAGTCCGGCCGGGAAGGCGAGAATGAACGGCACGAACACGACCGGGAGCACCATCAGCATGATTCGCTGGGCGCCCTGCATCGTCGACGACATGAAGTACGACGAGGACAGCTGGCTCGCCACGTAGATGACGAGGAGAAGCGGCCCCCAACTCGGCCAGGCGCCGATGTTCTCGGTGATGTCGACGAGGCCGAGCCACTCGACGGCACCCCCGTATTCCGGCAGCACGTCGGCCTCGAAGCTGCGGAGCACATAGAACAGCGAGATGAAGATCGGGATCTGGAGCACGATCGGCAAGCACGACGCCGCCGGGTTGATCTTGTTCTCTCTGTAGAACTTCATCAGCTCTTCGTTCTGCCGCTGCTTGTCGTGCTTCCACTTCTGCTGCAGCGCCTTCATCTCCGGCGCGTGCGCCTGCAGAGACTGCATCGAGTGGATCTGCTTGACCGTGATCGGGACGAGCAGGACGCGAACCATCACGGTGAGCACGACGATCGACCAGGCCCAGGAGAAACCGGCGCTCTCGTGCAACCAGATGAGAACGGTCTCGAGGAAGTTCTCCAGCGGGCGCAGCGGGTTGCTGATGCCGAGAATGTGGATAATCACGCCGGCCGCTCCGTCTCATGGCGGCGCCGGAACCGGGCGTCCTCTGCGTAGTCGACGCCGCCATGGCTCCACGGGTTGCAGCGGAGGAGACGCCAGCCGGCGAAGACACCGCCCTTGAGCAGGCCGTGGGCGCGGAAGGAATCGATCGCGTACTGGGAGCAGGTCGGGTGGTACTTGCACGTCCCCGCGGGCGTGAAGCGGCCGAAGGTGAACCGCCACGCTTGCACGAGTGCAATCCCGACGTACCTCATGCCGTGGCCTTCCCGAGCACTTCGCTCACCTGGTCCACGAGCCATGCGTGCCCACGCGTATCGGCCGGATCGGCAACACCGGCGCGGGCTGCAAGGACGTAGTCACGGCCGGGAGGAACGTCTGCCGCGAGCTCCCGCCAAGTCTCGCGCAGCTGCCGCTTGAGTCGGTTGCGGACAACGGCGGAGCCGACCGATTTCGGCACTGCGAGGCCGAGGCGCGGCTCCCCTGAGGGATCGTCTTCACGCGGAAACCAATGCAGGGTGAAGTACCGGGTCGAGACAGACCGGCCCTGTCGATACACCGCATCGAAGTCCTTCGACCGTGACAAGCGGTACCGGCGCTCCACAGGCAGGATGCGCGATCAGGCGGAGAGGCGCTTGCGCCCCTTGGCGCGACGGCGCTTCAGGATCGTCTGTCCGGCGCGGGTCGACATCCGGGCGCGAAACCCGTGCTTACGCTTGCGGCGACGGACGTTGGGCTGGTACGTACGTTTCACAGGAACTCTCTCGGTCGACGGTTCGTGGCCGCAACGTGCGGACACGGGTGCGTCAGTATAGATGAGGTCCCTGCGCTTCGACTTATCCACAAGCGAGTGTCCGCTCGCAACACGCGAAAGTGCTGCACGAGCCGACGTGTCGTTGCCCTCGAAGGCTTGGTCAAACAGGTTATCCACACCTGTGGAGAGCCGTGTGGAAGGACGAAAGTCCCTGCAAAATCAGCGTTTTTTGATCTGTGCAAGGTCGGTAAGGACCGGTTGGAACCTCGCTCGGACGCTGCTATGCTCGCCCTCCCGCGCGACCGAACCGAGAGGAGCCTCCCAAGGGTGGAACACACCACCGAGCCGACTGCCGAACACCTGTGGGACGACGTCTCGAGCCGGCTTCAGGAGGCACTCAACGAAACGACCTACGCGACGTGGTTCGGGGATGCGACCGCGGGCGACCTGGCAGACGACGCGTTCTCGCTCGTCGTTCCGAACGACTTCACGCGTGAGTGGATCGAGGGGCACTTCCTCGGCTTCGTCAAGGCAGCGGCCCGCGACGCGCTCGGCCGCGACATCCGCGTCACCCTGACCGTTCGCGAGCCAGGTGCCGTCGCCGTCGAGGCGTCCTCGGACGCCGGGGTAGCGGTCGGGCCGGTCGCTCCCGAGGCGGTCGCGCGGAGCCCGAAGTACACGTTCGACCTCTTCGTCATCGGGTCCTCGAATCGCTTCGCCCATGCCGCGGCCCTCGCGGTCGCAGAAGCTCCTGCGCAGGCCTACAACCCGCTCTTCATCTACGGCGGCACCGGGCTCGGCAAGACCCATCTCCTCCAGTCCATCGGGCAGTACGTCAGCGAGCACACGCGAGGCTCCACGACCCGCTACGTCACGAGCGAGACGTTCATGAACGACTTCATCAACTCGCTCCGGGACAAGCGGATCGAGGGGTTCAAGCAGCGCTACCGCACCTACGACGTCCTCCTCGTCGACGACATCCAGTTCTTCGAGGGGAAAGAGCGGATCCAGGAGGAGTTCTTCCACACGTTCAACTCCCTCTACGAAGCCGGTAGGCAGATCGTGATCTCGTCCGACCGGCCGCCGAAGGAGATCGCGACCCTGGAGGAGCGCCTCCGGTCGCGCTTCGAATGGGGCCTGATCACCGACATCCAGCCACCCGACCTCGAGACGCGCATCGCGATCCTCCGCAAGAAGGTGACGACCGACCGGATCGAGGTCGCCGATCCCGAGGTGATCACGTTCATCGCCGGCAGGGTCTCGACGAACATCCGTGAGCTCGAGGGGGCGCTCACGCGGGTGGTGGCATTCTCCTCACTGACGGGCCGTGAGCTGACGGTCGAGCTCGCCGAGCAGGTCCTCCGCGACCTCTTCCCGGACGGCAGCGCCGTCCCGGCCGTGACCATCACCCGGATCCAGGAGGCGGTCTCCGACCGCTTCGGCCTCTCGGTGATCGAGCTCTGCAGCCAGCGCCGTTCGCAGGCGGTCGCATACCCAAGGCAGGTCGCGATGTACCTGTCGCGGGAGCTCACCGATGCTTCGCTGCCGAAGATCGGCAAGGAGTTCGGCGGCCGCGATCACACCACCGTGATCCACGCGACGACCAAGATCACACGGCTGATTTCTGAGGATAGATCTGTGTACAACCTCGTTCAGGACCTCACAGCACGGATCAAGCAGGCGCGATGATCTGTGGGACCCGACCGAGGCGTTGCCTGCTCCTGTGGGACCGCGCTCGTTTCTCCCCGAGTGGACCCACAGCCGCAAACGGGATCGCAGCGCCCTTTCGGGACGTCCTCCCCGTCATTCACACTCCCTATGTACTACGACAAGAGGTTCTTTAAATGATTAGTGAAGTAGACGTAACGGTCGGATCCGGCCTCAAGGTCACATGCGACCGAGATCAGCTCGTTGCGACTCTCGCGACCGTCTCGCGAGTCGTCTCCGCCCGCGGCTCGGTGCAGGTGCTGTCCGGTGTGCTCCTGCGGCCGGAGGGCGACCGCCTCGAGCTCGCGGCCACCGACATGGAGCTCTCTCTGAGGACGACGCTCGCGGCTCAGGTCGAGGGCGACAGCGCTGTCGTCGTGCCGGGAAAGCTCCTGGTCGACCTTGCGCGCCTTCTTCCGGCATCGGAGGTCACGATCGAGTACCGGCCCGAGGAGGGCGTGGCGCACATCTCGAGCGGGAGCTACTCGTCGAAGCTCAATGTGTTCGCCGCCGAGGATTTCCCGCGGCTCCCCGTGATCGAGCCGGCCCGCCACACGATCGCGACGGCATCGCTGCTCGAGACCGTCGACCGTGTCGCCCGCTCCGCGTCCAAGGACGAATCGCGGCCCGTGCTGACGGGGATCCAGGTGCGTTTCGAGGGCAAGAAGCTCTTCATGGCGGCGACCGATTCCTACCGGCTCTCGTTCAAGGAGACCGACCTCGACGTGGAAGGGCCAGAGCTCGAGGCGATCATTCCGGCCCGCGCCCTCGGTGAGCTCTCCCGCATCGCGGCCGGTACCGAGACGATCGAACTCGGTGTCAACGAGAACACGGTCGTCTTCGGTACGGGAGACACCTGGCTCACGACGCGTCGCATCGACGGGCAGTTCCCGGACGTCAGCCGCTTGCTGCCGGAGTCCTTCGAGATCGAGGTCGACCTGCCCCGCGCAGAGCTTCGCGACGTCGTCCGACGCGCAGCGGTGATGGCGTTACGCAACGCGCCGCTGCGCCTGCGCTTCGCCGAGGGTGAGCTGACGATCTCCGCCCAGAGCCAGGACGTCGGGGAGACGAGCGAATCGCTTCCGGCCGCGTACACCGGTGAGCCGCTCGAGATCGGCTTCAATGCGGAGTTCCTCGCAGACGGCGTCGAGTCGATCCGAGGTGACACGGTGCGGATGAAGCTCATCAACCCGCTTCGGGCAGGGCTGATCACCTCGTCCGACGACTCGTTCTGGTACCTGATCATGCCGATCAGGCTCGCAGGCTGATCGTCGCTTCGGTCACGCTTCGCGACTTCCGGTCGTACGCCGGGCTCGAGCTCGGGCTCGAGCCCGGGCTCGTTCTCGTCACGGGCGCGAACGGCGCAGGGAAGACGAACCTGCTCGAAGCGCTCCACGTCGGCACTCAGGGATTCTCCCCCCGGTCCCGCTCGGACGCGCAACTGATCCGGGAGGGAGCGCAGGCCGCGAGGGTCGCGTTGCAGGGACATCGCGGGCCAACTCCCGTGTCGGTCCAGGTGAGTCTGAGCACCAGTGAGCCTCGACGGGCGAGCCTCGACGGGGCGCCACTCCGGTCGGCCGAGCAGCTGCGCGCAGAGCTCGCGACGCTCGTCTTCACGCCGGATCGGCTGGTCATCGTCAAGGGTGGGCCGGCGGCGCGGCGCGCCTACGTCGACCGCTCGCTCGCCAGGCTGTATCCCGCTCGCGCCCATGTCGCCATCGACTACGCGACGGCGGTCGGCCAGCGGAACGCTGCCCTCCGGCGGGTTGCGCTCGGGCTCTCGGACCGCGAGGTGCTGGCGCCGTGGACGGCCCAGGTCGCCGATCTCGGGGCAATCCTGACCGCCTCCCGAGCCGACGTGATCGAGCTGCTCCAGCCCGGCTTCGCCGAGCGCGCGGCCGAGCTCGGCCTGGAGAACGCAGCGCTCGGCTACGACGCCGAGCTCCCCACGATCTCCGCCCTCGAGACGCGGCTCGACCGGGACATCGAGCGCGGAACGACCGGTGTCGGCCCCCACCTCGACGAGATCGCCGTTCGCTCCGGCGACCGCGACCTCCGCACCTTCGGCTCCCAGGGTGAGCAGCGCCTGGCCGTGCTCGCGCTGCTGCTCGCAGAAGCCGAGCTGATCTCGGCCAGGCGGCGCGCGTCTCCGCTGTTGCTCCTCGACGACGCGCTGTCCGAGCTCGACGAGCGGCGGCGACGGATCCTGAGCGAGCGGATCGGCGCGGCCGGCCAGACGATTGTCACGGCGACCGGCGCCGAGGCGCTCCCGCTCGCGCCCGCCCAGCTCCTCCGGGTGACTCCGGGTCGCGTGGAGGGCGGCTGATGGAGCGACTGGATCTCTCCGTCAGAGGCGCTCTCCGCGGGGCGGGGGTTCCCGATGCGGGAGCTCTCGCCGACGTCGTCCGCGTGTGGCCCCAGGCGGTCGGGGATGCGATCGCGCGGGCCGCGTGGCCGAAGCGCATCGCGCGTGACGGCACCCTGCACGTCGCGGCGGTCTCCGCGACGTGGGCGTTCGAGCTGACGCTGCTCGCAGACGAGATCGGTGCAAAGCTGGCCGCTGAGGTCGGTGAGGCTGCTCCGACGGCGATCTCCTTCGCTCCGGGCCCTGTCCCGGCCCCGGCGGCGCCCCCCGCCGCAGGAGAGGTCCCGACAGCGCCCGAGATCGATGCCGAGACGCGTCTTCTCGCCGAGGAGCTGACCGCCGCGATGACGGATGGCGAGCTCCGGACGACGATCGCGCGAGCCGCTGCCGCAAGCCTTGCGAAGGGTGCCGCCGACCGGCATTTCTGATACACTGGTGTGATCCAAAAAAAGCCCGATTTGCAGGGCTTTTCTGCTGAATAGAGGGGAACATCACCCGCGTGACCGAGACGGACTACACCGCAAAGGACATCACGGTCCTGGAGGGCCTCGAGCCGGTACGGCTTCGCCCCGGGATGTACATCGGCTCGACCGGCTCCAGGGGCCTTCATCACCTCGTCTACGAGGTCGTCGACAACGCCGTCGACGAGGCACTCGCCGGCCGCAACGACTTCGTCGATGTCACGATCCACCCCGACGATTCGATCACCGTCGTCGATGCGGGCCGTGGGATCCCGATCGACATGATCGAGGAGCAGGGGCTTCCTGCGCTCACGGTCGTGTTGACGAAGCTTCACGCCGGCGGCAAGTTCGGCGGCGAGGGGTACAAGGTCTCCGGCGGTCTCCACGGCGTCGGGGTCTCGGTCGTCAACGCGCTCTCGGAATGGCTCATCGCCGAGGTTCGCCGCGACGGCATTCTCTACCGGCAGGAGTTCGCGCGCGGCGTTCCCCAGGGCGACATGGAACAGATAGGCCCAGCCGACGGCACCGGCACCTCGATCTCGTTCCTCCCCGACCGGGAGATCTTCGAGGAGACGGACTTCTCCGCCTCGACGCTCGCGCAGCGACTTCGCGAGACGGCGTTCCTGACGCGCGGGCTCAAGATCGTCCTTCGCGACGAGCGCCCGACCGGATCGACGCACGAATTCCACTACGAGGGCGGGATCCGCGACTTCGTCTCGTACGTGAACGAGTCCAAGGACACGGTGCACAAGCACGTCGTCTACTTCGAAGGCGAGACCGAGCAGGGCGCGGTCGAGGTTGCGATGCAGTGGAACACGTCCTACGTCGAATCCGTGTTCTCGTTCGCGAACAACATCAACACGACGGAGGGTGGCACGCACCTCTCCGGCTTCAAGGCCGCCCTCACCGGGACCCTGAACAAGTACGCCCGTGACAAGGGCCTGCTGAAGGAGAAGGAGGACAACCTCGAAGGCGAGGATGTTCGCGAGGGGCTCGCGGCCGTGATCTCCGTCAAGTTGCGCGACCCGCAGTTCGAGGGCCAGACGAAGACCAAGCTCGGGAACCCGGGCGTCAAGGGCCTCGTCGAGCAGACCGTGAACCAGCGGCTCGCGGAGTTCATGGAGGAGAACCCGGCGGAGGCGAGGCAAATCATCAACAAGGCGGTCTCGGCCTCCCGCGCCCGGCAGGCGGCCAAGAAGGCACGGGAACTGACGCGGCGCAAGAGCGCGCTCGAGAACTCGTCCCTGCCCGGCAAGCTCGCCGACTGCTCCCTCAAGGACGCGGATCTCTGCGAGCTCTACATCGTCGAGGGAGACAGCGCCGGCGGCTCGGCCAAGCAGGCGCGCGACCGCACCTACCAGGCGATCCTGCCGCTCCGCGGGAAGATCATCAACAGCGAGAAGAACCGGATCAACAAGGTGTTGTCGAACACCGAGATCCAGGCAATGATCACCGCGATCGGCACCGGCTTCGGCGACGAGTTCACGATCGAGAACATCCGCTACGGGCGCATCATCGTGATGACCGACGCCGACGTCGACGGCGCGCACATCCGCACGCTGATCCTCACGTTCATCTACCGCACGATGCGCGAGCTCGTCGAGCGCGGGCACATCTACATCGCCGTGCCGCCGCTCTACCACGTCAAGCTCGGGAACCAGGAGCACTACTTCGAGAAAGACAGCCAGCTCGAAGAGCTTCTCGTCCGCGAGCGTGTGAAAGACATCACCATCAGCTCGAGGAGCGGCGACGACATCTCGCTCACCGAGGCGCGCTACCAGCGGTTCGTGCGGGCGCTCTCGGACCTCGAGGCATGGCAGGCGAAGCTCGAGAGCGAGTATCCGACCGCGGCCAGGTTCGTCATCGAGCACCGGCTCGTCGAGACGGACGCCCTGACGGCAGAGGACGCAGAGACGGCGATCGGGGCGATTCCCGCGAACGGCTACCAGTTGTCGGTCACCGAGCGGCTCGAGGACAGGCTCAGCGTCAAGATCATCGAGACCGAGACGAGCGCCGCGACGCACCTCGATCTCCCCGCAGGCCTGTTCGGATCGTCGTCGTACGCCAGCCTCAAGCGCGCCTACGCGAAGCTCGAGGAGATCGTCGGCCTGCCGGGGTTCGAGCTCACCTACGGCAAGAAGTCCGCCACCGCCGAGAGCTACTCGGATTTGCGCCACCACGTGCTCGAGCTGGCCAAGGAGGGGATGGCGATCAGCCGTTTCAAGGGCCTCGGCGAGATGAACCCGGAGCAGCTGTGGGAGACGACGATGGACCCGGCCCGCCGGATGCTGCTCAAGGTCGAGGTCGACGACGCTGCTGCGGCCGACCAGGTCTTCTCGATGCTGATGGGCGACCAGGTCGAGCCACGGCGCCTCTTCATCGAACAGAACGCAAAGGATGTGAAGTTCCTCGATGTCTGATGCAATCGAGCCCCTCGGCGCCGGCCGCGTCGAGCCGCGCGAACTCGAGCTCGAGATGCGAACGAGCTTTCTCGACTACGCGATGTCCGTCATCGTCAGCCGGGCACTGCCCGACGTCCGCGACGGCCTGAAGCCCGTCCACCGCCGTGTCCTGTGGGGCATGCACGACTCGGGCATGCAGCCGAACCGGCCTTACAAGAAGTCCGCCGCCATCGTCGGCGAGGTGATGGGCAAGTACCACCCGCACGGCGACCAGGCCATCTACGACACGCTCGTGCGCATGGCACAGCCGTTCTCGTTGCGCTACCCGCTCGTCGACGGGCAGGGGAACTTCGGCTCGCTCGACGACGATCCGCCGGCCGCGATGCGGTACACCGAATGCCGGCTCACCCGTCTTGCCACCGAGATGTTGCGGGACATCGACATGGACACGGTCGACTTCGGGCCGAACTACGACGAGTCGAAGCGCGAGCCGCTCGCGCTGCCCGCCCGGTTCCCGAACCTGCTCGTCAACGGCTCGGCCGGCATCGCCGTCGGGATGGCGACGAACATGCCGCCGCACAACCTGGCCGAGACGGTCGACGCCGTCGTGCAGCTGATCGACAAGCCCGAGGCGAACGTCGAGGACCTGATGAAGCACCTGCACGGCCCCGACTTCCCGACCGGTGCGATCATCGTCGGCCGATCCGGTATCCGCGATGCGTACCGCACCGGCCGTGGCCGGATCATCATGCGCGCCCGCGCCCACATCGAGGAGCTGCGCGGCGGCAAGAGCGCGATCATCGTCACCGAGCTTCCGTACGGGGTCAAGAAGGGCGGCGACAGCGGCGTGATCAAGAAGATCGCCGACCTCGTCCACGAGAAGGTGATCACCGAGGTCTCCGATCTCGCCGACCACTCCGACCGCTCGGGCATGCGCATCCAGATCGAGCTCAAGCGCGATGCCATCCCTCAGGTGGCGCTGAACAAGCTCTTCAAGCACACCGCGCTCCAGTCGACGTTCGGCTACAACGCCGTTGCCCTCGCAGACGGCGTCCCGCGCGTGATGTCGTTGCTCGAGATCGTCCGCCACTATCTGGCGTTCCAGCGCGAGGTCGTGATCCGGCGATCGAAGTACGAGCTCCGGCAGAACGAGAAGCGCGCCCACGTCCTCAAGGGCTATCTCATCGCCCTCGACAACCTGGACGCCGTCATCCGGCTGATCCGCGGCTCGGACGACACGGACGCGGCCCGCGCCGGGCTGATGGGAGACTTCGGTCTCTCCGAGATTCAGGCGCAGGCGATCCTCGACCTCCGTCTTGCGCGGCTCACCGGACTCGCGCGCAAGGAGATCGAGGCCGAGTACGCGGACATCCAGGAGCGCATCGCGGAGCTGCGGTCGCTGCTCGGTGACCGGGCGCTGATCGACGGCGTGATTCGCGAGGAGCTGCTCGAGGTCAAGCATGCCTACGGGCGTGCCGACGAGCGCCGCACAGAGATCGTGATGGGCGAGGACTCGCTCGAGCTCGAGGACATGATCGCGGAGGAGGACATGGTCATCGCGATCACGCGCTCGGGCTACATCAAGCGGCTCCCCGTCACGACCTACCGCGAACAGCGCCGCGGCGGCATCGGCGTGATGGGCATGGACATGAAGGACGACGACTACATCGAGCACCTGTTCGTCGCCTCGACGCACGACTTCATCCTCTTCTTCACGAGTGTCGGCAAGGTCTACCGGCTCAAGGTGCACGAGCTTCCGCTCGGGTCCCGGCAGTCGAAGGGGCGCGCAATCGTCAACCTACTGCCCTTCCGGCAGGACGAGCTCGTCCGCGCGGTCATCGCAACGCGTGACTACAAGGAGTCGAAGTTCCTCGTCTTCGCGACGAAGAAGGGCGTCATCAAGAAGACGGCGTTCCTCGAGTACAACACTCCCCTCAAGGCCGACGGGATCATCGCGCTGAAGATGCGCGAGAACGACGAGCTGATCGGGGTGCGGCTCTCGGACGGCGACAACGACATCCTCATGGTCTCACGCCTCGGGCAGGCGGTGCGCTTCCACGAGAGCGACGTCCGCCCGATGGGCCGACCCGCGTCCGGCGTTGCCGGGATGAAGCTCCGCGGTACCGACGAGGTGATCGAGGTCGACATCGCCTCCGACGACGCAGACCTGCTCGTCGTGACCGAGAACGGCTGGGGCAAGCGAACGCGCGTCTCCGAGTATCCGGTCAAGGGTCGTGGCACCATGGGCGTCAAGACGGCGCAACTCGTCGAGGGCAAGGGCAGGCTCGCCGGCGCCCGCATCGTGCGCGAGGGCTACCAGGTGATGCTCGTCTCCGACGCGGGCACCGTGATCCGCATGGCCGTCGACGGCATCAAGCGATCCGGCAGGGCAACGCAGGGCGTGATCGTCACCCGGCTGCGAGACGGCGAGCACGTGTCGACGCTCGCTCCCGTCGTCGGCTCGGACGATGACGACTCGGATCTCGTGAAGATGACGTCCGCCGCACCCGTTGCGGAGGCAGTCGCGGATCCGGACGTGGACGCGGACGACGCCGAGACCGGGCAGGAAGAGGACGACGAGTAGGCGCGGTGGCCGGCTTCAGCCGGGCCCGGAGACCTACTCCGAGTCTCCGACTTTCTGCGCCAGCTTCGAGAGCGCCGTCAGCAGGTCGATCGGGATCGGGAACACGATCGTCGAGTTGTTGGCGGATCCGATCTCGAGCAGCGTCTGCAGGTAGCGGAGCTGCACCGTGATCGGCTCCTGCGCCATCACGGCGGCGGCGTCCTTGAGCCGCTCCGACGCCTGGTACTCGCCCTCGGCCGAGATGACCTTCGCCCGCCGTTCGCGCTCGGCCTCGGCCTGTCGCGCCATCGCCCGCTGCATGTCGCTCGGAATCTCGACGTCCTTGACCTCGACGACGGAGACCTTGATGCCCCACGGCGAGGTGGCGTCGTCGATGATCGTCTGCAGGATGCTGTTGATCTTGTCGCGCTCCGACAGCAGCTCGTCGAGGACGTGCTGGCCGAGCACGGATCGTAGTGTCGTCTGCGCGATCTGCGACGTGGCGTTCATGTAGTTCTCCACCTGCACGATCGCCGCCTTCGGCTCGACGATCCGGAAGTAGGCGACGGCGTTCACGCGGACGGGAACGTTGTCCTTCGTGATCACCTCCTGCGGAGGGACGTTGAGCGTCACCGTGCGGAGCTCGACCTTCTCCATCTTGTCGACGAACGGAATCAGGAAGAACAGGCCGGGGCCCTTCGGCTCGGGCAGGAGGCGCCCGAGGCGGAAGATGACACCGCGCTCGTACTCGCGCGCGATCTTCACGGTGGCGGAGACAACGACGAGCAGGATGATGACGATCACAGCGCCGACGATCAGACCGGTGTTCACGTGGGGCCCCTTCCGAGAGCGGTGGCAGCGGTCGAAGACCGCCCGGCGTCTCCGGACTGCGATCGGGAAGCCCCGCGCATGCCGTGGTCACGCCGACGGCACTCATTCTATCAGGGCTACGGCGAGTCCCCTGGTCTTGTCCCCGAACGGCGCGCCCCCCGCGGGGCAGTAGACTCGCCGGGTGCACCCGTCTCGGCGCTCACGAACCCGAATCGGTGCTCCGCTTCGGCCGGAGCCCCAGCTTGCGTATGATCGACTTCAGCGACCCAATTCTCGTGAGTCGTGCCAAGGACGGCGACGCCAGGGCGCTCGATGCCCTCTGCGAACGTCACGCTCCACGGGTGGAGCGCCTATCGCGCCATGTGCTCGGTGACGGCGAGGATGCACGAGATGCGGCGCAGGACGCCCTCGCGCGGCTCTGCGCCAAGCTGGCCCAGTTCCGGGGCGAGGCAGCGTTCTCGACCTGGCTGCACCGGCTGACGCTGAACGCCTGCCGCGATGTCGCGCTCCGCCGGAGCGCTCGGCGCCACGATCAGCTCGAGGACGACGTTCGGGCGGCGTCCGACCCGACGCCCGACCGTGAAGCCGAGCTCTCAGAGCTCCGTGCCGATCTTCGCGACGGCCTGGCGACGCTCCCGGCAGCTCAGGCCCATGTTCTCGTCCTCAAGGATGCCCTGGGCTTCTCGTTCGAGGAGATCTCGGCCTCGTCCGGGATGCCCGTCGGTACGGCCAAGTGCTACGCCCATCGGGCGCGCACGACGATGCGCGAACTGCTCGAGGTCGAGGGAGGAGCCGCAGCATGATTCCGGCTGCGCCGTTCGGCAAGGAGCAGATCGAGGCCATCCTGCCCCATCGCGAGCCGTTCCTCCTCCTGGACGAGGTGATCGAGCTCGTTCCGGGGAAGAAGGTCGTCGCGACGAGGCTCGTACGCGCGGAGGACTGGTGGTTTCCCGGTCACTTCCCGGAACGACCCGTGATGCCCGGGGTCCTGATCGTCGAGGCGATGGCACAGGCCGGCGCCGTGGCCGTGCTCGTCGAGGAGGCGAACCGTGGCAAGATCGCCTTCTTCGCGGGAATCGACGACTGCCGGTTCAAGCGCGTGGTCTCGCCGGGCGAGACGCTCACGCTCACGTGTGAGATCGACGCGATGCGAGGGCCGATCGGGCGCGGCAAGGCGACGGCGACCGTCGACGGTGCGCTCGCCGCGCGCGGAACGCTGACCTTCGCGGTGGAGCGATGATCGGCCGGGCCGTAGGACAGCGGATCGGCATCACGGGCCTCGGAACGAACGTCCCGGAGACGGTGATGACGAACGACGAGATGGCCGCCTTCCTCGACACGTCCGATGAGTGGATCCGCGAGCGCACGGGCATTCGCGAGCGCCGAATCGCGGCCCAGGATGAGGCGCTCACCGACATCGCGCTGCCGGCGGTCCGCGAGGCCCTTGCGGAAGCGGGCGCCGACCCGGCCGAGATCGATCTCCTGATCTGCGCGACCGTCACGCCGGACATGCTGTTCCCGACGTCGTCGGCGTTGCTCGCGGACACGCTCCAGATGCGAGATGCCGCGGCGTACGACCTGCTCGCCGGCTGTACGGGATTCATGTACGCGATCGCCCAGGCGTACGGCATGCTCGCGTCAGGGCTCTCGAAGAAGGCGCTCGTCGTCGGCGGTGACCTCCTCTCGAAGGTCCTGAACTGGGACGATCGCTCGACGGCCGTCCTGTTCGGTGACGGCGCCGGCGCGGTCGTGATGGAGCCCGTGACGAACGGCGGCTTCCTCGGCTTCGAGCTCGGCGCCGACGGCGGCGGCGGCATCCACCTCTGCTACCCGGGCAGCGGCTCGCGGCACTTCGACGAACCGAAGCCCGCGCTCCGGATGAACGGGCGCGAGGTGTTCAAGTTCGCGACCCGCGTGATGGTCTCATCGGCCGACGCCGTGCTCGAGCAGTGCGGCAAGACGATCGACGACATCGACGTGTACGTGCCGCATCAGGCCAACAAGAGGATCATCGACTACGCCGTCGGGAAGCTCGGGATCGCGCCGGAGAAGACGATCGTGAACGTCGATCGGTTCGGCAACACATCGTCCGGCTCGATCCCGCTCGCTCTCGCCGACGCGCGTGCGGAGGGGCTTCTCACCGACGGCGCGCTCGTGCTGATGACGGGCATGGGTGCGGGCCTCACGTGGGGCTCGGCCTTGATCGAGTGGGGCGGCAAGCCCCTGTGACCAGGAATGATTCGAGCCGGGTGTCGTCGTTCTGCGAAAGCCGAGGAGGATCGAGATGAGCAAGGTTGCATTCTGTTTCCCGGGGCAAGGGGCCCTCGAGGCGGGCATGGGCCGGGAGCTCGCCGAAGCCGTCCCGGCGGCAATGGATGTCTACCGCGTCGGGAGCGAAGCCTCCGGCCTCGATCTCCAGAAGCTGTGCTTCGAGACGCCCCTCGAGGACCTCGTCGACACGGAGGTGCAGCAGCCGGCCCTGATCGCGACCTCGCTGGCAATCCTGGCGGCCCTGCGCGAGAACGGTCTCGAGCCCGACGTCGTCGTCGGCCACTCGGTCGGGGAGTTCGCGGCGCTCGCGTCGGTCTCGGCGATGGGGATCGGCGAGGCGATCGGGTTCGTGCGCGAGCGCGGGCTCGCGATGGCCGAAGCTGCGCGCCTGCATCCCGGCTCGATGGCGGCGATCCTCGGCCTCGAGGACGAAGCGGTCGAGGAGCTGTGCGATCGGATCGAGGGCGTCTGGCCCGCGAACTACAACTGCCCCGGGCAAATCGTCGTCTCGGGTGAGAACGCCGCCGTCGACGAGCTCTGCTCGGAGGCGGAGTCGCTCGGTGCGCGACGCGCGATCAAGCTCAAGGTCTCGGGGGCGTTCCACAGCCCGCTCGTCGAGCGCGCGGCCGAGCGGCTGCGTCCGGCGATCGAGACGATTCGGTTCCACGATCCCGTGGCGCCCTTCATGTCGACGGTGACGGCCCATGTGGAGCCCGCAACGCGGTTTGCCGCGATTCTCATCGAGCAGCTCACTGCCCCGGTCAAGTTCACGCAAGCCGCGCGAGAACTCGTCCATGACGGCGTTTCGACGTTCGTCGAGGTCGGCCCCGGAAACGTGCTCTCGGGGTTGATCAAGCGCATCGACAGGGGGGTCCGCACGTTCTCGGTCAACGACATCGCCAGCCTCGAGAAGGCCCGAGAGGCTCTCGCCCGATGAGCGGCTTCTGCTCTCTCGAAGGGAAGTCCGCGCTCGTGACGGGCGCCTCGCGCGGGATCGGCCGTGCCATCGCCGAGGAGCTCGCCGCCGCAGGCGCATCGGTCGTCGTCGGCTACCGCACGGGGCGGGACGAGGCCGAGGAGCTCGCGCACGCGATCGGCGGGCGTCCCGTGCAGGCCGACGTCTCCGATCCGGAGTCCGCGCGCGCGCTCGTCGAGGCCGCCGGCGACGTCGACATCCTGGTCAACAACGCGGGGCTCACCCGCGACGGGCTCCTTGCCCGCATGAGCGACGCAGACTGGCGCGACGTGATCGAGACCAACCTCTCTTCGGTCTTCTACACCTGCCGGGCCGTTTCGCGGCCGATGATGAAGAAACGTGCAGGATCGATCGTCAACATCTCGTCGATCGTCGGAGTCCACGGAAACTGGGGCCAGACGAACTACGCGGCCTCCAAGGCCGGGATCATCGGCTTCACGAAGTCGTTGGCCCGCGAGCTCGGGAGCCGCAACGTCCGTGCCAACGTCGTCGCGCCGGGCTACATCACCACCCAGCTCACCGACGTGCTGCCGGAGGAGGCGACGGAGGCGATGCTGCAGCAGACGCCGCTCGGTCGTCTCGGCGCCCCTGCGGACGTCGCCGGTGCGGTGCGGTTCCTCTGCTCCGACCAGGCCTCGTTCGTCACGGGCGACGTGTTGCTCGTCGACGGCGGCCTCGGCATGTAGCCTGCTTTCCCGTGGATGCGAGCAACGGAAAGCGAAGGGTTGTCGTCACCGGGATCGGTGCGGTCAGCTCGCTCGGCAATACGGCGGAGGACACGTGGGCCGGCCTGATCGCGAGCCGCTCGGGCGCGGGCCCGATCACGCAGTTCGATTCGAGCGCGTATTCGGTCCACTTCGCGTGCGAGGTTCGCGACCTCGAGCTCACGGACTACATCGACTACAAGGCGACTCGCCGTATGGACAGGTTCACGCATCTCGCGCTCGTTGCCGCCCGCCAGGCCGAGGCCGACTCGGGTCTCGTGATAGCGCCGATCGCGGAGCGGGTCGGCGCAGCGGTCGCGACCGGGATCGGCGGCCTGAAGTCCTTCGAGACGTGCGTCAACCAGTTGAACGAGCGGGGGCCTGACCGCGTCAATCCGTTCTCGATCGTCCAGATCATCCCGAACCTGGCAGCGGGGTGGGTGTCGATCGAGCTCGGCACCCGCGGCCCTCTGCTGTCCCAGTGCACGGCCTGCGCCGCGTCGAACATGGCCATCGGCGACGGCATGGACGCGATTCGCCTCGGACGTGCCGACGTGATGGTCTGCGGCGGCACCGAGGCGCCGGTGACGCGGGTGAGCATCGCCGGCTTCGCCGCGATGCGGGCGATCTCGCGGAGAAACGACGATCCCGAGCGCGGCTCACGGCCCTTCGACGGGGAGCGCGACGGGTTCGTGATGGGTGAGGCGGCCGGAATGATCGTCATCGAGGAGCTCGAGCACGCGAGGGCGAGAGGCGCGAAGATCTATGCGGAGCTCCTCGGCTACGGCGTCTCGTCGGACGCGAACCATGTCTCCGATCCCGACCCGTCCGGCGAGAACCCGGCGCGGGCCCTCACGATGGCATTCGCCGACGCCGGGATCGAGCCCGAGGACGTCGGGTACGTGAACGCCCACGGAACCTCGACGCCGTCCGGCGACTCCGGAGAGACGCGCGTCCTGAAGATCGCGCTCGGCGAGGACAAGGCGTACCGGACGCCGATCTCCTCGACGAAGGGGGCGACCGGCCACTGCCTGGGTGCCGCCGGGGCGATGGAGGCGATCTTCACGATCCTCGCCCTCGAACGAGGCATCCTTCCTCCGACGATCAACCAGACGACGCCCGACCCGACGTGCGATCTCGACTACATCCCGAACGAGGCGCGCCACGAGCAGGTCGAGATCGGTGTCTCCAACTCGTTCGGCTTCGGCGGCCACAACGCCTGTCTCGTGTTCCGCCGCTGGCACGACGAGAGCTAGGCGCGGAGAGGCTTCAGCCTCTTCTCAGGATTCGGTCTCGGATCACGCCATACACTTCGCTGTCGTGGAGCTGCACCGCCCCGATCCGACGTCGGACCTCGAGGCGGTGCTCGCCGTGATGCAGGCCTGCGACAGGTCGGTCTACGGGGCGACCGACTGGACCGAGCAGGAGTTGCGGGAGGAGTGGGAGGGGCTCGACCTCGAGCGCGACGCCTGGATCGCCGTTGACGGAGGCGTTGTCGCCGGCGTCGCCCACCTCTCGGAGATCCGCGAAGGACGGATCATCACCGACGGGTACGTCCACCCCGATCACACGCAGCGTGGCCTCGGCGGGGCGCTCCTCGACGCGGTCGAGGCGCGCGCGCGCGAGCTCGAGCCGGGTCTCGCGCCGGGTGAGCGGGTCTACCTCGAGACGGCGCACCTCGTCGGCGATTCCGGTGCTCCGACCTTGCTGGCAGGGAGGGGATACCGCCGTGTGCGGACGTTCTTTCGCATGGTGCGATCGCTCGCCGAGGGTGAGCAGCCCTCGCCGTCACTGCCGGCCGGGCTCGAGTTCCGCCCCTTCGAGCCCGATCTTCACGGCAGCAGCCTTCACGCGGCACACGACGAGGCATTCGCGGAGGAGTGGGGGCATCGACTCCTGGGCTACCGCGAGTGGAGCGAGAAGGCCATCGGTTGGCCGAGGTTCGATCCGCAGCTCATCGCGGTGATCTGGGACGGAGCGAGCGTCGCCGCATTCTCCCTCAACTACGACAAGCGCATGGGCGACTGGGGTTGGATCGGCTCGCTCGGTGTCCGGCCGGCGTGGCGCCGACAGGGCCTCGGCCTGGCGCTGCTCCAGGAGAGCTTCCGTCGCTTCGCCGAGAGAGGCGAGACGATGGCCGCGCTCGGCGTCGACAGCGAGAATCCGACGGGTGCGACACACCTCTACGAGCGCGCCGGCATGCGGGAGCTCTGGCGTGCCGACGTGTGGCAGAAGGAGCTTCGGCCGGTGGTTGACGCTTGAGCACGCTTCGCGCCCGCTGCCCGGACTGCCGCACGCTCACGGCCGTCGCATTCGACGGGGAGTACCAATGCCACAGCTGCGGCCGCGAGTTCACGGCAGGGCTCGTCCGGGTTCCCCGCGCCTGGGGCGTCGGAGGGGAGGCGATGGCTGCCGCCTCGTCTCTCGAGCTTCCCTACCCCGAGGCGGCGGTTGTCGCCGAGGAGACGCTCGAGGCTCAGGTCGAGACGCAGATGCGGAACCTGCCCGACCGGCCGATCGTCCTCGGAGGTTGTTGTTGCGCCCACGTCGGAGCGATTCGCGGCCTTGCGGCGCGACCCGGCCGGATCGGGGTGGTCTGGTTCGACGCCCACGGTGACCTGAACACGCCGGAGACGTCACCCTCCGGAAACGAGTGGGGTATGCCCCTCCGCATGGCGATCGACGCGGGTGCCGTCGCGGCGGCCGACGTTGCCCTCGTCGGCGCCCGCAGCCTCGATCGACCGGAGCTCGACTACCTTTCAGCGACCGGAATCGACGACGACATCGACCGTGCGCTCGCAGGTTGCGACCGACTCTACGTGGCGTTCGACTGCGACGTCCTGCAACCGGGCGAGCTCGACGTCTTCATGCCCGAGCCGGGTGGTCCGACCGTCGCGGAGGCAGAGCGCGCTCTGCAGGATCTCGCCGCCAGGCAGGCTTTGGCGGGGCTCGGCCTGACGGGATTGCGTGAACATGCCGATCCCGCCGTCCTCCTCCGACTCGTCGAGGCGGCGGGCCTGTAACCGCCGAGGCCGACCGCGGGTCTAAGATGGCGCAGATGTCCGCCACCGACAAGATCGATGTCTCGATCGAGCACAAGCGGGCCACTCTCGACGACGGGACGGCAAAGAAGCACCCGAATACCTGTCCCGGTTGTGGCTCGCACTATCGCGACGACGAGCTCGAGGCCAGCCTTCGTGTGTGCCCGCACTGCGGGCACCACTTCGCCGTTCGCGGTCTCGAGCGGATCAACCAGCTCGTCGACCCCAACAGCTTCGAGGAGGACGAGGCCGCGCTGCGCTCGGGCGACCCACTCGAGTTCTTCGACCTCAAGCCCTACACCGAGCGCCTCGCCGAGGCCGAGGTGGCAACGGGCCTCGGCGATGCGATGATCACCGGGACGGCCCGCATCGAGGTGCTTCCGTGCCGGCTTGCCGTGATGGACTTCGCCTTCATGGGCGGGTCGATGGGCAGCGTCGTCGGGGAGAAGTTCGCCCGCGCCTGCGACCACGCGGCTGCAGACGGGCTGCCGCTCGTATCGATCTCCTCATCCGGTGGAGCGCGCATGCAGGAGGGGATCCTGTCCCTGATGCAGCTGCCGAAGACGATCTGCGCGCTCGAGGATCTCCACGAATCGGGCGGAGTGATGATCTCCGTCCTCGCCCACCCGACGACGGGGGGGCTTCTCGCGAGCTTCGCATCACTCGGTGACGTGCTCGTCGCGGAGCCGGGCGCCCTCATGTCGTTCGCCGGCCCGCGCGTCGTCGCGCAGACGACGCGTGAGAAGCTGCCAGACGACTTTGGGCTCGCCGAGTCGAACCTTCGCTTCGGGCACATCGACCGGATCGTCCCGCGCGGCGAGTTGCGACCGGTGCTCGCCCAGCTCCTGCGTCTCTTCGGAAGCAAGCCTTGACGACCGACGCGGAGCTCGGTCTGCGCGATCGTCTCGCGAAGCTGAGCGGAGTCAAGCTGCTGCGGGGCACGCAGCTCTCGGCCGAGCTCGAGCGCCTGCAACGTCAGCTCGAGCGGCTCAAGGAAGACACGTCCGACGAGGAGATCTGGAAGCGCGTCGAGCTCGCGCGTCACCAGGACCGCCCGTACACGCTCGATTACGTCGAGCGAATCCTCGACGACTTCTTCGAGCTGCACGGCGACCGCGGGCGGATGGACGACCACGCGATCGTGGCCGGGCTGGGCAAGCTCGAGGGTCGGACCGTCGCCCTGCTCGGACATCAGAAGGGCCGCGATCTCAAGGAACGAACCAGACGCAACTTCGGGATGGCCTACCCGGAGGGGTACCGCAAGGCGATTCGCGTCATGGAGCTCGCAGACAGGCACGGCTTCCCGCTGATCACGCTCGTCGACACGCCCGGCGCGTTTCCCGGCGTTGCCGCCGAGCAGCACGGCCAGGGCGGCGCGATCGCCCGCGCGCAGGCGGTCATGGTGCGGCTGGGCGTTCCGACGGTCTCGGCCGTGATCGGCGAGGGTGGTTCGGGTGGAGCGATCGCGATCGCCGTTGCGGATCGCGTCCTCATGCAGGAGAACGCGATCTACTCGGTCATCTCTCCGGAAGGGTGCGCCGCGATTCTCTGGCGCGACGCGTCGCAGGCGAAGAAGGCCGCCTCGGCCTTCCGCCTCGATGCCGCCCACTGCCTCGACCTCGGGGTGATCGAGGGCATCGTCCCGGAACCGGTCGGCGGAGCGCAGACGGACGTGGATGCCGCTGCGACGCTGCTGCAGGAGTCGCTCGTCTCCCACCTCCACGAGCTCGACGGCGTCGTCTCCGACGACCTGCGCCGTGCCCGGCGGGCAAAGTTCCGGGCGATGGGCGTTTTCGCCTAAGGCGACTCTTCTCCACAGTATCCACAGGCTTATCCCCTGCCATGAATACCGGCATTTGCAGGGATATACCCCCATGTGTGTAGGAGATGTTAAGCGCCGTGGCGCTTTCCGCGATGATGCGGTTTGTGCCACTCGAGGACTATCGACGCAAGCGGGATTCCACGCGCACGCCAGAGCCGTTCGAGGACGGCGACACTTCGGGCGGCCTGCGATTCGTCGTCCAACGGCACGCGGCGCGCCGGCTCCACTATGACCTGAGGCTCGAGCGGGGCGGCGTCCTCGCGAGCTGGGCGGTGCCGAAGGGCATGCCCATGACGGGCGCCGAGCGTCACCTGGCGGTTCACGTCGAGGATCATCCGCTCTCCTACGCCGACTTCGAGGGAGAGATACCCGCCGGTCAGTACGGCGCCGGGACGGTCGAGATCTGGGATCGTGGCACCTACGAGCTGGTCGAGGAGAAGAAGGACGGCGGCCTCACGGTGCGGCTCCACGGAGACCGCCTGGAGGGCCTCTGGACGCTCGTCCCGGCGCACCTCGACGGGGATGCGCGGAACTGGCTTCTCCTGCGCAAGGACGGAGACGCCGAGACCCACGGACTACGCGCCCATGCTGGCTGCCTCGGCCGAGTCGCTCCCGACGGGGGACGACTGGGCGTTCGAGCCGAAGTGGGACGGCTATCGGGTCATTGCGAGCGTCGCCGGCGGCGAGGTGATCCTGCGAAGCCGAAACGGGAACGACCTCACCGGGCGCTTCGCGCCCGCCGCGAAGGCACTCGCGCACGCAGTACGGTCTCCTGCAGCCGTGCTCGACGGCGAGGTCTGCGCGCTCGACGACTCCGGCCGATCCGACTTCGGACTGTTGCAGCGAGGCGAAGGGACGCTCGTCTATGTGGCGTTCGACGTTCTCGAGCGTGACGGGGTGCGGGTCGTCGGCCGGACGTACGACGAGCGCCGCGCCATCCTCGAGGGCCTCATCGAGCCCAGCACGCCCGGAGTGCTGCTTTCGCCGTCGTTCGACGACGGTGACGCGCTCGAGATCGCAGCGCTCGAGCACAACCTCGAAGGGGTCGTTGCGAAGAAGCGAGCGTCGACGTACCAGCCGGGCCGCCGCTCGCCCGACTGGCGAAAGCTCAAGCTCAAGCATCGGCAAGAGCTCGTGATCGCCGGCTTCACGCGCGGCAGGGGTCGGCGCAGCAACGGGATCGGATCACTCATCCTCGGAGTCCACGGCGCGGCAGGGTTCTCGTACGCGGGCAGCGTCGGCACCGGGCTGACCGACGGGGAGCTCGATCGCCTGGAACGCGTTCTCACACCCCTCGTGCGGCAAGAGGCGCCCTTTCCCGAGGCACCTCGGCTGCCCCGTGTGCGCCGGGATGACGTCGCGTGGGTCGAGCCGTCCCTCGTCGTCGAGATCGAGTTCGCCGAGTGGACGAAGGACGGCCGGCTCCGCGCACCGGTCTACCTGGGCTTGCGCGACGACAAGCCCGCCGAGGAGATCGTCGCCGAGCGAGTTCCCATGCCGGCCGAGCTGAGGCGCGGCTCCCGCCTGCTCACGCTCTCGAACCTCGACAAGCCGTTCTGGCCGGAGGAGGGCATCAGCAAGGGCGACCTGCTCGCCTTCTATCGCGACATCGCGCCGGTGCTCGTGCCGCACCTGCGGGACCGGCCGTTCACGATGAAGCGCTACCCCGACGGCTGGCAGGGCAAGCACTTCTTTCAGAAGGACGCGCCGTCGCACATGCCCGATTGGATCCGTCGCGCTCCGTTTCCGGCCTCGACGCGCGACGGCGAGAAGCGGATGATCGACTACCCGCTCGTCAACGACGAGCTGGCTCTCCTCTGGATGGTCAACATGGGCTGCATCGACATGAACGCGTGGACGTCGCGCGTCGACCTGCCGGCGCGCCCCGATTGGGTCATCTTCGACCTCGACCCCTCAGACGACGTGGGGTTCCCCGAGGTGATCGAGGTTGCGCTCCTCGTGAAGGAGATCCTCGATCTCGTCGGCCTCGAGAGCTTCGCGAAGACGAGCGGCTCCCGTGGCATGCACGTCCTCGTCCCGCTCGTGCGGCGGCACGGGTACGACGAGACACGATCGTTCGCGGGGATCGTCGCCGGGGCGCTTGCGCGCGCGCATCCGGGGCTCGTGACCACCGAGTGGACGAAGAGCAAGCGCCGAGGTGTGCTCGTCGACGCGAACCAGAACGGCCCGGGCAGGACCACGGCCGCTGTCTACTCGGTGCGGCCGCGTCCCGGCGCTCCCGTGTCGACGCCGCTCCGCTGGGACGAGGTTCGCGCAGGCATCGATCCGGCCGCTTTCAGCCTCGACGAGGTGCGTGCTCGCGTGGCGCGTCACGGCGACCTGTTCGCGCCGGTGCTGGAGCTGCACCAGTCGCTCGGTCCCGCCTTGCGGTCGCTTGGCTAGACCACTCCGAAGAGCGGCAACGCGGCTTCGAGCCCGCTGATCTCGACCACGACGGGAGGCATCCAGTCGGCGCGCTCGAGCCGCAGATCGTGATGTGGCACGGGCACACCGCGCGGACTGATCTCGCTGATCCCGGTCTCGCGATAGCCGAGCTTCTCCGAAACCCTTGCCGAGGCACGGTTGCCCTCGAGCCAGCCGCTCGTCGCAGAGACGGCGCCGAGCCCGCCGAACGCGAGCTCGAGGACGGCGGCTCGCATCTCGGTGCCGATGCCGCGACCCTGGAACGCCGCACCGAGCCATGAGCCGCTGCCAACGACCCGCGTCTCCCGGAAGCACGTTGCGTAGAGCTCCTGGTTCCCTGCGAGCTCGCCCTCGGCCCAGACGAGAAGATCGAGGTGCCAGTCGCCGGGAGACCAGCTCTCACACTGGTCGCGGTGGAACCCGGCAAAGCTCCTACGGAAGCTCGCTTGCCCGATCCCGTCGGTCCACGCCACGCCGAACGGCATCTCCTCCGGTGGATGGATCCCTTGCATCGCGAGCTTCCCGAGCTCGTCGATCTCATCCGGTGCGCCGAGACGGAGCTCCAGTCGTGGTGTTCGCAGCCGCAGGTCGAAGAGTGGCGTGAGGTCGATCACTCCTCGAACCCCTCCGGGTGACCAAGACTGGAGAGCTCGGCGATGTCACGGGGGAAGAAGAGCGCCGTCGTCCAGTCGGTCACGACGCGGAGCCTCCGGCTCAGCAAGGGGAGCGCGTAGAGGTGATAGCTGCGCGCCACGAACCAGCCGGGGAACCCGGACAGGTGGATCCCGAGCACGTCCGCGATGCCCTTGAAGCGACCGAGCGTGGCGACCTGACCCAGCGTCCTGTAGGCGTACGCCTCGGGGGTGTCGGTCAGGTTTTTCGCGAGGCACCGCGCCTGGCGGAGCGCGTGTTGGCACGTCGGAGGGTCGGTGCGGCCCGGGGTCTTCGCATTTGGCACGGCCGCGCAGTCGCCGAGCGCCCAGATGTCGTCGTGGCCCTCCACGCGGAGCGTTCCGTCGACGCGCACCCGCCCGTGCTCGTCCAGCGGAAGCCCGAACGAGCCGAGGAGAGGGGAGGCTTTGACACCCGCCGTCCACACGAGCGTACGCGCCGGGACGGTGGCTCCACCGGAGAGGGCGGCGGTCTCGCCGTCGAACGACGACAGTGTCTCTCCGACGTGGATCTCGACCCCGCGCTTCTTCAGGTGTCGCGCCGCGTACACGCCGAGCCGGCTCGGGATGTCCGGCAGGATGGTCGGCGCGGCGTCGACGAGGACCCAGCGCTGCGGGGTGTGCTCGAGCGACGGGTAGTACCGCAACGCGGACTGCACCAGATCGTGCAGTTCGGCGAGCGCCTCGACGCCGGCGTACCCTGCTCCGACGAAGACGAATCCGAGCTCGGAGGGCTCTCCTCCCGCGGCGGCCGCATCGAGCCGCTGCAGCGCGTGGTTGCGGAGGGCGATCGCGTCTGCGAGGTCCTTGAAGCCGCGGCCGTGCTCTACGAGCCCCGGAACGGGGAAGACGCGTGTCACGGCGCCGAGAGCGACCACCAGGCGCTCGTACGAGAACTCGGCCGGCCCCGCGAGCGTCACGGCGGCCACTGACCGCTCATCGATGTCAACTGTCGTGGCGCGTCCGATCACGACTTCCGCGCGTGGACACATCTGGCGCAGCGGCACGACCACGTGCCGCGGCTCGAGGGTACCCGACGCCGCCTCGGGCAGCAGCGGCGTGTAGAGCATCGAGTTCTGCGGGGAGATGATCGTGCAGCCGCGCTTGCCGAGGAGACGCGCGACGTACGCGCCAGCGAACCCGCCGCCGAGCACGAGTGTCCCTCCTTGGGCGCGACGGGGGATCATGGCTTCATTGTGGCCGATCCGCCCGTCGTGCTACTCCGCGAGCCGCCGCTCGAGAAAGCGACGCTCAGGGCCCTCCTCGGTCAACGCGAGAGCCCGCTCGTACGCGTCATGCGCCGCCGCCTCGCGCCCGAGCCGTCGGAGGAGATCGGCGCGGGCAGAGTGGTAGTGGCGGTACCCGTCGAGCCCGGGAATCGCCTCGATCAGCTGGAGGCCTCGTTCGACGTCACCCTCGAGTGCCACGGCGACAGCGTGGTTGAGCCGTGCCACCGGAGAGCCGTCGAGGCGGAGGAGTGCCTCGTACGCCGCCGCGAGCGTGGTCGCGTCGGAACCCTGCGCATGTCCAGCGGCGATCGCCGCCTGGAGCTGGTATGGACCGGGCCGGCGCTGGGCCTCGGCCCGCTCGAGCATCCGCAGTCCCTCCTCGATCGCGCGGAGGTCCCACAGCGACAGGTCCTGATCAGCGAGCAGGACGAGCTCGCCCTCCGGGGACAGGCGGGCGTCTCGACGCGAGTCCTGCAGCAGCATCAGGGCCAGGAGCCCGTATGCCTCGGGCTCGTCGGGCATCAGCACGCAGACGAGCTTCGCCAGCCGAATCGCCTCACTGCAGAGGTCGCGGCGGACGAGGGAGCCGCCCGAGCTCGACGCGTAGCCCTCGTTGAAGACCAGGTAGATCACGCGGAGCGCTGCGGCGAGCCGGTCCGGGAGCAGCGAGTCGGCGGGGACGCGGAACGGGATCCCAGCGGTGCGGATCTTGCGCTTCGCCCGGACGAGCCGCTGGGCCATCGTCTGCTCGGGAACGAGGAACGCGGCCGCGATCTCCGGCGTCGTCAGTCCGCCGACCTCGCGGAGCGTGAGAGCGATCTGCACGTCGACGGCGAGCGCTGGATGACAGCATGTAAAGAGGAGCGCGAGCCGCTCGTCGGGTAGCGCGCTCACCTCGTCCGCGTCCGACGGCAGTGCCTCGAGGCGCGCGAGCAGGGCGGTCTTGTCGGCGAGGACGTTGTCACGCCGGATCCGGTCGATCGCCCGGTTCCGGGCGGTCGTTACGATCCAGGCGCCGGGGTTGTCCGGCACGCCGGTGCGCGGCCACCGCTCGAGGGCGATCGCAAACGCGTCCTGCACCGCGTCCTCGGCGCGCTCGAGATCTCCGAGGACGCGGGTCAGGATGGCGACGCACTGCGGCCATTCGTCGGCATAGACCGCAGCGAGCCCGTCGTTCACCGGCTGGCGAGCGGCCGGATCTCGAGCGTGCCCTGCTCGGCAGCAGGGACGAGGGCTGCGAGCCGAATCGCCTCGTCGAGGTCGGGAAGCTCCGTCACGAAGAAGCCGCCGAGCTGCTCCTTCGTCGCGGCAAAGGGGCCGTCGGTCACGATCGTCTGTCCGTCGACGACACGTACGACCTTCGCCTCTGACGCCGCCGAGAGCTCCCGGCCCTGCACGTCCGGGTCGGCCTTGCCCATCTCCTCGAAGAGCGTGAGCCACCGCGGCATCGACTCGGCCCGGAGGCGAGCCGCCTCCTCCACGGGGAGCTGCTCCCACGCCGACTGGTCGCTGTAGACGAGCATGGCGTACTTCATGCTGCCACCTCGGCCTCGACGTGGACGGTGCGGATCTCGATCGCTCCACCGTTCCAAGCAGAGGGGATCTTCGCGGCCCAGGCGATCGCCTCCTCGGTCGACGCGCACGAGAGGAGGTAGTAGCCGCCGAGAGACTCCTTCACCTCGGCGTACGGCCCGTCCGTGACGATCGCCTCACCGTTTCGGACACGGACGCTCGTCGCCGCCGCGGTCGACTCGAGCTCGTTCGCGTCGACGAGGACGCCTGCGGCTTCGGCCTCGCGCGCAACGGCCACGTAGCTCTCGTACGTCGCGGCCCTGTCCGCGTCGGACATCTCGTCCCACGAGGCGGGATCTCCGTAGACGAGTGCCAGATATTCCATCGTGCCTCCCTTGCTTCGATTGCGTTGCACCAGGACGACGAACGGGGATCGCCGAAATCGACAGCGTGATCGTTCAGGCACCGACCATCCGCTCGAGGAGCGTCAGAGCAGCGGCCTTGTCGAGCATCTCGTTCAGGTTGCCGCACTTCGGGCTCTGCACGCACGAGGGGCACCCGCTCGTGCAGGGACAGCCGCGCAGGAGCCGCTCCGTGTCTGCGGCCCAGCCGGCGAAGCAGTCGAAGCCGCGCTCGGTGATCCCGACCCCACCGGCGTGGCCGTCGTAGACGAAGACCGTCGGCAATCCCGTCTGGAAGTGGACGTTCGTCGACAGCCCACCGATGTCCCAGCGGTCGCACATCGCCCAGAGCGGCAGCAGCGAGATCAACGCGTGCTCCGCAGCATGCAGGGCGCCCAGGAGCTTCGGCATCTCCTCGAGCCCCGCGAGCAGGTTGCCGTCCGGGGAGAACCACACGGACTCGGTCTGGAAGGTGACCTCGGGCAGGATCAGCGGGATCACCGCGAGCGTCGAGCCGTCGCGGATCGCCTTTCGCTGATAAGCGATGACCTGCTCGGTCACCGAGACACGTCCGAACACGAGCTCCACGCCTGCGACGCGAGACGTCCGCAGGGGCTTGTCGATCGCGGTCTGCGTGTCCTTCTTCACCTGGGTGTACCAGTCAACGCCGGCAGGCTCCACGACTGCCGTCCGCGCCACCCCGTCGAGCTCCCGCACGAGGTATTGCGAGCCGAGATGGAGGTAGACGGCGCCTTCGTGCACCGAGGAGTAGGCGCGCTCGCGCTCGATCAGCCCGAGCACCGAGCCGGTCGACGCGTCGACGATCGTGAACGAGTCGCGATCGCCGGAACGAAGCGAGAAGCGTCCCGCGGGTGCATCGCGCCCCGTCCAGACGTATCCGGCAGGTGTCCGCTCGAGCTCGGGCAGGACGGCTGCACGCGCGAGCGCCTCGGGGCCGAGCGTGTCGACATCGCGCTCGGCGAGCGGCCCTTCGTAGGCAGCCGAACAGACGTGCGGATCGAGGATTCGCGGGTTCGCGTGGTCCAGGCGGGTCGCCTCGACGCGGCGGCCCAGGAGTGATTCGGGCTCGCGCATGAAGAACTGGTCGAGCGCGTCTTCACTCGCGATCAGGACTGCGAGGCCCCGTTCGCGCCGCCCGGCGCGGCCCCACTGCTGCCGGAGCGAGGCAACGGTTCCCGGAAAGCCCACGGAGATCGCGCAGTCCAGCCGGCCAATGTCGATTCCGAGCTCGAGCGCGTCGGTCGCGGCGACGCCGAGGAGCTCGCCGTCGGTCAGGCGTCGCTCGATCTCCCGGCGCTGGGACGGCGTGTACCCGGCGCGATAGGGCGCGAGTCGGGCTGCCGTCGCGGTGTCGACGCGGTCCGATGTGAAGCGATGGATCAGCTCGGCCGCCTTCCTGCTCTTTGCGAAGCAGATCGTCCGCAGGCCACGGGAGACGAGGGCCGCCATCAGGAGTGACGCCTCCGACAGCGCGCTGGCGCGGACACCGAGCTCGGGATCGAGCAGCGCGGGGTTCCAGAGGACGACCTCCCGCTCGGCTCTCGCGGACGTGTCCGTCTCGACGATCGTCGCCGGCGCCCCGGTCAGTGCGAGGGCGAGCTCGGACGCGTTCGCGATCGTCGCGGACGCGAGGAGAAACTGCGGCTCCGCGCCGTAGAGGCGTGCGAGGCGGCGCAGCCGCCGGATCACGTTGCCGACGTGTGACCCGAAGACGCCGCGGTACACGTGCGCCTCGTCGATGACGACGTAGCGCAGGTTGTGGAGCACGTCGCCCCAGCGGTCGTGGTGCGGAAGGATGCCGACGTGCAGCATGTCCGGGTTCGTCAGGATCACGTTGGCCGCCTTGCGGATCTGCCCGCGGCGCTCCGGCTCGGTGTCGCCGTCGTAGATCGCTGGGCGCACGCCGGGGAGTCGGAAGCCCGCGATGCCCCGTGCCTGATCCTGGGTCAGCGCCTTCGTGGGGTACAGGTACAACGCCCGGGTCGTCGGCTCACGCACGACCGCGTCGAGCACGGGCAGGTTGAAGGCGAGCGACTTGCCGGACGCGGTGCCCGTCGTCACGAGAACGTGCTCGCCGCGGGCGGCGGCCTCCCACACCTCGCCCTGGTGGGCGAAGACGCCGTCGATCCCGAGCCGCGCGAGTGCGACGACGACACGCGGATCGAGATCGCCCGGGATCGCCTCGAGCCGCGGCGCGCGCGCAGGCTCGGTCGACCGGAAGGCGAGCTCGTCACCGACGAGAAGGTCGTCCCAGGCGCTCGTCACCCTTCGAGATATGGCGCGAACGACCGCTCGTAGCGGCTCTTGCTCTGCGCCCCGGTGAGGATCTCCTTCGCCTCGCCGCCTGCGAAGAGGATCACGGTCGGCACCGAGAGGATGCCGTACTGCGACGGCGTTCCGAGGTTGCCGTCGATGTCGAGCTTCACGAGTCGCACCCGCCCCTCGGCTGCTGCTGCGATCTCGATCAGTGCCGGCTCGATCGCCTTGCACGGGCGGCACCAGGGCGCGCCGAACTCGACGATCACGGGAACGTCGCTCGAGAGAACGTCTGCCGCGAACGTTGCGTCGGTGACCTCGTCCATCCAGGAAGTGTAGGCGGACGACCGATCGCGTCCGAGACCGCTGCGGCTACAGGCCCCCACGGAGCGCGCGCAGCCGGAGCGCCGGGACCTGCAGCATCGCCTCGACCACGATCGATCCACCCATCTTCGATTCGCCGACACGTCGATCGACGAACGTGATCGGAATCTCGACGACGGAGAACCCTTTCCGGAGCACGCGGTAGGTCGTCTCGATCTGGAAGCCGTACCCCTTGGCGGCGATCGCGTCGAGATCGATCGCCTCGAGCACGGCGCGCCGGAAACACTTGAAGCCTCCGGTGAGGTCGCGAATCCCGACGCCGAGAATCGTGCGGGCGTAGAAGCTGCCGCCGCGGGAGATCAGCTGTCTGCCGACTCCCCAGTTGACCGTGCTTCCGCCGTCCACCCAGCGGGAGCCGAGCGTGACGTCGGCCCCCGCCTCGCACGAGGCGATCAGCCTCGGGACGTCAGCGGGATCGTGGGAGAAGTCGCAGTCGACCTCGATCACGAGCTCCGCACCGGCCGCCATCGCGTGTCGGAACCCGGCGATGTAGGCGGGGCCGAGCCCTTCCTTCGAGGGACGGTGCAGCACCTCGACCCACGGCAGCTCGGCAGCGAGGGCGTCGGCCGCCGCCCCGGTGCCGTCCGGGGAGTTGTCGTCGATCACAAGGACGCGATCGCGCGTCGTGTCGAACTGCTCGCCGAGAGCACGAACCATCGGCCCGACGTTGTCGAGCTCGTTGTATGTCGGGAGGCAGACCATCGCGCGCATCGCTCAATCTTGCACGTCCGGGCGCCCTTATGATCGTGACATGGTCTCGGTGCTTCCGCGCAACACCGATCTGGCCGACCAGTTCGAGCAACTCGCCGATCTCTCTGAGATCCTCGGCGAGCAGTCGTTCCGGGTTGCGGCCTATCGCCGTGCCGCCACGCGAATCCGGGATACGGCCTCCTCCGTCGCCGAGCTCGCACTCGAGGGCAAGGCGAAAGAGCTACCGGACATCGGGAAGACGATCGAGGCGAAGATCGTCGAGGTCGCGGAGACGGGCGACATGGCGGCGCTCGCGAAGCGCCGCGCCGAGGTGCCCGGTGAGGTGGCCTCGTTCATGCGATTGCCCGGCCTCGGCCCGAAGACTGCGGCAAGGATCTGGCACGAGCTCGGGGTCACCACGCTCGCCGAGCTGAACGACGCGGCGGAAGGCCAACGCATCCGTGTGCTTTCGGGGATGGGCGCTGGCACCGAGGCGAAGATCCTCAAGGCCCTCGCCGAGGGGGAGGGACCGGCCGAGCCGAGGCGAGGATTGCTCGGGAAGGGGCTGCCGGTCGTCCGGGCGGTCGTCGAGGCTCTCCGTGCCCATCCGGCGGCCATCGACGTCTCCGAGGCCGGGAGCACGCGGCGGCGGCGAGAGACGTTCCGGGACCTCGACGTGATCGCGACGGCGACCGACCCCCCGGCACTAACCGCTCACTTCGTCTCGCTCCCGTGGGTTCTCGAGGTCGTCGCTCACGGCGACACGAAGGCGACCGTGATCGACCGCGGTGGGTTCCGGCTCGATCTCAGGGTCGTGCCACCGGAGTGCTACGGCGACCTGTTGCAGCACTTCACCGGCTCGAAGGACCACAACATCGCCCTGCGCGAGGAGGCTCAGCGCCGCGGGCTCTCGATCTCGGAGTACGGCGTCACCGTGGTGGAGACGGGCGAGGTGCGCACCTTTCGCGACGAGGAGTCGCTCTACGCGTTCCTCGGCTACTCCTTCATCCCGCCCGAGCTCCGCGAGTCGAACGGCGAGCTCGAGGCTGCACGCGCCGGGCTCCTGCCGGATCTCGTGGAGCTCTCCGATCTGCGCGGCGAGATGCACTGCCACTCGACATGGTCGGCGGACGGTAAGGCGACGATCGAGGAGATGGCGCTGGCCGCCTCCGCGCGCGGCTACGAGTTCCTCTGCCTCACGGATCACTCTCACTACCTTCGTGAGGGAAAGATCGAGGCGCAGTGGGACGAGATCGACGAGGTGAACGCGCGCGTCGCGCCCTTCCGGGTGCTCCGCGGCGTCGAGGCGAACATCAACGCGAAGGGCATCGTCGACGTGGACGACGAGGTTCTCGCCGAGCTCGACTGGGTCGTCGCATCGCTTCACACGTCGTTCGACAAGAACCCGACCGAGCGGGTGCTGGCGGCGATCGACCACCCGCACGTCGACTGCATCGGGCATCTCACCGGCCGCCGGATCTCGCGGCGCCCGGGGGCGGATCTGGACATCGCCCGCGTCATCGGCAGGGCGGTCGAGACCGGCACCGCACTCGAGATCAACGGACAGCCCGATCGCCTGGACATGCGCGACGCCCACGCGCGACTCGCAGGCGAGGCGGGTGTCTCGATCCCCGTCACGACCGACGCGCACTCGGTCGCGTCGCTCGCGTTCGCGGAGCTCGGGATCGGGCAGGCACGCCGCGCGTGGCTGACGAAGGAGCACGTGCTCAACACCCGCCCCTGGGGCGAGATCGCCAGGGGTCTCCGATGAGCGCCTTCCGCGAAGACGGAGCCGCCGCTCTCGACTGGGTCGCGCGCTACCTCGAGACGATCGACGAGCGCCCTGTCCTGTCGCAGGTCGAGCCCGGGGCGATCAAGGCTGCGCTCCCGGCGGCGGCGCCAGACACACCGGAGCCGTTCTCCGCCGTTCTGCGCGATCTGGACGAGGTGCTGATGCCGGGGCTCACCCACTGGCAGAGCCCCCGCTACTTCGCGTACTTCCCGTCGTCGGCGGCAGATCCGGGCATCCTCGCGGAGCTGTTGATCGCGGCTCTCAACCAGGTGGGGATCCTCTGGCGGTCGTCGCCGGCGCTGCAGGAGCTGGAGGAGGTGACTCTCGACTGGCTGCGGCAGCTGATCGGGCTCCCGGACGAACTCCACGGGCACATCGAGGACACCGCGTCCTCCGGTCTCATCACCGCGCTTGCCGCGGCGCGTGCCGCCATGCCCGATCGCAGGGTCGTCGTCTGCTCGGAGCATACGCATTCGTCAACCGCGAAAGCGGCGCGCCTGCTCGAGCTCGACGTGCGAACGACGCCCGTCGACGCGGCGTTCGCGATGCGCCCCGACGTGCTCGACCTGACCGACGCCTGTGCTGTCGTCGCCACCGTCGGGACGACGTCCTCGACGGCGGTCGACCCGGTCGGCACGGTTGCAGACCGCGCCGCCGCCGAAGGCACGTGGCTCCACGTCGACGCTGCATACGCCGGCTCGGCCGCGGTCTGTCCCGAGCTCCGTCACCACTTCGCCGGCTGGGAGCGGGCCGATTCGATCGGCATCAACCCTCACAAGTGGCTCTTCACGCCGATGGACTGCTCCGTCTTCTTCTCGCGACGGCCCGACGATCTTCGCCGCGCGTTCAGCCTCGTGCCCGAATACCTTCGAGTCGACGAGGACGTGGTCAGCCTGAGCGAGTTCACCTCACCGCTCGGTCGCCGGTTCCGGGCGCTCAAGCTGTGGGCGACGTTGCGCTGCTTCGGACGGGCGGGCCTCCAGGGTGCCATCCGCGAGCACGTTCGGCTCGCCGGGCTCTTCGAGGAGTGGGTGGCCGCCGAGCCGGGGTGGGAGCTCTGCGCGCCCAGGCCGTTCGCGCTGGTGTGCTTCCGTCGGATCGGGAGTGACGAGGAGAACGAGGAGATCATGCGACGCGTCAACGACGAGGGGGAGATCTTCCTCTCCCACACTCGGCTCAACGGCCGCTTCGTCCTGCGCCTCGCAATCGGCAACATCCGGACGACCGAGTCGGACGTCGCGCTCGCCTGGGACGTGGTGCGGCGCGAAGCCCGGCTCGCATAGCGACCGGGATCCGGCCGGCGGCCTAGGATTGCGAGAGTGCGACTCGTCTTCATTGGCCTCGTCGCCGGCCTGTTCAGTGCGCTCTTCGGGGTGGGCGGTGGGATCGTGATCGTGCCACTCCTCGTCGGCGTGGCAGCATTCGGCGCGCGCGAGGCGACCGCGACGTCACTCGGAGCGATCATGATCACGGCGTCCGCCGGAGTCGCCCTGTACGCGTACCGTGGAGAGGTCGACGTCGGGTACGCGGCCCTGGTCGGAATCCCGGCGATGGTTGGTGCGCTCGCGGGCACGTCGGCGCAGCAGCGGATCTCGAGCCGCGCATTGTCGATCGGGTTCGCGGTGTTCCTCACCGCCGTCGGCGTCTGGTTGATCCTGGGATGAGCACGACGACGATCCTGATCGCGGTGTGCTTCGGCCTACTTGCCGGCGTGATGTCGGGCCTCCTCGGTGTCGGCGGCGGGATCCTCTTCGTGCCGCTGTTGATCGCGCTCGGCCTCGGCCAGGTCGAGGCGGCAGCAACCTCGCTGCTCGCGATCGTGCCGACGGCCGCCGTCGGCGCCTACCGGCAGTCCCGGTACGGGAACCTCCGGGCTCGACCGGCGCTCGTCATCGGCGCCGCCTCGATCGTGGGTGTCGAGATCGGCGTGCGCGTCGCGACGGGGCTGTCGGAGCACACGCTCCGGCGCCTGTTCGGTGTCCTGCTCATCTCAGTGGCCTTCCAGCTCGCCCGGCGTGCCTGGGCGTCGAGGGCGAGCTACCCTACCCTGCAGTGAGTCGTCCGACCCTCCTCGTCCTGCCTGTCCTTTTTGCCGTCGTAGCCGTTGCGCTCGTCTCGTACGCAACGGCTGCCGCCGGCGATCCCGAGGCGAGCGCCACCGCGGTCGTCTCGCGCGTCGCGCAGCCGGGGGGTCTCGCGGACGAGGTCTCGCTGGCCCTGACTGCCCCGCCTCCCGGCGACCACCTCGTCGCGAACTACGCGTACCCGGACGACGGGTCGGTCGTCCGCGTCAGCTCGGCGGGCGCCCGGGTCGTCGTTCAGCCGGGTGTCTCGTCGCTCGCCCAGAGCGCCGTCAACGCCGTCAACGTTTCGTTGTTCAACGGCGAGATCTCGGTCGATTCGCTCGATCTGCGCGCGAGCGTCGCAGCAGGGCCTGCGAACTCGTCGGCCGACATCTCCTCGTCGGTCCTCACGGGCCTCGTCGTTCTCGGACAGCTGGTCACGCCCGCCCCGAACACGCTGGTGCCCCTTGCAGACTGGGGAACGCTCGAGGTTCTCGCCTCGAATTCCACCACGACGCGGACGCCGCCCCGGTCGGCGGAGGTGTCGCTCGTCGCACTCCGCGTCAAGCTGACCTCGACGCACGGCGGGCTCCCCGCGGGCAGCACGGTCGAGATCGGCTCGATCTCGAGCTCGACGGTGGCTGCAGCGGCCGTCGTGGCGCCCCGGAAGCCGTCGAAACCGGTTGTGACGAAGCCTCCGGCTCGGCCGGTCGTTCCCGCCGACGCTCCGCGTGAGCCGGGCGAGTCGATCGCCGGTGCGCCACCCGAGCTCGTGCGCCCGGCCCCGGAGGTCTCGGCTCAGCTCTCGAGCGGCGGCTACGTCTTCCCCGTCTACGGCCCCGCATCGTACGGCGACACGTTCGGGGCTCCGCGCGCTGATGTCTCGGGAGGATGGCATCACGGCGAGGACATCTTCTCCCCGCTCGGCACACCCCTGCTCGCCGTCGCGGATGGCACGATCTTCTCGGTCGGATGGAACGACATCGGAGGCTGGCGTCTCTGGCTCCGCGACCGGCTCGGGAACGAGTTCTACTACGCCCACCTGTCGGCCTACTCGCCGCTCGCGGTCAACGGCGGGCAGGTGAGGGCCGGAGATGTCCTCGGTTTCATGGGGGAGACGGGCGATGCCTCGGGCGTGCATCTCCATTTCGAGATCCACCCGGTCTCGCTTCTCTCGCTTGGCTACCACGGGGTCGTTGCGGCGTATCCCTTCCTCAACGCCTGGCGGCGGGCCGAAGACGTCTCGTTCGACGCCGGTCGCGCCTATGTGCCGTTTGACGGTCCCGCTGGCTCGCGTGGCGTACTCGCGCCGCCAGCTGGGGTTGTGCTCCTCGAAGCCTCGGATATCTCGAGCTCGAGCGGCCTCACGCCCGGAGGGCTGAAAGCGACCCTCCTCGGCCAGGCTCCGAAAAGCCCGACCGGTGGAGGGGATCGCTAGCGTCTAGTTGCCGGAGGCGTCGGCTGCCTCGGCAGCGGCCTCGGAGGAGCCGTTCGTGGCCTCTGCCGGGCCGTCAGCCGAGCCCGCCGCCTCGAAGTCGAACTCCTCGAGCGGCTGGAGATCGTCGTCGCCGGCCACCTTGTCCATCAGCCACTCGCGGGTCTGCTGGCCCGACCAGGGGTTGTACAGCGCGCCGGCGATGAGGCCCGCAAGCAGCATCGCATTACGGCCCTTGTGGCTCTTCTTCTTCCCCTTCAGCGTGCCCGCCGCCTTGCCGAACTCCTCGAGTGCGTTGCGAAGGTTCTCCTGCACCTTCGCGTCGGTCGCGAGCCGCGAGGCCGACTTGACAGCACCGTCGTCCTTTGCGTTCTTGGCCAGCGGACCGTAGAGCTTCTTCGCCGCGGAGAGCGCCTCCCTGAGGTCGTCGCGGAATTCCTTGTCGTTGAGCGCGCGATCGAGATACGGCTTCAGCGTCTCGACCGTCGGCGCGATCTTCGTGTCTTTCTTGGCCATCTCGGCCGTCCTTTCCTCGTGCAACGTTGGAAGTGAAGTATGACAACGGAGAGTTCCCTACGATGGGTTATACCCGTGAGACGCCTGAAACAGCTTATTTTCGCCCTGACCGCCGCGTTGCTGGGATTCCTCTATGTCTGGTTCGCAGCGGTGCGCGCGGTGCCGGGAGTGCGCCGCCGCAAGGCGGCGGCACGGGCAGCGGGAACCGCGGCGACGCGCCGTCGCTGACGGATGCACATTCCCCCGCTCATTCGCGGCTCGATCGTGATCCGTTCCCTATCGCTCGTCTTCGGTCTCTTCCTCTTTGCGCTCGGGATCGTCTTCCTGCTCGAGTCGGAGCTCGGGCTCTCGCCGTGGGACGTGCTCGCCCAGGGCATCTCGGACAAGACCGCGCTCTCCTTCGGGACAGCGAACATCGTCGTAGCGGTCGTGGTTCTCGGCGTCGCCTGGGCTCTCGGGGCACGGATCGGCCCGGGGACGGTCGCGAACGCCTTGCTTATAGGCCTGTTCGTGGACGGGCTCCTGGCGATCGACGCGATCGACGCTCTCTCCGACGCATCGCTCGCCGTACGGATCCTGCTCATGGTGTCCGGGATCCTGGTCGTCGGAGTCGGTACCGGGTTCTACATCGGGGCCGGGATGGGCGCCGGACCGCGGGATTCGCTCATGCTCGTCACCGCGCGCAGGTTGCGCGTGCGGATCGGCCTCACCCGCGCGACGATCGAGGTCGCCGTGACCCTCGTGGGATTCGCGCTCGGCGGCACGGTCGGCATCGGGACGCTCGGGTTCGCCTTCGGAATCGGGCCCGCAGTCGAGCTCTCGTTCTGGCTTCTCGAGCGCAGCCCGATCGTGAAGGCGCCCACGAGCGCCTCGCACGCGGCCTGATGCCGTTAGCATCGCGGCATGAAGGGATTGGTCTGTGCCGGTGGTGAGGCGACGCGACTCGGTGAGCTGACCCGGGTCACGAACAAGCACCTGCTCCCGGTCGGGAGCTGGCCGATGGTCTACTACCCGCTCCAGCTCCTGCAGCTCGCGGGTATCCGCGACGTGCTGCTCGTCACGGGCAAGGGCCATGCCGGCCAGATGATCGACCTCCTCGGAGACGGTCATCTCACCGTAAGGGACGGCGAGGCGCCGCTACTCGAGCTCGATCTCACCTACAAGGTGCAGACGCAGCCCGGAGGGATCGCAGAGGTCGTCGGCATGGCGGAGGATTTCGCCGGCGGTGAGCCGATCGTGGTCGTGCTCGGGGACAACATCTTCGAGTACTCGCACGCGGCGGAGATCGCAGCGTGGGGGGCGACCGCCGGCGGCGCGCAGGTGTTCGTGAAGGACGTGCCGGACCCCGAGAACTTCGGTGTCGTCGTCTACGACAGCGAGGGCCACGTCGTCGACCTCGCCGAGAAGGCCGGTGTCGTCGATCTGCGCTACCCCGCACCCCCGACGAACGACGCCGTCGTCGGGCTCTACTGCTATCCGCCGGACGTGTTCTCCGTCATCGCCCGACTCGAGCGCTCGAGCCGGGGCGAGCTCGAGATCACCGACGTCAACCGTGCCTACGCCCAGAGTGGATCGCTGTCCGTCGTCCCCGTCAGGGGTTGGTGGGAGGATGCCGGCAAGCACTGGCAGCACCTCGCCGAGATCGGCCAGCTGATTGACGAAACAGGCGTCAACAAGTGAGTGTCGCGGGGATCGTTCGGATCCCGTTGCAGCGGTACGAGGACGATCGTGGCTGGTTCTGCGAGCTGCGGCGCGAGAGCCTGCTGCCGAACCCGACGGTCCAGACCAACGTCTCGTTCTCTCGTTGCGGTGTGATTCGTGGCCTTCACTACCACGAGCGCGGCCAGGACGACCTGTTCGCGTGTCTTCAGGGGACGGCACGCGTCGTCGTGCTCGATCGCGCGACCGGCGCGACGTTCACCGAGGACATCGGTGACGCGAATCCGGTCGCGCTCTACATCCCTGGCCGGCATGCGCACGGCTTCGAGGCGCTGACCGATCTCCTGTTCGTCTACCACGTCACCGAGGAGTACGATCCCACCGATCCGGACGAGCAAGGAATCCCGTGGGACGACCCGCGCGTGAAGGACCTGTGGAGCACCCGGACACCAATTCTCTCGCCGCGAGACACCGCCGCCGCGTCCTGATCACCGGCGCGGGCGGGCAACTCGGCGTCGCCCTCGCAGGTGCGTTCGCGGAGGATGCCGTGACAGCGCTGACGAGGGCGGACTGGGACGTGCGGTTCCCGGCGCCGCCGGGGCTCGGGCCGAGCGACCTCGTCCTCCACGCCGCCGCCTGGACCAACGTGGACGGCGCCGAGGACGACCCCCAGGGTGCAGCCGAGGTGAACGTCGGCGGCACGACGAACGCGGCCGAGCTCGGAGTGCCGCTCGTCGCATACTCGTCGGACTACGTCTTCGACGGGCGCAAGGGCGCCCCCTACGTCGAGTCGGACAGCCCCTGCCCGCTCTCCGCGTACGGTCGTACGAAGTTCCACGGTGAGGCGGCGGCCGGTGAGGTGGCCTGGGTCGTGCGAAGCTCGTGGCTCTTCGGCTCCACTGGCCACAACTTCGTACGGACGATGCTCCGCCTCGGTGCGGAGCGAGACGAGGTGTCGGTCGTTCACGATCAGCGTGGCTGCCCGACGTATGTCGGGCATCTCGCCGTTGCGACCCGCGAGCTCGTCGCCGCCTCCGCGCCGTACGGGGTCTGGCACGTAGCGGCCGACGGGGACTGCACGTGGGCGGAGTTGGCGGAGGCGGTCTTCGAACAGGCGGGCATCGACTGTCGCGTGCGGCGGATCACGAGCGTGGAATTCGGAGCGAAGGCTCCCCGCCCACCCGTCTCGATCCTCCGGAGCGAGAAGGGCGCACCGGAGCTCCCTCACTGGCGCGAGGGGCTCGCCGCGTGCCTCGAGGCACTCCGGACGCCTCCGTCGAGCCACCAGCCGCACGCCTGAGCCCGCCGTCGGCCTCCGGGAACCTCGGGACGCTCCGTCACACGTCTTCGATCACACCGGTGAACCGAGCGGCGCTCCGCTCGCGGTGAACGGTGCGAGAACTGTGGCTACCCTGTCCCGATGCGCGTGCTCGTCACCGGTGGCGCCGGTTTCATCGGCTCGCACTTCGTGCGCCGACTCGCAAACGGCGGCCACAGCGTCATCGTCCTCGACAAGCTCACGTACGCCGGTAATCCGGCGAACCTGGAGGGGATCGAGCATGAGTTCGTGCACGGGGACATCGCCGATCTCGTCGCCGTTGCCACCGCCACGGCCGGGTGCGACGCGATCGTGAACTTCGCCGCCGAGACGCACGTCGACCGTTCGATCCTCGGCCCGACGGAGTTCGTCCACACGGACGTCCTCGGAACGATGTGCCTGCTCGAGGCTGCGCGAGAGACCGGCGCCCGCTTCGTCCAGGTCTCGACAGACGAGGTCTACGGTGATCTCGAGGCCGGCGGGCGGGCGCTCGAGGACGACCCGCTCAGGCCGTCGAGCCCCTACAGCGCTGCGAAGGCAGGCGGAGACCTGCAGGTCCTCGCGTACGTCCGTACGTACGGTGTCCACGCCTCGATCACGCGTGGCGCGAATACGTACGGCCCGAATCAGTACCCCGAGAAGCTCGTTCCGCTCTTCACGACGAACGCGTTCGAGGGTGAGCCGCTCCCGGTCTACGGTGACGGGAAGCAGGTTCGCGAGTGGCTGCACGCCGAGGACCACTGTGCCGGAATCGAGCTCGTGCTTCACGAGGGCGGTCCGGGTGAGATCTACAACGTCGGCGGGGAGGATCACGAGAACATCGAGATCACCCACAGGATCCTCGAGCTGGTGGGCGCCGACCCGTCGCTCATCCGTCACGTCGAAGACAGGGCCGGTCACGATCGGCGCTATGCGCTCGACGACTCGAAGCTGAGGTCGCTCGGCTGGACTCCCGAGCATTCGTTCGGCGAGGGTGGGCTGCCCGCGACCGTCGAGTGGTACCGCGACAATCGTTCCTGGTGGGAGCCGATCAAGTCGGGCGCCTACCGCGCGTACTACGACGAGCAGTACGCAAACCGCCTCAAGGCCTGAGTCGTCCTACCGAGAACAGTTCCATGGGGCATCTCATGATCCGACGCGCTCTCATCCCCATTCTCGCGCTCGCGCTCGCCGGCACTGCCGGTGCAACGGTGCTCGTCCAACCCCCGGCACCGGGCCCCGCCTCCCCGACGTCATTGTCGTCCCCGATCTACGTTCTGTCCGGCGGAGGGTACGGGCACGGGGTCGGCCTCAACCAGTACGGCGCTCTCGCGCAGGCGAAGGCGAACAGGGGGTATCGGGACATCCTCGCGTTCTACTACCCGGGCACCGAGGTGACCAGTGCGCCGGTCTCGAAGGTGCGCGTTCTTCTCGGTGAGGGTCGGCTCGCCGTCAAGGTTGCATCGACGGTGTGGTATTCCGTCAGAGACGGCTCGGGTGCCGTCACCGAGCTCGCGCCTGGTGCGCTCACCCTGAAGCCCGATCTGCGAGTCGTCGTCGACGGAAAGCGGACGCGCCTTCCCGGGCCCCTCACGTTTCTGCCCGGGAAGGGAGCGAGGCTCGTGCTCGACGGCAAGGAGTATCGCGGCCGGCTTCAGCTCTCGGTCGTCGCGAAGGCGTTGCAGGTGATCGACGTCCTCAAGCTCGACGACTACCTCCTCGGCGTCGTGCCCGGCGAGGTCCCGAAGGAGTGGCCGGCCGCCGCGCTGCGAGCCCAGGCGGTCGCCGCTCGCTCGTACGCGATCGCGAGCAGCGTCAAGAGCAGGTCGTACGACCTCTACTCCGATACGCGCAGCCAGGTCTACTACGGTGTCGTAGCCGAGGCGCCGTCCACAACGGCTGCCGTCAAGGCAACACGCGGGGAGGTCCTCAGCTTCGGAGGCAAGATCGCGACGACGTTCTACTACTCGTCGTCCGGCGGCCGTACGGCGTCGAGCAAGGACGTCTTCGGGGTCGCGACGCCCTACCTCCGGGCCCGCGACGACCCGTGGGACACGCTCTCGCCGTACCACCGCTGGGCTCCACGCGCATTTACAGCAGCAACGCTCGGTCAGGCGTTCCGGCTCTCGGGACCGGTGGCCGACGTCGTCGTGACGCCGACGGAGTCGGACAGGCCCTTGTCCGTGACGCTGATCAAGAAGACCGGCGCGAGCGTGCTCCTCCGGGCCACCGACGTGCGCGCGCTCCTCGGACTGCGCTCGACCGCGTTCAGGTTCGGGGTGCTCCGTGTGGCCCGCCCTGCACCGCCCACGGCCCCGGGAGCATCGGTCGTCATCTCCGGCGTCGCGCGCGATGTCGTGGCGCCGATGCTCCAGAAGCTCGGCGCCAGGGGCACGTGGCTACCGACCGCCAGGCTGAAGCCGGACGCGGACGGGACGTTCGCCACCACGGTGAGACCAAAGCTCACGACGACCTACCGGCTCGTTGCCGACGGTGTCGTCGGCCCGGCGCTGACCGCATCGGTCAGCGCCGAGGCGGCAGAGTGAGCGGGAGGGCCGCGACCGCGGTCGCTCTGGCCAGCGCTGCCGTCGCACTGGGCCTCGGCATCACGCCCGACGCGGCGGCTGCGCGCTTCGCCGTCGGTCTCTCGGAGGGCGCCTCCGGTGCGGGCGTTGCCGAGCGTCTGCGGGCGCGCGGCGCGGGTCGAATCGTCGACCTCCGACCGATTCGCGCGCTCACCGTGTCCGCCCCGAGCGCGGGTGCCATCAGCGGCACGAGCGGCGTGGCGTACGTCGAGCGCCTCCGGAGCCGACGGGAGTCGTACCTGCCCAACGACCCGTTCCTCGAGCGTCAGTGGTATGCCACCCAGAACCGAGCCTTCGATCACTGGATCGATCCGCCGCCGCTCGCGTCGGTGAGAGTTGCCGTGATCGACTCCGGTGTCGACGGCAGCCACCCCGAGCTCCGGGGTCGGATCAGGGCGTCGAGGAGCTTCGTCGCCGGTCCGGCTACCGTCGACACGCAGGGCCACGGCACCTTCGTAGCCGGTCTGATCGCAGCGCGAACCAACGACGGCGTCGGGATCGCGGGGCTCGCTCCGCCGGCGGAGCTTCTGATCGCGAAGGTCGTCGGGCCCGAGCGCTCGATCCCCGTCGAGGCGGAGGCGAAGGCGATCCGCTGGGCGGTCGCGCGCGGTGCCCGAGTCATCAACATGAGCCTCGGTGGGCCGCGCGACCCGCGCAACCCGCGGCGCGACACGTTCTCGCAACTCGAGGCGGACGCCGTTGCCTACGCTGTCTCGAAGGGAGTTCTCGTCGTAGCCGCCGTCGGCAACGCCGACCAGTCGCCCGCCGAGCCGTGGCCGTATGCCAGTTGGCCCGCTGCACTGCCGCATGTCGTCGGCGTGAGTGCGCTCGGCCGGTCGGGCGGGTCCCCCCTGTTCTCGAACCGTGACGTGCAATTCAACGACATCGCTGCGCCCGGCGAGGACATCCTCTCGACCTTGCCGCTCCCGCTCACGGAGGTGTTCCCCGATTGCGCAGAGCAGGGCTACTCGTCGTGCGGGCCTTCGGACTTCCGGCATGCCGAGGGCACGAGCTTCGCGGCGCCGCAGGTGACCGCTGCGGCGGCCGTGCTGCTCGCGACGAGGCCGGGCTTGACCCCGGATCAGGTGACGTCGCTCCTCCTCTCCGGTGCGGTCGACTCGACGCCCTCGAACGGGTGTCGCGGGTGTGTGCGCGGACGAGACAGGTTCACGGGCGTGGGGCGACTCGATCAGGCAGCCTCCCTCGAGGCTCTCGAGAGTGGAGTCCCAACCGCTGATCGCTACGAGCCGAACGATGCGGGCGGCGCGAAGGCATATCCGCTCTTCGGGCAGGCGCGACGTGTGGACGCCACGCTCGACTACTGGAACGACCGAGACGACATCTACCGCGTCTATCTCCGCGTGGGCGAGAAGCTTGGCGTCGTGGCGTCTACCGGGATGCCCGTGCAGCCCGCACTCGACCTGTGGCTACCGGGGACGGAAGCCGTCGATGTGACAGCCGCGGCGGTACGGCGGCTCGCCACTCGTCCGACCGGTGCCGCGCTGCGGTATCGCGCGCGGGCGGCCGGCTGGTACGTGTTGCACGTGCAGGCCCCGAGGGCCGCGAGCGGCCGCTACCGCCTGAGCATCTCGAAGTCGCGGTAGCCCTGCCGGCTAGACGTCGAGCAACTCGTCGCTCGGAACCGCGCGCAGGACACGGGCCGGCGAGCCGACGACGACGACCCGCGGTGGCACGTCCTTCGTCACGACCGCACCGGCACCCACGAACGCGTCCTCTCCGACTTCGATCTGGGGGCACAGGATCGCGCCTCCGCCGATCCGGGCACCGCGGCGAATCGTGGGGCCCTTGATGTTGCCGAAGCGTTTCTCGGTGCGACCCATCCAGTTGTCGTTCGTCGTCACGACGCACGGGGCGATGAAGACGTGCTCCTCGAGCGTCGAGTATGCGGTGATGTAGGCGTCCGCCTGGATCTTCGTCATCGCCCCGATCGTCGTGTCGTTCTCGACGAGCGACCCTCGGCCCACGACGACGTCGTCGCCGATCGTGACGCGCTCGCGCACGCACGACTGATCGCCGAGAACGACACGCTCGCCGATCCGGGTCCCCGCGAAGACGATCGCTCCGGTCGAGACGACTGTGCCGGCGCCGATCTCGGTCGGCGGCAGTGGCTCGCGGCTTGCGGTCGACCGGGGCGAAAGCGTCGGCTGCTTGCCGACGACGGCGTGCTCCAGCACCTTGACGCCCTCGCCGAGAACCGTCCCCGGGTAGACGATCGCGCTCGGATGGATGTCGGCGCTCACGCCGGAGCACCCGTCTGCAGTGACGTCGTCAGCCGGTCGAGGGTGCGCACGACCGCGAGCCCGTCGGTCGCCTCGCGGTGGTCACCGGGCCCGTCCGCGACGAGTCGGAGGAAGTGCTGCAGCTCGAGCTTCAGCGGCTCGTCGGTCGCGATCTTCGGGCTGTAGATGTCGCCCGTGCGCGTGCGCCACTCCCCGTGCGTCGGCTCCCACGGGCCTTTCTCGTAGACCGTCACCTTGCGCTCGAGCTCCATGTCGTCGAAGACGACCATCTTCTCCCGACCCACGACCGTCATCTTTCGCATCTTGTGCGGGTCGAGCCAGGAGAGATGCATGTGTGCGACCTTCCCGGATGCGAAGCGGAGAAAGCAGAAGACGACGTCCTCGATCCCCGGCTGCACGAAGTCCTGCCCGTAGGCGACGACCTCGACGGGCTCCTCGTCGAGCAGCCAGAGGATGACCGAGAGATCGTGGACTCCGAGCGACCAGAGCGCGTTCTCGTTGGAGCGGATCACACCGAGGTTCTGTCGGTTGCCGTAGACACAGGCGATGTCTCCGAGCTCGCCGGAGTCGACGAGCGCCTTTACCTTGCGCAGGCCCGGGTGGTAGAGCAGCAGGTGCCCCGGCATCAGGACGAGGTCGTTGGCCGTCGCGAGCGCAACCAGCTCCTCCATCTCCTCGCCGCGCATCGCCGGCGGCTTCTCGACGAAGACGTGCTTGCCTGCCTCGAGCGCCTGCTTGGCCAGGGAGTAGTGCGTCGGCACCGGTGTCGCGATCGTGACCGCCTCGACGCTGTCGTCGGCAAGGGCGCCGGCCAGCGAGTCGGCGACCGTGGCCAGCGGGTACCGCGATCCGTACTCCGCCTGCCGGGCTGGATCGGTGTCGACCACCCACGCGAGATCGGCCAGCCCGCCGATCACGCGAACGACGTTCTTGCCCCAGCCGCCGACGCCCGCGTGCGCGACGCGGGTCACAGCTTCCAAACCTTCTCGTCGCGGATCCCGCGCCGGCCCGCCGCGTTCCGCAGGTCGATCACGAGCTCTGCCTCCGTGACGAGCGCGGCGTAGTCGATCGTGCTGTGGGCCGTGGCGATCACGACCGCGTCGTACTTCGCCGGGTCGAGGGGTTGCGAGAAGAGCTCGGTGTCGTGCTCGACGAACGAGGGAACGTGCGGGTCGTGGTAGGCCACGTCGGCACCGGCGTTCTGCAGCAGCTCGATCAGCTTCACCGCGGGCGACTCGCGCATATCGGAGATATCCGCCTTGTAGGCAACGCCGAGCACGAGGATCCTGGAGCCCTTCAGCGACTTCCCGGAGCCATGGTTCAGGGCCTGGGAGACGCGTGAGCGGCAGTAGTACGGCATGTTCTGGTTGACCTCGCCCGCGAGCTCGATGAAGCGGGTCGAGAAGTCGTACTCGCGCGCCTTCCAGGTGAGGTAGAAGGGATCGATCGGGATGCAGTGCCCGCCGAGGCCCGGCCCCGGGTCGAAGCGCATGAAGCCGAACGGCTTCGTCGCGGCCGCGTCGACGACCTCCCAGATGTCGATCTCCATCCGGTCGCACAGCTGTGCGAGCTCGTTGACGAGCGCGATGTTGACGGAGCGGAAGATGTTCTCGAGCAGCTTCGTCAGCTCCGCCGCCTCGGGTGTCGAGACCCGGTGGATCGTGTCGATCGCGCTCCCGTAGAGCGCGGCGGCCGCGTCGGTCGAGGCATCGTTGATACCGCCGACCACCTTCGGGACCGTCTTCGTCGTGTGGTCGACCCTGCCCGGGTCGATGCGCTCGGGTGAGAACGCGAGGTGGAAGTCGGTTCCCGCCGTCAGCCCCGACACGCGCTCGAGGATCGGCAGCAGCTCGTCCCGCGTCGTGCCGGGGTACGTCGTCGACTCGAGCACGACGAGGTGGCCCTTGCGGAGCCGTCCTGCGATCTCGGTCGTGGCCGCGCGAACGATGGAGAGGTCGGGCTCGCGCTGCTTGGACAGCGGCGTCGGCAGCGCGATCACGATTGCGTCCGCCTCCCGAATCTCGTCGTAATCGGTCGTCGCGCGCAGCCCGCGCTTCTCGACGAGCGCCTTCAGTTCCTCGCTCGGGACGTCCTCGATGTAGCTCTCGCCGTGATTGAGCTGAGCGACGCGCTCCTCGTCGACATCGACGAGGAGGACGGAGAGACCGGCGTCGGCGAACACCTGCGCGAGCGGTATGCCGACATAGCCGGCGCCGATGATTGCGACGTCACGGTGCACAGCGCGCAATGGTACCCCCGAGCACGGCCGCGATCCGCTCGGAGGCGTGGCCGTCGCCGTAGAGCGCGGGGAGGTGCGCGGGAATAGCGGCAGTGCCGATCGCCGCCGCGATCAGGCCCGGGTCGTCGTCGACGAGGACGTTCGCCCCTGCAGCGACGGTGTCGATCCACTCCGTCGAAGGGCGCATCGTCACGCACGGGACGCCGTACCAGTACGCCTCCTTCTGGAGGCCACCCGAGTCGGTGGCGATCACGGCCGCCTGGGACGCGAGTGCCGCGAAGTCGAGATACCCGAGCGGCTCGACCAGAGAGATCGGCGGCGGGAGCTCGATCGCGTGCTCGCGGATGACGGTCCGTGTCCTTGGATGCGCCGGAAGGATGACACGGCATCCGGCGCCGGCCAGGCCTGCCACGATGCGCCGCAGCCTGTCCGGTCGAACGTTGGCTTCGCGATGCACGGTCGCGAGGACGTAGCCACCGGGCTCGAGGCCGAGCGAGCCGAGGATCCTCGAGTGCCTCCGGGCGAGCGGCCCAAACCGTGCCGCTGCGTCCGCCATCACGTCTCCGACGACGTGGATCTCGCCGCCGACCGCTTCCTCGCGGAGCGTTGTCGCGGAGCGCTCGTCGGGTGCGAACAGCAGGGTCGCGAGCCGGTCGACCTCGATGCGATTGCGTTCCTCGGGCATCGCCAGGTCCCCGCTCCGGAGCCCGGCCTCCACATGGGCGACGGGGGTTCCGGTGCTCGCGCGGGTGCCTGCCAGCGTCGAGTTCGTATCGCCGTAGACGAGCGTGAAGTCGGCGGGATGCTCCACGATCGTGGCCCGAAGGGCGGCCTCGATGGTGGCGGCGTCGGAGGTGCGGAGGTCGAGCGTCACCGCAGGCGGGAGCAGCTCGAGTTCGTCGAAGAAGACGGCGGAGAGTGCAGGATCCCAGTGCTGGCCCGTGTGAACGACGATCTCGTCGATCCCGGCCCCGCGGAGCGCTGCGGAGAGGGGCGCCGACTTGATGAACTGTGGCCGGTTGCCGACGACCGTCAGGACCCTCACGGGCGTCGTCTCGCGGTCGGAGTCGGATGGCTCATGTCGTGAGCGTAGCCCGCCGCGATCTCTGCTCCGATCTCGGTCACGATCTCGACGAACGCCTGGGCCGCTGCCGTCGGGACGCGATCGACGTGCCAGGCAATCGCGATTTCCCGGGGCGGGATCCCCGTCACCTCGAGAACGGCAACGTCGGCTCGCGTATCGACGCCGAGGAGTGGCACGACCGCGTATCCGATCCCGGCCCCGACGAGGCCCTGCACGATGCCACCCTCGTCGGAGCGGAAGACGACGTCCGGCTCGAGCCCGCGCGACAGGAGGAAGGCCTCGGCACCTTCGTCGGCGCGGCGGTAGACGATGAGCGGGAGCGCGGCGATCTCGCGCGGGCGCACCGGGCGGGTCGTCTCGGCGATCGCGGATCCGGTGGGGGCGAGGAGGACGTACGGGTCGGAGAGGATGTGGACGCGCTCGAACGTCGGATCGTCGTCCTCGAGCACGAAGGCGAGGTCGAGGTCCCCGCGCTCGAGGAGCGCGTGCAGTTCCTCGTTGTACCCGGCCTCCACGAGCCGCACCTCGACCTCCGGCCAGCGCTCGACGTAGCTGCGCATCGCGCCGGGCAGGAGCCGCACGCCGGCGCTCTGGAAGGTGCCGACGCGGAGCGTGCCGGCATCGCCTACGGCCAGAGCGTGGAGGTCGGCTTCGGCTGCCCGCATCGCGGCGGTCGCCCGGTGGGCGTGGCGGAGGAGACGTTCGCCGGCATCGGTCGGGGTCACCGGCCGCCGGCCGCCGGGGCGGTGCAGGAGCTGCATGTCCGCCGCGCGCTCGAGCGCCGCGATCTGCTGGCTGATCGCGGGTTGGGAGTAGCCGAGCTCGGCACCGGCTCGACCGAATGATCCGGTCTCCACGACGGCTTCGAGAGCGGCGAGGTGGCGGATCTCGACCCCGATCAATCGATCATGCTTCTTGATCGGAGACGTCATGAAGCGGCATTGTACTAATCAGCGAGGTTGTGGCGATGCTCTGGCCATGAAGCGATTCGATCTCGAGCTCCGCGTACTTCTCGTGTTCGCGTTCACCAACGGGGTCGCCGAGTCGTCGCTCGTCCCGATGCTTCCGTCCATTCGGGACGACCTCGGTCTCTCTTCGCTGCAGATCGGGCTCGTGCTGACGACGACGACGCTGGCGATGCTCGTCGCGGCGCTGCCGATCGGATACGCGACGAACCGCTTCGGGACACGGGTTCCGCTGCTGATAGCCGCCGCGCTGATGCCCGTCGGTCTCGTCGGGCAGGCGTTCGTCGGCGGCCTCGTCGGCCTCATCGCGGCTCGCCTTCTCGTCGGTGTCAGTTTCGGGATTCTTTGGACGATCGGGCCGGCTCGCGCGTCGGCCGGGGGACGGGGCGCGGGCGGAACCGGTCCTCTCATCGCTGCCTCGGGCGCGGGTTGGCTCGTCGGGCCCGTGCTCGGCGGCCTGCTCGCCGACGCCATCGGTTGGCGGCCCGGATCGCTCGTGCTCGCGCTCGTTACCGTGCCCCTGATCCTGCTCGTCGCCCGCTATGCGTTGCCGCAGGGGGAAGACGTGCGTATCGAGAGCCCACGACTACGGGCCGCGGTGGGGCTCCTGCGTCACAACCGGGCCATCGCAGGGGCGGCCCTCGTCAGCGCCCTGCTCGGCGTCGTCGGGGGCGTTTCGGGCCTGCTCGTGCCACTTGCGCTCTCTGCGAACGGGCTTTCGGCGGCAGCGATCGGGATTGTGTTCGGCGTCTCCGCTGCGGTCTGGATCGCGGCCGCTGCGATCGTCGGGCGATTGCAGGCCTCGTTCGTCCAGCTCCATACGGTCGGGGTTGTCGTCGTCGTGATGGCTCTCGCGTGGCTGCTCCCTGCCGTGCGTCTCTCGACGCTTGCCCTGGTCGGCTTTCTCGTTGTCGCGACCGCGTCTCGCTCGACGATCAACGTCCTCAACTTCGCCATCGGCGCGCGGGCGAGCGAGGGCTACCCGGCGCCGCTCGCGATAGGCGTGCTCAACCTGGCCTGGGCCGCCGCGGCCCTCCTCTCGCCCCTCCTCGCGGGCCTCGCCGAGGGCAGCGATGGAGTGCGTATCGCCTTCGCGGCGACTGCGGTCGCCGCAGCCTGCGTGGCGGCGGCGCTCCTCCTGCCAGGCCCGCGCGCCCGGATCGAGGCACTTCAGTCCTGATCGCCACGCGACGCGGGTCGTGGCTACACTTCCGATCCGCCCGGGCCGTTAGCTCAGTTGGTAGAGCAGGGGACTCTTAATCCCAAGGTCGAAGGTTCGAATCCTTCACGGCCCATCAGAAAGGCCCTGCAAACGCAGGGTTTTTCTCGTTGAGGGGGAGCGGTCAGCGAAGCGGGGGCAACAGACGGGGCAACAGGCCCTCAGCACACCGGTCGCGACCTCCCGTCTCGCCTCCACCGCGTCGGCCTCCGGTGTCGCCCGCTCTCGCATTGCGGTCGCCGTGTCCTGGAAAGGCTGCGGGCGGCCTGGTGGCCGCCCGCGAACGCTCCGCCGGTCATGATGTTGACGGTGTCGTCCCCGGTGCCGCCGTTGAACGTGCCCGAAGCCATCGGAGCGCTGGAGTAGCAAGGCGGGTTGAAGGAGCAGTACGACTCTTGTCGAGGGCTTGAGGGTTGGACGGTGTTCTGTTTTGGGATCGACGAGTTCTTCGAACACAAACGTGCCACTGCGACGATCCCTGACAGCGAGAGGCTCACGCTGACGTTCGATGAGACGGCTGCATCCGTCGAATTTGCGAAGCGCTGGCTGATGATTCCACTGACCCGCGCGATTGACACGCTTGTGTTGCACGTCAGCAGCGAGGAGTCCTATGTCGGGCGACTTCTGATTGAGCTTCACAACACGTTCCCCGACACGGTAGACCTAACACGCCTTACAGCAACACGACCCCATGTGAGGCAAGCGAGCACTCGCTGAGGGACGCCCCACGTTGCCTTCCTGGTGATTCCACAGCCAGGCTCGTTTCACGCACCGCGCCAGCGGCTGCTGGAGTTCAGCACGAAGGGGGCCGCGGTCGCCTTGCGGGTGTGACGAGGGCTTCCCGCGTCCGAAATTCCGCACGAAGCCGAAGTGCGAAGAGACGCCAACCCGCACTGCCCGGAGACCGCGGCGGAAAGCAATCAACGCGGTGTCATTCGGGGGATTTCCAGGCGCGGCCAGTTTCCCAATGCCTTTACTTCCAAGCACTGATCCCACGGTCGAGGTTCGCAAATCCTTCACGCCATCACCCAAGATGCGGATATCCGAATGACACGGGACTGGGCTTCCAGTGAACGTCACGCGACACCCCGTTCAACCTCGAAATCCCAACAGAAAAGGAAACGGATTTCTCGAATCCCGGGTCGGTCAACGCTGCTGCCCTACTAGCCTCTCGCGAGGCGATAGGGCGGAACACGCGGCGGGGGATGGAGCCGAGCGGGCTCGAACCGCTGACCTCCTGGGTGCGATCCAGGCGCTCTCCCAGCTGAGCTACGGCCCCGCTACGGGTGCGATTATAGCCGGTTCCGGTCGGTTCGTCTTCGCGGTCGGTCGCCGGGGTACACGACAGCCGTAGGTGAAGGGAGTCTTGAATGAGAACTGTTCGAGGGTCGTCTCCGCGCCCTCGTGGCAGCGGCTCGTTGCTGATTCACGAAAGCGCCCGGGGCATACACACGTGGTACGGCAAGTGGTGGGTTGGTCGAGATTCGAGGCGGGTGCGGCGCCTGACAGTGGTGAACGCATGGCGCCCCAACCGTTGGGCTCTGGCCGCGACAGACCCAGACGACCCCCCGTCAGCAGGTACACGGTCAGTCGATGCCTCGCGCCGCCAGCCGCCCTGCATGAAAGCGGGTGCGCGAGTCACAGGTATCAGCCGACCGACGCCGTGAGACCATCGCGTCCGCTTCGCGAACCGGCCGCGGGCCGGACGCGCAGCTCGGCTGGTGCGCTTGGATTACTGCGGAACATGGTTACGCCCACCCAGCCGAGCCAGACGATGAGACCGAGACCGAAGACGGCCCCGACGAGCTCGAACGCTCCGTAGGCTGCGGTTCGTCGCAGTTTGTTGAAGTGCTGAAAGCGGCTATTTTCAGGCAGATTCCGTCAGTTGCAGCATGTTGCAGGCTACCCGGCTGGACTCTCAATCCCAAGGTCGAAGGCTCGAATCCTTCACGGCCCACTGGGGAAACGGCTTGGACATTGGGGATCCGGGCCGGACGTCCTTCGTCGTCTGTTTGGCCGTGCCCCAACTGTGTCCCAACGAAATCGGTCTGGCGGCAGAGAACGCTGACGACGGCGGGCCCACAGCGGTCGTACGGGCGACCTGGCAACACTGCTCGCTGGCCTGGGCGCCGCAACGTGTTCGGGGCCGGGGTTTGAGCGGCTGTGCAGGTGCGTGCTGGGGCGGCACCTGTCCGGCGGGCCGGGTCAGCGGCGCGAATCGTGAGAATGTATGGTCGGGTACGAGCCTGGCGACCAAGGAGGGGATTGGCGAGATGCGTATGCGACAGCTCTGCGTGATGGTAGTCGTAGCGGCGGGCCTTCTCGCGGCAGGATGCGGTGGCAGTGACAGCGCCGTCGAGGTGAGCACGAGCGACGATACCCTTGGCGAGACGACGTCCTCCGGTGGGGACGGTTCGGGCGACGGCGCAAGCGGAGCGACCGTGGTCGATCCGCCACCTCCCGGCCACGCAACGGTGTCCGTGGACGGTCAGGAGTTCAACTTCGAGTTACCGGGAGCCCTCGACTGCCTCGTCGGCGCCGAAGCTTTTCGGTTCTCCTACCGAATCGGGGACAACGAGGTAACGCTCGGTGCCGGGGCGAATCGGTACGAAGAAGTCGGATGGGCTGGAAACATCACCATGATCGTGGCCGATCCGGCGGGTGAGAATGGGCCCGTCAGCTACTCCCCCGCGGAAGGCGCCATGACCGACGCGGCCTTCGCGTTCGAGGGCGAAAGCATGTCGTACTCTGGCCCGATGCAGAAACGGATTCCGAGCGCGAGCAGCCCTCCCTCGGTCGACGTGGGCGAAGGGACGATCAGCATCACCTGCCCGTAGCTACCCGCGGCTACGTCCCATGCCGTCCTGTGGACGCTGCGGCACGGCACCCGATACGCGGTGTGTTGCGGGCTGCGTCGCTCAACCGGGTGACCGTGCCACTGCGCGGCGGAGCGCTCGCGGCGCGCGGCGCACGTTGAGATACGCGTCGATCCCCTTCGACCCGAAGCGCTCCAGCTGCCAACGCCGGCTCAGGTACCACGTTTCGATTCGGGGGAGCAGCCAGGGATCGTCGCCTGCTCGGGCGTAGGCGAGGACGTCGGTGCAGGCGCAGTCGTACAGCTCGGCGGCGACCGACCTGGACCGCGCGTCGTAGCGCCCGAATGGATACGCGAACGAGCGCACCGGTGCCTCCACGAGCTCCTGCAGGCGCGCCTGCCCCTCCTCCAGCTCGTACCGAATCTGCGCATCCGTCGACCGCCTCAGGTTCGGGTGCGAGACCGTATGGCCACCGATCGAGATGCCGCCGGCGTAGAGCTCGCGCAGCATGCCGGCATCGAGCATCGGCCACCCCTCCGCCGAACGGCCGCCGATCGCGCCCGCCGTGACGAACACCGTCGCCGTCCAGCGCAGCTCGGCGAGGAGCGGGAGCGCTTCTGCGTGGACGCTCGCGAACCCGTCGTCGAACGTGAGGACGAACGACTTCCCGGGGAAGCCGCCTGCATGAACGAGAGCTGCGGCCTCGAGGAGATCGAGCGCCTGGTAGCCCTCGTCCGCGAGTCGGCGCAGCCCCTCGCGGAAGAGATCTGGAGGGAACGAGAGCGGCGAACGCGGTGAGCCGAGCATGTGGAACGTCAGGATCGGGCACCGGGGAACGCTCGGCTGGTGCGGGTCGATCATCGGCCCCACGTCGTCCGCGACGCTCATCGTCTCGTGATTCTCGCAGCCGTCATGATCTCGTGCGCAGGAGCGACGGAACCTTGCCGGCTACCGTGGTCGTCGTCACGCGCGGGGCCGGCAGCGTCGCGGATCTCGCGGGCAAGCAGGTCGCGGTCGGCAACGGTGCGACGGGACCCCGTGGCGCTCGCCGAGAGCTCGGCCGGCCTGCCGAAGGGCGCGATCACACTCCGCGTCCTAGCGCAACTCGCCGACTTCGAGCGCATCCTCGCGCCCGTGGTCTTCGTCTCCACGCGCGACGTCGCGGAGAAGGACGGCGGGCTGCTGGAGCACTTCGCCACGGCGCTTCTCGGAGCGTCGGAGACCCTCACCGGCGACACGGGTCGGGATGAGTTCATCCGGGTCGGACAGGAGGGGCCGCTCAAGGGGGAGACCGTCGACCTCGCCGGCTCGATCTACGACTACTACCGGTCCGTCGGGCTCTGACCCAGCGCAACCCGGCCGTTCACCGAGGAGCAATACGACACGACGACGGACTTCCTCCGGGGCTCCGGTCAGCTCGAGGTGAGCGTCCCGTTCTCGGACGTGTGGGATCTCGCGTACTGGAAGTCGGGCTAGCCGTCCCGGCGCTCCAGCGCGCAACCGGCGGGAGGTGCCTGAGCATGCACGTTGCCGACACCGTCGTCCCGGCCGGTGATGTAACCTCGCCTCGTGCGCAGGGGTGCGATTATCCGCATGGCCGGGATCGGGATCGTCGTCGCGATCCTCGTCACGCTTGTCGCCGTTCTCATTCCCTGGTTGCCGACCTCTGCCTCGAAGGAGATGGATCGGATCGAGTTCGTGTACTGGTTCGCGACGGTCATCTGCATTGCGATCTTCGCGCTCGTGATGGCCGTGATCATCTACTCGGTGATGGCCTTCCGAGCGCCGCCCGAAGACGAGTCGGACGGCCCGCCGATCCACGGCAACACCGGTCTCGAGGTCGCCTGGACGGTCGTCCCCGCGATTCTCGTGATCGCGATCGGCGTGCTCAGCGCCTTCGTGCTCTCGAAGAACGGTGAAGCCGGCCCGAACCCGCTCAAGGTGAACGTCTTCGCGCAGCAGTTCGCGTGGCGCTTCGCCTACCCGGACGACGGCGGGATCAAGACCGGCGAGCTCGTGCTTCCGGTGAATCGGAGCGCGAAGTTCGAGATGGAGTCCGCCGACGTCATCCACTCCTTCTGGATTCCGGACATGGGGCAGAAGCAGGATCTGGTTCCCGGCCTCGAGACCTCGATCATCGTCACACCGACCCGCACGGGCGTTTTCTCGCTGGTCTGCGCCGAGCTCTGCGGCGTGGGCCACTCGACGATGCGCGCCACCGTGCGGGTCCTCTCGCAGGAGGATTTCGCGGCGTGGGTCGAGGAGCGAAAGAGCGGCGGCGGTGGAGGAGCCAACGACGCCACGGCCATCTTCGCGGACGCGGGCTGCGGCGGTTGCCACACGTTCGCGCCGGCCGGCTCGAGCGGTGAGATCGGGCCGGACCTCGACAACCTCGTTGCCGCTGCGCAGAAGGCCGGTCAGGATCCGGCCGACTTCGTGCGCGAGGCTATCGTCGATCCGGGAAAGGTGATCGCGCCCGGCTACGAGGACGGCGTGATGCCGTCGAGCTTCGGCGAGACGCTCTCGACAGAAGAGGTCGATGCCCTCGTCGCGTATCTGACGGGGGCGAAGTGAGCAACGAGAAAGGGTTGATCGCGTGAGCGTCGCTGAGCACACCTCGCACGGTTCGGGACACGGGAGCGGAGCGCCGTCACACAGGCGCGGCATCCTGATGCGACCCGGATTGATCCGTGCTGCGTGGTGTTTCGCCCTCTTCTTCCTGATCGGGCTCTACCTCGTCGCCGGGATCCGCTGGCTCGCGGGGTGGGATCCGGTCTACGACTGGAACATCATCGTGCTCGTCGGCGGATTGACGCTCGCGCCGATCGGCTTCCTGCTCGGTCTCGGCTCGTTCGACTACTGGCTCTACTGGATCTCCGGTCGCCCGACGATCCCGGACGACCATGCGAATCACGGTGCCTACACCTGGAAGGACTACTTCAAGGTCAACACCGACCACAAGGTGATCGGGGTCCAGTACCTCGTCACGACCTTTGTGTTCTTCACGCTCGGTGGCCTCATGGCGATGCTGTTCCGGGCCGAGCTCGCTCAGCCGGGCATGCAGTTCATGGACACGCAGACCTACAACGGTCTCGTCTCGATGCACGCCGCGCTGATGATCTTCGTCTTCATCATCCCGGCGTTCGCCGGCCTCGCGAACTTCGCCGTGCCGTTGATGCTCGGGGCGCCGGATATGGCGTTCCCGCGGCTGAACGCGCTCTCGTTCTGGTTCCTTCCGATTGCCGGCACGATGTTCCTCTGCAGCTTCCTCGCTCCCGGTGGCGCCTTCGCCACGGGGTGGACGAGTTATGCGCCGCTTGCCTCCGAGCAGCCGATCGGGCAGGTGTTCTTCAACATGGGCGTTCAGTGGGCGGGGGCCTCGTCGATCCTCACGGCGCTGAACTTCCTCGTCACGATCATCACCATGCGTGCTCCGGGAATGACGTTCTGGCGTATGCCGCTCCTCGTGTGGGCGAACTTCACGACGTCGCTGCTCGTCGTGATCGCGACGCCGTTCATCGCCGGCTCCCAGTTCTTCGTCATGTTCGACCGGGTGATGCATACGAGCTTCTTCGTCCCGGACAACGGGGGCTACGTCCTCGGCTACCAGCACATCTTCTGGTTCTACAGCCACCCGGCCGTCTACATCATGATCCTGCCCGGATTCGGGATCATCTCCGAGATCATCTCGGTGATGAGCCGCAAGCCGATCTTCGGCTACCGGCTGATGGCGATGTCGCTCCTCGGCATCCTCGTGCTCGGGTTCTCGGTCTGGGCACACCACATGTTCGTCGCGGGCATGGCCGACTGGCTCCGTGTCCCGATGATGATCTCGACGCTCCTGATCGCCGTTCCGACGGGGGTGAAGGTGTTCAGCTGGCTGGCGACGCTGTGGGAGGGCCGGATCCAGCTCAACACGCCCATGCTGTTCTCGCTCGGCTTCATCTCGATGTTCGTCATCGGCGGTCTGTCCGGGATCTACCTCGCCTCCGTGCCGATCACGATCCACGCCTCCGACACGTACTTCATCGTGGCGCACATCCACTACGTGCTCTTCGGTGGCTCCGTGCTGACGATCTTCGCCGGCATCTACTACTGGTTCCCGAAGATGACCGGCCGGATGTACAACGAGCGGCTCGGCAAGCTGCACTTCTGGCTGACATTCGTGGCCTTCAACCTGACGTTCTTCCCGATGCACTGGGTCGGGCTCGTCGGCATGCCCCGGCGAGTGGCGGACTACGCGGACCGCTTCGCCGACCTGAACATGTTCGTCACGATCTCGTCGTTCGCCCTCGGCGCCTCCGTCGTCGTCTTCTTCTACAACGTGATCACGAGCTGGGCGCGCGGGCCGATCGCCGGCTCGAACCCGTGGCGGGCCATGACCCTCGAGTGGCAGGTTTCCTCTCCGCCGCCGGTGTTCAACTTCGATGAGATCCCGCAGGTCGTCGGCGGCCCGTACGAGTACGGTGTCCCCGGCGCGCGGCACGCGATTCTCGCGGACACGCCCACGCCGCAGGAGGCGCACGCATGAGCGCGCACGCCGAGGCGGTCGCGCACGGAGGCGAGCATCACGGCCCACCTCCTGCGAACCAGAGCTCGCGTATCGCACCGACCATTCTCGGGATGTTCCTCTTCATCGGCACCGAGGCGATGCTGTTCGGGTCGTTCTTCGCCGCGTACTTCTTCGTGCGCGTGGTCAATCCGGACGCGCCGGACAGTTGGCCCCCGCATCCCTTCGAGCTCCCCAAGTTCGTCGCCGGAATCAACACGGCGATCCTCGTGACGTCGAGCTTCACCATGCACTGGGCGCTGCAGTCGATCAAGCGCAACAACCGTCGTGGGCTCCAGGCGGGGCTCCTGCTGACGATCCTGATGGGCGCGGCCTTCCTCTTGACCCAGTTCATCGAGTACGCGCACATCGGCTTCAACACGGGTGACGGTGCGTTCGCCTCGGTCTTCTTCGGGCTCACGGGCCTGCACGGCGCGCACGTCCTCGTCGGCCTCCTGCTCCTGACGTTCGCGACGATTCGCGCCTTCCGCGGGCACTACTCGCCAGAGCACCATCACGGTGTCGAGTTGCCCGGCATCTACTGGCACTTCGTCGACGTCATGTGGATCGTCGTGTACGTCACCGTCTACCTCCTCTAGCGCTCCTCGAGCGCGCGGAGGGACGGCTTGCGCGGCGTGCCTCGATCTGCGCATCATGATTTGACGCCGATCTGGGGAGCCCCGCTTGCGCAACCCGTTCAAGAACGAGGAGACCGCCTTCCGCTTCGTCCTCGGGACGATCGTCTACTTCGCGTTGATCGTGGTCGCCTCGCTCATCGCGACGTGGCTCGGGTTCGCCATGTTCGTCGTGCTCACGATCGGGGCGCTCGTTGTCCTGCGTGGGGGCAAGCCGACGCCGCGACCGCGTGAGCACATCACACATGAGGGGGTCGAAGACACCTGGAGAATACTCGTCGTCGCGAATGAGACGCTCGAGGGAGATCATCTCCGCAACGAGATCGTCCGCATGTGCGATGGGGTCTCCGAGGACGTCTTCGTCGTCTGCCCGGCACTGAGCTCTCAGGCGCGCACCTGGATGTCCGACGAGGACGCCGCCCGCGACGCGGCAAGTACGCGTCTCGAGGCGATCCTGCGGGCTCTCGAGGACGCCGGCGTCACGGCGCGAGGGCAGATCGGCGACGGGGACCCGCTGCAGGCTCTCGACGATGTGCTTCGTGGCTTCCACGCCGACGCGATCATCATCTCCACGCACGCGGTCGGCTCGTCGAACTGGCTCGAGCGCGGCGTTGTCGAGGCTGCACGCGCCCGCTTCGACGTGCCGGTGACCCACGTGGTCGGCGCCACGACGATCGACCCTCTGGCTGCGCCCGAGGGCGGGAACGGCCGCGTGGCCTGACGAGCGGTGGCGGCGCGGGGGCTACTTGCCTGCCGCGCCGGAGACGTACGCCGAGACGTCGGCGATCTGCGTCGGGCTGAGCGAGCTGCTGAACGAGGGCATCACGCCCTTGCCCGCTGTGACCCGTTCGGTGACGAGCGCGGCGCTCGGCATCGCGTCGTCGAGGTTCGGGCCGATGGTCCCGCTCGTCCCCGCGTCGGCCAGGGCGTGACAGCTGCCGCACGACTCGGTGAAGACGACCTTGCCGGCAGCGGCGCCGCCCTCCGCAGCGGGTGCGGCGGGCTCTTCCGGCGTCGTCGTCGGCTCCGCTGCCGGCGGGGTCTTGCCGGTGCCTGCAACGCTCGCGACGTAGCTCGAAACGTCGATCGCGTCCTGGCCCGTGACGAGGTCGCGCGGCATTCCCGGTGCTCCGGTCGAGGTGGTCTCGATCGCGTAGGCGATCTGGTCTCTCACGACCTGGACGAACGTGCTCTCGCCGAGGCCGTTGCGCCTCGATTCGGCGAACGCGTCGTCGAGATTCGGGCCGATCGTCCCGGTCGTCCCGGCGTCCGCCAGCGTGTGACAGCTACCGCATTTCGCCGTGAACAGCTCCTTGCCGTTCGTCCTGTCCCCGGTGCCCTCGGTGTAGCCGACCGTCTCGCCGCAACCGGCGAGGAGCACCACGAGAGCGGCGACCGCGAGGGCGATCGTAAGGGCGCGGCGTCCCGGTCGCGAGAGCTTCGGCGTCATGCCGCGAGTCTATCCCGATATGGACGCTTGCAGCTGCTTCAACTGTTGCTTGACGATCGGCGCGTTCGGATCGTCGGGCGCCAGCCTGAGGAACGCCTTGTAGGCCACGATCATCGTTGCGGCGTCGCCGGCCTGCTGCGCTGCCTGGGCGAGCTCCAGCCGGACGTTCGGATCGTTCGGGCTGATGACGACGATCTTCTTGTACGCGTCGACGCTCTCGGCCGATGCTGCCTGCGCCGCGCCCGCGAGCTCCTGGATCCTCGGTGAGCTCTGCGTCTTGATCGCGGTGCTGATCGAGTCCTCGAGAAGCGGCTGGCCGCTCGGCGCGGTGAACGCGCCCGGGAACCCCTGGCCGGCACCCTGGTAGGTCGCCTTGATCTGGAGGATCTGCGCCTCCTGCTGCTTCGCGCTTGCCTGGGCGAGGTAGAGGCTGGCGAGTTCGCGGAGCGCGTTCGTGTCCTTCGGCGCGAGCGCGACGACCGTCCTTTGGGCCTCGATCGCCTCGTCCGTCTTGCCGGCCGTCTGGTACGCCGTCGACAGCTCGCGCCAGGCTTCCAGGTCGTTCGGGGTCGCCTCCGTCTTCTTCTGGGCGCTCGAGATCGACGGGCCGCCGCCCCCGCCGCCGCCGCTCAGAATGTCACCGACACCCGTACCGCCCGCCCCGACGCCGAACAGGACGAAGCCGCCGCCCAGGGCAACCGCGAGGAACACGAACATCCACTTGGCGTGGCGCCGTAGCCGCGGGAAGAACATCGTGTCCTCGATCGAGGGCGCGGTGGACTTCTTGGCACGACGGGAGGCCGCTACGGCAGCATCTTGCTGCGGGCTCTTCGTGCTGCTCTTCTCGAATCGGGCCATCCGGACGTTCCTTTCACATAGCGCAGGTCGCCGGCAATCAGAGTAGCTGCGACGCGATCCGGAGAACCGCCCAGGACAGCGGCGATAACAGGATCTTCAACTGGGTCGAACGGCGTGTCGGCGAGCGAGATCACCGCCAGGTCGGCCTCCTTGCCGGGCACCAGCGACCCGACCCGATCGGCGAGGCCGAGAACGCGGGCGCCCCCGAGCGTTGCCAGCTCGAGCGCGGCCGAGGCAGGCAAGGCATCGGGGCGTCCGGCGCGTGCCCTCGCGCCGACGATCGCCGCCCGGATCTCCTCGAAGATGTCGAAGGACGGGGTCGACGCCGGGCTGTCGGTCGCGATCGAGACGGGGATTCCCGCGGTCCGGAGCTCCTCGAGCGGTGCGACGCCGCAACCGAGGTACCCGTTCGAGCGGGGGCAGTGGGCCACGCCAACCCCGCTTGCCGCGAGCAGCGCGATCTCCTCCTCGTCGGCGCGCACGCAGTGAGCCGCTATCAGGCCCGGCCCGAGCAGACCCTCCGCGGCAAGCATGCGAATGCCGGTTTCGCCCGGAGGCGGCACGAGCAGCTCGGCGAAGGGGCTCCAGTCACCCGCGCCGTCGACGAGATAGTCCCGTTCGGCCGCGCTCTCGGCGAGGTGCGTCGCCTGCGGCAGTCCGAGCTCCGCGCAGGCCCTGTACAGCTCAGGCGTGCACGTGTAGGGCGCGTGTGGCGAGACGCCGATCCGGACACGATCGGAGAGCGCCGACTCGATCCGGGCGTGCGACTCGTGGAAACGGTCGAGCGCAGACGCACCGCGCCCGAAGACCTCGAGGTAGACGGTCGCACGCAATCCGGTCGTGGCCGCAGCCGTCGCCGCGGCACCCGAGAAGCTGCAATCGCCGATCGTCGTGATTCCCGAGCGGAGGCATTCGTGGGCGCCGATGGTCGCGATCGCGGACATGTCGTCGAGGTCGAGTGCCCCCTTCCGTCGGACGTGCATGGTGATCCACGCCTCGAAGGGCAGGCCGTCGCCGAAGCCCGCGTAGACGGCGTACTCGAGATGGGAGTGAGCGTTGACGAACCCGGGAATGATCACGCACCCCTCGTGGTGATCCCCCTGCCCGAGATCCTCGATCCGACCGACGGCCTCGATCGTGCCGTCGTCGGCGATCGCGACGGCGCCCTGGCCGATCGGGTCACCCTCGACGGGGACGACCCAGTCGGCCGAGATCACGCTCACGGCACGTCGTCCCGGTCGAGCGACGGCTCCTCGGCGATCTCGAACGCGTCCGGATCGGGCTCGAGTGTTTCCTCGTCGGGCTCGTACGCGTCCGGATCGGGCTCGAGTGCTTCTTCGTCGGGCTCGTACGCGTCCGGATCGGGCTCGAGTGCTTCTTCGTCGGGCTCGTACGCGTCCGGATCGGGCTCGAGTGTTTCCTCGTCGGGCTCGTCAGGAAGGTTGCGGCCCCACCGAATCTCCATCATGCGTGAGAGCCAGATCGACGCTTCGAACAGGATCAGGAGCGGGATCGTCTCGAACAACAGCGAGACGGGGTCGACCGTCGGAAGGAGCACCGCGAAGGCGACCATCATCGCGTAGCCGACCTTGCGGTTCCGACGGAGCTTCTCGTAGCTGAGGACACGGATCCGTACGAGCGCGAGGATGAAGATCGGCATCTCGAACGCGATGCCGGACGCGAGCAGGACGAGCGACGTGAACGAGAGGTAGTAGCTCGCCCGGATTTGGACGTCGTAGAGCGTGTCGTCGAAGTTCGTCAGGAAATTGATCGCGGCAGGCAGGACGACGAAGTACGCGAAGGCCACGCCGGCGGCGAACAGGAACGCCCCGATAACGATGAAGATGCGGAGCACGCGTTGCGTCGCCTCGTCGACGGCGGGAGCGAGGAATCCCCACACCTGCCAGATCAGGATGGGGAGCACGATCGCGATTGCCGCCATCCCGCTCACCTTGACGGCCGTCGTGAACGGCTCGAGGACGCCGAGCGTGACGAGCGTCTTGTCTGCCGGGAGTGGCCGCTTCAGCCACTCGATCAGCGTCGTGTGGAACGCGAACGTGAGCAGGAACGCCGGAATGATCGCCGCGATCGCGATCAGGAGCCGATGTCGGAGCTCCGTCAGGTGCTCGACGACGGTCGCCTCTTCGTCCGTGCCAAGGCGGCGCGGGGCGAGCCTACGGAACATTCTCGTGCTGCGTTAGGAGACGGTGTCCCGCTCGCGCGACTCAGACGCGGCAGGTGCAGCGGGAACGACAGGCTCGGCGGGCGGCAACGCGAGATCGTCCTCGTCGTCCTTCCCGTCGCCTGTCACCGAATCCTTGAACTCGCGCATTCCCTTGCCGAGCTGACGCCCCATCTCCGGCAGCCGCTTGGGACCGAAGACGAGCAGCAGCACGAGCAGAAGGATGAGAAGCTCCCAGATGCCGATTCCGAAGGGCATGACGCGAGAGTAGCAGCAGACGGGCCGTCACCCCGTAGCCTTTTGCGGTCCGGGTACGATGGAGGGCGTCGCCCCTGCGGCTTTTCCGCAATAGGGCCTGCGGCTTTCCCACATACGGCAAGGACGGAGAACTTTGGCACTGCTCGAAATCAGGAACCTGCACGTCGCGCTCGAGGACGGCACGCCTATCGTGAAGGGGGTCGACCTGAGCGTCGACACCAACGAGAAGCATGCGATTATGGGTCCGAACGGCTCGGGCAAGTCGACGCTCGCCTACGCTCTCATGGGGCATCCGTCCTACGAGATCACCGAGGGGGAGATCCTTCTCGACGGCGCCGACGTCGTCGAGCTCGGAGCCGACGAGCGCGCCCAGAACGGCCTCTTTCTCGCGTTCCAGTACCCCCACGCGATCCCGGGCGTGACCGTCACGAGCTTCCTCCGCAGCGCGATCAACGCGAAGCGCAAGGCCGCGAACGGCGGCGAGGACGACCCGATCGCGGTGAAGGAGTTCCGCGTGGAGATGCTGGCGGCAATGGAGCACCTCAAGGTTCCGCGCGAGCTCGCCCAGAGGTACCTCAACGACGGGTTCTCCGGCGGGGAGAAGAAGCGCGTCGAGATCCTGCAGATGGCGATGCTCAAGCCCCGCATCGCCGTGCTCGACGAGACCGACTCCGGCCTCGATATCGACGCACTCAGAGTGGTCGCCAACGGCGTCAACGAGCTCGTCGGGCCCGAGATGGGCGCCGTCGTGATTACCCACTATCAGCGGATCCTCAACTACATCACGCCGGATCACGTGCATGTCTTCGTGGACGGGCGGATCGTGGCCTCGGGCGGTGGGGAGCTTGCGAAGCAGCTCGAGGCGGAGGGCTACGAGGCCTTCATCCCAGCGGGAGTCGGAGGCGAGGGCGCATGAGCACCACCGAGAACGACGTCGTCAAGGGAATCCGGAGCGAGTACAAGTACGGCTTCTCGAACCCTGACGAGGCAAAGGACTATTTCTTCAAGTCGGGCCGAGGTCTCTCCCACGAGGTCGTCGAGGCGATTGCCGAGCACAAGAACGAGCCCCAGTGGATGCGGGACTTCCGCCACAAGGCGCTCGACTACTTCTATGCCCGTCCCATGCCGACCTGGGGCGGCAACGTCGGTGAGATCGACTTCGAGAACATCTACTACTACATCAAGCCCACCGAGAATCAGGTCGACAAGTGGGAGGACCTGCCGGCCGAGATCCTCGACACCTGGGACAAGCTCGGCATCCCCGAGGCGGAGAAGAAGTACCTCGCCGGGGTCGGTGCCCAGTACGAGTCAGAGGTCGTCTACCACAAGCTGCAGGAGGATCTCGAGCGCAAGGGCGTGATCTTCCTCGACATGGACTCCGCTCTCCGCGAGCACGAGGACATCGTCAAGCAGCACATGGCGACGATCATCCCCGCGAACGACAACAAGTTCGCCGCGCTCAACTCGGCGGTCTGGTCGGGGGGATCGTTCATCTACGTCCCGCCCGGCGTCCGGATCGAGATGCCGCTGCAGGCGTACTTCCGGATCAACGCCGAGAACATGGGTCAGTTCGAGCGCACGCTGATCATCGTCGACGAGGACGCCTACGTTCACTATGTCGAGGGCTGCACGGCGCCGATCTACTCCTCGGACTCGCTGCACTCGGCGGTCGTCGAGATCATCGTCAAGCCCCGCGGCCGCTGCCGCTACACGACGATCCAGAACTGGTCGAACAACGTCTACAACCTTGTCACGAAGCGTGCGGTGGCCCATGAGGACGCCACGATGGAGTGGGTCGACGGGAACCTCGGCTCGAAGTTGACCATGAAGTACCCGGCCATCTGGCTGATGGGCGAGAGGGCCCACGGTGAGGTGCTGTCGATCGCGTTCGCGGGCAAGGGTCAGCATCAGGACGCAGGCGGCAAGGTCGTCCACATCGGCAAGAACTCGTCGTCGGTGATCACGTCCAAGTCGATCTCGAAGGACGGTGGCCGGGCGGGGTATCGCGGCCTGCTCGAGGTCGCGCGCGGCGCGACGGGCTCCAAGTCGAAGGTCGTCTGCGACGCGTTGATCCTCGACGACGAGTCGCGCTCCGACACGTACCCCTACATCAAGGTCGACGAGAGCGACGTCGATCTCGGCCACGAGGCAACCGTCTCCAAGATCGGTGAGGAACAGCTCTTCTATCTCATGAGCCGCGGCCTCTCCGAGGCCGAGGCGAGCGCGATGATCGTCTCCGGGTTCGTCGAGCCGATCACGAAGGAGCTACCGCTCGAGTACGCGGTCGAGATGAACCGGCTCATCCAGCTGCAGATGGAAGGCAGTGTTGGCTAGTTCGGCTCGGAGTCGAACCGGAGGCACGGGTTGATCGTCGAGCGGGTCGATTTCGTCTCCGTTCCGGTCACCGATCTCGAGCGTTCCACCGCGTTCTATCGGGACACGCTCGGCCTCGAGCAGGTCGGTGAGGGCATGTGGCCGGAGTTCCAGCTCGGCGAGAACGTGAGCCTCTACCTGCTCGACCCGACGAACATCGAGCAGGAGTTCACGGGGCCGCATTCGTCCCCGATCGCGTTGCGGGTTCCGGACGTAGAGGGGGCGCGCCGCGAGCTCGAGGCGAAGGGCGTCGTCTTTGCCGGCGAGACATTCGACACGAGCGTCTGCCGCATGGCCCACTTCACCGATCCCGACGGCAATGTCCTCATGCTCCACCGCAGGTATGCGCCCCATGAGAGCTGAGCTCCTCGAGCGCTACCAGGCGATTCCGTTACCGACGAAGTCGGAGGAGCACTGGCGCTTCACGGATCTGACGGGCTTCGATCCCGATTCGTACACGGCCGCGGGCGCTGCGCCCGCGACGCTTCCGGCGACCATGCTCGAGATCGACGCCTCCGGGGTGGCGGTTGTCGGTGAGACGGGTATCACGATCGAGAACGCCCCGGACGGGATCCGCTTCGAGCTGCTGACCGACGACCACCCCTTGCTCGGAACACTCGTCGGGCACGGCGAGAAGTTCGCCGCGCACAACGCCGCGATGTGGGAGCACGGCCTGCTCGTCCACGTGCCGAAGGGCGTCGTCGTCGAGAAGCCGATCTATGTCCGGATCGCGAACGCGGTCGAGGGCGGATCGCTGTTCTGGCGCCTGCTGATCGTCGCCGAGGCCGAGAGCCGGTTCACGGTGATCGAGGAGTACGCCTCGGCGTCACCCGAGCTGTCCGGCTACTCGAACGCCGCCGTCGAGATCGTCGTCGAGGACGCGGCCAAGGTCGAGTACGTCTCCGTCCAGAACCTCTCCCAGCGCACGTGGCACTTTGCCTCGCACCACGCGACGGTGGGACGCGACGCCGAGCTCGACTGGGTCGCCGGCGGATTCGGCTCCGGTGGCGGCAAGGTCTGGATCCAGAACGACCTCGCCGGCCCGGGCGCAACCTCGCGCGTCACGGGCGCGTACTTCGCGGACAACGAGCAGCGACTCGACTACGACACGTTCCAGGAGCACATCGCTCCGAACACGACGTCCGACTTCGCCTTCAAGGGCGTCCTGCGCGACACGGCGAGTGCCGTCTGGCGTGGGATGATCCGGGTCGAGAAGGACGCACAGAAGACGAACGCCTACCAGGAGAACCGCAACCTCCTGCTCTCGAAGACGGCGCACGCGGACTCCATCCCGGGCCTCGAGATCCTCGCCAACGATGTTCGCTGCACCCACGGTGCGACGCTGAGCCAGGTCGACCGCGAGCAGCTCTTCTACGCGATGGCGCGTGGCCTTTCGCGCCATGAGGCGGAGCGGCTGATCGTGCGTGGCTTCTTCCAGGATGTCCTCGACCGGATCGAGCTCGAGCCGGTACGAACCGCGCTCGGCGCCGCACTCGAGGATCGAATTCCGCAGGCGTAGGCAGCGGGCCTAGGCCGCGGCGGCGCGTGGCCGACGCTGCGGCTTCACCGGAGGCACGAGAGCGCGCCAGACGACTGCCATCACCACGGCGCCGATCGCGCCGACGTACACCCCGACTGCCCATGGTCGCGTCGTGTCGGTGCCGGACATGATGCCGTGCACGACCATGGCGACGAAGATCCCGTAGGTGGCCCAGTGCAGGCGTCTCCAGTTCTTCGCTCCGATCCGCTTGCGCTGGGAGAACGATCCGTAGACGAGCACCATGAGCTCGGCAGCGACGACCCCGAATCCGACCCACAGCGGACGGTACGAGACGAGCCCCGGAACCAGCAGATCCGTCAACCCGATGTGAACGGTGGAGTCGAGGATCAGCGCTGCACCGTGGATCCCCGTCGCACCAAGGCAGAGAAGGGCGAGGAACCGGTGGATGTCGGTGACGGTCGCCGGCTTCAGCGCCGTGCCGAACGGCCGGGACTTGAGCACGAGGCCGGCCACCACCGAGAGCGTCAGCAGTGCGAAGGCGAGCATCCCGGAGGCACGCGCCTCGATCCAGAAGGTCGGGTCTTGAGCTCACGCGAGCCCTCCCGTCAAGATCACTCTGTCGTCGTCGGTGATGAGCACGCACGGAAGTCCGAGCGCGTTTGCCTCGGTCACCGCCGCCTCCTCGCCCGCGAGCATGAGCGCCTTCGCAGTGACCTCGGCGGCGGCAGCGGTCTCGGCGTACGCCGTTACGCGCCGCAGCGAGGTCACCGCGGGAAGCCCGCTCGCCGGATCGACGAGGTGGTGCATCTCGATGCCGCCGCGACGCCAGCGCCGGTAGTCGCGGCCCGAGGTGGCGAGGGCCCCGCGGCCGAGTCCGAGCGTCAGGGGCGCTCCCGGCACGTCGACGGATATGGGCCAGATGCCGCGCGAGGGCGGCCCGTGGACTGCAAGGTCGCCGCCCGCGTTGACGATGCACGGCCCCGCAGCTGCGAGCAGTGAGCAGGCTCGATCTGCGGCGTACCCCTTTGCGATCCCACCGAGGTCGAGACGGTAGCCGCGCTCGATCTCGATCCTCGATCCGTCCACCGCCACGTGGCCGAAGCACGGGGCACCGGGCCAGACGGCACTCCCGTCCAGCGCCATGTCGTCGAACGACCGGTCGTAACCGGCGGCGACGAGCGCGTTGTGCACTGTCGGATCGAATCGCCCGCCGGTGCGCTCGCGTGCCTCGAGTGCAAGCACCGTTACTTCGGCGAGCTCGGGAGAGACGTCGAGCGTGCCCGCGTCGTTGAGGAACGACAGTTCCGAGTCGGGGAGAAACCGCGAGAGCGTGCGCTCCAGCCGATGGATCTCTCGCTCCGCAGCGGCGAGAGCTTCGTCGCCGCCGGCCGGCGCTCCCTCGAGGATCAGTTCGACCGTCGACCCCATGGCCTCGAACACCCGTCGGCTCAGGAGGCCATCCACCGCGCCGCGGGCCACCGCGATCACTTCTTCGAGACCTTCGTCTTGGTGACCGGTGGCAGCGTGACGATCTGCACGGGAGGTGGCGCGGCGGCGACGGGCGCGGGCGCAGGTGCAGGTGCAGGTGTCGGCATCGTGGTCGGTGCCGCTTCTGCGGGCGGCGGAGCGGGCGCGACGTTCGAGGGAGGGGCGGGAGCCGGGGCGGTCGCGGTGGCAGCAGGGGCTTTCGTCCTGGACGCCGCAGGAGCGGGCGGCGCGCTGCTCGTGCTCTTGGGTGCCGTAGCCTTGACCGCACCCGGCAGAGTCCGTGCCGAGGCGGCAGTCGATGCGGTCGCGCTCTGGAGTTGCTGGTTCGCCCAGGCGACGACACTCGCCGCATACGCGCGCGCCTCCGCGGTCTGCGCGCTCGCCGCCCGGGCCGCGCGAAGGGCAGCGGCCTGGGAGGACTCGAGCTGCTTGAGGTGCTGCTGCAGGGCGACGGAGTTCTTCCATTCGCGTTTGGCCACTCTCCGCTCGTAGATCGCCCAGCGGCGATCGACGATGCGCTTCACGTCCGCGGCTCTCTTCTGGAGCCTCTTCTCACGCTGGGCGAGGGCCACGAGACGGGGATCCTGCGGAGTCACAGGCTCGGCCGCCGCCCATGGGTGGGCCGCAATCGTCATCCAGAGAAGGAAGAACGCGATGAGCGTCCCGGAGGCGGCATACAGGCGCGCGAGATGGTTCGTCATCCTCGCCTCTCCCTCTCCGCTGCCTGCTTGAGAGCCTCACATTGCCTCTCTGCGTCCTGCTTGACCTGCTCGCTCTTGTTCTCTGCAGCGCGCAGGATCTGCCGGCACTGTTGCTCGACCGACAGCGTCGACGGTGGTGCCGAGGCGGCAGCTGGGGGCGGCGCCGTCGGGACGGCAGCCACCACGACCGGTGCCGGGGCGGGCGGCGGCGCAGCCGCCACCGGAGCAGGCGTGACGACGGGGGCCGGAGCGTCGGGCCTGGTTCCTTCGTGGACGGGCGTCACGACCGGCTTGGCCCGCCTGGCTGCAACCGGTGCGGCGACGGTCGCCGCCGGTTTCGCTGCGGGGGGCGCTTCTGCCTCCGTCGGCCGGGCCGCCGGTCTGACGACAGGGGTCGGCGATGGAAGGGCGACGGCGCCGGGCGCGGCAACGAACACCACCCTCGGATAGCTGTTCACGGCCGGTAGCGCCGGCGGCCGCGCCGCGAGCGCCTTCCGGAGAGACGCCTCCCATGCGTCGAGCTTTCGTGCGCGCTGTGCGATCTGACGACTCGAGATCACCTCGGGCTTCGTCTGCGCAGCGCCGAGCTCGGCCGTCGTGATGACGGCGTATCCTCCGGCAGCCGCGGCCGTCCCGAGCAGGAGCGACAGCGCGAGTCCATGCGCGCGAGAGATCACCGGCCGGATCTCGGCTGGCATCCGGAACGGTGAGCGGCGAACGGGATCGCCGCAGCGGCGGCGAAGGCGATCCGATCCATGACGGCCTTTCGTGGGCAATGAGCTCTACGGCTGGCACGAATTGGATCGGCAACGAACCGGCGCTCCTGCTCACCCGTGCGGGGGAATCCTCGATCTCACAAGTACTCTTCGGGAGATGTCGGAGATTGGCCTCTTCCCGCTCGGGCTCGTCCTCCTGCCGGCCGAGCAGGTACCGCTGCACATCTTCGAGCCGCGCTATCAGGACCTGATTGGGGAAAGCCTCGAGCAGGGAGCTCCGTTCGGGGTCGTGTACGCCGATGACGACGGGTTGCGCCCGGTTGGCACGCTCGCCACGATCGCCGAGGTATCCGAGCGCTTCGAGGACGGGCGACTAAACATCGTCGTCGAAGGAGGGGAGCGATTCCGGCTCCTCGAGCTGACGTCGGGCAGGTCGTTCGTCACCGCGAGCGTCGAGCCGTTCGCCGATCAGGACGACCCGGCGGGCGTGGCCGACATCGAGCGGGCGCTCGCGTTGTTCGGTCGGCTCGTCGAGCTGACCGGGAGCGAGCTCGAGCCCCCCGATCCGGAGACACCGCAGCTCTCGTTCGCCGTAGCCGGCCGCTTCGAGCTCTCACCCGAGCTCAAGCAGGAGTTGCTGGCAGAGAGCTCGGAGCGCATCCGGCTCGTGCGCCTGTGCGAGCTTCTGGCGATCGCCGCCGAGACCGTGGAGCGGCAGAAGGAGATCGCCGCCCGCGCGCACGCGAACGGGAAGGTCAATCCGCCTGGCGAGTGAGGCCGCGGTGGGTGCCGGACGGTCGCTGTTAGCCTCGTCGGCGTGAGCGCTGGTCTGTCAGATGCCGAGGCGGCACGGCGGCTCGCTGACCGTGGCGAGCCGCGAGAATCTCCGTCGAGCCGGTCGACGGGGACGATCGTCCGCGCGAACGCAATCACGCCGTTCAACGTCATCCTCCTCGCCCTTGGCCTCCTCACGCTCGTTTTCGGTGACTGGCGAGACGCGCTCTTCCTCGCGATCGTCCTCACGAACACCGGGATCGGTGTCTGGCAGGAGCTCAGCGCACGCCGGAAGCTCGACGAGTTGGCGGCGCTCGTCGCGCCGCAGGCGATGGTCGTCCGCGAGGGCGAGCTCCATTCGCTCCACGTCTCGGAAGTCGTTCCCGGAGACCTCGTGCGCCTCGCACCGGGCGACCAGGTCGTCGGGGACGGGCACCTCCTCGAGGCCACCGATCTGCGGCTCGACGAGTCGATCCTGACGGGGGAGGCGAACGCGATCTCGCGTGTTCGTGGGGACGAGGTCAGGTCGGGATCGTTCGTCGTGGAGGGCACGGGGTCGTTCGAGGTCGTTGCGGTCGGCGCCGACAGCTACGCAGAGCGCATCGCGGGCACGGCGCGTGAGTTCCGACATCCCCGCTCGCCCCTCGAGCGGGCGATCGATCGCCTCCTCTACCTGCTTCTGGGCGTGATGGTGCCGCTTGGAGGCATGCTGATCGTCGCCCTCTGGAAGCAGGACGTCGAGGTCGGGCGCGCCGTCGAAACCGCTGTCGCCGGAATGGTGACCCTGATCCCCGAGGGACTCGTGTTGCTGCTCTCCGTCACGTATGCGGCCGCAGCGGTACGGATGGCCCGCGCCGGCGCCCTCTCACAGCAGCTGAATGCGATCGAGTCACTCGCCTCGGTGGACACGCTCTGTATCGACAAGACCGGCACGCTGACCGAGCCGGCCCTCCGCGTCGTCTCCGTCGTTCCAGCCACCGGAGTGGGCGAGGACGAGCTCGGCTTCGCGCTCGGGCGATACGCGGCCTCCTCCGAGGCGCCGAACGCGATCCTGGAGGCGATCGGCTCGGCCTGGCCGGCCGAGTCCGATGACGCCGACGAGGTCGTCCCGTTCCTGTCCCGCAACCGCTGGAGTGGGATGCGGATCGACGGGGTGCGCTACGTCCTCGGAGCGCCCGAGATTTTCGCCCTCGGCGATCTCGCCGCGCGGGCGAGAGAGGAGCAAGAGCGTGGCCGCAGGGTCATCGGCTTCGGCGTTGCGACCTCCGCGTTCCCGAAGGACAGGGGCACGCTCGCATCCGTGCAACCGCTCGGGCTCGCCGTTCTTGCCGAAGAGCTTCGTCCGGAGACGCGCGAGACGATCTCGTTCCTGGCCGAGCAGGGAGTCGAGGTCGTCGTGCTCTCGGGCGATTCCGCCGCGACTGTCGCGTCGATAGCCGCCGACGCGGGGATTCCCGAGCGAGGTCCCGCGCGCGTGGGGAGCGATCTCCCGGCCGACGATCTCGAGCTCGATCGGCACGTCGCCGAGATCGGTGTCGTCGGCCGGATCTCGCCCGAGGGAAAGCGCCGCGTGGTCGAGTCGTTGAGGCGTCGCGGCCGCTATGTGGCGATGGTCGGCGACGGGGTCAACGACGTACCGGCGCTGAAGGCATCTCGCCTCTCGATCGCGCAGGGGTCGGGGACACAGATGGCGAAGGCCGTCGCGGACGTGGTGCTCGTTCGGGGCGATTTCGTCGCCGTCCCGGGCATGGTCGCCGAGGGGCGCCGAATCCTCCGCAACATCCAACGTGTGACGAAGCTGTTCGTCACGAAGTCGGTCTTCGCCGCGTTTCTGATCGTCGCGATCGGGATCACGCCCGCCGAGTACCCGCTGCTCCCCCGCCACCTGACGATCGTGGGCGCGCTGACGGTCGGAATCCCTGCGTTCTTCCTCGCGCTCGCCCCGAGCGACGGGCCCTGGAAGACGGACGGGTTTCTCCGGGATGTCGGCCGATTCGCCGTGCCGGCAGGAGTCGCGGCCGGGCTCGGCGTGATGACGACCTACCTGATCGCCCTCAACGTCGTCGACCTCGGCCTTCTCCAGTCGCGCACTGCCGCCACGACCGCCCTCGTGATCATCGGGCTCTACCTCGTACTCGTGCTCGAGGCGACGAGCAGAAAGCGCGCCCGAGCCGTCGCAACGATGTGCGTTCTCCTGTTCGTGGCCTATCTGCTCATCCTGATCCTTCCGGGACCGAGGGAGTTCTTCCAGCTGGTCATCCCGAACCCGGCGGCAGTCGTCCTGATCGTCATCGGGTGTCTGATTGCAATCGGATTCCTCTGGCTTGCCGATGATCGCTTCGTCCCGCTCCGCGGTCGGCCCGAATGAACGGCCCGGCTACCATGGATCGACGATGGCCACGCAGACCGTAACCCCGCTCGACTCGGCGCTGCTTCGCGCAGACTTCCCGTTCCTCGAGGAGCTCCGTGATGGCCAGCCGCTCGCCTATCTCGATTCGGCGTCGTCCACGCAGAAGCCACGGCAGGTCCTCGATCGGATGCGCGCCTTCTACGAGCATGAGTACGCGAACGTGCACCGTGGCGTCTACCGGCTCGCGGAGCGTGCGACCGAGGGCTATGAAGGCGCCCGGCGAACGGTCGCCGCCTTCGTCAACGCACCGTCGGAGCGCGAGATCATCTTCACCCGCAGCGCCACCGAGTCGATCAATCTCGTCGCCTATGCGTGGGGCCTTCAGAATCTCGGCCCGGGCGATACGGTCGTCGTCACCGAGCTCGAGCACCATGCCAACTTCGTCCCCTGGCAGTTCATCGCCAGCCGCACAGGCGCCGCCTTCCGCCATATCCCGATCGACGATACGGGCGAGCTCCAGCTCGACGCTCTCGACGATCTCGCGCGTGACAACGCGATCAAGGTCGTCTGCGTCGGGCTCGTCTCGAACTCGCTCGGAACGATCAACCCGGTCCAGCGAATCGCGGCGTGGGCCCACGACCATGGCGCGGTTGTCGTCGTCGATGCAGCGCAGGCGGCCCCGCACCGGCCGATCGACGTGCGGGCGCTCGGGTGCGACTTCCTCGCTCTTTCGTCGCACAAGTTGTGCGGTCCGAGCGGGATCGGGGCGTTGTTCGGCCGACGGGAGCTCCTCGAGAGGATGGCGCCGTTCAACCTCGGCGGCGAGATGATTCGATCGGTCGGTCTCGACAGGACAACGTTCAACGAGCTCCCGTACAAGTTCGAGGCAGGAACGCCCGCGATCGCGGAGGCGGTCGGCTTCGGTGCTGCGATCGAGTACATCTCGCGGATCGGCCTCGGCGCCATCGAGCGGCACGAGCACGAACTGACGCGATATGCGATGGAGCGTCTGGCCGAGCTCGACTGGATCCGTCTCTTCGGGCCGCCCCTCGAGCGGAGGGCGGGGATCGTGTCGTTCGAGGTCGCCGGCGTTCATCCCCACGACGTCGCCCAGATCCTCGACTGGGAGGGCGTTGCCGTGCGCGCCGGGCATCACTGCACGCAGCCGCTGATGACGCGGCTCGGCGTCGCCGCGACCACGCGCGCGAGCTTCTATCTCTACTCGATCGCGGAGGAGGTCGACCGGCTGGTCGACGGGCTCCACAACGTGCGCAGGAACCTCGGATGAGCGAGTTCGAGCAGATGTACCGGGAGGTCATTCTCGACCACTACCGCACCCCCAGGAACCACGGTGTTCTCGACCCGAGCGACGCCGTCGCGGAGGGGCAGAATCCGCTCTGTGGCGACGAGGTCACGGTCTCGGTTCGGTTCGGCGACGGCGACATCATCGAGAGCGTCGGGTTCGAGGGACGCGGTTGCGCTATCAGTCAGGCCGCGACGTCGATGCTCACGGACATCGTCAAGGGCCGGTCGGCGCAGGAGGTCGCGGTCATGCCGAAAGAGGAGCTCCTGGACGAGATCGGGATCCCGCTGAGCCCGGTGCGCCTGAAGTGTGCCCTGCTCGGGATGGGCGTGCTCAAGGTCGCGTTGCATCGCTCGAAGGGAACGCCGCTGCCCGAGGAGTGGGGCACGTCGAGCGGGGATATCTCGGTCAATTGAGCATGGCCGAGGTCGACGTCTGCCAGCTGACCGAGTTCGCTCCGGGGACGGTCAGGATTGTCGAGGTCTCGCCGGCCCTCTCCGTCGGCGTGTACAACTGTGGCGGCGAGCTGTACGCGATCGAGGATCAGTGCACGCACGACGAGGGACCGCTCTGCGAGGGCGAGTTCGACTGCGAGGAGCGGGTTGCCATCTGCCCGCGCCACGGCGCCCGATTCGACATCACGACGGGTCGCGCGTTGACGCTGCCCGCGTACATCGACGTCGACACGTTCCCGGTCCATGTTCGGGACGACGGAATGGTCGTCGTCGAGGCCTGATCGCCCGACGTGCGGCCGGGTCTCGCATCGCTGCTTGCTGTCGTCCTGTCGTGTCGGTATACACTCCGATGAACCGCGGAAAGGAGGTGGTCCGGACGTGACAGATTCCTGCAGTACCGGCAGTGGAGGTACCAGCGGGTAGAGGCGTGTTCCCGAGACCCAACGGGGAATCGCCATAGCCAAGCGTAGGGGACGCGCGTTCCGCGCCGCCACCGTCCCGCCTTCGGGCGAGCGGACAGGCAGGAAGCGCCTCTGCCAAATCCAGCGCTGGTTACCGGGATCGAGGGCCGCCGAAAGGCGGCCCTCGTCTTTCCTGTCCACGTGATCGGTCGGCAAGCGGCGTGCAACACCTCCGCGTCGGCCTCAGGCGGCGGCGCACCGGCGCAGATCGCGTGTCCCGAGAGCCGTCCTTCCGTGCCCGTACGACGAGGGCGTTCGAGCCCCTCGGGCTCGGGCTTCGCGCGGCCTACGACGACGCGTCGAAGTTCTTCCAGTAGCGGCTCGGCGTCGGTCCCCGCTGCCCCTGATACTTGGAGCCGAGCCCGCTCGAGCCGTACGGATGATCCGCGGGCTCGAGGAGCTGGACGAACGAGAGTTGCCCGATCTTCATCTCCGGGTAGATCGTGATCGGGAGGTTCGCGACGTTCGACAGCTCGAGGGTCACGTGGCCGTCCCAGCCGGGGTCGATGAATCCTGCGGTCGAGTGGATGAGCAGCCCCAGACGGCCGAGCGAGCTCTTGCCCTCGAGGCGGGCGACCAGGTCGTCGGGGAGCGCGATACGCTCGAGCGTCGACCCCAGAACGAACTCGCCCGGGTGGAGGATGAACGGCTCGTCCCCGTCGATCTCGACGAGCTCTGTCAGGCCCTCGAGTTCGCTCTTCACGTCGATGAACGGGTACCGCGAGTTGCGGAAGACGCGAAACAGGCGGTCGACGCGAACGTCGAGGCTCGCGGGCTGCATCAGCGCGTCGTCGTACGGGTCGATCACGATCCGGCCTTCGTCGATCAGCCGGCGGATCGACCTGTCGGAGAGCACCATGCCGCGATCCTAGAGGATCGGTCCCCGAAACCACCCTGATGGAGCCTCCGATGCGGTACGCTCGGTGATCCGGTGTCCATGCTCTACGGACCAATGGACCCGAACGAGCGTTTCCGCGCTCGTCGGGACCAGACGCGCCGAACCAAACGGCGACGGCGCGCCGCGGTCCTGGCGCTCCTTCTCGCCGTCGTCATCGCCGTCGTCATGGGAGCCAGATTCGTCGGGGACTCTCCGAGCGCGTCGGACACGAAGGCCGCAGCCGACGTTTCGCCGGCCGCCGCTCCCGTCGCACGGGCTTCGGCGAACAGCCAGCGGCCGCTGCCGCTCGAGATCCGCGGGGTGCACGTCACGGGTGCGCTTGCATCGCTCCCAGGGAAGTTCCGCGAGTACGTGGAGTACAAGCGTCACGGTCTGAACACGATCGAGCTCGACGTGAAGGACGAGGGCGGCGAGATCGGGTTCACGCCGTCAGACGTTCCCCTGGCACGGAGGATCGACGCCACCAGGGCGTACTACAAGCCGAAGGCTCTCGTCGCCCTCGCCCATCGAAACGGCATCTACATGATCGGGCGCGTGGTCTGCTTCCAGGATCCGATGCTCGCAAGCGCGCGCCCCGATCTCGCGATCCAGCGGTCGGATGGCAGCATCTGGACGACGTCGGCCGGTCTCGGCTGGGTGAATCCCTACGATCGCCGCGTCTGGAACTACTGCGTCTCGGTAGCCGAGGCGGCCGTGAGGGCCGGGTTCGACCAGATCATGTTCGACTACGTTCGCTTCCCCTCCGACGGCGACGTCGCCGGCGCGGTCTACCCCGGACGCACGAGTGTCCCGAAGGGCCGGGTGATCGCCGACTTCGTCGCATACGCCAAGAAGCGCCTCGAGCCGACAGGCGCGCGCGTCTCGACCGCGCTCTTCGGCCTCTCGGCGACGCGCGACCTCGGGATCGGTCAGGTCCCGAGCTTGATCTCCAAGCACGTGGACAGCGTTTCCCCGATGTCGTACCCGGTGCTCTACGGCGGCGGTGAGCTCGGCCTCGAGAGCCCGGTGGCGGAACCGGGCGAAACGGTGTTCCGAACGCTGACGGACTTCCGCCGCCAGGTCAAGGGATCGCGCGCCCAGCTGGTCCCGTGGGTCCAGGACTGGAATTACTCCGCCGGACAGGTCCTCGCGCAGATCTCTGCCGCACGCCTACAGGGAGCCAAGGGGTATCTGCTCTGGAATGCGTCCGGGATCTACACCAAAGCGGCGCTCGCGCCCGCCGGGACGACGTACGGAGGCTGAGGCGCCTCACGGCCCGAGGCGCTGCCGCTCCCACCCCTCCGCAGCCCGCGTGTAGAGGATACGGTCGTGGAGCCGCCCGGGCCGCCCCTGCCAGAACTCGATCGCGTCCGCCTCGATGCGGTAGCCGCCCCAGAACGGGGGCAACGGAACCTCGGTGTCGGCGGCGAACCGCTGCTCGATCTCGGCAACACGACGCTCGAGCTCGTCGCGGTCGGGAACCGGTCGTGATTGTGGGGACGCCCAGGCGCCGATCTGGCTGGCGCGCGCCCTCGTCGCGAAGTACGCGGACGACTCGTCCTCGGCCAGCTCCTCGACGGGCCCCTCGAGCCGTACCTGGCGCTCGAGCGGCTTCCAGTGCAGAACCCCTGCGGCGACGGGGTTCGAGCGAAGCTCGACACCCTTCCGGCTCGCGCGATTCGTGAAGAAGACGAAGCCGCGGCGATCGTGCCCCTTGAGTAGCACCATCCTCACCGACGGCGTGCCGGCGAGCGTGGCGGTCGCGAGCGCCATCTGCTCCGGATCCGGAACACCGGCCTCCACCGCATCGGCGAACCACCGGTCGAACTGCGCATGAGGATCCGGGGAGAGGTCTGTCATGTCCACGGTGCCAGAGGGTACCCACGCGACACTCCGGTACGCTTCCGCGGTGGCGACGACGAGGACGATCGAACTGCGGACGGAGATTCCCGGTCCCCGCTCGCGCGAGCTGCTCGCCCGTGGCGCGTCGGCGGTCGCGAAGCCTCTCCAGGTCTACCTGCCGATCTTCGCCGCCGAGGCGCGGAACGCGACGATCACGGACGTCGACGGCAACACCTACATCGATTTCGCCGGGGGAGTTGGGGTCGTCAACGTCGGCCACTGCCATCCGAGGGTCGTCGACGCGATCCAGGAGCAGGCGGCTCGGTTCGTCCATACCGACTTCACGGTGGTGCCATACGAGAGCTATGTCGATCTCGCCGAGCGGCTCGGCGAGATCGCACCGTTCGCCGGCCCGACGCGCGCGGCGTTCTTCAACTCCGGCGCGGAGGCCGTCGAGAATGCGGTCAAGATCGCCCGGCTCGCGACCGGACGGCCGGCGGTGATCGCGTTCGAGGCAGGCTTTCACGGCCGCACGATGCTCGCCATGACCATGACGTCGAGGGTGCATCCGTACAAGATAGGAATGGGCCCGTTCGCCCCCGAGGTGTACCGCGCGCCGTTCCCGGACGCCTACCGTGGCCCGACGGCGGCGGGAGCGCTCGCCACGATCGAGCGGATGCTCGTCTCGCACGTGGCGCCCTCGCAGGTCGCGGCGATCGTCTTCGAACCACAACTCGGTGAGGGCGGGTTCGTGCCCGCGCCCGTTGAGTTCGTCGAGGGACTTCGGCGGATCTGTGATCGCGAGGGAATCGTTCTCGTCGCCGACGAGGTTCAGACGGGCTTCGGTCGTACCGGGAAGATGTTCGCGATGGAGCATTTCGGGGTCGAGGCCGACCTGATGTGCGTCGCCAAGTCGATTGCCGCCGGACTGCCCCTGTCGGGGGTGATCGGAAAAGCATCGGTCATGGACGCACCGCATGCCGGTGCGGTCGGCGGGACGTACATCGGTAACCCCGTCGCCCTTGCCGCGGCGCTCGCGGTGCTCGATATCTTCGCGGAGGAGGACCTCGTCGACCGCGCCGATCAGACGGGCCAGCGGATCAGGTCGCGGATGCTCGCGTGGCAAGAGCGCTGGCCGCAGATCGGTGACGTACGTGGCCTGGGGGCGATGCTCGCGATCGAGCTCGTCCGCGATCCGGCCTCGAAGGAACCGGCACCCGATCTCGCCGGGGCGGTGATCGCCGCCGCGCTCGAGCGAGGGCTGATCCTCCTCAAGGCCGGTATCTCGGGCAACTGCATCCGCGTTCTCGCTCCGCTCACGATCGAAGACGCCGTACTCGACGAGGCTCTTGCCGTCTGGGAAGAGGCACTCGAGAGCGTGATCGCCCCGTCGTAGGTGACCGAGGGGCGAGGCCCGTCCGGCCCGTCTGCCCTCTCCGGCCCTGCGGCCGATGCCGCGCTCAGTACGCGAGCGCGCGCCGAGCCGCGTGCCGTTCCAGAGCGAGCTCCACGAGCCGGTCGAGCAGCGCGGCGTAGGGGATACCGCTTTCGGCGAAGAGCTTTGCGTAGACGCTCGTTGCCGTGAACCCGGGGATCGTGTTGAGCTCGTTGACGATGATGCTCCCGTCGGGACGAACGAAGAAGTCGACGCGGGCCATGCCCTCGCAGTCGGTCGCGACGAAGGCGTCGACCGCGAGTTGCCGGACGCGTTCGCTCGTCTCGTCGGGGAGACGTGCCGGGACGATCAGCTCCATGCCCCCGTCCGCGTATTTCGCCTCGAAGTCGTACCAATCGGAGTGGGCGACGATCTCGCCCACGACGGAGGCGACCGGCTCCCTGTTCCCGATGACTCCGACCTCCACCTCGACTCCCGGCTGGAACTCCTCCACGAGAACCTTGTCGTCGTGCCGGCGGGCGAGCGCGACGGCTGCCTCCAGCTCGGCGACGTTCCGCGCCTTCGAGATCCCGACGGACGACCCGAGACGTGCCGGCTTCACGAACACGGGATACCCGAAGGGGTTCTCGACGCCGTCACCGGAGCGGAGCGTGACGCTCGACGCGACCGGAATTCCGCGATCGCGGAGCACGGCCTTGAACAGGTCCTTGTCCATGCACAGTGCCGAGGCGGCGACGCCCGCCCCGATGTAGGGGATGTCGGCGAGCTCGAGCAACCCCTGCACGGTCCCGTCCTCGCCGAACGGGCCATGGAGGATCGGCAGCACGACGTCGACCGAGCCGAGCGCCTGTGGCGTGGACGCCGTCGGGATCGGCAGTCCGGCTTGGCCTCCTGGCAGCTCCGCGACTCCGGGCGCAGGCGGCAGCGCCCAGGCGCCGTCGCGCCCGATTTCGATCGTCCGCGTCTCGTAGCGCTCGGGATCGAGTGCCTCGACGACGGATCTCGCGGACGCGAGCGAGATCTCGTGCTCGCTGGAGCGGCCTCCTGCCAGCACGGCGACCCGGATGCGGGGGCTCATGGTTGCGGCGGCGGCGGCGGCGTCGGTTTCGGCGGCGGCGGCGTCGTCGTCGGAGTTGTTGTCGTGTCGGTCGTGTCGGTCGTGTCGGCCGGAGTGGTCGGCGGCGGCACGAACGTCCCGACGAACAGCGTGATCACGGTGTTCGGATCCTGCTGCGTGTTGCCCGGTGGATCCTGCGAGATGACGACCCCGTCGAACGTCTCCACGTCCGTTTCCTGCTTCGTCACCGTGACCTTGAAGCCCGCGTCCGTCAAGGTTGTCTTCGCGTCCGCCGTCGTGAGGCCCGTAACGTCGGGTACCGGTGTCGTCTGCGGGCCGTTCGAGACGGACAGCGTCACCTTCGAGCCCTTCGTCGCGGTCGACGAGCCGGTCGGCACCTGGCTGACGACGACTCCGGCGGGTTGGTCACTCTCGACGTCCACGCGGGCCACGGCGAAGCCTGCGGCCTGAAGCTGCTGGATCGCAGCCGAGTAGTCGAGGCCGACGACCGGTGGGACGGCGACCTGCTTCGGCCCGGTGGAGTAGTTGATGCGGACCGTCGCGCCCTCGGTGACGGATGTGCCGGACGACGGATCCTGGGCCGTCACGGTCCCCGACGGCTTGTCGGAGGCGACGCCGACGCTCTTTGCGACCAGCCCGGCCCGGGTGAGCGTCGCAACGGCGTCGGTCACCTGCGAGCCGACGACGTCGGGCACGGTCACGGCCTTCTTCCCCGTCGAGACGAGGATCGTGACGATGCCGTCGCGCTGGAGCGACGTGCCCTCGACCGGTGACTGGTCGAAGACGATGCCGACGGGCTGGTCGCCGTTCGGCACGCGCCTGACGTTCGGCTCGAAGCCGTCGCTCCGGATCAGGTCGACGGCCCGCACCTCGAGAATGCCGGTGTACTGCTGCACGACGAGGGGCTTGCTGTCGTTGATCTGGTTCTGCACGTTGCCGTAGAAGAACCAGCCCCCGACCCCCAGCGCGACCAGGGCGCCGGCGACGAGCAGCCACGGCCAGAAGCTTCGGCGGCGAGCGACGGGGGCGTCGTAGGCCCGGTAGCGTTCGTCGCCGGCGTACGTGCCGCCGGTGGCCGGAGGGAGTGGTGCAGCGACGCGCGTTGCCGCGGTCGCATCGAGCGCACCCGCTCCGGCGAGGACCATCGTCGCAGCCGTCTCCGTCTCCGAGCCGACGGGCTCGCCGCGCGCGACGAGCTCCAGGTCGCGGTCGAGCTCGCCTGCCGAGCGGTAGCGATCGGCAGGCTCCTTGGCGAGCGCGCGGAGCACGATGAGATCGATGTCCCGTGGGATCTCGGGCCGGCGAGCCGACGGTGGCTCCGGCGTCTGCGAAAGGTGCTTCATGGCGATCTCGACGGGCGTCTCGCCCGTGAACGGCACGGAGCCGGTCAGCAGCTCGTAGAGCACGATGCCCGTGGAGTAGAGGTCGGAGCTCTCGTCCACGGGCGCGCCGCGCGCCTGCTCGGGGGAGAGATACTGGGCGGTGCCGACGATCGATCCCGCCTCGGTCATCTCGCTCGCGCCGGCTCGGGCGATGCCGAAGTCGGCGACCTTGACGCGCCCCTCTCGGTCGACGAGCACGTTGTGCGGCTTGATGTCGCGGTGGATGATCCCGTTCTTGTGCGCGTAACGGACGGCGGCGAGGATCTGGCGGGTGTACGAGATCGCCACCGGAACCGGGCATGGCCCGCGCGTCACGACGAGCTCCTTGAGCGTCCGTCCCTCGATGTACTCCATCACGATGTAGTACGAGCCGTCTGTGACGCCGCGGTCGAAGATCGAGACGATGTTCGGGTGCGAGAGGCCCGCTGCGTGCGTCGCCTCACGGCGGAAGCGCTCGACGAACTGCTCGTCGGTCGCGTAGCGCTCGTGGAGCATCTTCACCGCGACCCGGCGCCCGAGCTCCTGGTCCTCGGCGAGCCAGACGTCGGCCATCCCGCCCGAGCCGAGCTTACGCTCGAGGCGATAGCGTTCTGCGAAGAGGGTGCCGGTGAGGTCGTTTTTGGCCATGGAAAAGGTGATTACTTCTTCGCCGTCGACGTCAAGAGTGCCTGCATTACCTGCCGGGCGATCGGGGCAGCCGTCGCACCACCCGTGAGGGACTGGTTCTGGAGTACGACCGCGATGGCGAACCGGGGATTCTCGCCCTCGTCTCCTGCGAACGCGATGAACCACGTCGTGTTGCTCCCGTCGACCCCGGTTTCGGCGGTGCCCGTCTTGCCGCCGATTCGCAGTCCGGGGACCTGAGCCGAGGTGCCCGTCCCCGCCTGGACGGCCCGCACCATCATCTCGCTGACGTCGCGAGCGGTCGTGGGGCTGACGGCCCGGCGAATCCTCGCCGGACGCGTGCGCGATCGTGTTTTCCCGTTGGGCGTCACGGTCTTCTCGACGACGAACGGGCGCATCAGGATTCCCCGATTTCCGATCGCACCGGCAACCATGGCCATTTGCAGGGGCGTGACGAGGAGGCGCTCCTGACCGAACGCCATGCGGCCCGGGTCGACGTCGCGGTCACGCTTCGGGTCGTAGAGCTCACGACCCTTGTAGAGGCCGCTCGGCAGGCGCTCGCTCTCGGGCGTCTCGAGCGGTGGCCGCTCGTAGAAGCCGAAGGCCTTCGCCTGCTTGACGATCGCCTTCGCTCCGAGCGCGAGCCCGATGTTGCAGAAGACGGAGTTGACGGAGAACTGCAGCGCCGTCGCCAGCGTGATCGTCCCGAACGGACGGCTCGTGTCGAAGTTGTTCACGCGCTTGCCGTACACCGTGCAGTATCCCGGATCGCTGAACGTCGACTCGGTCGTGAACTTCCGCGAATCGAGCGCCGCCGATGCGGTCACCACCTTGAAGGTCGATCCCGGCGGGTAGAGACCCTGGCTCGCGCGGTTGAGGAGGGGCGACGCGGGTGTGCAGTCGGCCCGGATCTTCTCGATCCGGTCGTAGTTCTCCTCGACGTCGTTCGGGTTGTAGCTCGGTGACGACGCCATGACGCGCAGTCGACCGTTCCTCGGATCGAGCACGACAACCGCGCCGCACTGCGAGCCGAGGGCCTCGAGGGCGGCTCGCTGGCCGTTCACGTCGAGGGTCGTCACGACGGTGTCACCGACGATCGGGCGGCCATTCAACTCGTCGAGGGAACGGTCGACGAGCGAGGAGAGCCCGCGCTCCGATCCGGTCAGGATCGAGTTCAACGACCGTTCGAGGCCGGTCCGGGCCCGCGCGACCGTCGAGTAGCCGACGACGTGGGCGGCGAGTGGGCCCTGGGGATAGCGGCGGAGATAGAACGTCGTGTCGCCGACGCGGCGCTCCTTGTTCCGCGCGAGCACCCGAGACGGGGTGAGGATCGGGCCTCGCTTGATCTCGAACTGCGCCACGCGCTGAATCGCGTTGTCCTGGCGCTCGGCGAGTGCGGGCCGGGCCCATGTCTGCCAGTACGTCGTCGCGACGATGAGGGCGATCATCAGGCCCATGGCGACGCCGGCGATACGCGAGATCTGGTGGTTCATCGAATCGCCGCCGTTGCAGCCGCGCGGTTCGAGACGAGGAGCAGCAGTGCGAGCATGACGAAGTTGGACAGAATCGAGGAGCCGCCGTACGAGACGAACGGCAGGGTGATCCCTGTGAGAGGAACCACACGGAGCACGCCGCCGACGATGATGAACGTCTGCAGGGCGAGACCGAACGTGAGCCCGGCCGCCAGGAGCTTCGAGAAACCGTCCTGAGCGATCAGCGCGATCCGCATGCCGCGCGCGACGAAGACCATCACGAGCAGGAGCAGCGCCGCGGCCCCGACCAGTCCGACCTCCTGGGCGATCGCCGAGTAGATGAAGTCCGTGTTGAGGTACGGGATCAGCTGCGTCCCGTCGAGCGTCGTGAACGTCCCCTTGCCGAGGCCGGTGCCGCCGTAGCCCCCGTTCGCGATCGAGTACAGGCTCTTGACGAGCTGGTAGGAGTCACAGTTCTGCCGGAAGTCGAGCGTTCCGTTGACCGAGCAGTAGACGCGGTCGTCCGTCCACGGATGCAGCCAGACGGTCACGCGCTGCTGGACGCGATCGAGCGCGTTGTACAGCGCGGCCGAGCCGGCCAGGAAGAGGCCGAGACCCGCGGCGACGTAGATGACGCGCCCGGTCGCCGCGTACACCATCGCGAGGAAGATTCCGAAGTTGAGGAGGGCCGACCCGAGATCGCTCGTCTGGACGAGCACGAGCATCGCCGCGCCCCAGATCAGGAGGAGTGGGCCGAGATCCTTGAGCCGACCCTTGGCGAGCGCCTCCCGCTTGTCCCTCAGGTACCCGGCGAGGAAGATGATCATGAAGATCTTCGCCAGCTCCCCCGGCTGGAACTGCATCGGCCCGACCTTGATCCACAGCTTCACGCCGTTGACCCGGTGGCCGAGGCCCGGGACGGAGGGCAGCAGCAGCAGGACGACCGCAGAGATCCCGAAGATGTACTTGTAGCGCTCTAGGACGCGGTAGTCGAACCGGAGCCAGAACAGTGTCGCCGAGAGGATCCCGATCCCGACCGCGACCCAGACGGCCTGGCGCCGCGCGTCCTCCGGGTCGAGCCGGTAGATCACCGTGAGGCCGAGCGCCGTGAGGAGCCCGACGAGGGGGAGAAGAGTCGGATCGGCGTAGGGGACGGTGTACCGCGCGACCACGTGTGCGATCAGGTAGAGGCCGAAGACGATGCCGACATACGCGAGCCACCGCGTCGTGACGAGCCCGGCGTCGACGACCGAGACGCTCGCGAACGCCGCCGAGGCGACGATCGCTGCGAACGCGAGATTGAGCAGCTCGCGATTGCGTGCGCTCACCGCTTCAGGCTCCACCAGACGACGAGAGCGGCGACGGCGATCGTCAGCAGGACTGCGACGAGCGCGAGCCAGCGGCCACCGGCGCCGGCGCCGTGTCGTCGAACGGGGGCCGGCGCCGGCCCCGGCGTCGCTGCGGCGAGTGCCTCTGGCTCGAGCGCCTGCTCGGCCGTGTCCGCATCCGGCTCGCCGGACGGGAGCACGGGTGGCAGGGGCTCCCCCTCGAGGATCTCGAAGAGGACGACCGTGATGTTGTCGAGACCCCCGGCACCGTTCGCCTCGTCCACGAGCGTCTGCACGGCGTTCTCCGGATCCCCGCCTGCTGCGGCGACGAGCTCGAGGATGCGGCCGTCGCGAACGAGGTCGGTCAGACCGTCGGAGCAGATGAGGTAGAGGTCGCCGGGGATCGCATCGATCGTCTCGGTGTGAACCTCGACGACCGGCTCGGTGCCGACCGCGCGGGTGATGACCGACCGGTGAGGATGCTGCTCGGCCTCCTCCGTGGAGAGCCGCCCGGCTCGAACGAGCTCACCGACGAGCGAGTGATCGGGTGTCAGCTGCTCGAGGGCGCCGTCACGGATGCGGTAGGCGCGGGAGTCGCCGACGTGGCCGATGGCGATCGTGCCCGCCTGCTCGTCGACGAGAAGGGCCGTGACGACAGTTCCCATTCCGGCCGCCTCCGGTTCACCGAGGGCGCGGGAGTAGATCCGATCGTTCGCCTCGAGGATCAGGGCCTCGAGCGTTCCCTCGCCGAGCGCGCTCGGCCCTCTCTCCTCGAGTGTCGCCGCAGCGAGGCGGGAGGCGATCTCGCCGGCCTTCGCTCCACCGACGCCGTCGGCGACGGCGTACAGGGGCGGCTCGCAGACGAACGTGTCCTCGTTGTGGGGGCGGCGTCGGCCGGTATCGGTCAGTGCGCTCGCGCGGCCGGTTCTCATTCCTGCACCCGCAGATCCGTCTTCCCGACCCGAACGACGTCACCCGCGGCGAGGAGGCGCGCGGTCGTCACCCGACCGCCGTTGACGAAGGTGCCGTTCGTGGAGCCGACGTCCTCGATCCAGAGCCCGTCGGGCCGCGGTTCGAGCAGCGCATGCCGCGTGGAGGCGAAATCGTCGCCGTCGAGCCGGATCGCGTTCTCGCCGCCGCGGCCGACCCGTGTCGGCTCGCGCACCTCCACGGTGCTGCCGGGCCGAAGGATCGGGCTGTCGAGCACGAGCAGACGGGCGACGGGGACAGGGACGACCGGCTCGTGCCTCGCCCTGAGCTCGTTTGCCTCCTTGGCGCTGAGGACGATCGACTCCTGGGGAGCCGACCGGAGATCTCGCGTCACCGATCGCACGACCGCCCAGATGAACAGGTAGAGCAGGACGAGAAACGCGAACTTGAGGACGAGCAGTGTCTGCTCGCTGTCGAGATCACCGAACACGCTACGGACGCGAGCGACCGAAGACGAGGTCGGTCGCGCCGATCGTGATCCGATCGCCGTCACTCAGCACCTCACGCGTGATTCGGCGGCCGTTCAGCTCCGTCCCGTTGGTCGAGCCGAGGTCGACGACGACGTAGTCACCGCCATCCTGGACGACCTCGGCGTGACGGCGAGAGGCGTTGCCGTCGGCGACGCGCAGGTCGCATTCGCGCGAGCGGCCGATCACGAGGCCCGTCGGCGCGATCGGGTGTGCGCGGCCGTCGAGCGTCAGCGTCACGACCTCGCGGGGCGGCTCGGGCTCGGCCGCGGGCGGCGCTTCGACGGCGTTGGCATCGCCCTGCCCGTAGACCATGGTCGTCGTGACGGCCGCAGCCGGCGCGGCGGCGACCGGCGCCGCCGGTACAGGGATAGAGATGCTCTGTGGGGCCGGAGCGGCGGGCGTCGGTAGCGCAGGCAACCCGTCCTCGGGTTGAGCGACCCGCGTTGCAATGCCGAACTCGCCGACGGCGAGGTCGTCGTCGGTCGCGAACTTCACGCGCGGCGGCGTCAGGAGGGCGTACGCCTCGCGTCGCGCGTGCTCGGTCAGGTACTCCTGCAACTCACCGACGAGGGATCCCTCGTATGAGACGAACTGCTGTCGATCACCGCTCGAGAGATAGATCGTGTACTCGTTGGGAACGTAGACACGCGAGACGGACACCGACCGGTGCTCGTCCATCTCCTTCGCGAGCTTGCGCGCGAGCTCGACGGGCTGGACGTGCGTCCGGAACGCGCGGCCGAAGACGCCCTCGAAGAGGCCCTCGATCTTGCTTTCGATGGTGCGCAGAACGCTCATGTGCCGGGGTTGCCGCCTTCGGTTAAGGGTAGCGGCCGGCCTGGAGCGTAAGGGCTGCGAGGATCGCGCAGAGCAGGCACGTTCCGAGCACGAACGAGAGCGCGGTCAACGTCGGCGCGAGGACGACGACGAACGCGATCTGCGCGGCCCCGAGAATCGCGATTCCGGGCAGGCCACGCCTGCGCGTGGCCGGAAGGAACGCGGCGGACAGGGCCAGCGCGAGCGCGACGGTGGCGAACCCGCCGTTGCGCTCGAGGAGTGCGGCGACGGGCGCGAGCACGGTTGCAATGCTCGTCGACTCGTCGATCCCGAGGTTCGGCACGGTCGAGCTCGTCATCGGCAACGGATTACCCCGCAGGCCCGCGACGGCGACCGCCGCGAACACGCCGGCATACGCCTGCAGGGCGCGCCGGACGCGTCCTCGTGCCGGCTGGACGGCGAGGGGAAGGAGCGCGAGCAGTCCGATCGCAGCGAGGACGGGTCCCGCCATGAAGAGCAGTCCGGCCCGGGCGTCCCGCCAGCAGAGCGCGAGCCACCCGACCGCGAGAGCCCCGTAGATGACGGCGGCGGCCTGGGCGACGTTGCCGAGGGGGAACACGGGAACGAAGAGCGCGATCGCGAGCCCGAGACGCGGGCTGCGAATGGTTCCGAGTGCCGCCGCGCACGCGAGACCGGCGATCAGCCCGTTCGTCCAGAACGGGAGCAGCGTCGCCCCGATCACGACCGTCAGGGCTGCGAGGCCCGCCGGCACGAGGTGCCGTTCCAGCGGAACCGGGACGGCGGCAGGCTTTGGCGCCGCTGCGGGCTTGCGTTGTCGGCGTGGGCTCGTCCGGTCTCGCGCGGGCGTCGTGACCGCCGTGCGAAGGTCACGCGCGAGCTGGGCCGCCGAGGGGCGCCGTCCTGGCTCGCTGGCGAGCGCCGCCGCGACCGCCTGAACGACGGCGGGTGGCAGGTCGGCTCGGCTCTTCGTGAGTGGAGGAGCACCCGCCTCGATCGCCGCCGCGACCTGCGGCAGTGGAACGCCCCAGAATGGATGTTCTCCGACGAGTGCCTCCCAGAGCAGGACGCCGACGGCCCAGACGTCGCTTGCGGCCGTCGCGTCGCCACCTGTGAGGCGCTCCGGCGCGATGTAGGCGAGCGTGCCCGGCACGTCGCCGACCGCTGTCAGCGTATCGGCCTCGTCGAACTGGGCGAGCCCGAAGTCGAGCAGCTTGATCGAGAGCCGAGGCCCATCCTCGACGAGCACGTTCGACGGCTTCACGTCGCGGTGGACGATCCCGAGGCGGTGTGCGTGGGCAAGGGCGTCGAGGATCTGCGCCGCGGCCTCGATCGCATCCCGGTCGCCGAGCTTGCCGGCGCGGAGCGCGTCGCGCATCGTGCAGCCCTGCACGTACTCGTACGCGATGTAGACGTGCCCGCTGTCGCCACCGAAGTCGTAGGCGCGAACGCAGCGCTCGTGGCGGAGCCGTGAGGCCGCCTCCATCTCGCGGGCCGCGCGCGATGCCCGCTTGCCCTCGCGGGGAACGATCTTGAGCGCGACTTCGAGGCCGGTGCGCTCGTCTCGTGCGAGCCAGACGGAGCCGGATCCGCCGCGGCCGATCGGCCGCAGAGGCCGGTAACGGTCGAGGACGAGCTCGGGTGTGGGTAGGGCATACGCTGTGCTCGACACGTCCAGCGACACTTCGCCGCGGCAGAGGACCTCCCTTCCGGGCCGGACGATGGCGTAGACTGCGGCTCGTCCCCTGCAGGGAGCATGTTCAGTGAGCTCGCACGACGACGACATTCTCGACTTCGATTTCTTCGAAGGCGACGCAACGCGTGAGTCCGGCACGGCGTCGGGCGCCACGCGGGCCGGCGGCGCTGCGGAGACGTCCGGCGGCGGTCCCCGGCGGCCGTCGCTGAACGCTCCGCACGGGCTCGCACCGATCCTGCGGCTCGTCGGGTTCGTGGCGTTCGCAATCCTGATCATCGTCCTGCTGATCGTCTGGGGTCAGGGCTGCTCGAGCGACAAGAAGCGCTCGAACTACGAGGATGCGATGGCCGAGATCGGCACGATCGGTGCCGGCTCGGCCAAGATCGGCAGTGACCTCGCCGAGCTCCTGACGACGCCCGGGCTCAAACAGGCTGAGCTCGAGACGAAGCTCGGTGGGCTGATCGACCGGCAACAGCAGGGCCTCGAGAGCGCCGAGGCGCTCGACGTGCCCGGCCCGCTGCACCCTGCCACCACTCATGCGACCGAAGCGCTCCAGCTCCGCGTCAGCGGCATGCAGGGGCTGCTCGACACGTTCAAGGCGACCAAGGCCGACGACTCGAACAACGCAACGACTGCGGGCGAGAAGCTCGCCCTCCAGGCGCGCCAGCTCGACGCCAGCGACGTCGTCTGGAGCGTGCTCTTCCAGGCTCCGGCCCAGGTGACCCTGGAGACCGAGGGGCTTGGTGACCTGAAGGCGCCTTCGTCGGTGTTCGTGGAGACTGTCGAGCTCTACTCCGCGCGCTCCATGACGGCGATCTGGCTCAGGGTGCACGGCGCGTCGACCGGCGGGAGTCCGTCCGGCGTGCACGGCACGGGGCTCGAGAAGGTGCTCGCCCAGCCGGGCGATCTCCAGCTGTCGCCCGACACCGAGAGCACGATCAAGGCGTCGACCGCCCTCGCGTTCCAGGTGTTCGTCAAGAACACCGGTGAGAACCAGGAGGTCGGGATCGAGGTGACGCTGACGATCCCGAAGGGGACGACGCCGATCGTGAAGAAGCAGACGATCGACCTGATCGATATCGGTGAGACGAAGACCGTGACGTTCAGGGACTTCCCCGACCCGCCGTTCGGCGAGAAGACATCGGTGCAGGCGAGTGTGAAGCCGGTGCAGGGCGAGACCAACACCGGCAACAACAGCGCCGAGTACCCGGTCATCTTCTCGCTCGAGTAATGGGCACGTCGCTCGCCGTCGCGATCGCGGCGTGCCTCGTGGCCGCTCTCGCGCTCCTCCTGGCCCTGGTGCTCGTGCGGAGCCTCCGGCAGCTCCAGGGGCGCCAGAAGGCCGTTCTCGGAGGCGCATCGCACGACATGGTCGACTTCGCGGTGTCACTGCAGGCCAGGATCGACGATCTCAACCGCGCCGTCGACGAGGTCGCCGCCGGGCTCTCTCGCGTCGACCGTCGCATCGACGGCGCGATCACGAACACTGCCGTCGTGCGCTACGACGCCTACGAGGACACGGGTGGGAAGCAGTCGGCGTCGTTCGCGTTCCTCGATGCGACGCGGACCGGCACCGTCGTCACGGCGATCCAGGGCCGCGACTACGCGCGCATCTACGTGAAGGACGTCGAGCGGGGAACGGCGTCCGTGGCGCTCTCGCCGGAGGAGCAGACGGCGATCGAGCGGGCGATGGGGCGCTGAGAAGGCGAGGGCTGGTCGACCTGTCGCGTCGAGGTCGATACCCGTCGTGCACTACCCGGCTTGAGCCCCATCCTCCGCTGGTACGCTCGGCTCCAGTGCATCAGGTACTCGTCCTGAACGCGAGCTACGAGCCACTGAACGTGTGCTCCGACCGGCGTGCGCACGTCCTCGTCTGGAAGGGCAAGGCGGAGGTCGTCGAGCAGCACGCGCATCCGCTGCGCTCTGCCGAGCGCTCGTTCGTACGGCCGCACGTGATTCGCCTCCTGCAGTACGTTCGCGTGCCTCGAGCCGTCAAGCGACGTATCTCGCGGCGCGCACTCTTCGCGCGCGACGGCTGGAAGTGCGTGTACTGCGGAACGGCGTCCGGCCGGCTGACGCTCGACCACGTGATCCCGCGCTCCAAGGGCGGTGACTCGGTCTGGGAGAATGTCGTCACGGCGTGCTCTCCATGCAACCTGCGCAAGGGCGACCGGCTGCTCGAGGAGGTCTCGATGAGCCTCCCGCGCCCGCCGCGTGCCCCCGCCCCGGTGCTGTTCATCCGCCTCGCGGCGCAGCGCGTGCCCGAGAGCTGGCGGCAGTACCTCCCCTCGCTCGAGCAGTTCGAGCACGCCGCCGCCTGACGCCGCTCACACGGTTCGTGCGACGGCCCCGCCTTCGTGGTCTGCGCGGTAGGAGCCGAAGACCCGAAGCTGCGCCGTGAGCTCGCGCATCTCCTTCAACGTCACCGAGATCTCCGGGTCGAGTGGGTGACCGCTGAGCACGGCGTCGAATCGATAGCTGAACGGGCGGGACGGGATCGGGCGCGAGACGAGTAGGTTGAGATCGATGCGGTGCCGGGAGAGCGGCTCGAGAGCGTGGAACAGTGCGCCCGGGCGATGGTCCGTCGAGAACGAGAATGCTGTGCGCCACTGCCCGTCTCGCCGGTCGAGACGTGTATACGGGGCAACCGAGACGAACCGCGTGTACGCCTCCGGGTGGTCGCCGACGTTGCCGTCGATGATCGACAGCCCGTTGATTCTGGCCGCCCGGTCGCTCGCGATCGCGACGACGGAGGGATCGGCCATCGCAGCGACGGTCGATGCGGCGTCCCCCGTGGTCGGGGACGCGACTGCGAGCGCGTCGGGCAGCGATGCGAGGAGCTGCCGGCACTGGTCGAGCGCGACGGGGTGGCTGTGGATCTCGCGGATGGCCGAGAGCTCGACGACGGCTGGCCCGACGAGGCAGTGATTGACCGGGATGATCGCCTCGGCGACGATCGAGAGCGGGGACTCGTAGAGGAGATCGTGTGTCTCTGCGACCGGGCCGACGAGCGAGCTCTCGATGGGCAGGACGCCGTACGGGACCCGGCCCGTCGCCACGGCGTCGATCACATCCGAGAAGGTCGGCAGCGGGACGAGGCGCGCCGCGGGGAAGAGCCGGTCGCACGCGGCCGCGGAGTGCGCCCCTTCGCGGCCGGGGTAGGCGACGGTGAGTTCGATGGAAGCCATGAGGATCTGTGCGCCTTTCCTTGAAGATCGGTTCGCCGGGGGTGGTGAGCTAGACGGCGCGAGGCAGGGTCGAGGGCGCCGGCTAGCGGATAAAGGCGAAGCCGAGGAGCGCGCGGCAGGAGCGGGTGGTGGGCGCCCGACGCATCGTCTTTACAGGGTACGGCCAGGTTCGAGGGCATGCAACACCGCGTCGCCCACGTCGCGCGTCGTGCTCGTGCCGCCGAGATCCGGTGTGCGGGCGCTCAGGAGGGCCTCGTCGACAGCCGACTCGAGCGCCGCAGCGTCATCGGGCCGGTCGAGGCCGTGGACGAGCAGGAGTGCGAGCGAGCGCAGCATGGCGGCCGGATTCGCTACGCCGGCACCGGCGATGAGCGGTGCCGAGCCGTGCACGGGCTCGAAGAGACCGGGGCCGTCGTCTCCCAGCGAGGCCGAGGCCGCCAGGCCGAGACCCCCGGTTACGGCCGCGGCGACGTCCGAGAGGATGTCGCCGAACGTGTTCTCCGTCACGACCGTGTCGATCGTCTCCGGCGCCTGCACGATCGTCATTGCGAACGAATCGACGAGCGCGTGGTCGAGCGTGACATCCGGATACTCCTCCACTCCCATTGCGGTCACGACGTCACGCCAGAGGCGCGATGTGTGCATCACGTTGACCTTGTCCACCGAGGTCAGGCGCCCACCACGCGTGGCGGCGATCTCGAAACCGCGACGCGCGATCCGCTCGACCTCCGGCCGGGAGTACTCACACGTGTCGAACCAGGTCCCGTCGTCGCGGATGCCCTTCTCGCCGAAATAGAGGCCTCCGACGAGCTCGCGCACGATCATGATGTCGATGCCGTGTGCTCGAGCGGGCCGGAGGTTGGCGTAGACGCCGAGCTCTTTGCGGAGGCCGAGAAGCCCCTGTTCGGGCCGCACCGGCTTCCCTTCGAGCTCGGGGAGCCCGACGGCGGCGACGAGGACGGCGTCGGCTTCGCGACAGGCCCGGAGCGTCTCGTCGGGGAGCGGCGTTCCCTGCGCGAGAATCGCGTTTCCGCCGAAGGCATGGGACGAGTGTGCGATTCCGAGCGCGTCGAGCACGCGGATCGCCTCCGCCGCGACCTCGGGCCCGATCCCGTCTCCCGGCAACACGGCGACGTGGGTCATCGGGCCACCGAATGCGTGTGGCGAGGAACTCCTGTCAGGCGGCCGGCCGGGCCGGTGGCGATCAGCACGCTACGGAACCGCCCTGGACGTCTCGTAGGCCGTGATGGCGGCCTCGTGCTGGAGCGTCAGATCGATATCGTCGAGGCCGTTCAGGAGCCGGTGGCGGGTCGACGGATCGAAGTCGAAGGGGAACACCTTGCCGTCGGGGCTCGTCACCGTGAGCGCCTCGAGGTCGACGGTCAGGTCGGAGCCGCGATCGAGGTCGACGGACTCCATCAACTCCTTCACCTGCTCCTCGGGAAGCTGGACGATGACCATGCCGACCTTGGCCGCGTTCGACCGGAAGATGTCACCGAACGACGGCGCGATGACGACGTCGAAGCCGGCATCCTGCAGTGCCCAGGCAGCGTGCTCGCGGGACGAGCCGCAGCCGAAGTTTCGCCCGGTGACGAGGATTCGCGCGCCTGCAAACTGGGGTTGGGTCAGCTCGAATCCCGGCCGCTCGTTCCCGTCCTCGTCGAACCGCCAGTCGAAGAACGCAAACTGCCCGTACCCGGTGCGCTCGATGCGCTTCAGGAACTGCTTCGGGATGATCTGATCGGTGTCGATGTCGGGGCGGTCGAGAACCGCCACGCGCGCCGAGACCCGGGAGATCGCCTTCACGGGGCCACCTGCCCTGCAGCCAATGCGCGCACGTCGACGAAGTGCCCGTGGAGGGCGGCGGCGGCGGCCATCTGTGGGCTGACGAGGTGGGTGCGGCCGCCACGCCCCTGGCGCCCCTCGAAGTTGCGGTTCGAGGTCGAGGCGCAGCGCTCGCCGGGCGCGAGCACGTCGGGGTTCATCCCGAGGCACATCGAGCAGCCAGCGAGCCGCCACTCGAACCCGGCGTCGAGAAAGATACGATCGAGGCCCTCGGCCTCGGCCTGCCGACGCACTGCCGCCGATCCGGGCACGACGAGCGCGGTCACACGCGAGTCGACCGTCCGTCCCTGGACGATCGCAGCTGCAGCGCGGAGATCCTCGATTCGGGAGTTCGTGCACGAGCCGATGAAGACACGGTCGATGGAGATCTCCTCGATCGCCTGTCCCGCTCGCAGGCCCATGTAGGACAGCGCCCGCTCGCCCGCGTCGCGGTCGTCCGGGTCGGCAAACGAGGTTGGATCCGGCACCGTGCTCGTGACGGGAGCGACCATGCCCGGATTGGTGCCCCAGGTCACCTGGGGCACGAGATCGGTCACGTCGACGACGGTGTGCGTGTCGTAGCTCGAATCGGGATCGGACGCGAGCGAGCGCCAGTCGGCCACGGCGCGCTCCCAGTCCGCGCCCTGCGGTGCGTGCGGGCGTCCTTCGAGGTACGCGAACGTGGTGTCGTCGGGGGCGATCAGGCCGGCCCGCGCGCCCCATTCGATCGTCATGTTGCAGATCGTCATTCGCTGCTCCATCGAGAGTGCGCGAATCGCCGCGCCTGCATACTCGACGACATAGCCGACGCCTCCGGCGACCCCGACCTGCCCGATCGCGCCGAGGATCATGTCCTTCGCGGTCAGCCCCGGCGGGAGGTCTCCGACGAAGTCGAGCAACATCGTCTTCGGACGCATCTGATTGAGCGTCTGGGTTGCGAGCACGTGCTCGACCTCGGAGGTGCCGATCCCGAAGGCCAGTGCACCGAACGCCCCGTGAGTGGACGTGTGGCTGTCGCCACAGACGATCGTCAGCCCCGGTTGCGTGAGTCCGAGCTCGGGCCCGATGACGTGGACGATTCCCTCGCGTCCGGATCCGGTCGCATGGAGCTCGACGCCGAATTCCGCGCAGTTTGCGCGCAGGGCATCGAGCTGGGCCCGGGCCATCGGGTCGGTGACCGGCCCGGGCAGCGTCGGAACGTTGTGATCCATCGTTGCCACGGTCAGCTCGGGCCTGCGGACGCTCCTGCCCGCGAGCCGGAGTCCGTCGAACGCCTGCGGAGACGTGACCTCGTGAACGAGGTGGAGATCGACGTAGAGCAGCGTCGGCTCTCCCGGCTCGTCGCGAACGACGTGGCGGTCCCAGACCTTCTCGAACAGGCTTCGCCCAGCCACTAGGCGACGAGCACCCCGTCGAGAAATGCGTCGGCGTCGGCATCGATCATGATCGGATCGTAGGTGTTCGAGACCGGTCCGGGCGTCTTCAACCCATCGCCCGTGACGAGCAGGACGACCCGCGCCGCACGTTCGATCTGGCCGGCGGCGACGGCGGCCTTCAGCGCGCCGAGCGTAACGCCGGTCGCCGTCTCGCCGAAAACACCGGTCGTCGCCGCGAGATGCGCCATGTTGGAACCGATCTCGTCCTCGGCGACCGTGTGAATCGCTCCGCCCGTCGCACGGGCGGTGGAGACGGCGAAGTCGCCGTCGGCAGGGTTGCCGATCGCGAGCGATCGCGCGATGCTGGCCGGGCGGACGGGCACCACACGGGCACCGTCACGGAAGGCGGTTGCGACCGGCTCGCAGCCGGCGGCCTGCCCTCCGAAGAGCGCGGGGGTCGACCCGTCGACGAGGCCGAGCGCCTGGAGCTCTCCGAACCCCTGCCCGACCTTGTGGAACAGGGCCCCCGAGGCGATCGGGATCGCGACCGCATCGGGCGTCTCCCAGCCGAGCTGCTCGGCTATCTCGTAGGCCAGCGTCTTCGAGCCCTCGGCGTAGTAGGAGCGAAGGTTGACGTTGACGAATCCCCACGGCAGCTCGAACGAGAGCTCGACCGAGAGCCGGGAGCAGTGGTCGTACGTGCCGGCGACTGCATAGATCCTGGGGCCGTAGACGGCAGCGGCAGCGAGCTTCTCCGGCTCGAGATCGCTCGGCACGAAGACTGCAGCGGCGAGTCCTTCGGCCGCGGCGCGCGCCGCAACGGCTCCGGCGAGGTTGCCGGTCGACGAGCACGAGAGCGTATCGAGGCCGAGCTCCTGCGCCTTGCGAGCGGCGACGGCCACGACGCGGTCCTTGAACGAGTGAGTCGGATTGGCCGTGTCGAGCTTGAGCCAGAGCTCACCGATACCGATCTCCTCGGCGAGGCGCGGCGCGGGGACGAGGGGGGTCATACCGGGTGCGAGGCGCGCTTCTTCGGGCGCTTCGACGGGCAGCAGATCGGCGTAGCGCCAGATCGACTGCGGCCCTGCCTCGATCGACGAGCGGCTGATGCGGGAGCGGAGGGCGCCCCAGTCGTAGGTCGGGTCGAGAGGGCCGAAGCACCTCGTGCAGGATCCGGTCGCCACGAGCGGGTGCTCGGTCGCGCAGATGCGGCAGCAAAGGGAAACAGCGGGCATAGCGGTGAACCTCCTGGTCGTCGCTCGACATCCGTCCGGGATTGGCACCGTCACCCGATTGCGGGCAGGTTGCCGAGGCGTCGCAGGGCCGGTCCCTCAGCCTCTCTTGATGCGGAGCGGGACGTGTCCCGCGCCGTCGGGAACTCTAGCGGATTGGGCGCGCTTTGTGCTCGGTGCTCGCGGCATCGAGGTCCCGCGACCCCAGCATGCCGACGGCGTGCCCGCTCTCGTCGACGACGGGCAGATGGTGGACACCGTGCTCGGTCATCAGAGCAGCGGCGGTCGACACGCTCGCGCGGTATCGAATCGTGATGGGGTTAGCGGTCATCCAGGCACGTACCCTGGCCTCGCTCGAGTGGACGCGACGGGAGAGCGCGGTCAGCATGTCCCGGGTCGTGATGATCCCGATCGTCTTTCCGTACTCGACGACGATCGCCGAGCCGACGTCGTGCTCGACCATGCGGTCGGCGACCTCTCCGAGCGTGTCCTCCGGGGCCACGACCAGCGGGACGGGGCCGGCAACGTCACCGGCCCGAGGCCCTTCGGTGTCCGACTCGTATTCATCGGCGCCGTCCGCGATCCCGGCGACGTCGAGCTCGACGTCGACCGGAATGCCCGGAGGGGGCTGGGTGCGCTCGCGTTCGGGATCGGCGGCTTCGTCGCGGTCGAGCGAGTTGATGAGTGGCCCGAGGTAGTGGCCGGCGATCTTTGCGGGCGGCCACCAGAGCTCGTCGACGCTCACTGAAGGCCTCTCGTCGGGGTGCGAAAGGTCGTGGCGCATGAACCTCGGCGTCGATCCTGTCAGGAGCATGCCCCGGAGAACGGGACGAAACGGCTGTGGGACGACATCCGCACCGGCTGCCTCGGCGATCGCCTGCGCGGCGACGTCGGCCTGCTGAGCGGCTATCCCTCCCTGCTTCACCGGAAAGGTCGTGATATCGCCGGCGGCGTACACACCACTGATGCCCACGACCCGGCAGTGCCGATCGATGGGGATGAACCCGTGCCGGGTCTGCGGGATCCCGGCGACCGTCTGGCCGACGAGACGCGGCATCGCGATGACCCGGTCGGCGGGCAGCGTCTCGCCCGACGCGAGGACGAGCTCTCCGTCGCGGAACGCGAGCGCGCGTGCTCGCGTGCGAACCTCGATCCCCTGCAGCGCGAGGAGTCGCGCGGCCTCGGTGCTCGCAGCCGGGCCGAACAGCTCGAGCGGTTCCTCCTCGGGCGTCGTCAGCACGATCGAAACGTCCCGTCGGTCGCGCGCGTGCAGCCAGGAGGCGGTCAGCAGTGCGAGCTCGTACACCGGGAGGCTCCAGACGGCGCCGCCGGGAATCGAGAACGCGACTCTCCGGAGGAGCCCCGAGCCCGCCTCCTCGAGCACGTCTGTCATCGCCTCCAGGTCGGCCGGCCCACGGAAGGTGAGAGCTCCGTCGACGGCAGACTGCGGCGTGGCACCACACGCGACGAGGAGCGCGTCGTAGGAGAGCACGGCCCCACCGTCCGTGTGTACCGCGCACGAGTCGGCATCGACCTCGGTGACCGCCCCGAGCGTCAGGAGCGCTCCCGCATGACCGAGCAGGGCGCCGAGGTCATAGCGATGCAGGTCGCGCGGGGCAAACGGGGCCGCCACCGCGAGAGGTCGGTAGTAGAAGTGCGGCTCCGGCGCGACCACCTCGATGCCGACGCGTGCTTCGGCGAGGGCCTGCAGAGCGAGTGCCGCCTCGAGCGCGGCGACTCCGCCCCCGGCGATGACGACCCGAAACTCCCGGTCGACCATTTGGGCGACCAGCCGCCAGGGCCTACTGGACGATGAGCACGTCGCAGTGGGCCTTGCGCTTCACCGCACCGCTGACGCTCAGCCCGAGGATGCTCGAGACGAGGCTCTGCTGCCGCGTGCCAACGACGATCAGATCGGCTTCGCTGCGATCCGCGAGATCGACGATTGCCGTCGCGGGATCGCCGACTGCGAGCTCGAACCGGCCCTCGATGCCGCGGCCGGCCAGGTACGCCTTCGCGTGAGCCAGTTCCTCGGCGTGCTCTGCGGGTGGATCGATCGGATCGACCCCGCCCATCTCGCGCGACCCGACGAGCACCGGAGCGACGCTGATCACGATCACGCTGGAGCCAAATGCGGCCACGAGGTCTGCCGCTCGGGCGAGTGCGTTCTTCGAAGGCTCGGACTCGTCGTATCCGACAACGATGGTCTTCATTACTCTCCTCACCGCGCGCCTGGGTGGCCCGCATCCGCTGACGATTCCAGCTTGCTTGTACCACAGTACGACGACATCGGGGATGTAACCGACCCCCCGTGCGGCCAATTACCGAGTCATCGATCGAGGGAGCTCGGCAGGCGCCCGCCGTCCATCGAGGGGATCGCGGGCGCCCGGTCTCGCCGGCTGAGGGTCAGGTCGGCTGCTGCACGATTCGGATGTACGGCTTCGGGGACTCCCAGCCGTCCGGCCAGATCTCCCGCGCTTGGTCGTCCGACACCGAGCCTGCGATGATGACGTCCTCGCCCGGCTTCCAGTTGACCGGCGTCGAGACTTTGTGCTGCGCCGTCAGCTGCAACGAGTCGATCACGCGGAGAACCTCGTCGAAGTTGCGGCCGGTCGTCATCGGGTAGACCAGAACGAGCTTGACCTTCTTGTCGGGGCCGACCACGAACACGTTGCGGACGGTCTGGTTGTCGGCGGCAGTGCGATCGGCAGGATCGCCGGAGACATCGGCGCCGAGCATCCCGTAGAGCTTCGACACGGTGAAGTCGACGTCCGCGATCATCGGGTAGTTGGGGGCGTGGCCCTGCGTCTCCTCGATGTCGGAGGACCAGGCATCGTGCTTGTCCAGGGGGTCGACCGAGAGGCCGATGACCTTGACCCCGCGACGGTCGAAATCGGGCTTGATCTTCGCCATGTAGCCGAGTTCGGTCGTGCAGATCGGCGTGAAGTCCTTCGGGTGCGAGAACAGCACCGCCCACGAGTCACCGATCCAGTCGTGGAAGCTGATCCGCCCCTCCGTTGTGTCGGCCTCGAAGTCCGGCGCGGTATCGCCGAGTTGCAATGTCATTCCCGCTCTCCTTGTCTCTGTGCGGACGCGACGGCTCGTAGCCACGGCTGGTGGCCGCCGAACCTGCGTACAACCATTACTTCAGGAAGTATAGTGGTTCAGCTCAGGCCTCGTCGGCGAACAGCGTCTCGCCGACAAAACCGCCGGAGCCGCTGCCGGGCTACAGCCTGCGTCGGTGAGCGCGAACGACATCGTCTCCAGCGCGGGGAAGAAGAGCTCGATCGCCGACGTCGCGTGTGTGCAGCCTCCGGCCAGGATCGCTGCGCCCAGTGGAAGCGCGAGCAGCGCGCGTCTCATGGTGTGCCCCGCTCGAGTTGTGCCGAGTCGCTCCAGGCTCGACCTCCGTGCAGGGGCGTACAGGATCCAGGCGCGTTCGTGTAAGGCTAGCCTTACATCTGACCATGGTTCGCGACCCGGGCACCGTGGCGGGCCGTGTGGCGAAGGGCGGGCTGAGCGTGGCTGCGCTCAAACGAGGGTCGAGGCATCCCCACTTTCAGTGGGAGCTCGGAGATGCCGGCGCGGTGCTACTCGATCTCGTAACGCGAGAGCGTTACCGCCCCGGCGGAGGCCGACGAGACGAGCGTCGCGTAGTTCGCGAGCACGCCGCGGCGGTAGCGCGGCTCGGGCTCGACCCAGTCGGCGAGACGCTCTGCCAGCTCCTCCTGCGTCAGCTCGACGTTCAGCTCGTGGTTGTCGACGTCGATCACGACGATGTCGCCTTCACGAAGCGCCGCGATCGGCCCGCCGCGCGAGGCTTCCGGCGCGACATGGCCGACCATGAATCCGTGCGTCGCCCCCGAGAAGCGCCCGTCGGTCAGGAGCGCGACCGACTCCGAGAGCCCCTCACCGACGATCGCGCCTGTGACGTGCAGCATCTCGCGCATGCCCGGGCCTCCGTGCGGGCCCTCGTAGCGGATGACGACCACATCGCCGGGAGCGACGGCGCCGGCCTTGACGGCCGCGAACGTGTCCTCTTCGGAGTCGAACACGCGCGCCGGCCCGCGATGCAGCGTCCGATCGTGCCCCGCGAGCTTCACCGCGCACCCCTCGGGTGCGAGGTTGCCGTACAGGACGGCGACGCCACCGCGTTCCTTCAGCGGTGTCTCGATCGGCACGACCACCGTCTGGCCTTCGGTCTCGACGGCGGCGTCCGCGATGTCGCCGAACGTGCGCCCGTCGACCGTGCGCGCAGCCTCGTGCAGCAGTCCGGCCTTCTTCAGCTCGCGGGCGACGAGTGCTATGCCGCCGGCGTTGAACATGTCGCTCGCGTGCCAGCGGCCCCACGGCTTCATGTCGGCCACGATCGGCGTTCGCGCCGAGACGCGCTCGAAGTCGTCGATCGTGAAATCGATCCCGAAGTCGCGGGCGATGGCGACCAGGTGGAGCACGCCGTTGGTCGATCCACCCGTCGCAGCGACCGAGGCGACGGCGTTCTCGAAGGACGCCTTCGTCACGAACGAGCGTGGCGTGACGTTGTCGCGTACGACCTGGACGGCGAGCTTGCCGATCTCATAGGCGGCCTCCTCCTTGGCGACGTGCATTGCCGGAATGCCGTTGGCGCCGAGCGGCGAGAGCCCGAGGAAGTCGAGGATCGTCGACATCGTGTTGGCGGTGAACTGGCCGCCGCAGGCGCCGGCGCCGGGGCACGCCGCCGACTCGAGCTCGTGGAGGTCGGCATCGGAGATCTTCCCGGCCGCATGCGCGCCGATTGCCTCGTAGACGTCGCCGACCGAGACCTCGCGCTGCCGGTACAGGCCGGGCGCAATCGAGCCGGTGTAGTACGCGATCGCCGGGATGTCGAGCCGGCCGATCGCCATTGCCGTGCCTGGATTGGTCTTGTCGCAGGCGCACAGCTGGACGAGTCCGTCGAAGAGGTGGCCACGGCAGACGAGCTCGATCGAGTCGGCGATAAGGTCGCGGGAGACGAGCGACGCGCGCATGCCGGACGTTCCCATCGAGACGCCGTCCGACACGGCGATCGTGTTGAACTCCATCGGCGTACCGCCCGCGTCGCGGATCCCGCGCTTGACGTGCACGGCGAGGTCACGCTGATTCAGGTTGCACGGCATCGTCTCGATCCAGGTCGTGCCGACGCCGACGATCGGCTTCGCGAGGTCCTCGTCGCTGAACCCGGTGCCCTTCAGCATGGCGCGGGCTCCCGCCCGGTCTGGACCGTCGGTGAGGGCGGCGCTGTGCCGCTTGGCAGGATCGGATGGACGATCGTACGGCGTGGTCACGGTGTTCCTTTCTCGATGGGGTAACTCTCACGACGGCACCATTCGCTGAACGAGCCAGGATAGAGACGGACGTCCTCGCGGCCCGCGAGAACGAGCTTCTGCGCCGTGACGCAGGCGGTGACGCCGGAGCCGCAGTACGCGACGAGCTCCGCGGGCTCGGTCGCCCCGGGCGGGAGCGGATCCTCGAAATACGCGTTGCGCGCCCGAGGGATGCGACCTGCGACGGGGTCGAGAGGCTCCACCTCGCCGAGCCAGCGCACGCGGCTGCGGGCGTCGAAGAGCACGAGCGACGGGTCGTCGAGCCGTGCGAGGATCTCCTCTGCGTCGATCGTGTCGTCCGTCCGTGGCCGCGCGCGGAAGCCGCCGCGTTGCTGCGTTGCGGGAGCAGTCGTCAGCGCTCCGACATACCCGCGAATGTCGAACGTCCCCGCCGAATCATGGCCGAGGTGACGCAGGAGCCACCAGCACCGAGCGGCCCACCCCGTTCCGTCGTCGACTGCGATGACGTGCGAGCCGGGGTCGACGCCGACGCGTGCGAGCGCCGCCTCGAGCTGCTCGAGATCGGGCAGCGGATGGCGTCCTCCATCGGCGGGGTCGGAGACGGGCGCCGAGAGGTCCAGCTCCGGATCGAGGTGAGCGGCGCCGGGGATATGGCCCTCCTCGTACGCGGCGCGCGGCCGGACGTCGAGCAGCACGTCGCTCACGGCAGAGCGCCTCGTGGCGCGACGTCCAGCTCGACGATCTCATGCTCGGGGAAGCGGGCTCGGAGCTCGGTTGCACAGGCGTCTCGATCGGAGGCCCACGCGATGACCGTCGGCCCGGAACCCGACAGGGTGGCGCCCCCGCAGCCGGGGGGAAGGCTGGCGCGAACTGCTGCAAGGACGTCGGAAGGGCGGTACGGCTCGTGCAGCCAGTCGCCGAGTGCGGCCGCGAAGAGGGACGCGTCACCGCTTGCTGCGCCCGCTCCGAGCAACGCCGCGCGCCCCGCGCTCGCTGCAGCCTCGGCGTGGGGAACGGTCGTCGGCAGCGAGCCGCGCGAGGCCTTCGTCGAGGTACGGGCGGAAGGGATCACGGCGACCGCACCGAGGGGCAGGCTCGACGCGATCCGCGCGATCTTCCCGTCCCAGGAGAGCGTCAGCCCGCCGAGCAGCGCTGCACCGAGGTTGTCCGGGTGTGGCTCGAGCGTCCGCCCGGCCGCCAGCAGCTCCTCGGCGCTCGCCTCCGGCGCTGCCGCGACCAGGCCGAGCGCGATCGCAGCGGCCGACGAGCCGAGGCCGCGCTCGAGCGGGATCCTGTTGACGAAGTGGAACCGCTTTCCGGTCGGGTCGGCCAGCAAGGCGTATGCGCGGACGGCGAGGTTGGAGTCGTCGGCGGCGAGCTCGGACGCCCCCTCTCCCTCGATGACGACGCCGGAGCCATCCGTCACCTCGAGCTCGTTCCAGAGCTCGAACGCGACCGCGGCCGTGTCGAAACCGGCGCCGATGTTCGCCGACGTGGCGGGCGCGCGGACGATCATGCGCGGGCTGCTGCGGCAATCGCGTCGGGGTCCGCATCGACCTGGGCGAGGGGCGGCGCATAGCGATCGGCCGCCTCGGTGTCCTTCAGCCCGTGGCCGGTGATCGTGACCACAATGCGACTGCCGCGCACCTCGCCGCGTCGAATCGCGGCGAGGCCGGCTGCAGAGGAGGGCTCGCAGAAGAGGCCCTCGGTGGTCGCGAGCTCGAGCCAGGCGGCCACGATCTCGTCGTCCGAGACGGTGACGACGTTCGCTCCCGCAGCCTGCACACTCGCGGCGTGCACCGGGTCACCGATCCGGATAGCGGAGGCGAGCGTCGTGGGCCGATGCTCGGCCTCGACGGAATAGATCGGAGTCGTGACCCCGAGCTCCGCGATCGCGATCGCGTAGGCGGACGTGTTGCCGCCGCCCCCGTATGGGATCACGAACGCGTCGGGTACCGTTCCGAGCTCCTCGACGATCTCGTAGACGGCGGTCTTCTGACCCTCGCGGCGGTACGGGTTGAGGGAGTTGACGAGGACGTGGGTCCCCCGTCGGGACAGCTCCTGCGCTGCCGCGAGCGCCTCGTCGAAGTCCCCGCGAACCTCCAGCACCTTCGCTCCGAGCATCCGCGTCTGTGAGACCTTCGCGCCTGCAACGGCTCCCTCGGGGGTGAGGACCACGGCCGGAATGCCCGCCCGCGCTGCGTAGGCGGCCGCCGACGCGGCAGTGTTCCCCGTCGAGGCGCAGATCACGGCCTCGGCGCCCTCCTCGGCGGCTTTCGAGACTGCGACGGTCATCCCGCGATCCTTGTACGAGCCGGTCGGGTTCGACGCCTCCCACTTGAGCCAGATCTCGACGCCGAGGCGCTCCGAGAGGCGTGGCGCCTCGAGGAGCGGTGTCGACCCCTCGCCGAGCGAGATCACGGGAGTCGCCTCGCTGACCGGCAGCACCGCGCGAAAGCGGTCGATCAGGGCGACGGTCACGCCCACCCCAGATCGGCGACGCCGCGGCCCGAGATGACGGGCATCGCCGTTGCCTCGCCCCGTGCCTCGGGGAGCGAGCGAATGGCTTGGAGGACCGCGTCGACCCGGCCGGAGGCGGCCTCGTGGGTGACGACGTGGAGGACGGCGCGCCCGTCGACGGGTTGCTGGACGAGCTGGGCCACCGAGACGCCTTCCGCTGCGAGCTCCTGCGCGATCCGGGCCAGCACCCCCGCCCGGTCCTCGACCTCGAGCCGGAGATAGAACGGTGAGGCGAGATCGCCGGGGGGAAGCCGCTCCAGGTTGCGCCACACCGGGTCGTTCTGGAGGAATCCCGTTCCCGTCGTGCCCACGACCGAGACCATGTCGGCGACGACGGCCGACGCCGTCTCGATTCCGCCCGCGCCGGGTCCTTCGAGGGTGATCTCGCGAATCGCGTCGCCGTGGAGCATGATGGCGTTGAAGGCGCCTTCGACCGCCGCGAGTGGATGGTGGCCGTCGACGAAGGCCGGCCCGACGCGAACGTCGACCCGGTCGTCGACCAGCGTCGCCCGTCCGATCAGCTTCACGTGCATGTCGAGCGCTCGCGCGGCAGCCACGTGCTCGATCGTGACGCCCTCGATGCCCTCGACGTCGACCCACTCGAGCGGGACGCGCGAGCCGAAGGCAACGGTCGCGAGGATTGCGGTCTTCGCTGCGGCGTCGAGGCCGCCGACGTCCTCCGTGGGATCGGCCTCGGCGAACCCGAGGCGTTGCGCCTCGGCGAGGGCCTCGCCGTACGAGCGGCCCTCCTCCATCGCCGAGAGGATGAAGTTCGTCGTCCCGTTCACGATCCCGAGCACCCGGTGGACGTTCGTCACGATCAGCGACTCACGCAGGACCTTGATCACCGGGATCGCCGCGCACACCGAGGCTTCGAAGCGCAGCTGCACGCCGCCGGCCGCGGCCGCCTCGAACAGCTCGGTCCCGCGGCGGGCGACGAGCTGCTTGTTCGCGGTGACGACCGGTCGTCCCGAGCGGAGCAGATCGAGCACGTACCCGCCGGCCGGATCGACGCCTCCCATCACCTCGGCGACGACGTGAATCGACGGGTCGCCCAGGATCTCCCCGATGTCGTCGGTGAGCACGACCGGCCCCGGTGAGAACCCGCGATCCTTGCTCGTGTCCTGGACGAGCGCCCGCGTCACGCGCAGGCGGTGTCCGGTCGCGCGCTCGATCTCGTCGGCCGACTCTTCGAGCAGCCGGTGCACTGCGGCGCCGACGGTGCCGTACCCGAGCAGGGCTACCGGTACGTCGACGGAGGCCACGCTCCTACCGGTCCCCGGCGCGGTGCATCAGGCCCCGGAGCTCCTTGCCGACCGTCTCGAGCTGCGATTGCGCAGCCTCGGCACGCATCGCCTTCAGGCGCGCCTCGTTGTTGTCCATGTCCTCGACCCACTCGCGCGCGAACGCGCCCGACTGGATGTCGGCCAGGATGCCCTTCATCTCCTCGCGCACGTGCTCGTCGATCACGCGCTTGCCACGGGTGTAGTCGCCGAACTCGGCTGTGTCGGAGATCGAATAGCGCATGCCTGCGAGGCCGTTCTCCCACATCAGGTCGACGATCAGCTTCAACTCGTGGAGGCACTCGTAGTAGGCGATCTCCGGGGCGTACCCCGCCTCGACCAGGGTCTCGAACCCGGCGCGGACGAGCTCCGATGTGCCACCGCAGAGGACGGCCTGCTCGCCGAAGAGATCCGTCTCGGTCTCCTCCTTGAACGTCGTCTCGAGGATGCCCGCTCGTCCGGCCCCGATCCCGACGGCGTAGGCGAGCGCGAGGTCGCGCGCCTTCCCGGAGGCGTCCTGCTCGATCGCGATCAGGGCAGGGGTGCCGTAGCCCTCCGTGAAGAGGCGGCGCACGACGTGACCCGGGCCCTTCGGGGCGACCATGATCACGTCGTGTGACGCGTCGGGCGCGATGCGCTCGTAGAGGACGTTGAAGCCGTGTGCGAACAGGACGGCGGCACCGGGCGCGAGGTTCGGCTCGATGTGCTCCGCGTAGACCTGCGGCTGCACCTGGTCCGGCAGGAGGATCGCGACGAGTTGTGCGCCTGCGACGGCCTGCGAAATGGTACGTACCGTAAGGCCGGTTTCCTCGGCCTCACCCCACGAGGCCGAGCCTTCGCGCAGGCCGACCTCGACCTCCACGCCGGAGTCGCGGAGGTTGAGCGCGTGGGCGTGCCCCTGGCTCCCGTAACCGATCACGGCGACCTTGCCGTTCAGAAGCCCGAGGTCGCCGTCGCGGAGAATCGTTGCCATTTCCTCTCTATCCCTTCGTCGTTGTCGATGATGCGAGTCGGTGGTCAGTTGATCGCGGAGAGCCGGCGGGCTTTCCGTGCGGATGCGCGGCCGATGCCGACGCGCCCGGTGCGCACAAGCTCCTGGATCCCGTAGGGCCGGGCGAGCTCCTGGAAGGCGTCGAGCTCCTCGGGCGTGCCCGTGAGCTCGAACGTGACCGTGTCGGGGCCGAGGTCGACGACGCGGCCCTTGAAGGCCTCGGCGGTCGAGACCAGCTCGGCACGACGGTCGGGGTCGGCACCGACCTTGAGGAGGAGGAGCTCGCGCTCGACGGCCTCGTCCGGGGCGAGCTCGGTCACCCGGAGGACGTTGACGAGCTTGTGGATCTGCTTCTCGATCTGCTCGAGCGAGTGATGCTCGGCGTCGACGCGGAGCGTGATGCACGAGACGCCGTCGCGCTCGGTCGGGCCGACCGCGAGCGAGTCGATGTTGAACCCACGGCGGGCAAACATCGTCGCGATGCGGGCGAGCGCCCCGGGCTTGTCCTCGAGGAGAACGGAGATGGTGTGCTTCACGACGCCGTCTCCACGGTGTCCTCGTACTCGACCATGTCGATCGCGGCAGCACCGCTCGGGATCATCGGGAAGCATTGCTCGGCCGGGTCGACGCGACAGTCGACGACGACCGTGCGGTTGAGGGACAGCGCTTCGCGGAGTGCCGGAGCGAGCTCGGCCTCGGTTTCGACCAGCATGCCGATGCCGCCGTAGGCCTCGGCGAGCTTGACGTAGTTCGGCACCTCGACGCCGAGCCCGACGTGAGAGCGGCGGCCGTCGAAGAACATGTCCTGCCACTGGGTGACCATGCCGAGATAGCCGTTGTTGACGAGGACGACGACGATCGGGAGGTCCTCGATCACGGCGGTCGTGAGCTCCTGGGCCGTCATCTGGAAGCAGCCGTCACCGTCGACGCACACCACGGTCGCCTCGGGACGTGCCGCTTTCGCGCCGACGGCCGCAGGGATCCCGTAGCCCATCGTCCCGAGCCCGCCGGAGGTGATGAAGTTCCGCGGGCGGTCGGTGTGGATGTACTGCATCGCCCACATCTGGTGCTGTCCGACGCCCGTCGTGACGATCACGTCGTCGCCCGCGGTCAGCTCCTGCAGGGTCTCCATCACCGTCTGCGGCTTGAGCCACTCCGCGCTCGTGCCGTAGCGGAGGGGGAACTCGTCTCTGAGGTCCTCGATCCTCCGAACCCACTCCGCCGGGCCGGGCACGCCTTCCGCTCGGTGCCGGCCGATCGCCGTCGCGAGCTCGCGGAGCGCCTTCTTGAGTGGCCCGACGACGGGGATGTCGGCGTCGCGGAGCTTCGAGATCTCGGCCGGGTCGATGTCGAGGTGGACGACCGTCGCGCCGGGCGCGAAGGCGCTGAGCTTGCCGGTGACGCGGTCGTCGAAGCGCGCGCCGATCGCGACGAGCACGTCGCACGTGTTCATCGCGATGTTCGCCCACTTCGTGCCGTGCATGCCGGGCCAGCCGAAGAACAGCGGGTGGGTCTCGGGGAACGCTCCCTTGCCCATCAGCGTCGTGACGACCGGTAGCCGACCACCCTCGGCGAGGTCGATGAAGCTCGTCGCACGCGTCGCCGTTGATCGTGCCGCCGCCGACGTAGAGGATCGGCTTCTCGGCCCTCGCGATCCGCTCGGCCGCCTCGCGGATCTGAAGCGGGTGCACCTTGCGCGGCGGCCGCCAGCCGGGGAGATCGACGGAGTCGGGATACGTGAATTCGACCGCGGCTTCCTGGATGTCACGCGGCACGTCGACGAGAACAGGGCCACATCGGCCGGTCCGTGCAACGTGGAACGCCGCCTTCATCACGGCCGCGATGTCCCGCACGTCCTGAACGAGCCACGAGTGCTTGACGATCGGCATCGTGATCCCCGTGATGTCGCACTCCTGAAAGGCGTCGGTGCCGATCAGAGTGGAGCGCACCTGCCCCGTGATGCAGACGAGCGGCGTCGAGTCCATCCAGGCGTCGGCGATGGGCGTGACGAGGTTGGTCGCACCTGGACCGGACGTCGCGATCGCGACGCCGACCTTGCCCGAAGCCCGCGCGTATCCCTGTGCCATGTGGCCCGCGCCCTGCTCGTGCCGGGCCAGGACGTGACGCACCGTTGTCCCGCGCGCCATCGCGTCGTAGGTCGGCATGATCGCGCCGCCGGGGATCCCGAACATCACCTCGACGCCCTCGGCCTCGAGCGAGCGAAGAATCGCGTCTGCTCCGTTCATCTTCATTTCCTGTCCTTCGGTCTCACGGTGCCTCGTCCCTTCTCCGGTCGCTCGATGCGGCGAGCGGGGTGTCTCCGTCGCCAACTGCACTCTGTTCGGTCGGGTGCGCGAGCGACGTCTCCCTAGCGGGGGAGAATGGCAATGAGCTCGATGCCTACGCCGCGCGAAGCCGCGAGGCGCGGATCGCTGTCGGGCACGGGTACGGCGAGGCAGAGCATCTGGCTCAAAGCATGCCTGAACCGCTGGGGAGCCGCAACCCGGAAGGGTGTCGAGGAGGCGCCCGGGTGCATAGAAATAGGCGTATATGCATACTATGCGCCATGGCGACTGTCAGCATCGTCGGCGCGGCCGGCTACACGGGACAGGAGACGCTCGACCGCGTGCTCGGGCACCCCGAGCTCGTGCTCGTCGCGGTCGGCTCGGACTCGCTCGCCGGGCAGCCCGGGAGCGCGCTCGACCCCCGTCTCGTGCACGCGGCGATGCCGTCGTTCAGCACGAACGCCGAGGCGCTCGCCCACGAGACCGATGTGACGATCGTCTGCCTGTCGCACGACGCTGCTGCCGCGATCGACATTCCCTCCGACGGCATCGTCGTCGACCTCTCGGGCGCTCATCGGCTGCGGGATGCTGCACTGTACGACGCCTGGTACGGGTTCACGCATCCGCACCCTGGTGGCCTCGATGACTGGGTGTACGGCTTGCCCGAACTCGTCGGTGAGACGGGCCGCCTGATCGCGAACCCCGGCTGCTACGCCACCGCCGCTCTGCTCGCGCTCGGGCCGGTGCGCGATGCGATCGACCCCGAGTCCGTCGTCGTCGACGGCCTCTCGGGAATGACCGGAGCCGGGCGCACGCCGAAGGACGCCTCTCACGCGGGCGCGGTGCTCGAGAACGTCTCGCCCTACAAGGTCGGCAGGCACCAGCATGTCCCCGAGGTCGCCCAGTTCCTCGGCTTCCCGATCTCGTTCACCCCGCATCTCCTGCCGCTGCGTCGCGGGCTGATCGCGACGTGCAACGTCCGCTCGACGGGCGCAGACCTCCGCGAGCTCCTCGAGGCGGCGTATGCCGCCTCTACCGTCGTCACGGTGCTGCCGGAGGGTCGCGCGCCCGACATCGCGCGTGTCCAGCACACCGATCGCGTGGAGATCGGAGTCTTCCGGGACGGCTTCACGGATCGCACGATCGTGATCTGCGCGGAGGACAACCTCGGCAAGGGCGCCGCAGGGCAGGCGATCCAGAACGTCAACCGGGCGCTCGGGCTCGAGGATGCGACCGGGCTCCGGCTCGGTGGAGTATTGGTCTAGACCATTATGTCCGTGACCGCTGCCAAGGGATACGTCGCAAGCGGCGTGTCGGCGGGGATCCGCCCGTCCGGCAGGCCGGACCTCGCGGTCGTGCGCTCGGTCACGCGCGCCGTCGGCGCCGCAGTGTGGACGACGAATCGTGTCCAGGCGGCTCCCGTAACCGTTTCGAAACGCCATCTCGCTGCATCGCAGCCCCAGGCGGTCCTCGTCAACGCCGGTGTCGCGAATGCGGCGACCGGCCCACAGGGCGAAGCGGACGCCGTCGCGTCGGCCGAGGGCGTCGCTGCCGATCTCGGTCTTGCCCCCGAGGAGGTGATCGTCCTGTCCACCGGAGTGATCGGGATCCGCCTGCCGGTCGACAAGGTTGTCGCGGGAGCGCGGGTTGCAGCAGGGCTCCTCTCGCCCGGCGGTGGCGATGCGGCAGCCGGGGCGATCATGACCACCGACTCCGGGCCCAAGGTCGCCGCCGTCAGCACGGGCGGCTTCACCGTCGGGGGGATGGCGAAGGGCGCCGGGATGATCCATCCGCGCCTTGCCACGATGCTGGCGGTGATCACGACCGACTACCCGCTGTCCGCCGGCGAGCCGGAGACGTTTCTTCGTCCGGCCGTCGATGCGACGTTCAACCGGATCTCGGTCGACGGCGACTGCTCGACGAACGATGCCGTGATCCTGCTCGCCAACGGTGCGAGCGGGGCCGCGCGGGACGACGCGGCGTTCGCCCGGGCGCTGCGCGAGGTGTGTGCCGATCTCGCCCGGCAGATCGTCGCCGACGGGGAAGGAGCGACCGTCGTTCTCGAGATCGGCGTCAGCGGAGCGGCGACGGAGCCCGAGGCAGAGGCGATCGCACGCCGGATCGCGACCTCTCCGCTCGTCAAGACCGCGGCGTTCGGCCACGACCCCAACTGGGGGCGCGTCCTCATGGCGGCCGGGTCGGCCCCGTTCGGCGACGGCTTTGCCCGGCTGGAGGCGGACCTCCTGACCGTGTCGTTCGACCGCGTCGCCGTGTTCGCGAACGGCGCGCCGACCGGAGACGTGCCCGACGTGTCCGGCGCGGTCTGCCGCATCGACGTCGATCTCGGCCTCGGCGACGGAACGGCCGCCTATCTCGCCTCCGACCTGACCTACGATTACGTGCGTATCAACGCGGAGTACACGACATGAGCCGGGTCGTACTCAAGCTCGGCGGCCGTGTTGCCGCGGCCGCGGCCGAAGAGGCGCTCGCCCTCCGGTCGGCCGGCCACGAGGTCGTCGTCGTGCACGGGGCAGGGCCGCAGATCAGCGCCGAGATGGAGCGTAGGGGAATCGAGCCCACCTTCGTGAGCGGCAGGCGCGTCACGACCGCCGAGGTGCTCGAGGTGGTCAGGGCATCGTTTGCCGAGGTGAACCGCGAGGTCTGCGCAGCGCTCGGCAGCGACGCCGTAGCGCTGTTCGGTGACGAGATCGGTCTCGCCGCGAACCGGGTCGACGCTCTCGGCCTCGTCGGTGATCCCGTTCCCAGTGCCCCGGAGGCGATCGTCGAGGCCCTGGGCGCGGGACTGATCCCCGTGGTCGCCCCGCTTGCCGAGGGGCCTCTCAACGTCAACGCGGACGAGGCTGCGGCCGCTCTTGCCGTCGGCCTCGGAGCCGAGCGGATCGTCTTCGTCAGTGATGTCCCGGGCGTTCTCATGGACGGCGCCGTGATGGACGAGATCGACGTGGCGGCGGCCGACCGGATGCTCGCCGACGGCACCTTTCAGGGCGGAATCGTCCCGAAGCTCGAGGCGGCCATGCTCGCCACGCGCGGAGGCGTCCACGCCGTGATCGGGGCGACCGAGGTCGTGGCGTGAGCTCCCTCGCCGATGCACGCACGTCGGTGCTGCCGACCTATGCGCGGGCGGACATCACGGTCGTCCGCGGTGACGGCTGCATCGTGTGGGACGACACAGGTCGCGCCTACCTCGACTTCGTCGCAGGAATCGCCGTAATTGGTCTAGGCCATTGCGCGCCCGGGCCGCTCTCCGCCGCAAAGGCGCAACTCGATCGGCTCTGGCATGCCTCGAACCTCTACTGGACCGAGCCGATGCTTCGCCTGGCCACGCTCCTGAACGAGCGATTCGGCGGTGGTGGAGCGTTCTTCTGCAACTCGGGCGCCGAGGCGAACGAGGCCGCGCTCAAGATCGCCCGCAAGGCAACCGGGCGCACGCGGATCGTGGCGCTCGAAGGGGGATTCCACGGGCGCACGCTCGGTGCGCTCTCCGCCACGGGCCAGCCGTCCAAGTGGGAGGGTTTCGGGCCGCTCGTCCCGGGCGTCTCCTTCGCGCTCCCGAACGACATCGAGTCGCTCGAGGCGGCACTCGCTCCCGCGGGTGACGTCGCCCTGCTCCTGCTCGAGCCGGTCCTCGGTGAGGGCGGGGTGATCCCGCTCGAGAAGGCGTTCGCGCGGGCCGCCGGTGAGCTCGCGACGGAGGTCGGGGCACTCCTCTGCGTGGACGAGGTACAGGCGGGGATGGGACGAACGGGAACGTTCTTCGCCTACGAGCAGCTCGGCATCCGGCCTGACCTCGTGACGCTCGCCAAGGGGATCGCGAACGGCCTGCCGATGGGCGCGTTGCTCGCGGGCGAGCGCGCGGCGCCGGGCTTTCAGCCCGGCGACCACGGCTCGACGTTCGGCGGCAACCCCGTCGTCGCGGCAGCCGCCTGTGCGGTCGTCGAGGCGGTCGACGAGGAGTTGCTCGCGAACGTCCGCGAGCGGGGCGCGCAGCTCGAGGCCGGGTTGGCCGCGATCCCTGCCGTCCGCTCCGTCCGCGGCAAGGGGCTCCTGATCGGCGCCGAGCTCGACCGCCCCGTCGGCCCCGTCGTCGATGCCTGCCGCGAGCAGGGGCTCCTCGTCCTCTCGGCCGGACCGGACGTTCTGCGGCTCACGCCGCCGCTCGTCGTCGGCGCGGGTCATGTCGACGAGGCGCTCGGGATCATCGAGGGGGTGCTCGCCTCGTGAACCGTCGCGAACGGCAGGTGGCGATCCTGCGGCTCGTTCAGGATCAGGCGCTCTCGACGCAGGCGGAGCTCGTCCAGGCGCTCCGCGACGAAGGGCACGAGGTCGTGCAGACGACGGTCTCCCGAGACATTGCCGAGCTCGGGCTCGTGAAGGTTCGCGCTCCGAGCGGCCGGCTGATCTATGCGGCGCCGGGGACCGGAGACGCCGACCGGCTTCGTGCCATCGGCGCGGCGATGCGGCGGTACGCGATCGGTGTCGAGGCGGCGAACAGTGGCCTCGTCGTCGTGACGACTCCGTCGGGGTACGCGAGCGCGCTCGCCCAGGCGATCGACGAGGGGAGCCATCCGGCGATCGCCGGCACCCTCGCCGGCGACAACACGATCTTCGTCGCGGCCAAGGACGGAACCACGGCGCACGAGCTGCAGGCAGAGCTCGCCGCCTATCTGGCCGACGGAGCGACCGCATGACCCTGTGGTCCGGCCGCGTCGGCGGCTCGCTCGATCCTGCGGTGTGGGCGTTTCTTCATGCCGACGACGCACCGCTGCTTCCCTACGACTGTGAGGCGAGCTACCAGCACGCGCAACGGCTTCACGCAGCGGGCCTTCTCACGGACGAGGAGCTCGGTGAGGCCGAATCGCGGCTGGCCGAGATCGCCCAGGATCCGGCCGGGTATCTCGCCGAGGACGAGGACGTGCACAGCGCAATCGAGCGACAGCTCGGTGATCTCGGTCGCAAGATCCACGCGGGACGTTCGCGTAACGACCAGGTGGCCGCCGCCTTCCGGCTCTACGTCCTCGATGCGTGTGCCGAGGCGCGGGAGGAGATCGAGGCGCTCGCGCTCGTCGTGCTCTCCTTCGCGGAAGCCGAGGCCGACACGCTGATGCCCGGCTACACGCACCTGCAGCGGGGCCAGCCCGTGACGCTCGGCCATCATCTGCTCGCCTGGGTCGAGATGCTCGAGCGGGACCGCATCCGGTTTGCCGCCGCGGCCACCGCCGCTCTCGAGAGCCCCCTCGGTGCCGGCGCCCTGGCCGGGTCGACGCTCGGCCTTCCCGGCCCGCCGGGGCAGATGCGGAACTCGATCGACGCCGTCGCAGATCGCGACTTTGCGCTCGACTACCTCTACGCCGTCGCGGTGCTGTACACCCACCTGTCCCGGATCGGAGAGGAGATCGTGCTGTGGTGCTCCGGTGAGTTCGGCTTCGTCAAGCTGCCCGAGAACGCCGCGACGGGATCGTCGATGATGCCGCAGAAGCTGAACCCGGACGTCGCCGAGCTCGCGCGCGGCAAGGCGGGGACGGCGATCGGGCGGCTGACGGGCCTGCTCGCGACGGTGAAGGGACTGCCCCTCGCCTACGACCGTGATCTCCAGGAGGACAAGGCCCCTGCGTTCGCGGCGCGACTCGACGTGCAGCTCGGGCTGCAGGCGCTCGCAGCGCTCGTCCCGGGTCTTGCCGTCGATCGCGAGCGGATGGCAGCTGCTGCTTCCGATCCGCTCGTGCTCGCGACCGATGCGGCGGAGGTGCTCGTCCGCGAGGGCGTCCCGTTCCGGGAGGCACACGAGCGCGTCGCAGGGAGCGTCCGTGACGGGTCGTTCGTCCCGGCGGGCTCGGCGGCCGAGAGCGTCGCAGCGCGCGCTGCGCCCGGGCCAGGCGGCGTCCGTTCAGCGATCGCCGAAGCCCGATCTCGCCTGCGCTAGCGGACCGGAGACGGTGTGACGAATCGCCGGTCCCGCGGCGTAGAGGGGGTATGAGCACCCCGACACCTGGAGGAGAACGATGAAGCGCATCGCCCTGGCGGCCGTCCTGCTCGTCGCCGCAGTAGCCCTTGCCGGAGTCGCCCGCCCCGAAAGGGCACGCGCCGTCGAAGGACCGTCGCAGGCCGGAGACACGGTTAGCGTGTCGGGGAGCGGCACCGTCTCCGCCGTCCCGACGACGGCCGCCTTCTCGTTCGGCGTCGACTCCCGTGCCGAGACCGCGAAGGCCGCGCTCGCCGCCAACGCGCGCGAGATGCGGCAGGTGATCGCTGCCGTCAAGGCCTCCGGTGGGAAGAACGTCGGTACGCAGTCGGTCTCGCTCTCGCAGGCGTACGGGCCGGACGGTGCCCTCTCGGGGTTCGCGGCAGCGAACGTCGTCACGGCAACGGTCGGCATCGACGGGGCCGGATCCCTGATCGACGCGGCCGTCGCCGCCGGCGCCAATCAGGTCTTCGGCCCGTCACTCTCGCGCGGCGACCAGGCGGAGCTCTACCTCCAGGCGCTGAAGGCAGCAGTTGCCGACGCCCGAGAGAAGGCAGAGGCTCTCGCCGGAGCCTCCGGCCGTTCGCTCGGGAAGGTCACGACGGTGACCGAGGACGGCGGGTTCGCACCGGTGCCGATGTTCTCGAAGGAAGCAACATCGGACGGCTCCACCCCCGTCGAGGCCGGCCCGCAGCAGACGACCGCAACCGTCTCGGTGACGTTCGCGCTCGCGTGAGCGGCGCTCGGCCGGCAGTCAGGCGGCCGCGGGAGCCGCGGTCGTCGGCTGAGCCGAGTCGAGCGGAGGCGGTTCGCCGGCCTGCTGCAGGTCGGCGAGGAACCCCGGCCTTCCTGCGCCGGTGGTCGGGCTCAGGAGCCCTCCCATCGACTCGACCAGCTCCTGGGCGGCGAGCAGCCGGATCGGCGCCGCCCCGCCTTCCGCCGCGGCACGCTCGTCGTCATGCGACTTCTCGAAGACGAGTGTCGCAACCGTCGGATCGAGTGGCGCCCCGTCGTGGACGACCGTCACGTGCACCCGTCCCCCGCGATCGGACGCGGAGAGCTCGATTCGGCCGGCTCCCGCCTCCTGCGCTTCGAGCACGAGCCATCGGAGCGCCGTTGCGATACCCGCCGGATCACCCCAGGCGGTGCCTTCGGCAGCCTCGACGTGGACGTCGATGCCGGCCGACCGAGGTGAGTCTCCCAGATCGGCCTGCCCGACGGCGAACTCGACGTTCTCGAACGTCAACCGTCGCGAGTCGGTGGTGACGGCGATCAGCGCCTCGAGGTCCCAGCCGAGACGACGGGCCGCCGCCAGGCCGTGATCCGGTGCTCCCTCCTCGATGTCCGCCAGATAGCGCTGGAGATTCGCGAGCTGCAGTGCGAGCATCCGGCGGCGACGCTTCGTCCGGCCCCGCTCACGGGCCAGGGCCGTGGCGAGTGAGATCGACTCGCGCGAACGCCGGGCGATCTGCCGGTAGACGACGACCGCCACCGTGGGGAGCACGAACGCGATCACGAAGCTTGCCAGCCTGCCGAGCTGGCCGAGCAGGCTCCCCGCGTGCTCCACGTCCGCGAGGGCGCTGTCTCGCTGGGATACGAGGCGGTCGCGGATGGCAGCGAACGACGGTGCTACCTCGTTGCGAACTTCGCGTCGGGCAGCCTTCGGGCGGCCGCCAGTGGTCAGCTCGAGCGTGCGGCGGGCAGAGCGCGTGAATCGCGTCAGCGCCTTACCCGTTTCGGGCCCGAAGGTCTCGAGATCGGCTTTCTGGCCGTGGGCTTGAGCGTCGGCGGCTCGACAGCGACTTCTACGCTGCGTAGGTGCGGCTGACCACGAAGCGGTTGCCTCCGCTTCGCTTTGCCTCGTACATGACCCGGTCCGCCGCGTTCAGCACTTCGTCCGCGGTGTCGCCGGGCCGGGCGTACGCGATGCCGATGCTCGCTGCGAGGCTCACCATGGCGTCGCCGATCGAGAACTTCGCCGAGGCCGCCTCACAGATGCGTTCTGCGACCGACTGGGCATCGGTGGGCGTGACGAGATCGTTGAGGACGACGACGAACTCGTCCCCGCCGAGGCGGGCGAGAACGTCGTGGCCTCGCACATGCCGGCGAAGCCGTTCGGCGACTCCCTGCAGGACCGCATCCCCGGCCTCGTGCCCGAGCTGGTCGTTCACTTCCTTGAACCCGTCGAGATCGAGGAACAGGACAGCGAACTGCGAGCCGGTGTTGCGCAACCGCTCGAGTGACCGTTCGACACACGTGAACAGCTCGGCCCGGTTCGCAAGGCCTGTCAACTCGTCATGTGAGGCCCGATGCGCGAGCTGCTGCGACCACGTCTCGAGGTCGGCGAGGGTCGTGGCGCTTCTCCACGCGCCGGCGGTGAGCGCCCCGAGCAGCTCCAGCGACTCACGTGCGCTCGACCCGCTCTCGAGCGACTCGTTCGACCAGGCGCGAAGGGCAACCGCGTACTCGGGCGTGTCGGCGATGGGGAGCATGATCCCCGTGCGGAAACCGAACAGCCGAAGCCCCGCCTCCGCAGCCGCCCCACCCCCGATCGCCACCGGGCGGCCCAGGGCGAGGGCTTCGTCGAGGTGCCCGCCGAGAGACGGCTCGGGGCTGCGGAGGGACCCGACGCTGCGCAGGATGCGCCACGGCCGGTCAGAGTGCTTTTCGCAGACGTCTGCCTGGATGAATCCGAGCGCGGTGGCGCGGTCGAGGGCGATGTCGAGTACCGCGAGCCGGTCGGTCGTCGCTGCGAGCCTCTGGGCCGTGGCCGCCACGACGAGAAGCTCGTCGGCCCGGCGGTCGGCCTCGGCCCGGGCCCGGTGAGAATGGGCCAGGTCGTCCCGGAGCCTCACGGCGAGATAGGCGGCAGGTAGGCTGACAACCGCGACCGCGGCGAGCTGCTGGATCGCGAGCCCCAGCACGTCGGACGGCGACGCGGCGGACGACTTGACCTGGAGGGCGATCACCACGTAGGCGAAGCTGAGCGCGGCCCATGAGAGACCTGCAGCGAGCGCGCCGGAGGCGACGGCCGTGTCGAAAACGGGGAGGAGGAGTGCGATCCAGGCGAGCGGAGTCGCAGTCGCATCCAGCAGGAGCATGCTGGCAAGGGCGAGCAGGGCGTCGATCCCGATCTGGAGTGCGAACGCCCCGCCGCGAGTGGCCTCGGGCGCCCAGCCGAGCATCCCGGCAGCGTTGACGAGAGCGTTCGCCGACGCGACGGCGACCAGGAGCACGGTGACCTCGATGCCGAGCGAGACGGAGTCTCCGCCGGGGGACGCCAGCACGACCAGGAGAAAGGCGACCGAGAGCAGGACCCGGATCGGGCGAAGGCTCCGCCGCAGCGTCGCCTGCGCCGTGGCGGACTCGTGCTCGGATTCATGGGAAAGGAGTGGGGAATACACGGTGTTCTCGATGGCCGCCCTCGAGAGAGGTGTACGGGTGTCATCGGTGGAACCGGCGCCCGCCTTGAATGGTGTCGCAGCTCTCGTTTCGAGGCCTCACACCCCGTGCGCGCGAGACCGGGGCGCGCAGAGCAGCGTGCGAGCCTGCCCCACTCCGATGAGGCTCTCGAGGTCGGCGATCGTGTCACGAAGCGCGTCGGCCTCCGCGTCGGCGGCTCTCGCCCGCGCCTCCGCTGCCTGGAGCTCCTCCCGCAGCCCGACGCCCCCGTGGCCTCGGGCATTGCGACCCTGGCGGCAATCAACGAAGACGCGGCGAACCCGGCCGGCGCAACGGTCGGTTCGCTGTTCAGCGGAAGTTTCTCGGACGCCAGCGACCAGGTCGCCGGTGGCTCGAGCGCCAACACTGTCGGCAGTATTGCGATCCGCAACTATACCGTTGATGCGGCCAGGGGGAACTGGCAATACTCGATCAACACGGGCGGCAGTTGGACGACGCTGGGGAGCGCGGCGGCGGCGATCACCTTGGATGCGGCGGCCTCGACGATGCTGCGCTTCGTGCCGGCGGCCGACTACAACGGCGCGGCCACCGCGCTCAGTGCGAACCTGATCGAGAGCGGCCAGGCGATCACCAACGGCGCGACGACCAACCTGAGCGGCGCCACTGGCGGCACGACGCGCATCTCGTCGGCCACTGTCGGGCTGAACCACACGATCAATGCGGTCAACGACGCGCCCGTGGTAACGACCTCGGGCGGCTCGCTCGCCTACACCGAGAACCAGGCCGCCAACGCGATCGACACCGGCCTGACGGTCAGCGACATCAACAGCCTCAATCTGACCGGTGCCACGGTCGGCATCTCGGTGAACTACGCCAGCGGACAGGACGGGTTGGCCTTCACCAACCAGCTGGGCATCACGGGCAGCTGGAGCGCCGGCACCGGCGTGCTGACGCTGAGCGGCACCGCCACGTTGGCCAGCTACCGAACCGCGCTGCGCTCGGTCACATATTTCAACTCGAGCGACAACCCGAGCGCGCTGGCGCGCACGGTGGCGTTCGTCGTCAGCGACGGCGCGCTGCCCAGCACGGTGGCGACGCGCGACATCACGGTGAATGCCGTCAACGACGCTCCGACGGCGAGCAACTTGAGCGCAGCGGAGTCGTATACGGAGGGCACGGCGCTGAACCTGGTCGACATCGTTGGCGGCGATGTGGACAGTGCCGTTTGACGGCGACGTTGACGTTGTCGAACCGGCTGCGGGCAGCTTGAGCACGGCCACCTCGGGTGCGGTCACCTCGACCTACAACGCCGGCACCGGGGTGTGGAGCGCGAGCGGCGTGATCGCGAACGTCAACACGCTGCTGGCGGGTTTGACGTTCACGCCGGCGGCGGACTTCTCAGCGACCTCCAGTCGCTCCGTGTCCGGGTGCTCGACGTGAACGAGGCCCCGGTGAACACCATGCCGGCGCGGGTCGAGACGGACGAGGACGTTCCACTGATGTTCGGCGCCGTGCCCGGCTCGGTGATCTCCGTCGGCGATCCCGACGTGAACGGCTCCGTCCGGGTGACGCTGTCGGTCTCGGCGGGCACTCTGACGCTCCAGAGCCGCTCCGGGCTCACCTTCGCAACCGGAGACGGCGTCAATGATGGCAGCATGAGGTTCACCGGCGGCATCGCCGCCGTGAACGGAGCGCTTCGCAGCCTCCGGTTCACGCCTGCTGCGGACGCGAGCGCCTTCGAGGTCGTCGTCCGCGATGGAGGAGTCCCGATTGGCACGGGCCGCACGACCGTGACGGTCGTCGTGACGGCAGCGCCGCTCCCGGACGATGTCCCGGCGCCCGGGCCCGCTCCGACACCCGCACCCAGTCCCGAGCCCAACGCCGAACCCACTCCGAGCTCAGCCCCCAAAGCTGCGCCGTCAGGCTTGCAGGCAAGGAACGACATCGCACGAGCGACGACGGGCACGCCCGAGACGATCGCGGTCCTCGCCAACGACACGATCGCCGATCCGACCCGGATCGTCGTCGAGGTCGGTCCAGCCGGCCACGGCAGTGTCCGTGTGCTTCCCGACGGAAGCGTCCTGTACTCGGCCGACCCGGGCTTCGAAGGGATCGACCGTTTCTCGTACACGATTCTCGGCGAGGCCGGCGATCGCTCGAGCGCCGTCGTCGAGGTCGTCGTAGCGCTCCCGAGCGATCTCCGACCCGCGTGGCTCGGCAGGCTCAGCTCGGGCGGCCCGACCCTCGACAGCGAGACGCTGATCCAGACCGCGGAGCGGGAGCTGCAGGTCGGATTCCTCGTCATGGCACGCGCGCTGCTCGACACGCTGCAGACACTCGACGTCCCCGTTCGGCTGTTCGTGATCGCTGGCGGCTGGTTGGTCCTCCTCGGGCTCGTGCTGCTCTACTTCCGCCGGCGGCGAGCGTTCCTCGTCGACGGTGTCGCGCGGTGCGACGCGTTGGACGTGCTCGATCGGCCCGACGGGGAGCTCCTGTACCAACTGAGGTTCGACGAGGGGCCCGTCTGGTCGACCGGTCGCCGCCGGAGGGTTCATGGTCGCACCTGGCTCCCGATGCGGACGCCGGCCGGTCGCGGTTTCATCGAGGCACGTCACGTGCTCGCTCTCGACCGTGCGGTCGATTCCCCACGGGCCGTGCTTGGCGGCTGGCGCTGACCCCGGGCCACATGCCGGTCGACGAGGAGCCCGTCTCCTGCCGGAGCGCCCCTTGCAGACGCTCCGGCAGGAGTGGTGCGGGTCAGCCGACGGCGGGTGCCGGCGCTCCTTCCGGGGCATTGACGATCCCGCCCCGGTCGTGGCCCTGGTGCTCGGTGCCGTAGCCGCCGGGCACCGGGATGTAGAACTCGGGATATCCCCACATCCCGTGCTCCGAGACGTCCAGCCCTTGGTTCTCCACCTCGGGCTCGGTCCGGATCCCGGCCGTGAGCTTGAAGGCGAGCAGGATCAAGAACGACAGGCTGAACGTGAAGGCGCCGACCGCCGCGAGGCCGAGAGCCTGGGTGCCGAGCTGGCCGAGCCCGCCGCCGTAGAACAGCCCGGGCTTGCCGGTGTCGAGCTTGCTCACGAGCTCCGGAACCGCGAGGAACCCGAGTGACAGCGTTCCCCACACGCCGGACATCCCGTGGGCTGCGATCGCCCCGACCGGGTCGTCGATCCCGATGCGCTCGACGAGCAGCGATCCGAGAACCACGATGATGCCCGAGACGAAGCCGATCAGGATCGCGGCCCACGGCGCCACGAACGCGCAGGCCGCGGTGATCGCGACGAGCGCCCCGACGGCGCCGTTCAGCATCATCGAGAGGTCCGGCTTCTTGACGACGACCCACGACGTCACGACGGCCCCGAGGACGCCTGCGGCCGCTGCGATGTTCGTGTTGAGCGCGACGTAAGCGAAGAAGCCGACGCCGCCGAAGTCGACCGACAGCGTCGAGCCGGGGTTGAAGCCGAACCAGCCGAACCAGAGGATCAGCACGCCAAGCGTCGTGAACGCCATGTTGTGACCTGGAATCGCGTTCGGCTTGCCGTCGGAGCCGAACTTGCCGATCCTCGGCCCGAGGAGAAGTGCTCCTGCGAGCCCTGCGAGCGCCCCCTGGTAGTGGACGACCGTCGAGCCGGCGAAGTCCTGCATCCCGCGCGAGAACAGCCAGCCCTCGGGGCTCCAGATCCAGTGCGAGACGAGCGAGTAGATGAGCGTGAACACCGCTCCGAACGCGAAGTAGACCCAGAGCTTCGTCCGCTCCGCCATCGCGCCCCACACGATCGCGAGTGAGACCGCGGCGAACGCCACCTCGAACAGGTAACCCGCAGCTGCCGGAATCGCCCCGAACCACGAGAACGGTGCCTCGCCGATCGTGAGCAACTCGCTCACCGAGGGAAAGAAGCCCGATCCGCCGACGAAGCTGTTGCCCCCGTCGCCGAAGGCCATCCCGAACCCGACGCAGTAGTAGACGATCGAGGCTATCGCCAGGATGAGGACGTTCTTCGCCGCGATATGCCCGACGTTCTTCATTCGGGTCAGGCCGGCCTCGAGAAAGGCGAACCCTGCCTGCATGAAGATCACGAGGATCGCGGCGAGGATGACCCAGATCGTGCTTGCCGCGAAACCGAGCTCCTCGACACTCATGCCGCATCGACCTCCTCGAGTGCCTTCCCGGTTCTGCTGTGCGTGACGTGGCCCACGGGGACGGCCCAGCAGATGCCGTCGCCGGCGGGCTGCCCCGTCCGGGCGGCGTCGACGATCGCCGAGATCACGCCCTCGGTGATCTCGTCACGCACCACGAACGTCAACAGCGCCTTCGGCAGGAAGCGCGACTCGAAGACCCGCCCCCGGTACTCGTGCGTGATCCCCTTCTCGCGACCGTGGCCCACGGCCTCGACCACCGTCACGCCGACGTGCCCGGTCGCGGCCTCGACGGCCTCCATGACCGTCTCGACGCGGTCGCGTACCACGACCGCCTCAACTTTCATCATCTCGATCCTCCCTCGCTGTCCAACGGAAGTCCCCACCCAAGGGGAGCCTGAGGCGTCGTTGCCTCCTGGGTGGAGCCTCCGTCGGCCCCGAGAGGACGCTGTGTCCTCGTTCCTCGCCCGCCGGACGACTCGTGCGGCTCCGGCGGGCGGTCGTTCATCGGGCTTGCCTAGCCCGTCTGGGCGAGCGCGAGCGGCCGCGCCTCCTCGATCGCCGACTCGTCGACCATCGCGATCGTCTCCAGGATCCGCCCCGCGATTCGGTACGGGTCGCCCTGGGAGTTCGGGCGGCGATCCTCGAGGTAGCCGCGGTACCCGTTGTTGACGAAGCTGTGCGGCACGCGGATCGAGGCACCTCGGTCGGCCACGCCCCAGCTGAACGTGTCGATCGCCTGCGTCTCGTGCAGGCCCGTGAGGCGGAGGTGGTTATCAGGCCCGTAGACCTCGATGTGCTCCGCGAGATGGCGCTCGAAGGCGCCCATCAGTGCGTCGAAGTACGGCCTGCCACCGACCTCGCGCATCGTCCTCGTCGAGAAGTTCGTGTGCATGCCGGAGCCGTTCCAGTCGACTTCCGCCCCCAGGGGCTTGCAGTGCCAGTTGACGTCGACCCCGTACCGCTCGCAGAGGCGCAGGAGCAGGTAGCGGGCGATCCACATCTCGTCGGCTGCCCGCTTCGATCCCTTGCCGAAGATCTGAAACTCCCACTGGCCCTTGGCGACCTCAGCGTTGATCCCCTCGTGGTTGACCCCGGCCCCGAGGCAGAGGTCGAGGTGCTCTTCGACGATCTGCCGGGCGATCGGTCCGACGTTCCTGTGGCCGACGCCGGTGTAGTACTCGCCCTGCGGGGACGGAAAGCCGCCGCCTGCCGGGAAGCCGAGGGGGGAGCCTTCCGAGTAGAAGAAGTACTCCTGCTCGAAGCCGAACCACGTGTCCGGGTCGTCTGGGATCGTCGCCCGGCTGTTGCTCGGATGCGGCGTCCCGTCCGCGCGCAGCACCTCGCACATCACGAGGGCGCCGTTCGTGCGGGCCGGATCGTTGAACAGGGCGACAGGCTCGAGCACGCAGTCCGAGTTGCTCCCGTCCGCTTGGCGGGTCGAGCTGCCGTCGAAGCCCCAGAGCGGGAGCTCCTCGAGCGTCGGGAACCGGTCGAAAGCCATCACCTTCGTCTTGCCTCGCAGGTTCGGCACGGGCTCGTAGCCGTCCAGCCAGATGTACTCGAGCTTGAACTTCTGCATCACATGGTCCTCCTGTCGAGCGCGAAAAGTGCGCACAAAAAAGCCCCAGGGCTCCCGAGAGAGCACTGAGGCGTCGTCGCCAACCGGAGTGCCGTCGTCGGCGACTCCGAGGCCACACTGTAGAGGCATGCCCCCCGGTGCGCAAGAGGCAGCGTTGCTGCGCTCGCGACAGCCGGGCAGCACGGCACCACGGGGAGGTCGCAGCCCTCGAGGCGCTCCCGTCCGACCAACCCGGTTGGAGCCTGTCGAGCGGTGGTCGACGTGATAGGCTCGGATCGTCGATTTTCGAGGCAATGGGGCCTCAGGCGTTGCTTGCGCCTGGGGCTTTTTTCGTTTTCAAAGGGAGGAACGTCTGATGGCGCGACCGAGAACGGCCCCCGCAGCGACGAAGCGGGTAACGCAGGTGAAGAGCAAGCACAGGGCGACCTCGACCGTCGCCGCGCGCCGCGCGGTGATGAAGCGGATCAAGGACGAGGGCGTCGAGCACGTCCTCTTCTGGTTCACCGACCTCGAGGGACACCTGAAGTCGTTTGCGATCACGCCGAACGAGATGGCGGAGGCGCTCGATGACGGGATGGGCTTCGACGGCTCGTCGATCACCGGGTTCAACCGGATCGAGGAATCGGACATGGTCGCGATCCCCGATCCGGCAACGTTCGAGATCATGCCGCGGCCGGTCGACGATCACGGCCACGAGCTGGGCGCGAAGGTCGGCCGGATGATCTGTGACGTCGTCAAGCCCGACGGGACGCCCTACGAGGGCGATCCGCGCTACATCCTCAAGCTCGCGCTCGAGCGCATGAAGAAGCTCGGCTTCGACACGTTCAACGTCGGGCCCGAGCTCGAGTACTTCCTCTTCGAGGACGACAAGGGCACCGAGACGATCGACGAGGGCGGCTACTTCGCGATGACGGTTCAGGATGCGGCGACGGAGGTCCGGAACGACACGATTCACGCGCTCGAGTCGGTCGGCATCCAGATCGAGTACCACCACCACGAGGTGGCACCGTCCCAGCACGAGATCGACATGCGGTACGACGACGCGCTCGCGATGGCCGACAAGACAATGACCTACCGGATCGTCGTCAAGGAGGTGGCGGCGTGGCACGGCTACTACGCGACGTTCATGCCGAAGCCCCTCTTCGGCGAGAACGGCTCGGGGATGCACACGCACATGTCGCTCTTCAAGGGTGGACGCAACCAGTTCTTCGACGCGAAGGACCCGAACCACCTCTCCGACACGGCGAAGTCGTTCATCGCGGGCCTCCTCGTTCATGCCCGCGAGCTATCGGCCGTCCTTGCCCAGTGGGTGAACTCGTACAAGCGTCTCGTGCCAGGCTACGAGGCTCCGGTGTACGTGGCCTGGTCGCAGCGTAACCGGTCGGCCCTGATCAGGATCCCGCTCTACAAGCCGGGCTCGGAGCAGGCGACGCGCGCGGAGATCCGGTGCCCGGATCCGGCCTGCAACCCGTACCTTGCATTCGCGGCGCTGCTGCACGCCGGTCTCGAGGGGATCGAGCAGGGGTACAAGCTGCCCGCCGAGATGACGACGAACCTCTATCGGCTCTCGGACGACGAGCGGGTCGAGCAGGGTGTCGAGGCGCTGCCGGGCTCGCTCGGCGAGGCCATCGACGCGTTCGCCGCATCCGACCTCCTGGAGAAGGCGTTCGGGGAGCACATCTTCCCCCGCTACGTCCAGCTCAAGCGTGCGGAGTGGGACGACTACCGCACGCAGGTCACGCAGTGGGAGCTCGACCGCTACCTGGCAGCGCTGTAGCTCGTTGCGCGACGGGTGGTACCTCGCGGGCGCGAGGTACCACCTGCCTGCCGTTCAGACTGGACAACGGCACGCAGAAGGAGCATTATCGTCAGTGCAGGCTGAGCCGCTAGGCGAGTGGCTCGCTTGCGACTGACGGCCGATCGCGGGACCCGAAAGGGGCCCGTGGTCGTTGTAGGACCATTACGTGCCAGGCTTCCAGATCATCAGCGCCACGACCACGACGACCGCGAGGAGCAGCGACGCGTTGAGGGTCAGGTTGAGCGGGTCGCGCAGTCGTCGCGCCAGATCGGCGTTCGGGGAGTCGTCGTCGCGGGCCAGGCGCTCCGCGGCCTCACGCGTTCTTCGATCCTGCCGGCCGGCCACCGCTCCCGCGACGACCACCCAGCCGATCAGCCCGAACGTGATCGACAGCCACGGCGCAGCCAGCGCGAGGCCGAGGTCGCTTGCGAGCCAGAAGCCGGCGGCGATCGCGAGCACGAGCCCGCCTCCGACGAGAGGGACCACCGGCCGAACGGCGCGCAGCAGAAGCGCCACCTCCGATGGTCGCGATCGTCGCATCGCCGCGACCCGAAGAAGCGCAGCCGCGATCGACCCACCGACGAACAGCAGGACGCCCGCGAGGTGGAGGAAGAGGATGCCGTCCGGGCTCATCGCCTCCGACGATAGCCTGCGCTCATGCTGACCGTGCTCCGCATCGTCCATCTCCTCTCGGCGACCGTCTGGGTCGGCGGCACGATCGTGCTCGTGTTCGTCGGTGTCCCCGCCATCCGGAAGCTCGAGGGAGATGCCCGGGCGACCGCGATGAGGGCGCTCGGCCGACGCTGGCGGCCTCTCGGATGGAGTGCGATGGGTGTCGCGATCCTCTCGGGGCTCTGGCTCACCGATCTTCACAGCGGGTTCAACTCGGCGGCGCTGTCGTCGGACTTCGATCGCACCCTGATCCTCAAGTCGATCCTCGTCGTCTTCCTCGTCGGCGGCGCGCTCGTCCACGACTACGTCCTCGGGCCGCGGCTGCAGCGGGAGCTCCGGGCGAAGGAGCCTCAGGCGCCTGCGACGCGGCAGCGCCTGATCTGGGTCGGATGGTTCAACTTCTCGCTGACGCTCGCCGTCCCGATCCTCGGCGTGATCGCCCTCTCGTACCTGGACTAGGAGCCGACACGTGAACGACGCCGCCCGGCACCTCGCGCTCCTCACCCGTACAACGGAGGTCGTCAACTCGTCGCTCGACCTCCAGGACGTGATGGAGGCAATCGCGCACGAGGTGGCCGCCGCGCTCGAGACCGACTCGGCCTACGTGTACCTCTACGACGAGCGCACCGACGAGCTCGTTCTGCGTGCGACCCACGGGACGAGCGTCGAGGACGCCACCAGAGCGCCGCGCATGCGTCGTGGGGAAGGCATCACGGGCGTTGCGGCCGCAGAGCGCGCGCCGGTGATGATTGCCGCCGACGCGCATCTCGACCCGCGATTCAAGGCGTTTCCGAACCTGCCGGAGGACGACTACGCATCGATCCTTGCCGTCCCGATCCTCGCGCGCGAGAAGCTCGAGGGAGCGCTCAACGTTCGCACGCGAGATCCGAGAGCGTTCACGCAGGCCGAGGTCGACCTGCTGATGACGATCGCCGGACAGGTGGCCCAGTCGATCGAGCACGCGAAGCTGTACTCCCAGGCACAGAGGCGCGTGCACGAGCTCGAAGCGCTGGCGCGGATCTCGGAGGCCGTCTCCGAGTCGCTCTACCTGGAGGAGTCACTGCAGGCGATCGTGCAGACGACCGTCGAGTCGATCCAGGCCACGGGTGCTGCCGTCGTGCTCGAGGACGGGCGTATCGCCTGGCCCGAGGGACGTGCCGGCGCGCACGCCGTACGGCTGCCCCTTCGTTGGCGCGGCCGGACGATCGGCGAGCTCGTCGTCGACCGTGACACCCCCTTCACGGACGACGACCGCCAGCTGCTCGAGGCGATCGCGAGCCAGGCAGCCGTTGCTCTCGAGCACGGGCGGATGGCGTTGCGGGGCGTGCTGGCCCAGGAGATCCACCATCGGGTGAAGAACAACCTGCAGACGGTGGCCTCGCTGCTACGCCTGCAGGCGCGCGCCGAGAATGTCGATCCGCAGAAGGCTCTGGGCGATTCCGTCAACCGCATCCTCGCGATCGCGGCCGTGCACGAGGTCCTGACGGAGCACCGCGAGGACGACGTCGAGCTCGACGAGCTCATCGACAGGCTGCGCGCGATGCTCGTGCAGGGGCTCGTCGTCGGCAAGGACGTGACCTCCTCTCTCGAGCCCGTCTCGCTCGCGGGCCAGCGGGCCACATCGCTCGCTCTCGTCTTCAGCGAGCTGTTCGGAAACGCTCTCGAGCACGGTGGGGGAGCGATCTCCATTACGCTGGAGGGGCACGGTGGCGACGTCGTGCTCTCGATCGCCGACGACGGCGACGGCATGCAGGCCGAGCCCGACGGCACCGGCCTCTCCATCGTCCGTGCGCTCGTCCGCGACGAGCTCAGGGGTGAGTTGACGCTTCGCGACGAGCAGGGCCTGTGTGCCGAAGTCAGGTTCCCGGCCCGCAGTCATGGAAAGGACGACGATGCGACTTCTGATCGCTGAAGACGAGACGATCATCAGGCTCGATCTCCGGGCAATGCTCGAGAAGGCGGGGTTCGACGTGTGTGCCGAGGCCAAGGACGGCGAGGAGGCGGTCACCCTTGCGCGCACGCTCGAGCCCGATCTCGCCCTGCTCGACGTGAAGATGCCGAGGCTCGACGGGATCGACGCGGCGCGACGCATCCTCGAGGAGCGCCCGATCCCGATCGTGATGGTGACTGCGTACGGCGAGCAGGAGCTCGTCTCGCGCGCCGTCGAGGCCGGCGTGTTCGGCTACCTCGTGAAGCCGTTCCGCGAGACCGACCTGCTTCCCGCGATCGCCACCGCCCGCGCCCGCCACGAGGAGCTCGCCGCGGTGCGTGAGGAGGCGGACTCGCTCACCGAGGCGCTCGCTGCCCGCAAGGCGATCGAGAGGGCAAAGGGCCTCCTCATGCAGCGCGAGGGCCTGAGCGAGCAGGACGCCTTCGCGCGGCTGCGGAAGGCGAGCCAGATCTCGGGCCGCCCGCTCAAGGTCGTCGCAGAGGCGCTGATTGCGACGCTCGACGTCAAGAGCGCGTAGCCGAGGGGTCGTCGGGTCGAGCAGGCCGTCAGCGGGTTGAGAGCAGCTCCGCCTCGTGCCGCTGCCGCACGGCGCGACGCGCGAGCCAGGCGAGGACGAGGAGGATCGCCAGCGGGCCGGCGACGACGAGGGCGTAGAGGACGACCATCGCCTCGACGGCAAGGATCTCGACGGCCCGGTCGACGGCGTTGTCGAACCGTGACGGGACAGGCACGATGGTCGAGGCCTCGGGTGTCTGCATCGTCAGCTGGATCGTCGCGAACTGCGCCTCCGCATCGATCTGCGCGTGCGCGGCCCGCAGGTTGGCGAGCTCGCTGCGAGCGGCGTCGCGGCGGGCGACCAGGGTGGCTCGAGTCTCGGGCGTTAGCTCGGTCGAAGCGAGGCGGGCCGAGAGGCGGGCGATCTGCCCCCGCAGGGCCGTCTCGCGTTTGGTCAGCTCGTCGATCTGCCCCTGCAGATCGTCGATCTGGACCTGCTGGCCCGCGATCGTGCCGAGGCCCGACAGCCGCACGATCGCCTGCTGCACGTTCGCCGACGGCACCTTGAGGGTCAGGGACGAGACCCCGGTTTCGGTGGTCGCATACGACGCGGTGACGAGATACCCGCCCAGGTCGCTCGTGATCTGCAACGCCTGCTGCGTCGCGTCGGAGAGCGCGTCGATGTCCTTCACGGTGAGCGTGAGCTGGGCCGAGTACCGCTGTGCGCGGCCGGGCGTCGGGAGCCGGCGTCGCGGCGTCAGTGGCACCGCCGACGGTTCCGGCCTTCAGAGCCGGAGCCGCCTCGTAGGCGGGGCTCGTCGTCGGGGCGGCGCTCTGCGACGAGAGATCGCTGCGGATCGCCTCGACCCCACCGGGGCGGGAGCCCGAGCCGAGCAGCCCGGCGACGCCGGCGACGGCGAGCAGGAGCACGGCCATGGTCGGGACCGCGACGAGCGTGAAGCGTCGCGGCGAGAGGCGACCGAGGCGGTCGAACAGGGACGGCTGCCGCGTCGGCTCGGCAGCGGCGAGTGCGCGGACACGGTCCAGCAGCGCGCGGTCGGCGGTGGGCCGCGAGGCCTGAAGCTCGGTGATCAGCTCAGCGGAGGTCATCGTCCCTCACCTTCTCTTCGAGTTTGTGGAGCGCCCGGCTGAGCCGGGTCGAAACGGCGGTCGGGCTGATCCCGAGCACACGCGCGGTCTGATCGCCGTCGAGCTCGATCACGATCCGGAGCGCGAGCACCTCGCGCTCACCGGCGCTGAGCGTTGCCAGCGCCGTCTGCAGAGCCGGCGAGAGCCCCTCGACGAAGTCCGCCTCCTGCGCCTCCGGCTCCGCGGCGACCTCCTCACGGCGCTTGCGGCGCTTGTCGGCGCGGAACGAGTCGAGGGCCGTCGTGCGCGCGATACCGAGCAGCCAGGTGCGGGCGGTCCCGCGACGCGGATCGAAGCGCGACCACTGGCGAAGCGCCTTCTCGAATGTCGCGCCGGCGAGATCGTCCGCCTCCGCCCGGTCACGTGTCAGGTAGAGCAGGTAGCCGAAGACGTCGTCGAGGTGCCGTTCGGCCGCCTCGGCGAACGTCAAGGGGGTGGCTGTATGCGTCACGGGCCTCGTCAGTGTCGCAGCGTGCATACCCGTTCTACGCCGCCGATGCGCCACCTCGTCACAGGGAAACGGCGTCGGCCAGGATCTCGTACGAGCGCAGCCGCGCCTCGTGGTCGAAGATCGCCGAGACGACCATGACCTCGTCCACACCCGTCAGCTGCACGAACTGCTCGACGCCGCCGCGCACTGTTGCGGGCGACCCGACGACGGAGTGCGTCAGCATGGACGAGGCCTGCGCCTTCTCGGCCGGAGTCCAGTACGCCTCGATGTCGTCGATCGGTGGCGGGTACGGCCCACCGAGCCCGCGAAAGCGATTCGCCCACGCCTGCTGCGGCGTCGTGAACAGCCGGCGTGCCTCCTCGTCGGTGTCGGCCGCAAAGACGTTGAGCCCGGCCATCGCGTACGGGGCAGCCAGTTGCTCCGAGGGGCGGAACTCACGACGGTAGACGTCGAGTGCGGCGAGCAGATCGGTCGGCGCGAAGTGGGAGGCGAACGCGTAGGGCAGGCCGAGCGCGGCCGCGAGTCGCGCGCCGAACGTGCTCGAGCCGAGGATCCAGAGAGGAACCCCGAGGCCGGCACCCGGCACGGCCCGGATCGCCTGTCCCGGCTGGACAGGCCCGAAGAGGAACTGCAGGTCCCGCACGTCCTGGGGGAATTCGTTGGCGCTCATCGGGTCGCGACGGAGCGCGCGCGCCGTGAGCTGATCGGTGCCGGGGGCTCTCCCGAGCCCGAGGTCGATCCTGCCGGGATAGAGGGACTCGAGTGTGCCGAACTGCTCTGCGATCACGAGCGGTGAGTGGTTCGGCAGCATGATCCCGCCCGCACCGACGCGGATCGTCGAGGTGCCGGCCGCCAAGTGCCCCACCACGACGGCCGTGGCGGCGCTCGCGATGCCCGGCATGTTGTGGTGCTCGGCGACCCAGTGGCGCATGTAGCCGAGCCGCTCGACGTGCCGGGCGAGATCGAGGCTGTTTCGGAGGGCGTCACCCGCGCTCGAACCGGCCGAGATCGGAGCGAGATCGAGGACGGAGAGGGAGATCACTGCGTGGAGCCCAGGGGGGAGGCTGACGTCTCTCCTCCGGCCTCGAACAGCGCTTCCCAACGGGCGAGCAGCTCCTGGAGCTCGTCGCGTGAGGTGCGGTACTCGGTCAGCGTGTCCATGTTCGTCCAGTCCTCGGCGAGCTTCGCCTCGAGCTGTGCGACGTGCTGCTCGAGCGTCGTGATCCGACGTTCGACCTGCTCGAGCTCGGACGGCCCCTTCTTCTTCGCAGGCGCCCGGCCGGTCTTCGGTTGCCTTGCCGGCGCCGCGACGGGGGTCGCTGGTGCCGTCTCCTCCTCCCGCGCCTGAACGAGGTCGGCCCAGCCGCCCTCGTAGGAGCGTAGTGCGTGACCCTCGATCGCGACCGTCCGCTCGGCGACGGCATCGAGGAGTGCCCGGTCGTGGGAGACGAGAAGGACGGCGCCCGGGAACGCCTCGAGAGCCGCCTCGAGCGCCTCGCGGCTCTCGAGGTCGAGGTGGTTCGTCGGCTCGTCGAGCACGAGCAGGTTCGCTCCCGAGGCGACGATGACCGCGAGCGAGAGCCGGCGGCGCTCGCCGCCCGAGAGCACCGAGACCTGCTTCTCCTGCTCGACGTAGCCCGAGAAGAGGAACTTGCCGAGAAGATTCTGCGCCTGCGGGCGCGCAAGCCCCGTCATCGCGACCGCGCAGTCGAGCACCGTGCCGCGCTCGTCGAGCTCGACGTCGTGCTGGGAGAAGTAGGCGGGCTCGACGCCGTGCCCGAAGCGGACCTTCCCGGCGTCCGGCGCACGGTGACCCACGAGCGTCTCGAGCAATGTCGTCTTGCCCGACCCGTTCGGGCCGACGAGCGCGACGTGCTCCTCGCGCTCGATCACGAGCGAGCCTTCCTCGATCAGCTCCTTGCCGCCCGCTGAGAGGCGAAGGCCTTCGATCTCGACGACAACTCTGCCCGTGCGCGCAGGCTTGAGGAACTCGAAGCCCATGCTGCGGCGGCGGTGGGTGAGGTTCTCGAGCTCTCCGGCCGCCTTCTTCCGCTCCTGCTCGAGACGACCGATCTGGGTGATCTTCGCCTGTGCCTGCTTGGCCTTCGACTTCTTGTACCGAAAGCGCTCCACGAACCGCTCCAGGCGCTCGATGTCCGCGCCCACGCGCTTCACGCTCTTCGCCGCCGCCTGCGCCCGCGCAGCGCGCTCGAGCCGCCACCGGTGCCAGGGACCCGAGAAGTAGAGGCCGCGGCCGCCCTCGATCTCGAGCACGGCCGTCGTCACGGACTCGAGAAACCAGCGGTCGTGCGCCACGAGGATCACCGCGGCATCGATCGACGTCAGCTCGCGCTCGAGCCACTCGAGGCTCTCGACGTCGAGGTGGTTCGTCGGCTCGTCGAGCAGGAGCAGGTCCGGATCGCCCGCGAGCGCGCGTGCCAGTGAGGCCCGTGTCAGCTCGCCACCCGAGAACGTGGAGAGCTGCCGGTCGAGGTCGGCATCGTGGAAGCCGAGCCCACGGAGCATCGACGCGGCACGGTCGCGCCAACCCCAGCCACCGGCGTGCTCGAGCCGTGCCTGCGCCTCGCTGTAGCGTCGCATCGTGGCCGGGTCGTGTGCCCCGCCCGCCATCGCCTGCTCGAGATCGCGCAGCTCCTGCTCGATCTGGACGAGCGCGGACGCTCCGGAGATCGAGTACTCGCGGAGCGTCAGGCCGCGGTCGCGCGGCGGGCGCTGGTCGTGAAGGGCGACGCGCGCACCCTTCTGGAGCGCGATCTCGCCGCCCTGAATCGACGTCTCCCCCATGATCGCTCGCAGCAGGGTCGTCTTGCCGGCCCCGTTCTGGCCCGCGAGCGCGAGCCGCTGCCCCCGGTCGACGGAGAAGGAGATCCCGTCGAAGAGCGGGTCCCCAGCGAGCTCCTTGCGGAGATTCGATGCGATCAGGACGGACACGGGCGTAGGGTAGACGCGGCCGACGCACTGCTGGCGATATGCTCGCCACTAGTGGCCTCGGATCCCCGCACTGAGACGGTCGACACGATTCGCGCGCTCGCGATGGACGCAGTGCAGCAGGCCAACGCCGGCCACCCGGGCACGGCGATGGCACTCGCGCCGGTGGCCTATCTCCTCTTCCGCGACGTCATGCGTCACAACCCGGCCGACCCGCACTGGCCGGGCCGCGATCGCTTCATCCTCTCCGCCGGCCATGCCTGCGTCCTCCAGTACGCCGCTCTCCATCTCTCCGGGTACGACGTCACCCTCGACGACCTGAAGCAGTTCCGCCAGTGGGGATCCCGTACCCCGGGTCACCCCGAGTGGGGTCACACGGCCGGGATCGAGACGACGACGGGACCGCTCGGACAGGGGTTCGCGAACGGCGTCGGCATGGCGATCGCGCAGCGCTTCCTCGCCGATCGCTACAACCGGCCGCACCACGAGATCGTCGACTCCTGGATCTACTCGATCTGCTCGGACGGCGATCTGATGGAAGGCGTCTCTCAGGAGGCCGCGTCGATTGCCGGGCACCTCGGGCTCGGCCGTCTCGTCTACATCTACGACGACAACCACATCACGATCGACGGCACGACGTCACTCACGTTCACGACGGAGGACAAGGGCAAGCGCTTCGAGGCGTACGGGTGGCACGTCCAGCACGTCGACGATGCCGAGGATCTCGACGCCATGCTCGGTGCGCTTGCGGCGGCGAAGGCCGAGGAGGAGCGCCCGTCGTTGATCGTTCTGAGGACCCATATCGCCTACCCGGCGCCGAACGCGATCGATACGTCGAAGGCTCACGGAGCGCCGCTCGGCAAGGCCGAGATCCGCGCAACCAAGGAGGTGATGGGCCTCGATCCCGACGCGATCTTCGGCGTCTCCGACGCGGTGCGCGCGCACATGGCGCCGGTGGCGGCGCGTGGCGTCGAGCTGCAGCGGGAGTGGGACGAGCGTGTTGCCGCCTGGGCCGCAGCGTTCCCGGCGCTCGCGAAGGACCGCGAGCTCGACCTTCGCGGCGAGCCGCGCGAGGGCTGGCGCGAGTCACTGCCCGTGTTCCCGGCGGGGGAAGAAGTCGCGACACGGGACGCAGGCCGAGCCGTGATGCAGGCGCTGAAACCGTTCACGCCGACGATGATCGGTGGCTCGGCGGATCTCGTCGAGTCCAACAAGACCGAGTTCGCGGGGGCAGGCATCTTCTCGGCCACTCATGTCGGGCGCAACATCGCCTTCGGCATCAGGGAGCACGCGATGGCGTCGATCGTCAACGGGATCGCACTCGACCCGGCGATGCTTCGCCCCTACGGGTCGACCTTCCTGATCTTCTCCGACTACATGCGCGCCGCCGTGCGCCTCTCCGCCCTGATGGGGCTTCGCACCGCCTGGGTGTGGACCCACGACTCGATAGCCGTCGGCGAGGACGGCCCGACCCATCAGCCGGTCGAGCATCACATGGCGCTTCGGGCGATCCCGAACCTCTGGTACGTCCGGCCGGCGGACGCAAACGAGACCGCGATGGCGTGGCGGATCGCGATCGAGCGCCCCGACGGGCCGGTTGCGCTCGCGCTCACGCGGCAGAAGGTCCCGACGCTCGACCGTGCGGTCGTGACGTCGGCCGAAGGCGCTCTCCGGGGGGCGTACACGCTGTGGCAGCGCGGCGAGGGCGAGCCCGAGGCGATCGTGATCGCGACCGGAAGTGAGGTCCACCTCGCGCTCGAGGCCGCGCAGTCGCTCCAGGCGAACATCCGTGTCGTCTCGATGCCGTGCTGGGAGCTCTTCGACGAGCAGGACGACGACTACCAGGACTCCGTCCTGCCTCCGTCGGTCGAGACGCGGATCGCCGTCGAGGCCGGTGTGACGCTCGGGTGGGAGCGTTACGCGAACGCGATTATTGGTCTAGACCATTATGGAGCTTCGGCTCCGTATCAGCGGATCTTCTCCGAGTTCGGGATCACGGCCGACGCGATCTCCGCCACGCTGGAGGCTGAGCTCGGGTGAAGATCGCCGTCTCGTTCGACCACCGCGGCGTCAGGCTCCGGGAAGCGGTGCTGACGGCGATCCTGGGCGCGGGGCACGACGTGCTCGACCTCGGGGTCGACACCGACGCCGTGCGCGTCGACTATCCCGACAAGGCGCTCGAGGTCGGGATGGCGATCCGCAAGGGTGAGGCCGAACGGGGGGTGCTCATCTGCGGCTCGGGCGTCGGCGCCTCGGTCGCCGCGTCGAAGATCCCCGGGATCCGGGCGGCGGTCTGCCACGACGCATATTCCGCGCATCAGGGTGTCGAGCACGACGATCTGAACGTCCTCTGTCTCGGCTCCGAGATCGTCGGGGGCGAGCTCGCGCAGGAGCTCGTCCGCACGTTCCTGCAGGCCCGCTTCGTCGGTGGAGGCCGCTACGCGAACCGCCTCGAGAAAGTGGCCGAGCTCGAAAGGATGGCAGATGGCTGAATCGACACGGATGCGCGCGCTCGCGGAGGCAGGCGTCAGCGCCTGGATCGACTCCCTCTCGCGCGAGATGCTCCACTCGGGCGCCCTCGCCCGGCTGATCGAGGAAGACGCGATCGTCGGGGTCACCTCGAACCCGACGATATTCCAGAAAGCCCTGGCCGAGGGCGACCTCTACGACGAGCAGCTCCGTCAGGTCGCCGCCGCGACGGAGGACCCGGCCGAGATCTTCTTTGCGCTCGGGATGGCCGATATCCGTGAGGCATGCGATCTGATGCTCCCCGTCTGGGAGCAAACGGCCGGGGTCGACGGGTGGGTCTCGCTCGAGGTCGACCCGACGCTCGCCTACGAACGGGAGAGGACCTTCGATCAGGCGGTGCGCTTCAACCAGGAGGTCGATCGCCGGAACCTGTACGTCAAGATCCCCGCGACCGAGCCGGGCCTCGGGGCGATCGAGGACTGCATTGCGAAGGGTGTCTCGATCAACGTCACGCTCATCTTCTCGCTCGAGCGCTACGCGGCCGTCGCCGAGGCGTACCTCCGCGGGCTCGAGCGTCTCGTCGCGGGAGGCGGCGATCCCGCCGGCGTTCTCTCGGTCGCGAGCTTCTTCGTCTCGCGCGTCGACACCGAGGCGGACAAGCGCCTCGAGGCCGCCGGTCGCGGCGACCTCCAGGGGAGGCTCGCCGTCGCGAACGCGCGGCTTGCCTACCAGCACTACCTCGACGTCTTCGGGGACGACCGCTGGGCCTATCTCGCCGGCAAGGGCGCGCGGCCGCAGAGGTGCCTGTGGGCCTCCACCTCGGCGAAGAACCCCGCCTACCGCGACGTCCTCTACGTCGAGGAGCTGATCGGCCCGGACACGGTCAACACGATGCCACTCGAGACCGTGCGCGCCTTCGCCGATCACGGCGAGGTCACGTCAGGGAGCATCACGGAGGGGATTGCCGACGCGAATCAGCTCCTCGCCGACCTCGCCGCAGCGGGGATCGACTACGACGACGTCGTTGCGACGCTCGAAGCGGAGGGCGTGGAGAAGTTCGCCGACTCGTTCGCGGAGCTCCTCGACGGGATCCGGGCCAAGGTGGGCTCGCTGGCGTCGGCGTGAGCGACGAGGCGAACCCGCTTCTCGAGGGACTGCACGTCCGGCGACGGCCCGAGTCCTGCGCGGTCGTCATCTTCGGTGCCTCCGGCGACCTGACGAAACGCAAGCTCTTCCCGGCCCTCTACGCCCTCGCCTACCGCAAGCTCCTGCCCGAGCGGTTCGCCGTCGTCGGAGTCGCGCGCACGCAGCAGACGTCGGCCCAGTTCGCGGCCGCGATGAAGAAGGCCGTCAAGCAACACGCGCGTGACCCGTTTCGGCAGGACGTCTGGGAGGCGGTTTCCCGCGGGATGCGATACATCGGGACCGAGTTCGACGACCCTGAGGGGGAGGACCGCGTCGGCAAGGCGCTCGAGGAGATCGACGCCGAGCACGGCACTGCCGGCAACCGTCTCTACTACCTCGCGGTACCGCCGAAAGCGTTTGCGACAACCGTGACCGAGATCGGAAAGCGGCGACACAGGGAAGGCTGGGTGCGGCTGATCGTCGAGAAGCCGTTCGGCCGCGACCTCGGCTCGGCGCTCGAGTTGAACGAGCTGGTGCACCGCTGGTTCCGCGAGGACGAGGTCTTCCGGATCGACCACTACCTCGGCAAGGAGACCGTGCAGAACATGCTGGCGTTGCGGTTCGCGAACGGCATCTTCGAGCCGATCTGGAACCGGCAGTTCATCGATCACGTCCAGATCACCGTCGCCGAGTCGATGGGGATCGAGGGCCGCGCGGGCTTCTACGAGTCGGCCGGCGTGATCCGCGATATCTTCCAGAACCATCTCCTGCAGCTCGTCGCACTCACGGCGATGGAGCCGCCGATCGACTTCACCGCCGACTCGGTGCGCAACGAGAAGGTGAAGGTGCTGAAGTCGATGCACACGCCCGGCCCGAAGTCCGTCGTCCGAGGGCAGTACGCGGCAGGGTTCGTCGAGGGGGTCGAGGTGCCCGGCTATCGTGAGGAGGAGGGTGTCGCACCCGGGTCGATGACGGAAACGTTCATCGCCGCAAAGCTGTACGTCGACAACTGGCGTTGGGCCGACACGCCGTTCTACGTTCGCGCCGGCAAGCGCCTCGGTCGCCGCGAGACGACGATTGCGATCCAGTTCCAGCGCGCCCCGCATCCGCCGTTCGAGGCGATCGCGGGCGACGGGCTCCGGCCGAACGTCCTCCTGATCCACGTTCAGCCCGACGAGGGGGTCTCACTCGCGATCGGAGCGAAGGTGCCGGGCGCGGGCATGACGATCAGGACGGTCCACATGGACTTCCTCTACGGTGGCGCCTTCCGCACCGGCCTGCCGGAGGCGTACGAGCGACTGATCCTCGACGCGATGCTCGGTGACGCGACGCTCTTCACCCGCGAGGACGAGGTCGAGGAGCAGTGGAAGCTCGTCGACGCGATCCTGGGTGCGTGGCAGCGCGACCGCCCGAACTTCCCGAACTACGCGAGCGGAACCTGGGGCCCGCGGTCGGCCGACGACCTGATCCACCGCGACGGTCGCTCGTGGCGTAGGCACTAGGCACCCGATGGGCATCGTCTCCGACATCGAACGACAGCTCGGCAAGCAACGCGTGCTCGAGGGAGCCGACGGGATGCCCGAGCTCCGGACGAGCACGATGACCCATCTCGTCTGGTGCCCGCCCGAGTGGCGTCGGGAGGCGCGAAGGACGCTCGACGGCCTGGCCGAGCGGCATCCGGCGCGGACGATCTTCCTCATCCCCGAGCCCGGTCGCGAGCCGGAGATCGTCGCTCGCGCCGAGCTGAAGGGCTTCCAGCTCCCGGGCATGGCCCACGAGGTGATCTCCGAGGTGATCCAGGTCAGGCTGCGAGGCAAGGCAGCACATCATCCCGGCTCGGTCGTCACGCCGCTGCTCGTCTCCGACCTGCCCGTCTTCTGCCGCTGGCGTGGCGAGCCGCATTGGGGCTGCGGCGAGCTCGAGGAGATCCTCGACGTGACGGACAGGCTCGTCGTCGACTCCTCCGAGTGGCGGACCGTGCCCGCGGCGTACGCCAGGCTCGCCTCGCTCTTCGATCGCGTCGCGGTCTCCGACATCTCCTTCTCGCGGACGCTCCCCTGGCGCCGGGGTCTCGCCGAGCTGTGGCCCGGAATCGGAGCGATCGAGCGACTACGGGTCGAAGGACCGCGCGCCGACGCGGAGCTGATCGCGGGGTGGCTGCGCTCGAGGCTGAAGCGCGAGATCTCGTTGACGCGTCGGGAGGCGCCGAGCGTCCAGTCGATTCTCGTCGACGGAGCGCCGGTCGCACAGCCGGGCGAGTCGCTCGACTCGAGCGACCTTCTCTCCGGCGAGCTCGACCAGTTCGGCCGCGACCCGATCTACGAGGCCGCCGTACGGGCGGTCGGCTGACGATCTCGGTCGTCGCTTGGCAGGGTCGTGCCCCGAACGAAAGGAGGCGCACGTGCTCTTTCACGTCACCTGGACGTTCACCGATACGTCAGAGGAGGGCGAGAGGCGCTCTCTGGCGGTGTTCTCGCAGTGGCAGCCCCCCGTGGGGGCGGACTTCCAGGGCTTCTACGGGTTCGTCGACGGGAGCGGCGGGGTTGCGCTGATCGAGGTCGACAGCGCCGCGACGCTGGCGCGGGTCACGGCCCCGTGGACGCCGTGGTTGCAGTTCACCGCGACGCCGATCATTCCGATCGAGGAGTCGGCGGCGATTGGCGGCGAAGGCGTCGCGTTCCGCGACTCGGTGAGCTGATCAGAGCACGTCGGGGTGGGGCTCCCGCCTCACCCCGACGACTGAACGGCCCCGAGCAACTCCTCGTGCAGATGACCGTTCGAGGAGATCGCCGTCCCACCGTCGACCCGCGCCCCCCCGCTCGCGTCGCTGAAGCGGCCGCCCGCCTCCTCGACGATCGGTTGGATCGCGGCGAGGTCCCAGACCTTGACCCCGACTGCGTCGACGGCGCCGTCGACCGCACCCTCGGCGACGAGCATGTGAGCCCAGAAGTCGCCGTACCCGCGTGCGTGCCAGGCGTACCCGGCGAGTGAGGGGAGCGGCTGCTCGAGCGCGAACGAGAGCACCGCGTCCTCTATCCGGCGGATCGCCGAGACCCGGATGCGATCGTCATTGACCCAGGCGCCGCCGCCGCGCTCGGCATGCCAGCGCCGATGCAGTGCGGGAGCGGACACGACCCCGAGCACGATCTCACCGTCCTCCTCGAGGGCGATCAGCGTCGCCCAGACGGGGATCCCGCGGGAGTAGTTGCGCGTCCCGTCGATCGGGTCGACGATCCAGCGTCGCGTGCCTGTCCCGGACGCGCCGAACTCCTCGCCGAGGATGCCGTCCCGGGGCCGGTCGTTTGCCAGGCGTGTTCGGATGACCTCCTCGACGGCGCGGTCGGCCTCGGTCACCGGCGTCAGATCCGGCTTGGTCTCGACCTCGAGATCGCTCGCGCGGAAGCGGCCGAGGGAGATCTCGTCGGCCGCATCCGCGAGTTCGAGGGCCAGAAGCAGGTCGGGGCTCATCTGAGCCCCGAGCCTACTCGACGGCCGAACCCGGCCGACGCCAGTGGTCGACCGTTCGGGCGTCAGCCCGTGGGACGAACTGCTTGCCGCTCGTGCCGGTCGCGACCGGGTCGCTCTCCTTGCCGAGCCTCTCGACCCGCCCGGCCGCGCAGGCGTCCTGAGGTGTCTCGACGTCCCACCAGCCGACCTTGGTCGGGGCGGGAGGCATTGACGGCCCAGACGACCGGAACGACCGTCCAGTAGTAGCGCGTGGTCGGGAAGTCGATATCGGGCAGGTCGACCCTGGCACCGACGAGGGTTCCCGACTTGTCGATCGGCTGGCCGGTAACCGGGGCTAGCGGCTCAGACGAGCAGCGGGTCGACCGCGGCTGCCACGAAGAGCAGCGCGAGGTACGCGAGCGAGTAGTGGAACAGCACGACGGCCCGGCGCCGCGACGGATCGCGGCGGAGCTGCACGGCGAGGAGGAGGAAATAGGCGCCGAGGAGGACTGCGGCGACGGTGTAGACGGGCCCGAGCCAGTAGCCGACGCCGATCGTGAAGGCGACGAGCACCACCGAGTAGAGCACGATCTGACGGATGGTCTCCCGGTCGCCCTTCGTGCCCGGCAGCATCGGAATGTCGGCGGCGGCGTAGTGCTCCTTGATCATGAGCGCGAGTGCCCAGAAGTGGGGTGGCGTCCAGAGGAAGACGATCAGGAACAGCCACAGCGCGGGGAGCGTCAGGTCGCCCGTCGCCGCGGCGAAGCCGACGACCGGTGGCACGGCGCCGGCCGCGCCACCGATGACGATGTTCTGGTCGGTCGAGCGTTTCAGGAAGCCGGTGTAGACGACGACGTAGAAGAGGCCGCCGACGAGGGCCAGGACAGCGGTGAGCACGTTCACGGTGGTAGCGAGGATCGCGAACGAGAGCGCCATCAGCACGATGCCGAACTCGAGCGCCCGCGGCGCAGCGACGCGCCCCGCAGCGACAGGACGGGCGGCGGTGCGCTCGCCCATCAGACGATCGATGTCCGCGTCCATCACATGGTTGAGGGCGCTGGCGCCGCCACAGGCGAGCGCGAGCCCGACCATCATCGCGAGGAACTCCGGGCCGTTCGGCCAGCCTCCCGCACCGACGAACATCCCGGCTGCTCCCGTCAGGAGGAGGAGCGACATGATGCGCGGCTTGGTCAGCGTGACGTAGTCGCGCCACGGCCCGAGCGGGAGCGGCTCGCCGCGGAACGAGACGACGAGCGCAACGAGCGAGGCGCCGAGCGACGAACCGGCTGCAGCGACGTGGGCGGCCATCGCCCAGGTTGCGTTGTCACTCCAGGCGACGAGACCGCCGGTTGCGATCGCGAGGAGCAGAAGGCCCAGCGCGGCGATCGTGGTCGGAAGCAGCCGTGGGTATGCGACGTGCGCGATGACGACGGCGGCAACGAGGAGTGGCACCGCGACGAGCGCCGCCACCCAGTGGCCGTGGCCCGAGTCGAGCGCCGCGCTGACGACGACGACGGCCGTCGCGGTCGCTGCGGCGATGATCGCGCCGCGCAGGAACGGGCCCGGGGAGCTCTCAGAGCGCATTGCGGATCCGCAGGGCCTCGCGGAGATCGGCGAGCGGTCGCGAGCTCGTGACGTCCGGAACCGAGTCGAAGTTGTGTGGCGGCGGCGGCGAGGTCGTGTACCACTCGAGCGTGTCTGCGCGCCACGGGTCGTTGCCGGCACGGGTGCCGTTGTGTGCCCGGAGCACGGCGAGCAGGAAGCAGATCGCGCCGAGCGCGGTGACGAAGGCCCCGATCGTCGAGATCATGTTGTAGGCCGACGTGCTGCCGTGGTCACTGAAGCCCGAGGCGCCGCGCGACTGGCCCTGGTCGCCGAGCAGGAACTGGACGAAGAAGGTGCAGTTGAAGCCGACGAAGAGCAGCACGGCCGACCATCGTGTGAGGCGTTCGCCGAGAAGGCGACCGAAGATCTTCGGCCACCAGTACGTGACGCCACCGAGCAGGGTGAGCAGCGCGGTGCCCCAGAGGAGGTAGTGCGCGTGGGCGACGCCGAACGCCGTTCCGCGCAGCTCTCGGTTGTTCCCGACGAAGACGAGGACGAGGGCCGAGAGAAGCCCGATGCCGAAGAGGAAGATTGCGCCCCCCGCGAAGAGGAGCGGCGCGGTCCAGCGGAGTGACCCGCGTGCCTCCCACAGCGTGCGCTTGACGAGCCCGATCGCGACGACGGACGGGATCGTCGCGACAATCGCGAGGAGGAGAAGCAACACGCTCGGCTTCTTGCCGATCCCGGCCGAGTACGCGTGGTAGAGCACGAGGAGGATCGTGAGGCCGCCGACGCCGATCAGGGACTGGGCCAGCAGGCGCGCGTTCGCGATCGCGCGCCCCGCGAACACCGCGACGATCTCCGCCAGGATGCCGAAGACCGGCACGAGTGCCGCGTAGGCGAACGACTGGCCGAAGAGCCAGATCAGCTTCGGGTCGACCGTGTCGCCGTCGAGGAAGAAGTCGAACGAGCCCGCGAACTCGCGCTCGAGGAGGACGAGCAGCAACCCGATCGCCGCGATCGGCACCAGTACCACGGTCAACCACGACCACACGTACACGGACCACGTGAACATCGGCGCCCTGGCCCAGTCCATCCCGTCCGCGCGGAGCGAGCGGATCGTCGCGATCAGGTTCGCGGCCGAGAGCATGAGCGAGATCGAAAGGAGGAGGAGCCCCATCAGCCAGAGGCCGACACCGTTCCCCGTCTGGGCGAGCGCGAGCGGCGGGAATCCCGTCCAGCCCGCCTGCGAGGCGCCACCCTCGGCGAAGGCCGAGAGCGTGACGGCAGCGCCGCCGAACACGAACAGCCACAGGGCCGTCGCGGCCGCGCCCGGCATCGCGATCCGGCGCGCCCCGATCATCAGCGGCACGAGGTAGGTGGCGAGCCCGGTCACGACCGGGAGGAGCACGAAGAACACGAGCAGCGTGCCGTGCATCGTCAGCACGCCGCGGTAGGTCCCACTCCCGAGGATCGACGCGTCCGGCCGTGTCACCTGCAGGCGCATCAACAGCGTCAGGACGCCGGCGATCACGAAGAAGAGGCCGGCCCAACCGAGATAGAGCGCGCCGATCCGCTTGTGATCGACGGACACGAGCCAGCTCGCGACACGGCCGCGATGCCAATCGGCTGCCGGCTGGGTGGTGCTGCTCATCGATGGCTCCTCGTGGTCTCGCGGTCGAAGGTCACGGAGATGTCATTCTAGGGGGATGAGCGAGACGAACCGGCAGCGAACCCGCGTGCGCCTCCCTTCCGATGTGCAGAGACCCTTCGAGGTGTTCGTCAACGGCGTTCCCCAGCGCGAGGGATCGGACTACATCGTCCGCGACGGAGCGCTCGTCTTCGAGCGGCCGATGAAAGAGGAAGGCAAGCTCGGCCTGATGCGGTGGGCGTCGATCACGCTCGGCATCGCCGGCTCGTACAAGCAGAACGACTCGGTCGACGTCGCCTACGAGCGTGCCGGTCGTAAGGTCGTCGCCGCCAAGTTGCCCGTCGAGCCGTTCGACTGAGTCGTGTTCGTGCCGGCTGCGGGTCACACGGCTCGGCCCGATGCTCGTGCCGCTGCCCGTAGCCGCTCGGCCTCGCCGGTGCCGAGCTGCCCCGGCTCGAGCCGCCAGGACCAGTTGTCGGCGTCGAGCTCTCCCGGACGATTCGTCCGCGCCTCGTTCCCCAGGTGGAGGACGTCCTGGGCAGGGATCATGGCGAGCGCCGCGCGTGAGGAGAGTGCGAGCTCGAGCATCTCCCACGGAGCGCGCTCGGGAAAACGACCCGCGAGCGTGTCGGTGTCGTGCGTCGAGGTGTACACGACCTGTCGCACGCGGTGGTTCTCGAGCCGGTGCGGGCTGTCGGGTGGGCCGTCGAAGGCCCACAGCATCACGGCCATCCCGGGGTAGCCGAGGCTGTCGCGCAACTCGTCGACGTCGGGCGTGATCAGGCCGAGGTCCTCGACGATCACGGGCAGCGCCCCGAGGGCACGCTCTGCGGCATGGAAGACGGCCGCGCCCGGCCCCGGCTCCCAGTGACCGTCGCGTGCAGCCCCGGCGGTCGCGGGCACGGCCCAGTAGGCGGCGAAGCCACGGAAGTGGTCGATCCTGAAGACGTCGACGAACGCGAGCGTCCGGCGGAGCCGCTCGACCCACCAGCGGTACTCCTGCCCCGCGAGGGCCGGCCAGTCATAGAGAGGGTTGCCCCATTTCTGACCCTGGTCGTTGAGCGGGTCCGGCGGCGCGCCGGCCACGAAGTCGTCCGGGAGGAAGATCGTCGGATGACTGACGTGGTCGCAACTCCCCGCGGCGACGTAGATCGGGACGTCCCCGACAAGGCGCACGCCGCGCTCCAGCGCATACGCGCGCAGCGATGACCACTCGCGTTGCACGCGCACCTGGTCGCCGAGCGCGTCGCCACCCGCGAAGTCGACCCAGTCGCCGATCCAGAACGCATTGACCTGCTCGAAGCGGCGTCGCTCGGAGGCGTCGACCGTCGCGTCGGGCTCCGCGAGCAGGCCCGGCCAGCCGGCGAATGCGGACGCCGAGGAGTACGGCGAGCCGTGCGCGTCCGGTGGATTGAGCGGCAGGACCTGCCAGAAACGTGCGCCCGCCGAGGCGAGCCAGTCGACGAAGGCGTACGCCTCCGGCCCGAGCCGACCTCCCGGGAGGGAGGTCGGATGGAGGTTGACGCCGACGCTACGGGTGAGCCACATGCTCAGAACTGTCTACCTTGTTCGGGATGGCGCCGCCACGAATCCAGATTCAGGACATCCAACCGTCCGTCGACGGCGGCCGGTATCCGGTCAAGGCGTGCCTCGGCGACACCGTCTCGGCGTCCGCGACGATCTTCCGCGACGGCCACGGCGCGCTCGGGGGAGCACTGCGCTTCCGGCGCGTGGGGGCTCGACGGTGGCAGGAGACCCCGCTCGAGCCGCTGGGGAACGACCGCTTCGCCGCGTCGTTCAGCCCCGATGCGCTCGGCCCGTGGGAGTTCCGCTTTCAGGCCTGGGCCGACCCGTACGCGACCTGGCTCGACGAGTTCGACCGCAAGGTCGCGGCCGGTCAATCCGATCTCGGCGGCGAGCTCTCCGAGGGGACAGCGCTGTTCGGTGACGCCTCTGTCGACGAGTGGCGCGCCGACGCGGCAGCGCTCTCCGCGAAGGCCCGGCATGGATCGGCGAAGAGCTCCAGTTCCGTCGTCGACGTCGAGCGTGAGCGAGCCCGGTTCGGTGCGTGGTACGAGATCTTCCCGCGCTCGTGGGGAGGGTTCCGCGGCGTCGCCGCGGTGTTGCCCGAGCTTGCTGCGCTCGGGTTCGACGTCGTCTACCTCCCGCCCGTTCACCCGATCGGCGTCACGCACCGCAAGGGGCGGAACAACGCGGAGAAGGCACGTAAGAGGGATCCCGGGAGCCCGTGGGCGATCGGAGCGGCCGCCGGCGGGCACGACGCGCTTCACCCGGAGCTCGGCAGCGATGCCGACTTCGACGCCATGATCGCGACAGCCGCGAGCTGCGGCATCGAGATCGCGCTCGACTTCGCGATCCAGTGCTCGCCCGATCATCCGTGGCTCGTCGAGCACCCGGAGTGGTTCGAGCGCAGGCCCGACGGCACGTTGAAGTACGCCGAGAACCCGCCGAAGCGCTACCAGGACATCTACAACGTCAACTGGGACACGCCCGATCGCGAGGGTCTCTGGAGCGCCCTGCTCGAGATCGTCCTCGGCTGGTGTCGGCGAGGCGTCCGCTGCTTCCGGGTCGACAACCCGCACACGAAGCCGATCCCGTTCTGGGAGTGGCTGATCGCCGAGGTTCGCGTGGCCTATCCCGATGCGGTCTTCCTCGCGGAGGCGTTCACTCGGCCGGCGCCGACGACGACGCTCGCGAAGGTCGGCTTCAGCCAGTCGTACACGTACTTCACGTGGAAGAACACGAAGGCGGAGATCGTCGAGTTCGTCGAGCAGGCGCTGTCGTGGTCGGCGTTCTTCCGTCCGAACATGTGGCCGAACACGCCCGACATCCTCCACGAGTACCTCCAGGACGGCGGCCGTGCCGCGTTCGAGGCGCGGCTCGTGCTCGCCGCGACGCTCTCTCCGAGCTACGGGATCTACTCGGGCTACGAGGCCTGCGAGAACGTGCCGCTGCGGAGAGGGAGCGAGGAGTATCTCGACTCCGAGAAGTACGAGGCGAAGACACGCACGCTCGTCGGCCCGTTGCTGCCGTTGTTGGAGCGGCTGAACGAGATCCGGCGCGCCCATCCCGCGCTGCACCGGTTCGCGAATCTCACCTGGCTTGAGACGCAGAGCGACGAGCTCATCGCGTACGCGAAGCGCGAGGGCGACGACGTCGTCGTCACGGTCGTCAACCTCGATCCCCGGGGCCGCCGGGAGGGGCTCTGCATCGTGCCGCCCGAGCTGGGCCTGCCGGCGTCCTTCACCGCGCGTGATCTCCTGACGGAGACGTCGTACCAGTGGCGGACGGGCCGCAACTTCGTCGGCCTCGATCCCGGTGGCTCCCACGTGATCGCCATCGGCCCGACCGACGCGCGGGTGCCGGCATCCGGGCGGAGCGCGCCGTGAGCGGTCTCGGCGAGGTCGATCTCCACCTCGTCGGCGAGGGCCGGCACGAGCGGCTCTACGAGCGGCTCGGAGCCCACCTCGTCGACGACGGGGGGGTGCGGTTTGCGGTCTGGGCGCCGAACGCTCGCTCCGTGTCGGTCGTCGGCGACTGGAACGACTGGAGCGAAGGCGCCGACCCTCTTCTCCTACTCGGCTCGTCCGGGATCTGGGAGGGCGTCGCCGCGAATGCCAGGGAGGGACAGCGGTACAAGCTCGCCGTCGCCGGGGCAGACGGGGTCACGCGGCTCAAGGCAGATCCCTACGCCGCCTTCGCCGAGGTGCCACCCGCGAACGCATCGATCGTCTACCGCAGCCGGTTCGCGTGGAGCGACGACGCATGGCTTGCGCAGCGACGCAAGGCCGATCCGCTGACGCAACCGTTCTCCGTCTACGAGGTGCACGCCGGATCCTGGCGGCAGGGCCTCTCCTGGCGGGAGCTGGCGGCACAGCTCGTCCCGTACGTCGCGGAGCTCGGCTTCACGCACGTCGAGCTGATGCCGGTGATGCAGCACCCGTACGCGCCGTCGTGGGGCTACCAGGTCAGCGGCTACTTCGCGCCGCAGTCGACGTTCGGCCCGCCGGACGACCTGCGGGGGCTCGTGGACGCCTTCCACGCAGCCGGCATCGGCGTGCTCCTCGACTGGGTGCCGGCGCACTTCCCGCGCGACGAGTGGGCGCTCGCCCGCTTCGACGGCACGGCCCTCTACGAGCACGAGGACCCGCGGCGCGGTGCCCATCCCGACTGGGGGACCCTGATCTTCAACCTCTCGCGCAACGAGGTCCGGAACTTCCTGCTCGCCAACGCCCTCTACTGGGTCAAGGAGTTCCACGCAGACGGGCTGCGGGTCGACGCGGTCGCGTCGATGCTCTACCTCGACTATTCGCGCGACCCGGGCCAGTGGGTGCCGAACGAGCGGGGCGGCCGCGAGAACCTCGAGGCGGTCGCCTTCCTGCGGGAGCTCAACGAGGTGCTGCACGCGCGCGAGCCCGGGATCGCCGTGATCGCCGAGGAGTCGACCGACTGGCCCGGCGTCTCCCGGCCGACCTCGATGGGCGGGCTCGGCTTCACGTTCAAGTGGAACATGGGCTGGATGAACGACACGCTCGCGTACGTCGAGCATGAGCCTGTGCACCGGCGGTTCCACCACGACGAGCTGACCTTCTCGCTCGTCTACGCCTGGGACGAGAACTTCATCCTCCCCCTCTCTCACGACGAGGTCGTCCACGGGAAGCGGTCGCTCCTGTCGAAGCTCCCGGGCGACCGGTGGCAGCAGCTCGCGACGCTGCGCGCCCTCTATGGGCTGATGTGGTCGCACCCGGGCAAGCAGTCGCTCTTCATGGGCGCGGAGCTCGGCGAATGGGAGGAGTGGTCCGAGGGTCGTTCGCTGCACTGGGCGCTGCTCGATGACCCCGACCATGCGGGCGTCCAGGCGCTCGTACGCGATCTCAACGCGGCCTACCGCTCGAGTCCCGCTCTCTGGGAGGTCGACTTTCGGCCCGAGGGGTTCGCGTGGCTGACGGGCGACGCGCGCGACGAGAATGTGATCGCGTTTGCGCGCTTCGCCTCGGGTGGGTCGCCGCTCGTGGCGGCGGTCAACCTCTCTCCCGTCGTGCGCGACGGGTGGCAGCTCCCCCTACCCGTCGGCGGGCGGTGGGTCGAAGTCCTCAATACCGACTCGCGCTTCTACGCCGGATCCGACGTCGGCAACGGGCGCGGTCTCGAGGCCACGGCCGGCCCACTGCATGGCCAGCCACACTCCGCGCTTGTCACCCTGCCGCCGCTTGCGACCATCTGGCTCGTTCCGGCCTGAGAACGATCGCGCAGCTTCTCTCGCCGCGGTCACGTTGCAGGGGCCAGGGTCCCTGCCCGCGAGTAGGCTGGCGTCGTGCTCCGTGACAACAGCATCGTCGTCGAGAAGCTCGTCCGCGAATTCAAGAAGGGGCCGCGTGCCGTCGACGGAATCGATCTTCACGTTGCGCCGGGTGAGATCTACGGGTTCCTGGGGCCGAACGGCGCAGGCAAGTCGACGACCGTCCTGATGCTGACGACGCTGCTGCCGCCCACGGCCGGAAGCGCGCGCGTCGGAGGCTACGACGTTCGCACCGAAGGACCGAAGGTTCGCTCGGTGATCGGCGCGGCTCTCCAGGAGGCGGCGCTCGACCCGCTGCTGACGGGCCGAGACCACCTGAAGCTCCAGTCCATGCTGCAGGGGATACCGAAGGCGGAGCGGAAGTCGCGGCAGAACGAGCTCCTCGAGCGGGTCGGGCTGACCGACGCCGCAGACCGCAAGGTGGGTGGCTACTCGGGCGGCATGAAACGCCGGCTCGACCTGGCGCTCGCGCTCGTCCACCGGCCGAGCATCCTCTTCCTCGACGAGCCGACAACCGGGCTCGATCCGCAGAGCCGCTCGGCGCTCTGGGAGGAGGTCGCCCGGCTCGCGCGCGAGGACCGCGTGACGGTCTTCCTGACCACGCAATACCTCGAGGAGGCGGACGTGCTCGCCGACAGGGTCGGGATCATCGACCACGGGAAGATCGTCGCCGAGGGAACGCCGACAGCTCTGAAGGACGAGATCGGCCGTCCGTCGATCCACGTCACGCCCTGCCGGGAGGACGACCGACCGCGGATCGCCGACCTGATGAAGAGGTTCGGCGAGCCGTTCGGAAGCGAGCGCGACCTGGCCGTGCGCCTCCGGGACGGGGTCGGCCTCGTCGACGTGGTCAGGACGATGGACGCCGACGGCGTCGTCGTCGACGACATCGAGCTCCGTGCGCCGACGCTCGACGACGTCTTCCTCGCCAAGACCGGGAGGACGCTCGAGGGCGCCGCCGCCGGGGAGGACGGAGCTCCGCCTCGATGAGCTCGACGTTGCTGACGCAGGTCGGTGCTCTCGCACAGCGCTCGATCATGCGCACTGCGCGGCAACCGGCGAGCGCGATTCCTCCGCTCATCTTCCCGATCGCGCTCCTGCTGATGAACTCCGGCGGGCTCAGGGCGTCGACCTTGCTCCCCGGCTTCCCGACCGACTCGTTCGTCGCCTTCGCGCTCGCCGTCCCGTTCATCCAGGGGGCGCTGTTCTCGACGATGAACGCCGGGACAGACCTCGCGCGCGACATCCAGACCGGGTTCTTCTCGCGCCTCTCGCTGACCCCGGTGCGCGGGTCGGCCCTGCTCGTCGGTCAGATCACGGGCATCGTCGTGCTCGGCGTCGTGCAGGCCGTCTTCTACATCTGCGCCGGGCTTCTCCTCGGCGTGCGGTTCGAGTCGGGCATCGCCGGTGTCGTGGTGCTGCTTGTCTATGCGGCGATCGTTGCCGCCGCGTTCGGCGCCCTCGGCTCCTTTCTTGCGCTGCGGACCGGTTCGGGAGAGGCGATCCAGGGACTCTTCCCCGTGCTCTTCGTCTTTCTCTTCATCTCCTCGATGAACACGCCTCGGAACCTCATCGCCGTTCCGTGGTTCCAGTTCCTCGCCTCGATCAACCCCGTCTCCTACCTGATCGAGTGCGTTCGCAGCCTCATCATCACCGGTTGGGACACCCGCGCGCTGGCACTCGGGTTCGCCATCGCGATCGCGCTGGGGATCGTCTCGCTGATCGCGGCGAGCTGGGCGCTGAGCCGGAGACTGGAGCGCACGTGAGGCTCTGGGGGGTTGTGTCGGGCGTGGCGTGGCGCATGCTGAAGAACCTGATCACGACGCCGGCTCTCCTGCTGCCGTCGCTCGCGTTCCCCCTGTTCTTCTTCGTTGCGTTCGCGGGCGGCCTGTCGCAGGTGCAGAACGTGCCGGGCTTCGACTACCCGAACGGCTACACCGCGTTCCAGTTCGTCTTCGTCCTCCTGCAGTCGGCCGCGTTCGGCGGCGTGTTCACGGGATTCGGTGTCGCCCGCGACTTCGAGGGCGGCTTTGCGCGGCGGCTGATGCTCGCCTCGCCGAACAGGACCGGAATCATGCTCGGCTACGGCCTTGCCGCGATGCTCCGTTGGGGCATCACCGCGACCCTGCTCACCGTGATCGCCCTCGCCACCGGCATGACGGTGGGAGGCGGGGCGGTCGACATCGTCGGGCTCTACACGCTCGCCCTGATCGTCAACGCGTGCGGCTTCCTCTGGTCGGCCGGTATCGCGATGCGGCTGCGGACGATTCAGGCGGGGCCGCTCATGCAGATGCCCGTCTTCCTGGTGCTCTTCCTCGCCCCGGTGTACGTGCCGCTGTCGCTCCTCGACGGAGCGATGCACGCGGTCGCGAAGTTCAACCCGATCACGTATGCGCTCGGCACGGGCAGGGGCTTCCTCGCCGGCGATGCAACGCAGGTCGGCCTCAGCTTCGGCCTCGCTCTCGCTCTCGCTCTCGTCTTCTCCGTGTGGGCGCTACGCGGTCTGCGGTCGGCGGAGGCCGCGGGGTAGGGTCAGGCGATGCGTACGTGGCCCGGTGACCCGTTTCCGCTCGGCGCGACCTGGGACGGAAGCGGTACGAACTTCTCGCTCACCTCGGAGAACGCCGAGCACGTCGAGCTCTGCCTCTTCGACGCCGACGATGCCGAGACGCGCCTCACGCTCGCCCGGCACACGGCCCACAACTGGCACGGCTACCTCCCCGGTATCGGACCGGGGCAACGCTACGGCTTCCGGGTGGACGGGCCGTGGGCGCCCGAGGAGGGTCACCGGTTCAACCCGCACAAGCTCCTGATCGACCCGTATGCGAAGGCGATCGAGGGGCCGGTGTTGTGGGACCGTGGCCGCACGCTCGCGTACGCCGACGGCGACGACCTCGTGATCGACACGAGCGACGACGCCGCGGCGATCCCGAAGTCGGTGGTCGTCGACGGGTCGTTCGACTGGGAGGGCGACGAGCTCCTGCGGCGGCCCTGGAACGAGACGGTGATCTACGAGCTCCACGTGAAGGGCTTCACGAAGCTGCTTCCCGGCGTGCGCGACGACCTTCGCGGGACCTACGCGGGCCTCGCATCAGAGGCGGCGATAGCGCACCTCGTCGACCTCGGGGTAACCGCGGTCGAGCTGCTGCCGATCCACCACATCGCCGACGAGCACTTCCTCCAGGAGCGGGGGTTGAGCAACTACTGGGGATACTCGACGATCGGCTTTCTCGCGCCGCACGCCGGCTACGCGGCGACGGGGTCGCACGGACAGCAGGTGCGCGAGTTCAAGGGGCTCGTCAAGGCGTTGCACCGCGCCGGAATCGAGGTCATCCTCGACGTCGTCTACAACCATACGGCCGAGGGCAACCATCTCGGCCCGACGCTGTCGTTCCGGGGCATCGACAACCTCGCCTACTACCGCACGATGCCCGACGAGCCGCGCTACTACAAGGACTTCACGGGCACCGGGAACTCGCTGAATCCCGTCAACCCCTCGGTGCTGAGGTTGATCATGGACTCGCTTCGGTACTTCGTGATCGATTGCCACGTCGACGGGTTTCGCTTCGACCTCGCATCGGCGCTCGCGCGCGAGTTCCACGACGTCGACCGCCTCTCCGCGTTCTTCGACATCATCCACCAGGACCCTGTCCTCTCCCAGGTCAAGCTCATTGCCGAGCCGTGGGACGTGGGTGAGGGCGGCTACCAGGTCGGCAACTTTCCGGTGCTCTGGACCGAGTGGAACGGGATGTACCGCGACACGATGCGGGACTTCTGGCGCGGCCAGACGGCCGTGGGGTCGTTCGCCCGGCGCTTCACCGGCTCGAGCGATCTCTACCAGTCGGACGGCCGCAAGCCGTTCGCGTCGATCAACTACATCACCTGCCATGACGGGTTCACGCTGCGCGACCTCGTCACCTACGAGATCAAGCGGAACGAGCAGAACCTCGAGGACAACAAGGACGGCACGGATGACAACCGATCCTGGAACTGTGGTGTCGAGGGCGAGACCGACGATGTCGCGGTGAACGAGCTCCGCGCGCGCCAGCGCCGCAACCTCCTCACCACGCTGATTCTCTCCCACGGCGTGCCGATGGTGCTCGCCGGCGACGAGCTCGGGCGAAGCCAGCGGGGAAACAACAATGCCTATTGTCAGGACAACGAGATCAGCTGGATCGACTGGGAGCAGGACGACGCCGCGCGATCGCAGCTCACCTTCACCAAGCGGCTGATCGAGCTTCGCCGCCGCCATCCGGTCTTCCGGCGGCCGTCGTTTCTCACGGGCACCGAGCGTGAGGACTCGGGCGCGCCCGACGTCTGGTGGTTCCGGCCCGACGGGCGGGCAATGACGCGAGGTGACTGGGAGCGCGGCGATGCCTCGGCGCTCGGTGCGTTCCTGAACGGGGCCGAGATCATGGACGAGACCCCGGAGGGCGACCCGATCGTCGGCGACTCGTTCCTCGTCCTCTTCAACGGCTGGCGTGACTCGCTGTCGTTCACGCTCCCGCCCGTTCGCTTCGGGCGGCGTTGGGCGCTCGAGCTCTCGACCGCGAACCCCGGGCTCACGGCCGACGCGTGGGTCGAGCGGGCGCGCGCGCACGTCGAGGTGGAGGGGCACGCGGTCGTGCTCCTTCGTCGTGCCGGCTAGCTGCACGGCGCTCCGAGCACCCTGACGCAGACGCCGCGTCGGACGGGTCGAACAGCGAGCCGACCGCTTCCCGAAGGCGCCGGCGCTCGCCGGTGGCCCGAGAATCGGGCTTCAGCGACCGGCCGCGATTGCCGATTCGGGTAGGAGATGAAGCGGCGAACGTCGAATCACACTGGGGTGAAGCGCAGGGCATTTCTCGCTGCGGCGATCTCTGCTCTCGCCCTTCCGGGCGCAGCGGGCGCGAGCGTCGACATCTGGTTCTCGAAGGCAGGCGAGCCTGCTTCGGTTGTCCGCGGCGGGAACACGATCGAGCGCGCCGTGCATGAGTTGCTCGCGGGACCGACGGCAGCCGAGCGGGCGCGGGGCCTCCGGACGGCGATTGCGCGCCGGACGCCGGTTCGCTCGGTCAGGGTCGCCCACCGGGTCGTCACCGTCGACCTCGGCGCGAGGTTCGCTGCCGGAGCCGACGGGAACCTCCTCCAGGATCGCGTGTCGCAACTCGTCCGCACGGTGCGCGGCGTCCCCGGAGTGATGTCGGTGAGAGTGCTCGTCGAGGGTGGTGTTCCCGTCGGTCTCTTCCCCGGCTACGACCTCCGGCGACCCGTGACCGCTCCCCTCGAGCGGGTCGTGGCGCCACCGACAACGCGCGCGCTGCAGCAGCGCCTCGTCGATCTCGGCTTCATGGCGCAGGACGGCATTACCGGGACCGTCGACTACCAGACGTCGACCGCGGTGCTCGGCTTCCAGAAGTGGGCCAACCTGACGCGCGACGGCTCTCTCGGGTCGGCAACGGTGGCGGCGCTCCTGCGAGCGACCCGGCCCGCGCCGGCGCTCCGTGCCCCCGGGAGGCGGATCGAGGTGCAGCTTCGGCGCCAGGTCGCGTTGCTCATCGAGGATAACCGCGTCGTCCGCGCCGTCCACATCTCCTCGGGCGCGGGCGGCAAGACACCGCGTGGCTCCTTCCACGTCTACCGCAAGGAGCGCTACTCCTGGTCGGTGCCGTTCAAGGTGTGGCTCCCATGGGCGAGCTACTTCGTCGGCGGGGTTGCCTTCCACGAGTTCGGCTCGGTCCCGACGTACGCGGCATCCCACGGCTGCATCCGCGTGAATCACTACGACGCTGCGATGCTGTTCGGCTTCGCCGAGTTCGGCACGCGCGTCGACGTGATCGACGAAACGGCCGTCTACATGACCCTTCGCTCCGCCCTCGGCGCCCTCGCCGGCGCGTTCGGCGTCGTCGTCGGCGTCATCGGGAGCGCCGCTCTCGTGGCTGCGGCCCTCGTTGCCCTCGGCTTACCGGATCAGAGCCGCGCCGACGACGCACCGCCTGTGCCCGTGTCAGAGGTGCCTGTGCCGGAGGTGCGTCCCGAGGTACTGGTCGTGGCGCTCGATCTCCGCGACCCGGTACGGCAGGCCGGCGTCGTCAAGGAGGGTTCGGTCATCCTCGCCCGCGGGCTCGAGGTCGATATCGCGCGGGAGATCGCGCGGCGTGTCGGGATTTCGAAGATCCGTTTCGTCTACGTCCGCCCCGCCGGCCGGGTACTCGCCGCCAAGTCGCCGGCTTGGCACCTCGGCCTCGCAGCGATCAGGGCGAACAGCGCTGCGTCGTCTCGGGCCGATGTCAGCGATCCGTATCTCGACGCCGATCAGGCTGTCGTTCTCCGCCGGGGCCTTCGGCCCCTCGTGACACTCGGCGACCTCCGGTCGCTCCGCACGTGTGCCCGACGGGGGAGTGCCGGCTTCCGTGCGCTCTCGACGGCCGTCCTTCCACCGTCAGCGCCCGTTCCTGCTCCGAGCTCCGAGCGGCTCTTCCAGCTCGTCCAGACGGGCGTGTGCGATGCGGCGCTCGTCGACGCGGACGAGGTGGGTCGGTTCGTCGCGGGAAGAGGAGGCCTGCTCGGCCCTGTGAAAGCCCGGGTCGACGGCGGCGACGGCTACGTCGTCGCCGTGACAAGGGACGGGCCGATCGCAACGGCAGCGGTGGGCCGCGCGCTCGGGCGAATGCGCGCCGACGGGACGATGCACCGGTTGGCGAGGAAGTGGCTTCGGATCGATCCGACCCGGCTGCGCGTTCTCCGCTGAGCCTCGGCTATGCGTCCTCGCCACCCGTCACTGGTGGCAGCGCGCTCCACGGGAACGTGATCCAGCGGTCGGTGCGCCGCCAGACGTACTCGCAGGCGACGGTCGACCGGGACTTCTCGTACAGCACGGCCACGCGCGTCTCCCCGACCCGGCCGGCGCAGAAGTCGCGCACGAGCTCGAGTGTCGCACCCGTATCGGCGACATCGTCTGCGATGAGGACACGCGCTTCGCCGAGATCGATCAGCTCGGGAACCGGCGGCAGGAGCATGGGGAGCTCGAGCCGCTCGTCGATGCCGGTATAGAACTCGACGCTGATCGTCGCCGTGTTCTTCACGCCGAGCGCATAGGCGAGCGCCCCCGCGATGAGGAGCCCCCCGCGTGAGATCCCGAGGACGAGGTCAGGGATCGTCTCGGCGAGTGCGCGGCTGCCGCTGCCGAGATCGTCCCAGGTCATGGTTTCGCGCTCCATCGAGAGACCGTTTCTCGTTCGACGAGCTCAGTTCCAGGGGCCGTCGTCCGGCCGCCGCCGGAACCAGCCGAGCCAGAGAAGCACTGCGAGCACCGCGATCGGGAGGATCACGGCGGCGGCGATCCAGCCGATCGGCCCGGCCAGCCCCGCGAGGAGCAGGACGATCGGGAGGCCGATGAAGAGAGCGACCGCGACGGCGATCGCGGTAGGGAGCGACACCGCTCAGCCCGTCGCAGTGACGGTGACCTCGTTGACGGCGGCAGCTCCGCCGTCCGGCATCGACGTGATCCACACCATCAGGTAGCGACCGGTTCGCGGCGCGAGGACGAAGGTCGTGCGCGCTGTCGTTCGCTTCTCCTTGGAGACGGCGACGAACGGTCCCCCCGGCGACGAGCCGACGCGAATGTCCGCCGAGTATCCCGGGGTATCCGTCGCGACGACGACGCGGTTCGCCTTCGCGGGACGCCCGGCGTCGACGACGAGGCCGACGCCGCTCTTCACGAACGAGCCATAGCGCTCGCTCTTCCAGGCCGTCGTGAGGGTCCCGTCGGTCGCGAGGCCGGCCGCGCTGTCGTTCTCGGACCGGTCGCCCTCCGGGTCGTAGGCGCCGACTCCCGTCACGGCGACGCGAACCCTCTTCGGCTTCACCGGAGGCGGCTTCGGGGCTGTGTCCGCGGTCGTAGTCGTGGTGTCGACCGCGGCCGGTTGGGCGCCCGAGCCCTCTCGGCTCGACAGCATGATCACCAGGATCCCGCCCAGGAGCGCCGCGAGGCCGATAGCGGCCAGCACACGCGTCGTGCCGGATCCGGGTCGGCGAGGGGTCGAGGACGCGACGGACATTCGCCGTATCGTTGCATTCGCCAGCGGGTGGCGGCTGGCTTCTTCGGCAAGCACGGGCGCCGCTAGGGTCTAGCTGTGTCGCGCATCGTCATTCTCGGAGCGGGCTTCGGAGGGCTCGAGCTCGCGACGACGCTCTCGGAGGAGCTCGGAGACGACATCGACGTGACGTTGATCGACCGGAGCGACTCGTTCCTCTTCGGGTACGCCAAGCTCGATGTGATGTTCGGCCGGACGACACTGCCGGCCGCGTGCCTCGCGTACGCCGACATCGCGAAGCCGGGCGTGCGGTTCGTCCGGGAGACGGTGGTCGCGATCGATCCCGACGCGCGCCGCGTCACCACGAATCGTGGCAGCTACGAGGCCGACGTCCTCGTTGTGGCGCTCGGTGCGGATTACGACCTCGCCGCGACCCCCGGTCTCGGTGACAACGAGTTCTACTCGTTTGCCGGCGCCGCTCGCCTGGCCGCGGTGATCCCGACGTTCGTGAAGGGCCGAGCGATCATCGGCGTCTGCAGCGTTCCGTTCAAGTGCCCGCCGGCGCCGAGCGAGTGTGCGCTTCTCCTCCACGACGATCTGGTCGCACGTGGCGTGCGCAGCGATTGTGAGATCTCGGTGGTGATGCCCTTTCCCATCCCGGTGCCGCCGTCGCCGGCCACATCGGAGGCGCTCCTCGCGGCGTTCGCGGAGCGCGATATCACGTTCGTTCCCGGCCGTCGGGTAGGATCGCTCGTCCCGGAGCGTGGCGTCGCGGTGCTCGACGACGACAGCGAGATGCCCTACGACCTCTTTCTGGGCGTTCCCCGGCATCGGGCCCCCGACGTCGTGCTCGAGAGCGGCCTCGCGGAGGACGGGTTCATCCCCGTCGACCCGCGGACGCTCGCGACGAGGATCCCGTCTGTCTATGCCGTGGGCGACGTCACGACGCTCGGCGTGCCGAAGGCGGGTGTCTTTGCGGAGCGAGCGGCCCGCGTCGTCGCGGCATCGATCATCGCCGATCTCCGAGGCGGCGAGCCGCCGCCGCCGTACGACGGGCGCGGGTCGTGCTACGTGGAGCTCGGCCGCGGCCTCGTCGGCCGTGTCGACGTGGACTTCTTCTCGGGGCCGACGCCGACCGGCGTCTTCAACGAACCGTCCAGTGCGCTCGTCCGTGACAAGGAGGAGTTCGGCGCGAGTCGCCGCGCCCGCTGGTTCGGCTAGCCGGCCGCGAGCTGCGCGTTGATCGCGCTGAGCGTTTCAGGCCCGGCGATACCGTCGGCGGTCAGGTTGTTGGCCGTCTGGAACGCACCCACAGCCGCCGTCGTGCTCGGCCCGTAGCTTCCGTCGGCGGCGCCGGGTGAGTAGCCGAGCGTCGTGAGCGCTGTCTGCAGTGCGGTCACCGAGGAGCCGCTCGTGCCCGGCCGAAGCGTCTCACCCGTGGGTACGGCGTCCGCACTGGCCGGCGTCGTCGGCTTGGTCGGCGGTGTCGCCGTCGTCGTTGCTGCCTCCGTCGTTTCGGTCACGGTCACGCTCTCGGTCACGGTCGTGGTCGACGAGTCCTCGGTCATGCGTCCGACGAAGAAGCCGGCGATCACGAGGAAGAGCGCGACCCCGACGGCGAGCAGAACCCCGAGCTGACGCGGAGCAAGGTCACGCCGCACCGGATCGTCGTGATACTCGGGCGCCCATTCGGGCTCGTCGTCCCACGACTTCTCCTGGCGTACGGCGGGCCGAGGCTGCTGGTCGCCCGCGAACCAGTCGTCGTTGTCGTCGGTGTGCCCGCCGGGGGGGCCGTCGTCGAAGCGCGTCGACATCCCGGATAGGCTACTCCGTCGACCGGAGGTTGCCTATGGGGAACCTCTCACAAGGTGCGCGGGCTCACCGGCGTGTGCCCTATCCACGCGTGTTGTCGGCCACGAGGACAGGCCGATTTCAGACGGCCTGACGTACACTCGGCCGCTCGGATGAAGATCGACCTCGCGATTCTGGGCGGCAGCGTCTACACGGTTGCCGCTTCGGCGTCCCGCGCCGAAGCCGTTGCGGTGACGGGCGGGCGTATCGTCGCGGTCGGCTCCGATCACGAGATCAGGGAGCTGATCGGAGTGGCCACGGACGTCGTCGAGCTCGAGGGACAGACCGTGCTCCCCGGCTTTCAGGACGCGCACATCCACTTTGCCCATGGCGGGATGGCCGCGCAGACGTGTGACCTCTTCGAGTCGACGTCGCCGGAGCAGCATGCCGAGGTCGTCGTCGCCTACGCGGCAGCGCATCCTGTGGCGCCGTGGATCGTCGGTGGAGGCTGGTCTATGGACGACTTCGGAGGCGCGATGCCGACGGCCGCCCTTCTCGACGCGGTCGTCCCCGACCGGCCAATCGTTCTCGAGACCCGCGATGGACATACGTCGTGGGTGAACAGCCGGGCGCTCGAGCTCGCCGGCATCTCCGCCGGCACGCCCGACCCGGCCGGCGGCGTGATCGACCGTGACGCGGCCGGGATCCCGTCGGGAACGCTGCAGGAAACGGCGATGCGGCTCGTGACGCGTTTGCTCCCGGAGCCGTCCGCGGCGGACTGGGAGCGGGCGATCCGCGACGCGCAACGGACGCTCCATGCTCTCGGCATCACGGCGTGCCAGGAGGCGTCTCTCGACGAGATGCTCTTTGCCCCGTACCGAGCGCTGGCCGAGCGGGGCGCGCTCACGATGCGCACGGAGGGAAACCTCCTCTGGAGCGACGACGCCGACGACGATCTCATCGACGCGCTCCTCGAGCGGCGGGCGCGGGGCACGATCGGGCGGTTGCGCATCCGGGGCGCGAAGCTGTTCCAGGACGGCGTGGTGGAGAGCAAGACCGCCGCGATGCTCGACGCCTACCGCGACGCCGACGGCACCGTGACGGAGGCGTTCGGCGTGAGCCTCATCGAGCCGGAGCGGCTACGACGGATCGTGCGGTTGCTCGATCGGCACCGCTTCCAGGTGCACCTCCACGCGATCGGCGACCGGGCGGTGCGGGAGTCGCTCGACGCACTCGAAGGTGCGGCGGAAGTGAACGGCCGCCGGGACGCCCGACATCACCTCGCGCACGTCCAGTTCGTCGCCGCAGCCGACGTGCCCAGGTTCGGCGATCTCGGTGTCATCGCGAACGTGACGCCGTACTGGGCCGTCTCGTCCGGCTACGTCCGCGACCTGACGCTGCCTTTCGTCAGCCCGGAGGCGGGAGCGACGATGTACCCTTTCGGGAGCATCCTTCGCGCCGGTGGGAGGCTCGCTTTCGGGAGCGACTGGAACGTCTCGACTCCCGACCCACTCCTCCAGGTCGAGGTTGCGGTCACGAGAAAGCGGCCCGGGTGCGACGGGGACGATCCGCTTCTGCCCCACGAGACACTGAGCCTCGACCAGGCGATCGCGGCTGCCACGATGGGCTCCGCGTTCGTGAACCACCTCGACGGGGAGACCGGCTCCCTGGAGCCCGGGAAGCTGGCCGACATCGTCGTTCTCGATCGCGACCTGTTCGACCGCGGCGCCGGCGCGATCGGAGAGGCGCGCGTTGCGACGACTCTCGTCGAGGGCGAGGTCGTCTACACATCAAGCCTCTAGAGCGGGTCGCCGTCAGCCGGCGATCGCGAGCGGTTCTTCGAACCGGTGCTCCTCGAGGTTCGGCGTGGCGCCGATCCTGTCGATCACCGCGAACAGGCTGGGCCCGGCAAGCGGTGTCAGCGCACCGTGCCACGTGTTGCGGAGGATGTTGACGCTCTGCCCGGGCCGGGTGAGGAAGGCCCGCACGGCCGACGGGATACCGTCTGCGTCCTCCGCCACGATCGCGAGGAAGGGATCGGCCGTCATCGGGATGAACGCCTGCGACCCGCGGGATGGCGCTCGACGAGCTCCAGCGCATGCGGGAGGCGACGGGGCTGGCTCGGCCCGGAAGATGCTGATCGGCCGCCCGTCGAGGTCGAAGTCGAGCCGTGCGCGGTCGTGGAAGCGCTCGCACAGGCCCTCGTTGATGAGTCGGTCGGGCTCCCCGGCCGCGTCGAGCACGTCGCCGAAGGCGGCGAACGCGGCGGCGGTGAGCGGCTCGATCCGAACCCCGGTCGTCGTCACAGGGCGAGATCCGGATGCCGGTTGACGTCCTTGTAAAGCAGATACCGGAACCGGCCAGTACCCGTCGCAATGCAGGCCTGGGGGCAGAACGAGCGCAGCCAGATGAAGTCGCCGGCCCGGACGGAGATCCAGTCGCGGTTGAGGAGGTACTCGGCGGTGCCCTCGAGGACGTAGAGGCCGTGCTCCATGACGTGTGTCTCGGCGAACGGGATACGCCCGCCCGGCTCGAAGGTCACGATGTTGACGTGCATGTCGTGGCGGAGGTCGTCGGGATCGACGAAGCGCGTCGTGCCCCAGCTCTCGGCGCTTTCCATCCAGTCGATCGGGACGTCGGCGTCCGAGCTCAGGATCGGGTCGGGCGCGGCCAGCCCGGCCGCCGGGACGTAGCGCTTTCGGAGCCAGTGGAACCGAAGCGGGGTCGTGCCGTCGTTGCGCACCGCCCATCGTCGTCCCGGTGGGATGTACGCGTAGCCACCTGCCGCCAGGGAGCTTCGCGTGCCGTCGAGCGTGAGCGTCAGCTCACCGCTTGCGACGAAGATGCCGGCCTCGGCACCGGTGTCCGGCTCCGGGCGCTCGCTTCCGCCGGCGGGGAGCACTTCCACCGCGTACTGCGCGAATGTCTCGGAGAAGCCCGAGAGCGGGCGGGCGAGGATCCAGGCGCGCGTGCCCGTCCAGCCGGGAAGCAGGCTCGCGACCGCGTCGCACATCACCCCGCCCGGAATGAAGGCGTACGAGGTGGTGAAGACCGCCCCGGACACTTCCGGATCGTCGCTCTGCGGGGGCATGCCGCCGCCCGGGAAGGCGTAGCTCATGGGCGGCATCATCGCATGGGTGCGTCGTCCCGAGCTTCCGGTCGCGCGCGTCGGGCGCGTCGCGCGACCCTGACGAGGCTGGCGGCGACGACGGCGATCACACCGGCGGCGACGACGATGCTGACGATGGCACCCGGCGCGTCGGTTTCCGAGACGAGGGCGGCCCCCACGGTGAGGCACGTGACGACACCGGCAGCGATGCCCGAGTCGTCCCCGACGATGAAGTCCCACCAGAAGCGGCCGAAGCCGGTCACGGCGCTCACCGGACGGCCTCGTCCGCGACGGTTGCGGGTCTCGGTGGTGCATATGGTCTCAGCGCCCTGACGCCGAGCCACGAGAAGCCGGACCAGAGAGCAAGGAGCACGAGGAGGGCAAGATCCCCACCGGGCACCTCGATGCTCGCGGTGCCCGGTTGGAAGACCCCGAGCCCTTCGATCGCCCAGAACGTGCCGAACGTCGAGAGCAGGAGACCGACCACGAACTTGATCGTGTTCTCCGGGACGCGTGCGAGCGGCCTGTGGAGCGCGATCGCCGCGATCAGGACGACGATGCCGCCGATGACGGCGCCGGTTGCGGCGAGCGGCACGTCGTCCGCATTCAACCCGAACGTGATCACGATGAACACGATCTCGAGCCCTTCCAGGAAGACGCCCTTGAAGCTGACGACGAAGCCGAACCAGTCGAGCCCGAGCCTGCGCTCGCTCCCAGCGGCGCGGGCGGCGGCGAGCTCCTCGGCGAAGATCTCGTCCTCGTCGTGGAGGGATGTGAGGCCTGCCGAGCGCAGGATCGCCTTCCGCAACCACTGCAATCCGAAGACGAGAAGGAGCGTGCCGATCGCCAGCTGCAGCAGGCTCTCCGGGAGCCACTCGACCAGCGTGTACCCCGCGACAGCGGTGATCGCGACGAGAGCGACGATCGCGAGCGCCGCACCCCAGAACGCCGCCCGCCAGCCGCGTGCGAGGCCCATCGCGAGCACGATCGTGACTGCCTCGACCATCTCGACGGCGGACGCGAGGAACGTCGACGTCGCCAGTCCGACTTGACTCGCGTTCATCGGGCTCTGTCCCCTTCCTTCGATCGTGCCTGCGGCGGTGAGGCCGAGTGGCACGCTAGCCGTCGCGGTGGCGACGGTGGTCGAGGAGTGGAGAGCTCTGCCGTGCTAGCTGCGTGGCGGCAGCGGCACGAGAATGCTCGTGCGTCGCTTGTACTCACGGTAGGCCGGGTCGTCGCCGTACTTCGCCTCGGCGCTCTTCTCGAGCAACGGAATCCCGGTCACGAAGAGCAGCAGCAGGGTGATGAAGACGGGGCCGATCACCACGGCAAAGGCGGCGCCGTGCAGGAACGGCACGGCGAAGACGAAGAGCCCCCACCAGACGAGCATCTCGCCGAAGTAGTTGGGGTGGCGGGAGTACCTCCAGAGGCCGCTCGTGATGAAGCGCTCGCGGTTCTCGCTCTTCGACTTGAAACTCGACTTCTGGGCATCGGCCACGGACTCGATCACCAGCCCTAGCAACCAGATCACCGCTCCTGCAGTCGCCCAGAGCCCGAAGCCGGGAGCCGCGTCCCGACCGAGGAGGTAGGAGACCGGCAGCATGATGACGGCGACCGAGATCGCCTGCAAGAGCCAGAACCGGGCGAAACGAAGCGGGTCGTCCCTCATCTCGTCGAAGCGATGGTCGACCTTGATCCGCAGGATCCGGCGAAGCAGGTAGCCGCCGAGCCGCACCGCCCAGATGAGGACGAGAAGTGAGGCGACGAGCTGAACCGGCTCGCGCGCACCGAGGAACGGGAGCACGATCGCGAGCACCGCGAACGAGAGGCTGTAGGACAGGTCCGTGACGACATCGGTCTTCTGGACAGCCGCGAAGGCGAAGAAGGCCGCGTTCACCGCCAGAGCGATCAGGAAGGAGAGGAGAATCGCGTTCATCAGGCGAGTCGTCTGTCGAGGCCGCGCACCCCGATCGGATCTCTGGACATGACCTGGACATTAGCTGAACCGTGTGGCGACTCCCACCGTTGCCTGTTTCGCTCGCCTCCGTGGTGCACTACCCTGCTTTGCAGGGCATGGGCGACGCGTTCGACACGGAAGGACACGAGATGCACGAGAACCCCACGGACGACGTGCGGTTGGGACGCCTGCGCCGATGGAACATCGTCGTCGGCCTGATCCTCGCCGCCCAGGCGGTCGCGATCGCGCTTCTCACGAACGACTTCAGCCTTCCCGTGACGTCCACGTTCATGACCGGCCCTCCCGGCACGCCGGCCGAGCTCGACACGATGTTCGACGTCCCGCTCGGCTGGGGCGTCTTCGCATTCCTCGCCATCTCGGCCGGGTCGCTGCTGATCATCGCCTCACCCGGAGTGTTCGAGTGGTACACCCGCAACCTGCGGGAGAACCGCAACTACGGACGCTGGATCGAGTACGTCTTCAGCTCGTCGATCATGATCGTGCTGATCGCGATGATCACCGGCGTCAGTGACATCGCTGCGCTGCTTGCGATCTTCGGCGTCAACGCGAGCATGATTCTGTTCGGCCTCCTCATGGAGAAGTACGAATCGCCGGGCGACCCCAGCTGGCTCTCGTTCTGGTTCGGGACGTTCGCCGGCATCATCCCGTGGATCATCATCGTGATCTACGTGTGGAGCCCCGGGCTCGACAGCCCTGGGCCGCCCACATTCGTGTACGCGATCATCGTCAGCCTCTTCCTCTTCTTCAACGTGTTCGCCGTCAACATGTGGCTGCAGTACAAGCGGATCGGCCCCTGGAAGGACTACCTCGTCGGCGAGAAGACCTACATCCTCCTCAGCCTGACGGCGAAAGCCCTGCTCGCGTGGCAGGTGTTCTCGGCAGTCCTCGCGGGCTCGAGCACGTAACCCGTCGCGTAAGACCATTCACACCGAAGCGAGAGCCGGTCTCCGCCGTTGACCCGATCGGCGGCCGCCAGTCCCGAGAGGAACGCGCCTTCGACCTTCGGAGCCTGGCCCAGGGCGGCGTGTGGTGCGGCACCGCTTTCCGGCTGCCACCGCTATCGCGGACGGTGACGCTAGCGATCGTGTCGGGGGCGTGGCGCACGTCGGCGTCCGTGAACAGGAGCCACTCACCGCGGGCGAGCTGATCCCCTGGTGGCAGTGCGACATCGTCGTCTGCCACGGCGGCAACAACACCGTCACCGAGGCGCTCACTGCCGGCCTTCCTGTGCTCGCTGCCCCCTTCTCGACCGATCAGTTCGCCGGAGCCGAAGATCTGCGCCGCGCCGGCCTCGGCGACGCGATCGACCCCGCCACCACAACAGCTGACGAGATCGGCACCGCTCTCACCGCACTGCTCGTCGGCGACGCGGCTCGGCGGGCGGCCGCTCTCGGAGCCGAACTCCGACGCGTCCCCGCCGCCTAGCGCTCTCCGGCAATCGGCTGGGAACCACGGGGATTGCCGGGCTCCTGTTCGGCGTGGACTTGCGCCTGGATCCTGTCGTTCTCACGCCCGTCCGCGATTGCCGCCATGACGAGTCCGATGATCCCGGCCGCCGCAGGGATCGTGATCAGAAAGCCTGCGATGAAGAGGCCGACGTCACCCATTGCGGTTGCCGCCCATCTGGAGTGCGACCGCTCCGAACGAGAGGATCGAGGGGACCCAGAGGCCGACGAAGATGCCCTCCTCGTGGCTACCCGTGAACCACAGCGTCACGGAGAGGATGAACGAGGCGAACGCTGCTATGAGAATCGCGGCAGAAGCGCGGAGGCGAATCGTGCGGTGTTGCATCACTACAGCTCCTCAGTTTGTCTATCTTTTGTCCATATTACGTCGAGGGGTACGTTCCTGGATCAGTCGAGCCGTGCAGGCGCCCCGTCGGTCGGCCGGGAACAGGGCCCAGATCGCAGCCCCCCGGAAGAGCTGATCGCCGTCCTGCGCAGGCTCGACGACACCCCCACCGCGAGCATGGCCCCCGAGATCCCGGCCGCAGGATGAACAAGGCCCGAAGGGAACGTCCTTTAGCCATGAGACGCGCGCCAGACCCACAGACAGACGAAAGACCTCACGATGAACGCCTCCTCCGCCCTGACCAGATCGCTCAGCGGGGCACGGATTCTGATCGTCGGGGCCCCGGGCGGCATGGGAAAACCCCTCGCGGCCACACTCGCGGACCGCGGCGCGCACCTTGCCACGGCCGGGCGCGACAGGAGCAGGCTCAGCGACCTCGGCGTCGGCGAGCGGTACACATTTGCGTTCGACCTCGCCGATGAGGCTGCCGCGCAGCCGCTCATCGTCGCGGCAGCCGAGGCGCTCGGAGGGCTGGACGGCATCGTCTCTTGCGCTTGCGCGCGAGGTACGCCCGCGCGGGCTGTCGGTGATCGACGCCAGGCCGCCGCATACCGAAACCGGCCTCGCGAGCCGCGCGCTCTGCGGCGAGCCGCCGACGATGCGCGAGGGGCTCGACCCAGCCGTGGTGGCCGAGCGACTCGTTCTCGCGATCGAGCAAGACGAGCGAGACGTACCCGCAAGCGCTTTCGCGCCGTAGCTCTGCATCACATCGCGTTCGTCGGCGATCGACCGCTATGTCATCTTTGTGGTGCCGCTCGGCTAGCCTGGGAGCGTGGGTGGACTGATTGCGCTAACGGGTGCCACGGGCTATGTAGGCGGCCGTCTGCTGCACGCTCTCGAGGCCCGTGGGGAGCGCGTTCGTTGTCTTTCGCGCCGGCCCGAGTCGCTTTCGGCGCGCGTTGGGCCCGGCACCGAGGTCGTGGCCGGCGACGTGTTGCGCCCAAGAACGCTGCGCCCGGCGCTCGAGGGGGTCGAGACGGCCTATTACCTCGTCCATTCGATGGGGTCGGGGGGCTCCTTCGTGGAGGCCGATCGCAAGGGGGCCGCGGCGTTCGGGCGTGCCGCACGCGCCGTCGGTGTGCGCAGGATCGTCTATCTCGGCGGCCTCGGGGAGGGTGACCTCTCAGAGCACCTCTCCTCGAGGCATGAGGTCGGGCAGATCCTGCGTACGTCGGGGGTGCCGACGATCGAGTTCCGCGCCTCGATCGTGATCGGCTCGGGGAGCGCCTCGTTCGAGATGCTCCGCGCGCTCGTCGAACGGCTGCCGCTGATGGTCACACCACGCTGGGTGGGCACGCGTACGCAGCCGATCGCGATCGAGGACGTGCTCGCCTACCTCCTTGCGGCGCTCGAGTACGAGCCGGACGGGGGCGAGGTGTTCGAGATCGGCGGCGCTGACGTCTGCTCGTACCTCGACCTGATGCACGAGTACGCCGACCGTCGTGGCCTCCGCCGGCACATGATTCCCGTGCCAGTGCTGACGCCCCGTCTCTCGAGCCTCTGGCTCCATCTCGTCACCCCGGTCTACGCCGGCATCGGACGTGAGCTCGTCGACAGCCTGCGCAACGAGACCGTCGTCAACGACCCTCGGGCGCTCGAGGTCTTCCGAGTACGGCCGCGGACGTCGGCCGAAGCGGTCGCCCGCGCGCTCGCCAACGAGGACAACGAGATCGCGGAGACCCGCTGGTCGGACGAGGTGCTCACCGCGAGCCCGGGCTACGGCGGCGCCCGTCACGGCTCACGGCTCGTCGACTCGCGCGAGACGGCCGTGCCCCGTCCGCCCGCCACGGTGTTCGCGCCGATCCAGCGAATCGGCGGCGACACCGGCTGGTACGTCGGCAACGAGCTCTGGGAACTGCGGGGCGCGCTCGACGTGCTCGTCGGCGGGCCCGGCCTGCGGCGCGGACGCCGCGACCCGGTCGGCATCAAGATCGGCGACACGATCGACTTTTGGCGCGTCGAGGGATTCGAGCAGGACCGGCTGCTGCGGCTCGCAGCGGAGATGAAGGTGCCCGGCCGCGCCTGGCTGCAGTTCGAGGTCGAACCCGACGGCAAAGGCGGCTCGACGATCCGACAGACGGCCATCTTCGACCCGGCCGGGATTGCCGGCCTCGCCTACTGGTACACGCTCTGGCCGATCCACGACTACATCTTCGGCGGCATGCTGAAACGGATCGCCGCCGCCGCCGCAGCCGCCGCCTGACCCTCACCTCGGCACAGCTCAGAGGGCAGCCCACAAGGTGGCGCCTCTGGGAGCGGTTCTGGTCATGGTGGCCGATGTGGCTGCCGCTGATGTTGGATCAATACGTCGATGCGCCAGGTGGCTGACGTGGCGGTGGACACGGACGCCGGCGACCCCTAGGATTGTCGACAATCTGTCCCCAGCGCGACGAAAGGTGGTCCGATGAGCGTCAGAGCCGGCGTGGACACCGGTGGAACGTTCACCGACCTCGTCCTCTACGACGAGGACAACGGCGAGCTTCGAATCGCGAAGGTCTCTTCGACGCCGTCCTCTCCCTCTCGTGCTGTGTTCGACTCCTTCGCCAAGGCGTCGATCGATACGACCACGATCTCGACCTTCGTTCACGGGACCACTGTCGCGACCAATGCGCTGATCGAGCGGAGGGGAGCACGCGTGGCGCTCCTGACGACGGACGGGTTCCGGGACATGCTCCGAATTCAGCGCACCACCCGGCCCGGCCACTTCGACCTTCACTGGGTGAAGCCGAAGCATTTCGTTCCCCGCTCGCATTGCATCGGTATCCCCGAACGCGTCCTGTCGGACGGTGAAGTGCTGCTGCCGCTCGATCAGGACAGCGTCCGCGAAGAGATCACGCGGCTTCGCGACGAGGATGCCGTCTCGGCGATTGCCGTCTCCTACCTCTTCTCCTATGTCAACCCGACCCACGAGCTGCTCACGCGCGAGCTGATCGAGGAGGTCTGGCCCGGCATCCATGTCTCGCTGTCCCACGAGGTGCTCCCGCGCTGGCGGGAGTACGAGCGGACATCCACGACGGTACTCGACGCCTATCTGAAGCCCGTCATGCACGACTACATGCAGGAGCTCGAGGCCACGTGTCGCGAGAGCGGGATCGGCCAGCTGCTCGTCTTGCGCTCGAACGGCGGCGTGATGACGCCCGCAAAGGCGAAGGAGCAACCCGTCGCCCTGGTTCGGTCGGGCCCATCGGGCGGGATCATGGCCTCGAGTGCCATCGGTCGGCTCCTCGGGCTCGGCGACATGATCGCGTGCGACATGGGAGGGACGAGCTTCGAGGCGTGCCTCCTGCCGGACTCGGAGCCGGCGTTCACGAACCTCGAGGAGGTCGAGTTCGGCGTCCCGATAGCGCTCACCATGGTCGACGCGCGAGCGATCGGCGCCGGCGGCGGATCGCTCGCCTCGCTCGATGCGGCGGGCATTCTCAAGGTCGGCCCGCAGAGCGCGGGCGCGGATCCTGGGCCCGCGTGCTACGGGCGTGGCGGGACGCAGGCGACGGTTACGGACGCGAATGTCGTGCTCGGCCGGCTGGCGCCCGAGTTCCTGCTCGCCGGAGACCTCGCGCTCGACGTTGCCGCCTCGGAGCGTGCCCTTGACGAGCTGGCGGAACAACTCGGTCTCTCCCGCGAGCGGGTTGCTCAGGGGATCGTGGACGTCGCGAACGCGAATATGGCGCAGGCGCTGCGCCTCGTCTCGACGGACAGGGGTTACGACCCGCGCGGCTCGACGCTGATCGCCTACGGCGGAGCAGGGCCTCTGCACTCCTGCGAGCTCGCCAGTTCCCTCCAGATCGGACGGGTACTCGTTCCCGTCCACCCGGGTGCGTTTTCGGCATTCGGCGCGCTTCTGGCGGACACCCGCTTCGACTACACCCAGACGCGGCGGATGAGAATGCGAGACCTCGACATCGACGCGGCGGGTGAGGTGTTCAGCGGGCTGGAGGCACGAGCCGCCTCCGATTTCCACCAGGAGGGCTTCACCGAGTCGCCACGGCTCGTCAGGTCAGTCGACATGCGGTACGTGGGCCAGAACTGGGAGCTGAACGTCCCGCTCCCGGGCGGTGAGCTGACAGCCGACGATATCGCCACCGCTGCGAAGTCGTTCGAGAACGAGCACGAGCGGTTCTACGGCTACTCGATCCCGGGTGAGGAGCTCGAGCTCCTCACCTTCAATGTCGCCGCGGTCGGAACACGTCACTCGGTCGAACTGCCGAAGCTCGACGGCGGCCCGCAACCAGAGCCAATCGACCGCCGCCCTGTGGTCTTCCGTGCCGACGACGGCCCCATCGAGACCGCCGTCTACGACCGCAGGTCGTTCCGGGCAGGTACCGAGATCGCCGGGCCGGCTGTTGTCGGCCAGGTCGATGCAACGACGCTCCTCCCCCCCGGGAGTGTCGGTCGCGTCGACGAGTACGGAAACCTCATGATCACCGTCTGAAGGAGTTGCGATGACCACGACGCCCACCGACGACAGGATCGTCACCGACCCTTTCCTGCTCGAGATCATCCGCAACAACCTCGTCACGACCTGCAAGGAGATGGGGATTGCGATGATGAGGACGAGCTATTCGCCGATGTTCAACGAGGCGCTCGACTTCTCATGCGTGGTCTTCGACGGAAAGGCCGAGATGATTGCGCAGGCTCCGTTCATTCCGGCGCAGATCGGGTCGACGGTGCACGTCGTTCCGACCGCGATCGCCGAGATCGGGGCGGAGAACCTCAGCCCGGGCGACGTGATCTTCACGAACGACCCCTACCGCGGGAACTGCCATCTACCGGAGTTCGTCGTGATCAAGCCGTACTTCCGTGACGGCGAGATCCTCGCGTATACAGCGAACATCGCACACATGACCGACGTCGGCGGGATGGTTCCTGCGGCGTTCGGCGACCACCAGAACATGTTTCAAGAGGGCATCCGCTTTCCGCCCGTCAAGATCTACGAGGCAGACCGCGAGGTCGAGGCGATCTTCCGGATCCTGATCTCGAACGTCCGCACACCGAAGGCGAGCTACGGCGACATGAAAGCGATGATCGGATCCCTGTATCTGGCCGAGCGCCGCATCGACGAGCTTCTCGAGAGGTACGGCCTCGATACGTATCACCAGTGCTGCGAGGACATCAAGAACGTCTCGGAGAGGCTGATGCGTGCCCAGATCGCGTCCTGGCCGGACGGCGAGTACAGCGCCGAGGGCTTCCTCGAGGACGACGGCGTCATGCCTGACCGGCCATGGAAGATCAAGGGCACGCTCGTCATCCGCGGTGACGAGTTGATCGTCGACTTCACCGGGTCGGACCCTCAGTGCTTCGGCCCCGCGAACCAGACCTTCGGCACGACGGCTTCGTCTGCCTACAACGCCGTCTTCCACATGGTCCCGAACGAGAGCGAGATCCCGTACAACCACGGGTGCTATCGGGCGATCTCGGTGATCGCGCCCCCCGGGACGATCGTCAACGTCAACTATCCCGGCTCCTCGGTCGGCGGGAACTCCGACACGCACCCGACGACCGTGGACATTCTCCTCAAGGCCTTCTCGCAGATCTCGCAGCGTAGCTCCGCCGCCGATGGGGGTACCTGCGGGTGCATAGGCTTCGGCGGCGAGGATCCGCGCACACGCGAGCCCTATGCGCACCTCCACCTGGAGGGCGTCGGGTGGGGCGGACGTAGCGACGCCGACGGCAACGACGCCCAGTTCGTGAAGAACGGCAATTGCGCAAACACGCCGATCGAAGTGGCGGAAACGCGCTATCCGTTCCTGAACATCGAGTATCAGCTCGAGCCCGGCAAGGTCGGCCACGGCCGGCACCGCGGGGGGTTCGGGACGCGACGGATCTTCCGCTTCCTCAGCGACGGCGTGCACATCTCCTCGCACACGAATCGGCACCGGGAACGCGCCTGGGGACTCTTCGGCGGCCAGGACGGGAGCAACACGGTGATCGCGTTCCGCCGCAAGGGTGAGACGGAGTGGATCCGTGCCCGCGAGGCGTTCGGGACGGCCTCGTACGGGAAGTTCTCGAACGTCGTCATGAATGCGGGAGACGAGATGCTCTTCGTCACGCCCTCGGGAGGCGGATACGGAGATGCATTCGAGCGCGATCCAGAGCTCGTGCTCGTCGACGTCGCCGACGAGCTCCTCACCGCGGGAGATGCGCGCGAGTCCTACGGCGTGGTCCTCGACGGACACGCCGTTGACGTGGCCGCGACGGCCGTCCTGCGACGGTCGGTCGACGGAGGGGAACGCTCATGAGTCTCTATCGTGAGGTGAACGAGATGCCCCGCTGTGGCTCGTGTGGGAAGCTCCTGACCTCCGGCGGGATCGACGCCGAGCGTCGCGGGCACGCCATCCTGTTCTGCTCCGAGCAGTGTGTGCGGGTATTCGACACGTACAAGGAGCCGCGGTACGGAGACGACGCGGTATCGCCCGAGTCCATCGTCGGTTCAGCCGGAGGAATGGCGAGCCGACGGTGACTGCGGTCGAACTGGTCTCGACAACCGAGCAAGCACTGCGGGTGCTCCGCGCGGACATCGTCGAAGGGCGGGTCAGGCAGGGAGAGCAGCTACGCGAGAAGCCGACCGCGAGAACGCTCGGTACCGGGCGGACGGCGGTTCGTGAGGCCCTGCGGCAGCTTGTTCAGGAGGGGCTCGCACAGCACGAGGTCAACAGGGGGATCTTCGTTCGGCGTTTCGACGTCGACGACATCCTGGACGTCTACTGCGCGCGGGAGGCGGTCGAGGTTGCCGCTGCCGAGTTGGTGCTCGCCCAGGCATCGACGATCGACACCACGCCCCTTCGCCTGTGGGTCGAGCGCATGGACAGGGCGGCGCGCGCGAGCGGGACATGGCGTGCGTTCGCCGATCTCGACATCGCGTTCCACGAGACGCTCGTCTCCCTCGCAGGGAGCCCGCGTCTCGTCCGCATGTTCGCAACTCTCGCGGCGGAGTCCCGGATGCACCTGTACGCGTACCCTCCCTATTCGACCGTGCAGAGCGTCGGCGATCACATGGAGATCCTCGTCGCGCTCGAGGCGGGGCTCCGGGAGGCCCCGGCGCTGCTGCGCGATCACCTTCGCTTCTCCGCGTTGCTCGCGGCCGAGTGGCGGCGGGATCCGGTGCCGTGATCGGTATTCCGTGGAGCTCGACCGGGCCGGAGCTCCTGACGCACCGCTCGCTCTGGCTCCAGCAGGCCCTCGGCGAAGAATCGGCGGGGCCGGCAGAGCCGCTGCTCGGCGACATTCGTACCGACGTGTGCATCCTCGGCGGCGGGTACACCGGCCTCTGGACCGCGATCGAGCTCAAGCAGCGCGAGCCGGGCCTCGACGTCGTCGTGGTCGAGGCCGACATCTGCGGCGGCGGCGCGAGCGGTCGAAACGGGGGCTTCGTGCTCTCGTGGTGGGCAAAGCTCGGGTCGCTCGTCAAGATCTGTGGTGAGGACGACGCGCTGTGGATCGCGCGTGAGGCAGAGGATGCCGTCGGATTCCTTGGCCGTTTCTGCCAAGAGCACGCGATCGACGCCGAGTACCGACGGGCCGGTTGGCTCTGGACCGCAACGAGCCGTGCCCAGATGGGCAGCTGGGAAGGAACCGTCGCCGAGGCCGAGCGGCTCGGCGTGAAGGCCTTCGAGCGTCTCGATCCGGAGGACGTACGCAGGCGCGGTGGCTCCGCGTCGTACCTCGGAGGGGTCTTCGAAGCATCGGCTGCAACGGTGCAGCCTGCCCGCCTGGCTCGCGGCCTCGCACGCGTCGCCCGCGACGCAGGTGTTCGGGTATTCGAGCGCACGCCTGCACGTGACGTGGCCGGCGCGAAGCCTCTGGTCGTCATGACGCCGGGTGGCCGCGTGACCGCGGACGTCGTGGTCAGCGCGCTCAATGCGTGGACGGCGGGGCTCCGGCCGCTCCGGAAGCTCTCGCGATCATTCGTGCCGATCACGAGCGACATGGTCGCGTCGGCACCAGCTTCCGAAGAGCTTGCCATGACCGGATGGACGGGCGGCGAATGCATTACCGACTCGCGGCTGCTCGTTCACTACCATCGCACGACGCTCGACGGACGGATCGCTATTGGCAGGGGCGGTGGAGCGATCGGTCCTGCGGGTCGGTTCGGCGCGACGTTCCATTACGACCGTCGCCGCTGTGACGGTGTGGCAGCGAGCCTCGGCAGCCTGTACCCATCCTTCCGGGCCGTCCCGATCACCCACGCGTGGTCCGGGCCGATCGATCGAAGCGAGACCGGGATCCCGTTCTTCGGCCGTGCCGAAGGGGCGCCGAATCTGATCTACGGGCTCGGTTTCTCCGGCAACGGGGTGGGGCCCTGCGTTCTCGCGGGGAGGGCCCTCGCGTCGCTTGCGCTCCGTGCCGACGACAGGTGGACGCAGTCGGCACTCGCGCGCGGGGCGTTTCATCTCTTCCCACCAGAGCCCGTTCGATTCCTTGGCGGGTCGCTCGTTCGGGAGGCCGTCCGCCGTAAGGAGGCCCTCGAAGACGAAGGACGGACTGCGGGGCCGGCAGTGACGCGAGTCGCAGCACTCGCGCCCGCGGGCCTGTTCAAGGTCGGAGCTGCGCACGGTACGGAGGAGGGACGTCATCACACGACGGCTGGAGGGTAGGACGGCGATTGTCACGGGCGGCACAGACGGGATCGGACTCGAGGTGTGCCGCGCATTCGTTCGCGAGGGCGCGAACGTCGTGGTGGTCGCGCGTCGAGTGGAGCCGGGGGAGCTTCTCATGGCAGAGCTCGGTGAGGCCGGCGCGTTCGTGGCAGGCGATGTGGCCGACACCGCCGTCGCGCAGCGAGCCGTTGCAGAAGCGGCGGCCCGGTTCGGGCGCCTCGACATCCTCGTCAACAATGCAGGGCTCGACCTCTCGGGAGTCGACCTCCTCGACACGACGCTCACGGACGCGCACAGGATCTTCGACGCCAACTTCTTCGGGGCGCTCTCCATGCTCCAGGAGTGCGCACGCGTGATGCGCGGCGATGGTGGCGCCATCGTCAACGTCACCTCGAGGACAGCGCTCGTCGGCGTGCCGGGCTCGGCGGTCTACGGAGCATCGAAGGGGGCGCTCGAGAGTCTGACGCGGGCTGCGGCACTCGAGCTTGCCCCCTTCGGCATCCGCGTCAACTCGGTCGCCCCCGGCCTCACCGAGACGCCGATGATTTCGGCCTGGGTCGCTGCTCAGCCGGAGCCGGACGCCTTCCGCGAGAAGATCCTCGCGTCAATTCCGCAGCAGCGGCTCGCGCTGCCGCAGGAGGTGGCGGCCGCGATCGTCTACCTGTCGTCGAGCGAGGCTCTTTCCGTGACCGGGGCCTGCCTGTCCGTCGATGGCGGCTACACAGCCGGGTGAGTGACGCGCGCCTGCCCGTTGTTGTCGTCGCCGCCGTCGAGCTTCCCACGGAACGCCTCGACATCGAGGAACGGGTCCTTGGGCAGATCGGGGCGACCGTGCTCGACCTCCGCGATCGGCCGCTTGCTTCGATCCGCGCAGAGCTTGTTGCCGCCGACGCGGTCATGACAGAAGGGATCGAGCGCCTCGACGGCGGAACCATCCGGTTGCTGGAGCGCTGCCGTGTGATCTCTGTCTACGCGGTCGGAACAGACAGAATCGATGTCGCCGCCGCCGAGGAGCGTGGGATCGCCGTCGCCAACGTCCCGGACTACTGCACGACGGAGGTTGCGGAGCACACGATGGCGCTGATCCTGGCCTCCTGGCGGAAGCTGCCCCGCGCCGAAAGGGTCGTTCGCAGCGGCACGCTCGCGTTGGACCAGCTGCTGCCTCTCCACCGGCTGCACGGGAAGACACTCGGCCTGCTCGGGCTCGGCCGTATCGCACGCGAGGTCGCCGTCCGGGCCAAGGCGTTCGGTCTGCGGGTGATGGCGCACGACCCGTTCGTGGATACCGCCGTGGCGGAGCGTCTCGGCGTGGAGGTGTGCAGCTTCGACGACTTGCTCGCCGTGAGCGACGTTCTCTCCATTCACGTGCCGCTGACCGATGTCACGAGGGGTTGCATCGACTCCCGAGCGCTTGCTCGAATGCGCAAGGGCGCGTTCCTCGTGAATGCGGGTCGTGGCGGCGTCATTGATGAGACGGCGCTGCTCGATGCACTGTTGTCGGGGCATCTTGCCGGCGCTGCCCTCGACGTACTCACGTCCGAGCCGGCGGATCCTGCGCACCCCCTCCTGGCGCTCGAGAACGTGCTTGCCACACCCCACATGGCCTATTACTCGGAAGAGGCGCTCGTCGCACTGCGCGTCGCGACCTCCGAGAACGCGTTAGCCGTGCTGCGGCGCCCTCGGGCTCGACACCCGTCGTAGGGTCGGGATCGCGACGCCAGGCGTGCGCCAGCCGTCATCCGCGCGGCTAGTCCCGCGCAGCGCCTCACGCTCGCGCTACGTCGTGCTGGGGTCGACCGCCTCTTCGAGCCACTGCCACACTCCACCCAAGTCAGGCTCGCCTGAGCCACATCGCAGTACGTCCCAAAGGAGCCACGGGCTCATGAGTAGCGGTTGCGCCCACCACATGTCGATAGGGCCGAGGTGAGGCGCAGGCCGTCCAGGCGGGTGGCAATCGCCGGATTGGCCGTGCTCGCGGTGGCGGCGCTCGTGACCGTCGCCGCCGTCGTCCTTCTTCGGGACTCGGGTGACTCGGCGACCGCTCCGACTCTCCATTTCCGTTCCCGCCCTGATCTCCAGCCGATCCCGGTCGAGGTCACCACGGCTGCCGCCGACGCGTCAACGGGGCTGATCTTCATCGCGCCGAAGAAGAAGGTACTCCAGACGGGGCCGATGATCATCGACGACAGCGGGCAACCTGTCTGGTTCGAGCCGCTCGACACCGACGGTGTCACCAACTTCCGGGTTCAGACATACGGCGGTGCACCAGTCCTGACCTGGTGGCGCGGCAAGGCGAGCAAGGGCGTCGGCAGCGGCTACTACGTGATCGTCGACTCCTCCTACCGCGAGATCGCCCAGGTCTTCGCCGGCAACGGCCTCAACGGCGACATCCACGAGTTCCTGATCACGCCACAGAAGACGGCACTCATCAGCATCTACCGCCGCGTCCCCCGGGACCTCTCCGCGCTCGGGGGGCCACGGGACAGCTCGATATGGGAGGGCGTGATCCAGGAGATCGACATCGCGAGCGGCGCCGTCCTCTTCGAGTGGCACAGCGCAGACGAGGTCGCACCGGCGGAGTCGTTCACGGAGCCGCCTCCCCCCACGGACGGCCCGAAGGACTCACCCTACGACTACTTCCACATCAACTCGATCGACGTCGAGCCGAACGGCAACCTGCTCGTCTCCGCCCGCAACACCCACACCGTCTACGAGATCCGGCGCTCGGACGGACACGTCCTGTGGCGGCTCGGAGGCAAGAAGAGCGACTTCGAGATGGGGCCCGGCACCACCTTCGCCTGGCAGCACGATGCCCGGCGACAGCCCGACGGGACGCTGACGCTGTTCGACAACGGCGCGGATCCGAAGGTCGAAGACCACACGCGCGTCCTCGTCCTCGACGTCGACACGCAGCGCGGGAGGGCGACGCTGGCACGCAGCTACCGGCATCCGAGGGGCTTCGTCGCAACGAGCCAGGGGAACGCCCAGTTCCTGCCGAACGGCCATGTCTTCGTCGGATGGGGCTCGCAGCCGTACTTCACGGAGTACGACGCCGCTGGGCGCGTCGTCCTCGACGGGCACTTCGCGAGCGGCCCCGAGTCGTACCGGGCGTTCCGCTTCGCCTGGATCGGCCGGCCGAGTGAGAGCCCTGCGATCGCCGTCACGAGGGAGGAGGGGGACCGGGTGCTCGTCTCGGCGAGCTGGAACGGGGCGACCGAGGTCGCGCGATGGCTCGTTCTCGCCGGGGACGACGTCGGCAGCATGGACGCGGTTCGGTCGGTCGCGAGGAAGGGATTCGAGACGAGCGTCGCAGTCGAGACCGACCGGCGCTACGTCCAGGTCCGGGCCCTGGACGCGCGTGGGACGGTGCTCGGCAGCTCCCGTCCGATCGAGCCGGCCCGATAGGGAAACGCGAGCGATCATCGTGGCGCCGCGAGTTTCCTTATCCCGTCCCGAGCCGGGCCGCGATGTGTCCACTGCTAGGTTCGGCCGACCGGTCTGGCGTTCCCGTCGACAGGCCGTCCGGCCTCGACGCCCCTAGCGGTCGAGCGGGTTCAGGATCACGAGTCTCGACGACTTCGAGCGCGCCAAGCCGCTGATCTCAAGCCCTGTCGCAGCGATGCCGATAGTAGATAGATGGAGGAAGGCAACCAAATCCAGGACTACGACCTCGACGCACTCGTTGAGAGATTCAAGGAAGCGGAAATGCGGGCGTTCAACGACGACCGACCGGAAGACGCTTCAGACTGGCTGATTGCGCAACATCTCGTTTGCATCCTTCGGGGTGACTTCGGAGGTGGCGGCGCCATGCCTTCAGGGCCTTCGCTGCACCTCGTCGGCTGAGCCGGCAGCCATCCAGGAATCGCCTACGGCCCGAGGCTCTTGAGGTCGCCTAGACCAACCTTCCGCTGATCCAGAGCGCCACGCGATAATCAGGCCCCAGATCTCAAGACACAGCAGTACGGCAGCCAAGAGGCCAACGTTCAGTATCGAATCCACATGGAGCAGGCGGAGCGCGGAGCGATCCGAGATCGCGTCGCTGACCTTCTCGACGAGGAAAGAGAGCGCTGATGCGGTGGAGTCCGGTAGTGGCTGCGTTGGCCCTGCAAATGGGGGTTTTGTGTCCCTCGTTCGGGTGAGGTTCGCTGGGAGTGCACAAGATGTGGGGGCGTGATGCGTCTTCTGTGGTGACCCCCGAAATAGGAGAATCCGATGCTGTTCAAGATGTTTGGAGTGACGGGTGCGATAGCGTTGCTGGCCGTTTCGGCCGCTGTCGCGGCCCCGCCTGCCGGTAAGGGCAAGCCCGCAACGGCTGGTCTCTCAGGAAAGCCTGCGCCGACGGGTGTGGCGTGCAAGCCGAAGATCTCGGTCATCCTGAAAGGCACCCTGACGGCTAACACTGCGCCTGCTTCTTTCGCTCTCACCGTGGCAGGTGGTAACCGCTTCGCGAAGGCCTACCGTGCTGGAGCGCAGCCGGTGGTCGTGCTGCTGACGACCGGAACGAAGATCGTTCGCGGCAAGTCGCATAACGCGGCCGATCTGACGGTCGGAGACCGCGTGAACGTGCGTGCGACTGCCTGCAAAGCAGACCTCGCCCTGGACGCGACTCCCGCGCTCACAGCGGTGCGACTTGTCGGCCACCCCGCCAAGACCTAACAGATCAGACACCAGGGGCGGAGCGAGAGCGTGACGATCTCTCGGCTCCGCCCCTGTCCCAACCGCCAACCAGTCGTACGGGAGACAGCACCCTCAGCAAAGCCGGGGCCGACTCCAGAAACACCTCGCCGCCACCGCAGTAGCTTTCGAAAAGGGAGCACCCGGATGGCCGTGACCATGGGGAAACTGAAGGACTGGATAATGGGGGGTCTGAGATGGCTCTTCGACACCGGATCCACGCACGACCCGTGGTGACGACCCACCCGGAGCGTCAGCGGCGCGAGTTTGGAGGCGGGAACTGGGAAAGGCCCGCCGTGGGGCGGGCCTTCCGCTGCTTCGTTTCAGAATAGGGCCCGGGTGGAAGGGCGGTACTAGGCGCTGGCCTCTTTCATGCCGCGCTCAAGATCGTCGCCGTTCATCACGGGCGTGACGAGAACGGATGCGCCGAGTGCCTGGAACATCGGCTCAACGATCGCGGGCAACTGCCATGAGCCCTCCATGTCGAGCCCGAGGAAAGCGATCCGGTTGCAGTTCTCGGGGAAGAAGTACATGGCCTCTGGTTTGAGAGCCTCTGCGGCGGCCTGGAACGTCCGTTGCATTGCGCCGCTCTGGTATGCCTCGCTTCCCTTCTCCGCAGGGAAACTGGGCTTCACTTGCATTCGCCTTGTTCTCCTCCTTCTGGTGGCACGGCTCTCGACGGGCCGTGAGTACAGCACGACACTGCTCCAGCGAGAACAAGAGGCATGACGTCACAGAGGCCACACAAGCGGTCTTGAACAGAGTTGAGCGGAGGATCGCGCTCGCCAGTTCGGCGGCCCACTCGCCGGCCGGAAAGTCGCTAGCCTTCGTGCATGAGGCGCCGTGAGGATGTCCCGCGCGCTGTGGCGCTTCGGGTGGCCGTCTTCCTCTCGGGAGCCGTTCTGCTTGGGATCGAGATCGTGGCCAGCCGTGTCCTCGCCCCTTCTTTCGGAAGCTCACTCTACGTCTGGGGCTCCCTGATCGGGGTTGTCTTGACCGGTCTCGCGATCGGCTACTGGGCGGGCGGCACGCTTTCCGACCGCTATCCGACGCCCTACCTTCTTACCGGAACGCTCGCGCTCGGCGCGTCGCTCGTCCTTCTCGTTCCCGTCCTCGACGGCTGGGTGATCGAGCAAGTTGTCTCGTGGGATCCCGGCCCCCGGCTTGATCCGCTGTTCGCAGCGATCGTGCTGTTCGCGCCGGTCAGCATCGTCCTCGCCGCTGCAACACCGATCGCTGTGCGGTTGGCCGCACGCTCCCTCGATCGGCTCGGGCGCACCGCGGGTCGTCTCTTCTCGGTCTCGACGGCCGGAAGCATCGTCGGTACGTTCGTTACGGCGTTCTGGCTCGTACCCGAGCTCGGCACAGACCAGGTGCTCGCCGTCGGTGCTGTGACGCTGCTCGTGGCGGCGGCCGTCTACGCGCTTGCCGCACGCCTGCTTGCCGCCGCTGTTGTGCTCACCGTGGCCACGGCCGCCGCAGCGCTTGGCGTGACCACGCTGGCGCCGGAGCAATCGGGCCTTCTACGAGCATCTGAAGTCCAGAACTGGTCGCCGCTCTACCGCGAGCGAGAGCGGCGCAATCCAGGAACGCTGAGCCCTAACGCTGTCGCCGCGGTTGGAACGGGATATGTCGCGAGGGAGGCCCTGGACACGCGCTACCACCGCATGTTCGTCCTCGACGCCGCTGGCACGCGCTACCTCCGGTTCGACAGCAGCTTCCAGAGCGCGATGAAGCTCGACGACCCGTATGCCACGGTCTTCGAGTACACCGACTATCTACAGCTCGGTCTCGCCTATGCGCCGACCACACGGAGTGTGCTGTTCATCGGACTCGGCGGCGGCTCGGCCGTCAAGCGCATGTGGCGAGACTTCCCGTCGCTCCAGCTGCACGCGGTAGAGCTCGACCCCGACGTCGTGCGTGTCGCGCGCCGCTACTTCCGCCTGCCGCAGGACTCCCGCGTCACGGTGTCGACCGAGGACGGGCGCCGATTCCTTCAGACGAGCAACGAACGCTTCGACATGATCGTGATCGACGCCTACTTCTCCGACTCGATCCCGTTCCACCTCGCAACGGCGCAGTTCTTCGAGCTCGTCCGCTCGCGGCTCTCGCCCGGCGGTGTCGTCGTCTCGAACGTGATCGGCGCGACCGCAGGGCAGAGCTCGAAGCTCCTGCGCTCGATGACCAAGACATACCGTGCCGTCTTCCCGACCGTGGCACTCCACCCTGTCGGGGGCGGAGGCGAATACACGAACGTGATCGTCGTGGCCACCGAGGGGGCACTACCGAGCCAGGCGGTGCTCGAGCAAACCTGGCGCCAGATCCGTGCCGCGGCCCCGCTCGCGGTCGATCTTCGCGAAGCGATCCGGGCGCGCTGGGAGAAGCCCCTTCTGTTCGATGACGTTCCGCTGCTGACGGACGGCTATGCACCGACAGATGCGCTCCTCATCGGCTGAAGTGCGACCACAACTCTTCCGAGAGTTGCGCGATGGTATTTACAGCTCAACACGCCCGAGGACTAACGGATCGACGCCGGAGTCGAACCGAACGAGCGTAGGGTTACCACACCGCACAGGTATTGAAGACCCGCCGTGGTCGCGCCGAACGATCCCCGGGCAACCCGCAGGGTCGCCCTCGACGATCTCGCTTGTCGCCGCCTGTCGTACGACGAGTCACGAGCGTTAGCGTCCCGAACGTAGATCCGTTCGAGGCCGAGCCGGCGGCCAGGCGGCTAGCCCTGGATGTGGATCTGCGAGCCTGGTAGCCGGCCTTCGACGCAGCAACCAGAACAACAGCGTCGCGCGTGCCGGCAGCTTCGGCGCCGGCGCCTTCCTCACCGCGGGCGGCTGTGGCTGAGGGCTAGTCGGCGGGCTGATTCCAGCAGCGCTCTGCTTCCACGCGTCCCCATCGAAAGGGATCGGGAGGATCTCGGAAGGGGCCGCTCGCGACCCCTCTGCGATGGAACGGGAGCGGCGCTCCGGGGCTGGCTGACGTCACGGTGCTGAACCTGGACGCTTCGTCTGGGCTTATGGGAAGGGGCTCCAGCGCATCGATGCTGCCATAGCCGCTGCGGCGAGGAGCGCGCCGAACGCGGCGAAGATCCAGGTGATCTCGACGTCCCGTTTCTGTGTCGCGACGTCCTTGGGGAGGTCGGAGAAGACTTCCCGGAGCTGGTCGGCGTCCTCGGCGCCGTGATAGGTGCCACCCGTCTGCGCTGCGATCTCCTGCAAGGTAGGTACGTCTGCGGCGCGGCCCCCCCGACCCCCGAAGCCGCCTCCGCCGAGACCGCCTCCGCCGAAACCACCTCCGCCTCCGCCGAACCCGTTGGGATCGAAGACACGGCCGCCGAGTTGCTCGCGCGTGCAGGCAAACGGTGCGGGGTCGGTCGTCCCGAAGCCGATCGTGAACACGCGGACGCCGCGTTCGGCCGCGAAGGGCACAGCTTCGAGAGGCTCGATGCCTCGTGTGTTGGCACCGTCGGTGAGGAGCACGATGATGTCCGGCACGTAGCCCTCGCTACCGGGCTCTGTGCTCGTGGGGGCAGGGACGGTCTCCGGCACGTCCCCGACGGGGGACACGGCCGGGTTGGTCTCGGCGATCGCGTCGATGCCCTTGAGGACGGCGGCGCCGATCGCGGTTCCGCGTCCGGTCGTCAGGGAGTCGATGGCTTCGACGAGCGCCGCGCGGTCGGTGCTCGGCGGCACGATCAGCTCGGCGAACCCCGAGAAGGCGACGAGGCCCATCCGTATGCCTTTCGGTTGCTTCTCGACGAACGCGCGAGCCGCCTCTTGTGCGACCACCAGGCGATTCGGATCGACGTCGGACGAGCACATCGACCCCGAGACGTCGAGCGCAAGGATGATCGAGGTGCGCGCGTACGGTACGTCGCGCGCGACCTGGGGGCGCCCCGCTGCGAGCGCGAGCGCCGTGAGGCCGACGAGGAGGGCCGCGATCGGAAGGTGGCGTTGCCAGCGTTTCCGCTTCGGCAGCACCGAGCGCAGGAGCGCAACGCTCGAGTAGCGCACGGCAGCTTTCCGTCGACGCCGCCCCGTCCACCAGTAGGCGCCGAGAAGTGCGGGGACGAGGAGGAGCAGCAGGAGTGCGAGCGGCCAGGCGAACGTCACTTCAGATCACCCGCCCGAACCAGGCGATCGAGAGGAACGCGCCGAAGGAGAGTAGGAGAGCTCCGGCGCCGGCGAAGAGCGCCGTCACCTCGCGGGGCTTCTCGACGCGCTTGAACTCGAGATCGATCGACTCGTAGATTCCGGCGAGCGCTTCGGCGTCGCCTGCCTGGTGGTAGGTGCCGTCGGTGACGTCCGCGATCTTCGTCAGCAGGGCGTCGTCGAGAGCCGTTGCCACGTTGAAGCCGTCGACCTCCACGACGGTGCCCTGCTTCGTCCCGATCCCGATCGCGTGTATGCGAACGCCGGCGGACGCCGCCACTTCCGCGAGCTTCAGCGGGTCGGGGCGTGACGTGTTCTCGCCGTCCGAAAGGAGGACGATCGCCGACGAGCCGAAGTACCCGATGTTGACGACCTCGGACTCGCTCTCGAGAGCGTCCTCGTCGATCGAGAGAGGCTTCCCCGCGATCGTGGAAAGGGAGGTGAAGAGCCCCTGACCGAGGGACGTTCCGCCGCTGACCGAGAGGCGGTTTATCGCCGCATCGATCTCCTCCTCGACGTTACTCGGCTTGAGCACGGTGACCGCGCTGTCGCCGAACGCGACGACGCCGATCCGGATCGAGCTCGGCTGTCGCTCGACGAACGCCGTGGCCGCCGCCTTGGCGGCCTCGATCCGGGTGGGCTCGAGGTCGTCGGCGCGCATGCTGTTGGAGACGTCGAACGCAAGAACCACGGTCCCCTCTCGCTGCGGCAGCGCGAGCGTCATCGCCGGGCGTGCGAGGGCGAAGCAGATGAGGACGAGTGCGGCCGCGAAGAGCGCGAACGGAACATGACGCCGCCAGCGTCGCCGTCGCGCGGCCGACGTCGTCACCAGACCCCCGGAGGCAAGGCGCTCGGCCCTCGACGTGCGTCGCCTGACCATCCACACGTAGGCGGCGACGAAGGCGGGAGCGAGTGCGAGCGAGGCCAGCATCCACGGTCGGTCGAGGGACATCAGCGGAACCGCCGCTTCCGCGCCTCGACGATCCGGGCGAGCGCACGGGCGAGATCGTCGCTGGTCGAGACCTCGTAGATGTCGACACCCGCCCGAAGCGTTGCCTCGCGGAGCTCTGCCTCGCGCTGCTCGCCTGCCTCTCGCAGTCGATGTCGGAACTCGGCGTCGCTCGAGTCCACGACGAGCTGCTCGCCGGTCTCCGCGTCCTCGACGACGATCACGCCGGCATCCGGGAGCTCGTATTCACGCGGGTCGAGCAGGCGGATCGCGACGACCTCATGACGCTCGGTGAGCTGGAGGAGGGGGCGCTCCCATCCGGCTGCCGTGATGAAGTCGGTGATCACGACCACGAGCGAGCGGCGACGGATCGTCCCGTTGGCCGTCTCGAGCAGCCCGGTCAGATCCGTGATCGCGCCGTTCACGCGGGCCGGTCGCAGCAGGTTGCGGGCGAGGGCGAGCACCTGGTTGCGACTGCTCCTCGGGGGCATCGTCTCCTCGATCTCGTTGTCGAAGAGGATGGCTCCCACACGGTTGCCGCCGCGGGTCAGGAGTCGGGCGAACGTCGTCGCGAGCTCGCAGAGGACGAGCTCCTTGGGCCGGTCGATCGGGCCGAATCCCATCGACGGAGACCGGTCGAGAAGGAGCCACGCCGTGAGATCTCGATCCTCGGCGTACTGCCGGACGAAGGGAGTGTCCATCCTGGCGGTGACGTTCCAGTCGATATGGCGGACGTCGTCGCCGGGCTCGTACTCGCGTAGGTCGAGGAAGTCGGTTCCGAAACCGCGAAACGCCGTTCGATAGTTCCCCTGGAGCAGCCCGTCGAGCCGACGGACGACCTGCCACTCGAGGCGGTGGAGAAGCTGCTCAGGCGTCAGGTCGCCGATGGTTCGGGTGGGCTTCATCGGTCGCTCGATCAGCCGTCGCCCCGCGTCACGCGCTCCCGGAGCGCGAGCTCGGGGACCGCGACGGTTGCCACGATGCGGTCGACGATATCGTCGGCGGTGACTCCGTCCGCGAGAGCTTCGTAGGAGAGCACGAGGCGGTGACGCAGGACGTCGTGGGCGATCTCCTGGAGGTCCTGAGGCAGCGCGTACTCACGACCGCGAACGAGCGCCAGGGCTCGCCCGGCGAGAATCATGTTGATCGACGCGCGTGGACTCGCGCCGAACGTGATGAACCGCTCGAGCTCACCGAGCCCGATGATGGAGACGTTTCGGGTCGCGTTCGCGAGCCGTACCGCATATTCGATCAGGGCCGGATCGACGAACACGGCGTCGGCCGCCCGCTGGAGCCCGACGAGCTGGGAGCCGTCGAGCGCCCGCCCGGCAGGAGCATGAGCAGACGTCATGCGCTCGACGATCACGAACTCCTCGGTTGGCGTCGGGTAGTCGATCAGCACCTTGAGCATGAAGCGATCGACCTGTGCCTCGGGCAGGGGATAGGTGCCCTCCGACTCGATCGGGTTCTGTGTCGCCATGACGAGGAACGGATCGGGAAGCGGGTGCGTCTCGCGACCGATCGTGACCTGTCGCTCCTGCATCGCCTCGAGCAATGCGCTCTGCACCTTCGCCGGCGCACGGTTGATCTCGTCTGCGAGCACGAGGTTCGCGAACACCGGCCCGAGCGAAACCTGGAACTCGCCCGACTTCTGGTTGAAGATCCGCGTCCCGACGATGTCGGCTGGAACGAGGTCAGGCGTGAACTGGATGCGTTGGAACTCGCCGCCGATCGCCCGGGCAAGGGTCTTCACCGCCATCGTCTTCGCGAGCCCTGGTACTCCCTCGACGAGCAAGTGGCCGCGGGCGAGGAGAGCGACGACCATTCGCTCGAGCAGAGCGTCCTGGCCGACGATCTCGCGCTTGACCTCGTACAGCACCTGCTCGAGGGACGCGTCAAGTGTGCGGTGGTGTTCCATGGCTCTCCTCGTTTCGGATTACTTGGGTGGGGCGTTCGCGGCACCGCCGGCCGTGCCGATCGGGACGGCAAAGCCGATGCCAATGAAATACCCGTCTCGCGACGGGTTGGCGAGCGCGGTGACGATGCCGATCACCTGGCCCGCACGGTTGAGGAGCGGCCCTCCCGAGTTTCCGGGGTTGACCGCGGCATCGAACTGGATCAGCCCCTGTAGCGTCCTCCCGCTCGGCACCTTGACGGAGCGCTCGAGTCCCGAAATGACCCCCGTGGTCAGCGAGCCGACGTAGCCGAGCGGGTGCCCCACTGCGTACGCCTCCTGGCCGACCTGGCCGCCGCCGCCGAGCACCGCTGGCACGATCACCTCTGGATTCCGCTCGGGCCGAAGCACCGCGATGTCGTGCTCCGGGTCGGTCGACGTGACGTCGGCTCGGGACACGGTTCCGTCGACGAAGGAGACGCGGACGCGCGTTGCGCCCTCGACGACGTGGAGCGCCGTCAGGATCGCCCCGCTCTCGTTGATGATCACCCCGGTCCCCAACCCGGCCTCGTCATCGCCCGCCGAGGCGCCCTGAGTCTCGATCTGGACAAGCGACGGCAGGATCTGCTGGAACACAACGGCGGACGCCGCTGGAGCAGCCTGCTGATCGTCGATCGCCTTCTCGACGATCTTCGAGGCGATCGTCCCGACCTGGGCATCGTCGAGCGGCGGATCGCCCGAGTCGTGGAGCAGGAGCGCGACGACGGCCGCGACGGAGACGACCACAACGAGCGCAACCGCGCCCGTGAGACGCCGGCGCCATCGGACGCGACCGCGTTTCCGAGCGTGTTCGTCGTGTGTCGTGAGTACGTCCTCGCGAGGCTCCTTCGTCAGCGGCACTCCACCAACCCCAAACGAGTCATCGCGTCCAAGGCGGGACGCGCGCGCTGCCTAGCCGCCAGGCAACGACCAGGTGCCACGACCGTGACGCGTACCTGTCGGAGATCAGAAGCGCCGAAGTCACGACGCCGAGCGACCGACGCTCCAGTCCAAGGAGCGGGGGTACCCATTCGTTGCCTCGCGATGCTCACCTCCACCGAGGGTCACCATCATCAAATCAGACATTGCTGAGAGCAAGCTGTGAGCGTCCAAGCGAGGGGCCCCCGAGGCGGTTGCTGACGTAGATCTGGGGTCTCTCCCATCCTTACCGGAGCCCGGCGCGGCGCCTCACGGGCGATTCGCGACTGGGCCGCGCCGTCGATCCTGTGCCGCGTGGTTGCTACTTGACGGTGATCACCGCGAGGACGACGTCGGGGTCGTGGAGTTCGAGGTCGAAGCGCCCCGAGATCGAGGCGACAAACTCGTCGAGCTTGGTTGCCTGGCCTGCGACGACGGCCTTCTCGACGTCGTAGCCGTGGAGGTGAACCTCGCTGCCGACTTCGCCACACCCTTCGTGAGTTGGGCGGCAGCGGTCAGCGCGGCGGGTGTTCCCTCCACGACCAGGGTGGCGATCAGATGGCGGGCGTCGTCGTCACTGACCGGGATGCCGAGGATACGCATCGGTCGAGGGTACTTCGCGCCTCAACGGAACAACCCGATCTCGTTGGGACACCGTTGGGACACGCCACGTCCGCCGCCGCGAATCCTGATCCGGCAAAGCCCGCTCATATGCAGGCAGAACGGCTGATGCCCCCGGCAAGAATCGAACTTGCGCACGCGGTTTAGGAAACCACTGCTCTATCCACTGAGCTACGGGGGCGTAGTGGGAGGGTAGCGCCGCCGGCAGAGCTCAGCGACGTGCCGTGACGAGCACCTGCGTGCGCGGGAGGGCGAGACGGTCTCCCGTCCGAAACGGCGCGAGCCGCCTCGCAATCTCGGCGGTCAGCGCACCCGTCTGCGTCTCGTCGAGCGACGCCGCCACGCGCCTGAAGTGCCCGTTCTCGGCCGAGAGCTCCTGCCAGTACGAGCCCGCGTCCGTGGCCTCGCGGACGCCTCGCACGTAGGCCGCCTCGACCTCCTCGAGGCCGGCGGCGCGATGGGCGGCAGCCGCCTCGCCCGGATCTCCGAGCTTCCCGAACGCCCGCGCGAAGGCCGCGCGCTCGGCGCCGAGCACGGCACCGATCGCCGCCCGGGGCTCCGCGAACCACGGGTTCTCGTCGGGTGACGCCCAGAGCACCGTGACGAGGCGCCCGCCCGGCTCGAGCACCCGACGCAGCTCACGGAGCGTTGCCACCGGATCGCTCGCGGCCATCAGGGCGAGGCGGCTCGTGACCGCGTCGAACGAGGCGTCTGCGAACGGGAGCGGCGCGTTGAAGTCCGCCTCGAGGAGCGTCAGCTCGACGCCTGCTCCGTCCGCACGGCGCCCTGCCTCGGCCAGCTGTCCCGCGTTCGTGTCGATCCCGGTCACGGCGGCGTCCGCCCTTGCGAGCGCCACGGTGAGTCGCCCGCTACCGCAGCCCGCGTCGAGCACGCGTCCGGCACCGGCGACCGCGGCGAGGATCTCGGCTGCGCCGAACGGCAGTGCGGTCATCGCTCGCGTGGCTCCCAGCCGAAGCGGCGCCAGGCGATCAGGACGCCGCCGACGCCCCAGGCGAGAACGACCAGGATCCAGCCCGGGTGCGCCCAGAAGGAGCCGCCCCCCAGATAGACGACCCGGAGGATGCGAATCAGGTAGGTGAGCGGGAGCACGTCCGAGATCGCCTTCAGGAAGGCCGGGTACCCCTGCGTCGGCCCGAACGAGCCGGAGAGGAACGCCATCGGCAGCACGATCAGGTTGACGACGGCCGACGCTCCCTCGGCGGAGCGAATCAGAGCCACGGCGCCGAAACCGAGGCCGGCGAAGGCGGCGGCGCCGAGCAGCACGGCGCAACCGAGGCCGAGCCAGTTCCGCGGGCCGGTCGCGTCGTAGAGGACGACCCCCAGCGTCATCGTCACGAGCAGCTGGGCGACGAAGATGATCAGCGTCGAGGCGAGGACGGCGGCGAGGTAGATCGGAGGCGGGAGCGGCGTCGCGCGAATCCGCTTCAGGACACCGGCCTCGCGGCGGATCACGACGGTGATCGCGAGCCCGGCGAACGCGGTGTTCGCGCAGCCGTAGCCGACGAGCCCGACGAGCAGCGCATCGGCTGCGCGATACCCTCCGATCTCGCCGTTATAGACCGCTCCGAGGAGCAGGTAGAGCATCGGCGGGAACACGAAGACGAAGACCGCCGACTCCTTGTTGCGCCAGAACAGCAGTTGCTGCGTGCGAACCTCGTGCCGGAACAGCCTCATCCGTCTGCCCCGCCCGCGTCACCGTCGACCAGGTCGAGGTAGACGTCCTCGAGCGAGGGTCGCACGACCTCGAGCGCCTCGAGCTCGCGCCCCTCGCCAGCGGCGGCACCTGCCAGCTCGGCGAGGACGCGCGTCGGCTCGTCCGTCTCGATCACGACATCCAGGCCCGCCTCGCGGTACCGGATCTCGACCTTCGGTGCGACGCCGATGAGGTCGGCCGGCGTGCCGATCTTGACGATGTGCCCCTCGCGGATCACGGCCACGCGGTCGGCCAGCTGCTGCGCCTCGTCGAGGTAGTGCGTCGTCAGCAGGATGGTCTTCCCGAGCGCCCGCAGCGAGCGTACGAGCTCCCACGCGGTGCGCCTCGCGGCGGGATCGAACCCGGTCGTCGGCTCGTCGAGGAAGACGAGCTCCGGGTCGCCAACGAGCGCGATGCCGAGGTCGAGACGGCGCTTCTGGCCGCCCGAGAGCGTCTTCACACGGGCGCCCGACTTCTCGTCGAGCCCGACGAGTGAGATCACCTCGTCGATGTCCCTCGGTCGCGAGTAGTACCCCGCGAACATCCGGTGCACCTCGCGCACGGTCAGGGCGGCAGGCAGCTCGGACGCCTGCAGGACGACCCCGATCCGCTCGCGCAGCGCCGCCCCGCCGTGCTCCGGGTCGACGCCGAGCACGGTCACGTCCCCGCCGTCGCGCGTCCGATACCCCTCGAGGATCTCGATGGTCGTCGTCTTCCCGGCCCCGTTCGGGCCGAGCAGCCCGAAGACCTCGCCCGGCTCGACCGTGAAATCGATGCCGGCGACCGCTTCGAGGCCGTTGTAGGTCTTGCGGAGGCCGCGAACCTCGACGGCGCTCACGCGTCGAGCTCCAGCTCGACCATGCCCGCGACCGGGAACCCCGGATCTCTGCCGGTCAACGAATACGCGATCTCGGAGCAGTCGGGCTGGTGCCCGACGACGGCAACCGGCCCGGACTGGCCCGCGAGCAGCTGCGTGAGCGCCTCGAGCGACGCCCCCGGCGCGAGCTCGTCCGCGACCTGCACGGCCACTCCGACGACGCTCGCGATGGCGGTTGCCGTCTGCCGGGCACGGAGCAGGGGGCTCGAGAGCACGAGCACCGGCGGATCCGTACGCGTGGCAAGGGCCTCGCCGAGGGCGCAGGCCTGCCCGGCCCCCTTGGTCGTGAGCTCGCGCAGCCCGTCCGGGTCGCCGGAGGCTGCCTGGGCATGTCGGCAGAGAAAGATGCGCATCGTCCGGCAGGATAGGTGCAACCGGCGGTTCGCCCACCGTAAGAACGGCGTAAGGAACGCGCGCTACAACTAGGAGGTATGAACGATCGCACCATCGGGCGCGCGGGGTTCCTCGGAATCGTCGGGCTCGGCGCCGCAGGCCTCTTCTTCGCGAAGGACGCGACGGGCCTGCTCGACCGCGTCGTCCCGAAGACGGTCTCGAACATCGTGCCCACCTCCGGCTGGAGGATCTACACGATCGGGTCGACGATGCCGACCTTCGATCCCGCGACGTACCGCCTCCAGGTCGACGGCCTCGTCGGCACCCCCGCGAGCTATTCGCTCGCCGATCTCAAGGAGATGCCACGGGCCGAGCAGATCTCGGACTTCCATTGCGTCACGGGCTGGTCGGTGACGGGCGTGCGCTGGGCGGGTGTCCGGCTCGGTGACCTGCTCGAGCGCGCCGGCGCGAAGAGCAGCGTCGCGGCTCTCAACTTCGTCTCCGCGGAGACGCCCTACGAGGACTCGCTCACGCTCGAGCAGGCACTCCTCCCCGACGTGATGCTCGCCTACGAGATGGACGGAGGCCCGATCTCGCGGCCCCACGGCGCACCGGTTCGCCTCGTGATGCCGCAGATGTACGGCTACAAGAGCGTCAAGTGGGTCAACCGGATCGAGCTCGGCATCGAGCCGAAGCGCGGCTACTGGGAGAACAACGGGTACGACTCCGACGCGTGGCTCGGGAACTCCAATGGCCTCTCTGCTTGACCCGACGCTCCCCGGCACACCGCTGAGCGGGCCGGTGACGGTCACGCGTATCAAGCGCTTCACCCTCACAGAGCGCGCGCTGCACTGGATGCACGCCTCGGCGTTCTTCGCGCTCCTCGCAACGGGGATGATCCTCTACCTCCCCGCCCTGTCGACGATGATCTCACGCAGGCATCTCGTCAAGAACGTGCATCTCTGGGTCGCAGTCGCCTGGGCGATCGCGCTCGTCGTGATCCTGATCGTGGGCAATCGCAAGCGCCTCGCCGAGGACTGGCGCGAAATCGAGACGATCGACCCCGACGACCGCCGCTGGCTGCGCGGCCGCAAGGCACCGCAGGGACGCTTCAATGCGGGCCAGAAGATCAACGCCCTCCTCACGATCGCTTTCGCGCTCCTCTTCGCGCTCTCGGGGTTCTTCCTCTGGCTCGGCGAGCGCGATCACCGGTTCATCTTCGCCGGCACCGGCACCGTGCACGACGCGCTCACGTTCGCCTCGATCGCTCTCCTCGTCGGGCACCTCTACCTCGCGCTCATCCACCCGAGCACGCGTCACGCCTTGCGCGGGATGACCACGGGCGAGGTCGACGAGGCGTGGGCGAAGAAGCATCACTCGAAGTGGGTCGAGGCGGAGCGGTTAGCCTCCCGGGGTGAGCGCACAACTCCCTGACGACCTCGGCGGCGCAATCGGGCGCTTCCGCGACCTACGGCGACGGTTCGAGCAGGCGATTCCCGCCGCAGCGGTGTCGATGGACGGCCGCTCCTTCAGCTACCAGATCGCGATCGGGAGCACCGTGCCCCCGCCGGGTGGTTTCGTGGCCCTCGTCGACGGCGACGCGCGCCGACTCGGCCAGCTGATCACGCAGGAGCTCGTGACGCGCGACGGCCCCGCGGTCGGTGCCTCCCTCGACGGCGAAAGCCTGTCCGGCGACGGCTCTCTCGACCTCCAGGCCCGCGTGCAGGTGCGCGTGGTGGAGGGAACCGGGGTCGTGCTCTCGGGCGACGGCGCCCCGTTCGTCGACGCCCACATCGAGGACGCGACTGGTCCCGAGGTCGCGGAGCTCTCGCGACCGCGGCGCGACACGACGGAGCTCGTGATCGGAACGGCGCTCGCGGGCCGGGACGAGGTTGTTCCGGCGCGGATCGACGCCGGCGGCTTCGATCGCCACACGTTCCTCTGCGGACAGTCGGGCTCCGGCAAGACGTACTCGCTCGGCGTCGTCCTCGAGCAGCTGTTGCTCAACACCGAGCTACGCGTCGTCGTGATCGACCCGAACTCCGATTTCGTGCGCCTGCGTGAGGCGCGTGCCGGCGCCGACCCTGCTCTGTCCGCCCGACTCGCCGCGCTCGCGCCCTCGATCCTCGTTCGCTCGCCGACGGCGGAGGGAGACGAGAGGCTTCGGATCCGCTTCCCGGAGCTCGACGGCGCCGCGTACGCAGGCGTCCTCCAGCTCGACCCGATCCGCGATTCCGACGAGTACGACGAGCTGTTGCGCGCACTCGAGGAAGGGCCGGGCTCCGCCGGATACCAGGCGCTCGCGTCGGGCGGTGGGGAAACGGCGAACGAGGGCCTCGACCGGTTGATCCGCAGGATCCGTAACCTCGGCGTCGACCGCTACGGCGTGTGGGCGAGGGAGCAGGCGGGCACCGTTCTCGAGGACCTCGATCGGGACGACTGGCGCTGCCTCGTCGTCGACATCGGCACGCTCGGCACTCCGACCGAGAAGACGCTCGTCGCCCAGGCCGTTCTCTCGCGCCTCTGGGAGCGGCGGCTCGAACGGCGGCCGCTGCTCGTCGTCATCGACGAGGCGCACAACGTGTGCCCCCAGCTCCCCGACGGCGGGCTGCAGTTCCTCGCGACGGACACGGCGATCAAGATCGCCGCCGAGGGGCGCAAGTTCGGGCTCTACCTCCTCCTGTCGACGCAGCGGCCGCAGAAGGTGCACGAGAACATCGTCTCGCAGTGCGACAACCTGCTCCTGATGCGAATGAACTCCGTCGCGGATGTCGGCCACCTGACCGAGGTCTTCTCCTTCGTCCCGCCGAGCCTCCTCGCCCGGGCGACGGGGTTCCGGCAGGGTGAGGCGCTCGTCGCCGGCAAGGTCGTGCCGACGCCGACCTTCGTGCGCTTCGGCGCGCGCGTGAGCGAGGAAGGCGGCTCGGACGTGCCCGCCGACTGGGCGCGACGGGGCGCGTAGGATCGGTCGATGCGCGAGCTTCGCTACGTCATCGCCGATGTCTTCACCGACACACCGCTCGCGGGGAACCAGCTCGCCGTCTTCACCGACGCCCGGGATCTCGACGTGCGGACGATGCAGGCGCTCGCCCTCGAGGTCGGCTTCAGCGAGTCCGTCTTCGTCCTCTCGCCGGAGGACGGCGGGCACGTGAAGATCCGGATCTTCACCCCGACGTTCGAGCTCCCGTTCGCAGGTCATCCGACGCTCGGGACGGCGTTCGTCCTCGCCGCTCCCATGCAGCTCGGGGTGATCAACATCGAGACGGGGCGGGGCATCGTTCCCGTTGCGCTCGAGCGCGACCAGTCGGGGAGGATCACCTTCGGGCGGATGGAGCAGCCCGTGCCGACCGTCGAGGAGGTCGCGAACACCGGGGCGCTCCTCGCGGCGATCGGCGTCGAGCAGGCGGAGCTTCCGATCGAGCTCTACGACAACGGCGCCACGCACATCCTCGTGGCTCTCGCGTCGGAGGAGCAGGTAGCCGCGCTCCGCCCGGACGTCGCGACGATCATCGCTCTCGGCGTCACCGGGGTCAGTTGCTTCGCCGGCTCCGGTGATCGCTGGACGACCCGGATGTTCTGGGAAGGTGGTGAGGACGCCGCGACCGGCTCGGCAGCAGGGCCGATCGCCTGCCACCTCGCCCGGCACGGGACGATCGCCTGGGGCGACGAGATCGTGATCTCGCAGGGCGCTACGATCGGGCGGCCGTCGACGCTCTATGCGCGCGCTGAGGGCAGCGGCGGTCTGATCGATCGCGTCGAGGTCGGCGGTCAGGCGGTCACGGTCGCCCGCGGGGAGTTCCGCGTACCGTAGGAGCCGTGGGGTGCCGGTCGCCGGCTTCAGCCGGTCGCCGAGGCTCCGCCACCGGCCCGCTCGAGCGCCTCGAAGGCCGACTCGAGCTCCCCCTCCGATGCGAGCCGGCCTCCGGGCGAAACCCTGTCGACGACGCCGGGGAGGATCTGGGCGAGCGCGTCGGCAGCCTCGTCCTCCGAGACGCCGAGCTCGGCCGCGACCTTCGCCAGCTCCTCGGAGCCGACGGCCTTGCGGACGTCCTCACCGCTCACGGGCTTGTTGTCCCCGGTGCCGATCCACGATCCGGCCTCGTCTGCGCGGCCGTTCGCCTGGAAGCCGGCGAGGATCTGTTGCAGTCCGCCGCCCGCGAGCATCCCGCCGAGCGCGGGGAGGAGCGACCCGAGCAGCCCGCCCATGCCGCCGGCCCGAGCGCCCGTGCTGTCGCCACCTGTGAGGGCGCCGACGATGTCGTCGAGCCCGCCCCCGGAGCCGCCGCCGCCCGCGAGGCCCCCGAGGAGGTCGCCGAGCCCTCCGCTCCCGCTGCCACCGATGCCCTTGACCAGGTCGTCCAGACCGCCCATTCGTCCCCCTGTGCTCGTCGTGGACACCTAGCCTACGAGAAAGCGACGGCGGTGATCCCGATCAGCTCCGGGTCGAGCGCGCGCCAGAACCGCCCACCGTCCTCGGATGCGTACAGTCGCGATTCCGACGCGAAGAGCAGGAGATCGTGGTCGTTCGGGTTAATCGCGATCGCCGCTCCGGCCGGCAGCCCGCCTCCCGCCTCGATCCACGTCGCTCCGCCGTCGTCGGAGACGACGATGGGCGGCCTCCTGTCGACGACCGCGACGATCCGAGATCCTGCCTGGTCGGAGGCGACGAGGAGTGGCAGCGAGATGTCCGCGCGCGGTGCGAGCGGCGCTTCGCCGTCGACGAGCTCGGCCTCTTCCGTCTCGAGGTCGACGACCACGCACCCGAGTGCCGTTGCGACCCTCGCTTCCATCAGCGCGCGATGATCGTCGAGACGAACCGGCTCGCGATCAATCCTGCCTCGTTCGGGCTCTTCTCGCTCTGGCGCGCGACCGCGTAGGAGAGAAGGAACGAATCGCCTGCCCCTGTGGGGTCGACCGGGCCGTCGACCGGCACCGCCTCGACGCGGGTCGTGACCTCACCCGAGATGATCACGGCACCCTTCGACCCGAGGGTGAGCACGATCTCGGGGATACCGAGCGAGCGGAGCGACTGCTCGTCGATGCCGCCGCAGAGCTGCTCCGCCTCCTCGTCGTTCAGCTTGAGCGCCGTGATGTGATCGAGAATCCGGCGGTCGAACGAGCCGTCGCTCAGCAGCGGGCCGACGCGACCGTGTCGCACGAGCCCCTGAGCATCGACGACGAGGCGGTGGCCGCGGGCCGTCAGAGCGGCGAACGTCTCGAGCGCGAAGTCGCCGCGCGTGAGCGCCCCGACGATGACCCACGGCGCGTCTCCGATCGCGTCCCCTGCCCAGCCCTCGATGTCTGCCGGCGTCCAGGGGTCGCCGAGCGCGTCGATGCGCATGATCCGGCGGTCGCCTTCGTAGTGGAACGAGAACCGCGTCGTGCGCTCTGCCGCCTTCCAGGCCACCGGGAAGCCGAGCTCTTCGAGGCGTGGCACGAGCGCGGCGCGATCCTCTGCCGCCGACCGGCAGACGAGCACGACGTCTGCGCTTGGGGCGATCCGGGCGAGCGCGCGGGCGCCGTACCAGACCGCGCCGCCCGGCCGCTCCGGCGCGCCCGCGACGACGTCGAGGCCGAGATTTCCGACGATCGCAGCAACCGGCATCACGCGATCGTAGTGCCCCGCTTCCTCATCGCGCGCGTGGCACGCAGACCGCGACGACGCGCCGAAGGGGTCGGGCAGCAGCACAGGCAGCTTCTCCGATCAGGCCCTGGCGGGGAGGGTGCGCCCGCGACGCCGTGAGATGGCCGCCGCGACGAGGCCGACGGTGAGAGCCGCGACGAAGCACGGCAGGGTGGCGCCGATGCCCCAGGCGGGCGGGTCGAGGTGCTGGACCTGCTCGACCCACCAGGTGGGGCCGGTCGGCGAGAGCCATTGGTACGTACCAAATCCTACGACCCACGCTGCGATCATTCCCGGGCGCCAGCCGGGCCGACCGAAGACGTCGTCGGCATCGTAGGTGCGCCCGCTGACGAGCCAGTCGGCCAGCAGGACGGCGAAGAGCGGCACGAAGAACGAGCCCAACAGGTAGAGGAACGACTCGAAGCTCGTCAGCTCTAGCGCGAGCGCACCGAGCGTGCCGACCGTCGTCGTCGCGACGATGAGGAGACGCTGCGGCGCAGCCGGGAACAGGTTCTGGAGCGAGACGGCGCCCGAGTACGCATTCGCGAACGCTTCGTCCGTCTCGGCAACGGTGAGCACGAACAGCGCGAGGAGAGCGACGATCCCACCCGCCGCGACGGCCGCGGGCAGGGCGGCTGCGTCGCCGACACCGCGCGTCAGCAGGATGACCGCTCCGAGGCCGAGTAGGAGTGCGTCGGGGACGAGGTAGCCGAGCCCGGTTCCCCAGAACGCTCCGCGCGGCGTGCGCGCGAAGCGCGTGTAGTCGGCCGCGAGCGGAACCCAGGAGACCGTCACGCCGACGACGACGTCGACGCCCTGCCACGTCGAGAGGCCACCCTCGCCGGGGCTCGACCACGCCTCCGACAGCCCTCCGCCGGTGAGCGCCCACCAGACGAGGTACGCCATCGCCACCGGGACGACCCAGATCGCGACCCGGCGGAGCACGGTCCGCACGACGCCGATCGGGCCGGCGAGGCCCATTGCGAGCGCTGCGGCACCGAAGACCAGGGTCCAGGCCCACTGCGCTCCGACGCCGAGCATCTCGTCGGAGAGCGCGGCGGCGGCCGTGGCGATCACGAGCAGCTCGAACACCGTCCAGCCGAGGCACTGGACGATGTTGATCGCGGTCGGCAGGTATGACCCGCGCCCGCCGAGCGGCGCACGCATGAGCGCCATCGCGGGTACCCGCGCCTGTGCACCGATCAGGCCGGCGGTAGCCAGCATCAGGTTCCCGATCAGGCAGCCGACGGCGATCGCGACGAACGCCGACGGAAGAGACAGGGCAGGAACGAGGATGGCGCCTGCAACGACGACGAGCAGGGAAACGCCGAGGTTGCCCCAGAGCAACCCGAGGTCGAACCCGCCGAGTACCCGCAGCCGCTCGGGGACGGGGTCGATGCCCCAGGACGTGTCCTTCTCGCTCACGCCGGAGTTGTACAGGCAGTGTGAGCCGGAACGACGTGGTCGTTGTGCGGGCGACGACGACCCGCGGACCAGGCCCTACGCGGACAGGAGGCGCCGCAACACGTACGGCAGGATGCCGCCGTGGCGGACGTACTCGCGCTCACGTGGGGTGTCGAGGCGGAGCGTCGCGCGGAACTCGACCCCGTCTGCGGTAACGGTGACCTCCCGCGCCTCACCGTTCTCGACGCCGGTCACCGAGAACTCCTCCCGCCCGGTCAGACCGAGCGAGGCGAGATTCTCGCCGGGGAGGTACTGCAGGGGCAGGATTCCCATCATCAGCAGGTTCGAGCGGTGGATGCGCTCGTAGCTCTCCGCGATCACGGCACGGACACCGAGGAGGTTCGGGCCCTTCGCGGCCCAGTCGCGCGATGAGCCGGAGCCGTACTCCTTCCCGGCGAGCACGATCGTCGGCGTGCCCTCGGCGAGGTAGCGCTCGGCGGCTGCGAAGATCGTCATCTCCTCACCGTCGGGAAGATGCGCCGTCCATGTCCCCTCGGAGCCGGGCACGAGCTGGTTGCGGAGGCGGACGTTCGCAAACGTGCCCCGCACCATCACCTCGTGGTTGCCGCGCCGGGAGCCGTAGGAGTTGAAGTCGGAGTGCTCGACGCCGTGTCCGACGAGGTACGCGCCGGCGGGTGAGTCGAGCTTGATCGAGCCCGCGGGCGAGATGTGGTCGGTCGTGACCGAGTCGCCGATCGAGACGAGGCAGCGCGCGCCGGTGAGGTCGGCGATCGTTCCCGCCGCGGGGGCCATCCCGTCGAAGTACGGCGGGCGGCGAACGTACGTGGACGCGTCCTCCCAGTCGAACAGCTCGCCCGTCGGGACGGGCAGCTCGCGCCAGGCGTCCTCGCCCTCGTAGACGTTCGCGTAGGTCGCGAGGAACATGTCGCGACCGATAGCGGCCTCGATCGTCTCCTGCACCTCGGCCGGGCTGGGCCAGACATCGGCGAGGTAGACGGGCGCGCCGTCCCGGTCCTCACCGATCGGCTCGGTCGTGATGTCGATGTCCATCCGGCCGGCGAGGGCATAGGCGACGACGAGCGGGGGCGAGGCGAGGTAGTTGGCCTTCACCTCGGGGTGAATGCGCGCCTCGAAGTTCCGGTTGCCGGAGAGCACGGCGCACGCGACGAGGTCGGCCTTCGTGACCGCCTCCGACACCTCGGCCGGCAGCGGCCCGGAGTTGCCGATGCACGTCGTGCAGCCGTAGCCGACGGTGTTGAACCCGAGCGCGTCGAGATACTCGGTCAGCCCGGCCTTCGCGTAGTACTCGGTGACGACGCGCGAACCGGGCGCGAGGCTCGTCTTCACCCAGGGCTTGCGCGTGAGACCGCGCTCGACGGCCTTCTTCGCGAGCAGGCCGGCGCCGATCATCACGGCCGGGTTGGACGTGTTCGTGCACGACGTGATCGCGGCGATGACCACGACGCCGTGATCGATCTCGACCATCTCGCCGTCGATCGTGAGGTCGACCGCCGTGCGCTCGTCGGTCGCGGTCAGCGCGGGCGCGTCGCTTCCGTCCATCGACTCCTCGCCCGCCTCCTCGACGTGGCCGTTGCCCTCGCGGACCCCGAATGACGGCAGTGCCGCCGAGAACGCGTTTCGCCCCTCGCTCAGCGGGATCCGGTCCTGCGGGCGCCGGGGGCCGGCGATCGAGGGCTCGACGGTGGAAAGGTCGAGCTCGACGACCTGCGAGTAGGTGGACTGCTCCTCCGGATCGTGCCAGAGGCCCGTCTCCTTGCAGTACGCCTCGACGAGCGCGACCCTGTCCTCGCTCCGGCCGGTGAGGCGCAGGTAGCGGAGCGTCTCGTCGTCGACCGGGAAGAAGCCGCACGTGGCGCCGTACTCCGGAGACATGTTTCCGAGCGTGGCCCGGTCTGCGAGCGTCAGTCCCGCGAGCCCGTGGCCGAAGTACTCGACGAACTTCCCGACGACGCCGGTCTGGCGCAGGATCTGCGTCACCGTGAGAACGAGGTCCGTGGCGGTCGCCCCCTCGGGGAGCGTGCCGTGCAGCCGGAAACCGACCACCTGGGGCACGAGCATGGAGATCGCCTCGCCGAGCATCGCTGCCTCGGCCTCGATGCCACCGACGCCCCAGCCGAGCACGCCGAGGCCGTTGATCATCGTCGTGTGCGAGTCGGTGCCGACGACGGTGTCAGGGAACGCCTGGCCGTCGCGCTCCTCGACCACCCGGGCGAGGAACTCGAGGTTCACCTGATGGCAGATGCCCGTGTTCGGCGGAACGGCCTTGAAATTCGCGAACGCGCCTTGACCCCAGCGGAGAAACGCGTAGCGCTCCCGGTTGCGCTGGAACTCGAGCTCGGAGTTGCGCTCGATCGAGAAGCGTGTTGCGAAGTCGTCGACCTGCACCGAGTGGTCGATCACGAGCTCGACGGGGATCAACGGGTTGATCTTCTGCGGGTCACCGCCGAGGTCGGCCATCGCGGCGCGCATGGCGGCGAGGTCGACGACGGCCGGGACGCCGGTGAAATCCTGCAGCAGGACGCGGGCCGGGTTGTAGCTGATCTCCTGCGACGGCTCGGCCCGTGCGTCCCACCCGGCAACCGCCTCGACGTCGCGCGCCGTGACGGTGACGCCGTCCTCGCGCCGGAGCACGTTCTCGAGCAGGATCCGCAGCGTGTACGGGAGCCGCGCCACGTCGTAGCGCGACTGCAGCGCGTCGCCCCGGAAGATCTCGAGCTCCCGGCTGCCGACCGAAAGGGTCGAGCGCGCGCCAAAAGAGTCCGGGTGGGCCATTCCCTTCGATTGTACGCGCGCGCCCGCCGGCTGCTTCGCGCTACCTGCTCGGAGCGACCGTGATGACCACGTTGCCGGTCTTCTGGCCGGTCTCGACGTAGCGCGTCGCCTCGACGACCTCCTCGAGCGGATAGGTGCGATCGATGACCGCGCGGAACGCGCCTTCCTCGATCAGCCCCTTGACGTGAAGGACGTCTTCCTTCGAGTACTGCGGGATCGGCAGGATCACACGCTTGTCGCCGAGCACACGCGTCGTGAGAAGCAGGATCGGGACGTGCCACATGAAGCCGAGATCCGTCTCGAGGAATGTCCCTCCCGATTCGAGCGAGCCCTTACAGCGGCGGAACGAGTGCTTGCCGACGGCATCGAGGATCACGTCATAGGTCTCGCCGTTCCTCGTGAAGTCCTCGCGCTCGTAGTCGATCACCTCGTCGGCGCCGAGGGAGCGCACGAGCTCGAGGTTCTTCGTGTTCCCGACCGCCGTCACGTGAGCGCCGGTCGCCTTCGCGAGCTGCACGGCAGCGGTTCCGATCGCCCCGGTCGCTCCGTAGACGAGAATGCGCGTTCCCTTGCCCAGCTCCACCTTCCTCAGGCACGCGCGGGCGATGCTCGCGCCGTCCGGCACCGCGGCTGCCTCCTCGAAGCTGATTTCTGTGGGCTTCTGGGCGATCGCGCCCTTCTCAGGCACGCAGACGAACTCCGCGTTCGAGCCACCCTGGAAGCCGAACACCTCGTCACCGACCCTGAATTCCGTCACCCCGCTGCCGATCGCCTCGACGACACCGGCGAACTCGGTGCCGACGATCCGTCGCGTCGGCCTGCGTAGGCCGGTGAAGAACCGCGAGAAGAACGGGCTCGCGGAGCGGAATCCGCAGTCCGACCGGGTGACGCTCGAGGCGGTCACCTCGACCCGGACCTCGCCGTGTTTCGGAATCGGAGCTTCGACCTCCTCGACGCGCAGGATCTCGGCAGGCCCATAGCGGTCCTGGACAACAGCTCTCATGCGGTTACGTCCTCTCCTCTGTGCGGTGTTTGCGATGGATAGGGCTTCCATGGCGCCAGGCCGCTCCGGGGCGGTAGAGCTCGGCGGGCCGGCCTCCCCCGGACCCGGGCCGCGCCCTGCTCCCGGTCGGGACGACCCAGCCGTCGTCGGCGACGACGCTGCGCCGGAAGTTCGCGGCGTCGAGCTGGACGTCCCAGACGGCCTCGTAGACCGCGCGCAGCTCGGCCAGCGTGAACGTCGGGCCGACGAAGGCCGTTGCGATACCCGTGACCTCGAGCTCCATGCGAACCCGCTCGACGGCGTCTCGAATGATGCGCTGATGATCGAACGCGAGCTCGACCTTCCCACGCAGGACGTCGGCGACCGGGATGAGTGCGGCTGCGGCTGCATCCGATCCTCCCGCGACGTCCCGCACGTCGCGCAGGACCGCGAGATACGCGATCGTGACCACGTTCATCCGTGGATCCCGTTCGGGGTCGCCGTAGGCGCCGAACTGCGTCAGCAGGCTTGCGCCGTCGACGCCGGTCTCCTCGCGGAGCTCCCGCATCGCCGCCTCGTCCAGCGTCTCGCTGGGACGCTTGAACCCTCCCGGAATCGCCCACATGCCCTCGAACGGATCCTCGCCACGGCACACGAGCAGTGCCTGCAGGACGCCGTCGGCCATCGTCAGGATCACGACGTCGACCGTGACTGCGAAGGCGGGGAACCGCGAGGGGTCGTAGCCTGCCGGCGCAGTGTCTCGTCTAGTTTTAGTCATTTCGACTAGTACTATACAGAAGCGGCCGCTCACCGCAACCGATGAGGAGTCAGTCCCGGTTGCGACGCAGCTTGTCGACGCCCTTCTCGGTCAGGCTTGCCCGCGCCGGGTCGAAGTGGCGGGCGACTGCGGCGCCGTAGGGCCGCGACACGCGCGCCGCATACCCGGCGAAGCCCTCGTCCTGTAGCGGCGCCAGGTCCTCGCGGTACGGATCGAGCACGTGCTGGCGACCCACGGCGCGCGCCGAGTTGAAGAAGGCGATGCCGATGCCGGTGGAGACGTCGAGGAGCGACCGCCGCTCGCGTACGGCCTCGGCACGAAGGCCGTCGAAGAGCGTGGCCATCTCGGCAGGCGAGGGAAGGCCGCTCGCGTCGGCGCGGAGGTCGGCGAGTGACCCGCGAAGCGCGGCCAGCTCGAGCGGTGGGATGTCGATCAGCCGGGCGGCGGTTCCCGTCCCACCGGCGAGGGCAGCGAGGAGCTCGTCGACCGAGCGGAGGTGCGCCTCCTCTGCGAGCACGCCGGCGACCTTCAGCTCTCTCACGAAGGCGTCGAGGTACGTCCGGGTGCCGTTCGTCACGTCCGCACCGGCGGCGAGCAGCCAGAGCGGCGAGAACCCGAACGCGGCAATCGAGCCGACCTCGAAGACGTTCCCGGCGCCCTTGCGGATCATCAGCTTCTTCGCGTCCGGCTCGTACTCGTCGACCACCTCGGCCGAGGCCTCGACACCTCCGACGACCTCGATCGTGACGCGGAGGAGGTTCTTCGCGGTGGCCTCGTAGAGGCGCGAGCGACGGACGAGGCGCGGCAGCACGACCTCGGCTGTCTCGTGGACGCCGCCTCCGACGAGCGCGAACACGGAGCGCACAGCACGCTCGGGGACCGACAGAAGGAAGGCGAGACGGCCGGCCATCGTTAGCATCATTGCCGATGGCGGCGAATACGATCCACGAGCTCCTCGACCAGGCCTTCCCCGGAGGAGAGGTCGCGGTCGAGGATCGCACGGGCGGCGGCGACCACTTTCAGGTCACGGTCGTCTCGGAGTCGTTCAACGGGCTGTCGCTGATCGAGCAGCACCGGCTCGTCAATGCCGCCCTCGCCGGGCCGCTGGCCGACGGCACGATCCACGAGCTTCGCATTCGAACGAAGGGAACCGCATGAGCACGTTGCAGGATCAGATCAAGCAGGTCATCGACACCGAGCCCGTCGCCGTCTTCATCAAGGGAACGCCCGAGGCGCCCGCGTGCGGCAACTCGATGCGCGCGATGCAGGCGCTCTGGCAGGCCGGTGCCCCGATCGTCGCGGTCGACATCCTTCCCGACCCCCGCATCCGGCAGGAACTGACCTTGCTGACGCAGTGGCCGACGATTCCCCAGGTGTTCGTGAAGGGCGAGCTGATCGGCGGCGCCGACATCACCGAGGAGCTCAACGCCTCCGGTGAGCTGCGGGCGAAGATCGACGAGGCGCTCGGTGAGCACACGCAGTTCGTCCGCACCGTCGAGCTGTCGCTCGAGTAGGTCGCAGCCGCCGAGCCCGCTTCCGTGGCGCCCCCAACGGCAGGGGCTCTCGCCGTCGGACGCTCCGAATCGACGGGCGCCGACACTTCGACTGTCGGACGCTATATCGTCGCTGCCACCAGGACGTACGCGGACGACGAGCGTCCGACGACAACGGAAGGGTTGATCGCATGAGTCAGGCCGCCTGGAACAACGTCGGCGCGGTTGAGGAAGCCCCCGTCGGGTTCCTTCGCCGCGTCGAGCTGGAAGGCGCGGCGGTCTGCCTGGGCCGGACGGCCGACGGCTGGGTGGCCTTCCAGGACACGTGCACGCACGAGGAGTGCTCGCTCGCCGACGGCGAACTCGACGGCGGCGTCATCGTCTGTCCCTGCCACGCGTCGGAGTTCGACCTCCGCACGGGCGATGTCCTCTGCCCGCCGGCCCTCGAGCCACTACCCATCTTCGAGGCGCGCGTCGAGGCCGGTGAGATCCAGGTGCGGCTCGCGCCGCCGCCCGCAGCAGCGGAGGCCGTGCACGCACGGGACGACCACGTCCCGATCGACGTCGCACGCGCCGCGAGCACGGAAGGACCCTCCGTCGAGGGGCTCGTGCTCGACGACGTCGACCTCACCGACCTCGCCGTCTGGGAGCGCGGCGTGCCGTACGAGTGGCTGAGGCTCCTGCGGCGCGAGGCACCGCTGTTCTGGCAACCCGAGAAGGACGGGAACGGGTTCTGGGTGTTCTCCCGCTACGACGACATCGTCCAGATGTCGAAGGACTGGGAGACGTACTCCTCCGAGACCGGAGGGACCTCGTTGCAGGACCTGACCCCGGAAGAGGTCGAGGCGCGCAAGTCGATGATCGACACCGACCCGCCCGCGCACACGCGGCTGCGAGCGCTCGTCAACAAGGGGTTCACGCCCAGGGTCGTCAACACGTACGAGGAGCGCATCCGCGCTCTCGCGAGCGGCATTCTCTCCCAGGCATTCGAGCGGGACGCATTCGACTGGGTCGAGGACGTGGCCTCGGAGATCCCGATGTGGGTCTTCTCCGAGATCATGGGGCTGCCGGTCGAGGACCGACGCCTGATCATCGAGCTCGGCGACAAGATCCTCGGGAACACGGACCCGGAGGTCGTCGGTGAGGAGTTCGTCGAGGAGCGGGCTCTGCACGACCCGGAGTTGCGCCTGCTGCCGTTCTCGAGCCCGTTCTCCCTCGAGCTGATCGAGTACGGCTGCAAGCTCGGTGAGGACCGTCGCGCCGAGCCGCGGGAAGACATCACGACGCGGCTCGTCGAGGCCGAGGTCGACGGCTCGAGGCTCTCGGAGCACGAGTTCGGGTTGTTCTTCATCCTCCTCACGACGGCCGGCAACGAGACGACGAGACACACGATCAGCCTCGGGCTGCTCGATCTGCTCGCACATCCGGAGGAGACGGCACGCCTGATCGCCGACCCGTCGCTCGCGGGTAGCGCGGCAGACGAGCTGCTGCGGCGCGCCCATCCGGTTCACCACTTCCGGCGAACCGCGACGCGCGACGTCACGATTCACGGCCGCAGGATCGAGGCCGGCGATAAGGTGACGATGTGGTACGCCGCCGGCAACTACGACGAGGAGAAGTTCGCCGATCCGTACCGGCTCGACCTCGGCCGGCAGCCGAACCGGCACCTCACCTTCGGCCTCGGTGGGCCGCACTTCTGCCTGGGCGCGCACCTCGCGAAGCTCGAGGTCAAGATCTGGCTCGAGGAGATGATTCCCTACCTCGACCGCATCGAGCTCGCGGGACAGCCGACGCGCCTGCGCTCGAACTTCTTCAACGGCATCAAGCGCCTGCCCGTGCAGGTGCGCTCCTGACGATCAAGGAGGCACGGAGTTGAGCTTGCATCACGAGGCCGAGGCGGCCACGAGAACAATGAGCGGACTCGGCGTGCGCGCCGTCAGGCTGCTGTACACCGATCTCCACGGCGTCGCACGCGGCAAGGACATACCGATCGGGCACTTCCCCGGCATGTGCGACGAAGGCGTCTCGTTCTGCGCCGCGGTGATGGGAACCGATCTCGCGCACACCCCGGTCGTCGGCGGCGAGGAGGGGTACATCGATCTTGCGATCCGCCCCGATCTCGACACGCTGCGCTCCGTCCCCTGGCAACCGGAAGTGGCCTGGTGCCTCGGCGAGGCCTGGACGCTCGACGGTGCCGACCACTTCCCGTCCTGCCCGCGAGCGCTGTTGCAGCGGGTCGTCGATGCGTATGCGGCCCGCGGCCTCGTGCCGATCGTCGCTCCCGAGCTCGAGTTCTTCCTCGCCGAGCGTGACTCGGAGGCGTCGAACGGCCTCCGCCGCTACGTCGACGAGCTCTCGCGCGTCTACACGGTGGGAGCCGTCTCCGACCCACGCGAGATCGTCCTCCGGATGCTGCTCTGGTGCGACGACCTCGGCCTGGAGGCGTTCGCGGCGAACCACGAGTTCATGAACTCGCAGTACGAGATCAACGTCAAGCACTCGGACGCGGTCGACGCTGCCGACCGCGCGTTCATGCTCAAGGCGGCCGTCAAGGAGATCGCCGTCCGCGAGGGTCTGCTCGCCACGTTCATGGGGCGCCCGTTCGCCGACCAGGGCGGCTCCGGCTTCCACGTCCATCTCTCGTTGAACGGCGCCGACGGAAAGAACGCGTTCGCCGACGACGGCGGCCCCGACGGGTTGAGCCCGCTCGCGGCCAGCTTCATCGCCGGCGTCATCGACCACGCACAGGGGCTGCAGGCGATCCTCGGGCCGACGGTCAACGCCTACAAGCGGATCCTGCCCGACAGCCTTGCCCCGACCCACGCGAACTGGGGGCACGACAACCGCACGGCGTTCTGCCGCGTACCCAACGAGCGAGGCTCGCGCGCGCGTGTCGAGGTGCGCACGGCCGACGGATCGGCCTGCGCCCACCTGATGATCGCCGCCCTGCTGCTCGCGGGGCTCGACGGCATCGAGCGAGAGCTCGTACCGCCCGATCCGGTCGTGGGCGATGCGTATCGGATGGACGACGCCCACGCCGGCTCGGCACTGCCGACCGATCTCGGCTCCGCTCTCGACGCTCTCGAGGCCGACACGGCGCTGACGGAGAGGATTGGCCCGCAGCTCGTCTCGACATTCGTCGCGATGAAGCGGTTCGAGGTGGGGCGATTCAACGAGGCCGTCGGCGAGCTCGACGTCGAGGCCGTTTCCCAGTGGGAGATCGACGAATATGCTGCCCATCTCTAGCCCCGAAGGCCGCTGCGTCTGTATCGAGCACGACGGCGAGGCGCGCTGGGGCCGCCGCGTCGGAGCCGAGATCATCCTCTCGGACGGTCTCCGGCTCCCGGAGGCATCGGCTGCCTATCTCGCGCCCGCGCACCCCTCCAAGATCCTCGCCGTGCACCTCACCTACGGGAGCCGTGTGCGGGAGTACGACGCGAGGACGCCGCCCGAGCCGTCCTACTTCATGAAGCCGCCGACGACGTTGAACGGGCATCGCCGGCCGGTGTTGATGGCCCGAGGCTCGAAATTCCTCAACTACGAAGGCGAGCTCGCGGTCGTTGTCGGCCGCCGGATGAAGGGCGTGCCGATCGACGAGGTGCTCGACCACGTCGGCGGCTACACGTGCGCGAACGACGTCGGCATGCACGACTTCCGCCACGCCGACCGAGGCGCGATGCTCCGCGTGAAGGGTCACGACGGGTTCCTCCCGCTCGGCCCCGAGCTCGTCCCTGCCTCCGAGTTCGATCCCACCGACTACACGCTTCGGACGTACCTGAACGGCGAGGTCGTGCAGGAGGCGACGGCCGACGACCTGCTCTTCCCGGTCGCGTACCAGCTCGCCGACCTGTGCCGGCTGATCACGCTCGAGCCCGGCGACGTGATCCTGACCGGCACGCCCGCGAACTCGAGACCGATGAAGCCCGGTGACGTCGTCGAGGTCGAGATCTCCGGCATCGGCCGGCTCAGCAACACGATCGAGGAGTGGGACGTCGACCTGGAGGGGCCGGGCGAGCAGATGCAGGTCTCGGCGCAGACGCTTCACGTGGCTCTCGCGATCCCCGAGGACGAGGCCGAGCGGATGGTCGCAGAGGGCAGGGTGCCGTGATCCGGCTGCACCGGATCGACCATGCCGCCCTTCGTGTCGCCGATCTCGACGAGGCATCCGCACGTTGGCAGATCCAGTTCGGTCTGGTCGAGCGCTCGCGCGAGAGCGGCCGTGCCTTCCTCGCGTGCAACGACGAGCCGTACTGCCTCGAGCTCCTCGAGGGAGGGAGCCCCGGCCACGACCACTTCGCCTTCGAGCTTGCACCCGACTGCTCGCTCGGCGAGGCTCGTGCACATCTCGAGACGCACGGCGTGCGGTCGGAGGAGCGGGAGGGATCGCTCTTCGTCGCCGACCCGGACGGCCGCCCCGTTCAGCTGATGCCGTATCGGCTTCCGCCCACCGAGACAGACCGCTGGCCGCAGCACGCACGTCCGTCCACGACCGTCCACCTCGGCGGGGCGCGCAAGCTCGGCCACGTCAACTGCCTGACCGGCGACATCCAGGCCTGCTTCCGCTTCTACACCGACGTGCTCGGGATGCGCCTCTCGGACTGGCTCGACGAGGCGGGCGTCTGGTTCCACATCAACTCGGATCACCACGTGATGGCGCTCGTCGACGCCGGCTACGCCCACTTCCACCACCTCGCCTTCGAGACCGTCGACATCGGGAAGATGCGCGACATGCTCGATCACGTGGCCCGCCACGGCCGCTGGCTCGGCTGGGGCCCGACGCGGCACGGCATCGCGGGCAACATCGCGAGCTACGTGCGGATCGTCGAGGAGGAGTGCTTCGTCGAGCTCTACTGCGACATGGAGCAGCTCCAGGACGATCACGTACCACGCGTCTATCCCGACGACCGCTACTCGTCGAACACGTGGGGGCCGCTCCCGCCGCGGTCGTACTTCCGGTTCGATCCGGTGGCGATCGAGTACGAACGGGAGAGCCTCGAGACGCGCGGGCATATCCTGCCGCCGCCGGAGGCGGCGGTCTGATGGCGGTCACCGGATACACGATCCCGCGCTCGCCGGAGGGCCGCGCCTCGATCGTCCCGTACCCGCCCTGGCACTACGTCGGAGACTTCCTCGTCGTCGAGTACTGGGCCGACCCGGAGAAGGCGGTCTCGTGCCTGCCGGCGGGGCTCGATCCGCACTCCGACCCCGGGCGCTGCGCCGCCGTGTTCGCCGACTGGCAGTCGTGCTCGGCGGGCGGCGACGAGCTCGTCGACCCGTCCCGCTCGCAGTACAAGGAGGTGTTCCTCGTCGTCAACGCGCTCCTCGACGGCGACGAGGTGACGACGTGCCCGTTCATCTGGGTCGACCGAGACTTCGCGCTCACGAGAGGGTGGCTGCAGGGCTTCCCGAAGAAGCTCGGCTCGATCTGGATCACGCGCACGTTCGGGCTCGAGAGCCCGGCCGATCCGGGCGTGAAGGCCGGTGCGAGGTTCGGCGGCACATGCGCCGCCTACGAGCGTCGCGTTGCACAGGCGACCGTCACGCTCGAACGGCTCTCGGAGACGGGGCCGACGCACAACGACCCACCGATCGTCAACGTCCGTCACTTCCCGCGGCTCGAGGCCGGTCGCCACGACGACCCGGCCGTTCACGAGCTCGCCCGCTCGCGCAGCCGCGACCGCGTCCTCTCGGCCGTGTGGGAGGGGAGCGCGACGCTCGACCTCTTCGGCGCGCCGCACGAGGAGCACGATCTGCTCGCTCCGGTGCGGATCGGCAAGGGCTTCAGGTTCACCTTTGGCTACACGGTCGACGACCAGGAGATCGTGAAGGACCTACGGGTGTGAGTCGCAACAGGATCACCGTTGCCGGCGTCGAGGTCTCGCCAGACCACTACATCGGCGGCGAGCGCGTCGCGGGCGAGCGGACATTCACCGACGTCTCGCCGATCGACGAGCAGCCCCTGGGAGAGATCGCACGCGGAGGCCAGCGGGAAGCCGACCTCGCCGTCGCCGCCGCGACCGAGGCGTTTCCCGCCTGGGCCGCGCTCGGCGCCGCGGGCCGCGCGGTCTACCTCCACCGCCTCGCCGACCTGATCGACGCGAACGTCGAGCACCTCGCTCCGGTCGAATGCGTCGACATGGCGATGCTGCTGCGATCGCTGAAGGCGCGCCTGATCAACCGGGGCGCGCGCAACTACCGCAGCTACGCCGATCTTGCAGTTGCCTACGAGGAGCGCGTCTGGGACTCGAACGGCACCCACAACCGCGTGATCAGGATGCCGAGCGGGCCGGCGGTCGTGATCACGCCCTGGAACGCACCGTTCATGCTCTCCACCTGGAAGACCGCTCCCGCGCTCGCGGCCGGCTCGACGATGATCCTCAAGCCGGCCGAGTGGTCGCCGCTGTCGTGCTCGCTCCTCGCCGATCTCGTCGACGAGGCGGGCTTTCCCCCGGGCGTCTTCAACATCGTGCAGGGAATCGGCGAGGAGATCGGCGCCGCGCTCGTCGCGAGCCCGGGCGTCGGCCGGATCTCGTTCACCGGCTCGCCCGAGACGGCGCGCCACATCGGTGTCGCCGCGGCGAGGAACATCGTTCCCTTCACGGGAGAGCTCGGCGGCAAGGGCCCGCTCCTCGTCTTCGCAGACTGCGACCTCGAGGCTGCAGCCCGCAAGGCAGCAGGTCAGTTCGACGATGCCGGGCAGGTGTGCCTCGCGGGGACTCGGCTCCTCGTGGAGGAATCCGTCGCGGAGCCGTTCCTCGAGCTCTTCCATCGCTTCGCCGACGAGCACGTGCTCGGCGACCCGCGATCGGACGACACGACCGTGACGCCGTTGATCCACCGCGAGCACTTCGACCGCGTCGCCGGATTCGTCGAGCGGGCGCGCGCGAACGGCGACGAGATCGTCCGTGGTGGCCGGCCGGCCGAGCGCGGGGGGCTCTTCTACGAGCCCACGCTCGTCATGCCACGCGGAAACGACAGCGAGATCGTCCAGCGCGAGGTGTTCGGGCCGGTTTTGACGGTCCAGACCTTTTCCGATGAGGACGAGGGCATCACCCTCGCGAACTCGACGAAGTACGGCCTCTCCGGGATCGTCTACACCGGCTCCGCCGAGCGCGCCGAGCGCGTCGGACGGGCAATCAGAGCCGGGACCGTCTGGGTCAACACCTTCCTTGTCCGCGATCTGACGGCGCCCTTCGGCGGCATCGGGATCTCCGGCATCGGCCGAGAGGGCGGCGACTTCGCCCTCGACTTCTACTCCGACCTGAAGACCCTGCAGATCGCGGACGGAACGACGGGGTGACCGACCCGAGGACAGGGCTTGTCTGGCACGAGCGGATGATGTGGCACGACACCGGTTCCGGAGCGTCGGAGCTACCGGCCGGAGGGTGGCTCGAGCCCGGCGAGCACTCCGAGAATCCGGCCACCAAGCGGCGACTGAAGAACCTTCTCGACGCGACCGGCCTCACCGACCAGCTCGCCCTCCTTGCTCCCCGCTCCGCGTCCGTCGACGACCTCCTCCGCGTCCACACCGCGGAGTACGTCGAGCGGATCCGAACGCTCTCGACGGGCCGGGGTGGTGACGCGGGCAGCGAGACGCCCTTCGGGAACGGCTCCTTCGAGATCGCCCGGCTCGCCGCCGGTGGCACGATGACCGCGATCGACGCGGTGCTCGACGGAACCGTCGCAAACGCGTACGCACTCGTCAGGCCGCCGGGCCATCACGCGCTGCCCGACCTCGGCATGGGGTTCTGCATCTTCGCGAACGTCGCCGTCGGCATCCGTCACGCACAGGCCGTGCGCGGCGTCGGACGCGTCGCGGTCGTCGACTGGGACGTCCACCACGGGAACGGAACGCAGGCCGTTTTCTGGGACGACCCTTCGGTGCTGGCGATCTCGCTGCACCAGGACGGCCTCTACCCCGCGCAATCCGGCCTTCTCGAGGAGACCGGCTCGACTGCGGCCGCAGGCACCACGCTCAACGTCCCGCTCCCGCCGGGGTCGGGAACGGGCGCGTATCTCGCCGCCCTCGACGCGGTCGTCGTCCCGGCGCTCGAAGCGTATGCCCCCGAGCTGATCGTGATCGCCTGCGGGTTCGATGCGGGTGCCCTCGACCCGCTCGGACGCATGCTCCTGCCGGCGGCGGCCTTCGGGACGATGACGGGCCGGCTGCTCGCGGCGGCCGACCGGCTGTGCGCGGGCCGCCTCGTCTCCTCGCACGAGGGCGGCTACTCGGCCGGCCACGTCCCGTTCTGCGGCCTGGCCGTGATCGAGACGTTGTCGGGGCTCTCCGCGGGAATCGACGACCCGTTCGCGTACCTGGCGGACATCCCGGGTCAGGCCGTCGAGCAGCACCACCGGGTTGCGATCGACGCGGCGGCAACGAATGTCGCCGGTGTACCGAGACCCATTCTGCCGGGGGGCGTGACCTCGCCGAGCTCGAGCGCGTGGGCGAGCCCGCAGCATGAGGGCTGACGTCGCGATCGTCGGGAACGGCGTGGCCGGCACTGCGTGTGCGATGCGCCTCGCACGGGAGGGGATCCGATCGCTGCTGATCGGACGTGGGCTTCCCGTCGACCGGCCGCCGCTGTCGAAGTCGGCTCTCGTCGACGGCGTGCCGCGCCTTCTCTCGGACGCCGCACGTCTCGAGGAGCGCGGCATCGACCGCCTCGACGGCACGGTGGGCCACGCCGACCTCGCGGCGCGCTCGCTCACGGTCACGACCGATCAGGGCGACACCGTCGTCGAGGCGGGTCGCGTCGTTCTCGCCACCGGTCTGGCCTACCGCGTTCCGTCGGTGCCGGGGTTGGGCGGGTCCTTCGTCAACGCGCACCCGCACGTCTTCGATGCGCTCGGCCCTCTTCTCACGAGCGGCCCCGTCGAGGTCGTGATCGTCGGCGCAGGGCTGATCGGAACCGAGAGCGCCGCCTCGCTCGCGGTGGCGGGCCATGACGTCACGCTCGTCGACGTGCTCGACCGGCCGCTCGACCGTCTGCACGATCCGCTGCCGGAGCTCGGGCTGGAGACCCTGGTGGAGCTCGGCGTGCGCTTCGTCGGCGCAGTCTCGATCGAGCGTGCGGGGGAATACGAGCTAGAGACGGCCGCTCACGGCACCTTTGAGGCCGACGTCGTTCTCGTCGCGACCGGCGGCGCGCCGCTCGCCCCGCCTGGTCTCGACGTCGAGCCCGCACAGCTCCCACTCGCCGTCGACGCCGACATGCGCGTCCCGGGGTACGAGGACGTCTACGCGTGCGGTGATCTCGTGCTCGTGCCCCACGCGCGCTTCGGCCGGATGCGCTTCCCGCAGTGGGACGCCGCGATCGGGACAGGAGAGCAGGCCGCTGCCTCGATCGCCGGGCACGCAGGCCCGTACGACAGGCTGCCGTACTGGTGGAGCGATATCGGGCCGCGCAGGCTCGCAGAGGTCGGGTTCGCTGGCGCCGTCAAGCAGTGGGCCGAGGAGGACGGTCTTCACGTCGGGCGCGACGCCGCCGGCGCGCCGGCCTGCGTGCTGGTCGTCGACAGCCCGGGCCGGCTGCGGGAGGCGCGCGCGATCGTCAAGGATGGGGAGGAATGAGCGCGATCGAGGACTGGGCTGCGGAGATCACGGTCGAGCACCTCGACGAGGATCCGTATCCGATCTATGCCCGCATGCGCGCCGAGGCGCCGGTCTGCTTCGTCCCGGCCGTCGGGCTCTGGTTCGTCACGCGGTGGGTCGATGTCGAGTTCGCCGCCTCGCACCCCGAGCTGATCGACTCCTCCGTCACGCCCTCGCCGCTCGACAGGGTGATGGGCGGCCCGAGCATCCTTGTCCTCGACGGGGAGCCGCAGAGGAAGCTCCGCGCGATGCTCGACCCGTCGTTGCGGCCACGGGTGGTCGAGGCGAGCGCGCCGGATCTCGTGAAAACGATCGTCGAGAGCCTGCTCGACGGGATCGTGGCTCGAGGAGAGGCCGAGTTGATGGGCGACTACTTCGAGCCGGTCTCGGTTCTCTCGCTCGGGAGCGTTCTCGGCCTCGCCGAGATCGACGGCGACACCCTTCGCCGCTGGTTCCACGGTCTCGCCCAGGGGGCGATCAACTTCGAGGACGACCCGGCGAAGTGGGAGGTGGCGGATGCGACCGGAGCGGAGATCGACGAGACGTTGACGCCGATCCTCGCGCGACTCTGGGAGGTGCCGGACTCGAGCACGATCGCAACGATGCTGCAGCACGCGGAGGGCTCGTTCGAGGAGCGCGTCGCGACGATCCTGCCGACGCTGAAGGTGATCCTGCTCGGCGGCATGCAGGAGCCGGGTCACGCGGCGGGGACGACCGTCGCCGGGCTGCTCGAATCGGGCCAGGCCACCGCATTCGCAGCCGATCCCGCCGGTCTCGTGCGCGACGCCGTCGAGGAGGGCCTGCGCTGGATCTCGCCCATCGGCACCCAGACCCGCCGCGTCAGGGTCGAGACCGAGCTCGGCGGTGCGACCTTGCCCGTCGGGGCCAACCTCGGCGTGCTCGTCTCCTCGGCGAACCGCGACGAGGACGTCTGGGGCCCGACGGCCGACGCGTTCGATCTCTTCCGTCCGAAGCGGAATCACGGTGCCTTCGGCTTCGGCCCGCACTTCTGCTCCGGGCACCATTTCTCCCGCGTGCAGATGCGCATCGCGATCCGGAGGCTCTTCGAGCGGCTCCCGGGCCTCGCCGCCGATCCCGAGATGCCGCCGGTCTTCAACGGTTGGGAGTTCCGTGCTCCGCAGCACCTTCACGTCCGCTGGGAGGCGTGATGGCCGACGTAGCCGAGCCCGCCGATCTCGGGCCCGCCGACCTGGAGGACGGCGAGTTGCGGGAGGCAAGGGCCGAGGGCCTCGATCTCGTCGTCGCGCGGGCCGGTGCCCGCCATGTCGTCTTCGAGACCTGGTGCACCCACGACGAGTGCCCCCTCAGCGACGGCTGGCTCGAGGGCGACGCCGTTCGCTGTGCGTGCCATGGAGCGCTGTTCTCCCTTGCCGACGGCACCGCGCTCGAAGGACCGACGAGCGATCCCATCGTTGTCGTACAGGCCTCGGTGACGGTGGGCCGGGTCGTGGCCGACCTCGGCGCGCTCCGCCCCTGAGCACGCGAGCCCGTCGTGACACCCTGGGCTCGGCCGGCGGACGGCAGCCCGAGACGTCGGCGTCGGCATTCGCATTCTGCGGCCCCTATCCTGCCAGCATGAGCCTCAGCCTCGATGTCCCGCGTGAGGTCGCGCTGCACAGTGCGTCCGAGATCGTCGTCGAGGCGTGGCACAGCTTCGACGAGGCGCGTTCGCAGCAGCCGCCAATCGGCTCCCACCTCAGAGCGCTGCTCGCGGCGGCGTTGCCCGAGTCGCCCACGGCTGTCCTCGAGGTACTCGAGGACGCGCGTCGCGCTCTGGACGAGTCGATTGCCCAGCCGCGCCCGCGCTACTTCGCGTTCGTCGGGTCGTCCGGCCTCGAGGTCGGCGTGCTCGGTGATCTGCTCGCATCGTGCTTCGACGCGAATCTCGCCGTGTGGGCAGCCGCCGCGACCGAGATCGAGGAGCAGGCGATCCGTTGGGTCGCCGAGTTCGTCGGCTTTCCCGCCGGCGCAGGTGCGTTCACGAGCGGTGGCACCGTCTCGAACATGACGGCGCTCGCCGCGGCTCGCGAGCGCGCAGTCCCGGGATCACGACGCGGTGGGGTGGGAAACGTCTCCGCGACGATGTACTGCTCCGACGAGGCGCACTACTCGATCGAGCGAGCCGCGGAGCTTCTGGGGATCGGCTCGGGCAACGTGCGATCGCTGCCCATCGACTCGGACAGGCGTCTCGTTCCCGAAGCGGTCGAGTCCGCGATCAGAGAGGATCGCGCCGCCGGCCGCACGCCGATCGCCGTCATCGCGACCGCCGGAACCACGCTGACGGGCGCCTGTGACCCGATCGACGCGCTTGCGGACGTGTGCTCGGAGGCCGGAGTCTGGCTCCACGTCGACGGAGCCTACGGTCTCCCGGCCGCGACGACTCCGTCCGCCGGGCACCTGTTCGCCGGTCTCGACCGCGCGGACTCGGTCACGCTCGACGCCCACAAGTGGCTCTACCTCCCCAAGGCGTGCGGCGTGCTGCTCGTCCGCAACCGCGGCGACCTCGCCCTGGCCTTCTCGCACGAGGAGGCCTACATCCCGCACGAGCGAACCGGGCACATGGTCGACATCACGCTCGAGTACTCCCGGCCGTTCCGGGCCCTCAAGCTCTGGCTCGCGTTTCGGGCCCACGGGGCACAGGCCTTTCGCGACGCCATCGAGAACAACCTGCGTCAGGCCCGCCTGCTCTACGAGCTCGTCGTCGAGCACGATCTGCTCGAGCCTCTCTGCGGCCCGCCGCCGCTCTCGATCGTCCCGTTCCGATACACGGGCTCCCGCGTCGACAGCGATGCGGAGAACGCTCGACTCGTCCGAGCGCTCCAGGACGACGGGAGGGTGTGGGTCGCGCCCGCGACGATCGACGACACCGTCGGCCTCCGACCGTGCTTCGTCAACTTCAGGACGACCGACGAGGATGTGCGCGCGCTCGTGGACGTCGCCGTCGAGCTCGGTACGACCTAGCGCTCACAGCCGGCTCCTATCGATCCGCAACACCGACTTAACCGCGAGCAATGCGCGGTTCACGATGGTGTCCGTATAACAGACGCATGGAATCAACGACTCCCACCCAACCCGACACTCCCCCCGCCCCCGAGACCCCGCATTCACGCCCGGGCTCCGGCGTTCGCTCGTTCGCTCTCTACCTCTCTGCTGCCGTCCTCGGCGGCGCGGCCGTCCTCGGCGGTGCCGCTGCGACCGGCGCCCTCGACGGTTCGACGTCGACGACGATCGTGCGTCCTGCCGCCAGCGGATCCTCCACCGTTCCCACTTCGGTCGGCACGCCGCTCTCGGTCAACGACATCTACAAGCGGAGCGGCCCGGGAGTCGTGCAGATCACCTCGACGCTCGGCTCGGCGACCTCCAACGGCTCGCTGCCTTCCGGGCAGTCGCTCGGCTCCGGCTTCGTGCTCGACAGCGAGGGTCACATCGTCACGAACTACCACGTGATCGAGGGCGCGACCTCGATCAAGGTGCGCTTCTCGAACGACGACACGCTGACCGCGACGCTCGTCGGCAGCGATCCGTCGACCGACCTCGCGCTGCTGAAGGCGGACGCCCAGCCAGATGCGCTCACCCCCCTCTCCCTCGCCGACTCGAACCTCGTCGAGGTGGGCGATCCCGTCGTCGCGATCGGCAACCCGTTCGGTCTCGAGCGGACCGTGACCTCCGGCATCGTCAGCGCGTTGCAGCGCAACGTGCAGGCTCCGAACGGGTACTCGATCGACCACGTCATCCAGACCGACGCCGCGATCAACCACGGAAACAGCGGCGGCCCTCTGCTCAACGCGCGTGGTGCCGTGATCGGCGTCAACTCGCAGATCGAGACGGGTGGGTCGGGCGACGGAAACGTCGGCATCGGCTTCGCCGTCCCGTCGAACACCGTCGACTCGGTCGTCTCCCAGCTGCTCGAGGCAGGCAAGGTCGAGCACGCGTACCTCGGCGTGTCGGCTGTCGAGGTGACGAAGGAGATCGCGGACTCGTTCAAGCTCCCGGTCACCGAGGGCCTCGTCATCCAGTCGGTTACGGCCGGCTCGGGCGCCGCCGGGGCAGGGCTCAAGGCCGGCACCGAGCAGGTCGTCGTCGCCGGTGAGAGCTTCCGCATGGGCGGCGACGTGATCGTCGAGGCCGAAGGCCAGAAGGTGACGTCGATCGACGAGTTGCGTGACGTGATCGGGCAACACAAGCCCGGCGACAAGATCGACCTCAAGATCTACCGCGGTGGCGACGTCAAGACGGTCACCGTGACCCTCGGGCAGCAGCCGACAACCCCCTCCCAGTAGCTGCCTGCAGCCGGCCCCTCCTCCCGGGCCGGCAACCGACGCGACGAGGCCTCCGTGCATTCTGCCGGGGGCCTCGTCGCATTCCGGCCTGCGCCGGGCCTCCGCCTGTCGTTATCGTGCCCCCGTGACCGGCGAAGAGAGGCCAGAGCTCGGCTCGCTGCTCCTCGATGAGGAACAGATCGTTCAAGACGAGGAGCTGTGGGAACACGACGGCGCCGGGGACTACGAGGGCTGGTACTGCGTGCGAACGGACCCGTTCCCCTGTCCCGCGCCGGGATGCACGTTCGTCGCCGGGCACATGACGGCAGCGCACCTCGTCCTCGTGTGGGAGGAGCGGGACGATCCCAACCTGCTCTGGCACGCCCAGCGCGCGCTCGAGGTCGGACGCAATCCCCGGGTCGTCTCCTACGAGCGGTCGTTCGGCCCGAGTGCGTCGTACTACGCGTGGGAAGCAGCCGGCAGGCCCGTGCACGGCGTTCGCGGCAAAGATGTGACACCCCCGTAAGATCAACGACGGCGTTGTACGAACCGTCAATATCAGTTAGCTGGTGTTGACGCGAGGGAGTGGCCTGCGTACGCTGACGCGGTGACAGAGCCCTCGTTTCAGCCCGGTGGCCGCTCTCCGGCCCCGGCCCCGCTCGACCTGGTGCAGGACTTCGTCAATACGGAGATCCCCGAGTGGGCCCGTGACGACGTCGCAACGCCGGCGGAGCTCGCGGGCTGGCTCGCCCGGAGGGGTCTCCTCGCCGAAGGCGCGACCGTCGACGCCGACGTCTTCCTCCGCGCCCGGGCACTCCGCTCCCTCCTGCGGGCGCTCGCCCTCGCGAACACGACCGCGACCCCGCCGTCGCCCGAATCCTGGCAGGCGATGAGCGACGATCTCGGAGCCCTCTCCTACCGGCTCGAGGTCGACGCCGCGGGCGAGCCACATCTCGAGCCCGTCGATCCCGGAGCGAGTGGGGCGCTGGCGTTGCTCGTCTCGATCGCGCTGCGGGCCGCGGGCGACGGGACGTGGTCGCGCGTCAAGGCGTGCCGGAAGGCGAGCTGCGGGTGGGTCTTCTATGACCACTCTCGCAATCGCTCCTCGAACTGGTGCTCGATGACGATCTGCGGCAACCGGGAGAAGACAGCCGGGTACCGGCGGCGGCGGGCGGTGTCGTGAGATCTGCGTTGTTCGTCGCTGGCCTCGCCGTGAAGCGGCTCGGGCGCCGCCCGACAGGGATGCTGCTCGCCGCGGCCGGCATCGCAATCGGAACTGCCGTCACGGTCGGCGTCCTCGTCGGCACGACGATCGCGCAGGACAGGAGCGTCTCGCAGGCGGTCGAGCGGATCCCTGCGGCATCGCGGTCGGTCCGGGCTGTGTGGTTCGGCTCTCCGATCGGCCCCGAGCAGGCATACCCACGCCTCGACGAGACGGTCCGGGCGCAGCTCTCGGACCTCGGGCTTCGGGGACCGACTCCGATCGTCCTCTTCCGGGAGAGCACCGTCGCAGGCCGCTTCGTCTCGCTCGCGGGTGTCGAGGGGCTCGGCCCTCACGTGACGCTGACGAGCGGACGGCTTCCTCGTCGCTGCACCCCGGAGCGGTGCGAGGTCGTGCGACTGCGCGGCGCGGGAGCGCTGCCGGACGCGCCAGGGCTTCGGCTCGTCGAGGTCGGGACGGGAGCGCTGCGGTCGAGCCGGCTCTTCGGTGACTTCCTCGCGCCGACCGACAATGCCCTTTCCGACCGCGAGGTCGCGCCGGCGCTTCAGGAGAGCGCGCGGTACCACCGCCCCGACCCCGCCCCGCTCGTCGTTGCGGAGGGGATCGACGCGCTCGTGAGCGCTCCCGCTCTCGCCAACACGTATCGCAGCTACGCGTGGGTGTGGCCACTCGCACCTGGCCTGCCGCGGCTCTGGCAGATCCACGACCTCGTCGGCAGGAGCGAGCAGGCGCGGGCGTCCCTCTCGGCCGGATCGATCGGCTACAGCGTCCAGGCGCCGGTGCAGGAGCTCCGGGCGATGGAGCAGTCGGCGACGGTCGCGGGCCGACGGCTCCTGCTCGTCGGTGGCGAGGCGGCCGCACTCCTGTTCGCCTTCGCCGTGCTCGCGGCCCGGAGCATGCGGCGCGATCTCGAGGCGGCTCGGCGGCGCCTCACGTGGTACGGGGCTCGACGGTGGCACCTGTGGTTCCTGACCGTGATCGAGAGCACGGTCGTCGCCGTCGTGGGAGCCGCTGTCGGATGGGTTGTCGGCGTCCTCGTCGGCGGCGTCGTGGCCGATCGGGCCGGGGCGCCCGTCGCCGCTGTCCTGCGCGAGAGCGCCTTCTCCCCGGGAGGGATCGCGCTCGCGGCGGGCGTCGTCCTCCTCGCGACCACGGTGATCGTGATCTCCACCTCGGTGCAGTCGAAGCCGGGTGCGCGGATCGGGCCGATCGACGTGGCAGCGGTCGTGGCGCTGCTCGTCGTCGCGGCGGCGCTCGCCGGCGGGGCCGCCGATTCGTCACGCGTCGCCGAGGACCAGGGGGCCGGCCTTGTCCTGTTGCTGCTCCCGGGCCTGATCGCGTTCGCCGCCGCAGTCGTGGCCGCGCGCCTGTTCGGTCCGCTCGTGCGTCTCGCGGGTCGCCTCTCACGCGGGAACGTCGGAGCGCGTCTTGCCGCGATAACGCTCGGCCGCGGGCCGGGAGCAGCCGGTGTCACCGTCGCCTTCCTCACGCTCGCGTTCGCCCTTGCCCTGCTCGCCGAGGGCTACAGGGCGACGCTCGTTCAGGCCGACCGCGACCGGGCGTCCTTCGCCGTCCCGCTCGACGTCGTCGTGCGCGAGGATCTGCGAGCGCTCGTCCCCGTCCTCGACGCCGCTCCGCTCGAGCGATATGCGGCGGCGGGATCGGGCTCGACGGCGGTGCCGATCCTCCGGATCCGGACGAGCGTCGGGAATGCAGAAGGAATCGGCGGCGTGACGCTCCTCGGCCTGCCTCCGGACGAGATCCCACGGCTCCGTGGCTGGCGGAGCGGGTTCTCCGACCGCTCGCGGGCGGATCTTGCCGCGCTCGTGCAGCCCTCCACGCCGGTTGCCTTGCAGGGGCTGCCGCTCGGCTCGCGGCTGCGCTTCCAGGCGGGCGCGGGGCTCGTCTCGCTCCGCGCTTCGATCGCCACGCCGGACGGCCGGTTCTCGTCCCTCGATCTTGGCAGGCTGTCCCCGACCGGGCAGACCCGGTTCGACGCCGCGCTCCCCGAGCGCCTGCGTGGGGGGACGCTCGTCGCCCTCGAGCTCGTCCCGCCGCGGTTGATCGATCGCGGCGCGGACGCCGGCCGCCCCCTCAGCGGGCGGGTTCGAATCACCGGCCTCGAAGGTCACTCGTGGATCGGTGAAGGCGGCATCGACGTGGAGCGCACGGAAAATGGTCTCGACCTCGAATATCGGATCTCGCAGCAGAGCGAGGCCCGCCTCCGGGTGGGTCAGGCAACCGATTCACAGGTGCCGAACGTGATCGTGACTCCGCGGCTCGCACGGCTCGCAGATGGCGAGGGCGGGGCGCTCGCTCTTGCGGTCGGAGGACGGCGGATCCCGGTCAGGGTGAGCGCGGTCGTCGAGAGGTTCCCCGGAACGGATGGCGAGGCCGCGATCGGCGACATCGGTGCTCTCGCAACGGCCGTGAGCACGCAGGTGCCGGGCGCCGGTCGGACGAACGAGATCTGGCTGGAGACAGCGCAAGCGTCCGGCGTCGCTGCGGCTCTCGCGAAGCCGCCGTTTCGTGGCGTCGAGGTCGTCTCGCGGGCAGCGTTGCTCGACGAGGCGCGAGACGACCCGCTCGGGCGCGGCACGTTGCTTGCTCTGGTCTCGGCTGCGGTCGTAGCGCTCTTCCTCGCCGCACTCGGGCTCGCCCTCACGGTTCTCTCCGACCTCCGCGACGACCGTGGTGATCTCTACGACCTCGAGGCGCAGGGCGCCTCTCCCACGCTCCTGCGCAGGATCGTCCGCGCCCGCGCCCTCGTGGTCGGGATCGCCGGCATCCTCGCCGGAGCCGTTGCCGGAGTCCTGCTTGCCCTGCTCGTGACGCGCGTCGTCGCCGCGACCGCACGCCCGTCCACGTCGCCCTTACCGCTGCAGACGTCGTTCGATCTCCGGGTCGTCGGGCTGGCGGCGGCCGCGTTCATGCTGCTCGCCGCCGGCCTCGTCTCGCTCGCAACGCGACGCGCGTTCCGGGGCGAGCGTGGGCCGGAGCGGGCCCAGGAAAGCGGCGCATGAGCCTCGTCGAAGCACGCGATCTCTTCTGCGTCTACCCGGGTGCCGAAGGAGGCGTCGCTGCCTTGCAGGGGCTCACGCTCGACGTCGACGAGGGTGAGATCTGCGTCGTCCTCGGCCCGAGCGGCTCGGGAAAGACCACGCTCATGCGGGTCATCGCCGGCTTCGAGCGGCCGGGGGCGGGAAGCATCACCGTCGCGGGCATCGATCTCGGGTCGCTCGCGCAACGCGATCTCGCGCAGTATCGGTCGGAGACTCTCGGGTACGCAGACCAGCACTACTGGCGCGCGCTCGCCGGGGAGCTGACGGCCGAGGAGCTGATCGCCGTTCCGCTCGGACTGAAGGGCGCTCCGGGGCCAGAGCGCCTCGCGCGCGCACACGAGCTCCTCGAGCGGGTCGAGCTCCGCGACCGCGCGACGGCGCTACCCGGCGAGCTCTCCGGCGGTGAGCAGCAGCGGATCGCGCTCTGTGCCGCGCTCGCGTCGCGGCCGCGTCTGCTCATCGCCGACGAACCGACGGGGGAGCTCGACGAGGCGAGCGCAACAGTCGTGTACGCACTCCTGGCCGAGCTCGCCCGCGAGGACGCCGTCACGACGCTGATCGTCAGCCACGACCCACGCTCGGCAGAGCTCGCCGACCGGGTCGTCCACATCCGGGACGGCCGGGTCAGCGAGGAGCAGCGGAGCGAGGGGACGGCCGTCGTGATCGGCCGCGGAGGCTGGCTGCGGCTGCCGGAGGACGCCCTCCTCGATGCAGGCATCGTCGACCGCGCCACCGTCACGTCGAGAGAGGGTGTCGTCGAGTTGCGTCCGCTCGGCCTCACGCCCGCGACCGTGCTCATGCTTCCCGACCTCGAGGGCGTCGCAGGCGCGCTCGTCGAGGTGCGCGACGTGACTCGCACCTACAGCGGCGACATCGCCCTCGACAGCGTCACCGAGACATTCGCTCCCGGACGATTGACCGTGGTCACCGGGCCGTCCGGCTCGGGAAAGTCGACCCTGCTCGCGCTGATCGCCGGCCTCGATGTGCCCGACGCCGGAGACGTGCTGATCGACGGCGTCTCTCTCTCGAGCCTTGCGCGCGACGCCCGCGCCCGCTTCCGGCGCAACACGATCGCGTTCATCGGTCAGTCGCCGGGGCTCACGGGCTTCCTCTCTGCGCGCGAGAACGTCGAGCTCGGTCTTGCGATTCGCGGGGTCGAAGGGCTCGAGGCGCACGAGCGCGCGATCGACGCGCTCGTCGCGGTCGGACTCGGAGAGCACGCGGATAGGCCGGCCGACGACCTCTCCGCAGGGCAGCGGGAGCGCGTCGCCGTCGCCCGGGCCCTCGCGGCCCGCACGCCCGTGATCCTGGCGGACGAGCCGACCTCGCGCATCGACGTCGCCCAGGCGCTCACGCTCGGAGGGCTCTTTGCCGATATCGCGCACGAGCACGGCACGACCTTCGTCTGCGCGACCCACGATCCCGTGATGATCGGGTTCGCGGACGATGACGTCCAGCTCCGCTCGGGCGCCCCGGTAGAATCCGGCTGGATGGCGACCGCAACCGAAACGCTCTTCGTGTCGGGAATCCGCTGTGAGCGCTGCGTCAACCGGCTCTCGGGTGCGCTCGCCGGTCACGACGGGCTCGCGAGCGCCAACGCAAACCTGATGGGCCAGGTCACGCTCTCCTTCGACGACGAGAAGACCTCGCGAGATGCACTCGTCGCGGCAATGGCGAAGTCGGGATTCCGGGAGATGGAGATCCACTGAGCAGGCCCGGCGGTGTCGCGCCGGCGGAATACCCCGCCCGCGCCGCTCGTTTGATCCCTCTAACAGCTAGGTTGCAACGGTGGGTGAGACAGAGCCCGAGGTCGAAGGACGCAGGATCGCGACGGAAGCGCGCGACCGCGTTCGGTTCGAGGAGGAGGCGCTGGCGCTCGCCGACCAGGTGTACCGTGTTGCACGCAGACTCGTCGGGACCCGAGAGGAGGCTGAGGATCTTGTTCAGGACACCTACGGTCGAGCATTCCGGAGCTGGCAGTCGTACACACCGGGCACGAACCTCCGCGCCTGGTTGCTCCGGATCCTCACGAATCTCAACCTCGACCGCGGCCGCAAGATCCAGCGAACGCCGGACATGCAGCCGATCGAGGAAGGCGACTACTACCTCGCCAACAAGATGGTCGAGGCCTCCGGCGAGCAGGTCCTCGACCAGGATCACGTCGTCGAGCGGCTCTCACAGGACTCGATCGTGAACGCGCTGTCCTCCCTGCCCAACGACTTCCGCGACACTGTCGTCCTCGTCGACATCGGTGAGTTCAGCTACGCAGACGCCGCCCAGATCCTGGACGTCCCGATCGGGACGGTCATGTCCCGCCTGCATCGCGGACGCCGCCTTCTCAAGCAGCAGCTCGCGGAGGAGACGGTCTCGTGAGCCACACACCCTGTGATGCGTGCGAGGAGCTACTGCAGGGGTATCTCGACCGCGAGCTCACCGACAGCGAGGTCACGCTCGCCGAGTCGCACCTCGACGGCTGTGACTACTGCCGGCGACGGTATCGCTTCGAGGAGTCCCTCCGGCAGTACGTGCAGACGACCGCGGTCGAGCGCATGCCGGTCGGACTGATGGAGAAGCTGACGCAGTTGCGGGGCGGCGAGGTTTAACCCCGAGGAGAGACTGAAGTCTCTCCCCGGAGGGGAGCAGGCGAGGCTGAGACCTTGCTTGCCGCTACTGGAGCCTTTCGGGCAGATCTGCGGGTGTGTCGACGTCGCCCGGTGCGCCGAGATCGTCGCACGGGACGAGTCGGACGTCCTCGTCGCGCAGGCCCTCGTCGGGGATCGACTCCCACTCCGACCGCGCGACGAGCAGCGGATGGCCACGTTCGCCGTCGTACGAGGCCGCCACGAGTGCGCCGCCGTCGGCGCGCCACGAGGCGATCACGCGGTCGACGGCCTCCGGCGACAGGTCCGGCCCGTCGGCCAGCACGACCACGGCAGCCTCAACACCCGAGCCGAGCTCCTCGAGCCCGCTTGTCAGCGATGCCCCGGGGCCGCGTTTCCAGCCCGCGCACGTGACGACCGTCGCCGGGGTCTCGAGCGTGTGCGCCCCTGCGACGACGACGACGTCGTCGACGGAGCTCTGCGAGAGCCGCTCCAGCACCTCGGGGAGCAGCAGGCGCTGCTTCGGCGTACCGAAGCGCGACGCCTCGCCGGCCGCGAGCACGACAGCTGCGATGCTCACTGTTCCTCGACCGTGACCGACTCGATCACGACGGGCTGCGTCGGCTGCTCGCTCGCGGGGTCGCCGAGCGTGCCGATCAACTCGACTACGTCCAGGCCGCTCGTCACCGTGCCGACAACCGCGTACTCCGGAGGCAGGCCGACGTCATCCCCGGTGACGACGAAGAACTGGCTCCCCGACGTTCCGGGTGCCTCCGTGCTCGTCTTCGCCATCGCGACGACACCCTTCGTGTAGGCCGCGTCCGAGGCAGGGACGTCGACGGTCTGATACCCGGGGCCGCCGCTCCCGGTCTGCGTCGGGTCGCCGCCCTGGATCACGAAGCCCGGGACGATCCGGTGGAAGATCGTGTCGTCGTAGAATCCCGCCTTGGTCAGCGAGACGAGCGAGGCGGACGTCGCGGGTGCGCCGTCCTGGTCGAGGGTGATCGTGAACGTCCCACAGTTGGTCTTGACGACGAGGTCGTAGGTCTTCTCCGGGTCGAGTCGCTCCTCGGGTGCCGTTGCGCCGCCGTCCCCGCGCGCGGCCGGCAGGTCGGCATCCGTGCACCCGGGCGTGCCGGCCGACGCCGTGTCGGTGCCGGAGCCCTCGTCGGACGAGCTGCCGCAGCCCGCGACCAGAAGACCGGCGAGAAGAAAGAAGAGGGGGAGTGCCTTGCGCACCAGTGGATCTTACCCCGCTTGACGAGCGTGGGCTGACGCCTGTAGTCCTTGACTCGTGCAGATCACGCTCCAGGTCAACGGCGATCGATATGCGGTGCAACCCGGGGGTCGTCGGCTGCTTGCGATCCTCCGTGACGACCTCGAGCTTCTCGGCACGAAGCTCGCCTGCGGCGAGGGTGCCTGCGGCGCGTGTGCGGTGCTGCTGGACGGCCGGCCGGTGAACGCGTGCCTGCTCACCGCAGACGCAGTCGAGGGCCACGAGATCGTCACGATCGAAGGTCTGTCGACAGGGCGCGCCGCCGCGATCCAGGAGGCGTTCGTCGCCGAGGACGCGCTGCAGTGCGGGTTCTGCACGCCGGGGCAGATCGTCAGCGCGACCGCACTGCTCGAGCGGAATCCAGCGCCGAGCCCCGAGCAGGTCCGCGAGGCGATGGCCGGCAACCTCTGCCGCTGCGGCGCCTACCCGAAGATCGAGCGCGCCATCCTGCGCGCCGCGGGCGGTTCATGACGACGCGCTTCGTTCGCACCCAGAAGGAGATGGAGGGACGGTACGAGGACGTCTGGGTTCTCGTCGACGAGACCGACGAGACGGTCAGCTGGGCGCCCGACGCCGAGCTCGACCTCGTCGGGAAGCCGGCGCCGCGGCAGGACGGAGCTGCCCGCGCCGCCGGCCGGGCTCGCTTCACCGTCGACGTCACGCTCGCCGGGATGCTGCACGCTGCTGTGCTGCGCTCGCCTGTCGCTCACGGACGAGTGCGCTCGCTCGACCTCAGCGCGGCGCTCGAGGTCCCGGGCGTGCGGGTGGCGATCGGACCGGAGAGCGATCTCTCGCTCACGACGCGCGCTCCATTGCTCGCCGCCGAGCCGGCCTACGCGGGGCAGCCGATCGCGATCGTCGCCGCAGATACACCGGAGGCCGCCCGAGCCGGCGTCGAGGCCCTCGCGCTCGACCTGGAGGTGCTGCCGCACGTCGTCGACCCACAGGAGGCGCTCAACGAGCAGCGCTTCACGGCCGATCCCTCCGACGACGCCCGGGGCGATGCCGAGACGGCGTTGGCCGCCGCGGAGGTCACGGTCGAGCTCGAGCTCGAGACGCCCGCACACCTTCAGACTCCACTCGAGCCGCACGCTGCGGTCGCCTCGTGGGACGGCGACCAGCTCACCGCGTGGGTGTCGACGCAGGGGATGTTCTCCGCGCGGGACGAGCTGGCTGCCGCGTTTGGCCTCCGCAAGGACGACGTTCGTGTGCGAACGGAGTTCGTCGGCGGTGGTTTCGGCGGCAAGCAGGGCGCCGGATTCGAAGGCCTGGCTGCGGCAGAGGCGGCGCGGATCGCGGGCCGGCCGGTTCGCCTCGTCAACGATCGCCACGCCGAGCAGCTCGACGGCGGGCGCCGGGCCGCGACGCGGCAGACGGTGCGGCTCGGTGCACGGCGGGACGGCACGATCACGGCGATCGACGCGGACGCCGTCGTGGCGATGGGGCAGGGCGGCTGGGTGTTTCCCGTGATGATCCCCGCCCGCACGCTGTACCGCTGTGCCGACGTTCGCGCCCTGACGTTCCCGGTGAGGACCAACCTCCGGGCCCAGAACGCGTTCCGGGCACCGGGGGTGATGGAGGGCGTCACCGCGTTCGAGCAGGCGATGGACGAGCTCGCGCTCGTGCTCGACCTGGATCCACTGGAGCTCCGCCGCCGCAACCACACCGACGTCGATCAGGTCAGCGGCCTGCCCTATTCGAGCAAGCATCTCCGCGCCTGCTACGACCGGGCCGCGGAGCTCGCGGGCTGGGCAGACCGGGAGGAGTTGCGGAAGCCCCGCGGCGACGGCCTTCTCCGCGGGCTCGGCTGCGCGACGCAGATCTGGTGGGGCGGTGGCGGCCCGCCCTCGCACGCGACGGTCCGCCTCGACGCCGACGGGCACGCGCATGTCACCACCGGCATCCAGGACATCGGCACGGGGACGTTCACGGGTGCCCAGATCGTGGCTGCGGAGGAGCTCGGCCTTCCACTCGATCACGTGCGCGTCACCGGCGGTGACACCGCGCCGAACGTGTACGGCCCTATTGCGGGCGGCTCGCAGACGACGCCGTCGGTGATGCCGGCCGTCAGGTCGGCATCCGCAAAGGTGCGCAATACCCTGCTGCAGCTCGCCGGCGACGTGTTCGAGATCGCCCCTGGCGACCTCGAGATCTCGGACGGCCGGATCCGCTCGCGGGACGGTGCCATCGACGCACCGGTGACCGACGTGACGGACAAGCTCGGGAACGCGACGATCGACGGCTCCGGCTCTCGCGGGCCGAACCCGGACGGGTTCGTGGTCAATACGTTCGGTTGCCAGATCGCGCAGGTCGCGGTCGATCCGGAGCTCGGGGAGGTGCGGGTCGAGCGGATCGTCGCTGTCCACGACGTCGGGCGTATCGTCAACCCGCTGACCGCGTCGAGCCAGGTCGAGGGAGGCGTGCTGCAGGGCATGGCGTTCGCGTTGACCGAGGAGCTCGTCGTCGATCCGACGACCGGCGTCCCGGTCAACGCTCATCTCGACGACTACAAGATCCCGACCATTGCCGACGTGCCCGAGATCGTGATCGACTTTCCCCATATCCCCGACGCGAACCTCCCGAACGTCGGCTCGAAGGGTCTCGGCGAGCCGCCGATCGTCCCGACCGCGGCCGCGATCGCAAACGCGTTCGCCCACGCGACCGGCCGGCGGGCGATGGCGCTGCCTCTGACGCGTGACCGCGTGCTCGAGGCGCTCCAGTGAGCACGTACGCGCGGCCGTCATCGGTCGACGAGGCGCTCGAGCTGCTCCTCCGGGACGGTGCTGCAGTGCTCGCGGGCGGCACCGATCTCGCGGGCCAGATCGACCGCGGAATCACGACGCCCTCGCTGCTCGTCGACCTGCAGGACACGGGGCTCGCCGGCATCACGCCTGACGGCGACGGGCTGCGGATCGGCGCGACGACGACGCTCGCCGGTCTTGCGGCGGACGATCTCGTGACGCCGTACGCGGCGCTCGCCACGGCCGCGTCGCTCGCCGCCTCGCCGCTTCTCCGCAACCAGGGCACGGTCGGCGGCAATCTCTGCCAGCACACGCGTTGCTGGTACTACCGCGGCGAGGAATGGAACTGCTGGCTCGGCGGCGGCGACACGTGCTTTGCGCAGATCGGAGACCACCGCAAGCACAACCTCGAGGAGGGCGACTGCATCTCGGCGCACCCCTCCGACCTCGCGCCGGCCCTCCAGGTGTGCGGCGCGACGGTTGTCGTTCGCTCGCGAGCCGGCGAGCGCCAGGTGCCGCTACTCGACCTCTACCGCCGCCCCACCGACGACAACCGCTCGCTCGTCACGCTCGATCGCGGCGAGCTCGTCGTCGCCGTGCGGCTCCCGTCGCCGCCCGACGCGTCGGCGTACCTGCGCACGGGAGAGCGGCAGGCGTTCTCCTTCCCGCTCGTCTCGGTCGCCGCCGCGCGCCACGGCGCCTCTCTGACACTGGCCGCAGCGGGCATCGCGAACATCCCCCGCGTACTCGACCCGGCCGATCCGCTGGCCGGTCTTCCGGGTCATCCTCAGAGCGCGTGGAAGCGGCAGGTACTCGGGACACTGGCAGAACGGGCAGTCGCCCGCGTCGCGTAGCCCGGAGACGGGCTCGAGCCCCGTCAGTCGATGATCAGCCCGGCGCCGGAGCCGTGACCGCGAGGATGTCGGCGACGTGGACGAGCACCCGGGCCGGGCGGGCGACGCGCTCCGATTCGTCCCTGTCCTCGATCTCACCGATGCTCTCCCAGACCTCTGCTGCGGCCGAGAGTGCCCGCCTGATCAGATCTGCGTCCGGGACGCCGTCGACGTTCGCCTCGTGCGCCGCGTTGAGCGCGAGCCCGAGACCGCCGGTCCGGTCCGGCTGGCGTGCCCACAGGAGTGGCACCGCCATCGAGATGTACTGGTGGATCCGCGCGAGTGGAAGAGCGTGGCTGATCGTTGCGGCGCCCCGTGGGGGCGTCAAGGTGGGAAGCGCCTCGCCGTCTCGGATCACCATTGCCGTTCCGCCCATCATGCCGCGGATCTCCGTGTCGTCGAATCCCGCGCAGCGAGCGGCACGGAGGGCGAGCAGGAGCTGATTCGGGCCACGCCCGTAGGGGTAGTCCGTCGCGAACAGGATCTGCTGCGGCGCGACCTGCCGCATCAGGTCGAGGAGATCGACGACGCCCCAGAGCGATGTGTCGAAGAACACCCCGGGGATCTGCCCGAAGTGCCGCGCCAGCCCGCCGAGATCGGCGATCCCGGCGTGCGCGATGATCAGGCGTAGGCCCGCGTAACGGTCGACGAGCGCGGCCAGGTGGTCACCGATCGGCGGGAGCCCTCGACCGCCGTGGATGAGGATCGGAACGTCACGATCCACGGCGAGCGCGAAGACGGCGTCGAGTCGCTTGTCACCGACCGAGAACTTCTGGGCGCGTGGATGCAGCTTGATCCCGCGCGCTCCGCGATCGAGGCAGCGAACCGCCTCCTCGACGGGGCACTCGTCGAGGTCGAGCCGGACGAAGGGGATGATGCGGTCGGGGTGCTCGGCCGCGTAGGCGAGCGTGCGATCGTTCGCCGCCGTGAACGCCGGGACGCGGTCGGGCTCGTCGAGACAGAACGTGAACGAGCCGGTGATCCCGAGTTGCCCGAACATCGCGAGCATCTCCTCGGGTCGCCCGCGCATTCCGTCGATATCGTCGCCGAGGTGCGTGTGCGCGTCGAAGAGCACCGTGCCAGTCGGGAGGTCGGCGACGGCCTTCCGGGTCACTTCATCGAGAATCAGCTGCGCACGAGCAAGAGCATCCACGACCTCGAGTCTACGGGAGGCCCTTCGCGGCCCGGACCACGTGCTCGACGAACGCCGGCTCGGGGACGGATCCGACCCAGGCGAGGCGGTCGTTCGCGACGATCGCCGGGACGGAGACGACCCCGTGCCGATCGGCCGCGAGGGGGAACTCTGTCGCCTCGACGGCGGCGGCCGAGACCCGCCCGCAGGCGAGGGCGCAACGGTACGCCAGCAACACGGCCGGCGGGCAGTGCGGTCAGGTCGGGGTGACGTAGACCTCGAGCGCGACGTCGCGCTCGAGGGCGGCGAGGGCGCTCACCGAGCCGGGAGCGAGCGAGGTCGTCGCTCGACCGGCCTCGGCGATCGCGCCGACCAGCGCCGTCAGCTCGTAGCCCCAGGGAAGCCCGTGGTACACGAGTGCATTCGCGACGGTCGTCTTCGGCCATTGTCCGGGGGCCTCGGTCTCGCGAACGGTCAGCGTGACGCGATCGGAGAGGCCGGCCAGCTGCTCGAGCAGGACACGGGTCTCCGCGCCGAAGTCGATCTCGCGTCCCCCGGCGAGCACCGTCACCGGTGCCTCTTCGGGGCCGAGCTCGAGCAGGACCGGCACGTCGCGCTCGAGGTCGGCGAGGACCTCGCGGATCGCGGAGCGCTCGTGCTCGCCGAGCGGGCTCAAGACGCGAGAGCGGTCAGCTTGTCGCCGAGATAGGCGAGGTACGGTCCCGGGTCGATCGCGTCCGACCCGGTCAGGCGGGCGAGCGTCTCCTTCGGTGTCAGCTTGTCGCCCCAGGCGTAGAGGTTGTCGCGCAGCCAGCTCGAGAGCGGCAGCAGCTCCCCGGCGGCCATCTGGCTGTCGAGATCCGGGATCGCCTCGCGCACCTTCGCCCAGATCTGCAGCGAGATCACGTTGCCGAGGGCGTAGGTCGGGAAGTAACCGATGCCGCCACCGGACCAGTGGACGTCCTGGAGGACACCGTCGGTGTCGGAAGGGACGTCGATGCCGAGGAACTCCTTCATCCGCGCGTTCCAGATCTCCGGCAGGTCCTCGAGATCGACGGTGCCGTCGATCAGCTCCTGCTCGAGCTCGAAGCGGAGGATGATGTGGAGCGAGTACGTCGTCTCGTCGGCGTCGACGCGGATCAGGCCCGGCTCAGCCCGGTTGATCGCGCGGACGAACGCATCGAGATCGACGTTCCCGAGCTGTTCTCCGAACGTCTCCTGTAATGGTCTATACCAATATTCCCAGAACGACCGGGAGCGGCCGACGAGGTTCTCCCACGTTCTGCTCTGCGACTCGTTGATCGCGAGTGACGGGGCGCCGCCGAGCGGGGTCCGCATCAGCGAGTCGGCGATCCCGTGTGCGTAGAGCCCATGGCCCGCCTCGTGCAGCGTCGACCAGATCGATTCGAGATCGGTCGGCCTGTACCGCGTCGTCAGGCGCACGTCGCGGTTCGAGAACGACGTGCAGAACGGGTGCGCGGTCGGATCGAGTCGCCAGGCTCCCTCCTCGAAGCCGAGCGTCCCGACGACGCGCTCCGCGAACCGCCGCTGGGCATCCGGGTCGAATTCTCCGTGCAGGAACGACGCGTCGACAGGCGGGGCGTTGCGCACGAGGTCGGTTAGCGCGGGACGCAGGGTCGCGAAGACCTCGCGGACCTCGGTCGTCGTCATCCCGGGCTCGTAGTCGTCGAGAAGTGCCGTGTACGGGAGGTCGACCGGCTCGAAGCACGCGATGTAGCGCCGCTTGAGCTCGACGTTCGTGCGCAGATAGGGGAGGAACGACGCGAAGTCGTTGCTCCTCCGCGCCTCGACCCACGCGTGATGCCCGCTCGCGGCCGCACGCGTCATCTCGACGCGGAGCTCGGTCGGCACGCGTCGTGCCTTTTCCCAGTCGCGGCGCGTGACCCGGATCAGGCTTGCGTCGTCCGAGTCGTAGGGCAGCGACTCCCCGAGCGGCGCCAGCCGGTCGAGCAGGCGGCCGATCTCGGGGTCCGTGAACCGTTCGTGAATGATCTTGCCGAGCGTTGCGAGGGAGTCGGCCCGCGACGGCGTGCCGAGCGGCGGCATCGACACGCGCTGCTCCCACCCGAGCACGCCGGCCGCGCGACCGAGGTCGGAGACCTCGGCGAGGCGCTCACGAAGAGCGGAGATATCGTCCATTCCGGGAACCTACCGATAGCCGCACGACCCCGTCCGGAGGCAGCGCCGAAGCGCCCGCGAGTGCGCTGCGCCTGGAATAGGATGAGTCCATGAGCGACGTCCTGATCATCGGCGACACGTTCCGCACACCGGAGCTGCGCCAGGAGATTCCGCTCGGCGTCCCCGACCCGTTCGTCTATCTCGAGCACGACGGCGCCCGCCACGTCTATATCGGCGCGATGGAGGCGCCGCGCATTCGCAGCCTCGGTCTCGATCTCACGGTGCACACGCTCGAGGAGCTCGATATCGACGAGCTGCGCGCCGAGGGCCTCGGCTACCACGAGATCCTGCTCGAGTGGGTCGCGCGCGCCTGCGTGCATGCGGGGCTCCGCAGCGCCGCCGTGCCGCACACGTTCCCGAGCGGGCACCTCGATCGCGTCCGCCAGGCCGGGATCGAGCTGATCGTCGACCCAACCGCATTCGATGCCCGACGCCGTGTCAAGACCGCGCCCCAACTCGAGGGCATTCGCCGAGCGCAGCGCGCCGCCGAGGCCGCTGTCGGCACCGGGATCGAGATGATGCGCCAGGCGGAGGGCGTCGACGGGGTCCTCCGGTTCGACGGCGAGGTGCTCACGGTCGAGCGCGTCAAGTCCGCGATGAACCGCGTGCTCGCCGCGCACGGCTGCACCGCCGAGGACTTCGTCGTCGCACCCGGCCCGCAGGGTGCCGCCGGGCACGACATGGGTCACGGTCCGATCCGCTCCGGCGTCCCTGTCGTCTTCGACCTCTGGCCCCGAGACGACGCATCGTCCTGCTACGCCGACATGACTCGCACCGTCGTTGCCGGCCCCGTGCCGACCCAGGTCGGCGAGTGGCATCGGGTTACGAGGGAGGCGCTCGCTGCGGCGACGGCAGTCGTGCGCGCCGGCGTCGAGTGCCGCGACGTGTTCGACACCGCCTGCGAGATCTACGAGGCCGCCGGGTATCCGACGCTGCGGACGAAGACCCCGGGCGAGGTGCTCGACAGCGGCTTCTACCACGGCCTCGGCCACGGCGTCGGGCTCGAGATGCACGAGGGACCGTACCTGGGGCTGCTCGCGGCGGGCCCGCTGCTCGCAGGCGATGTGATCACGCTCGAGCCCGGCGCGTACGACCAGGCGGTCGGCGGCGTTCGGCTCGAGGATATCGTCCTCGTTACCGACGCCGGATGCGAGATTCTCACGGAGTTCCCGTACGATTTGGAGGTCTAGACCATGAGTGATCAGACGATCGAGACGCTGTCGGACGAGGCCCGCCGATTTCCGCCACCGGCGTCGTTCGCGGCCGAGGCGCTCGCACGCGCAGACGTCTACGATGAGCCCTTCGAGGCATTCTGGGGGCGCAACGGCCGCGAGCGGCTGACATGGTTCGAGCCGTTCGACGAGCTCTATCGGTGGGAGTTGCCCTATGCCCAGTGGTATCTGGGTGGCAAGCTCAACGTCGCGTACAACTGCGTCGACCGGCACGTCGAGGCCGGGCGCGGCAGCAAGGTTGCATACCACTGGGAAGGCGAGCCCGCCGGCGACACGCGAACGATCACCTATGAGGAGCTGCAGCGCGACGTCGTGCGCATGGCGAATGCCCTCAAGGCGCTCGGCGTCGAGAAGGGCACCGCCGTCGCGATCTACATGGGCATGGTGCCGGAGCTCGCGGTCGCGATGCTTGCGTGCACGCGCCTCGGAGCACCGCATACCGTGGTCTTCGGGGGCTTCTCCGCCGACTCGCTCTCCGATCGGATGAACGACATGGGCTGCGAGGTGCTCGTCACACAGGACGAAGCGTGGCGTCGGGGGAAGCCGGTGCCGTTGAAGGCCGTTGCCGATGAGGCGATGGCGGCGGCACCCCGGGTGCGAGCCTCGCTCGTCGTTTCCCGGACCGGCAACGATGTCCCGATGACGGAGGGACGCGACGCCTGGTACCACGAGCTCGACGTCTCGGACGATCCCGCCACCTGCCCGTGCGAGCAGATGGACAGCGAGGATCTGCTCTTCCTGATGTATACGTCGGGGACGACCGCGAGCCCGAAGGGGATCGTGCACACGACCGCCGGATATCTCGTCGGGGTCGCGACGACGCACGCGCTCATCTTCGACCTGAAACCGGAGACCGACGTGTTCTGGTGTGCAGCTGACATCGGCTGGATCACCGGTCACAGCTACATCGTCTACGGGCCGCTCTGCAACGGCGCCACGTCGGTGATGTACGAGGGAACCCCCGACTACCCGAACCACGAGCGCTGGTGGGAGATCATCGAGCGCTACGGCGTCACGACCCTCTACACCGCACCGACCGCGATTCGCGCTCACATGAAGTGGGGTCACCAGCACGCAGCCCTGCATGACCTGTCGTCGCTGCGCCTGCTCGGCTCGGTGGGCGAGCCGATCAACCCCGAGGCGTGGATGTGGTACCACGAGCACATCGGCGGCGGGCGTTGCCCGATCGTCGACACCTGGTGGCAGACGGAGACGGGGATGGTGCTGATCACACCGCTTCCCGGAGTGACGACGACGAAGCCGGGATCGGCGACGCGACCGTTCCCCGGAGTCGAGGCGGCTGTCCTCAACGAGCAGGGCGAGCGGGTCGAGCGCGGCGGCGGCTATCTCGTGCTCGAACGTCCGTGGCCGGCGATGACCCGCGGCATCTTTGGTGACGACGCGCGGTTCCGCGAGACCTACTGGACGCGCTTCCCCGGCCACTACTTCGCGGGCGACGGCGCCCGCATCGACGAGGACGGCGACTTCTGGCTCCTCGGCCGCGTCGACGACGTGATGAACGTCTCGGGCCACCGCCTCTCGACGATCGAGGTCGAGTCGGCTCTCGTCGACCATCCCCGGGTTGCCGAGGCTGCCGTGTGCGGACGCGCCGACGCGACGACGGGGCAGGCGATCGTCGCGTACGTGACGTTGAAGGGCAACGAGGGGCCGTCGGTCGAGATGCTCGAGGAGCTCCGCAACCACGTCGCGACCAAGATCGGAGCGATCGCGAAGCCCGCGAACATCGTCTTCACACCGGAGCTGCCGAAGACGCGCTCGGGCAAGATCATGCGAAGGCTGCTGAGGGACGTGGCCGAGAACCGGTCGCTCGGCGACACGACGACGCTCGCCGACCCGTCGGTCGTCGCCGAGCTCGCGACGAGGGCTGCGCACACGACTGCAGAGGAGTGACGGGAGCCGAGCCGTTGGAGATCGTGATCGCGCGCGAGCCGGCCGATGCGCCGGAGGCTTCGGCTCTCGTGATCGAGCTGGAGAGCATCTCGCGGAGCGGTATCCGACCGAGAGCCGCCACGGCTACTCCATCGCGAAGCTTCTCGAGGAGCGGGTCGAGTTCTTCGTCGCCCGGGTCGACGGGACTGCGGCCGGCTGCGGCGGCGTTCAGCTGGTCGACGCGCGGTACGGCGAGGTCAAGCGGATGTGGGTACGCCCGCAGTTCCGAGGGCTCGGCCTCGGGCGCGCCGTGCTCGAGCGCCTCGCCGAGCACGCGCTCTCCCGGGACATGAACGTGCTTCGCCTCGAGACGGGTGTCGACCAGACGGCCGCGATCGCCCTCTACGAGGGCTTCGGGTTTCGCCGGATACCACCGTTCCCGCCGTACCGGGACGAGCCGCTCAGCCTCTGCTTCGAGACGTTGCTTCGCTGACTCCGCGTCGAGCCCCACCCGGGGTGGCCGACTCGTCTAGGCGACGGTGAGGAGGCGCTCGAACCGCTCGGCGTCGTCGAACGGACCGACGACCGCGAGCTTCAGCTGACCGCCGACAACGTCCTTTGCGACACGCTGGATGTCCTCTGCGGTGACGGCGTCGAGGCCGGCGAGCACGCTCTCCGGCTCCTCGGCCCCGCCCTCGAGGACCTCGCCGCGAAGGCCGAACATGATCGTCCCGTGCGGGCTCTCGAGCGCGAGCACGAACCGCCCCTTCGCGAACGCTCGGGCCTTCTCGAGCTCGGCGGCGGGGACGGGCTCGGCTGCGATCAACCGCAGCTCGCGGGCGATCGTCCCGACAGCGTCGTCGATCCGCTCGATGTCGACCCCCGCCTGTGCGTAGAGCGAGCCGGCGTCGACGTAGCTCTTGTTCGTGCCGAAGACGTAGTAGGCGAGCCCGCGGCGTTCCCGTACCTCGGTGAACAGACGAGACGACATGCCGCCTCCGAGCACGGTGGCGAGCAGTTGGAGGGCGTAGCGATCGGGGTGGCCGATCGGATAGCTCCGTGCGCCGAGGACGATGTGCGCCTGGTCGGACTGTTTCGTGTGAACCTCGACGGCAGGCCCGCCGGCCGGGATCACGACCGGCTCGGGCATCCCGGTGTCGCGGGGCTCGATCGACGCGAGCAGCTCCTCGAGGCGCTCCGTCAACCCGTCGCCGATCCTCCCGCCGAGCCCGACGACCATCCGCTCCGGTCGGTACCAACGGTCGATGAACGACGTGAACGTCTCGCGCGTGGCGGCGCGGACGGACTCCTTGGTGCCGATGATGTCGCGGCCGAGGGGCTGATCGCCGTAGAGCAGGTGCTCGTAGACGCCGCCGATGAAATCCCGCGGCGTGTCGTGATACATGTTCATCTCCTCGACGATGACACCCTTCTCGCGCTCGATCTCCTCGGGGTCGAGCAGCGAGTTGCGGAGCATGTCGGCGAGGACGTCGAGTGCGACATCGCGCGTTGCGGCGGCGCACTTGACGTAGTACCCCGTGTACTCCTTGCCCGTGAACGCGTTGAACTCGCCGCCGATCCCGTCGATCTCGGTCGCGATGTCGCGTGCCGTCGGACGCCGCTTCGTGCCCTTGAAGAACATATGCTCGGCGAAGTGCGCGATACCTCCGATCTCGGCGGTCTCGTAGCGCGCCCCCGCCGCGAACATCACGAAGCAGGAGACCGACTGGGCCTGCGGCATCGGCGCGGTGAGGACGCGGATGCCGTTGGAGAGGCGAGAGCGCTCGAAGACTGCCATGACGCCATCGTAGATACGTGGGGCTCGCCCGGCGCGTGCCTACGCGCGGGCGACGAGCGAGCGCAGGCGCTTTCGCTCGGCCGGGAGGTAGAAGCCCACCGGCAGGAGCACGACCGGGTAGAGGAGCACGAGGGCGACACAGAGCGGGAGGCCCGCGCCGACGAGCTTGCCGAGAGATGCGAGCGCGATGCCCGCGGCCGCGGCTGTCACGACCCGGCGCCATTGATACGGGCACGGGTAGATGCGCTGCGCCCACCACGCCATTCCAACGAACATGACGGTGTATGCCGCCACCGTCGCGATCGCGGCGCCCATCATGCCGTAGAGCGGGATCAGGGTCAGGTTGAGCGTCACGTTCACCGCGGCGGCGAGTCCCGTGATCACCCAGTTGAACTGTGTCCGCCGCGCCCTCCCGATGCCGATCGAGAGGACGATGAAGCCCGCGAACGAGACCGCTGCGAACGCGAGCGGGCCGACGACGCGTGACGCGCTCTCGAACTTCGTGGTCGTGAGCCACTCGACGAGCCAGGGCGAGAGTAACGTCAGCGCCGTCGCGACCCACGTCGAGAGGACGATGAGGTAGGTCAGCACCCACGCGTACGTGCGCTTGGCTTCGTCATCGCTCTTGATCGAGTAGGCGAACGCGGGCCAGGCGGTCCTGAACGCCGTCAGCAGGAGCACCATTGCCGACGCCACGCGCACCCCGACGGAATAGACACCGACCTCGCTCGTGTCGGCGAGCTTGACGAGGAAGAACCGGTCGCTGAAGTTCGTCGTCCAGAGCAACAACGCAGACGGCACCAGAGGCATGCCGAAGCGGTTCATGCGACGGAGGAGGTCGCGATCGAGCTGCAGTCCGAGTTGCTCGCGCCGGTACCCGAGGAGGGCAACGTAGACGATGAGCGTCCCCGTGAGGTTGCCGACGATGACACCGAGAGCGCCCTTGTCGAGCACGACGACGAGGAGAACCGTGCCTCCGATCGTCAGCGCGATGTTGGTCAGACTCGCGATCACGAATGCGACCGGGCGCTCCTCGACACGGAAGAGCGACGTCATCTGCTCGTAGTTCATCTGGGCCCAGAGCGCGACGGCACTCGCGCGGACGAGGTTGGCGGAGCCGGCGTCGCCGAACAGCCACTCCGAGATCGGGGACGCCAGGGCGATGACGACCACGAGACCCAGCGTCGCCATCGTCATCGTGAACCAGAACGATGTTCGCAGCACCAGTCGGCGCCCGTCGTGATCGTCGGCGTCGAAGTAGAAGCGGAAGAAGGCGGCGGAGATCCCGAAGCGCAGGATGATCGTCAGCACGATGACGAGGGCGATCAGGGTCTCGACCTGACCGTAGTCCGCGCGCGAGAGGTACCGCGTGTAGAGCGGTAGCAGGAGGACGGCGAGGATCCGCGCGACGAGGCCGCCGAGGCCGTAGATCGCGGATTGCTTGCCGAGCCGACTGAGCTGGCCGGAGAGCGCCATCAGAGTCGAGCGTAGATGTCGAGGAGGCGGTCGGTGATTCGCTCCTGGTCGTGAACGAGCTCGACGTAGGCCCTCGACGCCGCACCGAGCCGGCGCCGCTCGGCGGCGTCTGCCACGAGTGGTCTGAGCTGTTCGCGTAGCGTCTCCGAGGTGGCCGAAACGATGGGCACGTTTGTCCCGAATGCCTCCTCCGTCCGACGCACCGCTTCCTCGCGCAGGAATGTGACGACGGGCTTGCCGAGCGCCATGCACTCGATCGCGAACAGCCCGTACCAGCCGGCATTCAGCTGGTCGACGACGATGTCGGCGTCGCGGTAGCGCAAGAGCGCCTCATCGTGATGCAGGCCCTCGACGATCTCGAGGTCGGCGTCGAGGCCTTCGGCGGCTGCGATCACGTGCTCTGTCCCCTTCCGGCGGCGGGACGAGGGAGCGTGGAGGATGACGGGTCGCGACCGGTCGGAGGGTGGCGTCGGTGCGAGCCCGGAGAGATCGATGCCGGGAGGGAGGACGCGTGCGTCGGGGACCCAACGGATCGCGTCGTAGCTCCCGACGATCTCCGCTCCGGCCTTCTTGCCGTAGGCGAGCTGCTCCGGCGTCTTGCCACGGATATCCGATCCGAGGTAATGCATCACCGACCTCCGCCGGGTCAGGCTCAGGATCGGAAACTGGAGCGACTGAGGGACGAGCGTCAGGCCGAAGATGAAATGGAAGACATCCGTGCGTGGAAGTAGCCGCGCGAGGGCCGCCCACTGCGTCGCCTGCTGTCGGAGGAATCCTCCCGATCGCTCGAGCGAGACATCGGCCTCCGGGTGGAGGGTGTAGCGATTGAAAACGACGAGCTGGGCGTCGACGCCCCGGCGGCGGAGGGCCTGCGCTATGCCCCAGGGGACGCCCGCCGTGTTGACCGGACACAGCGTGACCCGGAGCGGCCGGCCGCGGACGTCGGAGGCACGGCCATCACGGGGTTCATCACGGGGCTCGCACGGTCCCTTGCCGCCGCTTCCCTCGTCACTGTCGAGCGATCGGCTCACAACTGGTGCCCGTCCGGCACAGACACGTCACGCCTTCCCACTACGGTGCCTGTGCCTGCCCCTGGGCGGGTGGGGGCTCGGGATGGGATCAACGGTGCGACCTCGCCGCTCATTCGCTCCGCCACGTCGGTGTCGACGAGCCGGACCTCGCGCTCCCCGTTCTCATGGAGCCCACGGGGCAGCGCAGCGGCCGAGCCGGGAGCGCCCGAAGGAGTGACGACGACGGTGATGGCTTCAGGGTCACGCGAGGAATCGTCGCAGGTCGGCGCGATGGGCAGAGAACCAGGCGCACCGCTTCCTCATCTCGGCGCGACGCCCCCTGACGACACCGTCGTCCGTCCGGTCTCGCCGACACCCCAGCGACCCGAGCGCCGATGTTCTCGGCGCCGCCGGCGCGTCCCGTCTCTCCGATCACGACTCCGCCTTCGGACGGCGATTCCTCGCTCACGAGAGGTCGATGCGGTCATTCGCGAGCTGCTGCAGGCGCCGCTTCTTGCCGGCCTCGACCATTGCCCGCATCGTCTCCCGCATCGTCTCGCCGGAATACGCCCAGATCTCCGGATGGATGAGGAGCTGTAGCCAGGGGAACGCGCCCGCGCGCAGGTCGTCATGGGGGCAGTCCGAGCGCCAGCGCTGATTCGAGTCGGAGCGATACGTGCCAGGGTCGAACCACGGCTCCTGCATGACGTTGATCCGCCCGTCCGCCAGCGGCGCGCGCATGTACTCCGGATCGGGATTGTGCCAGGCGACGACCGGGTCGAAGCGGTCGTCCACCGGTGCGTTCGGATAGACGGCGTGCAGTCCGACGCGATGTCCGAGCTCCCGAAGTCGGCTGATCGCGGCAACCCCCTCGTTCGAGTCGAGGTTGTAGAAGACCGACTCCGTCATCAGGAAGTACGTCGCGGGTGCCTCGGCATCGTGCTCGATCTCGGCCATCCGCAGGGCGGCGTCGAGTGAGAGATCGACGTCGTGCCGCAGGATCACCACACCCTCGGCCGGCTCGCCGTCGAAGCGCGCGAACCGGTAGCCACCCGCGCGCGCGGCCTCGACGATCTCTGCGTAGTGCGTGAGATCGAAGCTGCAGCTCACGGAACGACCTCGATCGGCTGCAGGCGGGCCGGCGCCCACGCCCTCGCGAACGCGGAACCGGCGACGCCGTGCTCGTGTGCGGGCTGGGTCGCACGCCGTTGCTCGTGCCCGGCGCCGACGAGGAGGACGGTCTTCACACCGCGCGATGCTACTTAGCTGCCGGGAGCTCCGCCTCGCGTGGTCAATTGCGGTGAGGGAAAGAGGAACGCAAGACCGTTCCAGCGTGCGATCGCGCACCCATCGGTCAACGCCAGCCTCACCCAGAGGCGCCGGCCACCGTACCTCCCGGTGACGAGCGCCGTCATCGGGCCGCCGACGATCTGGGTGCACATCCTCTCGCGCGGCGTCGGCTTGAACGCACCCGCGCCGAGTGCACGCAGGCGCCGGCACGCTCGCGCCGGCCTGACGACGGTACCGCGCGCGGGATCGCAGTGAAGCGTCCGCACGACGGGCTTGGCTCCAGAGGATGCCCGGTACGCGACCCGCAGGTCGATCGTGCCCGCGCTCGCCACGGCAGGCAGCACGGCGGCCAGGGCGAGGACGAGCGCGCTGAGGAGCAGGCGGTGCACGTTCCCCGCGAAGAGTACGCCGGTAGACTCGCCGCGTGGCTCTGAGCGGCAAGAGGATCCTGATCACGGGCGGTGCCGGGTTCATAGGCACGACGCTCGCGCGCCGCCTCGTCGACGACAACGAGGTGATCGCGTTCGACAACCTTCACCGCGACGTGCTCTCCGGCACCGATCTCGGTGAGCACCCGAACTTCCATTTCGTCGAGGGTGACGTGCTCGACCTGCCCGGCCTCACCGAGGCGACCAGTGGCGCGACGCACATCGTTCACGCTGCCGGGATCGCGGGAGTCGACACGGTCCTCGCCAGCCCCGTGCGCACGATGCGCGTCAACATGATCGGCACCTACAACGCGCTCGAGGCGGCGCTCGCGACGCAGGACACCGTCGAGCGGATGCTCGAGTTCTCCACGAGCGAGGTCTTCGGCGCACACGCCTTCAACGTCGGCGAGGGCCAGGTGACGACGATCGGGTCCGTCAAGGAGGCACGGTGGACGTATGCCGTCTCCAAGCTCGCCGGCGAGCACATGTCGCACGCCTACCACGCGGAGTTCGAGCTGCCGACGGTGTCGGTGCGCCCGTTCAACATCTTCGGCCCGGGCCAGATCGGAGGCGGTGCGATCCGTGCCTTCATCGAGGCCGCGCTCGACGGACGTGACCTGACGATCCACGGCGACGGCTCGCAGATCCGGGCCTGGTGTTACGTCGACGACATGGTCGAGGGAACGTTGCTCGGGCTCGAGCACCCGGCCGCCGTGGGGGAGAGCTTCAACATCGGCAACGCACGCTCCGCCGTCACGATCTACGACCTCGCGCGCCGGATCAAGCTGCTCGCGGGCGCTCCGGGTGAGATCGTCTTCACGCCGCTCGACTATGTCGACGTCGAGTTGCGGATCCCCAACATGGGCAAAGCCCGCGGCCTCCTCGGCTTCGAGGCGAAGGTGGAGCTCGACGAAGGGCTCGCGCGCACGATCGAGTGGTTTCGCGCGAACCGCCCGGTCGGTACGTGAGCGAGCCGATCCGCCTCGCACGCCCGGATGTCGGCGAGGCCGAGCTGGCAGCCGTCGCAGAGGTCGTCGCGACGGGAATGCTCACCATGGGGCCGAAGGTAGGCGAGCTCGAGCGGGCGCTCGCCGATGCCTGCGGGACGGTAGACGCCGTTGCCGTCTCGTCCGGGACGGCGGCGCTCCACCTCGCGATGATGGCCCTCGAGATCGGCCCCGGCGACGACGTGATCGTGCCGGCCTACACGTTCCCGGCCACCGCGAACGCGGTCGAGCTCTGCGGCGGGCGGGCGGTGATCGTCGACGTCGACCCGGACACCTTCAACCTCGACGTCGACCGTGTCGCGGCGGCCGTCACGCCGCGGACGAAGGCCGTCCTCGCCGTTCACCTGTTCGGTCGCCCCGTGCCGTGGGAGCAGCTGCGGGCCGCCGTCCCCGCCGAGGTCGTTCTCGTCGAGGATGCCGCCGGCGCCCTCGGGGCGCGCTGCCGCGGCGTGCCGTGTGGGTCTCTCGGCGTCATGGGCTGCCTCTCCTTTCATCCCCGCAAGATCGTCACGACGGGAGAGGGCGGAGCGGTCACGACGAGCGACCCCGGCCTTGCCGACTCGATCCGGCGCTTCCGGCACCACGGCATCGTCACGAGCGGCGCCTACGACATCCCCGAGCCGGGGTTCAACTACCGGCTGCCGGACATCCTCTGCGCGATCGGAATTCCCCAGGTCGCTCGCCTCGAGGAGCTGCTCGCAGCCCGCGAGCGCGTGGCCGCGTGGTACACCGAGCGCCTCCAGCAGCTCGTGCTCACGCCGTCGGCTGCCGACGGCGATCGGCATGGCTGGCAGGCGTACGTCATCCAGCTCGAGCGCCGCGACGAAGCGCTCGCCGCGTTGCGGGCCGAGGGAATCGAGGCCCAGATCGGGACCTACGCCCTCCATCACCTCGGCGCCTACCGCGATCAGGGGCCGTTCCCTGGGGCCGATCGGGCCTTTACGCGGGCGCTCGCGCTCCCGTTCGCGACCACCATGACGGAGGCCGAGTGCGACCGGGTCGCGCTCGCCGTGGCGCGCTTCGTCTGAGGCGCCCGCGGGGCGGGCTTGACAATCTCTATATGTGAGTGAATACTTACTACCATGATGGCGACGACGCAACGGAAGACGGCGGAGGAGCGGCGGGTTGCAGTGCTCGATGCGGCGACCGTGGAGTTCGCGCGTCGCGGGCTCCATGGGGCCTCGACGGACGACATCGCGCGAGCCGCCGGCATCTCGCAGCCCTATCTCTTCCGGCTCTTCGGCACCAAGAAGGAGCTCTACCTCGCGACCGCCCAGCGGACCGTCGACGATCTCTACCGGGTGTTCGCCGACGCGGCCCACGGCAAGACCGGCATCGAGGCACTCCACGCGATGGGGGCGGCGTACGAGACGGTGATGGCCGACCGCGACCGGCTGATGTTGATGCTCAAGTGCTGGGCCTCGTGCGACGACCCCGACATCTGCGAGAGCGTTCGCGGTGCCTGGCGCGATCTGGTCGATCTCGCCGAGCGTGCCTCCGGTGAGTCGCCGGAGGCGGTCAGCACCTTCTTCTCGAAGGGCGCAATGCTGACGATCCTCATGGCGATGGAGGCGTTCACGCGCCCCGAGCCCTGGTCGAACCGGCTCATCGAGGGCTGCGAGGCGGGAATGACCGCGTCCCCGTAGGTGCGGAACCTGTCCCGCGTGCTCTCTTTTTTTGCCTGTAATGAAGTGACTGATCACAAGCATGAGCGAACCAGAAAGGAAGACCTCAGCATGACCGCACGCACGACGACCCTCTGGACGTTCGCGATCACGTCGATCGCGCTCTTCATGGTCTCCCTCGACAACCTCGTCGTCTCGACGGCGATCCCGGTGATCCGCACCGATCTCGACGCGTCACTCGCCGATCTCTCGTGGACCGTCAACGCGTACACGCTCACGTTCGCCGTGCTGCTCCTCACCGGCGCGGCGCTCGGTGACCGCTTCGGCCGCCGCCGCATGTTTGCCGTCGGCGTCGGGATCTTCACGGTCGCCTCGGTTGCAGCTGCGCTCGCTCCGAACGTCGAGGTGCTCAACATCGCGCGAGCCGTGCAGGGGCTCGGCGGCGCGATCGTGATGCCCCTCACCCTGACCATTCTCTCAGCCGCCGTCCCGCCCGCGAAGCGAGGGCTCGCGCTCGGGGCGTGGGGAGCGATCGGCGGCCTCGCGATCGCCTTTGGTCCCGTCGTCGGCGGAGCCGTCGTCGAGGGGTTCGCGTGGCAGTACATCTTCTGGCTCAACGTCCCGATCGGGATCCTGCTCGTGCCGCTCGCGCTGACGCGGCTCACGGAGAGCCACGGTCCGGCGGGAAGGCTCGACCTTCCCGGCGTCGGCCTCGTCAGCGGCGGCATGTTCGGGATCGTCTGGGGCCTGATTCGCGGCAACGAGCAGGGCTGGACGAGCCCCGAGATCGTCGCTGCACTGGGCCTCGGCATCGTCCTCGTTGCCGCGTTCGTCGTGTGGGAGACGCGGGCCGCATCGCCGATGCTGCCGATGACGTTCTTCCGCAACAAGGCGTTCTCGCTCGCGAATCTCGCGTCGCTCCTGATGTTCTTCGGCATGTTCGGCTCCATCTTCCTGCTGACGCAGTTCTTCCAGACGGTCCAGGGCTACTCACCGCTCAGCTCGGGGCTCCGGATCCTCCCATGGACGATCGCACCGATGTTCATCGCTCCGTTTGCGGGCGCGATGTCCGACAGGGTCAGCCCCAAGAGGATCCTCGGCATCGGCCTGACGTTGCAGTCGGTCGCACTCGGCTGGATCGCGTTCGTCTCGACGCCGACGACACCGTACGGGTCACTCATCGTGCCCTTCATCCTTGCGGGCGTCGGGATGGCGCTGTTCTTCACGCCGATGGCGAACCTCGTTCTCTCCACGGTACGGCGGGAGCGCGAAGGGCAGGCGTCGGGAGCGAACAACGCGATCCGCGAGCTCGGTGGTGTCTTCGGCGTCGCGGTCCTGGCCTCGGTCTTCTCCCGCTACGGCGGCTACGGATCCGGTCAGACGTTTGTCGACGGGATGACGCCCGCACTGTGGATCGGAGCGATCGCCGTCGGGCTCGGCGCGGTGGCCGCCTTCGCCATTCCGGCAATGCGGCGCGAGCGCGCGGCCGGAACCGAGCCACTGGCTCCACTCGCCGACCCCGCCTGAAGCACGGGCGACCGCCCGGGTCGTGACGCCGGAGTGCGTCGCGACCCGGACCGCTGCTGCTTCTCTTGTCAGGTGATCCATCTGCTCGCGACCCGCGCCCGCGCGGTCACGCTCGTCTCCGCCGGCATCGTGGTCGTCGCCTTTGCGATCGGCAGCACGGTGATTCCCCACATGGACTCCGGCTCCGCGCAGTTCGCCGATCTCTCCTCCGAGAGCCGGCTCGCAGGCGTCGAGGTGGAAGAGAGGACGGGAGTCGAGGCCGACCCGGGCATCGTGGCGCTCGTGAGCGGCGGGCCGGACGCGATCGCGGAGGCCCGGGCTCGGATCGAGCGCGATCCCGCCGTCGCGCGCACGGTGGTCGACGACAACGGAGTCGTGCTCGTCTACCTCCGTGCGCGCGGTGGCGACGCCTCGAAAGACGCCGCGGGCCGGCTGCTGGACGCGTTCGCCGCAGACACGCACGTTCGTCTCGGCGGTGGCGCGATCGCGTCACATCAGGTGACCGAGGCGATCCAGGCGGACCTCCGGCGGGCCGAGCTGATCGCCTTCCCGCTCGTCTTCCTCCTTTCGTTCTGGGTCTTCCGCGGGCTCGTGGCCGCATTCCTACCCCCGCTCGTCGGTGCTGGTGCGATCGCGCTGACGTTTCTCGGGCTCCGGCTCGCGATCGAAGTTCACCCGCTCTCGGTCTTCGCGCTCAATCTCGTCACCGGGCTCGGCCTCGGCCTCGCGATCGACTACTCCCTCTTCATCGTCTCCCGCTGGCGTGAGGAGGCGGCCGTCCACGGCCACGGGCCGGAGGCGCTCGCGGCGACGATGCGTAGCGCCGGGCGAACCGTCCTCTTCAGTGCCGTCACGGTCGCGGCGTCGATGGGCTGCCTGCTCGTCTTCCCGCAGCAGTTCCTCTACTCGATGGGGCTCGGCGGCGTGCTCGTCGCGCTCGCGGCCGGGCTCGTCGCGCTCGTGCCGCTGCCGGCCTTCCTCTACTGGCTCGGCCCGCGGATCGACGCGCTCGCCCCCCGTCGCCTGCAGCAGGTTCCCTCCGGCGGTCGCTGGGGCCGTCTGGCCGCGTGGGTGATGCGCCGCCCGGGAAGGATTGCTGCGGTCTCCGCGACCTTCCTCGTCGTCCTCGCGCTGCCGGCGCTCGGCGTGCACTTCGTCGGCGTCGATGCGACGACCCTGCCGTCGTCAGCCAGCGCGCGGCAGGTGGCGGAGGCACTCGATCGCGAGGGCGTTCGCGGGAGCTACGCGCCGATCACGGCGATCATGGACGAGGAACCTGCGGCGACCGTCGTCGCGCGCCTCGCAGCAGCCCCCGGCGTCGCGGCCGTGCTGCCGGCGCGCGAGGTGGTACCCGGCCTGTGGCGGCTCGACGTCCTGGCGGCCGAGAAGGGGCTCTCCGACCGCTCGCAACAGCTCGTCGGAGAGGTGCGCGCCGCATTGCCCGATGCCCGCGTCACCGGGCAGACGGCAGGCTTCGTCGACCAGCAGGCGTCGCTCGGTGCCCACCTGCCATGGGCGCTCGCCATCCTTGCGCTGACGACGTGCGCGCTGATCTTCCTCTTCACGGGCTCGGTCGTGCTACCGCTCAAGTCGCTCCTGATGAACGTGCTCACGCTCGGTGCCTCGTTCGGGATCCTCGTTCTCGTGTTCGAGTGGGGGCAGGGCCTTCCGGGGCTCGAGTCGACACAGCCGATCCTCCTCTGCGCGACGGCGTTCGGGCTGTCGACGGACTATGCGATCTTCCTGTTCTCACGGATCAAGGAGGGACGCGACCACGGCCTTCCGAATCGCGAGGCCGTGGCGGACGGCCTCGAGCGGACGGGACGGCTCGTGACCGCCGCGGCGCTCCTCTTCTGTGTCGCGATAGGCACGTTCGCGACGTCCGGGATCTCGTTCATCCAGGAGCTCGGAGTCGGCACGGCAGTGGCGGTCGCGCTCGACGCGACGATCGTCCGTGCCCTCCTCGTCCCGAGCCTGATGGCGCTCCTCGGCGAGTGGAACTGGTGGGCACCAGCGCCGCTCCGGCGACTGCACGCACGGCTCGGGCTCGCCGACTGAAGAACGCTAGGCCTCGGCGGCCTCGATCCAACCCTGCGGTGGCGTGGCCGGCGCCCATCCGGGATCCGGCTCCCAGGAGGTCCAGCCTCCCCACCACCCTTCGTCTGCATCGAGAAGGCCCGCGATAGTGGCACCGATCGCCCGGATCTCCCCGGCTCTCGCGGCCGTGAATCGGCCCTCGGTCACGCGTACGTCGAGCAGGTCATTGTCCTTCAGCTCCCACCCGCCCCCCGCCGGAGCCCAGAGATCCAGCTCGAGATCCTGTGTGTCGAACCCGACTGCCGTCCGGCGGAACGGCTCCTGGATGTTCATGTACCACCCTGCAAAGCTGCGGTCGGAGCCGTCCCAGAAATGCCACACCGCGTAGCTCTCGCCCGGGCGTTGCAGCATCAGGACGCCGTGCCCGTGCCACGCGCGTCGCCCTTCCCATGGGTGCTTGCCCTGCGGATGGTTCTCGGCGAACGCGAAGGGCGCTCCCTCCGGAAGGTACGTGGCGAGCATGTCCGGCAGGTCGGCCACGACGATGACCGACGTCGCCATCCACGGCACGCCATGCACGACCTCACGCCGGACAACGGCCTCTCCGCGTCGCCAGGGCACGTCGAGAGTGTAGAGGCGTTACGCTCGCCTCCATGTCGGAGATCCCAGCGTTTCCAGGGCACGCGCTCGCGGCCGACGCGCCGCCGGAGATCTCGGTCGTCGTCACGCTCTACAACGAGGCAGCCTCGCTCGACGAGCTCAACCGTCGTACGATGGTGTCTCTGGAGGGGCTCGGTCGGCCGTTCGAGGTCATCTACGTCGACGACGGCTCGACCGACGGGACATTCGCGATTCTCGAGCAGCTTCACGCCGCCGACCAGCGCGTCGGCGTGATCCGTTTGAAACGGAACTTCGGTCAGCATCCAGCGATGCACGCAGGCCTCAGCCGGGCTCGGGGGGAGACGATCGTGACGATGGACGGCGATCTCCAGAATCTCCCGGAGGACATCTCGAAGCTCGTGGCAGCGATCGACGCCGGCCACGACGTGGCGAGCGGACGACGTGCGGCGCGCAACGACTCGTGGGGGCGGACGCTTCCGTCGCGGTTGATCAACGGGATGCTGCGCCGCTTCACACGGGTCGACATCTCCGACTTCGGCTGCGCGTTCAACGCCTATCGGCGGAACGTCGTCACGCCGATGCTCGGCTCGATCGGGCGCCAGAAGTTCACGAAGGCGTTGATCCTCTCCGGTGGGGCGTCCGTCGTCGAGGTCGACGTCGGGCACGCCGCGCGCCAGGGCGCATCCCGCTACTCGCCGCTGCGGCTGACCCGCCTCGCTCTTCACGTTCTCGCGGGATTCTGGCCGCAGCCGATCCAGTGGGCCGGCGTCGTGCTCGGGTTCGTGTGCACGCTCGCGGCGACGATCCTCGGGATCTACGCTCTCGCCTACTGGATCGGCCAGGCCGACTTCCCCGGCCCGCTCTTTCTCGGTGCGGCGGTGATCTTCGTGCTCGGCGTGCAGGGATTCGTGCTCGCGCTCGTCGGGGAGTACCTGGCGCGCATTCAGCGCGAGGTCGAGGGCCGGCCGCTGTACGCGATCGATCGCGAGCTGTAAAGAGGCCCGCGGCTACGATCACCGAATCGTGAAGCGCGTTCTCGTCACCGGCGGCGCCGGATTCATCTCGTCGAACGTGATTCGCCACCTGCTCGTGAGCACCGACCACGAGGTCGTCTCGCTCGACTCGCTCACGTACGCAGGGAATCTCGAGAACCTCGCGGACGTCCTCGACCACGATCGCCTGTCGTTCGTCCACGGGGACATCCGCGACGTGTCCCTCGTCGCCGACCTCGTCGACGGCGTCGACGTGATCGTCAATGCCGCGGCCGAGTCACACGTCGAGAAGTCGATCGAGGAGGGAGCCTCCGAGTTCGTGACGACGAACGTCGAAGGCACGCAGATCCTGCTCGACGCGATCCGGCGCACGCCGGTGGAGCGGTTCATCCTCATCTCGTCGAGCGAGGTGTACGGCACGGCCGAGACCGACCCGATGGACGAGCGCCACCCGCTCGAGCCGCGGAGCCCCTACGCCGCGACGAAGGCGGGCGGTGACCGGCTCGCGTACAGCTACTTCGTCACGTACGACCTCCCGATCGTGATCGTGCGCCCGTTCAACAACTACGGGCCGCGGCAGCATCCTGAGAAGGTCGTGCCGCGCTTCATCACGCAGGCGCTCTCCGGCGAGCCGCTCACGATTCACGGCGACGGCCACGCCAGCCGGGACTGGCTCTACGTCGACGATCACGCCGAGGCGATCGAGGCGCTGATCGAGGCGCCGATCGAGGCGCTCGTGGGGGAGGTCGTCAACGTCGCGACCGGCATAGACATCTCTGTCGCCGAGATCGCCGACCTGGTGCTCGACTGCGTCGGCGGGACATCGTCCACGAAGGTCCACCTTCCAGAGCGACCCGGGCAGGTCGACCGCCACATCGGCTCGACGGACAAGATGGCCGCCCTGACCGACTGGAGGGCACGCACGAGCTTCGCCGACGGCCTCGAGCAGACCGTCGCCTGGTACCGCGAGAACGAGGCCTGGTGGCGGAGCGTCGCCGATCCCAGCCGGCACGTCTCGTCGTCCTAGGCGCCGGGGCAGCGCAGCTCGGCCTGCTCGAGGCGGCCGCAGCCCGCGACCTTGTGGTGATCGCCGTCGATCGCGATCCGCTCGCAGCCGGGTTCGTCTTCGCAGCCGAGCGCGCGGTGCTCTCCTCCGAGGACGAGCAGGGCATCGAGCGGCTCGCGCGCGCCCGCGACGTGGACGGTCTCGTCTCACCCGGCGCCGACTGGCCCGTCGGGATCGCCGCCAGGGTTGCCGAGCGTATGGGGCTCCCACACCCGATCGACGGTGCGACCGCGGTGCTCGCCACGACGAAGACACGGCAACGGGAGCGGTTCGCAGCGGCCGGCGTCCTCCAGCCGCGGACGTTCTCGGTCACGGACCCGGCGATCCCGTTTCCGTGCGTCGTCAAGGCACCCGACCGCCAGGGCCAGCGAGGGCTCACGCTCGTTCGCGAGCGATCAGAGCTCGCTGCGGCCGTGGAGGCCGCGGCGAACGAGTCCCGTGCCGGAGGCGTGCTCGTCGAGGAGCTGATCGAAGGCCCCGAGCTGACCGTCAACGCCGTCTCCCTCGACGGCGTCTTCCATCCACTCACGGTGACCGACAGGCTGCTCGCCGACCCCCCCGCCTTCGGCGTGGCGCTCGCGCACGCGTGGCCGAGCGTCCAGGAGACCGACCGTGCCGTCGAGGCGGCGCGGGCCGCCGTTACAGCCCTCGGGATCAGCAACGGGCCGAGCTACACGCAGCTCCGGATCGGCTCGGACGGCCGCCCGTACGTGGTCGAGGTCGCCGCTCGCCTCGGTGGGGGCCACGACGCCGAGCTCTGCCGGGAGGCCGTCGGCGTCGACTTGAACGACGTTGCGATCACGTTCGCTCTCGGCCAGCCTTGTGGCGCTCTGTCACCAGGTGAACGCGCCGGAGGGGCGTGCGTGGTCTTCCTCGTCGCGCCCGAGGGAGTGCTGCTCGGGGTCGAGGGGGTCGAGGAGGCGCTCGCGATCGAGGGCGTCGCCTGGGTGCGAACGTATCGACAGCCGGGCTGGCGCTTCGGGCCGCTGCGGCGTGGTGCCGACCGGGCGGGGGCGATCCTCGCGACCGGCAGGGACCGCGACGGCGCCCTCGCCCGAGCCCGTCGTGCGGCGGAGACCGTACGCTTCCTTGTCGATGCGACCCCCGCGTAGCACCCGGCTCGGCTTCCAGCCTCCCGCTATCGGGGAGGAGGAGATCGCCGCCGTCACCGAGACGCTTCGGTCGGGCTGGCTGACGACGGGGCCTCGCGCGGCGTTGCTCGAGGAGCGGATGGCAGCGTATCTCGATGCCGAGCACGTCCTCGCGGTCGCATCGGGGACGGCGGCATTGCACCTGGCGCTCCTCGCGGCCGGTGTCGGTCACGGAGACGAGGTGATCACGAGCCCGATCACATGGCCTGCGACCGCGAACGTGATCGAGCACTGCGGTGCGACTCCCGTGTTCTGCGACGTTCGTGAGGGCGACCTGAACATCGATCCGGCACTCATCGCCTCACTCGTCGGCGAGCGGACGAAGGCGATCCTTCCCGTCCACCTCGCCGGCCAGCCGGCCGATCTCGACCCGATCGCAGCTCTTGGCCTGCCCGTGGTCGAGGACGCGGCGCATGCGGCCGAGAGCGCCTACCGGGGGCGCAAGGTCGGGAGCATCTCCGACGCCACGTGCTTCTCGCTCTACGCGACGAAGAACATCGCGGCGGGTGAGGGCGGGCTCATCGCGACGAACCGGGACGACATTGCGGAGTCGGTTCGGAACATGCGGCTGACGCGGCGCGGCGACGGAGCGCTCTACGATCAGGTCACCGCGGGTTTCAAGGCCAACCTGTCCGACGTGCTCGCGGCGATCGCTCTCGTCCAGCTCGACCGGGTCGAGGAGCACGCGCGGATCAGGCGGCGGCAGTTCGACCTCTACGACGAGGGGCTCTCGGAGCTCGCCGGCATCACCCCGCTCGAGCGGGACGCGCGCGACACGCACGCGCTCCACCTGTACGTGGTCAGGATCGCGGCCGCAGACGCCGGAGCGACCAGGGATGCCTACCAGCGGGCGCTCGCCGACGCCCTGATCGGCACCAGCATCCACTTCCTCCCGGTGCATCACCTGACGTGGTTCCGCGAGCGGTACCCGAGCCAGCCGACGTTGCCGGTGGCCGAGCGCGCGGGCGACGAGGTGCTGTCTCTGCCGCTCTCACCCGCCCACTCGGACGACGACATCCTCGATGCGATCGACGCCGTCTCCCGGTTGCACGCGCGGTTCACGGCATGAGCGCCCCTCGCGTACCGCGGCTGTCGCACGTCAAGCGGCCGCTGCGAATCCTGATCGGCGTCACGCTGACCACCCTCGCCGTCACCTACATCCTGCTCAAGATCGACCTCGGGCAGACGTGGGAGACGCTCAAGGCCGCGAATCTCTGGTGGTTCGCGCTCGCGGTCACGATCATGATCACGACCGCCCTGCCGATGGCGCTCCGTTGGAAGTGGCTGCTCGCGGCGCAGGGCGTGATCGATCGCTTCTGGTGGCTGACGCGCGCCTACTTCGTCTCGTACACCGCCGGACAGATTCTCCCGACCTCGATCGGCGGCGACGCGGTGCGGATTTTCGAGGTCTCGAAGCGGCATCCGGGGCGCTCGGGCGACATGACGGCGATCGTCGTCATCGAACGGGGCCTCGGCGGTGCTGCGACCGTTCTCCTCGGAGCGATCGGCTTCGTCCTCGCGATCGGCCACTACGACGTCAGTGCGTACCTCTGGATCGAGGGGATGTTCGTCTTCGGAACGCTGCTGCTACTCGTGCTCTTCTTCTCGCGCTCGGCCCGGCCCCACCTGGCCCGGCTGCGTCCGCTGCTCCAGCGACTGCGCCTCGAGCGACCGCTGCGGGCGTTCTACGAGGGCGTGCACCACTATCGCGGCCACCCGGGCCTGATGGTCAAGGTGTTCGTGTTCACCATCGCGATCCAGGCGGTCCGGATCCTCTCCATCTGGGCCTCGTGCAGGGCGGTCGGCATCGACCTCGGCCCGCGGATCTACTACGTGATGGGGCCGCTGTTCTTCCTCGTCCTGCTCGTCCCGTTCACGCTGAACGGCTTCGCCGTGCGCGAGGCGTTCTTCGTCAGCTTCCTCGGCAGCGTCGGGGTCGGCGCCGACGCCGCCTTCGCCGCCGGATTCCTCTTCTTTCTCGTCACGGTCGCGCTCGCGGCGCCCGGAGGCGCCATCCTTCTCTGGGAGTCGATCCGCGGCGGCGCACGACCCGAGGTCGAGCATGGATGATGTCGTTGCCGTCGTCACGACCTACAACGCTCTTCCCTGGATCGAGCAGTGCCTTGCCAGCCTTGATGGGACGTCCACGGTTGTCGTCGACAACGGCTCGAGCGACGCCACCGTCCCGTTCATTCGCGAGCGGTTCCCCAGCGTGTGGGTCGTCGAGCAGGCCAACGTCGGGCTCGCCGCAGGTTGGCAACGTGGCCTCGAGGAGTCCCGGCCGAGCCGCTGGGCGCTGATCCTCAACGCGGACGCGTGGCTCGTGGACGACGGTCTGGAACGTCTCGTCGCCGTCGGGGACGCCCACGCGAACGTGGCCGTCGTCGGCCCGAGGCTCGTGAACTGCGACGGGTCGCTACAGCGGTCGGTGCGCGGCTTCCCGACGCTCTGGCGCCTCGCGACGGAGTACCTCTATCTCCGCAAGCTCGGCCCGCGCACGGCGGCGCTGAACGCGTTTTACGGGGCCGGGTTCGACCACGCGTCAGAGCGCGAGGTCGAGTGCCTCATGGGAGCCTGCCTGCTCGTGCGCCGTGCCGCGATCGACGAGGTCGGTGGGCCCGATCCGGCGTTCTTCCTCTTCAGCGAGGAGGTCGACTGGCTCTACCGGTTCGCGGCGGCAGGCTGGCGCACGCTCTTCACCCCCGACGCGACGTGCGTGCACGTCGGCGGAGCCTCGCACGGCGGGCGCCTCTTCCGCGAGAACCTTCGTGGCCAGCTCCGCTTCTTCCACAAGCACCACGGAGACACTGAAGCCGAGCGCGTGCGCACCTTGTTCCGGGGCTCGTTGGCGCTCCGGGGGAGGCTCGTGCGCGGCGAGCGTGGCGCGATGTACCGCGACGGGGCCCGCTGGCTCGGGACCGGCGACGTGCGGTCGCTGATCGAGCGATGAGCTCGCTGTTCCTGCTGCTCCGCCTCGCGCTCGCGACCGGAATCGTTCTCGCACCGGGGGCGATCCTCGCGCGCGCACTCGGAGTCCGGAGCACGTCCGCGACGCTTGCGTGGGGCCTCGGGGCCGTGTTCGGAGCGATGGGCATCGTCTTCCTCGTCCACGCCTCGTTGACCCTCGCCCTCGTCCTGCTCCTCGTGACGGCGGCGGGCGCCGCGCCGTTCGCGCGTCGGCACCCCGTGGTGCCGCTCATCCCCGGTCGGGCGATGATGTGGGCCGGCGGGATCGTGCTCGGCCTGCTTCTCTGGCACGTCGCCGGGGAGATCGGCGGAGACGGCATCTTCCATCTCGCCCGCGTGCGCAAGCTCGCCGAGCTCGGTGACCTCTCGCTCTCGTCCGTGAACGAGTTCGCCGACGGTGGCCTCCATCCCGGCTACGCGTTCCCGCTCTGGCACGCGTTCCTCGCCCTCGTCGCCATGGTGTCGTTTGTCGACCCCTCGGAGGTCGTGCTCCACGAGCCGACGGTGCTCGCGCCGCTCGCGGTGCTCGTCGCCTACGAGGCGGGATACGCGATCTTCCGCCGCGTCACGCCCGCCGCCACGTCGGCAGCTGCGGCCGTTGCGATCGTCGCGATGGCTCCAGGGCACGGTGGCGCGTACACGTCGCTGGCGCTCCCGGCTACGGCCTCTCGCCAGATTCTCGCTCCGGCTGCGCTCGCGCTTGCGCTCGCAGCGATGCGGACGCCGACGCGCGGGCTGCTTGCCAGCGCCGGTGTGGCATCACTCGTCCTTGCAGTCGTGCATCCGACCTACGCGATCTTCCTCTGGATTCCCTTCGGTGGCTTTCTCACCGTCCGCTGGGCGTGGCGGCGGGAAGGGGTGCGTAACGGCGCGCTGGCCCTCACCGCGCTCGTGGTCCCTGCCGGCCTCTTCCTCGTCCTGCTCGTACCCGTCGTTCGGAGCACCGAGTCGGTCAGCCCCGACGCGCAGGAACGGGCCCGCGCCTTCAAGCAGTACGCCGGCCAGCTGAGTGGGTCGGTCGACCATTTCTCGCTCGCGCCACAGGTGTTCGGCCGCTCCGGAGCCGTTGCCGTCGCCGCGCTCCTGCTGATCCCGCTGACCGCGCTGGCCTCGCGGCGCCGATGGGCAGCGTACGTCGTCGGTGGCTCGCTCGCGATCTTCGCCATCACGCTCGTTCCGTGGCTCTTCACGCCGTTTGCCGACGTCGTCTCGCTCTCGCAGGCGCGTCGCGTCGTCGGCTTCCTTCCCTTTGCGTTCGCGCTCGCAGGCGGCATGGGGGTCCTTGCCGCTCTGATCGGGCGGCTCGCCGTGCCGCTCGCGCTCGGCGCCGGGATCGTCCTGCAATGGCGCTACCCCGGGGACTTCGGCTACACCCTCGAGCAGGGCGGTCCCGCCTGGGCGACCTGGATCGGCGTCGCGGGCGCTCTCGTGGCGCTCGTCGTCGGCATGAGGCGCCCGCGGTCCGTCGGAGCGACCGCAGCGCTTTCCTCGGCGCTCGTGCTCCTGCCGACGTTCGTCTCCGGCCTCTCGGACTGGTCGCCGTCGCCCGAGCGCCGCGCGAGCCCGCTGACTCCCGGCCTCGTCGACTTCCTGCGACGAGAGGTGCCCCCCGGTGCCGTCGTCTACGCGGATCTCGAGTCGAGCTATCGGATCGCGGCCGCCGCTCCGGTGTACCTCTGCAATGCCCCGCCGAGCCACGTCGCCGACACGAAGCGCAACCGCCCCTACGTTCGTCGAGCCCGATGGTTGCGCTTCAACAGGACCGGCGAGCTCGGGATCCCGAAGCGATGTGGAGCCACGTGGATCGTGATCGACCGAAACCGGTTCTCCACCGCCCCGGACATCGCGATTGCCTACCGCGATGGACGCTACGTCGTCTACAGGCTGCCCCGTGAGTGACGTCGCACCGGGCACACCGTCCCGTCGTCGCGGCGGTGTCCTGCTCGCGGTGGGCATCGCCTCGTCGCTGTTCTTCCTGTGGCTCGTGTTTCGGGACGCCGATCTCGACGCCGTGTGGGTCGCGCTGCGGAGCGCCGCCATCGGCCTGGTCATCCTCGCTGCGGTCGTGATCCAGGGGCTGTATGTCGCCCAGGGCGCTCGCTGGCGGCTCATTGCCAACACGCTGGAGCACACGGTCCGCCGTTTCTACGCGCTCGTGCTCGGTGGCATCGGGGCGAACAACATCCTGCCTCTCCGGATCGGCGATCTCCTCCGGGCGCGCTGGCTCGCGAAACTCGCTGCGATTCCTTCCGGAAGAGCCTTCGGCTCCGTGCTCCGCGATCGCGCCTGCGATGTGATCACACTCGTCGTCGCGCTCGCTATCTCGCTTCCGATCGTCGGGAACCCGGGCTGGGTGAAGAGGGTTGCGCTCGGGGGAATCTTTCTCGTGGCGTTCCTCGCGCTCGCGATCACGGGGGCGGTGATCTACACGCGCATGCGACCGCGGGATCGAGGGCTGGGGCGGAGTCGAGGGCGACAGCTGCTCCGGGACACGGTCGACGAGGTCGCTTCCCCGATCGGTCGACGCCGGCTCCTCCTGGCGCTCGCGCTGAGCGTGGTCGCGTGGGCGATCTGGGCCGTTGCCGCCGGGATGGTCGGTCGCTCTCTCGGCTTCCGCCTCTCACCGATCGAGCTCGTCTTCGTCACCTCGGTCATCAACCTCGGTGTGGTGATCCCGAGCTCGCCTGGATTCATCGGCACCTATCAGTGGCTTGCCGTCTCTGCTCTCGGCGTTGTCGGCGTCGAGGGTGAGGTCGCGATCGCGTTCTCCATCCTCATGCAGGCGATCTGGTTCATTCCGACGACGGTCGTGGGAGGCCTGATCGCGGCACGCGAGGTGCACAGGGATCCCCGACGGTTGTCGGTGCAGGACGGACCGCCAGTACCATCGCCCAGGTGAATGCGTTGCTCGAGAGCCACCCCCTCGTCCCTGCACGAACGGATGGTTCCCGGGGCCTCCGGAGCTCACGCAGCCGGCCCCGGACGCGCCGACAGGGCTGCTGAGGTCGCCGTGCTGAGCCGACGCCAGCCCGTCGTCGACGCCTTGTTCTTCGCGACCGTGTTCACGGTCACGTTCGCGAAGATCCATTGGAGCTTCGGCTCCGACCTGTCGCTCTCCGACGTCCTCACGGTTCTCTTTCTGATTGCGTTCGCGCTCGGCCGGATCGAACGCCTCGACGGACGCTTCTCCCGCTCGGCCGCGATCACCTTCGGCTTCTTCCTCGCGTTTCTCGCCGTCTATCTCCTCGGCTTCTTCAACCTCGACACCGCGACAGCTCTCGCGCAGTGGGGGAAGGGGATGGTCAAGTTCGTGCTCCACTTCCTCTTCCTCTTCGCCGCTGTCGCTCTCGTCGCCCGTCGGAGCCAACGCTTCTACTGGTGGGCTCTCGCGGCGTTCTGTGGCGGCATCGTTGCGAACGCGCTGTACGGCGTGCTCCAGCTCGGCATCGCTCAGGCGACCGGCGGCAACCTCGATGCGGCCCTGCTCGCGCCGCTGACCGGTGGGGCGAGCCAGATCAACATCTACGGCGCGATCGAGGGCGCGAACGTGTACCGGCCGAACGCTCTCACCGGCGATCCGAATCACCTCGGAATCGAGCTCCTGATCCCCCTCCTCGTCCTGCTCCCGATCTATCTCCGGCTCGACCGCGGCCACCGGCTCCGCGTGCCACTGATGGTGACCCTGATGTTCCTGCTCGTGATGGAGCTCGCGACGCTCTCGCGCAGCGGCATGCTCGGGCTCCTCTGCGGCCTCACCGTGCTCGCAGTCCCGTACCGGCACCTGCTGCTCTCGGCCCGCTTCCTGCTCCCGCTCGCCGGCGTCCTCGTCGCCATTCTCGCGTTCGTGGCCCAGCGCGCCGACTTCTTCCAGACGGTGCTCAAGTCGCGCGTGAACACGAGCGGCGCGGGGTCGTCGACGCATTTCGTCGTCTACGATTTCATCCCGCAGGTGCTCTCGCAACACCCCCTCTTCGGCCTCGGGCTCAACAACTTCTCCGTCTACTACGAGTTCGTGACCGGCCGCACCAACTTCGGGCCGCACTCGTTCTACGTGGCGCTGTTCGTCGAGACGGGCATCGTCGGCGCCCTGCTCTTTCTCGCCTTCCTCGGCTACCTGTTCCAGCGGCTCGCTGTCGGGCGCGCTGTCGGGCGCGCACTCGCGGACGCGGGCGACGCTCTCGCCGCGCGCGTGCGCCCACTCGAATGGGGCCTTACGGCCGCCCTCGTCGCCACGATGGCCGCGAACCTCTTCTATCTGACGATGAGCTTCTACTACTTCTTCGTCTTCGCGATGCTCGCGATCGCTGCCCCCGCGGTCTTCGGACGCCGGCCTTCCGCAACGTGAAGATCTGCGTTCTGACGACGTCCTACCCGCGCCATCCGGGTGACATCGCGGGGCTCTTCGTCGAGGATGCCGTGGTGCACCTTCGCGAGGCGGGGGTCGAGGTCGGCGTCGTTTCGCCCGCCTCGTTCAGGCATTTCGGGATTGCCTTCGGCGACGGGATCGTCAACAACCTTCGGGCGAAGCCCCTCCGCGTGCTGCTCCTGCCGCTGTTCCTGCTCTCGTTCGCGCGTGCGGCCCGGCGGGCGTCGCGCGACGCCGACGTCGTGCACGCTCACTGGCTCCCCTCGGCGGTTGCGGGGCTCGCGACGGGTAAGCCGCTCGTCCTCCAGGCGTGGGGCTCCGACGTCGCGCTCGCCAAGCGGCTCCCGTGGCTCTTCCGGCCGCTCCTCCGCAGGGCGCGGATCGTCGTCTGCGCGTCGTCCGCGCTCGCGAGGGACGTTCGTGAGCTCGGAGCCGGGGACGTCCGTGTCATTCCGGGCGGCATCGACGTCCCGGCGATCGTCGGGCCGGAGGCGGACCCACCGCACGTCCTCTACGTCGGCCGTCTCTCGGAGGAGAAGGGCATCCGGGAGCTCGCCGAGGCGACCGCCGGCCTGCCGCTCGTCGTCGTCGGTGACGGCCCTCTGCGTTCGCTCGTCCCCGGGGCGCTCGGGTTCGTCCCTCACGACGAGCTCGGGCCGTACTACGAACGTGCTGCCGTCGTCTGCGTGCCGTCGCGGCGCGAGGGCTACGGCGTCACGGCGCGAGAGGCGATGGCGTACGGCAGAGCCGTCGTCACGACGGGCGTCGGCGGGCTCGCAGATGCGATCGACGACGACCTGACCGGTCTCGTCGTCGCTTCGGGAGATGTTCGCTCGCTCCGGGAGGCGTTGCAGCGGCTCCTCGGCGATGTGCAGCTCCGCGAGCGGCTTGGTGCTGCGGCGAGGGAAAAGGCACGGGTCTCGTTCTCATGGCCGGCCGCCACCACCGCGACGATCGCCGCGTATCGAGATGCCGATTAGGGCGCGGCGCGGGGCTTTCCGGCGTCTACGCGAACTTGCAACGGACGAGCGTGCGCAGAACACGTACGCCATCGAGAGCCGTCAGCTTCTTGCCTTCGCTCCGTGAGCGTGCCGCATATCCGATCGGCACCTCGAAGATCCGCTCGCCCGACTGCAGCACACGCGCTGCGATCTCCGGCTCGATCGCGAATCCTCGTTCGCGCAGGCGAAGCGATCGGAGGAGCTCCGTACTCATCGCCTTGTGGCAGGTCATCACGTCGGAGATCCAGCAGTTGTACAGCGCGTTCGTCGCGAACGTGACCGACTTGTTGCCGATCACGTACCAGAAGCTGAACGACGACTGGGATGTCCAGGCGCGCGTGCCGAACACGACGCGGGCCCTGCCCTCCAGCAGAGGCTCGAGCACCGGGCCGAGGTCGGCGGCGGCGTACTCGAGATCGGCGTCGAGAATCGCCGACACGGCGCCGTTCGCGTGCCCGAGCCCCGTGCGAATCGCCGCTCCCTTGCCTTGGTTCTTCGCGTGCCGGACGACCTCGACGTTGTCCGGTAGCGACGCCGTTGCGAGCCACTCGCCCGTACCGTCGGTCGAGCCGTCGTCGATGATCACCAGCTCGCGACCGGCGACGGGGAGATCGGCTCCGAGCGCGTCAGCGATCGCTGCCTCGATCGTGCCGCGCTCGTTGAAGACGGGCATCAGGATGGTCAGCTCGACGCTCACGTCAACCCCGAATTCCAGCGTGCCGCGTTCGGCCCTCGCCGCTGACTCCCCTTGTGTCGTCCGTCGTCATGACGAGGAACGTTAGCTGGAGACCGGCGCCTCGTAGAATCCGCTCGTGTCCGCCCTCGCGACCTCTCGCCTCACAGCGCCGATCGCGGTGTCCCTGCTCGTCTGCGTCGCCTGGACGATCTGGGCGGCGGGACAGGTCCGTAGAGAGCCTGTCGGCGGGCTCGCCCGCGTCGGACAGCAGTTCCTCGATCAGGGGAAGGGATCGAGCGCGACGATCGACGACGAGCACGTGGCTCCCGTCGGCCGTGTCGGGTACGACGGCCAGTTCTTCTACTACACGGCGCTCGACCCGGGGCGCGCGCCCGCATACATGGACGCTGCGAACTACCGTTACGGGAGGATTCTCTACCCGCTCGCCGCGCGCGCGCTCGCGCTCGGACGGCCGGCGCTCGTTCCCTGGGCGCTTCTCCTCGTCAATCTCGCCGCGGTGGTGGGAGGGACGTTTGCGCTCGCCCTTCTTCTCCAGCGGCGCGGTGCGTCGCCGGCGTACGCCCTGCTGTTCGGGTTCGCGCCCGGGCTGTACGTGGCGGTCGTGCGGGACCTCTCCGAACCGCTCGCATACGCGCTGGTGCTCGCAGCCCTGGCTGCGTGGTGGTGGGACGAGCGACCGAGGCCGTGGCTCACCGGGGTGCTCCTCGGGCTCGCCGGCGTGACGCGTGAGACGACGCTCCTGTTCGCGCTCGCTCTCGTGATCGCCGCGCTCATCGGGCTCGACGACGGTCTCGGAGAGCGCCGCGGCCGAGACCGGCGGTCGGCGCTCGTTCTCGGCGCGACTGCTTTCGTTCCGTACGTCGCTCTCCGTCTCGGGCTCCTGGCCTGGCTCGGATCGACCGGATCTACTCCCGGGGCTGCCCGGTTCCCTCTGGTGCCGTTCGGGGGGCTGCTCTCGCATTGGCCCCTGAACCGCCTTCTGTTCGAGCAGGTGTGGACGATCGTGCTCGCAGCCCTCCTCGCCGTCGGGCTCGTCGCGTGGGCAACGAGAAGACTTGGCCCCTCGCTGCTTGCGCTCGTCCTGAACGTGGCCGTGCTCGTCGTCTTCCTCCCCGCGCCCTCGTACGAGTCGTTCGTCGCGTCGGGTCGAATCACGCTCGGCGTGACGTGCGCGTTCCTCGCCTGCCTTCCGGTCGTGCCCGCGGCCCTTCGGGCGCAGGTCGCTCTCGGCGTGGCCGTGCTCGGCATGGCGTCCTGGTACGACCTCCTCCCGAGCGCCTTCGGACGCTGAAGCGGCGCGCGTCGAGCCTCCGACGCCGCGCTACGCCCCCTGACCGGACGGGGCGACGGGGTAGCCCTTCTCACCGAGCAGGGCACGATAGAGGCGATCGATGTCGCCGACGAGTCGCGGAACGCCGTACGACGAGAGTGCGTGCGCCTGTCCGGCCGCGCCCATCGTCGCGCGAAGGCCCGGATCACGGGCAAGGCGCTCGAGCCGCTCCGCTGCCGCTGACACATCGCCAAACGGCACCAGGAAGCCGGAGACGCCGTCGCTGACGACGTCACGGGTCCCGCCCACGTCCGTTGCGACGACGGGACGTCCCGACGCGAGTGTCTCGATCGCGCTGACCGGCGTTCCCTCGCTACGGGATGTGAGAAGCAGGACGTCGAAGGCGTGGAACCACGGGCCGACATCGTTCTGGAAACCGACGAAGTGGACGCCCTCGACGAGATCGAACTCGCGCGCCCGTTGCTCGAGCCACTCCCGCTCGGGACCGTCCCCGATCAGGATCAGGGCAGCGTCGATCCCCCGGTCGCGCAACTCCCTGATCGCCCGAAGCACGTCCTCGGGCTGCTTGACAGCGGACATCCTCGCCACCCAGCCGACGCAGAAGCGATCGTCGGGGATACCGAGCGATGCGCGCAACGATGCTCCATCCGATGCCCCCGCCATCCGCTCGGCGAGTTCGATGCCCAGCCGGACGACGGCGAACCGCGACGCGGGTGCCACGCCCACCTCCACGAGCTCGTCTCGGACCTCCGGGCTCACGGCGATGAGGGCATCGTTCGTCCGAGCGAGGCTGTGCTCGACAGCTCGGTACAGGCGCGTGCGAACCGGGCCGAATTCGCCCTTGAGCATGTGCCCATGGAACGTGTGCACGACGACCGGAGGCCGTGCGTCGCCCGCGAGCCGTGCGGCAGTGCGACCGACGGCGCCCGCCTTCGCGGTGTGCGTGTGGAGGATGTGCGGGCGATCGCGACGGATGATCTCGCGGAGTCGCAGCACGACACCGACGTCGTCCCGTGGCGACACCTCGCGCTGCAGTCCGGGGATCGACTCGATCTCGATGCCGCGCTGCTCCGCGACGAACGCCATCGACGCCTCTCCCTCGGAGATCGAGCCGGCTGCGAGGGTGGTCGCATACCCTCGCTGGGTGAGCCCTTCGCTGAGGTAGGAGACGTGAAGGGACGGGCCGCCGACATTGAGTCGGGCGATCACCCGCAGAACGCGGATCGGGTCGTCGGACGTTCCAAGCACGGGTGCGAACGGTACAGGGCGAGCGCCGCGGAACGTACACTGCCCCGGTGCCCGTACTGAAGACGGTTTTCTGGGGCTCGCTCGGCGCTCTCGCGTGGACGCATCTCGGCTACCCCGTCGCGGCGGAGATCGCTGCGCGGCTGCGCGCACGACCGGTGCGCAAGGATGCGACCTCCGAGCCGTCGGTAGCGGTGATCGTCGCGGCCTACAACGAAGAGCCGGTGATCGAGCGACGCCTGGAGAATCTACTCGCGCTCGACTACCCGGCGGACAAGCTCGAGATCGTCGTCGCGTCCGATGCGTCCACCGATCGCACGAACGAGATCGTCGCGGCCGTTGCAACGCGAGAACCTCGAGTGCGTTTGCTCGAATGCCCGCGCGGCGGCAAGGTCGCCGCTCAGAATCGCGCCGTCGCCGGGACCTCGTCGGAGGTGGTCGCGTTCTCCGACGGGAACGCGACATGGGCTCCGGACGCGCTCCGGCGCCTCGTCGCGAACCTCGCCGACCCGGATGTCGCCTACGTGTGCGGCCAGCTCCGGCTCGAGGCCGCGACCGGGACGAACCGCGAGGGGACGTACTGGCGTTACGAGATGAGGCTGCGTCAGGCCGAATCGCAGCTCGGATCCATCACGGGAGGGAATGGCTCGATCTACGCCCTCGATCGCGCGAGCTACGCCGACGTCGATCCCCGCTGGGGGCACGACCTCTCCTTCCCGTATCGGATGGTGCAGGCGGGCCGGCGCGCCGTGTACGAGCCCGCCGCGCACGCCTTCGAGAAGCCGACGCCCTCCAACGAGACCGAGTACCGGCGCAAGGTGCGAATGTTCGAGCACTGCTGGGAGATCACGCTGCGCGGCTCGATGTTCCGTGGGCTGCCGCCGACGTACCTCGTCGAGGTCGTGTCGCACCGGCTGCTGCGGTACGGCAGCGGCCTCCTCCACGTTGCGCTCCTCGCCTCGAGCGTCGCGCTCGTCGCCGACGGCCGGGCCTACGGCATCGTGCTCGCCGGTCAGGTCGCACTGGTCGCTGCCGCCGCGGCGGGCATTCCGATCGCGCGGTACTACGCACTCGTCACCTGGGCCACAGTCGTCGCGCTCTGGAACTACCTCCGCCGCGGCGTGCCCGCGACCTGGGAGGCGGCAGAGGGCACGCGATGAACCGCGCCCTCGACATCCTCTCGGCCGGTTTCGGGTTGGCGCTCACGAGCCCGCTGCTCGCCGCCTCCGCGCTCGCGATCAAGCTCGAGGATGGCGGACCGATCCTCTTCCGGCAGACCCGGGTTGGCCGCGACGGCGTCGACTTCGAGCTGCTCAAGCTCCGCACGATGGTCGTCGACGCCGAGAGCAAAGGGGCAGGGTTCGCGATCGACGCAGGGGACAGCCGCATCACGCGCGTGGGTCGCGTTCTCCGCAAGACGTCGGTCGACGAGCTGCCGCAGCTCTGGAACGTCGTCCGGGGCGACATGAGCCTGATCGGGCCGCGCCCGACGCTGCGCTACCAGGTCGAGAAGTACACCGCGAGGCAGCGAAAGAGGCTCGACGTGCTCCCCGGGCTCACCGGCTGGGCCCAGATCCACGGTCGCGCCACGTTGCCGTGGAGCGACCGCATCGAGCTCGACGTCTGGTACGTCGAGAACCGCTCCCCTGCTCTCGACCTGAGGATCCTCGTCCGGACGCCCTTCGCGCTCTTCGGCGGAACCTACAAGGGGCCAGGCGGGGGATGGCGACCGGATGGCGATAGTCGCTAGGTACGGCAGGCCCGCGGTCGCGCTGCTCGGGATCCTGCTCGTCATCGCGGTCTGGAACACCCTGCGGTACCCGCCCGGGCTCGGCTACGACGCCATCGACCACATCGCCTACGCGCAGGGGCTCCTCGACGGCGAGGGGCTCCCCGACGGCGTCGGGGAGTACTACACGCCTCCCGGCTTCTACACGGTCACCGCCGCGGCGATCTGGCTCGGTGAGTCGGCGGGCCTCGGTGAGCCGCTTCGCGTCGCCCAACTCGTCAACGCGGCGCTGTTGCTCGCAACGGCCGTGCTCCTGCTCGAGCTCGCCCGCCTCGTGTTCCCGGACCGGCGGCGACTCCACGTGGCAGCACTCGGCCTCTTCGTCCTCGGCGTGCTCGCGCCGCGATCGGCGGCGATGGTGCACCCCGAGACGATGTCCATGTTCTTCAGCACGCTCGCGCTCGTCCTGGCCGCACGAATGATCGTCCGCCGGTCCTGGACGATCCCGAGCGGCCTCGCGCTCGGAGCGGCGCTCGGGGCAGGGCAGCTCGTGCGTGCGTTCTCGCTCTGGACGTTCGGCGTCGTCGTGCTCGTTCTCGTGACCGCGCTCGTCGCGCGAACCGACGAACGGCGTCGGATTCTCGTCGGGCTCGCGGCGACGCTCGTCGCGACGGCGGTCGTGGCGGGGCCATGGTACGGCTACCAGGCATCCCGCTACACGAACCCGATCTTCGACCGCCCCCAGGTGCAGAAGCCGCTCTTGAAGAGGCGACCCGCCTCGTTCTACGTCGACCCACGACTGCGTGAGATCTTCAGCTCGCCGCGCACACCGCATCTCGACAACCACTTCTTCCCCCAGCTGTACGCGGACGGATGGGGCGACTACTACGGCGTCTTCGTCTGGAACAACGGCAGCGCCGAGCCGTCGCCCGGTGAGAACCGGACGCTCGTGGTGCAGATGCTCCTCGCGATCCTGCCGACACTCCTCCTCGTCGTCGGCTGGCTGGCGTTGCTCGCCGGTGCGCTGCGACGCACGCGACTCCGTGACCATCCGGAGCGCTTGCTCGTCGGCCTGCTGCCGCTCGCGGGCATCGTGGGGATGCTCTACTTCACGGTGAGCTATCCGACGCCGGACGGCGACGTGATCAAGGCGACCTACATGCTGACGACCGTGCCCGCCTGGGCGATCTGCTTCGGTTTCGGCCTCGACGAGCTGCTCGCGCGCAGGCCGCGGCTGCTCCCCGCGGTCGTCGTGCTGCTCGGGCTCGCTGCGCTCTCCGGGTTGCGGATCGTCCTCTTCGGATCTCCGCTCGGGATCCTCTAGATACGCTCTGCCACCGTGACCGCCGTTCTCTTCACCTGCGCCGGACAGCGCGTGGACATCGTCACCGCCTTCCAACGCGCGGGCGCCTTGACAGTCGCCTCCGATGCCGACACCCTCGCACCGGCGCTCTACCACGCCGATCGCCAGGCAATCGTTCCGAGGGTCATGGCCCCCGACTACATCCCCGCGCTGGCGGCGCTCGTCGCCGAGCACGATGTGCGGCTCGTCGTCCCCCTGACGGACCTCGATCAGGGGATCCTGTCGCTGAATCGGGCGCAGCTCGCGCCGGCTCTCGTTCTCGCGCCACCGCCCGAGGTGTGCGCGACGATGGGCGACAAGTACCTCGCCCACCTCTTCTTCGAGGAGCACGGTGTCGCGAGCCCGCGCACCTGGCTTCCCGGCGATCGTCCGGCCGAGCAGACGTTTCCGGTGCTCGTCAAGATCCGGGAGGGCTTCGGATCGCGGCACATCTACCGCGCGAACGATGCGGGCGAGCTCGACTTCTTCCTGGAACACACGACGGTGGAGTCGATGGTGCAGGAGCTCTGCCGGGGCGAGGAGTTCTCGATCGACGTCTTTTGCGATCTCGAGGGGCGGTGCCTGAACGCGATTCCGCGCACGATGATCCAGTCCAAGGGGGGCGAGTCGATCAAGGGGATGACGATCCAGGACGCAGAGCTGATCGCGCACGGCGCTCGCGTGGCCGAGGAGATCGGGATCGTCGGCCCTGCGAACATCCAGTGCTTCCGCGAGGCCGACGGGTCGCTACCGGTGACCGACGTCAACCCTCGCTTCGGCGGCGGGTTCCCGCTTCCGCTCGCCGCGGGAAGTCGCTACCCGGAGATCGCGCTCGCGCTCGCGCGGGGCGAGCGTCCGGAGCCATGCCTCGGAGACTTCCGCGCGGGTGTCGTGATGACGCGGTTCTTCTCGGACATCTGCCTCGTCGAGGTGGACGGCGCACTGCACCCGCTCTGACCTAGTACCGGATCGACACGCTCGAGAGACCCTTGCGCGGAGCCAGCTTCAACACGATTCCCCTGTACGGTGCGGGGCGCTCGAGCCAGCCTTGCGCCTGCCTGCGGAGCCCAGCTGCCGAGCGGGACCTAGGGATCACGCGCCCGTCGAACGTCACCTCGGCGGGCGGTCGCGTTCCGAGCACCACGACCTGCGTTTCGCGCCGTCCTCGCGTGAGCCGGATCGTGGTAGTCGTCCCTTTCGACACCGCCGTGATCGTCCCGTACTCCACGGAGGATCCCTTCGACCGTTCGCGACCGGGCGCGACGAGCCAACCGCCCCGCCCCGGCCGCAGTTGGTCGTTCAGATCCCACTTCGCCTTCCACAACTCGGGGTCGCGGAGGTTGAACGGGATCGCTGCGCCCGCGCGGAGGAAGAGCGGTAGCTCGTCGAGTGGCGTCTTGCGGCGAAACGTGACCGGTCCGTGGCGCGTCACGCCGGTTCCCAGGTCAACCCAGTCGTCCGGCGGGAGGTAGACGTCCGCGACCGTCCCGGGACGGGTGACGGGTGCTGCAAGGAGCTCAGGCCCGACGAGGATCTCGCGATCCGCCTTCCACGAGCCCTCGTCCGCCGGGTAGTGGAACGGGAGCGGGCGGAGGATTGAGACGCCCGTTGCCGTGGCATAGCGGGCCAGCGCGTAGTGATACGGGAAGAGCTCGTAGTGGAGGATCGCCGCGGTTCTGAGGCCCTTCATCGCGCCGCTTCCGAGCTCCCATGGTGTCGCGTTGAGCCCCGTGCCTCCGACCTCGAAGACGGGTGAGATGGCACCGAACTGGCTCCAACGGACGAAAACATCGGCGCTCGGCGAGCTGAGATAGCCGCCCACGTCCGATCCCCACGTGGAGTGGCCGACGAGCCCGGCCGTCTGCGCACTGCGGACAGCGGCCTCCAGTCCCTTCCAGTCTCCGGTCAGGTCGCCGGACCAGGTGCCCGTTGCGAGCCTCTGTGACCCCATGAAGCCTGCCCGGAAGATCGTCGGAACGGCCTTCCCGCGCACGGCGCGCGAGGCCCGGTCGATCGCGCCCGCCACGAACACGGGGTAGGCGTTGTGTGCATCATCGCCGTTCGCGTTCGCGAGGAGTTGCAACTCGAAGTCGACCTCGTCCCCGCGGTCGACCTTGAATCCGTCTATTCCCGTCGCCAGGAGACCGCGGAGCCTTTGTTCGAACGTCGCATTGACAGCGGGATCGGTGAGGTCGATCGCCTGGTACGAGCCCGATCCGAAGACGCGGTCGCGCGCATAGAAATCGCGCCCGCAGACGGTTCTCACCATCGGCGAGACCCACATCATGACCTTGATGCCTCGCCGGTGCAGATCGGCCACCATTCGGGGCGGGTCGGCGAAGAGCTCGGAGTCGAAGGTCATCGAGCCGGCGCACTGTCCCGCTTCCCACGGATTGTCGATGATCACCCAGCCGAGCGGGATGCCCGCCGCCGTGAAGCGATCGACGTCCTCGGTCAACTCGCCCTCGCTCCCGATGCGGTCGCGCCACTTTGTCAAGGCAAACTGATCCGGAGTCGGAAGAGGGGGTCGGCCCGTGCGCGCGCCGTAGGCGCGAACGATCTGCTCCGGCGTGCCGGCGTAGACTTCGTAGGCAAGCGAACCGGTCTTGAAGCACGATTGCACGACGCCCTGACCCGAGGCGATCTCGCACGGCCCGGTACCGAGCTGACAGGCGGGGCCATCAGTGACCGCTCCGAATGCCATGCGCCCGACCGCTGTCGTCGCGAACCGGACGCCGTAGCCGCGAGAGCTGAGGAAGAACGGCGCGGGCTTGGCGGTGCCACAGTCGTGCCAGACCTTGATCGGGACGATCCGCCCCCGAAGGTCTACGATGTCCTGGCGCTCACCGGTACCGAGGAAGTGCTCGGCCCCGCCGGTCTCGAAGGCCTCGTACACCGTTCGCACGTTCGTGCTCCCCGTACCGAGATCGAGGCTGACGCGGAGCCCCGTCGCGAGACGGGAGACCGTGACCGTCGCCGTGCGATCGTGCTCGGTCGTCGCGACCGTGTAGGCCGTCCCTGTCGAGGTCGCGGTCTGGGCGACGAGCGTCGTGAGGGTGTGGAGCCCTCCTCCCTCGCGAATTCGATAGCTCAGACGTGTGCCCGCGCCTGGCTGGCCGAGGTGCTCCTGTAGCAGAACGCCGGTTGGCCCCGAGATCGTGATCCGGAACGGGGAGCTGTCGACCTTCCACGTGAGCGACGGCTGGGTCGCCCGCCCTTGCTCGCCGCTGATGAGCGCGATGCCTGCGGCGACTAGGAGGGCGACGGTGGCGGTCCGCACGGCGGCCGCACTGTAGCGAGCGAGCTCGCCGGCCCGCAGCTGCTCGACTGTGGGCCGACCCGGGGCGGGTCTCGCTACCCTCGGGTCTTGTCGATCTCACGCACTACCGGAACCATCGGCTCGGGCGCGGAGCGCGGGCGTTGACGACGCAAAGGAAAGCGGCATTCGCGACGCTCGGCGCGCTCGCGCTCGTGATCGTCGGCGCTGTCGGCTTCGGCGCGGGGTTCTACGTCGCGAAGCAGGGGGAGAGCGCCGACGTGCGCGGCAATGCGACCCAGGAGTTCATCGAGACCCAGGCACCGGTGGTCAAGCCGCCGCCGCTTCCGGGAGTGGCCTGGCCGATGTGGGGGTTCGACGCCGTCCACAACCGGATCTCGCCCTACGCCCACCGGCCGCCGTACCGGACTGCCTGGTCGTTCGGGGCCAAGCAGCTCGTCGAGTTCCCGCCGGTCGTCGCCTACGGGCGGCTCACGTTCACGAACAACCCCGGCGTCACATTCTCGGTCGACACGAAGACCGGCAAGGAGGTCTGGAGGCACCGCTCGGGTCGTTGTGTCGCCGCGAGCCCGGCCGTCGACGGCAAGCTCGTCATCCAGTCGTTCCTGAACCGGCCGCCGTGCAACTCCGGGCGCTCGCCCGCACTCCTCACTGGTCAGGTCGTTGCGTTCGACGCGCTCACGGGCAAGGTGCGTTGGCGGACGGGGATCGGCCCGACGGAGTCGTCACCGCTCGTCCATCAGGGCCGGGTCTACGTCGGCGACTGGCGCGGCTACGTGTACGCCCTCGACGCGAAGACCGGGCGTATCCGCTGGCGCTTTCAGACCGGGGGGCGCGTCAAGGGCGCGGTGGCCGCGCTCGGAAACCGCGTCTTCGTCGGTTCCTACGATGGTCGCCTCTCCGCGCTGGACTCCCGTACGGGAGCCCTGCAGTGGCGCTCCTCGTCGCAGGACAGGTTCGGCGGACGAGGTCGCTTCTACTCGACGCCTGCCGTCGCCTACGGCCGGGTCTTCGTCGGCTCGACGGACGGCAAGGTGTACGCCTTCGGCGCCAGCACGGGCGACCTCCTCTGGTCCCGGTCGACCGGAGGCTACGTCTACTCGTCGCCCGCCGTCTGGGAGAAGCTGGTGCTCGTCGGCTCCTACTCGGGGAGCTTCTTCGCGATCGACGCGGCGACCGGCGAGGTGCGATGGCGCTTCGCGGCAGGCGCGAGGATCTCGGGCGCACCGACCGTGATGGCGGGGAACGTCTACTTCGCAACGCTCTCGCGTCGCACGTTCGCGGTCGACGCGCGAACCGGCCGCCGTGTGTGGACGTTCGCGGAAGGTCAGTATTCGCCACTCGTCGCCGACGCCGATCGCGTCTATCTCGTCGGCCTGGCGCGCATCTTCGCGTTGACCGAGAAGCGCTGAGCCGACCGTGGAACGACTCGTCTAGAGTTCCCGCGATGCGATACCTCGTCACCGGCGCTGCAGGCTTCATCGGCTCACATCTGGCCGAAGCTCTGCGCGACAACGGGCACGACGTCGTCGGTCTCGATCTCTTCACGGACTACTACGACGTCGAGCTCAAGGCGGAGAACGCGCGCGGTCAGGAGATCGTCAGGATCGACCTCGCCCGCGACCCGATCGACCTGGACGGCATCGATGGCGTCTTCCACCTCGCCGGGCAGCCGGGCGTACGGAGCTTCGGCGACGTCTTCGAGACCTATCTCGACCGGAACGTCCTGGCCTCGCAACGATTGTTCGAGGCGGCAGCTCGCGATGGCGTTCGGGTCGTGTTCGCCTCGTCGTCGTCGGTGTACGGAGAGGCGGAGGCCTACCCGACCGCCGAGACGGTACCTCCGAGGCCCGTTTCGCCGTACGGGATCACGAAGCTCGCGTGCGAGCATCTGGCGCGCGCCACCGCCCGCAGCTTCGGGCTGGACGTGGTCGTCGTGCGGTACTTCAACGCGTACGGGCCACGTCAGCGGCCCGATATGGCGTTCACGCGCATTGCGATGTGTCTCGCCGAGGGCCGGCCGTTCGACCTCTTCGGCGACGGGCACCAGTCGCGCAGCTTCACCTACGTCGGCGACGTCGTCCGGGGGACGATTGCAGCCATGGAGAGAGGGAGCGGGACCTACAACGTCGGGGGCGGCGAGGAGGCGACGATGCTCGAGGCGATCGAGATCTTCGAGCGGCTCGCCGGCCGTCCCCTCGAGATCCGGAGCCATCCTGCGGTACCCGGCGATCAACGGCGGACGAAGGCCGATACGTCCCTGATTCGATCAGAGCTCGGCTGGCAGCCGACGACGACGCTGCGCGCAGGACTCACCGCCCAATGGGAGTGGGCCGCTGGTAGGGTCGCGGCGCAATGAGCACCATTCCGACCGCGGCCGATCCCGAAGCAGAGAAGGAGGTCGATCTCCGCTCCGCCTGGGCACGGATCACCGCGCATTGGTGGCTGCCCGTCGCCGGTCTCGTGGCCGGCGCGGTACTCGGGGTCATCGCCTCGGTCGGCGGCGGCGACGTGCACGAGGCCAGGACACTGCTCTACGTCGGGCAGCCCTTTGCGCCGAACGGCGGCGGCCAGATCCAGAGCCTCGCGACCAACCCGAAGACCGTGTCTGAGATCATCCGCTCGGAGTCGGCGATCAAGAGAGCCGCGGCTGCGGCGGGTCTGCGTCCGGGCCGGCTGCGCGGCAACGTCACGAGCCGCGCCATCACGTCACCTGGCTCGACGTCTCGCAACCTCTCGCCACTCATCGAGATCTCCGTCAAGGCATCTTCGGCGCCAAAGGCGGAGCGTGCCGCAGCCTCGCTCGCCGACAGCGTGATCGTGCCGGTGTCCGAATATGTCGACCGGAAGATCGCACTCCTCAACGAACAGATCAAGACCGATGACGCCGGCCTCGCGGCGGCGAACTCCCGCATCCAGGGGGCTCTCGCTCAGCAGAAGCAGGCGCTCGACGAGAAGCAGTTGTCGCTTGCCGAACGCATTCTCATTCAGTCGAACGCGAACTCGACGCTGCAGTTCTTCGAATCGCGCGTGTCGAACCTGCGCCAGGACCGAGCTGCCGCGATGCAGCTTCTCTCACTCGCCGAGGAGGTGGAGCGGAGCCGCATCGTCGAAGCGCCGTCGTCCGTTCGCACAACAGCGACCAGTCGGCGCAACGCCGCGGTGATCGGGGGGCTTATCGGCCTGCTGCTCGGAGCGCTCGGCGCGGCGATTGCCGATCCCTTCCTGCAGAGAAGGAACGCGCGGAGCCAGGAGTAGCGGGTCGTGGTCGAGGGCAAGCGTGTAGCCGTCGTCGTTCCCGCGTTCGAGGAGGAGCATCTCGTTGCCGAGACGCTGCGTGGCATCCCCGACTTCGTCGACCGCATCTACGTCGTCGACGACTGCTCGAGCGACGGGACCGCAGCCGAGGCTCGCACGGTCGGTGATGCGCGCGTCGAGGTGATCGTCCACGAGCGAAACGGTGGCGTGGGTGCAGCGATCGTGTCCGGGTATCTCCGCGCACGTGAGGAGCGGATCGACGTGACCTGCGTCATGGCCGCCGACAACCAGATGGATCCGGACGAACTGGTCGAACTCGTCGGTCCGGTCGCGCGGGGCGAGGTCGACTACTCGAAGGCGAATCGCCTGATCACGGGCGAGGCCTGGAGCCTGATCCCGCATACGCGGTACCTCGGCAACGCCGCGCTCTCGCTGCTGACGAAGATCGCCTCCGGGTATTGGCATGTGGCCGACTCGCAGGCGGGATACACGGCGCTGTCGCTCGCGGCACTCGACCGGCTCGATCTCGAGCGGATCTACCGGCGCTACGGGTTCCCGAACGACATGCTCGTGCACCTCAACGTCATCTCCGCCAGCGTCCGTGATGTCGCCTCTCGGCCGATCTACGGCGTCGGGGAGCGCTCCGGGATCCGTATCCAGCACGTTGCGCCCCGGATCGCCTGGCTCCTGTTCAAGGGGTTCTGGTGGCGGATGAAGGAGAAGTACGTCATCCGCGACTTCCACCCGCTCGTCTTCTTCTACGTCCTCGGCACCTTGATGACGACTCTCGGCCTTGCGCTGGGCCTCCTCGTCGCATGCTCGCGGATCTTCTTCGACAACGAGATCACGACCGCCACGATCGTGCTCGTGGCGCTGCTCCTGATCTCCGGCACGCAGTTCACCCTCTTCGGCATGTGGTTCGATCAGGAGTCGAACAAGGAGCTTCGTTAAATGGCGTTGCGGGTCGGAGTAGCCGACCGGACTCGTTGAGTCCGCTTCAGCGAGTGTCCACCTGGCTCGAGACGCGGTCGTCGACCCGACGGACGATCGCTTCCCTCGGGCTCGTCGTGCTCGTGTTCACGTTCGCGGGCTGGTCGAGCCTGACGGCCCTCGGGGACTCGGGGGCGTACGATTCGGCGGCGTTCAAGGACTACGCCGAGACGCTTCGTCAGACCGGGCGCCTGCCGACCGAGGCCGAGAACTACGAGTACTCGCTTCCCCCGGGGTATCCCCTGCTCGGTGCCACCCTCGATCGCCTCGTGCACAGGCTCTCGTTCGATGCGGGTCGGCCACTCGTGGGGCTTCCGAGCCCCGCTCGCCGTGGCGCCTGGATGGCACTCTGCCTCTTCGGGGTCTTGACTCTGACGTTGGTCGAGCGGCGTCAGTCCCGTTGGTGGGGCGGCGGGGTCGCCGCGATCGCCGTTGCGGGCGTGTGGGCGACCCCGTATCTGCTCACGTACATCCATGAACAGCCGTGGTCGGCCAAGGCGCTTCTCAACCTGACATTCACCGGCGTCCTCGTCGTCATCGCCGGGCTGTTCGCGCGCGAGGCGTGGCCCGAGCGCATCTACGCTCCGGCGCTCGTTTCCGCGGCGGCGGCGCTCCTCCCGACGGTTCTCCGGATCGGGCTCGTGTTCCATCCCGACCCGCTGTTCGCGATCCTCGGTTGTGTTGCGGTTCTGCTCGTGCTGCGCGCACGCCGCGCCGGGTGGCAGGCACATCACGGGCTCGCGGTGGGCGCAGCGCTCGGCCTTTCGGCGCTCGTCCGTCAATCGGCACCCGTCCTGATCGTTTCGGTCGGCGCAATCGTGCTGCTTCTCGGGCGCCGGCGTGCGGGTCTGTTCGCTGTTGCTGCCACCGTTGCCATCGTCCTCGTGGCCGGGCCATGGTGGGGGTATCAGGTCTCTCGTTTCGGCAACCCGATCCAGGCGAACCTCGACCGCGAGGGATACATGCTCGACCGGCAGCCCCTGTCGTTCTTCGTCTCGCTTCCGCTTCCCGACCTCGTCAGCCGGCCCTATCGCGAGTCGTTCAGAGACGAGCTTCTGCCGAAGTTCCATGCCGAGCTCTGGAGCGACTGGTTCGGGGTTCACCACAACTGGCTCGATCCTTCGCGCTCGGATCGTGTGCTTGCTTCGTCCCAGAGCGTGCTCGGTTTCGGGGGCGACGCGCTCGTCCTCGGTGGGCTCCTCGGGTTCGGGATCCCCGCCCTTCGCCGCGCGCGGCGGAACCCGGGCGTCGGCCGCGACGATGCCGTCCTCGCGGCACTCAGCATCCTCTTCGTCCTCGGGTGGGGCGCCTACGTGGTCACACTCGTCCGCTTCCCGCAGGCCGACGGCGACTCGATCAAGGCCCACTACCTCCTCTTCCTGGTGCCGGCCGCAGCGTTGTTCGCCGTCTGCTCGGGACGATGGGCATGGCGCCGCTCACGCTCGCTCCGCATCGTGCTCGGAGCGTGGCTCGTGCTCTATCTGCTCAGCTACGGGCTCGTGGTCGCCACGTCATTCGGGTAGCGGCTCCTCTACGCTGGCGTTGATGTCAGGCGCCTCGCCAGTGACGCGGTGGTGGCTCGCGATCACCCTCTTCGTCGGGGTTCGACTCGCGATCCCGCTCGTCACCCTCGCCTTCTCCGGCCACGCGCTGCCCGGTCTGCCCGCGTATCGCTACCAACCGCTGAACGGCGACTCGTACGGCTTCTATGCGGCGACCCGCGAGCTCATCGCGTCGTTCACGCGCGTCAGCAAGCCCCTACTGCTCGTCGCGGCCGTGGGGGTCGTCGTGGCATCGTGGGCCGGCATCCGCATGTGGCGCCGGACTCCCGAGCGGCGCTGGCTCGCGGTGCTGATCCCTGCGGCGGCGATCTCGGTTGCGATCACCCTCCCCGTCCACAAGATGCACCCGCCGGGGGCGGCGGTGTTCGGGTGGCCGCTCCTCTGGTCTCTGCCGATGATGCCGATCCGGGCTCTCGGGCTCGACCCCAATCCCGATGTCGCCTTCGTCATCGGCCTGACGCTGACGCTGGCCGCTCTCGCGGCGACGGTCATCGCCGTGGCCTACATCGGGCTCTATGCGACCGGGCGCCGGCCGGCCGGGTTGCTCGCCGCCGGGCTCTTCGCGGTCTGGCCGCTTCTGAGCGGTCAGCTCGCCGGGAATTCCGCCTGGGAGAACGGCCAGTGGAACGTCGACATCGGGCTCCACCTCTACACCGAGCCGCTCTCGACGGCGCTCGTCGTTGTGAGCGTGGCCCTCGTGCTGCGGCCAACGAACAGCCTGCTCGGGCACGCCGGGGCGGGGCTCGCCGTCGGCTACGCGACACTGGTGAAGCTGACGAACGGTCTCGTCGGAATCGTTCTCGCGCTCCTCGTCGCGCGCAGGCACGGCGTGCGCAAGGCGGTGCCGTTCGCGCTCGGGGGTCTCGTCTCATTGCCCCTCGTGCTCGCGTACTGGCCGAAGGGCTACGTCGGGATGTTCGACGGTGCGACCGCCGACACGTCGCGGCCGTGGGCGCTCGAGTACGCGGACGACGCCTGGGCGAGCTCGCTGCTCTTCACGCCGCGACTCTTCATCATCCTGGCGCCGCTGCTCGTCGTCGGGTGCTTCGCCATCCGCGATCGATGGGTGCTCGGCGTCGTCCTCGCCCCGATCGTCGTCAACGCAGTCGTCTACAGCTTCTACTACGTCACGGATCTCCATCCGCGATTCCTCTACGTCACGCTGCCGTTCGTCTTCGTGGTCGAGGCCGCCGGCGCGGTCGCGGTCGCGGACGCCCTGCGGCGGCGAATGCGCGACCCCGGGCAGGTACGAGTTCTGTAAGAGGTGAACGGAGACCGCCACCGATGCGGGTAGCATCTCGCCGATGCCAACCACAGTCGTCACCGGTGGCGCCGGCTTCCTGGGGTCACATTTGTGTGAGGCTTTGCTTGCGCGAGACCACCGGGTGATCTGCGTCGACAATCTCGAGACCGGGTCGCTCGCCAACATCGAGCACCTGCGCAGCGAGTCGTTCGTGTTCCGACCGCACGATCTGACGGAGCACATTGCGATCGACGAGTCGATCGACTTCGTCTACCACCTCGCGAGCCCGGCGAGCCCGATCGACTACCTGCGGCTCCCCCTGCAGACGCTCAAGGTCGGCTCGTACGGCACCCACAACGCGCTCGGCCTCGCCAAGGTGAAGCGTGCGCGATTCCTCCTCGCCTCGACGAGCGAGGTGTACGGCGATCCGCAGGTGCATCCGCAGCCCGAGACGTACTGGGGTCACGTGAACCCGATCGGGCCACGCGGCGTCTACGACGAGGCGAAGCGGTACGCGGAGGCGCTGACGATGGCGTACCACCGCCAGCAGGGCGTCGACACGGCGATCGTGCGGATCTTCAACACCTACGGCCCGCGCATGCGCCCGCACGACGGTCGCGCGATTCCGACGTTCATCCGCCAGGCGCTCGAGGAGAAGCCGCTGACGGTCTTCGGGAGCGGCGCACAGACGCGCAGCTTCTGTTTCGTCGACGATCTCGTGCGGGGGCTCATCCTCCTCGCGGAATCGGGCGAGCACCTTCCCGTCAACATCGGCAACCCGGCCGAGATGACGTTGCTCGAGCTCGCGGAGGCCGTCGTCCGTGCCACCAGTTCGTCGAGCGCGATCGTGTTCGAGGCGCTGCCCGTCGACGACCCGCAGGTTCGTCAGCCGGACATTACGCGTGCCCGGCAGTTCCTCGGGTGGGAGCCGGAGATCGAGCTCGACGAGGGTCTGCGGCGTACTCTCGCGTCACTGGGTAGAAACGCCGCCGTTGCGTAGCGCAGCCCTCATCGCGGCCGTGGCAGCTCTTGTCGCGGCCTTCGTCGGTGCGTCCGCCGTCGGCACTGCGGACACCGCCACCGCCGCCGCCACCGCTTCCGGGTCGAAGTTCATCCAGAAGGGCATCTACGACGATGCACAGATCCTGTACGGCAACCCCGACAAGGTCTTCCCGATCCTCCAGCAGATCGGCACCCAGGTCATCAGGGTCAACCTCTGGTGGGGCGGCCCGAACGGCGTCGCCCGCAGCGAGCCGAAGAACGCCACCAACCCGCTCGATCCCGCCTACAACTGGGACACGTACGACCGCACCGTCCGGTATGCGAATGCCTACCGGATGTCGGTCATGTTCACGGTGATCGGAACGCCGTCCTGGGCGAACCCGGCCGGCTGGAACTCCGTCCCGCTGCGACCCGCCGATCTCCGGTCGTTCGTGAAGGCGGCCGCACGCCGGTATTCCGGCACATACCGGCTTCCCGACGGCACCACGAACGTGCGCGTCAGCAAATGGCTCGCGTGGAACGAGCCGAACAACCCCGTGTTCCTGAAGCCGCAGATCGTGCGGCGTGGGAGCAAGTGGATCATGCAGAGCCCGAGCGACTACGCCAAGATCTGCAACGCGGTCGTCCGTGGTGCGAAGTCCGTGAACTTCTCCAACAAGGTCGCATGTGGTGTCACTGCGCCGCGCGGCAACAACCAGCCGGGCACGATCCGCACGTCCATCTCTCCGCTCGCCTTCATGCGTGGGATGGCCAAGGCCGGCGCGAAGGGCTTCGACGCGTATGCGCACCACCCGTACTACGGATCGCCGTCACAGACGCCCTCGACCAAGCCGGGCCCCGGGAAGCGGGGTCAGCCGGCGACCGCTGTCATTCTCGGCAACTTCGACTTGCTGACGAAGGACGTCGTGAGGCTGTTCGGCAACAAGCGGATCTGGGTGACGGAGTACGGCTACCAGACGAACCCTCCCGACAAGCAGTACGGTGTCACGCTCGCCAAGCAGGCGCTCTACATGCAGCAGGCATGGGACAAGCTGAGAGCGAATCCGCGGGTCGACCTGATGATCTGGTTCCTGCTCAAGGACGAGGTCCGCATCGCAGCAGGGTGGCAGTCCGGTCTCTACAATCGCTACGGCGGGCGAAAGCCTGCCCGCGAGGTCTTCGAGCGGCTCGTACCGTAGTCCCTCGTACGGCGCCGACGCGTATTCAGCCCTCGTCGAGGATGCTGTCGATCGTGCGGCGGAGGCCCTCCGCGAACGGCACTGCCGGGTCGTAACCGAGCATCCGCCGCGCTTCCGAGATGTCGGCGAGTGACGCACGGACGTCGGCCGGTTGCGCATCCACGAACGTCCTCTCCGTTGGGAGCCCGATCATCTCGCCGATCAGATCGGTCGCCCGGTTGATCGTCTCCGACACTCCCGTGGCGATGTTAAGGGACATCCCGTTCACACCGGGAGCCGCCGCCGCAAGCAGATTCGCCTCGACGACGTTGTCGACGAACGTGAAGTCCCGGGACTGCTCACCGTCCCCGTGGACGGTCACCGGGCGACCGTCGGCGATGAGGCGGATGAACCGCGGGACGACCGCCGCGTACTGCGAATTCGGATCCTGCAACGGTCCGAAGACGTTGAAGTACCGGAGTGAGACGGTCTCCATGTCGTAGACCCGGCTGAAGCTCGTGCAGAAACGCTCGGCAGCGAGCTTGGCGACGGCGTAGGGCGAGATCGGGTCGGGAGACTGGTCCTCGGTGCGCGGCAGGACGCCGCTGTTGCCATATACCGACGACGAGGAGGCGTTGACGACACGGGTGACGCTCTCGTCCCGGGCTGCGAGCAGGACGTTCAGCGTCCCTTCGATGTTGACGGCCGTCGTCGTGAGGGGATCCTGAACCGACCGCGGCACCGACGGAAGCGCGCCCTGGTGGAAGACGACCTCTGTTCCCCGCACCGCGGCGTGGACTCGCTCGTACGAGCGGAGATCGCCCTCGACGACCTCGACATCACCGAGGAGCGGCGCCAGGTTCTCCCGGCTACCCGTCGAGAAGTTGTCGAGCACGCGGACGCGATCGCCCTTCCGCAGGAGGGCACGCACGAGGTTCGAGCCGATGAAGCCGGCGCCGCCCGTGACCAGGACGACCCTAGCGCTCAAGAAACCGCCCGCTCTCCGTCGTCTGGCAAGTCGCCTCCACGCGGCAATGCTACTGCGCCGCCGATCAGCAGCCACAGGAGTGCTGTCGCCGGGACACCGGGGACGAGGCCGAGCGCCGCCCATTCGGCCGCGCAGACGAGGATCCCGCAGGCAACTCCGAGCGCGAGCGGTCCCGGCGGCGAGGCGCCACGGATACTCCGGAGCGTGGCGCGCAGGAAGGCCGTCGCGAGGGTCGCGAGGAGGGCGACCAGGCCGAAGACGCCGAGATCGGCGGCTGCTTGCACGTACGCGTTCTGGACGCCGAACCGATGATCGTCGGAGGGGAGTGCCTCCTCCGCCACATCGGGAAAGCGTCGACGGGCAGCCGCGAGGTGGGGCTCGAAGTTGACCGGTAGCTCGGACGCCTGCCAGCCCACCCCCGTCAGCGGGTGATCGAGGAAGATCCGGAGCCCGATATAGACGAGGACCGTGCGCTGCGAGTAGCTCTGGACGTCGCCGCTCGCGTGGTCCTGCTTGCCGAGGAAGCCGACGAAGTCGGCCACGTCGCCGCTTCGCAGCGAGAGCGTTCCGAGCGTGACCGCCGCAATGAGACCTCCGATCGCGAGCGCGCGGCGCAGCGAGAACGTCTGCCGCGCGAGCATGAACACCAGCGTCAGGCCCGCGGCGAGGATCAGCGCGAGCACGGTGGCCATCGCTCCGGCGATGACCACGCCGACGACCCCCGCGATCGCCGCCGCTGCCCACAGGTGCCGTAGGCGGCTCCACGCCCCCGAGGCGATCGCCGCCAATGCGATGGCGAGCGTCGAGCCCGCGAGAGCAGCGAAGTCGTGGTAGCCGACGAACGACGGCATCCGGCGCCCGGCCGGAACGTTGTCGAGATTCCCGACGAGCCCGATGATCTGCAGAACGCCGACGAGCGCCGCGAGCGACGCAACCGCAGTCAGCGCGACGGCCACGGCGAGCGCATCCGCGCGACGTCTCACGATCAACGGCACCGCAACCGCGAGCGCGCCGTACTCGGCGAACTTCGCGGCGCTGACGAGGCTGCGGGCGAACGGGTAGCCGTCGGTGAGGACCGGCCCGGCGAGCGTCGCGACGAAGACGATCGCGATCAGTGTCGCCGCGCCGACCAACGTCCAGCCCCCGCGGCGGAGCGGCGCGATCCCGAGACGGCTTGCGGCCCGCGCCGCGGCGGCGAGGATGATCAGCACGGCGACGTCCGAGGCGGCGATGTTCACGGTCGTCGACCCGGCGGCGATGCCGATGTCCGGGTTGTAGCGCTCGTGGATGCAGAGCAGCGGCACGCACAGCGCCAGCACGAGGGCCTCGCCGGAGCACGCGAGTCGTTCGGGAGCATCCACGGCGCCTCCTATACTGATCGTTCCGATGGCCTCGCGGGACTTCAGGCGTCGGGCCGTCACGGCTGCCGCACTCTACGGCGGAACGGCGGCCGGCATCCTCGGGACGCTCATTGCGGTCCGCGTTCTCGGGCCGGATCAGTTCGGCCTTCTGACGATCGCGCTCGCGGCGGCCGGCTTCGTCCAGCTCCTGCTCGACACGACCGTCGAGGAGGCGATCGTCAAGTACGGGATCCGCTACGCCGCGACCGACGACTGGGGCCGGCTCCGCGGCCTGTTCCGTGCCGGCATCGCCATCAAGTGGGGAGGTGGAGCTCTCGCGACCCTCGTCATCCTCGCCCTCGTCCCGTTCGCGGATGCGCTGTTCGACGAGCCCGGCTTGACCGTGCCGCTCGTGGTTGCCGCGTTCATCCCGGTCGCTCAGGCACCGGAGGGGATCGCGGGCGCCGCGATGATCGTCGCCGGGCGCTACGACCTGCGGGCAATGTTCAGCGGACTCGCGATGGCCTGCCGGCTCGTCGGCGTCGCCGTCGGTGTGCAGTACGGCGTCACCTGGGCCGTCGTCGGGATCCTCATCGGCCAGATCGTCGGTTCGTGCGCGTCGGGGCTCGCCGGACACAGGCTCTTCTCCCGCCATCCTCCTGCTGCGGCGACGGGGCTTCGCCGTGACCGCGCCGAGCTCGCGCGCTTCGTGCTCAAGTCGGGGATCGGCACGTCGCTCGTCTCGATGCGCAACACGCTCTCGCCACTCGTCCTCGGCGTGGTCGCCTCCGCCACCCAGGTCGGGTACTTCCGGGCCGCGCAGGCACCGATCACCGCGTTCGAGGCGCTCTCTGCGCCCGTCCGACTCATCCTCCTGACCGAGCAGACGCACGACGTCGAGCAGGGTCGCATCGCCGAGACGTACCGCTCGCTGCGTCGGTACGTCGTCGGCGCGACCGCCGTCGCGCTCGCGCTCGTCCCGATCGCCTGGGTGCTGATGCCGTGGCTCGTGCGCGTCGTGCTCGGAACGGATTACATCCCGGCGACGGATGCCGCCCGGATCCTGCTGCTCGCCGCGGCGCTGCGGCTCGTGCTCGGCTGGACCAAGTCGTTCCCCGTCTCGATCGGCAAGCCGGGCCTGCGGATCGTCGCGCACGGGGTCGAGATCGCCGTGCTCCTGCCACTGATCGTGATCTTCGGCTCGCGCTGGGGAGCGACCGGAGGGGCCGCTGCCGTCCTCGTCGCGACTGCTTCCTTCGCCGCTGCGTGGGCGGTACTGCTCTACCGTCTCCGACGTGAGCACCGCGGCGCCCGACTCTCCGATGCTGAGATGCTGAGCCCGTGAGGGTGCTCATCGTCTCCGGCATCTGGCCTCCGGATGTGGGCGGCCCCGCGAGTCACGCACCCGAGGTTGCGCGGTTCCTCGTCTCACGCGGGCACGAGGTCGAGGTCGTCACCACGGCCTCGGCGCCTCCCGCTCCCGAGAGCTACCCGGTGCAGTTCACCTCACGAAGGATCCCGGTCGGGCTCCGGCATCTCCACTCACTCGTGCTGATCACGAGACATGCGCGGAGCGCCGACGCCGTCTACTCCACCGGCATGTTCGGGAGGAGCGGCATCGGGTCGACTATCGCACGACGTCCGCTCGTGCTCAAGCTCACCGGCGATCCCGCCTTCGAGCGGCTTCGCGCGCGGGGGGCGGTGCAGGGTGACGTCGACGAGTTCCAGAGAGGCGACGACGGCGGCGGCCTCGCGGGGCGAGCGTTGCGGCTGCTCAGGGACGGCGTCGTACGGCGCGCCTCGCACGTGTTCACGCCGAGCGGCTACCTCCGCGAGCTCGTGGTCTCGTGGGGCGTCCCCCCGGGCCGAGTCAGCGTGATGCCGAACCCCGCACCCGACGCCCGTCCCTCCGCACCGAGAGCCGAGCTCCGCGCACGGTTCGGTGTGGAAGGGGACGTCCTGGCCTTCGCCGGGCGGTTGACGGCCCAGAAGTCGCTCACCGTGATGCTCGAGGCGGTTGCGCGGGTCGACGGCGTCACGCTCCTCGTCGCCGGTGACGGTGACGAGCGCGACAGCGTGGCCGCCGAGGTCTCGAGGCTCGGCCTCGGCGACCGCGTTCGCTTGCTCGGTGCGCTCCCCCGGGACCAGGTTCTGGATCTCGTCGCCGCGGCGGATGCGACCGTTCTCTCGTCGAGCTGGGAGAACTTCCCGCACAGCGTCGTCGAGTCGCTCGCGGCCGGCACGCCCGTGATCTCGACGGAGGTCGGAGGCGTCGCAGAGGTCGTCGTCGACGGCAGCAACGGGCTACTCGTGCCCGTCGCCGACCCCGCCGCCCTCGCAGCCGCGATCGTGCGCTACTTCGCTGACGACGGCCTGCAAGAGATGCTTCGCGGGAACGCGACTGCGTCGGTCGCCGAGTACAGCACCGAGAAGGTCTTCGAAGCTATCATCGACCGGCTCGAAGAGGCTGTCCGGTGACTCCGCGCGTGCTCTTCGTCGCGCGCACGCGGTACGCGCTCCCTCTCACGCCGACGCTGCAGCGTCGCTTCGACGCTCTCTCGGATGTGATGGACTGGCGCCAGTTCGGTACCTCGGCGACGGGCGAGGAGGTGGCGGACGAGCGTTTCACACTGGTCGGCCGCTTCCCGGTCGCGCGTCTCGACGGAGCCGCGTTCTACGGTGCACTCCCGATCAGGTTGGCCCGTGAGATCCGAGCCTTCCGGCCGGACGTGCTCATCGTTCAGGGTGCCGAGGACACCGCACTCGCGCTCGTCGGCAGGCGGCTCGCGCGGTCAACGGTCCCCGTGGTGTTCGACGTCCACGGCGACTGGCGCAACAACACGCGCGTGTACGGATCGCCCGGTCGCAGGCTGATGTCGCCCATTGCCGACGGCCTCGCGCGGCTCACGCTCCGTCACGCCGATGCGGTCCGGACCGTCTCGGGGTTCACGAGCGGTCTCGTCCGCGAGCAGGGGGTCGAACCGATCGCGACGTTCCCGGCCTACATGGATCTCGCGCCGTTCCTCCGCGACGCCGCCGGTCGCGTTCCCCGTGCCACCGGCCGCGCTCTTCGTCGGCGTGCTCGAGCGCTACAAGGCCGTCGACGTGCTGGCGGAGGCGTGGCGTCAGCTCGTGACCGCGCGACCCGGGGCACGGTTGCACATCGTGGGCGCAGGACGCCTCGAGACCGTCGTTCGTCCCCTCGCGGACGATCCGGCCCTCGGCGTTCGCTGGACCGAGCGGCTCGACACGGCGGGCGTCTCGCGCGCGCTCGACGAGGCGACGCTCCTCGTGCTCCCGTCTCGTCGTGAGGGGATGGGCCGCGTGATCGTCGAGGCCTTCTGCCGCGGCCGTCCCGTCGTCGGGACGCGCTCCGGCGGCATTCCCGACCTCGTCCAGGACGGCGTCAACGGAGTTCTCGTTCCGACCGACGACGCGGCTGCGCTCGCCTCCGCTCTCGAGCGCGTGCTGGCGGACGGTGCCCTGGCCGAGCGCCTCGGTGCCGCCGCGAGCGCATCGGCGGCCGCGTGGTCGGCAACGCCGGAGGAGTTCGCACGGACGATGCGCGAGCTCGTCGACGCCGTCCTCGCCCGTGCTGGTTCCTAGACTGCAACGGTGCCCGCCTACGCCACGAAACAGCGAGTCAAGAACGCGGTCTACCTCGGTGTGGGCACGGTGGGGCGGCTTCGGCGCCCTCTGGATCAGAGCCTCCGTGTGCTCCTCTACCACAAGGTCAACGGCGTGAGTGGGAACCCAGGGTCGGTTCCGACGGCGCTCTTCGCCGAGCACATGAACGCGATCGAGGCGGAGGGCTACCGGCCGGTCTCCCTGGACGACGTCCTCGCTCATCTGGGCCGCGGGGCGGCGCTTCCGCCGCGCGCGACGCTGATCACGTTCGACGACGGGTATCTCGACAACCTCGTCGGCGCTGCCCCGGTTCTCTCGAGGCACGGCTTCCCTGCCGTCCTCTTCGCGAGCGTCGGCAGCATCGGTTCGCAGGTGGCGTTCCCGCACGATGAACGCCTCGCCGTCCCGAACCCGACCCTCGACTGGGACGACCTCCTCGAGATCGAGCGGCTGGGGGTTCGGGTCGAGTCGCACGGCGTCAGGCATGTTCCCCTGTCCTCGCTCGACGACGCGTCGGCCGAGAGAGAGCTGGTCGACTCGAAACGGGTCCTGGAGGATCACCTCGGCCGCGCCGTGCGCGCATATGCGTACGTCAAGGGTGGTGCGGGTGACTACGCACGGCGTCACGGCTCGATGCTGCGGCGGGCCGGCTATGAGGCTGCCTTCACGACCGTGACCGGGTCGAACCGGACCGGCTCGGATCCGTTCGCGCTCAGACGGTACAACGTGGAGCCCTACCCGGCGAGCACCCTCTCGCTCGTGCTGCGCGGCGCCTGCGACGTCATGGCCCTCAAGGACACCCGCGCCGGCACGGGTGTCCGCCGGGCCTTCAACTCCGTCCTGCGAACGACGTCTCGATGAGCGCGTACTCGATCGAGTCGTATGAGGCGGGCCACCGTGAGGCGTACCTCGGACTCATGAGGGAGGCCTGGGGTGCCGGCGCGATGGGCGGGGAGGTGTTCGACTGGTGGTTCCACGGGAACCCTGCCGGCAGCCTCATGTCCGTCGCCACGATCGACGGCGACGTCGTGGGTGTCGCGTCGCACTCGCTGGCACGGCTCCGAATCGGCGGCGAGGAGCGTCTCGTCCAGTACTCCGTGCACGCGGTGACGTCGGAGCGCGCCCGGGGCCTCGGCATCTTCCGCGCTCTCGAGCTCCATCACGAGGAGCTCGGCCGCGAACGCGGATCGGCGTGCGCGCTCGCCTTCGCGAGCGCGCCGACTCGACCGTTGTTCCTCGGCCCGCTCGGCTGGAGCCAGATCGATCGTCGGCGCGTCTGGGGAAGGCCCCTGCGTGGCGCCTTCGTGCGGCGGCTTCACCGCCGGGGAGCGACCGCGCCGGTCTCGAACGACGTCCGGCGCATCGAGCGGTTCGGCCCGGAGCACGACGATGCCTATCGCCGTATCGCCCCGGCGCTCGGAGATCATCTGATCCGCGACGCGCGATACCTCCAGTGGCGCTATCTCGATTCCCCGAAGGGCTACGTCGCGCTTGCCAGCGAGAACGGGTTTGCCGTCCTCGGCCACGTTCAGCGCGGGCGCATCTCGACGGCGCTCCTGATGGAGCTCGTCGCTCCGGCCGACGAGGCACCGTCCCTCCTCTCGCGGTGCGTGCGCGAGGCCCGGCCAGCAGACCTCCTCGTGGCGGTGCCGTCGCCGACGATCCCGCGGGCGCTCCTCGCCCGCTCGGGCTTTGCCCCACTGCCGACGCGCCTCGACTATGTCGGCAAAGGCCTATCCTCGCCGCTTCCGACAGCGTCCGAGACGTGGTCGGTCTCGCTCGGGGACACGGACTTCTTCTGATCGTGCGACTCCTCTTCGTCACCCAGCGCGTCGATCCGGACGATCCCGTTCTCGGTGCGACGTCCGCGAAGATCGCCGCCCTCGCCGCCCGAGTGGACGAGGTCGTCGTTCTCGCCGACAGCGCGGTCGCCGAGTCGCTTCCCGTCAACTGCACGGCGCACTCCTTCGCTTCCGGCTCGCGCGTCGGCCGCGGCCTCAGGTTCGAGCAGGCTCTCGGCCGCGAGCTCGCCCGGCGCCCTCGGCCCGCAGCCGTCATCGCCCATATGTGCCCGATCTATGCCGTTCTCGCCGCGCCGCTCGCGCGCCCCGTTGGAACCCGGGTCGTGCTCTGGTACGCCCACTGGAACCGGACGCGGATGCTCGAGGCGGCCGTTCGCGCCTCGAACCTCGTCATCTCGGTCGACGCCTCGTCGGTTCCCGTCGCCTCCCCAAAGGTCGTCGGGATCGGTCACGGCATCGACGTCTCGGACTTCGGCTGCACGGACGCGCCGCCGGCCGACACCGTTCTCCTGAGGGCGCTCGGTCGCTACTCGGCTGCCAAGGGCCTCGACACGATGATCCGTGCCGTCGCGCTCGCACGCGCAAAGGGCGTCGACGTCGTGCTTCATGCGCACGGGACGTCGTCCCACCCGGGCGAGGAGGAGAATCTCGCGCGGCTGCAGGCGCTCGTCGAAGAGCTCGAGCTGTCGTCCTCCGTCGAGCTCGGCGGCCCCGTGCCCCGAACCGAGGTTCCCGCCCTGCTCGCGGAGTCCACCGCGCTCGTCAACAACATGCGCCCCGGGGCGCCGGACAAGGTCGTCTACGAGGCTGCCGCGGCGTGCCGGCCGGTGCTCGTCTCGAACCCGTCGTTCGCGGAGCTGCTCGACGACCTCGAGCCACCGCTCCGCTTTGACGTCGACGATGCCGACGGCCTGGCGGCGAGGATCGCATCGCTCGCAGCGCTCGACGTGGAGGAGCGGAAGCGGATCGGGCACGCGCTGCGCGAGCGCGTGCTGGCACGTCACTCGGTCGCGTCGTGGGCCGATGCCGCCGTTCGGCTCTGCTCGGCCGCCGGCAGCGGCGAGTCGACCGCGGACTCGTAGACCGCAATCGTGCGCTCTGCCATCGCGGCGACCGAGAACTCCGTTCGCGCGCGCGACAGGCCGGCCTCGCCGTAGCCGCGCGCGAGTTCGCGATCGTCGAGGAGAGATTCGATCGCCTCGGCCAGCCGTGGCACGTCGTCGGGTGGAACGAGCACGCCGGTCGATCCGTCGCTGACGATCTCCGGGATCGAGCTCACCGCGCTCGCGACGACGGGAAGGCTTGCGAGCATCGCCTCGAGCAACGCGAGGCCGAAGCCTTCCCAGCGCGCGGGGTGGACGAACATCTCGGCTCGGCGGAGCCAGTCGGTGACGTCCCCGACGCTTCCCGCCAGGAAGACGGCCTCCTCCACGCCCTCGTCCTTCGCGAGCGTGAGCAGGTCGGCGCGCAGGGAGCCGAGCCCGAGGTCGACGAGCACGGCGTTCGGGTGTCGCGTGCGGACCCGTGCGAGCGCCTTGATCGCGACATCGAGCCCCTTCTGCTGCTCCAGCCTCGAGATCGCAAGGAGCACGCGAGCGTCCGCGGGCAGGCTCGGGCCGCCCGGCGGCCCCCATGCGGCCGGGAGGTCGTCGAGGCCGTAGTGCACGACCGCGACCTTGTCGGCGGCAATCCCGACCCGCTCGACGTTGAAGCGCGCGAGTGCGTCGGTGATGCAGATGATGCGGTTGGCACGCCGGGCGCAGAGCCTCTCGATGTGCCGGAAGTGCCCGAGCCGGAACGGATCGTCGTTGTGCTTCGTGGACACGACCGTGGCGCGCCCCGCGAGGGCGGCGCCGTAGACGTCGGCATGTACGAGGTGCGTGTGCACGATGTCAGGTCGGGACCGCCGGATCGCGCCGCGGAGGCGGTAGGCAAGTGCCGGGTCGAGATCTCGCGGGGCCCGCAGTCGCGTGTAAGGCACGGCGAGAGCGTCGAGTTGAGCATAGAACGGGTCGGGGTCGCCGTCGTCGAGGCCGATGAAGGACGCGTCGACATCGCGCTCTCGGAGGGCCGGGAGGAGCGTCAGCAGGTGTCGCTCGGATCCCCCGACCCCGCGGAGACGGTGAACGTGGGTGACCCTCACTCGGCCAGCCTCGACCTGAGCAATCGATTATCGATCAATTCGATGACCCTCGCGATCCCGAGTGCCGCGGGAACGCAGAGAAGGAAGTCCCACGGCGCGCGATAGCGAACGGTGCCGGCGAACACCATCGCCATCACGGTCTGATATCCGATCAGGAGAAGGACGAGGACGAGGAACTGCCGCGGCAGCTTCCCGAGGCCGATCAGCGCGAAGGCGAAGAGGAGGACGACGTAGGCAGGATCGCCGACGTCCTTCGCCACGCCCGCGAGCCCCGAGCTCGGCCCGCTCTCATCGACCGTGACGGTCGGGTTCCACAGCATTCCGACCGCCTGCAGCGACAGCCTCGCCTTCTCGCCGGGGTGCTCTCGCCAGAAGTCGGTTACGAGGCCACGGTAGAAGCGCATCTGCGCGCATTCGTCGACCTCGACGACCCGACCCGTCCGCTCGGTGATGTCGGCGGCGAGCTCCGGCCAGGGCGGAGCCCCGGGGAGCTCCGGCACCTGATCGATCCACTCCCCGCGCGCGAGCACGCCGTGGGTCGAGAGGTTGTTCGCCTTCCAAAGCGCACGGGCATCGGTCGTCAGCGCGAAGCAGCCGACCGAGATGCGATTCCGCGCGACCCACGGGCTGACGACGATGAGCGCCACGACGACGACGAGCACCGCGCCGATCACGGCGTTGCGGCGCGGCTCGAGAGCCCACAGGAGGTAGAGCGCGAGGATCGCGGGGAGGAGCGAGAGTCGCGCGTTCCCGAGCACGGCAAGCCCGCAGGCGGCGCCGGCGGCGGCGGCGATCCGCACGGAGTTGCGCTCGGTCGCGAGAACGATGAGCAACGTCACGAGGGCAGCGAGGAACCCGTCGACGATCTCGCGATTCAGGTGGACGTCGTGCCAGACCAGATAGGGGTGGAGCGTCGCAAGGACGGCCGCGACGACCGCGACGCGACGCGACGCGACGCGCTCGCCGATCGCATAGACGAGAATGGCGGTCCCGGCAGCGATCAGGATCTGCAGCACGGCGACCGTGAGCCAGCTCCTGCCGACGGTCGCGTACAGCGGTGCGAGCACGAACGAGTACAGCGGCTGGGTGAATGCCGAAGGCCGTCCCTGGATGAACCCGAACGTCCCGCTGTCGACGAGCGTTCTCGCAAAGCGATCGCTCTTCTCGGTCAGCCCTTCGAGCAGTCTCTCGCGCTCGACGAGCACCACGATGGCACGCGGCACGATCGCGGCAGCCGAGACGATGAGGATCGCGGCTCGACGGCTCACGACGCTCCCGCGTCGACGTAGCGCCGCTGCCAGAGCTCGAGCATGAGAAGCCCCCAGATAGCCTCACCGTGGTCGGCGCGACCGCTCGCGTGAGCGGTCAGGACGCGCTCGACCGCGGCGGCATCGAACTGGCCTCGTCTCCCCGTCGAGGGGTCGAGGAGCACGTCCTTCGCCATGGCGCGAAGCTCCCCTCGGAACCACTGGGAGACAGGGACGCCGAAGCCCGCCTTGCCCCGATCGAGGACCTCGGGCGGCAGGTCGTCGGCGAAGGCGCGGCGCAGGGCGACCTTCCCCGTCGAGCCTTGCAGCTTGAGGTGATCGGGCATCCCCAGAGCCAGCTCTGCCAGGTGATGGTCGAGGAACGGCGCCCGCAGCTCGAGCGAGTTCGCCATCGAGGCGATATCGGCCTTGTAGAGGAGGTCGTCCGGGAGATACGTCTCGACGTCGATGAGCTGGAGGCCTGCGACGCCGGGGGCGCGCGGCGGGCCGAGCAGCTCACCCGGGGTTCGGATCGTGCCGATCGCTGCCCGTGCCTCGGTCGTCCAGAGGTCGAGTCGGGTGCGTTGCGGGAGCATCTCCATCAGCTGCCCGTACCGCTCCGCGGGTTCGAGGCCCGCGGTATCGAGGAAGCGGGCGGCGCGGTACGCCGCGGAGCGAGGAACCGTGCGCGCCGAGGGGATCAACCGGATGGCACGCGTGACCGCAGCGGTCAGCGCGTGCGGGACGTGGTCGAGATGTGTTGCGAGCGCATGAGCCCGGTAGCGCTCGTACCCGCCGAAGATCTCGTCCCCGCCGTCGCCGGCGAGAGCGACCGTCACGAATCGGCGCGCATGCTCGCAGACGAGGAAGGTCGGGAGTGCGGAGGTATCTCCGAACGGCTCGTCATACGCCTCGACGAGCCGTGGAATCAGCGCCGCCGCGTCCGGTTCGAGCAGCAGCTCCTCGTGGATCGTCCCGTAGCGCTCGGCCACGAGACGCGCGTAGCGCCGCTCGTCGTAGCGGTGGTCTTCGAACCCGACCGAGAACGTCCTCACCGGTTCGGGGCTCTCCTGTGCCATCGCCGCGACGACGATGCTGGAGTCGATCCCGCCGGAGAGCAGCGCACCGAGGGGAACGTCCGCGACCAGGCGACGCCGGACGGCCGCCCGAACGCCGTCGCGGACGGCCGCGATCCACTCGTCGTCGGGGAGGCGTCGTGCCGCCGCCTCGAGCTTCCAGTAGCGATCGACGCGCGTGTTGCCGTTCTCGATCGTCAGTGTGCATCCCGGTGGCAGGCGGTTGATTCCCGCGAGCGCCGTCCGGTCGCCGATCACGTAGCCGAGCGCCAGGTACGAATCGATGCGCTCGAGGTCGACGCGTCGCTCGACCCCGGGGAACTGGAGGAGGGCCTTGAGCTCGGATGCGAACGCAACCGTCCCGTTCGCCAGTCGCGTCCACAGGAGTGGCTTCTTCCCGAATCGGTCGCGGGCGAGGACGAGGCGTTGTCGGGGAGCGTCCCAGAGTGCGAGGGCGAACATGCCGTCCAGCCGCTCCACGAAGCCGACCCCGTGCTCCTCGTAGAGGTGAGGGAGGGTGGCCGTGTCTCCCTTCCCCCGGAGGACGTGGCCGTTCGCGAGCAGCTCCGTACGGAGCTGCTCGAAGCCGTAGATCTCGCCGTTGAAGACGACTGTGATCTCGCCCGACTCGTTCGACACGGGCTGATCCCCGGTGGCGAGGTCGACGACGCGCAACCGGCGGTAGCCGAGCACGCATCGGCCGAGATCCCGCACGGCGCCGTGGTCCGGCCCGCGACGGCGGATCGCGGTGCACGCCCGCTCGACCGATTCGACCGAAACCCCGCCTGGCGCAGGGGAAACGGCGCCGCAGATTCCGCACATGCCGTAACGGTACGTGCATCAAGGTCGCGGTGAGGCACGGTAGCCTCGCGGGGTGAGGTTGACTCCCATGCGGGTGCTGGTAGCCGTCGGTGCTCTCGTCGGTTCGATCGAGCGGATCGTGGTGTGGCGTTCTCATCTCGGCGCCCTCGACGGCGACGAGGCGGTGTGGGGATTGATGGCGCGGCACGTCGCAGACGGCGAGCTCACGGCCTTCATGTGGGGTCAGGCGTACGGCGGGACGCTGGAGACGGTGCTCGCGGCTCCGCTCCTTGCAGCGTTCCCCGGCAGCATCGTCGCGCTGCGGGTCGTGCCCATCGCCCTGACGGCGGTCGCAGCGGTTCTCGTCTGGCGTGTCGGGCGAAGGACGGTCGGCGAGCCTGCAGCGACGGCCGCGGGTGTCCTCTTCTGGCTTTGGCCCGCGTACGCGATCTGGAAGTCGTCGCGTTCCCACGGCTTCTACGGGTCGGGCCTCGTGCTGGCGCTCCTCGTTCTCCTGCTCGTCCTCCGGCTCTACGATCGGCCGACACGACGGGACGCCGTTCTCCTCGGTCTCGTCGTCGGCGTCGGCCTCTGGCAGACGGCGCAGCTGTTGCCGATCGCCCTCGTCGCCGCGCTCTGGCTCATCTGGCGGCGGCCCGCCACGCTCAGGCTCGCGCCCCTCGCCGTGGCGTGTGCGTTCGCAGGGTTCCTCCCCTGGGTCGTCTCCAACGTCCGCCACGACTGGTGGTCGTTCTCCTTCCCGCCGGGGGCGGGGACGTTTGCCAGTCGGCTTCGTGGGACGGTGAACGGTGCGCTGCCGATGGCCTTCGGTCTTCGGGTGCCCTTCGACCTCGCCTGGGTGGGAGGCGTCGCGATCGGCGGCGTGGCGATGCTCGCGCTCTATGCGGGGCTCGCGATCATCGCCGTGCGGACGCGGAAGACACCGGTCAGCCTCCTCGTCGTCGTCGCGGTCGTCTTCCCTTTGATCGCGGCCACATCGACGTTCACGTGGATCGTCGACGAGCCGCGCTACCTCTACATCCTCTCGCCCGTGCTGGTGCTCCTCGTTGCGGTCGTGCTGACCTCGTGGCAGCGAGCTGCCGCCGCGGTCGCCGTCGCGGTCGCGCTGACCGTGTTCGGCCTCGTGCAGATGGGTGACTCCCCCCAGTTCCAGGCACGGGCCGACGGCATGTTCGTGCCGGCCGATTTCGGGCCTCTCGAAGACGAGCTCGATCGCCTCGGCGTCGACCGCGTGTTCGCGGACTACTGGGTCGCCTACCGTCTCGGTTTTTCGACGGACGAGCGGATCATCGGCGCCGAATCACCCCAGGAGCGGTACACGCGGGTCGGGAGCAAGGTCGTCATTCTCAGAGACGACCACGTGCGGTACGAGCCGTATGTGACCGAGGTGACGCGCTCGCCGCGACCGGGGCATGTCGTCATTCGCGGCAGCGTCGACGAGTCGAAGGTCGACGAGCCCCTCCTGCGCGCCGCCGGCTACCGCCGATCGGAAGCCGGGGGGTTCGTCATCTGGTATCTCCCGAACGCAGGCTGAGGTACGCGATCGCGAACAGCGCCACGAGCAGGCCGTTGCGCGTCATCACGACCCAGCTCTCCGTGTCCAGCGCCGCGAGCTCGGAGAGCCGGCCGGGGAACCAGTGGCGCGTCAGTGCGAGCGCGCCCGCGAGGAGCCCGCAGGCTGCAATGGCATGTCGCTTCCCGAGAGCGAGCGGGGCGAGTGGGATCAACCAGATCAGGTACTGAGGTGAGAGGACCTTGCCGAAGGCGACGAATGCGGCGACCGAGGCGAGGGTGGCGGCTGCAAGGCGCCCGTACGAGCGGTCGCTGCGTGCGAACGCCACCCATGTCAACGCGAGGGCGGCGACGAGCGCGAGAGCGACCCCGACCGAGATGACCCAGACACCGGAGCCGAACACGTTCTTCGACCCATAGGTCGTGCGGGTCGTGATCTCCATCACGCCCAGGCGGTCACCGAGGAATGCGAGCGACGCGCCGAGGCTCTCGACCTGGGTCGGTCGCACGAGCGCGACCTTCGTCGTGAACCGGGCACCGCCGGGGCCGAGGATGACGAACGGAAGCGCGATCACCGCGCAGGTCACGACGAACGCGACGATCCCGCGGCGCACCGAAGCCCTGCCGCGCTCCGCGAGCCGGAGGAGGAACGCCGGCAACGCAACGATCGGGAAGATCTTCGCGCACGTCCCGACCGCGAGCGACACGAGGCCGAGGCGCTCGCGACCGAGTCCGACACAGACGAGCGCCGCCATGAGGAGGAACGTCGGGAACGCGTCGTAGCGATCGAGATACGTACGACCCATCAGGAGCGGGGCGAGTGCGGTGAAGAGCGCGCCCGCCCAGATGCCTCTGGGTGACGCACCTGCGAGCGACAGGATGACGGCGACGGCCGCGATGGCACCGACTGCGAACGACGCCATCAGGAGCTGGAACCCCGTCGTGTAGTCGGCCGAGGGCAGGAGCGACGGAAGCGCGAAGACCACGAGCGACCCGGGCGGGTACTCGACGAAGAACGAACGGTACGGAATCGTGCCGCTGACGATCTGGTCGCCGTACTGCTGGTAGAGGGCGACGTCCGCCGCCTGTCCCCCCTGGAACAGTCCGATCCGGGGCAGCACGCAGGCGAGCGCGAATGCGAGCGTCCCTGCCAGGGCGGCGGGAGCCGCTCTACGAATGTCGTCGCCGTGGAGTCCCAACGCGTACCCAGGATAGGTGCCCCCGGCGGTCGTGGCCCGACCCGCCGGGAGAATCAGGCCGGAGCTCCGAGTAGAATCCCCGGTCGGTGGATACGAACCAGGCTCCGCTGCCCGAGCAGCGGCCCGAGTTGGTCGCTGTACAGAGCGCGCGTGATCGCGACGTCCGCTCGTCCCGGCTCTACGTGCTCTCCCGTCGCGCGGTCGGTCGCGCGGTGCGCAGGGCACTCAGCATCGTGGCGCTCGTGGCCGTCGACATCCTCGGGTTGGCCCTCGGGCTGTACGCGGCCCTCGTGTTTCGCACGCTGCTCTACGGTGGCACCCTCTACTGGTCGATCCTCTGGCAGAAGGGAGTCGCCGAGTGGCTGCCGTTCCTCGTGCCGATCACCGTGCTCGTGTTCGTCCAGGCCGGTCTCTACTCCGTCCGCGAGCGCCGGTCGGGTGCGGGTCGGATCGTGTCGTCTCTCATTCTGGTGGCTCTGATCGTCCTCGCGTTCGGGCTCGGGACGGGCTACGACTTCAAGACGACCGGGTTGATCCCCACGTCCGTCGTCATCTGCGCCCTTTGCATCGGCCTTCTCCGGGCCGCCTACGACTCGCTCTCGCTCGATGTCATGAAGGTCTCGGGTGTTCGCCGGCGCGTCATTCTCGCCGGTGAGGGTGACGGGCCCGCGCGCCTTCACCAGGCTCTGCAGGCCTCCAAGGGAGGGATCCGTTACGAGGTCGTCGGGGCGGTGGCAACGAGCCGTTTCGACGAGCTGCCGTGGCTCGGGTCGTCCCTGGCCGAGCTTCCCGCCCTCCTCGACGAGATCCGCCCCGACGAGCTGATCCTCTCCGAGGCGGGAATCGACGAGCGGACGGTGCTCGACGTCGTCGAGCACGCGCACCGCGCGGGGGTCAAGGTGCGGCTCGCGCCCGCGACCACGGAGCTGCTCGTGCAGAAGGGAGAGTACGCGCCGGGCCACGGAATTCTCCTCTTCGACCTCCGGCCACCGATCCTGACGGGCTGGGACTGGGGCGTGAAACGGGCGTTCGACATCCTCGCGAGTGCTCTGATCATCGTTCTCGGCCTCCCGTTCTGGCTCCTGATCGCTCTCGCGATCAAGCTCGAGTCGGCGGGGCCGGTGTTCTATGTCGACCGCCGCGTGGGGATCGGGGAGAAGGAATTCAAGATGCTCAAGTTCCGCACGATGGTCGTCGATGCGGCGAGCCAGCAGGAGGGCCTCGAGACCGCGAACGAGGCGACGGGGGCGCTATTCAAGATCAGGGACGATCCGCGCGTCACGCGCGTCGGCCGCGTCCTGCGGCGATTCTCGCTCGACGAGCTACCGCAGCTCGTCAACGTCTTGCAGAGCCAGATGAGCCTGGTCGGCCCGCGGCCGCTGCCCGTGCGCGACTACCGGCTGCTCGAGGACTGGCATCGGGCGCGGTATCTCGTCCTTCCCGGCATGACCGGCCTCTGGCAGATATCGGGTCGCTCAGGACTCTCGTTCGACGACCTCGTCCGGCTCGATTTCGCGTACGTCGAGAACTGGTCGATCTGGCTCGACATCTCGATCATCGTCAAGACGATCCCTGCGGTCGTGTCGAGTCGCGGCGCGTACTGATCGCCGCCCGCTCACCCCTAGAATGGCCCGCGTGAAACCCCCACGGATTCTTGCCGTCGCCTCTGCCGTTGATCTCGACTTCCGCTACGGCTGCACGCCCGCGTGGTGGCAGCTGTGGAAAGGGATGTACGAGGCGGGAGTCGACCTCGTCGTCACGCCGTATCGCGGCCGTCCCGTCCTGTCGCCGTGGTGGCGGACGGCGCCCAACCCGACCTACCGGGAGGGTGAATCGTATGCGGCCATGCGCAGCGGCCTCGCCCGGCTGAAGGGCGACCGCTACTTGCGTCGCGACGAGGACACACCGGAGGAGTCCGCGCTCGACCGCCTCACGCGCGAGACGATCTGGCGGGTCGTGACGCCACGCTGGCGGCGCCATCTCGAGCGGCTCGTCGAGCGCGAGCGACCCGACGCCGTCATCTTCTTCACCGTTCCGCTTGCGCACTTCCGCGGCATACCGACCGCGCTCCGCGATCGTTTCGGGATCCCCGTCGTCTACTACGACGGTGACGTGCCGATGAGTCTGCCGGAGTTCGGTGGGATGGACACGGGGTTCAACTACTACCACGGCGGCGATCCGTCGGAGTACGACTTCGTGCTCTCGAACTCCGAAGGTGGGCTCCCGCGCCTGCGAGAGCTCGGCGCCCGCCGCGCGGAGGCCGTCTTCTGGGGTGCGGATCCCGAGTTCTTCGCCCCGCAGCCGGTCGCCAAGGAGATGGACGTCTTCTTCTACGGCTACGGCGACAAGTTCCGCCAGGAGTGGACAGCTTCGATGGTCGGCGAGCCGAGTCGGATGGCGCCCGAGATCGACTTCGCCCTCGGCGGACGCGACTTCCGCGGCGACACGGGGGACGCGCGCGTGGTCGGCGACGTGCCGTTCAACGTCTTCGCGCGCACGATCTCGGCGGCCAGGATCAACCTCAACGTCACGCGGCGGACGCATGCCACGGTGCCGCTCTCGTCCACGTGTCGGCCGTTCGAGCTCGCCTCGGCCGGTGCAGCCATCGTGTCGAACCCCCACGACGGGATCGAGCAGTGGTTCGACCCCGGTGGTGAGATCGTGATCGTCGAGGACGGGGCCCAGGCTCTGTCGGCCTACCGGGAGCTACTCGCGGATCCCGCGCAGGCTGCGGCGATGGGCGCCCGGGCCCGCGAGCGCGTCCTCGACGAGCACACCTACGCCCACCGCGCGAGACGCGTTCTCGGCCTCCTGGGGCTCGCGAGCGAGGGGACGGCGTGACCGAGGGGCGCATCGTCGCCATCGTTCCCGCATTCAACGAGGCGGGGGCGATCGGCGACGTCGTCGACGCGATCCAGGCGACAGACGCCGCCTTCGACGTGGTCGTGATCGACGACGGCTCGCGCGACGCGACGGGGGCGATCGCGCGCGCCCACGGTGCCGCTGTCGTTACGTTGCCGTACAACATCGGGATCGGAGGGACGGTCCAGACCGGATTCAAGTACGCGCTCGAGCGCGGATACGAGACTGCAGTGCGGCTCGACGGCGACGGGCAGCATGACCCTGCGGAGCTCGAGAAGCTCCTCGGGCCGATCAGCCGTGGCGAGGCGGACATCGTCACCGGATCGCGGTTCGTGGAAGGGAGCGGCGACTACCGCCCACCCCTCGCGCGCAGGATCGGGATCATCTGGTTCGCCCGCATCGTCTCGCTCCTCACGCGGCAGCGCGTGACCGACACGACGTCGGGCTTCCAGGCGCTCAACCGCAAGGGCATCGCCCTCTTCGCCGACGACTACCCGAACGACTACCCCGAGGTCGAGGCGACGGTGCTCGTCTTCAAGCACCGGCTGCGGCTCGTCGAGGTGCCGGTGACGATGCGGGAGCGGGAGACAGGGACGTCCTCGATCACGTTCGTGCGCTCGGTCTACTACGTGCTGAAGGTGACGCTCGCCCTGTTCATGGCGATGTTGCGAAAGGTCACGCCGCCGGAGGAGGTGACGAGCGCATGACACCCGTGAGGATTTCCGTCGCGGCCGCGATCGCCTCGCTGATCCTGATCCTGATCGTGCTCGAGCTCATCCGTGGCCGCCGGCTGAAGGAGCGGTACGCGCTCCTGTGGCTCGTGACGGGAATCGTGCTGCTCATCCTCTCGGCCTGGAGAGACGGGTTGACGACGATCGCCGGCTGGCTCGGCGTGTCGACGTACCCGCCCGCGATCCTGTTCGCGATCGCGACGCTCTTCATCATCATCGTGCTGCTCCACTACTCGACCGTGCTGTCGCAGCTCGACGACCAGAACACACTGCTCGCGCAGCGGGTTGCGCTGCTCGAGGAGAAACTCGGCGCAGCGGCGCGACCTGCTCTCTCACCGGGGCTGCCCCGGGACGTTCGCCCTGTACCAGGCGACCGTCCGGGCGATTCCGTCCCGTAGGGGCACCTTCGCGCGGAAGCCGAACAGCTCGGCCGCCCTCGAGGAGTCGAGCGAGCGCCGGGGCTGGCCGTTCGGCATCGAGGTGTCCCAGTGAATCCCGCCGGTGAACCCCACGGCGTCGGCGACGATCTCCGCTGTCTCGTGAATAGACGTCTCGACCCCGGTCCCGAGGTTGACGGGGTCGCCACCGTCGTAGGCCTCCGCGGCAAGTCGGAGCCCGTCGACGCAGTCGTCGACGTAGAGGTACTCGCGCGTCGGCGTACCGTCTCCCCACAGGGTGATCTCCTCGGGAGAGTCGATCATCTTCCGGATCAGTGCTGGAATCACGTGCGAGGTCTGGAGATCGAAGTTGTCCCGTGGGCCGTAGAGGTTCGTCGGCAGCAGGAACACCGTGTCGAGTCCGTACTGATCACGATAGGCCTGCGCGCCGACGAGGATGGCCTTCTTCGCCACGCCGTACGGAGCGTTGGTCTCCTCTGGAAAGCCGCTCCAGAGGTCATCTTCCTTGAATGGGACAGGTGTGAACTTCGGGTAGGCGCAGACGGTGCCCGTCATCACGACCTTGCGCGTCCGATGGAGCCGCGCTTGCTCGAGCACGTGCGCGCCCATCATCAGGTTCGCGTACCAGTAACGTCCCGGGTTTGCCCGATTCGCACCGATACCACCGACTTCTGCCGCCAGGTGGAATACGAGCTCGGGCTCGGCGTCGTCGAAGAGGCGACGGGTGTCCTCCGGTTCGGTGAGGTCGTACTGCACGCTACGGGCTACGAAGACATTGTGGCCGTCGCGTTCGAGTTGCTCGACGAGGTGCGAGCCCAGGAAGCCGCCACCCCCGGTTACGAGAACACGCATCGGCGCGAAGACTACCGCGCGGACCCGATCGAGACGGTTTCGTCCAGGTGCGGGCCTTCCGAAGAAGCGGTGGGCCGGTCGGGGCCACCGAGCTCGCCGAAGATCACCGTGCCGACGGACGCTCCGCCGAGCACGAGTCCGGTCACCACGCGATCACCGCTCGCCCGAAGATAACCGTCGAGATCGAGGCCCGAGATCGCGTACACCCACGTCAGGCCGGCGAGGGAGATAGTCAGGAACGTGATGAGGAACGCGCCCAGGCGGTAAAGGCCGACAACGAGGGCGATCGCCGCCGCTGCGACGGCGAACGGCAGGAGGAATCCGAACCGATCAGGGTCGAGGGCGAACTGGACCAGCCGGTGCGCTGCCTCCAGGCCCCGGCTGACCCGCTGCGACCCCCCTCCCGCGGCAAACGAGGACGAAAGGTCGTAGTCTCTCCCGCTGAGGTGCGCGCGGCTGAGGTGTACCCGCCATGGCAGGATCGCAAGGCCGAACGCCAGGCCAGCCAGCAGGACGGTGACCCTCCGGCGTCCCGCGGCCGCAAGAATCAGCCCTGCAAACGCAGCGGTCGCGAACAGAAGCCCTTCGTTCTTCGTCAGCGCCGCTGCAATCAGGAACAGCGTTGCCACGATCAACCAGCGATTGTCGAGATCGACGAGCCATCTCGCCGCCGCTGCGACCGCGACGCCGACGAAGAGGGCAAGCGGCACATCTGCGTAGGCGGTGGCCAGTTGCCCGAACATCCCGGGCACGATCGCGATTGCGAGGATGCACGGCAACAGAACGGCCGGTCTCGCGCGATCGCGCAGGACTGCCCAGAGCGCAAGCAGGCCGGCGCCTCCGATGAGGAGGCATTGCAGGATGACGAGGCGTCCCTCGTAGCTTCCGGCCGCTCGGATCCCCACCGCATGAATCACGGGAAGGACGAGTGGGTACTCGAGGTGGAGGGCCCGATACGAGTCGGCCTCGAAGACCTGTGGGTCTGCCCAGCCGAAGGCGGCGAGCGCGCGCGCCTTCATTGCCCACATCGCCCAACTGTCGTACTCGACGATCGGTTTCACCCAGAACGTCAGTGCCACCACCGCTCCCACTGCGACGAGCCCGATCGCCGCTGCGACGCCAACGATCCGGTCGGCATCGAGCCAGGGAGGACGTGGCGTGCGCGGCGCACGCTCGAGGCGAAGGGCGAGCAGGACGATCGAGGCCAGGGCCAGCGCAATGACCACCGGAACGGTTACCCCAAGATGCAGCGGCTCGAAGATCGTCCCGATGATCCCCACCGTCGCCATTCCCGTGAGTGGCGCGAGGCCCCATCGTTCGACCAGGCTGCCGGTCGTCCGGGTGATGCGGGCGGCCGCGAGCACGCCTGCGCCGATGACGGCGAACAGGAGGTTCGCGGCGACAAGACCGGCGATCGTCAGGACTGCCGCCGGAAGCAGATAGTCCAACGGCCGGCGAAACATCGTGCGCCTTCGGGGACGGGACTCGGGTTCACGTAGATCGTGACGTCCGCCCGACCTGGATCGGACACCTGCACCGCCGGGAGGAGCCAGTAGGACGCGTACGTCTTGGTGACAAGGTTCTCCCGGCGAGATTCGTTATCGGCCCCGCGTTGGCCGATCACCGCGAAGCGGTCGCCCCGGCCGAGCTGTGCCTTTATCGCATCCCACGCCGGGCCACCGAGATCCTCGTGCGTACCCGCCGCGCGCTCCCGGTCCCCGGGGCTCAGGCGGCCGTACGTGTCTCGTAGGCTTTCGAGCGCCGTCCAGAACGCCCCGAGCGAGGCGACGATCGATGCCGCGACGATCACTGCGAGTACGACTCTTCCCTGGGTGCGGCGCGCGTAGGCGGGCGTCGAAGCGGCCGCTGGAGCGACGGCAATGCGGGACGACCGGACCTCGAGCCACGTCCATGCCGAGGCGTATGCGAGTACGGCACCAACGGCGAGCGCAAGTCCCATCTGGGCCGCAGGCACCAGGAGGTCCGGTTTCTGCAGCATGCCAACAAGCTCGTTACTCGTGAACGACCACCAGATCGAGTTGTCGGCCAGGTCGTGGACGTCGTACCAGACTCCCGGCGGCCACGCGGCGGCCCCGAGCGCCTGTACCGCCACCGACCAGCCCAGAGCCGTGGCGAAAGCCCACCGCAGCACGCGCCGCTCCCGTACGACGTCGAGCGCTGGTACGAGGAGAAGTGCGAGAAGTGGCAGGGCGTCCGTGAGCATACGGGGGCCGAACGACTCGCCTCCCCACCAGAACGCGTAGCGCCCCATCGCAAGGACGTACGCGGCCGCCGCAAGCGCTGTCCACCGGTAGAACGGCGTGCGGAATCCCTTGACGGCACCGACCCCGGCAAACGCGAGGATGGGCGAGTAGACGAGGAGTCCACGGCCCGGCGAGACGAGGAGACCGCCGAGCCCGTCGAGCAGATTGCCCGCGAAGAGACCGGTCGTCGAACCGGGGTCGGTCGTGTATCCCGTCCGAAGGGGCCCTCCGAAGACGAATGCGTTGTAGGAGAGATACGCGAGTGCCACAGGGAGCGCCCCGAGGAGGAAACGCCCCCAGTCGAGCAGCGTGCGACCCACGAGTGGCAGGAGGAAGAGCGCGATGATCGGAGTCGACGGGCGACACGCGATCATGGCGGCGAGTGAGGCGCCCGCGAGGGCGAATCGGCGATCCTTGAGGGCCAGTAGCCCGAGCGAGAGCCCGAGCATGGACGGCGCGTGCTGCCAGAGCGCCTGCCCGGCGATACCCCACGTGAGGGTACCCCACGCGTAGACGGATGCGACCAGGAATGCCCGCCGCCGCGTCGTCAGGCGCGTCATCAGTAGGAAGAGGACGATGACGGAAAGCGTCGCGGTCATGGCTGCCGTGAGCATTCCGGCCTCCATCCACGTGTCCCAGTCGCTCGGTGACGCACCGGCCGCGTCGAAGAGAAAGGCGGCCGGGACTGCGAGGAGCGATGGGGCGAAGGGGGTCACGTTGACCGGGTGGCCAGTCCTGCTCCGGGTAACCATGTACGGTTGCTCGCCCGAGCGTTGCTGGATGTACGGGAGGTAGTCATCGAGCCAGATCGTGTGCTTCTGAACCAGCGCCACCGCGGTCATGACCGTGCCGTACGTGTCGCCAGACTGCTTGCGATGCGGCTGGCCGTAGAACGCGAACAAGCAGGCAACCGCGATGAAAGGCACGGCACCGGCGACGATCGTGTCGATTACCGTTCGTCTGACCGGTCGGCGCACGTCTTCCCGACTGCGTGCGACATCGAATTCTTGATCGACGACGATGGCCTGAATCGTAGCGCAGGTGATGTGCGCCTCAAGGGCAGGGACAGCCCGTTTCGGACAGGGGCGTGATCCGGCGCCGGGGCTCAGCTGGTGAGGGCGCTACATCAGGTTCGGGCTGCCGGCGGCGCCCAGTCCACGCGCCCGATCCAGCGCGCGTGGTTCTCGGCGTACCAGCGGATCGTCTCGAGGACGCCCTCTTCCCACGACACCTTCGGCATCCAGCCCGTCTCTGCGGTCAGCTTCTCGTGGCCGACGCGAAGCGCCATCACGTCGCTCGCGCCCGGCCGATAGCGCTTCGGCGTCGTCGACACGGTGCGCCCGGCCGGCCAGAACCCGTTCTCCTCGCCGACGCGCAGGATCAGCTCGACCCACCCCTCCATCGAGATGTTCTCGCCCTGGCCGTAGACGTAGACGTCTCCCGGCTTACCGTGTGCGGCGACGGTGAGGTGACCGCGCACCCCGTCGGTGCAGAAGCAGAAGTCGCGCAGCGGCTCGAGGTTGCCCAGCTCGATCGTCTCGCGCATGAGCGCCTGCGTGATGATCGTCCCCGTCACGTAACGAGGGTTCTGCCGCGGCCCGTAGTTGTTGAACATCCGCGTGACAACGCCCGGCACGCCGAAGGCGTCGAAGTAGTTCATCGTCAGGAAGTCCGCCGCGACCTTCGCGGTCGCGTAGATCGACTTCGGGTTGATCGGCGAGCGCTCGTGCAGGATCAGGCTGCCCGCATCGTCGAAATCGTGATGGTGCGAGACGTCGTCGCGCACATTGCCGTACTCCTCCGAGGTGCCCGCCGTGTCGAACTTCTCCAGCTCGAGGCCCGTGTCGACGATCGACTGCAGCAGGTTGAGCGTGCCGACCGTGTTCGCCATCACCGTCTCGTACGGCCGATGCCAGGATTCGCCGACGTGGGCCTGCGCCCCGAGGTGGAAGACGTAGGGCCGGTCCGGCGCGGTCTCTTTCAGCTCGCGCATCAGGTAGTCGATCGAGGTCTTGTCCGTCAGATCGGCGAAGTGCACCTTCAGGTCGTTGCGGAGGGCACCGATGTTGTTGAGAGCGCCACTCGAGGTCGCGCGCACGAAGGCGTGGACGTTGGCACCGACGGCGACGAGGGCTTCGGTCAGGTGTGACCCCATGAAGCCGTCCGCCCCTGTGACGAGCACGGTACGGCCCGAGTACGCGTCGCCGAAGTCCTCTCGGAGCTCGGCGAGGGCCTGATCTGTCCAGATGGAGTCGGGGGTCATTGACGTAGGCTTCCGAGTCGGTGAGCAAGGGTACACACTCCTCCCGCTTCGGCTCACTCGTGAGCGGAGCCATGACGGCCGCAGCGCTCGCGGTGCAGACAGGGCTCGCGGCCGTGGTCGGCGTCGTGCTCGCCCACGAGTTCGGCCGCGGTCCCGAGACCGACGGCTTCTTCTCCGCCTACGTCGTCTTCGTCGTCGTCGTCCTTGCCGCGAGCGCGATCCGGGTCACGGTGCTGCCCGCACTCGCGAGGGCGCGGGTCGCCGGGAGCCTCGGCGGCGAGATCGTGGGCTATGCGTTCGTGCTCGCGAGCATCGCCCTGCCGCTGCTCCTGATCACGTTCGTGGCGGCCTCGCCGATCGCCGCCGAGCTCACGGGCGACCCCTCGGGCGTGACGCAGAGCACTGCTGCGGCCGCGCTGCCCTGGATGATGGTGGCCGCGGTCTGCCAGCTCTTCGCCGGGCTCGCCGCCAGCGCGCTCGCCGCGCTCGACGACTACGGGACATCTGCGTTCGGATTCGCGGCCGGGAGTGCTGTCGGGCTCGGGTTCATCCTCCTCCTCGTCGAGAGCCAGGGCATCGACGCACTCGCGTGGGGCATGGCCCTCAACGGTGCGATCGCGCTCGCCGTCCCGGCGGTTGCGCTCGCTGTGCGCGCGCGTCGCGAGAGCGTTCCGCGGACGGCGGCACGCCCGTCCCGCGTCGGCTACGGCTCCCGGATCGGCGTCATGGGTGCGGGCGTCGCCCTGCCGTTGGCGTTGCAGGCGCTCTACGTCGTCACCAACCGGCTTGCGCACGGCGAAGGCGAGGGTGCCCAGACGAGCCTCGGCTACGCCTACCTGATCGTTTCGGCCGTCATCGCGGTCACGGCATCGTCACTCGGTCTCGTGACCGCCGTGCCGCTCTCGCGCGTCGGCCTCAGTGCCGAGCGCATCGCGCGTCACATCGGCTCGTCGACGTGGTTCGCCCTGGTCGCAGTCGGTGCCGTTGCGGGGATCTTCGGTGTGACGGGGGGGCCGATCGCGGGCGCGTTCCTCGGCTCGAGCTACTCCGCCGACGTCGGCGCCGAGCTGGGGACGCTCGTCGTCGTACTCGCGCCGTGGGCCATTGTCTCGGTTGGCGTCGCCGTCGTGTTCCCGCTCCTGTTCGTGGCCGGTCGCGTGCGCCCGTTGCCGGCGATCGCGCTCGCTGTGCTCGCCCTCCAGGTACCACTCGCGTGGGTGCTCGGTCGGCTGTTCGGGCTGGATGGGCTTGCGCTCTCGCTTGCGATCTCCACGGGGGCCGTCCTCGCCGCGCTCCTCGTCTGCCTCGGCTCGTTCACGATCACGATGCGCGCGCTCGTACCGAAGGTCGCATCGCTTTGCGCGATCGCCTGTGCAACCTTCATCCCCGCTGATCTCCTCCTGCCAGGAGCGGCGGCGGCGGTCGTCGGCCTCGCGGCGTACGCGGCCGCGATCCTTCTCCTTCGGCGCGCGACCTCGCTGACGGCGTGGCGCTACCTGAGGGCTCTGGCATGAGCGTGTCGCCTCGGGTCGCCATCGTGATGCTCTCGTGGAACGGACGCGAGGACACGCTTGCCTGCCTCGATTCGCTCGCGAACCTGTCCTATCCGCAGTGGTTCGTGGTCGTCGTCGACAACGGCTCGACGGACGGTAGCGCCGATGCCGTCGCGGCGTCGCACCCCGACGCCGTTCTCGTCCGTCTGGGTCGGAACCACGGCTTCACCGGTGGGACGAACCGGGGGATTGCCGCAGCTCTCGAGCGCGGAGCGGACGCGGTCGTGCTCCTCAACAACGACATGCTCGTCGAGCCCGGATTCATCGAGCCCCTCGTGCGGGCCGTCGCGGAGGATCCCTCTGCCGCTGCCGCCTGCTGCCAGATCCTGTTCGCCGATGCGCCCGATCGCATTTGGTACGCGGGAGCGCCCTACCGACCCGGCCGTGGCCATCACGGACGGAACATCCGGTTCGGAGAGACGCCACTCCCGCCGTGTGCCGCCCCCTATGCGACCGACTGCGCGTGCGCCGGCGCGATGCTCATCTCCCGGTCGGCGCTCGAGCAGCTCGGCCTGCTCGAGGACGACCTGTTCGCCTATCGGGAGGATCTCGAATGGTCGCTGCGCGCGCGATCCCACGGCCGACGGGTTCTCGTCGTGCCGGCCAGCGTCGTCCGTCACAAGGTGTCGGCCTCCACCGGCGGCGAAGCTTCACCGACGTCGCTGTACTACGACGTCCGCAACGGGCTCGCCGTGGCGGAACGATACGACCCACGCGGACGCGTGCGTACGGCGGCTCGGCGCGGCGAGTCCGTGCTCGCGCATCTCGCGCAAGGGATCCGCGCCCGGCATCGATCGAGCGCCGTGCGCGCCGTCCTCGCCGGATGGTGGGATGCCCGGCGGGGCAGGCTCGGTCAGAGGCGGCAGTAGGGTTAGCGCCATGGGCGTCTCTCTTCGAGCCGATCCGGGCCTCTGGCTGATGCTCCACCTGCGTCCGCCGGCCGACCGTAGGGGCGATCGCTCGGGGCGCTGCTCGGTCTGCGGTCGAGATGCGCGCTTCGTGCGTAACCGTTGGGTTCTGCCCGCGGAGCTCGCGCGCTCCTGGCCCAAGGGCTTCGTCGACCGGGAGAGTCTCCTGTGCGACGAATGCGGCTCGAGTGGTCGCATCCGTGGTATCGCCGACGTTCTCGTCGACCTCTACGGCTCCCGTTGTTCCTCTGTGGCGGATCTCGTTAAGGAGGACGCCTTCCGTTCCCTCGACATCGCGGAGATCAACGCGATCGGCCGCATGCACCTCGTTCTCGCCCGACTGCCCTCGTTGACGTCGGCCGAGTACCCGGAAGAGGACGTCACCGCGCTTTCCTACGGGGACGCGTCGTTCGACCTCGTGCTCACCTCGGACACTCTCGAGCACGTCCCGGCTCCGATGCAGGGCTTCCGCGAGATCCGTCGGGTCCTGCGGCCGGGAGGCAAGCACGTCTTCACGGTTCCGTTCGATCCGAGCCTCGAGGCGACGCGGTCGCGCGAGGGGCTCCCTGCCGAGTACCACGGGCGTGGGGGCGGTCCCTTCGCGCTCGTGACGCGGAAGGCGGACATGCTCGCACACACCGACTTCGGTGCCGACCTGCCGCAGTTACTCGACGAGGCCGGCTTCGATTGTGAGGTGTGCGGATCGGGAATCGATTCCGTCTTCGTCTCTACCGCCCGCTAGAGGACTGGGTGACGCCGAGGGCGCGTGACCAGCCCCCAGGCGAGATGCACCCGGCGCTCGACCTGTCGCAAGGGCTCGAAGCGAATGCCGAAGCCCGTTGCCGTGTGCTCGTGCCGCCTGTAGCGCATTGTCACGACCGGGACGAACGTGGTCGCGCCGATGCGCTCGCACAGCTGGCCGAGCCAGATGTCGTGCATTCCCACGCCCTCCGGGAATGGCAGCGCCTGATCGAGGAGGTCGCGGCTGAACGCCATGCAGCACCCCAGGTAGCGGTTCGTCCAGAGGTTCTTCAGCAATCCCGGCCCGGCCCCGAGCTTTTCGAGCACCGACGGCTCGAGCGGTCGCTCGCCCTCGTCGACGATCTCGGCGTCGAGGACGACCAGGTACGGCCGTGCGCTCTCCGCGGCGAAGAGCTCACGCACGAGGGGAAGCTTGTTCGGGAACCAGACGTCGTCCTGGTCCGCGAGCACGACGATCTCGCCGCGGGCATGTCGAACGGCGTTCTCGAAGTTCCGCAGCGGGCTCCGAAACGTGTTGCGCTCGAGGATGCGGATCCGGGGGTCGGCGAACGATCGGACGATGGTGAGCGTCTCGTCCGACGACGAGTCGTCCGAGACGATCAGCTCGTCTTCGGGTGCGAGTTGCGAGAGGATCGTCTCGACCTGGCGCCGCACGAAGCGCTCGCCCTCGTACGTTGCCATGCAGACCGAGATCACGGGCGGATCGTACCGCCGGAACGCGCGTCTCCCGATGCACCGATCCGCGCCGGTCGGCGTCCCTCACCGGGGCTAGAATGCCCCGATGTCCGAGGAGCTCCACGAACTCGATCTGGCGGCGGAGCCGACGTCGGAGGAGACGGCGGCGCCCGTCGATGTCGACGCGCTCTTCCAGAGCCTGCGCGAGGAGGTTCGCCGCTCCGGCGCCGATCCCGGGGGCGGTCACGGCGGGCCCGAGGACCGACTCGCGGCCCGCGCGGAGGCAGAGCGCCTCTGGCCCGTGTCCGCCGATCGCGGCCTGCGCCTGCGCCCGGGTCTTCGCGGCGGCCTCGGCACACCGGTCAAGGCGGTGCTGCGGAAGGCGATGCGCTGGTACGTCGAGCCACTGGCGTACGACCAGCGCTCGTTCAACGCGGCGGCGCTCCGCCTCATCGACGACCTCCAGGAGCAGGTCGACCGGCTCGAGGCAGAGGTGGCGGTGCTTCGCGACGCGAAGCACTAGGCGACGATGCGGATCGCGGTCGTCAGACCCCAGGTGCCGTTTGCGCGCGGTGGCGCGGAGATCTTCACCGATGCCCTCGTCGAGCAGCTGCGGGCCCGCGGTCACGAGACCGACTGTGTCACCATCCCGTTCAAGTGGTATCCGGGCGCGCGGGTGCTGACCCAGGCGTTTCTCTGGCGGCTCCTCGACCTCGGTGAGTCGGACGGGAATCCGATCGACATGGTGGTCGCGACCAAGTTCCCCTCCTACCTCGTCCGGCACGCCGAGAAGCGCGTGTGGCTCGTGCACCAGTTCCGGCAGGCCTACGAGCTCGACCGGACCGACCTCGGCCAGTTCGGCGAGTCGGCTGAGGACCGGGCGATCCGCCGCCAGGTGCAGGAGCTCGACCGCGTCGGCCTGGGTGAGGCGACCCGGCTCTTCGCGACGTCGGGGAATGTCGCCGGGCGGCTGCTGCGCTCGACCGGCCTCACGGCGGAGGTGCTGCCGCATCCGGCCCAGGAGCTCGACTATCGCAACGAAGGCCACGGCACCTTCGTCCTCTCGGTGAATCGCCTCGACCGGGCCAAGCGCATCGACCTCCTGATCGAGGCAGCCGCAGGCGAGAGCTCGCTCGAGGTCGTCGTCGTCGGCGAGGGACCGGACCGCGAGCGGCTCGAAGGGCTCGCGCGTGAGCGCGGCGCGGCCGGTCGGGTTCGATTCACGGGCCGTGTCGACGGCGGGGAGTTGGCCCGGCTCTACGCAACCTGCTTCGCGTCGTACTACGCGCCCTTCGACGAGGACTTCGGCCTCGGGCCGTACGAGTCGTTCCTCTCGGGGAAGCCCGTAATCACCGCGACGGATGCGGGCGGGCCGCTCGATGTCGTTCACGACGGCTCGACCGGGCGTGTTGTCGCACCCGAGGCGGCAGCGATCGCCGAGGCCGCGGTATGGCTACGCGATCACCCGGAGGAGGCCGCGGCCTACGGAAGCGCCGGGAAGGCGATCGCCGCCGAGGTGACGTGGGATCGCGCGATCGGGCGGTTGCTCTCGTGAACGTCGCGCTGTTCAGCCCGATGCCGCCCGAGCGGTCCGGCATCGCCGACTACTCGGAGCTCCTGCTCCCCGCGCTTCGCGCCCGCTGCGCGATCACCGTCGTCAAGCGCGGTGCCAAGAGGCCGCCGCGTGGAACGGATTTGTGTGTCTACCACATCGGCAACAACCCTGACGCGCACGGATGGATCGTCGAGGCGCTCCGCCGCACAGCGGGCGTCGTCGTCCTGCACGACTTCGTCCTCCACCATCTCGTCGCCGGCCTGACGATCGGCCGTCGCGACGGGCATGCCTACCTCGACGCGATGGAGAGCGAGGGCGGCGTCGTCGGCCGGTTGCTCGGCCATGCCGTCCTCGACAAGCGGATCCCGCCACTCTGGGAGAACCGGCCCGAGGACTTCCACCTCGCCGGTGAGGTGCTCGGGCTCGCGACGGGACTGATCGTGCACTCGAACTACGTGCGCGATCGCGCCCGAGCCGCCGGTTACGAGGGGCCGATCTGGGTTGTTCCGCACCCGGCGTTTCCGGTGCCGCCGCTGTCCCCGGCCGCGGTGGACGGTGAGCCGCTGTTCGCCTCGTTCGGAAACGTCAATGCGAGCAAGCGTATTCCGCAGCTGCTCGAGGCTTTCGCCCGGGTGAAGCGTGGCCACGAGGCGAGCGGCCTGCTGCTCGTCGGAGCGACGTCGCCGGGCTTCGACCTCGATCGCCGCCTACAGCGGCTCGGGCTCGACGGAGCGGGACTCGTGCGGGAGGGCTACGTCGCGGAGAGCCGTCTGTGGGAGCTGATGATGGCCGCGGATGTGCACGTCAGCCTTCGCTCGCCGACCATGGGCGAGACGTCCGGCACCGCGATTCGCGCGCTCTCTCTCGGGAAGCCGCTGGTCGTCAGCGACGTCGGCTGGTTCTCCGAGCTCCCCGACGACGTCGCGCTCAAGGTCCCTGTCGACGAGCGAGAGGTCGAGACGCTCGAGGCCGCGCTCGAGCTGCTCGCAACACGCGCCGACGTGAGGAGCGCGATGGGAGAGGCAGCGCTCGCGCTCGCGCGCGGGCACCACGACATCGAGCGCGTCGCCGAGCTGTACGTGTCGGCGTTCGAGCAGGCGGCAGGCGGAGCGGTCGTTTCCGACGCCGTCCTGCGCGAGGTCGCGAATGCCGCGGCGGATGTCGGGATCGAGCCGGGCTCCGTCGAGGCGCGGGAGCTCGCCGCCCGGCTGGCCGAGGTCGACCTCGGTGATTGAGCGCCTGCGGGCAGTGCCCGCCTGGGCCTGGCTCACCGGCATCGTCGCGCTCTCGTTCGTCGTTCGCGCCTGGCTCGCGCGGGGGATGCTCGGTCCGTTCATCATGGTCGACGAGCTCATCTACTCGGAGATGGCGAAGAGCTTCGCAGCCGAGCTCGACGTGGCGGTTCGTGGCCTCTCTGCGAGAGGCTACGGGGCCGTCTACCCCATCCTGATCTCACCGGCCTACGCGCTCTTCGATCGGATCCCGGACGCCTACGCGGCCCTGAAGACGATCAACAGCCTCGTGATGTCGCTGGCTGCGGTGCCGGCGTACCTCCTCGCTCGTCGGGTCGTGTCGCAATGGCTCGCGCTCCTCGCGGCGCTGCTGGCGGTGGCCGTTCCGTCGATGGTCTACACGGCCACGGTGATGACGGAGAACGCGTACTACCCGATCTTCCTCTTCGGGGCACTCGCCCTTGTCGCGCTGCTCGAGCGCCCCACCCTGCGTCGTTACGTCGTGTTCTTCGTCCTTCTTGGCGTCGTGTTCGGGACCCGATCGCAGGGCGTGGTGCTCGCGGCGGCTGCGGTATCGGCGCCGCTCCTGCTCGGGCTCTTCCGCCGCGGCGCGTTTCGGGCCACGATCTGGTCGTACCGATGGCTGTACGGCGTCTTCGCGGCCACCGCCGCGCTCGGGCTGGCCGCGCAGGCCGCCCGCGGGAGGCCGCTGACCGGGTTGCTCGGATCGTACGCCGTCGTTGGCGAGGCGCATTACGACGTGTCCAAGGCGGTGCACTTCGTCGTCTATCACCTGGCCGAGCTCGATCTCTACGTCGGCGTGATCCCCGTTGCGGCGGCGATCGTGCTGACGGCTCGGGCCCGGTCGCTCGACGAGCCGCTCAAGGTGCTCCTCGCCGTCACGATCGCCCTCCTCGGGTGGACGGCCCTCGTCGTCGGCACGTTTGCGTCGCGGTTCGCCGACCGCATCCAGGAGCGCAACATGTTCGCGCTCGCGCCGCTGCTCGTGGTCCTGCTGCTCGCCTGGATCGAGCGTGGCGCACCGAGGCCGAGGGTGCTCGCAGCCTGCGCGGCCACGGCCTCCGCGCTGTTCGTGCTGGCGATTCCCTTCGATCGGTTCGTGACGACCTCGGCCGTGTCCGACACGCTGATGCTCCTGCCCTGGTGGGCGATCCAGCTGCACCTGCGGATCGGCTGGCTCGAGTGGCTCGCGTTTCTCGCCGCGGCAGCGTTCGCTGCGGCCTTCCTCTTGTTGCCGCGACGGTTTGCGCTCGCCCTGCCGTTGATCGTGCTCGTCTACTGGCTCGTTGCCTCACGACCGATCTGGTTCGGGCCGTACCCGTACGGCGTGCGGCAGGCCGGAGCCGGGGGGCTGTTCCAGGGCATCCGGGGCGTCGAGCGCGACTGGATCGATCTTGCCGTGCCCGCGGGCTCGGACGTCGCCGTTCTCTGGACGGGCCTGAGCGACCGGTTCACCGTGAACCAGAACGAGTTCTTCAACCGGTCGGTGGGACAGATCTACTACACCGGCGCGCCGACGCCTGGAGGAGTCGGCGAGCTTCCGGTCGTCGTCGAGAAGTCGACCGGCGTCGTTCGACTCGAGGACGGCCGGCCCGTACGACCTGGATACATCCTCACGGACGGCTCCGTCGAGCCGGATGCGCGGCCGGTTGCCCGAGATCCGCTGCTCGGGATGACCGTCTGGAAGGTCAACGGCCCGCTCGTTCTCGCAAAGACGAAGACGACCGGCCTCTATCCGAACGACACGTGGTCGGGCCCCAGGGTCACGTGGTCCCGCGAGCATTGTCGGGGCGGCACGCTGACCGTCTCGCTCTCGGGGGATGCGCAACTCTTCCCCGACGGGAACACGGTCACTGCCTCGACCGGTGAACGGGTCAGCGTCGTCCCGAACAAGGTCGCAAAGCTGCGCGTGCCCGTCGTCCCCCGCGGAGGGACGTGCATCGTGCGGTTCGACGTGGCACCGACCGCCGTCCCGAGCGAGGTCATCCCCGGCAGCACGGATGATCGCGTCCTCGGAGCCCATTTCAACGCGTTCGCCTACGACCCGCGATGAGGATCGTCGTCGACGTCTCCCCACTCTCGCATCCCCCGACCGGGATCGGGAACTACATCCGCGGCTCGCTCGCCGGTCTCGTCGAGGCCGCCGGTCCCGAGCACGAGGTCGTCGGGTTCGCTCCGACGAGCCTGAAGGGGCCGGCGCGCATCAGAGGGGCACTCGCCCCGACCCCGATCGAGACGAGGCTCTGGCCGCTCCCCGCCTCGCACGCGGTGCGAACCGCCTGGAGCGTCCTCGGCCACCCGGTCGCCGAACGGCTGCTCGGGCGCTTCGACGCGCTCCTCTACACCGACTGGATGACGCCTCCGCAACGGGCCGGGCTGCGGGCGACGACGATCCACGACCTGAACCCGCTCCACCATCCCGAGTGGTGCACGCAACGGACGATCGCGATGCACCGGCGCAAGGATGCCGACGCCGTCAAGTCCTGCGACGTCGTCTTCACGAACTCCCGCTACACGGCGGACGACGCAGCCGCGACACTCGGGATCGAAGCAGAGCGCCTCGTTGTCGCACACCCGGGGGTCGGCCCCGAGTTCGTCCCCGAGGGGGAGAGGACCACGTTCGGTGGGCCGTACGTCCTCGGAGTGGGCACGCTCGAGCCGCGGAAGAACCTCCAGCGCCTGGTCGACGCCTGGCGGCTGCTCGGGAGCGAGCGCCGCCTCGTTCTCGCAGGCGGGGCCGGCTGGGGTGAGCAGCCCGGCCTCGACGACGCGGGGATCACCCTCCCGGGCTACGTCCCGGACGGGGCGTTGCCCGCTCTCTACCGCGGTGCCGCCGTCTACGTCTATCCGTCGTTGTTCGAGGGCTTTGGCATGCCCGTGCTCGAGGCGATGGCATCCGGTACTCCGGTCGTCGTCTCCAACCACCGCTCGCTCGACGAGGCGTGCGGGTCGGCTGCGGTTCGCGTCGACCCGATCGATCCGGCGTCGATCGCGGCGGGCATCGAGGAGGCCCTTGCGCGGCGCGACGAGCTCGTGCCGGCCGGCATCGCGCATGCGGCGGGATTCACGTGGCAGGGGACGGGGAGGACGATGCTCGACGCGCTCGTCGGGAGACTCGAGTCGTGAACGTCGGGATCGACGTCTCCCCGCTCGTCCAGACCGGCGCCGGCACCGCGCGGCACCTGCTCGGTCTGCTCGCGGCGCTCGAGGACAGGCCGGAGCTCGATGTCAGCCGGCTGACGTTCGGGGGGCCGGGACGCGCCGCGACGGTCGCACGCGACGCAGCCTGGTACCCGTTCGGCATCTCGCGTGCGGCGCGTGGCCTCGACGTGCTGCACTGCCCGACGATGCGCGTCCCCCTGAAGGCACGCCTGCCCGTCGTCGCGACCGTGCACGACGTCGCCGTCTTGCGCTCTCCCGAGGCGTTCCCGCGCTGGCATCGCCACACGGGCCGGCTCGCACTGCGTCAGGCCGTTCGCACTGCCGATGCGATCGTGGCCGTCTCCGCGTTCACGAAGGCCGAGCTCGGTGACATTCTCGGAGTCCCACTCGAGCGAGTACGCGTCGTCGAGAACGGCGTCGACCCCGTGTTCAGCGCAGACGGACCGGCTGCGGACGGCGACTACGTTCTCGCCGTCGGCACCCTCGAGCCACGGAAGAACCTCGCCCGCGCGGTCGAGGCCGCCCGCCTCGCCGGTGTCGAGATACGCGTCGTCGGTGCCGTGGGGTGGGGAGGTGTCGAGGTGGCCGGCTGGGTCGGGCGTGTCGGCGACGACGAGCTCGCGGCGCTCTACCGCGGCGCCCGTTGCCTCGTCTTCCCGTCGCTGTACGAGGGGTTCGGCATTCCGATCCTCGAGGCCATGGCCTGCGGGACGCCGGTCGTTACGAGCCGGGGCGGCGCCACAGAGGAGATCGCGGGCGGCGCCGCAGTCCTCGTCGACCCGCTCGACGTCGAGGCGATCGCCGAGGGGATCGCTCTGGCCGGCGAGCGTCGAAGCGAGCTCGTCTCGCCCGGCCTCGAGCACGCTTCGCGCTTCACGTGGCAGCGCGCAGCGGACGCGCTCGAGTCCCTGTGGCGGGAGCTCGCATGAGCCTGCCCCTGGTCGTCGTCGACGCTGACGTGCTCGGACGGAACCGGACCGGAGACGAGAAGTACGTCCTGAATCTCCTTCGCGAGCTGCCCGAGCCGGCTGCCGCGGCCGGGCTGCGCGTGGCAGCCGTGACCCGTCATCCCGAGCTCGTCCCCGAAGGCGTCGAGCCCATCGGGCTCCGGACGCGGAGCCAGGAGCTGAGGATGGCGTGGACGCTCCCCCGCCTGCTCCGTGATACGGGCGCCGCGCTCGTCCACACGCAGTACGCACTTCCTCTCCGCTCGCCGTGCCCGGTCATCGTGACGATCCACGACCTCTCGTTCGAGCGCGACTCCACGCTGATGCGGCGTCGCGATCGCCACATCTTCCGCTTCGTCGTGCCCCGCGCCGCCCGGGATGCCGCCGCCGTCCTCACCGTTTCCGAACGCTCGAAGCGAGATCTTGTCGAGCTCTACGGTCTCCCTGCCGAGCGGATCGTCGTGACGCCGAACAGCGTTGACCCGGCGTTCAGTCCCGGTGCCGCCGGGAGTCGAGACTACGTCCTCGCGGTAGGGGCGGTCGAGCGGCGAAAGAACCAGAAGGCTGCCCTGGCCGCTGCCCGTGAGGCCGGCTTCCCGCTCGTCGTCGTCGGGCCGGAGCGCGATGCTGCGCTCGCGCGCGAGCTGCGCGCCGGCGGCGCGACGTTGCGCGGGCACGTCCCGACCGCCGAGCTCGCGACGCTGTACCGGGGAGCCGCGTGCCTCGTCCAGGCGTCGCGGTACGAGGGCTTCGGGCTCCCCGTGCTCGAGGCGATGGCCTGCGGGACGCCGGTCGTCGTCGTCAGAGACGAGGCGCTGCTCGAGGTGTCACAGGGCGCAGCTGTCGTCGTCGACGAAGACGGTCTCGCCGCCGGCATCCGCGCTGCGGTCGCCGATCGCGAGACGCTCGTCGGCGCAGGGCTCGAGCGGGCCGGCTCGTTCTCCGGTCGCCAGGTGGCCGAGAGGACGGTCGCGGTGTATCGGGACGTGCTTCCGCGATGACGATCTCTGCCGTCGTCGTCTCGCACGGGCATGCTCCAGAGCTCGAGTCGTCGCTCGCCGCACTCGCCCCCCAGGTCGACGAGATCGTCGTCGTTGCGAACCTCCCCGGCTCCGTCGGTGCACTCCCGGACGGGGTGCGAGTGATCGAGAATGCCCGGCCACGGTGCCTCGCGGCCAACGTCAACGCCGGCATCGCTGCGACGGTGGGGTCGCTCGTTCTCTTCGCCAATCCGGATGCGGTGGCGGCGGACGACGCCGTCGTCACGCTCGCCTCGTTCATGGAGGCGCACCCCCGTTGCGGAATTGCAGGGCCGCAGATGCTGTGGCCCGACGGGACGTGGCAGCCCTCACGCAGGCGCTTCCCGACCGTCGCGGGAACGATCGTGCGCCGCACACCGCTTCGGCGGCGTTACCCACCGTACGAGCACCAACGGGCTCACTACCTCCTCGACGAGCGCCCGACGGAGCCGGTCGAGGCGGACTGGATGCTCGGGGCGTTCCTTCTCCAGCGGCGGTCGATGCTGGAGGAGATCGGAGGCTGGGACGCCGGCTATCGCCATTACGTGGAGGACATCGACCTGTGTTACAGGGCGATGAGGGCGGGGTGGCAAAGGTGGTACGTGCCGTCCGCCGTCGTCACGCATGCGTATGCGGCGGTGATCGATCGGCGCTTCCTCTCGCGCCACACGCTCTGGCACCTCCGGGGAATGGCGCGGTTCGCGCGGAAGCACCCCGAGGCGCTGATCGGTCGCGGGTGATCAGGCGGGCGGCTCGAACGCGATGCCGAGCTGTGCACCGAAGTACCGTCGTTCGGACAGGGTCGGGTCGAGGGCTGCGGGCTGGAACGGCGGCGTGACGGTGACCCTGACGTGGAAAGGGCCACCGGGCGTCCGGATCGCGAACGTGCGCTCGGCGCAGCTGTCCACCACCCACCCACGGCGGTCGGTGACCTTGTCGATGACACCGTTTTTCTGCTGCCCGAGCGCCATCGTTCCGACCTCCATGACGACGCGGCCGGGTGCGCGAGGTCCGCAGAACGCCTTCCGCGACAGCGTCACGAAGACGGTTCCCGGCTTCGCGGGTGCGTCGAAACGGTTGTAGTCGGCGATCACCGTCCCCTGTGGCTTGAGGCTCCCGATCCAGCCGTCGTTGAAGACGCCTCCGAGCGACTCCTTCAGCCGGAGCGGCTTGTCGATCCGCACGAGTTTCAGGTTGCCACGCTCGGCCACGGTGGTTCCCACGATCGAGAGCCCGTTGTCGACGACCACGTACGTGTAGCCGGTGTTGTCGGCGAGGCGGCCGTCGGTCGAGACGAGGTCGGGCGTGAGGACGGGTCCCGGGCCGGGAGCGGTTCCGTCGAGGCTCCAGACGCCTCGAACGTTGCGGTTCCAGAACTCCATCGACCAGATCCCGTTCGGATCGGCGATCTTCTGTCCGATGTACGTGGCGGACTCGCCGCCGGTCGCTTCGTCGATCCAGCCTAGAGGCTTCGGGAGGCCGTCGAGGAACAGGGCCGAGAAGTCGTTCGAGTACTTCGCAGCGACCGTTTCCGCCCGCGCGCTCCAGCCAATCGACAGCAGAACCGCTCCCACGATGATCCAGGTCGCGATTCGCTGTCGCCCTCTCAGGAGCGCTGGCGTGAGGCCGACGAGGACCGAGAGCGCGAGGAGGGCGTAGAGCACCTGGTTGATCCCGTTGAGGTCAAGGTCGTAGTCCTCCTTGAGGCGGGAGAGGATCGCGAGCCCCGGAGCGTCGCCCTCGAGACCCGAGAGGTGGAGGGGAACGGCACCGATCACCCACGCAGTGAGAGCCGCCGCCACAGCGAGAGCCGACGGCCGAATCGAGCGTGTCGCGGCGAAGAGCGCCAGCGCGACCAGAAGCAGGGGCCCGAGGTAGACCAGGTTCCGCTCGGAGATCCGCGGCTCGAACGTGGCGGCCTGGTATGTCCCCTTGACGGCGACGTAGGCGGTGAAGAGCATGACGGACGCCGCCAAGACCGACGTGAAGGCTGCGAGCGAGCGCGTGCGCTCGATTGCTCCCGAGGGGACGAGCATCGCAAGGCCGATCACGACGGGGAGGACGCCGAGCCCGATCGTCAGGGCTCCCCACGCCCACAGCGTCTGGTCGAGCATCGTGCCCGGCCTCGTGAAAGCGAGCTCGACCTCGCCGGACCCGAAGCGCGCCGCGAGCAGCACGACCGCGAAGGCAGCGATCGCTACTCCGGCGAGTGCGAAGCGCCGAGGGACGGATGCGCTCGCCAGAGCGTCACGGCCCCGGCCGAAGGAGATGTGCTGGACACCGACCGCCGCGATCATGAGCGCAGGCACGAGGATCAGCTGGTCACGAATGAACGGAGCGACGATGCCGAGCGCCGCGGCGGCGGCGATGTTCCATCGTGTCGGTGCGACGAGTGCCCGCGCCGCAAGGTAGAAGGCGGTGGCCACAGCCAGATACGCGATCGGCTCCTGCATCACCATCGCGCTGTAGATGAACGTCGGCGCCAGGACGGCACCGACCCCGGCGAGGAGTGCGTACGGGCGCGGCATCAGCATGCGGGCGAGGCCATAGGTCGGGAAGATCGCCGCTGTCATCGCCAGCGCGTTGAACGTCTTCACGGCGCCGTACGCCGTCTGGAGGCTGTCGAACCACCAGAACGGGGCGATCAGCCAGGGGAAGAGCCCTGCGCCCCAGTACTCGAGCCCGCGTCGGGCCGGCACACCGGTGTCGGCGATCGCCCTCGAGATCTGGGCGTACTCGATCTCGTCCGAGAACAGCCACGGCGTCGGGTGATTCGTGGCCTGCCAGATGTAGAGGCTCGCGACCCCGAGGAACGCGAGGAGCACCGGCGCGGCGGCCAGGAGGCGCTCTCCGCGCGAAGTGCCCGGAGTGACGTCGGTCATGAAGCGGCCGCCGCAGCTCCACGTCGCCTCCAGGAGCGGAACGCTCTCAGGCCGGCGCGCTCGGCGAGGCGTCCGACGACGAGCAGCACAGAGCAGATGATCGCATCGACGACAAAGATCTTGTCCGGGAAGTGGCCCGGTGCCTGGGTGTGGGTCACGAAGAAGAAGGCGAGCAGCTCGGAAGTCGCAACGGCGGCGGCGATCCTCGTCAGCGTAGCCCGCTTCGAGTACGTCCGGTCTCGCCGGTAGAGCCCGAAGACGAACAGCGCCACGTATCGGCAGAACACGACGGTGGGAAGCGCCCAGATGAAGATGTGACGTTGGATCTCGGTCCCGTTTCCCTCGATCACGAGCACGTACGCCGCATAGAACGACGCGACCGTGAGCGCGCCGTCGACGAGCGTGTCGACGAGGAGGCTGGCCCGCATCGAGAGCCCGGTCTCGCCCGGTGCTGCGGCGACGTCGGAGAGGAAGGCGGCGAACTGCAGGAGCAGGGCGAACGTGACGAGCACGCCGATCGTGGTGATTCGGCCGCTGTCGAGCACGGCGTAGGCGAGGCTCGTGAGCCCGAGCGCCGCCGAGACCGCGACGAGGAAGAGCACCGCGCGACGCTCCGACAGCCCGCGGTAGACGAGTCGGTGCGAGGTGTGATCACGCCCGCCCTGCGTGACCGAGCGGCCCGACCGAAGGCGCAGGGCGGTGACGAGCGTCGTGTCGAGAATCGGCACCGCGAGGATCAGGACCGGCAGGGCGACCGTGGCGATCGTCGTGCCCGCCTCCTTGTACGACGCCATCAGCCCGAGGGTGGCGAGGACGAGGCCGATCGGCTGACTCCCGGAGTCGCCCATGAAGACGCGGGCAGGACCGCTGAGCCTGAGGTTGTAGGGGATGAACCCGATCAGCGCGAGCGCGAGGCTCGCGGCGAGGATGAAGATGTCACGGTTCGGGGAAACGAACGCCGCCGACAGGGCGAAACAACCGGCCGCGACGATCCCGAGGCTCCCCGCGAGGCCGTCCATGTTGTCGAGGAGGTTGAAGGCGTTCGTCAGCCCGACGAGCCAGAGGATCCCGAGCGCCCAGCCGAGGGTCGGGCTGGAGACGAATTCGACCGAGATGCTGCTCTGCAGCACGACGATCGCGGCCGCGAGCTGCGCCCCCAGCTTCGCCGCGGGGTGAAGCTGAACGAGGTCGTCGAGCAGGCCGAACGCGAACACGATCGCTCCACCCGCGAGGACGGCGAGTAGTTCGCCGGCCGTCCCGACCGGGCCGATCGCCGTCGCGACCGCGACCGCGAAGACGAAGCCGGCGAAAATGCCGATGCCTCCGAAGGCCGGTGTGGGGCTCGTATGCCACCTGTCCGGCCGAGGGTCTGCCCCGAACTTCAGGAGCGCCGGGGGCCAGTGCAGCAGACCCGCGACGACGAGGAACGCGATCGGCGCCGCCGTGAGCGTGGCGAGGGCGTTCATGTTCGCGGTGCGCCGGACTGGAGGCTCATCGATCGAGAAGCCTAACCCGCTCGGTGGGCGGACACGGCCGTCCCAACATCCCCCGTACAATCGGCCGGTGGCCGTCTACGCCGACCTGATCCGCTATCGCGAGCTGTTCGCGAGCCTCTTCCAGCGCGATCTCCGCGCGAAGTACAAGGGCTCGGTGCTCGGCCTCTTCTGGACGCTCGCGCTTCCGGTGACGTTGATGCTCGTCTACCTCGTCGTCTTCTCGGTGATGTGGAAGTCGCCCACCACCGACGTCGACCACTACTGGCTGTTCCTGCTCTGCGGGTTGCCGCCGTGGGTGTTCTTCGCGACGTCGCTGCAGTCGTCGGCGCGGAGCCTGCTCGAGAACGCGAGCCTGATTCGCAAGGTGCGCTTCCCGCGGCAGCTCGTGCCGCTCTCGATCGTCGCCACGCAGCTCGTTGCGTTCGTGGTGATGACAGGGATCGTCATCGTGCTGGCCGTGATCGTCCTCCCGGAGTCACGTGGCACGGCCTGGCTCGTGATCCCGATCGCGGCCGTGATCGTCGCTTTCGTAGCGGGGCTCTCGCTCGCCGTCGCCTCGGCCAACGCGATCTACCGGGACATCGAGTTCGTGGTTGCCGCTCTCCTCTTGCCCCTGTTCTTTCTGACGCCCATCCTCTACAGCCTCGACCAGCTTCCGGGCGCCGCCGACCATCCGTGGTTGATCGACCTGATCCAGTGGGGCAATCCACTGACGCCGATCGTGGAGTGCTTCCGGGCACCGCTCTTCCTCGGCGAGGCGCCGGCGACGGGCGATCTCGTCTACCTGGGCGTCGAGACCGTCGTCGCCCTCGTCCTCGGCGCGGTCGTCTTCACCGCCGTCGACGATCGGATCGCTGCGGAAGTCTGATCGAGGTCGTCCCGTCGAACAGAGCGTCGAAGCCATCGTAGGCCGGAAGGCCGAGGTGCTCGGTGGTCTCGAGGCCGTCGAGGAGGGACGGTAGGAGGAGCGGGTGCGGAAAGCGCGGATTGCGGCCACCGTGGACGTTCCAGGGTGCGAGCTCACGATCACGGCTGCCGGCGGCGATTGCGACGCCGACGGCCGACCAGCCTTCGGCGTGGGCGTCGAGGACGAGGCCGGACCATCCCGGCTCGGGCGCCGCGCCCGCGACGAGGTGGGCGACGGCCACGGCGTCGGTCTCGACAATCGGCTCATCGAGTGCCGCGAGGGCCGCGGTGGTGAGCGGGTCCTCACCTCCTCGAAGACGGACGCCGAGACGACGCTCGCCGATCCGGGGAGCGACCTCGATGTCGATCGCGAGTGGGCTACAGCCAATCTCCTCGAACCAGAAGCGGTGCTCTTCGACGAGGTCGAACGCGAGCCGATAAGGCCCCGGCGGTCGCGGCGCAGTCACCGTGAGCTCGAGCTCGACGCGATCGCCGGGCGAGACGGGATGCGGCAGTGGCGTGCGGGGCCCGTCCCAGACGATCGGGTTCCCGAGCTGGTCGAGCCAGTGGAAGGAAGCCTGGACCCCCTCGGTCCCGTGAGAGCGCCACGTTGCGCTGCCAGAGTTCTCGAGCGCGATGCGGGCGATCGACGTGACACCCGCCCGCTGCGGTGCGAGGTCCCACGAGAGCCAGCGCGGCGCCAGCGGCCCGGGACGGATCGGATGCTCCCCGACGCGGTTCACGATGAGGGCTACTCTAGATGCGTGAGCGAGCCGCTTCTCGTGCGCGCCGCCAGGCGCGAGGCAGTCGAGCGGACGCCGGTGTGGTTCATGCGCCAGGCGGGCCGGTCGCTTCCCGAATATCGCGCGATCCGCGCGAAGCACGCGTTCTTCGATGTCGCCCACACGCCGGACCTCTGCGCCGAGGTGACGCTGCAACCCGTGCGCCGTCACGACGTCGACGCGGCTGTGATGTTCGCGGACATCATGACGCCGGTGCTCGGGATGGGAATCGACGTGCGGCTCGTCGAGGGAGTCGGCCCCGTGATCGACGAGCCGGTGCGCACGCTCGCAGACGTGGAGCGACTGCGCGTCCCCGACCCGGAAGAGGCCTTCGCGCCGGTCCTCGAAGCGGTCTCGCTCGTGCGAGCGGCGCTTCGCCCCGATCAGGCGGTGGTCGGGTTCTGCGGTGGGCCGTTCACCGTCGCCGGGTATCTGGTGGAGGGGAAGCCGAGCCGCGAGTTCGCGCTGACGAAGAGCCTCATGCTCGGCCAACCCGAGGTCTGGCATGCGCTGCTCACGAAGCTGTCGGACACCTTCGCCGCCTACGTCGCCGCAAAGGTGCGTGCCGGCGCGGACGTGATCCAGCTGTTCGACTCCTGGGTCGGCGCGCTCTCGCCTTTCCAGTACCGCGAGTTCGTCGCGCCGCATTCGGCACGTGTTCTCGCAGCAGTCGATGTCCCGACGATCCACTTCGGCACCGGCACCGCGACGTTGCTCGAGGAGATGGCTGTTGCCGGCGGTGACGTCATCGGCCTGGACTGGCGGATCCCGCTCGATCTCGGCTGGGCTCGGGTTCCCGAACGGGCGGTCCAGGGCAACCTCGACCCCGCTGTTCTGCTCGCTCCGTGGGAGGTCGTCGAGCGGGAGGCGCTCGACATCCTCGCCCGGGCAGGAGGTCGCCCCGGCCACATTTTCAACCTGGGGCACGGTGTCTTCCCGTCGGTCGACCCCGACGTGCTGACGCGACTTGCCGCGCTCGTCAGGGAGCGAAGCATCTCGGTCCCCGAGGCGCCGGCATGAACAGACCGGGCACGATCGTCGCCGACGGCGTCTCGCGCCGCTTCCGGGTCCATGCGCGAGAGACGCGAACGCTGAAGGACCTCTTCGTTGCGCGCGGCCGAACCGGCGCCCAGGACGTGTGGGCCCTCCGTGACGTTGCCGCCGAGATCGCGCCCGGCGAGGCCGTCGGCCTCATCGGCCGGAACGGCTCCGGCAAGTCGACCCTCCTCCGGGTCCTCGCCGGAATCATCAAGCCGACCTCCGGGACGGTGCGCGTGGACGGGCGCATCGGCTCGCTGCTCGAGCTCGGGGCGGGATTCCATCCCGACTTCAGCGGGCGCGACAACGTCTACCTGAACGGCTCGATCCAGGGTCTTCGCCGCGCCGAGATCCGCGAGCGGTTCGACGAGATCGTCGCCTTCGCCGAGGTGGAACACGCGATCGACCGTCCGGTGCGCACGTACTCGAGCGGCATGTCGATGCGTCTCGGCTTCGCCATCGCGGCATTCCTCCAGGCCGACGTCCTTCTCCTCGACGAGGTGTTCGCGGTCGGTGACGAGAACTTCCAGCGTAAGTGCTTCGGCGTGATCGCCGCCTTCAAGAACCAGGGTGGGACGATCCTGTTCGTCTCGCACGATGCCCAGGCGGTCGAGCGCCTCTGCGAGCGCTCGATGCTCCTCTCGGCGGGAGAGAAGGTCTACGACGGTCCGACCCACGAGGCGATCACGCGGTATCGCCGGCTCCTCGCAGACGACGTCGACCCGGCCGAGCGCGTCGGCGGGCTCCGCGAATGGGGCACGGGCGAGGCCGAGATCACGGGTGCCCGCCTGCTCGACACGACCGGGCTCGAGGTCCAGCAGTTGCTCGCGGGGGAGTCCTTTCGCCTCGAGATCGATGTTGCCGCCCGCGCGCCGATCGCTCCACCGCACCTCCACCTCGAGCTCCGCGACTCGACGGGGCTGCTGATCGCCGAGGACACGGTCGACACGGCAACGATCGGCTGGCCCGAGGGAGAGGGCAACGCGACGGTCGCCCTCGATGTCGACCAGCCGGCGCTCGCGTTCGGGCGCTTCCGGGTTCGACTCGGCCTCGTCACGGACGAGGGCCGAGCCCTTCACCAGTTCGACGACGCACTCTCGTTTCTCGTCTACCCGGACGGGGAAGAGCGTGGCCTCGTGCACCTCGGAGGAAGATGGGGCGACGGGGCGAAGGAGAATGTCCGATGAGCTACAAGACCTGCCCCGAGTGGCCCGAGCTGATGGAGCTCGCGCCCGACCTCCAGTTCAAGCACATCTCGGTTGCCGACGCCCAACTCCCGTTCGACGTGCTCTCGAAGGTCTCGCACGTCTCGCTCGGTGAGGTCGAGATGTGCTGCGACCTCGACCATCACGTCTACAACGGTGCTCACACGGACGCGCAGGTCGTGGCCGCGCTGGCCGGCACGCACTGGTACGACGTCCACGAGTGGGCGACGTCGGGCCCGGGCGCCTCGAGCCACGCAGCCTGACGCGCCGACCGGCGTGTGCCGGTGTCCGGGGTCCAGGCCGCCGGTCGACGCGAGCCTGCGTAGGCTCCCACTGTGGTCGCAGTCGTGATCCCGTTTCGCGCGGGAGGCAAGAGTCGCCTTCCCGTCGAGCTCCGCAAGGGGCTCGCGCTCGCGATGCTCGGCGACGTCGCCGAGGCCGCGACGTCGTCGTTCCCCGAGGTGAGGATCGTCACGGATGACCCTGAGGCGGCGCTCCTCGGCGCGGAGATCGGAGCCGTCGTCGTCGGCGACCCCGGCGGAGGGCAGGGCGCGGCGGTCGCCGCCGCGCTGGACGGCCTCGAGGGAGGGTGCCTCGTCGTCAACGCCGACCTGCCCTGCGTCTCATCGGCAGCGCTCGTCGACCTCGCCGCGCTCCGTGCGGCCCACGTCCCGGCGCGCGACGGGACGACGAACGCACTCGCGCTTCCCTCCCCCGAGCGGTTCGAGCCGCTGTACGGAGCAGGGAGCTCCGCGCGGTTCGCAGCGGCCGGCCTCGTAGTCGCCCGCATCCCCGAGCTGGAGCGGGATGTCGACACGCTGCCCGACCTCGACCTCCTGTCGCTCCCCGTCGGCTGGCGCACATCGCTTGTGTTGAATCAACACAAGCTCGATCCGGCGACGCTCCGATGAAGGTCGTCTGCCTCTCGGGCGGCGTCGGCGGGGCAAAGCTCGTCGCGGGGCTCCACGACGTGCTCGACCCGGGTGAGCTGACGGTGATCGGGAACGTCGGCGACGATCTCGACGTCCTCGGCCTTCACGTCTCGCCCGATCTCGACTCGCTCCTTTACGGCCTCTCCGGGCTCAACGACACGGAGCGCGGCTGGGGTCGCGCCGGCGAGACATGGCAGGCGCTCGAGTCCGCGCGCGCGTGGGGTGGGGAGGGCTGGTTCATGCTCGGCGACCTCGATCTCGGGCTGCATCTCGTTCGCACGCAGGCGCTGCGCGACGGCGATCTGCTCTCGGAGATCACAGCACGACTCGTTCGCGCCGTAGGCCTCGCGACGCGGCTGCTGCCTGCCACGGACGATCGCGTTCGCACGCACGTCGTCACTCCGGCGGGAACGTTCGCGTTCCAGGAATGGTTCGTCGCCCGCGGGCACGGGGACGACGTCGATGCGCTCCGTTACGAAGGAGCCGAACAGGCGACCCCGGCTCCGGGCGTCATCGAGGCTCTCGAGGATGCCGACGCCATCGTGATCGCGCCGAGCAACCCGTTCGTCTCCATCCATCCGATCCTGTCCGTCCCGGGCATCGCCGCGGCCCTCCGGACGCGCCGTGCCCGCACGGTTGCGGTCAGCCCGCTGATCGGGGGGAAGGCGGTTCGCGGCCCACTCGACCGGATGATGCAGAGGCTCCTCGGCGGGACGAGCCCTGCCCATGTGGCAGAGTGCTACGAGGGACTCCTCGACGTGCTCGTCATCGATCGGGCGGATCGATCGGCCGGGATGGACGGGGGCGTCGTCGTCAGCGATACGTTCATGAGGGATCGCGACGCAGCGCGTCGGCTCGCTCGGACAACTCTGGAGGCAGCAATGGATGGCATGTCATGAAGGTCGGACTCATCGGAGGCACGGGAAGCTTCGGGCTCGCGCTCGCCGTCCGGCTGCGTGAAGCCGGCTATTCGGTCGTGATCGGCTCGCGTGACGCCGCGCGGGCGGAGGCCGCGGCCGCGGAGATCGGTGTCAGCGGGGCAACCAACGAGGAGGCGGCGCGTTGCGCCGAGCTCGTCGTTCTCACGACGAACGCCGACGGCGCGATCGAGACCGCGCGCTCGCTCCGTGACGCGATCGCGACGACCCCCGTCCTCTCCGTGGCGGCCGAGCTCTCGTTCACCAAGGAGGGCGTGCTTCCGACGACGGAGGCGACCTCGATCGCACAGCGGATCCAGGCGGAGGTCGACGGTCCGGTGTGCGCCGGGCTCCACTCGCTTGCGGCGTCGAACCTCGGTGGAGAGACAGCGCCTGACGAGGACACGCTGGTCTGCGGCGATGACGCGGCTGCCAAGGCGATGGTCCTCGAGCTCGCAGGCGCCGTCACATCCGGTCGGGCGATCGACGCCGGGCCGCTCGCGAGCGCCCGCGCCCTCGAAGGCATGACTGCGGTCATCGTGAACGTGAACAAGCGATACAAGGCGCACGCCGGCCTGCGCGTCACCGGCGTGCACTGACGTGCCTGCCGAGATCCGCGTGATCGGGCTTCCTGGTCTCCCCGAGCTCGAGGAAGGAGACGATCTCGGGCGGCTGCTCGCCGACGCCTGCGGCCGCGTCGGGGGGCTCGAGGCCGGGGACGTCGTCGTGGTCGCTCAGAAGGCCGTCTCGAAGGCCGAGGGTCGAGTCGTCCGGCTGGACGAGGTCGAGCCGTCTCCCCGCGCCGTCGAGCTCGCGGGTGAAGACGGCGACCCGCGCCGGGTCGAGGTGATCCTGCGGGAGTCGGCCGAGGTCGTGCGCTCGCGGCCGCCGCTCGTGATCGCCCGTACCCGGCACGGCTTCGTGTGCGCCTCCGCCGGCGTCGACGCATCCAACGCGAAGGGCCCGGGTACCGTGATCCTGCTCCCGCTCGACCCGGACGCCTCGGCCGCTGGGATCCGCGAGCGGCTGGCGGAGCTGACGGGCGTCGCCCCCGGGGTGATCGTCAGCGACTCGTTCGGCCGCGCATGGCGGCAGGGAACGACGGACGTCGCTCTCGGCGTCGCCGGGCTTGCCGCCCTGCAGGACCTGCGTGGGTCGCGCGATGCCGTCGGCTACGAGCTGGAGTCGACGATGATTGCCGTCGCCGACGAGATCGCGGGCGCGGCAGAGCTCGTGATGGGGAAGAGCAGGGGCGTCCCGGCCGCGCTCGTCCGCGGCGCCGATGCAGGGGGCGGTGGCAGCGCTCTCGATCTCGTGATGCCCCTCGAGCGCGATCTGTTCTCCTGACACTGTCGTGGCGGATCGCCGAGGCTCTGGAGGGGCCGTCAGACCGGCCGGCTGACGCCGAGCGGCAGCGTCAACAGGAACGTCGTCGTGTGGTCGTGGCCGTTTTCGACCCAGATTCTGCCACCGTGCGCTTCGACGATCCCGCGGCAGATCGCAAGCCCGAGGCCTGTGCCGCGGACACGTCGCTGCTTCGCCTCGGCACCCCGGTAGAAGGGCTCGAAGATCTGCTCGAGCTCGGCTGCGGGGACGCCGTCCCCGGCGTTCGTGACGTCGAGAAGCACATGCCGTCCTCGGCGTTCAGGGTGACGTCGATCGTCGAGCCCGGGTCGGAGTAGCGGGCTGCGTTCTCGAGCAGGGGTCATGCCGTCGAACTGCATGGGACAATCACACGCGTGAACGACCACCGCCCGGAGACGGACGTCCCACACGACGACACCGCCACCGATGAGCGATCCGAACGACGGGCTCGGCGTCTGCGCTGGTGGCCGCTGACGTTGGGAGCGGCGATCGTGCTGGTGGTCGGGTGGGCCGTCGCCACGGCCTGGGTCGGGATCCGGGGATCGAGCCCTGCGTATCTGCTCACCCTGCTCCTCGCGCTCGGGATCGCAATCGGGCTGATCATGTGGGCCGTCCTGGTCGGGCCGCTGCCGACCCGATCGCGACGACGGGTCTGGCTCACGCGGGGCGCCCTGGTGCTGGGCGGTGTCGTGTTGATCGGATCGCTCGTGTACCTTCGCCCGCTCTCGGCCGAACCGATCGCCATCGACGCCCTCGACGGCGGTGGGGGCGTTTCCGTCGACGTGTCGAGATCGACGATCCGTCTCACGCCCGGTGTCGATCCCCGATCGGTCGGCCTCGCCTTCTACCCCGGAGCCAAGGTCGACCCGCAGGCGTACGCACACATCCTCCGGCCGTTGGCCGAAGCGGGCTTTCCCGTCGTGATCTTCAAGCAGCCCTACAACCTCGCCGTGCTCCAACCGAACGCGGCGAATGCCGTGATCGGTGACCCCGACGACACGATCGACCGGTGGGTCGTCGGTGGACACTCGCTGGGCGGGGCGATGGCATCGAGCTACGCCGAGCAGGATCGTGACGAGCTGTCCGGCCTGTTGTTGTACGCGGCCTATCCGGTGAACGACATGTCCGAACGAACCGACCTCGAGGTGATGTCGGTGTTCGGGACCGACGACGGTGTGGCCACCCCCGCCGACATCGAGGAGCGGGCATCCGACCTCCCGTCCTCGACGGAGTACGTGGCGATCGAGGGGGCCATCCACTCCTACTTCGGCGACTACGGCCTCCAACGAGGCGATGGAACACCTGGCGTCAGCCGAACGGTCGCGCAACGTGAGATCGCCGATGCGTCGCTGCGTCTTCTCGAATCGATCGAGCGCGAGGCGTGAACCGCTACGGCTCGAGCACGACCTTGATCGCACCCTGGTCGCGGCTCGCCGCGGTCGCGAACGCCTCGGCCGCCGCGTCGAGCGGGAGTCGGTGCGGTGACGTCGAAGAACTCCGTTGCGGTGCGCCTCAACGAGTTCAACGTGCTTCCTGCGGTGCAGAGTGCGCGGACAGGGAAAGTCACCTTCCTGGTGAGCAACATAGGCAAGGTGGAGCACGAGTTCGTCGTTCTGAAGACGGCCAAGCCGGCCGGGAGCCTTGTGAGTCACAACGGCGAAGCGAGCGAGCTCGGTAACGTCGGCGAGATCGGCTCGGTCAAGCCGGGCGAGAAGAAGAAGGTGACCCTGAGCTTGAAGAAGGGGCACTACTCGCTTCTCTGCAACCTGCCCGGCCACTACAAGAGCGGCCAGTTCGTCGACTTCTACGTTCGCTAGTCGGTGAATGAGGTGCCGTGGTGCGGCCATCGAGGCCGACACCACGGCACCGCGATACACTCTGGCCATGCGCAAGTACGCGATCTGGGGCACCTCGACCTCTCCGAGCCACGCCGAGTGGGTGCGCGCCGTCGGTAGGGAGTTCGAGGCCGACGGCTTCGAACTGGTCGATGACCATGCCGATGCGGACTTCGTCCTCAACATGTTCGATACCGACGACCCGAAGGCGTTCCGCCGTGCCTCGCGCGGCACCTACTCCGCCTCGTTCTACGAGCTCGACGAGGTGCCCGAGGACGTGCTTCGCACGAGCTATCCGAATCTCGTGCGCACGCTCGCGAACGTCGTCGTCCTCCACGTTCCCGGGCAGGGCGTGTGGTTCACGACGATGGAGCGCGGCACCTACAAGATCTCCGACGACCCGGGCGAGGTCTTCGAGCGGCTCGCGCCGCTCGCGAAGTCGAAGCTCGTGATCGACAACGAGTTCGTCGCCGACCTCGAGCCCGAGCTCTGGGACGGTGACGAGGTCACGGCCGACATTGCCGCCGCGGGCAGGCGGATGGGCGAGCTGGACCTGTTGCCGGCCCCGTTCCCCGTCCACGAGTTCCTCAACGAACGCGATCTGCGCCATGTCATGCGGCTCTACCAGGTCGGCGGGCTCTCCTACGGCAACCTGTCGGCCCGCAAGGACGAGAACCGGTTCTGGATGAGCGCGTCCGGCGTCGACAAGACCGAGTTGGAGGAGCCGGGCCGGGACATCCTCCTCGTCACGGGGTACGACGAGGAGAACGCCCGCATGCGGATCAGCGTCGCACCCGGGATCGAGCCTCGCCGCGTCTCGGTCGACGCGATCGAGCACTGGATGATCTACCAGGCGCATCCCGATGTGGGCGCCATCCTGCATGTCCACGCGTGGATGGAGTCGATCGCCGCGACCGACATCAACTACCCGTGCGGCACTCAGGAGCTCGCCGAGTCCGTCGCCGAGCTGATCGATCGCGAGCCCGACCCGACCCACGCCGTGATCGGCCTCCGTAACCACGGCATCACCGCGACCGGCGACACTCTGAATGAGATCCTCGACCGGATCCAGTCGGACATCCTCCGCCAGGTCCCGATGACATGAGGGAAGGCGCGGTGGAAGAGCGCACCGCACCTTCCTCACGTGATATTGCTGCCGCGCTGCGCGCGGATCCTGAAGCCGGGAACCTATGGTTCCCCGTGACCCCTCCCTCCTAACAAGGGATCACCGTCCGCCGCGCATTGGTGACTCGGTCCGTTTGGAAGGCCGTGATCCTGGAGCTGGGACTTACGGTTCAGGCGGTCGTCACCGGCTGCCGGAGACGCAGGAGCGCGAGCACGGTCAGGAGCGGCACGAGAATGACGTCGTTCGCCATGCACCAGACGCAGATCGCGTCGATCACGAAGAGCTGCAGGATCACGAGGTAGGCGACGAACGCGAGCGATCCGATCGCGAGCGCTGCCGTGAGCGTGCGGGCGAGCTCGCTGTTCCAGACCGTGAGGCCGAGCGCGATGACCCATACGGCGAGCCCGAGTACGGCCACCGGAACTCCGAGGAGGACGGCGTAACTCGAGTCCTGGACGGTCTCGCACCCTCCGGAGCCGGTGCAGATGAGCGCCTTCGGCTCGTAGTGCACATACGTGAGGTAGCCGGCCACTGCGACTCCGGCGAGAGAGACGACGATCAGCCCGATGCGCAGGAGCCGATCGGTCAACGGCCGAGCGCTTTGTCGAGGAGGGTTGCGAACGCCTCCCCGTTGTATGCGGTCGGCCGCACGAGCTTCGGTGCCCCGGTGCCGATCTTGATGAAGAACCACGGCGTTCCGGGGACACTGCGTCGGTTCGCCTCCTTCGCGTGGGCGGCGGCCTGTTTTCGAACCGAGGCGCTCTCGGCGTCGAGGAAGAGCCTGTTGGCGTCGAGGCCGGGGATGCCGCGCGCGAGCCGCCGGACGCCCTTGTCGGTCGCGAGGTCGTTCAGCTTGGCCTGTTTCTCGTAGAACACCTCCGTCAGCTGCCAGAGCTTGCGCTGGCGTGAGGCCGCCAACACGAGCCCGGGCCGAACGTACTCCCTGACGATCGTCGGGAATGCGAGCTTCATGGAGTCGTCGCAGTGGGTGCACGCGAGATCCTCGAACCGGACAGCGTCACGTTCGCCGACTTTGCGCCGATCACGGTCTCGCGTTGTGGGATGCCCGCAATGAGCGCGGTTGCGGGCGAGGCGCCGACCGCTGCCACGACGACGAGCGCGACCGCAGCGGCCGCGAGAAGGAGCCGCGAGCGCCCGCGCCGCACGGCTAACCCTTGAGTGCGTCGTCGAGAGCCGGACGGAACGCGCTCGGCTCGAGGGTGGTCGGGCGAATCTCGTACGGGGCGCTGACGCCGATGCCGATGTAGAACCACGGTGTCCCCTGAACCTGGAGTGCGGTCGCCTCGGCCTGGACGGCCTCGATCTCCTTCGTGACGGCGGCGCTCTTCGCATCGACCTTGACCTTCGCTGCGTCGAGGCCGGGGACCTCGGCGAGGATCTCGTCGATCAGCGAGTCCGTCACCCAACCCGTGTTCTCCTCGCCCTGGTTCTCGTAGAACAGGCCGGTGACCTCCCAGAGCTTGTTCTGGAGCCCTGCTGCGACGGCGATTCGAAGGGCCTTCTCGGAATCTGCGCCGAGGAAGGCGATACCGCGGAAGTCGATCTTGATCAGGCCGGGCCTCACGTACTCGTCGATGATCGCGGGCAACGTGGTGAGCGTGTAGTCCTTGCAGAACGGGCACTGCAGATCCTCGAACTGCAACAACCTGACCGTCGCCTCGGGCTCGCCGAGCACCGTTCCCTTCTGGGGGATCCCCGCGACGACTGCAATGGCCGGATCGGCGGCAGGCCCCGATGAATCGGTGGTCGTCGTCTCCGCGGGGGCCGCATCGGCTCCGTTGTCGCGTGTGAGGTAGCTGCCGACCACGAGCGCCGCTGCGATCGCGACCGCGACCGCAATGGCGATCACCAGAGTGCGGTTGCGTTTCGACACGCCGGGAGGGTCAGGGACGGGCGGCACGCATCAATTCTGCCTGCAAATCGGTCGTCCCGGCGCGAGAACGTGTTGAATAGCCGCGTGGATGCCCGAGCCAGACGCCGTGCCCTCGTCCAGGCGGGCATCGCGATCACGTCCGAGCTTTCGCTCGATGCGGTCCTCCAGACGTTGATCCGGATCGCTGCCGAGCTCACCGACGCGCAGTACTCCGCGCTCGGCGTCATCGACCGCAGCGGCCGCGAGCTGTCGCGCTTCGTCACGTTCGGGATCGACGACGAGGCGCGGGCCGCGATTGGCAACCCACCGCGAGGGCGTGGGATCCTCGGAGTGCTGATCGACGATGCACGGCCCTTGCGACTGGACGACCTCACACGCGATCCCCGGTCGGTCGGCTTTCCTGCAAACCATCCCCCGATGAGGAGCTTCCTCGGGGTGCCTGTGATGACCCGTGGTGTGGCCTTCGGCAACCTCTACCTCGCTGAAAAGCGATCTGCACCGCGGTTCAGCGAGGAAGACGAGGAGATCGTCACGCTCCTCGCCGCGCAGGCGGCGGTGGCGATCGAGAATGCCGGCAGCGTCCAGCGTGATGCGCTCCGGCGCGCGGTGCAGGCGCAGGAGGCGGAGCGTCGCCGGCTTGCTCGCGAGCTGCATGACGAGACGGGTCAGGCGCTCACGTCGATGCTCCTCGGGCTCTCGGCCGTCGAGCGCGCCGAGACGACAGAGGCGGCGCGAGCCGCGGCGGGCGATCTCCGCGGGCTCGTCGTCGAGACGCTGCAGAGCGTCCGGCGGCTGGCCGTCGAGCTTCGGCCGTCCGCACTCGACGACTTCGGCCTCGAGCCTGCGCTCAAGAGGCTCGGCCAGACCGTCAGCGAAGCCGGCTCGCTCGACGTACAGGTCGAGGCGCGGCTCGGTACAGGACGGCTTCCTTCCGAGGTCGAGACGGCCGTCTATCGCATCGTCCAGGAGGCACTGACCAACGCCGTCAAGCATGCCGCCGCCGAGCGCCTCAGCATCGTCGTCACCCGCACGCCGGAGCGCGTGTCCGTCATGATCGAGGACGACGGGGAGGGCTTCGATCTCTCCGCCAGGCCCGGCGAGGGCCTCGGCCTGCTCGGGATGCGCGAGCGGGTAGATCTCCTCGATGGATCGTTGACGATCGATTCGGCGCCCGGGGCCGGGACGACCCTTGTCGTCGAGCTTCCGCTTGCCTGACCTGCCGGGTCAGGCCGCAGCGTCGCGGGCGAGAGCCGCGATCGTCCGCCCGAAGGCCGGGGCGAACTTGAAGCCGTGTCCGGAGCAGGCGGACGCGACCACTACTCGACCGTGGCGCTCGAGGACGAACGACTCGTCTGCCGTGCTCGTGTAGATGCACGTCTCGGTACCCATCGGTTCGGCATCGAGCTCGGGATACCGGGCGGCTGCCCAGGTCGACACCCAGCGGACGATCGCCGGATCGGGCGTCCCGGACTGATCCGGGTCGGTGACCGGGCCGGCATGGTGCAGGCCGGCCTTGAGACCGATCCCGGGGGCCGCAAGGGCGTAGTTGATCAACCCGGGCCGTCGAAGGCCGTGCTCCTCCGCGTCGGGAACGGCGTCGTCGATGACGGGCGGAAGTTCGAGAGGGTCGGGAATCCGGAAGTACGTGATCGTCTCGCGTGTCGGGATCACGGGTAGCTCGATGTCGACCGCAGCGAGCAGCGGCCTCGACCACGCGCCGGCGGCAACGACACAGGCGTGCGCGGCGTACGTGTCCGATCCGGTCGTGACGCGCAGTGACCCGTTCCCGAGCTCCAGCCCCGTGACATGCTGCTGCTCGAGGACGACTGCACCCGCTGCCACGGCCGAGGCGAGAAGAGCGGTATGTGCGCGGTCGGAGCGGGTCGTGCCCCCGTCGGGCTGGAAGAGGACCTGTTCCTCGGGATCGGCGGCAATCGGCCAGCGAGCAGAGGCCTCCGCGCCGTTGAGGAGCTCGTGCCGCACGCCGCACGCGGCGAGGGCACGGGCGCTCTCGCCTGCGAGGGCGCCGAACGTGAGATCCCCCGTCTGCACGATGAGCTCCTCGCCGCACTCGGCCTCGAGTTCACTCCACGCCTGACGCGCCCCCTGCGCGAGCCGGACGTAGTGAGGATCGGGGTAACTGAACCGGAAGATCCGCGAGGCGCCGTGACTCGAGCCTCGCGCGTGCCCGAGCGCGAACTGCTCGAGGAGGATGACGCGACGGCCTGCCTGCGCGAGCGCGCGTGCCGCCGAGACGCCCATGATCCCTGCCCCGACGATGACGATCTCGGTGTCGACCGATCTCGCCCTGCCGTTGAAACCAGCGGCTACGGCGCGATACCCCGGGCTGCCTTCGAGGCGGCTCGCGCAAGCGCCTGATACGCCGTCACTCGCTCGGCTCGATCGCCCGCCGCCTCGGCGGCCTCGACAGCCCGTATGCGCTCGGAGACGCCGCGGTCGAGCACCTCGCGGCCGAAGGCGAGCACCTGCTCAGAGACACCGGTGCGGCGCGCGATCTCGCGCATGACCTGGAGGGACGGGATGCGCTCGCCGCGCTCGATACGGGAGATGTACGCAGCGCTACAACCGGGGAACGACAACTCACGCTGGCTCAGGCCGGCTGCGTCCCGCGCCTCGTGCACCCGGCGCCCGACGGCAGCCGGGTCGTCGTAGTGCGGCGTGCGTGCGCGCTTGAAGGTCAACGCCGGTGGGTCGGCCATCACGGCAACAAACGGTACACCCTTCCGGCGTGCCTGAACAGGGGCTGTCAGCCGGAGTGCGGCCCGTTGAAGACGACGAGAAGGGCGAGATGCTCGTACGCCGTGAAGCGATGTTCAGCCCCTGCGGCGACGAAGAGAGCCATGCCCTCGCTCAGCGGGGTCGCCACACCTTCGACCTCGAGCACGCCGCTCCCCTCGAGGACGACGTACACCTCGTCCTCGGCGTGGGGCTGCTGGCGATCCGGCTCGGGTGCAACGAGGACGTACACGCCGATCTCGAGTCCTGGGGAGTTGTGGACGGGCTGGTATCCGCCGCCGCGCTCGAGGAGCTCACGCCTCGTTGCGTCGACGTCGAACGGATGTGCGGCGCCATCTGCCACAGCGGAAGTCTACGTCGTGCAATGCTCGCTCTGTGCGCATCGACGTCGAAGCACTCTTCCAGGCCGGTCGCGCGCGACCGAGTGGTTGGCGCCGGATGCCCGCCGTCGGCGGCGACGGGATGGTTGCGACCAGCCATCCGCTCGCTACGCGAGCGGGTCTACTGGCGCTCGAGGGTGGCGGCAATGCCGTCGACGCGGCGCTCGCCGCCGCCTGCGTGCTGACGGTCGCGGAGCCAACCGACAACGGCGTCGGCGGCGATGCGTTCGCGCTCGTCTGGAACGACGGAACGCTCTACGGGATCAACGGGTCGGGGAGGTCTCCAGTCGATCTGGGCGCGCGCACCGCAGCCGACGACGGGCCGTGCTCGGTCACCGTCCCGGGTGCCGTCCGGCTGTGGGACGACCTCGCGGTGCGCTTCGGCAGGTTTGGGCTCGATCGGGCGGTCGGACGGGCAGCGGGCATCGCCGAGGCCGGCGTCGCCTGCACGGCGCGGATCGCGCACAAGTGGTCGCAGGCGCGCCTCGCTCCCTGGCCGGCTCCGGTGCTCGGCGAGCGTTATCGGCTCCCGGATCTCGCCGTGACTCTCCGCCGGATCGAAGCCGAGGGCCCGGACGCGCTCTACCTGGGTGAGATTGCGGCGGCGATAGCCGCCGCGAGCTGGCTTTCCGAGAGTGACCTGCTCGCTCACCGTTCCGAATGGGTCGAGCCTCTCCGGCGCACGTACCGCGGCATCGACGTCTGCGAGTTGCCGCCGAACGGTCAGGGGGCCGCCGCGCTCCTCGCGCTCTCGCTCTACGACGGGCTCGAGTCGACGCCCCACTTCGCGATCGAGGCGATGAAGCTCGCGCTGACGGACACGCACGCGGTGGTACACGACGGCCCGCTACCCCCCGATTTCTTCGACGAGGAGCGCCTTGCCGCGCGGCGCGCCCTCGTGCGCCGCGACGCGGCGCTGCCGGGGATGATCGACGGCCCGCGTGGAGGCACGACGTACCTGTGCGTGGTCGACGGCGACGGCATGGCGGTCTCGCTGATCCAGAGCGTCTATGGGTCGTTCGGGTCGGGAGTCGTCGCCCCGGGGACGGGCATCGTGCTGCAGAACCGCGCGGCAGGGTTCAGCAGGGAGCCGGGGCATCCGAACGCCCTCGCCCCGGGAGCCCGGCCGTTCCACACGATCATCCCGGGGATGCTGCTCGAAGGCGGCGAGCTCCTCGGCCCGTTCGGGGTCATGGGCGGGCCGATGCAGCCACAGGGTCATTTCCAGGTCGTGACGCGCCTCGTCGACGCAGGGGACGACCCTCAGGCTGCGCTCGATGCTCCGCGCTGGCGTGTCGAGGTAGACGGAAGCATCGCACTCGAGCCGGGGCTACGGGATCTCGCCGACGACCTCGCCGCCCGGGGCCATCGGATCGCCGGCGAGACCGGCCCCCACGGCTTCGGGGTCGGACAGATCATCCTGCGCTACGGCGATGCGCTGATCGGCGGTTCGGACGGCCGCGGTGACGGCTACGCGGCGGTATTCCAGGAAGGGACGGCGGGGTGACGACGGTCGTCGAGATCCAGGGGATCCCGATCGCGGTCGAGTCGCACGGTGAGGGACGGCCGATCCTGCTGATCCACGGCTGGTCGGCGGACCGCCGCTACATGCTGGCGGACCTGGAGCCGGTCATCTCTGCTGTCCCCGGCTGGCGCCGCATCTACCTCGACCTGCCGGGTCACGGGGCGACGCCGGCCCCCGACTGGCTCGAAACGCAGGATCAGATGCTGGCGATCCTGTCGGAGTTCGTCGACGCCGTCTTCCCCGACGGACGGTTCGCCGTCGCGGGGAACTCGTACGGCGGCTTTCTCACGCTGGCCCTTGTTCGCACCATGCCTGACCGCCTCGACGGCGCCGCGCTCCTCATCCCCGACGTCCCTGCCGCCGACGGGTTTCGGGACCTTCCTCCGCCGATCACGATCCACGCGGATCCGGGCGTGTTCGACGACCTCGACGACGACGAGGCGTGGATCCCCGGTTCGCTGCCCGTCCACGCCCGTAGGATGCTCGACGAGATCAGGGAACACGACATGCCGGCGTACCGCTGTGCGGATATGACGTTCCTCGCTCGCCTCGGGGCGAGCTACCTCCCGACGGGCCATGCGGCCCGTTCCGGAGCGCCATTCGAACGACCGAGCCTGATCCTGGCCGGCCGCCAGGACGCGCGCGTCGGCTACCAGGGGGCGATGAGCCTCTCCGACGAGTTCCCGCGTGCGACCGTTGCCGTGCTCGACCTCGCGGGGCACCATCTCGGCCGGATCGAGCGGCCGAGGCTGTTCGCGGCACTCGTCCAGGACTGGCTCGGGAGGATCGAGTCGCCCCTCGAGCGTGGGGATCGGTCCTGAGCACACCGACCACCGTTGTATGGTGGCCCTTGCCGTGACGATTCGTGTCCTCATCGTCGACGACCACGCCCTCGTCCGCACGGGCCTTCGACTCCTCCTCGACCGGGAGGAGGACCTCGAGGTGGTCGCCGAGGCCGGCGACGGCGACGAGGGGATCCGCGCTGCGCGCCTCGAGAAGCCGGATGTCGTCCTGCTCGACGTCGTCATGCCGGGGCGAAACGGCATCGAGGCGTGCGCCGAGATGATCACCGCGTCGAAGGGGAAGGTGCTCGTGCTCTCGATGCAGGACGACCCGTCGTACGTGCGCGAGGCATTCGCGGCGGGTGCGAGCGGCTACATGCTCAAGGAAGCGGCCGACACCGAACTCGTACAGGCCGTGCGAGAGGTTGCTCGTGGGGGCCGCTACGTCCATCCCACTCTCGGCGCCCGCCTCGCGCAGGCGGAAGTCGAGGCCGCGCGGCGAGCCGCAACAGATCCCCTGTCCGATCGCGAACGCGAGGTCCTCCGACTTCTCGCACTCGGGAACACGAATCAGGAGATTGCATCCCAGCTCTTCATCTCCGTGCGCACGGCTGAGACGCACCGAGCACACATCATGCAGAAGCTTGGCCTCGGTACCCGGGCCGAGCTCGTGCGCTACGCGCTCGCGAACGGCCTGCTCGACGAGGCCTGAGACCGCTCGCGTCGAGGGCCGGCGCCGGGCGGCGGCGCAGACCTTCGACGGGGCGCTCAAGTGTGAGGCCGTTCCCGGGGGGTTCCCGATCTTGAGAATCCCGACCTGGCCCATGTCGACGCTCGCGAAGGAGTGACTTACGACCGGGTAGAGGCCGTCCTCGTCGATCTTCACGTCGAAGACGGCACCGCCCCCGGCGGGCACGTCGACGGTCTGAACGCCGTTCAGAACGTGGTCAGGGTTCATGTCGCCGTTCGGATAGACGGTGTTGAAGATCGTGCCGACGACGTGGAACGCGGTCGTCAGGCTCGGGCCGGCATCGACGACGTAGAACCGCACGGTGTCGCCCGGATCGGCCGTGAGCGGGTGTGTCACGTACTGCCCCGCGTACCCGTTGAACGTCGTCCAGTCCGGCATAATCGCGCGCGCCTTGGCGGTGTCGTACTGCGCCGGCTGCTCGAGGCCGTCATTCGTGAGATACCACTCGCTCGCCACGAGCACGTACGAGCGGTCGGCTTTCGGCAGCGGTGACGCCCGGGTCGTTCGCCTTGAACGTGAACGTGAACGACTCGCCCGGAGCGACATCGACGAAGGCCAGGTTCGGAGCGATGCGCGCCGCGTGGAAGTCGATCGAATGGGGGATCGCTCCCTTGTTCGTCAGCGTCATCTCGACGGTCTGACCTTGCCGCGCGTGCACGACGGGACCGGGCGCGCCGCCTTCGAAACCCCAGGCGTTGTACTTGATCCCGGGCGCGATCTCGATCGTCACGTCCTTGAGCACCATGTCGCGCTGGCTGAAGCGCTGGGTCTGCACCCGAACACGGTGCGCGGTCACCTGGCCATTCTCGAGCGGGCGGAGCTCGTCGTCTCGTCGGCCGACCGGACGGCAAGCCGTGGCCGCCCGAAGATCATCTTTCGCGCCGTTCCGGCGGAGGCCGAGCAGGAGCATGCGTTGCTCGCCGCCTCGCTTCCGTCGGCCCTCGAGCCGTTGCCCGATGGCGTCGAGATCGCGCAGGCGGCCGGCCGGAGCTGGGGCCGAACGATGATCGAGCGACTCGAGCCGGGGCGCGAGCCCGATGACGAGGTGTGCCTCGAGCGGATCTCGAGCCTCCTGGGTCGTCGGGGTTCGCACCGGAGAGGACATCGAACGAGCTCGTGATGCACCGCTGCCCGTTTCGGGAGCTCGCGGAGCGCTACCCGCGGGTCGTCTGCTCGTTTCATGCGGGGCTGATCGACGGCGCACTCGAGGAGATCGAGTCTCCGGTCGCTCTGGGGTCGCTCGAGGCCTGGGCGACGCCCTCGACGTGCATCGCGCGCTTCGTTAACCGGGCGCCCCGCTAGACACCGGACGTCGTGCGGCCTCGGTGGTGCTTTCCCGCGGCCGTGCCGGATCGCGTACGACGAGCACGGGGCACGGTGCTTGGCGGACAACGGCCTGCGAGACGCTTCCGAGAATGAGCGTTGCGACCGTGCCGTAGCCGCGCGTGCCGACCGCGATGAGCCGCGCGTCGATCTCCTCGGCATACGCGCAGATGACCTCAGCGGGGTCACCGGTCGCGAGTCGCGTCACGATCGCGACGCCGGCCTCTTCCGCGCGCGTGAAGGCTGTGTCGAGGGAGGCTTCGGCATGTGTGCGCTCCGCCTCCAGGATGTCGGGGAGGACTGCCGTCGAGGGGTACGCGAGCCCGAAGTCACCCTGCAGCGCACGCCATACGGTGATCACCGCTACCCCGCTCCCCGTCTCCGCCGCGAGTGCGAGCGCTACGTCGAGGGCAGCCCCCGCTGCAGGGGAGCCGTCCGTGGCGACGAGGATCTCGCGCATGGTGTTGATGGTGTTCTCGGTCCGCGAAGCCTGCATCGGGGCACGCGCTCTATTCGTTGCGGGAAACCCGCAGCCGAGACGGGGTCAATGACCGATGCCTTCTGTCCGGAGGGGACGCCAGAATGCTCTTCGTGAGCCACACGGCGGTCATCATCACCGTTGCGTACTCGATCGCTGTCGTGATCGGGTTGGTGATCTCGTTTGCCATCTTTCGGTCGACCTCCCGGCCGCTCGAGGAGGATCGGGCGGGTATCTGGTCACGCCGGGAGACGACCTGGCTCGTGATCGTGGTCATCACGCTGTTCGCTCTTCTGATGGGCACGATCTTCTACGTTCCGTACGGTGAGACGGCGGGCGCTCGTGGTCAGGTCGTCCGCGTCACAGGTGTCCAGTACGCGTGGTCGGTCGACGCGCCACAGCCCCTCGTCACGGGCCGCCCGGTGGCGTTCTTCGCACGGTCGCGGGACGTCGCCCACGGGTTCGGCGTCTACAACCCGGCGGGAACGCTCATCTTCCAGGCACAGGTCGTTGCGGACCACGAGCAGAAGATCGTCCACACGTTCAGCGAGCCGGGTACCTACACCGTTCACTGCCTCGAGTTCTGCGGCGCCGGCCACCACCTGATGAGCACGACCTTCGTCGTGGAGCCTGCATGATCGACGATCGCTCCCGCGCGATCGCGCGGGAACTCACGATCCGCTACATCGTCTGGTCGACAATCATCCTTGCCGCCTCGGGGCTGCTCGGTGTCGTCCTTCGGTCGAGTCAGGCCGTCCCGCAGATGCGGGTCGGCGACAACTTCTGGTACGCGATGATGACCGCGCACGGTCTGGGCGCGTTCGTCGGCTGGGCGGGGTTCGCCGTCATGGGGCTCGCGTGGTGGGTCTTCGCCGGTGTGGGCTTCCCGGTGCGCGGGTTCGGGCTCGCGATGGCCCGGCTCACGTGGTGGCTGATGGTGCTCGGCGTCCTCGGCGTGATCGTGACGACGCTCCTGATGGGCTTCGCGGCCTCGTGGGTCTTCCTCTACCCACTGCCGTTCTACGGGTCCGGGCACTGGGGCGACTGGGCCACGGGTCTCTTCTCGTTCTCCGTTCTGCTCGTTGGGCTCTCGATCGTGACGTGGTGCTTCGGGATCCTGCACACCGCACTGAACCGGGAGGCACTCCAGAGCGTCTCCGGCTCGATCGGAAAGCGCTTTGGCCTCGCCTTCGGCTGGGGCGCCCTGATGCCGCGAACGTTCGCCTCGAGGCGGCGGGTGCCGTACCCCGTGATCCCACTCGCGGTGATCGGGCTCGACATGATCATCGCCACGCTCCCGCTGGCAGGCCTCCTGATCTGGCAGATCCTGCAGTCGATGGGCATCGTCGGTGACGCGAACGACCTGGTCGCGAAGAACATCCTCTGGTGGTTCGGTCACCCGGTCGTGTACCTCCTGCTGTTCCCCGCGGTCGCTGTCTACTACTGGCTGATCCCGCGCTATGCCGGCCGGGATCTCGTCGCCGGGCACGTGATCGCAGTCGCCTGGACGGTCGCGGTGATCGCGAACGTCTTCGTCTGGGCGCACCATCTCTACCTCGACTATCCGAGCGGCACGGTGCAGGCGCAGATCAACACTGCGATGCAACCGATCACGTTCGCACTCGTCCTCCCTTCGGCGCTCTCGCTCTACAGCCTCGGCTTCACGATCTACCGATCTCGATTCCGCTGGACGCCTGCCTCGACAGCGCTCTTCTTCGGCCTCGTCGGCTGGCTTCTCGCGGGCCTCTCGGGGGTCGTCAACGCGACGATCGCGCTCGACGTTGCAGTCCACAACACGCTCTGGATCGTCGGCCACTTCCACCACATGGCGATGCTCAACATCGGCCTGCTGATCTTCGGCGCTGTCTACGCCCTCCTGCCCGAGCTTTCCGGGAAGGCGCTCTACAGCGAGCGACTCGCCTGGGTGCACGTGTGGACGACCTTCCTCACCGGCATGATCTTCTTCGGCATCTGGCTCGTTCAGGGCCTCGACGGGGCCCCGCGGCGCTGGTCCGTTCTCCCGTCCGACTACGACACGCTGACGCGCGTCTCGCTGCCGTTCGTCTTCATTCTTGCCGTCGCGCAGTGGCTCTTCTTCTGGAACGTGTTCCAGACGTTGCGTGGCAAGGGCGGCCCGGCGACGTTCGACGAGCGCGGCATTCCCGAGCCGTCGAAGGTCGAGAGGGGCTGGTCGACGCACTCGATCGAAGCCGCAGTGATGATCGTGGCGCTCGCTCTGGCGTTCGTCTTCGCCGTCGGTGGCTACCTCGTGGGGCGAGAGACTGCGCCCGACGGTGGGGGCAGCACGACACCCGCCGAGACCGGAGGCTCAACGGGCGCGATCACGGGCAACGCCGAGGCGGGAGCAGTCGTGTTCGCCGACAATGGGTGTGGGAACTGTCATTCCCTCGACGCGGCCGGGTCGACGGGAACTGTCGGTCCGGTGCTCGATACCGTTCAGCCCTCGGCCGAGTTGGTCATCGAGCGCGTCACGAACGGTCTCAACGGCATGCCCGCGTACCCGCAACTCGACGAGCAGCAGATCGCCGACGTCGCCGCCTTCGTCGCGGCTTCGACTTCCCCGTAGGGCCGGGGCTTGTCCCGCCGGAGTTGCCGCCCTATGCGCGGAGCGCTCGGAGGGCGTTGAGGATGACGGCGACGTCGATGACCTCCTGGAAGAGAGCTCCCCAGACGGGCGGGAGGTAGCCGAGAGCGGCGAAGCCCATCGCCGCGATCGAGAGCCCGAGCCCCACCCCGACGCTCTGGCGGGCGATGTGGAGCGAGCGGCGGCCGATGCCGATCGAGAGGGCAATCCTGTTCGCGTTGTCCACGGTGATGACGACGTCGGCGGTCTCTGACGAGATCGTCGCACCCTTGCCCGCGATCGCGATCCCCACGTCGGCGAGCGCAAGCGCCGGAGCATCGTTGATCCCGTCTCCGACCATGACCACGTTCCTCATCTCGGGTCGTGCTCGGGTCGCGCGAACGACATCGAGCTTCCCTTCGGGCGTCTGCTCGGCATGCACTGTCTCGATACCGGCAGCGCGGGCGACCTCGTCTGCGATCTCCGTGCGGTCGCCGGTGACGAGCGCCACGTGCATGATCCCGACCTCGCCGAGCTCGCGCGCGAGCGTTTCGGCGCCAGGGCGAAGCCGGTCGCCCATCACGATCACGGCGGCGAGTCGCCCGTCGAGGCCCACGAGGATCTTGGCGCGGCCTGCGCCATCGCCCGCGTCCTGCTCGCGCGCCTCGTCACGCCCGCCGACGTAGCCGTTGCTCTCGAGCCAGCCGCTCGAGCCGACTGCAACGCGCGAGCTTCCGATCGTGCCGGCGATACCGCGGCCGGGGTCCTCGGTGATCCCGGTCGGTAGAGCGAGAGTGAGCCCGCGCGCTGCTGCCGACGCGACCAGGCTCTCCGCGAGCACGTGGGTCGACATCTGGTCGACGGAAGCGGCGAGTCGGAGGATCTCGTCGGGATCGTGTTGCTCGTAGGGGATGATTTGCTCGACTTCGGGCTGACCATGGGTCAGGGTGCCGGTCTTGTCCAGGAGGACCGTTCTCGCCGCACCGAGCCGTTCGAGCGCCCCGGCGCCCTTGACGATGATTCCGGCGCGAGCGGCTCGCGAGAGGCCAGCGACGAACGCGATGGGCGCCGCAAGGATCAGGGGACACGGCGTTGCGACGACCATCACGGCGAGCCCGCGCACCGCATCGCCGGAGAGCAGCCAGGCAAGGCCAGCGACGACAAGCGTGAAGGGGAGGAAGTACGCGGCATAACGGTCGGCGAGTCGGGTGAACTCCGCGCGGTCGATCTCGGCGGCTCGCACCAGGCGCACGATTGCGGCGTACGCGCTCTCGGCCGCCGGTGCGGTCACGCGGAGGTCGAAGGCGTCCCCTGCGTTGGCGGTGCCCGAGCGAACGTGGCCTCGGGTCGTGATCGTGACAGGAAGCGCCTCGCCTGTGAGCGCCGACTCGTCGAGTACTGCCTCGGAGCTCACGACCGAACCGTCCGCCGGCACAATCTCGCCGGCGCGAACGGAAACGACATCGCCGGGCGCGAGTGCTTCGACTCGAACCTCCTCCAGGGTGTCCCCCGCGTAGCGATGTGCGATGCGCGGTGCCCGGGCCACGAGGAGCCGGAGCTCGCGACGTGCCCGCCCCTCAGCCCAGGACTCAAGCGCGGCGCCGCCGGACATCATCAGGGCGACGATCGCGGCTGCGAGAAACTCGCCGAGCGCGAGCGCCCAGAGGATTGCGACGAGGGCAATGGCGTCCACGCCGACGTCACCGCGCGACAAGGATCGTGCAGTCGAGATGACGAGCGGCACGAGCACGACAACCGCGCCCATGGCCCACGCGATGTCGGCTGCGTGTTCCTGCCCGCTCAGCCAGAGCGCCACGCCGACGACGATCGATCCGAGCGCGATCGCAGGGAGGCCGCGATCGCGAAGCATCGCGATCTGCTCAGGAAAGGTCGACGGTTCCTCGATCGGACTACCTACCTTCGTTTGACGGCAACGCGGGAGGGCCGCGGCGCGGCAGCTGACGCTCCCATCGTGCCCGAAAGAAGCTGGTCATGAGGGGGTGGGGACGTCGACGCGACGTTTACGCGCGCGGTGCGAGTTGCAGGAGCGTACCCGCGTCCAGGTCGCCCTGGAGTGGATGGCGAAGCGGTAGTTCTGGGTGGATGGCGTAGTGGTTGCGTCTGCCCGATCGCATCCGATCGACATAGCCGGCTTCTACGAGGTCGTTCACGATCGCCTGGACGGCGCGCTCGGTGATCCCCACGTCGGCCGCGATATCGCGGAGTCGCGCGTCGGGATCGCGCGCGATGCACAGAAAGACCTGTGCGTGGTGGGAGAGGAAGGTCCAGGAGGTCATAGCCTTGCCTCGGTTGGCTCGCCGGGTGCTCGCGCGCGCGTGCTGAAGAATGACAGGCCGATCGCGCCCGCGAGGATCAGCACGATCACGAGGAGTGAGAGCCATGTCGGCACCTTCCAGATGTCCGTTAGGAGCATCTTTGCTCCAACCCAGATGAGCACGATCGCCAGTCCGTGGGTGAGGTACGCGAATCGATCCATCATTCCCGCAAGAAGGAAGTAAAGAGACCGGAGGCCGAGCAGCGCGAAAGCGTTGGCCGCGAAGACGATGAACGCATCATCGGTAATCGCGAAGATCGCGGGGATCGAGTCGATCGCGAAGATCAGGTCGGTCGTCGCGAGGACGACGACGACGGCAACCGTGACGGTCGTCCCTGGCCAGATGCGCTTCATGCCACGCAGCACGATGTTTCGCTCCGGGTGGACTTCCTCGCTCGAATGACGCGCGAGCTTGATGCCCGTCGCGATGAGGAGGAGACCGAAGACGTAGATCGTGAAGTGGAACGCGTCGAGAAGGGCTGCGCCGGCGACGATGAAGAGGACTCGCATCGCGAGCGCCATGACGATTCCGATGGAGAGGAGCCGCCCCTGCCTGCCGGCTGGTATCGCGAACGATGCGAATATCAGCGCGAAGACGAAGATGTTGTCGATCGAGAGGCTGCGCTCGATCAGGTAACCCGCAAGATACTCACCGGCGGCGTCGCGGCCCTGCCAGACACCCATCACCACGGTGAACGAGAGACCGAGTGCGAACCAGAAGATGCTCCAGACGAGCGTGCTACGGAAGGTGATCCCACGTCGGCCAAAGAGGAAGAAATCGACTGCCAGAAAGCCGAGCACAGCCGCCGTAAGTCCGAGCCATACAGGGTAAGCTGCACTCATATCGGTACTGTAATACCGGAAATATGTTTCTAATGTTTTGTCTCTGCGTACGGTTGTGCGCTGAGTGATGATGCTCGCGTCCACGGTGGAGGGACGCTGCGGCCGCAGCGAGCTTCGCGACGAGCACCGTGGCAACGCCGAGGATCGAGGGACGGACGGCGGTCATCCGGATCCGCCCGGTTGTTGCCGGCCCTGGCATATCCCACCACCGGGCTTGTACGGACCGACGTGAGCGAATGGTGGGACGCCGCTCGCCTACACCCGAAGTTACACCCGCCGAGGAATGGTTCTCGCGCGCTGGGCGCACTAGCCTCTGGCGCCATGATCACTCAAGCGATACACAGAGAGTCGGGGCTGACATCGAGGCAGCGTGAAGTCGTTGCGTTGATCGCGGCCGGGTGCTCGAACAACGAGGTCGGAGAGCGGTTGGGCATCTCACCCCGGACGGCGAAGGCGCATTCGGACACGCTGCGCTCGAAGCTGGGCGTCAGCCGCCGTAGGCAGATTCCCGTCGCGTTCCGGGTACTGACGGGCGAAGACCCTCTCTCGGCAAGCCTCGGCGCCCTCTATCGGCGACCGGGGGTCTGACGGCAGGGCGCCCGCGGCTCTGCTCCCCCGCCCGCCGCGGGCGCCCGCTCTTCCGATGAGTGATCCTGTTGTAGCCTGTCCGGTCAACCAGATGGCCGATACCCCGAAGCCACCGTTCCGCCGACGTCGCCTCCTCGAGCGGCCGCGGCTCATCCGGGCGCTCGATCGATCGCGCGCACGCGTGCGAATGCTGGTAGCCGGCCCCGGCTTCGGCAAGACGATCTTGACTGAGCAGTGGGCGACGGGGGAAAGGAAGGTGGCGTGGGTTCGATCGCGACGCCCGTCCGCCGACGTTGCCGTTCTCGCGCGGCAGATGGCTGCGGCCGGAGCGGAGATCGTTCCAGGTTGCGATCGGAGGTTGACGGAGCGGCTCAACGCGACACCGGATCCCGCGGGCGAACTGGGCGTTCTCATCGATCTCCTCTCCGAGGATCTCGGGAGCTGGCCCGACGACGCCTGGATCGTGATCGACGACTACCATCACATCCGAGAGTCCTCGACTGCCGAGGCGTTCGTCGAGGGAGTCGTGACGCAGTCGCCCGTCCAGGTGTTGATCTCGACGCGCGATCGTCCCACCTGGGTCTCGACGCGCAGCATCCTCTACGGCGACGTCCTCGAGATCGGCCAGACGATGCTCGCGATGACAGAGGACGAGGTCAGCGAGATGCTCGCCGGTGCCCGGGACGAGATGACCTCGGGTCTCCTCGCGTTGGCCGGCGGCTGGCCCGCGGTGATCGGTCTTGCAAGCCTGACGACGTCGGACTCCCCACTCCCCGAGGAGCATCTCGAGCTGCCCGAGCAGCTGTATGAGTTCTTCGCGGACGAGGTCTACCGCGGCCTCGAACCGGACGTGCGGAACGGCCTCGGTCTCCTCGCAACTGCCCCGAGTCTCGACCGCGAGCTCGCGGTCGAGCTCCTCGGCGCCGAGCGCGCCGAGCGCGTCTGCGGAGAGGCGCTCACGCTCGGAGTGCTGGAAGAGCGCGGCGGCAAGCTCGAACTGCACCCTCTCGCGGCCGCATTTCTTGAGGAGCGGGCCAGGAGACACGGGAATCGCGACGTTCGCGATGCGTTGGTTCGAGCCCTTGAGGTGTACCGGAGCCGACGCGAGTGGGATGCCGCATTTGATGTTCTCGATCGTCGGGGGTTCGAAGGACTTGAAGCGCTGCTTGATGATGCTCTCGACGATCTGCTCAACTCTGGGCGTCTGGCAACTATCGGTGGTTGGGTCGAACGGGCCAGTTCCCGAGGTTCGGACCTTGGGATCTTGCGTGTGGCGGCCGCGGAGGTCGACCTGCGACACGGCCGACATATGTCGGCGGAGAGTACTGGGATAGCCGTCGCTGATCGCGCGGACGCGAGGTCGAACGTCCGCTATCGGGCACTTGAGCTCGCCGCGAGGGCAGCGCATATTGGATCCCGGGAGGAAGCTGCGCTCGATCTCTATCATCGCGCTGCGGAGGCCGCTCCAGATGCACCACGTCTCCGGAAGGCGATGTGGGGACAAGTCATGTGCGCGGGCGCTCTCGAACTGCCCGAGGCACATGAATTGATGCGGGAACTCGAGTTGTCATCCCAGGGGCGCGATCCAACGGAGCTAGTTCGTCTGGCCGACAAGAGGCTGTCGCTCGGCTTTCGGTTTGGGTACGTCCGTCACCTGAAGGATGCGAGAAGGGTCTCGGACCTGGTCGCGGACGTTGATGATCCGTTCGCCAGGTGCTCATTTCGGAGCATGTATTCATGGGGGCTGATCCTCGGTTGTCACTACCAGGAAGCCAACGAGCAAGCCAAACGTCTGCTCGCGGACGCCGCCGAGTACCGGGTGGATGTAGCGATCTCACATGCCCTTGCCATGGTGGGGTATTCCCGTGCGGGCCTTCGCGATTTCGCCGGGGCTGAGGCCCAGCTCCGTCGTGCCGCGGAGGTCGCCCGGTCGATGAATGACCCATTCGCGGAACACAATTCATACGCCTTGATGGTGCGCGTTCTGCTTCAGCAGGGGCGTGCGGCCGAAGCTTGTGCGATTGAACCGCCCGATGTATCGGAATCCGTGAGGAGCATGCGTGGCGAGGTTCTCGCATCGCGGTCGCTAGCCCTCGCCACCATAGGAAGGCTTAGCGAAGCCGTGGATCTGGGGCAGGAGGCTGCTTCGTTGACACACGGCATTGAGGCGAGGGTGTTGTGGTTGGCGATCCGCGCAGTAGTTGCACTTACGAAGCGCGATCCCACCGTCCTAGCGTCTGCCCAAGAACTGGTCTCGGTCGCGTTCGAGGCCGAGGCTGTCGACCTGTTCGTTTGCGCCTACCGTTCGAATCCAGAACTCCTCGCGACATTGTTGTCGAACCCAACCAGTGCCGAGCGAACTGTCTTTGCCCTAGCTCGCGCTGGAGATCACCACATCGCCGCCGCAATGGATCTCGAGGTTGTCGGAACCCTTGATCCGCGAGCGTCGTTATCGGTCCGTGAGCGAGAGGTTTACGACCTGGTCTGCCTTGGCCTTTCGAACCGCGAGGTAGCAGGGAAGCTGTTCATCTCCGAAGCGACGGTGAAAGTTCACTTGCACCACGTGTTCGACAAGGTGGGGATTAGGTCAAGAACGGCGCTCGCTATGAACGCTATTCATGAGAGAGTTCGTCACGCCACGTCAATCATGGAATCGGGCGAGTCGACCAGTCCGCGCAGTTGACCGACGCTCACGGGCTCGAAATCCTCGCGCTTCGCGGTACGGTAATCTTCCCTCGCTCCAGCCAGAATTGCCTCGAACGCGGCGATTACGGACGTATCGAACTGGCTCTCGACTGCTTGCGCCAACCTGAGTCGCGCTACGCGGCTTGGCATCGCATCGCGATAGGGGCGATCCGAAGTCATGGCGTTGTACGCATCAGCTACTGCAATGATCTTCGAGATTTGGGGGATCATGTCGCCGGGGATGCGATCGGGGTAGCCTTCGCCATCGATGCGTTCGTGGTGATGTCGAACGATTCGCGCAACATCGGCGTAGGCCTCGACCCGCTCAAGAATGCTCTCGCCTATCTCGGAGTGCCTCTGCATCTCCCGCCGCTCTTCAAGGGTTAGCGGCCCGTCCTTCAAGAGGAGACTCGCCGGAAGCCCTACCTTCCCGATGTCGTGAACGAGGCCGCAGAGGTACGCACGCTGCTGGACTTCGGCAGGCATCCCCATGCGCCCAGCGATGTCGCGCGAGTAGATCGCGACAGCTTTCGAGTGACCCGCTGTATAGAGGTCGCTCTGCTCGAGCGTTGCAACGAGTGCCTCGGCGAACTCGAGATTCGATCTGTTCAGATGCTCGTTGGCTCCCTGAAGGTCCGACGCCAGAGTCCGCTGCTGCAGGTACATGGCGAACAGCTTCTGTGCGGCAAGCGCGGGTGCGATGAACAACGGAGCGGTCCACGGGGAGACCTCCGTATACGCCAATGTCAGAACCGCTACAATTGGTGCGTAGACCAACACCGCGGTTGCCAGGAGTGGAGCCAGGGTTCTGGCCGAGAACGACGTCCTGTTTCCTCGCAGTCTGGACGTTGCCGTAGCGAATGTCAGCTCGAGTGATTCGCTCACGATTGAGCCGATCAGTGTCGCGAGAATGACGCCGCCGGTCCCTTCCGGGCCACCTGACAAGACAGCTTGGGCAACCCCACCGGTTGCGGCGCCGATGATGAACCGGCTGCTCGTGTACGTGAGCCACTTGAGTCGCGGTGACCGACCGGCTGAACCTCGATGCAGCAGTTCGCTGTCACCGAGCTCGGATGCGGCACCCACGAGTCCAGCGGCGAGAGGGCCAAACAGCACAGCCGCAAAGAGCATGAGGACGGGGGAGATCGAGAGCTCGGTTGTCTCTGTGAACCGGATGCTCCCTCTTTCCGCGACGGCGGCAGCAAACGCGAGAATCAGAACAATCCAGATACTCCCGATCGGCTGACCGAACTCGACGAGGAGTAATGCGATTCCTAGGGAAGACGCTGCAAGGGCTCCGACGTAGACGTGAAGCGGTGAAAGACCACTTCGCAGGATGGCCCTTGCACTATCCCTCGATTGGGGTATACGATTCATTTTGCCGTTAGTCCTCTACCAAGGAGTAGGTCGATGCGGAATACACTTCGTGTCGTCCTTTTCGCCGTCATGTCCGCGGGGCGTCAAGGACTGGTAGCCGTCAGATCCTGAGTTCAACGGCCCTGGTGGGCATCCCTCTTTCGGGGGATTAGCCAGGTCGTTGGGAGCAGGGTCAGACGGTCTAACCACAGTGAAGTCGAAGTTCAGGCAATGAGCCCACGCCGATAGCCAACAGCTACGGCGTGGGCTCTACTGCGAGCCTGGAGCTTCGCGAGTAGATGCCTCACATGGGACTTCACGGTTTCTTCCGAGAGGAAGAGCCGTTGGCCGATCTCGCGGTTGACGAGACCGTCCGCGACGAGCTGGAGTACCTCGAGCTCGCGGGGCGTCGGATCCTGCGCGAGCTCGCGCAGGGCCGGCGGGTTGAACGGGATCACGGCACCTGAGCGGCTCGTGCTCCGTCGCGCAGCAGCAGCCTCGAAGCGGCGGCTGTGGTCGCGGTATCGACTCAGGATCTCTTTGCGCTCTGCGGCGTCCATGACCCTTCGTATCGGCGCACGAGAGCGCGTCTTTAGGGCAAGCCGGCCCGAATTACGAAGAATCACCCAAAGTGAGTGACATCGGCCCGTCGAAGAGAACGACGCCAATGGAGCGGACGTCGCGCCGAGCCGACGGCGAGGAGCCGCCGGAGCCCTACGCGGCGAGTGAAGCGAGCTCGCGCAGGGCGGCGAGTCGCGACAGAGCCTGGCCCTCGAGCTGACGCACCCGCTCGCGCGTCAGATCGAGCTCGTGCCCGATCGCCTCGAGCGTCCAAGGCTCACCCTCGAACCCGAAACGCAGCTCGAGAATCCTGCGCTCGCGCTCTGGCAGCGCGTCGAGCGCCCGCCTTACACCCTGGCGGCGCAATGACTCCTCCGCCTCCTCGAACGGGTCGGCCGCCTCGCGATCGGCGAACAGGTCACCGAGCTCACCCTCGTCGTCAGCGCCCACGGTCTGATTCAGGGACACGGATGCGTGAGCAGCGCCGAGTGCCTCCTCGACATGCTGAATCGGCAGTCCTGTCGCCTCTGCGAGCTCGAGCTTCGTTGCCTCGCGGCCAAGTTCGACCTCGAGCCGGCGAGCGGCGCGGGACAGCTTCTGCTGACGCTCGACGACGTGCACGGGGACACGAATCGTGCGCGCGTGATTCGCAACGGCGCGCTGCACGGACTGACGAATCCACCAGGTGGCGTACGTCGAGAACTTGAAGCCGCGACGCCAGTCGAACTTCTCGACTGCGCGATTCAGTCCGAGCGTCCCTTCCTGGATCAGATCCAGGAACGGCACGCCGAGCCCGCGGTAACCCTTCGCGATCGAGACGACGAGTCGGAGATTCGACTCGATCATGCGGCGCTTCGCAACGGGATCTCCCCGCTCGATGCGCTTGGCGAGCGTCACCTCGTCCGCGGCAGTCAGGAGCTTGTGGCGGCCGACGTCAGCGAGGAAGAGCTGGAGCGAGTCGGCGGCGCCGGAAAGCGGCTCAGCCGCCCAGATAGCGGCCTCGGCCTCCTCCTTCTTGCGCTCGGCCTCGGCGAGCAGCTTCTTCGCATCCGCGTCTGCCTGCGGCTGCCCGACCTCGAGACCGATCGTCTCGAGCTCGCGCGTGATCTGCTCTGCTTCCTCGTCGTTCAGCTCGTGCTCGAGAACGAACGCCTCGAGCTCGATCGGATCCACCCAGCCGCGCTCCTCCGAGCGCTCGATCAGACCCTTGATCTGATCGGATTCGAACAGTTCGGTCAGCTGGCTCTGGGTCAAGAGGCTATCTCAGTCCTTTCGCGTTCCCCGGTATGCACAATCTCTCACGACTCTATGTTGGTTTGCCCCGTTTTTCCAGGGGTGGAAACCCGATCCGGCTGTCACAAGCTGACAACGCAGCCTCAACAACCGTTATTCCGACGCTCCGCGACGACGCGAGCACCCTCGACCATCGGCACGGCGGGCCAACGATCGATATCCCTCACGATAATGGATCGACCGACTCGGTGTGTCAGCGCTTGCCGGCTGCGCGGCGCTTCTTCGGCGCCGGCCCCTTGGCACGCCGCTCTGCCAGCAGTTCGAGCGCGCGATCCATCGTCAGGCTCTCCGGTTCGTCACCGCGCCGCAGGCTCGCATTGGTCTCGCCGTCGGTGACGTACGGGCCGAAGCGCCCGTCCTTGACGACAATCGGCCTGGCAGTGGTCGGGTCGGGACCGAGATCCTTCAGGGGCGGCTTGGCCTGGCCCCGCCCACGGCGTTCCTTCGGTGTAGCGAGGATCGCGAGTGCCTCGTCGAGCTCGATCGTGAACAGCTGCTCCTCGTCGGTGAGCGATCGGGTCTCCGATCCCTTCTTGATGTACGGGCCATAGCGGCCGTTCGCGACCTGGATCTCCTCACCGGTCGTCGTCGTCAGGACGCGCGGCAGGGAGAGGAGGCGCAGGGCGTCCTCGAGTGTCAGCGTGTCGAGCGACATGGTCTTGAAGAGCGAGCCGGTGCGCGGCTTCTCCGCCGAGCCCTCCTCCAGCACCTCGCTGACGTAGGGGCCGTAGCGCCCGTCGCGAGCCACGATCTCGCGGCCGGTCTCGGGATCGACGCCGAGCGTCCGGTCGCTCGATCCCTTGGCGAGCAGCTCCTCGGCCCTCTCCTGGGTCAGCTCGTCGGGCGCCATGTCGTCGGGGACGCTTGCGCGCTCGTCGCCGCGTTGCAGATAGGGGCCGTACCGGCCGACGCGCAGGACGATCCCCCCGACGCCCGGGATCTCGATCGAGTTGACGTCCCGAGCATCGATCTCCTCGAGGTGATCGGTGACCAGCGCGTGGAGGCCCTCCGCGGCAGGCTCGCCGTTCGTCGCGGGAGTGCCGCGGTAGAAGCGGCTCAGCCAGCCGACCCGGTCTTCCTTTCCGTCCGCGATCCGGTCGAGATCGTCCTCGAGCAGCGCCGTGAAGTCGTAGTCGACGAGCCGGCCGAAATGCTTCTCGAGCAACTTCGTGACCGAGAACGCCAGAAATGTCGGTACGAGGGCGGTGCCCTTCTTGAACACATAGCCGCGATCGAGGATCGTGCCCATGATCGACGCGTACGTCGACGGCCGGCCGATGCCGCGATCCTCGAGAGCCTTGACGAGTGACGCCTCGGTGTAGCGGGAGGGGGGCTTGGTCGTGTGCCCGTCCGCCTCGAGCGACGATGCGCTCACCTGCTCGCCGACCTTCAGGGCCGGTAGGCGCCGTTCTTCGTTCCCGTTCTTCGCGTCGTCGTCGCGGCCCTCTTCGTACGCGGCCATGAACCCGCGGAAGGTGATCACGGTTCCCGAGGCGCCGAATTCCGCGTCGAGCCCGTCCGTGGTTGTGGTGCCGAGCCGAAACGACGCTGTCTGACCGCGCGCGTCCTCCATCTGTGAGGCGACGGTGCGCTTCCAGACGAGCTCGTAGAGCGCGTGCTCGTCGCGTGAGAGCTCTTTCTCGACTGCGGCCGGCATGCGGAACGTGTCGCCGGCCGGGCGGATCGCCTCGTGCGCCTCCTGCGCGTTCTTCACCTTGCGCTCGTAACGGCGTGGCTTCTCGGGCACGAACTCGGCTCCGTACAGCTGGGCGGCCTGTGACCGCGCGGCGGCGAGTGCCGCCTGCGAGAGCGTCGTCGAGTCGGTACGCATGTACGTGATGTAGCCGTTCTCGTACAGCCTCTGGGCGACGCGCATCGTCGTCTGCGACGAGAAACGGAGCTTGCGGCTCGCCTCCTGCTGCAGCGTCGACGTCATGAACGGAGCCGCGGGACTGCGCCTGTACGGCTTCTCGTCAACCGATCGCACCGCGAACGTTGCGTCGGCGAGGCCGTCGGCGAGCGAGCGAACAGCGTCCTCCTCGAGAGCGACGACATCGGACTTGAGACGCCCGTCATCTCCGAAGTCGGCACCCTGGGCGACGCGCTTCCCGTCGACGGCGACGAGCCTCGCCTCGAACGACCCCGGCTCGAAGACGCCGAGGATGTCCCAGTACGACGCGGGGACGAACTGCATCCGCTCACGCTCGCGCTCGACCACGAGCCGCGTCGCCACCGACTGGACGCGGCCGGCGGAGAGACCCGGCATGACCTTCTTCCAGAGGACGGGCGAGACCTCGTAGCCGTAGAGGCGGTCGAGGATCCTTCGCGTCTCCTGCGCGTCCACGAGCCGGTTGTCGATGTCCCGTGTCTCACCGAGTGCCCGGTCGATCGCCTCCCGGGTGATCTCATGGAACACCATCCGTCTGACCGGCACTTTCGGCTTGAGGACCTCGAGGAGATGCCACGCGATCGCCTCGCCCTCACGATCTTCGTCCGTCGCGAGCAGCAGCTCGGTCGAGCTCTTCAGCTCCCGCTTCAGCTCGTCGACCTTCTTCTTCTTGTCGGGATCCACGACGTAGAGCGGCTCGAACGCGTCGTCGACGTTGACGCCGAGGCGCGACCACGGCTCCTTCTTGAAAGCGGCCGGGATGTCGGCGGCTCGGTTCGGCAGGTCGCGTATGTGGCCGATCGACGATTCGACGACGTAACCGTCGCCGAGATATCCGGCAATGGTCTTTGCCTTGGCGGGAGACTCCACGATGACGAGACGACGTGCGGCCACGAGTGCCCTTTTCGGGATAGCTGACGGGATCCTTCCCGGCCGATGACCGGGTGCGGGCGTCACCATAGCGACGGCGCGCCGCGCCGCAAGTGGCCGGATGAGACGATACTGGCTTCGACCATGCGCTCCACACCCCGTCCCAGCCTGCTCTATCTCTTTGTCGGAGTGATCAGTTACCCCGTCCTGCGGATCGTCGGCCGTCTGCGTTGGGAGGGTGCCGAGCGGCTGCCTGCAACGGGAGGCTACGTCCTCGCTTCCAACCATCTCTCGAACTTCGACCCCTGGCTCGTCGGGATGCCGCTCTTCCCCCGGCGCTACCTTCGTTTCATGGCCAAGTCGGAGCTGTTCTGGTTTCCTCTCGGGCCGTTCATCAGCACATGTGGTGCATTCCGCGTCAAGCGTGGCCAGCATGACCAGGAGGCGGTCGAGACGGCGCTCCGTCTCTGTCGTGAGGGGAACATCGTGGTCATGTTCCCCGAGGGCACGCGGCGCGAGAAGGGTCTTCGCAAGCGGCGGGAGGCGCGGTGGCGCACCGGCGCCGCGCGGATCGCGCTCGAGGCCGGAGTGCCTCTGATCCCGGCGGCCGTTCACGGTTCGGGGCGACTGCTCCGCTTCGGTCGCCTCCGCGTCGCCTTCGGCGATCCCATCCCAATCGACGATCTCTCGTCGACGCCTGCCGACGAGGCCGCTCGGGTTGCGACGGAACGCCTCAGGGACGCCATCACCGAGTTGGAGGGGACGCTCGGATGAAGCCGCTTCTCGTCGTCGATGGTGACTCGTTCGCGCATCGCGCGTTCCACGCCCTGCCGCGGACGCTTCGGCGCGACGACGGCGGTCCGGCGAACACGCTCATCGGGTTCATGTCGATGCTCCTTCGCCTCTGGAAAGCGGAGCGGCCGCGGGCGGTCGTCGTCGCGTGGGACACCCTGGATGTGCCGACCTATCGCAATGCGCTCCTGCCGACGTACCAGTCGGGCAGGGAGTTCGATCCGGAGATCATCGAGCAGTTGGCGCTCCTGCCGCCGCTCGTCGCGTCCACCGGGATCGTGTGCGGGAAGGCGCGAGGCTATGAGGCGGACGACCTCCTGGCCGCCGCCGTTGCCGCGGAGCGAATCCGCGGTGGCACGACACTCGTCGCCACCTCCGACCGCGACGCCTTCCAGCTCGCGGCGAACGACGTCACGATCCTGCAGCCGGTGCGAGGTGTCAGCGAGCTCGCCCGCATCGGCCCACCGGAGGTGCGGGAACGGTACGGCGTCGAGCCCCGGCAGGTACCTGACTTCATCGCGCTGCGCGGCGATCCCTCGGACAGGATTCCAGGTGCGCGGGGGGTCGGCGAGAAGAAGGCGGCAGCACTGCTACAGACGTTCCCCGACCTCGAGTCGATGCTTGCCGAAGGACGCTTCGAGACCGAGGCGGAACAGCTGAGGGTCTTCCTCCAAATCGCCACGCTCGACCCGTCGGCGCCACTCCCGGACGTTCCCGACGTCGAGCCTGACTGGACGGCCGGCGCTTCTGCGGCCGAGGCGCTCGGCGTCGCGCGGCTCGCCCGGCAGCTTCGGGAGGCCTGAGCATCCAACTCGTCAGCAACAGTGCGATGGCCGAGCTCCATCCGACCGGCGATCATCACCCCGAGCAGCAGGAGCGGTTGGCGGCGCTGCTCGCCGCGTTCTCGCCCGAGGTCGAGGGTGCGCCGGCGAGCATCGAGGCAATCGAGCGCGTCCACGGAGATGCCTACGTCGGCCACATTCGGGCGCTAGAGGGCGACACGTGGCTCGACGGCGACACGCCGGCCGACCCGACGACCTGGGACGCTGCGCGTCTCGCAGCCGGCTGCGCGACGCGCGCCGCCGAGGTGGGGGGCTTCGCGCTCGTTCGTCCGCCTGGCCACCACGCCCTACCCGACCGAGCGATGGGGTTCTGCATCTTCGGAAACGCCGCGATCGCGGCTCGACACGCACAGGCCGAGCTCGGGATCGAGCGCGTCGCCATCGTCGACTGGGACGTCCACCACGGCAACGGCACCGAGGCGATCGTGCGCGGCGACGAGTCCATCCTGTTCGTCTCGCTGCATCAATGGCCCTTCTACCCCGGAACCGGCGGGCCGGATACGAGCGAGGCGACGATCCTGAACATTCCACTCGCCGCTGGCTCGGGGGACGCGGCCTATGCCACCGCCTTCAGGTCGATCGTGGAGCCGGCGGTTGCGTCGTTCGATCCGGAGCTCCTCATCGTCTCGGCGGGGTTCGACGCCCACGTCGACGATCCGCTCGCGGACATGGCGGTGACGGCCGATGGTTTCCGCGAGCTCGCGGCACGCTCCACGCAGCTCTGCCCGCGCGTTGCCGCCGTGCTCGAGGGTGGCTACAACCTCGCAACCCTCCCGGGCCTCGTCGAAGCCTCACTCGAGGGGTTCTCGTCCTAGGGTCGCGCCGCAACCGGCATGGACCAGCGAAACGGCCGGGGTGCGGCCCGGCCGTTTCTGTGCGGTCTACCCTCGCTAGCTCCTCGTTGGAACCTGCGTAGTTCTTCTATCGGCGCAGGAGGCGGCCTCTCGATCGCCTGGGCGTGGCGAATCCGATCGCCCGCAGTGAGGGATTCCGTTGGGTGAGGACGGTCAACGCGGTGCGTCAGTTGCGCGCCGACGCAAGTCGCTCGAGCGCGTCTCTGCGTGACGACACTTCGAGCTTCCGCAGCAGGCTCTTGACGTGCGAGCGAACCGTGTGCTCGGAGATGTACAGCCGAGCTGCGATCTCGTCGGTGCCGAGGTGCTCGTCGAGCAGGAGCAGAACCTCGACCTCGCGCGCGGAGAGCTTCTGCGCGACCTCGTCGGGGATGCCCCCCATGCGGCCGCCCTCGCGAACACGGTCGAGCAGTCGCCGTGCGATCGAGCCGGAAAGCGCCGCCTCGCCGTCGGCGACCCCACGCAGAAAGAGGGCGATGCGCTCCGGTGGCTCGCTCTTCAACAGGTAGCCGGCCGCCCCGGCGCGAATGGCCTCGAGGAGGTTCTCGTCCGTGCCGGACGCCGTCAGGACGACGACTTCGCTCTCGGGCGACGCCTCGCGGATGTGCGGCAAGGCCGTGAGCCCGTCCATGCCGGGCATCGTCAGATCGAGCAGCACGAGCCGGGGGCGAAGCCGCCCCGCCTCGACGATCGCCTCGGCCCCGTCGGAGGCCTGTCCGACGACGTCGAACCCGTGCTGTCCGAGGAGGGAAGCAAGCGCCTCCCGTGTGAGCGGGTGATCGTCGGCGATCAGGATGCTCTCCATATCAGGCTTATCGGCAGCACGCCTCCTGCCGAATAGGGGAATGTGCAAACGCATCCCTCGGACAGGTATCGGTCGTGGCTCGCGGGCGAGCTTCTGCTCGTCTGTCTCCTTGCTCTCGGGCTCGTGCTCCTGCTCGTCACGGACCGCCTGGACGGCTACGAGTTGCCGAACGCGCGGATCGCGCTCGATACCGCGGTCGCGATCGTGGCCACGATCGTGGCGCTCCTCGCGGCGGTCCGATTCCTGGTCGAGGGCCGCGGGATGGACCTGCTGCTCGCGGCCGGGTTCCTCGCGATCGGCCTCGGAACAGCGATCTTCGCGGTCGGGCCGGTGATTGCGGGCAACGAGCTCGATCCGACCGAGGCGTGGGCGGCGATCGGAGCGGCTGTATTCGGTACGGCACTCCTCGCCCTGTCTCCGTTCGTCGAGCGGCGCGTGACGAAGCGGCGGCGCGCGCTCGCCGTCACGCTGTGCGTCGTTGGCCTCGCGCTGTTGGGTGTGTGGGTCGACTCGCGCATTCTGCGCCTCCAGTTCGACCTCGGCCCGGACGGCGGCACGCGCTCCGCCTCGGTGATCGTTGCCTACGCACTCCTCACTGCTCTCTCGCTCGTCGCCGTCATCGGTTTCGGTCTTCGCTATCGCCGCCACGGCCGAGAGCTCGACAGCTGGCTCGCGCTCTCGCTCACGCTCGTCGTCTTCGCAGACCTGCACTACGTCCTCGCGCCCGCTCGATCGAGTGACTACGTCCTCCAGAGCGACCTGCTGCGCCTCCTCGCCTTCACGGTTCTCCTCGTCGGCGTCTGGCGCGCCATCGGAAGCGCCGAGTTCGGGCGCGCCGTCGCCGAGGAACGCGCCCGGGTGGCGCGCGAGATCCACGACGGCCTCGCGCAGTATCTGTTCGCGCTTTCGACGCATGTCAGCATGCTCGAGGCGGGCGCGGCACTCGACGAGATCTTGCCCCGGTTGAAGTTCGCGGTCACCGGGGCGCAGCAGGAGGCCCAGTTCGCGGTGCTCGCACTCTCTTCCGCCGCGGGATCGGCACCGTTCGACTCGGCCCTCAAGCGCTACGTCGACTTCCTGGTTGCCGATGGCGAGCTCGAGGTCGAGGTTCTCATCGACCCGCGCGTCTCGCTCGCTCCCGACGAGGAGATCGAGGTGTTCAGGATCGTCCAGGAGGGGCTCGCGAACGCGCGCAAGCACGCGGAGGCTCGGCAGGTGGAGGTCTCGATCGTCCAGCAGGGCGACCGCCGGATCGTGCGGGTCGTCGACGATGGCGCCGGCTTCGAGGACGACGACCCGGGCGCCGGGCAAGGCCTGAAGAACATGCGCGCGAGAGCGGCGGCGATCCAGGGCGCCTTCTCTCTTAGGTCGGCGCCCGGCAAGGGCACCGCGATCGAAGTCGTCTTGCGGGCCGTCTAGCCCCTCCATCTATTGAAAAGCCCCGCATAGCGGGGCTTTTCATTAGCAGGCCTGTAAGCCGGATCCTGTCGTTCGGTGACCATCTCTCTGGGCCGGCAGTTGCCTGACGGCTCGAGCGGCGTACCCGGTTCCTCGGCGGGCCGCGTCAACGGAACCTGCTTCGCCTTGCACCGGACGGGGTTTGGCGAGCCGCCGTGTCACCACGGCGCTGGTGGGCTCTTACCCCACCCTTTCACCCTTACCGGAGCCGAAGCCCCGGCGGTCTCCTTTCTGTGCCACTGTCCATCGGCTTTCGCCGTCTGGGGTTTCCCCAGCGTCCTGCCCTGCGGTGTCCGGACTTTCCTCGAGCGGGCCGCCGAAGCGGCACGCCCGCGGTCACCCGGCCTGCGCGACGGAGCGTAGCGCAGGCCATGCCAGGTGTGGGAGGGCGCCCTGGCGCCCTCCCACATTCGAAATGCCGATCGATGTCCGCGCGCTTCGGGCCAGTCCCCGTCTACTTCGCCGTGAGGTAGCCCTCCAGGCGGATGAACCACTGCTTTCCCATGCCTGCATGGGCGCTCCGCCCGCCTCCGACGACCTTGGCGTACACGCCTGTCCCGCTCACGATCTTCCACGTACCGATCGCGACACCGGGGCGATAGTCGTAGCCGCGGGCGTTCTTCTGCGAAACATCCACCCACTCGTTCCGCTCCTGGATCGTCATGTTCCCCTGCTTCCCGCTCAGCGTGTAGCTGATGTTGTAGATCGAGACCTGCTGGCCCTGTCGCTTGAACGACCGGCCGCCCTGGGGGTTGGCGGTCGAAGGGCCAGAGTCCCGGTTGAGGGCACCCGCCTGCAGCGGGATGAGCACGAAACTCTGTCCCCCCGCCATGTCGATTGCCACGCGCTGCTTCGCGGCGTTGGGGCCGGCCGCCGCGACGGCAGCCAGTGTCACCGCCGCCACGACGGCAACGGCCAGGGCACGTAAAGCTTTCATCGTGTACCTCCTCTTGGAGCTCGGATCGACTTGCCTGTCGATATCGATGGTCTGCGAGCTTGGTTTCAGGTCCGTTTCAGCGGAGAAACAGCCTCGCGTCCCGGGGAGTAGCTCCTAGCGAAAGGTGATCGACTCGACGATCTGCCGGGTCTCCCTCGCGAGCCACGGCGTGGCCTTTCGGGTCGTCGCGCCTGCGATGAAGAGAAGCCTGCCTTCGACCTTGACGATCCAGACTCGTATCGTGTCACCGACATGCATCGTGTCCCACAGTGCACCGCCGCGCGATTCGTGCCAACCGTAGAAGAACCCCGGGTCGCAGCCGACCTTGTCACGCACGGTGATCACGACGTGCTTCGCGGGATGGCCGCCCAACAGGACGTTCGATGGTCCCTCGACGAGCTTCGTCCCGCGCGCTCGCGCGACTGCGGCAGCGAGCTTGGCCGCCGATCGCCCGATCGAGCGGTGCAGCAGTCGGGCGCAGGGCTCGGCGTAGTCGCCCTCGGGGAAACTCGTCCAGTAGACCATCGCCTCGGCCTTCTGCTCCGGGTTGATCGACCTGTTGAGGGAAATCGGCCCGCCGGGGAACTTGGTCGCCGGGATGCTGTTCACTGTTTCCCAGGAGCTGCTGAGCCGCTCCCACGAACTTCCTGCCGGCGCCGCTTGCGGCACACGGAACGAGAACCGAATCCCCGCCTCGGTCACCGTAAGCCTCGAGAAGGGCTGTCGCGCAGTCGTCGCGTGCGCAAACGACGCCAGAAACAGATTGACGGCGACGAGGGCAACCATCGCGACGGCCGTTGTCGTCAGTGTGGCGACGCCCTTCGGGGCCATTTCCTCCTCGGGTCGCACGCTACCGATGGCTGAGATAGCCCTGGTAGCGCGCCAACGACATGCCGTGTGAGGCTGGGCCACGATTTGATGATCGAGCCGGTCGGTTTCATCTCCGTTACAGCCGGGCAACAGCTGTTAGCGTCTCGGGCTTGGAGGTGGGCGGATGGAGTTCCGGATCCTGGGACCGCTCGAGGTGTGGGACGGAGGGCGTGAGGTCTCCCTGGGCGGGCCAAGGCCACGTGCGCTCCTCGCCGTGCTTCTCCTCTACCCGAACGAGGTCGTTCCCGCCGACCGGCTGATCGACGAGCTCTGGGGCGACGAGTCTCCCGACCGCGCCGCCGCTGCGCTGCGGGTCAACGTCTCGCGCCTGCGCAAGGCGCTGGCCCGGGACATCCTGACGACGAGGTCGCCGGGCTACCTGATCCGGGTCGAACCGGACACGCTCGATCTGCACCGCTTCGAGCGCCTGGTGGACGAGGGGAGGAGCCTTCTCGCGGGCGGCCTCGCGGCCGACGCGTCGCAGCGGCTTCGCGAGGGGCTGTCGCTGTGGAGGGGAGCGGCTTTAGCGGACTTCGCGTACGAGAGCTTTGCGCAGGCGGCGACCGCGCGGCTCGAGGAGATACGCCTCGCCGCGCTCGAGCTCCGGATCGACGCCGACCTCGCTCTCGGGCGCCACGACGAGCTGGTCGGGGAGCTCGAGGCGCTCGTCGCCGGGCACCCGCTCCGGGAACGGCTGCGGAGATGCCTGATGACGGCGCTGTACCGGTCGGGCCGGCAGGCGGAGGCGCTCGATGCCTACCGGGATGCGCGCCGGGCCCTCGTCGAGGGGCTCGGGATCGAGCCGGGCTCCGCCCTTCAGGAGTTGGAGCGCGCGATCCTGCGTCAGGATCCTTCGTTGGACCTTGCCCCGCCCGCACCCGCGGCGCGTCACGAGGCCGAGGAGCGCTCGATTCTCGTCGCCGTCGCACAGGAGCGGCACGCCGAGGCGCTGATCGCCGTCGCCGAGCCGCTCGCGCGGCAGCCGCCGCGCGTTGTCGTTCTGGCCAGGCTCGTGCCGGACCCGTCCGAGCTTCGCCCGGCTGCGGCCTGGCTCGAGGGGCATCGGTCGGCGCTCGAGGCGCGCGGTATCGCTTCTCGGGCGGCGTCGTTCACCGCAGCTGCGCCGGGAGAGGAGCTGGCGCGGCTTGCGACCGAGCTCGACGTCGAGCTCCTCCTGATCGACGCCCCCGAGGATCTCCTGGCCGAGGGATCTCCGAGCGAGGAGCTCATGTCCCTCCTCGAGGAGACGCCGTGCGATGTCGCCCTGCTCGTGCCGCGCGATGCGATGCTCGCAGGCCCCGTGCTCGTACCGTTCGGTGGCGCCGACCACGACTGGGCGGCTGTCGAGCTCGGCGCCTGGCTGGCGCGCGCGATCGGGGTGCCGCTTCGGCTCGCAGGCGCCGCCGCCGTGCCTGAGCTCGGGCGACGCGACGCGAGCCGCCTCCTCTCGCACGGCGCCCTCGCGGTACAACGGGTGCTCGGGATCTCGGCCGAACCGCTGCTGACGCCTCCGGGGGAGGAAGGCATGTTGAAGGCGAGTCGCGACGCGGGCATGGTCGTCGTCGGGCTGTCGTCGCGGTGGCATCGCGAGGGCCTCGGTTCTGCCCGCCTCGGACTCGCAAGAGAGGCGGGGCCGCCGACCCTGCTCGTTCGTCGGGGCCTTCGCCCGGGTGGGCTCGCGCCGCTGCCCGCGCTGACGCGCTTCACCTGGTCGATTCGAGCCTGAGGATGCTCAGGTTGCGCAGGCCGGCTCGTAGGGCCGTCCCGGAAGGAACCGCTTCCACTCGGCGCGGGTCAGCGTGCGCCTGACGATCGCGCAGGCGCGTCGCTCCCAGGACTCGGGGTCGACGTCCCAGACGGCCCCCTTGCCGTTGCCGTGCGTCTCGAGCAACCTGTGCCCGTCCGGGGAGAGATCGATCATCGTCCTGCGGTCGCCAGCGCTGAGTTGCGGCCCGATCTGCGTCCCGCTGGCCACGTCCCAGAGGGACGCGACTGGCTCGAAACCGGAGACGGCGAGGGTCCTGGCCGTCCGGGCTGAACTCGAGCGTGAACGCTCCGTTGGCACCCTGCTCGAGCACGTGGACGAGCTTCCCGGACGTGATGTCCCAGAGTCGGACGGAGCTGCCGAAGCCGCCCACTGCGAGTAGGCGGCTGTCCGGACTGAGGGCGACGGAGAGGTCCCACGAGTCATCCGCGAGGCCGTCGGCAGTGAAGATCGATGTCCGGTGTGCGAAATCCCAGACCTCGGCTCCTCCCGGCCCCGCGTCGCCTCGCGCGAATGCCACGAGCGCACCGTCGGTGCTGAAGGCGAGGTCGCCGGCGGTTTCGGTGGTCACGAGATCGTCGAGACGGGCTCCGGTTGACACGTCCCAGAGGAAGACGCCCAGATAGCTCGACGTGGCGAGCGTGGAGCCGTCCGGGCTGAATCCCACTCCCGGGCGAATTCCTCCGCCCCGGCGCCGGTTCATGATCCCGTGCAGCCGGGAGCGCGAGCGGACGTCCCAGAGCGTGATCGAGCCGGTGTCGGTCACCGCTGCAAGCAGACGCCCGTCGGCCGAGAAGGCGAGGTTCTTGACCTCGCCGCCCGTTCGAAGGAGCGGTGGCCCGACGGGCTTCAGCGTGCGGGCATCTCGAAGCGTGACACCATTTCTCTTGAGACCGACCGCGATCAGCCGGCCGTCGGGGCTGAACTCCCCGGGGTGGCCGTCGTAGCCCGTGGAGGAAAACGTGCGGTCATCGGTGAACGTGAACGGTCGTCCGAGCCGGCGGTCCCCTCTGATGTCCCAGGCTATCGCCTTCCCGTCGTGGCTCACGGTGAAGAGCGTCGCTCCGTCCTGGCTGAAGACCGGCTGCTGCACCGAGCTCGAGTGGCCGCGCAGGGTCTCCACGACGGTCGCCGATGCGACGTCCCAGAGGGTCACGGTCCCGTCGAGGCCCGTCGACACGACTGTTCTGCTGTCCGGCGCGAACAGCACCCAGTTCGGGTTCCCCATCAGTTCCCCGACCGCCGTTCGCACAGCGCCGGAGCGTAGATCGACGAACTGGAGTCCGCGGTCGATCCCGACCACGGCGGTGAGCCCGTCCGGGCTCGTGGCCAGGGCATGCAGGCCGGTCGCGACCCGCTCCGACCGTGTCTTCCTGCCTGTTCGGAGATCCCACCACGCGAGCTCGCCCGCCTCGGATGCGGTGAGGACGGCTCGTCCCCGGGACGTGAATGCGAACTGGGGCGAGGCGTAGTAGAAGCCCACGTACGCGCCCACGAATGCGTCCGGCGTGATCGTCGTTCCGACCTGCTTCAGTGTGGCTGCGTCCAGGGTGAGAATCTCTGCGTTCCTCGCACCGAGGTCTTCGGACGCGCCGGGGGCGACGAGGACGACGATGCGTGAGCCGTCGGCCGTGAACCGCACGTGCGAAGCGACTCCGTAGACGGCAATCTCGGCCAGTTGCCCGTGCGTTCGCGCGTCCACGGTGCGGATGAGCCGGTCTTCACCGATCGCGAGGACGCTCCCGTCGGGGCTGTATGCGAGGCTTCCCTCGCCGGAGTCGGAGGTCGCGAACCGGCGCCCGATCTGCGCGTACGTTCGCGCATCGAAGAGCAGGACGCCGCCGGCGTAGACCGCGAGCGTCTTCCCGTCCGGGCTGAGTGCGATCGACCGCATGAAGTCGCCCGGGCCGTGCATGATGCCGACCGCCGCGGGGCTGCGCTGGAGCGCCGCCAGCAGGTACCCCCGGGTCTGCGGCGAGCTGGTGATCGCGACTGCCTGGCGGGCGAGCAGGAGCGAGAGGTCGAGATGCTCCTGGACGAGCGCCTGGGCGCCGAGCCGCTGCACGAGCTGCGCCGTTTCCGCGTCGCGTGCCTGGCTGCGCTGGATCGCAGCGAAGACGCCGCCGGCGACGGCCGCGGCCAGCAGGACGGCCGCCCCGACGAGAAGGATCCGGAGGCGACGGTTGATGTGCCGAACGCGCCGGGTCTCCTGCTCCGAGGCCTCGCGGCTCTCGGTGACGAACTCGCGCTCGAGATCGTTGACGTCGAGAGAGTGCTCGGCGGTCCAGTCGAGGGCAGCGGCAAGGCGAGCGCCGCGATAGAGCTCGCCCTGATCGCGTCCGGTCGCATCCCACTCCGTCGCCGCCTGCGCGATGTGACCACGGAGGCGGCGCCCTTCGGCATCGTCGTCGATCCACCCACGGAGCCGTGGCCATTCGCGCAGGAGAGCCTCGTGAGCGACCTCGACGTTTCCTTCGGACACGGTGACGAGACGACTGTCGGCCAGCGTCGTGAGCACGTCGGCAACGTCCTGGTTGCTCTCCACGTCGAGCTCGGCCAGTGGGGCGCGGCGCCGCACGACCGCGTCGCCCTCTCCCTCTCCGACGAGCCGCAGCATGATGGCGCGCACGACCTGCTTGTGCCCGTCAGGGACACGGGCGTACGTGCCCTCGGCCAGTCGTGCGACGGCGCCCTGAACCCCTCCGGACTCGCGGTAGGCGGCCAACGTGAGCGAGTTGCCCTGCCGCTTCTGCCAGAGCTCGAGCAGGGCGGTGGAGAGAAGCGGCATCGCGCCCGGCTCGCCCTCGACGTCGTCGACCAGCGCGTCGACCAGCTCCGGCTCGACCCGCAGACCGACGCGGCCGGCGGGCAGCTCGACGACGCGCCGGAGCTCCGAGGCCTGCATGGGCCCGACGAGCACGTTGTTGGCGCCGAGCAGCCGGGCGAGTTCCGGGTAAGCGCCGAAGCGTCCGTAGAAGTCGGCGCGCAGCGCGACCACTACCACTGCGCGCCCGCCTGGATCGGCGGCGGCGCGGGCGAGGGTGCCCGCGAAGGCGTCGCGCTCTGCGTCGGAGTGGCAGGCAGTGAACAGCTCCTCGAGTTGGTCGACGGCGAGGAGCATTCGTGCGTTCGTGGGGAGAGCGTCGAGCGCTTCCGCAAGGGGGTCCCTGGCCCCCGACACGAGCACGCGCCGAAGCTCGTCGAGCGGCCGTTCGCCCGGACGCAGCAGGAGGCGTCGCCAGCTCTCGCTGCCGGGAAGCACACCACCGGCGAGGGCCGGGAGGAGCCCGGCGCGGAGGACGGAAGACTTGCCACTGCCGGATGGGCCGACGATGCCGAGGAATCCGGTTCCCACGAGACGGGCGATGAGCTCTGCAACGAGTCGCTCGCGGCCGAAGAAGTAGTCGGCGTCGGTCGGCTCGAAGCTCGCGAGGCCCTTGAACGGACAGATCCCCTCGGCGGCAACTCGCGCCGGCGTTGCCGGGCCCGCGATGGCCCGAGCCTGCTCGCGCGCAACCTGCAGATCGACGACCTTGCCGGCCAGCTCGGCCTCGACCTCGGTCAGGTCGCTCCGGCCCGCAGCGGCGCGTGAGGCGACGTCGACGAGCCGGCGGCTCGCGTCGTCGACGGCGACCGCGAGAGCCGCTCGCGCCAACTCGCCACAACTCGCGTAGCGTTGCTCAGGGTCCTTGGCCAGCGCCGAAGCGATGACCGCGTCGAGTGCGGCAGGCAACTCCGGTCGTTGCTCGCTGGGCGCCGGTGGATCGTTTTCGAGGTGGGCGAACACCACCGCGATGTCGGAATCGCGCCGGAACGGCGGCTGCCCGACGAGGCACTCGTAGAGCACGCAACCGAGCGAGTAGACGTCGGCCCGCCTGTCGATCTCCTCGCCCGCGATCTGCTCGGGGGCGACGTAGTCGATCGTGCCCGTCAGACTGCCGTCCTCGCCGGCGACAGCCCCCTCCGAGACCAGCCGTGTGAGGCCGAAGTCGGCGAGGTAGACGTGGTCGGTACCGTCGGGGCGGGAGCCTGCGTCGAGCAGCACGTTGGACGGCTTGACGTCGCGATGCACGAGGCCTCGCGCGTGGGCCGCGTCCAAGGCGCTCGCCAGCTGTGCGACAGTGCCGATCGCGTCCGCAACGTCGAGGCCACCGAGCCGGAGGCGCCTGTTCAGATCACCTCCCTCGACGTAACGCATGGCGATGAACAGGAGGTCGTCTGCCCTACCGGCCTCGTAGATCGGGATGATGTTCGGATGGTCGATCGACGCGGCCAGCTCCGATTCACGCAGGAAGCGCTCTCGGAACGACTCGTCGTCCGCGAGGCCGGCCGCAAGAACCTTGAGCTGCAACGTTCCGCTTGAGCCGGAGATCCTCGGCCAGGTAGACGACGCTCATTCCACCTTGGCCGAGCAGCGACTCGATCCGGTAGCCGGCGAGCTCGGTACCGACCCGCGGGTGGTGGCTCACGTGCACGTCCGATTCCTCGCTTTCGATCCTGCAGAACTCTAGAGAAGTCATGCGGATCTGCGCATGGCGGCGTTACAGCCCCGTTTCAGGCGTGCAACGGTGACTCGGGGCGTGCCTCTCTTCGCACCGAGCCGGGGCGACCGGCTCCAGCCGGTCGCCGCCGCGCGTCTAGCCGGTCTGAGCGATGTTCGGGAGCGCGAGCTCCGGCACGTCATGTCCCTCGGCCAGGATCGAGTGGCACTCGGGGCACGCGATCGCGAGGCCGTACTCTCCCCTCATGTGCAGCACGAACTCGCTGCACACCGGGCAGGCGAGGCTGGCTCCGCGTGCGAGCGCGACGAGCTCCTGGTCGAGCGTCCGGGCGAGGGGCGTGATGGTCATCGCAGGCTTCGGAAGACCCCCACGACCTTGCCCATGATCTGGACGTGGTCGGCGTAGATCGGCTCCAGCGCGCTGTTCTCGGGCTGCAGGCGGATACGGCCGCTGTCGCGGTAGAACGTCTTCACGGTCGCCTCGTTCGCGCCCTCGTCGTCTCCGACGAGTGCGACGACGACGTCGCCGTTCGAGGCGTCTTCCTGCTGGCGCACGACGAGCGTGTCGCCGTCGAGAATGCCCGCGTCGATCATCGAATCGCCGCGTACCGTGAGGAGGAAGTCCGCGCTGCGTCCCAGTGGCTCCGGCACGGCGATGCGCTCCTCGACGTTCTCCTCTGCGAGCAGGGGCGAGCCGGCCGCGATCTGACCGAGGAGCGGCAGGCGATGGAGCTCCTCGACCGGCTGCGGGTCGCGTGCGGCCATCGTGCGATGCCCGATCAGGTCGAGCGCGCGCGGCTTCGAGGGGTCGCGCTTGAGCAGGCCGGCGCGCTCGAGATTCGCGAGGTGCGCGTGCACGGTCGAGGGCGAAGCGAGGCCGACGGCTTCACCGATCTCCCGGACGGTCGGCGGGTAGCCGTGCCCGTCCGTGTACTCGACGAGAAACTGCCAGATCTCCTGTTGCCGTGCGGTCAGCATGGTGCCTCCGAGGTGGGGTGTCCGAACACGTGTTCGTAATAGAGGGTAGATCTCCTTCCGGACGGCGTCAAGGAGTTGTGGCCGAGACCACGACTTCTGGATCGGGCGTTCGAGGATTGTCGGCCTGATGGCACGCACCGAACCCTCAATCGGAAAGGGGGGTCTCCGGGAACCGCAGGTTCCAACTTCAGGATCACCGCGAAGCGGTGCAACAGGCAAATGCGTATCGGGAGCCGCGATACGCTCTTCCATCGCGGCTCCCGATATGCGCTGGAGAGGACTTGAACCTCCACGGGGTTGCCCCCACAAGGCCCTCAACCTTGCGCGTCTACCAATTCCGCCACCAGCGCGCGGCGCGATTGTACCCCGACTACGCGAGCAGCCGGTAGATGACCACCGTGTTCGCGAAGAACAGCACCGCCATCACCGTCGTCAGGCGCGTGAGGTTGCGCTCGACGATGTGCGTTCCTCCCTGCGACTGCGGCGTGAACCCCATGCCACCGAACCCGGCCTCGCGACCGGAATGCATCAGCACGAGCGTCGCGAGCGCCGCCGAGATGAGGACCTGGATGACTGCGAAGAACGGGACCATCGACGTGGGATCGTACCAGCGGTACCGTTCCCGCCATGGGTACGCCGGACGATGCGCGCGCGAGGGTTCAGCGCCTCCTCGTGACGGGCGACACGCGCCTCAAGCAGGGCGTCGCCCTCGAGAAGGTCCGTGAGAGCTACCTTGCGGCGCTCGAGGCGGCGAAGGAGGCGGGCCTCGAGGGCGCTGTTCGCCCGCTCGTCGAGCTCAGGCTTGCCGATCTGACGCAGCGCGAAGGAGAAGCTCCTCCACCCGTGCCGCCTGCTGCTTGACGTCGTGCAGCACGGCCGCGCGGCGGGCTGCCGGGTTCGGGCGGGGCATGAAGGCAGCGGCATCGAGCGCCGCGGCGAGTGCGTCGTCGTCCTCCGGGTCGACGAGGACGCCCGCGTCGCCGGGGACGAACTCCGGGGGGCCCCCGACCCGGGTTGCAACCACCGATCGGCCCGAGGCGAGGCCCTCCAGCGTGGCGAGCCCGAACGGCTCGTGGAGGCTCGGCTGGCAGACGACGTCCGCAGCCGCGAACCAGGACGGAATCGCCTCGTGGCTCACCTGTCCCTCGACGTGGATGCCGGGGCGCCCCTCGAGGGCGCGTCGCAGTGGCCCGTCTCCGACGAACGCGAGCGATCCGGCGCCGCGACGCTCGAAGGCCCGTGCGAGCGCGAGCACGTTCTTGCGCTCGCTCAACGAGCCCGCGCAGAGGAAGGCCGTCCCGGAAGGGAACCAGCCGATCTCGGCGCGTGCCGCGTCGGCCGGGCGGACCGAGAACCGCTCGAGGTCGACGCCGCAGTCGATGACCGTGCTCTTCGGCAGGGCCTGCGGGACGACGGCGACGAGTCGCTCGAGCAGCCACGCCGAGACCGCGACGACGGCGTGCGCCCTGCTCACGGTGAGGCGTGTCGCCTCGCGGACGGCTCGGCTTCGGTGGGCGTTCTCCACGTCTTGCCCGTGCGCCGTCACGACCAGCGGCGCGCGTCCGCCCACCGCGGCGAGGAGACCGGCGGGAACGAGGAAATGCGCGTAGACGACGTCGGGCCGGAAGCGACGTGCCGTCGTCACGACATCGAGCGCGAGCCGGGCGTGGCGGCTACGGCCGCCTGTTCGGTCGACGACCGCGCGGGAGAGCTCGTGGCCCCGTAGCTCGAGCTCGCGCTCGAGCGTCGCGACGAACGATCCGAGAGCCGGCGCCTCCGGGCCGGGGTACATCTGCGAGACGAGCAGAATCCGCACGCCCGGAGCCTACTGCCGCGGGGTCGTACTCACCGACCGTCGTAGGTGCCCCAGAGCTCCCGCAGCGCCGAGCAGATCTCTCCGACCGTGCAGCGGACGCGCAATGCTTCACGTATCGGTGGCAGCAGGTTGGCCTCTCCCGCAGCCGCCTCACGTACGAGTGAGAGGCGGTGCGCGGCTTCCTCTGCGTTGCGCTCGGCTCGCACGCGCGCCGTTCGTTCCCGCTGTCGCTCCTCGCCCGCCGGGTCGACGCGGTGCAGCTCGATCTTCTTCGCGGAGTTGTCGGTGAACGCATTGACCCCGACCACGATGCTGTCGCCCGCCTCGATCGCTGTCTGGAACCGGTAGGCGGTCTCCTCGATCTCTCCCTGGATGAACCCGGCCTCGACCGCGGCGACGGCACCGCCGAGCTCGTCGATCCGGCCGATCAGCTCGAGCGCCTCGCGCTCGAGCTCGGCGGTGAGCGCCTCGATGTAGTACGAGCCGCCGAGAGGGTCGGCGGTGGCCGTCGTGCCCGCCTCGTGCATCAGGATCTGCTGCGTCCGGAGCGCGATCGTGGCCGCGTGCCGGCTCGGCAGCGCGAGGGCCTCGTCGAAGCTGTTTGTGTGCAGCGACTGCGCGCCGCCGCAAACGGCCGACAGCGCCTGGATCGCAACCCGGACGACGTTGTTCTCCGGTTGTTGCGCGGTCAGGGTCGACCCGCCGGTCTGAGCGTGGAACCGCAGCGCCTGCGCCTTCGCACTCGTCGCGCCGAACCGGTCGCGCATGATCCGCGCCCACATCGTGCGAGCAGCCCGGAACTTCGCCACCTCGACGAAGAAGTCGTTGTGCGCGTTGAAGAAGAACGAGAGACGCGCCCCGAACGCATCGGGGGAAAGCCCCGCAGCGACGGCCGCGTCGCAGTAGGCGATTCCGTTCGCAAGCGTGAACGCGAGCTCCTGCGCCGCGGTCGACCCCGCCTCCCGAATGTGGTAACCGGAGATCGAGATCGTGTTCCAGTTCGGGATTCGCTCCTCGCAGTACGCGAACAGATCGGTCGTCAGGCGCATCGAGGGGCGCGGCGGGAAGATGTAGTTCCCCCGCGCGATGTACTCCTTGAGGATGTCGTTCTGCACCGTCCCCCGGAGAGCCGTTCCCGGAACGCCTTGTCCTTCTGCGACCAGCTCGTACAGCAGGAGCAGCAGAGATGCGGGTGCGTTGATCGTCATCGATGTCGAGACCTGGTCGAGCGGAAGGCCGTCGAGGAGGAGCTCCATGTCGGCGATCGAGTCGATCGCAACTCCGGTGCGGCCGACCTCGCCTTCGGCGACGGGGTCGTCGGAGTCGTAGCCGAGCTGCGTCGGCAGGTCGAACGCGACCGACAGCCCCGTCTGCCCCTGGGAGAGGAGATAGCGATAGCGCTCGTTCGACTCCTCGGCCGACGCGAATCCGGCGTACTGGCGCATCGTCCACGGCCGGCCCCGGTACATGTCCGGGTACGGGCCGCGCGTGAACGGGAAGACGCCGGGCGGGGCCGGGTCGCCTCCCGGCGTGTCGCTGCGGTCGTAAAGCGACTTGGCGTTCATGCCGTCTCGGTCAGGAGGGCCGGACATCTCTCGATCCTACGCTGACTCGGGCGGGCCGGGTGCCCGACCTCCGGGGTCGGAGGTGTGGCGCACGCGTCGTGACCCCCCGGCTGCGTCGCCTGCCCTCAGGCGAGTGCCGGGCTCAGAGGACGCCGCCGGCGCGCTCGATCGCGTCGAGTGCGATCTGCTTGCCCGACTCGATGTGCGTCCGGATCGCCTGCTGCGTCGCTCCGAGGTCGCTCGCCTCGAACGCCTCGACGATCGCGCGATGCTCGCGGGCGAGGTACTCGCCCCCCTCGAGCTTGCCGCCGCGGATCACCTGCATCATCAGGTTCACCGACAGCTCGCGATAGACGTGCGAGAGCATGTCGTTCCCTACGAGGTCGATCTGGAACTCGTGAAACGCGGCGTTTGCCGTATCCCAGTCCTCCTGCGAGATGGCATGCTCCGACTGCTCCATCAGCGCCCGGAAGTGCTGCAGCCGAGCGGGCTCGACGAGCCCAACGGTGCGCTCGGCTGCGTGGAGCTCGAGCGCGAGGCGAACGTCGTACCCGTCGGCCGCCGTCGCCGACGTGACCGGCGTCACGTAGTACCCGCGGCGAGCCTTGACCGTCAGCAGCCCCTCGGAGACGAGACGGGTCAACGCGTGATGCACAGGGCTCCGGGAGACGCCGAGCTCGGTTGCGAGCTCGTGGAGGCTGAGCTTCGTACCCGGGCCCGGGTCGCGTCGGAGAACGCGGTCGCGCAGCGTTCCGTACACCTGCTCGTTCAGATTCGTGCGGGGAAGCAGTGTCGCCATTGGACAGATGTAACATGACAGCCACCACGGTTGGCAACTCGCTGGGTACGCTGAGACCGATGAAGGTCGCCGTTCGCCTCTTTGCAGGCCTCCGTGAGCTCGCAGGAACGCGGTCGGTCGAGCTCGACCTTCCGGACGGCGCGGTCGCGGCCGATGTCTGGCCCGCACTTGCACTCGGAGAAGAGCCGCCGGGGCTGCTCGTCGCGGTCAACAAGAGCTACGCGGCGGGCACGACCGTGCTCGGCGAAGGCGACGAGGTCGCGCTGATTCCGCCGGTCTCCGGGGGAGCATTCACGCTCTCGGAGCTCCCGCTCCTGCTCGACGACGCGGTCCGCGAGGTCGCCTCGGACGATGCCGGCGCGATCGCGACGTTCACCGGGACGACGCGCGCCCGCTCCCGCGGCCGCGAGGTCGTCCGCCTCGAGTACGAGGCGTACGAGGGGATGGCCGAGGCGGAGATGGAGCGAATTGCGGCCGGCCTGAAGAAGCGACACTCGCTGATCGAGGTCGCGATCCATCACCGGGTCGGCATCGTGGGGATCGGTGAGACGAGCGTCGTGATCGCCGTGTCGTCGGCACACCGAGCCGACGCGCTCGCCGCCTGCGCGGAGGCGATCGACACGCTCAAGGGCTCGGTGCCGTTGTGGAAGAAGGAGATCTACGTCGGCGGCGAGGAATGGATCGGGCAGGGGTCGTGAGCTCGGCGATACAGAGGGGGGGAGACTTCAGTCTCTCTGCTGGGCTTCGCGCGCTGTGAGCGACGGCCTCCCCGAGGAGCCGGCCGGCCGGCCTCCGCGACGCAGCGGCATCGGCCGCGTCGTCGCACCGCTCGTGGTCGCGGGCGCGGTGCTGCTCAAGATCGCCGGGTCGCTCAAGTTCCTCGGCATCTTCGTCGCCGTCGGGGGGTATGCCCTGATCTGGGGCTGGAGGTTCGGGGTCGGCTTCGTGCTGCTCATCCTCGTCCACGAGCTGGGCCACTACGTCGAGGCCCGGCGTCAGGGGTTGAACCCGCAGATCCCCGTCTTCATCCCGTTCCTCGGCGCGTATGTCGCCCTCCGCAACCAGCCGTTCGACCCGTGGCGGAATGCACTCGTCTCGATCGCCGGTCCGGTCGCGGGTGGGGTCGCGGCGCTCGCGTGCCTCGTCTACGGCAACGCAATCGACTCCGACCTGCTGCGGGCGCTCGCGTACGTCGGCTTCCTCCTCAACCTCTTCAACCTGCTCCCGATCGGCCCTCTCGACGGCGGCCACGTCCTCCGCGCCTGGCGGGTCCTCAAGGCCGGTGGTGGCCGCGCGAACCCGGCCGAGGCGCGCCGACTGGCGGGAGTCGTCGCGGTCTACACCGTTGCCGTGATCGCCGCGCTCGCACTCGGCATGGTCGCGTCCCACGTCCCGCAGACGCGGTTGTGAAACCGGGGGAGTTCGATCGACGGCTGCTGCGGCGCCGGCACGAGACGCTTGCGAGCGACGTGTCGCTCATCGCCAGCGAGTTCCTCGCGGGATTCCAGACCGTGCAGGAGATCGATCGGCCCGCAGTCTCGATCTTCGGCTCCGCCCGCGTGGGGGAGCAGACGGCCCCGTACCGGTTCGCACGCGAGGTGGGCACCCTGTTCGCCGGCGACGGCTTCGCCGTCGTCACCGGGGGCGGCCCCGGAGTGATGGAGGCGGCCAACCGTGGCTGCCAGGAGGCCGGTGGGCTCTCCGTCGGCTTCAACATCGAGCTGGCTCACGAGCAGGGGCTCAACCCGTACTGCGACATCTCGATGACGTTCAAGCACTTCTACGCCCGCAAGACGATGTTCGTGAAGGCTGCCGAGGGGTTCGTCATCTTCCCCGGCGGGTTCGGAACGCTCGACGAGTTGTTCGAGGCGTTGACGCTGATCCAGACGGCCAAGATCGGTGGCTTCCCCGTCGTGCTCTTCGACACCGCATACTGGTCGCCCATGCTCGACTGGCTCCGCACCCGCATGCTCGAGGACGGTCTCGTGTCGGCGGTGGACCTCGACCTCCTGCACCTCACCGATCTCCCCGCCGAGGCCGTCGAGTGCGTCGTCTCGCGCTACGACGCGCGGATCGCGGGAGGCTGGGCGTGATCGACGGGGCCGTTGCCGCGATCCGCGAGCGAACGTCTCTCGTTCCCCGGGCCACGGTGATCCTCGGTTCCGGCCTGGGTGGATTCGCAGCTGCCGTCGAAGAGCCCGTCGAGATCCCGTACGCCGAGATTCCCGGCTGGCCCGTGTCGACGGCGATCGGGCACTCGGGAACGCTCGTCATCGGGTCGTTCGCCGGCGTGCCGCTTGCCGTGATGAAGGGTCGTGCGCATCTCTACGAGGGGCACTCCGCGGAGAAGGTCGTCTTCGGCGTTCGCGTTCTCGGCCGGCTCGGCGCGGGTGTGCTCGTCGTCACGAACGCGTGCGGCGGCGTGCGAGAGGACTTCAGCCCCGGCGACCTCGTGCTCGTCTCCGATCACATCAATCTCCAGGGAACATCGCCGCTCATCGGCCGAAACGACGACTCGCTCGGGCCGCGCTTCCCGGACATGAGCAACGCCTACGACCCTGCGCTTCGCGCGCTCACGCACGAGGCCGCGGCGCGCGTGGGTCAGACGCTTGCGGAAGGCGTCTACGCGGCGTGGCTCGGCCCTGCCTTCGAGACGCCGGCCGAGATCAGGATGATCCGCGTGCTCGGCGGCGATCTCGTCGGGATGTCGACGGTGCCCGAGGTTCTCGCGGCGCGTCACATGGGGCTTCGCTGCCTTGCGATCTCGTGCGTCACGAACATGGCGGCCGGCATCCTGCCCGAGCCGCTCGACGCGGAGCACGTGCTCGCCGTCGGCGCACAGGCGGAGGGCAGGCTGACCGCGCTGCTCGCGGAAGTCCTGCCTGCGATCTGAACGCAATCGGGTAGGAGATGAGCGTGAGAGGTGAGGAGTAGGGCGTGAGGGGGTGAGGCTTCAGCCCCACCCATCCGCCCATGTTCCGACTGCGGTTGAGGCTGAGGCCTCACCCATCCGCCTAGACTTCGGGGATGGCCCCTTCCCTGCGCACGCTGCCCTCGGTCGATCGCCTCGTCGCCGATCCGCGCCTTGCGAGCTTCCCTCACCCGCTGGCCGTCGCCGCGGCGCGTTCCGTCCTGGAGCGGGCGCGTGAGGCGATCAGGGACGATCGCGAGCCGGGCGACCTCGTCGAGGCCACCCTCGCCGAGCTCGCCGTGACCGTGCGTCCCTCGTTGCGCCGCGTCCTCAACGCGAGCGGCGTGCTGATTCACACGAACCTCGGCCGCGCGCCGCTTGCGAAGGCGGCTCTCGACCGTGTCGTCGAGGTGGGCGGGAGCTACTCGAACCTCGAGTACGACCTGGAGGCAGGCGCCCGCGGCTCGCGTCAGGATCACCTCGGCGCGCTTCTCCGCCGGGTCGTCGGCGGCGAGGCTTCGCTCGTCGTCAACAACAACGCCGCCGCCGTGATGCTGGCGCTCGCCGCGCTCGCCGAGGGACGCGACGTGCTCGTCTCGCGGGGCGAGCTGATCGAGATCGGCGACGGGTTCAGGATTCCCGACGTGCTTGCGCGCTCGGGCGCCCGGCTCGTCGAGGTGGGCACGACGAATCGCACGCGTGCCGCCGATTACGAGCGCGCGATCGGCCCGGAGACCGCTCTCATCCTTCGCGTGCACCAGGCGAACTTCCGCGTCGTCGGCTTCACGGAGCAGCCGTTGCTCGGTGACCTCGCTGCGGTCGCGAGAGCGGCGGGCATTCCGCTCGTCGATGACCTCGGCTCGGGAGCGCTGTTTGCCGTCGGTGACGAGTCGACGGCCGGCGCGAGTCTCGCTGCGGGCGCCGATCTCGTCTGCTTCTCGGGGGACAAGCTCCTCGGCGGCCCCCAGGCAGGGATCCTCGTCGGCCGCGCCGAGCTGATCGAGCGCGTTCGCCGTCACCCGTTGCAGCGCGCCATGCGTGCGGACAAGCTGACGCTCGCGGCGCTCGAGGGCACGCTCGCACTTGCGCTCGATCCGGTTCGCGCCCGCGAGGAGATCCCCGTCCTGCGCATGATCGATGAGCGGCTCGCCTCCGTCCGAGCGCGGGCCGAGCGGCTTGCCGAGCTCGTCGGAGGCGAGGTCGAGGAAACCGTGGCGAGAGCCGGCGGAGGAGCTCTGCCGCTCGCCGAGCTACCGAGCTTCGCGTGCGCGATCGAGGATGTGCTGTTCGAGCCGCTCCGCGCCGGAGAGCCGCCCGTCGTCGGAATCGTGCGCGACGGTCGGCTGCTCCTCGACGTGCGCGCCCTCGCGGACGGCGAGATCGACGAGGTCGCCGCCGCGGTCGCTGTCGCACGGGCGCGCAGCGCCTGAGCACGTCTGTGTTGAATCAACGCGAAGTCACCTGGGCGACGGCGTGGCGCTGACCGTCGGCACGGCCGGGCACATCGATCACGGCAAGACGTGGCTCGTCCGCGCGCTCACCGGCAAGGACACGGATCGCCTGCCGGAGGAGCAGCGACGAGGGATCTCGATCGACCTCGGGTACGCCCCGCTCGAGCTGCCGGGCGGACGGCGGCTGTCGCTGATCGACGTGCCCGGCCATGAGCGCTTCGTTCGCACGATGGTGGCCGGTGCGACCGGGATCGACCTCTTCCTGCTCGTCATCGACGCCGCCGAGGGCGCTCGACCCCAGACGCTCGAGCATCTCGCGATCCTGCGCCTTCTTGGCGTCGAGCGCGGCGTCGTTGCCGTGACGAAGGCGGATCTCGTCGACGAGGAGACGCTCGAGATCGGCATGGAGGAGGCCCGCGAGCTCGTTCCGGAAGCGGAGATCGTGGCGGTGAGCGCCAGGACAGGTGCCGGGCTCGACGATCTGCGCGAGGCGCTCGCGCGGGTGGCAGACACGGCGCCGGCCCGCGATCGCGGCGGTCCGGCACGCCTCTACGTCGACCGCGTCTTTACGCTACGTGGCATCGGCACGATCGCGACCGGGACGCTGTGGTCGGGGACGATCGCCGAGGGGGAGACCTTGCAGATCGCGCCGCGAGGGGGCGAGGTGCGCGTGCGGTCGGTGCAGGTGCACGACACACCGGTGCAGAGCGCCTCGGCCGGTGAGCGCGTGGCGCTCGCCCTGCCGGGCATCGAGCGCAGCGAGCTCCACCGTGGCGACGCGCTCGTTGCCCCGGGCGCCTATCCGGTCTCGTACAGGCTCGATGTCGAGCTCGAGGAGTTGAGCCCGATCGACAACGGAGCAAGGGTTTCCGTGCACCACGGTACGTCGCGTATCGCCGCGAGGGTCGCCCGGGTCGGTGGCCGACTGGCGCAGCTGAGGCTCGAGGGGCCGGTCGTCGCTGCACGCGGAGACCGAGTCGTCCTGCGCGGCGACACGACGCTCGGTGGAGCGACCGTGCTCGATCCCGCCCCGCCGCGACGACTCGAGGCCGAGCGGCTCGAGCTGCTCGAGCAGGGTGACCCGGCGTCGATCGTCGCAGCCACCGTCACGGCGCCCGTCCTCGTCGATGCGCTCGCGGCACGGGGGCTCCTCTCACCGGCCGAGCTCGAGGAGGGGCTGCGAGCGGTGATCGAGGCGGGAGGGTGGGCGTTCTCGCAGGAATGGCTGGACGAGACGAGCGATGCCGTCGTTGCGCGGTTGCGCCGGCGGGCAGACGAGTCGCCCCTCGACCCAGGGTTGGCGGTCGCGGAGCTCCTGCCACCGGCGCCGTGGGCCGCGGCGATCCTTCCGCTCCTGCCGGTCGAGCGGCGCGGCGCGATGGCGTACTTGCCGGGGGTCGCTGCCTCGCTCGGGGCGCGGGCCGAGGCGGCCGAGCGGCTTCTTCAGATGCTCGCGGCCGGCGGCCTCGCGGCGGTCAAACCCGACGACCCCGATCTCGCCCGGTACCTCGAGTCGGAGGGCGCTCTCGTTCGGCTCGGTGACGGGTTCGTCGTCTCGGCTGCCGCGTACGAGAAGGCACGCGCGCTCGTGGTGGCGGAGTGCACCACTGCGGGCGATATCGTGCTGGCCCGGTTCCGCGACCTGGCCGGCGTGGGGCGGCGCGATGCGCAGCTGCTGCTCGAGCGGCTCGACCAGGACGGCGTCACGCGCCGTCTCGGAGACCGGCGGATCCTCCGGCGCGCGGGCCGGGCCTAGGCGGCTGCGACCGGCTTCAGCCAGAAGCCGGGCACGCTCGACCTGTCGTGCGGTCAGCCGACGGACGCCCATGATCGCGAGCACGGTGGCCGTGATGTCGATCCCGACGGCGACGATGTCGAAGATCGCCGCGCTGCGGCTGTTCTCCAGCCGAGGTCCGCGCGCCCCGTTCCGTCCGCGTTCACACCCGCCCGGCCCACTCGGGCTCGTCCTCGACCCCGACTCCCTCGGCGACCCTGTTGATGTAGTTGAAGTACGAGATCACCTGGATCGCGTCGTGGATCGCGATGTCGTCCCACCCGTGGCGGCGGAGCTCGTCGGCGTCGGCGAGCCCGACGCAGTCCGGCGCCTTCGTCAGCTTGACCGCGTAGTCGCACAGGGCAAGGACACGGGGCTCGAGATCGGCCTTGCCGTAGTCGTGGGCTGCGTGTCGCACGATGTCGTCGTCGGCGCCCTCGGCACGGAGGTCGTCTGCGTGAGACAGCGTTCAGTAGTGGCAGTTGTTGGCGCTCGACGTGACCGTGGCGAGCAACTCCCGCTCGGCGCGGCTCAGGCTCGACGGCCCGAACATGATCGCCTTGTACATCTCCATCGAGGTGCGTAGGACCCCGGGATTGAGGCTCATCGCCTTGACGATGTTGAAGATCTTTCCCGCCCGGCCGACTGCGGCGTCGTACTCGGAGGCCAGGAGCCCGGTCGCCTCGTCGGGCTCGGTCAGTCGGATATGCGGCATCCGGCCGATCCTACTTTGCCCGCCCGCGCAGCGGTCGCCTGCAACGGCTCCATCCGCCCTACCGCAGATGATTCGGGTATCCCCCTTCCCCTGCACGGAGGCCCTTCATGAGTGGAATCGTCTGGATCATCTACCTGGCAGCCCTGATCGCGGTCATCGCCGGGTGGTGGATGATGTTCGAGAAGGCCGGCGAGGCCGGATGGAAGGCAATCATCCCGATCTACAACATCATCGTGTTGTTGAAGATCGTCGGCCGCGAATGGTGGTGGGTGATCCTCTTCATCATCCCGATCGTCGGCTTCATCATCTGGATCATCGTCGCGCTCGACCTGGCGAAGGCGTTCGGTCGTGGAACGGGATTCGGCCTCGGGCTGATCTTCCTCACGCCCCTCTTCGCGCTGATCCTCGGTTTCGGCAGCGACTCGTACAGGGGTACGCCGGCGACTGCCGCGTAGCGGGCTCGATCCAGGGGCGGCCCGCGTCGAACCTCGGCCGCCCCTGGCTCACTTCCGTTTCCCCGGCCCGTGGCCTCAGATCCGGCGGCGAACGCCCCTCCCGGGCGTGACCGCCGCGGCTACGACCGCAGTCTTCGCCACCGGCGAGGGGCCGGGCGACACGGCCCGTGCCACCACCGCGGTCTTAGCGACCGGTGCTCCGACGACACCGACCCTTCCGACGCGTGCAGGACGTAGCGGCATTTCAGGCTCCTTCCGTCGTGAGTGCGCCATCGGCTTCGAGCGAAGCGATGATCGCCTGGATCGGGATGCGGCCGTTCGCGATCAACTGGCCGCCGGAGCGGCGTGCCGCTGCGGCAAACGGCGCCGCCCAGAGGTTCTCGTACACGATCACGCCGGCAACGCTGCCGGGATCCATCGCCGCGGCCAGGTGGGCGACGTCGTCCGCGGCCAGGAGCTCGGCCAGCTCGGCTTCGACCGCCGCGAGGTCTCCGAGCTCGGGCACGTCCGAGAGCTCCATCGCATCCACCGAGCCGTCGTCGTTCTTGACCAGGATCAGGATGTCGATCAGGCGGATCGTCCCCGCATCGACGAGCGCGAGGAGCTCCTTCGCCATCTCGCCGGTGAAGTTGCTCACGCCGGCCGGGAACTCGACGACGACGAAGTCGACTGGGCCGAGTTGATCGAGGGGTGTTGCTTCTGCTGCGGTACTCATCATGTTTCCTTCCTCAGGTGAGGGCTGCGACCGCGCGGATGCGGCACCCTGTGAGTTTACGTCGATCGGCCTTCTTCCCCCTCGCCGACCGTCCGCAAGGCGCGCTATCGGCGGACGAGCATCAGCGGAACGAGCGCCTCCGCGGCCGAGGAGACCGTGACGTGGATGGCGGCAGGCTCGCGCACCCAGGTGATCAGTCCGCGGTCTTGGAGGTTCTCGAGGACGTACTGGAATGCGCGCGCCTGGGCCGGCGTCTCGTACCTGCGCCGGATGTCGAACGAGTAGCCGGTGGTGTGGAGGGAGTAGCCGTGGGTCGCCTCCGGATTGCCGGCCTTGAGCAGGTCCTGGTACGGCTGATCGCGCACGGTGCTCGTCACCGCGAGCGGCTCCTTTGCGCCGCTGAGGTCGTGGACGCGGTCCGCGAGATAGAGGAGCACCGCCAGCGCCTCGGGCCGGAGGCCCTGGTAGAGGCTCTTGGGCTGGCCGAGTTTCGGGGCGAGCTCGCCCATCGTGGGGTCGACCGCGAACCACCATCGACCCGGGTCGTTGGGGAGCCGCTGCAGCACGTCGCCGTCCCACGCCGCCCGGAGCGCCTCGGCGTCGGTGAACCGCACTGCCGACGTCGGCGGATGGAGCACTTCCTCCGCGCTCGCCTTGGCGCCGTGGAGTGCGTCGAGCTCGGCGAGGCGGTCGGGGTCGTCGCGGTGGAGGCGCATGATCTCGCGGGCCGCGAGCACGCGCCAGTAGTAGCTCGGCGAGTCGTCTCCGAGCGTCTCGAGCAGCTTGTACGCACCGATGTTCTGCGCCGGTGTCGAGTCGAAGAAGAGCCGTGTCCAGGACAAGTCCTGGTCGCGAACGATCTCGGGAATCGTGAGGTCGGGATCGGCATTGGTGTAGCGGCGGATGACGCGCGAGAGGTTGCCGATCCCCATGTGGTAGGAGACGACGGCGAGGTCGGGGTCACCGAGGCGCTCCTCCGCGGTTTGCAGGTAGCGAACCGTTCCGGCGAGCGCTGCGCGTGGCTCGAACCGCTCGTCGATCGCGCGGCGGTCCGCCTGGAGCCGCTCGACCTTCGCCGTGTCGCCCTCCTTTGCCGCATTCAGGATCTGCGCGGTGAGCCTCCGGCTCTCGGCGAGGTCGATCTTCATCCCGAGGAAGCCGGTTCCCGTCTCGGCCAGGATCTGCGTCAGCCCCGAGGCGCGCGCCGGGTCGTCCCCCGCGATGACGTTCGGCCGGCCACCGCTCTCGAGGAAGACGATCGCCTCGAGGAGATCCGGATCGACCCCGCTGTCCGCGGTCGCCTCGTCGATCAGCGGCCGGTACGCCGCCGTGCGCTCGGCTGCGGCGGTGACTCCGCCGGGGCTCTTTCGGTAGAGCGGGTGGCTGTAGGCGAAGGTTGCGGCCTCCTCGAGCCCTGCCCTGTCGCTGTCGCTATAGGCGAGCGGGTCGGCGAGCGTCGCGGCAAGCTCACGGGGCACGTACGCGCCGGACGGCTCGCCGCTCTGCCGCGACCGCTCGACGATGACGGCCGCGACCACGATCGCGACTGCCAGCGCCGAGACGGCGACGAGGCGTCGCCGCCACACCGGGCCGCGAGAGTGGTGGCTCTCGCGGCCCCCGTGTCTCGGCATGGATTCCCCCACCTCGACCGAAGCGCCGGTGTCTCCTCGGCTACTGCCGGGCGAACGCGGCGCGCGCCTCCGTGGCGAGGTCGGTGAACGACTCGCCGCTGACGTCGATCATCACGCGCTTGATCCTCCCGCCGACGAATCGGTAGGGCGCCTCACCGACGTAGTCGTCCGTGACCGGCTCGGCCCCGGAGCTCCCGACGATGAGCCCGCCTCCACCGAGGCCGAACTTGCCCGGCTGCGTCATGATCGTCGCGTGCCCGACCGCCTGATCGCGCATGTGAAGCGTCAGCGTTCCCTGGGTGGGCATCGTCGTGTTCGTGCGCTCGAACGAGGCCGAGAGGACGACGTGGCCGGTCGGGACCTTCTCCTCGGAGACGATGGTCTGGATGTGCTCGCCGACGAAGTTGTAGACGTAGACGAGCCGCCCCTCTTTCACGTAGAGCGCGTGGCCACCGAAGCGTGAGCCCTGCGAGAAGATCACGCCGCCCGCCTCGGCGGTGTCGATCTCCATCTCTGCGGCGATCGTGTAGTCACGGTTGCGGATGTTCGGAGCGACCGACTCGGGTATCTCCGCGCCACCGGGGTAGTACGTGTAGCGGTCGCGCGGGCTCGAGAGTTGTGGGCGTTCGGCCCCGAGGATCGCGACGGCATCGCGCGACTCGAGCGGCAGCGCCTGATAGGTGCCCGCCTCGGTCCACCAGAGTGCGATCAACTCCTGGAGCTTGACGGGATGCTCGGCCGCGAGGTCGTTGCACTCGCTCGGGTCGGTTGTCGTGTCGAACAGCTCCCAGCGCTGCTGGTGGAAGTCGCCCCACGATTCCGGTGCGGCCGGCACGGCGGTCGCGGCCTTCCATCCCTTGTGCCAGATCGCGCGGGTGCCGAGCATCGAGAAGAACTGCGTCTCCTTCGACGGGGCCGCCGGATCGGTGAAGCTCGCCCTGAAGCTGATGCCCTCGATCGGCTTCTGCGTGTGCCCGTTGACTGCGTCGGGCAGCTCGATCCCGAGGCAGTCGTACAGCGTCGGCACGATGTCGATCGCGTGGTTGTACTGGCGACGGATCTCGCCCGCCCCGGCGATCCCGGCCGGCCACGAGACGATGAGTGGGTCGGCGGTGCCGCCCTCGTAGTTCGCGTACCGCTTCCACAGCTTGAACGGCGTGTTGAACGCCCACGCCCATCCGGTCGGGTAGTGGTTGTACGTCGTCGTGCTACCGAGCTCGTCGAGGTAGTTGAGGTTCTCCTCCATCGTGTCCGGTAGCCCGTTGAAGAACTTGTTCTCGTTGACGGATCCGTTCGGCCCACCCTCTCCCGAGGCGCCGTTGTCGGACACGAGCACGATGATCGTGTTGTCGAGCTGGCCGCTGTGCTCGAGGTAGTCGAGCAGGCGTCCGAGCTCGTGGTCGGCGTGGCTGAGGAAGCCGGCGTAGACCTCCGCCATGCGGCGGAACAGGCTCTTCTCGTCATCGGAGAGCGTCTCCCACGGCAGGACACGGTCGCCCTGCGACCAGGGCTTCCCGTCGTGGCTCGTGGTGTTCACGTACGGATCGATCGGCGACAGCTCCGCGCCCTCGGGAATGACGCCGAGCTCCTTCTGGCGCGCGAACACGACCTCGCGGTAGGCCTCGTAGCCCATGTCGAACGTGCCCTTGTACTTGTCGATCCACTCCCTGGGGGCGTGGTGGGGTGCGTGGGCGGCGCCGGGGCAGTAGTAGAGGAAGAACGGCTTGTCGGGCGCGATCGCCTTGGCGTCCTGGATGAACTCGATCGCCTTGTCGGTCAGGTCGACCGTCAGGTGGTAGCCCTCCTCGGGTGTCTTCGGTGCGGCGACCGGATGGTTGTCGTAGACGAGATCCGGGTACCACTGGTTCGTCTCGCCGCCGAGGAAGCCGTAGTAGCGCTCGAAGCCGCGGCCGAGCGGCCACTGGCGCTTCGACGAGGCCAGGTTCATCTCGTCCTCGGCGCAGAGATGCCACTTGCCGACGATGTAGGTGTTCCAGCCGCGCTCGCCGAGGACCTCGGCGATGTTGGCGCACTCGAACGGGATGTGGCCGTTCGCGTTCGGGAAACCGGATGTCGCCTCGGTGATGCAGCCCATCCCGTTCGTCGTGTGGTTGCGGCCGGTCATCAGGCACGAGCGGGTGGGCGAGCAGAGGGCGGTCGTATGGAAGTTCGTGTAGGTCAGCCCGCGTTCGGCGATCCGCTTGATGTTGGGCGTCTCGATCAGCCCTCCGTACGGCTCCATGGCCGAGAAGCCGACGTCGTCGAGCACGACGTAGACGATGTTCGGAGCGTCGGCGGGGGCAATGGGTTGGGTGTACGGTCCCCAGTCGGGCGTCGAGTCCTTGATGTCGATATTGACGGTGCCCTTGAACGCTTCCGGCATCGCGTGCGCTCCTCTCGACCCGCAGAAGCGGGCTCCTCTTGATGGGTTCGTTCCTTCTATCACGCGGGATGCGGGGTGGCGCAGCGAGTATCGTTCGCCGAACAGGATGAGTGAGCGCTACCCGCGAGACATGGTCGGCTACGGCCGCACGCCGCCGCATCCGCGGTGGCCCGGGAACGCCCGGGTCGCCGTCGAGTTCGTGCTCAACTACGAGGAGGGCGCGGAGAACTCCGTCCTCCACGGCGACGAGGGCTCCGAGTCGCTGCTGACCGAGTTCGGCTTCGCCACTCCGCGGGTCGGCGACCGCTACCTGCCGGTCGAGTCGATGTACGAGTACGGGAGCCGCGTCGGCTTCTGGCGCCTCCACCGGCTGTTCACCGAGCGCCGCGTCCCGCTCACCGTCTTCGGTGTCGCGATGGCCCTCGAGCGTAACCCGGACGCCGTCGCCGCGATGGTCGAGGCCGGCTGGGACATCGCGAGCCATGGCTACCGCTGGATCGACCATCACGGCATGCCCGAGGACGTCGAGCGGGCCCACCTCCGGACGATCGTCGAGATCCACGAGCGCGTCGTCGGCTCGCGCCCGCTCGGGCACTTCCTCGGCCGCCGCAGCGAGAACACCGTGCGCCTCGTGGCAGAGGAGGGCGGCTTCGTCTACAGCCAGGACTCGTACGCCGACGAGCTGCCTTACTGGGACGTCGAGTCCGGCAACCCGCTACTCCTGATCCCGTACACCGCCGACGTCAACGACCACCGGTTCACGACCGCGCCGGGCTTCGACTGGGGCGAGCCGTTCTTCCAGTACGCGCGCGATGCCTTCGACGTTCTCTACGCCGAGGGCGAGCGGGCGCCGAAGATGATGACGATCGGCCTGCACGCGCGCCTGATCGGCCGACCGGGCCGGTTTCACGCCCTCGAGCGGTTCGTCGACCATGTCACGTCGCACGACGCGGTCTGGCTCTGTCGCGGAATCGACATCGCCGAGCACTGGCGCGCCGAGTTCCCGCCGCCGGGCTAGGCGGGAGAGGAGTCATGCCAGGGACACGGAGGCAGCGGGTGCGCTACCTCGGCTTCGGCGGCACGATCGCGAGCGCGGTCGTGCCCGGGACGACCGAGGCGCGACCGACGCTCACGGCCGCCGACGTCCTCGCGAGCGTCGCACAGCTGACGGATCTCGCCGAGATCGAGGCCGAGGACTTCGGCACGATCGCGAGCTACGCGGTCACCGTCGAGCACATGCACGAGCTCGCGCGGGCGACCGCAGGCGCATTCGCCGACGGCTGCGACGGTGTCGTGATCAGCCACGGCACCGACACGATCGAGGAGACCGCCTATGCCCTCGCACTGATGGTCCCGCGTGGGAAGCCGGTCGTCCTGACCGGGGCACTCCGGAACCCGTCGCTGCCCGGGGCCGACGGGGCCGCCAACCTCCTTGCCGCGTTCCGCGTTGCGATCGCCGAGGAGACGGCGCCGCTCGGCCCACTCGTCGTTCTCGACGACACGCTCCACACGGCACGCTTCGCGACGAAGACGCACACGAGCAGGCCGTCGACCTTCGGCTCGCCGGGCGCCGGCCCGGTCGGCGAAGTCGTCGAGGGACGCGTTGACGTCTGGTTCCAGCCCGTGTGGGACGACTACCTGGGGCGACCGGACTCCCTCGACAGCTCCTCGGTCGAGCTTCTGAGCGTGGCCGCCGGCATCGACGACACGCTCCTGCGCGCGGCGATCGCGAAGCAGCCGGCGGGGATCGTGATCGAGGGCTTCGGGGGCGGTCACCTTCCCCTGACGCTTCTGCCGGCCGTCGACGACGCGGTCGCCGCCGAAATCGCCGTGGTGATCGCCACCCGCGGCGTCGCGGGCCCGAACCTCGAGCGCACCTATCGGATGGAGGGTGCGGAGACGGACCTCATCGAGCGGGGTGCCCTGCCCGCCGGGACTCTCGCCGGCCACAAGGCGCGCCTGCGGCTGCTCGTGGGACACGCGCTCGGGATGCTCCCGCACGAGCTGTTTCCCGTCCGCTGACGACATCCTCCGGAGGAGCGAGGCCCCGACGAGAGGCAGCGGGCTATACGATCGCCGTGGATGGGAATCACGGTCGGCATCGACACGGGCGGGACGTTCACCGACCTCGTGGCCGTCGACGAGGCGACCGGGCGCTGGTACGTCTCGAAGGTTCCGTCGAACCCGGAGAATCCCGTCGCGGCGATCGACGCCTCGCTCGACGCTGCCGGCTTCGATCCCGGCGAGGTGAGCTTCGTCGTCGTCGGCACGACGATCGGCATCAATGCCGTCCTGACCCGCCGGGGTGCGCGCGTCGTCTACCTCACGACCGAGGGGTTCGAGGACGTCCTCCACATCCAGCGGATCAACCGCAAGCACCACTACGACTTCCACTGGCGCAAGCCCACGCCGCTCGCACACCGGCCCGACTGCATCGGCGTCCGGGAGCGGCTCGACGAGGAGGGCCGTGTCCTCCAGCCCATCGATCTCGAGGCGCTCGCGCGCTCGCTCGACGACGTGCTCGCGGAGGGCGGCGAGGTGCCCTCGGTCGCCACCTGCTTCCTCTTCTCCTATCTCAACCCCGAGCACGAGCTGGCGGCGCGCGCCCTGCTCGCCGAGCGATTCCCGCAGCTGACCGTCTCGCTCTCACACGAGGTGGCACCGATCTGGCGCGAGTACGAGCGCGGCACGACCGTCACCGTGGACGCGTACCTGAAGCCGCTCTTCGAACGCTATGTCGACGGCGTCTCGAGCGCGCTCGAGGGGCGGGGGACCGGCGGCCAGTGGGCGCTGCTCAAGTCGAACGGCGGCCACGCCGTCGCCCGCGAGGCGCGCGAGCGCCCGGCCCACCTTCTCCTTTCCGGGATCGCAGGCGGCGCGATCGGCGGGGCGTACGCTGCGCGCACGGCGGGGACGCCTCAGGCGATCGCTCTCGACATGGGGGGGACGAGCTGCGACGTCTGCCTGGTCGTCGACGGTGAGCCGTTGTACTCCTCCGACTTCGAGATCGAGTTCGGCCTGCCGGTCTGCGTGCCGAGCGTCTCCACGCGCACGATCGGCGCCGGCGGGGGCTCGATCGGCTGGGTCGACCCGGGCGGCTTCCTCCAGGTCGGCCCGCAGAGCGCGGGGGCGGTTCCCGGCCCCGCCTGCTACGGCCAGGGAGGCGAGAGCGCGACGATCACGGACGCCGATGTCGTGCTCGGCCGTCTCGACCCGTCGTACTTCCTCGGCGGGAAGATGACGCTCGACGCCGAGCGATCGCGCGCGGTCCTCGACGACCTCGGTGGTCGGCTCGGGCTCGATCGCATCGAGACCGCATCGGCGATGGTCAGGGTCTGCAACGAGAACATGGCCAACGCGATTCGCATCGTCACGGTCGAGCAGGGGATCGACCCGCGTGACTTCGCTCTCGTTGCGATCGGCGGTGCGGGCGCGACACACGCCTGCGAGATCGGCGACGCGATCAACATGCGTCGCGTCGTCGTGCCGCCGCGGTCGGGCCTCTGCTCGGCGTTCGGGGCGCTCGCGGCCAGCGCGCGCGTGGATGCGGTGCGCAGCGTCTACCTCACCGACCGCACGACAACGGCGCCGGCGCTCGCCGCGCTGTTCGCCGAGCTCGAAGCGCAGGCACTCGCCGACGTGGCCGCCCAGGGTCTCGCACACGAGCCGACCGTGCGCCGCTTCGTCGCGATGCGCTACCAGGGCCAGAACTACGAGCAGGAGGTCGCCGTACCGCCGGGCGCCGTGGACGACGCGGCGCTCGCCGAGCTCTACGCCGGCTACGGCCGCCTCTACGAGGAGTTCTACGGCTACCGCCTCGACGGTATCCCGATCGAGCTCGTCCGGCTCTCCGTCGTCGCCATGGGAGAGCCGCCCGTGTTCGCGAGCCTCCCCACCGACGAGGCGAAGGGCGAGGGCACCGAGCGCCGCGAGGTCTTCTTCCCCGCCACCGGCTTCGTCCCCACGGACATCGTGCGCCGCGACCGGCTCGCCTCCTCCGAGATGCGCTCCGGCCCACTGATCGTCGAGTCGATGGACTCCACCGTCGTCGTTCCACCCGGCTGGGCCCTGACCGCCGCCCCTTCGGGCATCCTCGACCTCACCCGCGCATGATCGATCCCGTCACCCTCTCCGTCGTCAACAACGCCCTCGTGAACATCTGTCGCGAGATGGGCATCACGATGATCCGGACGGCCTTCTCGCCGATCTTCAACGAGGGCCTCGACTTCTCGTGTGTGCTCTTCGACCGGCGGGGCAACATGATCGGGCAGGCCGAGTTCTGTCCGGCGCAGATCGCGGCGAGCCTCTTCATCGTGCGGTGGACGCTCGAGGAGCTCGGCGTCGACTCGTTCGAGCCCGGCGACGTCGTCCTGCACAACGATCCCTACCGCGGCGGCGCCCACATCCCCGAGCACGCCGTGATTCGACCCGTTTTCCACGAGGGCGAGTTGTTCGGCTTCGTCGCCAACGTCGGGCACCTGGCGGAGATCGGCGGCAAGGCGGTCGGGAGCTTCGCGGCGGACGCGACCGAGGTCTTTCAGGAGGGCCTCCGCATCCCGCCCGTGAAGATCGTCAAGCGGGACGTGAACGACATGGACCTCTGGCGGCTGATCATGGCGAACCACCGGACGCCGCGGAACACGTGGGGCGACATCAATGCCCAGATCGGCTCTCTCCGCGTCGCCGAGCGGCGCGTGATCGAGCTGCTCGACCGTTTCGGGCGCGCGTTCGTGGACGAGGCCGCCGACGAGCTGATGGACTACTCCGAGCGTTGGATGCGCGCGGAGATCACGGCGATCCCGGACGGCGTCTACGAGTTCACGGAGCGGATGGAGGACGACGGCGTCGTCAACGAGCCGGTCACGTTCCACGTCACCGTCACCGTCAAGGGCGACGAGCTGATCGTGGACTGGACGGGCACCGATCCGCAGGTGCGCGGCCCGATCAACGCGACCTACGGAGTGACGGCGGGCGCCACCTACAACGCGGTCTTCCACCTCACGGACCACAACATCCCGAAGAACTCGGGTGCCTATCGGCCGATCCGGATCATCGCGCCCCCCGGCACGGCCGTGAACGTCGTCTACCCGGGCCCCTCGGTGGGTGGCAACACCGAGACGCATCCGAAGCTGGCCGACATGGTCATCGCCGCTCTCGCGCCGGCCCTGCCCGAGCGTGTCGCCGCCGCGGAGGGTGGGACGGCGTGCAACTTCCTCTTCGGCGGCGTCCACCCGAAGACCGGCGACTACTACGCGAACTACCACCTCGAAGGTGGGGGTTGGGGTGCCAAGTCGTACGACGACGGCAACGACGCGATCATCGTCAAGAACGGGAACTGCCGCAACACGCCGGTCGAGATCTTCGAGACGCGTTTTCCGCTGCGGGTCGTCGAGTACTCCCTGATCGACGGCTCGGGTGGGCCCGGCCGGATGCGCGGCGGTCTCGGCACGCGCAGGATCCTTCGCGTGCAGGAAGGTGCAGAGGTCACCTGTAACGCGCTCTTCGACCGCACGAAGGAGGGCTTCGGGGCGTTTGGGCTGGACGGTGGCGGCACCGGCGCCCGCGGAGCGATCCTCGTCAAGCGCAAGGGCGACGCGACCTTCAGAACGTTCTCCGAGGTCTTCGGGACGACCTCTCCGTCGAAGTTCACGAACATCGTCCTGACGGGCGGCGACGAGGTGCTGATCGACTCGCCCGGCGGCGGCGGGTACGGCGACCCGCTCGAGCGTCAGCGCGAACGGGTCGCCAGCGACGTCTTCGAGCACTTCGTCACCGCCGAGCAGGCACGCGTCGTCTATGGCTGGGACGGGGCCCGATGACCGGAACCTGGCGTGAGCAGGCCCCAGCGGTGTGGGAGACCGTCGTGACGCCGTGCGACTGCTGCGGCCAGGTCGTTGCCAAGCGGCTGTGGATCGTCCAGACCGGCCACGGCGAGCGCCGCTACTGCTCACCGGAGTGCGAGCAGCTCTACCAGGAATACGTCGTGCCGCGCCTCGCCGTCGACCCGTGATCTGACGGTCGGGGCGACTCGCGGTGACGTTACGGGTTGGTAGCGCACTGGCTACGCACTTCCGTGGCCCCGAGTCTCTACCGAAACCGTGGAGCCGCTGCTCCCATTCATCAAAGCGCTACGCCACGCGATGCGCGTCGATCCCGTGAGCCTGCGTGCGCACTGCAATAGTGCATCCGGAGGCTCATGGTGGCATAGCAGCTGTCGACCCGTGGCGGCATTTCCCCGGAGCCCCCTCTACCCTGACCGCCGCTAGGCTCTTTGGCGGAGCGGCATGGGCCCGGTGGCCCAGCGGGTCTTCAAAACCTGTGCGGTGTGGTAACCCCACGCTCGGTCGGTTCGACTCCGGCGCCGCTCCGTTAAGCCGTTTCTGGCGTGTTCAAGCCGATCGCGGCGCGGCTCGAGTGCTCGAGTCGGCCGGGTTGATTGTTCCGCTCAAGTCCGTTCAAGACCGCCCGAGAGCGGGTGAAAACTATCGCACGACTATCGCGCCGAGGGTTCACGCCGCTCGCGGCAGCTCGGGCGCTCGGTCGGCTGAGTTGAATGTTCCGCTCAAGTCCGCCCAAGACCGCTGGAGAGCGGTGAAAACTATCGCACGACTATCGCGCACGAGGGTCCACTTTTGGCCGCGCCTGGGTCGACGGGGACATCGCGTGGATCCGAAGGCGCTTGCGTGGCCGCGGCCGCAGCGAGATGATCTCGGCATGGCAGCTACAGGAAGGCTTCAAGGGAAAGTCGCGCTGGTCACCGGCGCGGGCTCGGGCATCGGCAAGGAGACGGCGACACGCTTCGCCGCGGAGGGCGCTCAGGTCGTGTGCGCCGACCTGCTCGGCGACGAGGCCATCGCAACGGCAACCGAGATCGGCACCTCCGCGCTCGGGATCGAGATGGACGTCACGGTCACAAAGAGCATCAAGGCTGGTCTGAAGCAACTGCTCAGGCAGTTCGGTTCACTCGACTGCGTGATCAACAACGCTGGCGTGACGATCGTTGGAGCCGCACACGAGATGGAAGAGGACGACTGGGATCGTGAGCTCGACACTAACCTGAAGAGCGTCTACCTGGTCACGAAAGCGGCATGGCCTCATCTCGTTGAGGGTGGCGGCTCGATTGCCTCGACAGCGTCTATCGCCGGGATTTGGGCTATTCCTGCCGACGCCGCCACGAGGGTCCACTTTGGCCGCGCCTGGGTCGACGGAGGACATCGCGTGGTCATCGCTCAGAGCGGCGCCGGGATCCCTGCCGTCGGCTTCGAACCCGCAGTCCGGAGGGCACGGCGCGCCGCTCTGCTTCCGTTCGCGGGGTGCCTCAGCCGACGATGTAGTCGTTCTGCATCGCCCAGAGGGCGGCGGCGGCTCGGGTCGAGACGTTGATCTTCGTGTAGATGTGCTGGATGTGGTGGTCTGCGGTCTTGGGGGAGATGACGAGTCGGTCGGCGATCTCGCGGGTCGTGAGCCCGCGCGCAGCGAGCTGGAGCACCTCGACCTCGCGGCGTGACAGTCCGCCCCGATTCTGGGGCCGCTTCTGCGGACGGGCGTCGGGCTCACCGTGGCCAGCGGCGACGAGGACGGCGCGTGTTGCGCTCGGCTCGAGCACGCCCTCCGATTCGAGGCGACGCAGCTCCGCGGCCGCCTCGTTGTCGGAGAATCGCGGCCGATCTGCGCGCTCGCTCGTCATGCCGACGTAGATCTCGGTTGCGGCGAGGACGCACGCTGCGCGGTCGCCGGTGCCCGATCGGAGCCGCCGGTGGTAGCCGGACCCGTCGCATTTCTCGTGATGCGCCGAGGCGGGCGGGGTCAGGGCGGCGAAGGCCGGCGAGCGGCGGAGCATCTGCTCGGTGAGCATCGGGTGAAGCTCGACGCGGTCGAACTCCGTCCGCGTGAGCTGGCCGGGCTTGTCCCAGATCGAGTTCGGCACCGCGCTCGTGCCGAAGTCGTGTACGAGTGCCGCGCGGCGAAGCGCGGTCGTGTCCTCTTCGGGCAGCCCGAGGACGCGCGCGGCACCCGCCGCGAGCTGTGCGCAGCGCCGGCTGTGCCCGCCCCAGTACGTCGACTTCAGGTCGATGAAGTCGGCCGCGACCTCGAGCGCGTGGTCGAGCGCTTCGCCCTCCAGCGTTTCCCGGGGCTCGGGCTCGAGCTCGAGGACGGCGTCCCACGGCTCCGTCTCGCGGAGTCGGTCGAACCAGGCGGCGCCGTGCTCGAGGAAGAGGTCGGCAAGCGCCGGGTCGTAGGTCTCGTCCCGACGGTCGCGGGCCGCGGCGACGGCTTGCTCGGGCGAGAAGAGACGGCCGATCGCCTCCATGTCGTGGCTCAGGTGGACGATTCGCATCGGCAGCGGAATCGCATCGCCGCCGACGTGCCGTGGAAATCCCTTGCCGTTCCAGCGCTCGAACGTGCACGCGAGAGCGTCACGGATGTTCTGCCCGAAGTCGAGCCGCACCACGAGCATGTCGGCCACTTCGCAGCCCGACGCGAAGTTGTGCACGGCCCATTCGTGGGCACCCTCCTGAATCATCTTGACGACAGCCTCGCGCTCCTCTTCGGGACGCCACGCGGTCGCGTACTCGACGACGTCGTGCATCACCTCGGCGGGGTTCCCGGCGTCGTGAACGAGCGTCTGCGCTCGGATCGCGATCTCGTCGCCGAACAGGGTTGCGACCTCATGCGCATGGCCCGTGCAGCCGATGTAGCGCAGGAGCGAGACCCAGTAGGCGTCCGTTCGCACGTTGTCGTCGAACTCAGCCTCCTCGCCCAGCCAGCTCGCGAGAAGGCAGGAACGCAGCTGTGATTCGAGCGGCTGGCCGAAGGCGTTGTCCTGCGCGAGCGCCAGCGTGGCAACGAGCTCGGCGAGTCGGAGTGGGGGGGAAAAGATAGGGCGTACTCCCGATGTATCGGCGCCTGCGATGACGGAGCATTCTCTCACACGAGGCGCGCCCCGTTGAGCGAGTGCTCGATCGGGAGTGCGTCATGGACGGAGGGAACATGTCGAGTGCACGCTCTATCAGGGTGGGAGTGATCGCGGACCAGACCGGCCCGCTCTCGTTCGTCGGCGTCGCCAATGCGAATGTCGCCCGCATGGTGATCGGCGACATCAACGCCAAGGGCGGCCTGCTGGGTCGCCAGCTCGAGCTCTGTCTCGAGGACAGCGCGACCGACGACGCTGTCGCGGCCGAGAAGGCGGAGAAGCTCGTCCGGGAGGACGAGGTCGACGTCATCCTGGGCGGCATCTACAGCTCCACCCGCCAGGCGATAAAGGGCCCGGCCGTCGTGGAGGGGAAGACGCTCTACATCTACCCCGAGCAGTACGAGGGCCAGGAGTCCGACCCGCTCATCTTCTGCACCGGCCCCGGGCCGGCGCAGCAGGTCGACCCGCTGATCCCGTGGTTGATCGAGAGGACGGGCGCGAAGCGGTTCTACCTTCCCTCGGCCGACTACATCTGGCCGCACGTCCTGAACGAGCGCGTCAGGGAGGCTGTCACCGCGAACGGCGGCGAGATCGTCGGCGAGGAGTACTGGCCGCTCGACCACACGGACTACGCCGCGACCGTCGAGCGCATCACGGCAAGCGGCGCCGACGTCGTCTTCAACACGATCGTGCCGCCCGGGCTGTCGCCGTTCTTCGAGGAGCTGTACGACTCCGGCTTCGCGAGGCGCGGCGGGCAGCTCGTCTGTACGTACATGGACGAGAACTTCCTCAACCTGATGCCTGCGGCCCACTGCGAGGGTCTCTACAGCTGCCTCGACTACTACCAGGCGGTCGAGGACCCGTTCAGCCAGAAGCTCCTCGCGCAGTTCAACGCGCTCTACCCCGGCGACGCGATGTTCACCGGTGGCAGCGCTTGCTCCGGCCTCTACCGCGGACTGCGGCTCTGGGCCGCCGCCGTGAGCGAGGTCGGGTCCCTCGACCAGGCCGACGTGGTCGCGGCCCTCGATCGGGCAGATATCGCCGAGGGGCCTGGTGGGCCGGCGGCGATGGTTCCCGGACAGCACCACCTGCGCCTCCACATGTACATCGCACAGGCCCGCGGCGGCCGCTTCGAGATCGTCGAGAGCCTTGGCCCCATCGACCCGCAGGAGCGCCCGATCGCAGCCCCGGCTCTCGCCGGCTGACCCACGAAATCCACCCAACGACGCACGAAAGGAGAACGACATGCTCCTCGCAACAACGCAGGTAGAGGACGTCGACCAGTTCATGGACATCTTCTCGACCCTGGGAGCCGAGAAGCGCAAGCAGCACGGATCGAACGGCGCAACGGTCTTCCGCGATCCCTCCGAGCCGGATCGGCTGTGGGCCATCTTCGACTGGGACACACAGGGCTGGCAGAGCTTCGTCTCGGATCCGGAGGTGCCGCCGATCATGCAGCAGGCCGGACACAAGTCGAAGCCGGTTGCGGCGGAGCTCGTCGGCCGCTGCGACGCCTGATCCGGCCGACGCGGCCGGGCGGCGACCACGAGCCCCGTGGTCGCCGCCCCGCCTGCGCGCTCCCTTCCTTGACATGGGAAGCTATCTTCCTATAATGCCAGACATGAGGCGTCGACCTGGAAGGCTCCTGCCCCTCGAGATGTCAATCCTCGAGGCGGCTCTGGAGCTTCGGCGTGCCGGTGAGCCCGAGTTCCACGGCTTCGCCATTGCCCGCGAGGTCAAGGCTCGAGATGAGGCGCGCGCGTTGACTGCACACGGAACGCTCTACAAGGCGCTCGGCCGGATGGAACAGGCCGGTCTGCTTGAAAGCGAGTGGGAAGACCCGGACGTGGCTGTGGGAGAGGGGCGCCCTCGCCGTCGCCTGTATCGCGTGACCGGACTAGGCGAGCGGGCTCCGCGCGAGCAGCAGGCCAGTGACGCTCTCGCGGATCGCGGTCTTCGCGGGGCAGTGCCTCAGGGTGGCGTGTGACTGGGACCGGAGTCCGGCTCTCGCTTGTCTGGGTGCGTGTCTACACCGGCGGCGCCGACCAGCGGGCCGGGGCACGGCGGGTGGCCGAGGTCGCTTCGGACATCTGGGAGCACGAACACCACGGTCTGGCGAAAGGACGCTCCCGCATCGCCGTCGACGCCGAGATCCTCTCCCGCTGCCTACGAGGCGCCCCCGCGGACATCTCATGGCGTTTCCAACACCGCTCTACAGGAGGTTCAGCTCTGATGCAGACGATCACTAAGAACGCACTCCCCATAGTCGCGGTCTTGCTAGCCGCATGGTTCTTTGTACTCGGCGTCGGGATCAACTTCGGCGAAGACTCCGCCAGCTTCTGGTGGAGCCTCGCCCTGATTGCCAGCGGCGTCGCCGTGCTCACGGGCTCGTGGCTCATGCAACGCTCGCCCTGGACCGGATGCGCCCTGCTCACGATCGGCGCACTACCGCTCGGCGCCATCACAGCCTGGGCGATCTTCCCACCCGTGCTCGCGCTCGCGGCGGTCGCCCTCGCCATCGCTCGCGCACGCACACAGACCCGCCGCCTCAGCCAACTCAAAGTCGCCTAAAAACCTGAGGTGAGGACAGCCGGCACTCGGGTTGGGTAGCGGGCCGCGTGGCCTGCGCCAGCGTTAGGGAATGTTCCCTGAGCGCGGCGGGGCGGTTGCATCGGTTCGGGTGGCTCAGCTGCCCTTGCGAGCGACCGGCACGTGCGTGACGGGCCGCGCGTACGTCGATCGGGCACGCTCCACGAGGTCACGCTCGCTCCACGCGGCGGTGTCTGAGCTCGGTGCCACGATGACTATCTCGTCTGCCGGGAAGATCGCGAGCGCGTCTTCGATGGCCTCGAGCGGGAGATCGCTTCCGATCATCCCGTTCACTTCGATGCCGTCTCGCCTGAGGAGAGAAACCACTTCGTCGAGCCGATGACCGGCGGCCGCACGCTCTCGATCCTCGTCGCCCATGAGGTGATGGAGCGGCGAGGCTATCGTCGGTGCGACGACCAGAACGCGGGTGTTCGACCTGTCACGGACCTTGTCGATGATGCGTGGGCACGTGTCGCTTCCCGTGCAGCCGACGTCCGCGACGACGAGGATGCGGTGTCGTCCATCGGGAATTGCCGGAGCGATCGCGCGGGGATCTGACCCGGCCCTGTCTTCAATACGCTCGAAAAGGAAGATCGTGGCGATAGCGAGAACCGCGACAACGGCCGCCACGACAACGAAGCCAACCCAAGCGGCAGTCGGCACATCATCAGCGAATGCGACCGTGAAGCCGACCAGCAGTCCCACGTACAGAACTGCCATGCCAACCACGATCAGCCGCAGCAACGAACTCGGTCTCATCTCTCCTGCCTCCTAATGCCTCTCACCGGATCTCCACGAGAGCCAGGATGGCGAACGCGACGACTCCCGCGAACACTCCTCCAACCAAGTAGGGCCACCACACTTGGTCGGCGGCACCCATGATCCCCGCAGTCGATAGTGCGATGGTCGTCGCAGTCGTGACGGCAATCAGAGCTGTGATCCAGCGTGTCTCGCGAACGCGCCGCTCCTCGCCGTCGACCGGCTTGTCCGGTCGCGGAACGAGTCGGAGGTGTCGCTCGCGCCGGGCTGTGTGGGTTTCCTGCGGCGCATGGAGCACGGGCCGGGGTGCAGCCGCCATGACATCGACCTCCCTTCGTCACTACCACGGTCGCACAGCCAGGTGCCCGCCGCATCCGTGGAAGACGGCGGCTTCGTTGCCACAATGCCGCATACGTGACCCATGACCGTCATCACCCTGCAGCCTTGTGGTCGAAGGGGTGTGGGTGAGCGACCGCCCTGGCAGACGAGGTTGAGGCGGGACGCTCGGTTGCACGCGCAGGTGCTCCAGGAAGCAATCAGCAACGACCCCGACCGGAAGGGAAAGGTCGTGCTCAGGTGTGCTCTACTCGGACGAGGGCGTGATCTTCAGGCAACGATGAGCTGCTCACCCGTCCTCGCTGCGCTTTTCAGTGGCCGGATCGTCGCGCGGTACGCTGAGTGTCGTGGCGATCAATGTCGGGAACGTCCAGCCACTTGCTCGCCATGATCGTGCTCACTACGAGCGTCAGGCTCGGCTACTCGCTTGGGGTGGCAACGCCTGGCACTTGATCGAGTTCGCCATCGCCATCGGCGCGGGCATCGCCGTCGGATCGGTCGCGCTGATCGGGTTCGGGGCAGACAGCCTGATCGAGGGTCTCGCCGGGTTCGTGATCGTGTGGCTCTTCACCGGGTCGCGGTTGCACTCCAAGACCGCCGAGCGTCGTGCGCAGCAGGTGATCGCCGCGAGCTACCTCCTGCTCGCTGCCTACGTCACGATCGCATCGGTTCGCGATCTCGTTGGCGGGTACGAGCCGGGCGTGTCCTGGGTTGGAGTCGGACTCGCTGCAGTGACCGCTCCCACCATGCCGCTGCTCGCACGAGCGAAGCGGCGGTCGGACAGAAGTTGAACTCCTCCGCGACAGTGAGTGAGGCGAGCCAGAACATGATCTGCGCCTACCTCTCGGTCGCGCTGCTCGTCGGTCTCCTCGCAAACGCTCTCGTCGGATGGTGGTGGGCCGATCCTCTCGCTGCGCTCGTGATTGCAGGCGTGGCTGTGAAGGAAGGTCGCGAGTCCTGGCGCGGTGATTCCTGCGACTGCTGCTGAGTTCGACGTAGGACTGACTCCGTGCTGACCACCATCATCGCCGGATGAGGTTCCCCTGAGTGAGCGCGGGGGTACAAAGCAGCCTCATCCAGTGTGGAAGCCGTGGGATGGTCGCGAGTGCGCACGGCGACCACAAGCACGCCGTGACCACGATGACAGTTGACGCTCGCCCGAAGCGTTGACTGCGAAGAACCTGAGGTCCAACGGTCGCTGCCCGGAGTGCCGGCCACGGGAGTTCGGGGCCGGAACGTAGAGAGGCCCGCCGGGTGGCGGGCCTCCTCCTTCAGCGTCCTCCGCTTGGCCCTACGGTGTTAGCCCAGCTCAGAGGCGTTGGCGAGGAACCGTCCCATCGAGGACTCGATCCGGGCACCCGTGATCGCCCCAACGACACCGATCCGGTCGACGACCATCCCAGCGCGCAGGATCACGTCGTCCATCTCCTCGCTCGCACGGATCTGTGCCAGCTTGTCACGATCTCCGTGGAGCAGGAAGAACCCCGCAAGGTCGCCCCCGTGTGCTTCGAGGAAGTACGCTGCCCAGCTTTCGATCAGACCGTCGTCCTGAAGCTTCGTCCACATGGCCACTGCCTCGCCGAAGACCGTCGCCGACTTCGCCTCACGGCCACGTACGTTCTCACCCCAGCCGATGAAGAGCGCGGAATCAGCCATCACTCACCCCTTTCCTGTCGGTTACTCCTCAGCATTGCACGTCAGGTTCGCTTGGACGACGATTCGTTGCGCCCTCCCCACCTCGGGCACGCCGTTCTGTGGGCGCTTCGGCGCGGCACGTGACCGCTAGTCCTCGGCGGGGAGCGAGTCTGCGGCGTTGAATCCGTTGGCGTGCTCATCCCGAGGGCCGCGGGACGGATGGGCTTTTCGGGAACGCGACCCAGCCCCGGTCGGCGAAGGAGGAGATGTCCGTTGCCTTCACGCCGAGCTCCGAGACCGTATAGAGGGAGTCGCCGACGATCAGTGAGCGGCGGATCGGTATCCCCGCGAGCCGGGCGCCGGCGCCCGGCTCGCCGTCGTGCGTCACGCGGCCGGTCTCGGCGATGCCGCCACGCCCGACGCGGAAACCTACCGCCCCCACGAACGGCTTGCCGGCATAGGCCTGCACGGGGAGCACTGCGAGGCGAGACCGCTCCCACCAGAGAAAGGCGTGATGATCGCTCTCGGCCTCCGACCAGGAGGAGCCGATCCCGTACGTCTGGAGGCGCGCGGGCCGACGCAGGTCGGAGACGTCGAACAGCGACAGCTGGGTGCCGAGCACCCGCCCCTCGTCGGATGCGTCCTGCCCGATCCCGAGCAGCAGGTCGCCGGCGAGGGGGTGCAGGTAGGCGGAGTAGCCGCGGATCTTCAGCTCTCCGAGGACGACGGGCCGCGACGGCTTCGAGAGGTCGAGCGTGTAGAGCGGGTCGACGCGCCGGAAGGTGACCACGTACCCGGTGTCGCCGGTGAACCGTACGGCGTAAACCCGCTCCCCCTTGCCGAGGCCGCCCACGCGGCCGAGCTGAACGAGGGCGCCGTTCTGCTCCCGGAGCGTCGTGACGAAGCTCTCGCTCTGCTCCTGCGGACCCGGGTTCCACCAGGTCGGCTCCTCGGTGCTCGCGACGCGCAGTACACCGTCGTGCTCGGAGAGCGACCACTGGTTCATCAGGTAGCCGGAGACGGTGCCGCTTCCCCGGTAGCTCGTCGAGGTGGGGCTCGAGATGTCGAACTTGTGGATCGCGGTCGTGACCTTCGGCGGGTCGGACGCGTCGGCGTTGACGGGTTGGGCAAACCAACGCTGGGTCGCGACGTAGAGGTTCTTCTGCGAGGCGTACACGGTTCGCCCGTTCGCGACAACCGCGTCCGAGTCGACGATCGCGAGCCCCTTGCCGAGGTCGATCGTCAGCACCGTCAGCAGGCCGAGCCCCGAGTAGGCGGGCGGGCGTCGAACGTTGCGGCACTGGGTGAGCAAGCGCCGCGCGAGCGTCTGACCGCGTCGGCCCGTCACCTTGTAGCCGGGGAGCCAGCTGCCGATCCGCGACGTGCGAAGGACCGTCCGGTTCCTCGAGACGGCGGCCGCCGTAGCCGCCGGTGACGCGTCGGTCGGAGCCACGAACGGCAGCGTCTGCGGCATGCCCGAAACCGTGACGACCCTCGCGACCGAGCCGACGAGGCGCGCGGTGACGATCTCTGTCTCGAACGAGAGGCCGCGCACGATTCGCATGGCCGCCGGGTCTCTCACGTCCACTTCGGTGAGCGTCGACTGCAGTGGGCCGGGCCGGATCGGTGCGCGGATGCCGGCCCCGATGCCGTCGATCGGGTAGACGCCTCCGCGGGAGAGAACGAGCAGCTTGTTGCCGTGCATGAGCAGCTCGTAGCTCGAGCCCTGCGGCAGCTGGAGTGACCCCTCGAGACGTGGCCTCGGCCCGCGCACGTCGACGGCGATCAGGCGGTCCGAGCTGACGACGAACATCGTCGAGCCGTTCGACTTGACGAGGTCGGGCTCGTCGACGCCCTCCTCCTGCACGTTTGTCGTCGAGTAGTCGATTCCAGCGAGGCCCGCAGCGCTGTCCGCTGCCGGCGCCGCGGCCCGCGCGACGTCTCCGACCGCTGTGCCGCCGAGGCCGTACGCCCCGGTGAGTGGGAGCGCATGCTGCTTCGTGTAGGCGAGCAGGCTGCCGCACGAGCTGAACGTCTTCAGGGGAGCGCCCGTGCCGGTCTTCGCTGCCGCGCCCGGCGCCGCACCACCGCCCCCGCCGGCCGCGAGGGCCGCAAGCGCGAGGACGGTGACGAGGGCGAGAAACGCGGCTGGTCGTGCCATCTCACCTCTTATACGCCGCCGCCCCCGAAGATGTCACCCCCGGCGGCAGGCGTCACGGCTGCTGGCCGAGGAGCCGCTGGATGCTGGCGAGTGGGATTCGCACCCAGTCCGGTCTGCTGTTGAGCTCGTACCCGAGCTCGTACAGCGCTTTCTCGAGGAGGAACACGTCGAGGACCCTTCCGAATTCCTCCATTGTCTCGGGGAGGTAGTGGGCGTCGGCGGTCTCGAGGTACGACCGCAGGAAGGAGACGGATGCCCATGTGTACCACTCGCGTCCCCATCCCTCGAGCACCTGGAATGCCTCCGACTCGGACTCGACGGCGCCCTGCTCGACCTGGTCGAAGAGACCGGCGTACGTGGCGTACTCGAACGAGCGCAACATGCCGGCGACATCGCGGAGGGGCGAGCGCTTGATCCTACGGTCGGCAAGGGAGCGAGCCGGCTCCCCCTCGAAGTCGATGATGGCGAAGTCCTTGCCCGTGTGGAGGATCTGGCCGAGGTGGAAGTCGCCGTGGTAGCGGGTGCGGAGCCCGGTGCGCGGGTGTTCGAGGACGGTGTGGAACCGCTCGAGGAGATCGTGCTCGGCGTCGAGGATCTGCTCCGCCTGGGCCCGCTCGCGGGGGGCGAGCGCCGGGAGGGAGCGGCGGAGGAGACGCAGGCTCCTCTGGGTCAGGTTCCGCATGGACTGGTAGACGGAGCGCTGGTAGAGCGGCGTGAAGGTCTCGGGCGCGAACGCCGCCGACGCCGCGTCCGACGCGAGCGCGTTGTGCAGCTCGGCGGTGCGACGGCCGATGAGCTCCGCCGACCGGAGGTAAGCTTCGCTCGTGGCATGCGCCTCGGGAGGAAGCGGCTCCCAGACGATCTCGGTCAGCGGTCGTGCGTCTGCCGCGACATGCTCCCGGGTGAGACCGCTCTCCTCGCTCGCGACGCGCTCGTAGAACCGACTGACCGTCTCACGCGTGTATTGCCATGCGTCTCCCTGGTTCGCCACGACCTCATGTGCGATCGCAACGGTCACGGGCTCCGCGCCCTCCCGTTCGTACTCGAGCGATCCGGCGAGTGCGGGAGCGTGCGGGAAGCCCTTCTGCCCCAGGAAGAGCCCGAGCTCGAGGTCAGGGTTGACGCCCTCCTCGATCCTCCGGAAGAGCTTCAGGATCACGGTGTGCCCGAAGATGACCGAGCTGTTCGACTGCTCCGCGCGGAAGAGATCGGGGTCGAGCGGGCCTTCCGCGTCCCGCAGGATTCGTGTCAGTGCCGTCGTAGGTCGGCCGACGACCGAGCCCTCGGAGCCGCGGAAGCGGCGACGCTTTGCGATCCCGTCGAGCAGGGCTGCGCAGAAGCCCTCGTCGAAGAGCGCGTCGTAGAGTACAGCCGCGTCCCCTCCCTGCGCGAGCCTGGCGACGACGGCCTGCGGGGCGTCCGAGAGCATCCGCTCGCCCTGTTCCCCGGCCGCGATGGCGAGGGGAAGCACGTATTCCTCGGGCTCCCCGTCGACGTACTCGACGTCGATGACGACAAGCATCGCCGGTTCCCGGTCAGGCACCCGAACGGTGACGACGTCCCGAACCGAGACGTCGTGGACAGCGCGGGCCTTGCCGGCGAACCAGCGCCTCCGCTGGACGAAGCTCGTGAGCGCGCCCTCGACCGAGCCCTTCGTTCGGCCCGAGAAGAGCTGCTCCTGGGTGCCGGTGACGGCGATCGTCGTGACGTCGGCTATCTCCGCACGGGGCCGCTCGAGCGAGAGCCAGTAGAAGGCGTGCGGGCCGAGCGTGAGCAGGTACGGGAGGTCTCCTATCGGCGGGAACTTCGTGCGGCCGAACAGCTCGCGCGGAGCGAGCCCTTTGAACTCGGCCAGCTCGAGCTCGACGTACTGGGCGAACCGCGACAGGTTCGCGACGACGAGGATGACGTCGTCCTCGTGTCGGCGCAGGAACGCGATGACCTTGTGGTTCTCGGGGGTCAGGAACTCGAGGCTGCCGCGCCCGAAGACGTGGTGCCTCGTGCGTAGCGCGATCAGTCGCCGCATCCACCAGAGCAGCGAGTGGGGGTTGGCGAGTTGCGTCTCGACGTTGACCGTTTCGTAGTGGAAGTCCGGGTCGATGACGGTCGGGAGGTAGAGCCGCTGTGGGTTCGCGCGCGAGAAGCCCGCGTTTCGGTCTCCGCTCCACTGCATTGGCGTTCGAACAGAGTTCCGATCGCCGAGGTAGACGTTGTCTCCCATCCCGATCTCGTCGCCGTAGTAAATGACGGGCGTCCCGGGGAGGGAGAGCAGGAGGCCGTTGAGGAGCTCGATCTTCGCTCTGTTGTTGCCGAGTAGCGGCGCCAACCGACGCCTGATTCCGAGGTTGATGCGCGCCTGACGGTCATGGGCGTAGACGCGGTACATGTAGTCGCGCTCTTCGTCGGTCACCATCTCGAGGGTCAGCTCGTCGTGGTTCCGCAGGAAGAGCGCCCACTGTGACGTGTCCGGGATCGCCGGCGTCTGCTCGAGGATGTCGATGATCGGATACCGATCCTCCATCTCGACGGCCATGAAGAGCCGCGGCATGACGGGGAAGTGAAATGCCATATGGCACTCGTCCCCGTCGCCGAAATACGCTGCGGCGTTCTCCGGCCACTGATTGGCCTCGGCGAGGAGCATCCGGTTCTCGAAGCGTTCGTCGACATGCGACCGGAGTTGCTTCAGGTACTCGTGCGTTTCGGGGAGGTTCTCGCACATCGTCCCCTCCTGCTCGTACAGGTAGGGCACGGCGTCGAGTCGGAGCCCGTCCACCCCGAGGTTGAACCAGTAGTCCAGCATCCGGAGAATCAGCAGGCGCACATCGGCGCTCTCGTAGTTCAGGTCCGGCTGGTGCGAGTAGAAGCGATGCCAGTAGTACGCGTTCGCGACCGGGTCCCAGCTCCAGTTCGAGGACTCGAAGTCCTGGAAGATGATCCGGGCGTCCTGGTAGCGATCGGGAGTGTCGCTCCAGACGTAGAAGTTGCGCCAACGGCTGCCCGGGGGTGCGCGCCGGGCCCTCTGGAACCATGGATGCTGATCCGAGGTGTGGTTGACCACGAGCTCGGTGATCACGCGCAGGCCGCGCCGATGTGCCTCGCGCATGAAGCGCTGCATCTCTCGCAACGACCCGTAGTCGGGGTGGACGCCCCGGAAGTCGGCGATGTCGTAGCCGTCGTCCCGCAGCGGGGAGGGATAGAACGGGAGCAGCCAGAGCGCCGTCACGCCGAGATCGTGGAGGTAGTCGAGCTTGTCGGTCAGACCGCGAAAGTCACCGATGCCGTCCCCCGAGCTGTCACTGAAGGCGCGTACGTGCAGCTGGTAGACGACCGCGTCCTTGAACCAGAGCGGATCGTCGACGATGAGCGACGGGGCGGCTACGTGCTCGGGGGGCGCGCCACGACTCAAAGGACGCGGTGCTCGGTCAGCACGTGTCGGCGGAGGAGCAACATGCCTGCGCGGTACAGCTGCGATTCGCGTGCAACGGGCGTACGCTGCCCCTGCGCTCTCGTCGTGCCGGAAGCAGGCCGTCGGCTCATTCCGAGCCAGGTTACCGCGATCCCTCCCGGGTGCCCGGATGTGAGCGAACCCTGATCCAAACCGCATGACGTGCTCATCGGCGCTCCGCAATCATGAGGAGGCACATCCACCGTCGAGAGGGGGCTGCATGAAGCCCAGGACGAGGTTCTATACAGTGCTCGGCTTCGTGACGTACCGGTTGGGCAAGCGGGCCGCCAAACGCAAGGTCCGACGCGCACTTCGGTTGTCCTGAGCCCGGGCGCTCTTTCGAGCCGATATAGCCGCCATCACGGTGATGGCCAGCCGACGACGCGATGCGACGCGTACCATGAGTCCTCGATGACCGGTCGCGACGTGCAACAGATCCCACTCTTCGCCGGGCTCTCCGAGGAGGCGTTGGCGCGGGTGAGCGCGGAGATGACAGAGGTTGTCGTCGAACCGGGCCAGATTCTCGTGTTGCCCGGCGATGCCGGATCGGGCATGTTCGTTCTCCTCGAGGGGACCGTGAGCGTCGAGCTTCACGCCGGCACGATCGAGCTCTCGGCGCCCGATTTCGTCGGTGAGCTGGCGTTGCTGCTCCCCGATGTGAGGCGGATCGGACGGGTCAGAGCAAAGACCGGCGTACGCTGCCTCTCGCTCTCCCGGGCGGAGTTCGACACGCTCGTGGAATCGGAGCCGTCGTTCTCGCTCGCACTGCTCCGCGGGCTCGCATCCCGGCTCGTGGCCGGCGCCGACCGTCGGTAGCCGACGGCTAGCCTGCGTACGCGAACGTCGAGCCGTACGCGCAGTTGCCCTGGTAGCTCAGTGAGATCGGGCCGTCCTCGACGACGAGCTGGTCGGCGATCAGCTCCTCGCCGGGCGTTTCGTGCCCGGGGATCACGCACGTGACGGTTTCGTCGCCCGGGTAGGCGCCGCGGATCCGAAGGCTCACCCGGTCGCGGATTCGCAACCACTGTCGGCGGCGGGTGTGATCGACCTCGATGTTGACGCGGCGCACCCCGACCAGCTCGCTCGCCTTCCATGCCCAGGGGAAATGGGTGTCGGCGTCCCCTCCCAGGCGTCCGGTGTAGATGCCCTCGAGCGCTGCGCTCTGCTCGTCGGACGCCTGATCGTCGAGATACAGGATCCAGGTCCACGGCGAGCCCGCCTCGTCGTCGTGGTAGCGAATGGCAAGCACGACGGGAAGTCCCGAGAGATCGACGTCGTCGACCCGGCCCTCGGTGATCAGCCACGAGAGCACGCCGACGCACTCGCCGTGCGTGGAGCGGCCGCCCGGCAGGCCGTCGATCTTGCGGCAGGGACAGATCGCGTCGCAGTTGCACGACTCGAAATAGGTGCCACGAATGCTCCAACTCACGGTGGGCTCCTCCCCCCATCATCGCGGCTACGTGGGCATGCTCGCCGGCGCGACAGGAGTGGCAGCCACCGGGGAGCCACCGGGCAGCGCCGCTCACGACGCAACTCCACACGGCCTTTTCGCGAGGATAGCAACGGCCGGCGACGACGTCGCGCGACGCCGAGTGCGAGTCGTGACCGTCGTGCCCGCCTGCCCGCGGCCCTCCCGCACGATCGCCGCCCCGACGTGCACGAGATCCAGGGCGTGCGCCTGGAATGCCGTCGGGCCCGGACGCCGGACCGGTTGACACGTTCTCCCCCGTGGCCGAGAATGCAATGTTCGATCCTGCGACGAGGGAGGTCGGCGTGTCCTGGAGTCTCAAGGGAAGCTACGTCGAAACATGCTCGTGTGAGTTGATGTGTCCATGCAACTTCTCGATGGATCACGGTGCGACCTACGACTACTGCCGCGTCACACTCGTGTTCGACATCCGCGAGGGGCAGATCGAGGGCACGGATGTGGGTGGTCTCAAGGTGGCCGCGATCGCTGACACACCGAAGGTGATGACCGAGGGCAATTGGCGCCTCGGAATGTTCATCGATGTCGTCGCGACGGATGAGCAGGCGGACAAGCTTACGGGCGTCTTCGGCGGGCAGATGGGCGGCCCGATGGCGGGGATCGTCCCGCTCGTGGGCGAGATGCTCGGCGTCGAGCGGGTACCGATCGAGGTCGTCGACGACGGTGTGCGCCACAGCGTCCGGATCGGGGAAGCCATCGACTTCGAGATCGAGGACATCGTTCCCTGGGGAAGCGAGACCGGTAAGCCCGTCAGGCTCGTCGGCATGTTCCATCCGGTCGCTTCGGAGTTCAACGCGGCGGAGGCGAAGCGGTCACAGATCAATGCCTTCGGCATCGAGTACGAGGGGAAGACGGGGATCTCGACGTCCGAGTTTTCCTGGGCGGCGTGAGCGGTTGACCGTCTCGGCCGGGGAGGGGGCGCCTGCGAGCGTCGGTCTCGCGCCCGCGTTTGCGGCCGCGCGTGCCAGGCTCGGCTTGGTTGCCTTGCTCCTCGCCCTCACCGTGGTCGGGTGGTGGTGGACGGTCGATCAGATGCAGGGCATGGACGGCGGCCCCTGGACGGACCTCGGGACGTTCGCCTGGTTTCTTGCCGTATGGATCGTGATGATGGCGGCGATGATGCTCCCGTCGGTGGCGCCGACCGTGGCGCTCTACGCGAGCATGACCAGGAGTCGATCGTCCATCGCACCACTGCTCTTCGCCGTGGGCTACTTCGTGTCCTGGGCGGTGGTCGGCGTGCTCGCGTTCGTCGTTGCGACCTCCGGTGGACGCGTCGTCGGTGACGTGTTGGCCTGGGATCGTGCCGGTCGCTGGGTCGCAGGGGCGACGCTCGTCGTTGCCGCCGTCTACGAGTTGACGCCGCTCAAGGACGTCTGCCTCGGCAAGTGCCGGAGCCCGCTCGGCTTCCTGCTCGGCTCCTGGCGTGACGGGCCGGTCGGTGGGCTCGAGATGGGGATGCGGCACGGAGGTTGGTGCATCGGCTGTTGCTGGGCGTTGATGGCATCACTCTTCGCACTCGGGGTAATGAGCATCGTCTGGATGGCATTCGTTGCCGCGCTCATCGCCTTCGAGAAGCTGATTCCGTCGCGCCGCGCTGCGACGTTCGGGACGGCAGGCGTCCTCCTCGTGCTTGGCGTGCTCGTTGTCGCAGCACCCGAAGCGATCCCCGCCCTCACGATTCCCGGTAGCGGCTCGATGTCCGATATGAGCACCATGACTCCGTAGCGAAGACCGCACCGGCGACGCTTCGCCGCGGGCGCCCGCACCGGCGAGCCCGAGGCAGGTGTGTATGGTCAGCTAGGTGGGAAGCATGCGCCTCTACTACCGTCCCGGCACCGCGGCCATCGCGCCGCACGCTGCCCTGGCCGAGATCGGGGTCGAGTACGAGCTCGTCCTGATCGGGCGCGACGAGGCGCAGGGCAGCGCCGAGTACCGCGCCCTGAACCCCCTCGGCGTCGTTCCGACACTGGTCGACGGCGACCTCGTCCTGACCGAGGCTGCAGCGATCCTGCTCACGCTTGCCGACCGCTATCCGGAGGCGCGGCTCGCCCCTCTCGACCGGGCGGACTACTACCGCTGGCTGATCTTCATGACGAACACGATGCAGACGGCGTTTCTGCGGTTCTTCTATCCCGAGCGATACGGCGGCGAAGGGGTCGAGGAGGTCGCGGGGGCCGAAGCCGCGAGCCATTTCGACCTGGTCGAGTCGCATCTCGAGGGACGCGAGTGGCTCGTCGGCGAGCATCGCACCGTCGCCGACCTCTTCCTCTTCATGCTCACGCGCTGGGGACGACGGCTCGACCCCCCCGCCTGGGACAGGCCGCGTCTCCGAGCCCACTTCCTCCGGACGTACGAGCTCCCCGGCGTTCAGCGCATGTTCGAGGAGCAGGAGCTCGAGCGTCCCGACTGGGGCTGATCGGGCGCGATCAGTCGACCGGCACGGCGGCTGTCGACCGCCGCCCGTACGGGTCCACCGCCGTGATACGCAGTGTGTACGGACCCTTCGCGCGTAGCTGGGCGGCGGGCACGCGGAGGCGGATCGGGAGCGAGCCGGGCACGAGCTGGAGCGCCTGGAGCGTCTTCAAAGGCTTCCTTCCCTGCAGCCACCAGCCGATACGGGAGGTCTTCTGCGGCAGCGTGAGCTTGGTGCCGTTCGCTGCGACGAGGCTGACATAGAGGTGCGCCTGCGTGTCGAGCGTGATCCGCGTGAGCACGGTCGCGCTTCGATCGGACCTCTTGCTCGCGGTCACCGGGGTGATGAGCGTGACTCGTGGCTTGAGCGCGGTTGCGTAGCGCGGGTCGCCCCACTTCCCGGCGGCGAAAAGGGCGATCCTGCCGGCCGTCCGCGTCAGGACGTGCAGCGCGCCCGTCTCGTCCCGGTACCCGCCTGCCTGCTGGTCTGCGGGCAGCACCGGCGACGGCAGCGCGGCGAGCGGCTGCCACACGCCCCTGAGAGGCAGGATTCCGGGAACTGCATCCTCGGGGGCGGCTGCATAGCGGACGTCGATCGGCCACGGCAGGGGAGCGGGGGCGCCGAAGCTGAGCCGCACCGCGGTTCCCGGGCAGGGAGAGCTTGCTCGTCGTGTCGGCGAAACCGACCGCAGCCCGATCGGGAAGGGCGCCCGGCTGCCAGGAGGCGGTCGCGACAGCGGCCACGGTTGTCACTGCCCCTGCCTGACCTCGCTGGACAACGGTCGTGCGGACCGCAGGCTCGGGAAGGGGCGCAGCTGTCACGGGCGGGGTCGGTGCCGACGTGGCGGAGCCCGCACCTCCCTTGCCGAGTGCGGTCACGGTCACCGTGACGGTGGCGCCGATGTCGCCCGGAGTCAGGATGTATGTCGGGTCGCCGGCACCGTCGATCGCCACACACGCCGTGCCGTCGGCGGGGCAGCGGCGCCACTGGTAGGAGAACGACGTCGGTGAGCCACTCCACGTGCCGCCGATCAGCGTCAGCGTCTGGCCGACCAGGGTCGCGCCCTGGATCGTCGGAAGCCTGCGGGGCTTCGGCGCCGTTCCTCCGCCGCCCGCGCGCCCTCCCGAGACGGCGAGCGTCGGGGCCGACGAGGCCGAGACGGTGGCCGTCCGGCCGATCGCGCCGACGCGAACGATGAGCGTGCGGCCCACATCGGCCGCGTTCGGGGTATAGGTCGTCGACGTCGCCGCTGTGATCGGAGCGCAGGCCCGCCCGGTGGCATCGCAACGCTGCCACTGGTAGGAGAACGAGACCGGCTTGCCGCCACCCCACGCTCCGGACGATGCGACGAGCAGCTTTCCGACCTGTGGGCTGCCGACGATCGTCGGCGCGCCGACCCTTGTCGGCAATCCGGAGCGATACGGCGGGACGCTGACGCTCACCAGGTTCGTCCCGTTGAATCGATTGCCGTCGACACAGCCGTTGATCCCGGCGACCTTCTCGCAGTTGCTCCACTGCCAGAACGACCAGCCCAGGCCTCCCCAGCTCGCTCCTGGCAGGATCGGCAGGGCGGCCTTCGTCCAGTGCGCGATCCAGAGGCGGTGCCCGGCGACTGCGGCGACGGGGGAGTCGCCGACCCTCTCCTTCCAGAAGCTCGGCGAGACGTAGACGATCGGCTTGAGTCCCGTCCGAGCCACGACGTGGGTGAGCCAGGTCTGCGTCCAGAGCGTCAGTCGGGCGACGGACAGACCGTCCGTCCGCTCCAAGTCGAGCACGGGGAGGAGCTCGTTCGCCACCGGTTCGGCCACCGAGAGGAAGTGATCCGCCTGGGCGATTGCACTCGCGACGACCGCGGCATCGGAGGAGCCCGAGGGGCGAGCGAAATGGTACGCACCAAACCGCATCCCGGCGACCCGCGCGCCCGATCGATTCAGGGGGAAGGTCACGTCGGTGAACGTCGTCCCCTCCGTCGCTTTCGCGAACACGAACGCATGTCCCGTGCCCGCGACCCGAAGCCAGTCGATCTGACGCTGCCAGTTCGACACGTCGATGCCTGTCACCTGTGCCTGAGTGCCGGCATCCGTTCCTCCGGCAAGGCCGAGGGCCGCCGCCGCGAGGACGGTCGCCAGCATGGTGACTCGGCGGAAACGACGTTGTTGTGTCGGGGCGATGTCGGTCATGGAGGTGGGTCGTGGCAACCTAGCCAACGGGTGTTCGGGCGCTGTAAACAGCGCCTTCGGCGCTACGACACCCTTCGGTGCGAGTCCGGCGGCACCTTCCGGGCGTGCCCTTCTCGTCTGGGATCGGCCGGTCGCGGGTGGACGCGAGCGGGGAGGTGCTGCTCGAGGTGCGATAGCGTCCGCGGAGATGTGCTTCGAGCTCGACTCCGTGCCGCCGATCCCGGCTCTCTCGGGTGGGGCGCCGGTGCGCTCCGACGACGTCACGCTCCAGGCGGGCGGCTGCGGGACGATCTTCACGGTCGGATTCTGTTTCGGCGGCCGCAACTCCTGGCTCGCCTCGGCGGGCGGCCACGGCCTCGCCGGCGCGGTCGGCTTCTACGGCTCGATCGCCGAGCGAGACGGCGATCCCGGCCCCGCTGCCCGTGCCGCGGAGTTCGAGGCGCCGATTCTCGCGCTCCAGGCCGGCGACGACGCGCACATCCTCCCCGAGCACAACGCCGCCTTCGAGGTCGCGCTCGAGGCGGCCGGGGTCGAGCACGAGCTCGTCGTCGACGAAGGATCGCCGCACAGCTTCTTCGACCGCCGCTACGAGGAGTACGCAGACGCGTCGGCCGACGCGTGGGAGCGCGTGCTCGCGTTCATCGCGCGCCACTCCCCGTAGGCGCGGGACCTGTCCCGCCGCGCGACATCACCTAGACGCGCCTCAGCACCTGCCCCTGCCGCACGCCCGTCAGCTCGCCGCCGCTGAGGGTCAGGGCGCCGTTCACGATCACCGTGTCCATCCCGCTCGCGAGCCTGCACGGATCGAACGTCGTCCCCTCCTCGCGGAACGCGAGCGGGTCGAAGACCACGACGTCGGCGTGCGCGCCGACACGCAGCACGCCGCGGTTCTGGAGGCCGATCCTCTCGGCCGGCTGCGCGGTGAGGCGGTGGATCGCGTCCGGCAGGCTGAGCACCTTCTCCTGCTGGACGCAGAAGCGCAGGTACCAGGCGGCCCACGTGTAGGCGCCGTGGAAGATCTTGTCCGCGAGCGGACCCGTCGGGGCCATCGTCGTCGCGTCCGAGCCGGGGACGCAGAGCGGGTGGGCAAACGCTTCGCGCTGCTGCTCCTCGGTGTAGGCGTGGATGATCACCATGAGCTGAGCCGGGTCGTCCGCGGCGCCGAGGAGGAGGTCGTAGACCGTGTCGAGCGGATCCTGGCCGCGTTCGGCGGCGATCGCGGCGACGTCACGCCGGGCGTAGTCGGGCCACGGGTCGTTGTCGAGCAGGACGATCCGCCCCCAATCGCCGCCTGCGCTTAGGATGCTCTCGTAGTCGCGCATCGCGCGCCTCTGCTCCTTGCTGCCGAGCAGCTCCCGGAGCCGCGCAGGATCCTCGAGCGCCCACGGCGGCAGCGCCGTCAGCAGGAACGTCGTCCCGTAGAGGCGCGTGTGCATGTCGAACGCAATGTCCATGCCGCGTCCGGCCGCCCCTTCGACGAGCTCGAGGCAGCGGCGGGCCGACTCGAGTCCGTTCCGTGGCACGAGGTGCGAGACCTGCAGCCGCACTCCGGAGCGCTCCGCGGTCCGGAGCGCCTCGGCGACGGCCTCGTCGGCGCCCTCGTCGCGCCGGCGCGTGTGCGTCGCGTAGATGCCGTGGTGCCTGCCGCAGACCCCGCACATCGCCACCAGCTCGTCCTCGTCGGCACCGCGCTCGGCTGCGTACTCGAGACCGGTCGAGTAACCCCACGCGCCCTGTTCGAGCGCCTCGTCGAGCAGGTACCCCATCTTCGCCAGCTCGTCGGGGCGTGCCGGTCGGTCGGCCAGGCCGACGACGGCCAGGCGAATCTGCCCGTTCGGGACGAGGCTCGCGACGTTGATCGCGGGCGCGGCCTCCTCCAGCCGCTCGAAGTAGCCGGCCGCCGACGTCCACGTCAGCGGGACGTCCGTCGAGTGCCCGTAGATCGCCTTCGGCGCGAGATCCTTGTTCAGCAACGGGAAGCAGCCGAAGCCACAGTTCCCGACGACCTCGAGCGTGACGCCCTGGTGGACGGCGCTCGCCGCTCGCGGATCGACGAGCAGGGTGTAGTCGGAGTGGCTGTGGATATCGATGAAGCCCGGTGCAACAACCTTCCCGGCGGCATCGATCTCCTTGTCGGCCTCCGGCACGACGCCGACCGCCACGATGCGCCCGTCGTGCAGGCCAACGTCTGCGGGCACCGCGTCGGCGCCGGTGCCGTCGATCACGAGGCCGTTGCGGATCGCCGTGTCGATGCTCATCGTTCGCGCCTCGCCCGTTCGGTCGCCTCGACGTCGACGCACCCGCCGGTGACCACGACGCCGTACCTCGCGCGAGCAGCATCGATCGACACCTTGCCGTCGAGGACGTCCTCCAGGACAGCCTTCGGCTCGCGCGCGAAGGGTGCCCCGAAGCCGCCCCCTCCCGCCGAGACGTGGATGAAGCGATCGCCCTCGACGAGCGAGGACGCCTCCATCGGCATCGTCGGGAGCTGGACAGTGCCGTCGCCTGAGACGACGGTGTTGCTCGACGGCGCCCCCGGCTCGCCGCCCTCGAGCCCGTAGGGAGGATGGTCGCGCCGGTCGGTTCGGATCGTCAACGTCGCCCTGGGCGTGCGCATGCGGAACGCACGCACGTAGGCGAGGCCCCCGCGCTGCCGCCCTGCTCCGCCGGAGTCCGGCACGAGCCCGTAGCGCTCCACCTCGATCGGGATATCGGCCTCGAGCAACTCGACGGGCTGGTTGCCGAGGTTCGCGAGGGGGTTCGAGACGCCCTCGAGCCCGTCTCTCGTGGCCCGCGCCCCCCAGGTGCCGACGAGAACCTCCGTCGTCCCGAACGGACGGCGCTTCTCGTCGTATCCGCCGAAGGCGATCAGCGTCGGCCCGCCCTCGCCTGCCGCGAGCACGCGCTCCGGGACGATGGGCGCGAGCGCACCCATGATCGCGTCATAGACGCGGTAGCCGATCACCCCGCGCGCCCCGCAGGCGGCGGGCAAGACGGGGTTGACGACCGTTCCCTCCGGCGCAAGCACCTGGATCGGAACCATGTACCCCTCGCAGTTCGGCATCTCGGCGCGCACGATCCCCCGGATCGCGCAGTAGCACGCGGCGCGCACCATCCCGACGGGGCAGTTGACGCTGGCGTCGATCTGCGGGGCGGTGCCCTCGAAGTCGATCGTGACCTCGTCTCCGGCGATCTCGACGCGGACGCAGATCGGGATCGGCACCGGGTGGTCACCGACTCCGTCGATGTAGTCCGTGAAGGCGTGGATGCCGTCGGGCAGCTTCGCGAGCTCGGCCCGCATGATCCGCTCGGCGACGCGCTGGAGCTCGTCCATGTAGAGGTGCGCCTCCGCCCCGTACCGCTCGAGGAGCGCGGTCAGCCCACGCTCGCCCACGCGGCACGCCGCAAGCTGTGCGCGGAGGTCGCCGAGCACGTGGACCGGCTGGCGCGTGTTTGCCTCCAGTAGCCGCAGCAGGGTCGTGTTCTCGAGGCCGCCGTCGTAGAGCTTCGTGAGAGGGATCCGCAGCCCCTCCTGGTAGATCTCGGTCGCGTGCACGGCGATACTGCCCGGCGCGATCCCGCCGACGTCGGAGTGGTGCGCCATCGTCGCCGCGTACCCTTCGAGCTCGCCGGCGACGAAGATCGGCTGGATCACGTACAGATCAGGGAGGTGCTGGCCGCCGCACCCGTACGGGTCGTTCGCGATGTAGACGTCACCCGGCTTGGCCGACGCCCCGAACTCCTCCAGGACGTAGCCCATCACGGTGGGGAAGGTGCCGAGCTGCACCGCCAGCGTGAGGCCCTGGGCGACGACTCGGCCGTCCCGGTCGCAAAGTGCTGTCGAGTAGTCCATCGTGTCGCGGACGACGGGCGAGTAGGCGCTGCGCATGACCACGAGCGCCATCTCGTCCGCGGTCGAGGCGAGCGCGTTCTTGATCACCTCGAGGGTGATCGGGTCGACGCCGGAGCGCCCGGGGTCGTCAGCCATCGATCTCGACCTCGATGTTGCCGTATGCGTCGAGTCGCGCGACACAGCCCGGCGGGACGACGCACGTGGAGTCGGCCTCGTCGATCAGGAGCGGCCCCTCTCGCTCCCCGGCGAGAAGTCCCGCGCGATTGCATACGGGCGTCTCTCCCCGGCCCGTCTCCGGCCCGAAGTACGCGACCCGCACCCCCTCGAGCGCAGGGAGGGCCCGGATCGCCGCCAGCGGATCGTACTTCCGGGCGGTTGTGCGCTCGATTCGGGCGAGCGCGCGGACCGAGACGATGTCGACCGGATCGTCGGTCGACCCGTGGCCGTACGTCTTGACGTGCTCCGCGACGAAGTCGGCGACGAGGAGCGCGACGTCGACAGGGCCTGGAGGGACGGGAACGGTGAGCTCGTACGCTTGCCCTGCGTAGCGCACGTCCGCGTACCGGGTGACGGTGACGGTCGCTCCGTCGGCCGCCACGAGATTCGCCGTTGCCTCGGCTTCGACTGCGGTGAGGGCCGTGTCGAGAGCAGCCACGGTGACGTCCGCGCTGCGCAGCATCAGCGTGCGCACCACCTCGTGCTCGGTGTCGGAGAAAAGCAGTCCGAGAGCGCTGAAGACGCCCGGCGCGGGCGGGATGAGCACGTGTCGGATCTGCAGCGCGCGGGCGATCTCGACTCCTGTCAGCGGCCCGTTTCCGCCGAACGCGCAGAGCGTGAAGTCCCGTGGATCGCGGCCGCGGAACGTCGTCACGGCCTTGACGGCCCGCGTCATCGTCGCCACGGCGAGCATCAGGATCCCGTGCGCCGCCTCCTCGACCGACCGCTCGAGGGGCGTCGCGACGATGCGGTCGAGCGCCTCGCGTGACGCTGCCGGGGCGAGCGTGATCGCGCCGCCGCCGAGCTCCTTCTCGTTGAGGTAGCCGAGCGCGAGCAGCGCGTCGGTGAGCGTGGGCTCGAGCCCGCCGCGGTCGTAACAGACGGGCCCCGGCGAGGAGCCCGCGCTGACCGGCCCGACGCTGACCGTTCCGACCGCGTCGACGGCGACGATGCTACCGCCGCCGGCACCGATCTCCGAGACGTCGATGAACGGCAGCTTGATGGGATGGCCGCCGCCCTTGACGAGCTTGCTGCTCAGGTTGATGCCCGCTCCGACCTCGTACTCGCTCGTCCGCACCGGCCGGCCTTCCTCCACGATCGCCGCCTTCGCGGTCGTCCCGCCCATGTCCAGCGAGATCAGCTGTGGTCGGCCCGTCAGGCGCCCGAGGTAGCTGCAGGCCATCACCCCGGCGGCAGGCCCCGACTCGACGAGATGCGCCGGCCTGCGTTGTGCGGTCTCCGGCGTCAGCGCGCCACCCGCCGACTGGATCACCTCGAGCGGCGCCGGAATTCCGCCCCCGCGCAGCTGCCCTGCGAGCGTCGCGATGTAGCGCGTGATCGCCGGCCCGACGTACGCGTTGACGACCGCCGTGCTCGTGCGCTCGTACTCTCGGATCTCCGGCAGGATCTCCGACGAGCGCGTGACATAGACGTCGTCTCCGACGACGCCGCGTACGATCTCCTCGACCCGCCGCTCGTGCGCGTCGTTCGCGTAGGAGTGGATCAGCGAGATAGCCACCGCCTCGACGTCCGCCGCGGCGATCTCGTGGGCGACCGCCTCGACCTGACGCTCGTTCAGCGGGCGCCAGACCTCGCCGCCGGGGCCGAGGCGCTCCTCGATCTCGAACCGGTGCCGCCGGGGTACGAGCGGCGCGGCGACCTCGTACTGCACGTCGTAGAGGACGGGGATCCGCAGGCGCCGCATCTCGAGAACGTCGCGAAACCCCTCGGTCGTGATGAGGGCCGTGCGGGCGCCGAGGCCCTCGAGGATCGTGTTCGAGGCGACCGTCGAGGCGTGAACGACGCCCGAGATCTCGTCACCGTCGACACCGCACTCGCGAAGGAGCGCCACGGCGCCGCCGACGACGCCGCGCGCGAAGTCGTCGGGCGTGGACAGCACCTTCTTCGCCCGCACGGAGCCGTCATCGCCGAGCAGGACGACGTCGGTGAACGTCCCACCGATGTCGACGCCGAGGCGGTAGTGACGGGTAGAGGGTGAGGGGGGTGAGGCTTCAGCCTCGCCCGCAGGACCGACGGGCGGGTGAGGCTGAAGCCTCACCCCACTACCCCCCGTCAACCCCTCACCCCGGAGCTCCGGCGGCAGCCGGCAGCACCTTGCCGGGGTTCAGTATTCCGTTCGGGTCGAAGCTCGCCTTGATCGCCTGCATCAGCGGGATCAGATCGCCGTGCTCCTGCTCGAGCGCTCCGATCTTCCCGAGACCGATCCCGTGCTCACCGGTGCACGTACCACCACGCGCGAGCGCGTCGTCGACGATGCGGTGGACGAGCTCCTCGGAGAGGGGGATCTCGGAGACGTCGACCTGCACCGCGACGTGGAGGTTGCCGTCCCCGGCGTGACCGACGATTCCCGCGTTCAGCCCGAGTCGCTCGATCTCGGCACGCGCGAAGTGAGCAGCCCCGGCGAGCTCGGTCAGGGGAACGCAGACGTCGGTCGCGCGTTCCTTCGTGCCGGGAAACGCTGCCGCCGTGGCGTTCGCCGCTTCGTGGCGCGCCTTCCAGAGACGTGCGCGGGCATCAGGGTCACGCTCGGTGACGATCTCGGTCGCGCCTTCGGCCGTCGCGATCGCCTGCACGAGCTCGAGGTCCGCGAGCACGAGCTGTTCGCTCCCGGACGCTTCGACGAACAGGCACGGCGTCTCGGGGAACGACGTCTCCGAGTACGCGTTCACCGCGGCGACGATCCAGGCGTCGAGGAACTCCACGCGCGTGACGCCCGAGCCGGCAGCAACGACCCCCGCGGCCGTCCGGCAGGCGCTCTCGATATCGGGGAACGAGATCCGAAGCGCCACCGCCTGCTCGGGGATCGCGTGGAGCCGGACGGTCACCTCGGTGATGACGGCGAGCGTGCCCTCCGATCCGACGAGGAGACCGGTGAGGTCGTAGCCGGCGGAGCTCTTGGCGGCTCGCGTCCCCGTGCGGATCACGCGCCCGTCGGCCAGCACCGCTTCGAGGGCGAGGACGTTGGCGCGCGTCTTGCCGTAGCGCACGGTCGTCGTTCCGGCGGCGTTCGTCGCCGCCATTCCTCCGATCGTCGCGTCCGCGCCGGGATCGACAGGAAAGAAGAGGCCGTGCTGGCCGGCAGCACGTTCGAGCGTGAGTCGCGTCACACCGGCCTGGACCGTCGCCGTCAGGTTCTCGGGCACGATCTCGAGGATCCGGTCGAGACGAGAGAGGTCGAGGCTGATCCCGCCGTGGACGGGAATGATGTGCCCTTCGAGGCTCGTGCCGACACCGAACGGAGTCACCGGAACCCGGTGCTCGTTCGCGAGCACGAGCACGAGCGCCACCTCCTCGGTCGAGCCCGGGTAGACGACGAGATCGGGGCGGTGTGGAGCGTGAAAGCTGAGGTCGGACGCATGGAGGTCGCGCTCGGAGTCGCCGTCGCGCACCCTGTCCTCACCGAGCGCGTCCCGGAGGGATGCGGCCACCTGGAGCAACTCGCTCACGCCTGCTCCTCCGTCTCTGACGGCAGGGTTGCTGCCGTTCGGTCGACGGCCCAGTGCATGCTGTCGTAGACGGCGCGCTCGGCGCGCTCGCCGTCGTTGGCCTCGCACGCGGCGAGGAACTCGCGGTAGCGGCCGACCGACTCCCGGAACCGCTCGAGCGTGGAGAGAACCAGCCGGTTGTAGCGGTCGGCGCGCCAGAAGAGCCGTTCGACCTCGTCGACGAGCCGTTTCCGGCCACTCGCGCGATAGGCCGTGGCGTGGAACTCCCAGCGGTGGACGAGGTACGCCTCGACGTCCTGCGCCTCGGCGAACTCGCGCAGGCGCTGCAGGAGCTTCTTCATCTCGACGATCTCCTGCTTGCCGGCAGCTGCGGCGCCGAGCCGTGCCGCCAGCCCTTCGAGGCCGAGTCGTGCGGCGTAGATCTCCTCGAAGTCCTCGCGCGTGAGCCGGCTCACGACCGCCCGGCCCGTCGCGGTGACGTCGACGAAGCCCTCGCGTTCGAGCATGCTGAGCCCGGCGCGCACCGGTGTCGGGGAGACGCCGAACTGTTGTGCGAGATCTCGCTGCACGAGCGGCGTCCCGGCCGGGAGCTGGCCTCCCACGATCAGGCTCCGCAGCGTGCGCGCGACGCGGAGCTCGATCGACTCGCGCTCCTCGAGCGGCGAGATCGGAGTGAGCAACCCTTCCATTGCCGGACAGTTTGCTCTAAGCTCGGCCAAAATGCAATTTGATATTTCAAATCGCAAACGCGGCAGCGGCCGTTGAGCGCCGGCGGGCGCATCGGCGTCGACGTCGGCGGCACGTTCACCGACGTGCTCCTCCACACGGCGGACGGCCGCGTGCGGGTGCGCAAGCTCCTCTCGACGCCCCCGAACTACGACCTGGCCGTGGTCGAGGCGGTCTCGGGGCTCTCGCGTGGAGACGAGCCGGCCGCGGTGAGCGAGGTCGTCCACGGGACGACGGTTGCGACCAACGCGGTTCTGCAACGTCTCGGCGCCGAGACGGCGCTCCTCACGACGAACGGGTTCAGAGACGTCCTCGAGTTGCGACGCCTGCGCGTTCCCCACATGTACGACCTCTTCTGGCGGAAGCCGCCCCCCCTCGTGGAGCGGCGGCTGCGCTTCGAGATCGGCGAGCGGATGGGGGCCGACGGAACCGTTCTCCGGCCGCTCGACGAGGACGAGGTGCGGAGAGTCGCAGCGCGCCTGCGCGCGCTCGAGATCGGTTCGGTCGCCGTCTGCCTCCTCCACTCCTACCTCTATCCCGACCACGAGGAGCGCGTCGGCGCGATCCTCGCCGAGGAGCTTCCGGGCACCACGATCTCGCTCTCGAGCGATATCCTCCGCGAGCAGCGTGAGTACGAGCGCTCGGCGACGACGGTCGTCAACGCGTACGTCCGGCCGCTGATGGCGTCCTACATCGATCGGATCCGCACCGGTCTCGACGGCATCGGGCTCGAGACGGCACCACTCCAGATCATGCAGTCGTCGGGTGGCGTCATGACCTCGGAGGACGCGAAGCTACGACCCGTGTTCGCTCTCGAGTCCGGGCCTGCAGCGGGCGTCGTCGCCGCACTCGGAATGGCGCAGCGACTCGGGCTCCAGAACCTGATCGCGTTCGACATGGGCGGCACGACCGCGAAGGCGTCGTTGATCGAGAACGGCGTCATCGCCCGCGGTCGCGAGTACGAGGTCGGAGGCTCGATCTCGGCCGGCAGCAGGCTGATCCGGGGAGCCGGTGAGCTGCTGCGTATCCCGACGATCGACATTGCCGAGGTGGGTGCCGGCGGAGGCAGCATCGCCTGGCTCGATCCGGCCGGTGGCCTGCAGGTCGGCCCCCGGAGCGCGGGCGCCGATCCCGGGCCGGCCTGCTACGGCCGCGGTGGGGCCGAGCCGACCGTGACCGACGCGAATGTCGTCCTCGGCACGATTCCCGCCGGCGAGGTCGCCGACGGTCAGATCACGATCTCGCGCGCGCTGGCCGAGGAGGCGATCGCCCGGATCGCCGATCCGCTGGGCCTGACGGTGGCGGAGGCTGCCGACGGCATCCACCGGATCGCGAACGCGCGTATGACCCGCGCCCTGCGGTCGGTCTCCTCGGAGAAGGGCCGTGATCCGCGCGAGTTCGCGATCATCGCCTACGGCGGCTCCGGCCCGGTTCACGCCGGTGGGTTGGCCGAGGATCTCGGCGTCACGACGATCGTCGTTCCCCCCGTGGCCGGGCTGTTCAGCGCCGTCGGCCTCCTCTTCGCGCGCCCCGAGTTCCACGAGGTTCGCTCCTGTCATCTCGACGTCGACACCGTCGACCCCGCCGTCATCAGCGCGCTGCTCGACGAGATGGAGGCAACGCTCTCGGCAGCGTTCGTGGGCCGGGACGAGCCGACCTGGGCGAGGACGGCAGACCTTCGCTACGGCGGCCAGAGCTGGGAGATCGAGGTGTCGTTGCCACCCGGGCCGGTCGAGCGGCCACTGCTCGCCGCGCTCCGCGAACGCTTCGAGGACGAGCACGAGGTGCTCTACGGCGTCCGCGGCCAACCCGGCTCGCCGGTCGAGGTGCGGGCCGTGCGTCTCGCCGCGCTCGGACCCTCGGCCGCGACGCTGACGTTCGACGTTGCCGCCGAGCTTGTGCCCGATCGTGACGCGACGCGGCGCGTGTGGGTTGGGGGAGCCGTTGCCGAGGTCCCGGTGGTGACCCGCAACTCACTCGGGGACGGGAGCCGTACCGGGCCGCTGCTCGTCGACGAGTACGACACCACCGTCGTCGTCCCGGCCGGCTGGAGCGTCCGGCGCCACCTCGATACGGGCACGCTCGTGCTCGAAAGGAGGGTGGGGGCGTGACGGACCGCTGTTCGAGCACACCCGACCCGGTCACGCTGCAGATCGTCGCGAACGCCTTGCAGTCGATCGCCGACGAGATGGCGACGACGATCATCCGCACCGCGCACTCGACCGTCGTGCGAGACGGCATGGACTTTTCGGCCGCGCTCTGCGACGCACGGGGCGAGACGATCGCCCAGGCCGTCAGCGTCCCGTTTCACCTCGGCTCGATCCCGACCGCGATCGACTCGCTCCTGCACCGCTACGGCGGGAGAATGCGCCCGGGCGACGTCTTCATCATGAACGACCCCTTCGACGGGGGCATGCACCTCCAGGACATCTTCATCGTCAAGCCGGTTCATCTCGACGACGTACTGATCGGGTTCGCGGTCACGACCGCCCACCACGGCGATGTCGGCGGGCGGCTGCCCGGGTCGAGCGCGTGCGACAACACCGAGATCTTCCAGGAGGGCCTCCGGATGCCGTGGATCAGGTTCTACACCGAGGGCGAGCCGGTCGAGGAGGTGCACCGGCTGATCGAGACCAACATGCGCATCCCCCGCATGACCTTCGGCGACCTCGGCGCGCAGGTTGCGGCGTGCTCCGTTGCCGAGCGCGCGTTCCAGGCGCTTGCCGTCCGGTACGGGCGCGAGCACCTCGCGGAGCTGGCCGAAGCGCTGATCGACTACACCGAGCGGCTCGTTCGGCAGGAGATCGCCTCCTGGCCCGATGGGACAGCGTCCTTCACGGACTACCTCGGATCCGACGGGGTCGAGAGGCGCGACGTCCCGATCACGGCGCGGATCACGATCTCCGGCGACGAGGTCGTCGCCGACCTGACCGAGTCCGCGCCGATGGTGCGCGGCTCGCTCAACAGCACGCGCTCCTTCGTGATGGCCTGCGTCTACCAGGCAATCCGTTGCGCCCTCACCGTCGAGGTGCCGAACACGGCGGGCGCGTTCAGGCCGGTCACCGTCCTCACGAAGCCCGGGACGGTGGCGGAGGTCGTGATGCCGGGAGCGTCCTCGATGCGCGGGGTGACCGGGTTCCGTGTCCTCGACGCGCTCAACGGCGCTCTTGCGCAACTGATCCCCGATCGCGTTCCGGCAGCGGGAGAAGGCGGCAACACGGTCGCCATCTTCGGCGCGAGCCGGCCGGGAACGGACGAGCGGTTCGTCTTCTACGAGCTCGTGGTCGGGACCTGGGGCGGAACGCCGACGGGAGACGGTAACGACGGGCTGACGAACCCGGCGAGCCTCGCTGCGAATATTCCGATCGAGGTGGCCGAATCCGAGTTCCCGATCGTCGTCGAGCGGTACGGGCTGGTGCCCGACACCGGCGGCGCGGGGAAGCACCGCGGCGGCCTCGCGATCGAGCGCGTCTGGCGGTGCCTGACGCCCGAGACCTCGCTCATCGTGCGCTCGGACCGCGCCGACCGGCCGCCCTACGGCCTCGCCGGCGGTGCCAGCGGCGCACCGTCGAGCAACATTCTTCGTCATCCTGACGGGGTGGATGAGGTCCTGCCCGCGATGTTCTCGATCACGATCGGGGAGGGCGATGTCTACGCGCATAGGATGGCAGGGGGCGGTGGGTTCGGTGATCCTCTCCGGCGTGACCCCGCGGCGACGGCGGACGACGTCGCGAACGGGAAGGTCGGAGTCGCAGCGGCGCGGGAGCTGTACGGGGTCGTGATCGGAGCCGACGGGCTGGTCGACGAAACGGCGACGGCCGCTCTACGAGACGAGAGGAGCAGGACGTGATCGCACGGGCCGACGCCGTCGTGATCGGCGCGGGAATCATGGGCGCGAGCACAGCGCACTTCCTCACGAAGCTGGGATTAGGGGACGTGGCCCTGATCGAGAAGCGGAAGATCTGCGGCGGCTCGACCCAGTATTCGGCCGCGCACATCCGTCAGCACTACTCGAACGAGGTGGGCATCAGGCTCGCCGTCCGCGGCGCCTCGATGTTCGCAAACGCCGAGGAGGAGCTCGGCGGGCCGGCGGGCTTCCACCAGATCGGCTACATGCTGTTCGCGCCGCCCGAAGGCGAGCAGGGACTGCGCGACATCGTCCCGGTGCAGCAGAGCTTCGGCGTCGAGACGTCACTCCTCGCGCCCGACGAGGTCGTGCATCGCTGGCCGCAGCTTCGGCTCGACGGCGTCGCGCTCGCGTGTTACGAGCCGACCTCCGGGTTTGCCGACCCAGTGCTCACCGTCCAGTCCCTCGTCCGCTCGGCGCAGCGCGACGGTCTCCATGTCTACGAGGGCAGCGAGGTTCTCGGGATCTCGACCGCGAACGGTCGCGTGACCGGCGTCGTCACGGGCGACGGCGAGATCGCAACCGGCGTCGTCGTCAATGCCTGTGGCCCCTGGGGAGACCGGATCGGCCGCATGATCGGGGTCGACTACCCGATCACGTTCAGCCGGGAGCATGAGGCGATCTTCGACGCGCCGGAGCTCCGGACGGCGGGCGGCTTCGACGACTACCCCGTCATCTCGGACGTCCCACAGTGCTTCTACACGCGTCCGTTCGTGGGCGGCAGGGTCCTCGTCGGCGAGGGCTGGCCGAAGGTCGTCGAGCCGGTCGATCCCGAGAGGTATGACGACGGGACCGACGAGGCGCACGTGCAGGGAATGGTGCCGAAGCTCCTGAACCGTATCCCGTCGCTCGCGGGGTCGGTGGGGCAGGCCGGCTACGGCGGCACGTACGTGACCGGCTACTCGGGCGTCTACGACATCACCGAGGACTGGTACCCGATCGTGGGCGAGGAAGAGGTCAGCGGCTACTACTCCTGCTTCGGTGGCAGCGGCCACGGCTTCAAGATCGGGCCGGCGATCGGCGAGTCGCTGGCGGCGACGATCGCCGGTCACGAGCCGCGGATCGACATCTCGAGCCTGTCCGGCTCGCGGTTCTCCGAGGGGCGTACGTTCAGCTCCGTGTGGGGAGCGGGGAACCGCGCGTGACGCTCGACCCGATCTCGTTCGAGGTGATTCGCAACGCGCTCGTCGCGGCGACGGACGAGATGGTCCTGACGCTGCGGCGCAGCGCCTACTCGACGAACATCAAGACGCGGTCGGATTTCTCGTGCGCGTTCTTCGACGCGGAGCTTCGGGCGGTCGCCCAGGGCTTCACCCAGCCGGTGCACCTCGGCTCGATGGTCGAGCAGGTTCCTCATGCGGTGCGCACCTACGGCGTCCGCAACCTCGGGCCGGGCGACGTGATCATCACGAACGACCCCTACCCGAGCGGCGTCCACCTGAACGACGTCAGCCTGATCTCGCCCGTGATCGTGGAGGGCGAGTTGCTCGGCTACGTCGCGAACCTGGCGCATCACGTCGACGTCGGAGGGGGCGCGCCCGCCTCGATCGGTGCGTTTCGGGAGGTCTTCCAGGAGGGCGTGATCATCCCGCCGGTGAAGGTCGTCGAGGCGGGACGGATCGTCGAGGACATCTTCTCGCTCGTCCTCGCCCAGATCCGCTCCAAGCACGAGACCGCCGGCGACTTCAGGGCCCAGATCGCCGCGAATGCCACCGGCGTCCGGCGCGTGCAGGCGCTCGTCGCCCGTCATGGCCGGGAGGTGATCGTGGCGGCGATGCAGGAGCTGCTCGACTACACGGAGCGACGCGTGCGGGCAGAGATCGAGGCTCTCCCGTACGGCGTCTTCGAGGCGTCGGGCTCGGTCGACACGGACGGGTACACGGACGAGCCGGTGCAGCTGCGGGCGCGCGTCGAGATCGGAGCGGGCGGGGTTTCCTTCGATCTCACGGGCAGCGATCCGCAGCGACGCGCGCCCGTCAACTCGACCTACGCGCAGACGTTCTCGGCCTGCGCCTACGCCGTGAAGTGCCTGATCGATCCGGACCTGCCGGTGAACGACGGCTTCTACCGGCTGATCCGGCTCGACGCGCCGCGAGGCAGCGTCACCAACTGCACCTGGCCCTCGCCCGTCGTCGGCGGCTGGGAGACCCAGTTCCGGCTCGTCGACGTGATCTTCCGCGCGGTGCTGCCCGCGCTGCCGGAGGTCCTTCCGGCCGGGACGAAGGCCATGGCGTGCCACGCCGGATTCGGCGGGATCGACCCCGTGAGCAACGAGTACTACTGCTTCCTCGAGACGTTCGGCGGCGGCTACGGAGCGCGGCTCGCGAGCGACGGCCCGGACGCCGTGCAGGTGCACGGCCAGAACACCGAGAACGCCCCCGTCGAGGAGACCGAGCTGAGCTATCCCGTGCGAATCGCCCGCCTCTCGCTCGTCGAGGACTCGGACGGCGCCGGGCGCCACCGGGGCGGGCTCGGGCTGCGCAAGGACTTCCTCTTCGACCGGCCGACGACGTTCACGGTGCTCGCCGATCGAACGAGTGCAGGGCCGGCAGGCGCCTTCGGAGGCCAGGCGGGCAGGGTCGCCGAGTACGTGCTGATCCGGGACGGCGTCGAGCGCCGGCTTCCGGCGAAAGGGACGATAGATCTCGTCGCCGGCGACATCGTCAGCTACCGCACCTGTGGAGGTGGCGGCTATGGCCCGCCGGAGGAGCGTGAGCCGCACCGCGTCCTCCGCGACGTGCTCGAGGGCAAGGTCAGCGTCGAGCGCGGACGCGATGTCTACAGGGTCTCCGTCGTCGATCGCGCACTCGACGTCGAGGCGACTGCGGGGCTGAGGGCATGACCCCGGCCGTCGACCCGATCTCGTTCGAGGTGATTCGCAACGCGCTCGTCGCGGCGACCGACGAGATGGTCCTCACCCTGCGGCGCAGCGCGTACTCGACGAACATCAAGACGCGGTCGGACTTCTCGTGCGCGTTCTTCGACGCGGAGCTTCGGGCGGTCGCCCAGGGCTTCACCCAACCCGTGCACCTCGGCTCGATGGCCGAGCAGGTGCCGAAGGCCGTTCGGGCGTACGGTGCCGACAACCTCGGGCCGGGCGACGTGATCGTCACGAACGACCCGCACCCGAGCGGCGTGCACCTGAACGACGTCAGCCTGATCTCCCCGGTCCACGTCGAGGGCGAGCTGCTCGGCTACGTCGCGAATCTCGCACACCACGTTGACGTCGGAGGTGGCGCTCCCGCGTCGATCGGCGCCTTCCGGGAGGTCTTCCAGGAGGGTGTCATCATTCCGCCCGTCAGGCTCGTCGCCGCGGCGTGATCGTCGACGACGTGTTCCGGCTGATCCTCTCCCAGATCCGCTCCAAGCACGAGACGGCCGGCGACTTCCGGGCCCAGATCGCCGCGAACGCCACCGGTGTCCGGCGCGTGCAGGCGCTCGTGGCGCGCCACGGACTCGACACGATTCTCGCCACGATGGGCGAGCTGCTCGAGTACACCGAGCGGCGGACGCGGGCCGAGATCGCCGAACTGCCGCACGGCATCTACGAGGCCGAGGGCTCGGTCGACAACGACGGCTACACCGCTGACCCAGTGCACTTGCGCGTGCGGGTCGAGATCGGGCCGGAGGGCGTCCACTTCGACACGACCGGCTCGGACGAGCAACGACGTGCCCCTGTGAACTCGACGTTCGCGATGACGTTCTCGGCGTGTGCCTACGCGCTCAAGTGCCTCGTCGACCCGGACCTGCCGGTGAACGACGGCTTCTACCGTCTCGTCCAGCTCCATGCGCCCGGCGGGACGGTCACGAACTGCACCTGGCCGTCCGCCGTCGTCGGCGGCTGGGAGACGCAGACGCGCCTCGTCGAGGTGATCTTCCGTGCCCTCATGCCCGCCTTCCCGGAGCGTCTTCCGGCGGGAACCAAGGGGATGATGTGTCAGGCCGGCTTCGGCTCGCTCGACGTCGAGGCGGGGACCTACACGTGCTTCTACGACACGTTCGCGGGCGGCTACGGCGGTCGCTTCGCGAGCGACGGGCCGGACGCCGTCCAGGCCCACGGCCAGAACACCGAGAACGCACCGATCGAGGAGACCGAGCTCAACTACCCCGTCGGCATCGACCGACTCGCTCTCGTCGAGGACTCCGACGGCCCGGGAAGATTCCGCGGTGGCCTCGGGCTGCGCAAGGACTACCGTTTCGACCAGGCGACCACGTTCACGATCCTCGCCGACCGCGACCGGCAGGGCCCGTGGGGTGCCCTCGGCGGCCGGAGCGGCAAGATCGCCGAGTACGTGCTGATCAGGGACGGCAGCGAGACGCGGCTCGGCTCGAAGTGCACCGTCGAGCTCGTGCCCGGTGACGTGATCAGCGTCCGCAGCTGCGGCGGCGGTGGCTACGGGCCCCCCGAAGAGCGAGAGCCGGAGCGCGTTCTGCGGGACGTGCTCGAGGACAAGGTGAGCGTGCAGCGCGCCCGTGACGAGTACCGGGTCGTGATCGAAGACCGCCGGCTCGACGAGAAGGCCACCAGCGAACTGAGGAGAGGAACCGCATGAGCGTGCGTCTGGCGATCGACATCGGCGGGACGTTCACCGATGCCACCCTGATCGACGAGGAGACGGGAGAGGTCGCGATCGCCAAGGTCCTGACGACCCCCGCGGATCCGTCCGAGGGGTTCATGCAGGCAGCCGAGCGCGCGCTCGCCGAGGGAGGCATCGAAGCCGGCCAGGTCAGCTTCGTCGTGCACGCCACCACTGTCGCGACGAACGCGATCATCGAGGGGAACATCGCGCGTAGCGGCTTCGTCACCACGGACGGGTTCCGTGACCTGCTCGAGATCGCCCGCCAGGTGCGCCCGACCCTGTACGACACGCAGTTCGAGAAGGCGAAGCCGCTCGTCCCTCGCGACCGCGCGGTCGTCGTCGCCGAGCGGCTCGGCCCGAAGGGCGAGGTACTCCGGCCTCTCGAGGACGAGTCCGTCCGTGACGCAGCGGCCATCCTTCGGCGCGAAGGCGTCGAGTCGGTCGCCGTCTGCCTCCTCCACGCCTACGTCAATCCCGAGCACGAGCAGCGGGTCGGAGCGATCCTCGCGGAGGAGCTTCCCGGCATACCCATCTCGCTCTCCTCCGACGTGGCGCCGGAGTTCCGCGAGTACCTGCGGGCATCGACGACGGTCATCAACGCCGTCATCCGCCCGGTCGTCGAGCGATACCTGCAACGAATCGAGGACAGGCTGGCAGCGGCCGGCGTTCGGGCCAAGCTGCTCGTGATGCAGTCGAGCGGCGGCATCTTCGGCTCGGACGCAGCGAGCGTGCGCCCGGTGTTCATGGTCGAGTCCGGTCCCGCCGCCGGCGTGATCGCCTCGGCGCACCTCGGCGAGACGCTCGGGCGGCCCGACATCCTCTCCTTCGACATGGGGGGCACGACCGCGAAGGTCGGCCTGATCCAGGGCGGCAGGCCCTCGGTGACCAAGGACTACAACGTCGGCGGTCACGCAGGCGCCGGAATCGGCGGTATGTCGCTCTCCGGCTATCCCGTGCGGACGCCCGTCGTCGATCTCGTCGAGATCGGGGCGGGAGGCGGCTCGATCGCATGGGTCGACTCGGGCGGCCTGCTGCGCGTCGGGCCCCGCAGCGCAGGCGCCGACCCCGGGCCGGTCTGCTATCGGGGCGGAGGTGTCGAGCCGACCGTGACCGACGCGAACGTCGTGCTCGGCCGCCTGAACCCGAGGTACTTCCTCGGGGGAGAGATCGGGCTCGACGTGGATGGTGCCGCCCGCGCGATCGACGAGCGCTGCGCGCAGCCCCTCGGGCTCACGGTCACCGAGGCGGCGAACGGCATCGTCGAGATCGCCAACGCCGCGATGGTGAACGCGCTCCATCTGATCTCGGTGCAGAGAGGATACGACCCGCGCGACTTCGTCCTCGTCGGCTTCGGCGGCGCCGGACCGGTGCACGCGAACGCCCTTGCTCGCGACGCCGAGATGCCGACGCTGCTGATCCCGCGCAGCCCGGGCATCTTCTCGGCCACCGGCCTCCTCACGACCGACCTCAAGCGCGATACGGCCACGACGGTCATGCGACGCAGCGACGACCTCGACGGAGCTGAGGTCGAGGCGGTCTTCGCCGAGCTCGAGGCCGCGGGCCGTGCCGAGCTCGAAGGGGAAGGGCTCGCAGGAGATGCGATCTTGTTCCTCCGCCAGATCGACCTGCGGTATGTCGGCCAGAGCTTCGAGCTGACGATTCCGGCCGGCGAAGGATTGCTCGAGCGCTTCCACGCCGAGCACGACCGGACGTACGGATTCGCGGCACCGGCCGAGCCCGTCGAGGTCGTCAGCCTGCGGCTGACGAGCGTGGGCACGATCGCGAAGCCACCGGCGCGACCCCTCGAGCCCGGCGAGTGCCCCGAGCCGAAGGAGCGGCGGCCGGTCTACTTCGCCGAAGCCGGAGACTACGTCGACTGCCCGATCTACGATCGCTACGCCCTGCCCGCGGGGGCTCGCTTCGACGGCCCGGCTGTCGTGGAGGAGTTCGATTCGACCACCGTCGTTCACCCGGGGTATGCGGTCTCGGTCGACGCGGTGGGGAATCTGGTCATCGAGAGAGATCCGAAGGGAAGACTGAAGTCTCTCCCCGAGAGGGAGGCAGCATGAAGAGCGTGACATCGACCTACGGCATCGTCTGCTCGAAGAACGTGATGGTGCCGATGCGGGACGGCGTCCGGCTCGCGTTCGACATCTACCGGCCAGCCGAAGAGGGGGCGTTCGTCGACGGCCGATTCCCCACGATCATGCTCCACACGCCCTACGACAAGACCGACAAGCGCTACACGGAAATTGCGGATTTCTTCGTCCCCCGCGGCTACAACGTCGTCCTTGTCGACCTGCGGGACCGTTACGGCTCGGAGGCGTCCGGCGTCTACTACCACGCGGCGACGCCGCACACCGGCCGCGACGGCTACGACATCTGCGAGTGGATCGGGTCACGGCCCTGGTCGAACGGACGGATCGGCACCGTCGGCAGCTCGTACGCCGCGATCACGCAGGTGCGCACGGCGCTCGAGGCGCCGCCGCACCTGGCCGCGATCTGGCCGGACGTCGTGCCGACGAACAGCTTCCAGAACCAGTGCCGCGAGGGCGGCGCCATGCAGCAGCACATGTTCTGGGCCCTCTTCATCCACGCGCAGGACGCGCAGGAGATCGCAGACGACCCGGGGAAGCAGGAGGACGTCTGGAACGACCTGCGCGAGCTGCGGCAGCTCTTCCGCGCGACGCCCTGGCAGCGTGGCCAGACGGCGCTCCGACACGTGCCGCCGCTCGAGGACTCGCTCCTCGACTACTACACCCGTGGCGCCTACGACGAGTACTGGAGCAGAGTCGAGCACGACTACACGAGGTACTGGGATCAGCACGCGGACATCCCGGCGACGATGTCGACCGGCTGGTACGACCCGTTCCCGGCCGCCGACACCGAGTACTTCGCCTCGATGACGGCGAGGAACGAGGCGCCTCAGCGCCTGGTCGTCGGCCCGTGGAGCCACGTCGGGATGCGCGGTGATTCGACGTTCTGCCTCGAGGTCGACTTCGGCCCGGAGAGCACCTGGGGGGTGAACCGGTACTTCGAGGAGCAGCTCGCGTACTTCGATCGGTGGTTGCCGGACGACGCCCCGGGCCAGCCGGAGGGTGAAGCGCCCGTGCGCATCTTCGTGATGGGCGGCGGCTCGGGCCGCACGACGGCGCAGGGGAAGCTCGACCATGGGGGTCGCTGGCGGGAGGAGTGGGAGTGGCCGCTCGCCCGCCGGGTCGAGACGGCGTACTACCTGCACGCGGACGGCTCGCTCTCGACCGAGACGCCGATCGCAGCCGCCGAGCCGCGTAGCTTCACGTTCGACCCGGCTCATCCCGTGCCGACCGTCGGCGGCCTCTACTGCTCGATCGGTGAGCTGCCGTCGGAGGGCGCCGGGATGGAGCAGGCGTGGGCGCGATTCCTCAGCCCGGTGCTGCGACTGCGTGACCTGCTGACGCCGGGGCCGGCCGACCAGCGCGAGGCGCCGGAGTTCTTCGGATCGGAGGCGCCGTATCCGCGCCTGTCCGACCGGCCGGACGTGCTCGTCTTCCAGACCGAGCCGCTCACGGAGGCCGTCGAGGTGACGGGGCCGATGCAGGTGCGCCTCTGGATCTCGTCCAGCGCGCTCGACACCGACTTCACGGCGAAGCTGATCGACGTCCATCCCGCGAACGAGGACTACCCGGACGGCTTCGACATGCTGCTCAACGACTCCGTGATCCGCTGCCGCTTCCGCGAGGGGTTCGAGCGCGAGGTGATGATGGAGCCCGGCCAGGTCTATCCGGTCACGGTCACGCTACCGCCGACGAGCAACCTGTTCGACGTCGGGCACCGAATTCGCGTCGATGTCTCGTCATCGAACTGGCCGCGTCTCGATGTCAACCCGAACACCGGCGAGCCGATGGGCCGCCACACGCACCAGGTCGTGGCGCATCAGGTCGTGTACGTCGATGTCGACCACCCGTCTCACATCGTCCTGCCGGTGATTCCCCGGTGAACTCCTTCTCGCCCGCAACGATCGGGTGGCGGGAGGTACCGGCCGGCGAGTTCACGATGGGGAGCGACGCCGCGGCCGCGTTTGCGCCAGAGCCGGACGAGGCTCCCCGCCACCGAGTGCCGTGTGCCGCGTTCCGGATCGGCCGTACGCCCGTGACGAACGAGCAGTACGCGGCCTTCGTCGAGGCGTGCGGGCACCCGCCTCCCTCGCACTGGCTGGACGGCGTGATTCCGGCCGACAGGCAGCGTCATCCGGTGACGTACGTCTCCTGGCACGACGCCGTCGCGTTCTGCCGCTGGGCCGGTGGGTCACTCCCGAGTGAGGTGCAATGGGAGCGCGCTGCCCGCGGCGACGACGATCGCGCGTGGCCGTGGGGCGACGAGGCGCCGACTGCCGAGCGCGCCACGTACGGAACCACGGACACCGCGCCCGTCGGCTCGCACCCACTCGGTGCGGGCCCGTTCGGTGCCCTCGATCTCGCCGGGAACGCATGGGAGTGGACGACGAGCGCGCTTCGGCCCTATCCCTACGACCCGGGCGACGGTCGCGAGGACGCGCCAGGCGGCGAGCCGCGGGTCGTGCGTGGCGGCGCCTACATCCACGGCCCGGGAGAGGTGCGCTGCTCGTACCGGCATGGAATGGTGCCGGGCGCGGTCGACCACTACGTCGGGTTCCGGCTCGCTGCGCGGCCCGGGGACAGCCTCACGCTCGCGATCGAGCTGATCGAGGTCCCGGAGGGAGACGTTGCGCTCGGCAACGACCCGCGCCCATCTGCCGGCCCATGTCTGCCGGACGAGGCGCCGCAGCACGTGGTGTCCCTCCCGGCGCTGCTGATGGCTGCGACGCCGGTAACGAACGCGCAGTACGCCGATTTCGTCGCAGTCACGGGCCACTCTGCGCCCCCGCACTGGCTCGAGGGCAGCCCGCCCGTTGCGTTCGCCGAGCACCCGGTCACGCACGTCGACTGGCACGACGCGCGTGCCTACTGCCACTGGGCCGGCGCGCGCCTGCCGACCGAGGCGGAGTGGGAGAAGGCAGCCCGCGGCAGCGACGGTCGCCTCTATCCGTGGGGCGACGACGACCCGCTGCCGCCGCGTGCGAACGTCGGGGGCGGGTCGAAGCACGGTGGCACGACGGCAGTCACGGCACACCCCGGCGGCGCGAGCCCGTACGGCCTGCTCGACGCGGCCGGGAACGTGTGGGAATGGGTCAGCAGCGCCTACGCGCCCTACCCCTACGACGGCGGGGACGGCCGTGAGGACACGGAATCCGGCGCGCCGCGCGCGCTCCGCGGAGGCTCGTACGCGAGCCCCGGGCTCGCAGCATGTCCGCTGCGCCTCGCGGAGCAGAAGCGCACCCGGGCGACGGTCCCCGCACATCGGCTTTCGCGCCGCCCGAGATATCTCCCCACCCGAAAGGAACAATTGATGATCGGTTCTGTCGCCGCGGATCGCCTCCGCGATCTCACGCTCGAGCTCGTCGAGGTCCCGAGCCCGACCGGCGATACCGCGGACGTCGCGCGCCTCTTCGCGCGCCGGCTCGAGGAGATCGGGATGGAGGTCGAGGTGCTCGACGAGGTGTTCCCCGCCACGCCGATCGTGATCGGCCGGCTCGACGGGGGCGAGCCCGGGCCGGTCGTCGTCCTCAACGGCCACCTCGACACCGTGCCGATCCCCCACGAGCCACCACGCGTGGAGGACGGGCGCGTCTACGGCCGTGGCAGCGCCGACATGAAGGGTGCTCTCGCCTGCGCCGCGGAGGCCGTGCGCGTGGTGAAGAGCGGCCGGCCGTCGTTCCCGGGCGAGATCGTCGTCCTCGCGACCGGGTTGCACGAGTCGCCCGGCGGACGCGGCGAGGACCTCGCCTGGCTCCTCGACGAGCACGGCTTCACCGCCGATGCCGTCGTCGTCTGCGAGCTCGGAGGCGACACCTTCATCGCCGCGCACATGGGGCAGGCGACCGTGGAGATCACTGTGTCGCGGCCCGGGATGGCCACGCACGAGCTGAAGACCGCACCCGGGACACCCCACCCGATCATGGCGGCGGGCAGGCTGATCGAGGTCGTCGCCGCAAGGAACCGGGAGCTCGCGCAGGTCGAGCACTCCCTCGTCGGCTCGGAGACGTACTTCTTCGGCGAAGTGCACGGCGGCGATTTTTACAACCGCTTCCCGACGACCTGCAGGCTCGTGGGCACCCGCCGCTGGGCGCCGGGGAACACCCTCGCTGCCGTCGAGGCCGAGTACCGGGAGCTGCTCTCCGGTGTCGCCGCGGAGACGGGTTGTGAGATCGAGCTCGACCTCCGGCTCGTGCGGGAGGCCTACGAGATCGACCCCGAGTCGCCCTTGCCCGCGGCGCTGCGCCGCGGCTACGAGGACGTGACGGGGGCCGCATTGCCGATCGCGGGCATCAAGCTCGTCGCCGACGCAGCGTTCTTCAACGGCGTCTGCGGCATCCCGGCCGTCTACCACGGACCGGCGGGAAGCGGTGCCCACGGCGATGTCGAGTCCGTGCCGGTGTCGGAGCTCGTCCGGGCGACGAAGGTCTACCTGCGGATGCTCGAGCACCTGTGGGCATGAGCGGGACGCCACCGACCTACGAGCAGCTGCGGGCAGCGTTCTCGTGGAGCCTCCCGGCCCGCGTCAACATCGGCGTCGAGGCCTGCGAGCGGCAGCCCCGTGCCGATCCGGCGATCATCGTCACCGACGGGCGCGAGATCACCCGCGTCGTGGGCTTCGGCGAGCTGTCCGAGAGCTCGAACCGGCTCGCGAACGTCCTCGTCGCGAAGGGCATCGGAGTCGGCGACCGCGTCGGGATCATCCTCTCCCAGCGCCCCGAGACGGCGATCGCCCACATCGCGATCTACAAGCTCGGCGCCATCGCGGTGCCCCTGAGCGCCGCCTTCGGCTCGGACGCGCTCGGGGTGCGGCTCGGCGGGTCCGAACCGCGTGCGATCATCGCCGAGCGTGAGTCACTCGATCGCGTCGCGGCCCTCGGCTTCGACGGTGTGGCGATCGACGTCGATCTCGACCTCGAGGGTCTCCTCGCCGACGCGTCGCCGGACTTCGCCGCCGCCGCGACCACGCCCGATACCCCGGCCCTCCTCGTCTACACGTCCGGGACGACCGGCCCGCCGAAGGGCGCCCTCCACGGTCATCGCGTCCTCGCGGGGCATCTCCCCGGCTTCGAGCTCTCGCACGACTTCTTCCCACAACGCGGCGACCGCATCTGGACGCCGGCGGACTGGGCGTGGATCGGTGGGCTCTACGACGTCGTCGTGCCGGCCCTTGCGCACGGGATGCCCGTTGTCGCGTTCCGGACGCCGCGGTTCGATCCGGAGCAAGCGTTCGACGTCATCGCAAGCGCGGGGATCAGGAACGTCTTCATGCCCGCGACGGCGCTCCGGATGATGCGCCGCAGCGAGGGCGTACCCGTCTCGCTCCGGACGATCGCGAGCGGCGGCGAGACCGTCGGCGAGGAGACGGCCACCTGGTGTCGCGAGCGGTTCGGCGTCCGGCTGAACGAGTTCTACGGCCAGACCGAGGCAAACCTCCTGATCGGCAACTGCTCCGCCTGGCCCGCCCGACCCGGCTGGATGGGTCGTGCCTACCCGGGGCACGAGCTCCGGCTCGTCGACGGCGAGATCACCGTCCGCGTCGAGGGCGACCCCGTCGCCTTCCTTGGCTACTGGCGCGACGAGGCCGCCACCGCCGCGAAGGTCCGTGAGGGCTGGCTGCACACCGGTGACCTTGCCGAGACCGACGACGACGGCAACTACCGGAGCATCGGCCGCGTCGACGATCTCATCTCCAGTGCCGGCCATCGGATCGGCCCGGGGGAGATCGAGGAATGCCTGATTCGCCACCCCGCAGTTGCGATCGCCGCTGCGATCGGGATTCCGGACGACGTCCGCGGCGAGGTCGTGAAGGCATTCGTCGTCACCGCCGGCGGCGCAACCGGGTCGCCCGAGCTCGTGGCGGAGCTCCAGGCGCACGTCCGCACACGGCTCGCGCCGTACGAGGTTCCCCGCGCCATCGAGTTCGTGGACGAGCTGCCGCTCACCGTCACCGGCAAGATCCGCCGCGGAGAGCTGCGGCGCCTGGACGCGGAAGCGGGCAGCAGTCGCGCGGTCGAATAGCCTGGGAAGGACGCGTTCTCCCACGGCGCGAGCCGTCGCCCTGACCTCGTTCGTGGGCGTTGTGCCCTGACGAGGTCGGCGTTACTCGGGGACGCGCTCGAGCACGGACCGATCGGCGCTCACGCCGAGGCCGGGGCTACCCGCGAGCGTGACCCTCCCGCCCTCCGCCCGCGGCTCGTCGGGAAACGCGACCCAGAAGATCTGATCCTCGTCGGCCTCGTCCGGGCTCGGTGGTGGCGGCAGGTACTCGAGCAGCGGCGTCGCCAGGCTCGCGATCGCGAGGTGAGCGTTGTGGGCGAAGCCGAGGTGAGGGATCACGTCGAGTCCGAACGTCTCGCCGAGCGCCCAGACGCGCCGAGCCTCGGTGATGCCGCCGAGCCGGTTGACGTCGGGCTGCAAGACGTCGACGGCGCCGGCGCTGACGAGGTCGCGAAAGCCGTACCGCGTCGCTTCGTGCTCGCCGGCGGCGATCGGAGTCGAGACTGCGGCGCGGATGCGAGCAAGGCCGGGGATGTCGTCGGGGATCACCGGCTCCTCGAGCCAGCGCAGTCGGATCCCGGCGTCCTCGATCGCCCGGATACACCTGATCGCGTACCCCTGGTCCCAGCTCATGTAGGCGTCGGCCATCACGTCGACGTCCGGCCCGACCGCATCGACAACCGTTTGCACGAGCTCGACGTTCCGCCGGATCCCCTCCTTACCCTCGAGTGGACCGTACGGCAGTCGTTGCTTCACGGCCCCGAAACCCTGGGCGACCCAGCCGGCAGCCTCACTCGCGAGAGCGTCGAGATCCTCGGTCGCGTAGAGCCAGCTCGCGTAGGCGGTGAGCGACGGGCGAACCCTGCCACCGAGGAGCTCGTAGAGCGGGACTCCGAGTTGCTTCCCGAACAGGTCCCAGAGTGCGATGTCGATAGCGCTGATCGCATGCAGCGCGACCCCGCGTCGGCCGGTATTGAGGGTCGCCCGGTACATGGACTCCCAGATGTGGGTCACCTCGGACGGCGCTCGGCCGACGACGAGCGGCTCGAGTTGGCGCAGGAGATCGATGGTGGCAGGGTTGCCGAAGCCGGCCGTGCCGACGCCGACCAGGCCGTCGGCGTCCTCGAGCTCGGCAACGACAAGCCACGTCCGTGCGGGCGGGAGGCCCGCAGAGGAGACGCCGCGGGCGTCGGTGACCCCCGGCAATGCGGTCAGCGGCGTTCCGACCGGCCGACCTCGGCCCTTCGGTGCGGGAGATGAGCGCGGAGCAACGGTCGAGATCTGCAGGCGCGAGACGGATGCAGTCATGACCGCGCCTCTCTCGCCGATCCGGCGTCGGTCGGGTCGCCAGCAGACATGCGTTGACATCCTACGATGTCTTGGTCAGACAAGTCAATCGAGCAGCAGCGATATCCCCTCTGCGAACCAAAATCTTCGTCTGGGTCTTGACTTCTTGGTCTGACAAAGGAAGACTGGCACCCATGCCTGAAACCAGGAGCACCCACCTCGCCCAACTCGACCTGCGCGCCGCCGCGCACCACGTCATGGTCGATTTCAACCAGATGCAGACGTTCACCGCCGACCCGCTGATCATGGTCGAGGGAAGCGGAATCACGTTGACCGATCACGAGGGGCGCCGGTATATCGACGGCCTCTCCGGGGTCTTCGCAGTCAGCCTTGGGCACGGCAACGACGAGATCATCGACGCCATCACCGCGCAGCATCGGCGGCTCTCGTTCTCGTCGCCGATCATGACGACGACCGATCGGGCGCTCGAGCTCGCGTCCGAGTTGATCCGGCTCACGGGTGACCGTTTCGATGTCGTCAAGCAGCTCTCGAGCGGCTCGGAGGCGACCGAGGCGGCGCTCAAGATGGCACGCCAGTATCACCGCCAGAGCGGAAGCCCCGAGCGTTACAAGACGATCTCGTTCTATCGCTCCTACCACGGTGCCACCATGGGAGCGCTGACCGCGACGGGCTGGCCGCAGCTCCGGAACCCGTACGAGCCGTTCCTCTCGGGTGGGATCCATGCACACCCACCGATTCCTGGCTCGTGCCGGGCCTGCACCGGCTCGTGCACACTCGGCTGCCTCGCCCAGATGCGCGACGTGATCGAGCAGGAGGGGCCACGGACGGTCTCGTCGATCATCGTCGAGCCCGTGCTGCTGACTGCCGGCGTTCATGCTCTCTCGACGGACTATCTCCAGGGCCTGCGTGCGCTCTGTGACGAGACGGGAGTCCTGCTCATCTTCGACGAGATCGTGACGGGATTCGGCCGGCTCGGCTCGTGGTTCGCGGCCGAGCAGGCGGGCGTTTGGCCGGACATCCTCTGCGTCGGCAAGGGTCTGACGAGCGGGTACGCCCCGCTCTCTGCCGTTCTGCTCACCGATCGCGTCGCGAGCGTCTTCTGGGGTGACGCCTCGAAGGGGCTGCAGTATCAGGCCGGCCACACGTTCGCGAGCAACCCCGTCTCGGCCGCGTGCGGCCTGGCCGTGATCCGCTATTTCGAGCAGCACGACGTTCTCGACAACGTTCAGGCGCGCGGAGCCGAGCTCCAGGCCCGCCTGCGTGAAATCGTCGAGCGGTACCCGATCGCGGGGGAGTACCGTGGCCGCGGACTGCTCTACTGCCTCGACTTCGTCGACCCGAGCACGGGTGCTCCCCTTGCCGCGGACCAGCCCGTGGGCACGGCAGTCCAGCAGGCGGCGCGGCGACGAGGCCTCCTCGTCCGGGCTTCCCCCCACAACGCGACGCTCGCTCCACCGCTCGTCATCACGCCGGCCGAGGTGACCGAGATAGCAGACATCTTCGAGGCGAGCGTTGCCGAGGTCAACGAACAGGTCGTGTCCGGCGGCGGCATCAAACTCGACGTCGCCTTCGGCCTGTGAGCTCTACGGGCCTGTTTGCCGGGGCGGCCGCAGTCTCGATCACCCCGCCGGTCGGCGTCGACCTGATGGGGTACCTCCGTCGTTCGGAGCCCACACGCGGGTACGGAGAGCCGATGGAGGCGACAGCGCTCGTCCTCGACGACGGAGCTGCCCGGGTTACTCTCATCGGCGCCGACCTGGTCGGCGCTTCCGGGGCGTGGGCGCAGACGATCCGTGATCGGGTTGGCGCCGCAATTGGCTCTCCCGCACACCACGTCCTCCTCAACTCGCAGCACACCCACGCGGCGCCGCCCACGCCGGGCTGGGCGAAGATCGGCGGCGACGCGGACTGGAACGAGGAGGAGATCCGGTACGGCGACGCCGTCGGCGACCTGCTCGTCTCCTCGGCTGTCGAAGCGGCACGACGCCTCCGGCCAGCGCGTCTCGGACTGGGGCGCACCGAGGTAGAGGGAATCACCGTCAACCGCCGCCAGAGGTTCGAGGGCGGCACGATCCTGGGCTGGAACCCGGACGAGGTGTGCGACCGCGACGTCGCCGTGATCCGCGTCGACGGGGATGACGGGGGCGCTATCTGCACCGTCGTCGCCTTCGCTTCCCATCCGGTGGTGATCGGGCCTGACGTGCCCGAGGCCTCGTCCGACTTCGTCGGGCCACTGCGCGAGCGCGTGCGGGCCTGGACGGGGGGCGAGTGCGTTTTCCTCCAGGGCTGCGCGGGCAATATTCTCCCACTCGAGTCGTTTCACACCGAGCGGGGAGCCGAGCGGCTGTTCGGTGAGCGCCTCGCGCTCGCGGCACTGCGGGCGCGTGCGGAGGCCACCCTCGAGCCGATCGTTCCCGAGCAGGTGCCGTTCGCGTCGGCAGTCCCGATCGCGATCTGGCGCAACGTCGCGACGGGGGAGCAGGACACGACCCTCGCAGCGGCGGAGCGTCGTGTCGAGCTACCGCTGCTCGATCCGCCGACGCTCGCCGAGATCCGGGAGCTCCGGGCCGAGCTCGAGCAGCGCGTCGCCGACCTGCAGGCCGCCGGCGAGCCCCGCACGGCCTGGAACCCCGTCGTCCTCCACGTGCGCTGGGCGAAAGCGGTCGAGGAGCGGATCGCGGGCGGCACCGTCGAACGCGTGGTCGAGGTCCCGGTGCAGGCACTGCGGATCGGCGGAGCGTGCATCACAGCCTGGCCCTGCGAGCCGTTTTGCGAGCTCGGGCTCGAGGTCAAGCAGCACTCGACCGCACCGTTTCCCGTCACGCTCGGCTACTCGAACGACATCGTCGGCTATGTCCCGACGCGCCGTGAGTACCCCTTCGGCGGCTACGAGCCGGTTGTCGCGCAACGGCACTTCGGCCGGCCGGCGCCGTTCGCGCCCGAGGCCGGCGAGCTGCTCGTGCAACAGTCGCTCGAGCTCACCTCCGAGCTGTTTCCCACGGACGTATGAGCGCCGACCTGGGGACTCCCACGCAGCGCGACGGCTCGCTCGTCGACTCCGCAACCGAGCAGATCAGCTCCCAGATCCTTCACGGAGCGCTCGTCCCGGGCGACCGGCTACCGACGGAGCGCGAGCTCGTCGAGCAGCTCGGCGTTTCGCGCACCGTTCTCCGCGAGGCGCTGTCCAGCCTCGAGGCCCTGGGGCTGGTCGAGACGCGGGGCACACGCGGCCGCTTCGTCGCCGCGGGAGGCTCGTCGGACCGGAGCCGCGCGCTCGTCGGTGCGTGGCTGCACCAGCACGCGCAGGAGATCCTCGAGGTCGACGAGATCCGCTCCGTGCTCGAAGCCCACGCCATCCGCTCGATGTCCGAGTGGGATGCGATCGACGCAGCGAGAGCCGCGAGCGCGATCGTTCGCGACCAGGCCGACGCGGTCGAGCGAGCCGATCCGGTCGCGGCAGCCGACGGCGACGCCTCGTTCCACCGGCTGCTCAGCTCGTATACGCAGAACGACGCTCTGAAGTCGCTGATGGACGGGCTCATCGACGCGAGCCGGAAGGGCGCATTGGCCGCCTACTCCCTTCCCGATACCGCCCGCGGCTCGATCGAGCAGCATCGGCGGATCATCGATGCGCTCGCCGTGTCCGATGTCGCCGGGGCGGCGCGGTTCGCCCAGGAGCACATGCTCGACGTGGCACGCAGGTACGCAGCCGCCCAGCACGAGAGCGACCGGGCGTGATCAGGCGTGTCAGCCTCGTGCGCAAGCGCTCCGACCTGACGCGGGAGGAATTCCTGGCGCGCTGGACGGGCGAGCACGTCGAGTACGCGAAGCGGCTCCCGGGTCTCCGGGGGTACGTCATCCACATCCTCGACGGCGAGGCGCCCCCGATCGACGGGATCGCGATCACCACGTTCGACTCGCGTGACGCTGCCGAGCGCGCGTTTGCCGATCCGGACCTCGCTCCCGGGCTCGGCCGGACACGCGACGATTTCGCGGAGTCTGTCGAGGTCTACTTCATGGAGGAGCACGTCATCGTCGAGGAGGAAAGATGAGTCGCGCGGATCGTGGCAGGAAGAGGAGCCTCGAGGTGACGGGGGGGCCACCGCAGGCGGCGGCCCGCTCGATGCTGCGGGCCATGGGCTGGACGACCGAGGAGCTGCAGCTCCCTCAGGTCGGTGTCGGTGCAACCTGGAACCGGGTCACGCCGTGCAACATGCACCTCGACGAGCTGGCTGTCGCGGCCGCCGACGAGCTGCGGTCGTTGCAGGTGCTGCCACTCGTCTTTCACACGATCTCCGTCTCGGACGGCATCGCCATGGGAACCGACGGCATGCGAGCCTCGCTCCCCTCCCGCGACTGGATCGCCGACTCGGTGGAGCTCGTCATGCTCGCCGAGCGGATGGACGGGCTCTTCGCGATCGCGGGCTGCGACAAGACGCTCCCCGGGATGATGATGGCGATGATCCGGCTCGACCTGCCGTCGGTCTTCGCCTACGGAGGGTCGATCAGGCCCGGCTGCTTCAGGGGCAAGGACGTCACGATCCAGGACGTGTACGAGGCGATCGGGGCGCAGGCGACCGGGAAGATGAGCCTCGAGGACCTGACCGAGCTCGAGTGTGTCGCGTTGCCCGGAAAGGGGTCGTGCGCGAGCATGTACACCGCGAACACCATGGCGAGTGTGTCCGAGGGACTCGGCCTCACGGTGCCCGGCATGGCGTCACCGGCCGCCGAGGACCCGGCCCGCGAGAGCATTCTCCGGCGGGCTGCGGCCGCCCTCGTCGACGCGCTCGAGAACGACCGCACGCCATCCACGATCCTCACCAAGGCGTCGTTCGAGAACGCTATTGCGGTTGCCGCTGCGCTCGGCGGCTCGACGAACGCGTGTCTCCACCTCCCGGCGTTGGCGGGCGAGGCCGGGATCGACTTCGGTCTCGCCGACATCGATCGGATCTCGCGTCGTACGCCGCAGATTGCCGAGATGCGCCCCGCCGGCCGGTTCATGATGCAGGACCTCCACGTCGAGGGCGGTGTGCCCGTCGTGATGCGCGAGCTCCTCGACGCCGGTTTGCTCGACGGCGAGGCGATGACCGTGACCGGCCAGACGCTCGCCGAGGCGCTTGCACCCGTCACGCGGGCGGCAGAGGCGCGGACGCCGGTGCTCCACACGGTCGCCGACCCGGTCAAGTCGACCGGGGGCTACGCCGTGATGTGGGGCAATCTCGCACCGGAAGGCTCGGTGATGAAGGTCGCAAACCAGTCCGGGAACACCCATCGGGGGCCTGCGAAGGTCTTCCACACCGAGCAGGAGGCGTTCACCGCCGTCTCCGACGGTCGCATCGAGCAGGGTGATGTGGTCGTCGTCCGCTACCAGGGCCCGCGGGGCGGGCCGGGGATGCCCGAGATGACCCACCTCACCGGCGCGATCGTGGGCGCAGGCCTCGCCGAGACGACCGCGCTCCTGACAGACGGGCGCTTCGGCGGAGGGACGCAGGGGACTTCCGTCGGCCACATCTCGCCCGAGGCTGCGGCCGGCGGCCCGATCGCGATCGTTCGGGACGGTGACATCGTCGAGATCGACCCCGAGGGGAATCGGCTCCACGTCGAGCTCTCCGAGGACGAGATCTCCTCTCGTCTCGCGACCGTGGAGCACCCGCCTCCTCGCTGCCCCACCGGCGTGCTCGCCAAGTACGCGCGCCTCGTCGGATCCGCTGCAACGGGCGCCCGCGTGGGAGCCTGAGTTGGCACGTCGAGGCATCGCACCGTGACTGAGTTCAAGCGGCCCACCGTCGGACTCGTCTCCTGCTACTTCGCGCTGTTCGACGACCAGATGCCGGCCGGCTTCCGTCAGGAACGCGAAGCCGTGCACCGGTGCTACTGCGATCTACTCAGCCTCGACTTCGATGTCGTCGACGGCGGGATGCTGACCTCCGACGCCGACGGGGAGCGGGCGAACGAGGTCCTCCGCGAGGGGCTTCCCGACGTCGTCGTCTACGCGCCCACGATGGCGGCCCCTCCGAGTTACGCGGCACACGCGCTCATGGGGCTCGACGTGCCTCTCGTCGTCTGGAACGGCCCCACGATCGACCGGCTGCCCGACGGCCTGACGCAGTCCCAGGCGACGATCAACTCCGGCCAGGTCGCGGCCGTCATGCTCGCGAACGCGCTCGTGCGGCAAGGGCGCCCCTTCGCGACGATCACCGCATCGCCTGCCGATCCGGCGGGAGTCGCTCTTTTGACGCGCACCGTCCGCGCTGCCGCGGCCGCCTCGACGTTGCGTGGCGCCACGGTCATGCGCGTCGGCTCCTGGTTTCCAGGATATCTCGACGTCGAGTCGACCCAGGCAGAGCTCGACCGGCTCGGCGTGTTCGAGCACGCACTCACCGTTACCCAGCTGAACGACGCGTTCGCCGCGGTGGCGAGCGAGAGAATCGGACACGGGTCTGGCCGCAGCTCGCCGAGCGTGGCTGGTCCCATCGGAAGGGCGCGGCCGACGAGCGGAGCATGCGGCTCGCCCTTGCACTCGACGACGTCGTGCAGGCGACGAACGCGGTCGCCGTGACCGTCAACTGCCACTCCGACGTGCTGCGTTGGAATCCAGCGATCGGGATCACCGCCTGCCTCGGCGCCTCGCTCCTCACCGCCGGAGGCGTTCCGGTGTCCTGCACCGGCGACCTTCCGACGGCGCTCGCGCTCGTGCTCGCTCGGAAGCTTTCTGGGCGAGCGCTCTACTGCGAGTTCTACACGCCCGAGCGTGAAACCGGCTTGATGCTCCTTGCGGCCGGCGGCGAGGGAGATCCGGCCTGGGCCGACCCGAGCCACCCCGTCGTCGTCGAGCCGAACGACCACTATCCGGGTGATCATGGCGCGGGGACGTCGATCTCGTTCAGGCTCGAGCCCGGACCGGCGACCGCGCTGTCGCTGTCGCCGGTCGGAGACACGTGGCGCCTCGCCTGGGCGACCGGCGAGATCGTCGAGGCTCGCTACGACGCGATGGGCGGGCCGAACGGCATGTTCCGTTTCGATTCCGGGCCTGCCTTCGAGGCCGGCGCGCGCTGGATCGCGTCCGGCGCCACGCATCACAATGCCCTCGCGCTGGGACGTCTCGACGTCGAGATCCCGGTTCTGGCGCGGGCACTCGGGATCGAGGAGGAGCGCGTATGACGAAGATCCGCTCCGTGACGCCGATCTCGGTTCGCTACCCCGAGCCGAATGACAGTGGGGCCATGCGCTTCCTGACCCTCTGTCGCGTCGAAGCAACCGACGGGACAGTGGGCTGGGGGGAGGCCGTCACCTCCTGGCCGGACGTCTGCCGCGCCACCGAGGCGATGATCGACGGGATTGCCCAGGAGCTCGTCGTCGGGAGTGACCCGCTCGACAACGTCGAGATCTGGCGCCGCTGCAAGCAGCGGGCCTGGTGGTACGGCAACCGGGGAGGGATCTCGTCGTTCGCGCTCTCCGCGATCGACATCGCGCTGTGGGATCTCAAGGGAAGGCTCCTCGGTGTTCCCGTGACGCAGCTACTCGGCGGGGTATGCCATGAGCGGTTGCCCGCGATTGCGAGCACACACCCGTGTCTTGCGAGCCTCGAAGAGGAGGCCGACAAGCACGCGAGATACATCAACGAGCTCGGATTCAAGGGTTGCAAGTTCGGGCTCGGGAAGAAGGGCGAAGCCCGCCTCGGCTCGGACGTCGAGCGCGACGTCGAGTTCATGCGACTGCTGCGCGAGCGGGTGGGGCCAGAGCCGAAGCTGATGTGGGACCGCGGCGTGAACACCCTCACATGGGATGTCGCGTTCGCGATCCGCCTGACGACCGCCCTCGAGGAGCACGGCCTGACCTGGATGGAGGAGCCGTTCGAGCCGACGGACATCGAGTCGTTCCACCGCCTCAGGGCCCGCTGCTCGACCTTGATCGGTTCCGGCGAGCGCGAATGGAACGTCGAGGGGTACAGGAGCTTCATCGCCGCCGGCGTCGCCGACGTCATCGGCTTCGACCCGGGGCGTGCAGAGGGGATCACCGGCGGCCGGCGGGTGGTCGAGCTCGTCGAGGAGGCCGGTGTTTGGTTCAATGCTCACGCTTGGTCGAGCGCGATCGTCACGGCGGCGAGTCTTGCCCTGTCGCTGACGACGGGACGTGTACTCGTGTTCGAGCTCAAGGCCGAGGCCAACCCGATGCAGCATGAGCTCGTCGAGCAGCCGATCGAGCAGTCGCGTGGTTTCGTTCGGCCGCTCGGTGGACCGGGGCTCGGCATCGAGGTCAGGGAGGCGGTCGTCGAGAAGTACCGGTTCTGACCTCCGGGTCTGCGACGCGAGGAGGCGCATGATTGACAGGGTGAGCAGCGGTCACCTACAGTTGACTGGAACCGTTACCACCCTACCCGAGCCGAGGAGCGATGACTGATCTCGAAGTGGCGCGAGCGACTCGCCCTTCGGCGTCCGTCAATACCCTGACGATCGCCGCGATCGAGACGATTGCGATCCGCGTGCCTCTTGCTCAGACGTACCGCGGCAGCCGGTACAAGATGACCCACCGCTCGACGATCGTGACGCGGATCCACACCGAGGAAGGCATCGTCGGGGAGGCGTACTGCGGTGACGAGGATGCCGGTCTGTTCGAGATCGACGAGATCCTTCGAACGGAGATCATCCCGCGGCTGATCGGCGAGGACGCGTTCCGGGTCGAGCGATGCTGGGAGCTCGCCCGACCCGCCACGTTCGACATCCTCCGCGACAGGCGGCTCGGTCTCGTCGCAACCGCCTGCGTCGACGCCGCGATCTGGGACGCGATCGGAAAGGCGCTCGACCAGCCGTTGCATCGGCTTTGGGGCGGCTACCGGGACAGCCTGCCGGTGATCACGATCGGCGGCTACTACGGGAAGCAGGACGTCACCGATGAGGTCTCCGAGCTCCGTGAGCGCGGCCTCGCCGGGATGAAGTTCAAGGTCGGGGGGCTCACACCCGAGGAGGATGCCGAGCGATTCCGGATCGCGCGCGCCGCCGCCGGTCCCGAGTTCGTCCTCATGGCGGATGCGAACCAGGGCTGGACGCCGGGTGAAGCGGTGCGCTTCTCGCGCCTCGTCGAGGATCTCGATCTGTACTGGTTCGAGGAGCCGTGCATCTGGTCGAACGACCGACGCGCGATGCGGGACGTGCGGTTCGCGGGAGGCGTGCGCGTGTGCGCAGGGCAGAGCGAGTTCTCGGCGGGAGGGTGCCGCGACCTGATGGTCGAAGGGGCTATCGACTTCTGCAACTTCGATTCGTCCTGGTCGGGCGGGGCGACCGAGTGGCGCCGGGTGGCTGCCGCCGCGGTCGCGTTCGACGTGGCGATGGCCCACCACGAGGAACCTCAGATCGCATCGCATCTGCTCGCGTCGATCCCGCACGGCACCTTCCTGGAGATCTTCAGTGCCGAACGTGACCCGATCTGGTGGAACCTCGTCGCGAACCGCCCTCCCATCGTTGATGGGAGGCTCGCTCTTCCCTCAGGCCCCGGGCTGGGCTGGGAGCTCGACGCCGACTACATCGAGAAGTTCCGCGTTCGGTCTACCGCGTGACCGCCTCCCGCGCCGTCGGCCCGTCTCTCGGCGAAGGCCTCGACGGGCACGGGGTCGTCGTGACGGGCGCAACGGGCGGCATCGGTGTGGCCGTCGCGCGTGCGTTCGCCGCCTCCGGGGCGCGCGTCGCGGCAGTCGATCTCTGCGAGCGGGCCGCCTCGGAGCTCGCTGCGTCGTTGCCGGGCGAAGGCCACTGCGGCATCGGCGCGGATCTCGGGCAGATCGATCGCCTTCCCGCCCTCGTGCTCGAGGCCGAGGAGAGAGTCGGCCCCCTCGTCGCACTCGCCCACCTGGCCGCGGTCCTCCGTCGCAAGCACGAGATCTCGGAGATCGACGAGTCCGATTGGGACGAACAGGTCGACGTCAACTTCAAGGCCACATTTTTCCTCAACCGTGCGTTTGCCGAGCACCTGCGCGAGTCAGCGCGCGAGGGGGCGATCGTCAACTTCAGCTCGCAGGGCTGGTGGACAGGTGGCTTCGGTGGCTCGATCGTCTACAACGCCACCAAGGGCGGGATCGTGACGATGACGCGGGGACTGGCCCGCACCTACGCGCCGGCAGGCATTCGCGTCAACGCGGTGGCCCCGGGGCTCGTCGACACGACGATGCTGACGGACGATCTCGGTCAGGACGTCCTGCGGGGACTCATCGCTCAGGTGCCGCTCGGCCGGATGGCGACTCCGGACGAGGTCGCCCCCGCTGTCGTCTTCCTCGCCTCCTCCCATGCGGGCTACATCACGGGAGCAACGCTGAACATCAGCGGCGGTTGGCTGATGTACTGGTGCCCCGGGCTCGTGGACACGGCGATGCTGAGCGACGGCCTCGACCCGATGCTCGAGCCTCGTCGACCAGGTGCCGCTCGGTCGGATGGCGACGTCTGAGGAGATCGCTCCGGCGGTGGTCTTCCTCGCGTCCGCCGCACGCTGGTACATCACCGGGGCAACCCTGAATATCAGCGGCGGATGGCTCATGTACTGATCGGTACGCGTCTTGTCTGACCAAGCCTTGACATCGGGCTCGGATGCTCTTGAATCGCGCGTACGAACGTTGCTTGTCAGACCAAAGGCCGACTGTTGCGAGCGCCGGGGTTTCGACATCCGGCCAAGCTGGAATCGTTCCCAGTACTGCGACCGGGAGGGAGTTCGGCATGGAGGAGTTCACCCAGGGGTTGAGTCGGCTCGAGTTGCTCAAGCGTGGTGCGCTCGGGAGCGGCGGCGCTCGGCGGCGCTGACGCGCTGCTCCGCGCCGGCGGCGCCGGGGCTGCGGTCGCCGCCCCGAAACCCGGTGGCAAGCTCGTCGTCGGGATCGGACAGTCGTTCGAGGACATCAACGTCCTCACGGCGTTCGGGTACCGCTGGGGCCAGCTGATGGCCTACGCGATGTACGACACGCTCGTGAAGTACGACAAGAACGGGCGAGCGGTACCGTTGCTCGCTCGGAGTTGGAGCACGCCGAACGCGAAGACGACGATCGTCAAGATCCGTCAGGGAGTCAAGTTCCACAACGGCAAGCCGCTGCGCGTCGAGGACGTCGTGTGGAGCCTCAACCGCATTCACGACCCCGTCAAGCCGGCGTCGAACAACTTCCTCGCGCTGCCGAAGGACATCTGGGGCAAGGCTGTCAAGGTCGACAACCAGACGTTGAGGATCACGACGAAGAAGCCCGCTCGCATGATCGAGAGCTTCCGCTTCTGGTTCATCATGCCGGAGAACGCCGACGACCTGAATCTCGGTGAGCAGCCGATCGGGACCGGGCCCTTCCAGTACAAGAACTTCGTCAAGGGCGACCGGCTCGATCTCGAGCGGTTCCCCGACTACTGGAACGGCAGCCGCCCCTACCTCAGCGAGCTGACGTTCCGGTTCCTCGCCGACGAGGCAGCCCAGGTCGCGAACTTCCTCTCCGGTGACGTCGACTACCTGCACGACATCTCCGTCGCCACGCTGCCGCAGGTCGACGGCAAGCGCAACTCGAAGCTGATCCCGTCGGGGCTCTTCTTCCAGTGGTGGCAGCCGCAGATGTACTTCGGGCCGCTGAAGGACGTCAAGGTGCGTCAGGCGTTGCAGTGGGCCTTCGACAAGCCGACGGACAACAAGGTCGCCTGGGGCGGACGCGCCGTCCCGACCTGGAATCCGTTCGAGAGGAGCCCGTACTCGATCGGCAAGTCGTGGCCGGGTGGGGGGCCGGTGCCGAGCTACGACCCGGAGCGGGCGAAGAAGATGCTCGCGGCGGCCGGAGCTTCCAACCTGAAGCTGAACATGATGATCCTGAAGGATCCGGGCCCCTGGACGCGCGAGGCGCCCGTGCTCCAGCAGGGCTTCAAGAAGGCCGGGATCAACGCCAACATCCAGGTCCTACCGGCAGCGCAGTGGTTCGACCGTCTCTACACCAAGCGGAACCACGACGGAATCGCCGTCAACGCGGGTTCGCTGCCGTTCCCGTGGGCGCTGATCGCGAACTACATGATGAAGGCAACTCTTCTGAAGAACCCGCCGAAGTACCCGAAGGGTGCGATTCCGGCCCTCGAGGCTGCGTACAACACGGCCTTCTCACCGAGGAACGAGGCGCAGTACAGGGCCTCGCTCAAGACCGTGCAGCGACTCATGCTCAAGCAGGCGGCCGCGTTCCACACGATGATCGCATCGAACCAGAACGTCGCTCCCAAGCGATTGATGGGAGTCGACTCGACGCTGATCGGCGACCAGCGATTCGACGGTGCGTACCTCGCATAGTGCCGCGATCGGTAGCGAATGACGGACCGACGGTGGGGGACAGCATGTCCCCCACCGTCGTCTGCTGATGCGGTTCTTGACCCCTTTCCTCTCGCTGGCCGGCGTGCTGCTTGCGATCGCGATGATCACGTTCGCGATCGCCACGGCCCTTCCGGGCGACACGGCCGAGATCCGAGTCGGAAAACGGGACGATCTCACCTTCGAGCAGCGGGCCGAGCTCGTCGCCGCGGAGAGGGCGAGGCTCGGCCTCGACCGGCCGGTTCCCGTGCAGTTCGTCATCTGGCTCGAGAAGGCCGTTCAGGGCGACCTCGGCGAACAGGAGGGCGGCGGCTCGGTCGGCAAGGCGGTCCTCGAGCGGATCATCCCCTCGCTCGAGTTGGCGTTCTTGACGCTCGCGATCTCGCTACCGCTCGCCGCCCTCCTCGCCCTGCGGTCGGTTCGACGCGGAAAGCGCGTCTTCTCGGTCATCGCCGGACAGCTCTCGACGGTCGGGTTCGTCGTGCCCCAGTTCTGGCTCGGCATCCTCTTCGTCATCTTCTTCGCGGTCCTCCTCGGCTGGCTCCCCGCGGGCGGATACGAGCCGTTCCGCGAACTGCCGGTCGAGCACGTACGGCGCGTGATCATGCCGCTGATCACGCTCGTGATCCCTACGACGGCGGTGTTCTTCCACTTCATGCGCCAGAGCCTTCGTGAGTCGCTGGGGACGCAGTACGTCCGAACGGCCCGCGCGAAGGGACTGACGGAGACCTCTGTCCTCTACCGGCACGCGTTCCCGAACGCGCTCCTCCCGTCGCTCACGGTCCTCGGCGTCCAGTTCGGCCAGCTGCTCGGCGGCGTCGTCGTCGTCGAGCGGATCTTCAACTGGCCGGGTGTCGGGGGCCTCCTCATCTACTCGGTCGAGCGGCAGGACTTCGGCACCCTGATCGCCTGCGTGATGGCGATCGCGGCTGCGTACGTGCTCATGTCGACGTTCATCGAGTTCGCCTATCGCGTGGTCGATCCGAGGATCAGGCGCGCGTAGATGAGCTGGCTTCGCCACAACATCCGGCTTCAGATCGGCCTGATTCTGCTCGCGCCATTTGCGATCTCGGCGGTGATCCCGGGCGTGATCGCACCCTACAGTCCGACCGACCTCGTCGACGCTCCGTTCGCCGCTCCGTCCAGCGAGTTCTGGCTCGGGTACCGATGAGCTCGGACGAGACGTGCTTTCGCGCCTCGTCTACGCGGCACGCACCGACCTGAAGATCAGCCTCGGGGCGACGCTGATCGCGGCGGTGATCGGCGTCTCGCATCGGCCTTCTCGACCGGATATCGCGGCGGCACAGCGAGCACGGTCGCCCTCCGTGTCACCGACGTGATGCTCGCGTTCCCCTCGATACTCCTCGCCCTGTTCCTCGTCGCGGTGATCGGGCCGAGCGATGGCGATCGTGATCCTCGCATTGATGATCCTCTACATCCCGGCTTCCTCCGCTTTGCCCGAGGGATGGCGATGAGCCTGCGCGAACGCGCCTTCGTCGAGGCCAGCGTGATCTCGGGCGCCGGCTCGAGGTACGTCATCTGGAGGCACCTACTCCCGAACGCGATCGGTCCGCTCCTCGTCGGGATCTCCCTCACAGCCGCGTATACGCTTCTCGCGGCCGCGACGCTCTCGTATCTCGGCCTCGGCACGCCGCCCCCTGCGCCGAGCTGGGGCAACATGCTCCAGGCGTCGTTCAACTACGTCTTCCAGGATTGGCACTACGGGATCTGGCCGGGCCTCTGCATCGTCACCGTCGCCCTCGGCTACATGCTCGTCAGCGAGGGGATCGAGGTCGCGGTACAACGCAGCGGGAGCGCCGGGAGCCGCCGCCGAGCCCGGTCGAGCCGAGTGGCATGGCCGGGTCGACTGCACCGGGAGGACAGGCGAGGTGAGCGAGGCCCTCGCAGACGGCGTGCCGGACGCCTCACGGCCCGACGGCACCATCCTCACGATCGACGACCTGGTCGTCGAGTTCCCTCTCGGTGCGCGGACCGTGCGTGCCGTCGACGGGCTGTCGCTGACGATCGAGGCGGGCAGCGTCTCGGCGTCGTCGGAGAGTCGGGGTCCGGGAAGTCGACGGTAGCCATGGCAGTGCTGGGGCTGCTCGAACCGCCCGGGATCGTCGGTCGTGGCTCGATCAGGTTCGGCGACCTCGAGCTCGCCGGGGCGAAGGACGACGTTCTCCGTCAGGTACGCGGCGGTCGGATCTCTATGGTCTTCCAGGACGCCCTCGGGTCGTTGAACCCGGTCAAGACGATCGGCTACCAGCTCCTCGAGGCGATCAAGCTCCACACGGACGTTCGGGGGTCGGCGGCTGTCGACCGCGCCGTCGAGTTGCTGGCGGAGGTCGGAGTCCAGACGCCACGACAGCGCCTGGAGCAGTATCCGCACGAGTTCTCCGGCGGAATGCGTCAGCGGGTGATGATCGCGATGGCGCTCGCCTCCGACCCGGAGCTCCTGATCGCGGACGAGCCGACGACCGCGCTGGACGTCACGACCCAGGCAAGCGTGATCGACCTGCTCGATCGTCTTGCCGAACAGCGTCAGATGGCGGTCATGCTGATCACCCACGACCTCGGTGTCATCGCAGGCTTCGCCCAGGACGTGCTCGTCATGTACGCCGGGGTGCCAGTCGAGTACGGCACGGTCGACGACGTCTTCGAGCGGGCTGGCCATCCGTACACCCAGGCGCTGATCGCGGCGGTTCCCCGTCTCGGCGACGCGCGTGCGACGACGCTGCCGTCGATACCCGGCGTTCTTCCGCGTGCGGACTTGATTCCCGAGGGATGTCGGTTCGCGCCCCGATGCCGGCTCGCCGGAGACCGCGCGATCTGCACCACTGAGAGACCGCCCTTTGACATGGGCGATCCGGCCTCCCGTGTGGCGTGTCACTTCGTGGACGAGTCGATTGCAACCGCCGAGATACTGCTCCAGGAGGAGATCTCGCTCGGCGAGCCGTTGCTCGGTGATGAGCTTCTCGAGGTAGAAGATCTCGCCAAGGACTATCGCGCCCGAGGAGGCGACGGGTCGCGCAAGGGGCGGCTGAGGGCGGTCGAGAGCGTGTCTTTCGAGATCAGGCGCGGCGAATCGCTCGGACTCGTCGGGGAATCCGGATCCGGTAAGTCGACGGTTGCTCGACTCCTCCTCGGCCTCACGGACCGGACTCGAGGTGATATCGCCTTTGATGGGCGTCGGCTCGAAGCCCGGCGCGGCGGTATCGCAGCTGCCCAGCGGGGGCGCGTCCAGATGATCTTTCAGGATCCCGGCGACTCGCTTGATCCACTGATGACGATCGAGCAGATCGTCGCCGAACCACTCGTCCTTCTCGATCGTCGGGCCGCGAGAAAGAACCGCGGTCGCGTTCCGGAGCTTCTCGACCTCGTCGGCTTGGGGGCGGACTACGGCAAGCGGCGCCCACTCCAGCTTTCCGGTGGTCAGCGCCAACGCGTGGCGATCGCGAGGGCGCTCGCCACCGATCCCGCCCTGATCGTCTGCGACGAAGCGGTCTCATCTCTCGACGTCTCCGTGCGCGCCCAGATCCTCAACCTCCTCATGGACCTCCAGCGTCGCCTTGGGCTTTCCTACCTCTTCATCTCACACGACCTCTCAACCGTCCGGCACGTGTGCGACCGGGTCGCGGTCATGTACGGGGGCCGATTCGTCGAGGTCGCCACTGCCGACGAGATCTTCGCTTCCCCACAACACCCGTACACGATCGCGCTCCTCTCCGCAGTCCCGATCCCCGATCCCGCTCTCGAGCGCGAACGCCGACGGATCCGGCTCGAGGGCGAGCTCCCCGACCTGACAAAGCCGGTCGAGGGGTGCATTTTCGCGTCACGCTGCTGGAAGGCCGAGGAACGATGCCACGTCGAGCGCCCGAAGCTGAGCGAGCGAGGCAGCGACAACCGACTTGACGGCGTGCCACTATCCCGAGAACGTCGCATGACCGTCCGCGCCGCGATCGATGCAGGTGCGCTCCATGACGAGGCCTTCGCACGCGACCCGTTTCCGGTCTGGGAGCGCCTGCGCCATGACGCACCGCTGTTCCACGACACGATCGACGACGTCTACCTCCTCACCCGCTACGACGATGTCGCGGCGATCCTTCGTGACGACGTCACGTACTCGACCTGGATCTACAAGACGTGGTTCGCCACGGTGATGGGTGAGACCTTCGCTCAGTACGACGGCGAGCGTCACGCACGCGAGCGCGCTCGCGTTGCCCCACATCTCGTCGGCGCGCCTCTTGATCGTCTTCTCCGGCCGGCCGTCGAGGAGGTTGCGACGGCAACCGTGGCGGCGACTGCCGGACGGTGCGTGCGATCTGGTCGGGCCGTTCACCTTTCGACTGCCGGGCCTCGTCATGGCGCGCCTGTTCGGCCTCGGGCCGGAGAATCACGAGCGGTTCCTGAGGCTCGCCGGTGCGATCTCGCGGGGGCTCGTCGGCGGAGACGAGGAGGTCGCGGCTGGAGTCGCCGCTCGACGCGAGCTCGAGGCGTGGACGACCGAGCGGCTCGAGCGAGCGACGGGCCGGAGCTGCCCCTCGACGATCTTCTCCAGTGGCTCGTCGAGCCCGATTCCGCGGGTGTCCTCCTCGACGACGACTACATCCGAACGAACGTCAATTTCCTCTCGGCGGCAGGGAGTTCCACGGTCGACTACGCGCTCCGCGAGCGTGTTCTGTGGGCTCTGCTCGCCCATCCAGAGCTCGGTGCGGCGGTCGCCGAGGGCGATCACCGACTCGGTCGACCGCACGTTCACCGAAACGATGCGGTTTGCACCCCCCGTCCCCTATGAGGGCCGGATCTCACGGCCGACGTCGAGCTGACACGGCACCGTCGTACCGAGAGGGGTCGATCGTTCGCGTGGCGCTCGCATCCGCGACGAACGACGAGACCGTGTTCGCCGAGCCGCGGCACATTCGATCCGGGGCGCGTCGATGTCTGGCCGGGCGACTCGCGTGGCGGTATCCGTCGCGCCGGCACGGCCAGTCATCTCGGATTTGGCCTCGGCAGCCACTTCTGCGCGGGCTACAAGCTGTCGCGCCTGGAGGCGCGGGAAGGGCTCGTACGGCTGTTCCGCGACCGGCGGCCCGTGCTCGCGGAGCCGCTGCCTCCTCTCCGAATGCACCAGTTGCATCTCACCGTGCCCCGTCTGCGAGTCACTCTCACGCAAGGAGGATCACCATGACCGACCTGTCGAAGTATCGTGCGCTCTGGCCGCCGTACCAGAGCATTCCGCACCGGCCGGGCGAGCAGCCGCAGCCGACGCTTCTCCGCGCCGCCGACCACCGTTTCGACGCGTGGGCGCCCGCGCCGGGCAACGCGACGCCCTCGTGGACGTGGGTCTCGACACCGCACATCAACTCGGGCATGTTCGCGGTGCCGGCCGGCTGCTGGTTCGACCCGGGCGACCACCCGAACCCGGAGCCGTACTACATCCTCAGCGGGACCCTGCACCTCTCGAACCCGGATACCTCGGATGTGGTCGAGCTACAGGCGGGTGACGCGGCGAACATCCCGGCCTGGGCCGCGCACCACGGCGTACAACTTCGGTGAGGAGGATTGCCTGATCGCCTGGTGGGTTCCCGGTGAGATGCACACCGACCTGTTCAAGCAGAAGGTCGAGAACGATACGCTCTACGAGCTCGGATGGTACGAGCGCACGCCCGTGGTGCTGAACGGTCCTCACGACCGCAACGACGGCTTCGCGTCGAGGCTCGATCAGCTCGCAGCCTGGCCCGGGGAGACGAAGACCGCGGTGGACATGATGAAGCTCGGCCGGGCGACGTGGCTTCACCTGATCACGGGCGACGAGCCGCGACAGGCGTATCTGACGTCCTTTTTCTACTGCGACGAGAAGATCCGCGCCGGCGAGATCCGCCTACCGGTGCGCCGCGACACAAAGCCCGAGTCGGTGCCGTTCGAGAAGGTGATCCGCGTAACCGTCGGCACACTCGTCGTGTCCCTGACGGGAACGACGGACGTCCTGCGAGCCGAGGTCGGAGACGTCGTCTTCCTGCCTGCGAACGTCGAGCACAGCTTCATGAGCCTCGGCGCGACCGGAGCCACCGCCATTTTCGGCATGGCGAACGTCGGCTGAGATGTCTGTGCGCTTGCTCGAGGTGACGAGGGAGGAGGCCCGGGATCGCGGCCTCGCGGGAGCCGTCTGCCTGCTCCCGATCGGCTCGCTGGAGCAACACGGTGAGCACCTGCCCGTCGGGACGGACTCGCTCCTCGTCGAGGCAGTCTGTCTCCGAGCCGCCGAGATCGCGCGCCGCGACACCCTCGTCGCGCCCACCGTCTGGACTGGCCTTAGCCCCCACCACGTACGTCTCGGGCTCACTGTCACGCTCGAGCCGGAGCTCCTCCTCGAGGTGACCCGCTCGATCGTGACGAGCCTACGGGGGTGGTTCCGGGAGATCGTGATCGTGAACGGCCACGGCGGCAACCGAGGATGGCTCGGAGCGCTTGCGCTCGCAGAGGAATGCGCGGCAGTCAACTACTGGGACCTCGTCGACCCCGGGCTCCTGCGCGAGATCTTCCCTGTCGACCTCGGCTCGATAGGCCACGCCGGCGAGGCCGAGACGTCGGCGATGCTCTCCGTCGCGCCCGGACTCGTCGGGCTCGGCTGGCCCGTCGTTCGAGCCGATCGGGCGTGAGAACGACCCGTTCCTCCTGCCCGATATGGGCGCGAGCGGCGTCCTCGGCGATCCCTCCGCTGCGTCGGTCGGCCTCCGGCGAGCGGTTCGTCGGCGAGGCATGCCGCGCGCTCGCCGCGCTCCTCGACACCCCTGACACTTCACACCGTGAGGAGAACCACACATGACCGAATTCCGTGCCGGCGCCGCTTCCCTGCTCCTCGAGCCGCCGCTCGGGCTGCCGATGGTCGGGTTCATCCGGCAGCCCACGAACTCGGGTGGCTACGGATTGCCGCTCGAAGTCGGCGCGCTCGCGCTCGAGCGGGACGGAACACGCGTCGTGCTCTGCGGCGTCGACATCGTCGGGATCATCCATCCCCAGATCGAGCCGCTGATCGACCGCGTCGCGGCGGCCACCGGCGCGGATCCGGCGGGGATCCTTCTCAACTGGAGCCACACGCACCTCGCTCCGCCCGGCGGGGTTGCCAACGGAGCCGTCTACGGCGACGTCGACGACGACGTTGCGGCTTCGATCGAGGCGTTCTCGCGCGTCATCCACGACAAGATCGTCAGTGTCTGCCGGCTGGCCGTCGAGCGGCTCGAGCCGGCGGGCGTCGTCTGGGGACAGGCCGAGACCGACCTGGCCGTCAACCGCCGCGAGCGCACCGAGGGCGGCTACAACGGCGGCTCGATACTCGGCTGGAACCCGGACGAGCTCGTCGACAATCAGGTCACGGTGCTGCAGGCGCGCCGTCCCGACGAGTCGGCGATCTGCACACTCGTCGGCTTCGGCTGTCACCCGGTCACGACCGGGTACGACATGATCGTCTACTCGGCCGACTTCCCCGGCCCGATGCGCGACGTCGTTCGATCTGTCTCGGGCGGCGAGTGCGTCTTCTTTCAGGGTGCCGGAGGCAACGTGCTTCCGAAGTTCGCCTTCACCGACACCGAGGACGAGGCACGGCGGATGGGGACGAGGCTCGGGCTTGCGGCACTCGAATCGGTCGCCGACCGCTTCAGCCGTCCCGTCGAGGTCGAGACGGAAGTCGAGGGTTCGGTGACGCCGATCACGCGCTACCGGCGGCGGTTCGTCGACGTCGAGCCGCCCGCGCTCGCTGCCTTGCGGGCAACGGTGACGATCCCACTGCAAGCGCTGCCGCCCGTCGATGAGATCGCAAAGCAGCGCGTGGAGTACGACGCCGCCCTCGCGGAGGCGCGCGCTTCGGGCGACCGCGGGCGTGTCAAGCTCGCCTACTACCAGGCCGCGTGGGCGCGCAGGATCGAATCGCAGCTCCGGGACGGCACCGCGCCGACGAAGGTCGACGGGCCGGTACACGCGGTGCGCATCGGCGACGGCGTCATCGTCACCGGCCCGGGCGAGACCTTCACCGAGTACGGCATCGCGGTCAAGGAGCGCTCGCCCGGGACTCCGACGCTCTACGCGGGATACACGAACGAGATCCTCGGCTACCTGCCGACCGAGAACGAGTACCAGTACGGCGGTTACGAGGCAGGGTACGGCTACAAGAGCGTCGGGCTCCCCTCGCTGTTCGATCCGAGTGTGGAGCAGATCTGCGTCGAGACGGGCGTCCGCCTCGTCGAGCAGCTGTTCCCGGAGGCGGCGCCCTGGGACGCCGCCGACGGCTGGCTCGCGCGCGGAGAGCTGCCGACCCTTGCTCCGAGGCCGCTCGAGCATCCCTCACGCTCGTCCGCCGAGGTGAGTTCGTGAGCCGGTCGCAGGCCGCCGACGGCCAGGCTTGCGTCGCGATCGTCACCGGCGGTGCCCGGGGGATCGGCTGGTCGATCGGTTCTCGGCTCGCCGAGGAGGGATGGGCCGTCATCGCCGCGGACCTCGACCCGGGCAACACCGCCTCCGCAGGGAGTGCGATCGCCTACCGCGAGCTCGATGTCCGCGACGCAGTGGCCGTCGACGGCGTGTTCACCGCCGTCGCGCGGGAGCGCGGCCGGCTCGACCTGGTCGTCAACAACGCCGGCATCCAGATCCAGGGCCCGACCGAGCTCCTGGCGCTCGAATCCTGGCAGGCGGTGGTGGATGTCAACCTTCACGGGACGTTCAACTGCCTGCAGGCAGCCGGGAGAATCATGCTCGCGGCCGGCGGAGGGTCGATCGTCAACATCGTCTCGATCGCCGCTGATCGCGGCGTCGCGGGCCGGGCGGCCTATGCAGCGACGAAGGCCGCGGTCGTCTCGCTGACCCGGACTGCCGGAACCGAGTGGGCGACACGGGGCGTGCGCGTGAACGCCGTCGGCCCGGGCTACATCGACACCGGCGTCTACCGGGCGGCCGTCGCGAACGGGCAACTCGATGAGGAGGCAATTCTCGAGCGGATCCCCATGCGCCGGCTCGGCCTGGCCGACGAGGTCGCCGGTTGCGTCAGCTTCCTCGCCTCTCCCGCTGCGTCGTACATCACGGCGCAGACGATCTACGTCGAGGGCGGCTACCTGAGCGACTACGGGGTCGCGACCGCGGCGCTGGCGCCCGAGACGTGATCGACCCGATCGCCTCGATCGAGGTCGCGACGCTGAGGCTCGGTCTTCCGGCACCGCTGCGTCTCGGCCCGGTCGAGATCGCCTCGCGCGAGTATGCGGGCGTCCGTGTCACGACGGAAGCGGGGCTCATCGGGCATGCCTACTGCCTGACCAGGGAGGCTCCGGTCGCCGCGTGCGTTACACGCCTCGTCACTCCTGCCCTGATCGGCACCGAGAGTGCGGATCCGGCGGTCGCCTGGCACCGGGCCTCCCGCGCCACGGTGCTGATCGGTCGCGTCGGCCTCGTCATGCGAGCGATCGCGCTCGTCGACATCGCGCTCTGGGACATCTGCGCCAGGCGTGCCGGGCTCCCTCTCTGGAAGCTGCTCGGCGGCTCGTCTGCGGCGGTGCCGACGATGATCGTGGCGGCCTATCCACTCGCGGACAGGACGCCGGAGTCGCTCGCCGACGACGTGATCCGTCACGCCGACGCGGGCTACCGGCTGCTCAAGGTCGCGCGCGACCCCGATCCCGTCCGCATGCGGCGACTCCTGGATCGGGTCGCTGCCCGGGCACCGGCTACGACTCGGCTCGTCGTCGACGCGGGGTTCGGCTGGGAGGAGGCGCAGACGGCACTCGCAGAGATCGAGAGCTGGGGGGCCGGTTCGCTCGCCTGGTTGGAGGATCCACTCGTACCCGAGGACGTCCCCGGCTACGCCGAGATCCGGCGACGAGCTGCGTGTCCGATCGGTGTCGGCGACGAGCTCTCGTCGCCCCAGTCGTTCCGGGCGCTCGTCGAGGCCGACGCGCTCGACGTGGTGCGGCTCGACGTCGTGGCGATCGGCGGGATCACGCCGGCGCGGGACGTCCTGGCGCTCGCCGCACGGAACCACCTCGAGGTCTCGTTGCACGTCTACCCCGAGACGAGTATTCACCTCGCGATGGCGACCGGCGCGAGCGTCGAGGCCTTCGAGCGCGGCGTCGAGGGGGGCAACCCGCTCGACCCGGCGGACCGCTTCGTGATCGGCGGGCCGGTGTTCGCCGGGGGCATGGCAACCGCGTCGGAAGGCGCAGGGCTCGGTTACGAGCTCGACTGGGAGCTGTTTACACGGCCCTCAGGCTGAGAGCTGCCGGATCAGAGCAAGGCTGCCCTCGACTGCCCGCCTCTCGGAGTCGAGCGCGAGCGCCACCGGCATGCCCCACGCCTGTGGAATCAGGTCGGGAACCGCGTAGCTCGCATCGACTCTCCAGCCTCCCGCGGGGTAGTCCTCGGCGCGCGGCAGGTAGGAAACGAGGCCGTTCGTGTAGCCGAGCACGAACGTGTCGTCGAGCGGGGAGCGCGCCCTGATCTCGAGGCCCGTCTCGAAGAACGTCTCGACGTTCATGGCCATGAGCACGACGTCGTTGACGCGGATCGCCTGCAGGTGGAGGTCGAGCGTCGGCTCGCCGTCCTCGACCGCGGCGACGAGGTTCCGCGCCCAGTGAGCGTACTTCAGAGCGGCGCGCAGCTCCCAGTCCTGGGCGCCCCGGGCCTGTCGTGTCTCTACCTCGCGCTCCCAGTGAGCGAGGATCGTCGTAGCCTCTTCGAGTGAGGGAAGCGCGCCGTAGGCGAGCGGGACGACGGACTCGACTGCGCCGAGGTAGGTGCACGCGTTGCCCGCGACGGGCTCCCAGGGGGTGAAGAGGATGTTCGGGACGTTGCCGAGCGGCTTCCGCTCGCCGGCACGGGTGTTCGTCCGGATGCTCGCGGCCACCCTGAGGGCCTCGCCGCCGAGCTCGAGACCGACCCGGTTCTTGGTGTCGCGGCAGTCGACCTCGTACCCGATCCCGACCCGCGGGTTGATGTTGCCTCCACAGCCCTGAAGGAACAGGGCGAGCCCGCCGAGATTCTGCTCGAGCACCTCTCGTGCGGGGCCGGGGTAGTCCGTCGACGCGACCTGTGAGCGACTGCCCACCGTGACAGGGTGAGCGGAATAGCGAAAGAGGGTGGCAATCGGGTTGCCGTCGAGGTCGTCCACCCGGATGACCCCCACAGACGAGTCGATCGAGTGGTCGGGAACCTCGCCCAGGACGTCACGACCGTCGCGGGTCTCGCGCCGGTAGACGCCGATCGAGCTCTCGCCCCACGCGGAGCCGATCCGGGCCGGCTGCAGATCCGCGCCGGCCTCGACTGCCGCCTCGGCCAGCCAGCGTTGGAGGTCGCGCTCGTACCTCGTGCGAAACGGGACGTCCTCGGCGGAGTCCGTCATCGCCATGAACTCGGGTAGCGCCGGCGAGCTGTGGTTGTGGCTCAGATTGAGAAGCACGTGGGCTACGGGGACGTCGAGCGCCTCGGCGACGCTCGCGCGGAGGCGACCGCCCTCGGCCATGCTGATCACGCAGAGGTCGGTTGCGATCAGGGCGACCTTCGTCTCCCCGTCGGCGAGCACGAGGACGGTCGCGGTGAGGTCGCTCTCGATCGCCTGGATCGGCGATCCGAACAGCCTCAGCCCGGCCTTGCCGGTGCCAAGCTGGGGGTTGATCGCCCGCCGCGCAGCGCCGGCCCGAAGTGTCCCTCCCATGTGCCTCCTCGAATTGCCCCGGAAAGCGCGGAGGGGCGCCGCAGCCGCGACGCCCCTCCCGGTTCAGGCTCTGTCGCCTACGAGCTCAGCCACGCCGTGCGGAGGCCGAGGTTGAAGTCGCTGAAGGACACGTACATGTTCTGCACGCGCTTCGTCGCAACCTGGTACTTCCGGATCGCCACGAGCGGCATCTGGATCGGGTTGTCCCAGAGGGCCGTCTGGGCGGTTCGGTACATCGGCAGCCGCTTCGCCTCGTCGAGCTGGATGCGGCCGTTGCCGATCGCTCTCCATGCCTTCAGGTTCTTGTAGGCCGGCGTCTGGATCCTGAACGTCGAGGACGCGGGGTGGAACTCCTGCACGTAGCCGTCGACGTCGCCGCGCATGCCGCGACCGTTGAGGAACCACTCGTAGTTGCCTGCACTGTAGAGGGCTGCGAACGTGCCGATCTCCGTGGCCTTGATGTTCACGTCGATGTTGAGTTGCTTCATCTGCTGCACGATCAGCGCCGCAACCGACGGGTAGTCCTGGAGGCTGACGATCGTCATGGTGACCGAGAAGCCCTTGGACATCCCGGCGTCCGCCATCAGCTTCTTGGCGGCCGGCAGGTCGAACTTCGCGTACTTGGCCTTCAGTTCGGCCGGCTTGAGCGGCCACGGGCCGTACCCGGGTGGCACGTAGGACGTGTACGCGGCCTCGCCGCCGTACACGGTCTGGATGATCTGCGGGCGGTTGATCGCCATGTTCACGGCCTTGCGTACCCGCACGTCTGCCCAGGGCTCGTTCTTGCCGGGCTTCAGCGACATCTGCAACTCACGGAACGCAGCGTTCAGGTTGCTCAGCACCTGCAGGTCGTTGTTGCCCCGCAGCGACCGGGCTGCATCGACCGAGAGGGTCGCAAGATCGATTGCGCCGGCCCTCAGTGCTGCGACGCGCGCCTGCTCGTCCGTCATCACCTTCAGGGTGATGGCGTCCATGTACGGCTGACCCTTCTTCCAGAACCTGTCGTTCTTCACGAGCTCGACACGGTCGAGCGGGTTGAACCCGACCATCCTGTACGGGCCCGTGCCGATCGCGTTCCGGCTCACGTTGATCTGGTCGTAGAGCCCCTCGGGGACGATCGGGGAGTAGCGCTGCCAGGCGAAGAAGCCGACGACGCGAGCGTCGGGCGCCTTCATCCGCAGCCGCACCTGGTACTTCCCGACGGCCTCTGCACCGATGATCGTCGCGGGTACGTTGGCTGCGACGGCCTGGCTGCCCGGCGGCGGCACGTTGAGCATCTTGTCGACCGAGTACTTGACGTCGTCCGACGTCAACTCCTTGCCGTTGTGGAACCTGACGCCCTTGCGCAGGTTGAAGAGGATCGAGGTCTTGCTCTCGACCTTCCACGATGTCGCGAGTGCCGGCTTGATGTTCAGGTTCTTGTCCCACTCGGCGAGCGAGTCGTAGGTGTGCTCCTTGCCCCAGTGCGCAGCGCCCGGAGCCATGCCGTACGGCGCGACCGCCACAGGGTCGGACTCGAGACCCATGACCAGCCTGCCGCCCCTGCGAATCTTCGGCGTCGCGAACGTCGCCTTCCGGGCGGCCTTTGCCCCACCGGCGAGCTGAGCCGGCCGCCACTGCTCCGGCGCCGACCGCGCCTGCCTTTACGAGCAGAGTGCGACGGCTAACCCTGTCCTTGGTCTGCGACATCGGACTTCTTCGTGTCTGACACTGCACGTCCCTCCTTCGTCGTGGGGGTAGGCGAAGGTGACTGCCGACCCGGGGGAAGTCGTCCTGGATCCTCTCAATGACGACGGGTTTCGAGGCCGGAAGTTAGTACGTCGGCCACTCACGACCGACCCTCGGAACGCGACCGACACCCGCCCCGGCACGAGAGGCGCACCCAGCAGCATCCTGTCTAGATAGGACGTTCGGGATGGCCCGAGGTGATCGGGCACCGGCGTGGGAATCGGTCTTGGAATCGATTGTAGGATCCGTCATGGGGTCGGCGATGTCAAGTCCCGAGCGTCATTTCTCGCCGTCCGCCCCTATGCGGGCCGGTTGCAGCCGCGAATCGGCCTCCTCTGCGGCTTCCACGAGCATCGAGCCGAGGAAGGTGCGGTAGCCTTCCTTCAGTCTCATCTGCTGCGGGGTGTCGGGCATGTAGTCGGGCAGGGCAACGCCGCTGTGCACGTGGCTCGTGTTGAGGAGGACGTTCGCGACCGGCACGCCGAGAGCCCTCGCGATCCGGATGCGCAGCGCCTGCGCTGGCCGTTGTCCGCGCATCGAGAGATCGATCCCGACCAGCGAGAGGTCGATGCCCACGACGACGACCCGCGCATCGCCGTCGCCGAGCACGAGTGCGGTGGCCGTCAGGTCGCTCTCGATCGCCTGAACCGGGTTGCCGAACAGCCGGAAGCCGGTCTGGCGCGTCCCGAGCGGTGGGTTGATCACGCGCCTCGCTGCCCCGGCGAGCAGCTCAGTCACGGTGGCGCCTCCTCGTGCGATACGGCTACGCCATGCACAGCCCACCGTCGACGTCGTACGCCTGCCCCGTGATCATCCGCGCCTCGTCCCGCGCGAGGTACTCGATCATCGGAGCGATGTCGTCGGGGTCGAGGCGCCCGCCGATCGGTGTCAACCCCGCCTCGTACTCCTCGATGTCGCGGCCGAGCCTATCTGCGTCGTACTGCACCCGGAGATCGTTGACTCGTGTCCGCACAGGCCCGGGGCAGACGCAGTTGACGGTGATCCCGTCCGCGGCGTGCTCGAGCGCCAGGGTGCGCATGAGGCCGATCACGCCGTGCTTGCTCGCAACGTACGCCCCTGACGCGGGCGACGGGATGCGACCGTTGATCGAGGCCACGGTGATGATCCGTCCCCAGCCCCGAGCCTTCATCGTCGGCAGGACGGCCTTCGAGAGGAGGTAGGGGGCGGTCAGGTTGATCTCGAGCGTCAGGTCCCAGAACTCGTCCCTGAAGTCGATCAACGGGCGCGGGTCAGCGCTGCTCCCGATGCCGGCGTTGTTGACGAGGATGTCGATCGGCCCGAACATCGACGCGGCGTCGCCTGCCAACCCGATCGTCTGACTGCGATCGCCGAGGTCACACTCGAGGGCTGCCGCCACCCCGCCTGCCTGAGTGACGAGGTCCACCACCTCGGCCAGTTCGTCCCGCGTCCGCGCGGCTGCGACGACCTTCGCCCCCGCACGTGCCAGCCGGATCGCGGTGGCACGGCCGATGCCTCGCCCCGCGCCGGTGACGACGGCCACCTTGCCCGTCAGACTCGTCATCTCGAACCTCCCTCGGTTGCAGCTCAGTACGCGATCATCGTCAGGTCGACTGTTGTGCCCGTAACGAGCCCTCCGAGCCCACTGGCCGCGAGAAGGGTCGCGCGGGCCACTTCCTCGGGAGGCGCAGAGCGCCCGAGGACGTTCAGCGTGCGAACGCGATCCCGGTCGGCCTCGGGGAGCGAGCGTTGCATCTCGGAGTCGAGGGACGGCGGTGAGAGAGCGAAGACGCGGATCCCGTACGGCCCGTACTCTCGCGCGACCGCCTTCGTCAGCACGATCAGGCCCGCCTTGCTCATGCCGTACGCGCTCACCTGCGCGATCCCGCCCGACACCCCCGCGGTCGAGACGACGTTGACGATCGCGGGCGTCCGACCTTCGCGCAGGTAGGCGAGGCTCTCTTGCATGATCAGCGCCGGGGCGCGCAGGTTCACCTCCCAGGCGGCTTCGAGCTCGTCGAGCTCGAGCTCGACGAACGATCTCCGCACGAGCGTTGCGGCGTTGTTGACGACGATGTCCATTCCTCCCATCCGGCGTGCCGCCTCGTGGACGAGTCGGCGGCATTGCTCCGGGTCCCGTAGGTCTGCAGGCACCCGGAAAGCCGCATCGGGGAGGGCTGCGTCGTCGATCGTCGGGCTCCGGCCCGTGGCGACCACGGTCGCTCCGCGACGGTCGGCCTCCGCGACGAGCGCTCGACCGAGGACCCCTCCGGCCCCTGTGACGAGCACGCGGAGTCCTGCGAGCCAGCGAGCATTGGCGACCTCGTCGCTCGCGTGCGGCGGGACTCCCTCAGGCGTCATCGGCGAGGAGGCGTCGCCCCTCGGCGACGCAGTGCGCGGTCAGGGTCGGCAGCGCCTGCGCGCTGAACGGGGTCTGCCACACCTGGTAGATGTCGGTCGTGTCGAGCTCAGGCGGGTAGAGGTACCCCATCTCCGTCGCGCCCGTCGTGTTCATCACGACGACGGTGGTATCGGGGAAGGCTGCCCGCAGGTCCTCCTGGAAGCACGAGTACGCCTCGTTCGGGTGCGCAACGAGCAGGCTGTCTCCGACGCGCCAGACCCAGGCAGGGACGGATTGGCTTCCGTCGCCGTCGAGGCTCCTCACGATCTGGATCTTGCGGAAGAGGCGCTCGGCGACGGGGCGATCGTCGGTCGCGGCCATCTGCGCTTCGAGCTCCGGCACGGTCGGCATCGGCTTGAGAGGCATCGGCACCGTGATCGCATCACCGGACAGCACTCTCGACGGCTCGAACGCCGTCGGCAGCCAGACCGCAAGCGGAGCCCCCGACTCGGTTATGCCGACGTACTCGAGTGCCTGGCGCGCCGGGAGCATGCCCTCGAGCGCGGCCAGGGCCGAGAACCCGAGCCGCCGGCCGTGCTGGTCGGCGACGGCAGTGTCGGCGACGTACTGGTGTGCGGGGCCGAGCTCGCCGGACGCTCCGTGCAGGAACAGGCACGGCGCGTCCGCCGTGTACTGCTCCACGAGCTCGCGCATCGCGCCGATGTAGTCGGGCGAGATGAGCTTGTTGTCCCACGCGAGCGTTGTCGGATGGCAGGCGTAGTTGACGATCGTGGCCATCACGCTGCCGTCGTCGTCGCGCGTCACCCGCCCGACGACGAGCGTGTCGTCGGCGTCGCCGGCCGGGTTGAAGCCACAGATGGCGCGGTCGACGCCGGGCGTCGGGTCCGGGAAGTCACGGTTGCGTGCCAGATCGCACCTACCCGTCGCCCACGTGAGCGTGGCGGGAGCGACGCTCGCGGCTGCCTCGAGGCCGGCCTCGAGGAGCGCCTGCCCCATCTGGTCGAGGTACGGGGCGATGTGCTCGCCGCCCGGCAAGTGGCCGCGGCTCGTGGCGGCCCACGGCGCGCTGTGGGTGTGCGAGCAGTTGACGAGAAGCCGGCCGTCGCTCAGGCCGAGCGCGTCACGGACGGGCGCCAGGATCCGCTCCGAGTCGGCGAGGTTGCCGAGGTCGCCGAGCAGGGCGAGGTCGATTCCTACGAGGAGTCGGACCGGGTCCACGGGCGTCGCCTGGAGCGCCAAAACCGTCGTCGTGAGGGGTCGGTGGACACCCTCGGCGAAATCGTGCGTCGACGCACCCCACATCCGCGCGTAGATACCTGCTGGTGGCGTGATGTCCCGCCGCGACACGCCGATCAGGCCGACGTACGCGTTCGGCGCAACTTCGAGGGGTAGCGGTTGGCTCATGGAGACCTCCGGTGGCGGATGGGTGGTGGGGCTGGGCGTGCGACGTTATCGGGCCAGCCAACCGCCGTCCACGGGGAGCACGATGCCATGGACGGTGGCGGGCCGGTCTCGGCGAAGGCGACGTCGATTTCCGGAAGCCGCATCCCTGACGGCTTCTAGGCGCAGAACGGGGCGTCGGCGTGCCAGCGAGTGAACACCGGCGCCGCGCCGCGGCTCAGGGCGTCACGCGCCTCGTACCACATGCTCGCCCAGATCCCGGGGTCGCGCAGCACGAGCTCCGGGTTGGCGCGGCTGCGTGCGACGAAGCTCGGGAAATGGGGCCGGCCGCTCGGCTGCCCGAGAGGTTGGTAGCGCAGATCCATGCTGATGCGGACGCGGTCCTCGCTCACGTTGTCGAGCGAGCCGTGGATCAGGTTCTGTCCGAAGAAGAGCACGCTGCCCGCGCTCATCGGCAGTGGCAGGGCGTCGTCCAGGGTGAGCAGGTGCTCGGGGATGCCCGTCTGCGGCTCCGTCGGGCAATGGTCGTAGAGATCCTGCCGGTGGCTGCGGGGCACGACCTGCATGCACCCGTTCTCCTCGTCGGCGTCGGTGACCGCGACCCAGCACGAGAGGATCGTCGAGGTGTCTGCCTCCGGAAGGAGGACGCCGAGATCCTGATGCCACGGCACGCGGGCGGCGAGATAGCTGCGCGAGCGCTCGGGCCCGAGCAGCCTGCCTGGCGGCTTCATGCGCACGTGCTGGACGGGGTTGGAGACGAGATCGTGACCGAGGAGTCCCTCGACGACGTCGAGCAGACCGTCGTGCGTGAGCAGGTCGAAGACGGCCGGCCCGACGTGCAGCGGTGTGTCGGGCGTGATGTCCTTCTGGGGCAGGCTGATGTCGAAGGGCTGGTGGAAGCTCTCGCCGGTCTCCGCGCACAGGGCCTGCAGGCGCTGCGCGAACGGCAGTTCGGCATGGCTCGAGTCGATCTTTCCCGCGGCCAGCAGTGCGCCGGCGATCCCGTCGAGGATCTCGTCCCACTCGGCGTAGATGGCGGCGAAGTCGCGTTCGGGCTCGAAGACGTCCGCGACGACGACGAAGCCGTCCTCGCTCAGCTGCGTGCGCGTATCTGAGGCCGTGACCGCCATCGGCGAATCCTCTCTGGCATCGGTTCCAGTCATCCTACTCGGTCGACGGACGCTGTGGTAGGTTGGGCTGGAATCGACCCCGGAATGGGTTCTGGATCACAACTTCCTGCCATCGGCCGGTGACCGCATGACGACGACTGAGCTGACCATGAGCGAGGCGATCAACCTGGCCCTGCGCGAGGCTCTCGACCGCCCCGAGCCGATGATGTTGATCGGGCAGGACATTGGTCCCTACGGAGGCGCCTTCGGCGTCACACGGGGTTTGAGCGATGCGTACGGCGAGGAGAAAATCCGTGACGCCCCGCTCTGCGAGTCCGGCACGGTGGGGTACGCGATCGGACTGGCCGTCACCGGCGTGCGCGCGGTCTGTGAGATCGAGTTCTTCGACTTCGTCGGCGTCGCGATGGACCAGATCTTCAACCAGGCGGCGAAGCTCCACTACTTCACCGGTGGGAAGCTCTCCGTGCCACTCGTGATCCGGACGCCGATCGTGGCCAAGATGGGCATGGGCCCCCAGCATTCCCAGAGCCTCGAGTCCTGGTTCATGCACATTCCCGGGATCAAGATCGCGGTTCCGTCCAATGCTGCGGACGCGCACGGGCTCCTGCGCTCGGCCCTGCTCGACAACAATCCGGTGCTCTTCGTCGAGAACGTCAGGCTCTACGGTCGACGGAGCGACGTCGACACCGGGGCGCCGCCGATCCCGTTCGGCCGGGCACGGATCGTGCGCGAGGGCTCGGACGTCACGGTCGTCGCGCTCTCCGGCCTCGTCGACGAGGCCGTCACTGCAGCCGATCGCCTGATGGCGGAGGGCATCTCGGTGGAGGTGATCGACCCGCGCACGTTGGCGCCGTTCGACATGGAGACGATCCTCGGCTCGCTTCGAAAGACGATGCGGCTCGCGGTCGCACACGACGCTCACAAGACGCTCGGCTTCGGGGCCGAGATCGCGGCGCGATGCATGGAGGAGGCATTCGACTACCTCGACGCGCCCGTCGAACGCGTTGCCGCCAAGGACGTGCCCATCCCGTGCACCCCGAGCGGGATCGACGCCGTCTATCCGAACGCCGACGATATTGTCGCGGCCGTAGGGCGCCTCGTGGCATGACCACGGTCACCCTGGCGCAACTCTCCATCTCGATGGAGGACGGCAAGGTCTGTCGCTGGATCGTCGCCGACGGCGAGGCAGTCTCTGCCGGCCAGCCGATCGTCGAGGTCGAGACCGACAAGGCGACGATCGAGATCGAGGCGCCTGCCGACGGGGTGGTGCGGATCGTCGCGGCCGAGGGCGAGATCGTCGTGATCGACGGCGTCCTGGCCGAGCTCGAGCCGCTCGGCGTGGCTGCCGCCCCCGCCCTGCGAGAGGCGAGCACGGAGGAGCCCGGCGGTGCGCCGGCACCCGATGTGACCTCCGCGCCAACTCGCCGATCTCCGGCGGCGCAGCGGCGGAACGGGCCGATCGCGTCGCCTGCGGCGCGACGCCTCGCCCGCGAGCAGGCGGTCGACCTCGGCGGAGTGCGCGGATCTGGCCCCGGCGGGCGTATCGTTGCGCGCGACATCGCCGCGTCCAGCTCCGCAGTGAAGCCCTCCCCCGGTACGGCGATTGACGGCGACCGCCTCCGTGAAGCCGTCGTGAAGAACATCACGGCGAGCTGGCAGCAGATCCCGCACGTGCACATCGGCGGCGAGTTGTCGGCCGACGGTCTCGTTCAGGCGCACGACGTCCTCGCTCCGGGCGGCCTTGGCGTCACATACACCGATCTTCTGATCATCGCGCTCGCGCGCTCCCTTGCCGAGGTTCCCGACCTGAACGGGAGACGGCTCTCCGACGGGTCCGTCGAGCGAAGCGCGCCCGTGCACCTGTCGCTCGCTGTCGCCACCCCGAACGGCGTCGTCGCGCCCGTCCTCCGAGACGTCGGCTCGCGTTCGCTGCCGGAGGTGGTGGCGGAGCGTCGTCGGCTCGTCGAGCAGGCACGTCTCGGAACCCTCGTGGGCGTGGATCTCGTCGGCGGAACGTGCACCCTCTCGAACCTCGGCTCCTACCCGGTCGACTTCTTTGCCCCGGTCGTCTCCGGCCCGCAGATCGCGATGGTCGCGACAGGAAGGGTCACCGACAAGGTCGTGGCCGAGAACGGCTTTATCGGCGTTCGCTCCCGGATGTGGGTCAACGTCGCAATCGATCACCGCGCCGCCGACGGCGAGGCAGGGGGCCGTCTTCTGGCCGCCCTCGAACGGCACATCGCAACCCTCGAAGAAAGGCTCCAATGACCATTGCCCCGGTGCCCGTCGACGAGGCCGTTCCCGGCCCGCGGCCCGCTTCCGTCGACGACGGGCAACTGCTCGCGCTCTACCGAGCGATGATGCGCGTCCGAGCCTTCGAGGACGAGGTCGTCGATGCGTTCGCGAAGGGGCTGATTCCGGGCTCGACCCACCCGTGCATCGGCGCCGAGGCGATCAAGGCGGGAGCGCTCGCGACGCTGCGCCCCGACGATCTCGTGTTTGCGACGTATCGGGGCCACGGCGAGGTCCTCCTCAAGGGCGTCGATCCGGTCGGCATCATGGCCGAGCTGATGGGCCGGGCGACCGGCATCTGCAAGGGCAAGGGCGGTTCGATGCATCTCTCGGAGCCCTCGGTCGGGCTGATGTCAACGAACGCGATCGTCGCGGGCCACATCCCGATGGCGGGGGGCGCAGCACTTTCCTGCCAGTTCCGGAAGTCCGGGCAGGTGGTGGTCTGCTTCTTCGGTGACGGAGCCTCGTGCGAGGGCGAGTTCTTCGAGGCGATGAACATGGCGATGTTGTGGAAGGTGCCCCTGGTCTTCATCTGCGAGAACAACGGCCTCGCGATCTCCGTCCCGACCTCGAAGAGCCAGGCGACACCCGACATCGCCGACCGGGCACGCGGGTTCGGGATGCCGGCCGCAATCGTGGACGGCAACGACGTGCTCGCCGTACGGGACGCAGTCGCCGTGGCCGTCGACCGGGCCCGAGCGGCGGCCGGCCCGACGTTCGTGGAGTGCAAGACCGTGCGCTGGGAACGGCACTCGGCATTCTCCGCCGGCGGCAGCGATCCCGTCGAGGCACGTCGACGGTGGCAGCAGGTCGACCCGATCCCGCGTTTCCGCAACGCTCTCCAGGACTGGAAGGTCGCGACGGAGATCGGCCTCGATGCGGTCGATGCGGAGATCCGCAACGAGATGCGCGCCGTGCGCGAGGCGGCCGAGCAGGCACCGCACCCTGCACCCGAGTCCGTGTACGACGACCTGTACGCTCCCTGAGGAGTCCTCCCGTCCGCCGTGAGCCCTAGCTTCGTGTCAGCCGAACTCCATCCGGGGAGGAACTGAACGTGGACGACGTGCGCGGAACGCGCGGGACTCGCGCCAGCATGCGCGAGGTCGCGGATCGCGCCGGCGTGGCGATGTCGTCCGTCTCGCGCGTGCTCTCCGGTCATCCGGACGTCAGCCCCGCGATGAGCGCCAGGGTCATGGCAGCCGTGGCCGAGCTCGACTATCAGCCGGATCTGCTCGCCCAGAGCCTCCGTCGGCGGGAGACGCTCACCGTCGGTTTCGTCGTTGGCGACATCTCCAATCCGCTGTTCGCGGAGATCGTCACGGGCGCCGAATCGACGCTCCAGGCGAACGGGTACTCGATGCTGCTGACGAACTCGCTCGGTGACCCCCTTCTGGAGGCAGCCCACATCGGTCTCCTCACGCAGAGGCGGGTCGACGGCCTCGTGATCTCCGTGCTCGACGAGACGCATCCAGCCTCGATCGCGAGGCTGAACGAGCTTGCCATCCCGATCGTCGTGCTCGACCGCAACCTCCCCGCCGGTATCGAGGCGAGTCGCGTTCTGTCGGATCATCGCAGCGGCATGAAGGCGGCGGCACTCCACCTGCTTCGGCTCGGGCATCGGCGCATCACCCTGATCGGTGGCCCAGCCGTTCGACCCGCGCTCGAGCGCCGCGCCGGCCTCGAAGAGGCGTTCGCGTCGCTCGGCCTTCCTCCGACGTACTCGATCGTCGAGGGGACCTTCGCGGTCGCGCAGGGTGCAGCGGCGATGCGGAGTGCCCTCGATCGGGCCGACCCGCCGACCGCGGTGATCGCGGGAGGCAATCAGTTGATGCTCGGAGCGCTTCGCGTCGTCGCGGAGCGCGGCATCACCCTCGGTCGGGATCTCTCGTTCATCGGCTGCGACGACGTGGCCGTCACCGATCTCTTCCAGCCGGCGGTCGCCGTGGTGCGCCGCGACACGTTCGAGATGGGCCGTTCGGCTGCCGAGCTCCTTCTCGCGCGCATGCGTGGCGAGGCTGGGCCCAGGGATGTCGTTCTCCCGACGGAGTTCGTCGAGCGCCCGAGCTGTGGTCTGCCGCCCGAGCGGGGCCCCCGAGCGTGATGCGGGCAGGAGTCGGAAGGGTCGACATCACACCGCCGGTCGGCATTCCGGCCGGAGGCTGGGGCAACCAGCTGCACGAGATCTCGGAGGGCAACGACCTCGAGCTCTGGGCCACCGTGCTCGTGATCGAGGGCCTGGACGGCGCCCGCGCGGCGATCGCCGACGTCGACCTCTGCCTCTTCGACGACGCGCAGGCAGCACGTGCGCGATCGGTGATCGCGCAAGCCGCCGACACCCCCACCGAGCGTATCGCGGTCGGGACGACGCACAACCATTCGGTGCCTGTCACGGTCGAGCTCGGGGGAGCGTGGATCCGGACGAACCGAGAGCTCGTCGGGCCGTATGTGGAAAGGGTGTTCGACGCGATCGGGCGCGCTGCCGCGGAGGCTGCCGCGGCGCTGCGACCCGTGCGTGTCGGGACAGGGTTCGGGACGTCCCCGCTGGCCGTGAACCGGCGCATGTCGAAGCCGGACGGCGCCGCCGCGGTCGGGCTCAACTGGGACGGTGTCGTCGATCACACCCTCACCGTCGCCCGCCTGGACGGCGAGGACGACCGACCGGTTGCGACGATCGTCCACTACTCCTGCCATCCGATCATCCTCGGGCCGGACAACAGGCAGGTCACGCCGGAGTATCCGGGAATCGTCAAACGCGTCGTCGAGGCGTCGCTCGGGGGGCACTGCCTCTTCGTCCAGGGTGCCTGCGGCGACGTGGGGCCCAGCGAGCTCTTCGTGCCCGAGATCGCGACGTATCGACGTCTCGGCGCGATGATCGGGCACGAGGCCGCGGCGACGGCCCATCGCTCGTCCTGGCGGGGGTACCGACAGCGCCTGCGGGACGGCGAGCCTTCGGCGTGGATCGCCTCGTTCGACTACGAGCCGGACGCTGAGCCGGACGCGACCGTTGCCGTCGTCCACGAAGTCCTTTCCGTTCCGCTCCGCGCGGACCTGGGCGATCCCGGTACGTGGCGGCTCGAGGCGGAACGGTGTGAGGACGACGCCTACGCGGCACGTGCAGCCGGCGCCCCCGAGGCGGAGATCCGCGAGCTGACCGTGCGCACCAAGTTCGCCCGCATGCGCGCAGAGCGTGGAGAGGCCCTCGACGGGCTCGACGCCTACCCCCTTCTCGTGCACGGCGTCCGCATCGGGCCCGTTGCGCTCGTCGGTGTGCCCGTGGAGTTGTTCAGCGAGATCGGCTCCGCCGTACGAGACGGCTCTCCGTTCGCGACGACCCTCGTCGCGAGCTACTGGAATGGGTATCGCAACTATCTTCCGACGGACGCCGAGCGGCCGCGCGGAGGGTACGAGATCGACATCTCGCCGTTTGCGCCCGGCGCGGACACGCTCGTGACCGCGGCGGCCGGCAGGGTACTGGAGGAGTTGGCGTGACCGACGCAGGCGGTTCTCCCGGGTTCGGGGCGACGTGGCTCGCGGATCTCGGCGTCGCGATCGTGAAGGTCGAAGATCCGTCCGCCGGCGGCGAGCCGTGCCCTGGATGGTCGGGCCGGACGTCGACCGAGCGGTCGACTCAGCGAACCACGCCGCCGGGCCGGGCGGCGGTCGGCGCACCGCCCCGCCACGTGGCGACGCCGTTCACCCAGACCCCGACGACACCGTCGGGCGACTGCGTCGGATCGGCGTAGGTCGCCGTGTCGATGTAGAGATCGGGGTCGAGCAGGACGAGATCCGCGCGCTTCCCGGGCTCGAGGCGCCCGCGGTCGGTCAGCCCGAGGCGGTCGGCGGCGCGTGCCGTGAGTCGTGCCACCGCCTCCTCCACCGGGATCAGCCCGTCCCGGATCGCGAGCCGACCGAGGAAGCGCGGGGCAGTGCCGTAGAGCCGCGGGTGGGGGCGCGCACCGAATACGCCGTCCGAGCCGACGAGCATCAGCGGGTGCCGCGCGATCCTGCTCACCGCCTCGTCGGAGGCGTAGTGGAGCACCATCGTCACGTCGAGGCGCGACTCGCGGATCAGATCCAGCGCCGCGACGACCGGATCGCAGCTCCGCCCGTTCGCGATCTCGACGAGCGTCTGGCCGAGCGTGTCCTCGTTCGGTGGGCCGGCGTTCGCGATCTCGATGTTCTCCGGCCCGAGCGTCCCGAGGATGTTCTCCCAGCCGGGAAGGCCGTGTGCGATGTCGTGGACGATCCGCCTGCGCTCCGTGCGGCTGCCGAGCGCGCGTAGCGTCCCCTCGGCACCACCCTCCTGTGCCCAGCCCGGCAGGATGCTCGCGAGCAGCGTGCTGCCCGCGCCGTAGGGGTACTGGTCGAACGTGAGATCGATCTCGGCGGCGCTGGACTCGAGGAGGTCGAGGAGCGGCTCGATCAGGCTCTCGTCGGCGAGCGACTTGAGGTGGGAGAGATGGAGCGGTGCTCCCGTCCGTCGAGCGACACCGGTCATCTCGGAGATCGCCTCGAGCAGTCCGCTGCCCTCGTTACGGACGTGGGGCACGAGCGGGACACCGTACTCGGCCGCCACCTCTGCGAGTGCCACGAGCTCGTCGGTGTCGGCGTACGCGCCCGGGAGGTAGACGAGACCGAACGAGAGCATCCGGCAGCCGGCCTCGAGGCCGATCCGGGTCTCACTGCGCATCGCCGCGAGCTGCTCCGCGGTGGGGGAGACGCGGCCGTTGCCGAGCACGAGGTCACGCACCGCGCCGTGCCCGATCGACGGAACGAGCGAGACAGCGGGCTCGGTCGCGTCGAGGGCGTCGAGGTACTCGCTCACCGTCCCCCACGACCACGTCTCGGGGCCGCCGCCCTCGAGCGGCCGCAGGTATGCCTGCCGCTCGCGCCAGCGCGTGCGGCTGACCGGTGCCGGTGCGAGGCCGTCCGGGTTGATCACCTCCGTCGTGAACCCCTGCGCGAGCTTCGGGGTCAGAAACGGGTCGGTGAACGAGATCAGGCCCGAGTGCGTGTGCATGTCGATGAAGCCCGGGCAGAGGAGCAGGCCGCGCCCGTCGACGACCTCGCGCGCCGCCGGCAGCGTTCCGTCCTCGTGACAAGGTGTCACGAGGTCGATGGTCGTGCCCGTGACGCCGACGTCCCCGACGAATGGGGCATCGTCGCCGGGATAGACGGTGGCGCCGGTGATGAGGAGATCGAGCATGAGGGCCGCTAGAACGCCACGAGAGGTCGACGAAAGCACATGGCCGTGACCGCCATGCCCGCACCGATCACCGCGAGCACTACGCCGAAACCGAGCTCCCCGATCACCGCGCCGGCGACGAGCACTCCGACGATGAACCCGATCATCCCGACCGTGAGGAGCACCATGTTGAGCAGCCCCTGGTGGTCGTGCTCGACCTCGAGCGCGCGCGCGCCGTTGAGGGAGGCCGCAGCCGCGCTGTTCGACAGCAGGAACAGGCAGTAGACGAGGGGGCCGACGATCGCGATGCGGACGTCCGCGAAGAGGAGCACCGCAATTCCCTGGATCGTGATCGCGACGACGAACGTCGAAAGCGCTCCGACCTTTCTCTGGGCGGCGCGGACGACGGGGATCGTCAGCAGCCCGACCACGACGGCGCCTGCGATGAACGTGACGCTTGCCTCGACCTCGTCCATCCCGAGATGGTCGTGCAGGACGGCCGGCATGATCCCCATCGCCGCACCGGCGAAGAGATTCCAGGTCAGGTTGGCCCAGCCAATCGTCCGCAGGCGATCGTTGGCGCGGAGCGACGCGATTCCGCCGACGACGTTCTGCCGCATGACGGCCGCCGACCCGGTCTCGCGCTCGAGCTCCGGCACGAGACCGAGGATGCCGAGGGCCACGGCGAGGGCGACGCAGATACCGATCATCACGGCGTCGACGTTACCGAGCCGAAACAGCAGGAGCCCCACGAAGGGGCTCCCGAAGACCGCCACCTGATTGACCGTCGTTCGGAGCGCGTGCGCGCGCAGCAGGATCGATCCCTGCGTCGCGTCGCCAATCCCGCGAAAGAGCGCGCCCTCGGAGAAATTGCGTGTGCTTCCGACCGCCACCGCCGCGACGAGCACGAGCACGAACCAGTCGTGCCCGGCCAGTGCCGCGAGCGGATAGAGCGCGCACGCGGCGAGCGTGATCACCGTCGCGACGCGCATCAGGCGGCGCGGGTCGGAGTTGTCGGACGCCGCGCCGGCGGGGACAGCGGTGAGGAGCAACGGCAGGTACACGAGCCCCGCCGCGAACGCGGCAGTCTGCGCCGAGTGGTCGCGAGTGAGGAGCATCCAGGGAAGCACGAACTGGAACTGGCCCTGGACGGCCGCGGAAATGCTGTTGGCACCGATCATCGCGGCCGTTCGACGCGGGATCCCGAGCGGTCTCACCCGGAGCTTGAGCTCGATCCGTGGAGCTCGCTCCACCGTCCGAGCGCGTGCTGCAGCCCCTTCTGCGCATCGGCGGCCCCGCCGAAGGGAAGCCGAGCGTATCCCGGCGCCTGGAAGTGTGCGCCGTCGACGACGGGGAGCCCGACTCCGATCAGCTCGCTCGCGAGCTCGGCGCCGCCACCTGCATGGACGAAGAGGAACGGCGCAGCTGCGGGCAAGATCGCCGAGAGCCCCATCGTCGCCTCGAGGGCCGCGATCGCGGCAGCTCTGTCCTCGATCAGCCCGGCGTGCACCGATGCGAGCCAGTCCCTCGGGCCGGTGAGCGCCGCGAGTGATGCCTCCTGCGCCGCGAGACCCACGCGGAGGCAGTCCCACTCGAGCGTGTCGGCGCATGGTCGGAGGCGGTCGGCGGGGCCGGAGATGATCCCGACTCTGAGCTGTGGCATCGCGAAGCTCTTGCCGAGGCTCCGGATGACGATCACGTCCGCAGCGAGCGCGGCCGCGGAGGTGAGCTTGGCGTCGCCCCAGAGCGCTGCCTCGTAGGCTTCGTCGGTCACGATCGCGCAGGCCGTGAGCCTCCGCAACGGCGACGACCGCCGCGACCTCGTCCCGCGAGGGCACGGTGCCGGTCGGGTTGCCGGGGTTGCAGAGGAGCACGGCGCCCGTCCGCGGGCCGATCGCTTGCTCGAAGGCGTCCGGGTCCCACCGCCACCCGTCGGCTGCCGAGCCGTTGACGTAGACGGGGCTTGCTCCGGCGGCGTGGATCGGCCCGGAGAAGAAGAAGCAGGGTGCCGGCACGACGACCTCGTCGCCTGGCTCGACGAGTGAGCGGAGGCAGATGCCGAGCGCGTGCATGGCCCCGTTCGTGACGATGACCTCGTTCTCCGGATCGACTCCCCGACCGATCCCTCGTCCGAGCTCGTCGGCCATCGCCTCGCGGAGCGCGAGCAGGCCGCGTGGCGGAGGCGCAGCCATCGGTCGGCCGAGAACGCGCGCGACGGCGTCGACGACGTGGGGTGGAAGTGCGGGTGAGAGCGTGCCGTGGAGCGGGACAGGCTCGACGCCCGCAGCGCGCATGGCGTCGAGCTGGCGCGCAGCCTCGAAGGTGGGAAAGCCGCCGGACTCGCTCACGAGGGGATGACGGGCAGCACGATGCGTGACGGGTACGTGCTCGTGTGGAGGATCGTCTGGTGGGCGATCTGCATGCGCGTCCCCGTACCGACGTCCTCGCCGGTGTTGAGGTTGCGCGAGAAACGAGGGAAGCTCGAGCTCGTGATGTCGACCCTGATTGCATGCCCGCGCCTGAAGACGTTCGCCATCGGGTAGCACCGGATCCGGTACTCGGCGACCTCGCCGGGCTCGAGGAGCTCGACCGACTCTCCCTCGACGCTGCCCCGGTACCTGGCCCGGATGATTCCCTCCGTGAGGAAGATCGAGCGGCCGTCCGGGTAGACGTCGCAGAGCCGGACGATGAAGTCGGTGTCCAGGGCGGAGGACGCCGCGTAGAGCACCATCTCGACGGGCCCGATCACCTCGAGATCACGGTCGAGCAGCTCGGTCGTGTAGACGAGCACGTCGTGGCGCTGCTCGAGGACTCGTTGGTCGATCGGGCCAGGCCGGATCGGCGTCTCGGCGCCCTGCGTCATCGTGAGCACCGAGCTCACCCCGCCGATCGTCGGTACAGGGTCCGCGGGGTCGTAGTCGTAGCGATCGGCGGGCTCGTCCGGGCCCGCCTCGTCGAGGCTGAGCATGCCACCCTTGCGCAGATGGAGGGCCGTCGACTCGGCCCGTGCGAGCGGCCATTCGCTCTCGCCGCGCCACTCGTTCGCGCCGAGCACGTAGAGGTCGGCCGCCGGCCGCTCCTCCCACCCGTTGTCGACGTCCTTGAGATACCGGTCGTAGAAGGCGAGCTCGTGGTCGCGGATCACCGTTGCGGCAGGCGAGAGATCGATGTCGCCGCGGAAGTTCTCGATGTCCTCCTCGTGCGACCAGGGCCCGATCATGACGCGGTTCGACACGCGATCCCCGATCGCTCCGAACGATCGCAGGTGAGAGCCCGAGTACGGATCGAACCAGCCTCCCTGCTGGAAGATCGGCACGTCGACCCTCTCCGGACGATGTCGGAAGCTCTGCCAGTAGTCGTCGTTCGTCTGGTGCTCCCACCAGAGGCGCCAGTAGTCGACCTTGCGGCCGATCGTCACCTCGTCGAGCTCGATCAACGGCAGGTGTCCGAAGACACGGTCGTTGAGAACGACATCCCTGGCGCTCGGGCCGGTGATCAGCGCGAGGGCGCTCGACCAGAGCGCGGCCGCGCCGAGCGTCAGCGCCAGCTGGAACGCCCCACCCGTCCAGTAGCCGTCCCAGAAGTAGTCGTCGTGGATGACCTGGGGCGCGATGCACTGCACGTTCGGGTGCTGCAGGTGCGCGAGCTGCCACTGGACGAGGCCGCCGTAGCTTCGGCCCCACGTGCCGATGCGGCCGTTCGACCACTGCTCGTCCGCAGCCCAGGTGACCGTGTCGTAGGCGTCGGCGCCGTCGTGCGTCCAGGCCGTGAACTGGCCCTCGGACTCGTAGCGGCCGCGCGTGTCCACGACGACGGCGGCGTAGCCCCGCTGTGCGAACCAGACGCCCCACGAGATGAAGCGCTCCCGCGTCGACTCGTACGGCGTCCATTGAATGATCGTCGGCAGCCCCTGGGCTCCGAGGGGCAGGTAGACGTCGGCCGAGAGCGAGAGCCCGGCGCGCGTCGGCACACGGCAGTCGTGCAGGAGCCGAACCTCACGAAGTGACGGCGTCGCGCCCGACGTCATGAAGCGCCGGATGTGGTTCCGGCGATCGACGAACCGGGGAAGTGACACGCTGCGCCGTGGTCGAGCCCGTGATCCTCGAGCACCGGGTCGACCTCGGAACAGATCTGCTGTGCGATCGGACAGCGCGTCCTGAAGCGACAGCCCGACGGCGGGTTGATGGGGCTCGGGACGTCTCCGGTCAGCACGATCCTGCTGCTCTTGCGCCCGGGGACGGGCTCGGGATTGGCCGAGAGCAGCGCCATCGTGTACGGATGCAGCGGCCGCGCGAAGAGCTCGTCCGACGGTGCGATCTCGACGATCCGGCCGAGATACATCACCGCGACGCGATCCGAGATGTACCCGACGACGGCGAGGTCGTGCGCGACGAACACGTACGTGAGGTCGAACTCGGCCTTCAGCTCGACGAGCAGGTTCAGTACCTGCGACTGGATCGAGACGTCGAGCGCCGAGACCGGCTCGTCGGCGACGACGAGCTTCGGCTGCAGGACGAGAGCACGCGCCAACCCGATCCGTTGCCTCTGGCCCCCGCTGAACTGATGTGGGTACCGATCGGCCGCCTCGGGCGGCATGCCGACCCGAGCGAGCATCTCGTGGACGGCGTCGCTGCGCTCGTTTCGGACCCCCAGGCCGTGAATCGTGAGCCCTTCCGCGATCAGTGCGCCCACCTTCATCCGCGGGTCGAGCGAGCCGACCGAGTCCTGGAAGACGATCTGCATGTGGCGGCGCATCTCTTTCATGTCCTTGTTGCCGAGGCCTACCAGGTCGACACCGTCGAACGTGATCTCACCTGCGGTCGGCTCGAGCAGGCGCAGGATCGTCCGCCCGAGGGTCGACTTGCCGCAACCGGACTCGCCGACGAGGCCGAGCGTCTCGCCCCGGCGGACCTCGAGGTCGACGCCGTCGACGGCCTGCAGGTAGCCGGAAGTGCGCTTGAGCAGCCCCTGCTTGACCGGGAAGTGCTTCTTCAGGCCGCGGACGCTGAGCAGCACGCCGGCGTCGCCGTCGGGTGGCTCGGGCGCGGTCTCGGGAATCGTCGCGCCGGAGCTCATGACGACACCCCGAGCGGCTGAACCTCGCGCGGTCCGTTCTCGCAGAGCCAGCAGGACGCCTTCTGCCCGCCGACGGAGACGAGCGGTGGCAACTCGGTCGTGCAGCGGTCGAACGCGTAGTCGCAGCGGGGCGCGAAGCGACAGCCCTCGGGCCAGTCGAGCGGGCTGGGCACCATTCCGCGAATCGCCTTGAGCGGGGTCGTGTAGCGCATCCCGAGCAGCGGGATCGAGCGGAGGAGCGCCTCGGTGTAGGGATGCTGCGGGTTGTCGAAGATCTCCTTGACCGGCCCGTGCTCCACGATCTGGCCCCCGTACATGACGGCGACGTCGTCGACCATCTCCGCGACCACGCCGAGGTCGTGCGTGATCAGGAGGATCGCCATGCCCAGCTTCTCGCGCAGCTCCTTCATCAGCTCGAGGATCTGAGCCTGGACCGTGACGTCGAGCGCAGTCGTCGGCTCGTCGGCGATCAGGAGCTTCGGGTTGCAGCTCAGCGCCATACCGATCATGACGCGCTGGCGCATGCCGCCGGACATCTGATGCGGATAGTCACGCATCCGCCCCTTGGCAGAGGGGATACCGACGAGCTCCATCATCTCGAGAGCCCGTGCCTCCGCCTCCTTGTTCCCGACACCCTGGTGGAGGCGAACGGACTCGGCGATCTGCTCGCCGACAGTGAAGACCGGGTTGAGCGACGTCATCGGCTCCTGGAAGATCATCGAGATCTCGTTGCCGCGGATATCGGTCATCTCGCTTTCGGACAGCGTCGCGAGGTCGGCCCCCTCGAAGACGATGCTCGACGTGGGCTCGACCCGTCCCGGCAGGTCGACGAGGCGCATGATCGAGAGGGCTGTGACGGACTTGCCGCTGCCCGATTCGCCGACGACGCCGAGCGCCCCTCCCTTCTCGATCGCGAAGTCGACGCCGTCGACGGCCCGGATCACACCGCCGTGGGTGTGGAACCCGGTACGGAGGCCGGTGACGGTCAGGAGCTCGGTCATGCCGGGCCGGCTCCGGCGGTGCCGGCCGGGCGAACCATGCCGTTGGTCGACGCGGCAACGGGCGCCGGTGGCTTCCGGCGCCGGCTCGGCGCGGTCGTGGCGGGGGTGGGGATCGGGACGGCGATGTGCTCTTCGAGCTTCCTCAGCATCAGCGCCACGTCGCGCGACTGGATCGCGGCGAGCAGCTCGCGGTGCTCGAGGACCATGGTGGCGAGATCCTTGCCTCGTCCGTAACGGTAGAAGTAGGCGCGGATCCGCGGCCAGATCGTGCCCCAGATCTGCACGGTGTGCGGCTGGCCCGAGGCCGAGATGACCACCTCGTGGAACCGCAGGTCGGCCTCGACCACGCGCGGGAGGTCGTCGGCGGCGGCAGCCTGCTCCATCAACCACACCTGTTTGCCCAGCTCGCCGAGGTCGTTGTCGGTCATCCGCTCGATAGCATGGGCGAAGCTATAGCGCTCGAGTGTGAGCCGGATCGGGATGAGGACTTCCTGCACCTCGTCGTCGGAGACGCCGAGGACGACGGCCCCCTTGTAGGGGAAGGACATCACGAGCCCCTCGTTCTCCAGCTGTCGGAGCGCCTCACGGACAGGGCCGCGGCTCGTCCCGAGCTCGGTCGAGATCGTCGCCTCGATCAGGCGCTCGCCCGGCTCGTAGGTGCCGACGATGATCGCGCTCCGCAGGATCTCGACGACCTGCTGGCCGCGGGGGCCTCCCCTGCCGGCGCCTGCATCGACGACGACGGTCGGGGTTCGTTCGACACCTTCGGCCATGCGTGCTCCCATCATACAAATTGTCGACAATCGATGAATGGTTGACAATCCGCCCGTTCGAGCCTAGTCTAGCCATCTCTCGTGAAGATCACCAGTATTCATACCGTCCCCGTGCGCACGCCCATGCGCGAGCCCCTCGTCTGGCCGGGGGGAACACGTCTGTCGGCGTCGGGCCTGCTCGTCGAGATCCACACCGACGAGGGAGTGATCGGTGTCGGTGAGGCACCCGGGCCGACGCTGCCCACGATCCGGACGATCATCGATGCCGAGCTGACGCAGTTTCTCGTCGGACAGGACCCCCTGCGCACCGAGTGGCTCGTCCACCGGATGGAGGAGTTCACCCGCAACTGGAGCCGGATCGGCGCCTACGCGATCGCGGGCATCGAGCTCGCACTGCTCGATATCAAGGGCAAGGCTCTCGGTGTGCCGGTTGCGGAGCTTCTCGGCGGCTTCTGTCGCCGGCAGGTGCCGGTCGTGGGCTACCTGTTCATCGACGAGCCCGAGGCGAACGCGCGCAAGGCAGCCGCGTTCGTCGAGGCCGGATACGGCGAGTTGAAGCTGAAGGTCGGCCGCGACTTCGGACAGGATCACGACACGATCGCCGCCATCCGCGACGCGGTCGGAATCGACGTCAAGATCCGGATCGACGCCAACATGATCTGGAGCGTCCCCGCGGCGATCCGCTGGATCCGAGGCCTCGAGAAGTTCGACCTCCAGTACGTCGAGCAACCCGTTCCCGACTTCGACGTGGCGGGGATGGCGACCGTACGCCGGGCCGTCGGAGTCCCGATCGCAGCCGACGAGGGCTGCACCGACATCCGCTCGGCGCTCGAGCTGATCAAGGCGGAGGCGTGCGACGTCTTCGTCGTCTACCCCTCCGAGGCAGGGGGGCTGACGCGCGCGCGTCAGATCGCGGCGCTGGCGGATGCTGCGGGGAAGTGGTGTGCAATCGGGAGCTGGGCCGAGCTCGGCGTCGCTACGATGGCAAATGCACAGCTCGTTGCGTCTTCCTCGAACTTCCCCTTCGCAAGCGACACCCATTACCCGCTGCAGGAGCTCGACGTCCTCTCGGAGCCCCTCGAAATGGGCAACGGTCTGATCGAAGTGACCGATCTTCCGGGGCTCGGGGTGGAGATCGATCGCGATGCCGTCGAGCGGCTCGCAAACATTCAGGTCCGGGAATCCGTCTTTTACGATGACGTACATGGAGAGGCTCCACGGGTCGGCCAGATCGTCTGACCGAGCCCACCTACAAAGGAGGACATGGCTGTGTCCAAGAAGGAAAAGACTGAGCAGGCGGTCGGAGGGGTCACCCGGCGCGAGGCTCTCGTCAAGGCCGGCGTCGTTGGCGCCGGTGCAGTAGCGGCCGGATCGCTTGCCGGCGGCGCAAAGGCGGCGACCCGTCGTTCGTCGGCGACGCCGATCCGTAAGGGCGGCAAGATCACATGGGCGCTCGAGCAGGATCCGGTCCACGTCGCACCCTACGGGGCGATCCTGACCTCGAACCACTGGGGCAAGCAGGCGGCCTACGATTCGCTCGTCGAGTGGGACAAGAACCTCAACATCAAGCCGGCTCTCGCGACGTCGTGGAAGATCGCGGCCGATCAGAAGTCGATCACCTTCAACCTCCGAAAGGGCGTGAAGTTCCACAACGGCAAGGAGCTCGTCGGGGCAGACGTCAAGTACTCCGTCGAGAAGATGCTCGCCCCGCCGCTTCCGGGGAGCGTCACCACGGTCAGCCAGGTGCCCGGCTTCGAAGGAGTCGACGTCCTCTCGAAGTACGTCGTTCGGCTTCGTCTCAAGACGCGGGACGCGCGCGTGTTCGGCTTCCTCGCCTGGGGTCGCTACTCGCCCATCGTCCCGGCCGGGCTCTACGACCAGATCAATGTCTCCCGTGAAGCGATCGGCACGGGGCCGTACCGGATGGTCGGGTACACCCCGAACGACCGCGTCGAGTACGTCGCCAACAAGTCGTTCTGGAAGGCTGGCCAGCCGTACATGAACGCGATGACGCTGAAGACACTCACCGACGAGCAGGCGCGCATCGCGGCGCTACGCGCCGGTGCGATCGACGGTGCCACGCTCTCCGCGGACGGGGCGAACTCGCTCAAGAACGACTCGAACCTCAAGATCCTGAGGGGCGGCACGGCCGCGTTCCGCGAGTTGCAGATGACGATCAAGGGCGATCCGAAGCCCTGGAACGATGTCCGTGTCCGTCAGGCCGTCAACTTCGCGATCAATCGCCAGGCCATCATCAACACGGTCTACAACGGTGCCGGCAACTACTCCGGCGTCGTTCCTCCCGGGTACGGCCCCTGGCCGTTCACGCAGAAGGAGCTCAAGACCAAGTACCAGAAGTTCGACCTCCCCAAGGCCAAGCAGCTGATGGCGGCTGCGGGTTACGCGAAGGGCTTCTCCGTCAAGCTGTCGACGTTCTCGACGCCGCTCGACTTCCAGCAGGTCGCGTCGGTGATCAAGTCGCAGCTGAAGGCGATCAACATCGATGTGGAAATCGTCGCCCAGGAGCCTGGGACGTTCGCGGCCAACAACGGCACCGGCAACTTCGAGTGGGATCTCACCGCTCGCGGTATGCGCGGCGACGTCGATGGGTACATGGGTGAGTACAACCCGAGCAACTCGATCTACCAGCGGTGGTACCCGGCCTACAAGAACATCAAGGTCTGGCGTGGAGTCGGTAACGGCAAGATCATCCTCGATCAGGCCAAGCGGCTTCCGATCTACAAGGGTGTCCAGATCCAGCTCCAGAACGATCTCCCGCAGATCGGGCTCGTGCAGGTGAACAAGTTCCAGGTCGTCAACAAGCGCGTGCAGGGCATGTACGTCGCCTTCGACGACTTCAACACGGGACTTCGCAACAACGTGTGGCTGAGCTCATAGCGCAGCGAAGCGTCATGGACGTCGACCGGGAGGGCTGCCGTCGCGGCGGCCCTCCCGGTCGGTCAGACTGGTAACTCATGGGCGGATATGTCCTAAAACGCGTGCTCTACATGATCCCGACGATGATCGGGATCTCGATCGTGATCTTCATGATGGTGCGCCTGCTTCCGGGCGACATCGTCTCGGTGCTCGCGGGCGCGGACGTCGCCGGTGACCCCGAACTGATCCAGCAGGCGCGCGAGCAACTCGGGCTCAACGGCAGCTACCCGGAGCAATACTGGCGCTGGATCAGCGGCGTCTTGCAGGGCGACCTCGGCGACTCGCTGCGCAACACCGAGCCCGTCTCCAACGTGCTTCTCGACGCGCTCCCCATCACGGCCGAGCTCGTCTTCCTCGGCCTGCTCATCGCGACCGTGATCGGCATCCCGCTCGGCGTCCTCTCGGCCGTCAAGCGCGACAGCAAGCACGACTTCGCGGCGCGCATCGGCGGCCTCATCGGCGTCAGCATTCCCAGCTTCTGGCTTGCCACGCTCCTCCTTCTCTTCACGTCACGGGTGTTCGGCTGGGTCCCACCGCTGAACTACGTTCCCATCTACAAGGATCCGATCGAGAACCTGAGCCAGTTCATCCTCCCCGCGATCGCCATCTCGGTGTTCACGCTCGCGATCGTGATGCGGATGGTGCGCGCGACGATGCTCGAGGTGCTCGGGCAGGACTACGTGCGAACCGCGCGGGCGAAGGGCGTACGGCGCAAGGTCGTCATTTCCCGGCATGCCCTCCGCAACGCGCTCATCCCGGTCGTGACGGTGATCGGCTTCGAGATCGGCATTCTCATGGGAGGCTCGGCGATCGTCGAGATCATCTTCGGTCTCCCCGGTCTCGGGAACACACTCATCAACGCCATCTTCAACCGGGATTATCCCGTCGTCCAGGGCGCGACGATGCTGCTCGCGTTCATCTTCATCTTCGCCAATCTCATCGTCGATCTCCTCTACGGCGTCCTCGACCCGAGGATCTCCCAGGAATGAGCAACATGTCGAACAACGAGGCCCCGATCATCGGTGCGGAGGGACGATCGAGCGAGGTCGGCGAGGACGCCTGGGTGTATACACCGGCGCGGAGAGCTGGCCGCTTCGCCAAGTGGCGCAATCCGATCGGTATCGCCGGCGCCATCATCGTCGGGCTCAACATCCTGATCGCGCTCTTCGGCCCGTACATCTGGACGATCGACCCAAACGAGCTCGTCGCCCTGCGGTTGCAGGCTCCGAGCTGGGCTCACCCCATGGGCACCGACGAGCTCGGGCGCGATCAGCTCGCCCGCATCATCCACGGCTCCCAGGTCTCGCTGCAGGTCGGAATCATCGCCGTCTCGATCGCGTTCGTCCTCGGTGTCAGCCTCGGCCTCCTGGCAGGCTTCTTCGGCGGCTGGCTCGACAGCGCGTTGATGCGGTTCGTCGACCTCATGTTCGCACTCCCTGGGCTCGTGCTGGCCATCGTGATCGCCGGGATGCTCGGGCCGAACCGGCGGAACGCGATGATCGCGATCGGCATCGTGATCGCGCCGGCGTTCGCCAGGGTCGTGCGTGGCGCGGTCCTCGAGGTGATGGGATATCCCTTTGTCGAGTCGACACGCGCCCTCGGATCGTCACACCTCCGTGTGATGGGCCGGCACGTGATGCCCAACATCGCGGCACCGCTGATCGTGCTCGTCACCGTCTACCTTGCGACCGCGATCCTCAGCGAGGCTGCGCTGAGCTTCCTCGGGCTCGGCACGCAGCCCCCCGAGGCCTCCTGGGGAGGGATGCTCAACAGCGCGCGCTCGTACCTCGACATCGCCCCCTGGCTGTCGATCTTCCCCGGTCTCGCGATCATGATCGTCGTTCTCGGCTTCAACTTCCTCGGCGACGGCCTGCGCGACATCCTCGATCCCAGGCTCGGCCCGCACGTCGGCGGCGCCTCGAAGAAGTGAGGCCGGCATGCTCGACATCCTGATTCGCAACGGCTGGGTGGCGGACGGCACCGGCAGCCCTCCGTTCCTCGGCGACGTCGCGATCGAGGAGGGGAAGATCGTCGAGGTCGGACGGCTCGGCGCCGACGCGACCGCGACGCGCGTGATCGATGCGGCCGGCAAGGTCGTGTGCCCGGGTTTCGTCGATCCCCACAGCCACAGCGACTTCTCGCTCCTCGCGAACCCGACGGCGGAGAGCACGATCCGGCAGGGAGTGACGACCGAGGTCGTCGGCAACTGCGGCTGGAGCTATGCGCCGGTCACCGACCACTCGCGCGAGTACATGAGTGGCCGCCTGCACACGTTCGGCTTCGACGGGCCGGTGATCCCGTGGACGACCTTCGGCGAGCACCTCGACTTCCTCGCGGACGTCGGGCACACGCCGAACCTGGCCTGGTTCGTCGGCCACAACTCGATCAGGCTCGCGGCGGGTGTCTCGGGCTCGCACCCGACGGAGATCCAGGCCGCGATGATGGACCGGTTCATGCGCGAGGCGATGGAGGCCGGCGCGCTCGGGATGTCGACGGGTCTCGAGTTCAACCCCGGCCGCGAGGCGTCGACCGCCGAGCTCGTGCGCCTGAACGCGATCGCAGGTGAGTACGACGGGATCTACACGAGCCACGTGCGGAACCGCGATGCCGGGATCCTGCATGCGATCGCCGAGTTCCTCGAGGTCGCGAGGGCCGGCGGAGCGCGGGCCGAGATCTCGCACCTCAACGTTCGTCACAACACGGGCGCGCCCGACCGGGGCTGGGAGCGCGCCGTCGAGATGATGGCGGCCGCGAGGGAAGAAGGCATGGACGTCCTCGCCGACACGACGCCGTTCCTCGACGGGCTCGGCCAGCTCTCCGGGATCCTGCCGCCGTGGGTCGCGGCCGACGGAACCGCGGCGGCGGTCGCCCGGCTGCGCGACCCGGATACGCGGAAGCAGCTGCGAACCGAATGCGATCGCTACTGGCGCTTCATCCACAAGGGTGAGTGGGATCGTGTGCGCCTGCAGGCGAGCGAGCAACATCCGGACTGGGACGGTCTCTCGTTCGCCGAGATCGCGGATCTACGGAAGGCCGATCCCTGGGAGTGCTTCTTCGACGTCCTCGCGGACGCGGGCGAGAGCTACGAGAGCATCCTCGTCGTCGGTCGGCTCTTCACCGACGAGCACATGGCCGAGATGATCTCGCATCCGCTCTTCTGCCTCGGCGTCGACACGTTCACCGTCACGCTCGAGGGCCCGCTCGCGGACGCCCTTCGGCACCCGCTCGGCTACGCGGGGCACGTGCATTACCTCACCCACCACGTCCGGGAGAACGGCACCCTTCGGCTCGAGGAGGCGATCCGCAAGATGACCAGCATGCCCGCGGCGCACTTCGGCCTCTGGGATCGGGGGATGCTCCGCGCGGGATACGCTGCCGACGTCGTCGTCTTCGACTACGACGCGCTCGACGACGTCTCGACGAACGAGAAGCCGCACGCCTATGCGCGTGGGGTCGAGCACGTCCTCGTCAACGGCACGGTGGTCGTCGAGCAGGGCGATCACACCGGTGCCCGACCGGGACGGCATCTCCTACGGGCCTGATGTGATCGACCTTCGCTCCGATCTCCTGTCGCTCCCGACCGAGGCGATGTGGGAGGCGATGCGAACCGCGGAGCTCGGCTGGGCGACCGTCGGGGAAGACCCGTCGGTCAACGAGCTCTGCGAGCGCGTCGCTGCGCTCCTCGGGAAGCCCGCCGGGCTCTGGGTTCCGACGTGCGGTATGGGAAATCTCGTCGCCATGCTCACGTTCTGCCTCCCGGGCGACCGCGTCGTCGTCGAGGCCGCATCGCACGTGATGACGTCGGAGGCGAGGGGGATGGAGGAGATCGCCCGCCTCGAGCCCCGGTCGCTGTGGGCGAGCGACGGACGAATGGACCCGGTCGCGGTCTCCGCCCTTGTGAAGAGCGAGGGCGCGGCCTTGCTGATCCTCGAGAACACGCACACGCGGGCCGGCGGCACGACGCTCTCGGTTCAGCTCACGCTGGCGCTCGTCAAGGCCGCGAAGAGGCATCGCGCGCGCGTGCATCTCGACGGAGCGCGGCTCGTGAACGCGTCGGTGGCGCTCGGTGTGCCTCTCGCCGACCTCGCTGCTCCGGCGAACTCGATCGTGTTCTCGTTGAACAAGTCGCTGTCGGCGCCGATGGGAGCAGTGCTCGCCGGCAGCCACGAGGTCGTCGACCGGGCACGGCTGATGTTGCAGCGCCTCGGCGGGGCGAGCTTCCATCGGGCCGGGATTGCCGCGGCGGCAGGGCTCGTCGCTCTCGACACGATGATGGAGCGGGTCGCAGACGACCACCGCCGCGCCCGCGAGCTCGGAGGACTGCTCGCCGCCATCCCGGGAATCAGGCTGCACCCGGAGACGATCGAGACGAACATCGTGCTGGCCGACGTCACCGAGACCGGGATCGAGCCGGCGTCGCTCGTCGGCCTTCTCGAAGCGGCCGGCGTGCGCGTGCTGGAGCGCGACACGGCCCGGATCCGCCTCGTCACGCACCGGTTGATCGGCGACGAGGAGATCGCGCGGGCCGCATCGATCATGGCCGAGGTCGTCGAGCGCCACGCAGTGGCCCCGATCGAGGTGCCGGAGATCGACTGGGACGAGGATGACCTGGACGGAGAGTGGGACGGGGAGGAGTCGACAGAGGGGGAGGAGCCGTGAGGGTCACGTCCGTCGACGTGCTGCACGCAGACCGGTACCTGTACGTCAAGGTCTCCACCGACGAGGGCCACGTCGGGTGGGGCGAGCTCCATCCCGCCTCGGGGACGGGGGGAACGCCGTTTCTTCCGATCGCAGGTGTGGAGTACTGCGCCGAGTACCTGGTCGGGAAGAACCCGCTCGAGATCGAGAAGCACTGGCAGCACATGTTCCGCCGGTGCCTGTTTCGCGGCGGCGCGGACGTGATGTCGGCCATCGGCGCGATCGACATCGCGCTCTGGGACATCAAGGGCAAGGCATACGGCAGGCCCGTCTACGAGCTTCTCGGCGGCCCGACGCGCGACAAGGTGCGGCTCTACGTGCATCTCTTTGCCGATTCGATCGAGGGGGTCGCCGAAGAGGCGAGGGCAAGAGTCGAGGAGGGTTTCACCGCCGTCCGGCTCTACCCGTACCCGTTCAGCTTCCTCGCGAGCGGCCAGACCGGCGGCTTCCGCAGCGGCCCGCGCCTGGAGGAGCTCTCGTTCACCGCGATGCAGCGGACCGCGGTCGAGTGGGTAGCGGCGGTCCGCGACGCCGTCGGGCCGGACATCGACATCATGATCGACGTCGTCAACCGGCTCACTCCCGCCGAGGCGATCGCCGTCGGCCGGGCGCTCGAGCCGTTCAACCTCTACTTCTTCGAGGATCCGATCGAGCCGGAGAACATGGATCAGTGGACGTATGTCGCGCAGAACGTGCCGATGCCGCTCGCGATGGGCGAGCGGCTGTACACGCTGTTCCAGTTCCGCGACCTCCTCCGGGCCAAGGGCGCCGCCTTCGTCCGGCCGGACCTTTCGCTCGCGGGCGGGATCACGAACATCAAGAAGATCGCCGCTCTCGCGGAGGCTGAGTACGTCGGCGTCGTTCCGCACAACCCGCTATCGGCAGTCCTGACAGCGGCCTGCGTGCAACTCGACGCGGCCACACACAACATTCCGGTGCAGGAGTATCCCTACTCGGACGACAAGGGCGTCAAGCGTGATCTCGTCCACGAGCCGCTCGTGCGGGAAGGCGGCTTCCTGCTCCTGCCGACGGCCCCGGGCATCGGTATCGAGGTCAACGAGGAGGCTGTCAAGCACTATCCCCCGCGGCCGTACGAGCGGCCGGCCCTGCTCAATGCCGACGGCTCATTGCGGGACTACTGACGGATGATCGACTGCCACACTCATGTCGGCGAGACCGGAACGCACATCGGTGGTGCGTTCTTGGACGACGCCCGGCGGGCGTGGGGGCCGGATCTGCAGCTCGGTGTCTCACTGGAGGAGCACTGGGAGGCGATGGCGCGGGTCGAGACGGCGATCGTCCTCGCCTTCGCCGCGCCGGCCGTCGGGTTCGACGTTCCCAACGAGTACGTGGCCGAGTACGTCGGCGCACATCCCGAGAAGCTGATCGGCTTTGCGAGCGTCGATCCGAACCATCCCGAGGCACCGGACCAGCTCGAGCACGCGGTAACGTCGCTTGGCCTGCGCGGGTTGAAGCTCGGGCCGATCTACCAGCACTTCGACCCGCTCGGCACGAATGCGTTCGCCGTGTACGAGGTCGCGGAGCGCCTCGGGCTCCCGGTCATGTGGCACCAGGGTACGACCTTCGTCCGGGACGCGCCCCTGATTCACGCAAGGCCCGTCCTCCTCGACGAGGTCGCGACCCGGTTCCCGGACCTCACCATCGTCGTCGCGCACCTCGGGCATCCGTGGATCGAGGAGGCGATGGCGACGATCCGCAAGCACCCGAATCTCCTTGCCGACATCTCGGCTCTCGAGACGCGCCCGTGGCAGTACTACAACGGGATGCTCGCCGCGCTCGAGTACGGTGTCACCGACCGGCTCCTCCTCGGTACGGACTATCCGTTCTCGACGATCGAGCGCACCACCGAGGGCCTCCGCTCGATCAACCGCTTCGTCGCCGGCACCGCGCTTCCGATGGTTCCCGAGGACGTGATCGAGGGGATCGTCCACCGCGATACCCTCGCGCTGCTCGGCCTTCGGTAGCGAGCGCTACGCACTCGTGCGTACCGCTTCGAGTGCGTCTGCTGCTGCTTCGATCGCTTGCTCCAGGCACCCTGCCGTAAACGGCGACTGCTGCTCCTGGTAGCGGCCGGTGCCGTAGGTCTCCCGTGGAGGCAGGTAGCCCACGCCGCCGTTCGTCGTCATCAGGACGAGAATCGGGATGTCAGGGAACCGTCGGCGCAGCTCGAGTTGAAACACGGCGTACGGCTCGTTCGGCACCGCCACGAGCAGCGCCTCACCGACGCGCCACACCCACATCGGCATGCTGTGGATCGGGTCGTCGCCAAGCGCCAGGCGCAGCAACTCTCGCCGGAACGCTTTCTCGCGCTCCTGCGGAGAATCGGGCGTGGAGCCCGAGACGCTCTCGACCACGCCGAGGTCTGCCTTCCGTTCGAGCTCGACCTCGGTCAGGGTGCCCGCGAGCACGCCGGCACGCTCGAGTTGCTCGCCACTGCACGGCCGGTAGTCCCAGGTACCGAGGCCCGCACCGGAAGCGACGATCCCCGAATAGCCGAAGGCCGTCCCGGGAGGCGGGAGCGCCTCGATCGCAGCCGCCGCGGCATAACCGAGTTGGCGGCCGTTTTGGTCTGCAACAGCCACGTCGCCGACGTAGTTGTCGCGCGGCGCGAGGTCGCCGGAGGCGCCCTGGAGAAAGAGAGCGGGCGCCTCGAACGCCTGCTCCAGGATCTCGCGAGCTGCGCCGACGAAGTCCGGCGACAGCAGTCGGTTCTCCCAGGCGAGGGTTGTCGGATGGCAGGCGTAGTTGAACAGCGTCGCGAGCACCGCGCCTGCGTCATCGGTAACGCGGGCGACGAGGAGTGCGTCATCGGCCTCGCCTCCGGGGTTGTAGCCGCAGGCGTAGCGTTCGGCTGCCGGGTCCCAGAGATCACGGTTCGCAGCGAGGGAGCAGCTGCCGGTGCCGTACGAGATGAAAGCAGGCACGAGCCGGGAGCGGGCCTCGAGGACTGCGTTCCCGATGTCGACCGCCAGGCTCTCGAGATACGGCGCGATCCACTCGGTGCCCGGCTTGTCCTCGAGGAGGGAGTTCGTGTTGGCGCCGGCGTGGGTGTGCGACATCTGAATCAGAAGCTCGGCTTCGTCGAGGCCGGTGCGCTCGAGGACGGAGGCGCGCAGCCCTTGCGCGTCGGCGACGTTCTGGAACCAGCCAAGGTCGAGTGCGACGAGGGCGAGCGTCGGTGCGTCGCCACCGAGTTGCGCGAAGACGGCCGCCGTCGCCGTGAACGGACGGTGGACGCCCTCGGCAGTCTCGTGCGTCGCCGCGCCCCACGAGCGGGCGTAGATCCCGACGGGCGGCGTCACGCAGCGACGGGCGACGCCGAACCGGCAGCGAGTCATGCTGAACGTCTGCTCCATCGGAGGCAGTTCTACCTGCTCCCCGCCCAGGCGGGCGCCGGAACGGGTCGGAACTCGACCGGGTCGCGGCTGCCTCTCCCGTAGAGTTTGACAGTATCCCGCGGGGCCGCTCTCCTCGGTCCCGCAACCGATGCTCCCGGAGGAGTCGGATGACGGCAGGAAGAGCGGGCGAGCGGTGAAGGGTGTCGTCGTCGCGCCGGAGCCCAGGGCGGCCGAGGTTGGCGCGGACGTCCTGCGGGCCGGCGGGAACGCATTCGACGCGGCGGTCGCCGCCGCGTTCGCCCAGACGGTGCTGAACCCGTTCCAGTGCGGACTCGGCGGCTGGGGCGGCGCGACGCTGTACGACGCGCACACCGGGTGCGTCGAGGACCTCGCGTTCCCCGCGCGCATCGGCGCGCGCATGCGCCCGGACATGTGGGTCAACGATCTGCGTGGCTACACCGACGTCTGGCACTACGCCCTGTTCGACGATCACCGGAACATGTTCGGGTACACAGCGGTCATGACGCCCGGCACGGTGGCGGGGCTCGGCGCACTCCACGCCCGCTACGGAACCCGCCCCTGGGGAGAACTGCTGCAGCCGGCGATCTCGTACAGCGAGGACGGCTTCGACTGGCCGGAGTACATCGCCATGTATTGCCGCATGCCCTATCTCCCGGGCCTGCCCGGCCCGCAGGAGAAGTACTGCGCAACGCCCGAGGCCCGCAGGCTCTGGATGCACGCCGACGGTCGCATGCTCGAGCGGGGCGAGCCGTACCGAAACCCCGACCAGGCAGAGTCCCTCCGCGCCATCGCGCGGAACGGCGCCACCGAGCTCTACACCGGGGCTCTGGCCGAGACGATCGCCGAGGACTTCGAGCGTAACGGTGCGTTCGTCACCCGCGAGGATCTCGCGGGCTACCGGGAGCGGTGGTCTCCGTCGCTCGAGGGCTCCTACCGTGGGCTGCGCGTGTCGACCTCGAACCTGCCGGCGGGCGGGATCATCCTGCTGCAGATGCTGAAGGTGCTCGAGCGGTTCGACCTCGCCGCCCTCGAGCACAATGGCCCGGAGCACGGGTTTCTCCTCTCGGCCACGCTTGCGTGGGGCGGCGTGACGCGGTTCCTCTACCTCAGCGATCCCGAGCACAACGATGTGCCGGTGGACGAGCTTCTTTCCGATGCCCAGGCCGACCAGACGGCAGAACGGATCCGGAAAGGGGAGTTGCCGGATGCGGTTGCGCTCGGCAAGCCGGGAGGGACGACGCAGCTCGTCGTCGTGGACGAGGACGGCAACTGCGTCAGCCTCACCCACACGCTCACGAGCTGCAGCGGCGTCGTCGTCCCCGGCACCGGCTTCACCTGGAACGATTGCGTCGCGCTGATGGACCCGGTTCCCGGTCGGCCGAACTCGTATGTCCCGGGGCGGGCGCGTGCCAGCGCTCTCGCTCCGACGCTCGTCTTTCGTGAGGGGCGCCCATGGCTCGTCCTCGGTGCTCCCGGAGGCTGGTCCATCACCTCGGGAATCCTGCAGAGCATCTCCAACGTGCTCGACTTCGGGATGACGCCCGTCGAGGCGGTCGTGGCGCCACGGTTCCACAGCGAGGGGTCGCCGGTCTTCTGCGAGCAGCGCATCCCACAGCGGACCATGACTGCCCTGCAGGAGCGCGGGGTACCGCTGCAGCCGAGCCTCTACAACTACCACGCGTCCTTCGCGCGGCCACAGCTCGTGATGATCGACGGGTCGGGGTACCGCGCTGCTTCGGATCCGCGCTCGGATGGTGGTGCGGCGATGTTCTCGGATGGATGAGCGGATGACGTCGTGACCGTCGTCGTCGCCCGGGAGCGGCGCCCGCGCGGCTGACGCTCCCCCGGCCGCGAATCAGGCCTCGAGCTCCGTCACGGGTCGTTGCCTCGCGGGCCGTGACGAGCGTCCGGCCGCGAGGATGGCCGCGCCCGTCAGGGCGATGAGGATCGCCATCGCGCCGGCAACCGTGAACGCGAGCCGCGTGCCGCCGTGCTCCGTCAACGAGCCCGCGATGAGCCCGCCGAGGGGCGCCCCACCCATGAAGCCGAAGAAGTAGAGGCTTGCGGCGCGCCCGCGCAGGTGCTCGGGTGCGGCGAGCTGGATCGTCGCGAGCGAGCTCGAGCCCCAGAGGATGTAGAAGATGCCCGTCAGATAGAGGATCGCGCAGACCGCCGGAAGCGAGTCCAGCCGTGAGAGGACGAGCTGGAGGCCGCCGAAGCCCAGCGCTCCGACGAGGACGACGAGGAGGCGCGTCTTGCCGATCGTGGCCAGGATCAACGACCCGGTCAGCGCGCCCGCGCCGAAGACGGACGCGATCAGCCCGAACGTCTGCGCCCCCTGTTGGAGCGTCAGTCGCGCGACGAGCGGCAGCAGCACGTCGAAGTTGAACGAGAACGTGCTGATCAGGATGAGGGTGAAGAACGTGACCGCCACGCGGCGCGAGCTGACGGCGTAGCGGAACGTCTGTCCCACACCGACGAGGACGCCCTGGAGGGGCTGCGATCGCGCAGCCCGGGGGGCGAGCCGGAGCGCGACGAGGGCGGCGATGACGACGCCGTAGCTGACGGCGTTGAGGCCGAAAGCGACCCCCGGCCCGAAGGCGGCCACGACGACGCCACCGAGTGCGGGACCGAGAACCCTGGCGGTCGTGCCGAGGCTGGCGTTGAGCGCGATCGCGTTCGTCAGGTCATTCCGACCGACGATCTGGAAGACGAGCGTGTGGCGGGCCGGAGCGTTGAGCGCGACCGCGAGCCCCTGGACGAGCCCGAGAGCGTACAGCTGCCACGGCTCGATGAGCCCGCTCAGCGTCAGGAAGCAGAGCAGTGCCGCCTGGATGCCGAGGGCCGACTCGCAGGCGATCACCATCTTCCTGAGGTCGACCCGGTCCGCGATCGAGCCGCCGACCAGAGCGAACAGCGTCACGGGGAGTGTCTGGACGAGCGCGAGCGCGCCGACGGCGACCGGCGATCCCGTCAGCTCGAGGATGAGCCAGTACGCGGCGATCTGCTGCATCCACGTCCCGACGAACGAGATGCCGCTCCCGACGAAGAAGAGACGGTAGTTGCGGTGCCGCCGCAGGCTGCCGAACGTCCGATCGCCGAGCGCAGCGACCGGTCTCATGTACCGCTCCTTCCCCCGCGCTCTACAGGAGGGCGGAACGGTCGATCGGCGTGCCGACGACGAAGACGGAGTCGCCCTGCTCGGTCGGTGGGATGGCCTTCGTGACGACGACGTATCCGTCGACAGGCGAGCAGAGAAGCTCGGCCGGTCGATCCGGCCGGTCGATGAACCACAGGCGGCCGACGGGCTCGCCTGCGGCCACGGGATCGCCCGGCTCGAGCATGCCCTCGAACAGGCCGTCCTCGGGTGCGACGACGATCGTGTCGGGATTGCGGCCGTCGAGGATGACCGCGGGTGGCAGGCCGAGCGATGCCCGCGTCTGGACTTCGCCCTTCAGCACCCCGACGTGACGCAAGACGTTGTTGAGCCCGCTCCAGGCGAGCTGATGGACGGGTGCGGGAACGCGCCCGCCGCCCCCGAGCTCGGTGGTGATCACAAGCTTGCCCTGGTTCTCCGCCTCGACCGGAAGCAACCCGTGGCCGTTGACGTCGATGTAGAGGTAGTGCCAGTCGCTGCACCAGGCCTCCATCCCCTCGAGCATCGCCTTGCGCTGGGCGGGATCGTCGACGACGTGCATGTGCGAGCACGGTAGGAACCAGGCGGTGCGGCCACCGGAGTGCATGTCGATCACGACGTCCGCCGCCGGGAAGAGGAACCGCGTCAGGTAGTCGGCGAGCTGCTCGTTCGCCGGGCCGTCGGGGCTGCCGGGGAACGAGCGGTTGAAGTTCGCTCCCGACGGCCAGTTGCGGGTGTTCGCCTTCGAGGCCGCGGGAGAGAGCACCGGGATCACGATCACGCGACCCGTCACCTGGTCCGGCTGCAGCTCCTGAAGCAGGCGGAGCGCCGCGACCTGGCCCTCGTACTCGTCGCCGTGGTTCCCGGCGAGGACGAGCACGGTCGGCCCGTCGCCGTTCGCGATCGAGCCGATGTGGACGAAGGTGCTCGCCCATCCCGCGGTATTCGTGATCTTCGGAAACGCGAGGTGCCCGATCTGCTTGCCGGGGGCCGTGAGGTCGATCGTGCAGGAGACGGGTGTGGCGGTGCTCACGCGCGCTTCTCCAGGTGGCGGGTGACGGCCGCCTCGGTCGCGACGAGGAGCCGGTCGACGTCGTCGTCGGTGTGTGCGTAGGAGAAGTGGCTGCGCTTCAGGTTCAGCGGGAGCTCGAAGATGCCGTCCTGCATCATCTCGCGGCGGTAGCCGATGAAGAGGTCGACGTCGTTTCGCAGCAGGTCGTCGTAGCTGACGACCGGCCCCTCGAGGAAGTAGGTGACGAAGACCGAGCCGAAGCCGGAGACGACCGCCGGCACGCCGATGCGGTCGAACATCGCCTGCAGGCCCGTGCGCGTCCGGTCGCCGAGGGCGAACACGTGCTCGTGGACCGGCTCGCGCTCGAGCTTCTCGATCGTGGCAAGAGCTGCCGCGCTCGTCGCCGGATGACCGTTGAACGTGCCGGCGAAGAACGCCGGCTGCCCGGGTGTGGTGGAGAAGAGGTCCATCAGCTCGGCCTTGCCGCCGAGCGCGGAAACGGGCCAGCCGTTCGCCATCGCCTTGCCGAGCGTCGTCAGGTCGGGGGTCACGCCCGTCACCGCCTGGTAGCCGCCGAGGCCGTGCCGGAACCCGGTGATCACCTCGTCGAAGATGAGCACGGTTCCGTGTTTCGTCGCCAGCTCGCGCAGCTTCTCGAGGAAGCCCGGCTGGGGAAGGACCGCTCCGATGTTGTGCGGGATCATCTCGATGATGATCGCGGCGACGTCGTGCTCGTCGAGCGCACGCGCCACGTCCTCGGCATCGTTGAAGCGGCAGACGATCGTGGAGTCGATCGCCTCGGGCAGCATCCCTTGCGAGAGGGGATCCTTGCCGCCGACCCGTTCGGCCGGAGAGATCACGTTCATCGCGACCGAGTCGTGCCACCCGTGGTAGCAACCCTGGAACTTGATGATGTGGCGGCGGCCGGTGGCGGCGCGCGATACCCGGAGCGCATGGAAGGTCGCTTCGCTCCCGGTGCAGGTCGAGCAGGACCTTCTCGAGCGAGGGGACGTTCGCGACGAGTCGCTCGGCGAGCTCGACCTCGACCCGCGTGACACCGATCCCCATCAGGTCGACGGAGCGCCCGACGGCGGACACGGCCGCGTCGACATCGGGGTCGTTGTGCCCGAGAAGCGGCGGCCCGAACGCAGCGTGGTAGTCGGTGAAGACGCGACCGGCGGCGTCGGTGAAGGTCGAGCCACTGGTGGCCGTGATGACCATGTCCTCGAGCCCGGGAACCTGGCGCTGGCCGCTGTTCACGCCCCCGGGGATGACTGCCGCCGCGCGTGCCGCGAGATCGGCTCCTGCAACCTGGGTCGAGCTCATTCCTGCTCCTCCGTCTCTCGGTCGTTCGTCGGCCGCTCAGCCGACTCTAAGGCTCTCGAGCACGTCCTCGTCGAGATCGACGCCGAGGCCGGGCGTGGACGGCACCGCCACGTAGCCGTCCGCCTCGATCGGAAGCCGCTGCACGGTGAGCGCCTTCGCGATCGGCGTGTCCGCTACGCAGTACTCCTGCCAGATCCCGTCGGGCATGACGGCGTTGCAGTGCAGCGAGGCCGCCTTGATGATCCCGCTCTTCCACGCGTGCGGAACGGTCGCGACGCCGCGGGAGTAGGCGAGCTCCGCGATGCGCAGCGTCTCGGTGATGCCGCCGCAGCGCGTCACGTCCGGTTGGACGAGGTCGACGTGCGCGCGGTCGATCAGCTCGCGGAAGCCCCACCAGGTGGCGTCCTGCTCGCCGGCGGTGATCCGGATGTCGACCGTGTCGGCGAGCTCGGCGTACGCCTCGTACTCGTCCGGCTCGAACGGCTCCTCGAGCCAGTAGATCCCCAGCCTCTCGTACTCGCGGGCGACCTCGATCGCCGTCTTCGCATCGGCGACGTACCCGAGCCCGGCGTCGATCATGATCTCGACGCCGTCACCTCCGGCGGCCTTCGCGGCCGCGGCAAGCTCGACATCGAGCTCCGGATCCTTGCCCAGTGGCCCCCAGCCGAGCTTGACGGCGGTGAAGTTCTGCGCGCGCAGAGCGGTGATCGCCTCGGTCACCTCGCCGGGCGTGTCGGGCATCAGCATCGATGCGTAGGCGCGCACCCGGTCACGATGAGGCGTCCCGAGAAGCTCGTACACCGGCTTGCCGAGCGCCTTCCCCTTGATATCCCAGAGTGCGATGTCGAGGCCGCTGATCGCGTGCACCGCGATCCCGCGGCGGCCGAAGTAGATCAGGCCGCGATACATCTTCTGCCACAGCCGCTCGACGTCGAGCGGGTCCTCCCCGATCAGGGTGTCGCGGAGACCGACCGCGACGGCGTGCGAGCTCGGTGCCTGCACGAGTGCCTGGACGAGCTCGGGCGACGAGTCGACCTCGCCGATCCCGGTGATCCCCTCGTCGGTGTGGATCCGGATGACCAGGTCGTCCTGGCTACCGTCTGCGATTCCCTCGTTCACCTCCGCCTGTCGTAGGACGATTGCCTCGACATCGGTGATCTTCACGGAGAGTCTCCTGAGGTGATGTGGTCGCGGGCCGGCGCGACGTGCTGCCGGATTGTCGACTATAGCGAAATTGTCAACAATCCACTAGGATCTCTTCGCGACCATGGGCGACTCTCCGATCCTCTGCACCATCGACCTCGAGGCGCCCGGCAAGCAGTTCGGCAGGCTCCAGGTGCCGCGCTCGTCGAACACGAGTGGGTGGTCGAACCAGTACGTGCCGATCGTCACGGTGGCCCGTGGCGACGGCCCCACAGCGCTCGTCTGTGGCGGCGTCCACGGCGATGAGCCGGAGGGGCAGGTGGCAGCTCTCAACCTCGCCCGCGAGCTCCTCCCCGAGCACGTGAACGGGCGCGTGATCGTGATCCCGTGCGTCTCGATCGACGCCTCACTCGCCTACACACGACTCTGGCCGTCCGGCGCGAACATGAACCGATCGTTCCCCGGTCGCCCCGACGGGCCGGCCGACGAGCAGCTCGCCCACTTCCTCTCCGCGGAGCTCTTCCCGCGCACGGACATCGTCGTCGACATCCACAGCGGCGGCCGCACAGGGCTGTGCCTGCCGTGGTCCGAGATGCACTGGGTCGACGACATCGCCCAGCGCCGCCGGATGGTGGACGGGATGCTCCACTGGAACACCGACTGGTGCTGCGTCTACATCGACATCGCCGGCACCGGCCTTCTCGTCGGCGAGGCCGAGCGTCAGGGCAAGGTCGTCGTCTCGACCGAGCTCGGCGGCGGCGGTCACGTAACGGCGGAGATCCACCGGTTGGCGGCGAGCGGCCTCGCGAACGTGCTGCGCCGGTTCGGCGTGATCGAGGGCGATGCGGTGACGCGGGCCGACCTCGGGCTGTCCGAGCAGGTGCTGCTGATGGCGACGGAGCTCGACAACTACCTGCTCGCGCCCGAGTCCGGCCTGTTCGAGACCCTCGTCGACCTGGGCCAGAGGGTGGCGGTCGACGAGCCCGTCGGACGCATCCACTTCCTCGAGCGGCCGGACCGGGAGCCCGAGGTGATCCTGAGCAAGACGGACGGGATCGTGTGCGTCGTCCGCGCAGTCGCAACAACCGCGCAGGGCGACAACGTCGTCGTCGTCGCACGCGAGGCGGACCGCTCGGAGCTCGACTGATCGTGGAGCGCTGCAAGGTCGCCGCCACGCAGATCGACGTCCGGGCGGCGGACGTCGAGCACAACCTCGGGGCGCACCTGCAGCTGATCGCGGAGACAGCCGAGGCAGGATGCGATCTCGTCGTCTTCCCCGAGGTGGGGATCACCGGCCTCAACGGCAGCGCCGACGTGACCCGGTTCGCCGAGCCGCACGACGGGCCGGTATTCGACGCGATACAGAAGCAGGCGCATGCGTGCGGGATCGTCGTCTCCTACGGCTTCTGCGAGCTCTACCGCGGCACCCACTACAACACCTCGGCGCTCGTCGGGCCCGACGGCCTGATCGGGCTGCAGCGTAAGGTTCACGCCTCGTATGACGAGTTCTTCCGCTTCCGGCAGGCCTACGAGTGGGGCGTCTACGACCTCGGCTTCTGCCGCGTAGGAACCGCGATCTGCCACGACAGCGACTTCTTCGAGAGCTGGCGGATCCTGGCGCTGAAGGGCGCCGACGTGGTTCTGCTGCCCCACGCGAATCGCACGATGCCCGCCGGCGGCGGCGAGCTCACGTTCGACGGGCGCGAGCGCGAGCTCGGCGACGAGGACATCGCTCGTGCCCAGGAGGAGCTGCTCGAGGAGCGGCCCTGGCCGCCGCGGATGCACGACTTCATGGCGCGGGACAACGGCATCTTTGCGGTGTTCTCCGACCAGGTCGGGTTCGACGGTCACAGCACGCACGTCGGCGGCGCGTATGTCATCGCGCCCGACGGATCGATGATCGCGCGGTCGGCGATCGGGTGCGGCAACTCGTGGATCTCTGCCGACCTCGATCCGGAGCTCCTCGCCCGCGCCCGTGAGAACCCGTGGTTCGCGCTCAAGAAGCGCCGACCCGAGGCCTACGAGGAGTTGACGGCGCGCCTGTGAGACATCGACGAACGAGAGGAGAGCCCACGTGAGCACGCTGACCGCCGGCACCGCCCGGGTCGACATCACCCCACCATGCGGCCTACCGCCGGGATGCTGGTCACTGCGAACGGGCCTCGCCGACGGCGTCCACGACCCGATGATCGCCCAGGCTCTCGTCATCGACGACGGTCGGAGCGCGGTAGCGATCATCTCCCTCGACCTCGTCTTCGCCGGGGCGGAGCTGACCGCGGAGGCGCGCCGACTCGTCGCGGAGCTCACGGGCATTCGCCCCGAAGCCGTGCTCGTCAACGCGGCGCACAACCACAGCGCCCCGAGCATCTCCCGCGGCGCGACGATCGGAGGCCTCTCGGACGTGCCGGCGTTCGATCGCTACGCGGCCGGCCTTCCCGACCTGCTCGCGGGTGCCGTCTACTCGGCTTGGCGCCACCGCCGCCCGGCGCGCGTCGGCTCGGGCGTCGGTGTTGCGCCCGGCATCACCGTCAACCGCGTCCGCCGTGAGCGGCCCGTCGACGATTCCGTGCCGGTCCTTCTCGTCGAGGCAGAGGAGGGCAGGGCACCGATCGCGGTCGTGGCCGGCTTTGCCTGCCATCCGACGCTGATGGGCGGCCAGATCCTGGAGTGGAACGCCGAGTTCCCCGGCCCGCTGCGTGCCGCCGTCGAGCGGGATCTTCCCGGGGTCGAGTGCCTCTTCGTGCAGGGGTGCGGCGGCGACGTGGCTGCCTGGGACTACTGGTTCGGCAATCGAAACGCGCGCCGCCACTCATACGAGGGGCGCGACGAACTCGGGGAGGCGATCGCTGCAGCGGTACTCGAGACGGTCGCGGGAATCACCACGTCCGGGGACGTGCAGGTCGAGGCCCGCTCGGAGCTGCTCGACCTTCGTCGCCGCCGGATTCCCTACGAGCTCGCAGCGCTCGAGGCGCGGATCGCCGCCATCGATGCGCTCCCGCCGCCCTCCTTCCCCGAGGTGTGGCCCGAGAGCGTGCACACGGCCACTTCCGCCCAGGACTTCCCCGAGCACTACCAACGCTCGTCGTGCACGATGTATGCCGACATGGTGCGACGCTCCGAGGAGCCCGTTCGGGCCGAGATCCAGGTGCTCGCGGTCGGTGACGCGGCCTTCGCGGCGAACCCGTTCGAGCTCTTCAACGAGTGTGGCACGCGGATCCGGGAGCTGAGTCACTTCGAGACGACGTTCACCCTCGGCTATTGCAACGATTACGCCGGCTACCTGCCGGCGAGCGAGGATCTCGACCTGGTCGCGGGCGTTCCGCTCGACGAGATCCTCGACCAGGATGCCTACCGCTGGGCGTACGGGATCACGACCTCGAACGTCGACCGGGGCGAGGTCGACCGGCTGATCGAGGCGACGAGTGCACTCCTACAGAACGTCGAGGGGACAGCATGAAGATCACTGCCGTCGAAGCCCACGTCTGCAACGCGCGCATGCGCAACTGGGTATTCGTGCGCGTCGTGACCGACGAGCCCGGCCTGCACGGCTGGGGTGAGGCGACGCTCGAGTGGCATACGCGCGGCGTCGTCGGGGCCGTCGAGGATCTCGCCGATCTCCTCGTCGGCGAGGACCCGACCCGGATCGAGCATCTCTGGCAGATGATGTTCCGCCAGCACTTCTGGCACGGCAACGGCATCGTCCGCGGCACGGCGATGAGCGGCATCGACATCGCGCTCTGGGACATCCTCGGCAAGGTGCACGGCGTCCCCTGCCACAAGCTCTGGGGCGGACCGGTGCGGGACTACGTGCGTCTCTACGGGCACCTTGGCGGCGGCAGGATGGAGGACTTCTACGAGGCGGACGAGCCGGCGCGGTTCGGCGAGCTCGCAGCCGGCATGGTGGAGCGTGGCTTCACCGCCTTCAAGTCGATGGCCGTGCCCCCCACGGGCCCACTCGAGGGTCTCGCGCCGATCCGTCACGCGGAGCGCTGCGTCGCGGCGATGCGCGACGCCGTCGGAGACGAGATCGACATCATGGTCGACTGCCACGCCCGCCCCAGCCCGCGCATGGGTCACCTCTTCGCGGCGGCGCTCGAGCAGTTCGACCTCTTCTGGTTCGAGGAGCCGTGCTGGCCGGAGCGGATGGACGACATCGCCGCGATCCAGCGGTCGGTGAGGACACCGATCGCCACGGGCGAGCGGCTCGTCGGCGCAGGGCCCTTCGCCGAACTGCTCACGAAGGGCGCCTGCAGCGTCATCCAGCCGGACATCACGCATTGTGGCGGCCTGACCGAGGTGCGCCGGATCGCGGCCCTGGCAGAGGTCCACCGCGTGGCGCTCGCTCCCCACAACCCGCAGGGCCCGGTCTCCACCGCGGCCTCGATCGAGCTCGGGCTCGCGACGCCGTCGTACATCATCTGTGAGGCGGTCACCTCCGACGTCCCGTGGCGGGACGAGGTCGCAACGGAGTCCCACCCGATCGACACCGCCGGGATGCTTGCTCGCGCGACCGACAAGCCCGGTCTCGGGATCGAGATCGACCTCGCCGTCGTCGCGAAGCATCCCTTCGAGCCCGAGCTGCTCCAGCGTGTCTTCTACGCCGACGGCGGCGTCGGCGACTGGTAGGCCAGGATGAGCGACGTCGACGGCGAGTTCGTTCGGCAGGAGTACCGCTACGAGCACCTGACGTGGCCCGAGATCAACGAGGCCGTCGCCCAGGAGAAGGTGATCGTCCTGCCGGTCGGCGCGATCGAGCAACACGGACACCATCTGCCGCTCGACGTCGACGCCAAGCTCGCGACCTCGGTCTGCCTCGCCGCCGGAGAGCGGTCGCCGGCGTCGATGCTCGTCATGCCGCCCGTCAACTACGGGTACTGCCATCACGTGATGGACTTCCCCGGCACGATCAACGTCTCTCCGACGACATTCACGAACATGCTGATCGACATCGCGACCTCCGTCGCGTATCACGGCTTCAGGCGGATCGTGATCGTCAACGGGCACGGCTCCAACCATCCGCTCGTCGAGCAGGCGGGTCGGCAGGTGACGCTTCGAACGAGCGCGCTCTGCCTGACGATCTCCTGGTGGCAGCTGATCGCCGAGTACTGGAACGAGGAGGTGCGCGAATCCGGTCCGGGCGGCTGCGCCCATGCGTGCGAGCTCGAGACGTCGATGTACCTTCACGTCGACGGTGACGGGGTGCGGAAGGACCGGGTCAGGGGTGCGCTGCCCGACTACCTCGACCTCCCTGGAGGCGAGGAGTGGCAGAAGGTCGATCTCACGCTCGGCTCGGGACCGGCGACGATCGTCGAGTGGACATCCGCGACCAGCGAGACGGGATCGTTCGGCGCACCCGAGCTGGCGACGGAGGAGAAGGGTCGACTCGTGTTCGAGCGCAGCACCGAACGTCTCGTCGACCTCGCAGACTGGTTTCGGTCGCGCCCTGCGCCGCCACGGCGCGAGCAGCACGGCGAGCCACCGCCGTTCGACCTACCCTTCGGCTTCTGAGTGCCGGAGGCGCGAACATGCTGACCGAGAACGTGCGCCTAGCCGAGCTCGGCGTCGCGACGACGTTCGAAGCTGCCGGTCGTGAAGGGCTCGTTGCCGGTCCGCTTCTCCGGATCGTTCCGGGTGCCCGGGCTGCCGGCCCCGCCCGCACCGCCGCCTGTGGGGCGGCCGACAATCTCGCGGCGCACCGTGTGCTCGACACGATCGAGCCGGGCGACGTGGTCGTGCTGACCACACCCGAGCCATGGTCTGCGGCGGTCATCGGAGAGCTGCTCGCGCTCCAGGCTCGGACGCGTGGAGCCGCCGCCATCCTCGTCGACGGTCCCGTGCGAGACGTCGACGAGCTCGTCGCTCTCGGCCTTCCGGTCTGGGCTCGCGCCGTGTGCGCGGCCGGGCCTGCGAAGCAGGTTCCCGGTGTCGTCCAGGTGCCGCTGAACGTCGGTGGGGCCCGCATCGAGCCGGGCGACATCGTCGTCCTCGACGGAGACGGCGCCCTCGTCGTGCCCCGCCGGCGTCGAAGTGACGTCCTCGCGGCGGCGGAGAGCCGGTACGCGTCGGAGCTCGAGCTGCGCGCTCGCCTCTCCTCCGGAGAGGCGACACTCGACGCGATGGGACTCCGTCAGGATTTCTGATCCCCGCGCGTTGCGGGGCTCCATCGAGCGAGTTCTGCGGTCGTCCGGCAGCTCTGCTACGTTAGCTAGTATGACAACAGAGACAAGCACCGCCAGCGACCTTCTCGCCTCGCGGTTCGGCTTCCCCGAGTTCCGTCCGGGGCAGGAGCGAGTGATCGAGGCGCTCCTCGGAGGCCGCTCGGCGCTCGCGGTGTTCCCGACGGGCGGCGGCAAGAGCCTCTGCTACCAGCTTCCGGCGCTCCTCCTCGACGGCCTGACCGTCGTCGTCTCACCGCTGATCGCCCTGATGAAAGACCAGATCGACGCGCTCGCTCGCCAGGGTGTCGCCGCCGCCCGGCTCGATTCGAGCCTCGAGCCCGACGAGGCGCGCGATATCTCCGACCGTCTCCGTACCGGGTGCCTCGAGCTGCTCTACGTCGCGCCCGAGCGGTTCAACAACGAGCGGTTCCTCGCCCAGCTCGAGCAGACGCCGATCGCGCTGTTCGCGGTCGACGAGGCGCACTGCATCTCGGAGTGGGGGCACAACTTCCGGCCGGACTACCTCAAGCTCGCCGCGCGGGCGCGCGAGCTCGGGGCAGAGCGCGTCCTCGCGCTGACCGCAACCGCCACGCCCGCCGTTGTCAGCGACATCTGTTGCGGGTTCGGCATCGCCGCGGCCGATGCAGTCGTGACGGGCTTCTACCGTCCCAACCTGACCCTGCTGACGACGCCCGCGATCGCCTCGGAGCGCGATCAGCTCCTGATCGACCGGCTCCGCGAACGGCCGGCCGGCTCCACGATCGTGTACGTGACGCTCCAACGCACCGCGCCCCGGGTCGCATCGCTTCTCGCCGCGGCCGGCCTGCCCGCGCGGCCCTACCACGCCGGCATGAAGCCGGAGGAGCGCGTTGCCACGCAGGAGTGGTGGACCGGCTCCGGCAGCAACATCGTCGTCGCGACGATCGCGTTCGGGATGGGCATCGACAAGGCCGACGTTCGCTACGTCTACCACTTCAATCTCCCGAAGGGGCTCGAGTCCTACTCACAGGAGATCGGCAGGGCAGGGCGCGACGGCGCGCCGGCGACCTGCGAGCTCTACGCGTGCAGAGACGACATCCCGGCGCTCGAGAACTTCGCGTTCGGCGACACGCCCACGCGAGACGCGATCGCAGGGGTGCTCGACGAGGTGTTCTCGCACGACGAGGGCGTCCAGTTCGCGATCAGCGAGTACGAGCTCTCCGGCAGCTTCGACGTACGACCACTCGTGCTGAAGACGATCCTCACGTACCTCGAGCTCGAGGGACTGCTGCGGCAGGGAACGCCGTTCTACGCGGGCTACACGCTGCGTCCTCTCTCGGGGTCGTTCGAACACGTCTTTGCGCCGTTCGACCCTACGCGCGCCGACTTTCTCCGACGACTCGTCGCGAGCGGAAAGACAGGACGCGTCTGGACGAGCATCGATCCGGACACGTCGGCGAGCGCTCTGGGGGAGGAGCGCGGCAGAATCGTGACTGCTCTGGGCCACCTCGAGGAGCGGGGACTGATCGAGCTCCGCGCTGCAGACGTGCGGCAGCGGTTCACCGTCGTCGCGCGCCCGGCCGCCGTGGCCGATGTCATCGATCGCCTCGTCGCGCGCTTCGAAGACCGTGAGCGGTCGGAGACCCAACGAATCGGACTCGTCGTTTCCCTCGTCACCAACGAGGGTTGCCAGGCCAACGCACTCGTCGCCTACTTCGGCGAGGAGCGGGTCGAGCCGTGCGGCCACTGCAGCTACTGCCTGGGCGGCGGCCCGCAGGTTCTGCCGCTTGCGGAGCCGTCAGCGGGCATCGACACGGTCGTCGGTCGCGACGAGCTGGCGGCGTTGGCGGAGGCGCATCCCGATGCACTCGCGGCATCTCGCCAGCGGGCGCGGTTCCTCTGCGGGATCACGAGCCCTGCGACGAGTCGGGCGAAGCTGACCCGTGATGCGCTGTTCGGCGCACTCGCAGATCGCCGCTTCACGGAGGTGCTCGAATGGTGTGAGTGAGCGACGAGCCTGCGCCGAGCGGCTCAGCCCGATCGGATGGGCCGGGGCGACGCCGATGGGTCTCGCGTCAAGCTCTGACTCACGGGTCACTCGTTGATCGACGCCAGCTCGTGAGGTCGAACGTGGCGTTGAGCTGTTTCAGCACCTCGCGGGCGATCATGTCGCCGCCTTTTGTGTCGAAATGGACGCCGTCGCCCGCGCGGACTTTGATGGTGTCGCCCTTTGCGTTCTCGAGGTACTCGGTGAAGCCGCCGTTGTTGCCCGCGAACATCGTGTAGGTGTCGATGAAGATCGCCTTGCTCCCTCGCGCTTTCGCCTCTTTCTGGACGACGGCGTTGACGACGTCGAAGCGCTGTGTCTGGGCTTCGCTCCGGGTGATCGGGAGGCCGATCCAGACGACGGTGGCGCCGGCGCGGTTGATGATGTTCATCACTCCGGCGACCCTGCGGCGGTACTCGTTCCTCCAGCTCGGCCCGCCGAAGTCCCCGATCGTGGTGCCTTCGGGAACGCCTGTCATGTAGCCCTTGTCGTCGTTGCCACCGAAGTCGAGAACGACGACGTTTGGTCGGAGCTCCTTCACCTGCGCTCGGATCTCCTCGAACCAGTTGAAGACGTCGGGTCGGGTGAGGCCGGTGGCGACGCGGCCGTCGACGCCGCCGACGGCGTCGATGACGGGGCTTGCGGAGGCGGCGCGGGCGATCGAGTAGCCCGGGGTGATGACGAGCGAGTCGCCCGCGACCCAGAGCCGCAGCTTCCTCTGCGGAGTGAACTTCGGCTTGCCGGGCGGCTTCGCTCCGGCCGGATTCGCGGATGGCTGCTCGACCGGGCTCTCCTGTGGTGGCGGGATCACGATCGCCACGTCGATCGTGTCTGCATTCTCGCGGCCGGCGATGCTCTGGACGAGGCGGCGGGGCTGGTCGAGTTGGAGGATGCCGCTGATGCCCGCAAGGCCGCCTGTGAGCGCGAGCGCGACGTCGCGCTCGGTTCCCGGCTGCTTGTTGAACGACGACTTGTGCATGTCCGGTGCGTTCAGAAGCGCGCCGAAGCACAGCGCCAGCACCGCCACGACGAGCCCGTTGCCCGCGGTCGAGAAGCGGCGCCCGTCCTCGGTACGATTCCGGCGTCGTCCCTCCCGCCCAGCGGGCGTCTCGACCTCGGCGGGACGCTGTTTCGACGCGACTCGTCGCTCGGACCGCTCTCGGCGTTCTTTCTCGACGATCGGCCTCGGGGGCGGTGGAGCGCCGGAGACGCCTTCCTCACCCGCCGCCTCTCCCGCTTCCTCCCACCCGCGCTCGTGGCCGTCTCCGGGGGGTGGAGGCAGGACGTGCTCGGCCGACTCCCTGACGGGCGGGAGCTTCGGCAGCTCTGGAGGGTCGTCGGCTGGTGTCATCTCAGAATTGGAAGTAGATGAATGGTGCCACGCCCTCGGGCCCGAGCGTGTTCGTCAGCATCAACGCGAATGCGAGCACGGCCGCCTGCCCCACGACCGGAAGCCGCCCGAACCGCTCCATGAGCGCGTAGGGAATCCGCGCGGGCAGATACTGCGAACCGATGCCGACCGCGATGGCGAGGAGGACGCCGAAGGTGACGAGCGGAGACGGCTGCCCCCAGCCGGTGAAGAGCCCTGTCAGCATGTCGGTGGCCGTCGCGAAGTCATCCGCCCGGAAGAACACCCAGGCGACGCAGACGATGTTGAACGTCACCAGTCGCGCGATGATCCGCCGGCGTCGCGTGTCGGGCGGCTCGACGTACCCGGGTCGGTCTCTGCGCCAGTGCTCGACGGTGAGCGCGACGCCGTGGATCCCGCCCCAGGCGACGAACGTCCAACCTGCCCCGTGCCAGAGCCCGCCGATCAGCATCGTCAGCATCAGGTTCCGGTACGTGACGATCTTGCCCTTGCGGTTCCCTCCGAGGGGGATGTAGAGGTAATCGCGGAGCCACCGCGACAGCGTCATGTGCCAGCGGCGCCAGAAGTCCTGGATGCTGACCGCGGCATACGGCGAGTCGAAGTTCCTCGGGAACGTGAACCCGAGCAGCAGCGCGAGGCCGATCGCGATGTCCGTGTACCCGGAGAAGTCGGCGTAGATCTGAACCGCGTACGCGTAGATTCCGATCAGGAGCTCGAACGACGAGTGCTGTCCCGGCGCACCGAATGTCTCGTCGACGATGCTCGACGCGAGGTAGTTCGCGATCACGACCTTCTTGAACAGGCCGGTCGCGATCAGGTAGAAGGCGCGGCTCGTGTCGACGCGCCGCGGGTTGCGGGGCGAGTCGAGCTGCGGGATGAGCTCGCCCGGACGCACGATGGGCCCCGCGACGAGGTGCGGGAAGAACGAGAGGTAGACCGCGAACTTCTCGAGCGTCGTCGGCACGAAATCGCCGCGATACGTGTCCACGACGTAGCTGATCGCCATGAACGTGTAGAACGAGATCCCGACCGGGAGAACGATCGTGCGCAGAGAGACGGGCAGCTCGAGGCCGACGATCGCGGCCATGCTCTGCGACGAGTCGACGAAAAAGTCGTAGTACTTGAAGTAGCCGAGCACGCCCAGGTTGCCCGCGAGAGCAACCCAGAGCAGCAGCTTCTTCTGCGCCTGCGTCGTGGCCCGGTGGATGCGCACGGCCAGGATCTGGTTCCACAGGGTGCAGCCGGCGAGCAGGAAGATGAACCGCCAGTCCCACCAGCTGTAGAAGACGTAGCTTGCGACGAGGATGAGCGGCCGCCAGCGGGCCGGCTTCGGCATCGCGAGCCACGAGAGCGGCAACACGATCAGGAAGAAGATCGCGAACGTCGCGGTCGGGAAGAGCATCGGCGGAGCCTAGATGGTTGGGCGGATCAGCCGAGCCGCCTGAAGGCGACGCCCAGCAACGCGGCCATGTCCGACCAGATGCTGGGGGAGGCGAGGACGACGCCGATCACGGAGCGCTCGCCGCGGCGCACCGCCACGATCAGGCAACCGCCGGCCTTCGTCGTCCAGCCGGTCTTCACGCCGTAGGTGCCGGGCGTCGTACCGAGCATCTTGTTGTGATTGACCCAGAGCTTGGCCCGCGTCGGCGCTGCCCACTTCGTCCGGTACGCGCGCGTTGCGACGATCTTTGCGAACATCGGGTTCTGCAGGGCCTCGCGCGCGAGAACGGCCTGGTCGAGGGCGGTCGAGAGGTTCCGCGTGTCGTCGAGGCCCGACGCGCTGGCGTAGGTCGTCGAGGTCATCCCGAGCGCTCTCGCCCGCTCGTTGGCGAGCCTGTAGAACCGGGCCAGCGAGCCACCGCCCACGTCGATCGCGAGCGCGGTAGCCGAGTCGTTGCTCGAGGCGAGCAGCGCCGACCAGAGGAGCGTCTCGCGCTTGTACGCTCGACCCGCGACGAGGCCTTCCTTGTACGGCTCGACTCTCGTTGCCGTCGGGGTGACGACGACACGACCGGAGAGGTTGCCGCGCTCGATCACCGTGAGCGCGGTCATCACCTTGGTCAACGAGGCGATCGGCCGGCGCGTGGTCGCGCGGCGCGCCGCGAGCACCTGTCCGGTCTCGGCGTCGATCGCGGCAAACGACGGCGCGAGAACCTTCGTCGCTGCGGCACTCTGCGCGGATGCCGGAACCGCCGCGCCCGGTACGGCGAGGGCGACACAGACGGATGTGACCAGTGCGAGGCGGCGACCCTGCATCAGGCGATTGTGCCAGCGGGCCCGGACCACCCAGCTGCCGGGAGCGGCGGCGGGCGCGTCGGTTCTAGGTGCTTGCAGCAGCACGGAATACGAACGGGCGCAGGAACCGTGCGAGTCCTTCGGCCCCGGTCGGCCCCATGTGCAAGCCGTCCGAGTTGAACCATGGCTTGCCGTCGCTGAAGGCGTTCCAGTCGGCGAGATAGAGCTGCGGCCAGTGTCTCGCCGCGGAACGAATGGCGAGGTTCGTTTGCCGATAGATGTCGCGCGTCTCGCGCAGCGTCACCCAGACCACGCCCCTCGCACCCTGCGCGAGCGCTGCCCGCATGATCCGATCGATTCCCTTTCGGTAGCCGGGCCCGGACTCGTTGTACCCCACGTACACGATGAGGACGTCTCCGAGGTGTCGGTTGAGCGACCGGACCGCCGCGAGCGCATCGGATGGCGTCACGCCCTGGAAGGAGCAGCCAACGGTCACGAGCCGTCTGCACACGCGAAGGTCGAGCCGGACAGCGAGCCCGCGTGCGAGCGTCGAGCGAGCGCTCGGGGTATAGGAGATCGAGGCGGCAACGGAGTCGCCGACGAACGTCGTGCGGACGGGCTTCTTCGCCGCGGCGGTTCCGGTGCCCGCGAGAAGCGAGGCCGCCAGCACGGCGGTGACGCCGGTCGCGAGAATGGCACGAGGGGAGATCGTCATCGAACGGCGGGGGCGGGCGCCTCAGGTCGGGCAGCGTCGGGACGCTGCTGTCGGCTCGAACGAGGCGAAGGATGCCTGAGCAGGTGTGAGGGTCACGTAAACCCTCTTCGGTGTCTCATCGGCGAGTCGTTCGTGTGCGCTGGGCCGTTCCCTTCCGGAACGGCCATCCCCCGTGGAACGGTCCGTTTCGGAGGAGCTCGTCAGTCGTCCGGGCGCCGCTCGACCGTCGCCTCGAGATCCTCGGGCGCGGGCGGCAGCTTCGTCACCGTCGTCGGTGAGTCGGGCGCCGGCTCGAGAAGGGTGTGCTCGACCGGTGGGACGAACCAGGACGGGTCAGCGGCCGGGCGCTCGACGGGCAGCGCGGGCGCGTAGGTGGGGATCGCGTCACGATTGCGGTCGGCCCGCGAGGCCGTCCACTCGATCAGGGCGACGAGCACCCACGCTCCTGCCATTACGGCTGCGATGGCGCCGGCGTCGAGCTCCGCGATTGCCGCGGCTGCCGCCACACCGACCAGGAACAGCACCTCGAGGAGCAGTCGCGGGACGGTCGGCCGTGTGCGAACGGGTGCGCTGACGGCGCTCACCCAGGCGTAGGAGGAAGCCGCGGCAGGGTCGTCCGACTCGTCGTTCCAGCCGGGCTCCGACGCGGGCAGGCCCGGCCCCCCGAGTCGACGCACATCGGCCTGGAGGGCCTCGATTCGATCGGACAGCTCGCGGACGACGTCGGTGAGGTCCGGATCGGGCTCTCGACCGTGCGCCGTCTCCTCCGTCGCCGTCATTCCACTGCCTCGTCGTCGCTCATGGCGTCGATCGCCTCGCGCGCCTTGGCATGGACGCGAGCGCGTCGTTCCTCGAGCGTCTCGGTCTCCCCGGTCTCGGTCTCCTCGGTCTCGGTCTCGGTCTCCGTCGTCTCGGGCTGCCGCTTCGCAGCGAGCTTGCGGCGCAGCTCCTCCGCGGGATCGGCGACCGGGTCGACCGCCACCGCGGCCGCAGTGTCGGCTGGCGCAGGCCGTTGCCCGGGAGTCGGCGCAGCCCGTCGCTTCGAGAGCATCCGGCCGAGCGCGGCGATGCCAACGATTCCTGCGAGCCAGGCGAGTGAACGCTTCACGAACGCGATGGTATCGCGACCGGCGGTGGGCCAAGCGGCGAGAGGCGATCGCGGCCCCGGCCAGCGATTCGTCAGCTACCGTTACTCGGCTTCCTGCCTCTCCACGCCCGGGCCATTCCCAGCTCGTGCTTGCCGGTGAGGCCGCCTAAGACCGAAGGAAGGAGAAGAGGGAACCCGTGATCGACTACGAGATCCTGCTGTTGTTGGACCCAGACCTCGCCGAGGAGCCCCAGGCGGAGGTCGTCACGCGCGTGCGTGAGCTGATCGAGAAGGGTGGCGGTACGTTCACGCGCCACGATGTGTGGGGCAAGCGCAAGCTCGCCTACGAGATCGACAAGAAGGCGGACGGCAACTACCACCTCCTTCTCTTCAGCTCGACGCCGGAGACGCTTCACGAGATCTCCCGCGTGCTGAAGATCGACGACAACGTGATGCGCCACATGGCGACACGTCGGCCCGAGGGGGGTTCCGCCGGGCCACTTCCGGTCGCGGTGCCCTTGAGTCACGATGCTGTGATCGATGATCTCGCAGAGGAGGATGAGGACTGATGGCCGGTGACATCAATCGCGTGACGCTCGTGGGACGCCTGACGCGGGACCCGGAGCTGAAGCATCTACCGTCCGGCTCCGCAGTGCTGGAGATGGGCCTTGCCGTCAACGGACGCAAGCAGGACGCGAGCGGCCAATGGGTGGACAAGCCGAACTTCTTCGACGTCAAGGTATTCGGCAACCAGGCAGAGATGCTCTCGCAGCATCTCGGCAAGGGACGCCGGATCGGCGTCGACGGCCGCCTCGACTGGTCGTCCTGGGAGTCGCAGGACGGCGGCAAGCGCTCGAAGGTCGAGGTGATCGCGCAGTCCGTCCAGTTCCTCGACAGCCGCAGTGAGGGCGAGGGCGGCGGAGGCGGCGGCGGTTCGTTCGTCCCTCCGGGCTCGTCCCCGCAGGGCGGCGCCGACTTCCCCTCATCGCCCACCGACGACGACATCCCGTTCTAGGAGAACTGACGACATGGCACAGAAGGCACCCGCGCGCAAGCGCCCGAGCTCCAGCTCCGCCCCCGGGCGGCGCAAGAGCTGCCACTTCTGCAAGGACAAGGTCACGGAAGTGGACTACAAGAACGTCAACCAGCTACGGCGCTACATCTCCGAAAAGGGCAAGATCCGCAATCGCCGCATCACGGGCGCGTGCCGTCGCCACCAGCGACAGGTCGCCGTCGCGGTGAAGCGGGCACGCGAGGTCGCGTTGCTGCCCTACGTCGCGAGCTAGGAGAACGAGATGGATGTGATTCTGCTCAAGGACGTGGAGAAGCTCGGTCATCGCGGCGAGGTCGTGAACGTCGCCCGTGGCTACGCGCGCAACTTCCTGCTCCCCCGGAACCTCGCCGAGGTCGCAACCGAGGGTCGCGTCAAGGAGGTCAAGCGCATCGATGCCCAGAAGGCCATGCACGAGGCGCGCAGCGCCGAGCAAGCGGCCGAGATCGCAGCGACGCTCGCCAAGCTCGTGCTGCGGTTCGACGTCAAGTCCGGCCCGACCGGCTCGTTGTTCGGCTCGGTGACGACGACCGACATCGCCGACGAGATCTGGCGGATCCGCAAGATCCGCGTCGACCGTCGCAAGATCGGCATCGACAGCATCAAGCGGATCGGCCGCTACACGGTCACGATCGGCGTATTCGAGGAGGTGGCGGCCGACGTCAAGCTGATGGTCGTCCCCGAGGGTGGCGAGCTGCCGCCCGAGGAGGAGCTCGCGGCGATGGTCGCCGCGGAGGAGGCGGCGGAGGCTGCGGCTGCCGAGGCCGCCGGCGAGAGCACGACCTCGCTCGACGAGTCCCTCTGGGAGGAGATCGACGAGGTCGAGACCGATGCCTCCGTCGAGATCGCAGCGGCAGATGACGCCGTGGACGGTGTCACCGTCGAGACGGTCGAGGTCGCCGAGCCCGAGGCGTAGGTACGGCGTCCGGCGGCCTCCCTCGCGGAGGCCGCCGGGTGGCCAGCTTGTCCACAAGGTCCTGTGGACAGACGCTCGGACTTCCCGCTCCGAGCGGAGATCGCCGGTGGACAACCGGCCGGGAACATGGGGAGAAGTCGTCCGCCCCGGGGGATAGTGTAGGAACACATGTTCTCTTTTCCCTGCAATCCGCGGCGACAACGGCCATTCTTGCCCTGCCTGCTTCGACCAGGTTGACTGCGCCCGTGACCGTAGCTCCGAGCATGCCGTCGGCGATCGTTCCGCCGCAGAACCTGGAGGCGGAGGAGTCCGTCCTCGGTGCGATGCTGCTGTCGGCGACGGCGATCGGTGCCGTCACGGAGATCCTCCAGGCGTCCGACTTCTACCGGGACTCTCACGGCACGATCTACCAGGCCGCTCTCGCCCTCTACGGCAAGGGCGAGCCCGTCGACGCGATCACGCTCGCGAACGAGCTCGACGAGCGCAGCGAGCTCGAGCGCGTCGGCGGGACGGCGAAGATCGCCGAGCTCGCGGCCGTCGTACCGGCGACCTCGAATGCGGAGCACTATGCGCGGATCGTCAAGGAGATGGCGACGCTCCGTGGCCTCGTGCGCGTCGGTCAGGAGATCCAGCGGCTCGGTCAGACGCGTCCAGGGGAGACGACCGACCTCGTCGACCGGGCGGAGCAGATGGTATTCGAGCTCGCGCAGGAGCGGGTCAGCGGCGACTTCGCCCACATTCACGACCTGCTCAACGAGAGCTTCGCGCGGATCATGCACCTGTACGAGGCCGGCGTCGACGTCACGGGCGTGCCGTCCGGGTTCCGCGAGCTCGACAAGCTCACCTCCGGCTTCCAGCCCGGCAACCTCGTCATCATCGCCGCCCGCCCGTCGATGGGGAAGTCGGCGCTTGCGCTCTGCACCGCCGCGAACCTCGCCGTTCGGCACGAGACCCCGGTCGCGCTCTTCACGCTCGAGATGTCGAAGTCCGAGGTGACGCAGCGGCTGATGTGCAGCGAGGCGAAGGTCGAGTCGCAGCGCCTCCGGTCGGGGCGACTCGCGCAGGACGACTGGCCGCGACTCACCGCCGCCTGCGACAAGCTGATGAAGGCACCGATCTACGTCGACGACACCGGTTCGATCACGATGATGGAGCTTCGCTCGAAGGCGCGCCGCCTCAAGTCCCGCGAGCCGAAGCTCGGCATGATCATCGTCGACTACCTCCAGCTGATGACGTCCGGCTCGAACCCCGAGAACCGCGTTCAGGAGGTGTCGCAGATCTCACGGCAGCTCAAGGTGCTCGCGCGCGACCTCGAGGTCCCGATCCTTGCGCTCTCGCAGCTCTCCCGCGCCGTCGAGCAACGCCACGACAAGCGACCGATCCTGTCGGACCTGAGAGAGAGCGGATCGATCGAGCAGGACGCCGACCTCGTCGCCTTCGTGTACCGCGACGAGTACTACAACGGTGAGGAGTCCGACTCGCAGGGGCTCGCCGAGGTGATCCTCGCAAAGCACCGCAACGGCCCCACGGACTCGGTCAAGCTGAGCTTCCTGAAGCGGTACGCGAAGTTCACCGACCTGGCTGCGTCCACGTCGTAGCGGTATTCCGCGACTCGATCCGAGGCTCAAACGCCGCCCGTGAAGGTGTCGCAGTTCCGTGGGCCGGCGCTGCTGACCCCGCGGGCGAACCACGCCTTCCGCTGCTCCGACGATCCGTGCGTCCATGACTCGGGCGTCACGCGCCCGCCCACGCGCTCCTGAATCCGGTCGTCGCCGACGGAAGCGGCGGCATCGAGAGCGTCGGCGACATCCTGGCGCGTGATGTCCTCGACGAAGCCGGTGTCGATTGCGTGCCCGACCCAGAGCCCTGCGTAGCAATCGGCCTGGAGCTCCAGCCTGACCTGCCCGCCCTGCGGTCCCGTGTCCCGACTCGCGCTCCGCAGCGTGCCCGTCAGGTTCTGGACGTGATGTCCGTACTCGTGGGCAAGGACGTACGCCTCGGCCAGGGCACCGCCGCGGGCGCCGAGCTGCGACCGGAGATCGTCGAAGAACCCGAGATCGATGTAGACGTACCTGTCCTGCGGGCAGTAAAACGGCCCCACGGCGGAGGTCGCCGCGCCACAACCGGTCTGGATCCGATCCGTGAAGAACCGGGTTCGCGCCGGGGCGTAGTTGCGCACCGTCTTCGCCCAGTAGGCCTGCACGCTGTTGACCACCGCGACGATACGACAGTCCTCCCGTGCGTTGGCATCCGCCCCGGTGCGGCAGTCGGTCTGCAGGTCCGTCGATTCGGTGCCAGGCCCGACTGTCTGACCCGAGAGCGCGCCGAGGTCTCCGATTCCGCCGCCTCCGCCGCTGAGCAGGAGAAACGCGACGAGCACGATCACGCCGATCAGCCCGCCGCCACCGAGCGTGACCGGCACTCCGCCGCCCCTGCGCTGACCCCTGTAGTCCTCGACCTGCGAGGGGTCGAGGCGGGCGTCCTTGCGAAAGCGCATGCGACGTATCTTCCCAGAACCCGCCGCGCAACAGCGCGTAGGAGAATGGCGTACGTGCTCCACGATCCGGCCTGCCACGAGCCCCTCTCCGACCGCCCGTGGGACGAGGAGGGTGTCTTCGCCGCCGTGCGCCAGATCGTCTCCGACGCGGACGCCGCGTACGGCTCCTGCGGCTACTGGCCGCTGCACGAGCTCGACGGGGGCGAGAAGGACGACGACTGGGGCGGCGTCTCCCACGGCGTCTACCTCGGAGCGGCAGGCATCCTCTTGGCCCTCGACCGGCTTGCGCGAGAGGACGCCGCGGCGACCTCGATCGACCTGGCCGCTGCGGCAGCGCGCCTCCACGAGGGGTACCTGACACGGTGCCACGCTCCGGACGAGCCGCTGCCCGGCATCTGGGCCGGCGAGGCCGGCGTCTACCTCGTCGCCGAGATCCTCGCGCCCGACCCGGCGCGAGCCGACGCCCTCCTCGCAGTCGTGCGGGCGAACAGACGCAACCCGAACTGCGACCTCCTCTGGGGTGCCCCCGGCACGATGCTCGCCGCGGCAGAGATGTGGGCACGCACGGCCGAGGAGCGATGGGCCAATGCGTGGCGCGAGAGCGCCGACGTGCTCCTCGCCGATTGGCACGTCGACGACGACCTAGGGTGTCGTCTCTGGACGCAGGTCATCGAAGGGCGATCGACGCGCTACCTGGGAGCCGCACACGGCTTCGCGGGAAATATCGCATCGCTTCTGCGTGGCCTCGATTTCCTGTCGGATGCAGTGCGCGACGAGATCACGCGCGCAGCGACGCGCACCGTCGTCGCGACGGCCATCGGCGAAGACGGGCGAGCGAACTGGCCCGTGCAAGCGGGTGGCGTGCTCGACGGCCCTCAGGGCGCGCGAACGCAGTGGTGTCACGGCGCGCCGGGCGTCATCGCGTCGGTCGCCGCGCTTCCGGCCGACCCCGAGCTCGACCCGATCCTCCTCGCCGGAGGTGAGCTCACATGGCGTGCCGGCCCACTGGCGAAGGGGGCGGGCCTCTGTCACGGGACCGCGGGCAACGGGCTACCGTTCCTCGCGCTCTTCGCACGTACGGGCGACGAGGTCTGGCTCTCCCGGGCGCGCGCGTTTGCGATGCACGCGCTCGACCAGGTCGACCGGCAGCGAGAGCGCTTTGGCGGCGGCCGATTCGGCCTCTGGACAGGCGACCTCGGCGCGGCACTCTACGCGTGGCAGTGCATCGCAGGCGATCCGTCGATGCCCGCGCTCACCGCCTGGTGACGGAACACGTCCAGGCGGCGGACGCAGGGCTCGATCTCGTGTGGGAGCTAGCCGGAGCCCGCCGCTGCCGGGCGCCAGTCCCGGTCGCAGACCATCTTCCGTAGCTTCGAGTCGCCGCTTCTCGTTGGGTACGTGATCTGCGTGCGGATGATCTTGCTGAAGTCACTTTTCACGGGAGACGAGTACGCGTATTGCGTCTGATACCGCGGCACCACGGGATTGCGGCTACCCATGTGGAAGCAGGCGCTCGAGTCGATGAACAGGGTCGTTCCCGGCGGACCGACCAGCTTTTGCACCTCGCCGGGGTCGACGACGGCGAAGAACTGCTCGTCCGTGATGCGGTATGAGCACTGCCGCGAGCGGTAGTCGTAGGCCTGCGACACGCGCTCCGACACCGATGCCGAGACGTAGTGCAGAGGCCCGCACTCGTCGGTCACCTCTCTGATCAACGTGATCACGTAGAACGTTGGCTCGGTGTGGTAGTCGCGGTGCCAGTTCTGGCTGTCGCGCCACGGGGCGGTAGGCGTTGGGTCGTGCAGGTTGCTCGACTCCTGCAGCCGGATGCCACGCGGCAGCGACGCCGAGAAGTGGGGGATGAAGCCGAACGTCGGAGCGACGGCTGCGATGACCCGAGACGATGTCCCGAAGTCGAGCAACGATGCGTATCGCTCGGCGGCATCCTCCGGCAGGATGTTCTGCAGGTACGGCTTTCCGAGGTCTTCCCATTTCTGGAGCCCGCGCTCGTCGATCACCTCGTCCATCTCGCGAATGAGATCGTCGAGAAACGGGAGGCTCTGGCTCGTGTCGAGCACGAATCCGTCGACGAGCTCGAGCGTCTGGCGGCTGTCCGACCGGCCGTTCTCGTCCAGGAGCTCCTCGAACTGCTGCCCGTAGACGTTGCGGCGCATGGCGACGAGAGGCTCGCGCTCCCGGTTCCACCACCGCGCCAGCCGGGTGGTGCGTTCGATCCCTAGACGTCGCATGTCGTCGTGCTCGAGGGCCTTCGCGAGAGGCGTGAGTGCCCTGTTGGCCAATGACTTCGGCACAAGAGAGAGCGTATCCGACTACTCGCTCGGACCGACCGATGGCGGGTATCGTCGCCTCTGTGCTGCTCGTGCCGATCCCCGAAGGCCACATCGTCGTCGCGCAGCCCGCGCACGGCTTGACGTGTGCGCAGCTCGGACGGGCGTGGGGCAACGCCCTGTTCGGAGCGGTGATGCCGCCGGAGGAAGTGCTCCTGGCGGCAGAGCAGCACGACACCGGATGGACCGAATGGGAGCAGGCTCCGACCCTCGATACCGCGACCGGGCTCCCGCATACGTTCGCGACCGCTCCGTTCACCGTGCATCTTGCGATACACGCACGGTGGTCGCGCGCGATGGTCAGCCAGAGCCGATACGCAGCGCTCCTCGTCGCCCTCCATCATGCGTCTTTCTTCGAGCGGCCGGGGCTCGCCGGACTCGTGCGTGAGGGAGGGCGGAAGATCCGCGCGTTTCTCGACGACCTCGACGAGCTCTGTGTCGAGCTGCGGAGGACGCTCGGCGTCTCCGACGCAGAGGTGGAGCGGAACCGACGGCTGATCCGCACGTGGGACGGGATCTCACACGACCTGCTGGTGAACGCCACGCCCAGGGTCAGGGAAGGCGTTCCCGCACGCGATGGACTGCTGACGGTCACGGTCTCTGGCGCCGGAACCGTCCGCACAGTCGATCCCTGGCCGTTCGCGGAGCCGCTGGTGACGGTGCGGACGGAGGGGCGACTCCTGCGGGATCGGTTCGGCGACGAGCAGGCGATGCGCAGTGCGTTGAGCGAGGCGCCGTGGAGAGAGCTCTCCTACGAGCTGCGTCCCGCCTGAGGGAGTGGTCCATCCCCGGGGCGTCTGCGCTGCTCGGCCCGCTGCAGCATTTCGCTCACAGTCGTTCTCAGAGCCTCGTACCGGCGCGGCACCGAGGATTCCAAGCCGCTTGCGTGGAATCGAAGCGTCTCGCCGGCCTCGAGGCTGCTTACGACATCCCGCGGCACGTCGCCCTTGTAGTGTGCTCGCAACCTCGTCCTGGCAAGCCGCCGGGCTCGACGCTCGACCGCTTGCCCGGCTCGGCCGGAAAGCGACGCTTCGAGCAGCCGCTGGACGCGGCCACCATGCTGGAGAGGCGCACGTGCGACGTTCGGAAGATTCGGGAACATCTCGTCGACCCATGGGTTGGCGCAACGCAGCGCGGCGGCGTTGCCGACGATGGGTTGCGCTTGACCGATCTCGTGCCCGACGTAGACGTTCTCGACTTCGGCGTCGAGGAACCCCTCGGCGGCGTAGTAGTTGGGACAGAGCATGCGGCGCCCGAGCAGTCGCGACGAGGTACCGAGTAGCGCGAAGACCGTCGCGATGCGGTCTCCATCCACGATCACGAGCAGGTCGACGTCGGCCCCTGGTGCTGCATCGCCGGCGGCAACCGATCCGGTCAGCGCGACGCCACGCACGAAAGGGACGTGTCGGAGAACGCGTCCGACCCGGATCGCTCGTCGACGAAGCTCGCGCGAGCGTGCAGACCGGTCGACGTCATCCAGAGCGAGATGCGAGCGACCCTGGAGCGTGAAGGTGTCCGACGGCGTGCGAACGACGACCTCGCCGAGAACGGGATCGCTGGCGAGCACGCACTCGAGGGCCTGGCGGTCGATCGCCGTCCTCGCGAAGCGGTGGAGCTCGTCGATGGTTGCGCTCGCGTCGAAGAGATCCGCGTACACGACCGCGTCGACGAGCGCCAGAAGCTCTGCGGTGCGATCGGACGCGGGTTCGACCGTCATCGGCGCTCCACGGTGAACTCGAGGTCGGCTTGCCCCGGCTCGGGGGTGCTGTCGGGAGTCTCGAGGCGAAGCCGCCACCGGCGGCCGATGGTCGCGAGAGTCGCCGTCATGATCAGGCGTGCCAGTGCCTCGCCGATGCAGGTATGTGGCCCGGCGCCGAACGGAACGTAGGCCCCGCGGGAGACCGATCCGCTCCGTGTGTCGAGCCAGCGCTCGGGAACGAACGCGTCCGGATCCTCGAAGGCCGACTCCGAACGGTGGAGGACGAGCGGGCTGATCACGACGTTCGTTCGCCCGCCGATGCGCGTTCCGCAGATGTCGGTCGTCGCCACCGGGCAGCGATCGACGTGTCGCGCGGGCGGGAAGAGGCGGAGCGACTCCTGGATCACGGCCTCGAGGTAGGGGTGCGGCCCACCTGCCCATGCGCGCTCCTCCCCGACGTTGCCGGCCTCCAGTTCGGCGGCGAGTAGCTGATCTACACGCTCGTCGCGCGCGAGGAGGTACCAGGCCGCGGCGATGCCGCTCGGAGGCTCGTCCGCCGCAGCGAGCAGGAAGGCCATGACTTCACCGACGCATGTTTCCTCGGGAAGGCCGCTGTCGCGGAGGATCCCGACGAGGCTCCCGGGGTCGTTCGGGGCCGTCGTCGTGAGCAGCGCGGCGGCCAGGCTCCGAACTCGGCTCAGCGCTCGCGCCGCGGCCGTGCCCGGGAAGGGAGGCGCGAGGCGCGGCACGTGAGACATGACGGTCGAGAGAGAGCGGGCGATCTCCACGGCCCGGGGCTCGAGGTCGACTCCGAGGAGGACGTCCCCGGCCATCGTGAGCGAGAGAGGGTCGAGCATCTCCCGGATCCGAATTCGATCTCCCTCTCGCCACATCGACTGCGCGCGCCGTGCGCGCTCTACGACCTGGCCGGTGGCGTCGGCGACACGCCGGCGATCGAGGGCGGGCTGCAGCAGGAGCCGGCGCTCACGATGAGCAGGCCCGTCGAGGGTGTTGAGGGTCGGGCCGAGGAAGCGGCGCGCTCTGCGCTTCCACTTGCCCTGGCCGAACCGATCCGCGTCGGTCACCAGGATCCGCCATGCTTCCTCCGGGTCCTGGACGAGAGCAGCCCTTCCGGTCAGCGCGGAGAGCTTCACGAGCGGATCCGGGTGTGCCGCGGCGAATGCGACCGGATCGCGAAAGAACGCTCGTGCGGGAGGATCGGCGCCCATCTGTCTCTCAGACGAGGGCGAGCGCCGCCGCCTCGATCTCCTCCTCCGTGAGAAGCACGAGGTTCGCAGCCGCGCCCAGCGGAACGAAGGAGTCCTTGCTCGTGACGCGTGCGAGCTGACCGTCGAAGCCGACATCGATCAGCGTCGCGATGACGCCCTCGGAGACGCCGCCGGTGCGCCGTGTCTCGTCGACGACGAGCACCCGCTGCGTCGCGATCGCCTCGCGCGCGATGTCCTCGATCGGGAGCGGCGCGAGCCAGCGAAGGTCGACGACGCGCGTGCCGATGCCGCGCGCCTCCAGGCGCCGGGCGACACGAAGCGACATCAGGAGGCCGTTGCCCCAGGTCAGCATCGTCAGGTCGCGACCGTCGCCGTACGTCCGCGCGGATCCGAGTGGAACATGGCCGGCGCGCGGGACCGCGAGCCAGCCGCCGTCGTCCTCCTCGTACAGGTCGCGCGTGTGGTACAGGGCGATGGGCTCGAGGAACGCGCACACGCTGCCGTCGACCTTCGCCGCCGCGACACACGTCTTCAGCATCGCGGCGGCGTCGTCCGGACGCGATGGTGAGGCAATGACGATTCCGGGTATGTCACGCAGCACCGCCACGGAGTCGTCGTTGTGGAAGTGCCCGCCGAAGCCCTTCTGATAGCCGTAGCCGGCGATGCGCACGACCATCCCGTTCCGGTACTGGCCCTGCGAGAAGAACTGTAGCGTCGCCGCCTCGCCGCGGAGCTGATCCTCGGCGTTGTGGAGGTAGGCGAGGTACTGGATCTCCGGCAGGGGGACGAACCCGCTGACGGCTGCACCGAGGGCGAGGCCGAGGATCGACGTCTCGTCGAGCAGCGTGTCGAACACGCGCCCGGCGCCGAAGCGCGTGTGGAGCCCGCGGGTGACGCCGTAGACGCCACCCTTGGCGGCCACGTCCTCGCCGAAGAGGAGCGTCTCCGGATGACGGTCGAGCACGTCTGCGAGCGCGGCATTGATTGCGAGGGCGAGGGTGAGAGGCTCGCCGAGGTGCTCCGAGCTCCGTGCGAGATCCGCCACTGCGTTCGGCGTATGCGAGGCGAGAGGGCGCATGACGTCGGCGGCCGTCGCGAGTTGCGGGCGACGTGCCGCATCGAGCGCCGCCTCGCGCACGCGCTCGCGACACGCGATGTACTCGTCCGCCAGTTGCGCCCCCGTTCGAGCGCCCGAAGCGACGAGCCAGGCCCCGGCGGCGAGCAGCGGGTCGCGCCCGAGTTCGGCTCGCACGTCCTGCGGCGAGCGGTAGGCCGTCTCGACGTCTGCTCCTGCATGCCCGAGGTACCGCACGGTGCGCAGGTGCAGCACGGCAGGGCGCCGGCTCTCGCGCACCCAGGTTGCGAGCTCCCGCGCCGTTCCCAGCGTGCCCGCGGGATCGTCGCCGTCGGCGGCTTCGTAGCGCAGGTCGGGCCGGCTCGACAACGCACCCGTGACCCAGCCTGCGGGCGATGGGACGCTGATCCCGAGACCGTTGTCCTCACAGACGAAGAGCACGGGCACCGGCAGATGCTGGTGCGCCGCGTGGGCGGCCGTGTTGAGCGCGGCCTGCGCGGTCGCGTGATTCAGCGAGGCGTCGCCGAACGAGCACACGACGATCGCGTCGGCCGGCCACGTGCAGCTCACGCCGAGCTTGCGTGCCCGGTCGATCGCGATCGCGATCCCGACCGCGCGCGGGAGGTGCGATGCGATCGTGGAGGTCTGGGGGATGATCGCCAGGTCGTGATGCCCGAAGACCTTGTGGCGTCCGCCGGCGATCGGCTCGTCGGTCGCAGCCGTGACTCCCTGCAGGATGTCAGGGACGCCGTCCCGGCCGACCTGACTCGCACGGGCGAGGTAGAAGGCGCCCGAGCGGTAGTGGAGCAGGGCCGGGTCGGTGGGGCGGAGCGCGAGCGCGACGGCAGCGTTGCTCTCGTGTCCTGCGGAGCCGATCGTGTAGAAGCTCCGGCCCTCCTTCTGCAGCCAGCGTGCCGCGAAATCGCAGTTGCGGCTCTCGATCTGTGCGCGCCAGATCGCCGCGGCCTCGGGCCCTGACGGCGCACGTGAATCCGAGGGCTCGAGCGCCGCGAGCGCAGCGAGGAGATGCTGCTCGAGGGGGTCGAGATCGTCAGCCATGGTCACTCCGATCCAGCGCCTCAGCCGAAGAAGACGAACGGGCGCACGACGTCGGAGTCGATCGCTTCCTCCCACACGACCGCGCCGCCCGGCTCGACCTCGCCGTCGAGTCGCGCCGCCAGCGCATCGGCGTCCTCACGCGTTGCCGCACCGATGATCAGGTGCGACCACTGGCGGATCGGCCGGTAGCCCTCGCCCTCGAGTGTCGACTCGAGCGCGACCGCCTCGTGGCGCGAGCGGCAGGAAACCCGCACCTCCCAGGGGGCGTAGCCCTTCTCGGTGACCTCTTCTTCCCACGTGTCGCCGGCAGGCTCGTTGTCCCACCGCTCCTCGTCGGCGAGCCACTGTTCGACGCCGCTCGTCGTGGCGCTGATCGCGTGGTGCTCGAGCTCGGCCAGGATCACCTCGTGGGCTCGCTCGGCCCACACCGCGGAATCCGCGTAGACGAAGAGGTTCTCGTCGTCGCCCGAGATCGAGACGTGCCCGCCCGTGAGGGCCTGCGCGGTGTCGGCGCCCTGCGGACTCAGGCCCGAGGCGAGGAGATCCGCAAAGTCACGGCGCGAGCTCTCGCTCTCGAACTCGATCCGCACTCTCCAGTCGTCGGCCATGCGGAGAGGATAGAGGGTTTGTCGCTGACGGCGGAACGCTGCCGGACCCGGGCCGGCGTCCGTGCCCGCGGCCCCCAGGTTGCGTCGGCGCTAGCAGATGCGTGGCAGCGGATCACCGACGAGCATGTCGACGATGCGTGTTCCTCCGAGAGCGGTGTCGAGGAGGACGAGGCCTGCGGGCTCGGCTCGCACATCGCCGAGCAGGACGGCCCCCGCACCCAGTGGTGTGGCCCGGAGGCGCGCCAGGGCATCGTCGGCATCCTCCGGGGCCACGATCGCGATCAGCTTTCCCTCGTTCGCGACGTACAGCGGGTCGATCCCGAGGATCTCGCAGGCGGCGTTGACCGTCGGGTGCACCGGCACGGCGCTCTCGTCGAGGACGATCGCGAGTCCGGCCGCCTCCGCCAGCTCGTTGAGGGCCGTTGCGAGCCCGCCTCGTGTCGGGTCGCGCATCCAGCGCAGGCCCTGCCCGAGCGCGACGAGCGAGGCCGCGAGCTCGTGCAGCGCGGCGGTGTCGCTCTCGATCTCCGCCTCGAGCTCGAGGTCGCCACGCGCGACCATGACCGCCATGCCGTGATCGGCGAGGGTGCCGGACAGCAACACCCTGTCACCCGGCCGGACCCGATGTGCACCGAGGTCGACATCGACGGCAACCGTCCCGACGCCTGCGGTTGTCACGAAGAGCCCGTCCGCCTTGCCGCGCTCGACGACCTTCGTGTCGCCTGCGACGACGGCGACCCCGGCTGCCCGGGCGGCGGTGCCCATCGAGGCGGCGAGGCGCCGCAGGTCCGCCGTCGGGAACCCCTCCTCGATCACGAACCCGGCGGTCAGCCAGAGCGGCCGCGCCCCGACCATCGCGAGGTCGTTCACGGTGCCGTTGACCGCGAGCTCTCCGATGTTCCCACCCGGGAACTCGAGCGGGTGCACGACGTAGGAGTCGGTCGAGAGCGCGAGCCGGCCCGCACCGGGGACGACCGCGGCGTCGCCGAGCACGGAGAGGACGTCGTTGCCGAGCTCCTCCAGGAAGAGCGCCTGGACGAGGTCCCTGGTTGCCTTGCCGCCGGCACCGTGCGCGAGAGTGATCAGCTCGTCGCGGAGGACGGCGCGCCTACGCCCCAACGGGCTCCTCGGCCGGGCGGCGCTGGCGGCCGTAGGCGTAGAAGGCGGCGCACGCACCCTCACTCGAGACCATGCAGGTGCCGAGCGGGCGCTCCGGCGTGCAGGCCGTCCCGAAGACGCCGCACTCCCAGGGCTTGATCTGTCCCGTCAGCACCTCGCCGCAGCGGCAGGCTTTCGGATCCTCGATGCGCACGCCGGGGATCGAGTACAGCTCTTCCGCGTCCCACTCGGCAAACGCCGGGCGCAGCCGCATCGCGCTCCTCGGAATGGTGCCGAGGCCGCGCCACTCGAACTCGTCGCGCAACTCCATCGTCTCGCCGATCGCTGCGAGCGCACGGGCGTTGCCCTCGGGGCGGACGACGCGGGTGTACTGGTTCTCGACCTCGCATCGTCCCTCTGCACGCTGGCGCAGCAGCATCGCGATCGACTGCAGCAGGTCGACCGGCTCGAACGCGGAGACCGCCACGGGGCGGTCGTACTCGTTCGGGATGAAGCGGTAGGCGTCGGTGCCGATCACCGTCGAGACATGGCCGGGGCCGATGAACGCGTCGACCCGCAGCCCGGGCGTCTCGAGGATCGCTCGCAGCGGCGGCTCGATGGTGACGTGGTTGCAGAAGACGGCGAAGTTCGACGTCGCCTGTGCCCGTGCCCGCAGGAGGGTCACCGCCGTTGCCGGCGCCGTCGTCTCGAAGCCGATCGCAAAGAAGACGACCCGGCGCTCGGGCAGCTTCGCGGCAAGCGCGAGCGCGTCGAGCGGTGAGTAGACCATCCGCACGTCCGCGCCGCGGGCCTTTGCCTCGAGCAGCGAACCGCGCCCACCCGGCACTCGCATCATGTCCCCGAACGTCGCGAGCGTCACCCCGCTCTCCTCCGCAAGGGCGATCGCGTCGTCGACACGGCCCATCGGGATCACGCACACGGGGCAGCCCGGCCCGTGGACGAGCTCCACCTCGGGCGGCAGCAGGTCCTCGAGGCCGTGGCGGTAGATCGCGTGCGTGTGGCCGCCGCACACCTCCATCACGCGCCACCTCTCGCCGGGCCGTATGAGCCCGGCGATCTCCGAAGCGAGGCCCCGCGCGAGCTCGGCCGATCGGTACTCGTCAACGTACTTCATCGGGCCCTCGGGGTCGGTAACGCCGGTGACCGGCCGAAGCCGGCCACCCGCTCGAGAGCGATTCCCGCGTGACAGAGGAGCACGTCACCCGGGGCAGCATCCGGGACGAGGTCGACGCCCACGCGCTCCTCGTTTCCTGCGACTCGCACGATCGCCTCGATGCCGTGCACCGCGACGACCTCGGCCTCGACCGCCTCGTCGGAGCACGTCACGCAACGCTCGGGCGCGACTCCGGTCACACGGTCCCCAGGCGCAGCTCGTCCAGCTCGCGTTGGAGCTCGGCCGCCTGCACGAGCAGCGCCAGCGTCTCGCGGGCGTCCTGCTCGTCGATGCGCGCTAGTGCGAACCCGACGTGGATGAGAACCCAGTCGCCGACCTCGATCGGTGCGGTCGGCTCGTCGACGAGCGCCACGCTGACCTCGCGACGGACGCCGGAGATATCCACCTTCGCGAGCCCCGCGTCGCGGTCGACGACTTCGATCACCTGTCCGGGAATGCCGAGGCACATTACGGGGCTCCAAGCGTTGCGGCAGCAACAGCAGCCTGACCGTAACTCACGCCGCCGTCGTTCGGAGGCACGAGGCGGTGTGAGAGGACGCGGAAGCCCGCGTTCTCCAGGCGGCTCCGGAGAGAGGCGAGCAGGCGCAGGTTCTGGAGGCTGCCGCCCGAGAGAGCCACTGTCCCGGTCGTCCCGGCCGCCGAGCAGGCGGCCGTTGCGAACGCAGCGGCAACTCCTTCGTGGAAGGCGGCTGCGATCTCGGTTCTCGGCCGGCCCGCCGCCAGGTCGTCGAACGCGGCCGTGACGAGGTCGGTGCCGCGGATTGCTCCACCGCCGACCGCACACGGATACGGCGGGGAGGCCGTGTCGCCGGCGAGCTGCTCCAGCTCGATCGCGGCCTGGCCCTCGTAGGTCACCGTCTCGCGCACGCCGAGGAGGGCCGAGACGGCGTCGAACAGGCGCCCGGTGCCGGAAGAAAGCGGCGCGTTGACCTTGAGGCTCTCGCGTACGGCCGGCCAGCGCGTGAACGGGACGGGCAGCCCCGCGCGCTCGAGGTGCACGGCCGCCATGCGCCAGGGCTCCCTGATCGCGGCCTCGCCTCCGGGGAGGGGCACGGGCTCGAGGTGCGCGATCCGCTCGAACGAGACGAGGTCGCAGCGAAGCACCTCGCCGCCCCAGAGCGTCCCGTCCGTCCCGTGTCCCGTGCCGTCGAGAACGATCGCGAGTGCCTCGCCCGTCTCGCCGTGCTCGGCCAGACAGGCGGCGGCATGGGCGTGATGGTGCTGCACCGAGACGAGCGGCAGTCCCTGCTCGCAGGCCCACTTCGTCGAGAGGTACTCGGGATGGAGGTCGCATGCGATCGCCGCGGGTTCGACGCCGAGCATCTCGAGGTAGAGCGCGAGATCGGCGCGGAAAGCGGCGTAGGCGGCTTCACGGTCGAGATCGCCGAGGTGCGGTGAGAGAAATGCCTCCGAGCCGCGGGCGACGCAGAACGTGCTCTTCAACTCGGCTCCGGCGGCGACGATCGGACTGTCTGCCGGCACCGTCAGTGGCAGCGGCGCGGGCGCGTAGCCGCGCGAGCGGCGAACCGGGAAAGATCCACGAACGACCGAGTCCTCGCAGCGGCGATGGATCGGCCTGTCGTGGGAGAGAAAGGCATCGGCGATCTCGCCCAGCCGGAGACGGGCCTCGTCGTCGTCGATCGCGATCGGCTCGTCGGAGCGATTGCCGCTCGTCAGCACGAGTGGCCTTCCCACCTCGTGGCAGAGCAGGTGGTGGAGCGGGGAGTAGGGCAGCATCACGCCGAGCCACGGCGAGCCTGCCGCGACGGATGGGGCGACGGAGACGCCGGCTCGGATCCGGACGAGCACGATCGGTCGCACGACGCTGTTGAGAAGCGCGATCTCCGTGGCGCTCGGCACGGTGAGCTCGTTGGGTGCGCTGGTCATCACCGCCAGGGGCTTCTCGTCGCGGTGCTTCCTCGTGCGCAGGCGGGCGACGGCGTCCTCATCGGTTGCGTCGCAGGCGAGGTGGTAGCCGCCGATGCCCTTGACGGCCAGGATCCCGCCCTCGAGCAGCAGGCCCGCGGCGTCCTCGATCGGCATCGTCAGCCGGGGCCCGCACTCGGGGCAGGCGATCGGCTCTGCGTGGAAGCGGCGGTCGGCGGGATCCTCGTACTCGCTGCGACAGGCGGCGCAGAGCGGGAAGCCGGCCATCGTCGTGCGCGGGCGGTCATAGGGGACGGACTTCACGATCGTGAAGCGAGGGCCGCAATTGGTGCAGTTGATGAACGGATACCGGTGGCGTCGGTCGGCCGGGTCGAAGAGCTCCCGGAGACAGTCGTCGCACGTCGCGGCGTCCGGCGCGACGAGCGTCGTCCGTCCAGGCCCTCCGTCTTCGCTGAGCGCGATCGCGAACGTGGAATCGAAGCGGAGTGAGCACGTGCTCCTCTCGATCGCCGTGATGCGCGCGAGCGGTGGGGCCTCCGTCGCGATCGCGTCGACGAACGCTGCGAGCGTGCGTGGGTCGCCCTCGGCCTCCACGACGACCCCGTCCTCGTCGTTGAGCACAAATCCCGAGATCCCGTAACGGTGAGCGAGCCGGTGGACAAAGGGCCGGAAGCCGACGCCCTGGACGATCCCGCGAACCCGCAGGCGCAAACGCTCGACTGTGAGAGCTTCGCTCACCCACCCAGGCTGACGAACGGGGTCGTGCCGCGCAAGAGGCGATTCCACCGACGAGCTGCGGGATTGCCGCAACCGACGCGAGGGCTCCACCGATGCACCGGAGCCGTGGAGGATTCACACTGTTGCCAATGTCCGAGGCGGCGCTTCTGACCCATCCCGCACCGGCGGTGATCGACCTCGACGGCCTGCACGCGCTCGTCGGTGTGCTCCGCGATCGCGGGTACTGCGTCGTCGGGCCGACCCGCAGGGAAGGCGCCATCGTCTACGAGGAGATCGCGTCGTCCCACGAATTGCCCGCTGGGTGGACCGAGATCCAGGAGGCCGCGACCTACCGCCTGGAGCGCCGCGAGGATGACGCTCGGTTCGGCTACCCGGTTGGCCCACAGTCGTGGAAGCGATGGTTGCTCCCCGCGCGTGTGCGCCTCTGGCAGTCCCGTCGGGACGACGAAGGGCCGGCGCAATTCGTCGAGGAGCAGCCTCCCGAGAAGCCGTTCGCTCTTCTCGGGGTTCGCTCCTGCGACCTCCACGCGATCGCCATCCAGGACAGGGTCTTCCTCGACGGCGCGTTCGTCGATCGCGACTACTCGGCGCGCCGTGAAGGCGCGTTCCTCGTCGCAGTCAACTGCGGCGTGCCGGGCGGCACGTGCTTCTGCGCCTCCATGGGAACGGGACCGCGTGCCGAGAGCGGATTCGATCTGGCTCTCACGGAGCTCGTCGGCGAAGACCACCGTTTCGTCGTGGAGGTGGGGTCGGATCGAGGTGCCGAGGTGCTCGTGGATCTCATGACGGCCCCTGCCACCCCCGATGACGTGGACGCCGCTCTTCGTGTCACGCACGATGCGGTTGCGCTGATGGGCCGCAGCGTCGAGTCGTTCGATCTTCGAGATCTGCTCGCGCGGAACGTCGAGCATCCTCGCTTCGCCGAGACGGCCGAGCGCTGTCTCACGTGCGGGAACTGCACGCTCGTCTGCCCCACGTGCTTCTGCACGTCCGTCGACGACGTGAACGTCCTCGAGACCGGCGCGGCGGAGCGCTGGCGCCGCTGGGACTCGTGCTATTCGGTGGACTACTCCCACATCCACGGTGGCAGCGTGCGGCCGTCATCCCGCGCGCGCTACCGCCAGTGGCTCACCCACAAGTTCGGCACCTGGATCGACCAGTTCGGCACGTCTGGCTGCGTCGGGTGTGGGCGCTGCATTACGTGGTGCCCGGTCGGGATCGACGTGACCGAGGAGCTCGCGGCGATCCGGGCGGCCGATGGAGAGGTTGATCATGCACAAGCTTGACGAGATCGTCGCCGAAAGCCCGACCTTCGAGGGGCTCGGACGGGCGCAGCTCGAGCTGATTGCGGGTTGCGCCCGGAACGTCGGCTTCGAACGGGGGAAGTCGCTCTTCCGGGAAGGGGAGCCGGCCGACACGTTCTTCCTCGTGCGGAAGGGCCGCGTCTCGCTGTCGACGCACGTTCCTGCGCGCGGCGCCGTCGTGATAGAGACGCTCGACCCGGGCGAGGTCGTCGGCTGGTCGTGGCTCTTCCCACCGTATGTCTGGCACTTCGACGCGCGCGCGGTCGACGACGTGCGCGCGGTGGCCTTCGACGGCGCGTGCCTTCGTGGCAAGTGCGAGGCCGACCACGACCTCGGCTACGAGCTCATGGGCCGCTTCGCCTCCGTGATGATCGACCGGCTGCAGCACACCCGCCTCCGCCTCCTGGACGTCTATGGCGATCGTCGAGCCAGCTGACAGACCGGGGCACGGGCCGATGACGCCGGTGCCGTACCGGGTCGTCTCGCGCGTCGCCGAGACGGCCGACACCGTGACGCTCGTACTCGAGCCGCTCGACGTCCCCGTCCTGCCGGCACCGGGGCAGTTCAACATGGTCTACGCGTTCGGCGTCGGAGAGGTACCGATCTCGGCGAGCGGTGCATCGGATCGCCGGGGGAGTCCTCAGTCACACGATACGCGACGTCGGGGCGGTCTCCCACGCCCTCGTCGAAACCGAGCCAGGCGTCGTGATCGGCGTGCGTGGGCCGTACGGCACGACGTGGCCGCTCGAGGAGGCGCGCGGCCGCGACGTCGTGATCGTTGCCGGCGGGATCGGCCTGGCGCCGCTGCGCCCGGCCATTTACCACGCCCTCGCGCACCGCGACGAGTTCGCCTCCATCTCCATCCTCCACGGCGCACGCACCCCGGCCGACCTTCTCTTCCTCCACGAGCTCGAGAGCTGGCGTGGGCGCTTCGATATCGAGCTCGAGGTCACGGTCGACAGTGCCGGCGAGGACTGGCACGGCCGCGTCGGCGTCGTCACCCAGCTGATCCCGCGAGCGTCGTTCGAGCCCGACAACGCCGTCGCCTTCGTGTGCGGGCCCGAAATCATGATGACGTTCACGGCTCGCGCCCTGCTTGCGCGCGGCGTGCCGAAGGAGAGCATCGCCATCTCGATGGAACGCAACATGCAATGTGGGCTCGGCCACTGCGGCCATTGCCAGCTGGGGCCGGTCCTGATCTGTCGTGACGGCCCCGTACTCTGGTACGACGCGATGGAGCGGCTGATGCAGGTGCGCGAGCTTTGACGGACACCGTGACCCGGCCGACCCTCGCCGTCTGGAAGTTCTCCTCCTGCGACGGCTGCCAGTTGTCCCTGCTCGACTGCGAGGACGAGTTGCTCGCGATCGCCGGAGCAATCCAGATCGCCTACTTCCCGGAGGCGACGAGCGCCGAGCTCGAAGGGCCGTACGACATCTCGCTCGTCGAAGGCTCCATCACGACGCCCCACGATGCCGAGCGGATCCTCGAGATCCGAGAGCAGTCCCGTCTGCTCGTCACGATAGGCGCCTGCGCAACGGCCGGAGGCATTCAGGCGCTGCGCAACTTCGCGGACGTGAAGGAGTGGATCCCGCTCGTCTACGCAAGCCCCGAGTTCATCTCCACGCTCGAGACGTCGACGCCGATCGCGGATCACGTCGAGGTCGACCTCGAGCTGCGCGGATGCCCGATCTCGAAGGAGCAGCTCGTCGAGACGGTCATGGCAGTCGTCAACGGGCGTCGGCCGAGGCTCCCCTCGACGAGCGTGTGCTTCGAATGCAAGGCGCGGGGCACGACATGTGTCATGGTCGCCCACGGCACGCCGTGCCTCGGGCCCATCACCCAGTCCGGTTGTGGAGCCATCTGCCCGGCCTACAACCGTGGGTGCTACGGGTGTTTCGGCCCGACGGAGAGCCCGAACGTCAAGGCGCTGGCAGGGCAGTGGCAGGCCCTCGGGGTGGGCGACGCCGGCATCGTGCGGGCGTTGCGCACCTTCAACGCGAACGCACCGGCGTTCAGGGAGGCGTGTGATGAGTGAGCCTGACGGCGGCACCACGCGGGAGATCCGCACCGACTACCTGGCGCGCGTCGAGGGTGAAGGGGCCATGTTCGTGCGCATCCGCGGCGACGAGGTCGAGGAGGTGCAGTTCAAGATCTTCGAGCCGCCGCGATTCTTCGAGGCGCTCCTGCGTGGCCGCCAGTTCACCGAGGCGCCCGACATCACGGCGCGCATCTGCGGCATCTGCCCGATCGCCTACATCGCGAGCTCGTGCAACGCGATGGAGGCCGTGTGCGGGGTGGATCTACCCGATCAGGTGCGGCTCCTGCGCCGGCTCGTCTATTGCGGAGAGTGGATCGAGAGCCACGTGCTCCACACCGCGATGCTCCATGCGCCCGATTTCCTCGGTTACGACGGAGCCGTCGAGATGGCCCGCGATCGCCGCGACCTCGTCGAGACGGCGCTGCGCCTGAAGAAAGCCGGCAACACGATCATGGACGTCGTCGGCGGGCGTGCCGTCCATCCGGTCAATCTCCGCGTGGGCGGCATGTATCGAGCGCCGACCCGGGCCGAGCTCGCGACGCTCGTTCCGGAGCTCGAGTGGGCCCGAGACGCGGCCGTCGAGTTCACGCGCTGGGTGGCTGGATTCGATTTTCCGGACTTCGAACAGGACTACGCCTTCGTCGCCCTCCGTCAGTCCGGCGAGTACGCGATCGAGCGCGGCAGGATCGTCTCGAGCACGGGTCTCGACATCGACGTCTCGGAGTACGAGCGGCACTTCAGCGAGACGCACGTCGAGCGGTCGAATGCGCTGCACTCGACACTCATAGGCGTCGGGAACTACCTCGTCGGGCCGCTCGCACGCTACGCGCTCAACTCCGCCGAGCTGTCGCCGCTCGCGCGACAGATCGCCGACGAGGTCGGGCTCGGGGAGGTCGTGCGCAACCCGTTCCGCAGCATCGTGGTGCGCGCCGTCGAGACGGTCTACGCCGCAGACGAGGCGCTCAGGATCATCGCGCAGTACGTGCCGCCCGCCGAGCCCTGCGTCGAGGCGGTCCCCCGGGCCGGGACAGGGTACGGGTGCACGGAGGCTCCACGTGGGATCTGCTGGCACCGATACGAGATCGACAATGCCGGAACGATCCTCGATGCGAAGATCGTGCCCCCGACGTCCCAGAATCAGAAGACGATCGAGGAGGATCTCGTCGGTGTGGTCAAGGCGTCGCTTCATCTGTCCGACGACGAGCTCGGTCACCGCTGCGAGCAGACGATCCGCAACTACGACCCGTGCATCTCCTGCGCGACGCACTTCCTCGAGCTCGTAGTGGAACGCAGATGAGGGCAGCTGCTTGCCTCGGCAACCGCTATCGCGGCGACGATGCCGTAGGCCCGCTCGTCGCCGACAGGCTGCGCGCGGCCGGCGCCACCGTTCTCGACTGCGACGACGAGCCGACCCGGTTGCTCGACACCTGGGCAGGGCTCGAGCTCGTCGTGATCGTCGACGCAGTGTCGTCAGGTGCCGCCGCCGGCACCGTCCATCGTGTCGACCCGGGAGACGGCCCGCTTCCCGGCGATCTCGGCTTTGCGTCGACGCATGCGTTCTCTGTCTCGGACGCTCTGGAGCTCGGGCGAACGGTCGGTCGGGCACCGCACCGCGTGATCGTGATCGGCGTCGAGGGAGTGGCATTCGGAATGGGTGACCCGGTCACGCCGGAGGTGGAGGCGACGCTCGACGTCGTCGCGGAGTCGGTGCTCGACGAGCTGGCGAGAGGACTGGGCGATGCATGAGAAAGCGCTGATGGACGATCTGATGGCGAAGGTCCTCGGTGTCGCGGCGGAGCAGGGGAGCGTTCGCGTGACGCAGATCAGGGTCTGGCTCGGCGCCCTCTCGCATTTCACGCCGGAGCACTTCCGCGAGCACTTCGACGATGTGGCCCGAGGTTCAGTCGCGGAGGGAGCCGACGTCGTCGCAACGCTCGACGACGACCTCTCCGACCCGCGGGCGCAGGGAGTGGTGCTCGAGAGCGTCAGCGTCGCGGGCGGGCCGTCGGGCCGACCGCATCCCGAGCATCACTGATTTCCCCCGCCGGGTTCCCCCTGGTCCCGTGAGTTCCACGGTAGACTCGCTTCGTGCCAGCCACCGTTATCGTCGGTGCGCAGTGGGGCGACGAGGGCAAGGGCAAGATCGTCGACCTGCTCGCCCAGGACTCCGATCTCGTCTGCCGCTATCAGGGCGGGCCGAACGCCGGGCACACGATCGTCGTCGACGGGGAGACCTACAAGATTCGCCAGATCCCGTCGGGGATCGTCGCCGGCAAGGCGTCTGCGATCGGCGCCGGCTGCGTCGTCGACCCGCGAGTCGTGATCGACGAGCTCGACGATCTCGAGGGGCGCGGTCACGTCACGGCGGGACTCGTCTTCCTCTCCGGCAACGCGCATCTGATCATGCCGTGGCACGTCGCCCTCGACGGCGCCCGCGAGCGGAAGCTCGGCAATCTCCAGATCGGGACGACCCGTCGCGGCATCGGCCCTGCCTACGCGGACAAGGCGACGCGGATCGGGATTCGCGTGCAGGACCTCCTCGACCCGAAGATACTGCGGCAGAAGATCGAGCTCGCGATCACCGAGAAGAACGTCTGGCTCGAGCGCGTCTACGAGATCCCGCCCGTCGACCTGGAAGACGTCGCGCACACCTACGAGGGGTACGCGCAGCGGCTGCGTCCCTACATAGCCGACACGTCGCTCCTCGTCGATCGCGCGCTCAGGAACGGCGACAACGTCCTGTTCGAGGGCGCGCAGGGGACACTGCTCGACCTCGACCACGGCACCTACCCCTTCGTCACCTCCTCGAGCCCGATCGCGGCAGGCGCCGCCGTCAGCTTCGGGATCGGCCCGAATAGGATCGACGAGATCCTCGGCGTCTCGAAGGCGTATGTCACCCGTGTCGGCGAGGGGCCGTTCCCCTCGGAGATCGAGGGCGAGGCGCAGGAGCGGGTGCGCGAGCTCGGCGGCGAATTCGGCACCGTGACCGGCCGCGAGCGCCGCTGCGGTTGGCTCGACCTGCCGGCACTTCGCTTCGCGGTCCGCGTCAACGGCATCACGTCGCTCGCGCTGACGAAGCTCGACGTGCTCTCGACCTTCGCCGAGATCCCGATCTGCGTGCGCTACGCGCTGCCCGACGGCAGCGAGACCGACGACTTCCCCGCGCACCAATCGGACTTCCACCACTGCCGCCCCGTCTGGGAGACGCTCCCGGGCTGGGAGGAGGAGCTCGACGGCTCCGAGCTGCCCGATGCGGCTGCCGCCTACGTTCGCTTCGTCGAGGACGCGCTCGGCGTTCCCGTCTCCCTCGTCGGTACCGGCCAGGGCCGCGAGGCCGTCCTCACGCTCCCCTGAGGAGCCCGTGACGGTCTCCCGTCTCCGCGGTGTCCCCGGGATCGGTGTCGACCGCATGGGGGACGCGGCCGACAGAGCCGCCGACCCGGAGCTCCTGCGGCTCGAGAACCTCGACACCGACCTGCGGCCGCACGCAGCGGCCGTCGAGGCAACGCGCGCCGCGATCGACGACGACGACGCGAACAGCTATCTCCCGTTCCCCGGCCACGAACGGTTGAGGCGTGCGGTTGCCGCCCACGTCGGACGGGGCGTCCACGAGATCGACTGGCGACGGACGCTGATCACGGCCGGTGGCCTGAACGGGATCCTCAACGTCCTACTCGCGACCCTCGAGACGGGCGACGAGGTCGTCCTCAGCGATCCGGTCTACGCGGGCCTGCTGAACAGGGTCCGCGTCGCCGGAGGCGTGCCGCGCCTTGCCCGGCTCGAGCCGACCTCCTCGGGGTGGGTGCTCGATCTCGACAGCCTGCACGCTGCCGTCAGCGAGCGAACCCGGGTGCTGCTGATGATGAGCCCCTCGATGCCGTCCGGCTCGATGCTCGATCGCGAGGCATGGGACGCCGTCGCGGTTCTCTGCCGCGAGCGCGACCTGCTGCTCATCGTCGACACGGCGATGGAGCGCATCGTCTTCGACGGGCGTGAGGTCGTCGACCCGCTCGCCCTCGACGGGATGGCCGAGCGCACGATCGTCGTCGGCTCGGCCTCGAAGGAGCTGCGGATGATCGGTTGGCGCATTGGCTGGGTCGTCGCCCCTCCCGCACTCGTCGACGACATCGGGCTCGTCGGGATCTCCAACGTCGTCTGCCAGGTCGGCATCGCCCAGACCGCAGTCGCGATCGCGCTCGAGGCGGGTGATGCCGACGTCGCCGCCGCGACCGCCGAGTGGCAGCGACGGCGCGACCTGATCCTCGCCGAGCTCGACGGGCTGCCCGTGATCCCCCCTCATGGAGGCTGGTCGATGCTCCTCGACGTCCGCCGGCTCGGGCGCGGCGCCGACGACGCGTCGGAGCGGCTCTTCCGCCTCGGCCGGATCGCGGCGACCCCGATGACGAACTGGGGGTCGGAGCGTGCCGGAGACTACGTGCGCTTCGTCTTCGCGAACGAGCCGTGCGGGCGCCTTCGGGGAATCGGCGACCGGGTGCGAGTCGCGCTCAGCTGAGTGCGACGAAGGCAGCGGCGACCGCCTCGTCGACTGCCCGCGGTACCGGCACGACGCACGACTCGGCTCCGACGTTCCCGCGCGCGATCGTCTCGAGGCAGCGCGCCTGAAGCGCGAAGCCGAGGTCCATCGACTCGACCGAGTTCCCGAGCGGGTGCGGGCCCGCGAGGTTGACCATGTGACCTCCGGTGAGAACGTGCACGCGGCGTCCGTCCTCCAGCACGATGGTCTCGATGCCGTCGGTCGCAGGGAAGGCGTCGTGCCCGGCGCGCAGCCCGGCGACATCGATTTCCCAGGGGAGGTGCCCACCGCTGAGGACGATCACTCCGTCACGGAACAGGGTCGTGTCCTCGGCGGCGATCACGTCGCGGGCGCCCGTCACCGTGACGATCACCTCGGCGCCGGCGATCGCCTCGTCGCGGTCGGGAGCCGCGAAGCCGTCCAGGCTTGCTTTGAGCCGGAGGACCGGGTCCACCTCGACAACGGAGACCTGCGCTCTCGCGGCCGCGAAGTTCCGCGCGACGCCGCGCCCGCAGGGTCCGTAGCCGAACACCGTTACGCGCTTCCCGTTCGTGCTCCGGTTCGTGATCCGGATGAACGATTCGAGCACGCTCTGTCCCACCGCATGCTCGTTCTCGGCGAACTGCTTGATCGGGCTGTCGTTGATGACGAGAATCGGACGGGCGAGGCGCTCGCGCAGGGGCGCGAGCCGGGCCCGCCCCGACGTCGTCTCCTCCGTGCCACCGCGAAGCGACGGATACGGATCCTCGAGCCAGCGCGCGAACAGATCGCCGCCGTTGTCGAGGATGAGGTGAGGCCGGGCGGCGAGGACCTGCCTGAGGAATCCGTCGTGCTCGGCGGCATCGGTCGTCGGGCCGCCGAGCACCCGGATGCCGCGCGTGCGGAGATAGTCGACGGCCTCGGGTTGCGTCGAGTTGAGATTGCCGGTCGACACGACTTCGGCTCCGCCCCGGGCGAGGACGATTAGCAGCGCCACCGTCTTTGGCTCGAGGTGGATGCCGGTGCCGATCGTGACGTCCGCGAACGGTCGCCTCCGGTCGAACTCGTCACCGATCGCTGCGAGCAACCGGCAGCTCGCGATCACCCAGTCGATGCGCGACATGCACCTCGCGATACGGCCCGCAGAGCGTGGCCGGGGAGATCGGTCAGCCGTTCTCGGTGGGAACGGGGACCGCTCGCGACGATCCGAGAATCGATTCTCGATCGTCGAGGGCACGGACTCCGACGAAGGGCTGATCCGTCTCGACGACGATCGGTGTCTCGAAGCCGCCCTTGGGGACGGTCTTCACGAGCTGGAGGTGGTTCGCGTCGCGGCCCGCGAGCGCCTGCCAGCGGTGAATCTCCGTTGCGCCGTTCCAGCTCGCGTGGACGGTGAGCTTGCCGCTCTCGTCCCGTCTGACGAGCGCGTCCGGCCTGCCTCCGGGCAACCCCGTCCACTCGAACCGGTACACGCGGTAGGAGTCGGCGCCCGCGCCGCTGCCGTACTCACCGGCGAAGAGCACCGTTCCGTCCTTCGTGAACTCGGTGAAGTACGGCTGCGCGCCCCAGCCGACGAAGACGTGCCCGTCGGGAAGGAACTGGGCGTTGCCCTGGCTGCCGGCCGAGACCCGCTTCGGATGGGCATAGCTCCGGATGAGCGTCGCCTGCTTCGTCTGCGGGTCGACGTCGAGCACGAGGACCCGCGAGTACTCCTCCGTCTTCGGGTCGGCAGCGTTGTCGAACAGCGTCAGCGTCCCGTCCGGCTGCCGTCGCGCGTCGTGCTGCCAAGCGAATTCGGTGCCCGGGCCCATCTTGAAGTCGCTCTTCTTGCCCCCGAGGCGCCAGAGCACTTTGCCGGTCTGCCGGTCGATCTCGTAGATCGCATGCGTGTTGCGGGCCGAGATGAGCAGGTTCCCGTCGGGCTCCTCCTCGACCGAGTTGATGTGGAAGTAGTCCATCGGGGCGGCGTTTGAGCCCTTGGCGGCGGACGGAGGCTTCGTATACGACTCGCCCGGATCGATCTCGTCGGAGCTGTGCCATTCGAACAGGACCTCGCCGGTGGCGATGTCGACCTCCTGCACGACTCCGTCGAAGATCTTCCCCTCCTTCGGGCCGCCCACCGCCGAGATGTCCCACGGCCGCGGCTGGTAGATCGTGATCAGGGCCGTGTTCCGCTCCGTGATCAGGAACTCGTGGACGTCACCCGGGAGGCCGTTGCCCGCCGTCACCGTCGTGATCGGGTTGTAGTGGTCGTCCATGATCTCGTAGTAGCCGTCGCCGACGCCGTCGATCGCGCGGCCACGCCACCACGTCAGGACGGGCTCGCCGAAGTACGTCTGAACCCGGAAGTCGGTGACACCCTTCGAATCGAGCGGCTTGTACCAGACGAGCTTCCCGAGATCGTCGATGATCATCAGGCCCGATCGCCTGACGTTCTTCTTCGGGGCCAGGAAGACGTAGCCCGGCGCCGCCTCGGGAGTGGAGGTCTCGACCTTTACGATCGGAGGCTCGAGATCCGGGCGCGTCTGGAAGTGCTGCGCCGGAGGCGGCCCTGCGGTGTCGTCGTCCTCGTTGTCGCTGCAGCCCGCGCCCAGGCCGGCTAGCAGCGCTGCCGCCACGGCGAGGGCGATCGAGGAGCGAAGGATGGCGTGAGAACGGGGACGGTCGGCGCGCACGGTTCGCGAAGGCTAGTCGACCGCGGGCGCGTGGCGGAGGGAATCCGCCTGGTCGAGAATGGCTTCGCTCCGGCACGAGCGCTCGGGTTCATTCCGTCCTCGATCTCGCGTAGGCTCGCCCAGTGCGCGTCCTTCTCGTCGGATCCGGTGGCCGCGAGCATGCCCTGGCCTGGAAGCTCGCCCAATCGCCGCTGCTGGCCGAGCTCCATGCTGCTCCCGGCAACCCCGGGATTGCCTCGCTCGGGCAGTGCCATCCCGTTCGCGCCGACGACGTCGAGGCCGTTCTCGGCCTCGCCCGCGCGCTGCACGTCGACCTCGTCGTCGTCGGCCCGGAGGTGCCGCTCGTCGGCGGCCTGGCGGATGTTCTTCGCGCGGGCGGCATCTCGGTCTTCGGGCCGTCGCGCAGCGCCGCCGCGATCGAAGGCTCGAAGGCCTTCGCCAAGGACGTCATGGCCGCCGCCGGCGTGCCGACGGCCGCCATGCTCGCCGAGCCGGTGGCCCCGTGTGTCTTGAAGGTCGACGGTCTCGCCGCCGGCAAGGGCGTCGTCGTCTGCCACACCCAGGCCGAGGTCGACGCCGGGCTCGCCGAGCTCGCGGCGTTCGAAGGGCAGCTCGTGATCGAGGAGCTGCTCGACGGCCCTGAGGTGTCCGTTTTCGCCCTCTGCGACGGTGCGTCGTGCCTCGCGCTGCCCATTGCGCAGGACTTCAAGCGCTCGCAGGACGGTGATCGCGGCCCGAACACCGGAGGCATGGGGTCGTTCTCGCCCGTGCCAGGATTCGCGTCGGCCGAGATCGAGACGCTGGTCGACCTCACGTGCCGACCGATCCTGGCGGAGCTCGCCAGGCGCGACCACCCTTTCATCGGGACGCTGTTCGCGGGGTTGATGCTCACCGCGGACGGCCCCCGCGTGCTCGAGTACAACTGCCGGTTCGGCGACCCGGAGACGCAGTCGCTGATGCCGATTATCGAGGGTGACCTGCTCGCCGTGCTCGCCGCGTGCGCGGCCGGCGATCTCGGCGGCGTCGATCTCGCGCAAGGTGCCGGCGCCGCGGTCACCGTCGTGCTCGCTGCCCGGGACTACCCGGCACGGGGAGACACCGGCTCGCCGATCACCGGGATCGAGGCGGCGCAGGACGGCGGGGCACTCGTCTTCCACGCCGGCACGGCCCTCCGGGGCGGCGCCGTCGTGACGAACGGCGGGCGGATCCTCAACGTCACCGGCATCGGCGCGGATCTCGCCGCGGCGCGCGTGGCCGCGTACGCCGCCGCCGATCGGATCGCGTGGGACGGCGCTCGGCGCCGGGAGGACATCGCGCTCGCCGCGAGCCGGCTGGAGCCCTGAGGAGAGACTGAAGTCCCTCCCCTAATCCCGAGGGCAGAGGCTTCAGTCTCTGCCCTTCCGCACGCCCTCCAGGTAGGTGAGCACCGCGCGGACTCGACGATTCTCGTCCTCGCCCGGGTAGAGCCCGAGGCGGGCGAAGATCGAGCTGATGTGCTTCTCGACCGCGCCGACCGTGAGCCAAAGCTTCTTCGCGATCGCGGCGTTGCTGAGGCCCTCGGCCATCAGGGTCAGTACCTCGCGCTCCCTGGGTGTCAGCTCGGAGAGGGGATCGTTCTGGCGTCGCCGACCCATCAGCTGCGCGATCACCTCGGGATCGAATGCCGTTCCGCCGTCCGCGACCCGTCGCACGGACTCGGCGAACTCGCCGACGTCGGCGACGCGCTCCTTCAGCAGGTAGCCGACTCCGACCCCGCCCGCCGCGAGCAGGTCGCTCGCGTACCGCTCCTCGACGTACTGCGAGAGGACGAGGATCGCGGTCTCGGGCACGCGGGCGCGAGCCTCGATCGCGGCTCGAAGGCCCTCGTCGGTGTGGGTCGGCGGCATGCGGACGTCGACGATCGCGAGGTCCGGCTTGTGGCGCTCGACCGCGACGAGGAGCGCGTCGCCGTCACCGACACCTTCCACCACCTCGATCCCCTCGTCCGCGAGCAGCCGCGACAGACCCTCGCGCAGCAGCACCGAATCCTCTGCGATCACGACGCGCATGGAAGCTCCGCTCGGACGATCGTCGGCCCACCGGGTGGGCTCGAGACGGTCACCGTGCCGTCGACGGTTGCGACGCGTGTCGTCAATCCCTCGAGGCCACCGTCCGGCTCGACCCGGGCGCCGCCGACGCCGTTGTCCTCGATCTCCACCACGATCCCCTCCTTCTCGTGCGTGACCGAAACGACGAGGCGCGTCGCCGAGGCATGCTTCGTCGCGTTCGTCAGCGCCTCGGCGACGACGAAGTACGCCGTCGACTCGATCGCGACGGGCGGTCGCGTGCCGATGTCGACCGAGATCTCCACCGGAATGGGGCTGCGCGCGGCAAGCGCCGAGAGGGCCGCGTCGAGCCCGCGGTCGGTGAGGATCGCGGGGTGGATGCCACGCGCGAGGTTGCGTAGCTCCGCGAGCGCCTGCTTCGAGTCCTCGTGCGCCTGCTCGACGAGCGCCCGCGCTCCCTCTGGGTCCGTGTCGAGCTTTGCACGCGCGCGGCCGAGGTCGATCGCGAGCGCCGTCAGCCGCTGCTGCGCTCCGTCGTGGAGGTCGCGCTCGATCCGCCGGCGCTCGGAGACCGCCGCGTCGACGGCCTCTGTGCGCTGGCGGGTCAGCTGAGCGAAGCGCTCCGACGAGCGGCGGCCGAGGAGCGTTCGCACAGTGAAGGCGTGCGCCGCGGCGAGGACGCCGAGGATCCACGGTAGGAGCGCCAGGAGCAGGAGGCCGATGAGCGCCACGCCGACTGCCTCGGGAAGCGTGTCGATCTCCAGGCGGGAGCCGCCGAGCTCGAATCCGACATCCGCGCCGTAGTAGATGGGCATCGTCAAGCAGGCGAGTGGGAGCGTCCAGGCGATCACGGCGATGACGAACGTCGCGATTGCGAGAGGGAAGAAGACGAGGAGGAGGTAGACGAGATCGCGATAGACCGCCGGGTCCTTGGTGCGCTCCCACGTCCGTCTCAACCAGCCGTCAGCCGTGAGCGTCCGGTAGGGCCGTACGATCTCGATGCCGAGCAGGATCCGAGCCCGGAGGCGTTCGGTGTCGGCGATCCAGATCCAGATGTACAGCGTTGCCGCGAGAATCGGGAGCCCGACGAGCGTGACGAGCAGGCCGAGGCCGGTCGCGAGCAGCGTCACGAGCAGCGACCACCAGATCGTCGCGAGAACGAAGCCGGAGAGGATGTAGACGGTGTCGCGGAGCGCCTGGGCGAAGCCGCGATGGAACCGCCGGCGGTGGCCGGCGCGGGAGCCGAAGCGACCGTGGCGGCCGGTCGGCGAGGAACTGTTCGTCGGTACCACGGAGCTCATGCTGGCACGGTAACGGCCGGTTCGGCGCGGCGATGCGCGGCGGGCAGGTGAACGGTGGTAGGGAAACCCCGACACCTGCGCGGGGTCGAACCGCGGCGAGCGGAGGGCCGATCCGGCTCCGTCTCTAGAATGACCATGTGATCTCCCGCTACTCCCGCCCGGCCATGACCTCGATCTGGTCGGATGGAGCGAAGCTGCAGCGCTGGCTCGACGTCGAGCTGGCGGCACTCGACGGGTGGGCCGAGCTCGGCGTTGTGCCGCGCGACGCTCTCGTCGCGATCCGGGAGCGCGCGGTTGCGCCCACGCCGGAGCGCGTGGCCGAGATCGAGCGCGAGACGAACCACGATGTCGCCGCGTTCGTCGATGCCGTCTCCGAGGGGCTCGGCGAGGAGGGGCGCTGGTTCCACTATGGCCTGACGTCGTCCGACGTGCTCGACACGGCGCTGTCGCTCGCAGTCCAGGATGCTGGACACCTCGTGCTTGCCGGCCTCGACCGGGCCTTCGGCGCCGTCGTCGCCCGTGCGGAGGAGCAGCGCGAGACGCTCTGCATGGGGCGGACTCACGGCGTTCACGCCGAGCCGACCACGTTCGGCCTCAAGCTCGCCGGCTGGGCCTTCGCGCTCGAGCGCGACCGTGAGCGACTCGTGCACGCGGTCGAGGGCCTGCGCGTCGGCAAGCTGTCGGGCGCCGTCGGAACGTATGCCGCGGCCGAGCCGGCGGTTGAGAGGGTCGCCTGCGAGCGGCTCGGGCTCGAGCCGGCTCCGAGCTCGACCCAGATCCTCCAGCGCGACCGGCACGCGGAGCTCCTGTCGGCGCTGGCGCTCGTCGCCTCTTCGCTCGACCGGTTCGCTACGGAGATCCGACATCTCGCGCGGACCGAGGTACGAGAGGTGGAGGAGCCGTTCGGGCGCGGCCAGAAGGGCTCCTCGGCGATGCCGCACAAGCGCAACCCGATCACCGCGGAGCGCATCTGCGGCATCGCGCGGGTCGTGCGCGCGAACGCGATCGTCGGGCTCGAGAACGTCGCGCTCTGGCACGAGCGCGACATCTCGCACTCGTCCGCCGAGCGCGTTGTGCTCCCCGACTCCTTCCTGGCTGTCGACTACATGCTCGACCGCTTCTCGTGGCTCGTCGAGGGGCTCGTCGTGCGGGAGGAGCGGATGCGCGAGAACGTCGCCTCGAGCTTCGGCCTCTACTTCAGCCAGCGCCTGCTTCTCGCCCTGGTCGAGTCGGGCCTCTCGCGTGACGACGCCTACCGGCTCGTGCAGCGGAACGCGATGCGGGCGTGGGACGAGGGGCTCGACTTCCGTGAGCTCGTCGACGCCGATGCGGAGGTCGCGGCGCGTGTCGATCTCGACGCCGTCTTCGATCCGAGGGCGTACACGGCGCACGTCGACGTGGTCTTCGAACGCCTTCGTGCGCTCGTTGCCTCGCGCCGCGAAGGCGTCCATGTCTGAGGCGGTCCACCTGGCGAGTGGCAAGGTGCGCGAGATCTACGCGCTCGACGACGACCGCCTGCAGCTCGTTGCGTCGGACCGGATCTCGACGTTCGACGTGATCCTGCCGACGCCGATCCCCGACAAGGGGCGCGTGCTCACGGGGATGTCCGCCTTCTGGTTCACCCGCACGCGCTCGATCGTGCCGAATCATCTGCTCGAGCTCGGTGACGACGGGCGGACGACGGTCTGCCGACGTCTCCGGATGCTTCCGGTCGAGCTCGTCGTCCGGGGCTTTCTCTCCGGGTCCGGGTGGGTCGACTACCAGGCAGCCGGTGCGGTGTGCGGGCACGCCCTGCCTCCCGGGCTGCGGGAGTCCGAGCGCCTGCCTGAGCCGATCGTGACGCCGGCGACGAAGGCCGAGGAGGGGCACGATCTCAACATCTCCGAGGACGAGGCGGCTGTGCTCTGCGGTGCGGAGGCGTATGCGGCGGCGCGTGGCGCGGCACTTCGGCTCTACACGTTCGCCTCGGAGCACGCCGAGGCCCGCGGCATCATCCTTGCCGATACGAAGTTCGAGTTCGGCGTCGATGCCGACGGCATCGTCACGCTGGCCGACGAGGTGCTGACTCCGGATTCGTCGCGGTACTGGCCCGCCGATGCGTACCGGCCCGGTGGCCCGCAGCAGTCCTTCGACAAGCAGTACGTCCGCGACTTCTGCCTCTCGACCGGCTGGGACCGCACGTACCCGGGTCCCGAGGTGCCCGAGGATGTCGTCGCCGGGACGCGGGCCAGGTATGTCGAGGCATTCGAGCGCCTGACGGAGATCCCGTTCGCGCGCTATCTCTCCGACCCGAAGGTGGTTCTGTGAAGGCGACCGTGCTGATCCGTCCCAAGGAAGGCATTCTCGACCCGCAGGGCGAGGCGGTTGGTGAGGCGCTGCGGACGCTCGGCTACGATGTCACGAGCGCGCGTGTCGGCCGGCTCGTCGACGTCGAGCTCGACGTCGCAGGCGCCGCCGAGGCCCAGGCCGCGCTTGCGGCCATGTCTCGCGATCTCCTCGCGAACCCGATGATCGAGTCCTTCACGATCGAGCTCGAGGAGGACGGATGAGCGGCGGCCCGCGGATCGCGGTCGTCACGTTCCCGGGGTCGAACGACGACGGCGACGCGGCGCTCTCGCTCGAGCTGCTCGGTTCGGAGCCGGTGCAGGTCTGGCACGCCGAGACGGCGCTCCCGGACGGCACGCTGGGCGTCGTCCTCCCGGGTGGCTTCTCGTACGGCGACTATCTGCGCTGTGGCGCGATCGCGCGCTTCGCCCCGGTCATGGAGGCGGTGGCTGCTTTCGCCGATGCCGGCGGGCCGGTGCTCGGGATCTGCAACGGCTTCCAGATCCTGTGCGAGGCAGGCCTTCTGCCGGGTGTGCTGCGGCTCAACCGGCAGCAGCAGTTCGTCTGCGCCGATGTCGCGATCACGGTCGAGAGCACGTCGAGCGCGTTCGCCGGTTCGTGGGAGGTGGGCCAGGAGCTCGTGATCCCCATCAAGCACGGCGAGGGGAACTGGTTCGGCGGTGACGAGCTCGTGGCGGCGCTCGAGTCGCGCGGGCAGATCGCGTTCCGCTACGTAGACGACGTCAACGGTGCGGTCGGCCGCGTTGCGGGCGTCACGAACGAGGCGGGCAACGTGCTCGGCCTGATGCCGCATCCCGAGCACGCAGTCGACCCGCTGCTCGGCCCGACCGGCGGCGTGCCGGTGCTCGAGGGGTTGCTCGCCGCGGCGGGCGTCCGCGTCCCGAGCTGAGGACTTCGAGCGTAAGAGCTCTCGCTCACGCGAGCGATCGTTGCGACGGGAAAGCGCCGGGACACCCGCCGACTCGCGCCTGGGATCGCTTCGTCGTAAGGTTGCTGGATGCGTACGTGTAATCGTTGCGGTCAGGAGAATCCCGAGGGCGCGCGTTTTTGTAACGCATGCGCCGCACCGCTTGCGGGCGACGAGGAGGCGCGGCTCGAGGAGCGCAAGGTCGTCACCGTTCTTTTCGCCGACCTCGTCGGTTTCACTTCGCGTGCGGAGCGAATGGATCCCGAGGAGGTGCGTTCGCTGCTTCGGCCCTATCATGCGCGGCTGCGTGACGAGCTCGAGCGCTTCGGGGGCACGGTGGAGAAGTTCATCGGTGACGCCGTGATGGCGGTGTTCGGAGCGCCGGTCGCGCACGAGGACGACGCCGAGCGCGCCGTGCGGGCGGCCATCGCAATTCGCGACTGGATCGTCGACGAGCAGGCCGAGCTCCAGCTCCGGATCGGCGTCAATACCGGGCAGGCGCTCGTCTCGCTCGGCGCTCGGCCCGAGGAGGGCGAGGGCATGGTCGCCGGCGACGTCGTCAACACCGCGGCACGGCTGCAGTCGAACGCGCCGGTCAACAGTATTCTCGTTGGAGAGGCGACGTGGCGCGCAACGCGCGACGCGATCGACTTTCGGGCCGCCACGGCCGTTCAGGCAAAGGGAAAGTCCGAGCCGGTGGGAGCATGGGAGGCGCTCGAGGCGCGCGGTCGCGTCGGCGTCGACATCTCGACGCGCGTGCGAACGTCGCTCGTGGGTCGCCGCCGGGAGCTCGACTCGCTCCTCGATGCGTTCGAGCGGGCGCGTGGTGCGCATTCGGTTCAGCTCGTTACCCTTGTCGGAGAGCCGGGAATCGGCAAGAGTCGGCTTGTCTACGAGCTTTTCAGCGCGGTCGAGCAGGACCCGGAGCTCGTCTTCTGGCGTCAGGGCCGCTCGTTGCCCTACGGTGAAGGCGTCAGCTTCTGGGCGCTCGGGGAGATGATCAAGGCGCACACCGGAATCCTCGAGTCCGACGACGAAGAGGATGCGGACAGGAAGCTCCGTGCGGCCGTCACGGCGACCGTGCCCGTCGACGACGTCGAGTGGACAGTCTCACACCTCCGACGATTGGCCGGGATCGAGGACAGCGACAGACGGAGCGACTCTCAGGAGGAGGCATTCGCCGCCTGGCGGGGCTTCCTCGAGGGAGTCGCTGACCAAGGCCCTCTCATCCTCGTCTTCGAGGATCTCCATTGGGCGGACGACGGGCTACTCGACTTCGTCGACTACCTCGTCGACTGGGCGACGCGCGTGCCGCTACTCGTCGTCGCCACGGCCCGCCCGGAGCTGCTCTCGCGACGCCCCGGCTGGGGAGGGGGCAAGCCGAATGCGCTCACGCTCTCGCTCGCGCCACTGTCCGGGACCGAGACCGCGGAGCTCGTACACGCGCTGCTCGAGCGTGCCGTAATCCCCGCAAACGTGCAGGCCACGCTGCTCGAGCGGGCCGGCGGCAACCCGCTGTACGCGGAGGAATTCGTGCGACTGCTCGGCGAGCGTCCAGACGATGCTTCGCTCCCGGAGACGGTGCAGGGGATCATCGCAGCCCGTGTCGACCTGCTCGATCGCGACGACAAGGCGTTGCTCCAAGATGCAGCCGTGCTCGGCCGGGTGTTCTGGGTAGGAGGCCTGGCACGCGAGCGCAACGAGGCCGAGGCCGCCCTCCATCGACTCGAGCGACGCGAGTTCGTGCAACGGGAACGACGTAGCTCCGTCGCGGACGAGACCGAGTACGCATTCCGACATGCGCTCGTCCGAGAGGTCGCCTACGAGCAGATCCCACGTGCGCAACGGGGCGACAAGCACCGCCGTGTCGCCGACTGGCTCGACACGCTCGGTCGCTCCGACGATCTCGCGGAGCTGCTCGCACACCACTACGAGGCCGTGCTCGAGTACTCGGAGCCGGACGCAGAGCTGTCCACGCGGGCCGCTAGAGCGCTCGGTGAGGCGGGTGACCGAGCGCTCGCGTTCAACGCCTACCCGGCCGCCGCGGGTTTCTATCGCCGCGCGATCGAGCTCACTCCCCCCGAGGAGCGCGGACAACTGCTCTTCGGCCTCGGCAGCACACTCTGCGCGCTCGCCGACCCCGCGGCGGGAGAACGCCTGGTCGAAGCGTCGGGAATGCTCGTGAGGGCAGGGGACATGGAGACAGCGGCTCAGGCCGAGTGCGATCTCGCGCAGATGGCGTTCGACACGGGTGACGCTGCTGGCGTGAACAGGCACGTCGATCGCGCGGTCGAGCTCATACGCGGACGCCCGCCCTCGGCTGCGCATGCGCGGGCGCTCTCGCAGGCGGCGCGGTTCCAGATGCTCGGCGGAGAGGGGGCCGCCGCCGTCGAGTCCGGCCGCGAGGCAGAGCGGATGGCGACCGCACTCGGGCTCGACGCCATCCGTGCCGACGCGCTCGCAACGGTCGGCACGGCACGAGGCGACCTGGGCGATCCACACGGCGTCGCCGACCTCGAGAGGGCGATCGAACTGGCCGAGGCAGCCAACGCACCCCAGCCACTGTTCCGGGCACTCAATAACCTCGCCTACCGACACACCGGCATCGACCTCCAGCAGGCCCACGAGCTGGGCCTGAGACAGTACGACGCCGCGCAGCGCTATGGCCACGTTCGGGCCACCTGGTGGGCACGTACCCAGCTGGTCGACATGGCATTCGAAACCGGACGCTGGGACGAAGCGCTCGAGCACGTTGAAGACGTAATCGCCTACATCGAGGCCGGCAACCCGCAGTACAGCGAGTCCCAATGCCGTCTCGTCCGCGCCGCCATCACGTTCGCACGCGGGAATGCCGGTGCGTTCGACGCTGAGATCCGCCGGTCACTCGAACTCGCAACCGAGGCGACCGACCCCCAGGCGAAAGGCCCCGTCTCCGTCTACGCCGCGTACCTCAGCCTGTGGGCGGACGATCGCGCACTCGCGCGCGAGTTGCTCGGTTCCACGCTCGAGACGGCGCGTATGAGCGAAGTCGGGATCCACCTCGTCCATTACGAGGCAGCGCTCGTGGCAGCGCTCCTCGACCTCGATCCGGCAGAGTTCGCCATACCCCCCGTCGAGGCCTGCGAGACGCCGCGACAGCGTGCCACCGCCGCCCTGCTCGAAGGTGATCTCCTCGCCGCAGCGGACGCGCTCCCAGAGCTCGGGAAGGTGAACGACGAGGCCTACCTCCGCCTGCGAGCCGGCGAACGCCTGCTCACCGAAGGAAACGTGGAGAAAGGGCGAGCGCAGGTGGAGCGAGCACTCGCTTTCTACCAAGGCGTCTGCGCAAATCGCTTCATCGCCGACGCGGAGGCACTCCTCACCGACACGCGCCGCCGATCGGCCTAGGAACACGGTCCCTGCCCGCGCCAGGCCCCGTTGAGCCATCGCGGGAACCGACCGACGACGCTCCGAAGCGCTGTCACCACGTCGGCATGGGGCGCTGGCCGCACCAGGCTCAAGCAACATTCCCAAATGCTGGCCCTGGCAAGGCTCCTCGACAGATGACGTCGCAGATGCGAAACTCGCTCGATCCCGCGAGGCTCTTGGGAGCGGGCAAGGAGAGGAGAGCACATGCATGCGACCGTACGGAGCTATGCATCCGACGGAGGTCTGGTCGATGCACTGGTCGCCAAGAAGGACGAGGTTCGCGCCCTGCTTACCGGCATCGAGGGTTTCCGTGCTTACTACGTCCTGCGAACAGCCGACGGTGGCGCCGTGTCGATCAGCGTCTATGACGACGCCTCCGGGACGGATGCCTCCAACGCCGCCGCTGCAGGGTGGGTCCGGGACAACCTTCCAGGCCTTGCGGCCGCTCCGCCACAGACGGAAGCGGGAGAAGTCGCGCTCTCGTTCTGAGGGATCACCTTGGTCGGGGAGACCGTCCGATCACGGTCTCCCCACTCCTCCGCCATGTGACATCCGCGCAGGCTCAGCCGCGGCGGCGACCGACAGCTCAACCGTGCCCTGCACACCGTCGCCCTCCACCGGCGTCTCCACGACCCCCGCCACCCGCGACTACATCGCACGCCGCCTCGCCGAAGGCAAGACGAGCCGCGACGCCGTCCTGCTCCTCAAGCGCTACCTCGCCCGTCCCCTCTACCGACTCCTCAACCACGAACCAACTATGACTTGACAGTCATAGGAGCATCATTCCCGGCCACCTGGCGCAGGCGGCGGTACTAGCCTGGCGCGGTGGGTTGGGTGAGAGCCTGGCGCGGCATGCCCGAGGTTACGGATCGCGAATCGCGCAGTTCGTCCGCGGTGGGGCCTGGCCTCGCGAAGGAAACGTGGAGGAAGGGCGAGCGCAGGTGGAGCGAGCACTGGTGTTCGACCGAGGCGTCCGCGCGGCTCGGTTCATCACCGAGGCAGGGACCTCTCACAGCCACGCGCCGGCAGTCGGCCTGAGAGGCGCAGTCCTGGTAGGTTGGCGGCTCAGTACCGAGCGAGACGGAGGCGTTGGTGGGAAAGATCACGATCTTCGCACGGATGGGCGTCAAACCCGAGAACGTGGAGAAACTGAAGGCGCTCACTGCCGAGGGATGCAAGGTTGTCGCCGATGAGCCCGGCACGCTGACCTACGATTGGCACTACTCAGAGGAGCACGGAAGCGTCGTCCTGCTCGAGGCCTACGCCGACTCGTCCGCTCACCTTTCCCACATGCAGGCGGACGGTCACGGTGAATTCATGGGCAGCCTTATGGCGCTGATCGATTCGCTCGAGTTCTTCGTCCTCGGGGAACCGACCGCGGAACATGCCGCAAGCCTCGCGGGTGTCCCGGGAGCGCAATTCTACTCAGAGCAGCTCGCGAGCAAAAGTAGCGCGGCCTCCTAGCTCGCGTCGTTCGGGGAACATTCCCTAACTGTGAGTGTGTGGGCGTCCCGTCTGGGGCTGGAGGGCGGTTTGCTGCTTTCGTGATGCGGGCAGCTTGACAGGCATCTCTACCGGGGTCATGCTCGGAACGCTCAATGTCCAACCTGATCACCGGCGGCGCGTCCTGCTACTCGAGCGGAGTTGCAGGCCGCGCGATCGTGCAGGTTCGGTCGAACCATTTCGTGACGGATGACCCCTCGAAGCCGTCGCCGTACTACAGCGGGCCGGGCGAGGCTCCGGGCTCCCTCGAGCTCTTCCTCTCCGGCATTGTCAGCTGCGCCGTGCTCATGCTCGAGCGGATCGCCCGTTCGGAGGGGCGGGATCTCGGCCCGATTCGGGCAGAGATGCAGGCAACCCGTGACCCGAGCTCGAAGAGCCAGCCGCCGGTCCTCGACAGCGCCCGGCTCACGTTCGTCTTCACGGGGATGACCCGCGAAGAGGCCGGACAGCTCGTCGCGACGTTCAAGGGACTCTGACCGTTGTACGGCTCGGTCGCGGTCGCGACCCCGGACACCACGGTCGACTTCCGCATCGACCCTTAGATGGGTCACCTCGATCGGGCGCGCACGCCTCGCCCCGGAGATCCGGCGCCGAGATTGTGTACCACTCGAGCGGTCTGCTTCCACGCTGCGTGATTCGCGGGTCTTCCCCGAGCGCTGGCGGAGGCGACGAACCGTCAAAGGGACGAACCAGTGCGACTGCTCGAGCACCGTCGCAGTGGGGGGAGCGGCCAGCAGCTCGAACAGAGGTGCGAACGCACCCATCGCCTCGCTCTGCATCGTTCTCTCTCGCGCCTCGGCTGACTCCCATTCGCTGATCTCGACTGCTTTTTCCGGGTCGGACGACCACGTAGATGGTGGCGCTGTCGCAGCCGGCCACGCGCATCGGCTCAAAATGTTGTGCCACGAGGCCCTCGAACAGACGTACGAACTCGTCGCGTCGGTCCGGCTGGATCGTGAACGCGGAAATCGCCTTGACTGCCAGTCGGATTCCTCCTTCGTTGTGGAAAGCGTCCTGGGCGTCTGGCGCCGTTCCAGAGTCGTTCCGTTCAGGCGTCATTGGCGAACGCTGACCCGCACCCGTGATCCGTCGCCCGGGCGCGTGGAGTCGGCCGGCTGGAGCGTCGCCGCGTTGGAGGAGCTCTTCGGCCTCTGCAAGGCGGCGAGGGGGACGATGCTCGCGTCGATGAACGTAGGGTTGGTTTGGCGGCGCACGGCGGTCCGTTCCTTGCTTGTATCCTCGGGGCTGTGCTGCCCCAGGACGCTGCCGGGGCGGGCTTCGCGGCGTGGAGTCGAATTCGGGACCGTTCATCGAGCAGGGGGTTTTGGTACTGACTGAGCGACGCAGGCGGCTGGGGACGGGCTTGATGTTCTATCCGCGCGGTGGTTCGGCGCAGGTTGCCCGCTACCTTTCTCGGGCCCTTGTCGAGTCCGGCTGGGACGTGACGCTCGCGGCGGGGTCGCTCGGGTTGCCGGGGGAGCAGACGCACGCTGCGACGTTCTTCGACGGGCTGGATGTCGAGGTGGCGGACTACACGCCCGCTCTCGGGCGCTTCGGGCGTGGCGAGGATCATCTGGCCGGGCCGGTTCCGTTCCACGGCTCCTTCGAGGATCGGGAGGGTGCACCTGACACCGTGTTTGCCGGCCTTGGCCCCGTGCAGGCGGAGCGTCAGGTGTCCGCGTGGGAGGGCGTGCTCGGGCGCGCGGGCTTCGGCAATGCCGACCTGTTCCACCTGCATCACCTGACGCCGATGCACGAGGCAGCCGCCAGGCTGTGGCCCGATCGGGCCGTCATCACGCACCTACACGGCACCGAACTGAGGATGCTCGATCGCATCGGACGTCTCGACGCTGCGGCCGTCGCGCTGGGAACGAGCCTCCAAGGCCTCGAGGCCAAGGTTGCGTCAGGGGACGACGGACGACTGCCGGAACGGGAGCGCGAATTGCTGCGAGAGACGAACCTGACCCGGTACCGCTTCGGAAAGGACTGGGCGGCACGGCTCGAAGCGTGGGCCGGCCAATCCGCGCGCATCATCTGCATCTCCCCCTTCCAGGCGGCCGAGGCGAGTCGCCTTCTCGGTGTCCCAAACCATCTGCTCGAGGTGATGCCGAACGGCGTCGACACGGTTCTCTTCGACCGCTCGGCTTTCACGAGCGAACAGCGTCTCGACCTCTTGCGCTGCTGGCTCGTCGACGATCCCCATGGGTGGGACGAAACGGGGCGCCCGGGGACCATCCGCTACCCACCGGAGGCGCTGGATGCGTTCACGGGTCCCGGGGGCGAGCCGCTCCCGCTTCTCCTGTTTGTCGGCCGCTACGTCGACTTCAAGCGCGTTCCGCTCCTCGTACGGGCCTACGCGCGTGCGCGAACGCGCTTCGAGACACCGGCGCCGCTCCTGATCTGGGGCGGCGCGCCCGGAGAGTGGGAGGGCGAGCACCCGTACACCGTCGCGAGGGAGTTGGGCGTGGACGGCGTCTTCTTCACCGGCTGGCGAGGCCACGACGAGCTTCCGCTGGGACTGTCGTGTGCGGACACGTTCGTCGGCCCTTCCGTCGACGAACCGTTCGGACTGGTGTTCCTCGAGGCGATGTCGTGCGGCCTGCCCGTGATCGCGACTCGCACCGGCGGGCCTCTCTCCTTCGTCAACACCGTCGCCGGGAAGCCGAATGGCTGGCTCGTCGAGCCCGACGATGTCGACTCCCTCGCGGACGCGCTGGTCGAAGCCGTCAACGATGGCGCTGCCAGAAAGGAACGGGCCGATCACGCCAGACAGCAGATCCGTTCTGGCTATTCCTGGCGAGCACTCGCGGAACGCCTCGACAACCTCTACACCGACGTGCTCGACCGCGGCCCCTGATCCATCTGCGTCGATCGTGTCGACCGAGCCCCACGCCACGGGCGACATTCCTGAACGCCTGCGCAGACCACGTGTACTGCGCCAACGTTCGGGAATGCTGCGGGCAGCCGAGTCGGCTACGCCCCGGCCCGGCTACGCGCGCGGCCGAACGCGATCACGGCGACCCCTGCCGCCAGCGTTGAGCCGCTGAGCCCGAGCACCAGGTCACCGAGCGTGTCTTCGTAGGCCGTCGCAAGCTCCGGGGAGTTGCGGATGAAGGCGAGATATTCGCCGAGCTCCCACAGAATTGCGGCAACCGCGCCGAACCCGACGACGAGGGAGAAGAGCACCAGCCGCCTGACCCGGGTGCGGAGCAACGCGAGGGCGACCGATCCGCTCAGGAGGGCCCAGTTCACGAAATGGTTCGCGTCGTCCCACCAGTCGATCGTGTCATAGAGGTCGAGAGCGTTGCCGACCGTGTCGACGAGGAACGGAAGAACGAATAGCGTGTCGACCATGAACGGATACGGTGGATGCCGACCGCGTGCGGCCCAGACTGCGGGTACGACGAGAACCGCGATCGAGTAGCCGACGAGTCGCCAACCGAACGCTTTCCCGGCAAAGCGCTCGAGACCGGAGAAGGCGCCGAAGGCCAGCAGGAGCAGGAGCAACAGCTTGACCGCGAGGTCGAGCCAGAATGCCGGCATTCTCTTCACGGGACTCAACGGAGCGTAGCGGGCAAGGGGTCGATCTAGGGGGACACCGCGGATCTGTGGCGCAGGCGACGGGGAACGGGATGTCGCAACGCCCGACTGACCCCTTCGTCACGCGGTGATGCGCAGGTCGGGTGCCGGGGCCCCGATCTGGCGGGCGAGCAGGAGGGTGTTCCAGACGTGCCAGAGGTCGGTCACGCGGCCTTGCTCGTCGTAGCGGAAGAAGTGCATGTGCGGGACCTCGATCCGGGCTCCGGTGACGGGCAGCGCGGCCATCGGCCCGATCCGCAGTGGCCCTTGATGCGTCCCGGTCATGGTTGAGCGGCAGGCGACGACGTCGCGATCGCACAGCAGTTCCTGGATCTCGAAGTTGAGGTCGGGGAATGCCGTCCGGAGCGTCGAGATCACGTTCTTCAGGTGCGGCGCGAACGCTGTTCCCGCGGGCTCCTGGTGGTCGACCGCCCCGGGCGCGACAGCCTCGTCGACGAAATCGAGGTCGCCCTGGTTGAACATGCGCTCGAACCCCTCGGCGGTGCGGGCTTTCAGTTCCTCGTTCGTCATCTCGTCCTCTTGATGGAGTATTATGCTATTCAATGGAATTGTATTCCAATAAGAGCAGGCGAGTCAAGACGCGGAGGCAGATCGCCGCCGAGGACACGCGGCGCACGATCATCGAGGCGGCCGCGCAGCTGTTCTCCGAGCTCGGATATCACGGCACCTCGATCGGGCGGATCGCCTCCGAAGCGGGTGTGGCCGTTCAGACGATCTACAACTCCGTCGGCTCCAAGCGCGAGATCCTCTCGCGCGTGCTCGACTTCGCCGCCGCCGGCGACCAGGCTCCGGTTCCGGTACCCGAGTTCATGCGCGAGCGGGCCGAGAGCGAGTCAGACCCGCGCCGGATCATCGCGCTGACCGTCGAGTTCTGGCGTGGCGCACTCCCCCGCACCGCACCCGTCTTCCGGCTGATCGCAGAGGCAGCCGCAACCGACCCCGAGATCGCGGCTCTCGAAGGGACGCGCGCCGCGCAACGTCTGCACAACTACCGGCACGCGGCCCGAATCCTCGCCGAGCGCGGCGCCCTGCGTGCCGGGCTTTCCACCGACGATGCAGCGGCGACGTTCTTCGCAGTCGGCCACCCACACACCTACCGCACACTCGTCCTCGACGGCGAATGGGACGACGAACGCTGGGCCGCATGGGCCGGTTCGACGCTCGAGGCCGCCCTGCTCGAGGCGCATTCCTGAACCCTGCGCAACGCCCGTCCGGGCACGCGCCGTCCAGCCGGGGGAGAGACTGAAGTCTCTCCCCGAGCCGGCGGCGATGTTGGACACCCGAGACCGGGTGTGCGAGGGTTGCGCGACCACGACGACAGGGAACGAGCCGAAATGTCACCGAGCCGCGACGAGCTGTCCGACTTCGCACGGCGCTACACGGAAGCGTGGTGCAGCGGCGACCCATCGTGCGTTGCCGATCACTACGCGTCGCAAGGGTCGCTCACGATCAACGGCGGCACCCCGGCCGTCGGACGGGCTGCGATCACGGAAGCAGCGCAGGCGTTCATGGTCGGCTTCCCTGACCTGCGGGTGGAGATGGACGAACTCCGCTCGGACGGCGCTTCACCTGAATACCACTGGACGCTGACCGGGACAAACACGGGGCCGGGAGGCACTGGGCGATCGGTGCGGATCAGTGGGCGTGAGGAGTGGACGATCGACGACGGCGGCCTGATCGCCGCGTCACTCGGCCACTACGACCAGATGGATTGGGATCGCCAGGTAGGTGGCAACGCGGAGGGCTGATGGGGGCGAGGCTTCAGCCTAACCTGCAATGCGGTAGCGGATACGTCAGATGCATGACCAGGCCCCTCCTTTCGGCCTGAGAGCACCGGAACGTCCGAGTCGTGCGGGACACGGAGCCCCCGGGTCGGCGCCGCAATCTCGTGGGCAAGAGCTTCGCTCACATTTGAGCGGGGGAGCGCCTCGCTGCTGCTGGCGGGATGATCTTCGTCGCGATGCAGATCGTCGCGCAACTCCTCATCTCCCTTCCGGGGAGCGTGAGCGAGCCGCCGTTCGACGGATCGACGGCGGACATCGCTGCCTTCTTCGCGGGAGCGAAACGCGACGCTGTTCGAGGTCGGGGACTACCTGTCGGCGCTTTCGACGATCCCGTTTCTCTGCTTCCTCGCGGTGCTCGCGGCGAGGCTTCGACGCGCCGAAGGAGACCCTGCCCGGTTGTCCCTCGTTGCTTTCGGCTCGGGGCTCGTGGTGGTCGCTGGAATCGCAACCGGCAGCGACTGGGAGCTTGCGGTCTTCCGCAGGACCGACGGACTCGACCCACAGATCACGCGACTGCTGTTCGACCAGGGCAACCTGACGCTCGCGAACCTCTGGCTCATGTTCGGTGTTCTCGCCGCCGGCGCTGGTCTCGTGGCGCTGCAATCCGGGATGCTCCCACGGTGGCTTACTTGGCTCGGAATAGTGACCGCGGCCGCCCTTGTCGTCGTGCGTGCCGTCTGGGCCGACACCGACGCTGGTATCTCCCGTTCGGCCTCTACTACGTCTTGCTGGTCGCGACGAGCGTGACCGTCGTCCGCAGCTGGCCCGTGTAGCGTTCTCCGGTGCGACGGTGATGCGCGCCGGCGATCGCTGGGCAGTGCCGTTCTCGGCGGGTGGATTGCAGGCACGTACAGTTCCTCCATGTCGAGGGTCAGGCTCGCTTCCGGGTTGACGCTGTCGTACGTGGAGCGGGGACAGGCGCTCGGCCCGGCCGTCTTGTTACTCCCCGGGCCAACCGATTCGTGGCGCTCCTATGAGACCGTTCTCGATCTCCTGCCGCACGGGTTACGGGCCATCGCCGTGTCTCAGCGCGGGCACGGTGAGTCTGACAAGCCGGATACGGGGTACGGGGTCGAGGACTTCGCGGGCGACGTGGTTCCACTCCTCGACGCCCTCGGAGTCGACCGCGTAGTCCTGACGGGCCACTCGGGCTCGTGCCTCGTTGCCCGGAGGGTTGCCATCGATCATCCGGAGCGGGTCGCGGGCCTGATCCTCGAAGCGTCTCCCACGACCCTTCGGGACGATGCCCGGCTCTGCGAGTTCATCGAGTCCGTGGTCTCCACGCTGGACGATCCGATCAGCCCGGACTTCGCGCGGTCATTCGTCACCGACACGTCATCCCCGAACGTTGCGGATGGCGTGGTCGAGTTGCTCGCTCGGGAACTGCTCCATGTCCCGGCGCGCGTCTGGAAGGAAACGTTCGCGGGGCTCCTTCGCTACGACGACACCCCCGAGCTGCCACTCATCGAGGTGCCGACGCTCCTCGTCTGGGGCGACGGCGACGCTCTGGTTTCCCGCGACATGCAGGACGACCTCGTGCGCTCGCTGAGCGAGGCGGATCTCCTCGTCTACCCCGGCGTCGGACATACCCCACGCTGGGAGGACCCGACGCGGTTCGCCGGGGGCATCGTGTCGTTCGTCCGGCGCGCCGGGGGGGACTAAGGCGAGGTGGGGGCGGGCCGCGCCGCGGTGTGCGCAGCCGGCCCCAGGGAGATCACGGCGGCGACGAGCCACGCCACCGCCACGATGACGCCGCCTTCCCGCTCGAACAGGAGCACGCCGATCAGTGTCGCCGCAGGAACAGCCGCGAGCAGCCGCCGGCGGCCCTGGCAGACGATCGCCAGCACGAGCGTGAACGCGATGAGGCCGAGCATCGTCAGCAGGGTGCCGGCGATGAAGGACCAGAAGGCGAACCCCAACTGCAACGCATCCTCGAGCAGGTTGCTGAGGCCCGAAAGGGCGGCGCCTGCGGCCGGGACGAGCGATACCCCGAACACGACCTAGACGGACGCCCGTGCGCGGGCCAGCCCAGAGGCGCCGTATCGCGACCGCGCTTCGAGCGTGATAGAAGGTCTTCGTGGCCGACGTTCTGCTGTTCCACCACGCCCAGGGCCAGACCCGGGGGTTCCTCGCGTTTGCCGACGTCCTGCGGGCTGCCGGACACGTCGTTCACGCGCCCGACCTCTACGACGGCAACACCTTCACCGATCTCGACGACGGCGTCGCCTACGCCAAACAGGTCGGCTTCGGCACGATCGGCGAGCGAGGACGACTCGCCGCCGAGGGCTTGCCGAACGAGCTCGTGTATGCCGGGTTCTCGCTCGGAGTGATCCCCGCCCAGATGCTGGCCCAGACACGCCCGGGCGCCAGGGGTGCACTGCTGTTCTCGGCTGCCCTGCCGGCCTCCGAGTTCAGTGGCGCGTGGCCGAGTGGAGTCCCACTTCAGATCCACATGATGGAGGACGACGAGTGGGCGGTGGAAGACCTGCCCGCCGCCCGCGAGCTCGTCGAGACGACGGACGGCGCCGAGTTGTTCCTGTATCCCGGCGACAAGCACCTGTTTGCCGACGGCAGCCTGCCGGACTACGACGAGAGCGCAGCGACGCTTCTCGAGCAACGCGTGCTCGCATTCCTGCGGAGCGTCGGGTAGGACTTCACCGGTTCTGGGCCGAGATGGCGTGTGCGTGCCGGTGTGCGTGAGCGGCTGACTACACGAAATGGGGACGAGACCGGTGGGCGAATCGTTGAGAAGTGTCGGAGCGATCACGTTGTTCGTCGACGACCCTCAGCGGTCGAAGGAGTTCTACGCGCGCGTGTTCGAGGGCGACGTGGCGTTCGAGGACGACGATTCGGTTGCGCTCCGGTTCGACAACCTTCTTCTGAATCTCCTGAAGCGCGGAGTAGCCGTCAACGAGTTGCTCGGTCCCGTTCCCGCCGCGGAGCCGGGTGCGGCGTTCGAGCTGACGGTCTGGGTCGACGACGCCGACGCGGTCTGTGCGGACCTCGCCGAACGCGGAGTCCCGATCGTCAGCGGGCCACTCAACCGAGCCTGGGCTATGCGGACAGCAGCCTTTCTCGACCCCGACGGCTATGTCTGGGAGGTTGCTGCCGAGATCCCGGCGGCATGATCCGGCGCGCGACCGGGCGACTGCCGGCTCGTGGCGGTAGACTCGCGGGCGTGCTCTTGCCCACGGACGGTTGATCCGAGCATGCCTCACTTCTGGGCGTTCTCTCCCGTCCGAGGAGGTGCACGTGGAGTCGACACTCGCCCTTGTAGCAGCGACCTGGGCAATCGCGATGGCTCTCGGCCCGGTGCTCCAGATCCGGAAGATCGTCGTGTACAGGAACTCCGACAGCGTCTCCATCGGCTACTTCCTCGTCCTCTTCGTCGGCTTTCTCCTCTGGATCGCATATGGCGTCGCCGCCGACAACCTCGCCCTCATCATCCCGAACGCCGTGGCGGCTGCGGTCATCGTCCTCACGATCGTCGTCGCGCTGCGGTTCCGGCGGGGCCATGACCGGCCGCTCAGAGCCGAAGGATCTTGACGTCGGTGTGAGTACGGGTTTTGATCGGCGGATGACGATCGGCCGCGCTGCCCGGCTCGAGCAGCGGAAACCCCGCATCATCGCCACCTTCGGCGACGACAGCGAGACGCTCTCGGACGTCGCGCGAGTCCTGGAGCTCATGGAGATGGCGTGGCACGACTGCTATGCCGAGGCCACGCCGTCGGAAGAGGTCGTCGACGACGTTCTCCTGTGCTCGGGCGGCACGCTCGGGGAACTGATCCGTGCCGCTCACCTGGCCGTGATCGATCGGCGCGACCTCGCAGTGTGGGCGGCAGCGCTCCGCCGACCGGCAAGCGAGTAGCCCGGCTCGGAGCACCCGACACTGAGACGTGAGCCTCGGACGCCAGGCCGAAGCGTGCCGCCTCCCGTGCACCAGCTACGGCGGCGTGCATCCACTACCATCGCGCGATGAAAGGGCCGCTCTCCGTCGCTGCAGCGCAGCCGCGCTGCGAGGCAGGTGATCTCCGCGCGAACGCGCTTGCGCACGCCGAGGCGATCCGCGCCGCGGGTGCGCGACTCGTGCTCTTCCCCGAGCTGTCGCTGACCGGATACGAGCTCGAGGCAGACCCGGTCGCGGCCGCCGATCCGGCGCTGACGCCGATCGTCGAAGCGTGCCGCACGACCGGTTCCCTGGCACTCGTCGGCGCTCCGATCGAGGAAGAGAGTCGGAGCTTCATCGCGGCGCTGCTCGTCGACGGCGACGGCATCGCGGTCGCGTATCGGAAGTCACATCCTGGCGGCGACGAGCTGGGACGCTTCAGCGCGGGCGACGGCCCGACTGCGATCGACGTCGACGGGTGGCGTGTCGGCCTCGGCATCTGCAAGGACACCGGTGTCGCCGAGCACACGGCCGGAACGGCCGCGCTCGGAGTCGACGTCTATCTCGCCGGCCTCGTGCACGCGCGGAAGGAGCTCGACGAGCAGGACGCCCGCGGACAGCGGATCGCGGCCGCCTGCCGGTCATACGTCGTCTTTGCGAGCTTCGCCGGCCCGACGGGTGGCGGCTACGACGCGACCGCCGGTGAGTCGACGATCTGGGCGCCCGACGGAACCGTCCTGGCCCGCGCGAGCGCCGCGCCGGGCGACATCGTGCGTGCCGAGCTCGCGTAGTGGTCAGCCGCCGTTGGTTCCGACGCCGCGGCGCCGGCATGCGCTGCTCGTCGCTAGGCGTCTGCGATCGGCCGACCGACGACGAGCACGTCCTGGAGTTCTGGAGCGAGCTCTCGGTAGCTCGCATCGGGGAGAACTCCGAGGCCGTCGAGCGTCTTCGCGAAGAAGCAGCGCGCGGCCGCCGCGAGGACGACGTCCATGATGTCCGTCTCGGAGAGGCCGAGGTCGCGGAGCGGTTGGAGCTCCGCCTCGCCGACGGAGGAGGCATCGTCGACCACGCGTTCCGCAAGGCTCATCACGGCCACGTCGATGTCGCCGAGGCCCGCGTTGCGGTAGTCGCGTGCGATCTCGAGCACCGGCTCGCCGAACTGCTCACGGAGGACGCTGCCGTGGGCGAGCGAGCAGTAGCTCGAGTGGAGCCGTCGCGCCGCCGCCAGCGTCGCCAGCTCGTAGCGGCGGAGATCCATCCCCGCCTTGATCGCTCCGTTCAACGAGTCCCAGGCGGCGTACACGTCCGGGTGGGACTCGAAGGCACGCTCGAAGTTGGTCGGCATGGGCTCAATTGTGCGTGAATCCGCCAGATGGCGGGAGGTCTTCCGGCCTCTCTCCTACTCACCTCCGATCGCAGCTCGCAGCTCCGGCGTTCGCTCGAGCAGCTTCTGCATCCGCGCGAGGTCCTTCGCACGCAACGTCACGGGTCCACGTCGGACGCTTCCGTCGGTCGTGTAGGCGAATCGGACGAGACGCTCGCCGCCCTCGATCTCGAGCAGCTCGACCACGGTCGAGAAGCGCCGCTCGCCGGCACGCTGGGCAACCGTCACCCGCTCGATCGCGGTGGACTTCCCCCAGGGTGTCGCGATTGTCGTCATGGAAGACAACGTAGCGCGGAATCTGTGTTGGAAGTGTCCCGGCTCGGTGTCGAAAGAGTGACGCTCTCAGAGAACGCCGTACTTCGTCCAGACCTCGCGGATGCTCATCCCCGCGAGGAGGTCGTCCCGGGCGTTCCCTTCCAGGCGGTGCTTCGTGACGACGGCCTCGGCGACGTCCTCGACGATCTCCTGCGGCACGACGACGATGCCGTCGACATCCCCGACGACGAGGTCTCCGGGCCGTACGTCGACGCCACCGACCCGCGCCTCGACGCCGATGCCGGTGACAACGGCGCGCGCGAACGTGTCGAGCGGGGAGAGGCCGCGGGCGAAGGTCGGGAACCCGAGAGCGGCGATGGCGGCGGCGTCCCGCGCAAAGCCGTCGAGCACGACGCCCGACGCCCCGCGGCCCATCGCGGCGCAGGAGAACAGCTCACCCCACGATGCGCAACGGACATCCGCAGCGACAGCGAAGAGCGGGACGTCGCCCGCTCCCAACCCGTCGAGCGCCGTGAGCTCTCCGTCGTAGGGGAGCTCGGGCTCGGACGTGTCGGCGACGATGACGACCGGCACCGCGGCACCCGCGAGCCGCGCTTCGGGCCAGAGCGGGCGAATCGCCGGGTCGAGCACCCGATCACGATGTCCGAGGCGGTCGAGCGCGTCCGAGATGACTGCAACCGGCGCGTCGGCGAGCACCGCGCGCGCGTCTCGATCGGAGCTGCTTTCCATCACTCGGCAAACCCTGACGGCACAGCCGGACGGCCCGAGGCGTGCCTCACGGTCGATCCTCGGAAGTCACGAAGCATCCCTCGAGGTGATCGTCGACCATCCCGGCCGACTGCATGAAGGCGTACACGGTCGTCGGGCCGACGAACCCGAAGCCGCGTCGCTTCAGTTCCTTCGAGAGTGCCGTCGACTCGGCGGTCGTCGCAGGGACGTCCTTCATCCCCGACGGACGCCCCGAGCGCCGCGCCGGCGCGAACCCCCAGGCGAGCTCGGAAAGCCCCTCCGGGAGGGCGAGCGCCGCGACCGCGTTGCCGATCGTCGCCTCGATCTTGCCGCGATGCCGGACGATGCCCGCATCGCCGAGCAAGCGAGCGACGTCGGTCTCGTCGAACTCCGCCACACGCTCGATCGAGAAGTCGGCAAACGCCTGCCGGAAGCTCTCACGCTTGCGGAGGATCGTCAGCCACGACAGGCCTGCCTGGAACCCCTCGAGGGACAGCAACTCGAACAGGCTGTCGTCGCCCCGCTTCTCACGACCCCACTCCTCATCGTGATAGGCGCGGTAGAGAGGGTCGTCCCCGCACCACGAGCAGCGAGCGGTCCCGTCGTCGGCGTAAGCGAGATCGACCATCGCTCGATTCTGCCGATCGGTAGCGTCCCGTGCGATGTTCGAACTGACCCTGGAGAACGCTGCCGCGTACCTCGTCGAGCGGTGTCTCGTCGCTGCCGGTGCGCCGATCGACGTTGCAGAGCTTCCCGGTGGGGTCTCCGCGACGGTGATCGCCGCGCAGTCGGCAGCCACCGGCGAGGCGTTCGTGGTCAAGCAGGCGTTGCCGCAGCTTCGGGTGCGCGACGAGTGGCTTGCGACACCGGAGAGAGCCGAGACCGAGGTCGCGGCGATGAAGCTCTGCGGCGCCATCACGCCCGGTGTCGTTCCCGCCATCCTCGACAGCGATCCGGCCGTGCACGCACTCGTGATGGAGCTGATTCCCGCGAGCGCCCGAAACTGGCAGGTTGAGGTAGGAGAGGGACGCGTCCATCCGCGTGCCGGCCGGTGGGCGGGAACGACGCTCGGCGCCTGGCACGCGGCGACCTCGACTGGCGCGCCGCCCTCCGGGATCGATGACTTCGAGGCGTTCGAGCAGCTGCGGTTGCGCCCGTTCCACGAGACGGTGATCGAGCGGCGACCCGAGCTCGCCGACGGCATCGTGCCGCTGCTCGCCGAGTTGAGGACGGATCGCCGCTGTTTCGTCCACGGTGACTACTCGCTCAAGAACATGCTCGTCGGCCCGGACCGCAACTGGGTGCTCGACTTCGAGGTAGCCCATTTCGGCAACCCGGTCTTCGACCTCGGGTTCTTCCTCTCGTTCGTGGTGCTGTCCGCGATTCGCTGGGCGCCACTGACGGCGGGGCTGTGTGAGCTCGCGGACGGCTTCCTGGGCGGGTACGGGGAGGCTGCCGGTGAAGGCTTTGCGGGGGATTCGGCCTCGGTGACTGCGCACACGGCTGCGCTCATGCTCGCCCGCACCGATGGCAAGTCGCCGGCGCAGTTCCTCGATCCGCCCTCGCGGGAGCGTGCACGCGAGGCGGGGATCATGCTCCTGCGCCGGCCGGAAGCGGGGCTCTGGCAGTGGGCCTGATCTCCGACGTCCACGCGTGGGAGGCGCTCGACTCGCGTGGGACGCCGACCGTGGGGTGCGCGGTGCGGCTCGAGGACGGGAGCGAGGGGGAGGCGACCGTTCCCTCCGGCGCCTCGACCGGCTCGCACGAGGCACACGAACGCCGCGACGGCGGCACGCGTTATGGCGGGAAGGGCGTTCGGAGCGCCGTCGCCGCCGTGCGAACGGAGATTGCGAGAGAGTTGATCGGTCGTGACGCGCTCGATCAGGCAGCCCTCGATGCCGCGTTGCGCGGGCTCGACGGGACGCCCGACCTCTCGCGTCTCGGCGCGAACGCGGTGCTCGCGGCGTCGGTCGCCTCGGCGATCGCAGCGGCGCGGCACCAGAGTCTGCCCCTCTGGCAGGCGCTCTGCGGGGATGATGCGCCGCTCCTGCCGCTGCCGATGGTCAACGTGATCTCGGGCGGCGCCCACGCGGGCCGCGTCCTCGACGTCCAGGACTTCCTCGTCGTTCCGGTCGGTGCGACGTGCTTTGCGGAGGCGATCGAGTGGGCGGCGCGCGTGCGGATGGCGACAGCTGACGTGCTTCGTGAGCGTGGCCACGGGGTCGCGCTCGTCGCGGACGAAGGCGGCCTCGCGGCTTCCTTGCCGTCGAACCGCGCCGCCCTCGACGTGCTTCTCGAGGGGATCGAGCGCAGTGGGCTCGACCCAGGCAGCGAGGCGGCGATTGCGATCGACGTCGCCGCAACCGAGCTTCTCACCGACGGCGCGTACGTGCTCGCGAGCGAGGGGCGCCGCCTCCGTGCCGAGCAGCTCGTCGACGAGATCGCCTCCTGGGTCGACGACTTCCCGATCGTCTCGGTCGAGGACGTGCTGGGCGAGGACGATGCTGTCGGCTGGCGTCAGGCGAGCGATCGCCTCGGCGACCGGATCCAGCTTCTCGGAGACGACCTCTTCGTCACCTCACCCGATCGTCTCCGCGCCGGGATCGCAGACGGCGTTGCGAACGCCGTCCTCGTGAAGCCCAATCAGGTCGGGACGCTCAGCGACGCCCGGTCCGTCGTCGACATCGCACGAGCGGCCGGCTACGCCACCGTCCTGTCCGCGCGATCGGGCGAGACCGAGGACAGCTGGCTCGCCGACCTCGCCGTCGGCTGGCTTACGGGCCAGCTCAAGGTCGGATCGACGACCCGCTCCGAGCGGACCGCGAAGTGGAACCGCTTGCTCCGGATCGAATCCGAACATCCCGGCGCGACCTACGCGGGCGCGTCGGCGCTCGCGCCCGGCGCGCCCGGCTGACGCACCCATCGGGTTGCAACGCGGCCGCAGGAGGGAGATGATCCACCAGCCGCGTGCCACGCCCATGAGCTACGAGCCCCAACCCGATCCCGTCGCCTTACCGGCGCCTCCGGCCCCGAACGGGCCAGGCGTCGAGCCGGTGATCCGTGCCAACGGGATCTGGAAGATCTTCGGGCCGAAGGCCGACAGCATCATCGGGACACCCGACGCCGATCTGCCGCGCTCGGAGCTGCGGGCGAAGACCGGGTGCGTCGCGGCCGTCGCCGACGTCTCGCTCGAGGTCTGGCCCGGCGAGGTGTTCGTCGTAATGGGGCTCTCGGGGTCGGGCAAGTCGACGCTCGTGCGCACGCTGATCCGCCTGATCGAGCCGACCGCCGGCACGATCGAGATCGCGGGACAGGACGTGACGGGTGCGAGCGCGGCCGAGCTGCGGACCCTGCGCCGGCACTCGGTCTCGATGATCTTCCAGCACTTCGGCCTGCTCGCCCACCGTCGCGTCGTCGACAACGTCGCATTCGGTCTCGAGATCCAGGGGGTCGGCAAGCCGGAGCGTCTTGCGCGTGCCCGGGACGTGATCCGCCTCGTCGGCCTCGAAGAGGTGGAGAACTCCTTCCCGGATCAGCTCTCGGGCGGCATGCAGCAGCGTGTCGGCGTGGCGCGCGCGTTCGCCGCCGATCCGAAGCTGATGTTGTACGACGAGCCGTTCAGCGCCCTCGACCCGCTCATCCGGCGCGACATGCAGGACGAGGTGATGCGGCTGCAGCGCGAGACCGGGAAGACGATGGTGTTCATCACGCACGACCTGCCCGAGGCGCTGCGGCTCGGCGATCGAATCGCGATCATGCGGGACGGGAAAATCGTGCAGCTCGGTACCGGCGAGGAGCTCGTGGGGTCGCCGACGGACTCCTACGTCGCGAACTTCGTCCGCGACATCCCCCGCAGCCACGTGCTGACACTGAAGTGGATCATGCGCGCCCCGGAGTCTGGAGACCTGCTCGACGGGCCGCGGGTGGACGTGGGGACGACTGTGCGTGATGCCGTGCCGGTACTCGCTGCGAGCGAGAAGCCGATCGTCGCCGTCGCGGGGGGTGAGGCGGTCGGCGTCGTCGACCGCGCGGCTGCATTGACGGCGATCGCGGGCGAGGGGGGCTGACGGCCCTGCCGACCGCCGAGCTCGCCACGGACCTCGCGACCGACCTCGTCACCGTCGCACCGCGCGTCTCGCACCGTCCCTGGTACCGCGGCCGGATCGTGCAGGTCGCGGTCGTCGTCGCCGCGATGGTCCTCGTGTACCGGGTCGCAGGCGGCGACTACCCGTGGCCGAACTCACTGGTCTGGGACGGCCTCTCGACGAAGCTCGACTCGTTCCAGTCCTGGCTCCTCGACCAGCGCTCGGCCACGCCGAAGAGCCCGTTCTTCAGGGTCTTCGACGGCTTCGCCACGTTCGTCGACGACCTCGTCACCTGGTTCACGCACGGCATTCTCTGGCTGACCTGGCTCGGAGCGGCCGCCGTCGGCTCCATCGCCGTGTTCAGGTTCGGCGGCATCCGGGCTGCGGTGATCACGGCGTCTGCATTCGCCTCTTTCGCCCTCCTTGGCCTCTGGGAAGCGAGCATGGAGACGCTGGCGCTGATGCTCGCCGCGGTTGGGCTCTCACTTCTCGTCGGTATCCCTCTCGGGATCGTGGCCGGCCGCTCCGACCGGTTCCAGGCGGCGATCTCACCGGTGCTCGACGCGATGCAGATCATCCCGGCGTTCGCCTACCTGATGCCCGTCGTGATCCTGTTCTCGGTCGGGCCTGCCGCCGCCGTCGTCTCGACGATGGTGTACGCCGTGCCTCCGGCCGTGCGTATCACCGCCCTGGGGATCCGTGGCGTCCCAACGAACACCGTCGAGGCAGCCGCCTCGATGGGCGCGACGCCCAGACAGATGCTCGGGAAGGTCCAGCTGCCGCTCTCGCGGCGGATGCTCCTGCTGGGCGTGAACCAGACGATCCTGTTCGGCCTCTCGATGGTCGTGATCGCAGGCCTGATCGGCGGCGGTGGCCTCGGCGCCGTCGTCACGAGTGGGCTGTACACGAACCCCGCCCTCGCGATCCTCGGCGGCGTCGCGATCGTGATCATGGCCATGGCGCTCGACCGCTCGACCGAGGCGATCGCCGGTCGCACCGACCCGACACGGCGCCACCTCGACGACGCGAAGCGCTCCAGGCTCCGTGTCCTCACCGCCGCCTGTGCGGTCGCCGCCGCGGCAATCGTCCTCGTCGCGAAGCTGGTCGGCGTCTCATCGATCTATCCGGACGAGACTCGAGGCGGCGGGTCGGCGACCCTTCAGCCGTGGCTGCTGACGCAGATTCAGAGCGTGCTCGACTACGTGCAGGACCCCGGCACGTGGATCTTCCACATCACCGAGTGGGTCGGGAACCACATCCTCACCGGCCTCTTCCTGCCGCTCCAAGGGTTCCTCGTCGGGACGCCCTGGTTCGTCACGCTCGGCGGCCTGACGCTGATCGCGTTCCTGATCAGTGGGCTGCGACCGGCGGTCACGACGTTCTTCATGCTGGCCTCGATCGGTGTCATGGGGGTCTGGGCCCTCTCGATGGACACGCTCTCGCAGGTGCTCGTGGCGACCGTGTTGGCGGTCGTCTTCGGCGTCGTCTTCGGCGTCTGGGCGGCCGAGAGCAGCAAGATGTCGAAGGCGCTTCGGCCGTTGAACGACGTGCTGCAGACGCTCCCGCAGCTCGTCTACATCATCCCCTTCATCTACCTGATGCCCGTCTCGATCGTTCCGGGGATCATCGCCAGCGTTCTCTATGCCTTCCCCGTCGTCGTCCGCCTCGTCGAGCGTGGCGTGCGGGACGTTGCTCCCGAGGCCGTCGAAGCGGCGGGGGCCTTCGGCGCGACTCGAAAGCAGATCCTGGTCAAGGTCAAGGTGCCGCTCGCCGGCGATGCGATCATGCTCGGCGTCAACCAGGGCATCGTGATGGTGCTCGCCGTCGTTGTGATCGGCGGCCTAGTAGGGTCGGGCGGGCTCGGGTACGAGGTGGCGCAGGGCCTCGTCCGGGGCCAGTTCGGCCAAGGTGTGATCGCCTCGCTCGCGATCCTCGCGCTCGGTATCGCGCTCGACCGGGTCACGCAGGGGACGAGGCGCGTCCGGAGGAGCGAAATCAGTTGAATCCACACGATGAATCGCACGAACCACTCAAGGAGGGTCGGATGAAGAAGGGTCTTGGATCGAGGCGCTCGCGCCTCGTGGGCCTCGCGGTCATAGCACTCCTCGGCACGGCGCTTGCAGGCTGCGGCGGTGGCGGCAGCAGCAGCGAATCCGCGTCGTCGGACTGCGGCACGGTCAACCTGAACGAGAACGCATGGGCCGGGTCGACGTCGAACGTGTACGTGGTCAAGTACGTACTCGAGAACAAGCTCGGCTGCACGGTCAACGTGTCGAACATCACCGAGGGCCAGCCGAACTTCCAGGCCATGGCCGATGGCAAGATCGACGCCGTTCTCGAGGACTGGCAGAACCTGCCCGGATTCCCGCAGTACACGGAGAACGGCTCGCTCGTGAATCTCGGCAGCAACGGCATCACCGGAGTGATCGGCTGGTACATCCCCAAGTACCTTCTCGACGAGTACCCGGAGTTTGCGACCTGGGAGGGGCTGAAGGGCAAGGAGAGCGTCTTCAAGTCTCCGGAGTCCGGCTCGCAGGGCATGTTCCTGGGCGGGGACCCGTCGTACGTCCAGAAGGACAAGATGCTGATTCAGGGACTCGGGCTCGACCTCAAGCACGTCGTCGCAGGCGCCGAGCCCGCCCAGGTGGCCCGCTGGAGCCAGCTGTACAAGCAGCAGAAGCCGGTGCTCTTCTACTGGTACGACCCGCAGTACCTGAATGCGCAGTACGACCTCGTGCAGGTGAAGCTGCCGGACCGGTTCGCGGACTGCCAGGACGATGAGAAGAAGGGCGGCGACCCGAAGACATACGCGTGTGAGTACCCGTCGTACCCGCTCGACAAGATCGTCAGCGGTACGTTCGCGGAGAGCGGCTCGCCCGCGTACACGGTGATCAAGAACTTCAGCTGGACGTCGGAGGACCAGAACACCGTCGCCAACCTGATCTCGGGCGAGAAGATGAAGCCGGACGATGCGGCGGCGGCCTGGGTAAAGGACAACCCGGACAAGGTCAACGCCTGGCTGCAGTCCGAGTAGGACGGGTCTGCTGGGGAGGGTGCAGAGCACCCTCCCCAGCATCGGTACGAGGAGTACTCACCTGGCGACTGTGATATATGTCTCGTATATCAGCAGTGACCTCCATCTCCGCCGTCGCCGTTCATCCCGCGGCAGACGAGTCGCTCTCGCTCAGCGAGCGCGCGACGAATGCGATCCGTGAGCTGATCGTCACGCTCGAGCTCCAGCCCGGGTCTCCGGTCAGCGAGCGCGAGCTGATGGCGAGGCTCGGGCTGGGACGCACCCCCGTGCGCGAAGCCCTGCGTGCGCTCGCCCAGGAGAAGCTCGTCGAGGTCTACCCCCGGCGTGGCATCGTCGTCTCGCCCGTCGAGGTCGGCGACCTGGCGGCCCTCTCCGAGGCCCGGATCACCCTCGAGAGCTTCGCCGCCCGCCTGGCCGCCGAGCGGGCGACCGCCGACGACCGCGAGGTTGCCATGGCGCTCCTCGCCGAGCTCCCGGGGGCGCGCGATGCCCACGACGAGCGGGCGCTGATCGAGCTCGACCAGCGCATCCACCGCCACGTCTACCGCTGCGCGCACAATGCGTTCGCCGAGTCGACCCTGAACGAGTACTACACGCTCACGCTGCGCATCTGGTTCGTCGCCCTCGACCGGGTGACCCGCCTCGACGATGCCGTCACCGAGCACCGTGAGCTCCTCGAGGCGATCCTCTCCCGCGACGCCGATCGCGCCGAGGACGTCATGCGCCGCCACATCCAGAGCTTCGAACGGGCGATCCGCGCCGTTCTCTGACCGTCGATCCGAAAGCAAGGAGACCGATCCCATGAGCACCTTCCCCACGAGCGCGAGAGCCGTCGTCATCGGTTGCGGCATCGTCGGCAACAGCCTCGTCCACCACCTGACCCGGCTCGGCTGGACGGGCGTCGTCCAGATCGACAAGGGGCCGCTGCCGAACCCCGGCGGCTCGACCGGCCATGCCTCGAACTTCATCTTCCCGGTCGACCATTCGAAGGAGATGACGCAGCTGACGCTCGAGTCGCAGCGGCAGTACATCGAGATGGGCGTCAACACCGAGTGCGGCGGCATCGAGGTTGCGCGCACCGAGGAGCGGATGGAGGAGCTGCGGCGGCGGATGGCCTCCGCGAAGTCGTGGGGCGTCGACTCGGCGCGCCTCGTCACGCCTGCCGAGATCAAGGAGCTCGTTCCGTACGTCGACGAGTCGATTCTCCTCGGCGGCTTCTACTGCCCGACCGTCTCGGTCGTCGACTCCCTTCGCGCCGGCACGATCATGCGCGAGCGGGGGATCGACTCGGGTGGCCTGCAGGTGTTCGCGAACACGGACGTCGGCGGCATGGACGTCGAGCACGGCCGGATTCGCCGCGTGCACACCTCGCGCGGCCCGATCGAGGCCGAGGTCGTCGTGATCGCCTGCGGCGTCTGGAGCCCGCTCCTCGCGGCGATGGCGGGGGCCCACATCCCGCTCACCCCCGCCGTCCACCAGATGATCGACGTCGGTCCCGTGCCCCGTTTCGAGACGACCTCGAGCGCGATCGAGTTCCCGATCGTCCGCGACATGGACGTCTTCATGTACGAGCGTCAGGACGGTGTCGGCCTCGAGATCGGCTCCTATGCCCACCGCTCGATCCTCCACGACCCCGAGGAGATCCCGTCGATCGAGGAGGCGGCGCTCTCGCCGACCGAGTTCCCCTTCACGCAGGCCGACTTCGCCGACCAGATGGAGCACGCGCTCGAGCTGATGCCCGAGATCGTCGGTGACGAGTCGGTGGGCGTGAAGTACGCGATCAACGGCCTCATCTCGCTGACGCCCGACGGGATGCCGATCCTCGGTGAGACGTCCGAGGTGAAGGGCCTCTGGTCCGCGGCGGCAGTGTGGGTGAAGGAGGGGCCGGGTGTCGGGAAGTCGCTCGCCGAGTGGATGGTGCTCGGCGAGTCGCACATCGACCTCCACAGCTCGGACGCGAGTCGCTTCCACGATCACCAGAAGACGCGCGCCCATGTGAAGGCGCGCACGTTCGAGGCGTTCCCGAAGACCTACGGCATCGTGCACCCGGCCGAGCAGTGGGCAAGCGAGCGCGGCCTCCGCCTCTCACCGATGCACGCGCAGGAGAAGGCGCTCGGCGCCGTCTTCTACGAGGCGGTCGGCTGGGAGCGGCCGCAGTGGTACGAGGCGAACGCGCCGCTCGTCGAGCACTACGGCGTCGAGTCGCGCGCGGCCGAGTGGGACGCCCGCTGGTGGTCGCCGATCGTCAACGCCGAGCACCTCGCGATGCGCGAGCACGCCGGCATCTTCGACCTGTCGGCCTTCGCGATCTTCGACGTCCAGGGCGCCGGCGCGCTCGATGCGCTCCAGCGAGCGGTCATGGCCCAGATGGACGTGCCGGTCGGGACGTGTCGTCTACACGCCGGTCCTCGGCCAGGGCGGCGGCTTCAAGTCGGACCTGACGATCATGCGGCTCGATGACGATCTCTTCCGCATCGTCACGGGCGGTGCGCACGGGATGGCCGATCGGAAGCTGTTCGCCGATGCGCTGCCGGGCGACGGCTCCGCGAGCCTCGTCGACGTGACGACGGCATGGACGACGATCGGCGTCTGGGGACCGAAGGCGCGCGAAATCCTCTCGAGTGTCACCTCGGACGACGTCTCGCACGAGGGCTTCCCGTTCGGCCGCTGCCGCACGATCGAGATCGGATCGCAGCTCGTGCTCGCCTCGCGGATCTCCTACGTCGGTGATCTCGGCTGGGAGCTCTACGTGCCGATCGAGCAGGGGGGACGCCTCTGGGACGTCCTCTGGGAGGCTGGAGCCCCGCACGGGCTGGCAGCGTGCGGGATCGGCGTCTACGGCACGACCGGGCGACTCGAGAAGGCGTACCGCGCCTACGGCGCCGAGCTCGAGACGGAGGTCAACGTGGTCGAGGCCGGCATGCAGCGGCCGACCGTGAAGGAGCAGGACTTCGTCGGCAAGGAGGCGCACCTGCGCCACCGCGAGGAGGAGCCGGCGGCGATCCTGTGCACGCTGACGGTTGACGATCACACCTCGGCGTCCGGCGTGAAGCGGTATCCGCTCGGACGCGAGCCGATCACGCTTCGTGACGGCACGCCGCTCACCGACGCGAAGGGGCGCCGCTCGTATGTCACGAGCGCAGGTGCCGGGCCGTCACTTGGAACGTACATTCTCATGGCCTATCTTCCGCCCGAGCACGCCGTCGAGGGCTCCGGCACGCTTGCGGTCGAGTACATGAACGAACGCTTCCCCGTCACCGTGGCCGTCGCCGGCGCGGCGGCGCCCTTCGATCCGGAGAATGAGAGGATCCGGTCGTGAAGACTCTCGTCTGCGTCAAGCGCGTGCCCATGACGGGCGGCCGGATCGTCCTGACCGAGGACGAGCAGGCGATCGAGACGAAGCACCTCGGCTTTGCGATCAGCCCGCACGAGGAGTGCGGCGTCGAGGAGGCCGTGCGGCTCTGGGAGAAGCACGGCGGCGACACGGTCGTGCTCACGCTCGGGCCGGCCGACGCCGAGGAGCAGCTGCGCGATTCGATGGCGATCGGAATCGCACGGGGAATCCACCTCGTTACGGACGGCGAGGAGTGGGATCCCGCGGCGACCTCGGCCGCCATCGTGGACGCGATCCGGGCCGACGAGGACGCGTCGGGCCCGTTCGACCTGATCCTCTTCGGCAACGAGTCCGCCGACTCGGGCGGCTTTCAGGTCGGGCTCCGCGTCGCGTACGCGCTCGGGCGACCGTGCGCGACGGGGTTGAAGAGCGTCGTCGTCGAGGGCGATCTCGTGCGCTGCGAGCAGGAGGAGGGTGGCGGCCGTGATGTCTACGAGCTGCCGCTACCGGCCGTCCTCACCGTGCTCGAGGGCCTGAACCTGCCGCGCTATCCGTCGGTTCCGGGCCGCATGCGGGCGGGCAAGAAGCCGCTCGAGGTATCGACCCCGGAGCGGCCGGCGTCGCGGCTCGAGCGAGCGAGGCTCGTCGTGCCGGCGGGAGAGTCGAAGCAGGCAGAAGTGCTCGGCCACGGCGCGGAAGCGGCGGGCGCCGTCGTCGACCTCCTCGAGCAGATCGGGGTGAGCGTCGTGAACCTCGTTCTCGTCGAGCATGCCGAGGGGGCTGCGACCGACGTCTCGTTGCAGGCGCTTGCTCTCGCCGCGCAGATCGGTGGTGAGACGCACGCGCTCGTGATCGGCCCGGGTGGGTCGGCTGCCGCGGCGAGCATCCCCGCGGCCGTCGTTCACGTGGCCGAGCACGAGGCGCTCGCTGCGTTCGCTCCCGACGCCTGGGCCGCGATCATCTGCGCGACGGCGAATCGGATCGGGGCGACCTCGATCGTCGCCCCCGGTTCGGGACACGGGAACGACGCGATGGCGCGTGCTGCCGTCCGGCTCGGCGAGCCGTTCGCGGCGAACTGCGTCGCGGTCACGGCCGGTTCGCCGCTCGAGCTGACGCGCGTTCGCTGGGGTGGGAGCCTGCTCGAGGACGCTCGGCTTCACGGTGGGCGCGCCCTCCTCACCGTCGCGCCGCACGCGGTCGCTGCCGTTGCGCCGGGTGCCCCGGGATCGGTGCAGACGTTCACCCCCGAGCTGGCCGCCGCCGACCTCGTGGTTCGCGTGCGCGAGCGCGTTGCGCCGCCGGCGGGCGGCGTCTCGCTCGGCGACGCCAAGGTCGTCGTCACCGGTGGTCGCGGGGTGGGCTCGGCGGAGGGGTTCGCGGTCGTCGAGGAGCTCGCCGGGCTCCTCGGTGGGGCTGTCGGCTGCTCGCGGGCGGTGACGATGTCCGGCTGGCGCCCGCACACCGATCAGGTGGGACAGACCGGGAACAAGATCGCGCCCGAGATCTACATCGCGTGTGGTGTGTCGGGCGCAACGCAGCACGTCGCGGGCGTGAAGGGGGCGAAGCGGATCCTCGCCGTGAACACCGATCCCGAGGCGCCGATCATGTCGGTGGCGGACTACGCCGTCGTCGGCGACCTGCACGAGGTGCTGCCGGCGGTGTCGGCCGAGCTGCGGAGGCGGCAGGGGTGAGCCAGAGGCGACCCGGAGGAGAGACTGAGGTCTCTCCCCTTGCGCGGGGAGAGACCTCAGTCTCTCCCCAGGGTTTCGCCGCGTGACCACCGCCGTCTCTGCCCTCGCGCTCCTCATCGTCCTCGGCGTCGCCGGCGTCCTCTTCGGCCGGCGCGCGCTGCTCCTGACGCAGCTCGTTCGCCTCGGCCAGCCGGTGTCGCGGTTCGACGACGTGCCGCAGCGCCTTCGCAACGAGGCGGTCGTCGTGCTCGGGCAGAAGAAGTTGCTCCAGCGTCTCGGTCCCGGCCTGATCCACGCCCTCATCTTCTGGGGCTTCCTGATCCTCTTCCCGACGATCGTGATGGCGCTGATCGGGGCCGTCGCGAAGGGCGAGTCGATCCCGTGGCTCGGACATCAGGGCTGGTTCGCGTTCCTCGTCGACCTCTTCGTCGTCCTCGTCCTCATCGGCGTCATCTCCGCGTTCTGGATCCGCAAGGTGCAGCGCCCCGAGCGGTTCAAGGGCAGTCACCTCGGCGAGGCCGATCTGATTCTCGGCCTGATCGCGATGATCGTGCTCACGCTCCTGCTCTGGCACGCGGCGCTGATCGCGACGGGGCTCAACGAGTGGCCGGCCTCGTCGTCGCCCATCTCGAACGCCGTTGCGCAGGTGTTCGGCGAGGGGACCTGGGCCGAGGTGCGCGAGCGGATCTTCGTCTGGACGCATGTCCTGCTCGTCGTCGGGTTCCTTGCCTACCTCCCGCATTCCAAGCACCTCCACATCGCGACGGCCGCCGTCAACGTCTGGTTCGGCCGCACGCGTCGGCGCGGCCGGCTCGAGCCGCTCGACTTCACGGTCGAGGACGAGTCGGAGATGCGGTTCGGCTCGGCCACGATCGCCGACATGACGTGGAAGCAGATGGTCGACACGATGTCGTGCACCGAGTGCGGCCGCTGCCAGGACGTCTGCCCCGCCTACGCGACGGGCAAGGAGCTCTCGCCGAAGCTCCTCATCATGGGCCTGCGCGACCAGCTCTTCGCGGAAGGGCCGGATCTGCTCGCGGCGGCGAAGGGCGGCAACGCCTTCGAGCCCACAGCCCTCGTCCCGAACGCGGTCAGCGACGACGTCGTCTGGGACTGCGTTACGTGCGGAGCCTGCGTCCAGGAGTGCCCGGTCGCGATCGAGCACGTCGACCACATCGTCGACCTCCGCCGCCATCTCGTCATGGTCGAAGGTCGTTTCCCGTCGGACGGCGAGACCATGCTGCGCGACGTCGAGCGCTCGCAGAACCCCTGGGGCAAGCCGCAGGCCGAGCGGGCCGACTGGACCGAGGGGCTCGATGTGCGCGTCCTGCAGCCGGGGGATCCGGCGCCCGAGGTGCTCTACTGGGTCGGCTGCGCCGCCTCCTACGACGAACGCGCGAAGATGACGGCGCAGTCGACTGCGAAGCTCCTGCAGGCTGCAGGGGTCGACTTCGCAGTCCTCGGGCCTCGCGAATCCTGCACCGGCGACCCGGCGCGCCGGATGGGCAACGAATACACGTTCCAGTCGTTCGCGGAGCAGAACGTGACGACACTGAACGACGCGGGTGTGACGAAGGTCGTCGCGAGCTGCCCGCACTGCTTCAACACGCTCGCAAACGAGTATCCCGACTTCGGCGGCAACTACGAGGTCGTCCACCACACCCAGCTGATCGCGGAACTGCTCGAGGATGGTCGCCTCGATCCGATCGCGGGCACCGAGGAGATCACGTATCACGACTCCTGTTATCTCGCCCGCCACAACGACGTCATCTCGGCGCCTCGTGACATCGTCTCGCGGGTCGGGAAGCCCCTCGAGATGGCGCGCAGCGGCAAGCGGGGCTTCTGCTGCGGTGCCGGTGGCGCGCACATGTGGATGGAGGAGCGCGGCAACCAGATCAACGAGGAGCGCGCACGCGAGGCAGCGGAAACTGGCGCTGCAACGCTCGCGGTCGCCTGCCCGTTCTGCACGATCATGCTCGACGACGGCGTCAAGCAGAACGGCTCCGAGATGCGGGTGGCGGACGTGGCGACGCTGCTCGCCGAGGCACTGCCTCCGGATTGATGCTCGTGGTGCTATGATTATCGCATCATGCGCACCACGGTGACACTCGACGACGACGTCGCGGCGCTGATCGAGAGCGAGCGAGCGCGGACCGGCGAGTCCTTCCGCGACGCGATCAACAGACTCCTCCGCCGGGGAGCACGGCGGGCCACGGACGCAAGCTCGCCACCGCTCCCGCTGCTCCCCGGCCGGCCGGTGCTCGATGTCTCGGACGTGTCGGCGTTGCTCGCGACGCTCGACGACGAGCGCCGCGCCGAACGCGATCTGACGTGAACCTCGTCGATACGAACATCCTCGTCTACGCCACGTTCTCGGATGCCCCGGAGCATGAGCTCGCTCGCGGCTGGCTCGAGGCTGAGCTCGCAGGTCCGGACGGGGCTGCCGTGTTCTGCTGGCCGGTCGTCTACTCGTTTGTCCGGCTGATCACGAGCGCAAGGGTTTTCGGCGAGCACGCTGTGTCCGTCGCTCATGGTTGGGCGACGGTCACGTCGTACCTCACGCAACCGTCCGCACGGATCGTCGCGCCCGGGGCAGGCCACCGGGAGATCGCCGCGGAGCTCGCCGCGACGCCGGGGCTGCGTAGCGACGACGTCCCGGATATCGAGCTGGCTGCGCTCGCGATCGAGCATGGCCTCGTTCTCGCATCGCACGATCATGGCTTCCGCCGCTTCACCGGCCTGCGAACGATCGACCCGATCGAGATTCGCGCGTAGCTCTATGAGCGCCTGAGCGCGGCACGTGCGGCGTGGTAGCCGCACATCCCGTGGACGCCGCCGCCGGGCGGGGTCGACGACGAGCAGAGGTAGACGCCGTCGATCGGCGTCCTGTACGGATTCGGACGGGCCACGGGGCGGGCGAAGAGCTGCCGCAGGTCGGCGCTGCCGCCGGCGATGTCGCCGCCGACGTAGTTCGGGTTGCGGGCCTCGAGCGCGGCCGGGTCGAGAACGTTCCGCTCGAGGACGAGGTCGCGGAATCCTGGCGCGAATCGCTCGAGCTGGCCCTCGATCGCTGTCACCGTTCCCTCCGTCAGCGTGGAGCCGTTCGGGACGTGCGTGTAGGCCCAGAGCGTGTGCTTCCCCTCGGGCGCCCGCGTCGGGTCGAAGAGACTCTGCTGTGCGACGAGGACGTACGGCCGGTCGGGATGACGTCCGTTCGAGACGGTGGCCTCGGCGGCCGCGATCTCGTCGAGCGTGCCGCCCAGGTGGACGGTGGCCGCCCGAGCGCAATCCGGCGCAGCCCAGGGCACCGGGCCGGAGAGCGCGTAGTCGATCTTCACGACGCCCGGCCCGTAGCGGTAGCGCTCCAGCGCCTTCCGGTAGCGAGCCGGCGTCTCGTCGCCTGCGAGCGCGAGGAACTGTCGCGGCGTGACGTCGAGCAGAACGAGCCCGGCGGCCGCGCGCGCTTCAGCGAGCGACGTGACCTCGTGACCCGTCTCGATCTCGCCGCCTAGCGAGACGAAGAACGAAGCGAGGGCCTCGGCTATCGACTGGGAGCCGCCCCGCGGGAGCGGCCACCCAACGGAATGACCGAGCATGGCAAGGATCAGGCCGAACGACGCGGTCGCGGTCGCCTCGAGAGGGAGCATCGCGTGTGCGGCGTTCCCCGCGAAGAGCGCGCGGGCACGTTCGCCGTCGAAGCGGGAGCGAGCAAGCCCGGAGGCCGAACGCAAGGCGCTGAGCCCGAACCGGCCCATGTGGATCGGGTGGCGGGGTGGTCTCGGCCCCGCGAGCGTTCCCGCCACGAGCTCGTCCGAGGCATCGACGAGCGGCTCGAACAGCCGACGCCAGGCGTCCCCGTCCTCGCCGAGACCCGCCGCTGTGGCCGCGAGCGACCGCTCCAGCATCACCGCCGTCCCGTCGTCGAGAGGATGCGCGAGCGGGGCGGGCGGCTGAATCCACTCGACGCCGTGCTCGGCGAGCGGCACGGAGCGCATGAAGGGCGACGCGATCCCGAGCGGATGGATCGCCGAGCACGTGTCGTGACGGAACCCGGGAAGGGTGAGCTCCTCCGTACGGAGGCCGCCGCCGATCGTGTCGCGCCCCTCGAGCACGAGCACCGAGCGGCCGGCCCGCGCGAGCACGATCGCCGCCGCCAGGCCATTGGGCCCGGAACCGACGACGATCGCATCGTGCACGGTGCTGACGTTACCCGGAGGAGCTCAGACTGCCGTCTTCTTGCCGGGCTTGAGCATGTGGAGCGTCGAGCGAATCGCAACCGAATGCCTGACGTTCTTCGCCTGTGACCACTGTCGCTTCTTGTCGACGCACGTGACGGTCGTCGTCACGTCGGGGGTCGCGACACCGAGGTGGGTGGCGAGGTTCGCGAGGGTCTGCTCCCAGAACCTGTTCTCCATCCGATGGCCGCCCATCGTCAGTCCCATCTCGCTGATCGGGTCCTGGGCCCGCATCAGAACCTGCGTCTGGGCGACGACGCGTCCGCCCTCCTCGTGGGAGCTGAATGTGATCCAGCCGGCGAACATGTGCCCCTCAGGCGTCATCAGCGTGAACGACTCGTCGTCGGAATAGAGCACCATCACGCCGGTCTTGAACTTCATCCCGCCCGGGCCCGCCGCCTTGATCAGGGCCACCTCGCCCGGCTCGAGCCCGGTCAGCGGCGGGTAGAAGTCGTTGCCCTTGGGCCAGAACGACGGGAAGTTGTCGCGCCACTCCGAGATGACCGCCTGCGGCGTCGTCTCGACTCCGTCGATCCCGACCTTGTAGGTCTTCTGCCACATCTTCCCGAAGCCCTGAACCGGGCTCAGGAGACGCTTGCCCTCGACGAGGTTCGGCGCGTCCGCCGGAGCATCGGTCACCGTCAGCGTCGAGGTGGGCTTCGCCCAGTTCCCCGTGTCGCGCGGTTCGTCGGCCATGATCGCTCTCCCTTCTCTCAGGCCGCGGCCGCGAGCGCGTCGGCCTCGGTCGCGTAGATGCCGATCGCCTCGTCGAGGCGGGTCAGCTCGAAGATCTCCCGGTAGTGCTCGGTCAGCCCGAACGCGAGCAGCTTCTGCTTGGCGCGGTTCGCCCGGACGAGCACGGTCACGAGCAAGCCGATCCCACCCGAGTTCATGTACTCGAGCCCGGTGAAGTTGAGGATGACGGCCTTGACTCCGTCTCCCGCCCCTTCGGTGTAGGCGTCCATCAGGGCCTCCTCGGAGAAGGCGGTGATATCGCCCTCGATGTCGAGAATGCACGCGGACTCCTCGATCCGGCGCACCCCGAGCGACAGAGTTGCCTCGGTCATGCGGATTCCTCCTCTTCGTCGACGATGGTCATGAAATCGGACAGTCGGGTGATCTCGAAGATCTCCCGGTAGTGCGGGGTCAGACCCCGGACGCTCAGCGTCTGGCCGTTCGTTCGAGCTCGCGCCAGGAGGCCGACGATCAGCGCGATCCCGGTGGAGTTCATGTAGGTGACGCCGTGGAAGTCGAGCATCACGGAGGCTGCCTCGCCCGCCTCCGTGTAGGCGGCCCCGAGTGCCTCCTCGGCCCTCCCGTCGACGTCGCCGGCGAGCTCGATCACGGGCCCGATCTCCTCCGTGCGGACGTGTGCCTCAAGCGCCATCGCTGCCATCACCGCCACCTCCTTCCAGGTGCAGGACGAGCTCGACCGTGTGTCGGCCGTCCGCGTCGCTGACGCGGATCTCGTCGACCATGTTCTCGATCAGGAAGAGGCCCCAGCCACGGGGCTTCTGGAGCCCGGCCAGCTTCGCCTCGATATCGGGCGACTCGACCTCCGTCGCCTGCGGGCCCTCGCCGACGTCGCGGATCCTCACGATCAGCTCGCCGGCGAGTGTGATCACCTCGACTTCGATCGGGACGTCTGCCCGTGCCTGATTCCCGTGCTCGATAGCGTTCATCGCTGCCTCCGAGACGGCGGTCCCGAGGCGCTCGACCCGGCGAGGCTCGAGCCCGAGCGGTGCGATCCCGTCGAGGACACGCTGCATCACCGCGCGTTCGTTCCCCGTCTCGCTCGGCAGCGTGAACCTGAAGTCGATATCCGTCGTGACGCGGCCGTTTGCCGAGCCACTCGCGAGAGTACGTCGGAGGGTGACGAGCGTGATGTCGTCCTCCTGCTCCCAGTCGGCGCCCGTGAACCGCTGCAGCTGAGTGAGGAGACCGTCGATCAAATCGCCGGACGCGGGATCGGCAACGTGGTCGACCAGGCGTGGTGTGCCGAACATCTCGCGCTCCGCTCCGTGCGCCTCGGTGACGCCGTCGCTGTAGAGGAGCAGGCCGTCCCCGGGGCTCATCACCGCTTCGTGCTCCTCGTAGGTCATGCCGGGGAGCAGCCCGAGCGGCATCCCCTTGGCCCGCAGCTCCATCGAGCCGTCAGCCGTGCGCGCATAGGGGAGATTGTGGCCGGCGTTGGCGTAACGCACATGGCCGGTGGCAGGGTCGACGACCAGGTAGAGGCAGGTGACGAACATCTTCTCGGGGATGTCGGGGCAGAGGAGGTCGTTCACCCGCTCGAGAACCTCACCTGGCGAGACGACGCGCTGACCCGACGCGCGCAGCAGGCTCCTCGCCGCTGCCATCACCATCGCGGCCGGGACGCCCTTGTCGGTGACGTCCCCGATGATCACGGCGACCTTCCCGTCGGGTAGCTCGAAGAGGTCGTAGAAGTCGCCGCCCACCTCGCGGGCGGGCTGGTAGTAGGCCGAGACCTCCCAGCCGGGGAGGTCGGGCAACACGCGCGGGAGGAAGTTCTGCTGGATCAGCGTCGCGACCTTGAGCTCCTGCTCGATCCGCTCGCGCGACCGTGCCTCGGCTGCCTGCTTCTGCACCAGCTCCGCGACCTGGAGGGCGGGGGCGGCCTGGGCCGCGAGCCCGTCGAGGAGGCGCTTGTCGTCCGTCGAGTACTGCTGGTCGGACAGCCGGGGGCCGAGGTTGAGCGTTCCGACGAGCTCGCCGCCACTGATCAGTGGTACGACGAGCGCGACGCCCGCCTCGCGAAGGGCCGTGACGCCGGGCGACTCGAGCTCGAGGCTTTCGACGTCGACCGCTCCGCCGGCGCTCTGGAGGAAGGCGACGAGCGGGTCGTTCGGCGCGATCTCGACGCTTGGTGCCTCGACCGTCGAGATCGTGGCGGCGACCTCTTCGCTCGCCTCTGTCGCCTGCGCCGTTCCACCTCGTCGGGTGACCTTGCGCCACGTCTGTGCAAGTGCAGTCATCTCACCGTCCTTTGTAGAGCGTCAGCGTCACGGGATCGTTACGAGTTTGGTTGATCGGGGAAATCGGTCAGCCAGAGCGAGACCGAGGTCGGCTGCATGGTCTCACTGACCACGCCCAGGAGGTCCTCCGAGAGCGCGCCGAGCTCGATCTGCTCGCGGAGGCGTGAGCCGAACGCGTGGAGCGTTTGCTGCGCGTTGTGCCGTCGCCGGTAGAAGCGCCGGTCGACGATCCCCTGCACGCGTGAGCGGACGGGCAGGAACAGGGCCGCGACGATGAGGGTCGAGACCGCGATCGCCAGGTTCGAGCCGCCCGCAAACGACGAGAACAGCGCCTGCCCGGCGAGAACGAGGCCGACGTACGCGGCGCCGAGGACGACGGTCAGCGCGCCGTACACGAGCGTGCGCGAAACCAAGCGATCGATCTCGTAGAGGCGGTAGCGGAGGATCGCGACGGCAACGGCAACGGGCATTGAGAGGAAGCCGCCGAAACCGACGAAGAAGAGGGCGGTTGACAGCCAGCCGACGAGATCGATCAGGAACAGCGCACCGAGGAACCCCCCGATCGTGACGCCGCCGGCGAGTGCGAGCCACTTCAGCTGCTCCCGCTCGACTCCACGCGATCGGCGGAACCGGACGGAGACCGCTGCAAGCGACAGGGCGAACAGCGCCAGGATCGAGATCCCCCAGGTCATATCGACCAGGAACCGCGACATCCCGTGGGGAAGCGCGGCAGGGTTCTCGACCGTCGGGTACGAGCCGAGGGAGCCCTCGTCGAGTGCCGGCGCAAGCGCGAGGTAGAGCCCCACCACGACGCTGAGCCTGAGGACGTAGCGCCAGAGTCCGCGGAGAGGCCGTCCGTTCGGGAACAGCTGCGCGATGAGGCACGGCACGATGAAGATCGGCACGATTGGGAGCCAGCTCGCGAGCCACCCGGCCCAGGTCGAGCCGGGCCAGCCCTCGCCGCCGTAGAGCGCCAGGTCGGCGTACCCGTAGGCCAGGCTGATCGCCGCCAGCATCGGCGCCGAGGAGAGGAAGAGCCAACCGATCGGGTTGGCGCTCTCCTTTCGCGCGATCAGGAGACCGACGCTCGCGAACAGCAACGCCGCGACCGAGGCGAGCACCTCGATGGTCAGCTCCGACTCTCGGCCCTCCGGCAGCGCGAGCCCGTGACGCGCCCCGGCGAGGCCGAGGACGAGTCCGACCGGCGCGACCGCCACCGCGACGGCGAAGAGCAACCAGGCAAGTGGGCGGCTCACGTTCCGCCCTCGCGGAGCCAGAGGCTGACGTGCGCCGGCTGCATCGTCTCATCAATTGTGTCGTGAAGCTCGACACCGAGCGTTTCGAGGTCGACGTGTTCGCGCAGCCGCGTCCCGAACGACTGCATCGTACGCTGGGCGTCGTAGCGGCGCCGGTAGAAGCGCCGGTCGACGAAGCGTTGCACGCGCGAACGCACGGGCAGGAAGAGCGTTGCGACGACCAGCGTCGACGCGGCGATCGCAAGATTGGAGCCGCCCGCCAACGACGAGAACAGTGCCTGCCCGACGAGCACGAGTCCGACGTACGCCCCTCCGAGGACCACGGTCACCGTCGCGTAGACGAGCGTGCGAGAGATGATCCGGTCGATCTCGTAGAGCCGGTAGCGAAGCACAGCTACCCCAACCGAGACCGCGATCCCGGCGATCGCAAGGCCGATGAGCGCCTCGGCGACTGCCGTCGGGAGACCGAGTGACACAAAGAGCAGCGTCAGAAACGAGATCAGGAGGAGTGAGGCCGCTGCGGCGAACCAGCGGAACTGGAGCCGTTCAGGGCCTCTCGAGGCCCTGAACCGGCGGACGACACCGACGACGGCGAGCACGGCAGATCCGACGAACAGGACGGTCGCGACGGCGTCGAGTGCGCCTAGCAGCCCCCCGATGCCATGGACGGCCGCCGGGTTCTCGACGGGAAGGGTGTCCTCGAAGATCACACCCGGTCGTACGGCCGTTACAAGCAGGCTGGTTGTGGCACCGAGCCAGAGCATCCACGCGGCGATCCGCCACCGCGGGGACGCCAGTTGCCCGGTCGGGAACAGCAGGAGCAGCAGGATCACGCCGGCGAAGAAGAGCGGGTCGAGCCAGGAGACGGCCCAGGCGGCCCACGCGCCGCCCGGCAGCGTCCCGGGGCGGGCGAACAGGGCGTGGTCTGCGTACGACGACGCGATGTTGGTCGCCCCGAACACGAGGCCGAGGGCGAGAAAGAGCCAGCCGATCGCGTTGTCCGGTCGGCGTGAGGCGATCAACGCCCCGACGAGCGGGAACGCGTAGAAGGCGATCAGGAAGCCGATTGCGCCGACCGTGATGTCCGCGTCCCCTGGTGTGCTGATCCCGATTCCGGCGATCACGAACCCGGCGCCGGCAAGGTGGAGCGCGATCGCAAGCCCGCAGAGCGCCCACGCCAGGCGTGCCGATGCTCGGGAGCTCACAGGGTTGCTCCGCGCCGCCACACCGAAGCGTGAGAGGGCTGCATCGTCTCCGTGACGACGGCACGGAGGTCGTGCTCCAGAGTGCCGAGATCGATCTGGTCCCGCAGCCGTGCCCCGAAGCCCTCGAGCGTTCGTTGTGCGTCGTAGCGGCGGCGGTAGAAGCGCCGGTCGACGAAGCGTTGCACGCGCGACCGCACCGGCATGAACAATGCGGCCACGGCGAGGGTCGAAACGGCTATCGCGAGGTTCGACCCTCCGGCAAACGACGAGAAGAGCGCCTGTAGTCCGATCACGACCGCGACGTACGTTCCCGCGAGCAGCGCCGAGAGCGCGCCGTAGACGAGGGTGCGACGGATGATCACGTCGATCTCGTACAGCCGGTAGCGAAGCACCGCGATGCCCACCGAGACCGGCAGCGCGATCAGCTGGAACGTGATCACGATGGCGCCAATTCCCGTCCAGTTGAACGCGGTGGCGATCGGCACCGTCACGACGAGGAAGCCGGCGCTCGTCGCGAACCACTTGAACTGCTGGCGCTCGTCACCCCGGGAGCGGCGGAAGCGGCGTACGACGATGACCGCGGCGACGACCAGAGAGACGAGGCACGCGGCGACCAACGCAACACCGAGGGCGACGTACACCTCGCTCGTGGTGAGCACAAGCGGGTTGTCGTACGCCCTGAGCGGCGGCTCGAGATCGCTGCTCGTCGCGATGATGAACCAGATCGCCGCGAAGTCGAGCAATCCGAGGACGGCGAATCGTCGTATCGCGCGGGACGACAGCGTCCCGGACGGGAAGACGAGGAGCAGCAGGAAGACACCGCTCATCAGGGCAGTCCAACCGCCCGCAGCGATCGCGCCGGCCGCCCCGCCCGCCGGAAGCCCCGCCTCTGGCTTCACGAGGAGCGCCAGCTCCGCGTACGCGCGAAGCACTCCTTCCAGAAGGATCCCGATGCCGGCGAGGCCGAGCGCCCAGCCGACGAGGTTTGCGGGCCGCTTCCACGTTACGACCAGGCCCACGACCACGAAAGAGGCGATGATGGATGTCTGGCCCAGGGCGTCGCCGGCACTCGTAAAGTCGGGATCGAAGGTGAGGACGACGAGGAGACCGAGGAAGCAGGAAAGCAGGACGACCGAGATGGCAGCCGCGGCCCGGGAGAGCGTTCGTGGGGTCGGGTAGCGGCGCCTCACCCCGTCCCCCGGAGCCACATCAACTTGAGCTGCTGCCGCTCGTCCCCGCGCGACCGACGGAATCGGACCACCATCGACGCTACCGACGCGGCGAGGAGCACGAGAAACGCGACGGTCGGGAGATTCTCGATCGTGTTGTAGAAGTCATCGACGGCGGCGATGCCGAGCGGGTTGCTCGGCCATGCAGGCACGTCGTCGCCGTTCATCGGGCCCGGCACGAACCACGTAGCGGCCGTCATCACCACGAGCACGACGATGAGCCCCCACAGCACCACGCGCCATCGCGGCCCGGGCACCCGTCCGTCGGGAAAAAGCAGCGCGACGAACGCGATGAGCCCGACCGCCGGGAACCACGCCCACATGGAGAGCCACCCTGCCACGACGCCACCGGGTAACGAGCCAGGGTCGTCGACGAACGCGTACCCGGCCCATTCACCGGACGACAGGGACACCGCCACGAGCAGTCCGATCGCCGAGAAGATCCAGCCCACGGCGTTGCGGGGCTGACGCGAGGACACGAGAGCCCCAACGAGGGCGAACCCGAGGAACGCGAGAAGCAGGCCGATCTTCGCGATCCACGACTCCTGCTCCGTGGCCGTCGACTCCCCGCGGATCTCCTGAATCGTGATTCCTACGGTGAACAGCAGGAGCGTCAGCGCGCAGAGCCCCCAGGCGAGCCACCATGTCCAGGGTCTTCTCACGTGTGTGCTCCCGTCCGGAGCCAGACGGAGGTGTGGGTCGGCTGCATCGTTTCGGCGACGACGCCGCGCAGATCGTGTTCGAGCGAGACGAGGTCGATCTGCTCTCTCAGTCGCACTCCGAAGGTCTCGAGGGTGCGTTGTGCGTCGTAGCGGCGACGGTAGAAGCGCCGGTCGACGAACGCCTGCACGCGTGAGCGAACGGGGAGGAAGAGCGCTGCAACGATGAGCGTCGAGATCGCGATCGCCAGGTTCGAGCCACGAGCGAACGACGCGAACAGCGCCTGCCCCGCGAGCACGAGTCCTACGTAGGCCGCGCCGAGCAGGACCGTTAGCGACGTGTAGACCAGGGTGCGTGAGACGATCCGGTCGATCTCGTAGAGGCGGTAGCGCAGGATGGCGACAGCCACGGCGACGGGCATCAGCACGAACCCGACGGCGGCGACGCCCAGGAAGATGTTCGAGAGCCAGCTCACACCGTCGTAGAACGCGAACCCGAGCGTAAGCCCTGTGATCGCGACCCCTGCGGCGAGCGCGAGCCAGGTGAGCTGCTGCCGCTCGACACCTCTGGAGCGCCGAAAACGCACCACAACCGCCCCGAGAGAGATGAGGAACAGGACGAGGAGCGCGAATATCCACGTGAGATCGGCGAGCACGGTCCCGACCCAGGCGGGTGGGTTCAACGGGTTGTCGATCGTCGGGTAGTCCCCGACGGGACCCGGCCCGAGCGCCGGCGCGAGCACGACGTACACGGCGAGCACGAGGCTGAGCTGTAGGAGCCTGCGCCAGCGGCCCGTCATGGGCCGCCCGGCCGGAAAGAGCTGGGCGATCAGGCACGGTGCCGTGAACGCTGGGCCGATGATCAGCCAGCTTCCGACCCAGGCTGTCCAGGCCACCCCGACCCGGTCGCCGCCGCTGTCCAGGGCGAACTCCGTATACGTGTACGCGAAGCTCACGATCGCGAGTGCCGAAGCAGAGCCGAGGAACAACCAGCCGATCGGATTCGCGGGCTCCTTGCGAGCGATCAGAAGCCCGACGACCGCGAACAGCAATGCCGCCAGGCCCATGAAAAGCGCGGTGACGAGTTCCGATCCGGTCTCCTCGGGCAGGTCGAGGCCGCGGTTGAGTCCAACGAGGCTCAGGGAGATCCCCACGACGGCGAGCGCCACCGCCACGGCGAAGAGCAGCCACGCGATTCGTCGGCTCATCTCGAACCCTCCCGAAGCCAGAGCGACACATGCGCAGGTCGCATCGTCTCGTCGACGACATCGAGTAGGCCGTTGCGGAGAGGGCTCATGTCTACCTGCTCGCGCAACTGCGCGCCGAAGCCTTCGAGCGTGCGCTGCGCGTCGTAGCGGCGGCGGTAGAAGCGCCGGTCGACGAAGCTCTGCACCCGTGAGCGCAGCGGCAGGAACAGCGCCGCCACAACAAGCGTCGAGACGGCAATCGCAAGATTCGACCCGCCGGCGAACGACTCGAGCAGCGCCTGCCCCGAGAGGACGAGCCCGACGTAGGCGGCGCCGAGCAGCACAGTCAAGGCGCCGTAGACAAGTGTCCGCGAGATCAGGCGGTCGATCTCGTAGAGCCGGTAGCGGAGGACCGCGATCCCGATCGTTACCGGAGCGAGGCAGAGCGAAAGGAGCCCGAACGGCTCGACGATCGCCTGAGCCTCCGCGGACGGCAGCATCGAGCCGCTGATCCACAGCACCGCGGTCACGGCGACGGCCCACGTGAACCACTTCATCTGCAGCCGCTCGACCCCACGGGAGCGCCGGAACCTCACGATCAGCGCCGCGATCGGCGCGAGTGCTGCGAAGAGGAACAGCGGGAACGCTGCGTTACCGTGGGCTGACGCGAAGTCGAATGCCCCTGCCAGCGGGCGGAGCCCGAACGGGTTGTCGTACTCCTCGTAGTCGCTGATCGGTCCTGGCTTGAGGGCCGCGACGACGAGTCCGGCGAGAACGAGGAACTGGGCCGCACCCACGACGCGCCAGCGGCGGGAGGGCAGCTTCCCGTCGGGAAAGAGCAGAAGGACGCGCGGGACGAGAAATCCGATCCAGAGCAACCAGAGCGTGCCGTCGAGCCAGGCGTTGAACGCCGCGCCGGTGAACGTCCCTGCGTGGTCCGTGTCCCATCGATAGAGCGCCGAGGTCGGAAGCCCGATGGCCGCCGTGACACCGATCGTGAGCAGGAGCCAGCCGACGGGATTCCGCGGCCTGCCCGCGGCAACGATTGCGCCGACGACCGAGAACGTGATCGTGGCGAGGACCGGGAAGATCCCGTTCTCGCCCGATGCGCCGGTCGCGAGCACGAATGCGAACGCCGCGACGATGCACGCGCCCACGAAGGCGAGCAGTGCCCAGGCGATGCGCCTCAGTGCGGTATCGCTCATGTCCCCCGCTCGCGGGGCGTCGTGTCGCCCATTCGTGCTCGACCTCTCGATCCTGTCTCGGTCCTCGTGGCGACAGTCTCCTCGATTCCGAGGCGTCCGGCGGCTCTCCGGGCACGCGTTCCCCTGAAACGGTTTCCCATGGCGCGAGTCTCTGCGATCGACGTTCCGGAATCGTTACGGGAACGGGCCCGTGTCGCGCAGCGACGCGTTCGGGCCTCCGGGGATGGGCTTGCCTTTCGTGAGTGATTAACTAGACTAGGTCAGATGGACGACCCGGTGAATGTCTACGAGGCAAAGACCCAGCTCTCGAAGCTCCTCGAGCGGGTCGAGGCCGGCGAGGAGATCACGTTGGCCCGGGCCGGCAAGCCGGTGGCGAAGCTCGTTCCTCTAAAGCGAACCCCGCGGCGTACGCCAGGGTTCTGGGCGGGGAAGGTCGAGCTGGCAGACGACTGGGACAGCGCGGAGCTGAACGACGAGATCGCGGAGCTCTTCGAGAGCGGCCCCCTGTTCCCGCGGGAGGAGGGAGCGTCGTGAGGCTGCTGCTCGACGCGCACGCGTTCCTCTGGTTCGCCGCAGATCCGGGCAGGCTGACGCGACGAGCACGCCAGGCGATCGTTGCGGCCGACGAAGTCGCCGTGAGCGCAGCCTCTCTCTGGGAGATCTCGACCAAGATGACACTCGGCAAGCTCAGCGCCCCCATCGAGGGTTTCCGTGGCGAGCTCGACGAATGGGGGTTCGCCACGCTCGCCGTGACCGGGGAACATGCGTGGGCGGCCGGAGCGCTGCCGTTCCATCACCGCGACCCGTTCGACCGGATGCTCGTTGCCCAGGCCCAAATCGAAGGGTTGACGATCGTCACGCGGGACGCCGCGATCACCCGGTACCAGGTCGCCGTCCTCGCCGCGTAGTCGGAGGCCGGCGGTTTCGGCCGACCCCGCCAGAGGGCGGGACGGATCCGCCCTACTCGTACTGCAGGGCCTTGAGCACGTCGAGCTTCGCCGCCCTCCTCGCGGGGAGCACCGCCGCCAGCACACCCGCGATCGCGGCGACCACCACGTACGCGACGAGCGGCTTCACCGGGAGGTGGAAGGCGACCCCGAACCGTGCGAGCCCGCGGGTCACGACCCACGCGACGAGGATCCCGAGCGGCAGCCCCACCGCGGCTCCGATCAGCGATGTCGTCACCGCCTCGTGTCGCACCATGCGCCGCGTCTGCCTCCGGGTCATCCCGACCGCGCGCAACGCACCGATCTCGCGCGTCCGCTCGATCACGGCCAGCGCGAGGGCGTTGACCATCCCGAGGAGCGCCGTGATCACCGCGAGCACGAGGAGCATCGTGAGGAGCGCCACGACGCCGTCGATGTCGCCCTGCCGCTTCTCGATCATCGCGGGCGTCGTGCGCAGGACGGCGTCGGGGAATCCGTCGAGTCGTGCGGCCAGCGCAGCCGTGTCGGTGCCGGGTGTCAGGTCGACGAAGGTGAACACGTCGGCCGGCTGGGGGAACGATGCGTCGAACGCCTGCTGCGTGATCACAACGTGGCCGAGCAGCGAGTCGAGTCGCGCGGGCGCGAACACGCCCCGTACGACGTAGCTCTGCGTCTTGCCCGCCGCATTGAGGACGGAGATCCGATCCCCGCTGACGAGATCCTTCTGCTCGGCCAGGTCGTCCCGGACGAGTGCCCCGGTCGTGCCGAGCTCGGCAAGGCTCTGCTTCGAGCCCTCCTGCCACGTGAAGCGGTACGGCCCGTCGATAGTGGCCGGGTCGATCCCGCTGACGTCGACCTGCTTGTTGCCGATCTTGCCGCGGTCGTAGCGCACGGAGCTCAGCGCCTGCACACCGGGAGCGGAGGCGATCGTCTTCGCTGCCGCCGGGGGGAGCGACTCCCAGCCCGACTCCGACTGGAGCACGTGCGACGAGCCGATCTGGGACTCGACGGCCTCGACAGCCGTGATCTTGAGGCTCCGTCCGAGCACGGCGATCGCGGAGACGAGCGCGATCCCGATCATCAGCGCCGCAGCCGTCGATGCCGTCCTGCCCGGGTTGCGGATCGCGTTGTCGCGCGCGAGACGCCCGGGGATGCCCGCGAAGCGGGCCGCGGGCCAGCCGACGACCCTCGCGATCACCGGCACAGCGACCGGTACGAGCATCGCCGCCCCAATGAACAGAAGCAGCATCCCGCCGAGTGAGGCGGCGAGCGTGCCCGCGACGCCGAGGCTTCCGCCCTTCAGCATGCCGAGCGCGAGCAGGGCGATTCCGCCGCCGAACAGGATCGTCCCGAGCACCGTGGCAACACGTGCCATCCTGCCGCGGTGCTGCGTCGCTCCCTCACGCACCGCCTCGACCGGTGAGATCCGGGTTGCCCGCGCGGCGGGGAGGAGACCTGCGATGACGGTGACGACGACGCCGACCAGGAATCCGACCGCGAGCGTCTGCGGCGAGATGACGAGTGCGGTTTCGGGGAAGGTGAGGTCGAAGAGGCTCAGGAGCTCGCGGAGGCCGATCGCGAGCGCGATGCCGACGGCGACTCCGGCGAGCGAGGCGAGGACGCCGATCGCGAGCGACTCGAGCACGACGGCCCGGCGAACCTGAGTCCGCGTGGCGCCGATCAGCCGCAGCGTTCCGAGCTCGCGCGTGCGCTGTGCGACCGTGATCGAGAGCGTGTTGACGATCACAAAGCCGCCGACGAAGAGCACGACGCCCCCGAACCCACGGAGGATCCAGGTGATGATGTCCACGAACAGGCCGACACCTTCCTGGTCGTCGGCTGCGCGCTCGTCGGCCGTCTGCACCTGCACGGTCGAGGAGGCGAACGGCTGCAGCCGCTGCGCGAGCGCCTCGGGGGTGACGCCATCGGCCGCCGCGACCGAGACGACGTCGAGCTTGCCGTCCTTCTGGAGCAGGCGCTGCGCGATAGGAATGTCGAACACGACCATTGTCGCGCCGCCGAGCGAGCTGACCTTGCCGAAGCGGGCGATCCCGACCACCCTGAACGGGGCGGAGGGGGTCAGCGCCGCGACCTTCACGGTGTCGCCGACCGTCACCCCGTGGCCGTCGGCGGTGCTCGCGTCGAGCACGACCTCGCCCTCACCGGCGGCCCAGCGTCCCTCGCGCAGCCGCAGCGGGTTGAACTGCTCGTCCTCCGGCTTGAACCCCATCACGAACGACGGCTGGCCGGAAATCGTCTTGCCGTCCGGGGCAATCACGATCGCGGAGGGCGAGTTGCCGGAGAAGTCGAAGATCGCACCTGCGACCCGCTCGACACCCGGGGTGGCGCGGATCTCGGCGAGCATCGAAACTGGCAGGGTCGGAGCGCTCGACTCCGACCAGTCGACGACGGCCTTGCCCGACACGACGACATCCGTCTGCGCGTAGGCGCTCGAGAAGACGACGTCGAACGCCTGCTTCATCGTTGCGCCGAGCACCGAGCTTCCCGTCACCATCGCGACGCCGAGGACGATCGCGAACGCGGTCAGCGCGGTACGCAGCTTGCGGGCACGGAGACCCCGGAAGGTGACCCGTCTCACCTGGCGGCCTTCCCGAGCGCGGCCGCGACGCCGTCCATGGCTGACTGGTCGATCTCGCCCACGATGTGACCGTCGGCCAGGTACACCACGCGGTCGGCGATTGCAGCGGCGCGTTGGTCGTGGGTGACCATGATCGTCGTCTGCCCGTACCCGTCGACGGCACTGCGGATCAGCTCGAGCACGTCGGCGCCCGACTGCGAGTCGAGATTGCCGGTGGGCTCGTCCGCGAACAGCACGGACGGCCGATGGACGATCGCCCGCGCGACGGCGACGCGCTGCTGCTGGCCGCCGGAGAGCTCCGCCGGCCGGTGCTTTCGTCGCTCGGCGAGGCCGACCGAGGCGATCAGCTCGTCGATCCACGCCTGGTCGATGCGTTCTCCCGAGAGGTCGAGCGGGAGGGTGACGTTCTCCTCTGCGGAGAGCGTCGGCAGCAGGTTGAACGACTGGAAGATGAAGCCGACGTGCTTGCGGCGTAGCTTCGTCAGCTGGGTGTCCTTGAGCTTCGCCGGGTCGACGCCGGCGATCGAGACGGTGCCGCCGCTCGGCCGATCGAGACCGGCGAGGAGGTGCATCAGCGTCGACTTGCCCGAGCCCGACGGGCCCATGATCGCGACGAGCTCGCCGCGGCCCACCTCGAGGCTCACGGAGCGAAGCGCGTCGACGGCGGTCTCACCCGCCCCGAAGCGGCGTTCCAGTTCGTTGCAGCCGATCACGACGTCGTCTCCGAACGCCCTCCCGCCGTAACTCCCGGCCGTCTCCAGCACGCTTGTCATCGGGCTCAACCCCTTGTCTCGATGGTCGTCCCGGCACGGGACGTCGAACAGGAGGTTGACAACGCGCCGTTCCGAGAACGTTACGGCTCCTGCGACTTGGCCCGATCCGTAGCGTTAGAGTCGGGTGCATGGGGCTTCGTATCGCGCTGCTCGGTCCGCCGCTCGTCGAGGTCGACGGCCGTCCGCTCGACGTCGACACCCGCAAGGCGACCGCGCTTCTCGCCTACCTCGCATTCACCGGGCGCCCCGCGCGGCGCGACTCGCTCGCAGGCCTGCTCTGGCCCGAGACCGACCCCGACCGTGCGCGCGCCACGCTCCGGCGGACGCTCTCGACGCTCAAGTCGGCGCTCGACTCCCGGTTTCTCGAGATCGGGCGGGACGCGGTCGCGCTCGCCGACTCGGGGATCTGGCTCGACGTGGAGGAGCTGCGGCGGCTCGTCGCGTCGACCGAGAGCCACGGGCACGCCGCCAACGAGACCTGCTCGCTCTGCCTCGAGCCACTTCAACAGGCTGCGGCGCTCGATCGTGGCCAGTTCCTGTCCGGCTTCGGCCTTCGCGACAGCGCCGCGTTCGACGACTGGCAGCAACTCGCGGGCGACGAAGTGGGTCGCGAACTTGCCTCGGTTCTCGATCGGCTCGCAGGAGCGCTCGCGGCCTCGGGCAACGCGACGCAGGCGATCGCGTGTGCCCGCCGGAGGCTCGCACTCGATCCGTTGCACGAGCCCGCACACCGGCAGTTGATCGGGCTGCTGGCCGAGGTCGGCGACCGGCAGGCTGCGATGGAGCAGTACCGCGACTGCGTGCGCGTCCTCGATCGCGAGCTCGGCGTGCGCCCCCTCGACGAGACAACGGCGCTCTACCACGCGATCGTCGAGGGATCGTTGATCGCTCCATCACCCGCGGTCTCTGTTGTGAAGCAGGCCGTAGCCGATGCTCCGTACGCCCTCGTCGGTCGCGATGTCGAGCGAGGGCAGCTCGTCGAGACCTACGAGAGCCTTGCGTTCGACGGCCGTGTCGTCGCTCTCGTCGGCGAGGCGGGGATCGGCAAGACGCGCCTCGCCGCCGAGTTGCTGTCGCACGTCACGGCACGTGGCCGGACGGCGCTCGCGGTGCGTTGCTACGAGGAGGAGCGCGGGCTCGCCTACGGCGTCGTGCTCGAGCTTGTCCGCGGCGCTGCCGCGGTTGCGCCTCCGTTCGACGACGACCTCTGGTGGGTCGCCGAGGTGGCGCGTCTCGCGCCGGAGTTCGGCGCGCCCGCTCGCCAGGCCCTCGACAGCGAGGCGGCGCAGGTTCGCTTCTACGAAGCCGTCGTGGCGCTCCTCGATCACACCCTCGGCCCCGAGCCGGCTGCGCTCTATGTCGACGACGCGCAGTGGGCCGACGAGTCGTCGCTCGCACTGCTCGCCTACCTTGCGCACCGGCTCGCTGGGCGCCCTCTGTTCCTCGCCGCGAGCTGGCGACCCGAGGAGGTCGCCCAGGATCATCCGGTGCGGCGACTCGTCGCCGACGCGCAGCGCACCGGGCGTGCGAGCGTGATCGAGCTCGGCCGCCTCTCGAGTGCGGACGTCGCACAGCTCGTGGCTGCGACCGGCCGTGACGATGATCTCGGCGCGCGGCTCTATCTCGAGAGCGGCGGGCTCCCGTTCTTCGTCGTCGAGTACCTGGATGCCCTCGCGCGTGGCGACGACGAGCCCGCGTGGGCGCTTCCGGTCGGCGTGCGCGACCTTCTCGAGCGAAGGCTCGCCGGTCTCGGCGAGCTGTCCCTCCAGGTGCTTGCCGCCGCAGCCGTGCTCGGGCGCGCGTTCGACGCTGACACGGTGCGGGCCGCGAGCGGCCGAACCGACGAGGAGGTCGTGCTCGCGCTCGACGAGCTCGTCGGCTGCGGATTGCTCGCCGAGGGGGCGGACGGGGCGATCGAGTTCCGACACGAGCAGGCGCGTGAGCTCGTCAGCGGGCGGATGACGCTTGCCCGTCGGCGTCTCCTCCATCGTCGTGCCGCGGTCGACCTCGACAGTCGCGGCAAGCGCGAGGAGCGCGCGGCGCTCGTGGCGTATCATCTCGCGGCGGCCGGGGACGACGAGGCTGCGGCCGTGCGGTACCGCGTCGCCGGCGACCATGCGAGGAGGCTGTTCGCGAATGCCGAGGCACTCGGTCACTACCGATCCTCACTCGCCCTCGACCCGGCGGACACCGCCGCGCTCCACGAGGCGATCGGGGATCTCGAGACGCTCGCCGGTGAGTACGGTGCCGCCTTCGCGAGCTATGAGACGGCCGCCGCTATCGCCTCACCGGGTGCCGTGCCCGAGATCGAACGGCGGATCGGCCTCCTCCACCTGCGCCGGGGAGAGTGGGAGCTCGCCGAGGCGTCGCTCGCTGCCGCGAGCGAGGGTCTCGACCCCGCGGGTCGCTCGCTGGCGACGGCCGATCGCGCGCTGGCCGCCCACAGGCTCGGAGACGAGAAGCGCGCCCGCGAGCTGGGAATGGAGGCTCTTTCGCTCGCCGGTGAGGTCGACGATGCCGGCGCAATCGCGCAGGCTCACAACGTCCTCGGGATGCTCGCCGGTAGCCGCGGCGACGGGGCCGAGGCGGTCCAGCACCTCGAGCTCGGAGCAACGATCGCTCGCGCCGCGGGTGACCGTGGAGCCGAGGCGGCCGCACTCAACAACCTTGCTCTGGCGGTGCGCGCGTCGGGCGACCTCGAGCGCGCGATCGGGTTGACCACGGCCGCACTCGACCTCTGCGTGCTCCGGGGAGACCGGCACCGGGAGGCGGCGCTGCGCAACAACCACGCGGATCTGTTGCGCGCGACAGGACGGCAGGACCAGGCGATGGAGGAGCTGAAGCAGGCGGTCGCGCTGTTCGCCGAGATCGGCGAAGAGGGCCGCCTCGAGCCGGAGATCTGGAAGCTGACCGGCTGGTAGTCTCCCCGCCCGCGATAGGGTCTGCCGGGATGAGCGCGCCTGCAGCAGCCGTCGGCGTCGTCGAGCGCCTCCGGGAGTATCGCGTCGTGCCGGTTGTCACGATCGAGGATCCCGCGCGGGCACCCGACGTCGGCGCCGCCCTCCTCGCGGGTGGGATCGGCTGTATCGAGATCACCTTTCGCCATGTGGGAGCGGCCGACGCGATTCGGGCCGCCAGTGACGTCGACGGACTGCTCGTCGGTGCCGGGACCGTGCTCTCGGCCGATCAGGCCCGCGCCGCCCACGACGCGGGCGCATCGTTCGCCGTGGCGCCGGGTACGAACGAGGACGTCGTTCGCGCCTGCGACGAGCTGGGTCTGCCCTTCTTTCCCGGGGTCGCGACGGCCTCGGAGATCGAGCGTGCCCGTGTCCTCGGGCGGCACGTCGTGAAGGTGTTCCCGGCTGCGCAGGTCGGCGGGCCGGCGTTTCTTCGCGCCGTGTCGGCCACGTACCCCGACGTCGGGTTCATCCCCACGGGCGGTGTCGACGCGTCGAGCGTCGCCGAGTACCTCGCGGTTTCCTCGGTCGTCGCCTGCGGCGGCAGCTGGCTCGCCCGCCCCGAGCTTCTCCGCGCGGGGCGGTTCGACGAGATCGAAAGGCTTGCGCGCGAGGTGAGCGGGCTGTGACCTCGCTCCTGACGTTGCGCCCTGCCGACGATTGTCGCTGGGACGTCGTCTCGCTCGGCGAGGTGATGCTGCGCCTCGACCCGGGTGAGGAGCGGATCGAGACGACGCGATCGTTCCGCGCGTGGGAGGGAGGCGGCGAGTACAACGTCGCCCGCGGCCTCAAGCGCTGCTTCGGACTTCGCACGGCCATCGTGACGGCGCTCGCCGACAACCCGGTCGGGCGCCTGATCGACGACCTCGTCTACCAGGGCGGCGTCGACCGCGCTCACCTCGGCTGGGTGCCGTATGACGGCGTGGGGCGCGAGGTCCGGAACGGGCTCAACTTCACCGAGCGCGGGTTCGGCGTCCGCGGCGCGGTCGGTGTCTCCGACCGGGGGCACACCGCGGCATCGCAGCTGAAGCCGGGGGACGTCGACTGGGAGCAGATCTTCGGCCGGGACGGCGCTCGCTGGCTCCACTGCGGCGGCATCTTCGCGGCGCTCTCGGAGACGACCGCCGACGTCACGCTCGAGGCGATGGAGGCGGCACGGCGGCACGGCACGGTCGTCTCCTACGACCTCAACTACCGGCCCTCGCTGTGGAAGTCGATCGGCGGGCCGTCGCGTGCCGCGGAGGTGAACCGGAGGCTCGTCGAGCACGTCGACGTGCTGCTCGGGAACGAGGAGGACTTCTCGGCAGCGCTCGGGTTCACCATTGGGGGCGTCGACGAGAACCTTCTCCACCTCGATCTCGAGACCTACGCGCACTTGCTCGAGCGGGTGCTCGAGGCGTATCCGGGGATCGCGATGGTCGCCACCACCCTGCGGGAGGTGAGAAGCGCGTCCGTCAACGACTGGTCGGCCGTCTGCCGCACGCGGGACGCCTTCCACGTCGGACCGAGGCTCGACGGTCTCGAGATCCTCGACCGCGTCGGCGGCGGGGACTCGTTCGCGTCAGGGCTGTTCTACGGGCTTCTCAACGGCTGGGATCCCGAGAAGGCACTCGCCTATGGCGTCGCCCACGGCGCGCTCGCGATGACGACGCCGGGCGATACGTCGATGGCGACGCTGGCCGAGGTCGAGCGCCTCGTCGCGGGAGGCTCGGCCCGCGTCCGGCGATGAGGGACGTCGTCGTCGTAGGCGGCGGAATCGCCGGTCTCACGGCGGCGTACGCGCTGCGCGACCGCGACGTCATCCTCCTAGAGGCGGCCGGCCGGGTCGGCGGCAGGGTTCACTCCGAGCCACGAGGGGACAACTGGCTGAACTTCGGTGCCCATGTCTTCGGCGGCGAGAGCTCCGCAACGGGGGGCCTGCTCGCCGAGCTCGGTGTTCGCGCCGACACGGTCCCCGGGCGACTCGCCGCCGTCTCGCTCAACGGCACGCTCGTCTCCCGCGGCCCGGTCGAGAGCTTACCCCTCCGGCTGCCGATGCCCCTGCGCTCGCGCGCCGCCCTGGTCCGAGCCGGTATCCGTCTCCGCCTCGCCGTGCGCGAGTACGCGAAGATCGCGGCCCCGCGGGAGGGTGAGAGTGACGCCGTGCGTCAGCAACGGATGCTCGACTTCATGGACGATCGTTCGTTCGCCGAGTTCGCGGGGCCGTTGCCCGAGGACGTCGACCTGCTCTTCCGCTCGACCCTCACTCGGTCGTCGGGGGAGCCGCAGGAGCTTGCCGCGGGCTACGGCGTCGGGTACTTCCACCTCGTCTGGGACCGAAAGGGCGGACTCGCGCGCACGATCCCCGGCGGCTCCGGGGTCGTCATAGACGCGCTCGCGGGGGCTCTCGGTGATCGCGTCCGTCTCGGATCGCGTGTCACCTCGGTCGAGCGCACGCCGGCAGGGGTGCGCGTCGAGGTCGCGGGCGGTGAGACGATCGACGCACGCGCGGCGATCGTCTCGACTCCCGCGTACGTCACGCGGGGGATCGTCGCGAACCTCCCGGCCGACACCGCCGCGGCCCTCGACGCGATCGCGTACGGACCGTACGTCGTCGGCTCGATCCTGACGAACGAGACGGCGGCCATGCCCTGGGACGATCTCTATGCGCTCGCGACGCCGAAGCGATCGTTCAGCATGCTCTTCAACACGACGAACGGCCGCCGGGCGGGCGAGGAGGTGCGCGCAATGGGCGGAAGCTTCATGGTCTATGCGGCCGCGGGGTTCGCCCGGCGACTCGAGCATCTCGAGGATGCCGCCGTTCGCGATCGCTTCCTCGAGGATCTCCATGCCGTCCTGCCCGCGACACGTGGTCTCGTCGAGGAGGTCGTGATCAAGCGTTGGGAGCGCGGGTTGCCCTTCCCTCGCGTCGGTCGCGCAGCGCTCCAGGAGTCGCTTACCCGCCCGCTCGATCCCGTCTGGCTTGCGGGGGACTACCTCGGGACGTGGTACACCGAGACCGCTGTTCAGACAGCGCTCGGTGCCGCAACCGGCGTCCGCGGGGTTGTCTCGGAGCGCGATCGCATCTAGAATCACACTGTGGAACAGTCGTTCCACATCATGAGCATCGGACGCCTCGTGGCCACCCACACCGGAACCCAGTCGATCGAACGGGGAGCGCAGCTGCTCGTTCACGTCGTCGAGGAGGACGAGGCTCCGACCGTGGGCGATCTCGCCCGGCTCGCCGGGCTTCCGAGGAGCACGACGTCACGCCTCGTGGGCGCGCTCGAGCGCCAGGGGCTCGTGCAGCGCGATCCCGAGGGAGGCGCGATCCGACCGGGGCCGGTGCTGCTCCGCTTCGCCCACCGGGAGGTGTCGGCGCTCGATCTCGTCGAGTTGGCCGGGAGCGCGCTCGAGCGACTCGCGCACGAAAGCGGCGAGACCGCGAACCTCGGCGTCGCCACGCCGACCGCCGCGGAGATGCTCGATCAGCGCGACAGCCGCCACATTCTCGGCTCGACGAACTGGGTCGGGCAGCGCGTACCTCACCACGGCTCCGTGATCGGCAAGGTCTTTCTCGCGGCCGGCGCGGTGCCGTTCCCCGCTTCGCCGCTCGAGCGGCTCGCGCCCGGCACGATCACCGACCCGTCCGAGCTCCGGCGCGACCTCGAGCGCACGCGAGCGCGTGGCTACGCGACAGCGGTCGACGAGCTCGAGCCGGGCCTGTGGGCCGTTGCCGCGCCCGTCCGTGATGCCGGTGGCGCCGTCACGGCCGCGCTCAGCATATCGGGGCCGACGGTACGCCTGCGCGACGGCCTCCTCGACGAACTGGGCGGGCTGGTGCGCGATGAGGCCTCTACCCTGTCCAGACGGATCGGCTACGACGACGTGAAACGAGGAGCTGCATGAGCGACGAAGAGATCGATCTCAACGCCCTGACCGACGAGGATCTCGTCACGCAGATGCACGACGACCTCTACGACGGCCTCGCGCCGGAGATCGCCGAGGGCACGAACATCCTGCTCGGGCGGGGCTGGGCGCCGGACAAGGTGCTGAACGAGGCTCTCGTCGGTGGAATGCGGATCGTCGGGATCGACTTCCGCGACGGCATCCTCTTCGTCCCGGAGGTACTGCTCGCCGCGAACGCGATGAAGGCCGGCATGTCGATCCTGCGGCCGTTGCTCGCCGAGACGGGCGTGGAGCGGATCGGCAAGGTCGTGATCGGAACCGTCAAGGGCGACATCCACGACATCGGCAAGAACCTCGTCGCGATGATGCTCGAGGGCGCCGGGTTCGAGGTGGTCGACCTCGGGATCAACACACCGGTCGAGCAGTTCCTCGAGGCGCTCGAGGAGCACCGGCCGGAGATCCTCGGCATGTCGGCGCTCCTGACGACGACGATGCCCTACATGAAGGTCGTGATCGACACGCTGAAGGAGAAGGGCCTCCGCGACGACTTCATCGTGCTCGTCGGCGGCGCCCCGCTGAACGAGGAGTTCGCCACCGCGATCGGTGCCGACGCGTACTGCCGTGACGCCGCCGTCGCGGCCGAGACGGCCCAGTCGCTCGTGCTCGCACGGCGCGCGACGGCGAACGCGAACTGAGCGCGATGGGCTCGGGCTCCGCACCCGTCGAGGTGAGCCTCGACCAGGAGGATCTCCTGCAGGGCGAGGCCGCGTTCGGTGCCGCCGCCCGGCCCGACGTGCTCATCCTCGCCTGCGGTGCGATTGCGCGCGAGGTGCTCGCCGTGATCCGACTCAACGGCTGGACGCACGTCGACGTTCGCTGCCTGCCCGCGAAGCTCCACAACACCCCGCGGGAGATCGCCGGCGCGGTCGACGCGAAGCTGACCGAGCTGAAGGGCCGCTACGACCGCGTCTTCGTCGCCTACGCCGATTGCGGCACCGCCGGCGCGCTGGACGTCGTGTTGGAGGGACACGATGTCGAGCGGCTGCCGGGCGCCCATTGCTACGGCTTCCTGGCCGGGAACGACGCGTGGGACGCGATGCAGGAGGAGGAGGCCGGCACCTACTACCTGACCGACTTCCTCGCCCGTCACTTCGAGGCGCTGATCGTGCGCCCGTACCGGTTCGACACGAACCCCGAGCTGATCCCAATGGTGTTCGGTAACTACAAGCGCCTGATCTACCTCGCGCAGACGGACGACGCGGGGCTTCGCGAGCGGGCGAAAGCCGCCGCCGATCTCCTCGGGCTCGCCTACGAGGAGCGCCGGACTGGCTACGGCGAGCTCGTGCCGTCGCTCGCCCAGTTCGTCGAGAATCCCGAGAGGCTCGACCGACGCGTAGGCGCGAGTGGGCACGAGGAGCAGGCGTGACGGAGACCGTCCTCTCCTCGGCGACGAAGGACGTCGTGATCGGGTTCGACCGTCCGTTCGTGATCATCGGCGAGCGGATCAATCCGACGGGGCGCAAGCAGCTCGCAGAGGAGATGAAGGTCGGCAACTTCGACACGGTGATCGCCGACGCTCTGGCCCAGGTCGCAGCGGGTGCGCAGATGCTCGATGTCAACGCCGGCATCCCGCTCGCCGACGAGCCCGCGATCCTGCGCCACACGATCGAGCTCGTCCAGTCGATCACGGACGTGCCGCTCAGCATCGACTCGTCGATCGTCGAGGCGCTCGAGGCGGGCCTCTCCGTCTATCAGGGCAAGGCTCTCGTCAACTCGGTCACCGGCGAGGACGAGCAGATGGAGCGCGTGCTGCCCCTCGTCGCAAAGCATGGTGCTGCGGTCGTCGCGATCTCGAACGACGAGACCGGCATCTCCGAAGACCCCGACGTGCGCTTCGCGGTGGCACGGAAGATCGTCTCGCGGGCCGCGGATCATGGAATCCCGAAGGAGGACATCGTCGTCGACCCGCTGGTGATGCCGATCGGGGCGATGGGCACTGCGGGCAGGCAGGTGTTCCGGCTCGTGCGGAGGCTGAAGGAGGAGCTCGGCGTCAACACGACCTGCGGCGCGTCCAACGTCAGCTTCGGGCTCCCGAACAGGCCGGCGCTGAACGCCGCCTTCTTGCCGATGGCGATCGCCTCCGGGCTGACCTCGGCGATCACGAGCCCGCTCCACGACGAGGTGCGGTACGCGATCTGGGCGGCCGACGTGATGAACGGCAACGACGAGAACTGTGCCGGCTGGATCGCGCGGTCGAGCGAGTCGGGCGAGGCGGCTCAGACAGGCCGTCGCGGCGGCCGCGAGGGCAGGCGGAGAGCGGCGGGAGCATGAGCCGGCGACGACGACGGCCGGACCCCGGGTCTCACTGCGAGCCTCACGCCTGCGGCGGGGATCGCGGCCTTGCCTGACCATCTCGTCGTCTTCACGCCGTCCGGCCGTCGCGGCCACTTCGATGACGGCACGACCGTGCTGGAGGCCGCACGGAGGCTCGGCGTCGACATCGACTCCGTCTGCGGCGGTCGCGGCATCTGCGGTCGCTGCCAGGTCGAGGTGAGCGAGGGCGAGCACGCGAAGCATGCGATCGTCTCGGCGGCCTCGCATCTGACCCCGATCGGTGACGTCGAGCACGCGTACGCGGCCGATCGAGGGCTCGCGCCGGGCAGGCGCCTCGGCTGCACGGCGAGGGTCGCCGGCGAGCTCGTCATCGACGTGCCTCCCGAGAGCCAGGTCCATCGCCAGGTCGTGCGCAAGGAGGCAGACGCCCATCCGATCCAGGTGAACCCGGTCGTGCGGCTCCACTACGTCGAAGTCGAAGAGCCGGACCTCGCCTCGCCGACGAGCGATCTCGGTCGGCTCCGCGCCGCACTCGAGCGGGAGTGGGGCCTGACCGGGCTCGAGTGCGATGCCCACGTCCTGCCGGTGCTGCAGAAGACGCTGCGTCGCGGCGACTGGCGCGTGACGGTCGCCGTTCACGACGGAGCCGCGATCTCGGGCGTCTGGGCCGGGCTCCACGAGGTGATGCTCGGGATCGCCTTCGACATCGGCTCGACGACGGTCGCCGGGCACCTCTGTGACCTCGCGACCGGAGAGGTGCTCGCGTCGGCGGGAGAGATGAACCCGCAGATCCGGTTCGGCGAGGACCTGATGAGCCGTGTCTCGTACGTGATGATGAACCCCGGCTCCGAGAAGGAGCTGACGCGCGCCGTTCGCGGCTGCCTCGCGAAGCTCACGGCCGAGCTCGCGAACGATGCCGGCGTCTCCCGGGACGACATTCTCGAGGTGACGCTCGTCGGCAACCCGATCATGCATCACCTCCTGCTCGCCCTCGACCCGACCGAGCTCGGCGGCGCGCCTTTCGCGCTCACGATCGACGAGGCCGTACGCTGTCCCGCGCGCGAACTCGGCCTGCCGATTCATGCGGGCGCGCGCGCCTACGTGCTCCCCTGCATCGCCGGCCACGTCGGCGCCGATGCGGCCGGCGTGATCCTCTCCGAGGGCCCGTACCTCGGTGAGGAGGTCAACCTGATCGTCGACGTCGGCACGAACGCCGAGATCGTGCTCGGCAACAGGGACCTGCTCCTCGCCGCGTCGAGCCCTACGGGGCCGGCCTTCGAGGGCGCGCAGATCAGCTGCGGGCAGCGTGCCGCCCCCGGCGCGATCGAGAGGGTACGCATCGACCCGGATACGCTCGAGCCTCGCTATCGCGTGATCGGGAACGACGCCTGGTCGGGCGAACCGGGGTTCGCCGGAATCCAGGTCACGGGCGTGTGTGGCTCGGGGATCATCGAGGCCGTCGCGGAGCTCCACCTGGCGGGGATCCTGACCACCGACGGGACGATCGACGGCGCACTCGCAGCCCGTTCGCCGCGGATCGTGCCCGACGGGCGCACGTTCTCCTACGTCATCTCCGACGGCGAGCCCGAGCTCATGATCACCCAGAACGACATCCGCCAGATCCAGCTCGCGAAGGCAGCGCTCCATGCCGGATGCATGTTGCTGCTCGAGCGCTACGGGATCGAGCGCGTCGACCGGATCAGGCTCGCCGGCGCCTTCGGCAGCCACATCGACCCGGTCCACGCACTCGTGCTCGGACTGATTCCCGACTGCGACCCGGCGGGCGTGACGTCTGCCGGAAACGCGGCCGGCACCGGGGCGCGGATCGCCCTGCTCGACGGATCTGCCCGCGCCGAGATCGAGGAGGTCGTGCGGCGGGTCGAGAAGATCGAGACCGCCGTCGAGCCGCGCTTCCAGGAGCTCTTCGTCGGTGCAATGGCGATTCCGCACGACACCGACCCGTACGAGCGGCTTCGTACTGCCGTCAGCCTCCCACCGCGACGCGTCGCCGATGCGACCGAGGGGCGCATGCGCCGGCGCGCCCGACCAGATTCCAGCCAAAGGAGCCGTGCATGATGGAGAAGCAGGCATGACCGAGCGAGGCGGAGGTCGCCGAAGCGGCGGCCGCGCCGCCAGGCAGGCCGCGCGTGCGGTCTCCAACGCGGTCAGCGTCCCGTACGTCACTCGAGCGATGACGCCCTTCGAGGTGCTCTCGGAGGAGCACCTGGAGCTCATCGAGGAGAACGCCGACACCGTCCTCGAGCAGGTCGGGATCGACTTCCGCGACACGCCCGAGGCGCTCACCCTGTTCAGGGACGCAGGCGCGGACATCGACGGTGAGCGCGTTCGCTTTCCGCGCGGCCTTGCGCGCCATCTCGTGCAGGCGACTGCGCCCGCCCAGTTCACGCAGGTTGCGCGGAACCCCGCGCACAACGTCGAGATCGGGGGGATGCACACCGTCTTCGCGCCCGCGTACGGGTCGCCGTTCGTCCGTGACCTCGACAACGGTCGGCGCTACGGGACGATCGAGGACTTCCGCAACTTCGTGAAGCTCACGTACATGACCCCGTTCCTGCACCACTCGGGGGGAACCGTGTGCGAGCCGGTCGACATCGCCGTCAACAAGAGGCATTACGACATGGTCTACGCGCACATGCGCTACTCGGACAAGGCCTTCATGGGCTCGGTCACCCATCCGAGCCGGGCCGAGGACACGGTTGCGATGGCGCGGATCCTGTTCGGCGCGGGCTTCCTCGAGTCCAACACCGTGATCGTCTCGCTCGCCAACGCGAACTCGCCGATGGTTTGGGATTCGACGATGCTCGGGGCGGCGAAGGCCTATGCCGAGGCCAACCAGGGCGTGCTGATCACGCCGTTCATCCTCGCGGGCGCGATGAGCCCGGCCACGGTCGTCGGTGCTGCCACCCAGACGCTCGCCGAGGCCCTCGCCGGGATGGCCTTCTGCCAGCTCGTCCGGCCCGGCGCCCCGGTCATCCTCGGGTCGTTCGCATCCTCGATGTCGATGCAGTCGGGAGCGCCGACCTTCGGCACCCCCGAGCCGGCGCTGATCCTCTACGTCATGGCGGCGCTCGCCCGGCGGCTCGGGGTCCCGTTCCGCTCCGGCGGCGCTCTCACGGCGTCCAAGATCGCGGATGCGCAGGCCGCATACGAGTCGGCCAACACGATGCAGCCGACGATGCTCGGTGGCGTCAACTTCGTCCTCCACACCGCGGGCTGGCTCGAAGGAGGCCTTTCGATGGGGTACGAGAAGTTCATCCTCGACGTCGACCAGGCGGCGGCCTGGCACGCTTTTGCGAAGGGTGTCGACATGACCCGCAACGGCCAGGCGATCGACGCGCTGCTCACGAACGAGCCCGGCACGCACTTCCTCGGGCATCCGCACACGCTCGAGAACTTCGAGGGCGCGTTCTGGCGGTCGTCGAACGCCGACAACGGCAGCTTCGAGCAATGGGATCTGGAGGGGGCGAAGGATGCGAACGTCCGGGCCAACGCAACCTGGAAGAAGATGCTCGCGGAGTACGAGGCGCCGCCGATCGACGCCGCCGTCGACGCCGAGTTGCTCGAGTTCATAGAGCGCAAGAAGGCCTCCTTCGAGGACTCGTTCGCTTGACGAGTCCGCCGACGACACCCCCCGGGAGCGCGCCGGGCCTACCGGAGTTGATCCGCCGCTCGCGCTACGAGGTGATCCCCCTCGAGGGGGCGACCGAAAAGGTGCTCGAGTTCGTCCCGAAGGACGTCGAGCTCACCGTGACCGTCTCGCCCGTCAAGGGGCTCGAGCCGTCGTTCGAGCTCGCCGAGACGTTCGCGAGGGAGGGGTACGCCGTCGTGCCGCACCTGTCGGCACGGCTCGTGCGCGACCGCGTGCACCTGGCCGAGATCGTCGCGCGCTTCTCGGACATGGCCACGCGCGACGTCTTCGTCGTCGCGGGCGACGCCGACGAGGCCGGGGCGTACGAGGGCGCGGCACCGCTCCTGCGCGACCTCGACGAGATCGGCCATCCATTCGCACGGATCGGGATTACGGGCTATCCCGAGACCCACCCACTGATCGACGACGAGACGGCGCGCGCGGCCCTGGCCGAGAAGGCGCCGTATGCGAGCTACATCGCGACGCAGATCTGCTTCGATCCGAGAGTGACGGTGCGCTGGATCGACGAGGTGTGGGCGGGAGGCATTCGCCTTCCCGTCTACGTGGGGCTCCCGGGTGCCGTCCAACGGGCGAAGCTCCTGCGCGTCTCGGCGCGGATCGGGATCGGCGAGTCGATCCGGTTCCTGCGCAAGCACGGCAACTTCGTGACCCGTTTTCTGCAACCTGGCGGGTTCAGCCCCGACAAGCTGATCAAGGGCCTCGCGGCGGCGATCGCGGACCCCGAGCACAAGATCGCCGGGTTCCATATCTTCACGTTCAACGACCTCGCAGAGACGGAGGCCTGGCGGCAGCGGAAGCTCGGCGGCGGCTGAACATCGTGGTGAATCGACACAATCGAGTGCGATGAGCGAGCAGAGCACGTACGACTTCGTGATCGTCGGCGGGGGGTCCGCGGGCTGCGCCCTCGCAAACCGGCTCAGCGCCGACCCCTCGACACGCGTCCTCGTGCTCGAGGCGGGCCGGTCGGACTACAAGTGGGACGTCTTCATCCACATGCCCGCCGGTCTCGCGACCCCGATAGGCAGCAGGCTCTACGACTGGAAGTACGAATCGGAGCCCGAGCCCCACATGAACGGCCGCAGGATCTACCACGCCCGCGGCAAGGTGCTCGGCGGCTCCTCGAGCATCAACGGGATGATCTTTCAGCGTGGCAACCCACTCGATTACGAGCGTTGGGCGGGAGACGCCGGCATGGGCGCGTGGGACTACGCGCACTGCCTTCCGTACTTCAAGCGGATGGAGACCTGCCTCGCAGGCACAGACGAGTTTCGCGGCGGAGACGGCCCGCTCGTGCTCGAGCGCGGTCCCGCGACGAGCCCGCTGTTCCGGGCCTTCTTCGAGGCCGTCCAGGAGGCCGGCTACCCGCTCACCAACGATGTCAACGGGTACCGGCAGGAGGGCTTCGCCGCATTCGATCGCAACATCCACCGCGGCCGCCGGCTCAGTGCCGCGAGGGCCTACCTTCACCCCGTCATGGACCGGTCGAATCTCGACGTGCGCTGCAACACCTTCGTGAACCGCGTGCTCTTCGAGGGCGGTCGCGCGACCGGGGTCGAGGTTGCCGGGAGAACCGGGCCGCGCCGGATCGAGGCGGGTGAGGTGATCCTCTGCGGCGGCGCGATCAACTCGCCACAGCTGCTGCAGCTCTCCGGTATCGGCAACGCCCGCGAGCTCGAGGCGCTCGGCATCGACGTCGTTCACGACCTGCCGGGGGTCGGCGAGCACCTGCAGGATCATCTCGAGGTCTACATCCAGTACGCCTCGAAGCAGCCGGTCTCGGTTGCGCCGGCGATGAAGTGGCGCAACCGCCCATGGGTCGGATTCAAATGGCTGTTCTTCCGCTCGGGCCCTGGGGCGACGAATCACTTCGAGGCGGGTGGGTTCATCCGCGGCGACGACGAGGTCGCCTACCCCAACCTGATGTACCACTTCCTGCCGGTCGCGATCCGCTACGACGGCTCGTCACCGGCGTCCGATCACGGCTACCAGGTTCACGTTGGCCCCATGTACTCGGACGCTCGCGGCTCGGTGAAGATCACCTCGGCCGACCCGCGCGTGCATCCGGCGCTCCGGTTCAACTACCTCTCGACCGAGCAGGACCGGCGCGAGTGGCTCGAGGCCGTCCACTCGGCGCGAACGATCCTCACCCAGCCGGCCTTCGAGCCGTTCAACGCGGGCGAGATCTCACCGGGCCCCTCCGTCGGGACGGACGAGGAGATCCTCGAGTGGGTCGCGCGCGATGCCGAGACGGCCCTTCATCCCTCGTGCACGTGCCGGATGGGCGTCGACGAGATGTCGGTCGTCGATCCCGGAACCATGCGCGTGCGTGGCGTCGAGGGCCTGCGGGTCGTCGACGCGTCCGTCTTCCCGTACGTCACGAACGGCAACATCTACGCGCCGGTGATGATGGTGGCCGAGAAGGCTGCGGATCTGATCCTCGGGAACACACCACTCGAGCCGGAGCGGACGCCCTTCTATCGGCATCAGGGCGCCTCCTGACTCCCGCGTTCCAGGGAGGGGCCGTCGTCTACGCGTGCGAGCACGAGCGCGTTGCATGCTTCTATGCCGCAGTAGGGGACATGAGCGTGATCTCGACCGCGTCGGATCACATTCTCCTCGAGCGTGACGGCTTCCGGATAACAGTGGTAGCCATCGCAGAAGCCATCGCTCGGACGATCACGATCGAGGATCCGCCCGTGAGACGAGAGGACACGGCGCTGAAGCTCGCGCTCCGCGTCACCGACATCGCGTCAGCGCGTGTCGTCGCGGCGGAGCATGGCGGCGTCGTCGATTCTCCGGAGCGGGAGTGGCAGTTCCGGGAGGAGTGCATGTGCGACGGCCACGACCCCGAAGGGAACGTGATCCAGGTCTGCGCGCCCGTCTCGGGCTGAGACGCTCGGCCGACGCGCCGCCCGGCGCGGAGCGAGCGCCGCCTACCTGAGCGATCCCACCGGAGGGGATGACACTGGCGCACGCGAGTGTTTGTGTATGTTGCGTGAGTGGTTCGTGCTGCTATCTATGCTCGGATCTCGTCTGACCGGGACGGGACACAGCTCGGGGTTCGCCGCCAGGTCGAGGACTGTGAGCGGCTGGTAGCGCGGCAGGGCTGGGAGGTTGCGGAGCGCTACGTCGATGACGATGTGAGCGCCTACAGCGGCAAGCCGCGCCCCGCCTACAGGCGGATGCTCGATGACCTGCGCGGCGGCTATGTGGATGCGGTGGTGGTCTGGGATCTCGACCGTTTACATCGCCAACCGCGGGAGTTGGAGGAGTTCTTCGACCTCTGCAAAGCCGCCGGGGTCACGAAGCTGGCGTCTGTTAGCGGCGACGTTGACCTCTCGACGCACGACGGGCAGTTCCTTGCTCGTATCCTCGGGGCTGTGGCAGCCAAGGAGAGCGACGACAGGAGCCGCCGGATCCGGCGTAAGAAGGAAGCCGACGCCCAGGCTGGGAAGATCGCAGGGGGCGGCTCACGCCCCTACGGCTACGAGGACGACAAGCTCACGATCCGCGAGTCCGAGGCGGTCGTGATCCGCGAGTGCGCCGCCCGGCTGCTGGCCGGGGAAGCGCTGCGGTCTATCTGCACGGGCCTGAACGACCGTGGCGTTGCGACCTCGACCGGCGGGGAGTGGCAGCCACAGACGCTGAGTCGGATGCTGGGATCGGCTCGGATCTCGGGGCAGCGGGAGCACAGGGGCGAGATCGTGGCCGAGGCGGAATGGCCAGCGGTCATCACACCCGCGGAAACCAGCCGCATCCGCGCCCTCTTGTCTGACCCGGCTCGGCGCACGAACAAGGTCGCCCGCCGCTACCTCTTGGTGCGGCTACTGCGCTGCGGTCATTGCGGCGAGACGCTGGTGTCGCGGCCGAAGCAGGGCGGCATACGCGCCTACCAGTGTGCGAAAGGCCCCGGCTTCTCGGGCTGCGGCCGCATCTCCGTCAAGGCCGACCCGCTAGAGCAGTTCGCGGTCGAGGCCGTCCTCTACCGCCTCGATTCACCCGAGCTCGCAGCTGCGATGAGCGGCCAACCCGGTGATCCCGACCAGGAGCGCTGGCAAGCAGAGATCGACCAATCCCGAGGCGAGTTGGAGGAGCTTGCCGCGATGTACGGCCGCCGCGAGATCGGGATGACCGAGTGGCAAGCAGCCCGCACCCCGATCGAACGGCGGGTTACCGACGCGAAGAAGCAGCTTGGCCGGCTCACCCGCACAACGGCCCTGGCCGGCCAGATCGGCAACAGCACCGAGCTACGCGAGCGCTGGTCCACCCTGCCGCTAACCCGGCAACACGCGATCGTCGCCGCCGTCCTCGACCACATCACCGTCGCGCCAGCCCGACGAGGCTACAACCGCTTCGACCCCGCCCGCTTCACGCCCCTCTGGCGGGCCTGACCCAGCAGCCGACCTGCGGGGCGCCCCCCGGCTGACGCCGGGACCCGCGCCCAGCAGGCCAACCACCCGGCCCAGGATCTCCAGATCGGCAACCCGTATCGGAAGCCCCTGCGAAGCACACGAAGCCTCGACCCACCCGGCAACGCCAGCAGGATCAGTCATCCCACTGCACCCAACAGGCAGGCGGCCCCTGCCACCCGTCCGCCCTCGATGAGTGCCACTCCCGCGACGGCTCACCACCCATCAACGCGGATGCCTGACCGATCACATCCTCGACCGTGCCGCCCGTAATGGGTACCGGTCGCGGCTTGAACCCCTGCCCGACCTCATAACGATGCAGGCCCGCCGGACGATCACCGTCCAACGCCTTCCCCGCGTACTTGCCCAGATAGCGGGCCGCCAACCGGGCCTCCTCGAGCGACCCCGACCCGACCGGCAGATCCCCTAACAGCTTGATATGCACGATCCCCCGACCCCAAGCCGCGTTGATCAGGGAATGCTTCACATACCGGCCGACCGCGAAATGCAAATGCAACCCGTGCCCGCCCGGATGCCACTCAGGCACCCACAAATACGGAAACGCCTCCCCACCCAGGCCGCCCCGAAGACGGCGGAAGAACCCACCCGCATCCGCCCGCACTACAGCCGGATCGTGGCAGCCCTCACCCGCATACGTGAGCGTCCCGAGCCGATTCAAACGGTTCGCAGCGCAATAACGGCGGATCATCCCCCGCGCCCGCCGCCCCGCCTCTACCGCCGTCCTCGCCGGATCAGGCGGACCACCCAACCCCTCGACCCGCGGCCCCGATTGCCAGCAGCCCCCCGCCTCACCCGCCTCCGGGTACAGCGACAACAGCCAACGCCGAGACCCAGCACCCGTACCGCCCACGGCAGCCCCACCCACCTGTCTCATTCCTTACCTCCGAGATCCGCACGTTCCAACGGCAAGCCCCAACCGGGCTACTCGCGATCTGCGCTGGGAATCTCGTAGGCGGGAGCCATATCGGCGGACCCAACCGGCTAACCCGGTTGCCCCGACAGGGCCTCTCTCTAACCTCGGACCTCGACTGCGCGAGCACAACCAGCGTACGACACCCCCCGGACAACCCCGACGAGTTTCGTTGCTAATACAAGAAAAGAAGCCGGGCGCTACGCGCCCGGCTGGGCGACCAGACGAACGCCCGCCCCGCCCCGAACGCGCCTAACCCTGCCCGCCGTGCTCACCCCGTCAACCCCGCAAGCGGGGTCGGCGCTCCGCGCCTTGACAGGCCTCCGCCCACCGGGCAAACGGCACTTATCGGGGCAGGTCGTCCGGGACGTGGTTCAGGTGCAGGTCGGGTGTTCTCGGTATTGGGGTGGTGCCTCACGCTCGCTGTGAGGCACCACCCCCCGGCCTAGCTCACTTCTTCTTTTTTGGCTTCGGGCATGCACCCTTCGTCAGGATGACCGAGATGTTGTCGGCGGCCCCGAGGTTCGTGCTGGGGCCGCTTGTCGCGGTGAACGTGACCAGCAGCGAGCGTGTCTTGGCCGGCACTTTTCCTTCCTTTGCGCGGTACAGCAAGGTGCCGGCATCAAGGCGCGTGCCTCGCGTGACGGGGCCGACACGGAGTTTCCCGACTGGCTTTCCTGCCTCGTTGAGGTACGCGAGGTCGACCCGGGCGGTGCTCGGCGAGTTCTTCGCTGCACCGAGGTAGGCGGAGAGACACGCTTTGACCCCGCCAGCGCCGATCTCCGATGCGGCCTTGCTCACACTGATCGTCTGAAAGGCCGTTGCCACCTTGCTCGGGTAGCCGCCCTGGAAGTAGTTGCGGCCACCCTTAATCCCTTTTGAGACAGCTGTGGCGAGCAGACTTGAGTCCCCGTTGGCTTTGTACCGCACCACCTGAACGCCTTTCTGGTTCGCAGGTACAGCACTGAACTTCCAGGCGTAGGGCTGGACGCCGGAAGTCCATGACCCGCCTCCAACAGGGAACTCCCCACCAGGGTTCTTCACGAGATTGCCCGCCGGAAGAGCGGTTTGACCGGCCCCCGCGGATGTCGCCAAGATCCCCACGAGCAACAAGCCCGCCGCAAGCACCACCGCCGCCGAGCGATAACGCATCGCCCCCCAAGATGTCGAAAGTACTCGATGTCCAAACATCACGCCTCCCCGTTGTCGAATGTGATCGATGACAGGAAGGGTGCCCAGACGCACCGCCATGACCCGCAAGCCACCCCTCCCCCGGCGAGGGCTTCCTCGTGGCCTCACAATGGCACACTCCTCCTCGCATGACAACCGTTACATGCCCGCTTTACAATCGTCCAAGGAGGTTCAAGCAAACATTCCGGAACCCCCGGTGCAGGGGACTTCACTGGCTCAAGCAACATTCCCTAACGCTCGCGCAGGAGCCGGGGGTGTCTCTTGACCGGTTGGGTTCCGTGGTAGTCTCACGCGTCTTGCTGGAGGCTACGACTGTCGAATCGCGCACGCCGCCTGCGGTGTGGCCGAGCCTCGCCATGGTCGTCGCCGGCTCGTTGATGATCGTCTTGTGGCCCGTCTTCACGACGTTACATGGCCCCACCTCGTTCAATGAGGAGGGTCACCTGCTGGGGATGGACTCGTTGTTCTGGGGCGCGATGATGGAGGGGCCGGCAGGCCTGTTGATCGCGCTCGGGCTTACCGGGTCGTACCGACTGCTGACCGATGGGGCCGGTCGTACGGTCCGCGTCGGGTTCGCGCTCAGCATGATCGGACTCGTCCTTCCGGCCCTGGTGAACCTGGCGATACTCGCGGTGATGCCGCCGCTGTTAGCGCCACTGCTCGGCATCGGCCTGATCCTGATGGCCGTGGGCAACCGACCCTCCGCGTTGGGAAGAGGCAGCCGACTGCTCTTGGTGGGGTTGGGAATCGTGCAGCTCCTCGCCTTCTCGTGGGCCCTGGCATTACCGCTCGATGTCCACGATCGGATCTACGGCTACCGCATCTACGGCGCCGTGGCGACCGTGCTCTACGGCGTAGGCTGGATTGCCTTCGGACTCAGCCTCATGGCCCGCGGCCGAGGAGTAGCGACCGAACCGGCCCTAGCCGCCACTTCCGGTTCCTAGCCCAACGGAGAGCAGACGAGAGCGACGCAACTCCCGTCGCTCGGGCGTCATTCCCGAACGCTGGCGCAGACCATGGAACCGATACTCGGCGGCTTTTGCGACGGTGGCGGCAAGTTCGTCGCGTCGGGCCAAGTGAGAGCGTCGCGGGAGCGGGCGGGTCAGTCCGACTCTGGCTTCGCTGTTCCAGCAGGTCCGTATGTGATCGCCGGCATCGACCTCGAGCACGAGAACCAGGCCGGGGTGGCGGCCACCGAACAGAGGGCGACAAGGATGACGAACGCGCCTCCAACAGGAAACAACGACACACCGGCAAACAGCGCGGCCGACACGCCTGCCAACCGGAGATATCCTGATCGGAAGAAGGTCATCGCCAAACCGACGAGACCGAGCCACATGGCTGCGAAGCCGATGACGTAGAAGATCCCCATCGTCGTGATGCCCACGCCGTCCTCCAGGGCGTTTGCAACGGCAGCGACGATTCCCCCAGCCGCGACCACGATGGCGAGTCTCACTACCGCGCTCGACGACGCGAGCCGGGAGAGGAGAAGAACGGACGCCGAGAGACCCGCTGAGGCTGCGCTCCAGGACGCAAGGGCGGTCCAGTCCAGCGCGGTCGAGGGCTCGAGGTAGTTCGCGTCACTGAAGTCGAAGGCAGAGCTGCCAGCCCACAGAAATCCCGTAGCGAGCCAGGCGATGCGCGAAAGGACGATCACGGCCGCGAAGGATGACATGTCTTGGATCGGTGAGCGAATTCCGTCGGAGGCGGGCGCGGCCAGCGTTCACGTGCGAAATGAGTCTCGTCGCTCGATACCCGGATACAAGTCGCTACGACCGTCGGCTGGCGTAGGTATCGCGACCTCACCCGCTCAAGCAACATTCCCTAACGCTGGCGCAGACGACAGTGTTGGCATCCGATGTCGCCTGACGGGGATGTCAGATTGACACCGTTCTTCGAACGGCAGGTTTCATCGCGATCCCGAACGCTGCGCAGTCATTCGCTCCGTCGTTGTTTGGCTCGGTGAGCTGGGTCGGGCCCAGCTCACCGGAGCAGGGCACGCGAGTCGTCACGTGCGGAACGTTGGCTCAGGGATCGTTGCCGAGCCGACTGCCTTGCGAGTCGGGGCAGCAGCGCGACCAACACGCCGTGCTCGCGATCGGCACGTGAGTTGGCGGGCGATTGCGTGGCGAGCTTTGCTTCATTGCGGTCTGTTTGGGCCTGCCTTCGTTCTCGAGTCAACTGGTTGTCGCGGGCGAACTGCTGTCGTCGTGTTTCGAACTGAACGACGTGCGGGTACATGGCGTCTCCTCTTCGTTGTCGGTGCCCCGTGACATCGAAGGTAGGGCGAAGAGCCGAGCGGCGAAACCGGCCGGCCAGCTGGGATTAGCGCGTTCGCGATGGTGGGCAACCGGCCAGGCGGCGTCAGGACCGCTCGGGGTCGTGCGTTTCGGCGAGTCGAGCCGGGAGTTCGGTGCGTGAGCGAATGCCGAGCTTGCGATAGATCTTCGACAGGTTCCATTGCACTGTCTTGGGGCTGATGAAGAGCGCGTCCGCTGTCTCTCGGTAGGTCAGCCCCGAGGCGATGAGTGCTGCGACCCGTTGCTCCGTAGCGGTCAGGCCTTGGGTTGTCGGTGCCCGACCCCCGATGCGTTCGAGCTCGGCTTGTGTTCTCGCCGACCAGAGCGCTGCTCCGAGTTCGTCGAACGTTCCGAGTGCGCCTTCGAGCGCGTCGCGGGCGGCGCGTTTCTTCCTGTTTCGACGGTGGACGCTGCCGAGGACGAGAAGCGTTCGGGCGCGCTCGAACGGTTCTTCGAGCCGCTCGTGGAGCACGAGAGCCTGTTCGAGCTCGTGGTAGGACGCATCGAGGTCACCGTGGCCAGCGCTGAGAAGCGCACGGCCACGGTGGGCCATGATGAGGACCCAGGGGCGCTCCAGCATCGCTCCAAGCTGATCGAGTTCGGCGAGCAGCGCTTCGGCTTCGTCTAGTTCGCCCAGAGTGACCTTTGCCTCGATCGAGTCGCCGTGGAACCGGAAGAGTCCCGGTTCACGAAGACCGCTCTCTTCGACCGCCGTCGCAAGGCGGCCGAATGCGCGATCCGCTTCGCGTGCGTTGCCGAGCGAGAGCTCGAGGAAGCCGAGAATCGCAAGTAGCTCGAAACCGGCGGACCGGCTGCCGAGCTCGTCCGCCAGTTTCAGCCCCTCGTCGATCTTTGCGCGCGTGGGCTCGACGAGTCCGAGGTGGGCATCGACGAGAGCTTCGACCACGAGCGAGTAGGAGAGGTGCACCGCGAGCTCGTTCTGCAAGGTTGTCTCGCGCGACTCGTGAGCGTGCGTTCTCGCTCCTTCCCAATCGCCGGTCAGAAGCTCGATGCGTGCGAAGTGGAAGAGGACAAAAGGTAGTGCGTGCTCGTCGCCCTGGTCGACCGCGGATCGGTAAAGCACCTCGAAGTGGGAGCGGGAGACGCTCAGCTCGCCTGCCCATTCCAGAAGCATCGCGTGGATCCAGTCGGGTCGGCCGAAGATCTGCGACCACTCCGGCGAGCGGCCCAGCGCAACAGCGCGTTCGATCGCCGCCAACGGTATCCCCTTGCCGCTCAACGCCTCGAGAAAGGCGACATGTGAGAGCGCCCCGGCCAGGAGCGCCGGCTCACCGAGTGACTCCGCGAGCACGAGTGCGCGTCGAGCGTGAATCTCGGCTGCGGCGATGTCCTGTGTCTGGTGAAGACACCAGGCCAATCCCTCCTCGATCTCGATGCGTAGTGCGACCTCATCGCCATGTTCGGCCAGCGCGGCACCGAAGACCTCCTCAGCAGCGTGGAATCCCTCGGTGTGCGCGCACACCCAGCCGAGCTCCGTCAGCGCCTTCGCTCGCTCACGACCACGTGGCGCTTCGGCGACAACCTCCTCCAGCAGCTCTCGGGCACGGTCGATCTCGCCCGCGTCGAAGCGACGCTCTGCCGCCTCCACCGCGCGTCGTCGAGCATCGCTCCCTGCGTCAGTGGGTGTGAGCCGGCGGGCCTGCTCCCACAGATCCGCGGCCGTCCCGGGCGCACCCCTGGCCCGAGCCCACATGGCGGCTTCGTCGAGTGCGGCTGCGACGGCGGTGTCGGGGCCTTCAGTCGCCAGCGCCAGATGGCGCCCTCGCTCCTCGGGATCGTCGAGGAGTTCGGCCAGGCGAGCGTGCAAGCGCCGTCGCCGCTCCCGCGGGATCTCCGTGTACGCGACGGAAGCGAGCAGCGGATGCGAGAACCGGAGGCGCCCGTTGTGCACCTCGAGGATTCCCGCCTTGGCAGCCGCCTCGATAGCAGCCGTTGGGTCGCCCAAGACCGCGTCGACAAGCTCCATCGTTGGTCGCGATAGCGCCGCAACGATCTCCGTCGCCTCGCGCGCACGTGGTGGCAGGCACTCCAACCGCCCCCGCAACAGATCGAGCAGGCTCGCCGGGATCGGGATCTCGTCGTCGGTCTCCCGCAGGCTGTCTCGCTCGGTCATAGCTCTCGCGAGCTCGATCGCGAAGAAGGGATTCCCGCCAGAACGCGCATGAAGACGCTCGAGCAGCCGCGCGGACGGACGCACATCCAGGCGGGCCGCCAACACCACGCCGAGCTCCGCCGGCTCGAGCGATCCGACCGGGACGCGCGCGAAGCGCCCCTCGGGCAGCGCCCGTGCAAGATCGAGTGGGGCGTCGGCAACAGCCTCTGCCCTCCTCGCCACGAACACCCCGATTCGCTCCTGTTGTAGGCGGCGAGCGACGAACGCGAGCACGCTCTCCGAGGCTGGATCGAGCCACTGGACATCGTCGATCGCCACGAGCAACGGCCGTTCACGAGACAACACCACGAATACACCGAGCGCGGCGAGGGCGACCGCACGCTGCAGAGGCTGTCGCCCCTCGGGCTCCCTCAGGAGCAGCGCCACCTCAAGGGCACGGCGCTGTGGCTCGGGAAGCTCGGCGATCGAGTCACCGAAATCGCGTCCCAACAGATCGCCGAGCGCCGCGTACGCCACCTCAGCCTCCGATTCAATCGGCCGGCACGACAGCACACGGTACGAGCGATCCTCCGCTGCGGCAAGACACGCCTTCCAAAGCGCCGTCTTCCCGATTCCGGCTTCACCCTCGAGAAGCAGCGCGACCGGGCCTTCATCGATCGCGTCCAGGAACCCGTCCAAGCTTCGGAGCTCCTCGTCCCGGCCAACGATCGACTGCGGTTCCTCGAACACTGCGAGTCTCCCTCGACGGCTCTCGATCGCAGACGCGGCGACCCCGGTACTCGACTGGGCGAAGCGTACGGCATTCGCACGTCCGGAACCAGACGTCGGAATAGACACGCTTTGTGGATTGAGACCGGATGCACACCGCGGTCGAATGGCCGCGCTAATAGATGGCACCCCGCGTCCGACCGCGAGCCGTGGGATGTCCTTTCTCCCCGGGCGCGTGAAGGAGGAGGCCAGATCGCCGTCGGTTACCGATGCCTTCGTCTCCCGCCTTCCCTAACGCTGGCGCAGGCCACGCTCCTGAGTCCTAACGCTCTCCCGGCTCTCCGTAAGAACCCCGTGGCTGGCCGTCGTACGCGGGGAGCTGCCCCGATAGGGTCGGGTGCGTGCTTACGCGGCTCTGGATCACCGAGTTCGACGTCGACCGACGGGACGAGTTGGAACGCTTCGCATTCGAGGTCTCCGCGCCGATGTTTCGCGGGCTCCGGGGCTGCCTGGGTTACATCTACGCGGTTGAGGGGTCGACCTGGATCACGCAAACATTCTGGGCCACGGAGAACGACATTGTCCGCGCGGAGTCGTCTGCTCTCTACAGGGATGTCGTCAGCCGGATTCTCGAGGCAGGATTTCTGGCCGGCGACCAGACGACCACGGTGCTCCAGGTCGCCGAATACGCACCGCCGGTCGCGGGACAGCAGAGCGTCGACTCAGGGGACATTCCCTAACGCTCGCACAGGCCAGGCTGTTGCGGTCGTCTGCGGCGTCGTGTCTTCGGGTTGCTGTCCCGAGCGGTTCAGACGACGTCCCGGATCTGGTCGAGGATGCGGCTGAGTCCCATGGCGAGGAGGGCGGCGAGTGCGCCGTAGCCGGTGAGGGTGGCGGTTCGTGCCAGCCATCGTGGCACAGCGGCGGACGTCGAAGCAGCGAGGGTGACGGCGGTCGATGCCACCATCACGAGGATTGTGAGCCCGGTCAGATGTGCTGGCTCGCAGCCGCAGAAGCTTTGTGACGTGAAGAAGAGGCCGGCCATGAACAGTGCCATGGAGCCGAAGGAGGCAAGCACCACGTACCCGGTCTGTACGTCGTCGCCGGCCGGCGGCAGTTTCTGGTCGAGAGCCCAGTACACGCCTGAGACGGCGAAGCCGAAGACGATGAAGAGGCTCGCGAACATCGCCACGTTGAGCGCGGGCGGGTCGATCAGACGGAAGTCGAGCGTGTCGAACGAGAAGTACGCGGCCGGCACCGCCAGCCCGAACCCGAGCCCTCGCAGAGGCCCCATCCATCTCAGCCACGGCTCGGCACCGACGATCACGACGCTCGCGAGCAGGCCGCCGAGCCCTCCGCCGAAAACGATCAGCCCCACAGTCCCGCCGACCGTGATCTCACCAACCGTGTTCCCGTTCTCGGTCACAAGCCCAGCCGCGTCAGAGCCCGCTGCGATCGCCGACAAGCGCATCACAAGACGACTGCCCACCCCTAGAACCAGAACGCCGGCAACGACACTCGCCGTCCCGAGCAACGCCACCTGCCGGATCAGCACCTGCGTCGAACCCTCACCTATCAGGCCGCGCGCAGCCGGCGTCCGAGCACGCAACGAATCCCCAGCAACGTCCGGGGCCGCTCTCTCAGCCACCGGTGCAGCCTAACCCACTTTCCAAGCGGTCGACAACCGGCCCTTGGTCTCCGCAGGACGGGCCCGCCTCACGCGACGGGAGGCGTCGTGACACGGGCGTCGCGCTCATGCAACACCCCGAACGCTGGCGCGTGCGAGCAGGTCTTTCGTGCACCACGCTTTGCCGGCGACTCCTCCTCAGCCCGTCGAGTAGAACGCTGTCTCGATGGCCCGACGGATGGCTGGGCGGAGGAGAACGAAGATGTGTGCTCCGTTCTGGAGCACCGAATCGAGACGTAGGGTGGCTCGGCGAGCAGGGCCGCTGGCCTATGCCTGGAGCTCGTCCGTTTGGCTCAGATCGAGTCGCTTGCGTGCGGCATAGGCGAAGAGGCCGCCAGCGATGAGAACGATGAGGGCGAGGAAACCGTGCAGCCCGTTGATCCAGCCCCCGGACGTTTCGGTATCTCCGAGGAAAGCCAATTGTGCGATCGAGAGCACGAGGAACGCCACTGCGGCACCGACGACACTCCACCGACCCCACCAGGCCCAGATCGCGCCGATCACGACCATCAGCTGACCGATGTGCACGAACAACGAGCCCATACCGTGGGCGTCGAGAGCGCCATCGCCCGCTCCGCGGACATATGCACTAATCGTGAAGGCCTGCCAGAGCACGGCGAGCACAACGAGCGATCCGCCAATCAGCACGATCCAGAGAGGTGGCCGTCGCATTTCGGCGATGTTAGTGCGCCCCAACGTGGGCGTCAACGGGAACCTTGTCATCAGCCAACCCCGCGATCCTGACCGACGGTACCGCCCGCGCGTCAAAGACGCCGCGAGCACGGGCGTCAACCGTGACACACGAGGATTGCCTGGATCATTTCCTCTGCTCAACCCGGGCCTCCGGCCGAGCCACCCCGTCGAGTGACATTCGTGAACGCTGGCGCACGCGAGGTGTCTGTCGCTCGACTACGTGGCCGCGTTGACAACACGAAACAGGTGCCCCCTCTCCGGGATGCCCTTCAACGCATGCCGGCCAGCATCCTCGAACTCGAGCCCAGATCCTGCCGCTAGGTCATTCACCGTCGATGACACGAGA